>NZ_LIPT01000004.1 GCF_001418225.1 Pannonibacter indicus | reverse complement strand
CAACCGAATGCCGCCCTTTCTTGGGCAGAGCCGTATCGTCGATGATCAGCCAGGCATCGTCGCCACCAACCAGTCGGTCCGCCTCGGCAAGCAACGCCGCCTCAAGCGGTGCTTCGTCCCAGACCCCGCTGCCGGCAAAGTGATGAAGCCGGTCGTAGCTGACATCGTCGTCCCGTGCAGCCATGGGCTGAACACTCTTGCGATCACCCGGCCCGATCAGCCCCGAAATGTAGGCCGGGCACATCCGGCGCCGCGTCTTGTTCCGTAGCGCGGCGGCAAACGGCGCAAGCCATGCCTCCAGTTCGTTCCGCCAACCCGTTTCCATCACCAGCCTCCTTGAAAGCTGGCTCCCTATGAAGCAGCGATTTTACGCCTTGGGAATCCCAAAAATCACTCTTCTGCCAAAGTAGTGCTAGGAACGCTGCCTGACGGTGGAGGTGATCGTCGACAATTCCCGCGTGCTGATCGAATCCTTCGAAAATGGTGCGCTGGATGCGGTGATCGCCCGCAGCGATGATGGCCGCCGCGATGGCGAGGTGCTGGGGCCCGAGCATTTCGGCTGGTATGCGTGCCCGCCTTCGAGCATCACGCGGGCGAGCCCTTGCGGATTGCCAGCCATCCCTCGGTCTGCACAGTCCGCGAAGTGGCGGTGCATCTGCTCGACGGGGCGGGCACTCCCTGGGTGAAGGTCTTTGCCGGCGGCACCACGGCCGTCATTGCGGCGCTGTCTGCCGGGCTGGCGGTGGCCGCCTTTCCTTGCCGTCTGGTGACGGCTGACATGGTGGAAGTGAGTGAGGCCCTGAACCTGCCGCCGATCCCCTCGCAGTCCATCGTGCTGCATTCGTCGCTGACAGATGCCATGACCCGCGAAACCCTTCGCGCCATCACGGCGGTGTTCAGCGAACACCGCCGCAACAGCAACCGGCAGATCAGCCTTCCGGCAGCGTGAGGCCTTTCACCCATTCCTTGCGCAGCAGGGCGAACTGGAACGTGTTCTCATAGACCGGATCGCCCGCCGCATCATTGCGGAAGCTGATGCAGTCCAGAAACAGGCCTTCCTTGCGCATGCCCAGCCTTTCGCACAGGCGCTGCGAGGCCCTGTTGTGGTCTTCCACATAGGCATAGACCCGGCGGGCCATGCAGGTGGTGAAGAGATGGGTGAAGAGCGCCCGCGCCGCTTCCAGCGCATGGCCTGCGCCGCCATAGGCGGGATTGAAGTTCCAGCCCACGGACCAGGTGTCCTCTTGCTGCATGGCGAAGACATCGCCGATCAGTGCGCCCGTGTCCTTCAGGGTAACCGCGAGATACTCGTCATCCAGGCCGCGTTTTCCGGCCTCCGCTTCGGCGGCCTCAAGGCTCTCCAGCCGCATCGACAGGAAGCAGCTCGCCACAGGTTCGTGCAGATAGGCATAGAGCCCTTCGCCATCGCTGCTGCGGAAATTGCGGATGATCAACCGGGCCGTTTCAACCGGCTGCATGAAAACTCCATGGTCAAACGTCTGTCCGGTGCCGCTGTGCCCGGCCGGGCCAGTGCAGCACCGCCCCGCAGGTGGGGCTTTGTCCGGGAAGTTCAATGACAAGAATGCCGCCAGCGCAGCTATTTGCCTGTATGAACAAGCAAAAAGGCCAGCCCCTTGCGAGGCCGGCCTTTGCTCAGTTTCCGGAAATGTCTGGCTGATCAGCCGACGATTTCGTGACCAGCGAACCAGAAGGCGATTTCTTCGGCAGCGGTTTCCGGAGCGTCGGAGCCGTGCACGGAGTTTTCGCCGATGGACAGGGCGAAGAGCTTGCGGATGGTGCCTTCTTCAGCGTTGGCCGGGTTGGTGGCGCCCATCACTTCGCGGTTCTTGGCAATGGCGTTCTCGCCTTCCAGAACCTGCACGACGGTCGGGCCGGAGGACATGAACTCGGTCAGTTCGCCGAAGAACGGACGGTCCTTGTGGACGGCGTAGAAGGCTTCAGCCTGACGCTGGCTCATCCAAACGCGCTTGGAAGCAACGACGCGCAGGCCGGCTTCCTCGAGCTTGGCGGTGATGGCGCCGGTCAGGTTGCGCTTGGTGGCGTCCGGCTTGATCATGGAGAAAGTGCGTTCGATGGCCATTGGTCTCATCCTTCAGAAATATGGGTGCCGCGCATGCGGCGGTGAAGTGTTTGAAGGCCGCCCTTTCGGAGCGGCCCGCGTTGCGCTGCGCCACATCAACTGACGGGCGCGGAAACTTGGCCGTTCCTATAGCTTTGCCTCGTGCGCCCCGCAAGGGGGCGGTGTGAAAGACATGGGGCCTTTGCGCAAAGGCCCCGGCGTGCAAGAGGCCTCTTGCAATGCGCGGCAAGCTCCCCCAAAGATCCGCCCATGTTGCAGATTTCAGACCTCACCTATCGCATCGGCGGCCGTCTTCTCATCGACAATGCCAGCGTCACCCTGCCCTCCCGCAGCAAGACCGGCCTTGTGGGCCGCAATGGCGCGGGAAAGTCCACGCTGTTCAAGCTGATCACCGGCGATCTGACGAGCGAAAGCGGTTCTGTCAGCGTGCCGCGTCTTGCCCGCATCGGCCAGGTGGCGCAGGAGGCGCCGGGAACGGAGCAAAGCCTGATCGAGGTGGTGCTGGCCGCAGACACAGAACGCGCCTCCCTGATGGCTGAGGCGGAAACGGCGAAGGATCCGGAACGGATCGCCGCCATTCACACCCGGCTTGCCGATATTTCCGCCCACACGGCAGAGGCCCGCGCCGCCGCCATTCTGCACGGCCTTGGCTTTGATGCGGAGGCGCAGAAGCAGCCCTGCTCGGCCTTTTCCGGCGGCTGGCGCATGCGCGTGGCGCTGGCGGCGGTACTTTTCTCCGAGCCGGATCTGCTGCTGCTGGACGAGCCGACCAACTATCTCGATCTGGAAGGCACGCTGTGGCTGGAAAGCTATGTGGCGCGTTATCCGCATCAGGTGCTGCTGATTTCGCACGACCGCGACCTCCTCAACAAGGCGGTTGATTCCATCGTGCATCTGGACCGGGGCAAGCTGACATTCTACCGCGGCGGCTATGACAGTTTCGACCGGCAGCGGCGCGAAACCATGATGCTGCAGCAGAAGGCCAGGGAAAAGCAGGACGCGCAGCGCAAGCACATGCAGGCCTTCGTCGACCGGTTCCGCGCCAAGGCCACCAAGGCCCGGCAGGCCCAGTCCCGCCTGAAGATGCTGGAGAAGATGGAGCCCATCGCCGCGCTGACCGAGGAGAGCGGCCGGCCGATCCATTTCCCCGATCCGCAGGGGCGCCTGTCGCCGCCGATCCTGAAGCTGGAAAATGTCTCGGTGGGCTATGACGGCAAGCCGGTGCTGTCGCGCCTGACGCTCAACATCGACACCGATGACCGTATCGCCCTGCTCGGCTCCAACGGCAACGGCAAGTCCACTTTCGCCAAGCTGATTTCGGGCCGTCTGGCTGCGCTGTCCGGCGAGGTGACCTGCGCCACCAAGCTGAAGATCGCCTTTTTCGCCCAGCATCAGCTGGATGAGCTGCGCCCGAACGAAAGCGCCGTCCAGCATGTGCGCATGCTGATGCCGCAGGCGGCCGAAGCACAGGTGCGCGCCCGCGTGGCCCGCTTCGGCCTGCCGACGGACCGGATGGAAACGCCGGCCAAGGATCTCTCGGGCGGTGAAAAGGCGCGGCTGCTGCTCGGCCTTGCCACTTTCGATGGGCCGAACCTGATCATCCTCGACGAACCGACCAACCACCTCGACATCGACAGCCGCGAGGCGCTGGTACAGGCGCTGAACGAGTTTCAGGGCGCCGTGGTGCTGATCTCGCACGACCGGCATCTGGTGGAAGCCTGCGCCGACCGGCTGTGGCTGGTGGCCGATGGCAAGGTCAGCACCTTCGACGGCGACATGGAAGACTACCGCCGCTATATCCTGCAAGGGCCGGATGCGGTGAAGAAAGCCCGCGAGGACGAAGCCAAGGCGTCCTCCGCCACGGACAAGCGGCGCGAGGCCGCCGAACGGCGCGCCCGCGAGGCCCCCTTGCGCAAGAAGATCGAGGCGGCGGAAAAGGAAATGGCGCGGCTCTCCGACAAGATCGTCATGCTGGACGCCACCATGTCCGAGCCGGATTTCTTCACTCGCGATCCCGAGCGGGCGGCCAAATTCGCCAAGGAGCGGGCCTATATCGAAAAGAAGCTCGTCACCACGGAAGAGGAATGGCTGCTGCTGTCAGCGGAACTGGAAGAAGGGTAAGTCGCGGTCCTGCGGCAGGCACCGTGCCTGCCGCACAGGCTCAGGTCCAATGTTGAGATTTGAGGCTGGGGCGGATTGGCCAAACGGTGCTGAAAGCAGTCCACTCCGCAGCTTCTCACCATGTCATCCCCGCGAAAGGCGGGGATCCAGTACCCCCGGTATTTGCCATCTCATGCGCCGGGGCTACTGGATCCCGGTCTTGCCGCTCCGCGCCAAACCGGGATGACACCGGATAGGCTATTCCCGCCTTACCGGCTTTGCCTCAGCGGCCCTGGATTGCGCAGGCGCGTCCTGAATGACACTGGAGAGTAACGCTCCCCTACAGCCACCCATGCTGGATGGCCCAGATCACGGCGGTCACCGTCACCACGGATGCCATGGTGCCGATCATGACGAGGCTGGAGGCGCGGTTGACGTAGACCTGATACTGCTGCGCAATGACGAAGACATTCGTGGCTGGCGGCAGGCAGGCCATCAGAACGGCGGTGGCGATCCAGACCGGATCAAAGCCGCCGGCCCAGGTCAGCATCAGATAGACCAGCACCGGGTGCAGGATCAGCTTCACCGCCAGAATGACCGGCAGTTCCAGCGGCACCCTTTCAATCGGGCGCTGCGCCACCGTCACGCCCATGGCAAAGAGCGCGCAAGGGGCTGCCGCGCCGCTGAGGAATTTCAACATGGTATCAAGCCCCTGCGGCGGCTTGAAGCCGATGAAGGCTGCGCCGACACCCGCGATCGTCGCCAGAATGAAGGGATGGGTGAAGACACGCACCGCCACCTTCTTCATGGTCTGCGACAGATGCTCCTTTTCCGTTCCGGCCATGGCCATCATCAGCGGCGCCAGAATGAACATCAGCGTGTTGTCGAAGCACAGCACGAAAGCGGTCGGCACGGTGGCGGCAGGCCCCAGCACCGCCATGGTCAGGCCCGGCCCCATGTAGCCGACGTTGGAATAGGAGCCGCCGATGGCCATGATGGTGGATTCGGGGATGCTGCCCTTCGTCGCCAGCACGCCGATGCAGAAGCAGATGGCAAAGACCGTGTAGGTGACAAAGGTGGTCGCGGCCACATAGCTGAGGTCGGTCAGCTGTTCCACCGGCGTCTCAGACAGGAGGCGGAAGAACAGCGCGGGCAGCGCAATATAGATGATGAAGAAATTCATCCACGCCATGCCGGACGGCGGAATCTTGCTGAGCTTGCCCGCTCCGAAGCCCAGAAAGATCAGGCCGAAGAAGGGAAAGGCGAGCGCGATGACATCTTGCATGGCAGGATCCGGGACCTTTGGCCAAGACTTCGGGGCCAAGACGTGAGGGGCCAAGACAGGGTGAGGAATGCGCAGCGTCAGAGGATCTGCCGCTTGCAACCTGCATGTGGCTTGGGTAATCCACGCCTAACCTGTTCGCGCCAGACGGTCAATGAACCCTCTGGCTATGTGACGCACCGGCCGGACACATGTGCCATACGTGCATGCCCTGCCGGCCATGATCCGGATCAGACTGCTGCCCATGACACCGCGCTCCCCGTTCCGCACTCTCGCACTGAAGGCTGAATGGGCCGTGCTGGCAGCTGTTGTGTTCCTGTTCCGCCTCGTGCCGGTGGACCGGGCGTCGGCTGCCATGGGCTTTCTGTGGCGCAAGCTTGCCCCCCTCAACAAGCGCCACAAGCGGGCGCTGAAGCATCTGGAACTGGCCATGCCGGAGCTGACGGCTTCAGAGCGCCGCCAGATCATCGACGGCATGTGGGACAATCTCGGCCGGGTGACCGCCGAAACCTTCCACATCGACCGGATGATCCGCGACGAAAGCCGTTTCGAGCTGCAGGTGGACGCGCGGACCGATGCCATTCTCAACGGCGCTGGCCCTTGCGTCTTCGTGTCGATGCATTCGGCCTGCTGGGAGCTTTGCGTGACGCCCGCCTTCCAGCGCGGCCTGCCGATGGCCGGCGTCTATCAGGCGCTGAAGAACCCCTATTCCGACGCCTTGCTGCGCAGCCTGCGCGGCACGCTCTATCCGCTCGGGCTCTATTCCAAGGGGCATCAGACGGCGCGCAAGCTGCTGTCCATCCTGCGCTCCGGCGGCGTCTTTGCGCTGATGGCGGACCTGCGCGAGCGGCGCGGCGTCAAGGTGCCGTTCTTCGGGCGGGAGGCCTATGCGACGCCGGTGCCCGCCACCCTCGCCCGCGCCTGTGGCGTGCCGATCGTCATTGGCCGCGTGGTGCGTCTGGAAGGCGCCCGCTTCCGCATCGAGGGAATCTGCATCGATCCTGCCTCGGATGGAGACAAGGAGGCCGATATTCTGGCGACGACTGCCGCCATCCATGCCCAGTTCGAGGCCTGGATCCGCGAAGTGCCGGAGCAATGGATGTGGATCCACCGCAAGTGGGAGGATTGATCCGCTGCTCCCGCTTCCGTCTTTCGGTGAATTGCTGCTCCGCACCATGATGCTATAGCTGTGGGTCATGAGGACCGGAGGAGCCGCAGCATGACGAAGACACCACGCGCCTTTTATGCCCCGCTCGCCATTGGCGCGCCGGCGCCCTTCCGCGACCTGCCGGTGCGGCTGGAGCGCATGATCCATTTCGTGCCGCCGCATCTGGAAAAGATCCGTGCCAGGATCCCGGATCTGATCTCCCAGGTGGATGTGATCCTCGGCAATCTGGAAGACGCCATCCCCGCCGATGCCAAGACGGCAGCCCGGCATGGCTTCATCGAAATGGCCAGGGCGAATGACTTCGGCAGCACGGGCTTGTGGACCCGCGTCAACTGCCTCAACAGCCCCTGGTTTCTCGACGACATGCTGGAGATCATTCCGGCGGTGGGCCACAAGCTCGACGTGGTGATGCTGCCCAAGGTCGAAGGCCCCTGGGACATCCATTATCTTGACCAGCTGCTGGCCCAGCTTGAAGCCCGCGCGGGCCTGACGAAGCCGATCCTCATTCATGCCATTCTGGAAACGGCTGAGGGGGTGAAGAATGTGGAGGCCATTGCCACGGCTTCTCCGCGCATGCATGGCATGAGCCTCGGACCGGCGGACCTTGCCGCCTCGCGCGGCATGAAAACGACCCGTGTCGGCGGCGGCCATCCCGGCTATGCGGTGCTGGCGGATGAGGACGGCAGCGGTGCCCCCCGCGCCCGTATGCAGCAGGATCCATGGCACTATACGGTGGCCCGCATGGTCGATGCCTGCATGTCCGCCGGCCTCAAGGCTTTCTATGGCCCCTTCGGCGACTTTTCCGATCCGGCGGCCTGCGAGGCCCAGTTCCGCAATGCCTTCCTGATGGGCTGCCTTGGCGCCTGGTCGCTGCATCCGTCTCAGGTGGACATCGCCAAGGCCGTGTTTAGCCCGGACCCGGCGGAAGTCGCCTTTGCGCGCCGGATTCTGGACGCCATGCCGGACGGCAGCGGCGCCGTGATGATCGACGGCAAGATGCAGGATGATGCCACCTGGAAACAGGCCAGGGTGATTGTTGACCTCGCACGCCTTGTTGCGGCGCGCGACACCAAGTTTGCAGAGGTTTACGGACTCTAGACGGTTCCCTATTATAAGGGAAAGTCTTCACCGCGCGCTGACGCCGCATCGTGCCCCTCCACACCATGGGGTGTCTGCGCCGGTTCAAGCCACGGTGACAGTCATGCGTACGGCAAAATTCAAGATCGGACAGGTCGTCCGGCACAAGGTCTATCCCTTCCGGGGGGTCATCTTCGATGTCGATCCGACCTTCTCCAACACCGAGGAATGGTGGAACGCCATCCCCGAGGATGTCCGCCCGAGCCGCGATCAGCCCTTCTATCATCTCCTCGCGGAAAACGAGGAAACCGAATATGTCGCCTATGTGTCCGAGCAGAACCTCGTGCCGGACAACACGGGCGAACCGGTGCGCCATCCGCAGATCGGTGAGATCTTCGAAGAGCAGGATGACGGCTCCTATCTGCCGCGCTCGGCCGGCCTGCACTAGGCAGGCTGGCGTGCCCGGCTCGCCTGTGGCATCTGCAAGGCCCAAATGAAATGAAAACGCCGCCCGGTTTCCCGCGCGGCATTTCGTGTTCATGTTAGGAAAGACCAGCCGATCAGTTGCCCGACTGGGCCTGTTCCTTCTGCTTGTCGATCAGCTTCTGGCGGGCTTCGTCAGCGCGGCGCTGCAGCTCGCTCTGAAGCTGTTCCTGCTTCTTCTGGATCTCGCCTATATCCATGGCGGCACCGTCATACACCTTGGTGAAGCCCGCGAGCGTCAGTTCCAGCGGAACCGGCTTGGCCTGCTGGTTCAGGGCGGTAATGACGAGCTTGGAGCCCTTCTTCAGCTGCGCGACGAAGGCATCATCAATGACGAGCTCCGAATAGCATGCGTTCGGGAAGCAGATGCCGTACTTGGCTTCCGTCTGCTTGCCGGCATCGACCTGCACGCGCATGCCCGGCTGGATCAGCATGCCGGTCGGCACGGCGATGAGCAGCGTCTTGCGCGCTTCGCCGGCGATCTCGCGAATCGCAACCGACGACAGGAACTGGCCCGTGGCAGTCCGCAGCTCCTGCGTCACAAGGCAGATTTCCTTGTTCACGTTCGGATCGGTATTGCACACCTTGACCCAGGGGGAATCTGCATCGGCCTGCTGCGCCGAAACGGCGGCCGTGCCACCAAGCATGGCAAGCGCAGCGACCGCACAGCCCGCCATCCCCCTCATCAGAAAACTCTTCATTCGAAACATCCTCGATTGTGCGTTCGCTCGTCCAGGCCTTGCGTTCCCCACGGCCCCGCGCGTCCAGCGGAACTGCCGCCGCCACGCTGGCCGACATCACAAGCCCCGATGCCGGAAGATTGCGGCAACAGGGTGACCCTTCACCTGCGCGGGCCCTTGTTTAACCGCATCGTGAGCGGATTTCCAGCATCTCCGGGCGCGGAATGCGCGGGTGGCCACTGGTGTGTTACCATTCCAGCGACAGAATCAAGATGGACATGCATCACACAATGGCTTTTTCCCTGAAAACTGTTTCTGGAAAGACCGGACGCATGGCGGCTTTCCGCCGGTTTGCGCTGGCTTTGCCGGTCACTGTGATGGCGGCGGGCGGGTTAACCTTCACGCAGGATTGCCGCGCTCAGACCCCGGAAGCAGCTGCCGCGGGTGAGGAGAACCAGACTCCCTGGGTCCACGGAATCGCAATGCATGGTGATCCGGCCCTGCCTGCGGACTACACACATTTTCCTTATGCGAATCCCGATGCGCCCAAGGGCGGCACTTTGACGCTGGGGGTGCAGGGCACGTTTGACAGCCTCAATTCCTTCGTGGTGCAGGGCGGCTTCACCAGCGCGCGCGGCATGAAGGAGCGGCAATTCGGGGAAAACATCATCGAAAGCCTGATGGTACGCTCCAACGCCGAGGCTTTCTCGCTCTACGGCCACCTCGCCGAGGCCGTGCGCATGGCCGAAGACCGGTCCTGGATCGAATTCCGCCTGAACCCGAAGGCCAGGTTCTCGGACGGCAGCCCCTTCACGGTCGAAGATGTGATCTTCTCGCTCGACATCATGCGCGAGAAGGGGCGTCCGCCTTTCCGCAACTGGTATGCCGAGATCGCGAAGAGTGAAGTCACCGGTGAAAGAACCGTCCGCTTCACCTTCAAGAACAACGAGAACCGCGAGCTGCCGCTGCTCATCGCGCTGGCGCCGATGTTCTCCAAGGCCGCGACCGATCCGGCCACATTCGACAAGTCCAGCCTGAAGCCGCCGCTTGGCACCGGCCCCTATGTCTTCGCCGAGATCGTCCCCGGCCGCCGCGTCGTGTACCGGCGCAATCCGGATTACTGGGGCAAGGATCTGCCGTCCAAGCGTGGCATGGACAATTTCGACGAGATCCGCATCGAATATTACCGCGACGAGACCACCTTGCAGGAAGCCTTCCGCAAGGGGTTGATCGACGTGCTGCCCTTCAACAACCCCTCCCGCTGGGCCAATGGCTTTGACTTCCCGGCGGCGAAGGAAGGCAAGGTGGTGCGCAAGGAGATCGTCAAGGGCATCCCGCCTGTGATCCAGGGCCTTGCCTTCAACACGCGCCGCCCGGTCTTTGCCGACAAGCGCGTGCGCAAGGCGCTGTCGATGCTGTTTGATTTCGAATGGATCAACCGCAATCTCTACGCGGGCCTTTATGACCGCACCGCCGGCTACTGGGACAAGTCGGAGCTGTCATCCATCGGCCGTCCGGCCAGCGAGCGGGAAAAGGAGCTCCTGGCCCCTTTCCCCGGCGCCGTGGATCCGGATGTGATGGATGGCACCTGGCGCCCTGCGGAAACCGACGGCTCCGGACGTGACCGGGCCGTGCTGCGCGATGCCATGGCCGTGCTCAAGGAGGCCGGATACACCCTCGACGGCCGTGTGCTCAAAGCTCCAGATGGCCAGCCGGTCAGTTTCGAGATCATGACCAAGAACGAGGACGAGGAGAAGATCGCCCTCGCCTATGCACGCAATCTGGATGTGATCGGCATCAAGGCAAACGTGCGTACCGTGGATCCGTCCCAGTTCGAGGACCGCCGCATCAAATTCGACTTCGACATGGTGTTCCACATGTGGAGCTCGTCTCTCTCCCCCGGCGGCGAGCAGATGGGGCGCTGGTCCATGGCCGCAGCCGATACACCCGGCTCTTTCAACATCACCGGCGCGAAAGAACCGGCAATTGACGCGATGATCGCCGCCATGGTGGCATCACACAGTAAGGAAGACTTCATATCGGCCGTCCGGGCGCTTGACCGTGTCCTGATTTCAGGCCGTTACGCCGTGCCCTTGTTCCATCCGCCTGCGGAATGGCTTGGACATTGGACCAGAATCACGTCACCTCAGATAGACCCGATTTACGGTTTCGAAACTACGACGTGGTGGAAAATCGAAGGCGCTAACTGAGACCCGGCAAGGGACCAGGATCATGATTACAACGCCTGCAGACTCCATCGAACGCAACCGCCTCAGCGCTTTCTGGGGCCGTGTGACGCTCGACGAGATCTTCCGCAAGACGGCCGCCGCCAATCCGGACCGGCCCGCCCTTGTGGACGCGCCCGACCGTTCCTCCTGGACCGGCGGTGAAGCCCGCCAGCTGACCTATGCCGAAGCCGAGCGCGAGATTCAGAAGCTCGCCGCCTTCTATGCCGCCGTCGGCCTGTCCACCGACCATGTGATCGGCATTCAGGCGCCGAACACGGTGGATACGGTGATTGCCTTTCTGGCCGCGCTCAGGGCCGGGCTGATCGTCTCGCCCCTGCCCCTGCACTGGCGGCAGAAGGACGTGCTGGAAGCGCTCAACAGCCTCGGTGCCAAGGGCTTGGTGGCAGCGGACAGATTGGAGACAAGGCATGTGGCCCATGCCGCCCGCGATGTGGCGGCCGAACTGTTCAGCCTGCGTTTCGTCTTCGGCCTCGGCAAGGACATCCCCGACGGATTGATCGAACTCGGGCCCGTGCTTGCCGAGATGGGCGACGGCATGCCCGCCCCGCAGCTGTCACGGCCCAATTCGGCGGAACATACGGCAACGGTCACCTGGTCGCGCAATGGCGCCGAGCCGATGCCCGTGACCCGCAGCCACAATCAGTGGATTGCCGCCGGCTTCATGCCTTATCTCGAAACGCGCCTGCCGGATGGGGCGAGCATTGTGGTGCCCTATGCCTTCAGCGGCATGACCGGTGTCGGTGCCGGGCTTGTCCCGTGGCTCCTGTCCGGCGGTACCATGCATCTGCACCACCCCACCTCGCTGCAGCGCCTTGCCGCCCATGCCGAGGCCGTGGAAGCCGATTATGTGCTGACGCCCGGTCCGCTGGCCGAGGCGCTGGATGTGCGGCTGGGCCGCAAATCCACCAGCATCGTAGCCTGCTGGAGCATTTCCTCGCCGCAGGCCACCACCTTCGTGCCGCGCCACCAGCTGGTGGATCTGCACGTGGCGGATGAATATGCGCTGGTCGCAAGGCTGCGCGGCAAGTCGGCCCGCATCCACCCCATTCCGCTTGGCAGCTTCGGCGCCCCTGCCGGAACCGATATTTCCGCCGGTGTCCTGGAAATCAAGACGGAAGGCGGCGAGAACGGCAATCCGCACAAGCTGCTGGCCCGTGGTCCGATGGTTGCCGATGCCGGCTGGAAAGCTGGCCGCAAGGCCGGTCCGGGTCCACTGACTGACGCGGCCGGTTTTCTCCGGACGGGCATTTCCGTGATCCCCGTTGAGGGCGGGCTTGCCGGCTTCGGCATTCCGGGCGAACTGGCCCCCGGCGCCGGCGCGCTGGAAGGGATCGATCAGATCTACGCTGCCTATGACGAGGTGACGGAGGCTGCCGCTTTTTTGGTGGATGATCCGATCCTGGGCGCAAGGCTCCATGCGGCCCTTGTCATGCGTCCCGGCTGCTCGCCCGATGCCCGCGCCTTCTTTGCCTGGCTCGACACCGAACGGGTTGACCTCGCCAAAGTGCCGGCACGTGTGCTGATGCTGCAGGCACTCCCGAGGCTGGAGGATGGCAGCGTTGACAGGCACCGGCTGGCGGCACGGCTTCAGCGCCAGGACCGGCAGGTGGCATGATCAATGGCGGCCTTTGACGGAGATGGCGACAGTGCCCTCCTCTGGCAGGGTCCTGTATGGCGTATTGGCCCGGAGCCCGTCTTTGGGGCTGGCGTTCCCGGCTGGCCGCGTGAGCTGGACCTCCTGACGGCAAGCGATGACGAGCTGACAGAGCTGCCGGCGGCTGTTGTGGTGCGGCTGGACCAGACGCTTGCGCCGCTTGCCCGGCTTGCGAGGGCCGAGAGTAAGCTGCCGGTGGAGGTTCCTGCCCTGCTCCTGTGCGGCGCCGGAAGTGCTGTCGGCTTGCCGCTGCGCCGCTCCCACGGCCTTGTTGACGCGGAAATCCCCGAAGCAAGCCTGTTCCGCATGATCTGTGCGCGCCAGCGTGCCATTCTGCGCAGTGACGAGGCGCGCATCCGCCGGCTCGTTTTTGGCCGTGTGCCGGGCTATGGCTCTGCGCCGCATCAGCAGGGCGGCTCCGGTCTTCTGGTCGTGGGCCTTGGCCGCCGTTTCATCGAGCTCTTCGATGCCCGTGCGCGGAATGTGGATCTGATCGGTGCGTTGTCCGCCGGCATGGCGGAAAACTACCTCTCCCAGCGCGCGTTCGACGCGGTGATCATCGAGGCCGGGATCGACGACAGCCTCGATCTGATCGAGCGCATCCGCCGTGATGCCCGCTTCTCACAGATCCCTGTGCTGGCCTTTGCCGGCGACCGGCAGGAAGTGGCGGCCCTGTTCGAGATGGGCGCCAATGATGTGCTGCATGGTGACCTGACGCGGGCCATGCTGTCAGCCAGGATTGCCAGCGCCATCCGCATGGGCAAGCGCCGCAGGCTCGCCGACCGTCTGCTCGCGGAAAGCCGTGTCTGGCTGCTGCGGCAGGCGGGCGAGGAAGGCCTGCCCCTGCGCCTCTATCAGGCTTATCTGCATCGCAGCGCCGGTCAGGCGGCCTTGCGCGGGCTGATGCTGGATGAGGTGCGGCTGTCCCCGGAAGCAGACGCGGCCAGTATCCCCGTCACCCAGCTCGCAGGCGATCTGTCCGGCACGATCCTCTCCATTGCCGATGCCACCAGCCGGGACGAGGACCTCATCTGCTATGTGGCGGGCCGGGGACCTGTGGCGGTGCTGAAACATGATCAGGCCGGACCGAGCCTGAAGCGGCGCATCAACGCCATTCTCGGCTCAACCCTTTTGTAAGCAGTGCAGCGGATATCCGTTCTGGTTGCCCTTGCGCGGCTCAACAAGTCTGTCTAGCCTGACCCAACATGAGCCAGCAGCCAGGAGGCAGCAATGGCGGAACAACCGCCCCTTACCGTCGATGTCATCTCAGATGTCATGTGCCCCTGGTGCTACATTGGCAAGCGCAGGCTCGAAAAAGCCATCCGGCAGGTGCCGGACCTCAACATCGAAGTGCGCTGGCATCCCTTCCAGCTCGATCCGTCGCTTCCGCGTGAGGGCAAGGACCGGGAGACCTATCTGAATGAGAAATTCGGAGGACCGGCCAAGGCAGCCGCCATCTACCAGAAGGTGAGCGCCGCAGGCGCGGAAGAAGGCATTGCCTTCGCCTTCGACAGGATCCGCGTGTCCCCGAACACGCTCGACAGCCACCGCCTGATCCTCTGGTCCCGCGCGGACGGGCTGCAGGATGACGTGGTGGAGCGGCTGTTCCGGGCCTATTTCATCGAAGGACGCGATCTTTCCAAGGCCTCGACGCTGGTCGATATCTCGGCAGAAGCGGGCATGGAATCCGATCTTGTTGCCCAGCTTCTGGAAACGGACAGCGACCTTGCCAAGCTGCGCAGCCAGATCGAGCAGGCTGGCGGCATGGGCGTCACCGGCGTGCCCTTCTTCATCATCGACGGCCGCTTTGCGATTGCCGGAGCGGAAAGCCCGGAAACCATCTCTGCGGCCCTCCTGCACGCCGATGCGACACGCACGGCCGACGAGCCCGTCACCGTCAACTGACTGCGGGCGATCTGCCACAGTCAGTTCAGTCACTCACGGCAGCGGCAGAACTTCGCCCTTGGCGCCCACCAGCTTGGCGAATTGCACCATACGCTTGCGCAGGCGCTCGCCATCCAGCATCGCCAGTTCACCGGGCAAGGTCAGTGTCAAGCTGTCCTCGTCGCGCTGGATCTGGGTCTTCAGCAGCGTGCCGGGCATGGAGGCGGAGATCAGAGATGCCACACGCAGCGCCGCACCCAGAATGCGCGCACGCTCCTTCAGCCGGGTCGGGGCCAGCTCGCGCAGACGCGGCGACAGGGCGTCGTCAATCAGCCCCTGATGGCGGAAGAACACCGTCATCGCCAGATAGGCGCGGCCCGCATGGTCGATACCGGCAAAGGCTGCGTTGGAAATGATGTTGAGGCTCTGCTCGCCGCGATAATCGGGGTGCGCGCGCCAGCCGATATCGGACAGAAGACAAGCCGCATGGCGCAGGCGCAGCTCGTCCTCGGTTTCATCCACCCCGATCACCGGCATGAGCTGATCGGTCCATGTGATCAGTTCCTCCGCATATTGCGGCGAACGGGCGCGCAGATGCGCCAGCTCACGGGCCGTTTCCAGCAGCGGATCCTGACGGCGGATGGCAGGCGGCAGGTGCTCGTAGAGCAGCCCCTCGCGCACACCGGTGGCCGACATGACCACCCGGTCGGCCTTCATCGCCCTGAGCACCCGTTCCATGACGATGGCGCCAAAGGGCAGCAGCGCACGGCGCTGGCGGGAGATAACGTCGATGAAGTCCAGCGTGTTCACGTCCCGGGTGGAAACCACCCGGCAGAACTCGATCGCCTCTTCCGCCGGAATGGCATAATTGTGCATCACATGCAGCGGATAGCCCGCCTGGAAGAGATGCAGCCGGGCCAGCGAGCGCCAGGTTCCGCCGACCGCATAGAACGTATGGCGCGCCGCGCGGGCAGGCCAGTTGGCTTTCGCCAGCGCATCATCCACGATCTTCTGGGCGCGCGGAATGCGCCCGCCCGAGGCTTCCTGCAGGCGCAATCCGCCCAGCGGGAAGGTTTCCCCCTCGCCCGGGCCGCGGGCGCTGATGCTGACCAGCTCCAGACTGCCACCCCCCAGATCGCCGACAACGCCATGCGGCTTCCAGAAGCCGGCCATGATGCCCAGAGCCGAGTAATAGGCCTCTTCCGCGCCGTTGAGGATGCGCACCGTCTGGCCGGTCACACGTTCCACTTCGGCAACGAAAGCCGCGCCATTGCTGGCGTCACGAGCGGCTGCCGTTGCCAGGACATAGACCGCCTTTACGTCCAGGTGGCTGCACAGGAACCGGAACCGGCTCAGCGCCGCCAGGGCCGAAGCGGTCGATTCTTCGGCAAGTTCCCCGGTGGTGGCAATGCCGCGGCCAAGGCCTGCCAGCACCTTTTCGTTGAACAGGATCGTCGGGGCGCGCGCTTCCCGTTCATAGACGACGAGGCGGACCGAATTCGATCCGATGTCGATCACTGCGACCGGCCCGCTGCCATTGAAACGGCCCCGGGCCGGAGGATGCTTTTCGCTTAAATCAGCCACGCTTTGGCCGCTCCATGAAGGGTTTAGGTCTGTCAGCATTGAGCGATTTGCCACGGCCCGAGAGTGAAGGGTTTGTCATGAAATACCGGTGGGCGTTGAAAGGTTCCTCGCCAGGTCCCGGAATGATGCGCTCGTGGGTGCCATCGGGCAGAATGCGCCAGCTCTGCTGATTGTCCCGCAGGTTGGCGACCATGATCTGGTCCAGCACCTGTTCATGCACCGTCGGCGTCAGCATGGGCGCAAGGATCTCCACGCGCCGGTCGATGTTGCGGGGCATCATGTCGGCCGAACCGATGTAGACATGCGCCTGCGACGAAGGCAGGCCATGGCCATTGCCGAAGCAGAAGATGCGGCTGTGCTCCAGGAACCGCCCGACGATGGACTTGGCCCGGATATTCTCCGAAAGGCCCGGAATGCCGGGCCTGAGGCAGCAGATGCCGCGCACCACCAGATCGATCTGCACGCCTGCCTGACTTGCCCGGTAGAGCGCATCGATGATGCCGGCATCCACCAGCGAGTTCATCTTCATCCAGATCTGCGCCGGCCGCCCTGCCCGCGCGTGTTCGATCTCGGCTTCCGTCAGCTCCATGATACGCTTGCGCATGGTCACCGGCGAAACGGCGAGCCGCTTCAGTTCGGCAGGTTCCGCATAGCCGGTGATGTAGTTGAAGACGCGGGCCGCATCCTGACCGATTTCCGGATCGTCGGTGAAATAGGACAGGTCCGTGTAGATGCGCGCCGTGATCGGGTGATAGTTGCCCGTGCCGATGTGCACATAGGTCTTTAGCTCGCCATTTTCGCGGCGCACCACCATGGAGAGCTTGGCGTGGGTCTTCAGCTCGATGAAGCCGAACACCACCTGCACGCCCGCCCGCTCCAGATCGCGGGCCCAGCGGATGTTGGCTTCCTCGTCGAACCGTGCCTTGAGCTCCACCAGCGCTGTGACGGACTTGCCGGCCTCGGCTGCTTCCGCCAGCGCCTTGACGATGGGCGAGTCCTTCGAGGTGCGGTAGAGCGTCTGCTTGATCGCCACCACATCGGGGTCCTGCGCCGCCTGGCGCAGGTACTGCACCACTACATCGAAGGATTCGTAGGGGTGGTGGACGATGATGTCCTTCTGCAAGATGGAGGCAAGGCAGTCGCCGCCATGTTCGCGGATGCGTTCAGGGAATCGCGGCGTGTAGGGCGTGAATTTCAGGTCGTCCCGGTCCATGGCGACCAGCTGGGACAGGTTGTCCAGCGCCAGCAGGCCATCAACCAGGAAGATCTCGTTATCCATCACGCCAAGCGCATTGGCCACGAAGGCCCTGAGCGAGGCCGGGGCATTGGCATCGATCTCCAGCCGGATCACCGAGCCGCGGCGGCGGCGCTTGAGAGCGGATTCGAACAGGCGGACGAGATCCTCCGCCTCTTCCTCGATTTCAAGATCGCTGTCACGGATAACGCGGAAGGTGCCCTTGCCGCGAATTTCGTAGCCGGGGAACAGGCGGCTGATGAAGAGACCGATCACCTTCTCGATGGTGATGTAACGGACCTCGCCCTCGCCCTGCCCCAGATCCGGCAGGCGGACGAAGCGGTCAATATGGGCCGGCAGGCGGATCAGTGCAGTCATGCCGCGCCCGCCCTTCACCGGCACCAGCTCGAACACCAGCGAGAAGCCGAGATTGGGAATGAAGGGGAACGGATGCGCCGGATCGATCGCCAGCGGCGTCAAAACGGGGAAGATATGGGCCAGGAAGTGGCCTTCCAGCCAGTCGCGTTCCGCCTCAGTAAGGTCCGTCGCCAGCAGAATGCGGATGCCGGCGCCGACCAGTTCCGAACGGATCTGCCGCCACAGGCGCTGCTGCTCGCTCTGAAGGCGCTGGCAGGCCGCGCCGATCTTCTCCAGCTGTTCGGCCGGAGTCAGGCCATCGTCGGAGCGCAGGCTCACATCGGCACGCAGCTGCCCCCTGAGGCCCGCGACGCGCACCATGAAAAACTCATCGAGATTGTTCGCCGAGATCGACAGGAAGCGCAGCCGCTCCAGCAGCGGGTGATCCTTGTTGATGGATTCCTCAAGCACCCGGTGATTGAACTGCAGCCAGGAGAGTTCCCGGTTCATGAACCGGGCCGGCGACTGCATCATCTGCTCCACCGCCGCAGGGTCAACACCATTCGGCGCTGTCCTGGCCTGAGGTACAGGCTGGGCGCCCTCCGCTTGCGGTGCTGCCGGTGTCTCTTCCCTGTCAACCAAAATGCTGCTCCCGTTTCAAATGACGTCAGGCCTTGCCGGACTGCCGCTCCAGCACCTTGCCAGCAAGGCTGCGGGTGATGCGGCAGCCTGCGGCCAGTGCTTCTGCGTCAAGCGCGGCCACCAGACGGCCCGCGACGCCCAGCGAGCGTTCCATGCGCACGACAAGATAGTCCACCACCCCTTGGTCAATGGCAACCTGCCGGTCGGCAAAGAGCTTCACAAGGACACAGCGCAAAAGCCCGTCATCCGGCTCCAGAATTTCCACAGGTGTCGCAGCCCTGAGGCGCGAGACCAGATCCGGCAGCGTCAGCGGCCAGCTCGACGGCCATGTGCGGCTGGTAATGAGAAGGCTTGCCCCTGCCTGCCGCACCGCATTGATGAGGTGAAACAGCGCCGTCTCGTCAAAGCCCCGGTGCGCATCTTCCACGGCAACAGCCCCGGCCGCCACCAGATCCGCCACCTTTTCAGAGGTGAGGTCACGGGCCTGGATCACCACCGCCCCCGCTAGCGCCCGCCAGATCTCTACCAGATGCGTCTTGCCGCTGCCCACGGGCCCCGCCAGCACGGTGACGGGGGCCGGCCAGTCAGGCCAGGACTCGATCATCTCCAGCGCGGCATGATTGGCCTCGCCTTCCAGGAAATCATCCCGGCTCAGGGCCTGCTCATGCGGCAGGATCAGGGGCAGCTGGCGCGGTGTGTCAGCCATGGTCTCTTGGGCTTTGAACTCTACTCGTCAGAAGCTCCGGACTGTTCCGGAACACCCGTGCCCTTGTACAGGGCACTGGCTAGGTACTGCCTCAGCGCGAAACGCGCAAGCACACCCACCATGGCAGCCGCCGGAACAGCCACAAGCATACCAACAAATCCAAAGAGATATCCAAAGGCAAACAGGGCAAACATCAGCCAGACCGGATGCAGGCCGACGCTGCTGCCCACAAGCTTCGGCTGCAGGATGTTGCCTTCCAGAAACTGCCCCACGGCAAACACGGCTGCCACCGCTGCAATCCAGTGCCAGTCGGGCCAGAACTGCACCAGCGCGACCGACATGGAGGCGATGAACCCGAGCGCCGCGCCGACAAAGGGAATGAAGCTGACAAGCCCCGCACCAATGCCGATCAGCAGGCCGAAATTCAGCCCCAGCATCACCAGCGAAACGGCATAGAAGAGGCCCAGCAGCAGGCAGACGGACACCTGCCCGCGCACGAAACCGGCGACGGCATTGTCCATCTCGCGCGCCAGTTCACGGATGGTTTCCACATGCTGGCGCGGCAGCCAGCTGTCGATGCGCTCGATCATTTTGTCCCAGTCGAGCAGCATATAGAAGGCAACCACAGGAGTCACCACGAAGAGCGACAGGATCGACATCAGCGCCTGTCCGCCGCTCCAGACCGATTTCAGCACGCCGCCAATCCATGTTGCGGCCTTGCCCATGATGTCGCCAAGGGACGACTGCATGTCCTCGACCTTCAGGCCGCTGAACTTGGTGAGGCGGTCGCCCAGTTGCTCGGTCAGGAGGTCCTGCAGCGAGCGGACCAGCGAGGGAAGCCGGTCGACAAATCCCAGCATCTGGTTGCCCAGAACCGGCACGAGCAGCACCAGAACCACGATGAGAAAAATGACGAACAGCAGCAAAATCATCAGCGTGGCGGCAAGCCGGCTGAGGCCCCGGCGCTCGAACCAGTCTGCCACAGGATCCAGCAGATAGGCCAATGCCATCCCGGCTACGAAGGGCAGCAGCACCGCGCTGAACACCAGCATGAACAGGATGAAGGCCAGGAGAGACAGAAGCCAGAACTGGACCTGCCGGCGTAACGTCATGAAGCAACTCCGTTATGCACCGCAACACAGGGCATATGAGCGCGATAGGGGCAGTTTCAGGCCGCAAGGTCAAGCCGGAAGCTGTCCGCCACCTCCCTTGGCCGCCGCCGTCCACGGCTCATGCAGGCGCAATCGGCGGTTTTTCGTGATGTGCAGCCTCTCAGCCGTTGCAAGGCGGCCGAAAATCGGGCATTGCGCTGGCAAACCGCAACCGGCACGGAGACTTGACCCATGAGCGCGCAGGACAGCCAGGGGAAGAACGGCCTCACCTATTCCCAGTCAGGCGTTGATATTGACGCAGGCAACGCTCTGGTCAAGCGCATCGCGCCGCTGGTCAAGGCCACCGCCCGCTCCGGCGCGGACAGCGCCATCGGCGGCTTCGGCGGCATCTTCGACCTGAAAGCCGCAGGCTTCTCCGATCCGCTGCTGGTTGCCGCCAATGACGGCGTTGGCACCAAGCTGAAGGTCGCCATCGACACCGGCTGCCATGATACCGTGGGCATCGATCTTGTTGCCATGTGCGTCAACGATCTGGTCGTTCAGGGTGCCGAGCCGCTGTTCTTCCTCGACTATTATGCCACTGGCGCGCTGGATGTGGACACGGCAACCGCCGTCGTCGGCGGCATTGCCGAGGGCTGCAAGATCGCAGGCTGCGCGCTGATCGGCGGCGAAACGGCGGAAATGCCGGGCATGTATGGCAAGGGCGACTATGACCTTGCCGGTTTCGCCGTCGGCGCTGTCGAGCGCGATGGCCTGCTGCCTCGCACAGATGTGCAGGAGGGCGACGTGCTGCTTGCCCTCGCCTCCTCCGGCGTCCATTCCAACGGCTATTCGCTGGTGCGCAAGATCGTCGAAGTCTCCGGCCTGACCTATGAGGACGCCGCCCCCTTCGCAGATGGCCGCAAGCTGGGCGAAGCCCTGATGACGCCGACGCGCATCTATGTGAAGCCGCTGCTGGCCGCCCTCAAGGCCACCTCCGGCATCAAGGCGCTGGCCCATATCACCGGCGGCGGCCTGCCCGAAAACCTGCCGCGCGTGCTGCCGAAGGGCACCAATGCGCGCATTGATCTGTCCGCCGTTTCCGTTCCCCCGGTCTTCGGCTGGCTCGCCGCCACCGGCAATGTCGCCGAAAAGGAAATGCTGCGCACCTTCAACTGCGGTGCGGGCATGGTCGTGGCCGTTTCCGCTGACAGCGTGGAGGCCGTGAAGGCAGCCCTTGAAGCGGAAGGCGAAACCGTTGCCGTGATCGGCCGCATGGAAGCCGGGGCCGAAGACGAAAGCGAAGTCATCTTCGACAATCACCTCAGCATTTTCGCATGACCGTCAGCCGCAAGCGCACAGCCGTTCTGATTTCGGGCCGGGGCAGCAACATGCTGTCGCTGATCGAGGCTGCGAAGGACCCTGCCTATCCGGCGGAGATTGTCCTCGTTGTCTCGAACCGGCCGGATGCGGGCGGCATTGCCCGGGCGGAGAGCTTCGGCATTCCCGCCAGGGTTCTCGATCACAAGACCTATGGCCGCGACCGGGAAGCCTTCGAGCGCGAGCTGGACGCCATGCTTGTGGCTGAGGACATCGAACTGGTGGTGCTTGCGGGCTTCATGCGGCTGATGACGCCCTGGTTCGTGGAACGCTGGAACGGGCGGATGATCAACATCCACCCGGCCCTGCTGCCCTCCTTCAAGGGCCTGCACACCCATGAGCGCGCTCTGCAAGCGGGCGTGCGGCTGCATGGCGCGACGGTGCATTTCGTCTCGCCCGGCATGGACGAAGGCGCCATCATCGCGCAAGGCGCCGTACCCGTGCTGTCCGGCGACACGCCCGAAGCACTGGGAGCAAGGGTGCTGAGCGTCGAGCACCAGATCTATCCGCAGGCGCTGGCACTGGTTGCCTCCGGTCAGGTGCAGCTGGAAGACGGCAAGGCCGTCTGCCGCGCTGCGGCTGAGGATGCCGAAGGCCGCCTCACCGCGCCGCGCTGGTAATTGTAGTTCTCACAACTCCAGCCCGCCCGTCTCGATCCCCGCCGCTTCCTCATAGGCCAGCGCAAATTCCAGCGTCTGCCGGTCCGCCCTCGGCGGGCCGATGAGCTGGACGCCGGCCGGCAATCCGCCTGCCCCAAAACCGGCGGGGACGGCGGCAACGGGAAGTCCTGCCAGCGCCGGGCCGATGACCACTTCCATCCAGCGGTGATAGGTGTCCATTGTCCGCCCGGCAATTTCACCGGGCCAGGGCAGATTGACATCGAAGGGAAACACCTGCGCCGACGGCAGGATCAGGAAGTCGTAGGTCTCGAACATGCGCCGCATCGCCGCGTGCCATCTGGTGCGCACCACGGACGCGGTGTGAATGTCTTCCGCACTCTTGCCCAGGGCCAGCTCGAGCTCGTAATGCATCTGCGCATTCAGTTTCGCCCGAGCCTCCGGCTTTTCGTAGAAACCGCGCAGGCCATGGGTGACGGAGAAGCTGCGCAATGTCAGCCAGCACTCCCACAGCTTTGCAAAGTCGAATGGCGGCGTGGCTTCCACCACCTCGCAGCCCATCGCAGACAGCACGTCCAGCGCCTTGCGGCAGACCTCCAGAACGCCCGGTTCAAACGGCAGATAGCCGCCCAGATCCCCCAGCCAGGCCACCTTTCTGCCCGTGAGATTGGCAGCTCCGCGCAAGGCAAGGTCTTCATCGGCGAGCGACAGCGGATCAACCGGATCATATCCGGCCTGCGTTTCCAGCAGCCGCGCCATATCGGCCACCGTGCGCCCCATGGGGCCGTTGATTCCAAGCTGGCTGAAGAACAGATCCGGGCTCTTGCCATTCGGCACCCGGCCAAAGCTGGGGCGGAATCCGTAGACATTGTTGAAACCAGCCGGATTGCGCAGCGAGCCCATCATGTCCGAGCCATCGGCCACGGGCAGCAGCCTTGCTGCCAAGGCCGCAGCCGCACCGCCGCTGGAGCCCCCGGCACTGCGCGCCGGATCATGCGGATTGCGGGTCGCCCCATGGACCGGATTGCGGGTGTGGGAGCCAAGGCCGAATTCCGGCGTGTTGGTCTTGCCGATGAAGATGGCTCCTGCCGCCCGCACCCGCGCCACGTGAATGGAATCAACCGGGGACACATAGCCGGGAAACAGCGGCGACCCCCAGGAGCACGGCAGGCCCTTGACCTCCGCCAGATCCTTCACCGCCTGCGGCATCCCGTGCATCCACCCGCGCGATTGCCCATCCGCCAGCTCCCGGTCGCATGCGCGCGCCTCTTCCAGCAATTCCCTTGCAGGGCGCAGATAGATGAGCGCGTTGATCATTGGATTGATCCGCCCGATCCGCTCCAGATAGGCCTCCATCACGGAGACGCAGGAGATCTGCCGTTGATGAATGGCAGCGGACAGCTGGACGGCGGAAAGCGTTGTAATGCCGGTCTGCATGATGGTTCGGCGGCTCCTGATCCTTTGCGCGGCCTCGCGGGCGCTGCAATCGTCCTCCAATCCGGCGGCACTTGTCGAGGCCATGATTGCGGCAGAGCTGCCCCAACGCCCGCTTGAGCGTGATTTGGAATTTTTCAGGTCCAATCAGCAGAAGCTGCCAGCCATGCAATAGAAAAGAAACATCAGAAAGCGGACGTGAACCGAGTAATGCGCCGCTCGATTTTCCAGAGTTGTTTTTCATCTCCCGGTTTCCCTGCGATTCCCGCAGATAAACGGCAGAGAAATACGATATTTCAAAGATCAATGCTTGGATTTTGCGGCGGCACTGGCCGCCACAAGCAGCAAGCAAAACGGAATAGGCCATTCACATGACCAGTTCAACAGACCCGATGGCTCGCGTCCGCCAGCATGTTGAGGAAGCGCTGCTGGCGAAGGCTGGCGAAGATGCCGCCTTCCGCACCCTGCTGCTGAGCGATCCGCGCGCTGCCCTGAAGCAGCTGCTTGGCGTGGACCCGATCCCCTCGCTCAAGATCCGCGTCATCGAGGAACAGGCCGGCGAGGTCACCCTCGTCCTGCCCCGGGCGATTTCGCAGACCGATCTGCCGGAGGAATTGCCGGATGAGCTTCTCGATTTTGCCTCTGGAGGCAATGCCAAGGAATGCTGGTGGAAGTTCAACCAGTGGGCCTACAAGCAGGACTGGCTGCCCTGAGAAAGCAATCTTCAAAGGACAACACCATGACGTATAAGACGGTTCCCATGGCATCGGTACGCGCCCACATCGAGTCGGTGCTCGTCGAAAAAGCGGCCTCTGACGCAACCTTCCGCGCTCTGCTGACAAGCAATCCGCACGCTGCTCTCCGCAAGCTGCTGGGCGTTGACGCGCTCCCCTCGCTTAAGATCACCGTGATTGAAGAGCAGCCTGGCGAAATCACGCTCGTTCTGCCCCGCAAGATCGCTCAGGACGAGCTGCCGGACGAGCTGCTCGATTATGCCTCAGGCGGCAATGCGCAGGAATGCTGGAACCAGTTCAAGAACGACTGGCTCTTCGGCCGGTTCGACAAGAAGAAGTAACCACTCATCACTTGATCAGAAAGGATATTCAGATGACGTCCATGACCGAAGCCGTTGCCGGTGCACGTGCGCACATTGAAGCCGCGCTCGTTGCCAGGGCAACCTCAGACACGGCCTTCCGCGAGCTGCTGAAGAGCAACCCGCATGCCGCCATCCGCGAGATGTTCGGCAATGACCCGATCCCGTCGATGAAGATCAGCGTCGTCGAGGAACAGGCCGGCGAAGTGCTTCTCGTGCTGCCGCGTTCGATCGCCGAAGACGAGCTGCCGGATGAACTGCTCGATTATGCCTCGGGCGGCAGCCTCGACAAATGCCTGCGGGATATCGGCTTCTTCAAGCCGATCGAAGGCCGCGGCCTCTGGTAAGGATGGAGAAGACAATGAGCGGTATCATCGCCTATCCGTTCGAGAAAGCCCGCGCGCTGCTGGAAGCCGAACTTCGAGCCAAGGCACAGTCTGACACGGCCTTCCGCGCTGCGCTTCTGAGCGATCCGCACGCAGCGCTCGTGGATCTGCTCGGCACGGATCCGGTGCCCAGCCTTGCGATCCGCGTTCTGGAAGAGGCCGCTGGAGAAATCGTGCTGGTGCTGCCGCGCCGCATCGAAGCCGATGAACTGCCGGACGAGCTGCTCGATTACGCCTCCGGCGGCGCCTACAAGGGCTGCAAGGGCGACGACTGGACCCAGGACAAGCTGGGCCGCATCGGCATCGATCCTTTTTGATCAGATCAATTGCATGGAGGCCGGGAGTTCCCCGGCCTCTTTCTCATGCCAAAGGTTCAGCCCGCCGCATGAAGCCTTGCGTTGAACAGCGGGCTGCGGCTCAGCTGCTTCAAGGCTTTTGCACCGGCCAGCACGCCAAGATCCACCAGCGGCTCCAGAATGATCACGGTCATGTAGGCCGCACCGAAGCTGGCCACATCCGCCAGGTTCTCCGCTGAGAAGCCATGGCCATAGATGGCCCAAAAGGCCACCCAGGCGACGATGCCGCCCTGATAGGCGGTGGAAAGCGCCAGCGCCTGCGAATATTTCAGGTCCACATAAGGCGTTGACGGCGCAATGATTCGCTTCGCCAGCAGGCTGATGCCAAAGAGCGGCACCAGCAGCGTGGTGACATTCATGCCGTATTGCGGCAGATCGAAGGGCGCAAAGAACAGCCCCTGGATCAGCAACCCCGCCGCAAGGCCGATGGCGGCAGCCCCTGCCCCGAACAGCAGCAGCAGTGTCGAGCCGAGAATCAGATGCACCTCGGACACGCCCACGGGGTGATGCGGCAGCACCTCGAAGAAGCAGAACACCAGCGCAGTCGTCATGATGCTGCGCAGGAGAAGCGGAATGGCGCCGCCATTGGTCCGCAGGTCGTCAACGGCGAGTTTTGCCGCCAGCCCGAAAGCCGCTGCCGCCGTGCCATAGCTCAGGATGATCTTCGCGCCTTCAACGACGCCTTCTTCTATATGCATGCTCGTTCCTTTCTGCGCCCGCCGCGCATGGGACTGGGTGGGGCTTTGCGCCCGGTGATGTGATGGACAGGTATCCTGGCTCACGGCTCACCGCTTCGCCTGCCTTCCCAGCCTTTTGGGGCCAGTGGCATCGGGGCGTCGCTCGCCGTTTACAGTTGCGGGGGCAGCCGGGGAATCAGGTCTTGCCTCATGTGCAAGCCCTTCACCCCGTTCCCTGATTTTTGCCGCAGCAGACCTCGTCTGTGCAGCCCATCAGCGGCACTCTAGCTCATGCGGAAACAATGCCAAAGCATTTGTGCAGGCCCGCAAGGCCTCAACACACCGCCAAAAAGTATGAGCCTGGGGCGGCAAAGCGCCGTGAAATCGCCCCCTTTGACAGATCATTTCACAAAGCCGTTATGCCGGAGTAGTTTAACCTGCCTTACGGACGGTCATGTTCCGGCCAAAGACCCGTGTGTGACGCAAGTCACGGACCCGGATGGCAAGGTTGGGACATGGTTCCGGCGGTTTAGATTTCAGTTCTCAATCTGGAGCTTCAAATGCGATCCTTTCTGATGCGCGGTGTCAGCGCTTCTGTCATGACCCTGGTGCTGGCCCATGGCGCACTGGCCTTCGAAGCGACCGGCAATGACATTGCCGACGCCTTCCTGAGCCGTCTTGAAGCCGGGGACGTGAAGGTTCTGTCGGTCGGCGGCGTATCCGAGGATGGCAGCGAGGTCACCATTGAAGACGTCGCCCTTGAAGGCAAGACTCAGGATGACGGCTCGGGCTCCATCGGCATTATCACGCTGACCAACGGTGTGGTGCAGGCTGACGGCACCATGACCCTGGACGGGCTCGCCTTCGAGGAAGCCTATCTGGAAGACAAGACGGGCACGGCCGTTTCGGTGGCCTCTTTCGTCGCCAGCGAGGTGGTCCTGCCCCCGGCTGACGGCTCCAAGTCCTTCGAGGATGTGGCCGATTACAAGAGCATCGAGGCCGAAGGCATCGAGATTACGGAAGGCGACAGCACCAAGGCGCGCCTGGAATCGGCCTATGCCGCCATCAACAGCCGCGAAGACAACCTGCCGACCTCGGGCGAACTGACCCTTTCCGGTCTGACCATGGCCGTATCGGAAATGGATGCCTCCTCGGCAAAGCAGCTGACCGATCTGGGTTACGAGACCGTCACCGCTGATCTTTCGACCGACTTCAAGTGGGACCCGGTGACCGGGGTTCTGGACCTGCAGAAGCTGGACATCACAGCCGCCGACATGGGCGGTGTTTCCCTCGCTGTCCAGATCGGCGGTTTCACCAAGGAAGTGGCCGAAAAGCTGTCTGCCGCCAAGGACAACAGCGAAGAAGCCATGGCCATTCTCCAGGGGCTGACGGTCAACTCCATGCGCCTGCGCTTCGACAACGGCTCCATCGTCGACCGTCTGCTGGACCAGCAGGCCAAAACCGCCGGTTCGGACCGCGCAGCAGTCGTAAGCCAGCTCAAGACCGGCCTGCCGATGATGCTTGCCCTGCTCCAGAACCCGGAGTTCCAGGCCAAAGTGGCAACCGCTGCTGCCGAGTTCCTGGACAACCCGGTGTCGCTGCAGGCTGATGCCAAGCCGTCTGCACCTGTCTCCATCGCGCAGATCTTCGGCACGGCCATCATGGCACCGCAGGGCCTGCCGCAGATCCTCGGGATCGACGTAACGGCCAACAAGAAATGAGCGCCGTTTGACGGTCCCGCATCCGGCGATGGCCCCCATCAACGGAAGCACAGACCGGACGCCTGATTTCAGAACCAGCCAGCGCGGCGGTTTGACTGAACTGCCGCGCTTTTCATTTTTACAAAAGGAGGCCAAGCCTTGTTGCCGACCCCAATCTTCACCCGCTTCAGCGCCCGCACCGCCACGATGGTGCTGGTCATGTCGCTGCCCTCGCACGCTTTCGCCAGCCAGGCCAGCGTGCTGGTGGACCGCTGGATGGCGGATTTCACCAGCATGGGTGCTTCCGTTGCCAGCTATGAACGCGCCGAAGACGGTGCAACCGGCAACGATGTCACCATCCATGGCGTCAAGATCGAGTTCGCCATTCCGCTGCCCGGCGGCGAGGACAAGGTGGACGTGAAGTTAGGGATTGATGCCGTTTCCTTCGAGGGCCTGACCGAGACGGACAAGGGCTACGAGGCCGCCAGGATTTCCGTGCCGGGAACGGCCCGTGCAGACGTCGAGATCCCCGGAAAGTATTTTGACACGGCCAGCACCGGCCAGACCAAGCTGGAAATCCCCGGCCCCGAAGACGAGACCGCAGATGCACCGGCCGAAGGCGAAGCTGGCGAAAGCTCCGAGGCTTCCGAAGCCGCCGCACCGGAGGCAAAGCCTGCCGAACCGGTGAGGATCATCCTCAGCCAGACCGGCTATGTGGCCGAAGGCATGGCCTGGAGCCGCATCCCCGATGTGCCGGAAGATCCGCAGCGCCCGGTGACCCGTTACTTCGACATTGCCCGCACGCTGCTGGACGGCAAGGGTGACCGCTATCACATCGAGACGATGACACTGGAGATGACCGGCCCGGACGGCATGAACCAGAAGACCGTCTACGAAGACTATGCGATGACCGGGTACAAGGATTTCCGGATCGACGAGTATTCGGTCGGCAAGACGGTCCAGACCCAGGACTTCATGCCCCTGGAACCCGGCGGCCAGATGGCCCAGATGACCATGACGATCGGCAAGCAGGTGGTGAAGGACATCGACTTCATGCCGCTGCTGACCCTGATCGGCCAGGGCTCCGACCCGAGCCGCTTGACCATCATGGGCAGCCAGACCGTTGAAGAAATGACCGTCAGCGTCGCCAGCGTCGACGTCAAGATCGACAGCCTCACCGCTGATCCCATAAGCATCACCAAGGCGGAAACCCTGCCCCTTTGGCCTTATCTTGACCAGCTGGTGCTGGATGAAGATGCCGTTGACAGCGACGAGGCCGGCAAGGCAGCCCTCGCCTCGCTGCAGTTCTTCAAGGCCGACGGCATGGCCGTCAATGGTGTCAGCTTCACCGCTCCGGACGTGAGTGGCGGTCTCGGCAAGTTCGAGATGAAGGACATCAGCAGCAACGGCCTCGGCATTGTTGCCTTCGACGGCCTCAAGGCCGATGTGACGAAGCCGCAGGAAAAGGTCGAGATCAATCTTGGCCGCATCGCGGTGGGCGAGATCGACTTCCCGCTGATGGACTCCCTGGTGCGGATCTCCATTGCCAGCATGAGCGGCATGGAGCCCTCCGTGCAGGACATTCTCGATGCCCGCCCGATCATCGGTCTGGCCGAAGTTCTGGGCGTCTCGGTCAAGGCGTCCGCCATCGGCGATCAGGAGATCGCTCTGGACACCTACCGCCAGACCGAGAAGGGCCACATCAACCGCATCCCGACCGAGGCTGGCCTCGTGATCAAGGGTCTGCGCTTCCCGGCGGCGATTGTGCCCGACCCGCAGTTCCAGGAACTTGCCGCGCGCCTCAACATCACCGAAGTGGTCATCGACCAGAACTTCGAAATGAACTGGGATGAGGCAACAGGTGACCTGACGCTCAAGGACCTGAGCCTTGGGATGAAGGATGGCGGCAGGATCCACATGACCTTCACCATCGGCGGTATCCCGAAGTCCGTCTTCGAGAACCCCGCCATGGCGCAGCTGGCCCTGGCAACCGCAAGCATCAAGTCTGGCCGTATCGAAGCTGAAAATCTGGCTGTCCTGTCGGCCTTCATCGGCGTTCAGGCGGACGAGGCGGGCCTCACGCAGGAAGAGCTCGCCGCAGGTCTGATCGACATGATGGCACAGGACATGGGCCCGCTCACCGGCACCCGCTTCGGCGAGGAACTGCTGGAGGCAGCCCGCACCTTCGCAGCCGATCCGAAAAATCTCGTGATCGAAATGGCCCCAAAGGCACCGGTCCCGGTCACCCAGCTTCTTGGCGCAGGCGCCACCGCTCCGCAGACCCTTCCGGACCTGCTGGGCGCAAGCGCCACGGCCAAGTAATCCCCCTTCCCCGGCAAGTCACGCTCGCCAGGAACAGCAAAGCTGACACAGCAAACAAGAATGCCGGGCAGATCCCTCTACCCGGCATTCTTCTGTTTTCCGGCCGCGCTGTATCATTTCCCGGCAATGCAGGCTCCTTGAAAGAAGCCCGCGTCACCCTTTCGCCGTGTCGCGGAACTGCAGATCGTAAAGCCGCCGGTAGACGCCATCATGGGCCAGAAGCGCTTCGTGCGTGCCGGTTTCCACCACGCGTCCCCGGTCGAAGACGGCGATGCAATCCGCATCGCGCACGGTGGAGAGGCGGTGGGCGATGACAAGCGTGGTGCGGCCCTGCATCAGCCGCTTCAGCGCACCCTGCACCTTGGCTTCCGATTCCGCATCCAGTGCCGAGGTCGCCTCGTCCAGCAGCAGGATCGGGGCATTGCGCAGCATGGCGCGGGCGATGGCGATGCGCTGGCGCTGGCCGCCGGAGAGCCGCCCCCCGCCCTCTCCCACCAGCGTGTCATAGCCCTGTTCCATCGCCTCGATGAACTCATGCGCATTGGCATCCACCGCCGCGCGGATGATATCCGCATCCCCGGCACCGGGGCGGCCAAGGGCGATGTTGTCGCGGATGGAAAGGTCGAAGAGGAACGTATCCTGCGTCACCAGCGCAATGTGATCACGCAGGGAGGCCAGCGTCACCTGCCGGATATCTTGTCCGTCGATGAGAATACGGCCGGTGCGGATGTCGTAGAACCGCTCCAGCAGCGAGAAGGTCGTGGACTTGCCGGCCCCCGAAGAGCCGACCAGCGCGGTCACCTTGCCCGCTTCTGCCACGAGATCCAAACCGTTCAGCACGGGCTTATCACCATAGGTGAAATGCACGCCCTCAAACCGGACCTCGCCCTTGCCGGTCTTCAGCTCAACCGCATCCGGCGCATCCTCGAAGGCGGGCGGGCGGTCCAGCATCTCGAACATGAGGCGCACGCCGACCAGATTGGAGCTGAGGTTCACATGCAGGCGGGCGAGGCGTTTCACCGGTTCATAGGCGAGCAGCAGCGCGGTGATGAAGGAGAAGAACCCTCCCGGATCCTTGCCCTGCTCGATGACGCTGAAGCCGCCATAGAGAATGACCAGCGCAATGGCAAAGCCGCCGAGAGATTCCATCAAGGGTGAGGTGCGGGCCGTCAGCGCGGCAATGCGGTTGGCGCGGCGCTCCACATCGGTGATCGCCTTGTCCATCTCGGCGCGCATACGCTCTTCGACACGGAAGGCCTTGACCACCCGCACGCCGATCGCGGTTTCCTGCACGGCGGAGACGATCTTGGTGGTGGAAACGAACTGGGACTTGGCGTGCTTGCGGACCCGCCGGACCAGCAGCGACACACCGAAGACGGCGGGCGGCATGATCAGCAGCGCGATGGCGCTGAGGCCAGGGTCCTGAATGACCATGACGGCGACGAGCCCGACAACGCTCAACAGATCGCGTCCGAGCGACAACACCACCATGTCCAGCACGCTGCGGGCGGCTTGCGCGTTGTGCGAAAGCCGCGTCGCCAGATCGCCCAGCGGTGTGCGGTCGAAGAAGGTCATGTCCTGGCGGGTGATGGTGCGGAAAAGGCGGCGCTGGCAATCGGCTACGATGGCATTGCCGATCCGGCTCATCGTCACCTGCTGTCCGTAGGTCGAGATCCCCTTCACCGCGAAGATGGCCATCACCGTAAAGGCAATCAGCCGCACCATGGACTGGTCGCGGTTCACGAAGACCTCGTTGATCACGTCGCGCATGATCCAGGCGCTGGCCGCGGTCGAACCGGCTACGAGCCCCATGAACAGGAAGGACAGAAGATAGCCCGGCACATGGGCGCGGGCATTTTCGGAAACGAGACGCCGGATTACGGCATAGGTGCCGTCCGGGTCCTGAAACCAGGTCTTGACGCTCACGTTTCACGCCTCTGGTCTACTGCGGCCTGCGCCCATTGCACAAGGATCACCGCCGGATAATACGGCTGCGCCCGCTTTTGGGCGGGCGCAGCATCAGATCACTTGGCCGGGAGGTTAAGCCGCAGATGCAGCTCCCGCAGCTGTTCGTTGCTGGGCGGCGTCGGCGCGCCCATCAGAAGATCCTGCGCCTGCTGGTTCATCGGGAACAGCGAGACTTCGCGCAGGTTCTTCGCACCCACCAGCAGCATGATGATGCGGTCCACACCAGCGGCCATGCCGCCATGGGGCGGAGCGCCATACTGGAAGGCGCGGTAGAGGCCGCCGAAGCGCTTTTCCACATCCGCAGCGCTCAGCCCAACCTTCTCGAAGGCCTTGACCATCAGCTCCGGCGACTGGTTACGGATCGAGCCGGACGCAATCTCGAAACCATTGCAGACCATGTCATACTGATAGGCCTTGATGGTCAGCGGGTCCTGGTTCTCCAGCGCCTCCAAGCCGCCCTGCGGCATCGAGAAGGGGTTATGGGCGAAGTCGAGCTTCTTCTCGTCCTCGTTCCACTCATAGAACGGGAAGTCGACAATCCAGCACAGCTCGAACCGGTCACGGTCCACGAGGTTCAGATCCTCGCCTGCGCGGGTGCGTGCTTCGCCGGCAAACTTGTAGAATTTCGCCGGATCACCGGCGACGAAGAAGGCGGCATCACCGTCCTCAAGGCCGAGCTGCTGGCGGATCGCTTCGGTGCGCTCCTCGCCGATGTTCTTGGCGATGGGGCCAGCACCTTCCAGCACATCGCCTTCCTTGCGCCAGAAGATGTAGCCGAGGCCCGGCTGGCCCTGCCCCTGCGCCCAGGAATTCATCCGGTCACAGAAGGCGCGGCTGCCGCCGGTCTTTGCCGGAATGGCCCAGACCTGGTTGCGCTCGTCTTCCAGCATGCGGGCAAAGATCTTGAAGCCGGAACCGCGGAAGTGGTCGGACACTTCCTGCATGACGATCGGGTTGCGCAGGTCCGGCTTGTCGGAGCCGAACATGCGGATCGAATCGTCATAGGCGATGCGGCGGAAGGTCTGCGTCACCGGCTTGCCTTCGGCAAATTCCTCAAAGATGCTGCGGATCACCGGTTCCATGGTGGTCCACACGTCTTCCTGCGTGACGAAGCTCATTTCCAGGTCGAGCTGGTAGAACTCGCCCGGCAGACGGTCGGCGCGCGGGTCCTCGTCGCGGAAGCACGGGGCGATCTGGAAATAGCGGTCGAAACCCGCCATCATCAGCAGCTGCTTGTACTGCTGCGGCGCCTGAGGCAGCGCGTAGAAGGTGCCCGGATGAATGCGGCTCGGCACCAGGAAGTCACGCGCACCTTCCGGCGAGGAGGCGGTGAGGATCGGCGTCGAAAATTCGGTGAAGCCGCCCTTGGTCATCTCGCGGCGCATGGCGGCGATGATCTGGGTGCGCTTGACGATGTTCTTGTGCAGCGTGTCACGGCGCAGATCGAGGAAGCGGTACGTCAGGCGGACGTCTTCGGGATACTCCGGCTCGCCGAACACCGGCAGCGGCAGCTCCTTGGCAGCGCCCAGCACTTCCATGTCGCGGATGAACAGCTCGATCTCGCCGGTTGGCAGGCCTGCATTCACCGTCTCTGCCGTGCGGGCCTTCACCTCGCCGTCGATGCGGATGCACCATTCGGAGCGGACGGTTTCGGCCAGTTTGAAGGCTGCGCTGTCCGGGTCGACCACGCACTGGGTGATGCCGTAATGGTCACGCAGGTCGATGAAAAGAAGTCCGCCATGATCGCGCACGCGGTGAACCCAGCCCGACAGGCGAACGGTTTCCCCAACGTGGCTCGCGCGCAATTGGCCGCAAGTGTGGCTCCGGTAGCGGTGCATGCAGTCCTCGACAATCTCGGCAATGAACAAGGAGCGCGCCCGCAAAAGGGCACGCAATCGTGCGAGCGACAAGCCACGTTGTGCCGCCAAAGTCAAGACGCAGGCGGGTTTCCTCCCCCGTTCCAGCCCTTCCGGGGCATGCCGCGCCAGAGCCTTGCGCGCCAACCGATCACTTTCCGTGAAGTGTCCATTCACCTCGTGAACTGTTTTCACCGGCAAACGCAGAGTACAAAGGGAGAATAGGGAATGGCAGGCGGCCTGCGGCCTTTGAGCCGGGGCCGGCACCGCCGCACACAGAACTGACCAGAGGTCCAGGAGCGCAGCAGCAAAGCGCCGGCCCGCAATCGCAACGCGCCTTCCAGAGAAACCGATGTCAACGATCCGCCCGCTCATTCCCCTGCTTGCCACCGCCGGCATTCTCATCGGCGGCAACGGGCTGCAGGGAACCTTCATCTCGCTGCGCGCGCTGGAGGAAGGCTTTTCACCGCAGACCATCGGCGTCATCGGCACGGGCTACAACATCGGTTTTGCCGTCGGCTGCATCTACATCACGCGGATCATCCGGGCCACCGGCCACATCCGCGCCTTCTGCGCCCTGGCCGCGATCGCCGCCGCCGCCTCCATGCTGATGCTGCTCTATATCGCGCCCCTGCCCTGGTTCCTGATGCGCCTCGTTCAGGGGCTTTGCATCGCCGGACTGTTTGCCGTGGTGGAAAGCTGGCTCAATGCGCGCGTCACCAATGCCAACCGCGCCCGCACGCTTTCCATCTACCGCTTTGTCGATCTGGGCGCGGTAACCTTGGGCCAGTACATCATCCCGGCGGTCGGCGTCAGCGGTTTCGAGCTCTTCGTCATCATCGCAATGACGCTGACGCTTTCGCTGGTGCCGATCTCCCTCACCGACCGCACCAGCCCGGCGGTGCCCGAACATGTGCGCTTCGATGTGCGGGTGCTGTGGCGCGTGTCGCCGCTGGCGACCATCGGCTGCATCGTTGTGGGTTTCACCAACGCCAGCTTCCGCTCGCTTGGCCCCGTCTATGCGGACGGCATCGGCATGACGGTCACCTCCATCGCCACCTTCATGAGCGCGGGTATCTTTGCCGGTGTGGTGCTGCAATATCCGCTGGGGCATTATTCGGACAAGCTGGACCGGCGGCTGATCATCCTCATCGCCACTTTCGGCTCCTTCGTCTCCGGCATTTTCCTGGCGCAGGTGGCGGGCGAAAGTGTCTGGCTCAATTATCTGGGCATCTTCGCCTTCGGTGCTTTCGCCATGCCGCTCTATTCCCTGTGCTCGGCCCACGCCAATGACCACGCAGCCCCCGGCCAGCATGCACTTGTCTCGGCCGGAACTCTGTTCTTCTGGTCGGTCGGGGCCATTGCCGGACCGCTCTTTGCTTCGATGCTGATGGGCCGATACGGGCCGCATTCCCTCTTCTGGTACACCGCCGCCGTGCAGGGGCTGTTCATGGTCTACACGGTGATGCGGATGATGCAGCGCGAAGGCGTTCCGGCCGAAGGCCGCCGCAGCCGCTTCCACTCCCTCCTGCGCACCTCCGCCTTCTTCGCCAGGCTGCCCGGATCTGGAAGCGCAAAGGAAAAGCCTTGAAGGAGCTTTACACTTGGCCGGTCAATCAAGCGCCTGAATGAGCGGATGCCATTGCGCCAGAACGTCAGCCGGAGCTGCCGGAGGATCAAAGACGCTGGTTCCGCTGGCAGCATGGCGGGCATAGATCACCCGGCCGGTAATTTCGGTCAGCAACGGATAGCCTGCTTCCTGCGCCTGCTGCTGCAGCAGAAGCTGATCAGCCCGGCTGCGCCGGACCCGGTTGGCCACGACGAGAATTTCCGCCTTGCCCTTGCGGATGCGTTTCATTTCCGCGAGCCGTTTCAGGAACGCCGCCGTCGCGTCCCAGTCGAAGGCCGACGGCATCAGCGGCACGACAATGTCATCGGCCTCCGCCACAAGATCCTTTGCCCGCTCACCGCGCAGGCCGCCGGGGCCATCGATGAAGATGACCCCCTGGCTGAAGGACGGCATGTCATGCTCTCCCTTGCTCCAGTCGAGCCCATGGATCACCGGCAGGCCTTGCGGCCGCCGCTTCAGCCAGCCAAGCGACGAGCGCTGCCGGTCGGCATCAGCGAGAAACACCCGCTCGCCCCGCACGGCGAAGGCAGCCGCAAGTGTGGTGGCAAACGTGGTCTTGCCACAGCCGCCCTTGCTGTTGACGATGAGAATCCTGCGCATGAAGCTGTCCTCCGTAACCTGAGCTTTACGCAGGTGTTTCCCTCATGCAACCTTGCTGGCGCACATTACAAGAGGCTGACGGTTTCATGGCGACAAGATGGCAAGTCTGCGGTATAGACCAGAGTTACCATGAATCTGATCACGACCACATCTGACCTCGCCGACGCCTGCAAGCGCCTTGCCGCCCATGATTACGTGACTGTGGACACGGAATTCCTGCGCGAGACGACATTCTGGCCGAAGCTCTGCGTTATCCAGCTGGCTGGCCCGGATGACGCCTTCATCGTCGACGCACTGGCCACCGGGCTTGACCTTGCGCCCTTCTTCGAGCTGATGCGCGATCAGTCCGTCATCAAGGTCTTCCATGCCGCCCGGCAGGATATCGAGATCGTCTATCATCTTGGCGGCCTGATCCCGACGCCCCTTTTCGACACTCAGGTCGCGGCAATGGTCTGCGGCTTTGGCGATTCGGTCTCCTACGACCAGCTGGTGCAACGCATCACCGGTGCGCGCATCGACAAGTCGTCCCGCTTCACCGACTGGGCCCGCAGGCCCCTGACCCAGAAGCAGCTGGAATATGCGCTGGCAGACGTGACCTACCTGCGCGATGTCTATCTGTTCCTCAAGGCCAACCTTGCCGAACAGAACCGCATCAGCTGGGTCGGCGACGAAATGCAGGTGCTGCTGTCGGAAGGCACCTACCGCACCGAGCCGGAAGACGCCTGGCAGCGCCTGAAGATGCGCGTGCGCAAGCCCATCGAACTCGCCGTGCTGATGGAAGTAGCCGCCTGGCGCGAGCGCGAGGCCCAGTCCCGCGACGTGCCGCGCTCCCGCGTGCTCAAAGACGATGCCATCTACGAGATTGCCGCCCAGCAGCCGGTGAATGCGGATGCCCTCAGCCGCCTGCGCACCATCCCGCGCGGCTTTGAACGCTCCAAACAGGCCGAGGACATCCTCAAGGCCGTCAATGCCGCCATGAGCCTGCCCAAGGAGAAGCTGCCGAAGCTGCCCAAGGGCCGTCAGGCGCCCGATGGCTCTGCCGCGGCGGTGGACCTTCTGAAGGTGCTGCTGAAGCTCGTCAGCGAACAGCAGGGCGTTGCCGCCAAGGTGATCGCGACGGTCGAAGATCTGGAGCAGATCGCCGCCGATGATCAGGCCAGCGTGCCTGCGCTGGAAGGCTGGCGCCGCGAAATGTTCGGCGAGATGGCCCTGAAGCTCAAGCGCGGCGAGATCGCCCTCGCCTTTGACGGCCGACAGGTCGTGGCGCTGGAGCAGCCCGCCAAGTCAAAGGCCGCTGCGGAGTAATCCGGCAGGCAGTCTGACTATAGAAAAGCCCCCGGCGCCGCGAGGCTCCGGGGGCTTTTTTGTTCCTCCAACGCCCCCCTTCCGGTTCGGGGGGGCTCAGCAGTCCGTCAGACTGATAGCCGTCAGGCCAATCAGGCCTTCAGGATGGAGCGGCCGGCAAAGCGGGCCTGGGAGCCCAGTTCCTGCTCGATGCGCAGCAGCTGGTTGTACTTGGCAAGCCGGTCGGAACGGGCCAGCGAGCCGGTCTTGATCTGGCCGCAGTTGGTGGCAACCGCAAGATCGGCAATGGTTGCGTCCTCGGTCTCGCCCGAACGGTGCGACATGACGGCGGTGTAACCGGCCTTGTGGGCGGTTTCCACGGCGTCCAGCGTCTCGGTCAGGGAACCGATCTGGTTCACCTTGACGAGGATCGAGTTGGCGGTGGCGCTGGCAATGCCCTGGCGCAGGCGGCTGGTGTTGGTGACGAACAGGTCGTCGCCCACCAGCTGCACGCGGTTGCCGCACAGCTCGGTCACGGCCTTCCAGCCGGCCCAGTCGTCTTCGGCCATGCCGTCTTCGATGGAGATGATCGGATAACGGGCGGAGAGATCGGCGAGGTAGGCTGCCATCTGGTCCGAGTCCAGTGTCTTGCCTTCACCGGCCAGAACGTACTTGCCGTCCTTGTAGAACTCGGTGGAAGCGGCGTCGAGCGCGAGGTAGATGTCTTCACCCGGCTTGTAACCGGCCTTCTCGATGGCCTTCATGACGAAGCCGATGGCAGCGTCGGTCGATTCGAGGTTCGGCGCAAAGCCGCCTTCGTCACCCACGTTGGTGTTGTGACCGGCGTCCTTCAGGGCCTTCTTCAGCGTGTGGAACACTTCCGCACCCATGCGCAGCGCCTCGGAGAAGTTCTCCGCGCCCACCGGCATGATCATGAATTCCTGGAAGTCGATCGGGTTGTCCGCATGGGCGCCGCCGTTGATGATGTTCATCATCGGCACCGGCAGCAGGCGGGCGGAGGCACCGCCGACATAGCGGTAAAGCGGCAGGCCGGAGGACTGGGCAGCGGCCTTGGCAACGGCCAGCGACACGCCGAGAATGGCGTTGGCGCCGAGCCGGCCCTTGTTCGGGGTGCCGTCCAGCTCGATCATGGTCTGGTCGATATGGATCTGGTCTTCCGCATCGAGCCCGCCGATGGTGTCGAAGATCTCGCCGTTGACGGCATCGACGGCCTTCAGCACGCCCTTGCCCAGGTACCGGGTACCGCCGTCGCGCAGCTCGACAGCCTCATGCGCACCGGTCGAAGCACCGGAAGGCACTCCGGCGCGGCCAAAGGCGCCGTCTTCCAGCAGAACGTCCACTTCAACGGTCGGATTGCCGCGGCTGTCCAGAATTTCGCGCGCCGTGATATCGACAATAGCGGTCATTCGTATCTCCTCGAGATCGGCCCGGCCGGCCTTCCGGCACGGGCAAGGTAGGTTCCGGACATTCGTCCGGCCATTTCAAAGCTGCAAGCGGCGGCCCGCCGCAGGAGCAAACTCAGGACTGCGCGGCGGCCTTCACCACGCGGTCAATGTCGCGCACCATCTTCAGCAGCGCGCCAAGATCCTTCAGCGGCACCATGTTCGGACCATCGGACGGAGCATTGTCCGGGTCGTCATGGGTTTCGATGAAGAGCCCTGCGATGCCTGCAGCGGCAGCCGCACGGGCGAGAACCGGCACCATGGTGCGGTCACCGCCTGTGGAAGCGCCCTGCCCGCCCGGCTGCTGAACCGAGTGGGTGGCATCGAACACCACCGGCGCACCGGTGCGCGCCATGATGGGAAGAGAGCGCATGTCCGTGACAAGCGTGTTATAGCCGAAGGAGGCGCCGCGCTCGGTGAGCAGCACATTCGGATTGCCGCTCCCGACGATCTTGGCCAGCACGTTGGCCATGTCCCAGGGCGCCAGGAACTGGCCCTTCTTCACATTCACCGTCCGCCCCGTGCGGGCAGCAGCGACGAGAAGGTCCGTCTGGCGGCAGAGGAAGGCGGGGATCTGAAGGATGTCAACAACTTCCGCAACCGGCGCACACTGGGCCTCGTTGTGGATGTCGGTGATCACCGGCATGCCGAAGGTCTCGCGCACCTCGGCGAAAACCGGCAGCGCTTCTTTGAGACCGATGCCACGCTTGCCCGTCAGCGAGGTGCGGTTTGCCTTGTCGAAAGAGCTCTTGAAAACAACGGGAATGCCGAGATTTGCGGCAATTTCCTTCACCGCCGCTGCCATCTCCAGCGCGTGGGCGCGGCTTTCCATCTGACAGGGACCGGCAATGAGGGAGAAAGGCGCGTCATTGGAGAATGTGACGTTGCCAACAACGACTTCCTTGTTCGGAGTCACCATGCGCAGATCATCCTTTGGGCGTAGGGGCCAACGGGGTCTGCATACAGGCCTTTTGCCCCTGCCGCAACTCCGCAGAACCCCAAGCACCCCCGTTTCGCATTTGCGAAAAATTTGATATTCAGGAGGTGTTGCCTGCAATCCTGCCATGTTTCGGCGCCAGCGTGAGCAACCTACAGCATATTGACCGGACAAACAGTCCACGTGTTTCAGGAGTATTTTCCATGAGCAGACCGATCCGCAAGGCCGTATTGCCGGTGGCAGGTCTTGGCACGCGTTTTCTTCCCGCGACCAAGGCCGTTCCGAAAGAGATGCTCACGATTGTTGACCGCCCGATCATCCAGCACGTGGTGGACGAAGCCCGTGCCGCCGGTATCGAGCACATTGTTTTCGTCACGGGCCGCAACAAGCACGTCATCGAAGATCATTTCGACATCAATTACGAGCTGGAAGACACCCTGCGCCGGCGCAACAAGGCCGCCGCATTGGAACTTCTCGACAAGATCCGCCCGGATGCCGGCACCACAAGTTTCACCCGCCAGCAGGAGCCGCTGGGTCTGGGCCATGCCATCTGGTGCGCCCGTGACATCATCGGTGACGAGCCCTTTGCCATTCTGCTTCCGGACGTGATCGTCAAGTCGCAGAAGAGCTGCCTCGCCCAGATGGTGGACGTCTACAACGAGCGCGGCGGCAACATCATCGCCGTTGAAGAAGTGCCGGAAGACCAGACCCACCAGTACGGCATCGTCAAGCTGGCCAGCGGCGGTCCGCGCGGCCGCGCCATGCCGATCGAAGGCATGGTGGAAAAGCCGGCTCCGGGCACCTCTCCGTCCAACCTGATGATCACCGGCCGCTACATCCTGCAGCCGGAAATCTTCAAGCTGCTCTCCGAACAGGAGAAGGGCGCAGGCGGCGAGATCCAGCTGACCGACAGCATGATCAAGCTGATGGAGAGCCAGACCTTCACATCGCTTCAGTTCGAGGGCCGCTCCTATGACTGCGGCTCGAAAATCGGCTTCATCGCCGCCAACATCGCCTTCGGCCTGGAGCAGTCCGATATCTCCGGCGAACTGATGACGATCATGTCCGACCTGACCCGCGCCAAGGCCGCCGAATAAGCAGCTGTCCGGAAGCAGAGCAATTCAAGGGGCGGAGCGATCCGCCCCTTTTCTCTGTCCAAAACTTGGCACCTCCCGAAAACGTGACGAAACAGACAGATCTCTTTGCCGTTTCCTGGCGTAATCTTCCCATGTTCCACACGCGAGGAGACGCGCCATGAACAAGGTGGCCAGAAGGGTGATGTGGGGGGGGATGTGGGTTCTATGCGGCAGTCTGGCCCTTGTGCTGTCCCCGGACCCGGCAGCGCTGAGGCTCGGGCCTCAGGCGGTCCAGGCCGAAGAGGCCTCGGGCCAGGAGTTCCGCCAGCTCATTCAGCAGCAGATGCAGGCCTTCCGGCGCAATGACGCTGCGGGGGCCTTTTCATTTGCCACGCCCGGATTGCAAAAGCAGTTCATGACGCCGGACATCTTCATCAACATGGTGAAGGAGGTCTACATGCCGGTCTACCGGCCGAAGAGTGTCAGCTTCGGCAAGCTGCGCCAGACGAAAAGCGGCCCCGTGCAGGAGGTCTTCGTCACTGGGCCTGATGGGGACGACTGGCTGGCGCTTTATTCCTTCGCACAGCGGGAAGACGGCACCTGGGGCATCTCCGGCTGCATTCTGCGCAAGGACAAGGGCTTTCAGGCCTGAGGCTTTCTCTGGAAGTCAGCTGGCCTGCGGCGCATGGGGCAAACAGCACGGCCCGCATACCTTCCTCACGCGCCGTCCCGGCCTTCGAGCCGGGACCTGTCGGGGACGCAGTGACATTCCATGTCAAACCTATGGGCAGCAGACCTTAGGCACGATGGGGCGAACGTGACGCCAACCTAACAGGCCCCGGCACAAGGCCGGGGCGGTGCGGGATGTGCGGTCCGAGGTCCGTCACAGCGGCGGCAGGTCGCCCCTGGCCCAGCCTTCCTTGACGCTGAGGCGGTGCTCCTCAAAACGGCCGGCCTCGATGGCATCGCGCATGCCCTGCATCAGCTGCTGATAATAGGCAAGGTTGTTCCAGGTCAGCAGCATGGCCGCCAGCCCTTCACCGGCCTTGACCAGATGATGCAGATAGGCGCGGGAGTAGTCGCGTGCGGCCGGGCAGTCGCTTTCCTCGTCCAGCGGGCGCGGATCATCGGCGTGGCGCGCATTCTTCAGGTTGATCTTGCCCCGGCGGGTGAAGGCAAGGCCATGGCGGCCGGCCCGGGTCGGCATCACGCAGTCGAACTGGTCGATGCCGCGGGCAACGCTTTCCAGAATATCGTCCGGCGTGCCGACGCCCATCAGATAGCGCGGCTTGTCCACCGGCATCACCGGCGTGGTGACTTCCAGCATGCGCAGCATCACCTCCTGCGGCTCGCCCACCGCAAGGCCGCCGACCGAATAGCCCTCGAACGGCATGGCTGCAAGGCTTTCGGCGGAGCGGATGCGCAGATGCGGCACGTCACCGCCCTGCACGATGCCATAGAGCCCCTGCCCCTTTTCAACGCCGCCCATGGCCTCGAACTTGGCGCGGGAGCGCTCGGCCCAGCGAAGGGACAGTTCCATCGCCCGCTGCACTTCCTTTTCAGGCGCCGGCAGGCCGATGCATTCGTCCAGCTGCATCTGGATGTCGGACCCGAGCAGCCCCTGAATTTCGACGGAGCGTTCCGGCGTCAGGTGATAGCGCTGGCCGTCGATATGGCTCTGGAACTTCACGCCCGTCTCGTCCAGCTTGCGCAGCTGCGCCAGCGACATGACCTGAAAGCCGCCCGAGTCGGTCAGGATCGTGTGCGGCCACTTCATGAAGTGATGAAGGCCGCCCAGGCGGGCCACACGCTCCGCACCGGGGCGCAGCATCAGGTGATAGGTGTTGCCCAGCACCACATCGGCGCCAAGCGCCCGCACCTGATCGGTATACATGGCCTTGACGGTTGCCTGCGTGCCCACGGGCATGAAGGCGGGCGTGCGCACGAGGCCGTGCGGCGTGGTAATCTCCCCGCGCCGGGCCATGCCATCGGTCGCAAGCAGGCGGAAGGAGAAGCGCTGGGTGTCACCGGTCATCGGTCGATCTCGTCCTGGGCGGCGATGCTTCCGGCAGCGGGAAACAGCAGCGAGCTGTCGCCATAGCTGTAGAACCGGTAGCCGCCGGCAATCGCATGGGCATAGGCCGCGCGCATGGTCTCGAGGCCGCTGAGGGCGGACACCAGCATGAACAGCGTCGAGCGCGGCAGGTGGAAATTGGTCATCAGCGCATCAATGGCGCGGAAGCGGTAGCCCGGCGTGATGAAGATGCGGGTCTCACCCCGGAAGGCGGCAAGCCCGCCAGAGCCTTGCGCGGCGCTCTCCAGAATGCGCAGCGAGGTGGTGCCGACGGCAACCACCTTGTTGCCCCGCGCCCGCACGGCCTTCAGCGCCGCAGCGGTTTCACCGGAAATCTCGCCCCACTCGGCATGCATCTCGTGCTCGTCCGTGTCATCGGCCTTCACCGGCAGAAAGGTGCCTGCGCCCACATGCAGCGTCACCGTGTGGCGCTCGATGCCGCGCGCATCCAGCATCTCGAACAGGCGCGGGGTGAAATGCAGACCGGCGGTCGGCGCGGCAACGGCGCCTTCCTTTTCCGCATAGATGGTCTGATAGTCTTCCCGGTCCTGCGCATCCTCGCCGCGCTTGGCTGCGATATAGGGCGGCAGCGGAATGTGGCCGGTGGCGTGGATGGCAGCGTCCAGATCCGGCCCCGAAAGATCAAAGACGAGGAGCACCTCGCCCGTGTCCTTCTTCTCCGCCACCGCCGCGTCCAGCACACCTGCCATGCAGGCCATGCCTTCGCTTTGCGAGCCAAAGCGCACCCTGTCGCCCGGAACCAGCTTCTTGGCCGGGCGGACGAAGGCCCACCAGCGGTCGGCACCGGCACGCAGATGCAGCGTGGCGCCGATGGTGGCAATTGCATCGCCGCGCTGGCGCGTGCCTTCCAGCTGCGCCGGGATGACCTTGGTGTTGTTGAAGACAAGCGCGTCACCGGGCTGCAGCAGCGCAGGCAGATCGAGCACGCCCCGGTCCTCCAGCACAGGCCCGCCCTGCGGACGCACCAGCAGCATGCGCGCCGCATCACGCGGCCGCGCTGGCCTCAGGGCAATACGCTCGGGCGGCAGATCGAAGTCGAAATCGTCAACACGCATGGGGGCGGTTCTTCAGCAACGGTGTCGGAGCAAGGGCACAAGCAATCGGGCGCGGCAGATCTGATCCGCCACGCCCGCGCAACATGATGCCGGTTGCCCGGCTCATACGAAAATCAGGCGTCTGCCGCAACCTTCAGCGACACGATGCTGTCCGGGTCACGGACCGGCTCGCCGCGCTTGATCTGGTCGACGTTTTCCATGCCGGAGATCACCTCTCCCCAGACGGTGTACTGGCCGTCGAGCCAGGGCGCGTCGGTGAAGCAGATGAAGAACTGGCTGTCGCCGGAATTCGGGTCCATGGCGCGGGCCATGGAGCAGGTGCCGCGCTTGTGCTTCTCTCTGGAGAACTCAGCCTTCAGCTTCTTGCCCGAACCGCCGGTGCCGGAGCCGTGCGGGCAGCCGGTCTGAGCCATGAAGCCCTCGATTACGCGGTGGAAGACGATGCCGTTGTAAAAGCCCTCGCGGACCAGTTCCTTGATGCGGGCCACGTGGTTCGGCGCAAGGTCCGGACGCATTTCAATGACCACGGCTCCCTTGGTCGTTTCCATCAGGAGCGTGTTTTCGCTGTCCTTGTAGTCTGCCACTTGGATCTCCAGTTCGGCTCAAATGTATGGACGGGTTTTAGCCTGCACAGCGGCGCGGTCAACCCGCGTCCGCAGCAACCGTCATCTTGATGATCTTGTCGGGCTTGGCGGGCGGCTCACCCTTGGCGATCTTGTCGACAAACTCCATACCCTCGACAACCTCGCCCCAAACCGTGTACTTGCCGTTCAGCCAGTCGCCATCAGCAAACATGATGAAGAACTGCGAATTGGCGCTGTCGAGCGGTACAGCGCGGGCCATGCCGAGCGTGCCGCGCTTGAACGGGGCATCAGAGAATTCGGCAGCCAGATTCGGCTCTTCCGAACCACCCATGCCCGTGCCGGTGGGGTCGCCAGTCTGGGCCATGAAACCATCGATCACCCGGTGGAAGATCTGGCCATCATAGAAGCCTTCGCGGGTCAGCTTCTTGATTCGCTTCACATGTTCCGGCGCAAGGTCGGGACGCAGGCGGATGACGACGCGGCCATCCTTCAGGTCCAGATAAAGGGTGTTTTCCTTGTCAAGCGTCTGCGCCTGCGGCATCGCGGGGGCGAGGACGAGCGACATGATGACCGCAAGGCATGCAAAAATGCGTTTCACGCGATGCTCCTGATACAACAAAATGATTGAAGGGCTGACAGATCAGCCCTTTTCCGCAGCCCGGGCCGCAAGCGGGCCAGCGACCGGTGCCGGGACAAAGGGAGTGATATCACCGCCCATGCGCGCGATCTGACGCACAAGCGTGGCAGTGATGTGACGCACCCCCGGTGAGGCGGGAAGAAAAACGGTATGAACTTCGGGCACCATGGTACCGTTCATGCCGGCCATCTGCATCTCGTAGTCGAAATCCGTGCCGTCGCGCAGACCGCGAATGAGCAGGGAGGCACCTTCGGCCTTCGCCGTTTCCACCACAAGCCCGCTGAAGGACAGCACGGACACCCGCTCCCCCGCCCCTGCCCCGAGCCGGTCCGCCACACAGGCGCGGATCAGGTCAGCCCGTTCATCGAACGAGAACATCGGCGTCTTGCCGGGGTGGACACCGATGGCAACGATCACCTTGTCCGCAAGGCTGAGCGCCTGGGCAAGCACGTCGAGATGGCCGTTGGTGATGGGATCAAAGGATCCGGCGTAAAGGGCGGTACGTGTCATGGCAAAGTGATAGCGCCCTTGTTGCAGACCGGCAAGCCATCGCGGCACCGGCCCTGCGGCCTGCACAAGGATGGGCGCCTCTGAAACCTGCCCGCCGTTCACTGAACGCAGTTTCAACGTGTTCACATAACGTTGACAATTTGTTTAGCCAGCTTGGCTGGACACGCGGCCCGAACAGGCCCATATCCCGCTCATCATGAACACCACATTCCTCTCCTCCCTGAAAGACGTGCTCTCTTCGCGCGTCTCAACTCCTGTTGCTGTCTGGCTGGCGGCGCTGGCCGGACTTGTCCTCCTCATGGGCGCGGGCATTGCCCGTATCGACACGATCGCAGCCCCTCTGCCCCCTCATGCGCTGACACCCGGCAAGCCGGCCGTGAAGGATCCACATGGCTGCGCCGAACTGAGGTTCCTGAAGGAAGAGCCGGCCTGTTCCTACCGCGCCCGCGACGACAAGCCGCGCAACGGCGGCCCGGCGCTCTGATTCTGATGCTCTGATCCTGGCGCTCTCATCATGGCAGCAGGCCCCGATCCGGATCTGACCCAAGGTAAGTTCCGGCAGAATCGTGGCGGTCTGCAGCTTTTTCGTGACAACTTGTGACACCGGTCACGGAACCAAAGCCGTTTCTGAGGTGTTATGCTCTCACAACCTGACCAGATGGCAGGAGAGAGCCAGATGACGACGCAGCACAGCTTTACACCGCATGTTTCCAACACCGCCAGCTTCAACATTGCCAAGTTGAGCTTTGCAGGAGTTGCCGGACTTTTTGCGCTGGCCATCCTCGGCGTCTTCGCCTCCGTGGCGCTGGCCTTCGCCCAGTTCGAAACCAGCCAGACCGTTCAGGCCACCAAGGGCAACCGGATCGAAGCCAGCCTTCCTGCCGCCTGTGACGGCCAGAGCTGGGGCAACTGGTCCGCCGCCTGCCTCGCCAGCATCAATGGCGAGCGCACGGTGCGCACCATCTCCACCACCACCACGGTGGAACAGCGCCCCGGCGGCCCGGTTTCGGTCCTCGTGCGGACCCCGGCCGAAGGCTGATCCCCACACCTGACCTCTTCCCTCCCCCAAACTTCCACCCGTGACTGAAGAAAGCAAAAGGGCCGCCCACATGGGACGGCCCTTGTCGTTCCTGCGTCAGAACAGCGTGCGGCTTACTCTTCGCCGCCCGTGTCCTCACCGGCGTCTTCGCCAGCTTCCGGGCCAGCTCCCCCACCGGCAGTACCTTCACCGGCAGTACCTTCACCGGCGATACCGTCCACGGCCTCTTCGCTGTCGTCTTCCTCGCTGACGCGTTCCACGGCGACGACCTTTTCGTCCTCGGCCGTGTTGAAGACGATGACGCCCTGGGTGGCGCGGCCGGCAACGCGGATACCGTCCACCGGGCAGCGGATCAGCTGGCCGCCGTCGGTCACCAGCATGATCTGGTCGCGGTCCTCGACGGGGAAGGAGGCAATCAGCGGGCCGTTGCGCTTGTTGACCGCCATGGCCGTAATGCCCTTGCCGCCGCGTCCGGTGACCCGGTACTCGAAGGATGAGGTGCGCTTGCCGTAGCCGTTTTCGGAGACGGTGAGGATCACCTGTTCCGCCGCGCTCATTTCGGCATAGCGCTCCTGCGGCAGATCACCTGCTGCGGTTTCCTCGCCGTCTTCGGCCACAGCCTCGCTGCCCGCATCATCGGCCTCACCGCGCATCAGGCGGCGGAGCTTCAGATAGGCGGCACGCTCTTCCGAGGTGGCGTTGAAGTGGCGCAGGATCGTCATGGAGATCAGGCGGTCATCGCCGGCCAGGGTGATGCCGCGCACGCCGACCGAGTTGCGGCCCGCAAAGACGCGCACATCGGACACGGGGAAGCGGATGCACTGGCCGGCCGCCGTCGTCAGCATCACATCGTCATGCTCGGTGCAGGTGAAGACGCCGACAATGCCGTCGCCCTCTTCCAGCTTCATGGCGATCTTGCCGGAGCGGTTGATCTGGGTGAAGTCGGACAGCTTGTTCCGGCGCACGGTGCCGCGCGTCGTGGCGAACATCACGTCCAGATCGCCCCAGGTGTCCTCGTTCTCCGGCAGCGGCATCATCGAGGATATCTGCTCGCCGGGCTCCAGCGGCAGCATGTTGATCAGCGCCTTGCCACGCGACGCTGGCCCGCCCAGCGGCAGGCGCCAGACCTTCATCTTGTAGACGATGCCGCGTGAGGAGAAGAACAGCACCGGCGTGTGGGTGTTGGCTACGAACAGGCGGGTGACGAAATCCTCGTCCTTCGTCGCCATGCCCGAGCGGCCCTTGCCACCCCGGCGCTGGGCGCGGTAGGTCGCCAGCGGCACGCGCTTGATGTAGCCGCCATGGCTGACGGTGACCACCATGTCCTCGCGCTGGATGAGGTCTTCGTCCTCCAGATCCGCGCCGCCTTCAACCAGCTCCGTCTTGCGGGGCGTAGCGAATTCGTTGCGGATGGCCAGCAGCTCCTCGCGGATGATCTGCTGCACCCGGGCACGGGAGCGCAGGATTTCCAGATAGTCAGAAATCTCGTCGCCGAGCTTGTTCAGCTCATCGCCGATTTCATCACGGCCAAGGGCGGTCAGGCGCTGCAAGCGCAGGTCGAGGATGGCGCGGGCCTGTTCCTCGGAGAGCCGGTAGCTGCCGTCGGCATTGACGGTATGGCGCGGATCATCAATGAGGCGGACCAGCGGCTCCATGTCCTTGGCAGGCCAGTCGCGGCCCATCAGCAGGGCGCGGGCGGCTGCCGGGTCCGGCGCGGTGCGGATGAGGTGGATCACCTCGTCGATGTTGGCAACGGCGATGGCAAGGCCCACCAGCACATGGGCGCGGTCACGCGCCTTGGCCAGCAGGAAGCGGGTGCGCCGGCCGATGACTTCCTCGCGGAAGACAACGAAGGCCTTCAGCATGTCCATCAGCGTCATCAGCTCGGGGCGGCCGCCGTTCAGCGCTACCATATTGCAGCCGAAGCTCTGCTGCAGTGAGGAGAAGCGGTAGAGCTGGTTCAGGATCACATCGGCGACGGCATCCTTCTTCAGCTCGATCACCACGCGCATGCCGAGGCGGTCGCTTTCATCGCGGATGTCGGAGATGCCTTCGATGCGCTTTTCACGCACCAGTTCGGCGATCTTCTCAATCATCGTGGACTTGTTGACCTGATAGGGGATCTCGGTGACGATCAGCGCCTCGCGCCCGGCGCGCAGCTGCTCCACCTCGACCTTGCCGCGCATGACCAGCGAGCCGCGGCCCGTCTCATAGGCCGAACGGATGCCGGAGCGGCCAAGGATCGTGCCGCCGGTCGGGAAGTCCGGGCCGGGGATGATTTCCATCAGCTCGCCGAGGCTGATCGCCGGATTCTCCATCACGGCTATGGCACCATCGATCACTTCGCCGAGGTTGTGCGGCGGAATGTTGGTGGCCATGCCCACGGCGATGCCGCCTGCGCCGTTGACAAGCAGGTTCGGGAATTTCGCCGGAAGGACGACAGGCTCCGTCTCGGAGCTGTCGTAGTTCTCCTGGAAATTGACTGTATCCTTGTCGATGTCGTCCAGAAGCGTATGGGCAACCTTTTCCAGACGGCACTCGGTGTAGCGCATGGCCGCAGCCGGGTCGCCGTCCACCGAACCGAAATTACCCTGCCCGTCGATGAGCGGCAGGCGCAGCGAGAAGCCCTGCGCCATACGCACAAGGGCGTCATAGATCGCGCTGTCACCATGCGGGTGATATTTACCCATCACGTCACCGACCACGCGGGCCGACTTGCGGTAGGGCTTGTTCCATTCGTAGCCGTTCTCGTGCATCGAATAGAGGATGCGCCGGTGAACAGGCTTGAGCCCGTCCCTCACGTCGGGAAGCGCGCGGCTGACAATCACGCTCATGGCGTAATCGAGATAGCTGCGCTTCATCTCATCCGTGATGGAGACGGGGCGAATGTCGGACGGCAGGGATGCGCCCGGCGTACTTGAATCCTGATCGGCCAAGGAGTTGCTCGCCTTCTCTCTTTATGCTGTGCCGTTTATAGCCGATTCCACCCTGCTCTCCAAATCGCCCCGCCTTGGCAGGCTCAGATATTTTCTATGTTTCTCAATGATTTACAGCGACAATTCACAGCCCCCGGAAAAGAATGCGGCAGCATGCGGGCAAAATGGCCCGGTGCGCTGCTATAAAGAAGCACATGATCACCGGAATCCTTGGGGGAATGGTCTTGGTCGAGTTCATCCTGAACGCATTTGCGACACTCTTCGTCACCATCGATCCGGTGGGTCTGGCGCCCATGTTCCTGGCGCTGACCTCTGGCGTCTCAGCCGCCGACCGGCGCCGCGTGGCGGTGCGGGCGACGCTGACGGCAGGGGCCATTCTCTTCGTCTTCTTCTTCAGCGGCCAGACGGTGCTGAACCTTCTGGGCATCTCCATTTCCGCCTTCCGCGTTGCGGGCGGCCTGCTGCTGTTTGCCATCGCCTTTGAAATGGTGTTCGATCACCGCAACAAGCGCAAGTCGGAGACGGCAGAGAAGGCCGTGGAACACAGCCGGCAGGATCTGCATGCTCTGGCCGTTTTCCCGCTCTCCATCCCGCTGATAGCTGGCCCTGCGGCCATTTCCGCCGTCATCCTGCTGTCGAGCCAGGCACCGGATACGGCGACCTACGCCGGAGTCGGCGGCGTCATCCTCAGCATCCTTGCCTGCTGCATGGGCGCGTTCCTGCTGGCCGACAAGATCGAGCGGCTGATGGGCGACACGGTGCAGATGGTCGTCACCCGGCTTCTGGGCGTGCTTCTGGCCGCCCTCTCCATCCAGTTCATCGCCGACGGCGTCATTGCCTTTGCCAATGGCGCCATGGCGCAATGAGGAAAATCACGGCCTGAAAAGATACGGCCTGAGAAAAGAACATCTCCGGCCGTTGCCTCACACCCGGCCATCCTCCCTTAGCACCACATAGATCGCCGGGATCACCAGCACGGTGAGCAGCGTCGAGGATGCAAGACCGAAGAGCAGCGAAATCGCCAGCCCCTGGAAGATCGGATCGGTCAGGATCACCGCCGCGCCGGTCATCGCCGCCACAGCCGTCAGCAGGATCGGCTTGAAGCGGATGGAGCCTGCCTCCAGCAGCACATCGCGCAGGGAGCGTTCCGGCTTGCGGGCATGGCGGATGAAATCCACCAGCAGGATCGAGTTGCGCACGATGATGCCCGCCAGCGCGATGAAACCGATCATCGAGGTGGCGGAGAAAGGCGCCCCGAAGATCCAGTGCCCGAGCAGAATGCCGATGAGTGTCAGCGGCACCGGCGTCAGGATCACCAGCGGCACGGTGAAGGAGCGGAACTGCCCCACCACCAGCACATAGATGCCGATCAGCGCCACGGCAAAGGCCGCGCCCATGTCGCGGAAGGTGATGAAGGTCACCTCCCACTCCCCGTCCCACAGAAGGACGGTTTCGTCATCACTGACGGGCTGGCCGTGATAGCTGATCTTCGGCCTTGGCAGATCCGCCCAGTCTGCCGCATCAATGCCGTCCGCCACCGCCAGCATGCCGTAGATCGGCGCCTCGAACTCCCCGGCGAGTTCCGCCGTCACCAGTTCGGCCGGGCGGCCATTGTGACGGTAGATGAGGTGGGACGCCGGTTCGCGGGTGAGCCGCACCACATCGCCCAGTTCGACGACACCCCGGCTGCCCGGCATGGCATTGGCGGCCACGGGCGTCGAGAGAAGCCTTTGTCCGAGGCTCCGGTCCGCCTTCGGCAGCGCCAGAACAATGGCGAGCGGCGCCCGCCCCTCGCCCCGGTGCGAATAGCCAGCGGGCGTGACGCCAAGAAGCGTGCTGATGGTCTGGTAGACGTCAGCCTCCGAGACGCCATGGAACTCCAGATTCTCGCTGTCGATCTCGATGCGGATGCGCCCGGCAGGAAGCCCCTGGCTGAGATCGATATCGACGATGTAGGGCACGGCCTTGAAGACGTCCGCGACCCTTTGGGCCACGGCCCGGCGTGTGTCGGGGTCCGGCCCATAGATTTCCGCCTGCAACGTCGCCATCACCGGCGGTCCGGGCGGCACTTCCACCACCTTCACCGAAGAGCCGCGCGGCAGATCAAGCCCCGCCAGCCGCTGACGGATTTCAAGCGCAATGGCGTGGCTCTCGCGGGACCTCTCGCCCTTCGGCAGGAGATTGACCTGAAGGTCGCCCAGTTCCGGCCCGCTGCGCAGGAAGTAATGCCGCACAAGGCCGTTGAAGTTGAAAGGCGCAGCCGTCCCCGCGTGGGCCTGCACGGACAGGATCTCCGGCACACCTTCCAGCAGGCGCACTGCGTTGCCCAGCTGGCGGGCGGTCATTTCCAGCGCCGTGCCCTCCGGCATGTCCAGCACCACCTGCACCTCCGACTTGTTGTCGAAGGGCAGCAGCTTCACCGTCACATGCCGGGTGTAGATCAGCACCATACTGGCAAGCGTGGCCATGCCGGCCAGCAGCAGGAAGGCAAGCGCCCTGCCCCGGGTCTTCAGCACAGGCCGTGCAGCGGCGCGGAAGACCCGCCCCAGTTTGCCCCCGTCTGCCGCCTCGTGATGGCCTTCGCCCGCCTTGCGCCCGGCGATCTTCAGCATGGCCCAGGGTGTCAGCACCACGGCGACAAAGAAGGAGAACAGCATCGCCGCCGAGGCCACAGCCGGGATCGGGCTCATGTAGGGACCCATCATGCCGGAGACGAACATCATCGGCAGCAGGGCGGCCACCACCGTCAGCGTGGCGATGATCGTCGGATTGCCGACCTCCGCCACAGCGGCAATCGCTGCGGCGGCCCGGCTGCGGCCATCATTCATGGCCCAGTGGCGGGCGATATTCTCGATCACCACGATGGCATCATCCACCAGAATGCCGATGGCAAAGATCAGCGCAAACAGGCTCACCCGGTTGATGGTGTAGCCCATCATCTGGGCGGCAAAGAGCGTCAGCAGGATGGTCACGGGAATGACGATCGCCACCACCAGCCCCGCCTGCCAGCCGATGGCGACCACCACCAGAATGACGATGGACACGGTGGCGAGCGCCAGATGGAACAGCAGCTCATTGGCCTTTTCATTGGCCGTTTCGCCATAATCACGGGTGATGTGGACGGAGACACCCTCCGGGATCAGCGAGCCTTCAAGGCTCTCAAGATGCTCGCGGACCTCTTCGGCGATCAGCACCGCATTGGCCCCAGCCCGCTTGGCCACGGCAATGGACACGGCCGGCACCGGCGTCAGGCTGCCGGAGGTCGCGTCACGGCCGTAATGCCAGACCTGACGGTCTTCCGTTCCTGCGCCGACCGTGATGGTGGCCACGTCCTTGACATAGACCGGGCGGCCATCCCGGCTGGTGATCAACAGGTTGCCGATGGCCGGAATGGTGCCGAGCGTCTGCCCCGCCACAGCCTGCAGCGCCTCACCGTCCTGCCGCACGGTGCCGGCGAGGAACGAGCGGTTGGCGCTGGTGATCTTGCCCAGAAGCTGATCCAGCGTCACGTTGAGCCGCGACAGCCGTTCCGGGTCCGGTTCCACCCGGATCTCGTCCGGGCCCGTGCCCACCAGATAGGTCAGTCCCACGTCATCCAGCCGCGCCAGCGACGTGCGCACTTCCTGCGCCAGGCCGTAGAGCGCTGACGGGCTCCAGTTTTCTGCCGAGGCCGCATCCGGGGCGAGCGTTGCCACCACGATGGCCACATCATCCACCCCGCGCCCGACGACGAGCGGCTCGGGAATGCCGGACGGAATGCGGTCCATGTTGGCGCGGATTTTTTCATGCACCCGCAGGATGGCGCTGTCGGAGGGCGTACCAACCAGAAACCGGGCCGTCACCATGACCCGGTCATCCTGGGTCTGGCTGTAGACATGCTCCACGCCATTGATGGCCTTGACGATGGTCTCCAGCGGCTCGGTGACGAGCTTGACCGCATCGGGGGCCTTGAGGCCATCGGCGCTGACCAGAATATCCACCATGGGCACGGAAATCTGCGGCTCTTCCTCGCGCGGCAGCGTTGCCAGCGAGATGAACCCGACAATCAGCGAGGCAAGGAGCAGCAGCGGCGTCAGCGGCGAGGCGATGAAAGCGGCGGTCAGGCGGCCCGACAGGCCGAGGCCTGCCTGCGGGGGCATGCTGTTGGGTGTCTGGCTCATGGCAGAACCACCACATCACCGGCGGCAAGACCGCTCAGGATTTCCACCTGCGGGCCGTCCTGTGTTTCGAACAGCTGCCCGCGCTGTACGGTGATGGCCGCAATGCTGCCGTCCTTGCGGCGCAGCTGCACATAATCAAGCCCGTAACGGGTGGTCAGCGCCGCCTCCGGCACGGCCAGAACGCTTCGGGTGCCGGTGGCGATCTCGACCGGAATCCGTTCGCCAACGAAGAAATCGCCCATGTCCGGCGCCGAAGCATCGGCAATCACCCGCCCGCCGCGCAGCTCCGGATAGACCAGCGTGATCTCGCCGCTGCGCCGGGCAGCGCCCGCCTCTTGCAGCAGGTGCAGGGTGTCCCCGGCCTTCATCAGACCCGCATGGCGTTCGGGAAGCTCCAGCCGCAGGATGAAGCCTTCGCGTGCGATTTCGGCAATGGTTTCGCCCGGCATCACCAGCGCCCCAAGTGCAACGGGCACGGACAGGACACGGCCGCTGGCGGCCGCCAGGATTTCGCCTTCCCGCTCCTGCTGGTCCAGCACATCCCGCTCGGCCTCTGCGGCTCTCAGGCTGTTGCGCGCCACCTCCAGCTGGGTTTCCAGCTGATCGACACGGGCCTGCGAGATAGTGCCGCGCGCCAGCAGCTGCCGCGCCCGGCCGGCCTCCGTCTCCAGATTGGCCGCTTCGGACTGCGCCGCCGCAATCTGGGCGCTGAGCGCCTGCCGCCGCAGCGCCAGCTTCTCATCGACGATGCGGCCAATCCTCTGCCCCGCCTGCAGGGCGTCGCCCTCTTTCACGGCCAGTTCCGTCACCGTGCCTTGCGTGCGGGCCCGCACCGGCACCCGGACGGCCGGTTCGACGGTCGCATAGACCGCCTTCCAGTCGGTCACCTCCAGCGGCTGGACCGCCAGATCAGCCGCACCAGCCCCCGCGGGCAGCAGCAAGACGGCAATGACAGCAGCCGCGCAGATCAGGCGCTGAGGAACACAAAGACCGCGCCGCGGCGCGGAAGGAACGGGGCAAGTCGATGCGGGCATTGGGATTCCATATTTTCATTATCTTGAAAATATAAGGACAAACCTCAGCTCTGCCAATGTGTAATTCCCGGTATTCCCGCGCGCGCCTCAACGCCTCTTGGCGGCACATCTGACCCGGCCGCAGTGCTCGAACAGCACGAAGGCATAGGTCAGCTCCGGATTGTCGCCCCCAAACAGGCGCCACATCTGCGGCACCATATAGCTGTAGGCCGCCTCCGCCCCCGCCAGCTGTCCGGCAGCATGCATGGTCTGGGCAAGGCCGTCATAGGCATTGAAGCCCTCCTTGCTCTCCGGCCCTAAGATGCTGAAGAGCTCGTTCATTGCGGGCAGATGCAGCCGCAGCGCCTCATCATACGCCCCCTTATCACGCAGGAAGACGGCATAGTTGAACATAAGGAAGGCGCCCGGCCGGGGCTCGTGGTGCTGGCGAACAGCGGCGAAGTCATGCCACGCTGATAGATTTCGGCTGTCATCTCCGCAGAGGCGGGCGTCATGAGGGCATCACCGCTCTCGGACACGGTGTTGAAGAAGTGGCCATCCCCGCCGGAGGCCTCCAGCGTGGCCAGCGCCGCTGATATGGCGTCGAAGGCCTCGTCGTCCCGGTCCGTGGACAGAAGCGCATAGGCCTTGGTCACGAGCGCCCGGTGGTAACGGCGGGCGTCCTCCGCCTTGTTCTCCTGCGCCTCTTCAACCATCTGCCGCAGCAGGGCATCCTGTTCGGCGGGTTTTCCGGCATTGCCGGCAGCGACAGAGAAATCGAACAGGAAGGCGTCAAGCCCCCCCTCCAGCCGCTCCATCAGCGAGCCGCCTGTGCGGCGATGATGGCATGGGTTTCGGGCCAGCCGCCGGCGGTTGCCGTCCTGTTGACAGGCTTGACCAGCACTCAAGCGGTCAAGCCTGTTGAGTCCTGGTATCAGCCGAGCGCTGCAATCTTCTCACGGAACTGCGCCGTGCCCTGCTCGATCCGGTCGAGGATCACATCCAGCGCCCAGAACTTGTCGAAGATGTCATAGGTGATGGTGCGGCAGTGGTCATGCCGGAAGGTGCCGAGGCGCTGGTGATAGACCTTGGCAAGCTTCGGATAGCCCATCGGCTCGCACATGGCGGCAAGGGCGAGGAACACGGCCAGTTCTTCGGCCAGTTCCGGATGAGAGGTTCCGTGATCCTCCAGCCAGCGGTAGAGATCCGGATGCACGTTGTTCATGACACCGCAGAAGCCCTTGGAGCCTGCCTGCATCGCCGGATAGGCAATGGCCGCATTGGCATTGCTGATGGCAAGCGGCGAGCCCTTGGTCAGGGCGACGCGCCGCTTGACCACGTCCAGATTGCAGGAAACATCCTTCAGCATCAGGAAGCGGCCTGTGTCTGCACAGAATCTGATCTCGTCATCCGTCAGCAGGCGGCGGTACGGCGCAGGGCATTCGTAAAGGCCGAGCGGCACATCCTTCGGCAGAGCTGCCAGAAGATCATCGAGGCGGGCGCGGAACACATCCGTGCCCTCGTCCTTCTGCGCCAGGCGGTTGGTCACCAGCACCAGCCCGTCAACGCCCGTGGCGGCAATGGCGGTCATTTCCGCCTTCTGGTCTTCGGCGCTGTCCGAGATGTGGCCCGAGGCGACGACCGGCACGCGGCCCTTCACCTTGTCCATGGTGAAGCGGGCAAGGTCCACCCGCTCTTCAAGGCTCAGGAACTGCATTTCGGAAGACTGGCAGACGGCAAAGAGCGCCTCGCTGCCATGGGCCAGATACCACTCGATCAGGGCCTCGTAGCCCTCCCAGTCGATCCGGTTATCCGGGGTAAACGGGGTCAGGACAACGGGCACAATTCCGCCAATAGGAGCGAACACGTCAGGTTCCTTTCAGCATTAAGGACAGGTGAGGTCAGCCGGCGTAGCCGAACATGCGGGGCAGCCAGAGGACCAGATCAGGGAAGAGGATGAGCGCCAGCAGCGCCGCCAGAAGCGCCCCAAGGAAGGGCCAGATCTCGCGGATCATCTCGCGCAGGGAAATGCCGGTGACGGCGTTGATGACAAAGAGAACGATGCCATAGGGCGGCGTGATCAGGCCGATCATGCAGTTGACGATGGCCACGACACCGAAATGCACCAGGTCGATGCCAAGCTCGCGGCAGGCCGGCAGGAACAGCGGGATGATGACGAGGATCAGCGTCGAGGCATCCAGAAGACAGCCGAGCAGCAGCAGCAGCACGTTGATCATCAGCAGGAACATCAGCGGCGAAATGTCGAGCGACCCGGCAAAGGCCTGCATGTGTGCCGGAATGTTCTCCGAGGCGACGATGTAGTTGAAGATGAGCGCCCCGCCGATGACGACGCCCACCGAGGCCGACTGGCTAGCGCTGACGCGCATGATGTCCCAGAAGGCACGGAAGGACAGCGCCCGGTAGAACACCACCGACAGGAACAGGGCATAAAGCGCGGCCAGAGCGGCGGCTTCCGTCGGCGTGGTCATGCCGCCGTAAATGCCGGCCAGCAGGATCACCGGCATCATCAGCGCCGGGAAGGCATTGACCGTCAGGCGCGGGATCTGCCGGACCGGAACCGGCTCCTCCAGCTTGAAGCCGCGCCGCGCCGAAATGCGGGCGTTCATCAGCATCAGCACGGCCCCCATGATCAGGCCCGGCACGATGCCGCCGAGGAACAGGTAGCCGATCGACTGGTCCGACACGAGCGCATAAAGCACCATCGGGATCGAGGGGGGAATGATGGGGCCGATGGTCGAGGAGGCCGCCGTGATGGCTGCCGCATAACCGGCCGTATAGCGCCCGCCCTCGCGCATCATGTTGATGATCAGCTTGCCGATCCCGGCCGCATCGGCAACCGCCGAGCCGGACATACCGGCGAAGATGAGGCTTGCCACCACATTGACGTGACCCAACCCGCCCCGGAAGCGCCCGACAATGGCCACGACAAAGCCGAGCAGCCGTTCGGACACGGTTCCCGCATTCATGATGTTGGCGGCCACGATGAACAGCGGCACGGCGAGAATGACATAGCTGTCATAGATGCCCTGGATCAGCTGCTCTGCGGGCAGCGCCATGTCCTGACCGCGCATGGCCACATAGACGATCGAGGACACGATCATGGACAGGGCAATGGGCGCCCCGAGGGCGGCCAGCGCAAGCAGCACGCCCAGGCATATGACGAATGCAAGGGTCACAACCGCCCTCCCCCATTGGCCAGGATTTCAGCCGAGTTGTCCGTATCGTCTTCGCCGGGTGCTTCCCCTCGCACGATCCTGGCGGCCCGCCAGATGTAGCGCCCGATGATGGCCGCAGCGAACAGCGCATAGATGCCGAAGACATAGTCCAGACGCCACTTCAGGATGGCGCTCTTCTTGATCTTGTAGAAGGTGATGTAGTCCCAGGTGGCGGGAAGTGCGGCGGCAAAGGCTGCCGCGATCACCAGCGCGGCCACAAAGGCCATCACGCGGCGCGTGCGCCGGCCTGCTGCCTGATAGAACAGGTCGAAGCGGACATGGGAGGTTTCCGGGAGGCTGAACGCTGCCCCCCAGAGCACCACCCACAGCCACAGTGTCATGCTGAATTCCACCGTCCAGCCAATTTCGATCCCCGGATAAAACCGCAGAAAGACATAGCGGGACAGGACCTGAAAGATGAAAGTGGCGAACAGGGCGGCGAGCAAGCCCGCCGCCACATGATCCGCCCCGGCCTGCAAGCGGCGGGCGATTTCACGCATGAGCTCTATCTCCGGAACTCAGAGGGCGTTGATCTGATCGACCATGCCTTCCGGCCAGGACTTGGAGAAGTCCGATTCCAGATACTGCTTCTGCACATGGGTGCGGAACGCCTCGATATCAGGCGTGTAGACCTTGAGCCCCTGATCCTTGAAGAACTGCTCCAGCTCCGCCTCAAGCGCCAGCTGCCTCTGGCGGCCGCTTTCGGCAGCCTCATCAGCGGCCTTCTGCACCGCGGCCTGCTGTTCTGCGGTCAGGCTGTCCCAGACCTTCTTGGAGAAGGCAATGTAGTTGAGGTCCACCAGATGCGAGGTCAGAACGATCTGCTTGGTGACTTCATAGAACTTCATGTCGCGGTTCGTCGGCAGCGGGTTGTCCTGACCATCGATCGCGCCGGTCTGCAGTCCGGTGTAGACTTCCGTGAAAGCCATCGGCACCGGGCTCGCGCCAAGAGCCTTGCCGAGGAACTGCCAGGCGTCGGAACCGGGCATGCGCAGCTTGATCCCTGCCAGGTCTGCAGGGGTCTTGATTTCCTTGTCCGTGCGCAGGTTCAGCTGACGCCGGCCGAGATACATGACGGAGAGCAGCTTGACGCCAAGCTCGTCCTCAACCTTCTGCTTCAGCGGCTGCATGAATTCGGCGGCAAACACCTTTTTCTGGTGCTCGGCGTCCTTGTGCAGATAACCGGCGGTAAAGATGGAGAACTCGGGGAAAATGGCCGCCAGTTCCTGCGCCGAGGTGATGGCCATTTCGAGGTTGCCGCGGGCGATGGCCTCCAGTTCGGTGCCCTGCTTGAACAACGAAGCATTATAATGCGGCTGATACTCGGCAAATTCTGCAATCGCCGGAGCGAAGATGGTGGACAGCGCCACGGTGCGGCTGTCCGTCTCGGTTGCGGGCGTCGACATGCGCAGGGTGATCTTTTCAGCGGCGAGTGCCGGAATCGTGCACAGAACGGCTGCGCCCGCGGAGAAGGCAGCAACGGTGCTCAGAAACTTGCGGCGGGTCAGGCTCAGATCCATCATATCCTCCCAGATCGGTCTTGTTATGGCCCCGGTCTTGCTCCTCCAAGCCGGCTGGCCGCCCCGTTCCCAAACGGCGTGAATTCACCCCACTGGCAAACGGCGTGACAATGTCGTAACATGTCAGCATGAGGTTAGCAATCTGGGTTAAGCAGGAATGAACACGCAAACGATGTCCCGGAAGAAGGACCGGACGCCGGAGGCAGAAGGTTCGGCGGCAAAGCCGGTCTCCTTGCGTCAGGCTGCCTATGAGGGGATCGAGGAGCTGCTGAATTCCGGCCGCCTGCGGCCAGGCCAGCTCATCAGCCAGCGTGAACTCATGGACATGACCGGCGCAACCCTGGGCGCCGTGCGTGAAGCCATCCCGCGCTTCGAGGCGGAAGGCCTGCTGGTGACCGTGCCCAAACGCGGCCTGATGGTGCCGGGGCTCGACATTCACTTCGTCCGCGACGCCTATCAGATGCGCCGCCTGCTCGAAGTTGCGGCTTTACCGGAAATTGCCGCCAAGCTCGACCCTGCCTTGCTGAAAAGCTGGATTGCCCGGCACTTGGAAGGCCAGGCGCAGCTGTTGCAGGCAGATCCCGCAGGCCATGACGCCGCTGCCCACATGATCCAGCATCTCGACTGGGAAATGCATGAGGGCCTGATTGGGGCGCTGGGCAATGCGGTGATGAGCAACGTCTACCGGGTCAATGCCATCAAGGTGCGCATGGCGGTGCAATCGCAGATCAGGGTGACCCCGGCGAATGCGGTGCGCGTCATCCGCGAGCATCTGGCCTTTCTGGAGCCCATGGCGGAAGGCCGCTACGCAGAAGCGCAGCAGGCGCTGGCCCACCACATCACCAATTCCATGCGCATCGCGCTGGGCGAGCCGATCACCGGCGGCCCTTAACCCTGTCGTCAGACCTGATGTCAGGCGCTGGCCTGCTCCAGTGTGCGCATGGCAAATTCACCGCGCAATTCGCCGTAAACGGCCGTCTGTACCTGAATGTGGGAGCGCATCAGCCGCTCGGCCGCAGCCGTGTCCCCGGCCTCCAGAGCATTGAGGATGTCCCGGTGCTCCTGCATGGAGGCGCGCAGCCGGTCTGCGGCAGAAAGCTTTGCCTGCCGGAAAGGCCTGAGGCGCCGCGGTTGTGGATAAGTTCGACCAGGCCGGAGGCGGCCAGCGCCAGCGCATCGTCATGGCACTGGCCATGGAGCCGCGCCTGCGGATCGCCGACGAGCCGACGACGGCGCTGGACGTGACGACGCAGGCGCAGATCCTCAGCATGTTCAAGCAGCTGAAGGAAACCCACAAGGCTGGCATCCTCTTCGTCACCCACGACTTCGACGTGGTGGCGGCCGAGATTTCCGGCCATATCCTCGTGATGCAGAAGGGTGTTGCGGTGGAATATGGCACGGTGGACGAGGTTTTCGGCAACCCGCAGAACGGCTACACCCGCCAGCTTCTCGCCGCCATGCCCGGCCGCGGCCGGGAAGTGCCGGACATCGCCGCCCTTGGCCCCGCCATTCCGGCGGCGCAACCCATCCCAGCATGAACATCTCAGATATGACCACACGACAGGACCTCATCGCCGCCGCCTCCCGCTATGTCACGGAAGGCGGGCTGGAGACCGATCTCGCCCGGCTTGTGGCGCACAAGTCCGTCAGCCAGTCCGAAGGCACGCCGGAAGACCTGATGGCCTATCTCACCGGCGAAATGGAGCCGATTCTGACCGCCATGGGCTTTGACGTGGCCATCCATGCCAACCCGCGTCCGGGCGGCGCACCGCTGGCGCGAGGGCCTCTCCCCCTTCGTGCTGACCCGCGAGGAGGACAAGCTCTACGGGCGCAGCACCGCCTGCAACAACGTGCAGCATCTGATCAACCTGAAGGCCATGGAGCTGATCCTCAAGGAAAACGGCCGTCTCGGCTTCAATGCCAAGGTCATCATCGAGATGGCCGAAGAGACCGGCTCCTATGGGTTGAGGGATTTCTTCGAGGAAAAGAACGACCTGCTCGCCTCGGACATTCTCATCGCCTCGGACGGCCCGCGCCTTGCCGCTGACACACCGGCCATGTTCATGGGCTCACGCGGCGGCATGGGCATTGATCTCACCGTCGATCTGCGACCCTAGGACCATCACTCCGGCAACTTCGGCGGGCTGCTGGCCGATCCGGCGATCATCCTCGCCCATGCCATTGCCTCGATCACCGACAAGCGCGGCCAGATCCGCATGAAGGAATGGCTGCCCGGCAACCTGACGCCGGAACATCCGCGAAGCGCTGAAGGACCTGCCACCCCGCCGCCATGATGCGGACTGGGGACAGGAAGACCTCAAGCCTTCGGAGCGCGTCTTCGGCTGGAACTCCATGGCCGTGCTTGCCATGGCCAACGGCAACATCGATGCCCCGCAGAATGCCATGTCAGGCAAAGCGCGGGCGACGATCCAGCTGCGTTTTGTGGCCGGCACGGATGTGGCGGACGTCATCCCTGCCCCGCGCCGTCATCTGGACAGGCAAGGTTTCCCGCAGGTCGCCGTGAAGCCCTCACGCGGCGAAGCCTTCCGCGCCACCCGCTTCCCGCCGGATCACCCCTTGGTCAAGTTCGTGGAACAGTCGCTGGCGCAAACCGCCGGAAGGAAGCCGCATGTGCTGCCGAACCTCGCTGGCTCCCTGCCGAACGGCACCTTCACCGAAATCCTCGGCCTGCCCACCATCTGGGTACCCCATTCCCACGCCGAATGCGGCCGCACGGCCCCAACGGGCACGTGCTGCTGCCGGTGATGGAAGAAGGCATGCGCCTGATGACCGGGCCGTTCCTGGACATCGCGGAAAAAGGCCAATCCCTGCCGCGCCGGGGGTGAGAGGGAGCGAGGGGATGCGGAGGCGAAGTCATTATTCCCGATGCCATCCCATCCGCAGTGGCCGCCCCGGGCGGAGCGAAGTGAAAACCCGGGGACTACTCGCTCCCAGAGCAGTCATTGGAACTGCGGAAGGTGCGAGGTCTGAAGCTGATGTTTTCGCCGCACCCACTACCCGCCGCGCCGTCCCGGCCTCCCTGCCGGGACCTGTGATGGATGCACAGGCCAGAGAACCAAACCACCCACTTCCTCGAAGCCTCTCACCTTGTCATCTCCGCGCAGGCGGGGATCCAGTAACCCCGGTATCAGCCATCTCCCTCTCCGGGCGTACTGGATTCCGGTCTTGCCGCTGCGCGTCAAACCGGGATGACACTCCGGGCTCGCGCAGTCACGCTTGCGTGACCCTCCCGCCATTCCCGGCAGCCCCTGTTGGTTCTCACGATCCCCTGCCCCATATGCGGGATACGCTGCGGGCGGCCTTGCCGTCCGCTGGCACGTCTTGTTCAAGCTGCGGAGATCCTTGATGCCCCTGTCACGCCTCTTCCCCCTTGGTCTTGCCGCCCTCATGGCGGGCGCCGCACCTGCTGCCATTGCGCAGGAAACCGTCCGCTCCAAGGCCGCTGATTTCAGGATCGTGGAAGTCGCCACGGATCTGGAGCATCCCTGGGGTCTTGCCTTCCTGCCCGATGGGCGGATGCTCGTCACCGAGCGGCCGGGACGGCTGCGGATCGTGGGCACCGGTGGCAGCCTGAGCGAACCGCTGACCGGCCTGCCGGAGATCTACGACAGCGGCCAGGGCGGGTTGCTGGATGTGATCCTCGATCCGGATTTTGCTTCGAACAGCACCATCTACTTCTCCTATTCCACACCGGTGGAGCGGCGCGGCACCACGCGCATCGCCAAGGCAAAGCTGACGGATACAGGACTGGAGGACGTGACCGTCCTCTTCACCGCGGCGACGCCGGGCTCGAACGGACGCCATTTCGGCTCCCGGCTGGTCTTCGGGCCGGACGGCTATCTTTATGCCAGCATTGGCGACCATGGTGCAGACGATACGGCGCAGGATCTGTCGCTGCACTCGGGCAAGATCATCCGCATCACGACGGATGGCGCGCCAGCGCCGGGTAATCCCTTCCTCGGCACCGCAGGCGCGCTACCGGAGATCTACACCTATGGCAACCGCAATCCGCAGGGCATGACCCTGACGCCGGACGGGGAGATCTGGGCCAACGAGCACGGGCCGCGCGGCGGCGATGAAGTGAATGTCATCAAGGCCGGGCTCAACTTCGGCTGGCCGGAAACCACCCACGGCCGCGCCTATTCAGGTCTTCCCATGGGCGAAGGGCCGGAGAAGGAAGGCGTGACGCCGCCGATCCAGGTCTATGTGCCCTCCATCGCCCCGTCCGGTATGGCCTTCTATCAGGGCGATGCCTTCAAGGGCTGGCAGGGGGACCTGTTCATGGGCGCTCTCGCGCTGACCCATCTCAACCGGCTCGACATGGAAGACGGCAAGATCGTAGGCGAGGAGCGGCTGCTGGAAGACAAGGGCTGGCGCATCCGCGACGTGCGGACAGGCCCGGACGGCTTCCTCTATCTGCTGACGGATGCGCCCGATGGCAAGCTGGTGCGGCTGGAACCGGCAGGCTGAACTCAATAGCCGCCAGCCGAACGGCCATCGATGGTCACCCGGCTGGCGGTGACCCCATCGGGGCCCGTTGAAAGCCCCACGGCGCCGCCACGCACCTGTGTGCCATTTTCCGGGCTGGAGGTGATCACCGCGCCGCCAACGCCGACCGAGGCGCAACCTGCCGGAACAAGCGCGGCGGCCAGCACGGCCGCAAGGGCAAAGGCGCGGGAGGGATCAGGAACAAGGCGCATCATCAGGCTTCCTGCATCTGTAATGGCTCGATCTGCACGCTCACGGGCCGGATGCGGCCGGAGACGCACAGATCCTCTTCATTCCGCAGCATGCAGACGCGCATGGCAAAGATGCGGCAGGATGAAAGGCGTTCCGGGCGGCGGCACGGCGCCAACGCGCAAGGGGCAGGAGTAAACTTCAGAGAGCACCTCAGTCGTCAACGTTTCGGCCGTCGCGCCGCAGGCAATCACCTGCCCCGCTTTCAGGGCGAGTACGCGCGCCGCATACATGGCCGTCAGGTTGAGGTCATGCATCACGGCAACGACGCCACCTCCGGCCTTTGCATAATCTGCGGCCAGATCCATGATCATCAGCTGGTGGTGAATGTCGAGGCTGGCGACGGGCTCGTCCAGAAACAGCCAGCGCGGTCCTTCCAGGCCGACAGGCTCCCAGATCTGGCACAGCACGCGGGCAAGCTGCGCCCGCTGCTGCTCGCCGCCGGACAGCGACTGATACTGCCGCCCGCCGAAACCGTTCAGGCCCACCCGCGCCAGCGCCTCGCGCACGCGGGAATCCGGCGGCGGCATTCCCGCACCGCCGAGCCGCACCAGTTCGGTCACGGTCAGCGGAAAGGCGATGGCCGAGCTTTGCGGCAGAACGGCCCGGAAGCGGGCCAGGACATGGGCCGGGACGCGGCGCAGATCATGACCGTTCAGATGCACGCTGCCGCCGTGCCGGTGTTCACCGCAAATGGCCTTGAGCAGCGTGCTCTTGCCGGAACCGTTCGGCCCGGCAATCGCCGTCACCTCGCCTGCCCGCGCCTCGAAGGAAATCTGCCGAACAATGTCGCGCCCGGAGAGCGAAACGGTGAGGGTCTTCACTTCCAGCTTTGCCATGTCCGTCACCTCAGCGCAAAGCCCCGCCGTTTCAGCAGGATCCAGAGGAAGAAGGGAGCGCCGGCCAGCGCGGTGAGAATGCCGATGGGCAGTTCGGCTGGCGTCACGATGGTGCGTGCCACCGTGTCGGCAAGAAGCAGCAGGCTTGCCCCTAGCAGCGCCGAGGCGGGCAGAAGGTAACGGTGATCCGGGCCGATGGTCAGCCGCAGCAGATGCGGCACGACGATCCCGACAAAGCCGATGCTGCCGCTGACGGCCACACCGGCCCCGGTCGCCGCCGCCACGGCGACGATGCTCAGCCGCTTCAACCGCTGAACGGGAATGCCCAGATGCCCCGCCGCCGCCTCGCCCAGCACCAGCGCATTCAGCCCGCGCGCCATGAACGGCATGGACGCAAGCACAGCGGCGATCACCGGTACGCACATCAGGATCTTGTCCTTTGTCGCGCCCGCAAGCGATCCGAGCAACCAGAAATTGATGTCACGCAACTGCTTGTCATCTGCGGTGAAGATCAGCAGGCCGATGGCAGCCCCCGCCAGCGCTGCCACGGCAATGCCTGCCAGAAGCATGGTTGCCACATCGGTGTAGCCGCCGCGCGTGCCGATCCGGTAGAGCAGTGCCGTTGTGGCAAGACCGCCGAGAAAGGCCGCGAAAGGCAGCGCCAGAATGCCGAGCGAGGCCATCAGGCCTGCCGGCAGCCAGGACCCGGCGACGATCATCAGCGCGGCCCCAAGTCCTGCCCCTGAAGAAACGCCGACGATACCGGGGTCGGCCAGCGGATTGCGGAACAGCCCCTGCATCAGCACGCCGGAGACAGCCAGCCCCGCGCCGATGAAGACGCCCACCACCATGCGCGGAAAGCGGATGTCGGCGAGGATGATCCGGTCGCGCATGGCCATCAGCCCCTCGCTTTCCTGGCCCGTCAGAATGCCGAGAACTGCATCGAAGCTCGCAAGGCCGGTCGGGCCCGTCATCAGTGCCAGCAGGATGGCAAGGATCAGGAGGACGGAGAGCCCGGCAATCACCTGCCGCGCCCGCCCGCTGCGGTCCCCTTCGAGAGGCCCGTGATCTGCGGCCACTGTTTCAGCTGCTGTCATGGCCATCTGCCGGTCCCTCACTGGCTGGCAGCCGCGGCCTTGTCAAAGGCGGCGGAAAGCTCGCGCACGGCATCGGCGGTGCGCGGCCCGAAGCCGATCATGAACAGCCCGTCCATGCGCACGATGTGCCCGGCCTGAACAGCAGGCGTCAGCGACAGCGCCGCATGGCCACGCATTTCCTCCAGCGTTGCATCATGCTGGCCGCCGCGATCCATCATCAGAATGATGTCGGGCTTTGCCTCCGTGATCGCCTCATCGCTCAAGGGCTTGTAACCGTTGAAACCGGACACCGCGTTGACGCCGCCGGCAAGCTGAATGACCGCATCGGCAGCAGAACCTTCACCGGAAGCCATGATGCGCCCGCCCTGCAGGGACAGAATGAAGAGCACGCGCGGCTTGACCTCACGCTTGGCCGCAGCTTCCGCCACAGCCTTGAGATCGGCTTCCAGCTTCGCCGCCAGATCTTCCGCCTTGTCTTCCAGCCCCAGCGCCTTGCCCACCACGCGCACCTTTTCGGCAACGCCTTCTGCGGTGTAGCGGTCCGGCACCATGACGAGCGGCACTCCGGCCTTCTTCAGCACATCCAGCGCTTCCGCAGGGCCGCTGCCCTCAATGACCAGCAGGCCATCGGGAGCGGCCGCCAGCACGCCTTCCGGCGACAGGGCGCGCATGTAACCCGTGTCGGGCAGCGCCAGAGCCTCGGGCGGATAGGAGCTGGTGCTGTCCCGCGCCACCAGACGGTCTTGCGCGCCAAGGGCATAGACCACTTCCGTGACAGCCCCGCCAACGGAGACGATTCGCTGTGCCCCGGCCAGAGAGGCAGGCTCCTGCGCACGGGCTTCAGGTGCCGTGAAGCCCAGTCCAAGGCTCAACAGTGCGGCCGCCATGGGCGTGAGCGCCAGGCCGCACGGAAGGGAAAGAGAGGAAAGCAGACGCATCATCATATCCTTACAAGACGCTGGGCTTATTCGGCCGCAGACGGCAGCACCGCTGTCTGCGGAGCAAGGCGCGGCAGGTGTTCCACCAGTTCGCGCCAGTCGCTGCGCTCATGGTTGCCCTCACCGCGCACGCCGAAGAACTGGATGATCAGATTGCCATCGGCCCCATAGGCTTCCAGCGACGTCACATGCCCCACATCCGCGCCCTTGCGCACGGCCCAGATCTCGCTGATGTGGTCGAGCCGCAGATGCAGATGGAATGTGGGGTCCATGACATTGATCCAAGGCCCCATCTCCTTGATGTTCATCACCGGGCCGGAGTGAATCTGCACGCATCCCCGGTTGGCAACGAAACACATCAGCGGGATCGCATTGCCGGACACCAGCCGCAGCATGACGCGGATGCTGTCGCCATCCACCTGCCAGGCCTTGTCTTCACCCGCCAGCGCCAGTGCATTGATGCGCTCGATGTCGAGTTCGCGCAGGATGTTGAAGAACTGATGCGGATCGTTCATGGCCGACCAGCGGCTGCGCAAGTCGCCGGCCTTGCTGCTATCGAGCGGGCGGCGTGGCTCAGGCCGCGGGCGCTGCGGGACTGTGCCAAGGCCCGGCGTCTGGTCAGAGAGCGCAAGGCGCTCCACCAGCGCCTCGAAGGCTTCCACATTGGAAGCGGCGCGCAGATGCACCTTGAACACGGCTTCGCCATGAGCATCGAACACCTGCAGGCTACGGCGCGGCCCCTGATCAGAAGGCTTTTCCACCGCGAAAGCATGCACCCAATGCACCGGGAACATGCGGGTGTCGATCTGGCTGCCCAGCATCAGGCCGGTGCGGGTGCCATTCACGAACTTTTCAAACGGCCCGATCTTTTCATGGACGGCGCTTTCGTTGCGGGTCAGCGCCATCACCTCCCCCACAGCCTGCATGCCCTCGCAAATGCCGGCCATCGAAGCCTCGACACGGCGCACGCCATGGCCGCAGAACGCGGCCACAAGCTGCGCCTCGCTGATCCCCAGTTCCTGCGCCAGATCGCGCTCGCGGCGGTCCGGATTGGCGCTGACAGCGGCGCGGATCTCCTCCGGCGCCAGATCGCGATAGGCAGTCATGGTCATGTGTCTTCCCCGCTTTGTTGCGTGGCCGGCTCCCGAGGACCGGCAAGGGCCAGCACCTGCCAAAGGCAGAGCTTTGCAGGCGCATCTTTGAATGGCGCGTAACGGGTTCCGGCTGCCGGAAGCTGGGGTTTTGCCTGGCAGGCATGCCGTTTTGTTCAAACCCATCCGGCAGGTCCAACCGCGCAAGGGCCTGCAGAAAATGCTGACCTGCGACAGGATCGTCACCGCCGATAGTTGACTTCAATATTCATCTTTTGTATCGACCGCAATACCTGAATACGTTAATCAGGTTTTAGAGTTTCACAGTTCAGCGAGCGAGCCCTTTGCCAGCCAGCGGGATAGACCAGAAAGAGGCGTATGAAATGACTCGCGGACGGAGCACGGCAGGGTTTTGGCTGAACGGCGTGGCGCTGATTGCGCTCGCCTATGCAGGCAGTGCAAATGCGCAGCAGGCTACGGTAGCAGACAAGGTAACAGACAAAGCAGAAAACAAGCCGCAGGCCGTCACGGCCTTGCAGAAGATCGTTCTCGGCACCGGGCAGGAGAAGGTCGCCATCGATACACCGCAGGCCGTGACGGTGATCGATCAGGAGCAGATCGACAACGCCCAGGCGACGACCATCGGCGATATTTTCAAGCAGACGCCGGGTGTGACAATGACCGGCAGCGACCGTATCGCAGGGCAGTCATTCAACATCCGCGGCATCGGCGATCTGGGGTCGGCGGACGAATCCAAGATCATCATCACCGTGGATGGCGCCAACAAGTTCTTCGAAATGTACCGCATGGGCTCGTTCTTTTCCGACCCTGAACTCTACAAGCGTGTCGAGATTCTGCGCGGACCTGCCTCCTCGACCCTGTATGGCGCGGGCGCATTGGGTGGCGTGATCAATTTCGAGACCAAGGATGCTTCCGACTTTCTTGAAGACGGCGAAACGGTTGCCGTCCGGCTCAAGACCAGTTTCGACAGCAACAAGAGCGGCCTCATGACGTCAGCCATCGCAGCCATGAAGCTCGGGCCCGATACAGAAGCCCTGCTCAATGGCAATTTCCGCCGCTCGGATGACTACGAAACCGGCAATGGCACCCGCATCACCGGATCAGCCTTTGACAGCTTCTCCGGTCTTGCCAAGGTCACGCATTATTTCGGCGACGGCAAGGAGCAGTCCCTGCGCATCTCCTACGAGCGCTGGCAGAGCGACGCGGATAACACCGCTTACTCCCAGACAGGTACGCTGGATACCTTCGGCAGGATCGACCGTGACATCACCGATCAGACGGTGGTGGTGCGTTATGAAAACCCGGCCGCCGGCAATCCGTTCCTGAACATGAAGGTCAACCTCTCGCTCTCGGATACCAAGGTGGCCCAGAAAAATGCCAATGTGGCGGCCTCTATTGCTGCCCGCTCGCCGGATCTGTTCCGCGATGCCGATTATGGCTACCGCACCTGGCAGGCCAAGGCAGAGAACACCTTCGAGTTCAAAGGTGAAAGCTGGGAAAACTATCTGACCGCCGGCACTCAGCTCAGCTATCAGGAACGCATAGCCGGCACCAATGGCGGCTCCGGCTGGGTTGACTTCCACCCTGAGGGCACAGACACGAAGATCGGCGTCTTTGCGCAGAACGAATTCATCTGGAATGACCGGCTGACCATCACGCCGGGCATGCGCCTCGACTATGTGACCGTGCGTCCGGACAGCGTCATCCCGAATGCCTCCACCCAGACGGATTACGCCTTCTCGCCGAAGCTCGCCGCGCTCTACAAGTTCACGGACAGTTTCTCGGTCTTCGGCTCGGTTGCCCGCACCGAACGACTGCCGACACTGGACGAACTGTTCTCGACAGGCGCCCCCAGCTCGACCTATCCCGGCGGGCGCACCGTCAGTCTTGATCTGAAGAAGGAGGAATCCTTCAACTACGAGGCAGGCTTTGCCGTCAGCCGGCAGGACCTGTTCCTCGACAATGACAGCATCGCGCTGAAGACCACCGGCTTCTACAACGATCTGACGAACCTGATCACCACGGGCCCGCAGCGGCAAGCCTCGGCTGTCCCCTATTACGTGAACGCCCACAGCGCGCACATCTACGGCGTGGAACTCGAAGCCGCCTATGACTCACGCTACGTGTTTGCCAGCGCCGCCTACAGCTGGACGCGCGGCAAGAACGATACCACCAATGCGGCCCTGACGACCATTCCGGCAGAAACGGTGGCCGTCACCCTCGGCGGCCGCATCCCGGACTACAATGTCAATTTCGGCTGGCGCGCCGAGTTCACCGGCTCTGCCGATGCCGGCGCCACCACAGGCCCCTTCCCCGGCTATGCGCTGCACGATGCCTTCGTGAACTGGAAGCTCGATGAGGGCCAGTTCAAGGGGCTGGAGCTGCGCGCCGCCGTCGAAAACATCTTTGACAAGCGCTACCGCAACAATCTCTCCGGCGATGATGGCAAGGGGCGCACGTTCAAATTGTCCGTCAACAAGAAATTCGGATGGTGACATGACACTGGCACGCAAATTCGAAGTGATCGCAGCCGCCGCGCTGTTGGTCTCCACCCTTTCCGGCGCAGTTCTGGCCCAGACAAGCCCGGCAGCGGCGGACGGTGTCAAGCTGGAGCTGAACCGTGCGGCGGATGCCGGTAACGGCTGCCTCCTGACTTTCGTTGCCACCAATGGCACCGGGGCAGCGCTGGAGACGGCAGGCTTCGAATTTGTGCTTTTCAACAAGGAAGGACTGGTGGACCGCATGACCGTCTTCGACTTCGGCGCCCTGCCGGAAGGCAAGACCGTGGTCCGCCAGTTCCAGATCCCGAACCAGCCCTGCGCGGGCATCGGTTCCATTCTCGTCAACGGCGCATCCGGCTGCAAGGCTGCCGCTGCCAGCCCGCTGTGCAGCGCGCCGCTGACCACAACAAGCCGCACAGACATCGGCTTCACCCGGTAAGGACACGGATATGCTGGACTCTCCCTATCTCGCCCCGGTCTTCAGCCTGATCGAACTTGGCGGCACGGTCGTGGCCCTCATCGCCGTCATGTCGGTTGTGGCTGGCGCCATCGTCATCGCCAAATTTGTCCAGTTCGCCCGCTTCCGCACGGCCCGGCCGGGCCGGGCCCGGGAAGCAGCAGGCCTGTGGCGGGCCGGCCGGCGCAAGGAGGCACTGGTGCGCCTCGCCCGTCCCGTCAGCGCCGCAGAACATGCGGTCGTCACCGCCATGCGCCTGACGGCAGCCGGCCAGATGGACCGCAGCGCTATTGAAGACGAAATCGCCCGGGTGGCAGCCCAGCAGCTGCATTCGCTTCAGTCCGGCACCCGTGCGCTTGACAACATTGCCCAGCTTGCCCCGCTGCTGGGTCTGTTCGGCACGGTTCTGGGCATGATCGACGCCTTCCAGGCCCTGCAGAACGCGGGAGATGCGGTGGATCCGTCGATCCTTGCCGGCGGCATCTGGGTGGCTCTGCTGACCACCGCTGCGGGCCTTGCCGTCGCCATGCCGGTGGCCGCCCTGCTCGCCATGTTCGAATCCTGGATCGAAGCCGAGCGCATTGCCGTCGAGACCCTGAGCGCCCAGGTTCTGGTGGATGTTGCCCAACATGACCACGAGCGCCACGCCCCGGCCGCACAGGATGGCGCTGTCCTCGGGAAGGTTTCCCATGCGCATTAACATGCCGCAGCGGCGCAGGCGGCCGCTGTCGATGACCTCCCTCATCGACGTGATCTTCCTGCTGCTGCTGTTCTTCATGCTGTCCACCACCTTCACCCGGTTTGCGGGGGTGGATCTGGGCAAGCCCGGTCAGGCTGGCGGCGGCGCCTCCGGCACGCCGGGCATCCTCGTTTTTGTCGAGGCCGACGGCCTGCGCATCAACGGTGTGACCGTAATGCCCGAAGAGATGGCAGACCGGCTGGCAGACCTGCAGGACAAGGGGGCGACCTCTGCGCTCGTCGTTGCCCGCGAAGGGGCAAATGCCCAGGGCCTGATCGACGCCGTTCAGACCGTGCGCCGCCTTGCGCCGGCGCTTACCCTGCACGTCGCCCGCTAACGGGCGCGGAAGGCAAGGAGCTACAGACATGGCCGTGCGGATCCCGCTCGAAAAAACCAGGCGGAAGATGGAAAGCACCATCTCGCTGATCAACATCGTCTTCCTGATGCTGATTTTCTTTCTGGTCGCAGGCCAGCTTGCGCCCCCGGCCGACAAGCAGGTCGATCTGGTGGAGACCACCGATGCAGAAAGCCTGCCGCCGCCTGAGGCGCTTTATGTGCGCGCGGATGGCACGCTGGTGTTCCGCGGTCAGCCCACGGATGCAGCTTCCTATCTCGCCGCCAACCCGCTGCCCGCCGAAGGGCCGGACAGCCTGTTGAAACTCGGTGTGGACCGCAACCTTGATGCGGCACGTCTCGTGGAAATCGTTGACGAGCTCTATGCCGCCGGTGCGCCGGCAATCCGTGTCGTGACACGGAAGGCAGGCACGCAATGAAACTGAGACCATGGCACCTGGGTGCAGCCCTTCTGGCATCGGTGACACTGCATTTCGGCGCAATTGCCCTGACCGTCGACACCTCCGAGGAGCCGGCCCTGCTTCAAGGCGGCGGCGGGGCCGTCTCCATGCTGGGCGAGGCCTATACGGACATGCTGACCTCCGGCGATCCGGACACCGCCAACGCGGTTGCCGCCGAGTCCCCCGACACGCTGGCGCCGGTTGATCCGGACGCCGCCGAGCCGGAGACGCAGGAGCACATCACCGCGCAGGACATCCCGGTGCAGGAAGCCACCGAAACGCCCGTTCAAGAGCCGCTGCAGCAGATGGCGGAAGTCCAGCCGCAGGATATCAAGCCGCAGGAAATCGCGCCGGTGGAAGAGCTGGCCATCCAGCCGCTGACCAGCGCGGAGGCCATCGCGCCGATCAATGAGACGCCGGAAGAGACCGTCACCGCAATCGAGCCTGTTCCCGTGCCGGAAATGCGGCCGAAGGATCTGCCGGTCAAGGTGGCTGAGGCAGCAAAGCCCGTGCAGCCGGTCAAAAGGACCCAGACGAAGAAACCGGAAGCACAGCGCCAGCCAAGCACACAGAAGGGCAATAGCAGGGCCAATGCGGTTCAGGGCGCAGGCGGCGCCGCCGATCAGGTGGCCTCGCAGGGCAGTTCCGAAAATCAGGGCCAGTCAACGATCCTCGGCAATTCGGACCGCACCAACTACAAGGGCCAGGTTCAGCGGGCTCTGCAGCGCGCGATGCGCCGCGTCCGCTCCCGCGAGGCAGGCCTTGCCACCGTCTCCTTCGTCGTCAGCAAGGACGGCAGCGTTTCGGCCATTCGCATCTCCAGCAGCTCCGGCAATCCGGAGGTGGATGAAGTCGCGCTGGAACTCGTCCGCCGCGCCGCGCCCTTCCCGCCCATTCCGGCAGAAGAAGGCCGCTCGACGTGGAATTTCAACGTTCCCGTCGAGATCACGCGCCGCTAAGCTGAGTTGAACCGGCCTGGCAGCCCCATGATGGCTGGCAAGCAAACGGAGAGCGGAGAGCACAAATGCCTGCACCGGAAGATGCCACGATGATGACCGCCCGCGACGGGCTTGATCCGGCCCTGCGCGGCACAAGGTGGCAGCACCGCAAGACAGGCGGCATCTACCGGATCATTGGCAAGTGCCGGATCGAGGCCACGGGCGAAGAGGCCTTCCTCTATCAGGGGGCCGAAGGCACCATCTGGGCCCGCCCTTGCGGCGAATTCATGGACGGGCGGTTCAAGCCTCTGGACGCCAACTGAGCCTCAGGCCACAACGATCCGGTCTTCAAGACGGAAACGGAAGATGCGGGCGATCTGGGCCAGTGCGGTCTCAAATTCGGCCTGCGGGCTGTTGCCAAGCCGTGCCTCGAAAGCATCAAGGATCATGTGCTTCGTTGCGCCCTTCACCGCAAAAATGAACGGGAAGCCGAAGCGGGCGCGGTAGGCATCGTTGAGCCTGGTAAACCGGGAAAATTCCTCTGCCGTCAGCCGGTCAAGGCCAGCGCCCGCCTGTTCCTTCCGCGAATCCTCGGCAATGTCCCCGGCAATTGCGGCCCTGCCCGCCAGATCCGGATGGGCCCGGATCAGCGCCAGCTGCTGCTCGTGCGAAGCCGCGCGCATGGCTGCTTCAAACGCGGCAATCAGATCCTCCCGCCGGACAAAAGGCCCCGCCGCGAAAGCCTCCGCCGCCACCCAGGGGGAATGTTCGGCCACATCCGCGAAGGCGGCCATGAAAGCCTCATGGTCGAGCCCGGCCAACGCCGCTTCAGGAATGGGAAAGGCAATCTGCGTGGCGGACATGGAAGAGTGCTCCAGCTGTCTTGTATCCCGGTCCATTCACTTGTTCCGGGCAATCCAGCGCCCAAGTTCCTCACGCTGTTCCGGCGTCATGCCCGTCTCGTTGCCGAGCGGCATGGCATCGGAGAGCACGGACTGGGCCATCACCTGATCAGCATAACGCCGCAGCTCCGCCAGCGTTTCCAGATGAATGCCCTTGGGCGCATCCGTGAAGCCTTCATGAGTCGGGGTTGCCGCATGACACATGGCGCAATGGCTGCGGATCAGCGTCAGCGCCGTGGCATCGGAAACAGCCTCACCGCCGGAAAAATCACGTGGTGCAGTCATCACCAGCGCTGCGGCAAAGCCAAGCGCGGCGATGGGCAAGCTCCACCAGTAACGGTTCAGCGGGTCGCCCGCCTCATGCCGGTTGAGGAAATGCCGCACCATGCCACCCATCAGCAGCACGAGCCCGACGAGAAGCCAGGCCTGCGGATGGCCGGTGAGCATGGGATAGTGGTTCGACACCATCATCAGCAGCACGGGCAGCGTCAGATAGTTGTTGTGCACCGAGCGCTGCTTGCCCATCTGGCCGAGCCTCGGGTCCGGCGCCTCACCGCGCAGCAGGCTGGTCACGATCTTCTTCTGGTTCGGGATGATCAGGCCAAACACATTGACGGCCATGATCGTGCCGATGAAAGCGCCCACGTGGATCAGCGCCCCGCGCCCGGAGAACACCTGCGTGAACATGTAGGACGCAGCCATGATCAGCGCGAAGACACACAGCGCCAGCAGCGGCGTGCTGCGGCCGATGGGCGAGCGGCACAGCCCGTCATAGATGAACCAGCCGGCGGCAAGGCTCAGGACGGAAATCAGCACCGCCTCTGATGGCAGCATCTGAAGCTTATTCACATCAATGAGATAAGACGATGCATTGAAGTAATACTGCACCACCAGCAGGGCAAATCCGGTCACCCAGGTGAGATAGGCCTCCCACTTGTACCAGATGAGATCCTGCGGCAGGTAGGCAGGGGCAACCGTGAACTTCTCCACATGATAGAACCCGCCGCCATGCACCTCCCAGGCCGTGCCGTAGACGCCCTCGCGCATGCCCTCCCGCTTGCGCAGCGAAAGATCGAGGGCGATGAAGTAGAAGGACGTGCCGATCCAGCCGATGCCTACCACCAGATGGGCCCAGCGGAAAAGCAGATTCAGCCATTCAGCGGCAAAGGTCATGGTCATGGGCAGGCTCTGGATCGGGATTGTTATTATCTGAAAGACATGCGCAGCCACGCCGGAAGGCCCGGCCGCGCACGGTCATGGTGCAGAAGCAAACGGCCCGCAGGTTCGGCACATGCGGACCCAAGCTCCCCTTACTGCGGCAGCTTGTCGTCGATGCCCTTGACGTACCAGTTCATGCCGAGAATGGCGCCATCGTCGAGACGCACGCCGTCAGCGGCCGCTTCCGAACCGTCCTGCTTGGTGATCGGGCCGGTGAAAGGCTCCCAGCCGCCCTTGATCTTCTCTTCGGTTTCCTTCGCCATGGCGACGACATCGTCCGGCAGGTTGGTGTAGGGCGCCATCACCACATGGCCTTCCTTGAGGCCAGCCCAAGTCTGCTCGCTCTTCCAGGTGCCGTCGAGGACAGCCTGAACTCGCTCGATGTAATAGGGTGCCCAGTCATCGATGATGGCGGTCAGCTGCGACTTCGGTGCAAAGTTGATCATGTCGGAAGCCTGACCGAAACCAAGCACGCCGCGCTCCTCAGCCACCTGCAGCGGTGCGGTGGAATCGGTGTGCTGCGAGATGATGTCGGCGCCCTGATCGATCAGCGCCTTGGCCGCATCGGCTTCCTTGGCCGGATCGAACCAGGAATTGGCCCAGACGATCTTGACCTTGAAGTCCGGGTTCACGGACTGGGCGCCGAGCAGGAAGGCGTTGATGCCGGAGACCACTTCCGGGATCGGGAAGGAGCCGATGTAGCCGGCGGTGCCGGTCTTGGACATCTTGGCCGCGATCTGGCCGATGATGTAGCGGCCTTCGTGGAACTTGGAGTTATAGGTCGCAACGTTTTCGGCCGTCTTGTAGCCGGTGGCGTGCTCGAACTTCACATTCGGATACTTCTGCGCCACCTTGATGGTCGGGTTCATGTAGCCGAAGGAGGTGGTGAAGATAATGCCGCAGCCTTCACGGGCGAAGCGCTCGATGGCGCGCTCGCTGTCCGGGCCTTCCGGCACGTTCTCCAGATAGGCGGTTTCGACCTTGCCGCCGAAATGGGCTTCGACAGCCTGGCGGCCCTGGTCGTGCTGGTAGGTCCAGCCGAAGTCACCCACCGGGCCGATGTAGACGAAGCAGGCCTTGAGGTCGGCAGCCTGAGCAGTTGCGAGCGAGCCGGCCAGTGCGGCGGCGGCGACAGTGGCTTTCAGCAGAGTCTTCATGTTCACACTTCCCCTTCGGTTCTCGTTGGGACCGGGTATGCAGCGGGTCCAAAGATGGTGGCCGGGACCGGACCCCATTGAGGTCCCGGCTCGGACCGGACGTCAGCGATCCGGCACGAACGGCTTGCCGAGGCAGGCCGGCGTATTCACGAGCGTCAGGCGCCGGTTGGCGGAAATCAGCACCAGAACGATGATGGTGGCGAGATAGGGCAGGCTCGACAGAAGCTGCGAGGGAATGCCCATGCCCTTCGCCTGTGCATGGAAGGTCAGCACCGTGACCATGCCGAAGAGATAGGCACCGGCCACGACGCGCCAGGGCAGCCAGGAGGCGAAGACCACCAGCGCCAGCGCGATCCAGCCGCGCCCTGCCGTCATGTTCTCCACCCACTGCGGCGTATAGGCGAGCGACATGTAGGCGCCCGCAAGACCGGCGCAGCCGCCGCCGAACAGCACCGCCAGAAAGCGCACCTTCAGCACCGAATAGCCAAGCGCATGGGCCGAGGCATGGTTGTCACCCACAGCGCGCAGGATCAGCCCCATGCGTGTGCGGGTCAGCATGTAAGAGACACCGGCTACCAGGGCGAAGGCGAGATAGACGATGGCATCCTGCCGGAACAGCACGGGCCCCAGGAACGGCAGGTCGCTCAGAACCGGAATGTCGAGCTTCGGCAGCTTGAGGCCCGGAACGCCGATGAAGCGCTCGCCGGCAAGGCCGGACAGTCCGAGGCCAAAGAGCGTGAGCGCCAGTCCGGTGGCCACCTGATTGGTGACAAGGCCCAGCACCAGCGCGCCGAACAGGGCCGACATGGCCATGCCGGCCGCAATCGCCGCGAAAATACCGATCGTGCCGGAGCCGGTGAGGTTGGCGGCGGCAAAGCCGGTCACCGCTCCCATCACCATCATGCCTTCCACGCCCAGATTGAGAACGCCGGAACGCTCGACGACCAGTTCGCCGATGGCCGCCAGCAGCAGCGGCGTTGCGGCGGTGATGACGGTGAGAAGAATGGCTTCAAACATGGGCGCCCTCCCCGGCATTTTCAGAATGCACCTTCCGGTGCAGGCGGACGCGGTAGAAGATCAGGGTGTCGCAGGCCAGCACGAAGAACAGCAGCATGCCCTGCACCACGCTGGCAACCTTGTCGGAGATGCCAAGCGACGCCTGCACACTTTCCCCGCCGATGTAGCTGGAGGCCAGAACAACACCGGCAACGACAATCGCCAGCGGATTGAGGCGGCCAAGGAAGGCGACGATGATGGCGGTGAAACCGTAGCCCGGCGAGATGGTCGGCAGCAGCTGGTTCAGCGAGCCGGAAACCTCCATGATGCCCGCAAGGCCCGCCAGCGCCCCGGAAAGCGCAAAGGCGAAGACCGTCATCCGCTTGGCCGAGAACCCAGCGAATGCGCCGGCCCGGGGGCTCTCGCCCAGCACACGGATCTGATAACCGCGCAGCGAGCGCGACAGCACCACCCACAGGAGAAGCACAACGCCGAGGGCCACGAACACGGATACCGACAGACGGCCCAGGCCAAGGGACGGCAGCGTGGCAGAAGCCGAGAACAGGGCCGTCTCGGGAAAATTGAACCCCTGCGGATCACGCCAGGGGCCGCGCACCAGATAGTCCAGCAGCAGATTGGCCACATAGACCAGCATCAGGCTGGTGAGGATCTCGTTGGTGCTGAATCGGGTCTTCAGGACGGCCGGAATCATGGCATAGGCCGCCCCGCCAAGCGCCCCGCAGAGGAGCATCAAGGGCAGAGTGTAAAAGCCCTGCAGATGCGGGAAAATGACAGGCAGGATGGAACCGGCCAGCGCACCAGCCACAAACTGGCCTTCCGCGCCGATGTTCCAGTTGTTGGAGAGGTAGCAGACGCTGAGACCGCAGGCGATCAGAACCAGCGGCGTCGCCTTCACCAGCACTTCCTGCAGGGACCAGGCTTCCGTCAGCGGCTCGATGAAGAAGCGGAACAGCGCCTCCAGCGGGTCCGCACCGGACATGGCAAACAGGACGGCAGCGCAGATCATGGTCAGCATGACCGCGATCAGCGGGGAAACGGCGGTCATCAACCCGCTGTGTTCGGCGCGCTTGACGAGTTCGATACGCATCACGCGCCCTCCCCGGACAGACTTGAAGACGAAGGCTTTTCCGCACCGCCCGCCATCAACAGGCCGATCCGCTCCAGCGTCATGGACGAAGCAGGCTCTGCCTGCGACAGGTGCCCGCGCGAAATGACCGCGATGCGGTCGGCAATCTCGTAGATTTCATCAAGATCCTGGCTGATGACCAGCACCGCAGATCCCTTGCGGGCGAGATCGAGGAGGCACTGGCGGATGAGCGCTGCAGCTCCTGCATCCACGCCCCAGGTCGGCTGATTGACCACCAGAATGCCGGGATTGCGGCTCAACTCGCGGCCAACGACGAATTTCTGCAGATTGCCGCCCGAGAGCGATCGCGCCTCCGGATCGTCATGGGACATGCGGATGTCATAGGCCCGCGTGATGTGCTTTTCCATCTCACCGGCCCGGCCATAGGCGGCAAAGCCGGAGCGGACCAGATCATCGCCGGTGGAATGGCGCGTGAGGATGATGTTGTGCGACAGGCGCATCCCCGGCACTGCGCCGTGCCCCAGCCGCTCTTCCGGCACGAAGGCCGCCCCGCGCTGGCGGCGGCGGGTGACGCTTTCATGGCCGCAAGGCGTGCCGTCGATCTCCACCATGCCCGGCGCGCAGCGCCGCTCACCGCTGATGGCATCGAACAGCTCGCCCTGCCCGTTTCCGGCAACGCCCGCGATTGCCACGACCTCACCGGCACGCACGTCCAGATTGACCCCCGCCAGCGGCACGGAAAAAGGCGTCAGCGGACTTGTCGCAAGATTGCGCACGGCAAGGCGCACCGGTCCGCTGCCCGTCAGCGCGCCGGAACTGGTCACATGCGAGACCTCTGCCCCGACCATCATGCGGGCAATCGAGGCGGGGGTTTCCAGCGCCGGATCGCATTCGCGCACGAAGCGGCCGTGTCGCAGAATGGTGGCGTGGTGGCAGATGCGCCGCACCTCGTCCAGCCGGTGGCTGATGTAAAGCACCGCGCAGCCTTCGTCCGCCAGCCGCTTCAGCGTCACGAAAAGTTGGTCCGCCTCCTGCGGGGTCAGGACGGAGGTCGGCTCATCCATGATGATCAGCCGTGGCGCCTGCAGCAGGCAGCGGACAATTTCGATGCGCTGGCGGATGCCGACAGGCAGATCGGCCACAAGCGCATGCGGATCCAGCGGCAGGCCATAGTCGCGGGAGACCTTTTCGATCCGCACCGCCAGCTCGCGCATGGAACCGGGCTTCGGCAGCGCCAGCGCGATGTTCTCGACAACGCTCAGGGCCTCGAACAGGGAAAAATGCTGGAACACCATGCCGATGCCCAGCTGGCGGGCGGCGGCGGGGCTGTTGATGCGCACCTTGCGCCCGTCCCATTCGATCGTGCCGGCGTCGGGCTGCAGTGCGCCATAAAGGATTTTTACCAGCGTGGACTTGCCCGCGCCATTTTCGCCGAGGAGTGCGTGGATTTCACCCTTGTTGATGGTGAGATTGACCGCATTGTTGGCCGCGATGGCACCGAAATGCTTGCTGATGCCGCGCGCATTCAGCAGCGGCGCGCCTTGCGCCCGCCGCACCATGCCCCCAGCGGCCTGCTGCCCATCTGCGGTCTGATCGAGACTGCCCACTCCACACTGCCCCTTCTGCCGTCGGGTTCACCCCGCGTTATTGACCGGCTTCTGCCCCTGCGCAAGGGGCTGTTTGTATAGACCTTCCAGCTTTACTGCCTCATTTTTAATCAGGAGTTCAACAGCAACAGAGGCCGCGATGGCCGCCGGCAATTTCGACTTCACCCCACCCGCCCCGATGGGGCACACCAGCCCGCCAACCTGCCGTTCCGCAAGCCCCCGGCGGCGCAGGCGGCTCGTGAACCGCGCGCGCTTGGTCTCGCTGCCGATCACGCCGACATAGGCAAACCGCTCCGCCGCCAGCGCTGCGGCCACAATATCCTCATCCAGCGCATGGGAATGAGTCATGACGAGAATGAAGGCACGGTCCGGCGCTTCCTTGAGCAAGTCCGCCGGCCGGCTGACGCTGACGTAGCGCAGGTTTCCCGGCATCGCCGGTGGAAAAAAGTCCGGGCGGCTGTCTATCCAGGTGACTTCAAAGGGAAGCGGCGCCAGTGCCAGCACAACGGCCCGGCCCACATGCCCGGCCCCGAACAGCCACACGGGCTGAAGCTCCAGACCGAAGCGCTCTGTAATGACGCCGTCCTTCAGCAGGAAATCCGGTCCGGCGGGCAGATCCCCCAGCACCTGCCGCTGCAGGGGCACGCCTTCCTGCACGAAGCCCGCCTGCACAGCCAGCTGTCCGCCGCGCTCCTCCTGCACATGCACCAGCGCCCGCACGGGGTCGATATCCTCTGCCGTGAAATACTCCAGCGCCAGATCGACGCGTCCGCCACAGCACTGTCCGAGATCCGGCCCCAGCGACACACGGCGGAAGGCAAGCCCCCTTCGGCCTTCACGCATGCCGGCAAGCGCCCAGCGGATCGCCTCGAACTCCAGCGTTCCACCGCCGATGGTTCCGGAAATGCTGCCGTCCGCACGCACGGTCATGCGCGCACCCGCCTCACGCGGGACAGATCCGGCCGATGCTGCGACGGTAACAAGGCAACAGGCCCCACCTTCACGCAGCTCATCCAGAATCCGCCGCCAGAGGATCATCGCGCCCCTCCTGCCTGCCGCATGGCCTGCACCGCCTTCAGGATCGCCTCGGGCGTGGCGGGTGCATCCAGCTGCGGCACGATGCCGGGCCGCAGCGAGGCGAGCGCATCGGTGATGGCGCAGAAGACGGAATTGGCCAGCATCAACGGCGGCTCACCCACCGCCTTGGAGCGGTAGATCGTCTCCTCCGGATTGCCGGCGGAAGCATAGAGCGCCACGTTGAACTCGGCCGGTGTGTCCGATATGGCCGGGATCTTGTAGGTGGAGGGTGCATGAGTGCGCAGGCGCCCCTGCTCATCCCACACCAGTTCCTCCGTCGTCAGCCAGCCCATGCCCTGAATGAAGCCGCCCTCGATCTGGCCGATGTCGATGGCCGGGTTGAGCGAGCGGCCCACGTCATGGAGAATATCCACCCGGTCCACGGTCATCTCGCCGGTCATGGTGTCGATGGTGACTTCGGATGCCGCAGCACCATAGGCGAAATAAAGGAACGGACGGCCGCTGGCGCTGTCCCGGTCCCAGGTGATCTTGGGGCTGGCATAGAAGCCCGAATCCGACATGTGGATGCGGCCCATGTGAGCAAGTTTCGCCAGTTCCGCCAGGCTCACCACATCGCTTCCGGCACGCACCTGATTGTCCGCAAAGACAACGGATTCCGGCGAACAATGGAAGTGCCCGGCCGCAAAGGCGATGAGCCTGTCCTTGATGGCGCGTGCCGCATTACGTGCCGCCATTGCGTTGAGATCGGTGCCGGAGGAGGCTGCCGTCGGGCCGGTGTTCGGCACCTTGCCGGTGGAGGTGGCGGTGATGATCACCTTGTCGAGGGTGACGCCGAATTCCTCCGCCACCACCTGCGCCACCTTCTGATAGAGCCCCTGCCCCATCTCGGTGCCGCCATGGTTCAGCTGGATCGAGCCGTCGGTGTAAAGATGCACCAGCGCCCCGGCCTGATTGAGGTGCTTCAGCGTGAAGGAAATGCCGAATTTCACCGGCGTCAGAGCCAGCCCCTTGCGCAGCACATGATTGCGGGCGTTGAAAGCGCGTACCTCTTCCCGGCGCTGCCAGTAGGCGGAAGTGACTTCCAGCTGCTCCACGATTGTATGCAGCGTCTGCCACTCCTCGACCACCATGCCATAAGGCGTCTGGTTGCGGGCCCAGTCATAGAAATTGCGCTTGCGCACTTCCAAAGGATCGAGCCCCAGCGTGATGGCGATGGCATCGATCATCCGCTCTGCCGCCAGCATGCCCTGCGGTCCGCCGAAGCCCCGGAAGGCGGTGTTGGAACAGGTATCTGTGCGCAGGCGGCGGCTGCAGATCTGGGCATCGGGATAGAAATAGCTGCTGTCCGCATGGAACATGGTGCGGTCCACCACGCCCAGCGACAGGTCCGCCGAATAGCCGCAGCGGGCGAAGAAGCTCATGTCCACAGCGCGGATGCGGCCCGTGTTATCATGGCCAACCGTCCAGTCGACACGGAAGTCATGCCGCTTGCCGGTCATGATCATGTCGTCGTCCCGGTCGAGACGCAGCTTGCAGGGCCGGCCCGTGATGCGGGCGGCGAGCGCGGCAAGACAGGCCCACTGGTTCGCCTGCGATTCCTTGCCGCCAAAGCCGCCGCCCATGCGGCGCACATCGACTGTTACCAGCGCATCGGGTACGCCCAGAACCTTGGCCACCACATGCTGAACCTCGGTCGGATGCTGGGTGGAGGAATGGACCTGAACGGCCCGCTCCTCGCCGGGGATCGCCAGCGCAATCTGGCCTTCGAGGTAGAAATGCTCCTGCCCGCCGACATGGAACACACCGGAGAGCTTGTGCTCGGCGCTCGCCAGCCCCGCTTCCGGCGCACCGCGGCGGAACTGGTAGTCCGGCAGCACCGTCACATCGGCGGCAATGGCATCTTCAACGGAGATGACCGGCGTCTGCGGCCCGACATCAATCTGCGCAAGCCGCGCTGCGCGGCGCGCAGCATCCCGGCTGGTGGCAACAACGGCAAAGGCCACCTGACCGTAAAAGAGGATTTCCTTGTCAGCCAGAACGGGATCGCCGCCAAAAGAGGCCGAACAATCGTTGAGGCCCGGCACATCGGCAGCGGTCAGCACCGCCACCACACCCGGCGCATTACGCACGGCGTCGAGATCCATCGCCAGCAGCGGCCCGCGCACCGCATGGCGCGCCCAGCCCGGAACTACATGCAAGGTGCCCTGCGGCTCGGGCATGTCATCGATATAGACCGCAGTGCCGGTTACATGCCGTTCGGCGCTATCATGGGGCAGAGAGCGGTGCACATGGGTCAGCGCCTCAGCGCCTTTCGTCAGAGCGGTGTCATGCGGCGCGTTCATGGTCGCCTCCTTCCGGCTGAAGCACGGGCAGGCGCACGGGCTCGGCAGGCCCGGCAATCTCCATCAAGGCCTTGGCCAGCAGCGAGCGGGCGACTTCCATGCGGTACTCCGCACTCGCGCGCATGTCGCTGATCGGCTTGAAATCCTCCTGCAGCGCACGGATGGCCGCGCCCCAGGTGACGGGATCATCGATGCGCGCCCCCGTCAGCGCCGCCTCTGCGAGAAGCGCCCGGCGCGGGGTTGCCGCCATGCCGCCGAAGGCGATACGCGCAGCGGTGATATCGCCCTCCGAGACCGTCAGATTGAAGGCGGCCATGACGGCGGAAATGTCCTGATCGAAGCGCTTGGACACCTTGTAGCAGCGGAAATGCTGGTTGGCGGCCGGACGTGGCACGAAGATGCCTGCCACGAATTCGCCCGGCAGCCGGTCCTGCTTGCCATAGTCGATGAAGAAGCTTTCGAGCGGCAGATCGCGCAGATTGTCGCCCTGCTGCAGCTCGATGCTGGCGCCAAGGGCAATGAGAGCTGGCGGCATGTCGCCGATGGGCGAGCCATTGGCAATGTTGCCGCCGATGGTGCCGGACGCACGGACCTGCTTGGAGCCGATGCGCCTCAGCAGCACGCCAAGATCCGGAGCCAGAGCGCGCAGCGCCGGTTCCGCCGCCGCATAGGTGGCGGCAGCGCCGAGGATGATGCCCTCTCCCGTCACCTCCACCCGGTCCATGCCGGCCACATGGCCCAGCCAGATAATGCGTGGCAGCGTCTTCAGGCTCTTGGTGATCCACAGGCCCACATCCGTGGCGCCGGCCACAAGCGTGGCATCGGGAAACTGGCTGTAGAGTGCGGCGAGGCCCTCAACCGTCGCCGGAGCGGCAAAGAAGCTATCGGTAGAACCGATGAAGACATCACGGGAATCAGCCAGCCGCCGCAGGGCCTCACGGGTTTCGGCTGCACGCCAGGAGAAGGCATCGTCCGCAGCCTCAAAGCAGCTTGCCAGCGCCGCGTCGATGATCGGCCGGTAGCCGGTGCAGCGGCACAGGTTCCCCGCCAGCCATTCGGTCACCGCCTTGCGGCTCTTTGCCATGCCTTCCGCGTGATAGAGCGTGAAGAGGCTCATGATGAAGCCAGGTGTGCAGAAGCCGCATTGTGAGCCGTGCAGGTCGCGCATGGCCACCTGAACCGGGTGCAGGCGGCCATCGGCAGCGAGGTCCTCAACCGTCACCAGCTCCGCGCCATCGATCATGCCCAGAAGCTGGATGCAGGCATTGACAGGCTGATAGGTCAGCTTGCCGCCAATCACCCGGCCAAGCGCCACCGTGCAGGCGCCGCAGTCTCCCTCACCGCAGCCTTCCTTGGTGCCGGTCGCCCTTTCGGTGAGGCGCAGATAGTCGAGCACCGTATCCATCGGTCCGGTATCCGCCAGCTCGACAACCTTTCCGGCACGCAGAAAACGGATCGTGTCCCGCATGGCTCAGCTCCCCCTGTAGGTCGAATAGCCGTAGGGCGAGAGCAGCAGCGGCACGTGATAATGCTCGCGCGCATTGGAAATGCCGAAACGGATCGGGATCATGTCGAGGAAGGCAGGCTCTGTGACCGGAGCGCCACTGGCCTTGAGGTAATCTCCGGCAAAGAACCGCAGCTCATAGATGCCGGGGCCGAACTCCGATCCTTCCAGGATCGCCCCATCAACCCGGCCATCGGCATTGGTTTCCACCCGGCGCAGGCGCGAAGGCTTTGGCTCCACCGCCCAAAGCTCGATCACAATCCCTGCCGCAGGCCTGCCCAAGGCGGTATCAAGGACATGCGTGGTCAGACGGCCCATTCTGCTCTCCCTCTCGTCCGGTCCCGGGGCTGCCGCGCGTCCGCAAGCCCGGGCAGACTGGCGTCCCGCGCCAGCCGCAATTTCTCAACCCTGAGGTTGCCTTACTTTCCGGGGAAACAATAGAACCGATTAGGGGGCGGAGCGATGCCTAAATGGCATCAATCAACGGCAAGTGTTCTTTGATGACGAGCATGGCATGATCGTAGAACATGCCCGGCGCCAGCCCCAATGCCCTGAGCGAGGATGTGACCACCGCCAGCCTGTCCGCCTGAAGCGGCGCATCGCTCAAGGGCCTGAACACCAGCAGCCCGCCGGCGAGATCTGCCTCAAGCCCGATCTTGGTCTGGAAGCTGACCACCGTCCCTCGCCTTGTCAGCGCCCGCATGAAGCTGAGGGAATTGGCTTCCACATAGGTGCGGATGGTGCCCGGCAGACGCGACAGCGCCGCATCGATGCGGGTGCGCAGCGACAGGCCTTTTGCCGGCAGCGCCAGCGGATAGCGCAGGCAATCGGCAAGCGTCAGCCCCCCGGCATGGCTGGCCAACGGATGATCCGGAGTCATCACGGCACCGATCACCAGTTCATGGGCAAAGGCGGTTGTCAGCGCCGAGGTGCGCGGTGGATCGAAGGTGAAGCCGATGTCCGCCTCCGCGCGCTCCACCATGCCGGTCGCCTGCAGGGCGCTGGTCACGGTCACCGAAACGTGGATGCCCGGATAGGATTTGCGGAAGGAGCCGATGATCTGCGGCAGGATCGAATCGGCAACGCTTTCGACCGTTGCCACCGACACGGTGCCGCGCCGCAGGCCCTTCAGCGCGTCCAGTTCCGCCACCGTGCCTTCAAAGTCGGAATAGGTGCGCCGCACATGGGCAAGCAGCACCTCGCCTGCGGGCGACAGGCGCAGGCCCCGGCCCAGCCGCTCGAACAGCGCCAGATCCAGCGCCTCTTCCAGCCACAGGATCTGCCGGTTCACCGCCGACGAAGCGACATTGAGCTGGCGGGCCGCAGCGCGGATCGACCCGGCTTCGGCCACAGCCGCAAAGTAGCGCATGGCGGGCGCATAGAGACTGCGCGACCGGTCAGGTTCGGCTGTCTTGCGCCCGGTTTCCATGCCCCCTCACCTCTTCAGCCCGAAATGCCGCCAGCCTTAATCGGGCAGCATCACCGATGTGCCGGTGGTCCTGCGCTCCTCCAGATCCCGGTGCGCGGTGGCAGCATCGGACAGCTTGTAGCGCTGGTTGATCTGGATCGAGACGGCGCCCTGCTCCACCACGTCGAACAATTCACCAGCCGTTTCCTCAAGGTCGGAGCGGGCGGCAATGTGGTTGAACAGGGTCTGGCGGGTGGCAAACAGCGAGCCCTTCTGCGCCAGCATGCCGATGTTGAAATCGGTGATCGGGCCGGAGGACTGACCGAAGGACGCAAAGAGGCCCATGAACTTCAGGCAATCGAGCGAGCCGGGGAAGGTGTCGCGGCCAACGGAATCATAGACCACATCGCAGCCCTTGCCGCCGGTGATCTCCTTCACCCGCTCGACGAAATTCTCCTTGCGGTAATTGATGACATGGGTGTAGCCGTTCGCCTTGGCGAGTTCCGCCTTTTCGTCCGAGCCAACCGTGCCGATAACCGTCGCGCCCAGATGCGCGGCCCACTGTCCGGCAATGAGGCCAACGCCGCCTGCCGCCGCATGGAACAGGATGGTGGAACCGGGACCAACCTTGAAGGTGCGGCGCAGCAGGTAGCGCGCCGTCATGCCCTTCAACATCATGGAAGCGGCAACGTCACTGGCAATCGTCTCCGGCAGCTTCACCAGACGGTCTGCCGGAACAAGCCGCTCCTGCGCATAGGAGCCGAGCGGGCCGACATAGGCGACCCGGTCGCCCGGCGCCACATGCGACACGCCATCGCCCACCTCGGTCACCACGCCCGCGCCCTCGTTGCCGGGAATGAAGGGCAGGCCGTCCGGCGCCGGATAAAGCCCCGTGCGGTAATAGACATCGATGAAGTTCAGCCCTATCGCCTCATGGTGCACCCGCGCCTCACCCGGCCCCGGCTTGCCCGGCTCGAAGACTTCCCAGGTCAGAACCTCTGGACCACCGGTCTGATGAATGCGGATGGCGTGAACCATGATATCTCCTCCAGATCATTTGCGCCGTTACGGCAAAATCAGGCCCCGCCTGCGGGCCGCAGAAAGCCACGCCCGCGCAGGGCATTTCCGCGCGCAGGATAAAGGCAATACCGTTCAACGGGAAAGCCGCTTTCTGATGCGAAAGCGGCCCATGTGACGTTCCGGTCAGGCGTAGCGTTCCAGCGCCTGATGCACGGCAGAAACCGTCAGCAGGTAAAGGCTGGAGATGCCGAAGACCCAGGCCATCGGCTCGCTCAGGGTCATTTCGTTCCACAGGCCGATGCCGGCGGCCGCAAGCCAGGCGGCGGTCATGACCAGCGTCAGCGGACGCCAGCGCTTGACGCGCACCGGATGGACGAAGCGCACCGGCATGAAGGTAAAGAGGCAGCAGGCCAGGACAACGGCGATGGTGAAGCCCTGCGAGGGCGACAGCAGCATCAGGCCGAAGACGACCATGTTCCAGCAGGCCGGGAAGCCCTTGAACGCCTTGTCATGGGTCTTCATGCCGTTGTCGGCGAAATAGAGCGCACCGGTGAAGACGACGAGGCCGCCGCAGATCCAGTTCCACGGCCGGTCCAGCATGGGCCCGGCGGCCAGGGCGAAGGCGGGAAGGAAAACGTAAGTGGCATAGTCGATGACGAAATCCAGCGAGGCGCCGGACCACCGCGGCAGCCGTTCGGCGATGTTGTACTTGCGGGCCAAGGGCCCGTCGATGCCATCGACCACCAGCGCAAGGCCGAGCCAGACGAACATTTCCTGCCAGTTGCCGCGTGCGCCAGCCAGGAGCGCAGCAAGGGCAATCGGCGCGCCGGAGGCCGTCAGCACATGGATCAGGAACAGTGCCGGCTCATGAGACCGCTTTTCAGGGGTAATGTCAGTCACGGCGCTTACTTTCCCTTCGCCCGGCCTGCCTTTCCGGCGGGCCGTGTGCCGGTGCCTTCAACGGCACATCTGTCCATGCTTTCACGCTTCTTGCGCGCGGCAGGCATAGATCCTGCCAGAACCGGTTCCTTGAACCGGATGCCGGCACGCCCCTGCCCGCATCCGTGACATAACACACGGCCGGCGCGTTGGTTCCCACCACGCCCGGCTCACAACTGCGCAAGCAAGATCAATGCACCTGTTTGGGCAATATTTCAATATCAAGACAGGCAGCAAAGCAGGATTTTCAGGAAATCCGGCGGATTTCTGCGAATCTGAGCTCAAATTTTCCCGCTGAGAAACAGCGTTGCCCCCATCAGCGAAGCCCCCCACAGCAGCAGGAAAACGCCGACAGCCTTGTAGAACCAGCGGCTCGGCAGGTTCTTCTCCAGCGCCATCACCGCCCCGAGCAGCCCCACCCAGATGATGTTCATGATGCCGACCGCGAACATGACGGTCATCAGCGCCCAGCAGCAGCCAAGGCAGGCCAGCCCCTGGATCAGGCCTTCCCGGTAGAATGCCGCCGCCGCACCGCCCGAAACAGGGCTGGACCAGCGCGGATGCCAGCAGCGCAGGAGACAGGCCTGCTTGGCCGGGGTGAACTGGTACAGCCCGGCGGCAATCAGCGTGGTGGCCGAGAATACCAGTGACACCGGGGCCATCATGGACGACAGCAGGCCGTAATCCGTCAGCAGCCATTGCACCAGCGTCGCGGCGAGCGCATAGGCCGTCCAGATGGTGAGATAGCCGAGCGCCAGCAGGCTGACCGTGACCGCAGCAGAAGGACCGGATACGGCACCGGCACGGCGCTTCGCATGGGCCAGAAACACAGGCATCGCCGTGGGCAGCATCATGGCCAGCGTCATCATCATCCACATGAGGAAGACAAGCCCCGCTCCGCCCATACCCCAGTCCCCGGCCGGCATGCCGAAAGTGGTGGTGCCCGCTGGCAGGCACAGCACCGCCAGCGCAGCGCGCACGTCCTTCGGCAACCCGTCGAAAATATTGAAGGCGTTGAAGAGACCCATGCCCGGCCCGGCCTCGGTCATATCCATGACCGGAACCATCGCCGCGACCACGGCGGCAAGGTAAAGCCATCCGGCCACCGCCAGCAGGCTGCACAGAAGGATGACGAGACGGCGTCCGCCGGATGCATCGCTGCTCCCGGGTTTTTCCCCCGCTTCGTCAGCCTTGACGTTCTCAGGCATTGGCGCACTGCTGCTCATGAGCATCTTTCCTGCCGTCCACAGGTCAAGTGTTCCGGCCCCTGCAGCGAAAGCACTTGCCTGTCAGTGTCATACGCCTTACCCCGGCGCGGGGCACGGCGCTTTGCGCAAGGTCAAGGCCTTGCCTTTCCCTCATGGGGCACCATCCTGTCCTCAACAGGTCAAAAGATCAGGCCACAGATCGGGCAAGAGACATGAACACAGCTTCCGCAGCAGGCACGATGGACAAGGCACAGGGCCAGAACCGCGCCACGGATTTTGACGCTGCCGTCATTGGTGCGGGGCCTTCCGGGATGGCCGCCGCCCTGCTGCTTGCCCGCAGGGGCTTGCGCACCGTTCTCGTCGCGCCGGAGGTCAACACGAAAGACGCCCGCACCACGGCGCTGCTGCAGGCCTCAGTTGCCCTGCTGGACGAAATTGGCGTCTGGGACAAGCTTGCTTCCCGATCCGCTCCCCTTGCGCGCATGCGCCTCATCGACGACACCCGCCGCCTGATCCGCGCCCCCGAAACCACCTTCGATGCCTCGGAACTGGGGCTGGAGGCCTTCGGCTACAATGTGCTGAACCGGGAGCTGAACGCGGAACTGGAAGCCGCCGTCCTGAAGGCTGACGGCCTCACATGGATCAGGACCCGCCTTGCGAAGCTGGAGCCTGCCGAGACAGAGGTGCGTCTGACGCTTGAAGACGGTACCACGCTGACGGCTGCCCTTGCCGTGGGCGCCGATGGCCGCACGTCCATGGTGCGGAAGGCCGCCGGGATTGATATCCGGGAATGGTCCTACCCGCAGATGGCGCTGGTAATGAACCTGGAGCATGACCGGCCGCATGGCTCGGTTTCCACCGAGTTCCACACGCCCACCGGCCCCTTCACGCTGGTGCCGCTGCCGGGGCGCATGTCATCGCTCGTCTGCGTCGTCACGCCGGAAACAGCCACGCATCTCAAGGCTTACGAAGATGGCGCACTGGCGCTGGAACTGGAACGGCGCGCCCATTCGGTGCTTGGCGCCTTCCGCATCGCCAGCCCCCGTCAGGTCTATCCGCTCAGCGGCATGATCGCGAAGAAAGCCGCCGCCAACCGCTGCGCCCTCATCGGCGAGGCGGCGCATGTGTTCCCGCCCATCGGCGCGCAGGGGCTCAATCTGGGCCTGCGCGATGTGGCCGATCTCGCCCGTATCGCAGGCGAGGCCAAGGCCCGTGGCGAGGATGTGGGCAGCGCTCTGACGCTCGCCCGCTATGACAGCGCCCGCAAGCCGGACATCACCAGCCGCACCACGGCCGTGGATCTCCTCAACCGCTCGCTGATGACGGACATGCTCCCCGTCCAGGCCCTGCGCTCCCTCGGCCTCTATGCCGCCGGCCGCTTTCCCCCCTTGCGCAAATTCCTCATGCGCGAGGGGATCACCCCCAAGGCGACGCGGCTGCTGCCGTTCTGAGGGGGGCCTGTTACGGCCACTTTCCCCCTCCCCGTTCGGTCATGCCACGGCATGACGGAGCGGGTGGCGAGACGTTGCCCATTCGTTACGTGCAACGGCCATGGCCGGCTTGCCGCTTGTATACCCAGCCAGACCCCCAAATACAAATCAGGCCCCCGGTTTCCCGGAGGCCTGAGAAGATCTTGCGGTGCAGTCCGGGTCAGGCCGTGAAGGGCCGGATGCCGGAGGCGTCCTTGATTTCGGTCGGCAGGCCGATGCGGTTGAGGATGGTCAGGAAGGGCTTGGGGTCAAGCTCTTCGACATTCTTCATGGTGCCCACGTCCCAGGTGCCATCGGCGATCAGCATGGCGGCTGCGACCGGCGGCACGCCGGCGGTGTAGCTGATGCCCTGCGAGCCGACCTCATTGTAGGCTTCCTTGTGGTCGGCCACGTTGAAGATGAGCACTTCGGCCGGCTTGCCGTCCTTCTTGCCCTTCACCAGCGTGCCGATGCAGGTCTTGCCGGTGTAGTCGGGCGCAAGCGAGGACGGATCCGGCAGCACGGCCTTGACCACCTTCAGCGGAACAACCTCAAGACCTTCCGCCGTCTTGACCGGCTGCTCGGACAGGAGACCGAGGTTCTTCAGCACGGTGAAGACGTTGATATAGTGATCGGAGAAGCCCATCCAGAAGCGCACGTCCGCCTGCGGATAGTTGGCCGAGAGCGAATGCACCTCGTCATGGCCGGTCATGTAGGTCTGCTGTTCGCCAACGACCGGCATGTCCCACACCTTGCCGACCTCGAACATCTTGTTCGACTGCCAGGCGCCCTGCTGCCAGGAATAGACCGTGCCGGTGAACTCGCGGAAATTGATCTCCGGATCGAAGTTCGTGGAGAACCAGCGGCCGTGCGAACCGGCGTTGATGTCGATGATGTCGATCGACTCGGGCTCGGTCACATATTCGTCGATGGCAAGACGCGCATAGGCATTGACGACGCCCGGGTCGAAGCCGACGCCCAGAATGGCGGTGACGCCCTTCTCGGCGCAGCGCTCGCGGCGCTTCCACTCGTAATTGCCGTACCAGGGCGGCGTCTCGCAGATCTTCTTCGGGTCTTCGTGGATGGCCGTGTCCATATAAGCGGCACCGGTCTCGATGCAGGCTTCAAGCACGGTCATGTTGACGAAGGCAGAACCGACGTTGATGACGATCTGCGCGCCGGTCTTGCGGATCAGGTCCGCAACAGCGGCGCTGTCCATCGCATTGAGGGTATGGGCTTGAAGAACACCCTCAACCTTCAGGCTGCCTTTTTCGCGGACGCTGTCCAGAATCCGCTCACACTTCGCAACGGTGCGCGAAGCAATATGAATGTCGCCGAGCAGGTCGTTGTTCTGCGCACATTTATGCGCGACAACCTGCGCTACGCCACCGGCGCCGATGATGAGTACGTTGCGCTTCATTTCGCCCATAGTCCTCCTTGGGTCTCTAAGGGTTGTACAGCCTCAAGCTGAGGCTGAAATCACGACAGGGCCGCCGTGAAATCGTCATAGGTGAAATCGCGGGCAAGGCGCACGGAGCCATCCAGCTCCTTCACGGCAATCGCCGGCATCTTCACGCCATTGAACCAGTTCTTTTTGACCATCGTGTAGCCCGCCGCATCCTGAATGGAGAGCCGGTCACCGGCAGCCAGCGGCTTTTCAAAGCGGAACTCGCCGAAAATATCACCCGCAAGGCAGGACTTGCCGCAGACCATCCACTCGTGATCACCCGCATCCGGCTCAACCTTGGCGCTCTGCCGGTAGATCAGCAGATCCAGCATATGCGCCTCGATGGAGCTGTCGACGATGGCAAGGTTCTTGCCGTTGTGCAACGTGTCCAGCACGGTCACTTCCAGCGTGGCAGACTTGGTGATCGCCGCCTCGCCGGGCTCCAGATAGACCTGCACTTCGTTTTCGCCCGCAAAGCGCTTCAGCCGCTCGGCAAACTTCTCCAGCGGATAGCCCTCGCCGGTGAAATGAATGCCGCCGCCGAGACTGATCCATTCCATCTTGCGGATGAGGAAGCCGAAGCGCTGTTCGATATGGCCAAGCATTCCGTCGAAACGGTCGAAATCGGCGTTCTCACAGTTGTTGTGGAACATGAAGCCGGTGATCTTGTCCGCGACCTTTGCGATCGTCTCCGGGTCATGCTCGCCAAGGCGCGAGAACGGGCGGGCCGGGTCAGCCAGATCAAAGTCCGAGGTGGAGACACCCGGATTGACACGCAGGCCGCGCACATGGTTCGCCGACTGGCTCTCGAAACGCTCCAGCTGGCCGATGGTGTTGAAGATGATCTTGTCGGACGAGGCAATCACCTCGTCGATCTCATCCGGCGCATAGGCCACCGAATAGGCATGCGTCTCGCCGGGGAATTTCTCCCGGCCGAGCTTCACCTCATAGAGCGACGACGAGGTGGTGCCGTCCATGTAGTTCGACATGAAATCGAACACCGACCAGGACGCAAAGCACTTGAGCGCCAGCAGCGACTTTGCGCCGGAGGCCTCACGCAGCCACGCGATCTTCTCCATGTTCGGCAGAAGCTTCGACTTGTCGATCAGATAATAGGGGGTGGAAATCATCTCGTGCCCTTTGCGGATCCGGTCCTGAGGACAGGGACAAAACCTGTTGGGGGGCTGTTACCCCCTTTGGGCGCAACACTCAATGAAAATCGGTACCCGGCGATGAATTAGACGTCTTTTCCGTGCCAAGGGCCAAATAGGAAAAGCCTCGCTGCAAGGCCTCACACCGGATGACCCTGTAAAAAACAGAAAGCCACAGATGCTGCAACGCAAGAAAAATTCAAATCTGATTTTCAACACATGCCGGAGTGTGCCGCTGCTGCAAGAGGTGGCGCAGCAAAACGAAAGGGACGGCAGAGGTTACGAATGCACACAGAGTGTTTTTCTTGAGCCGGCCAATCAAACAGCCGCGAACCTTCCGGTAGAGGAAGATGACAATACGCCGGGATTGCAGGCAGCCTCAGGCCTTGCGCTCCCATCCGCCGCCATCGCGCTGCTGCCAGTAGGTGACCTCGGCCCCCTGCCCCTTGAACAGCTTCCAGTGCTGGCGCGCCTCCGCCAGAGCCTCGTGATCGTTGCCATCGAACAGGACGACGACACGGCCATAGCCCTCAATGGGCGGCGGCACGGCCCGGTCCACCAGAAAGCGGACCTCAGCCCCATTGGGATTGTCCGGCCCTGTAGTCAGGAACACCGGCTGATGCTCGGGGAAGCCGTCGGCGATGGTACCGTGGGGCAGAAACTCATGATCGGAGAAGCTCCACAGATGCGCATCCAGCGCCGCGCAGCGTTCATCCGAGCCGCACTGCACGACCACCTTCCAGTCCCGCTCCAGGCACTTCATCAAAAGGCCCGGCAGCACATCTTCCAGCGGCTGGCGGGTCAGATGGTAAAACAGGACTTCCGTGCTCACTGATGAGTCCTCATGTGTTTCTCGAAGTTCATCCGGGCGGCAGGGTGCCATGCCTTCGCCCCGATTGCATCCGGCACAGCGCTCTATGTCACGGCATCGCCACAATGGTGATGCTGCCGCGCAACATGAAGGGCCAATCCGGCAGAGTGTGACGTAACCGGATAGACAAGCCAACCGGCATACAGCATTAACCGCTCGCAAATGCGCGGCTGGTACGGTGAAAAAACCGGAAAACATTCAGTTCGATTCTGAATGAACCGGCGCAGAGGTTTCAGGGCCTGTCACGGCCGCTTTTCCGGGGGTTTGAATGCTCGTTCGCGTTGCGTTGTTCTTCACGATGGTGATGGGTCTGGCCGGAGCGACCGCCGCACTCGGCCTCGTGGTGACCGAAAACACCACGCAGTGCCAGTCCTACAAGGCTTGCTGAGATCTGCGGCCCTTGCGCCGCACGCCCTGCTGGCATCCTGTAGACAAGCATATGGAAAACCGCTGGATAAACCGGCGGTTTTTTGTTGAAAACTTGTGGATAGACTGAAGCGCCCCGGTCCGGCGCGAAATATGCCAAGTCCAGGGCGGCAGCAGATTGGCCGCCGCCCTGGACCTGTGTCAGCCTTCGTAGTGGTCGCGCACGAGCTGGTCGAGCAGGCGCACGCCGAAGCCCGACGCCCAGCCCTGGCTGATCTCGTCCTTGACGGAGCCCATCGCCGTTCCCGCCACATCCAGATGCGCCCAGGGCACATCATTGACGAAGCGCTGCAGGAACTGCGCTGCCGTGATGGAGCCAGCGGTGCGCCCGCCGGTGTTCTTCACATCGGCATTGGGGGTGTCGATCAGCTTGTCATAGGCCTTGGACAGCGGCAGGCGCCAGACGCTTTCGCCGGTCGTCTCGCCAGCGGCAAACAGGCGCTGCGCCAGTTCGTCGTTGTTTGAGAAGAGGCCTGCATTCTGGTTGCCGAGGGCGATGATGACGGCGCCGGTCAGGGTGGCCAGATCAATCATGAACTTCGGCTTGAAACGCTCCTGCGTGTACCAGAGCGCATCGGCCAGCACGAGACGGCCTTCGGCATCCGTGTTGAGGATCTCGATGGTGGTGCCGGACATGGCACGCACTATGTCACCGGGACGCTGGGCGTTGCCGTCCGGCATGTTCTCGACGAGACCGATGACGCCGATGGCGTTGACCTTGGCCTTGCGGGCCGCAAGAGCATGCATCAGGCCGGTAACCGCAGCCGCGCCGCCCATGTCACCCTTCATGTCTTCCATGCCGGCCGCCGGCTTGATGGAAATGCCGCCTGTGTCGAACACGACGCCCTTGCCGACGAAGGCGGCCGGGGCTTCATCCTTCTTGCCGCCGTTCCAGCGCATGATGACAAGGCGCGGCGGGCGGACGGAGCCCTGGGCCACGCCAAGAAGCGCGGCCATCTTCAGCTTCTTCATTTCCTTTTCGGTGAGGATCTCGATCTCCACACCCAGCTTTTCAAGCTTTGCGGCGCGGTCCGCGAATTCCACTGGGCCGAGCACATTGGCCGGCTCATTGACCAGATCGCGCGCTAGCAGAACACCCTCACCGACAGCTTCCGCATCGGCAAAGGCTTTCTTGGCGGCTCTGGACTCCGGGCCAATGATGTTGAGCGTCAGATCGACCGGCTGGCCATCCTCATCCTTCTTTGTCTTGTAGGCATCGAAGCTGTACGAGCGCAGCTTTGCTCCAAGCGCGAACTGGGCGGCGGCCCTGGCGCTCACCTCGCCGCCGCCGGGCAGCTCCAGATAGACGATGGCATCGGCAGCACGTGCACCGGCCAGCGCCGCCTGCACGGAACCGCCCAGCTTCAGCCAGTCGGTGTCCTGCATGTCTTCCGCCTTGCCAAGGCCGAAGACGAAAAGACGGTCGAGATCAAGCCCGCCGGGCGCCACGAGATCCAGCTTCGAGCCACGCTTGCCCTTGAATCCGCCGGCACTGGCCGCGCGGGCAAGACCACCCGGCAGCGCATCCAGCAGGCCTGCGGCCAGCGGACCGGCGGCCAGAGAATCGTCAGCCAGAACGACAGCGGCAGGGGCCGGCGCAGCGGAGGCCTTGCCGAATTGGATTTTCGTAAGCTTGTTCATTTTTCCATCTTGGGTTCACCCGCCCGTAAAAGACGGGTCAGGATGCTGCAAATTCCAGCAATGTGGCCTGATATGCCTTGTGCAGCAAGCCTTTGCCGAATAAATCTGCAGGCGGGCAGTCTGCTGCAGTCCGGCATCCGGCGGCTTTGAAAGGCCAAGATCGGGTGGAACAGGTCTGCGGTTGAACCGCGTTGCAGTCCGGCAGAGAGCATGAAGACACTCGAACGTTACATCATCCGCCGGTGCATTTTCGTCTTTACGATGACCCTCGCGGCCATGACCGGCGTGGTGTGGGCGACGCAGGCCCTGCGCCAGCTCGATCTGGTCACGTCCAAGGGCCAGACCATTGTCCAGTTCATCTCCATCACGATGCTGGCGATGCCGTTTCTGGTCGTCATCGTTGCGCCTTTCGCGCTGATGATTGCCCTGATCCTCGTTCTCAACGCCCTGTCGAGTGACAGCGAGCTGATCGTCATCAATGCCACTGGAGGCTCCCGTTTTCTGGTGCTCCGGCCAGTCCTGATCTTTGCGCTCGGCATCGCCCTCCTGACGGGCGCCATGTCGCTTTACGTGGCGCCGGAGGGGCTGGCGCGGCTGCGCGATGAAATCACCCGCGTGCGGGTCGATCTTGTGGCGAATATCGTCAAGCCCGGCCGCTTCATTTCCATGGCCGATGGCCTGACATTCCATATCCGCAACCGCTCCGGTGATGGTGCGCTGGATGGGCTGCTGCTGCATGACACACGCGATCCGGCCACGATCTTCACCTATGAGTCCGAGGTCGGGCACATTGTCGAAGTGCAGGGGCTGACGCTGCTGGTGATGCAGAACGGCACGATCCAGCGCCGTCCGAAGACGAGCGGCGACATCTCGATCGTCCGCTTCCAGTCCTATGCCTTCGACCTGTCGAGCCTTGTTCCGGAAGCGGTTGAGCCTGTCTACAAGGCCAGCGAGCGCTCCACATGGGCGCTCATCAGCAATCCGGCTCCTGACGACTTTTCGCAGCGGTATCCGGAGCGGATTGCAGCGGAACTTCACAACCGTTTCAGCCAGCCGCTTTATGCTATTGCCTTTGGCCTGATCGTCTTTGTCTTCCTTGGCCAGGCCCGCACCACGCGTCAGGACCGCGGGCTTGCGCTGCTGGGAGCGCTTGGCTGCTGCATCCTGCTGCGCACGGCAGGCTTCGGCGCGACATCGCTCGCAAGCGGCTCGGCTGCGATCATCGCGGCCTATTACACTGTGCCGGTGCTCGGCATCGTGCTGCCGGCCTGGTTCATTCTCCAGTCCGATACAGGGGCGCCCCCCCGCTGGCTTGCAAAGCTGGTTGAACGCATGACCGACTTCAGCGAGCGCCTGCAGAACCGTCTCAACCGCCGCCTGTCGAAGGGAGCCTGACCGGAATGCTTGGGCCGACCCTCTCCCTTTATTTCTCCCGCCGGTTCCTGAGGTCCATCTTCGGACTGTTCCTGCTGGCTGCGATCCTGATTTTCCTGTTCGATGTGCTGGAACTGCTGCGCCGTGCCGGTGAGCAGGGTAATATTTCCGTGCTGCGTGTCAGCATCATTTCGCTTCTGCGCGTGCCGCTGCTGCTGGAACAGGTCATCCCCTTTGCCGTCCTGTTCGGCTCGATCTCCGCCTTTGTCACCCTGAGCCGCGGCCTGGAGCTGGTCGTCACACGGGCGGCAGGCATTTCGGTCTGGCAGTTCGGCGCACCGGCCGCTCTGGTGGCTCTCGTGCTCGGCGGCCTGTCGGTCGTGCTCTACAATCCGGTCGCCGTATGGATGCAGCAGCAGTCCGACAGGGTTGCCGCGGGTCTTTTCGGCGGTGAGGACAGTTTCCTGCTGCAGACGACCAACGCTGTGTGGATGAGGCAGGATGGTCTTGACGGCGAATCAGTGCTCAATGCGGAGCAGCTGCTGGCGCAGGGCACGACGCTGCGCGGCGTCACCGTCTTCACATTCAACCGGCAGGGGCGCTTCGATGAGCGGATCGAAGCCCGTGAAGCGGAGCTGAATGACGGCTATTGGGTGCTCAAGGACGCGGTTGTCTACCGCACCAATGCCGATCCGCAGCACCACAACACCTATCGGGTAAGCACGTTCCTGACGCCGACGGAAGTGCGCGAGAGCATTGGCTCTCCCGAATCAATTTCATTCTGGAACCTGCCGCGCTTCATTGAACTGGCCAGCCGTGCCGGTCTCCCGGCCTATCGGTATACGCTGCAATATCAAACGCTTCTGGCTCGTCCCCTGCTTTTATTGGCCATGGTTCTCATTGCAGCAGCAGTTTCTTTAAAGGTTTCGCGCTTTGGTGGGCTCGGAAAGATGATTCTGGGTGGAATCGCCGCCGGGTTCGTGCTTTACGTTCTCTCTGAGCTCGCACGCGATCTCGGAGGGGCCGGTATCGTCCCCCCAGTGATCGCTGCTTGGGCCCCGGGAGTGTTTGGAGTTCTCATGGGTTTGACGATCCTGCTCAATCAGGAAGACGGCTAGATGGCGAACAAGATGCGTCTCAAGCCGGGCCTCCTGGATTCGGGTGCCTGTGCCCCGGTTCGCGGACTTTTCATCCGCGGCCTTGGCACCGTTATTGCCTGCTCACTGATCACCGCTCCCTGGGCCGCGCCTGTGGTTCTGGCACAGTCGCCCGCGTCTGCGTCCGTCTCTGCCAACGTGAATCCCAACGCGGAGATGCTGCTGGAAGCGGATGATCTCACCTATGACTACGACCGGGACAAGATCCTGGCGCGCGGCAAGGTGCAGATCTTCTATGACGGCTATACGCTGGAAGCGGACGAAGTCATCTTCGACCGCGGATCCGGGCGTATGTTTGCCAAGGGCAACGTCAAGATGGCGGAGCCGGATGGCAACATCGTCACGACGCAGGAAATGGAACTGACGGACAACTTAGCCGAAGGTTTCGCCCGCTCATTGCAGGTGGATTCGCCCCAGCGCACACGGTTCATCGCGGAAAGCGCGAACCGTGAAGGCGGCAACGTGACCACCTTCAACAACGGGCTCTACACCGTCTACACCCGCCAGCCGGTTGAAAAACCGCCGCTTTGGCGCCTGCGTGCCCAGAAGATCGTCCACAATCAGGAAGAAAAGGTTATCCGGTTCGAGGATACCCAACTGGAGTTCTTCGGCACCCCGATCGCCTATGTTCCCTACCTGTCGATGCCGGATCCTTCGGTCAAGCGGAAGTCCGGCTTTCTGACGCCCTCGGGTTCGGTCTCGTCCAACCTGGGTTACGGCCTGACCGTTCCCTACTACTGGGCGCTTGATCCCCATTACGACCTGACCGTCTCAGCGACCGGCTTCACCAAGCAGGGGGCGCTTGGAACTGCCGTCTGGCGGCAGGAGCTTGAGGCAGGCAAGTACCTTATTTCAGGTGCGCTGATTTCGCAGCAGGATCCTTCGGCCTTTACGACATCCAGCGGCAACCGGCGCTGGCGCGGCGCCTTGCACACCGAGGGCAACTATGTGCTCTTTGACAGCTGGTCGCTGGGGTGGAACCTCACCTACAAGTCCGACCGGGCTTTCCTGTCGGACTATTCGCGTGCAGAGCTTGGCAGCACCAGCGACGTTTCGCAGGTCTCCATCAGCCGGTACAAGGACCGGAACGCTGCCAGCATCTATGCCTACGCCTTCTCGATTTCGCAGGAAGATTACAACACCACGGCAAACGCACCGATTGGTCAGTTTGCGAAGGTGGGGTCGAAGCTGCAGGACAAGCAGCCGTTCGTCTTCCCGGTGGCTGATGTCAATTACGTGTTCGACCAGCCGATTGCGGGCGGCGAACTGTCTTTCGACAGCAACTTCACAAGCCTGACCCGGGCTGAGACTGACGCCTATTCCGTCAACGGCGTGAACCGCTACCGCGGTGTGGACGGCACATTCTCGCGCTGGAGCGTGAACACCCAATGGCGGCGGACCCTGATCGATCCGATCGGTCAGATGTTCACGCCCTTTGCCTATGTGCGCGGCGACCTGTTCTTCCTCGGCTCGCAGGACAAGAACGTGACCTCGCTGACGGATGAAGCCTTTGTGGGCCGCGTCCTGCCTGCCGTCGGCATGGAGTACCGCTATCCGTTCATTGCCAGCTTCAACGGCGGCAACCAGATCTTCGAACCGATCGCGCAGATTATCGTGCGGCCGGATGAGCAGAGAATCGGAGAGCTGCCGAACGAAGATGCCCAGAGCCTTGTCTTCGATACGACCACCCTGTTCGAATATGACAAGTTCTCGGGCTATGACCGTGCGGAAGGCGGCACCCGTGCGAACCTTGGCTTCAGCTACAAGCTGCAACTGGACAGTGGCGAGTATCTGAGCACCCTGTTCGGCCGGTCCTTCCATCTATCGGGCCGGAACTCCTTTGCCAAGGCAGATCTGTTCGGCTCTTCGCTGGATTCCGGTCTTGATACACGCCAGTCGGATTATGTGGCCGGCTTTGCTCTGGACACACGGCGCGGTGTCACGCTTGGATCACAAGCACGCTTTGACAGCGATGATTTGTCCTTGCGGCGCCTTCAGATGCAGGCAACGGGATCCTATGGCCCGGTTGTCAGCACTCTGGCCTATGCCTTCCTCGACAAGCAGCCCAATCTCGGCATCGACAAGAAACGGGAAGAGATCCTGGCCTCCAGCAGTCTGCGGATTGCAGAGAACTGGCGGCTGTTCGGCGGCGTGCGCTATGACCTGAAGAATGAGAACATTGTTCAGGACTCCGGTGGCCTTGGCTATGATGATGAAGGCTTCTCCATGTCGCTTTCCTATCAGCAGGACCGCAGCCGCAACAATGGCGAGACGGTGAACCGGACATTCTTCTTCCGGTTCGGCCTGCGCACGATTGGTGACACGCAGGTCTCCAGCAGCGGCGGCCTGTAAGCCAATCAGGGCAGCAGGTTTCTGCTGCCCTGCAAGCTTGTCCGTAACGTGGCATTTTTCGTCTTGATGCGTTCACGAAATGGTGGCCAGCACTTGCGTAAACGGCTCAATTTGGCCATTGTTTCAGGGCATTGCGTAGATAAAAGCATTGACCGTGACTGACCAGGCCTTGTTACGGGTCAAATTCATGTCCACGACGTCATAAGGGAGACGCCGGGAGCACGTGCCGGCTGGGATGAGATGAAAAAATCACTGATGATCGCCTGCGCCGCCCTTTGCCTTGTGGCGGCAACTCCTGTCGGCGTGTACGCCCAGTCTGCCATCAAGGTGGTTGTGGATGATCAGGCCATCACGTCGTTCCAGATCGGGCAGCGGGCCCGCCTTATTTCCCTTACCGAACGCAAGAGCGGCGCTGCAGCCACCAAGGCGGCTCAGGATGAGCTCATTGACGAGGTGCTGAAACTCAAGGAAGCCAAGCGCTATGGCATCTCGGTTTCCAAGAAGCAGGTCGACGATGCCTTTGCAACGATTGCGTCACGCGTCAAGCTGACCCCTGCCAACTTGTCCGCAGCCTTGCGCCAGAGCGGTGTTGATCCTCAGACGCTGCGCGATCGCCTGCGCGCGGAAATCGCCTGGTCACAGATACTTCGTCAGCGCTTCCAGGGCCGGGTCTCGGTCAGCGAATCCGATATCGCAGCCCAGTTGCAGAAGCTGAGGAACGAGAAGGACCAGCCTCTCAAGAGCATCGAATACAGGCTTGAGCAGGTGATCTTTGTCGTGCCCGAAAAGGCTTCGGGCAACTTCAAGGCGCAGCGCAAGAGAGAGGCCGACCAGTTCCGCCAGAGCTTCACCAGCTGCGAACAGGCCGCTGAGAAGGCACGGGCCTTCAATGAAGTCGTCGTCAAGACTGTTGGCTTCCGTCTGGAGACCGAGCTTCCCGGTGACATGAAGGACGTGATTGCCAAGACGGAAGTTGGCCGCCTGACCCCGGCCCAGGTCACCCCGCGCGGGCTTGAAATGATCGCCGTTTGCGGCAAGCGTGAGCTGGCGTCCGATGTGGCGGCCCGCACCGAGATCGAGGACGAGCTGCGCCAGAAGGAAGGCGAGCAGCTGACCCGGCGCTACATCCAGGATCTGCGCCGCCAGTCGGTGATTTCCTACAGGTAACAAACCGGGCAAGGCTCCGCCGATGGCTGACATCCGTCTTCCGCTTGCCGTGACAAGCGGCGAACCTGCAGGCATCGGACCGGATGTCACCTTGCAATGCTGGGCAGAGCGGAGCCTTATGGCGCTGCCGCCCTTCTATGTCCGGACAGATCCCGAACTTTTGCGCAGCCGAGCCGCGCGGCTCGGCCTTGACGTGCCCATCATCGAAGTTGCGCCGGAAGATGCCTGCGAAGCCTTTTCCAGCGCGCTTCCTGTGGTTGCGGACGGTCACACCATGGCTGATCTGCCGGGAACACCGGATCCAGCCACCGCCGCCGCCGTCATCGCCTCGATTGACGCCTGTGTGGCCGATGTGCGCGAAGGCCGGGCTGCGGCCATCGTCACCAATCCCATCGCCAAGAAGACGCTTTATGACGCCGGCTTCCGCCATCCCGGCCATACCGAATATCTTGGAGAGCTGGCCGGACAGTTTGGGGCCGGTCCCCATACGCCCGTGATGCTGCTGGCGGGGCCTGAACTGATGGTGGTGCCCGTCACCGTCCATATCCCGCTCAGTGCCGTTCCGGCCACGCTGAAGGCTGACCTCATCCTCGAGACCGCGCGTATTGTGGAAAGGGACTTCCGCAAGCGCTTTGGCCTTGCAAGGCCACGCATCGCCGTTGCCGGGCTTAACCCCCATGCTGGCGAAGGCGGCAGCATGGGACGGGAAGATATCGATATCATTGCCCCTGCCCTTGAGCAGCTGCGGAATGAGGGCATGGATGTCAGCGGTCCCTGCCCGGCCGATACGCTCTTCCATCCGGAGGCCCGCAAGACCTATGACTGCGTGCTCGGCATGTATCACGACCAGGTTCTGATCCCGGTCAAGACCATCGCCTTTGACGACACGGTGAACGTGACCCTCGGCCTGCCCTTCGTGCGCACCTCGCCCGACCATGGCACGGCTTTCGATATCGCAGGCACAGGCAAGGCAAGGCCTCAGAGCCTTGCAGCCGCCTTGCGCATGGCTGCCATACTGGCTGAGCCGGAGCACCTGGCCGGAGAATCTTGAATGAGCCAGATCGACGATCTGCCACCCCTGCGTGAGGTCATCCGCACCCATGGTCTCGACGCGAAGAAGTCGCTCGGCCAGAATTTCCTGCTCGACCTCAACCTCACATCCCGCATCGCGCGCTCGGCCGGTGACCTGTCCGCCTGCACGGTGATCGAGGTCGGTCCCGGCCCCGGTGGCCTGACCCGGGCGCTGCTCGCCAATGGCGCACGCAAGGTGGTGGCCATTGAAAAGGACAGCCGCTGCCTTCCGGCCCTTGCGGAAATCTCGGCGCATTATCCGGGCCGCCTGGAGGTGCTCGAAGCCGACGCGCTGACGATTGATCCGGCCGCCTTGAGCGAAGGCTATCCGGTCAAGATCGTCGCCAACCTGCCCTATAATGTTGGCACCCAGCTCCTGCTCAACTGGATCACCTCCCCCACATGGCCGCCATTCTGGGAATCGCTGACGCTGATGTTCCAGAAGGAAGTGGCCGAGCGCATCGTGGCGACGGTTGAGGATGATGCCTATGGCCGGCTGGGCGTGCTGGCGGGCTGGCGGACGCGGGCGAAGATCCTGTTTGACCTCAATCCGCAAGCCTTCACACCGCCGCCGAAAGTCACCTCGTCGGTGGTGCATCTCACGCCCAATCCCGCGCCCCTGCCCTGTGATCTGAAGGATCTGGAGCGGGTGACGGCAGCGGCCTTCGGTCAGCGCCGCAAGATGCTGCGTGCATCGTTGAAGGGGCTGAAGGCGGATGCGGAAACGCGCATCAGTGATTGCGGCCTTGCACCGACGGCACGGGCGGAAGAAATTGATATCGCCGGTTTCGTGGCGCTGGCCCGGCGCTTTGCCGGGGCCTGAGCGACACGCCTGATCAAAAGTTGAGCGGTCAGCCGAGCAGGCGCCAGGCACCGCGCCAGATGAGCCACTGGCGCCGCAGCTGGGACAGGGAGACCTCGGAGCGCAGCGGATCATACCCCTTCTGCTCCATCTTCCCCAGAAACGCCTCGACGAGCACAACCGGCAGGAAGGCGGGCACGATACCAGGCGTGCAGACCGTTTTGAGGCTCTTCACGCGGCCGAGATGGTGGCGGATATGCTCGCGCATTTCAGCCAGAGCTGCTCCCAGTTCCGGCGTCGCCTCGCCCCGGAACAGGGTTTCCCGGTCCACCCCATGCCGGTCCAGCACATCAGCGGGCAGATAAAGCTGCCGGCGGGAGGCATGCCAGGGCAGAGCCCGCAGCAGCCCCGTAAGGCCGTAGGCAACACCGGCGTGTCCCGCAAGGTCACAGGTGCCGGCCTCATCCCCGCCCGCCAGAATGATCGAGGCCAGCTGCATCAGCGCCGAGGACGTCTCTCCGGTATAGCCCTCCAGATCATGCAGGGTTGGCATGGGATCGTCGTAAAGATCAAAGACCCGCGCATCGATCAGCCCCTGCAAGGCCTCGACAGGCAGCCGGTAGCGCTCGATTGTGCTGGCAAGGGCAGCGGCCACCGGATTGGCATTGGCATCACCATGCGCACTGCCTGCAAGAAAATCCCGCCACCACTGCAGACGGACCTCGCCGGGCAGAGGATCGCGCACCAGTTCACGCACCCGCGCCACTTCCATGTTGAAGGCATAAAGGGCCATCAAGCCGCCACGGTGCTCTTCCGGAGCGAGCAATGCCGTCAGATAGCGGTCCGGATCGTACTGGCGCACCAATGCCTGTGCGTGGCTAAAATTCGTCTGCATTCTTGCCTAAATAGGCCTCTTTCCAGCGTGGACCAGAGCGGTGAACTGCGGATGCCTCAAGGGCTCAGTGTCAGGGACTGGCCTGGCCTTCGGGTCAGTCCACCGCAATCAGCGCTGCTGCGGCGGCACGGTCTTCGGAGAGAAGAACATTAAACGTCCGGACGGCAGCGCCGGTGGACATGGGCTCGGCCTTGATCCCGGCCTCGCGGAACAGGGCGCGCAACTCGCTGCCGAGAGGCTTGAGCTCCACGCCGGTGCCAATCAGCAGAACTTCGATGTCCTCAGCCTGCTCCAGTACCCTGGAAAACACGTCTGGCGAGAGATCCACCATGCCCGTCACATCCCAGCCGTGGATCCCGCTCGGCAAGCACAGGATCGAACCGTGATGGGACATGCCTGCAAAGCGGAACCCGCCGCCACCATAGGAGTCGACGGGTGCACGTCCGGGAAAATGCGCCTTGCGGATTTCCATGAGACCGCCTTCAGGCCGTCTTGGCCGCTGACTTGCCGTCCTTGGCGCCATCCTCTTCCTCACCGCCACCGGTACCGCGCAGGTTGAACAGGATGAGCAAGGGAGCCGCCAGGAAGATCGACGAGTAGGTGCCGATCACCACGCCGATGATCATGGCCAGCGTGAAGGACTGGATGACCTCACCGCCGAAGGTGTAAAGCGCCAGCAGGGCGATCAGCGTCGTCAGCGAGGTCATGGTCGTACGCGCCAGGGTCTCGTTGATCGACAGATCCAGAAGTTCGGCCAGCGGCATCTTCTTGTAGCGGCGCAGGTTCTCACGGATGCGGTCATAGACCACCACCGTGTCGTTCAGCGAATAACCGATGATGGTCAGGATGGCCGCGATGCTCGACAGGGTAAAGTCGAGCTGCAGAACCACGAAAAGGCCGATGGTGACGATCACATCGTTGAGCGTCGTCAGGATGGCGCCCACGGCAAACTGCCATTCAAAGCGGAACCAGACATAGAACAGGATACAGATCAGCGCCACGGTCACGCCAATGGTGCCGGCTCTCGCCAGTTCACCGGAGACGCGCGGACCGACGATCTCGACGCGGCGGAACTCCACCTGCCCCTCGAAGGTCTCGCGGATGTTGTTGATGGCCGCCTGCTGGGACAGCTCTCCCCCATCCTGCTGCTCGATACGGATCAGCACCTCGTCGGGATCGCCGAACTGCTGAACCTGTACGTCGCCGAGATTGAGAGCCGAAAGCTCACCGCGGATGGCGGCAAGGTCTGCTGGCCCTTGCGTCTTCAGCTCGATCAGGCTGCCGCCCTTGAAGTCGATGCCGTAATTGAGCCCCACGGAAAAGAACAGGCCGAAGGATACGATGGCGATGACGATGGACAGCGGATAGCTGACCGTCCTGAACCACATGAAGCGGTATTTGGTGTTGTCCGGAAAGAGACGGAGCAAAGCCATGACGTTTTTCTCCCGGATCAGAGCGCAAGCTTCGCCGGCCGGGCCCTGCGGACCCAGATCGCGACAAGAAGCCGAGTGAAGGTGAAGGCGGTGAACACCGTTGTCAGGATGCCGATGGCCAGCGTCACGGCAAAGCCGCGCACCGGGCCGGAGCCGAGCTGGAACAGCACGAGGGCCGCAATCAGCGTCGTCACGTTGGCGTCCACAATGGTGCTGAACGCGCGGGAGAAACCTGCGTCAATCGCCGAAATGGCCGAGCGTCCGTTGCGGTATTCCTCGCGTATGCGCTCATAGATCAGCACGTTGGCATCCACCGCCATACCGATGGTGAGCACGATACCGGCGATACCGGGCAGCGTCAGCGTTGCTTGCAAGAGCGTCAGCATGGCGAAGATCAGCGTCACGTTCACCGCCAGGGCTATGTCCGCGAACAGACCGAAACGGCCATAGGCGAGCAGCATGAAAATGACCACCGCAGCGGCACCGATCATCGAGGCAAGCCGGCCGGCATCGATGGAATCCTGACCAAGGCCGGGGCCGATGGCCCGCTCCTCGATCACGGTGAGCTTCGCCGGAAGCGCACCGGCGCGCAGCAGCACGGCCAGATCATTGGCGGTCTGGACGGTGAAATTGCCCGAGATCTGCCCCGCCCCTTGCGTGATCGGCTCATTGATGCGCGGGGCGGAAATCACTTCGTTGTCGAGCACGATGGCAAAGGGCCGGCCGACGTTCTGCGTGGTGACGGTCGCAAACTTGCGCGCGCCCGCCGTATTCAGGCGGAAACTCACGACAGGCTCGTTGGTCTGCTGATTGATCGAGACCTGCGCGTCGGACAGATCCTCGCCGGTCATCAGCGGCACTTCCTCGACAAGATACGGCACCGGAGGATCATCCACCGAGCTGATCACCACGGTACCTGCCGGCGGGCGGCCCTGCATGGCCTGTTCGGCGGACATGGTGGTGTCGACGAGGTGGAAGGTCAGCTGCGCCGTCTGGCCGATCAGCGCCTTCAGGCGCTCCGGGTTCCGCTCGCCCGGCGCTTCCACGAGAATGCGGTCGGTGCCCTGGCGCTGAATGTTGGGCTCAGTCGTGCCCAGTTCATCCACGCGGCGGCGGATGACCTCGATCGACTGCTGCACGATTGAAGCCATGCGCTGGTTGAGGCCGTCTTCGGTGAAGGTAAAGCGGACGAGGCCGTCGTTATCTACCGACAGGGCGAATTCATTGACCGAGCCGCCGCCGAACAGGGAGTTCACCAGCGGATTGACCAGCGGCTGCAGGCGCTCGCGCACATCGTTCAGGCGGTCCATATCGCGGATGCGCAGCTGCACGCTCTCACCCTGGATGCCAAGACCGGTGTAGCCGATGCGCGGCTCCTTGCGCAGTTCGCTGCGGATCTCACCTGTCAGCGTCGTCAGGCTCTTCTGGATATAGTCGTGCCGGTCGATCTCATAGAGCAGATAGGCACCGCCCTGAAGATCGAGACCAAGCACAATCTGGCGCTGGGGAAGCCACTTGGGCCAGGATGCAAGTGCCGATGCCGGCAGAAAGTTCGGCAAGACGGACACAATGCCCGCAAGAATCACACCAATGATCAGTGCGATCTTCCAGCGTGCGAAATAGAGCATGTCGAAACGCCTGTATTAAGGCCCGGCACAAGGGGCCGGGCCAATGGGATCCGCAGGGATGGGATTATTCGCCGTCCTTGACCGGCTCGGACTTGGAACGCACTTCCTGCACCATGGAGCGCACCAGACGCACGCGCACGCCTTCAGACAGTTCAACCTGCACTTCCGAATCGTCAACCACCTTGACCACCTTGGCGATCAGACCGCCAGCCGTGATCACCGTATCACCGCGTCGCAGGTTGGCGACCATTTCCTGGTGCTTCTTCACCCGCTGACGCTGCGGGCGGATGATGAGGAAATACATGATGGCAAAGATGGCCACGAAGGGCAGCATCTGGATCAGGAAGTCGGGGCCACCGGCGCCGGTCTGGGCATAGGCAGGGGTAATCAACATCAAGCTCTCCTCGCAGAAGGGCGATTTTCACCATTGGCGGATGGCACCACCAGTTTATTTCTGGTTTCGCCTTCATCAGATTGCGCGGACTATACCGAGGGAGCCCCGCAATTCAAGCCATGCTGCAATATCGAGCGTACCGATCCAGCCAAAACCGGCATTTCGGTCCCCTTTCCCACATGCTAAGCCTGACTAAGACGCGTTTCCTCGCGCCATATAGGCACTCAGACCGCGAGTTACACCTGCACGATGACCCAAGGCGCCAAAGATTTTTCACAAATCAACCCGGACTTCCAGTTGCTGTCGGCAAAGCTCGACACACTGATCAGCCTCATCGCCCGGGCTGTTCCCGCTGAGCCGTCTGCCCCGGACTTTGCCGCTGCAGACGCTTTTGTCTGGCAGCCTCACCCTGGCGAACTATCGCCCGTGCCGAAGGTCAACCGGGTGGACCTGGACCTTCTGTGCGCCGTTTCCCGCGTGCGGAATCTCCTCTTTGAAAACACCATGCGCTTTGCCAGGGGGCTTCCGGCCAACAACGCCCTGCTGTGGGGCGCCAGAGGCATGGGCAAATCGTCGCTGGTGAAGGCCGTTCACGGGGCGATCAATTCTGACGGCGGCGTGCCCGCGCTGAAACTGATCGAGATCCACCGCGAGGATATCAGCACCCTGCCCGCCCTGATGAAGATCATCAAGAGCGCTCCGCACCGCTTCATCATCTTCTGCGACGACCTGAGCTTCGATCACGATGATACGTCCTACAAGTCGCTGAAGGCAGTTCTGGAGGGAGGCATCGAGGGACGGCCCGAGAATGTCATCTTCTACGCCACCTCCAACCGACGCCACCTGCTGCCGCGCGACATGATCGAGAACGAGCGCTCGACCGCGATCAATCCGGCCGAAGCGGTGGAGGAAAAGGTCTCCCTGTCCGACCGTTTCGGCCTGTGGCTCGGCTTCCACAACTGCAGCCAGGACGACTATCTGGAGATGGTCGGCGGCTATGTGCGCCATTTCGGGCTGGAGATCGATGCCGCAACGCTGCGGGCAGAGGCTCTCGAATGGTCCACCACCCGCGGCGGACGTTCGGGCCGCGTTGCCTTCCAGTATATCCAGGATCTGGCAGGCCGCCTCGGCAAACCATTGTCCTGAGGCAACTGCGGCACAGAATCAGCAAGGCCCGGGGAGCACATGCTTTCCGGGCCTTGTTCTTCAGTGAGCTAATCCGAAGCGCCGGTCAACCCTTGGGCAGATAGCGCGTCGGATCGACCGGACGGTTGCCCTGACGCAGCTCGAAATGCACCTGCGGCTGGGTCACGTTGCCGGTGGCACCCGCCTTGCTGATCACCTGACCGCGCTGCACCTCGTCACCGCGCTTGACCAGGATTTCGCTGTTGTGGGCATAGGCCGAAACCCAGCCATCCGCGTGGCGGATCAGAACCAGATTGCCAAAACCCTGCAGCTCATTTCCGGCATAGATGACCGAACCATCACCGGCGGCTTTCACCGGCGTGCCTTCCGGCACCGCCAGATTGATGCCGTCATTGCGCGCGCCGCCCGGCTTGGAGCCAAATTCGGAAATGATGCGGCCACGCACCGGCCAGCGGAACATCGGCCCGCCTAAGGCCTCATCCGGGTCGATGGACGCGGTCTGCACCGGCTTACCTTCAGCAGCGGCGGAATTCAGAGCCTCTATGGCCGGCTTGTCATTGGCAGGCAGGCTGGACGGCTGCGCCTCACGCAGGGCGGCGATCGGGGCAGCCGGTTTCGGCTCGTTCGTGCGGGTCACCGGCTTGGCCGGAGCCGGAGCATTTGCGGCCTGACGGACACCCGCCGGCTTGCGGTCCGGCGCTGAGACGGCAGCGAGCTGCTGCGGAGCAGGCGCAATGGACCCGGTTGTTGCAGGAGCCCGGCCGGCGGGCGGCAGCGTTGCCTGCGGAGCCGAAACGCCTGCGGTGGAATAGGTGGGAATCAGCACGGCCTGCCCGGCCTGCAGCGGGGCGTTCCTGTCGATCCCGTTGACGGCCGCGATGGCATCGGCAGGAACGCCGAAGCGCTGGCCCATGGATGCCACAGTTTCGTTCTGGCGTGCGGTCACGCGGGTCCCGCCCGCACTTGACCAGCCGCGCCAGGACCGCTCGCCCTGTGCCTGCGAAAGAGCAGCCACGGGCTGGGCAGGCGCCGGAGCAGCAGCAACCGGCTGCGGCGCCGGAGAAACGGAAGATTGCGCCAGCGGCGGTAGCGGCGAACCGGAGACCGAACCCGTCGTGCGGGGCGAACCGCCGGAAGCAGGCAAGCCCCCATTATTGCCGCCACGCCCGGCCACCACGTCCTGATAGGTCGGCTGGCCACCGCCGGAACTTGCAAGGATCGAACGCTGATTAGGCGTGCTGCCGGTGTAAATGGGGCCGTCAGCGAAGCGCTCGATGCTGCCGCTGCACCCGGCGCCTACAGAAGCCAGTACACAGATTGCTGCGACCCGCAAACGCAGGGAGCTGCGATACTCACGCATCGGATTTGCCATCGCCCTACTCTGATCCACAGTTGAAAACCACTGGCAATCATTAGAAGTGAGTAAGGTTGACAAAGCCTAAACGCCGCATCAACAAAAGGCAAACCCCTTGATTTGCGGGCGTTTAGAGTACCTGCGCAATCCCATCACGCAAGGAGACCAGCCGGACTTCGCCAACTTTCGTGCTGTGGTACTCGCCATCCGTCTTGCGCATGCGCATGAGATCCTGCTTCTGCCCGGCCGGGCCGACAGGGGCAAGCAGAATACCATCCGGAGCAAGCTGAAGGCGCACAGAATCGGGGATGGCCGGAACTGAACCTGTCAGAATGATCCGGTCATAGGGGGCTCTCTCGCGCAAACCCGTCAGCCCATCGGCATGATGAAACTCGACATTCTGGATCTTCAGCGCAGCAATGCGCTGGCGGGCAAGATTGATCAGCGTCTGGTAGCGGTCTGCGGTGAAGACCTGTTGGCTCAGGTGGGAGAGAATTGCCGTCTGATAGCCCGATCCGGTGCCGATCTCCAGCACCCGGTGGTTTGGCGCAATCTCCAGAAGCTGCACCATCCTGGCCACCATCGACGGCGCACTGACCACCTGACCGCATTCGATCGGCAGCAGCGAATCCTCATAGGCAAAGCGGTGATGGCGGGCAGAGAGAAACAGCCGGCGCGGCACCCGCTCGATGGCGGAGAGCACACGCCTGTCATTCAGCCCGCGGCGGCGCAGGGACAGAACCAGCGCCGCACGAGCCTCCGACTCATCCTGTGTGACCGATTCCGGACCGGTGTCGAACAGCTGCGGCATGCCCCACCCCTTTTATGCCCCTCGTTGCATCCCGCAATCAGGCCAGATGCTCCGCCACCAGCCCGACAAGATCATGCGCAGTCAGATCCAGGCGCAGCGGCGTCACGGAGATGCAATTGGCATTGAGTGCGTTGAGATCGCTGTTGCCGACAGGATCATGCGTGCGGGCGGTGAAGCCAAGCCAGAAATACGGGAAGCCGCGCGCATCAACGCGTTCATCCACCATCAGACCCGTCTGCTCGTGATGCCCCTGCACGGTCACCCGCACGCCCGCCACCTGATCCACCGGACAGGCGGGAAAGTTGACGTTCAAAAGCGTGTAACGCGGAAGCCTGAAGTCCAGCAGCTTGCGGAACAGCGCCGGGCCATGCGTTTCCGCCGTGGAATAGTCCGGGTTGCGCCCCTGCCCGTAGCCATAGGCCTGCGAGACGGCGATCGAGGGAATGCCGAGGATGGCCCCTTCCATGGCGCCTGCAACGGTGCCCGAATAGGTCACGTCATCGGCGACATTCTCACCCCGGTTGATACCGGAGAGAATGAGATCCGGCATACCTGGCAGCACCTTGCGGGCCCCCATGATGACACAGTCTGTCGGCGTGCCGCGCAGGGCAAAGTGGCGGTCGTTCACCTGGCGCAGGCGTAGCGGCTCGGACAGCGTCAGCGAATGGGCAACGCCGCTCTGGTCGGTTTCCGGCGCGACGATCCAGACATCATCGGACAGGGTCTTCGCAATCCGCTCCAGGGCATAGAGCCCCGGAGAATGGATGCCGTCATCATTGGTGATGAGAATGCGCATCGCTCACCCGATCTTTTCGAGGCCGCCCATATAGGGGCGCAGAACCTCCGGCACCGTGATGCTGCCATCGGCGTTCTGGTAGTTCTCCATCACCGCAATCATCGTGCGGCCGACAGCAAGACCCGAGCCGTTGAGCGTATGCACGTAGCGCAGGCCCTTGGCCGCCGGATCCGACGGACGCAGGCGCGCACTCATGCGGCGGGCCTGGAAGTCGCCGCAGACAGAGCAGGACGAGATTTCGCGGTAGGTGTTCTGTCCCGGCAGCCAGACCTCGATGTCATAGGTCTTCTGCGAGCCGAAGCCCATGTCGCCGGTGCACAGGGTCATGACGCGGTAATGCAGGCCAAGCTTCTGCAGCACCATTTCGGCGCAGGAAAGCATGCGCTCCAGCTCGTCCAGCGAGGTTTCGGGCGTTGTCACCGACACCAGCTCGCATTTCTGGAACTGGTGCTGGCGCAGCATGCCGCGCGTATCGCGGCCGGCAGAACCGGCTTCCGAACGGAAGCAATAGGTCAGCGCCGTGACGCGCAGCGGCAGCATGTCTTCCGTCAGGATTTCGCCCGCCACCAGATTGGTCAGCGGCACCTCTGCGGTGGGCACGAGATAGTGGTTGTCACCGGCCTTGAAGAGGTCTTCCTCGAACTTCGGCAACTGGCCGGTGCCAAAGAGGGCTTCGGAATTGACGAGCAGCGGCGGCGACACTTCGGTGTAGCCGTTCTGGGTCGTGTGCAGGTCGATCATGAACTGGCCGAGCGCCCGTTCAAGCCGCGCCAGCTGGCCCTTGAGGACAACGAAGCGCGCGCCCGACAGCTTGGCCGCAACGGCAAAGTCCATGCCGCCGTTGGCCTCGCCCAGTTCGTAATGCTCCTTCGGCGCAAAGCCAAGACTCAGCTCCGGCTTCTGACCCCAGGTGCGGTAGACAACGTTGCCGCTTTCATCCTCGCCATAAGGCACATCGTCCAGCGGCAGGTTGGGGATGACGCAGAGCGCCTTGTCGAGCGCCTCGTTCAGACGGCGCTCTTCTTCCTCGCCCTCCTGAATGAAGGTCTTGATCTTGGCAACTTCATCGATCAGCGCCTGAGCCGCTGCCTCATCCTTCGTGGCCTTGGCCTTGCCGATTTCCTTGGAAGCCGCGTTGCGGCGCTCCTGGGCTTCCTGCAGGCGGGCGATGTGGCTGCGGCGCGCATCGTCGAGGGCGATGAGACGGGCGGATGCCTTGTCGAGGCCACGGCGTGCGAGGGCTGCGTCGAAGGCGTCGGGATTCTCCCGGATCCACTTGATGTCGAACATGTCAGGCTTCCGCTGAAAGACAGGAAATGCGGCCCGGACAGACCGGCGGAAGGGGCAAAGGCAAGGAAGGCTGGAGGCGGTTCACGCCTCCGCGTCTTCCTTTTCCTTTTCGGCCCGCTTGCGCTCGATCATCCGCACCGAAAGAATGGACACTTCGTAGAGAAGCAAGGTCGGGACCGCAAGGCCGATCTGACTGATGGGATCGGGCGGGGTCAAAACGGCGGCCGCGATGAAACTCACCACGATCGCATATTTCCGCTTTTCCTTGAGCGCCTGCGAGGTCAGGAAGCCGGAGCGGCCCAGCAGCGTCAGAACCACCGGCAGCTGGAACACGAGGCCGAAGGCGAAGATCAGGGTCATGATGAGACCGAGATATTCACTCACCTTGGCCAGATGCTGGATGGCCACCTTGCCCTCGCCGCCCGTCTGCTCCATCGACAGGAAGAAGCCCATCGCCATCGGCATGACGAAAAAATAGACGAGGCACGCACCCATCAGGAACAGGACGGGCGTTGCCGCCAGGAACGGCAGGAAGGCCTGCCGCTCGTTCTTGTAGAGCCCCGGCGCCACGAACATGTAGACCTGCGAGGCAATCACCGGAAACGCCAGGAACAGCGCGCCGAACAGCGCCAGCTTCATCTGGGTGAAGAACCACTCCTGCGGCGCCGTGAAGATCATCTCCACAGGCTTGGCCGATCCCACTGCCTTCAGATAGGGCACCGTCAGGATGTTGTAGATGTCCGTCGCGAAGTAGAAGCACACGACAAACATGATGATGAAGGCGATAACCGACTTCAGCAGGCGGGAGCGCAGCTCGATCAGGTGCTCGATGAGCGGCGCCTTGGAGGCGTCGATGTCGTCCTGGCTCATGCTGTCTTGTCCTGGGAAGCGGGTGCAGCCTGTGCTTCTGCGGGGGGGGCCGGCGCGGCTGGAGCAGGCTCAGATTTGAGCTCAACCACGGGTTCAGGCGGTTGAGGCCCTGTCACAGGAACCGCCAGCGGCTGTTCTTCCGTCGAGCTGGCAGCGGAAACGGGCACCGGCCGCGAAACGGGTGCCGCTGCATCCGCCGCTGGAGCCTGAGAGGCGGCTTCCTTGCCGGCCGCACGGTCCCCTTCAATCGCCTTCTTCAGGTCCCCCAGAGGATTGAAGTTGGCAGCAGCGTCGGCCGCCTTGCGCATGTCGTCGATGTCGGCCTGACGCTCAGCCTCGCGGATGGCATCATTGAAGGTCGACTGGAACTCGTTGGCCATCCGCCGCGCCTTGCCGACGATCTGACCGAAGGTCCGCAGCATCCGCGGCAGGTCTTTCGGGCCAACGACAATGATCGCCACGCAGGCAATCACCATAAGTTCAGCCCATCCGATATCGAACATGAATAACCGCCATCCCTAGCGACAAAGCGACTGACGGATCAGCCAGCCTTGGACTGGTCCTGTACCTTGTCGGCAGCAACCGGATCGGCCGGCTTGTGTTCGATGGTCTTGGACGCTTCGGGAGCCTTCCCGGGCGTGTCGTCCTCAGCCATGCCCTTCTTGAAGCTCTTGATGCCCTTGGCAACGTCGCCCATCAGGTCGGAGATCTTGCCACGCCCGAAGAGCAGGATGACGATCACTGCGATGATCAGCAGCTGCCAGATACCAATACTCATTCCCTGAACTCCCAATATGGGTCAGATACGCAATGCCCTGCCCTCGTGCACCCTTGCCCATGGCGCAGGACGCTTTTCCAGGAAGCGCCGCGCCCGGTAGATGTGGGACCCGGAACACGGCCCCGCAAGCTCCTTCTAGTCGGTTACGGCCTCTTTGGCAAAGGCAAGTACATCCCGTGGATCAAGCTCCACACTCACATCAGCACCTGCAGTAAGGCCCTCATCACCGCGCAACCGCGCCTTCAGGGGCTGGGACAGTCCTTCCACGTCCACAAGCACCAGATCTGCCATGCCGATGAAGCGGCGGCTGAGAATGCGCCCCTTGCAGCCTTTGCCCTCTGCGCCGGAAAGAATCACACCTTCCGGGCGCACGCAGATGTCCAGTTTCGTGCCGGCAGGCAAGCAGCGCTCCGGCTCCAGCGCCAGCCGCCCCAGGGCGCATTCCAGCCCGTCTGCCGTGGCCACGCCCTCCAGTTCATTGACCTCGGAGAAGAAACGGGCGGCAAACCGGCTTGCGGGCTGGAGATAAAGCTCCCGCGCCGTGCCGAACTGCACCAGCCGTCCGCGCCGCATGAGGGCGATCCGGTCGCCCATGCGCATCGCCTCTTCCGGGTCGTGGGTCACCATGATGCAGGTCGCCCGCGTCTCCCGCAGGATCATCAGGGTTTCCTCCCGCACATCGTCGCGCAGGCGCCGGTCAAGGCCCGAAAAGGGCTCATCCATCAGCAGGATGCCGGGGCGCGGTGCAATCGCGCGGGCCAGCGCCACGCGCTGCTGCTCGCCGCCGGACAAAGAATGGGGATAATCATCCGCGTAGCCCGCCAGCCCCACCCGCGCCAGCATCTGCCCGGCGACCGAGCGGGCCGCATCCCGGCTCAACTGCGTCAGGCCGAACATCACGTTCTCACGGTTGGTGAGATGCGGAAACAGCGCATAGTCCTGGAACATCAGGCCCACACCGCGTTTCTCGGGCGGCAGGAAGCGGGCCGGCCCGGCAACTTCCTCGCCATTGATCAGCACGCGGCCGGACGTCTGCGGCTCGACACCGGCCGCAATGCGCATCAGCGTTGTCTTGCCGCAGCCCGAATGGCCCAGAAGGCAGAGAATTTCGCCCGGCTCGATGCTGAGGCTGACACCATGCAGCGTCGGCACCCCATCATAGGAATGAAAGACATTCTCAAAGGCCAGACCAGCTGCGAAAGCCGCCCCCGCCGTGCCGCGAGCCCCCCAGCCGGGGGTATCGCCGCTTTCGGGCCGTTCCTTCAGGGCGGTTGCGCTCATTGCTGCGGTTCCTCTTCTTCAAGCTCCTCGAAATCGAACAGTTCCCCTGTCTCCAGCGGATCTTCATCCGGTGCAAGGGCGTCCGAATCGTCAGGCATCGGCACATGGAAGCTGGCGGGGATGGCACTGTCGAGCAGCCCTGCCCCCTTCAGTTCCTCAAGGCCCGGCAGATCGCCGATGACCTCCAGCCCGAAATGGTCGAGAAAGGCATCCGTGGTGCCGTAGGTGACCGGGCGGCCCGGTGTCCTGCGGCGGCCGCGCATGCGGATCCAGCCGGTTTCCATCAGCACGTCCAGTGTGCCCTTGTTGGTCGAAACGCCGCGGATTTCTTCCACCTCGGCGCGGGTCACCGGCTGGTGATAGGCGATAATGGCAAGGGTTTCCAGCGCCGCCCGTGACAGCTTGCGCTGTTCCACCGCCTCCCGCTGCAGCAGATAGGCCAGATCCTCGGCGGTGCGGAAGGCCCATTTTCCGGCCACCCGCACCAGATTGACGCCGCGCATCGCATAATGGCGTTTCAGCTCGGACAGGAGCCCATCCACATCCATGCCCTGCGGCAGGCGGGCGGCAATATCGTCCCGCGCCAGCGGCTCGGCAGAGGCAAAGAGCAGCGCCTCCACCATGCGCAGGCCATCCCGGTCGATTTCATCCGCCATCGCGGGAACCCTCCTGCCGTTTTCTGATATAGACCGGCTCGAACGGGCCGGACTGGCGCAGCTCGATATGTCCCTCACGGACCATTTCGAGGCTCGCGGAGAACGTGCTTGCGAGTACGGTCGCCCGTTCCTGATCGTCCATCAGATAATCCATCAGATAGGAATTGATCGGCGCCCAGTCCGCCATGGTGCCGACAAGGCGCGTGAGGATTTCGCGCGCTTCCTGCAGTGACCACACGGTCCTGAGCCGCACCCGCACGTGGGTGACCGACTGGCGCTGACGCTGCGCCGCATAGGCAGTCAGAAGCTCGTAGATGGTCGCCGTCCAGACGCTCTTGCGCTGCACGGCCAGCTGCTGCGGCGCGCCGCGGGCAAACACATCCCGGCCCAGCCGGTTGCGGGCCATCAGCGCAGCAGCGGCATTGCGCATCGCCTCAAGGCGCTGCAGGCGGAAGGCAAGAGCTGCGGCCAGTTCCTCGCCCGTCGGCTCATCCTCGCTCTTCTGCTCGGGGATCAGCAGGCGCGACTTCAGATAGGCGAGCCAGGCCGCCATCACCAGATAGTCGGCCGCCAGCTCCAGCCGCATCTTGTGGGCTTCCGAGACGAACGCAAGATACTGCTCCACCAGCGCCAGAATGGAAATGCGCGTGAGATCCACCTTCTGGCCGCGCGCCAGCGTCAGCAGCAGGTCGAGCGGGCCTTCAAAGCCGTCCACGTCCACGACAAGCTGCGGATCGGACACCGCCCGCTCGCTGTCGATGGGCGGGCCTTCCAGAAAGTCCGGCTGTGTCACCATCTGCCGTTTCCTTCACGCGCTGGTTCCGGGCCGCACAAATTCAGGCAAGCCCCGCACCGCCCAGCAATTCGTCCATTTCCGCCCGCGCCGCAAGCCTATCAAAGCCCGTTTCCGGCATCCGGCGCGCGGTGAGGGCCCGCGCGCAGCGGTCAAGGCTGCCGCCTTGCAGCACCGGCGCAACTGCCGCCACCTGCCGCATCTCTTTGAGATCCCCGTTGCAGTGAAGCGCAAGATCGCAGCCCGCAGCAAAGGATTTCGCAGCCCGGCTGCCAATATCGCCGCCCAGAGCCTCCATGGAAAGATCGTCACTCATCAACACGCCGTCAAAGCCGATCTGACGGCGGATAACCTCTTCAATGATGATCTTCGACTGGGTGGCCGGATGAACCGGATCGATATCCTCGAACAGCAGATGACAGGTCATGCCCAGCGGCAGATCCGCCAGCTTGCGGAACGGCAGCAGGTCCACCGCTTCCAGATCAGTGCGCGGTGCCCGCACGCGCGGCAGCTCCAGATGGCTGTCGACTTCTGCCCGCCCATGCCCGGGCAGATGCTTGATCACCGGCAGCACTCCGCCTGCCAGCAGGCCGTCACAGGCTGCGCGGGCAAGTGCCGCCACCGTCTCCGGCTCATCCGCATAGGCCCGGTCGCCGATGGCATCCACGGTCTGCGGGAACAGCACGTCCAGCACGGGCATGCAGTCCACTGTAATGCCGAGTTCAGCCAGGTCATGGGCGATCAGCCGGGCGCCGAGAAAAGCGGCGCGCAGGCCCTTCTCCCCGTCCTGCTCATAGAGCGCACCGAAGCGGCGCGCAGGCGGATAGGACGGGGCAAGCGGCGGGCGCAGGCGCTGCACCCGCCCGCCTTCCTGGTCGATCAGCACGGGCGCATCGCTGCGGCCAACTGCCTCACGGAAGGCGGCCGTCAGCGCCCCGATCTGCTCGCGGCTCTCGCAGTTGCGTCGGAAGAGAATGAGCCCCCACGGGTCTTCGGCAGCCAGAAAGGCGCGCTCATCCTCAGAAAGTTCCAGCCCCGCACAGCCCGTGATGAATGCCTTCGTCATCAAACACCTTTGCGGGCGTCCGTCCACAGGAACCGCCCGGATCTGTCAGGCCGCACAAAGGGCTGATTTGCACCCTCTGTGCGCCTGGCTCATAAACATGCCCTGAGACCCATGTGCCAATCACAGGATGCCATCATGCGCAAGCGCCACGACACACCCAAGGGAAGTCTTCACAGCCTCACGGTCGCAAGCTCCCTGCTGGCAGCCAATCTCCTGGGCGATCCGGCAGAGCGCGAAGTCATCGTCTACGTGCCCCATGGCCATGATGGCAAGGGGCTTCCGCTGCTGGTGGACCTCGCAGGTTTCACCGGATCGGGCCCCGGCCATGCCGCCTGGAAGAACTTCGGCGAGAACCTGCCCGAGCGGCTGGACCGGATGATCGAAGATGGCACCCTGCCCCCGGTTGTCATTGCCATGCCCGACTGCTTCACCCGGCTGGGCGGCAACCAGTATGTCGATTCGGCCGCCATGGGCCTGTGGGCGCAATATCTCACCGGCCCGATGCTGGAGGCGGTCGAGAGCCGCTTCGGCTGCGGCGGAAAGGGCAAGCGCGGGCTTTTCGGCAAGTCTTCCGGCGGCTATGGCGCCATCATGCATGCCATGCGGCACGCGGATGTGTGGTCGGCGGCCGCCTGCCATTCCGGCGACATGGGTTTCGAGCTGTGCTACCTGCCCGACATGCCCAACGTGCTGCGCACGCTGGCACGCAAGGGCGGCTCGGTGGAGCGTTTCATCACCGACTTCGAGGCAGGACCGAAATTCTCTGGTTCCGACATGCATGTGCTGATGTCCCTCGCCATGGCCGCCAGCTATGATCCGGACCCGGACAGTTTCTGCGGCATCCGCCTGCCGGTCACCTCCGGCACATGCGAGCTCATCCCCGAACGCTGGGCCAACTGGCTGGCACATGACCCGGCGCAGATCGTCACCCGGCACCTGGACGCGTTGTCCAGCCTCAAGGCGCTGTGGATCGATTGCGGTGACGTCGACCAGTACAATCTTCTCTACGGCGCCCGCCGCCTGCACCAGACGCTGACCGCAAGGGGTGTGGCGCATGTCTATGAGGAGTTCCCGGACAACCATTCCTCCATCGACTACCGGCTGGAGCGCAGTCTGCCGCATCTTGTAAAGGCATTGATGTAAGGTATTGCCTTTAAAAAGAAAAACGCCGGTCACGTGACCGGCGTTTTCCTTCTCTGGCTGTCCGTCTCAGTTGCGGCGGACGAAGCAATCGCCGCCTGCGGACTGCAAGCTGCCGCAGAGCGCGTCGGCTGCATCCTTGGACCCGGCCGGAATGCGCACGCGGTAGAACGTGCCGCGGCCTTCGATCTCGATCGGCTCGATCACCGGCGTCTGTCCGCCCAGAACCGACGGGTAGCGGCGCTGAAGGGCGGCGTAAGCGGTCTGCGCCTGTTCCTGGCTGCGCTGGGACGTCACCTGCACCACATAGACACCCGGTGCAATCGAGGACGCGGCAGGGGCGGAAGCCTGCGCCTGCTGCGCGGGCTGAGCCGCAACGGGCTGGGGTGCCACCGGCTGAGTCAGGTTGAGCGGTCCGGAATTGACAGGCTGCGGCGTGGAAGGCTGGGCCGGAACCCGCTGCGCCTGAACCGCAGCAACATGCGCACCTGGAACCGGCTTCACCCGCGGTGTTGCACCGTTGAAAATCGCATCCGCGGCCCGCTGTTCTTCCGGCGTTACCGGCGTCAGAGGCCCTGCGGCCTCCTCGGCGCCCGGCGCCGGCGTCAGGGCCGCAACCGGAGCCAGTGCACCGGCTGCGCCGGGCATGCCCGGTGTTTCAAGTGCCGGTGCCTGCGCAACCGGCGCGGGCGAAACGGTCCGTACTGTCCCTGTCCCGGCCGTATCAGCGCTCGAAGCGCCGTTGATAATCGTGCCGTCGGGCCGCACCACGAGCGTGCGCACCCGCTTCGGTGCCCCCGGCGTCAGATCCGATGCAGAACCATCCACCGGTGCGGGGGGAAGTTCGGCCGGCTCCGGGCTGTCCTGCACAACCATGCGCTCACCATCGGCCGGCTCTCCGCCAACACGGTCATAGATGAGCTTGGCGGGCTGGCTGGGGCCGCTTGCGGCCGGTTCGGGATAGGTTTTCAGCGGCTCTTCAAGCCCTGCAATCACCTGCGGCGGGCCATCCGGCACAGACGAGCCGCCGGATCCGAGCAGCGCAAAGGCAGCCCCTCCGGCAACGGCAACGCCAAGCACGGCGGCGGCAATCTTCAGCCCGCGGCGGCTGTTGCCCGAATGCGGAGCTGCCTGCTCTTCATAGGCGGAATGGGGCGGAAGGATACCGGCGCCCGCAAGCGTCGGATCACTCTCCTGCATGGCACGGGCCACCGCATCAAGGTCATAGCCTCCGGGAGGGGGCGGTGCCTCGTCCTCGTCATACAGCAGCGGCAGCTGCTGAGCCTGCGGACGGCTCCGGGCGAAGATATCGGCAATCTCGCCCTCAGACAGATCATCCTCGGCAGGACCGGCCTCGCGCGGAAGATTGCGCAAGGCCTCCGGCCAGGCCATGTCATCGATATCGGCAGGATCAAGGCCGGAGGACTTGCGCTCCGGCTCATTGCCCCGCTGCAGTCTTTCATCCTTGAACAGGGACCCGACCAGATCATCAAGCTCGGCAAAGCTGGCCGAAGCCTCCTTTGCGCTGCGCACAGCTGCATCGGACGCCAGCGATGGCCAGGGCTGCGTGGCATCCGGCACAAAGGGAACGGCAGCGGCCGCCGCCTTGCTCGGCTGGGGCGCCGCGGCCAGGGCCTCGGGGTCATAGCCTCCGTAAGACGGCGCACTGGCGGCTTTGTTCGAAGGCTCGGCCTTGGCCTGAGGCATCTGGGGTGTTGCGCGCGGCTTGAAGGTCCGTTCCCCAGATTTTGCCCCGGCCGCAGAAACCTCTTCGCTCAGCGCAGACACCAGCGATCCGGCAAGAGCGGCCGAAAGACTTGCCGCCATGGATCCCGTCTCCGGGCCATGAGCGGAAGGAGCAGGCCTCTCCTCGCCATATCCGGCGAAGGAAGAGGCCGGTTGAACGCGGCCCTGTTCCTGAAGCCCTGCCTCGAAGGCGCCCTGCAGCTCATCCTCCAGCCCCTGCTCCAGGCTGGCTGCAAAATCAAAGCCGCTTCCCCGATCCAGCGACCCGCGCAACGCGCCCTTATCCCCGGCGTCATACCGGCTGCCACCCGCCGTCAGATTGCCAGCGGAGTCCCCGGAGAAGTAAGCCTGTTCCGTATAGGCTTCTTCTGCCGGGTAAGTGCCATCGTCTGCGTAGCCCTCGTCAGCATAGGCCGATGCGCCATAAGACTGACTTGCGTCCCCCCCGGCGCCGGTCATGGCGGCATCATCTTCCGGGTAGCCCGCGAGCTCTTCCGGATCGAGAGACAGGTTCAGGGCCGGGCGCAGGCCAGCAGCAGCCTCGTCCTCAGCGCTCTCGCCAGCGTAATAGTCCCCCTCACCGGCGGCCAGTGAAGAGGCGAAGGCTTCTTCGTCGAGCTGAAGGCCGGAGGAGCCGCGCAAGCCATAGCTCTCCACCGACGGGGCATACTGCGCCGGCTCTGACTCTTCATAGCGCAAGGGATCACCGCCGCCGCGCAGATCCGGTGTCACGAAAGGCTGCGACACGGCCTCAGGGTAGCCGCTCTCTTCGCTGCGGGGAGTGCCATAGGGGTCTTCCAGATGGAAGTCTTCAGGCAGGGCCACGGCCGGAGCGCCATAATCCGGCTGGTCCGGATAGGCTTCGTACGGCTCATCCGCATAGGATCCGGCGCCGGCATAAGCCTCTTGGCCAGCATAGCTTTCCGGCTGGCCGTGAGCGCCATGGCTCTCGTCACGGCCGTAGCCGGCAGGCTGGGAAAACGGGAGCTGCCCCGCCGGCTCCCGCAGCAGATCATCCTGATCCAGTGCTGCGAAGTAATCGCTGCCAGATTCTGAAGACGCGGGACGGTTGCGGTTGACGATGCGCGCCAGCTGAACCAGCGGATCCTCAGCGCCCAGCTGATCGTCCGTATGCCGTGCGGCAGCATCTGCCTCACGGAAAGAATCGGATCTGGGAAAGTCAGAGCGTTGAGACATATTCGTGTTGCGTTCCACCGATGGCATCCGGCCAGGCCAACTGGCTATCCGGGATCACCCGGCCGGACACGCTCTCCTGCCTCAGCGCATTTCCTGGGGGGCGTCGACTCCAAGAATTGCAAGCCCAGAAGCAAGAACCAAAGATACTGCCCTCACAAGAGCAAGACGCGCAAGAGTCAACTCTGTATTTTCAGGGTTAATAAAACGTAATTGCGGCATTTCCTTGCCACGGTTCCAGTGCGCATGCAAGGAACTTGCCAGATCGTGCAGGAAAAACGCGATTCTGTGCGGCTCATGCGCCTCGGCGGCGGCGTCGACCATCTTCGGCCACATCGCAAGCTTGCCGATCAGCTCCAGTTCGCCGGAATCACTCAGGCCTTCGTAGCTCACCGCGGCCAGCGCAGCGTCCGACAGATCCTGCCCCTTCAGCTCCTCAGCTGCCTGACGCAGCACAGAGCAGCAGCGGGCATGGCCATACTGAACATAGAAGACGGGATTGTCCTTCGACTGTTCCGTCACCTTCTGGAAATCGAAGTCGAGCGGCGCATCATTCTTGCGGAACAGCATCATGAAGCGCACGGGATCGCGGCCCACTTCCTCCACCACATCGCGCAGGGTGACGAAATCGCCGGCACGCTTGGACATGCGCACGGGCTCACCCGCCCGGAACAGCTTCACCAGCTGGCACAGGCGAACGATCACCTCGGACGAACCGCCGGAGATGGCCTTGCCGACCGCCTCCAGACGCTTGACATAGCCGCCATGGTCGGCACCCAGCACATAGACCATCTCTTTGAAGCCGCGCTCGTATTTCGACAGGAAATAGGCAACGTCGGCGGCGAAATAGGTGTAGGAGCCGTCGGACTTCTTCAGCGGGCGGTCGATGTCATCGCCAAAGCCGGTGGCGCGGAACAGGGTCTGCTCGCGGTCTTCCCAGTCTTCCGGCAGCTGGCCCTTCGGCGGCGGCAGGGTTCCCTCATAGACGAGATCACGGCCGCGCAGCACGTCCAGCATCCGGTCGATGGGCGATTCTCCGCCTTCGCTGCGCTCATGCAGGGTGCGCTCGGAGAAAAACACATCGTGATGCACGTTGAGGAGCTTTAGATCTCCCCTGATCAGCTCCATCATGCCCGAAATCGCCGCTTCCTTGACGATGGGCAGAGCGGCGTCCTCGCCCATCTCCAGCAGCGCCTTGCCGTGGGCCTTGGCCAGTTCCTCGCCCACCGGCTTCAGATAGTCGCCCGGATAGAGGCCTGCCGGGATTTCGCCGATCTCCTCACCCAGAGCCTCGCGGTAGCGCAGGAAGGCGCTGCGGGCGAGCGTGTCGATCTGCGAGCCTGCGTCGTTGATGTAGTATTCGCGGGTTACTTCATAACCGGCATAGGCCAGCAGGTTGGCCAGCGCATCGCCGAAGACCGCGCCGCGCGTGTGGCCCACATGCATCGGGCCCGTCGGATTGGCCGAAACATATTCGACATTGACCTTGGCGCCGCCACCCAGTGCGGAGCGGCCGAAGTCAAGGCCGCTGCTGACGACAGCGCCCAGAATCCGCTGCCACACCACGGGCTTGACGCGCAGGTTGATGAAGCCGGGCCCGGCAACGCTGACCTCCGCAACCTCGGCATCCTTGGCAAGAGCTGCTGAGATCTGGCCGGCCAGATCGCGCGGCTTCATGCCGAGCGGTTTCGACAGAACCATGGCCGCATTGGTGGCAAGGTCGCCATGGGCCGGATCGCGCGGGCTTTCCACGGTGATGCGGGCAAGATCCTGACCGCTCAAAGGGCTGGGAAGATCGAGTGCCTTGACGGCAGCCTGCACCCGGGCGGTGAATTCAGCGAAGATGTTCATCGTATGGCCAATCTGGCTTGTCTTGAAAAGGAATGGCTTGAGCGCCCCGGTTTCACCCTGGGGCATGTCTGGCGGCGGGCCTAGCCCAAATCCGGTGTATCGTCAAACAGACGGCGGTGTTCCTCGATGGCATAGCGGTCTGTCATGCCGGCGATGAAGTCGCACACGCGCCGCGCCCGCGCTTCCGGTGCAAGGCCGGCAGCACCGGCCGCCCATTCACGCGGCATGTCGGCCGGCGTAGCCATGTAATGGGCAAAGAGCTCGCGCGTGATCCGCGCGACCAGCTTGCGCACCGACAGCACATCCGGGTGCCGGTACATGCGGGCAAAGAGGAAGCGCTTCACTTCCTTCTCGGCCTTGCTCATCTCTGCGGAGAAGTCCACCACCGCATGCCCTGCCCTGCGGATGTCCTCGGCGCTTTTCGGCTGCAGCTCGCGCAGGCGGCGGATTCCCTCGCGGATCACGTCTTCCACCATGCGTGTGATCTGGCGGCGGACGATCTCATGGATACGCCGCGGCTCGTCCAGCCCCGGATAGCGGCTATCGACTTCCTGCAGGATATCCGCCAGGAACGGCACTTCGGCGATGTCCTGAATGTTGAACAGCCGCGCCCGCAGCCCGTCATCCAGATCGTGGGCGTCATAGGCAATGTCATCGGCAATGGCGGCGGCCTGCGCCTCTGCGCTTGGCCAGCTGTCGAGGCGCAGATCCTGCTTGTCCGAATAGGTGCGGATGGCGAAGGGCAGCACGCTGTCCTTGAACTTGCCGAGCGGCGCGCCGGAGGCATCCACCAGCGGGCCGTTGTGCTTCACAAGGCCTTCCAGCGTTTCCCAGCTGAGGTTCAGCCCGTCCCATTCGGCGTAGCGGTGTTCCAGCGAGGTGACCACGCGCAGGGACTGGGCATTGTGGTCAAAGCCGCCGTATGGGGCCATGCACTCATGCATCACATCCTCGCCCTCGTGGCCAAAGGGCGTGTGGCCAAGGTCATGGGCGAGCGCCAGGCATTCGGCCAGATCCTCATCGAGCCGCAGGGCGCGGGCGAGCGCGCGGGCGATCTGCGACACCTCGATCGTATGGGTCAGGCGCGTGCGGTAGTGATCGCCCTCGTGATAGACGAAGACCTGCGTCTTGTGCTTCAGGCGGCGGAAGGCGGTGGAATGAATGATGCGGTCCCGGTCGCGCTGGAAGGGTGTGCGCGTCGGGCTCTCCGGCTCGGGGTGAAGACGGCCGCGTGTCAGCGCAGGATCCTGCGCATAAATTGCGCGCGCCTGCGCCCCATACCCAAGGCTCGCTACTGTCATTCAAATCACCCCACCTGCAAGCTGACCGTACCGGACGGCATTCCTGACCTTGCGCTTGTGCAATTGACGCAGGCCCAATGCGTACATACCTATTAGTCAAGACAAGGCGCAACTGTGATGACACCCTGTGAATGGCTGGATATGGCCATTTTCCTGCAGAAATCCAGCGCCGCACCCTAAGGGAAGCCGATTTCATGAGCACAGACACCCTGGAAGCCGCCACTCCGGTCACCCTGAGCGCCCGCGCCGCCCGCCGTGTTGCAAAGATTCTCGCCGGCGAAACGCCCGGCTCCATGCTGCGCGTCAGCGTCGAAGGCGGCGGCTGCTCGGGTCTTCAGTACAAGTATGACGTGGTCACCGCCCGCGAGGAGGATGATCTGGTCATTGAGCGCGACGGCGCCACTGTTCTGGTCGATTCGGTGTCCCTCCAGTACATGGAAGGCTCGGAAATCGACTTCATCGACGATCTGATGGGCCAGTCCTTCCAGATCCGCAATCCCAACGCCGTCGCCGGCTGCGGCTGCGGCACGAGTTTTACGATCTGAAGCACTGTCTGGCGCAGTTCGCGCTGGATGCGCCAACGGTTTACGATACCTCTCCATCGTCATCCGGACGCGCGCCGCGCGATCCGGGACCGGTGAGCCGTGGCAGTTGTTGTTTGTGCGGCGAACCATATCCGCCAGGCCTTGGCTCACCGGTCCCGGCTCTCCGCTTCGCTTCGGCCGGATGACGATGGAAGAGCTGGAGCAAGGCAAATTGCCCGCTTGCACCAGCATTTCCTTGCAATCCACCTGCTGCCAGCCCCCCCTCTCTCTGGCCATCCCCCCACGTGCCTGCTAACACTGTCAGCCGGAGAACATGAGATTGGCAGAAGGACGGGCTGCGGGAATGAAGATCGCCACCTGGAACATCAACGGGGTCAAGGCCCGCATCGGCACGGCGCTGCAATGGCTTTCCGAGGCAAAGCCGGACATTGCCTGCTTCCAGGAAATCAAGTCGGTGGACGAGGCCTTCCCTTCCGCGCCTTTCGAGGAATTGGGCTATCACGCCGCTACTCACGGGCAGAAAGGGTTCAACGGTGTTGCGATCCTCTCCCGCCAGCCGCTCGAGGATATCCAGCGCGGCCTGCCGGGCGATGACAGCGACGAGCAGGCCCGCTACATCGAGGCAACCGTTTCGACAGACGGCGGGGCGCTGCGCGTCGGCTGCCTCTACCTTCCCAACGGCAACCCGCTGGGCACGGAAAAATTCCCCTACAAGCTGCGCTGGATGGACAGGCTGATCGCCCATGCCCGTACGCGCCTTGCCGAGGAAATGCCCTTCCTGCTGCTGGGCGATTACAACGTCATCCCCGAGCCGAAGGATGCGCGCAATCCGCAGGACTGGCTGGGCGACGCCCTTTTCCAGCCCGAAAGCCGCAACCGCTTCCGCAGCCTTGTCAATCTCGGCTTCACCGAAGCCGTGCGCGCCTCGACGGATGCCGCCGAAACCTACACTTTCTGGGATTATCAGGCCGGTGCCTGGCAGCGGAACAACGGCATCCGCATCGACCACATCCTGCTGTCGCCGCAGGCGAGCGACCTGATGCGCGGCTGCGGCATCGACGCCCATGTGCGCGGCTGGGAAAAGCCCTCCGACCATGTGCCGGTCTGGGTGGATCTTGCCGCCTGAGCGGCACCGCTCTCATGTCTCATAGCAAGGCTCTGAGACGCTGATGGATCACGCCTTGAAAAGGCTCAAGCGCCGCGCAGGCTTAACCGGCACTCGATGCGTCAAGCTCATCATGCGGCGGCATCGTGCCCTCGGGCGAAGCTGAATGCCCGCCCCTGAATAGCAAAACACCTGCGGCACGAGCCGCAGGCGGCGGTGTCCGTTTCATACGGATGGGTGGTGTTTACCGCAGCGCCGATGCGCTGAGAGCTTCGGCAGAAGGCGCGCGCATCGGCTCATGCTTGGCCATCCAGGCGTCGGCACGGCGGGCGGCGGAGCGGCGGATATCCTCACTTGCCAGCGAGAAATACCGCTCCTGCATGTCGACAACCCAGCCAAGATCGCCCACGCCTTCTTCAGCTGCATGGGCACGGGCAATGGTCATCCACATCAGCCCGCGTTCGCGGTTTTCCAGCGAGTCGGCCAGGTTGAACAGGGTCTCGCCCAGCAGCGCCTGCGCCCCGATATGGCCCTTGAGGGCCGCAAGGTTGAACCAGCGCACGGCCATCAGGTCGTTGTTCTCGCGGTAGATCTGCCCCAGTTCATACTGGGCCTCCGCATCGCCGAAATACGAGGCGGCGTGGGTGAAGATCTGGCGGGCACGGGCCGGATTGGCCTTGACCTGCGTGTTCTTGATGCCGGTCATGTAGTATTTGCCAAGCGCCACGAAGGCACTGGAGACGAAAGGTGCCTGCGGAGAGGTGGGGCTTTCGTCGCCATAGAGGCTGACGACCTGATTGTAATATTCGAAAGCCTTGTAGTCGTCCTCGGCGACGCCGTCACCGGCCGCATACATCTGGCCCAGCTTCCAGGCAGCCATCGGCTGGCCGTTCTCGGCCGCGTAGCGCAGGGAATCAAGCGCTGCCTGCTTGTCGCCGGAATAGTATTTCCTGGCGCCAAGGCGCAGCGCCTCGCTCGCAGTCATGCGATCCGGCGTGATCTGCTCGTTGCTGGCCGGTGTTCCGTCGAAGGCATGAGCAGGCACCAGCAGCATGAGCTGCAGACCAGCTATCTGGACGAGATTCCGCAACATACGCATGACTCTGGATCTCGCCTTGGTGCGGACTGGCGCACCTTTTCCGGCCAAAGCCGCAGCGCGGCCGGCAGCCAGCCTGACCGCCATGCCCGTGGCGCCATGCGGCGCTGGCCCTTTGTGAATTCGATGGAGAGAAAAATACTGCTGCATTCCGGCAGCATTTGGGCCAGCACCATTGAGGCTGTCAGTATTTGCGCTGGCAGCTGTGGCACCATGCGAAAAAAATCTGCGGGAGATGGAACCAAGGAAAGAGGAATGCGTTCCACCGCTGTAAAGACAGACTCGGGATGTCGCCCCGCCATTCCCTGTCCTGTTCAACGCAAAGATAACGCGCACACCAAACCCCTGATCCAAATTGCATACACAGTGATGCATATGCCTGCCTGACTGCCTCGCTCTTCATGCCTGCCACTCATTCCCCAAGGGGGCGGCGGCAATTTGCTGAAGATCACTCTGCCCTTCCATGCCAGAAAGGGTTGAAGCCCAATCGTGGCTGAACGGCGGCAACACCGGCGCCACAAGTCATAGCGCATCACATCGCGTCTGACTGTTGCGGCGGCGCCACAGACTCGCGTCTGTTTTTATTCAATCCCGCCACCCTGAGCGCCGCAAAGCTCAAGGTTTCGGCCGCGTCCTGCCGCCAGAACACCTTCCCAAAAGCAAGCCGGGCAACCATTCACGGCTTCACTGCTCCTCTTGCTGCTTCATGGCAGGGACTGGCGCAGGGCCGGGCGGCCCTTGCACACACCCTGGACGAAAGCGGTTGACATTCGGTTGTCCAGACCGTTCAAAAGCGCCGTTTCGTTGGAAATCCGCGCGGTTCCGGGGCTTTCCCCTTTCGCCGCAGGCTGGCGGCTGAGACAATCGCGCCGAATCGGGCAGCAGCGAATCGGGCTCCGGCAACGGGAACCGGACACACGGCACGGCCATTTGCGTCACACGCAAGGGCCTGCCCCACAGACTATGGAACATGGAAACGGCATGAGCGCAGACGAGGATCTCTTCGCAGGATCGGCAGCAGCGGCAGGGAGTGCGCCCGCAAAGGCAGCCCCCAAGGCGGCCAGCAAAGCAGCCCCTGCGCCCGCGCCCGCCGTGCCTGTGCCCGCAACAGCACCGGTTGAAGCGGCGAGCCCGGCACCGCAGCGCAGTTCCGCAGCCGGTGAGGACTATACGGCAGCCGACATCGAGGTGCTGGAAGGCCTTGAGCCGGTGCGGCGCCGTCCGGGCATGTATATCGGCGGCACCGATGAAAAGGCGCTGCATCACCTCTTTGCCGAAATCATCGACAACTCGATGGATGAGGCCGTCGCAGGCTACGCCACCTGGATCGACGTTGCCGTTGGCGCCGATGGCTATATCACCATCACGGACAATGGCCGCGGCATTCCGGTCGATCCGCATCCCAAGTTCAAGGACAAGTCCGCGCTCGAAATCATCATGACGACGCTGCATGCGGGCGGCAAGTTCGACAGCAAGGTCTACGAGGCCTCGGGCGGCCTGCACGGCGTGGGATCTTCGGTGGTGAACGCCCTGTCGGAGGAAATGGTGGTCGAGGTGGCGCGGGCGCGCAAGCTCTACCGTCAGGTCTTCCAGCGCGGCAAGCCCGTGGGGCCTCTGGAACTCGTCGGCGACGTGCAGAACCGGCGCGGCACGATGGTGCGTTTCAAGCCCGACTGGCAGATCTTCGGTAAGGAAGCAAAGTTCGAACCTGCGCGTCTTTTGCGCATGGCCCGCTCCAAGGCCTATCTGTTCGGCGGCGTCGAGATCCGCTGGCACTGTGACCCGGCGCTTCTGGACGAGAAAGACAAGACACCGGCCGAAGCCGTGTTCCACTTCCCCGGCGGCCTGAAGGACTTCCTTTCCGAGAAGCTCGGCAAGGAGCGCAAGGTCATCGACGACATCTTCGCCGGCAAGCTGGGCCAGCCCGGCAAGCACGGCGCGGTGGAATGGGCCGTCACCTGGTTTGCGGGCGACGGGTTCCTGTCTTCCTACTGCAACACGGTGACGACGCCGGAAGGCGGCACGCATGAGGCGGGCCTGCGCTATGCACTGCTGCGCGGCCTCAAGGCCTATGCGGATCTCGTCGGCAACAAGAAGGCCGCAATCCTCACCTCGGAAGACATCATGACCTCGGCCGCCGGCATGCTGTCGGTCTTCATCCGCGAGCCGGAGTTTGTCGGCCAGACCAAGGACAAGCTGGCCACCAACGAGGCAACGCGCATCACCGAGAACGCCCTGCGCGATGCCTTCGACCACTGGCTGACCGCCTCCCCCACCCAGGCCAACAAGCTGCTGGAATGGGTGATCGACCGGGCGGAAGAACGCCTGCGCCGCCGCCAGGAAAAGGACGTGGCCCGCAAGACCGCCGTGCGCAAGCTGCGTCTGCCGGGCAAGCTGGCGGATTGTTCGGCCAACCAGTCGGAAGGCACGGAGCTGTTCATCGTCGAGGGTGACTCGGCCGGTGGTTCCGCAAAACAGGCCCGCAACCGCAACAATCAGGCCGTACTGCCCCTGCGCGGCAAGATCCTGAACGTTGCCAATGCCGGGCGGGACAAACTGGTCGCCAACCAGCAGCTGGCGGACCTGATCCAGGCGCTCGGCTGCGGCACCCGCACCCACTACAAGGATGCGGATCTGCGCTATGAGAAGGTCATCATCATGACCGACGCCGACGTGGACGGCGCGCATATCGCCTCGCTGCTGATCACCTTCTTCTACCGCGAGATGCCGGAGCTGATCCACAACGGCCACCTCTATCTCGCTGTTCCGCCGCTCTACCGCCTGACACAGGGCGGCAAGACCATCTATGCCCGCACGGATGAGCATAAGGACGAGCTGTTGGCCACCGTCTTCAAGGGCAAGAGCAAGGTCGAGATCGGCCGCTTCAAGGGCCTTGGCGAAATGCTGCCGGGTCAGCTGAAGGAAACCACCATGGATCCGTCCAAGCGCACCCTGTTGAAGGTGCAGGTGGTGGCAGGCGACGAGGCCAGCACCAGCGACACCGTCGAACAGCTGATGGGCAACAAGCCGGAAGCCCGCTTCCGCTTCATCCAGGACCGCGCCGAATTCGCGCAAGACCTCGATATCTGAGCGTGAAGCTCCCGCTTCAAGCTGACGGCGAAGTCAAGCTGCTGCATTTGCGATGAGAGGCAGGCACCCGCGTGCCTGCTGATTTGCTCCCAACTGCCGCCCTGTTAGCATTAACAGGGCCGTTTCAGGGTCAAAACCTCAGGAAAACATTGACAAGAGGGCCTTTAACTGTAGGGTGGCGCCAATTCCGGACCTGAGCAGAACTTGGGTCCGTCCAGCTACAGCGACCCAGAATCGGACCTCGTTCTCAATGTCATTTGACACTCTCGGCCTCAGCGAGAAAGTACTTCAGGCAGTTAAGGCTGCCGGTTACAACGAACCGACCGCCATCCAGAAGGGCGCCATTCCTCACGTGCTGGAACGGCGCGATGTTCTGGGCATCGCCCAGACCGGCACCGGCAAGACGGCCTCTTTCACGCTGCCGATGCTCACCCTTCTTGAAAAGGGCCGCGCCCGCGCACGTATGCCCCGCACGCTGATCCTTGAGCCGACGCGCGAACTCGCGGCGCAGGTTCAGGAGAATTTCGAGCGGTACGGCGTCAACCACAAGCTGAATGTCGCCCTGCTGATCGGTGGTGTTTCCTTCGGCGAGCAGGACAAGAAGATTGACCGCGGTGCCGACGTTCTGATCGCCACTCCGGGCCGTCTGCTGGATCACGTCGAGCGTGGCAAGCTGCTGCTGCAGGGCGTTGAGATCCTTGTGATCGACGAAGCCGACCGCATGCTCGACATGGGCTTCATCCCGGACATCGAGCGGATCTGCAAGCTGATCCCCTTCACCCGCCAGACCCTGTTCTTCTCGGCCACCATGCCGCCGGAAATCCAGCGCCTGACGGAGACCTTCCTGCAGAACCCGGCCAAGGTTGAAGTTTCAACACGCTCCTCCACGTCCTCGACCATCACCCAGCATCTGGTGGCGACCGGCGGAGAAGACTATGAGAAGCGCCAGACCCTGCGCAATCTTCTCGCCCAGGCCGAAGATCTGCAGAACGCCATCGTCTTCTGCAACCGCAAGGTTGACGTGGCCACCCTGTTCCGCTCGCTGGAGCGGCATGGCTTCAATGTCGGCGCGCTGCATGGCGACATGGACCAGCGCACCCGCATGACCATGCTGGACAATTTCCGCAAGGGGAACCTGAAGCTGCTCGTCGCCAGCGACGTGGCTGCCCGTGGTCTCGACATTCCGGATGTGAGCCACGTGTTCAATTTCGACGTGCCTATCCATGCGGAAGACTATGTCCACCGCATTGGCCGCACGGGCCGCGCCGGACGCCTTGGCGTTGCCTACACGCTGGTTGCCGCCGACGACCAGAAGTATCTGGGCGCCATCGAGAAGGTGATCGGCAAGAGCATCGACTGGCTGGGCGAGCCGCTGGACTTTGAAGCTGCCAATGCCGAGCGCAAGGAACGCCGCAAGGCCGCCCGCTCCGGCGGTGGTGCCAAGGCCGAGCGCCCTGCACGCCGCCCCCGCGGCGGCAGCCGCACCCAGGAAGCCATTCCAGAAGAGGCCACACACGAGGACACTGCACCGGCACCCGCCCGCAGCCGGACGCGCCGTCCGCGCAAGAGCGAGACCGCCGAGGTTCAGGATGCAGCAACGGCAGTCATGCCGGAAGATGCACCGCAGCCACGGATTGCTCCGCAGCACTCGCAGCCGCAGGAGCCCATGCGCGAGCGCAATGACCGGCCCCCCCGCGACGGCAACCGCAATCATCCGCAGCAGCGCGACCGCAACGGCGGCAACAACCGGCGCGGCCGCCATCAGGATGACGACCAGCCGGTTATCGGCCTCGGCGATCACATTCCCGCTTTCCTTCTGCGCGATCCGCGCGCCAAGAAGGCTTCCTGAAGGTTTGCCACGCTGCGATCGCTGGAGCTCAGTGCGTTTCACGCAAGGCCGCTGTTCTTATAAAGAACAGCGGCCTTGGCTTTTCTGGCAGGAACATCGTAACGTGGTGAGAATTCGCCGGCTGAACCGAATTCGCGCCATCCCTTTTTGTCAAAAGTGCCCTCAGGTCCTCCGGATTTTTGCTCAGGTTAACCCAGCGTTAAATTGGAGACTTCTATTTTAGGCAATGTCAGAGCGCCGTTCATCGGAATGGTGCTTTTGTTCATATGGTGGGGGCCAGAATGGCGGATGCGGAGGATTTCAAGAGAACCATCACTTATGGTGAAGCGGCGCTCTCATATATCCGGCGCAATGTCATTCCCGCCCATCCGCGCAACTACGAAACCTGGTATACATATGCGGCCGGTTTCAACCAGGCGCTCAACCGCGCGATCAACGATCTGATCGCGACGAAGGGCTCGATCTCAGCCGATGATCTGCAGCGGATCTATTCGCGCTTCCTGTCTCCCAACCGGCTTGGCGACCGGGTTGACGAGGTGGGCACGCGCGTTGCCGAAGAGGTGCAGGACCTGGTCGATGCAATCCGCATCAGCACCGATGCCACGTCTGACTTCGGGAGAACACTCGACAATGTTCTGGGCAAGCTGCATGAAGCGCTGAATGATGAAGGGCTGAGGGTTTTGACCTCGGCGATGGTCAAGGCGACCCATGCCGCCATTGCGGCCAACCGCAATCTCGAAAGTCAGCTGCTGGAATCGAACCGGCAGATCCGTTCGCTGAAGGAGAGCCTTGAGGCGATCCGCTACGAATCCCTCACCGATGAACTGACCACGCTCAGCAACCGGCGGCATTTTGACCTTGCCATTGACCGGGCGATCGAGCTGGCTTCACGCACCGGCGAAGGCTTTGCCCTGCTGCTGACGGATATCGATCACTTCAAGAGCTTCAACGACCGGTTTGGCCATCAGACCGGCGATCAGGTGCTGCGGCTCGTGGCCCTGGCCGTGAAGCAGAGCATCAAGGGTCAGGACATTGCCTGCCGCTACGGTGGCGAGGAATTCGCCATTATCCTGCCCGAGGCGCAGATCGGCGATGCCATGGAGGTGGCAGAGCAGATCCGAAAGGCCGTCATGGGCAAGGAACTGGTGAAACGCTCGACGGGTGAAAATCTCGGCCGCCTGACCCTGTCGATCGGCGTCAGTCTGTATGAAAGCGGTGATACGAGCCAGATGATCATCGGCCGCGCCGACGCTGCACTTTATGCCGCCAAGCACAGCGGCCGCAATGCCGTCCGCAGCTTGCAGAGCAACGAGTTCTCGGCCCATCAGAACGGCAGCCGCGTCGCCTGACATCCCTCAAGTGGACCGCGCCCTGTTCGGGCACTGTTCAGGCCCCGTCCAGCCCCATCTGCCAGAAATCAGCCTCTAGAACGCTGGCCTGCCGGAACAGATGCTCCAGCCGGGCCTTGCGTGCCGGCGCCTCATAGTCTGCCGCCAGACGGTCCATCCAGGCGGCAAAGCCGCCTGCGACGTCCTGATAGGCTTCACTGGCGTATTCGCTTATCCAGCGGGCATAAGGGTTCTGCGGGTCCGATCCGGACGGCGTCTTTGCGAGCCTGGCGCCGATCTCGGCATAGCCCAGAACACAAGGGGCCAGCGCGACGAGAAGATCCAGCAGGTCCCCCTGCCCGCCTGCGTCCAGCACAAAGCGGGTGTAGGCCATGGTCTGGCGCTCTTCCCGCGCCTTTTCCAGATCCCCGCGCGAAAGCCCCCAGCCGGCGCACAGCTCGACATGAAGATCCATCTCCATGTCGAGAATGGCCTTCACCCCGGCAAGCGCGTGGCGCATGTCGCCGAGCGTCGGGCTCTTGTAGATGGCCAGCGCATAGGCCCGGGCAAACTGGATGAGGAACAGATAATCCTGCACCAGATAGTGCCGGAAAGCGGCTTGCGGCAGCGTGCCGTCCTGCATCTGGCGGACAAAGGAATGCTCGACATAGGCCGTCCAGTCCGGACCGGCGGCCTCACGCAGGCGGGCAAAGAAACTCATGGATCTGCCTTCTGAAGATTCGGGCGGAGGTATCAGGCGAAAGACGTGTCAGGCGGAAAGTGCAGCTGGATCCGCCGCCTTGAGCGATACGGATTCACCGCAGCCGCAGGAGGACACTTCATTGGGATTGCGGAAGACGAAGCCGGAGCGGAATTTCGTCGTCTCAAAATCCATCTCGCTGCCGATCAGATAGAGCACCGCCGCCGGATCGATGAAGACCTTTGCGCCATACGCCTCGATCACATCATCGCCCGGCTGAACGCCGTCAACGAGCGCCATGGCATATTCCATGCCCGCGCAGCCGCCCTTCTTGATGCTGATGCGCAGGCCGGCCTTTGGCTCATCGGCGCCATCCACCAGTTCGCGCACGCGCTCTGCGGCGGCCGGGCTCACCTTCATGATCTGCATCTTGCGGGCCAGTGCCATGTGCTTGTTCCTTTGCGGGGGAGATGCCCCCTTCAAATAAACCAATGGATATTATATTGGGATTCCGCTCAGCTTTCCAACCGGCTTGCCTCCCCAGCCCGCGCTCAATACCAGTTGAGCGCGACGCGGGCTTCCTCGGACATGCGGTCCGGCGTCCACGGCGGGTCGAACACCATGCTGACGTCCACGGCGCCGATCCCAGGCACCGCGCTGAGGGCATTTTCCACCCAACCCGGCATTTCCCCGGCCACCGGGCAGCCCGGCGCGGTCAGCGTCATGTCCACCTTCACCGAGCGGTCATCCTCGATATCGACCTTGTAGATGAGGCCAAGCTCGTAGATGTCGCAGGGGATTTCCGGATCATAGACGGTCTTCAGCGCCGCGATGATGTCATCGGTCATCCGCGCCAGTTCCTCGGCCGGAATGGCGGAAGAGCTGGCGTCTGCGGCGGTTTCCGGCTCAGCGGAAACGTGAGCGGGACTGTCGTTCATGGGTCGATCCTCAGGCAAAGAAGTCCTGCGCCTTCTGCAGGGCGGCCGCCAGGGCGTCCACTTCCTCGAAGGTGTTATAAAGGCCGAAGCTGGCACGGCAAGTGGAGGTGACGCCATAGCGCGCCAGCAGCGGCTGGGCGCAATGGGTGCCGGCCCGTACCGCGACGCCTGCACGGTCCAGCACGGTCGCCACGTCATGCGCATGGGCACCCTTCATCTCGAAGGAGATGATCGCGCCCTTGCCCGGCGCCGAGCCGAAGATGCGCAAGGAGTTGAAACCGGCAAGCTTCTCAGTAGCATAGGCTAGCAGCGAGGCCTCATGCCGGGCGATGTTCTCGCGGCCGAGGCCGTCCATGTAGTCGAGCGCCGCCGCAAGGCCAATCGCCTGCACGATGGGCGGCGTACCCGCCTCAAACCGGTGCGGCGGCTTGGCATAGGTGACGATATCCTCGGTCACATCGGCGATCATCTCGCCGCCGCCGCAGAAGGGACGCAGACGGTCCAGCGCCTCCGGCTTGCCGTAAAGCACGCCAATACCGGTCGGGCCATAGACCTTGTGGCCGGTCATCACATAGTAGTCGCAGTCAATGTCACGCACGTCGACCGGCAGATGCACCGCCGCCTGGCTGCCATCCACCAGCACCTTGATGCCGCGCGCATGGGCGATGCGGCAGACGTCCTTCACCGGCACCACGGTGCCCAGCACATTGGACATCTGGGTGATGGCGACGAGCTTGGTGCGCTCGCTCAAAGCCGCCTCGAAGGCCTCCAGATCGAAGGAGCCATCCTCGCGCACATAGACCCATTTCAGCACCGCGCCGTTGCGCTCGCGGTGGAAGTGCCAGGGCACGATGTTGGAGTGGTGCTCCATGATTGACAGCACGATCTCATCGCCCGGGCCGAACGTATCAGGGCCAAGGCCGTAGGACACGAGATTGATGGCCTCGGTCGTGGAGCGGGTGAAGACGATCTCGTCCACGGATCCGGCATTGAGGAAGCGGCGCACGGTCTCGCGCGCGGCTTCGTAATTCTCCGTCGCCGTGTTGGAAAGAAAATGCAGGCCCCGGTGCACATTGGCATATTCCTGCGAATAGGCCTTCACCATGGCATCGATGACCGCCTGCGGCTTTTGCGCTGAGGCGCCATTGTCCAGATAGACGAGCGGCTTGCCGTAGACTTGCCGCGACAGGATCGGGAAATCACGGCGCACGGCGGCAACGTCATAGCCGTTGGCAGGGGCAGCAGCAGTCTGGCTGGCGGTCATCATTCTCTCCAATCAACAGCAGCGAGGGATCAGCCGGCGATAGCCAGCCACTCCCGCACGCGGGTCTCCAGCAGCTCGGTCACGCTCTCGCTGCCGAATTCCTCGATGGCTTCCGACAGGAATGCGAGGACCAGCAGGGTGCGGGCTTCCGCTTCCGGAATGCCGCGGGCGCGCAGGTAGAACAGCAGGTCTTCATCGATCTGGCCACTCGTTGCGCCGTGGGCGCACTGCACGTCGTCGGCGAAGATTTCCAGTTCCGGCTTGTTGGCCATCTCGGCATCTTCGGACAGGAGCAGCGCCTGCGTCATCATCCGGCCGTCCGTCTTCTGGGCATGCGGCCGCACGATGATCTTGCCCTGATAGACGCCCTTCGCACCGGCGCCGATCACCGTCTTGAAGAATTCCCGGCTCTCGCAGTTCGGCACCCCATGGTCCACCACAAGCGTCTGGTCGCCCAGCTGCTGGCCGCGCACCATGGTCACGCCATAGAGCTTGGCCGTGGAATGCTCACCGGCAAAGGTGACGTAGGACTGGTTGCGGGCAAAATCGGGCCCGGCGATGAAGCCGAGCGTCTTCAGCTCTGCCTTTGCGCCAAGATGCGACACGGCGGTGGAGATATGCGGCGCACGGCCCGAGCCCACGATCAGGCGGGTTGCGGTCAGTGCAGCTTCATCGTCCAGCACCTGATCGGAGACGGCGTTGACAACGGCATCCTCACCGGCGGTGACGAAGCTCTCCAGCAGGGTCAGGCTCGCGCCCTTGGCCAGTTCGGTCCGCACGCGGGAATAGACCGCGCCGCCAAGCGCCAGATGCACGATCTCGACCGGCAGATCCACGGCCGTGCCCGCCTTGACCTTCAGCACCACACCGCCCTGCAGCAGCGCCGTGTTGAGTTCAAGTACCGGATTAACTCCGGCAATTTCCGGATTAGAAAGAAGGTCTTGGGATGAATTTTTCACATACTTGTTGAAGTCGAAAACTTCAACGCCAGCGGCTTCCAGCTTCGCCAGATCGGATATTTCGGCCACAAGGCGCCCGTTGGCGAGCACGATGCGCAGGCGCTCCAGCTCCGCATAGGTTTCAGCGCCCGCAAGGGCAGCCTTGACCGCATCGAGAGAAGCTGCGGCTGCCGGGGCAGCGTAGCTCTTCAGGAAGGCGCGCAGGTCCGTGTACTTCCACTCCTCGATCCGCCGGTGCGGCAGGCCGGTCGCCCGGAACCGGGCGAAGGCGGCTTCCCGCAGGCTGATCAGATCGGCGCCACCGTCCTTGAGCGCCGCAAAATGCGCCTCAAGATCGGTTTCGGCCTGTGTCGAGACGACACGCAGGTTCGCAGTCATGGTCACTCCCCGTGGCTCAGGCCGCCGCGCCGGCGTAATCGGCGTAGCCGTTCTTCTCCAGCTCAAGCGCCAGTTCCTTGCCGCCGGTCTTGACGATCTTGCCCTTGGACAGAACGTGGACGACATCCGGCACGATATGATCGAGCAGGCGCTGGTAGTGGGTGATGACGATCATCGAACGCTCCGGCGAGCGCAGCTTGTTGACGCCTTCCGAGACGATGCGCAGGGCGTCGATGTCGAGGCCGGAGTCCGTCTCGTCCAGCACGCAGAGCTTGGGCTCCAAGAGCGCCATCTGCAGGATCTCCGAACGCTTCTTCTCGCCGCCGGAGAAGCCGACGTTGAGCGGACGCTTCAGCATGTCCATGGTGACGTTGAGGTCGGCCGCCTTGGCCTTGACCAGCTTCAGGAAGTCCGGAACCGGCAGCTCGGCCTCGCCGCGCGCCTTGCGCTGTGCGTTGAGGGCGGTCTTCAGGAACTCCATCGTGGCAACGCCGGGGATCTCGATCGGATACTGGAAGGCAAGGAACACACCGGCAGCTGCACGCTCGTCGGCTTCCATTTCCAGGAGGTTCTCGCCGTTGAACAGGATCTCGCCCTCGGTGACCTCATAGTCTTCCTTGCCCGCCAGAATGTAGGACAGGGTCGATTTGCCGGAGCCGTTCGGGCCCATGATGGCGTGAATTTCGCCTGCCTTCACGGTCAGGTCGATGCCGCGCAGGATCTCTGTGCCGTCTTCGGCGATGCGGGCGTGCAGGTTCTTGATCTCAAGCATTGAGATGGTCCTCATTTCAATCCGGATTCAAGGTCCGGTGTGTGTCATCAGTGTCCGGAGCCGGATGCCGGGCATTCGCCCGCCCCCGGCGTTCAATTGCGTTTGGCCAAGGCCTTGCTTCCATCATCCCCGGGCTTGTACCGAAGATGACGGGGCGAGACGTTCTTACCCCACGCTGCCTTCCAAACTGATCGAGATCAGCTTCTGGGCTTCGACGGCAAATTCCATCGGCAGCTGCTGGATCACGTCCTTGACGAAGCCGTTGACGATCAGCGCCACCGCCTCTTCTTCCGAAAGGCCGCGGGCAAGGCAGTAGAACATCTGATCGTCGGAGATCTTCGAGGTGGTGGCTTCGTGCTCGAAGACGGCCGATGCGTTCTTGCTCTCGATGTAGGGCACTGTATGCGCGCCGCAGTCCTGGCCGATCAGCAGGCTGTCGCACTGGGTGAAGTTGCGGGCGTTCGAGGCCTTGCGGTGCGCGGAGACGAGGCCGCGGTAGGTGTTCTGCGACTTTCCGGCAGAAATGCCCTTGGAGATGATGCGGCTCGACGTGTTCTTGCCGAGATGGATCATCTTGGTGCCGCTGTCGACCTGCTGATAACCATTGGACACGGCGATCGAGTAGAACTCGCCACGCGAATTGTCACCGCGCAGGATGCAGGACGGGTACTTCCAGGTGATGGCAGAGCCGGTTTCCACCTGCGTCCAGGAGATCTTGGAGTTCTTTCCACGGCAGTCGCCACGCTTGGTGACGAAGTTGTAGATGCCGCCCTTGCCGTCCTTGTCGCCGGGGAACCAGTTCTGGACGGTGGAATACTTGATCTCGGCGTCATCCAGCGCGATCAGCTCGACGACAGCTGCATGCAGCTGGTTCTCGTCGCGCTGCGGCGCGGTGCAGCCTTCCAGATAGGACACATAGGCGCCCTTGTCGGCGATGATCAGCGTGCGCTCGAACTGGCCGGTGTTCTTCTCGTTGATACGGAAGTAGGTGGACAGTTCCATCGGGCAGCGGACGCCCTCCGGCACATAGACGAAGGAGCCGTCGGAGAAGACCGCCGAGTTCAGCGTCGCATAGTAGTTGTCCGTCACCGGCACCACGGAGCCGAGATACTTGCGGACGAGGTCCGGGTACTCGCGCAGGGCTTCGGAGATGGAACAGAAGATGACGCCGGCCTTCTTCAGCTCGTCCTTGAAAGTGGTGACCACGGACACGCTGTCGAAGACGGCGTCCACGGCGACGCGGTTCTGCGGCTCAACACCGGCGAGGATCTCCTGTTCGCGCAGCGGAATGCCCAGCTTCTCGTAGGTCCGCAGCAGTTCCGGGTCCACCTCGTCGAGGCTCTTCGGCCTTTCGACGGACTTGGGCGCGGACCAGTAGTACAGCTCCTGCAGGTCGATCGGCGGATAGCTGACGCGGGCCCAGGTGGGCTCTTCCATGGTCTGGAAGCGGCGCAGCGCATCAAGGCGCCACTCGGTCATCCACTCCGGCTCGTTCTTCTTGGCCGAAAGGAAGCGCACGGTTTCCTCGGAAAGGCCCTTTGCCGCCGTTTCCGACTCGATGTCGGTGACGAAGCCGTATTTGTACTGGTCGACGTCAATCGCTTTGACCCGGTCGATCGTTTCCTGCACAGCGGGCATGTCTTTGTCTCCATTCCGCCGCCCTCAGATCCGGGGCGGTCCATCTTCCCTGCCCCCGTTCTACGGCGGCAGGGTCATCTCAGGTTAAGCCCGCCGGCACGAAAAAGCTGGAGGGCGGTTTCAGGCCCCGTCCGGGGCAATTTCAAAGCCGTATCTTCAGGCTGCCTTGCCGGTTGCCGAAGGATTGAGCGTGGCTGCCACCCTGCCCCAGACCTCCAGGAAGCGGGTGATATCCGCTTCCTGCGTCGTCCAGCCAAGGCTGACCCGCAGCGCACAGCGTCCCAGATCCTCCGCAACGCCCATGGCGGTGAGCACATGCGACGCGCCGACCTTGCCCGAGGAGCAAGCCGAGCCGGAGGAAAGGGCGATGCCGTTGAGGTCCAGAGCCATAAGCGCCATTTCGGACGGAACGCCCGGAACGGCAAAACACGTCGTGTTCGCAAGGCGGGGCGCATCCGCGCCAAACACCACCGTTGATGCAGATATAAGGCGCAAACCCTCTTCGAGAAGCCCCCGAAGCCTTGCGAGGCTTGCAAATTCCTCAAGCATTGTGGAGCCATCGCGCGCAATGGCACCGAAAGCGGCAATGGCGGCGGCATTTTCCGTGCCCGCACGCCGGTGCTGCTCCTGCCCGCCACCAGCCAGAAGCGGTGCAGGTGCCAATGCGGACGTGCGCAGCACAAGCGCGCCAATGCCCTGCGGGCCGCCCATCTTGTGGGCAGAAAGGCTCACAGCATCCGCCTGCCATCCAGCAATATCCACCGGCAGGCGGCCGCCGAACTGCACGCCATCCACATGGAAGATTCCGCCAGCGGCTTTCACCCGGGCACCGATTTCGGCCAGAGGCTGGATGACGCCCGTTTCATTGTTCGCCGCCATCACCGACACAAGCGCCGGACCACCAGCGGCGAGCAACTCGTCCAGATGATCAAGCCGCAGCACGCCGTTTTCACCGGTGGCGATATGGGAAATCTCGCGCGCTGCAAAGCGGCCGCCAGCGCGCACGCTCGGATGCTCAACGGCGGACATCAGCAGCCGGTCCAGATAGACCGGACCGTCATTGCCCTGCCAGCGCGGGCTGAGGGCCAGAACATTGGCTTCCGTTGCGCCACTGGTGAAGATGACCGAACGGGCCTTGACGCCGCACATGGCAGCAAGCGTTTCGCGGGCATCTTCCACGATGCCGCGCAGCTTGCGCCCTTCCCCATGCACCGAGGACGGATTGCCCGTGACGCCCAGCACCTCGACCATGCGTGCGAGCGCCTGCGGGCGCAACGGCGCGCTCGCGTTGTGATCCAGATAAAGACGCTCGGTTCCGCCGTTCATGGCCCGGTTCCAACTCCATTCAGCCTGGTTTGCCCTCTTCGCCGCTAGCGTTCGGACAAGGCCGGTAGCGCCTCTTTTTCAAGTCAAGTCAACGGAAAACTTGAAATTCCCCGCCCACATGATGATAAGTGCGCCAAGCGCCCGAATTCGAACCGGCACGCTTCACGCGGCTGCATTCGAATTTGAAGCATTCTAAAGAAGCTTTTAGAAACTCGGAACCTCAGAGTCAAGTTTCCTGCTCAGGGATTCCACGTACAAAATCCTCATTTTTTCCGGACCAGAAGGCCCGGAAAGCGAGAAAAGGACATCGCGCTTCATGCCCGAGGTGATTTTCAACGGCCCTGCCGGACGTCTGGAAGGCCGTTTCCATCCCGCCAAAAAGCGGAACGCGCCCATCGCACTGGTGCTGCATCCGCATCCGCAGTTCGGCGGGACGATGAACAATCAGGTCGTCTACCAGCTGTATTACATGTTCGCCCAGCGTGGTTTTGCCGTGCTGCGCTTCAACTTCCGTGGCGTCGGCCGGTCGCAGGGGTCCTTCGACCACGGCCAGGGCGAGCTGTCGGATGCTGCCGCGGCCCTCGACTGGGTGCAGACGGTTCATCCCGACGCACGCGGCTGCTGGATCGCCGGCTTCTCCTTCGGCGCCTGGATCGGCATGCAGCTTCTGATGCGCCGTCCGGAAGTGGAAGGCTTCATCTCGGTTGCCCCTCCGGCGAACCTGTTCGACTTTTCCTTCCTCGCCCCCTGCCCGTCGTCCGGCCTGCTCATCCATGGCGATAACGACAAGGTCGTGCCGCAGAAGGACGTGCAGAACCTCGTCGACAAGCTGAAGACGCAGAAGGGCATCGTCATCGATCACGAGACGATCCCCGGCGCGAACCACTTCTTCGAAAACAGCGTCGAGGAGCTGATGCTGCGTTGCGGCACCTATCTCGACAAGCGCCTCGGTGTTGACGCCCTCCCCGTCCTGCCGCCGCCCCCGGCGGACACGGGCGAGGATTTCGCCGAGGATCTGGACGAAGACGAGGAGTGATCCCCGTCATTTGTCCAGCAAATGCCGTTCACGGCGTATCGAAACCCGTCAGAGCAATCTGGCGGGTTTTTTGTTGTGCGGGGGGCGCTCTGCAGAGGGGGGTGTAAGGGGCTCTGTGCCTTCCATCCCGCCTGGGCCACCGCCCCGGCCAAGCGGAGGCAAGGGCATCCCCCCCGCACAACAAGAAAACCCGCCGGATCACACCAGCGGGCTCTTGAAACTCAGGCAGCACTGCGCGGCTTACTTGCCCAGTTACTGGCCCAATTACTGGCCCAATTACTGGCCAGGCGTCCAGGCCTGATAGTCGCCGGTCACTTCCGGGCGCTTTTCCGGGGTCAGGATCGAGCCCTTGGGACGGTAAGCCTCCGGCGTGCCCGTGCGGTTGCCATGATGCGGAGCCTGCCAGGACTTGGCGTGATAGTTCTCTTCCGTCGGCGGCGTATCGACGCGATGGTGCATCCAGCCATGCCAGCCCGGAGGGATCATCGAAGCTTCGGCGAGGCCATTATAGATGACCCAGCGCTTCTTGCCGCCCCGCTCCTTGTAATAGGTATTGCCGAACTCGTCCTGACCGACAAGCTCGCCCTTGCGCCAGGTGAAGAACCGGGTGCCCATGGTCTGGCCGTTCCACCAAGTGAAGATTTGCAGGAGAAGGGTCTTCATCCGCTGTCTGCTCCGAATCGGGCGGATCAACTGCCGCCCCCGAAAAGAACTGGCTGCCAATGCAGCCCGATGTTGCGGCAACATGTAGCCGGAATTCTCCGGCCCGTCCACATGGCTGCGGCATTTTGCGCCGCTTCGCCGCAGCGCCAGAACAGGAAACCGGCCGCCTGGCGTGGCAGCTATCTCAGAGCCTTGCGCAGCGCAGCGAATCGCGGTCCCGGCACTGGCGGTTTCGGCTCGTCCGTCTTCGGCTTCTGCACCGGCTTTGTGGTGCTCCGGGCAACGGCCGCCATGCGTCCGGCCTGCGAATCAAGCGCCGCTGCGGCGTTCGAGCCATCCTCGTTGAAGACGTGCTCCACCGTCTCCTTCACTTCCTGATAGCGGCGGGTCGCCCGCTGGTGATAGGCGCGCGCGCCATCCAGCGTCTTCATCTTGCCTGCCTGCTGCTGCAACAAAAGTCCAATACCCTCAATGGAATAGAAGCCGTTCTTGTCAGGGATCATTTCCCTTGCATCATTGAGCAGCCAGTTCAGCCGGGCGTGGATCATCGAGGGCGAAACGGGCTTGGCCAACAGATGATGCGCCCCCGCCCGGAACGCCTTCTCGACAAAGGCCCGCGTGCCATGGGCGGTGACGAACAGCAGCGGCACAAAACAAAGCGGCGCCATGTTCTTGTGCCGGATCAGCCGCAACATCTGGTAGCCCGTCGCCGGTTCCATACGCCAGTCGGAAAGAATGAGATTGGGCGGCTCGGTGAGCATGGATTCCAGCGCCGCATCCACCGTATCGAACACCCGCACCCGCTCGACCTTGAAGCTTAGAAGTATCGAGCGAAGAATGGTCTGCATCTGCCTTGAATCCTCGACGACAACCACGTCGAGTTCCTCGAAGGTCAGGCCATAGGCCGCATGATGGTTGGACATGAAATCAGGCCCCCTGCCGGAGATGAACCGCCCTTCTTCTCGCATGCCGCGCTTAAACCCGCTTGAAATGCGGTGGCGGCCTTTTCGTCAAATTGTCATCATCAATCAGCAACATGGCAGGCATTGCTGGCATCATCCCCGCGTGGGCCCTCGCGCGCTTCAACTTGATGCAAGATTGCAATGACCTGCATCAAATCACGGCTTTCCCCCGCTCTCCCCGATTTCCACAAGAGCTACTAGATTTAGATTGCCGGCCAATTTTTACACACAAGCGATAGTTCCACAAACTTGACGGTAACCGATGATTCACACTAATGTCCGGAACGTCACGATGAGTGTTCCGGCGGGCAGGCAGGCGTCTGTTTCCGCCCAGTAGAACCGGTTTCCGGCAGCATAATGAACCCGCGGCAGCGGCCTCCCGCGCGCCGCCTTCCGTTGCGCTGGCAGCCTGGACATCGCGGCACCCTGCCTCTGGCTGTCCGCATGCGGAAACACCAGTGGCAGGCCACCAGGGTGGCAGGATCAGGGAATTCCTCACTGTAAAGAGTGAGCCGGCTCTGAACCGGGCCTCGATTGACAGGGTAGCGGTACTATTGAACGTCCGGGATGCGGCTGCGCCCGGGCAACGGATTTTTGCGGCCTGACGCAAGGCGGATCGCCTGCCGGGCCGGCACGTTGAAGGGGGCATGGGAATGCGGATTGAACGGCGTTACACCAAGGATGGACAGTCCCCTTACGCTGAGATCGACTTCACCACGACCACGAGCGAGATCCGCAATCCGGATGGCTCCATCGTGTTCCGTCTCGCGGACATTCAGGTTCCGGCCCAGTTCTCGCAGGTCGCCTCCGACATTCTCGCCCAGAAATATTTCCGCAAGGCCGGCGTTCCGGCCCGCCTGAAGCCGGTGGAAGAGAACACCGTTCCCTCCTGGCTGTGGCGCCGCGAGGCCGACATGGCCGCCCTCGAAGCCCTGCCCGAGGGCGAGCGCTTCGGCTCCGAGACCGACGCACGCCAGGTCTTCGACCGTCTGGCCGGCACCTGGACCTACTGGGGCTGGAAGGGCGGCTATTTCGACGGCGAGGCCGATGCCCAGGCCTTCTACGACGAGCTGCGTTTCATGCTGGCGACCCAGAAGGTGGCACCAAACAGCCCGCAGTGGTTCAACACCGGCCTGCACTGGGCCTATGGCATCGACGGCCCCAGCCAGGGCCACTTCTATGTCGATTTCCAGACCGGCGAGCTGGTGAAGTCAGCCACCGCCTATGAGCATCCGCAGCCGCACGCATGCTTCATTCAGTCCGTGGAAGACGATCTCGTTAACGAGAACGGCATCATGGACCTGTGGGTGCGCGAGGCGCGCCTGTTCAAATACGGCTCGGGCACCGGCTCCAACTTCTCGCGCCTGCGCGGTGAAGGCGAGAAGCTGTCCGGCGGCGGCCGCTCCTCCGGCCTGATGAGCTTCCTGAAGATCGGTGACCGGGCTGCGGGCGCCATCAAGTCCGGCGGCACCACCCGGCGCGCCGCCAAGATGGTGGTCGTGGATGTGGACCATCCGGACATCGAGGACTACATCAACTGGAAGGTCAAGGAAGAGCAGAAGGTGGCCGCCCTCGTCACCGGCTCGAAGATCTGCCAGAAGCACCTGACCGCCATCATGAAGGCCTGCGTCAATTGCGAGGCGGACAATGGCGACTGCTTCGACCCGGCCAGGAACCCGGCCCTGAAGCGCGAAATCCGCGCCGCCAAGAAGATGATGGTGCCGGAAAACTACATCCGCCGCGTCATCCAGTTCGCCCGTCAAGGCTACACCAACATCGAGTTCCCCTCCTACAACACCGACTGGGATTCGGAAGCCTATCTGACCGTTTCCGGCCAGAACTCCAACAACTCCGTGCGCGTCACCGACGGCTTCCTCAAGGCCGTGACAGATGACAGCACCTGGGACCTGACCGCCCGCAAAGACGGCAAGGTGATGAAGACGCTGAAGGCGCGCGAGCTGTGGGAGCAGATCGGCTATGCCGCCTGGGCCTCCGCCGATCCCGGCATCCAGTATCACACCACCATCAACGACTGGCACACCTGCCCGGCCTCGGGCGAGATCCGCGCCTCCAACCCCTGCTCGGAATACATGTTCCTGGACGACACGGCCTGCAATCTGGCGTCCCTGAACCTGATGCAGTTCCGCCGCGCGGACCGCTCCTTTGACGTGGACGCCTATGAGCATGCGGTGCGCCTGTGGACCGTGGTGCTGGAAATCTCCGTGCTCATGGCGCAGTTCCCCTCGAAGGAAATCGCCGAGCTGTCCTACCGCTTCCGCACCCTCGGCCTTGGCTATGCCAACATCGGCGGCCTGCTGATGACCTCCGGCATCCCCTATGACAGCGATGCGGGCCGCGCCCTTTGCGGTGCCCTGTCGGCCATCATGACCGGCGTGTCCTATGCCACCTCCGCCGAAATGGCCGGTGAGCTGGGGGCCTTCCCCGGCTATGGCGACAACGCCGCCCACATGCTGCGCGTCATCCGCAACCACCGCCGCGCCGCCCATGGCGAGGCAGCGGGCTACGAGGCGCTGTCCACCAATCCGGTGCCGCTGGACCATGCCTCCTGCCCCGACAAGGTGCTGATCGAGCGGTCGAAGCTGGCCTGGGACCGGGCGCTGGAGCTGGGCGAAAAGTACGGCTACCGCAATGCGCAGGTCTCCGTCATCGCCCCCACCGGCACCATCGGCCTGGTGATGGACTGCGACACCACCGGCATCGAGCCCGACTTCGCGCTGGTGAAGTTCAAGAAGCTGGCCGGCGGCGGCTATTTCAAGATCATCAACCGCGCCGTGCCCGAAGCCCTCGAAGTGCTGGGCTATAAGCCGAACGAGATCGCCGAGATCGAGGCCTATGCCGTCGGCCATGGCTCGCTGGATCAGGCACCGGGCGTCAACCCGTCCAGCCTCAAGGCCAAAGGCTTCACCGAGGACAGCCTTGCCAAGCTCAAGGGTTCGCTGAAGTCGGCCTTCGACATCAAGTTCGTCTTCAACCGCTGGACGCTGGGCGATGAACAGCTGACCGCCCTTGGCGTCACGGCGGAGCAGATGAACGACCCGGCCTTCGAGCTGCTGCCGTTCCTCGGCTTCTCCAAGGCCGAGATCGAGGCTGCCAACATCCACGTCTGCGGCGCCATGACGCTGGAAGGCGCGCCCTTCCTGAAGAAGGAGCATTACCCGGTCTTCGACTGCGCCAACCCCTGCGGCAAGACCGGCAAGCGCTACCTTTCGGTCGAAAGCCACATTCGCATGATGGCCGCCGCCCAGCCCTTCATCTCCGGCGCCATTTCCAAGACGATCAACATGCCGAACGAGGCGACCGTTGACGACTGCAAGGAAGCCTACATGCTGTCCTGGCGGCTGGCGCTGAAGGCCAACGCGCTCTACCGCGACGGCTCCAAGCTGTCCCAGCCGCTGAACTCGCAGCTCATCGCCGATGAGGACGAGGACGCGGAAGAGGCTGCCGAGGCGATTGCCGCCAAGCCTGCCGCTGCCAAGGCCGAAGTCATCGCCGAGCGCATCGTCGAGCGGATCATCGAGCGCACCGTCCGTGCCCGCGAGAAGATGCCGGACCGGCGCAAGGGCTACACCCAGAAGGCCCGCGTCGGCGGCCACAAGGTGTATCTCACCACAGGCGAATATCAGGATGGCCGCCTCGGCGAGATCTTCATCGACATGCACAAGGAAGGCGCCGCCTTCCGCTCCCTGATGAACAACTTCGCCATCGCCATCTCGCTCGGCCTGCAATATGGCGTGCCGCTGGAGGAATATGTCGACGCCTTCACCTTCACCCGCTTTGAACCGGCGGGCATGGTGCAGGGCAACGAGGCGATCAAGAACGCCACGTCGATCCTCGACTACATCTTCCGCGAGCTCGCCGTCTCTTACCTCGGCCGTCATGACCTTGCGCACGTGCCGCCGGAAGCCATCGGCAACACCGGCATCAGCGCGGGCGCCAGCGAAGGGCGCGGCGAACAGGGCGTCGTCTCCCACGGCCTCGTGCGCGGCCAGACCGAGCGCTTCCGCCTCGTCTCCGCCAGCGGCGAACCGGCCGGCTCGCTCGCGGGTCAAAGCGCAGCGCATGGTACAGCAGCAGGGGGCATCGCTCCGGCCGTAAAGGGCACCGCAACCGCCCCCATCGCCCAGACTGTGGCCCAGACCTCCGCCGTCGCCACCGCCTTTGCCCGCTCGGGCAACACGGAACTGGCCATCAAACTCGAAACAGCCCCAGCCCCGGTAGCAGCCCCCTCCTCCGCCGCCGAGCGCATCGCCCAGGCGCGGATGAAAGGCTACGAAGGCGAAAGCTGCTCCGAATGCGGCAACTTCACCATGGTCCGCAACGGCACCTGCCTGAAATGCGACACCTGCGGCTCAACGAGCGGGTGCAGCTGAGAGGGAGTGAGTGAACCCGAACCGCCCCGGCTGATTGAGCCAGCGGGCAGTTTGGGGGAGCCATGAAAACGGAAAAACCCGCTTGCCGGAGACGGCGGGCGGGTTTTTATTTGTCATTTGGAGCAAGGAAGCCAAGCTGAGAGGTAAGAGGGTGTCAGGCGAAGGCGTCCCCTCCAGAGTAATTGTAGTCCCAAGATAGCCTGTATGTCCTGAGACGGTAATTACCTGACAGTTGGCTCACCCTTAAGGGTGTGGCCATGCCGCGTTGGAGCGAGTTTGATGGTGTCGCCAAACATCACAAATCCGAGGACAACGAACATGACCACGAAGGACAAGATAGCACGGCGGAAGCTGTCTCTGCTGGACCTTGCGAGCGAACTTTTGAACGTCAGCCGTGCCTGCAAGGTGATGGGCTATTCGCGCCAGCAGTTCTATGAGATCCGGCGCAATTTCCAGACCTGCGGCGCTGAAGGCCTGATCGACCGGCTGCCCGGCGCGAAGGGCCCGCACCCCAACCGCATGCCTGCGGAGATCGAGGCGGCGGTTCTGGCAGGGCTCATATGGGCGCAGCACGCCGCCGGTCCGGCTGAACAAATGCCCCCACACTGGATATTTCCGGGAAAGAGCTCTATATTTGAGGCTGCGAGGCAGACATGAAGATTGAGACAAGCCACTATCCGCAGCTCAGGCTGCTCTGCTGGAGCCGTCCCGGAAATCCGGTGCTGGACGGACAGGAGGCTTTTGATCTTTACGAGCGCAACTGGCGTTTTGTCGATACGGAAGCTCTTGAGGACGGCGAACGCAGCCTGATTGCCCTGCTGACGGCACGCTATGGCAACGGCATCATGCTGGCTGCCTGAGGCTGGCATGGCAAGGTTCTTCAAGCGCCCGCACCATCAGGCCATTCTGACTGCCCTGCATGGGCTGAACGGCGAGTTGATGCACCGTGCGCAGTGCTTTTTTGGCGGCGGCACCGCAATCGTGCTGCAACTCGGCGAATACAGAGAAAGCGTTGACATCGATTTTCTCTGCGCCTCGCAGGAAGGTTACCGCCTGATCCGGCAAACCGTCTTTGGCGCAGGGCTTGCGGGTCTGATCCGGCCGGAGGCTGAGATTACCCCCCTGCGGGAGGTGAAGACGGATCAATATGGCATCCGCACAGCATTTGAATGCGGCGGCGCGCAGATAAAGTTCGAGATCATCCGGGAAGCGCGTGTCACCCTGAACGGTGCTTTCGATCCGGACCTGAGAGTGCCGGTTCTTGCCCGCCCCGACCTGTATCTGGAGAAACTGCTGGCCAATGCCGACCGCTGGGCAGACAGGGCCGTACTCAGCCGGGACATCATTGACCTTTCGATGATGATATCCAGCTGGGGCGATATTCCGGCTGCGGCATGGACACGCGCCCGCGAGGCCTACGGCGACACGGCCGGGCAAGCCTATGCGCAGGCCGTCGAATTGATCCGTGACCCTGAATACTTGCGGCATTGCATGGAAAGAATGGCTATGAGTGCCACCCTTGCGGACACCATTCTCGCACAGCACGGCGGACCTCTGCCCAAGGCCCGCTAAGCCAGCGGCTCAAACGCTCCCGGATACGGCACGTGCGGGTCGCATGGACGCTGTCCATCAGGCAAATTGCCGCCCCTTCCCTGCCCCGCAAGAAAAAAGGCGGCACCGGTTGGGCCGCCTTCATGAGGTTTATGCGTTCAGACCTCAGCTTTCCGCCGTTCCCCGCGCCTTGCGGGTGGCTTCGAGGGCTTTTTGCAGGTAGGCGTCGCGGTCGTAGACATCGCCGAAATAGCCGATGCTGCCATCCGTCTGCGGCCAGGCGGTGAAATAGGCGATATAGACCGGGATGTTCCCGGCAACATCTTCCGAGTTGTTCTTGCCCGTGGCAATGCGGCTGGCCACATGCGCCTCGGTCTTGCCCAGCACGGCAGCGGCCATGGCGCGCGGGTCGGCGAGGCGCACGCAGCCGTGGCTGAAGGCGCGCATGTCCTTCTTGAACAGTGAGCGCGACGGCGTGTCATGCATGTAGATGGCGTGCTTGTTGGGGAAGAGGATCTTCAGCTCGCCAAGCGCATTGTCATCGCCCGGGCGCTGGCGCACGTTGACCCGCATCTTGCCGGTCGCCACCGCATGCCAGTCGACACTGGCCGAGGAAACCGGCTTGCCCGCCGCCGTCGTCACCTCGTATCCGGCCTTGTCGAGCCATGCCGGATCCTGCTGCAGCTTCGACAACTTCTCATTGACAATGATCGAATAGGGCACGCCCCAATAGGGGTTGTATTCCACCGTCTCGATGGTGTCGTAGAAGAAGTTGGTCTGGTTCGACTTCTTGCCGATGACCGCGCGCATTTCCAGCGGCGCCCTGCCCGGCTCGAAATAGGCAACCGTGAAGGCCGGCTGGTTGATGAAGACGCGGCGCTCGCCCAGGTTTTCCGGCAGCCAGCGCATCCGCTCCAGCGCCAGTTCCACCTTGGCGATCTTCGAGGCATTGCTTTCGCCCGTCAGCGCCTGGATGGTGCCCGCCCCCACAACGCCATCGGCATCGAGCCCGGCTTCGGCCTGATATGCCTTGACCAGATCCGCGATGGCATCGCTGTAAAGCTCCTCCCCCATATAGGTGTCGAGCAGATCCTTGTGCGCCTCCAGCAGCGCCGCAGAGCCGCGCAGGCGGATGGCAGCAACTACGTTCTTCACCTCGGGGCTGGACTTGCCGACTTTAAGCAGCGTGCCCGGCGCGATCACGACCTGCGGGGTATCGGAGGTCTCGCGCTTCAGCCGCGCCAGCTCTTCCACCAGCGCAGTGAACTGGGGCGACGCCAGCTGGCGCGAGCGCAGGTACTGCCCGGCATCGGCTGCAGCCGCCAGCCCTTTCGCCTCTGCCGTCAGGTCCACCTTGTGGCGCGGCAGGTCGTGATAGCCGGAGATGCGGTTCGGATCGACCCGGCCACGGCGCGCGTCCAGCACATAGGTCAGCGCCGCGATGGAGGCCTTCACCTCAAAATCCACCAGGGCGGCATCGCGGGCCGCCGGCTCAAGGCCGGTGAGCGCAGGGGCCTCGACCCGGTAATCGGCCGGATCCAGCCCGAAATCCCCTGCCCGCTCCAGCTCGGACTTCAGCGCGGCGAACCGGGCACTGGGCGCACCATTCTCGACCCAGATGAAACGCGGCTCCTGCGCATAGAACGTTTCGACCGCTTTTGCCACTTCCGGCAAGGCCTTGAAGCTGAGCGCGGCAAAGGCCGGGCGTGCCGCGTCGAAGGCCAGAGCCGCCTTATCCGCGGCGGGCGCCGGCTGAACGGCCGGCGAAGCGATGCTGCCGGTCTGGTCAGCCACAGAGCGAGGTGCAACGCCCTGAGGTGCAACGGGCCGAGCGGACACGGTCAGCGCTGTGCCAGTCCCACTGGACATGGCACCCCCGGCCGTTTGAGCTGTGGCGGGCTGGGGGCTTACGGCCAGCGCCTTCAGAGAGAAGGCCGCCAGCTGATCGGCCTTGTATGTGTAATATTTCGGAGCGGAGACCTTGTTGGCGGCGATCACGGCCTTGTCCAGCACCGGCGCCGGTGCCGGCTGAACAGGCTGGGGCTCTTCCACGGGGCGCCCGCCGAAAATCCGGTCCAGAAACGCATCGGCAGGCTGAACGCTGGCGGTCAGCGTGAGGGAAGCAATAGCAGCGCTTGCCAGAAGTGTGGAGAGGAAACGTGCGGGCTGCAGCGTATGACGCATGGTCTCAAAAGGCCTCAAGCTCGAAATCAGATGAGGACCGGCCACTCGCCCCCGGGGCCAGTCCGCTCAATGATGCCGGGGCAGTCCACAAAGCCTCGCAGGTATAAGATCTTGCCGCTGTGACCGGTGTCACAGGAACGCCGGACCGGCAGATGGAGCACGGTTTCCGAACGTTCAGCCCCTGCAGACTGTTCCGCTGGCAGAGCGCAAAGCTACCCTGCCAGCAGCAACCAGACGGTTAATGAAACCCAACCCTCACAGTTTGAAACGCATGCCCGGCCCGGCGCGCCCCTGCCTCTCTCTGCAAGGGCGGCCATCAGGCCCGGCCATCCACAGGCTTGCGCAACACTCCGTCAGAACGGGATCTCGTCGTCCATGCCGCCGCCATAGCCGCCGCCTGCACCACCGGAGCCGCCGGAGCCACTCCCATAACCGCCGCCACCGTAACCGCCGCCGCCCGAACCACCGCCATAGCCGCCGCCACCGCTGGAGCCACCATCATAGCCGCCCGAGCCGTAATCCGGCAGTGCGCCGCCACCGCCACCACCGCCGCCTCCGCCGCGCCCGTCCAGCATGGTCAGTGCCGAGTTGAAGCCCTGCAGCACCACTTCGGTGGAGAAGCGCTCCTGGCCGCTCTGATCCTGCCATTTGCGGGTCTGCAGCTGGCCCTCGATGTAAACCTTCGCGCCCTTGCGCAGGTACTGCTCGGCAATCTTGCAAAGGCCTTCATTGAAGATCACCACCCGGTGCCATTCGGTGCGCTCGCGCCGCTCCCCCGACCCGCGGTCCCGCCACGTCTCGGATGTGGCAATGCGCAAATTGGCGATGGCACGGCCATCCTGCGTGCGGCGGATCTCGGGATCCGCCCCCAGATTGCCAACCAGAATGACCTTGTTCACGCTACCCGCCATACCAGTGGCTCCTGCTTTTGTCTGTCCTTTGTCGTCCAAGCCCGGCACGGGCACAGCCCAAGGCCGGCGCCGCCCTGCGCCTGTCCGCTGCTCACAAGAACAGCCTGGAAACACGCCCCCTCCGGCCCGGAAGCCAGATCAGGCGCCCTTCTGGACGGCAGCAGAAACCGGTTGACCGGGCGACCCTACCGCCTCTTCGCCCCTCATGCGAACCATTCTGCCCGGCTGCGCCGCGTTGTCCACAAAGCTGGCCGCTTTCAAGCCGATGCAGGCATAGATTGTTCCTTTTTTGTTCCTGCCGTCAAGAGCCATTTTCCTGCCTTTGCGTCAAAAACCCGGCCCCGCCGGAAAAGAGGCAAGACAGCAGTTTTTCACGGAGATGCGGCTTGCTTCAGATTTTTGTTCCTGTTACGTTCCTTATGGAGTGTGATCCGGCAGACCCGCAAAATGCAGGCCAAGCCGCAGATTGTCAGAGACCTGCCCTTGAAGATGCGAAAGAAGGACCGCAGATGAGACAGACGGAACATTCCGGACAGATGGGTCCGTCCTTGCCGGTCAAGCACGAACCATCGCCGCAGCTCAGGCTTTTCTCAGGCTGATTTTTTCACGAGCCTTCCACCGCGCCTGACCGGAACAGGTCAGGACATTCTCATCCGCACAGCATTTTGCCAGTTGAGGCCTGTTGTGCGGCGCTTATAACTGCTGCCAGTTTTCATGCCCGCGCCGGGCAAGTTCAGGACGATACCGATGGCCAAGGATGCCGCCGCCGAACCGCAGAGCAAGGAACAGGGATCTGCCCTGACGGGCTTCAGCCGTGACAAGATGATTTCCATCCGCGGCGCGCGCGAGCACAATCTCAAGAACGTCGATCTGGACCTGCCGCGCGACAAGCTGATCGTGATGACGGGCCTGTCTGGTTCGGGCAAGTCGTCTCTCGCCTTCGACACGATCTATGCGGAAGGCCAGCGCCGCTATGTCGAAAGCCTCTCGGCCTATGCCCGCCAGTTTCTGGAGATGATGCAGAAGCCGGATGTGGATCAGATCGATGGCCTGTCTCCCGCCATCTCGATCGAACAGAAAACCACCTCGCGCAATCCGCGCTCGACTGTGGGCACGGTCACCGAGATCTATGACTACATGCGCCTTCTGTTTGCGCGCGTGGGCACCCCCTACTCGCCGGCGACGGGTTTGCCGATCGAGAGCCAGACCGTCAGCCAGATGGTCGACAGGGTCATGTCGCTGGAGGAAGGCACGCGGCTTTACCTGCTGGCTCCGGTGGTGCGCGGGCGCAAGGGTGAATACCGCAAGGAACTGGCCGAGCTGATGAGAAAGGGCTTCCAGCGGGTCAAGATCAACGGCGAGTTTCATGAGATTTCCGAGGCCACGGCCCTCGACAAGAAGTTCAAGCATGACATCGATGTGGTGGTGGACCGCATTGTCGTGCGCGAGGACATTGCAGGCCGTCTTGCAGACTCCTTCGAAACGGCGTTGAAGCTGGCCGATGGCATTGCCATTGCCGAATTTGCGGACAAGCCGCTGGAGATCGCCACGGGCAAGGATGCGGTGCTGCAGAACCGCAATGAAACCCATGAGCGGATCATCTTCTCGGAGAAATTCGCCTGCCCGGTGTCCGGCTTCACCATCCCCGAGATCGAGCCCCGCCTCTTCTCCTTCAACAATCCCTTCGGCGCTTGCCCGTCCTGTGACGGCCTCGGCACGACGCTGGCCTTCGAGGCGGACCTGGTGGTGCCCGATCAGAGCCTGTCGCTGCGCGAGGGCGCGGTGCTGCCGTGGGCCAAGACCGGTTCGACCTCGCCCTATTATGCCCAGACGCTGGAAGCCATCTGCCGGCATTTCAAGGTGTCCATGGCAACGCCCTGGCGCGAGCTGCCAGATGACGTGCGCCATGCGGTGCTCTACGGCACCGGCAAGACCGAGCTTGAATTCGTCTATGACGACGGTGTGCGCAGCTACCGCGCAAAGAAGACCTTCGAAGGCGTTCTGGGCAATATCGAGCGGCGCTGGCGCGAAACGGATTCGGCCTGGGTCCGTGAAGAGCTGGAGCGTTTCCAGTCAAACCACCCCTGCCCGGCCTGTAACGGTTACCGCCTGAAGCCCGAGGCGCTCGCCGTCAAGATTGGCGGCAAGCACATCGGCCACGCGGCGGACATGTCGATCCGCGATGCCGGGGCCTGGTTCAACGGGCTGGATGACGCGCTGAACGGCAAGCAGCAGGAAATTGCCGCAAGGATTCTCAAGGAGATCCGCGAGCGGCTGAAATTCCTCAATGATGTGGGGCTGGATTATCTGTCGCTGTCGCGCAATTCCGGCACACTGTCGGGCGGCGAAAGCCAGCGGATCCGTCTCGCCTCGCAGATCGGCTCCGGCCTGACGGGCGTTCTTTATGTGCTGGACGAGCCGTCGATCGGCCTGCATCAGCGCGACAATGCAAGGCTTCTCGACACGCTGCGCCACCTGCGCGATCTCGGCAACACCGTGATCGTCGTGGAGCATGACGAGGATGCGGTGCTGACGGCCGATTATGTGGTGGATGTGGGGCCGGGCGCGGGCGTCCACGGCGGCCAGATCGTTGCGAAGGGCACACCGGCGCAGATCATGGCAGACCCGAATTCGCTCACAGGGCAATATCTGAGCGGAACGCGCGGCATCGCCTTGCCCGCAGAGCGGCGCAAGATCAACAAGAAGCGGCAGATCAAGGTCATCGGCGCGCGCGGCAACAATCTGAAGAATGTCACGGCGGAAATTCCGCTTGGCACCTTCACCTGCATCACCGGCGTCTCGGGGAGCGGCAAGTCCACCTTCCTCATCGACACCCTGTACCGGTCGGCCGCGCGGCGGCTCAACGGCGCGCGCGAGAACCCTGCTCCGCATGACCGGATCGAGGGGCTGGAGCATCTCGACAAGGTGATCGACATCGACCAGTCGCCCATCGGCCGGACCCCGCGCTCCAATCCTGCGACCTACACGGGGGCCTTCACACCGATTCGGGAATGGTTCGCCAGCATGCCGGAATCAAAGGCGCGCGGCTATCAGCCCGGACGCTTCTCCTTCAACGTCAAGGGCGGCCGCTGCGAAGCCTGTCAGGGCGATGGCGTCATCAAGATCGAGATGCACTTCCTGCCCGACATCTATGTCACCTGTGATGTCTGCAAGGGCAAGCGCTACAACCGCGAGACGCTTGAAGTGCAGTTCAAGGGCAAGTCGATCGCCGATGTGCTCGACATGACCGTTGAAGAGGCGGCGGGCTTCTTCTCGGCCGTTCCGGCGGTGCGCGAAAAGATGGAAACCCTGGCACAGGTGGGCCTTGGCTACATCAAGGTGGGCCAGCAGGCGACGACCCTCTCCGGCGGTGAGGCACAGCGTGTGAAGCTGGCCAAGGAACTGTCACGCCGGTCCACCGGCCGCACACTCTATATCCTCGACGAGCCGACGACTGGCCTGCATTTCCATGATGTGGCCAAGCTGCTGGAGGTGCTGCACGAGCTGGTCGAGCAAGGCAATTCGGTGCTGGTGATCGAGCACAATCTCGAGGTCATCAAGACGGCGGACTGGCTGATCGACTTCGGTCCTGAGGGCGGCGATGGCGGCGGCACGGTGGTGGCTGAAGGCCGTCCGGAGGATGTGGCAGCGAATCCCGCAAGCCATACCGGGCAGTTCCTCAAGGAATTGCTGGAGCGCCGCCCGCAGAAACGGACAGCCGCAGCCGAGTGACACGGAAGCGGCACTTCTGATCGGGTGCCCCGCCCTCTCCGGGAGCGGACGCCGGAGGCTGAGAACGCTCAGACGCGCCGCATATCGGCCTCCGGCCGCCTTGAGCGAAGCGGAGATCCGGGGCCAGCTCGCAGCGGGAGGTCTCCGGTGGAACAGCATGACGGGCGGTATAGGCGCGAGGCCTGCCGGGTGCCGTTTCGGGCTGTTTTCAGCAGTTTCCGGCATCTCTTCTGGCGAGCAAGCAGGTTGCCCGCGGGCCGCAGCGGCGGCCCGGGAGGACTTCAAGGCTGCAGATTCTGGCTATGAACCCCTTGTGGCAGCTTCTGAAATGTGGCTAGCGCCATGCACCCGGCGCATGGGGCAAGCGCGAATCCGGCCATTGCTGCATTGCAACACAAGCCTTGCGGAGCCACGCAATCGGGACACAACCGGAGGCATCCTGCATATTTCCTGCTGCAGCGCGAATTTCTGCGTTTTTATCGGTTTAAATGTCCTTCATCTCGCCTGACAATCGCTCATCATCGTTTATTTTTCCGCCTTGCATAATTCGCATGACTGACATGCCAAACTTCCACTTCTCGCAAATGCGAAAACGGACTATCTCTTGGACATCGGAACGGCGCTGCACCGCACAATAGCCTAACCGGCCGCGGGCCGACAGCTGACGCTCCAGACGGTTCAAGGAACACGAAAATGATCGACACTGTTGTTCGCAAGTACAATTCCTGGGTCAACTACCGCCGCACGGTGGACGAGCTGTCCCGTCTGTCCAATCGCGAACTCAGCGACTTGGGCATTGGCCGCGGCGATATCCGCTTCATTGCACGCCGCGCCAGCATGTAATCGAGATCGCGGTCACAGGCCCTCCTCCTCCCAAGCCTTGTGACTGTGTGCCGGCAGGGTTCTTCTCCTCCCAAACCCTGCCTGCTGAAACAGCGCCCGCCAGTACCTCCTCCCACTGGCGGGCGTTCGTTTGTCTGGCGTTCGATACGTCTTTAAAATCAAATCGCTAGACCTCATGCCAGGCTGCCGCAGATTTGCCGGCGGCCTTTTTTTCTGTCCACTCAGCCCTCGCCTTCGCTCACCACTATCCCTCCGGCAAAGCAACTCTACGGCAGGTGCGCAGCCGTGATTCCGCTGCGTCGCGGAGCGCTTCGCCACAATCCGGCCACATGCCCTTCATCTGTGCAAATGCACATTAATCATGCATTGCATTGCCTGCAGAGCAGGCATGTGGAAGCCCCCATAGCTGAAACCGGCGAACAGGCCTAGATAAGGGTCACAAGACGCAACGCCAACAAGAGCGCTGCTAAAGCTTCAAGAGCAAGTAAAAGAACGGATAAAATCATGCTGCACGACATCGTCTCCAAGTATCGCTCGTGGAAGAAGTACCGCGCCACCTATGAAGAGCTGGCCCGCATGTCCTCGCGTGAGCTGAGCGACATCGGCATCTCCCGCGCGGACATCGCCTCCGTCGCCCGCGGGGCCATGCGCTGAGACGCAGCCCCAGCCCTGTTTTTCGCTGCTTTGCAGCATAAGCAGGCCAGCCATGCAGAATTGTGCATGGCGGTATCGCCCGGCCCGCGGTACAACATAACCAACAACGGGGCACCAAACGGCGCCTCAGTTCTCCCGGACCGAAGGACTCCTCCTCCCACCTGCGGTCCGGAACAAGCCGGTTCTCCTCCTCCCGAACCGGCTCTGGAAAGAGCGCTCGCCGAACTCCTCCTCCCATCGGCGGGCGCTTTTCCCGTTTTAAGCATCCCTGCAAATTTTCATCACCAGACACCTGATGCGGCAAACCAGCTTTCGAGCGGCTGCACCACAGGTGGCTCCGCATTGGCGCGCAACCAGCTGTCGATGGCATAAGCCTGGCCGCCCGCGCTTTCCCGCAGAACCGCCGTGGCATGCGGATAGCGCCCGTCCAGCAGGAAGCCGCGCGCCACCGGCGATGCAACGCGGTGGTGGCGCAGCAGCCCCGCGCGTTCTGCATAAAGAAGCAGGCTGGTGGTGTTGCTGGCCTCGTCGATACAATCCATCTGACCCGGCACTCCGGCATTGCGCATGTCGAGGCCGCCAATATCCGGCGCGGTTCCAAGCGCTGCCGTCACACGAGCCTCCTGCCACTGGACGGCCCTGGACAAGGCCCTGCGCTCTGCCGCAGGCGATTCCTTGCCTGTGGCGAGAATTGATGCAAGCTTCCGCCTGTCCGCAATGGAAAAATCCACTGGCGCCGTGTAGGTGCAGCCGAATCCGTGACAGATGTAGAGCCTGTTCTCCCGGGGAAGCAGCGCTTTGTGGTCGCGATACCATGTCTCCGGCCCCAGCTCCGCCTGCGCCGCGCAGCCCGCCAGCGTTGCGGCTGCCGGCAGCATCTGAAGCGCGCGTCCTGCCTTGCTGAGGCGCAGGTGCCTTGCCTTGGTCTGCATGTGCCGCCTTCCCTTTAAGCCGGAGCCCTGCCCGTCTGCGCCTGTCTCCAAACCTCTCTCTGCCCAGCCTACGGCAAATGCCCCCGTCCCGCCAAACGCCAGACCGCCCCGGGTCAGGTTCAACGGCGGCTTTCCGTTGCATCGCCCCGGTCATGCGGGTATCAGGGGCTTGAGATGCAGGACCGCAGCGCGGACTGGCGCCGCAGGACCGGCCGCCGGGACATATGTCCGGTCCAGCCCCTTTTCAGCACAAGCACAGGCAGAGCCACGTGACGAAACCCATTCATGTGATCGGAGGCGGTCTCGCCGGTTCGGAAGCAAGCTGGCAGATCGCCCGCGCCGGCGTTCCGGTTGTTCTTCATGAAATGCGCCCGGTGCGGGCAACGGATGCCCACAAGACAGACGGGCTGGCCGAGCTGGTCTGTTCCAACTCGTTCCGCTCCGACGATGCGGATTACAATGCCGTCGGCCTGCTGCACTGGGAGCTGCGTCAGGCAGGCTCGCTGATCATGCAGGCGGCAGATGCCCATCAGGTGCCTGCCGGCAGCGCGCTGGCGGTGGACCGGGACGGTTTTTCGGAAGCGGTGACTCAGATGCTCACCTCGCACCCGCTCATCACCATCGAGCGCGGCGAGCTGACCAGCCTGCCGCCGCAGGACTGGGGCAATGTCATCATTGCCACCGGCCCCCTCACCTCTCCGGCCCTGTCGGAAGCGATCCTGGCGCGCACGGGTGAAGATTCGCTCGCCTTCTTCGACGCCATTGCCCCGATCGTGCATTTTGATTCGATCAACATGGATGTGGCCTGGTTCCAGTCCCGCTATGACAAGGTGGGTCCCGGCGGCACGGGCAGGGATTACATCAACTGCCCTTTGGACAAGGCCCAGTACGAGGCCTTCATCGATGCGCTGATCGCAGGTGAGAAGACCGAGTTCAAGGAATGGGAGGCCAACACCCCCTATTTCGACGGCTGCCTGCCCATCGAGGTGATGGCGGAGCGCGGCCGCGAAACCCTGCGCCATGGGCCGATGAAGCCGATGGGCCTCACCAACGCCCATAACCCCACCGTCAAGGCCTATGGCGTGGTGCAGCTGCGCCAGGATAATGCGCTCGGCACGCTCTACAACATGGTCGGCTTCCAGACGAAGCTGAAATATGGCGCACAGGCCGAGATCTTCCGCATGATCCCGGGGCTGGAGAATGCCGTCTTTGCCCGTCTGGGCGGCTTGCACCGCAACACCTTCCTCAATTCGCCGAAACTGCTGGATGGCACGCTGCGGCTGAAAGCTGATCCGCGCCTGCGCTTTGCCGGCCAGATCACCGGCTGCGAAGGCTATGTGGAATCGGCCTCCGTCGGCTGCATGGCCGGGCTGTTCGCCGCAGCAGCTGCCCAAGGACGCGAGCTTACGCCGCCGCCCGCCACCACGGCCATGGGCGCGCTGCTGGCGCATATCACCGGCGGCCACCTGGTGCATGAGGAAGAAGGCGCGCCGCGTTCGTTCCAGCCGATGAATGTCAATTTCGGCCTGTTCCCGCCGGTGGATGCCCCGAACAAGGGCGAAGACGGCAAGCGCCTGCGCGGGGCGGAAAAGGCCAAGGCCCGCAAGCTCGCCATGACCCAGCGGGCCCGCAGCGATTTTTGCAGCTGGATGCAGGAAATCAGCCTGCCGCAGATGGCGGGCTGAGTGTGGCAGGTTGAAGACGCCTTTGACAGGGCGCCCCCCTGCGCCGCTGTCAGATCCCGGCACAAGGCCTGGCCAGCGCGGAGGAAAGTCACTTCATTTCTTTCAAAACAAACAGGTCTCCGGATACGGAGCCCTGTTTCGTTTCAAATGAAGAAAAAATCAGCCTTCGGCATCGCTCACGCCGGCCTCGCCCAACTCGCGGCGCAGGTCATCCACCATGCCGTCGATGAAGGGCCCGATGGCGGCAGAACGGGAGCGGCGGTGGCGCTCGGCGCGCAGGATGGACTGCACCGCCAGGAAGGCGCGGCTGAGATCGTCATTGACAACCACATAGTCATATTCGCTCCAGTGGCGCATCTCGCCGACAGCGGTCTTTAGCCGCCTCAGAATCACGTCATCGGCATCTTCCGCCCGCCGGTGCAGGCGGGATTTCATCTCGGCGATGGATGGCGGCAGGATGAAGATGGACACCACATCCTCACGCATCCGCTCATAAAGCTGGAAGGTGCCCTGGATATCGATGTCGAACAGCACGTCCCGGCCGCTGCGCAGCGCCTGCTCCACCGGATCGCGCGGCGTGCCATAGTAGTTGCCATGCACCTCGGCCCATTCCAGCAGCTCTTCCCGGTCGCGCATCAGCTCGAATTTTTCACGGGAAATGAAATGATAGTGCACGCCATCAATCTCGCTGGTGCGGCGCGGGCGCGTCGTCACGGAAATCGACAGGGACAGGCTTGTCTCCTGCCCCAGCAGATTGCGGGCAATCGTCGACTTGCCCGCGCCCGAAGGCGAGGACAGAACGAGCATGAGGCCGCGGCGGTGTGCCTCGGCCTCATCAGCGGTAACGGATGTCCCGGCGGGACGGGCGGACTTGCTGCCGGCCATTGATCACTCCAGATTCTGGATCTGCTCACGCATCTGGTCGATGACGGATTTCAGCTCAAGGCCAATGGCCGTCAGCCCCACGTCATTGGATTTCGAGCAGAGCGTATTCGCTTCCCGGTTAAATTCCTGTGCGAGGAAATCGAGCTTGCGGCCCACAGGCCCACCATCGGCCAGAAGCTTGCGGGCGGCAGTCACATGGGCGGCCAGCCGGTCCAGCTCCTCGCGGATGTCGGCGCGGGTCGCCAGCAGCACCGCCTCCTGATGCAGCCGCTGCGGCTCCAGCGCGGGTGCTGCCTCCAGCAAGGCCGAAACCTGGGCGGCAAGCCTGTCGCGGATCGCCTCCGCCGTGCGTGCAGGATGCTTTTCGGCTGCATCCGTTGCAGCGGCAATGGCGGCCAGCTGGCCGTCCAGCACGGCGCCGATGGCCGCGCCTTCCGCCTTGCGCATGGCAGCAAGCGCCTTCAGCGCCTCATCGAAGGATGCGGCGAGCGCTGCAATCAAAGCCGCCCGTGCCTCTTCGTCTTCCACTGGCTCGCGCAGCTCCAGCACGCCCTTGTGGGCAAGAATGCCATCAAGGCTCGGCGGCACGGCTTCGGGCAGGCGCCGCTTCAGCAGCTGCACCGCATGCAGAACAGCCTCGAGCGCCGCCTCGTTGATGGTAAGCACGGCATCGCCCTGCTCACGCTGGACAGACAGGGAAATGGACACATTGCCTCTGGCCAGAACCTTGCCGCAGCGCTCGCGCAGCTGCGCTTCCAGATCTTCCATGCCAGGCGGCAGACGGAAGCGCAGATCAAGGCTCTTGCCATTGACGGAGCGCAGCTCCCAGTGCCAGCGCACCGCGCCATGAGATCCTTCAACCCGGGCAAAGCCGGTCATGCTGGACAAAGCCATGTCCTGATCCTTCCCCCCGGAACCGGATCAGGAGACATTCGCCGGGCCTGAACATGATGCAGGCCTGACGTCTGCCTCCTGCCGGTTCAGTTCTGTGTTGCCGGAGCAGCCTCTTCCGCGGCGGGCGCCTCGGGAGCGGCCTCGCTGGCGGCGGCACCGTCGCCACCGGCCTGCTGTGCCCGGCGTGTGCGTTCGATCTCGCGCCACTTGCGCACATTGGCCTGATGCTGCTCGTAGGTTTCAGCAAAGACATGGCCACCCGTGCCGTCGGCAACGAAATAGAGATCCTTCGTCCGGGACGGGTTGGACACCGCTTCCATGGCCGCACGGCCCGGATTGCCGATCGGGCCCGGCGGCAGCGCGCGGATCTGATAGGTGTTGTATTCGGTCTTCTTGTCGAGATCGGCGCGGGTGATGGCACTGCGGTCCGTGGTCCAAGCCTCTCCACCATAAAGCCCGTAGAGAATGGTCGGGTCAGACTGCAGCGGCATCGACTTGTTCAGCCGGTTGACGAAGACGCCGGCAACGCGCGGACGCTCATCGGCACGGGCCGTCTCCTTCTCGACGATCGACGCCAGAATGACCAGCTCATCGGGCGTCTGCACCGGCAGGCCTTCGACCCTGCGCGCCCAGATTTCCGCCAGAAGCTTGGTCTGAGCCGCCCGCATCTGGTTGAGGATCTGCTGACGCGAGGCACCGCGGGTGAATGTGTAGGTCTCAGGCAGCAGCGCGCCTTCCGGCGGGATGTCGGTGATCTCGCCGGTGAGAATCTCGTTCTCGCGCAGACGCCGGATCACCTGCGCCGTGGACCAGCCCTCGGGGATGGTGATGGAGTAGACCACCGCCTTGCCCTCCACCAGGTCCGTCATCACGTCGCGCATGCTGGAGCCGGCCTTGAACTCGTATTCACCGGCCTTCAACCGGGCCGCATTCTTGTAGGCCCGCACACCAAGATTGAACACCAGACCATCGGTGATCACGCCATTGCGCTCAAGGATATCAGCAATGCCGCCGAGACCCTGACCGGAGGGAATGATGACGGTCTTGTCTTCTGTCAGAGGACCAGCCGCATCGAATTCCTGCTTGCCCCAGTAGATGCCTGCACCAATGGCAAGAATCAGGATGACGGCGCTGGAAAGCACAAGATTGATCAGGATGACAATGGGATTGCGCGCATGGCGCGACCGCTGGGGCGGTTCTGGCGCCCGGTCGGGCTGGATGGCCTCGCGTGGGCTCTTTGGCTTGACACGCATGGTCGCTCGCTCCTTCGGATCCTGCCGCCCCCGGCGCCCCGCAAAGAGGGCCCGCAGCAGATTGTCAAGGGTGTGAGGGAGACCCGCACGGCACGGCCGTCAGCCCCTCCCCTCTCGTTCAACTGCGGCCAGATGGCCGGAAGCACTCCGGCCCGGTTCTGTGACACCGCCCGGCTCCGCCGCAGATCAAGGGATTAACCTTGTCAATGCGGCGAAACGAGGAAATCGTGACAGGAGGGCTGTCAGCCCTCAACGCGCCGCAGGATCAGCGAAGCATTGGTGCCGCCAAAGCCGAAGGAATTCGACAGGGCAACATCAATCTGCTTCTTGCGCGGCTGATGCGGCACCAGATCGATCCGGCTCTCGACAGACGGATTGTCGAGATTGATCGTCGGCGGCGCAATGTTGTCGCGGATGGCGAGGACAGAGAAGATCGCCTCGACCGCACCGGCTGCCCCCAGAAGGTGGCCGATGGAGGATTTCGTGGAAGACATGGAGATCTTGTCCGCCGCATCACCCACCAGACGCTCGACAGCGCCCAGCTCGATGGTGTCAGCCATCGTCGAGGTGCCGTGGGCGTTGATGTAGTCGATATCGGCTGCCGTAATGCCGGCACGCTTCATCGCTGCGCTCATGCAGCGGTAAGCCCCGTCACCATCTTCGGACGGAGCCGTGATGTGATAGGCATCGCCCGACAGGCCATAGCCGATGACTTCGGCATAGATGGTCGCGCCGCGGCGCTTGGCGTGCTCGTATTCTTCAAGCACGACCACACCTGCACCCTCGCCCATGACGAAGCCGTCACGGTCCTTGTCGTAGGGGCGCGAAGCCTTTTCCGGTGTGTCGTTGTAGATGGTCGACAGCGCGCGGCAGGCGGCAAAGCCTGCCAGAGCAAGGCGGCATACCGGAGATTCGGTGCCACCGGCCACCATGACATCGGCGTCATCAAGCGCGATGAGGCGGGCTGCGTCGCCGATCGCATGCGCGCCGGTGGAGCAGGCCGTCACGACGGCATGGTTCGGCCCCTTGAGGCCGTGGCGGATGGAAACCTGACCGCCGGCCAGGTTGATCAGACGTCCGGGAATGAAGAACGGGCTGAGGCGGCGCGGCCCCTTGTCCCGCAGCACATGGGCTGCCTCCTCGATGCCCTGCAGGCCGCCGATGCCGGAGCCGATCAGCACGCCGGAGCGGATCTGCTCCTCGTATGTCACGGGCTTCCAGTTTGCATCGGCGAGCGCCTGGTCGGCAGCAGCCATGGCATAGACGATGAAATCGTCGACCTTGCGCTGCTCCTTGGGGTCCATCCAGTCGTCGGGATTGAAGGCCCCTTCGACTGACGGATCGCGCGGGATCTGACAGGCAATTTTACAGGCGAGGTCCTCGACTTCGAAGCTGCTGACGCGCTGCGCAGCACTCTTGCCCTCAAGGATCTTCTTCCACGTCACGTCAACGCCGCTACCATGCGGCGTCACCATGCCCATACCGGTAATAACTACTCGTCTCATCAGCCCGCACATGTTCCGGGTGGAAGCGTCGCCGCTTCCCCCACAGGTCACGAATAACCGGAGATTAACCGGCGTTCTTTTCGAGGAACTTGACCGCGTCGCCGACGGTCAGGATCGTCTCGGCTGCATCGTCGGGGATCTCGACGCCGAATTCTTCTTCGAAGGCCATCACCAGCTCGACGGTGTCAAGGCTGTCCGCGCCGAGGTCGTCGATGAAGCTTGCAGCTTCGACGACCTTGTCGGCGTCGACGCCCAGGTGCTCGATAACGATCTTCTTAACTCGTTCCGCGATATCGCTCATTTTATTTACCTCGGTGGTTTTTACGAACCGGACACACGCTGCAGGATGAACCGGACCTCGGTCTTCGCACAGCCTGCTTACGGGCGCTACCCGGACAAGAGCAACGGAAGGCCCATGAAATCAAGCCATTCCGTCAATCTTTCCAGAATAATCGGCGGCTAGGTATCACACTTTATCAGGCTTGACCAGCCGCCGCCCCTGGAGTGGACCCGTGTTTTCCGCCAATGGCGTAAGACACGGATTCCAAAGTCAAATCATGGCCATGCCGCCATTCACATGCAGCGTCTGGCCGGTCATGTAGGCTGCCTCGTCGCTGGCAAGATACACAGCTGCACCGGCAATTTCCGCAGCCGTGCCCAGACGGCCTGCCGGAACCGATCCGAGAATCGTTTCCTTCTGCTTGTCGTTCAGCACGTCCGTCATCGCGGTTTCGATGAAACCGGGCGCGATCGTGTTGACCGTGACATTGCGGCTGGCGATCTCGCGGGCGATGGACTTGTACATGCCGATCATGCCGGCCTTGGCCGCTGCGTAGTTGGCCTGGCCCGGGTTGCCGGTGACGCCGACCACGGAGGCAATGCCGATGATGCGGCCATGGCGGCGCTTCATCATGCCCTTGATCGCCGAACGGCAGATGTGGAAGTTGGAGGTGAGGTTCACTTCCAGCACCTGATCCCACTCTTCATCCTTCATGCGCATGAAGATGTTGTCGCGGGTGATGCCGGCGTTGTTCACCAGAATGTCGATCCGCCCCATGGCCGCTTCCGCTGCCGGAACCAGCGCTTCCACGGCGGCGCGGTCGGACAGGTTTGCGGGGACGACATGCACCCGCTCCTTCAGATCGGCGGCCAGCGCCTCCAGCTTTTCAGCGCGCGTGCCGGACAGGGTGACGGTGGCGCCCTGTGCGTGCAGCGCGCGGGCAATGGCCTCGCCGATGCCGCCGGTGGCACCGGTGACGAGAGCCGTCCTGTTGGTCAAGCTGAACATCGTGATGTTTCCTTCCAGTTTCCTGTCAGCGGTGCGGCCCGGCCAAAGGCCACGGCAGCACCGCATATGATCCGCTGTCAGCCGTTCAGGCGCTCCAGCACGGCATCCACATCGCCCGGCATGTTGACGGCAAGGCCGCCCGCATCCTTGGCAATGCGCTTGATCATGCCGGTCAGCACCTTGCCGGCACCGATCTCGACAAAGGTATCGATCCCCTCGCCTGCCAGCCACTCGATGGATTCGCGCCAGCGTACGGTGCCCGTCACCTGCTCGACCAGACGGTGGCGGATTTCGGCCGGATCCGTCACCGGGCGCGCCAGCACATTGGCAACCAGCGGCACCTTCGGCGCATGAATTGTCACGCCCGCCAGCGCTTCAGCCATGGCGTCAGCTGCCGGCTGCATCAAGGAACAATGGAAGGGCGCGGACACCGGCAGAAGCACGGCGCGGCGGCCGCCCTTGGTCTTGGCAATCTCAAGCGCACGCTCGACGGCCGCCTTGTGACCGGAGACCACAACCTGGCCCGGCGCATTGTCGTTGGCCGCTTCACAGACCTCGCCCGGAGCGCTGGCTTCCGCCGCAACTTCACGGGCAACGTCGAAATCAAGGCCGAGCAGCGCCGCCATGGCGCCAACGCCCACCGGCACGGCAGCCTGCATGGACTGGCCGCGCAGGCGCAGCAGACGGGCCGCATCACCGATGGACAGGCTCCCGGCAGCCGCAAGGGCGGAATATTCGCCGAGCGAATGACCGGCGACATAAGACGCAGAGGCCTTGAGGCCGATGCCGCGCGCTTCCATCACGCGCAGCGCCGCAAGGCTGACGGCCATCAGCGCGGGCTGGGCATTGGCCGTGAGGGTCAGCTGGTCCTCGGGGCCATTCCACATGAGTTCGGAGAGCTTCTCGCCGAGCGCCTCATCCACTTCTGCAAAGACGGCACGTGCCTCGGCGGAACCTTCCGCCAGTTCCTTGCCCATGCCCACGGCCTGGCTGCCCTGACCGGGGAAAATGAATGCAACGCCCATGATGCGCGGCCTCCGTCGCTTGGCACCGGCTCTGGAGCGGCCGGCTGTTCTCAACTCATGATGCAAGGGGCTGGCCGGGCATTAAGGGCGGTCAATCCCGCCATTCGATATGTCCCCGCCGCCCTCTTGCGGCAAAATGATCCGCCGCTATGGTCTGGCAGACAGGTCCATGTCAAGAGCATATGCCCCCCGCACCGCAGCGAAAGCGGCCAAAGTCCGTGGGAAACTGCCCGCCGCATGGGGCTGAAACGCTGAAGACAGACCGGCCGGCGCCCTGCGCCGCTCCGTTCGCCGGCTGCGGTTTGATGCAGTCTGCGCTTGCATTTGCGGGCGCCTTCTATATACAGCGCCACTATCCGGAACCTTGGCTGGTGGCTGAACGGAAGGATGCACAAGCATCAGGGGCGTCAAACTCCCGTCTTCCCGTGTCTCCGCTCTCGTAGGACTTTACGTACCTTTCCGTAGGCACGTTGAGGCTTTGCGCCAGGTTTTCCCGGATAGACGCTAGAGAAAGGCAAGACACACATGCCGCTTTATGAGCACGTGTTCCTGGCGCGCCAGGACATCTCGACCCAGCAGGTCGAGCAACTCGTTGAACAGTACAAGGGTCTGATCGAAGCCAACGGTGGCAAGGTCGGCAAGATCGAGAACTGGGGCCTGCGCGCGCTGGCTTACCGGGTCAAGAAGAACCGCAAGGCCCACTACACCCTGATGAACATCGAAGCTCCGCATGCTGCGGTTGCCGAAATGGAGCGTCAGATGGGCATCAACGAAGACATCCTTCGTTTCATGACCCTGAAGGTCGAATCCCACGATGACGAGCCGTCTGCCATGATGCAGAAGCGCGACCGTGATGACCGCCGCCGCCGCGACGACAAGTTCGGCAGCGACCGCCCGGCCCGTGAGCCCCGTAGTGAGCGGAGCGAACGCGCTCCCCGCCGTGCAGAAGCGGAGTAATTGACATGCCTGAAATCGCACAGATCCCGGCCCGCCGCCCCTTCTTCCGCCGCCGCAAGACCTGCCCGTTCTCGGGCGAGGGTGCTCCGGTCATCGACTACAAGGACATCCGTCTGCTGCAGCGCTACATTTCCGAGCGTGGCAAGATCGTTCCGAGCCGCATCACTGCGGTCTCCGCGAAGAAGCAGCGTGAGCTGGCCCGTGCCATCAAGCGCGCCCGCATCCTCTCGCTGCTGCCCTTCGTCATCAGCTGAGATCACGGCTCACGCCTGATCTGATCAAGACGCGGCCCGCCGGCTTCATGCTACGGGCCGCACCGGACTCTTGAGGGTCCGGCATCCCGGATTGGGGCCGGCGGGTTTGTGGACCGGCTTCTAACCGCCCGAGAGGCGGGACAGACCGACTGGAGAAATCCCATGGAAGTCATTCTTCTGGAACGCGTGGCCAAGCTTGGCCAGATGGGCGACAAGGTGCGTGTGCGCGATGGTTACGCCCGTAACTTCCTGCTGCCGCAGGGCAAGGCGCTGCGCGCCAACAAGGCAAACCTTGCCAAGTTCGAAGCCGAGCGCGCTCAGCTGGAAGCCCGCAACCTGGAGCGCCGCAAGGAGGCCGAGGTCGTTGGTGAAAAGCTGGCAGGCCAGAGCTTCATCGTGATCCGTTCGGCTGCCGAAACCGGCCAGCTCTACGGTTCCGTTTCCACCCGCGACATCGCCTCCGTGGCGACCGCTGGCGGCTTCAGCGTTTCCCGCGGCCAGGTTCACCTGTCCGAGCCGATCAAGACGATCGGCCTGCACACGGTCGCCATCGCCCTGCACCCGGAAGTCGAAGTCTCCATCACCATCAACGTTGCCCGTTCCGCTGACGAAGCCGAGCGTCAGGCAGCCGGTGAGAACCTGACCCTGCGCGAGCAGGACAGCTTTGAGTTCGAGGAAGACGAAGAAGCCGAAGAAGGTGAAGTCGAGGCCGAAGACGAGGAATAATCCTCGTCCGGCCCGGTTTGCCCGGCGCAAGATCAGGCGGTGCCCTCCGGGGTGCCGCCTTTTTCTTTGCCTGTTTTATGGGCGCACTGACGCCGCTTCCGGCCAATATGTCGCAGGATATCCACAGCCAGCCCCCAGCCCTTGTCCACATGCACCAGTCAAGGCGCGAGATGACTTGTCCCCGTTGATCTTGCGCAGGCTGAGGATAATTGCCTCCCCTGAACTGCGGCCTTTTCCTGCGCCCTTAACACCGGTAAACGAAATATTTCCGCGACCGGGGGACCACATGAAGGGCACTATCCAGAAGATCGAAACGGCAAGCGAGACCGTGCGCGTCGCTCCGCATAACGCGGAGGCTGAGCGCCAGCTGCTGGGAGCGATTCTGGTCAACAACGAGACCTATTACCGCGTCTCCGACTTTCTGGAGCCGCACCATTTTTTCCTGCCGCCGCACAAGGACATTTACGAGAAGACCGGCCAGCTGATCCGCGCAGGCAAGACCGCCTCGCCCATCACGCTCAAGACCTTCTATCCCGCCGACATCAAGATCGCGGATCTGAGCGCGACGCAGTACCTGCTGCGCCTTGCCGCCGACGCCGCCTCGATCATCAACGCGGAAGATTATGGCCGCATCATCTATGACCTTGCCGTCCGGCGGAACCTGATCCGCATCGGCGAGGACATGGTCAACATCGCCTATGACGCGCCCATCGACATGCCGCCGAGCCAGCAGATCGATGACGCCGAGCGGCGCCTGTTTGAGCTGGCGGAAACCGGCCGCAGCGAAGGCGGTTTCATCAGCTTTGGCGATGCGCTGACCGAAACGATCCACATGGCCCACGCTGCCTATAACCGCGAAGGCGCCCTGTCGGGCATTTCCTCAGGGCTTACCGACCTTGACCGGCTGATGGGCGGCTTGCAGCACTCGGACCTGATCGTGCTCGCCGGCCGTCCCGCCATGGGCAAGACCTCGCTCGCCACCAACATCGCCTATAACGTCGCGCAGGCCTATCAAGCTGAAGAACAGCCAGATGGCTCGCTGAAGACGGTAAATGGCGGTGTCGTCGGCTTCTTCTCGCTGGAAATGTCGGCCGAACAGCTGGCCACCCGTATCATTTCCGAGCAGACCGAGATTTCCTCCTCGAAGATCCGCCGCGGCGACATTTCCGAGGCCGATTTCGAGAAACTGGCCGCCGCTGCCCAGCACATGCAGACCGTGCCGCTTTATGTGGACCAGACCGGTGGCATCTCGATCGCCTCACTGGTGGCCCGTGCCCGCCGCCTCAAGCGCCAGCGCGGCCTCGACCTGCTCATCGTCGACTATATCCAGCTGCTGTCCGGCTCGTCCAAGAACAGCGGCAACCGCGTGCAGGAAATCACCGAAATCACCACGGGCCTCAAGGCGCTGGCGAAGGAGCTGAACGTTCCCATCATCGCCCTGTCCCAGCTGTCCCGTCAGGTGGAATCGCGTGAAGACAAGCGCCCGCAGCTGTCGGATCTGCGCGAATCGGGCTCCATCGAGCAGGACGCCGACGTGGTGCTCTTCGTGTTCCGCGAAGAATATTACCTGTCCAAGACCATGCCCGAGGAAGGCACGCCCGAATACGAGGCCTGGGTGGACAAGTTCGAGCGCGTCAAGGGCAAGGCCGAAGTCATCATCGCCAAGCAGCGTCACGGCCCCACCGGCACGGCACAGCTGCACTTCCAGGGCGAATTCACCCGCTTCTCGGATCTGGCGCAGGAAGACTATATGCCCGAGCGGATGGAGTAACCCGTCCGGACCGGTCTATGATGGCCGCAGATATGGGCAAGGTGCCGATTCGCCGCTCCGCGTGGAAACCGCTGCGGAGGGCCTTGCTTTGCTTTTGGCTTCATGACACAGGACCCGCAGAGCATGACAAGCTCCAGCCACGGGCAAACCGTCATCCCGGCCGGCAGCCGTCTGACGATCGATCCGCTCGCCATCGCGCGCAACTGGCGCCGCGTGAAGGACCAGCTCACGCCCGGCACCCAGTGCGCCGCCGCCGTGAAAGCCGATGCCTATGGCTGCGGCCTTGCCGTCACGGTGAAGCATCTGGCGGAAGCCGGCTGCTCCATCTTCTTCGTGGCTGCGCCGCAGGAAGGCGTCATTGCCCGTCAGGCAGCGCCCAATGCCATCATCTACATCCTCAACGGCCTGTTCCCGGGCGCGGCTCCCCTGCTGGCTGAGGCAAGGCTGCGGCCGGTGCTGGGATCCCTGCCGGAAATCGAGGAATGGGCGCTGTTCTGCCGCGAGCGCAAGGTGAAGCTGGAAGCAGCCATCCACATCAACACCGGCATGAACCGGCTCGGCCTCAACGCTCCAGAATGCGAGCGGCTGGCGGTGGATGGCACGCTGCTGGAAGCTTTCACCGCGTCGCTGCTGATGAGCCATCTGGCCTGCGCAGCCGAGCCCGCCCATCCGATGAACAAGGCGCAGCTTGCCGCTTTCAAGGCGATGAGCGCGCATTTCCCAGGCGTGCCGCGCTCGCTTGCCAATTCTGCGGGCGTGTTTCTGGGGCCGGAGTTCCATTTCGATCTGGTGCGCCCCGGCATTGCGCTCTACGGCGGCCAGATCATCGACCATCCGCCCCTGAGGCTTGAACCGGTGATCCGGCTGGAGGCCCGTGTGCTGCAAGTGCGCAAGGTCCCGGCCGGCGAAGGCGTCGGCTACGGCCTTGCGCGAACGGCAGAGCGCGACAGCCGCATTGCCATGCTATCCTGCGGCTATGGCGACGGTTTCCTCAGGGGCGCAGGCAGCGCGGACGGCAAGCCGGGCGCATCGGCCTGGATTGACGGTCACCACTTGCCTCTCTTTGGCCGGATCTCCATGGACATGCTGGCTGTGGATGCTACCGATGTTCCGGCAGACAAGCTGCGCCGGGGCACCTATGTGGAGCTTCTGGGCCCCAACGCCAGCCTTCAGGCGGCGGCATCGGCGGCCGGAACGATTGATTATGAACTGCTGACGGGCCTTGGAAGCCGCCACGCGCGCATCTACGGGCCGCTGGACGGCGGGACGACCGGAGACTGACATGGCCCGCCGCAGCTCTTCCTTTGTATGCCAGGCCTGTGGCGCGATCACGGGCAAATGGACTGGCCGCTGCGAATCCTGCGGCGAATGGAACACCATTGTCGAGGAGGCCGAAGGCAGCGGCGTCGGCGGCGGTCCATCCAAGGGCAAGGTCACCCGTGGCCGCGTCGTGCCGCTGGTCGGCCTTTCGGGCGAGGCGAAGGAAGCCCCGCGCTTCCAGAGCGGCATCAAGGAACTGGACCGGGTGACCGGCGGCGGCTTCGTCAAGGGCTCGGCCCTGCTGGTGGGCGGAGATCCGGGCATCGGAAAGTCCACCCTGCTGATCCAGGCCTCGGCAGCACTCGCCAACAAGGGCCTGCGCTCGATCTATATCTCGGGCGAAGAGGCGATCGATCAGGTCCGGCTGCGCGCCGAACGCCTCGGCCTTGCCAATGCGCCCGTAGCGCTCGCCTCCGAAACCAGTGTCGAAGACATTCTGGCGACGCTGGAGGCCAGTCCTCCCCCTGCCCTGCTGATCCTCGATTCCGTGCAGACCCTGTGGACGGAGCTGGCGGATTCGCCTCCCGGCACGGTGACGCAGGTGCGCGCCTCGGCGCAGGCCATGGTCCGCTATGCCAAGAAATCCGGCACCGCCATGGTGCTCGTCGGCCATGTCACCAAGGACGGCCAGATCGCAGGCCCCCGTGTGGTGGAGCACATGGTCGACGCGGTGCTCTATTTCGAAGGCGACGGCGCGCATCAATACCGCATCCTGCGTTCGGTAAAGAACCGCTTCGGCGCGACGGACGAAATCGGTGTCTTCGAAATGACCGGGGCCGGCTTGCAGGAAGTGGCCAATCCTTCAGCGCTTTTCCTCGGCGAACGCTCGTCGAATGCTCCGGGTTCGGTGGTTTTTGCCGGGCTTGAGGGCTCACGCCCGCTGCTGATTGAAATTCAGGCGCTCGTCGCCCCCTCGCCGCTCGGAACACCCCGCCGTGCCGTGATCGGCTGGGACAGCGCCCGCCTGTCGATGATCCTTGCGGTGCTGGAAGCGCGCTGCGGGGTTCGCTTTTCGCAGCACGATGTCTATCTGAATGTAGCCGGCGGCCTCAGGATCAACGAGCCGGGTGCAGACCTTGCCGTGGCCGCAGCACTGGTCTCTTCACTCAGCGGGCTTGCCCTGCCGGTCAATTGCGTCTATTTCGGCGAGGTCAGCCTCTCGGGCGCGGTCAGACCGGTGGCCCAGGGACAGGCAAGACTGAAGGAAGCGCAGAAACTCGGCTTTGACCGCGCCATCTGCCCGGCCGGAAACATCAAGGATGGGACCGGGCCGGAGCTGAGCGCGGAAGGAATACAGGACCTGAGCGCCTTCATCGCCAAGATTGCTGCCAAGGGCAGCGGGCGGGCCGGCGGCGGGCCCCGGGATGTGCGGAACGACTGACAGCAGCATGGCGCCGCAAGCGGCAGCCGGGACTGCGGGCTACAAGGGTAAAACCGGACGATGCCAATCACGCTCCTCGACGGAATTCTTCTCGTCATCATGCTGATTTCCGCCGTTCTGGCGATGGTGCGCGGCTTTGTCCGTGAAGTTCTCTCCATTGGCTCATGGGTAGCGGCAGCCGTCGCGGCCTATATGCTCTATGGATATGTGCTTCCCTACGCAAAGCAGTACATCAGCAATGACTATGTCGCCCTCGGCGCTGCCATTGCGGGCGTATTCCTGCTGACGCTGATCATCGTCAGCTACATCACCATGCGCATTTCCGATTTCGTGCTCGACAGCCGCATCGGCGCGCTGGACCGCACACTCGGCTTCGTTTTCGGCGCCGCACGCGGTATGCTGCTCGTTGTCGTCGGCCTTGCCTTCTTCAACTGGTTCGTGCCAGCGGAGCGCCAGCCCCAGTGGGTGGTTCAGGCCAAGTCCCGTGACCTGCTGACCTCCATCGGCCAGCAGCTGCAGGCCGCCCTTCCGGAGGATCCGGAAAAGACGATCCAGGAGTTCAACCGCTCCAGCCGCCGCAATGCCGATGAGCCCCAAGGCCAAGCTCAGGGCCAACCTCAGGGCGGCAACGAGAATACCGGCTACAGCGCCGCAGAACGTCAGGGCATCGACCAACTGACGACCAGCGGCACCGGAAACTGATCTTTTTGCCAGCAAGGCTGGCCGCACAACCTCTCAAGGAGCTTCGCCATGTCCGGTCTGACCGACTTCCAGGGCGCAGGGAAACAGTTCCGTTCCGATGATACGGACGACATCTACGGGGACACGCTGCGTGAAGAATGCGGCGTGTTCGGCGTTTTGGGGCATGAAGATGCCGCCGCGCTGACCGCCCTTGGCCTGCACGCCCTGCAGCATCGCGGACAGGAAGCGGCCGGCATCGTCACCTATGACGATAACGAGCAGTTCCGCTCCGAGCGCCATCTTGGCCTCGTCGCCGATCACTTCTCCAGCGCCGAGACGATCAAGCGCCTCGCAGGCTCTGCCGCTGTCGGCCATGTGCGCTATTCAACCACCGGCGAACCGGCCCTGCGCAACGTGCAGCCGCTGTTTGCGGAGCTGGATGGCGGTGGCTTTGCCATCTGCCACAACGGCAACTTCACCAATGGCCTGACGCTGCGCCGCCAGCTGATCCGCGACGGGGCCATCTGCCAGTCCACGTCGGATTCCGAAGTGGTGCTGCAGCTCGTCGCCCGAAGCCGCCAGCCGAAGATCGTCGACCGCTTCATCGAGGCGATCAAGCAGATGGAAGGCGCCTATTCGCTGGTCGCCCTCACCCGCAAGAAGCTGATCGGCGCCCGCGACCCGCTGGGCATCCGCCCGCTGGTGCTGGGCGACCTCAACGGTGCCCCGATCCTTGCCTCCGAAACCTGCGCGCTCGACATCATCGGCGCAAAGTTCATCCGCGAGGTCGAGAACGGCGAGGTGATCGTCTGTACCTCCGGCGGCATCGAGAGCTACTTCCCCTTCGGCCGCCGCCCGGCGCGCCCCTGCATCTTCGAATATGTCTATTTCGCCCGGCCCGACTCCATCGTTGGCGGCCGTTCGGTCTATGACGTGCGCCGCCAGATGGGAGCACAGCTGGCCCGCGAGAGCCACGTGGACGCTGATGTGGTGGTTCCGGTGCCGGACAGCGGCGTTCCGGCCGCCATCGGCTACAGCCAGGAATCGGGCGTTCCCTTCGAGCTTGGCATCATCCGCAACCACTATGTCGGCCGCACCTTCATCGAACCCACCCAGTCGATTCGCACCCTCGGCGTCAAGCTGAAGCATTCGGCCAACCGGGCGCAGATCGAGGGCAAGCGCGTCATACTCATCGATGACAGCCTGGTGCGTGGCACCACCTCACTGAAGATCGTCCAGATGATCCGCGATGCCGGCGCGCGCGAAGTGCATTTCCGCCTCGCCAGCCCGCCGATCCGCTACTCCGACTATTACGGCATCGACACGCCGGTGCGCGAAAAGCTGCTCGCCGCCCGTTACAATCTGGAAGAGATGCGCGCCTTCATCGGCGCCGACAGCCTCGCCTTCCTCTCGATCGAAGGCATCTACAAGGCCATGGGGCTTGAAGGCCGCGACAACGAGAACCCGCAGTTCACCGACCATTGCTTCACCGGCGACTATCCGACGCCGCTGACCGACCTGTCGGAAGACGTGGAGTTCCGCAAGCCGCCGCGTCTGGTGGAAGTTGGATAAGGCACAATGACCGACAAGATCCTCGACGGCCGCATTGCGGTCGTGACCGGTGCCTCACGCGGCATCGGCTATTTCATCGCCCGGGAGCTTGGCCGCCTCGGCGCCCATGTCATCGCTGTCGCCCGCACCGTGGGCGGCCTCGAAGAGCTGGACGACGAGATCAAGGCCGCAGGCGGCCAGACCACGCTCGTGCCCCTCGACGTCACAGACTATGACGCGCTGGACCGTTTGGGCGCCGCCATTTTCGAGCGCTGGAAGAAGCTGGACATTCTGGTGGGCAATGCAGGCGTGCTCGGCACCCTGTCGCCGCTCGGCCATGTGGATATCAAGACCTGGGACAAGGTGATGGCGGCCAATGTCACCGCCAACTGGCGCCTGATCCGTTCGCTCGACCCGCTGCTGCGCCAGTCCGACGCCGGGCGCGCCGTGTTCCTGTCCTCGGGCGCGGCCCACAAGTGCAAGGCTTATTGGGGCCCGTATTCGGTCTCCAAGGCTGCACTGGAAGCTCTGGTGCGCACCTATACCGCCGAGACACGCCTGACACCGCTGCAGATCAGCCTCGTCAATCCAGGCCCGGTTCGCACCTCTATGCGCGCACAGGCCATGCCCGGCGAAGATCCGGCGACCCTGCCGCATCCCGAAGACGTGGCCAAGGCGATCATCCCGCTGACGCTGCCCACCTTCACGGACGGCGGCCGCCTCTACGACCACCCCTCGCGCAGCTTCAAGGATTTTGTGCAGGTCGCATCGTAAGGGATTGGAACGGAGGGTCTTCTGCTTCTTGCCTTACCCCTTCCTCCGTCCTGCATGACGAATGCGGATGGGTCTTTCAGGCCGGAGCATCGCTCCGGCCTTTTTGCATTCAGGCGCTTCAGTGGGCTGCCAGCGGCGGAAAGACCGCTTCGCACATGCCGGACCATTCGTCATAGACACCCGGGCAAGCGGTGATGACGCGCACGCCTGTGGCGATGGACGCGTCCACGTCAAAGCCGGTGACCTTGCCGCCGCCTTCCTCGATCATCAGGAGACCGGCAAGGCAGTCCCAGACGTTCATCTTGGATTCGCCATAGGCGATGAGCCGGCCGGCGGCCACATAGGCCAGCATCAGCCCGCCGGAGGCATTGCGGAAGAAGACGCCGCCCCGGTCCACCAGCGCATCGATCAGCTGCACGGCGCCGCAGACCTTGTTGCGGCCGCTGAAGCCGACACCGGCAGAGCCGGTCTTGAGGCTGGTGCTGGCGGAGACCCGCGCCGGGCGGCCATTGACCGTCAGCCCCTTGCCGCGTTCAGCGGCGAACATTTCGCCCGACACCGGATCATGGATGACCCCGATGACGGTTTCCCCATTGTGAACGCAGGCAATGATGAAGCACCACTGCGGGATACCGGCAACGAAATTCGCCGTGCCGTCTATCGGATCGATCACCCAGGTGTAGCCGGACGAGCCTTCCACGCGGCCATGCTCCTCGCCGACGATGCCATCGCCCGGGAAGACGGCTGCGATCTCGTCGCGCACCAGCGTTTCCACGTTGCGGTCGGCTTCCGTCACAAGGTCCTGATGGCCCTTGTTGATGATGGTCAGCGTTTCCAGCTTGCGGAAATAGTCAAGGCCAAGCGCGCCTGCGCGGCGGGCGAGGCCAACGGCAAACTCCATGCGTTGCGTCGTCGTCATCGCGGTCCCCTTGTCATTCGGTTGCAGATGGTGTGCGGGGCCGAGGCGCCCCGATGGGAGAGGAAAGGTCACAGAAAAGGCCGGAGCGGATGCCCCGGCCTCGCAAGGGCCCTTGCCGGGGCCTAACGGGTTTTCTTTTTCTTGCCCGCATAGGGATTTTCGCCCTTGCGGTAGCTGAGACGGATCGGCGTGCCCGGCATGTCGAAGGTCTGGCGCAGGCCGTTGACGAGATACCGGGTGTAGCTTTCCGGCAGCTCTTCGGGGCGCGAGCAGAACACGACGAAATGCGGCGGACGGGTTTTCGCCTGGGTCATGTAGCGCAGCTTGACGCGGCGTCCCTGCACCGCCGGGGGCGGATGGTGGGTGAGGATCTTCAGGAGCCAGCGGTTGAGGCGCGAGGTCGAAACGCGGGTGTTCCAGACCTCGTAGGCGTTGAACACCGCTTCCATCAGCCGGTCGATGCCCTGCCCCTGCAGGCCGGACATGGTGACGATCTGGACGTTGCGGATCTGGTTGAGATAGCGGTCCTGAGCGTCCTTGATGGCGGCCCAGGCCGCCTCCCGGTCCTCGATCAGATCCCACTTGTTGATGGCGATCACCAGCGCGCGGCCTTCACGGGCCACCAGATCGATGATCTGCAGATCCTGCTTCTCGAAGGAATTGGTCGCGTCCAGCGCCACGACAACCACTTCGGCAAATTTGATGGCGCGCAGAGCGTCGGCAACGGAGAGCTTTTCCAGCTTTTCCTGCACACGCGCCTTGCGGCGGATACCGGCGGTGTCGAACAGCTTCAGATGGCGCTCGCGCCACAGCCAGTCGACGGAGATGGAATCGCGCGTGATGCCAGCTTCAGGCCCGGTCAGCATGCGCTCTTCGCCCAGCATGCGGTTGATCAGCGTCGACTTGCCCGCATTCGGACGCCCGACGATGGCTACCCGCAGCGGGCGCTCGCTGGTGCCCGCGGGAGCTGCTTCCGGCAAAAGCGGATTGCCGTCCTCGTCCAGCTCAACGGAAAAGTCTGCCTCGTCCTTGGCCGCCTGCTCTTCTTCCTCGACCCGCTCCACGTAAGGCAACAGCGCCTCGTAGAGACCGGCCAGACCCTCGCCATGCTCGGCGGAGATGGCCACCGGCTCACCCAGACCCAGCGAGAATGCCTCATAGAGACCACCCTCGCCTGCCCGGCCTTCTGCCTTGTTGGCCAGCAGGATCACCGGTTTTTCGCTCTTGCGGGCAACGGCAGCAAAATGCGCATCAAGCGGCGTTACGCCCGCACGGGCGTCGATGACGAACAGAACGGCATCGGCTTCCGCGATGGCCTCTTCGGTCTGGGCGCGCATGCGGCCTTCAAGGCTCGTTGCATCCGCATCCTCCAGGCCTGCGGTGTCGATGATGGTGAAGCGCAGGTCGCCCAGGCGCGCCTCGCCCGGCCGCCGGTCGCGGGTGACGCCCGGCGTGTCATCGACAAGCGCCAGGCGCTTGCCGACCAGCCGGTTGAACAGCGTCGATTTGCCCACATTCGGACGGCCAATAATGGCTACGGTAGCGCCCAAGCCCCTTACTCCTCAGGCCGCAATCCCTGCGGCCCATCTATCAGTTGAATCCGGCGATGCCGCTGTCACCTTCCAGCACCACGATCCTGCCGCCCGCAACAATCGGGGTCACGAAGACCTTGGCCGAAATGTCACGCACGCTCTGGATCTGGCCGCTGGCTGCGTCCACAAGGGCGATGCGGCCATCGTTGGAGAAGGCCACCAAGGTGCCGTTCGCCAGCACCGGGCCCGCCCAGTTGCGCCGCTTCTTCTTGTTGTCAAGCTGCGGCAGGTCTGCCCGCCATAGAGCGTCACCGGTCTTGCGGTCAAGAGCAACCATCTTGTCATCCAGCGTTACCATGAAAATGGCATTACCGGAAACGACCGGCGTGTGCACCGAACCTACGTTCTGCTCCCACTGGCGCTCACCCGTCCTGAGCGAGGCAGCGACGATCTTGCCGCCGACGCCCGTGGCATAAACCGTGCCGCCGGAAACGACCGGGCTCGCGGCAACATCTGTCAGCGTGGACACCGCCAGGGTCCGGAAGGCACGCGAAACGCCTTCAGCCCAGACCGGTTCACCCTTCTTGATATCGAAGGCCATGATCTCGCCGGAGGAGAAGGGCACAACCACAGTTCCGCCGGAAATGGCCGGGGACGCGGCCGTCAGCAGACCAGCGTTTTCCTGAACACCCGAATAGGTCCAGGCCACGGTGCCATCGTCCTGCTTGACCGCATAGACCTCGTTAGTCTGCGTCACGACGAAAACATGGCCAGCGCCAACCGCCGGGGCGCCACGCGCCGGGGCGCTGAGCTCGACGGACCACAATTCCTGACCCGACCCGGCGTCCAGCGCTGCAAGCGTGCGGTAGCCGGTTGCGGCGAAGACACGGTTGCCGGAAACGGCAACACCGCCGCCGGAGGCAATGCCGTTCTCGTCGGCCGGACGCAGGTTCTTCGTCCAGGCTCGGGCGCCGCCCGTGCTCATGGCAATCACCTCACCCGTGGGCTTGTAGACGAACAGACGCCCGCCGGAGGCCACAGGCCTTGCAGCCGTGCGCATGCCTGAAGACGTCAGGCCGCCGCCGGAACTGCCGATCGAGGCGCGCCAAGCCTGCTGGCCGCTGAAGGACACGGCAACATTGCCCGGATCATTGCTTTCATTGCCCCCAGCCTGCGGCCAATCCTGACCGCCTGTGGCAGAGCCGATGCTGGCAGACCGGTTCGTGGTCTGCTCCAACGGATCAGCGCCCTGAAACAGGGGCTGGCGTTCGCCGGGAAGAATCTTCTGCTTGGTCGCAAAGGGATTGATGGCATCGGTATATTCAGACACCGAGGAGCAGCCCGCCAGAAGCGTGGCAGCCAGAAAAACACTGGCAAGCTGCCGGGAGGGCTTGGTCATACGCAACATCAGTTCGTCTCTCCCTTGTCGGCAATGCTGGGCTGTGAGCCTCGGATCACCTTGGTGAGAATGGAAACCCGCGCCCCAATTTCGCGCGGCGCAGCGGCATCTTCCGTAATCTGGCTGGCATATTCGGTTGCAGCATCCATGTCGCCAGCGCTCCAGGCCGCGAAGGCAAGGATTTCACGGGCAGCAAACCGCCAGGAATTGTTTTCGGCCGTCAGGGGCTCCAGCCGTGCCTTCAGCGCCGCAAAATCAACCGTATCGAGGGCAATATAGCCGGCACGCACCGCAGCTAGGCCGCGCAGAACCGCTTCAACGGACGAATCGGCGGCCAGCGCGTCATAGGCCGCCACGGCTTCATCCGCCTTGCCGGATGCGGCAAGGCTTTCCGCGAGGCGGAACTTTGCAAGGACAGGATAGCCGCCGGTGGCAGATCCCATGGCGGCGAAGGCAGCTTCCGCCTCCTCGGCCTTGCCCTCCTGCGCCAGGCGCACAGCCGCGATATAGGCATCACCAGCCTTCATTGACTGCTGGCCCTGCCAGTACAGCCAGCCGCGGTATCCGGCCGTTCCGGCCACAATCGCAACTGCCAGGATGATCACCCAAACGCCGAGACGGTCCCAAAGGCGACGGAATTTTTCGTGACGGATATCTTCGTCGACTTCCCGGAAAATGTCGGACATGCGTTCGAGCTTCCTGCAAACATCTGGACTTGTGTGTGAGGCCTTACACCCCGCGCAAGGCGGCGCCACATTACAGTGTCACCGGCCCTGTGGCAAACGCCTGTATCCGGCTCTTTTCAATGGCTTGATGGCGCAAGTGAGGCGAGATCTGGCCAATCCGGCTTTTTGAAGGGCAGCGTATCCGGAATCACGCTCTCTTTTGGCCGGCTGACGAGGCAGAGCTCAATCCAAGGTGAAACACGCGCAAAACGCACACTTCAGAAATTCACCAGCGCTTTTCTCTCCCTAGGTCATTCATCAAATTCGCAGACTGTCCTTTGCAATATGAAGCGAATGAAATATTCTTTAAATATAACAAGCAGATACACGCACCCAACAAAGGGCATTGGCTGGGAGCACCCGCATGAACGAGGAAAAGCGCAGCAGCCCGCGGCGGCGGGCGCTCAAATCGGCCAGATTGGTCTTCGGCAATCTTGACCGGGTTTTCGACGCTACGATCCGCAATCTGTCCGAGGGAGGTGTGATGGTGAAGGTCGATAACACCCATCTCATCCCGGACGAGCTGCTGCTCTATATCGACAGCGAGAATATCCGCCGGCCTGTGCGCGTTGTCTGGCGCACGGATACGGAACTCGGGCTGGAATTTTCCGGCCCACCCGAGCCGCTGGCCAAACGCTGACAGAAAACGGAGCGCAGGCAACCGGAGCCTTGAAGCAGCGATAAGAAGGTTTATGTAGCTGCAGACAGTTGTCTTGACGCGGCCAGCCCCTTTCCCCTCCCTTGGCCGCGGCTTTCCAGCCCGAAAGGCCATAGAATGCTGATTGAAAAGCTGAACTGGCGTTATGCGACCAAGAAGATGGACCCGTCGAAGACGGTTCCGGAAGACAAGGTCGAGCGCATTCTGGAGGCCGCCCGCCTTGCCCCCACCTCCAGCGGCCTGCAGCCGTTCGAGGTTATCGCCGTCACCAATCCGGAAGTCCGCGCCAGAATCCAGGAGATCGCCTGGAACCAGGCGCAGGTGACCGAAGGATCGCACCTGCTGGTGTTTGCCGCCTGGGACAACTACACGGCAGACCGCATCAACATGATGTTCGACCTCGTCAACAAGGAACGCGGCTTCACCAGCGAAGGCTGGGAAAACTACCGGCAGATGCTGCTGAACACCTATGTGCCGCGTGATGCCGAGACCAACTATCAGCACGCCGCCCGTCAGGCCTACATTGCCTTCGGCATCGCCCTGGCCGCAGCGGCCTTCGAAGGTGTCGACTCCACCCCGATGGAAGGTTTTGACCCGGACAAGCTCGACGAGATTCTGGGCCTGCGCGCCAAGGGTCTGCGGTCCGTCACCATTCTGCCGCTCGGCTACCGCGATGAAGCCAAAGACTGGCTGGTCAGCCTGAAAAAGGTGCGCCGCCCGCGCGATCAGTTCGTCACCGAAGTGAAGTAAACAAAGAAAAATGCGCATCACCGGATCGGCTGGCGGACCGGTGATGCGCTTGCAGCCAGAAGCAACGGGTGGGCTATCGGCTTCCGGTCCGCAATTGGAGGATCGCGCCCCCCGGCTCAGCTGACAGAGGCAAGAAGCTCCGCCGTTTTCACGACCTTGCAGAACTCAAAGCCAAGTGTGGCTCTGTGCACCTCGTGGACAGTACGTGCGGGGATGACCGTCCCGCCCTCTCCCGGCAAATCGAAACAGTCACAGGCATCTTCGGCCAGCGTCATGCGCCACCCGAAATTCGCTCCCGTGCGGATCGTCGTGGAAACGCACATGTCCGTGGAAATGCCGAAGACAACCACATCCTCAGCCCCGAGGCGGCGCAGGCGCAGATCCAGATCCGTGCCGATGAAGGCCGAATTGACGCTCTTCACCACCAGCTGCTCGCCGTTCTGTGGCTCAAAGCCGCGGCGGAAGCGGTTGCCGGGCTGCCCGGACCGGAGCGTCGAGCCGGGCTCGGCAGAATCATGCCGCACGTGGATGATGGGCAGGCCCAGCCTGCGCCACAGACCCAGCAGCGCCAGCCCGTTGCGGTCGATATCCGCGTTCCAGCGCGGCGGCCAGGGCGCCCCGTCGAAGGCGGCCTGCATGTCGACCGGCAGCAGCACGGTCTTTTCGTTGAGTGGCAGCATGGCCGGGGGATCTCCGTCAGGAACCTCAGAAGTGTTGCCGCTTCTATCGCCCGCAGCGCTGCCGGTTGCACCCTGGCAAGACGCCGGATATGACCGGCATTATGCCGGTCGGGGTGCGGAGGATGGTGAAGGCCATGGATGAGAAGGATCAGCTGCTTCTGGCGGCACTCCGGCGCGATGCCCGCCGCCCGCTTGTGGCACTGGCACGGGACATCGGCCTGTCGCGCAGCGCCACTCAGGACCGGCTGAACCGTCTGCTGCGCAGCGGCGCCATCAGTGGCTTCACAACGGTGGAACCGGCCGGGAGCACAGGCAGGGTCGCAGCCCATTTCCTTGTCACCCATGCGCCGGGCGGCAGCTGCGCCAAGCTGATGCCGCATCTGGAAAAGATCCCGGGCATCCGCAGGATCCATGCTCTGGCCGGTCCCATCGACCTCGTCATCTTCGCCGAGGCTGCGGATATGGCCGGGATCGAAGCCATCCGCGCCGCCATCGACGCCCTGCCCCTCGTCTCAGGCCTCACCACCCACATGGTTCTGGAACGGCATATGGGGTAGGTGCGGCGAGTGCCGGGCACGGCTCAAGGCAATGCTGCAGCGTCTTCCTTGGCTCTTTCGACCACCAGCCCCATGTCGGCCTCCAGCATGTAGCCGGCCTTGATCAAGTCCTTCGCGGCCCCTTCGACAGCCGCCAGATAGGCCTGTTTGGTCTCGTAGCGCTGAGCAAAAGGTTTGCGGCCATCTTCGGCCAGATTGCTGCGGGGCAAGGGAATATAGGACCCGGCAAGGCCGCAGAGCGCGCCCTCCGCATAGCCCTTGCGCCGCAGGTTCCAGCCCAGATAGGTGGCGGCAGGCGCCGCTACGGCCGGGAGGCGGATACCGCCCGTTTCCAGGCCGTCCTGATCCACCGCCGGGACAAAGGCCGGATAGGCCGCCCCATGCAGCGGGGGAACGGCCGTGTGGTTTTCCACCCGGACCACATTATAGGGCGGCTTCAGATGCACCCCGCCGATCAGCGGCATGGTGAATCCGTCGTGGGGCACCAGCGTGCCGTCCGCGAGGCTCGGGAACCGGCTTTCCGGCGGCAGCCCGCTGCCCTCGACCCATTTTGCCATGGCATCATAGAGGGCCCGCATCACCGGCGCGGGGCTCAGGGGATTGAAGGCAAACAGGCAGCTGGCGTTCTCCGCCGGCCGCGCCGTCCAGGTGTTGAGATGCGGCACGCTGGCAAGACCGTAGAGCCGGACATTCTCCGGCATGGTCAAGGGCGCGCCATCGGGGCCAAGGGTAATCAGCGCTGAACGTGCCTGCCAGAACTCCGTGGAACTGTCGGAATGCATCAGCTTGGGGCAGGTGCTGCTGGCCTCGCAGCGCGCCAGCACCGAATCGGTGCGGTTCGTCAGCGGGTCCGAGCTCATTGCATAGCTGAAGGGGAACTGGTCGCCCGGATAATCATGCTCCTCGTGCTGACGGGAATAGCGGCCCGGCTGCGAGAAGGGATAGTTCAGGAAGAGCTTGCGCGATCCGGCCACATGCACCATCGCCCCGTCGAAGACCTTGCGGCCAAGGCCATCGGCATTGAAGCCGAGGTAGAGGAAGTCCCGCAGGAACCGGCCCGACTGGGAAATGCCCATGACGACCGTGTGGCGGATGTTCTTCAACGGCGGCATTGCCTCATGCCCAGGCAACCCGCGCAGGAAGGAATTGAGGTCGCTGACGGCGGCAAAACCAAGCCCCGCCGGGACCGGATTTTTCGCGGTATAGACCACCTCATGGATGGCGCCCGCATCATGGTCCTTGCTGCGGGTGATGGTGATCTGGCTCTCGTTGTCGATCACAAAGGCCAGCGGCACGGCCGGCGCATCGGGCGCAGCCTGTACGGTAACGCGCACGCTTGCGGGATCCAGCACCGCCAGCGGATAGCTGAGCTTCAGCGTGTTCGTTTCTTCCAGCCGGTCAAAGACAAACTGCTCACGCGCCAGCCCGGTCTTGCCCTCAAGCACCGGCAGATTGAGGCGGAAAAGATCGGGCGCAACGTCATGCTGCCAGCCAGACCAGACAATGGTGTCGCCGCGCGCCATCAGGAAGCCATCGCCTGCGTCAGCCGCCTTGTCCGGCACGGAAGCGCCCGGGGCAAGGTTCAGAAGGATCGGGCTGATGCTGCGGCCACGGTTGGCGATCTCATAGAACAGCAGCCCGGAGGCACGGGCAGGATCGGCAGGTTTCAGGATGGTAACGTTGGCGGAAAACTCCACATCGCCTTCCGCATTCACCGGCGCGTCATCGACACCCGCAATCGCATCAAGGCGCGGCTCGTCCGGATCGACGGCGAATTCGGCAATGGCATCGATGCGCTCATAGGCGCCCACTGCGCCAAAGGTCCGGCCCTCGAAGACCGGACGCTGGGAGATAACGGTGAAGCCCGTCACACGGGCCTGCGACTGATCTGCTGCGAAAGGAAATGCGAGACACGCTGCCATGGCGGCAGCAAGAAGCAAATGACTGGTCCGGCCCATCTACGTCCATCCATTGATACCGGGCAGCAATACCACGCCAGCCCCGGCCTCAGGCAAATCATCTTGAGGCCGGGGACAATCTCACGTCTTTGTGTCAGGACTGATAAAGCCCGGCATAGGTGTCGCGCAGCACGTTCTTCTGCACCTTGCCCATGGTGTTGCGCGGCAGTTCATCCACAAAAATCACCCGCTTGGGTTGCTTGTAGCGGGCAAGACGCTCCTTGAGGCTCGCCAGCACATCCGCTTCGCCCAGAGTCGCCCCCTTCTGGCGCACAACGATGGCGGTGACGCCTTCACCGAAATCCGGATGGGCCACGCCGATGACGGCGCTTTCCACCACACCGGCGAGCTGGTCGATCTCGGTCTCGACTTCCTTGGGATAGATATTGTAGCCACCGGAAATCACGAGATCCTTGCCGCGCCCGACGATGTGGACATAGCCGCGTTCATCGATCTTGCCGAGGTCACCGGTGATGAAGAAGCCATCCTCGCGGAACTCGGCTTTTGTCTTCTCCGGCATGCGCCAGTAGCCCTGGAACACGTTCGGCCCCTTCACCTCGATCATGCCGGTCTCGCCATCAGCCACAGGCGCGCCCGTCTCCGGATCTGTGACGCGCAGCGACACTCCCGGCAGCGGGAAGCCGACCGTTCCGGCCACACGCTCGCCCTCATAGGGGTTCGACGTGTTCATGTTCGTCTCGGTCATGCCGTAGCGTTCAAGGATGCGATGGCCGGTGGCTTCCTCGAACTGGCGGTGCGTATCGGCCAGAAGCGGCGCCGAACCGGAGATGAACAGCCGCATGCGCGCCGTTGCCTCCTTGGTTAGCCCCTCACTCTGCAACAGGCGGACATAGAAGGTCGGCACGCCCATCAGCACGCTGGCCGACTGCATCAACCGCAGTACCTCCTCCGGGTCGAACTTGCTGAGGAAATACATGGAAGCGCCCGACAGCATGATCACGTTGGAGGCAACGAAGAGGCCATGGGTGTGGAAGATTGGCAGCGCATGGATCAGCCGGTCAGCGCTGGTGAAGCGCCAGTATTCGCGCAAAGTCGCGGCGTTGGACAAAAGGTTGTCGTGGGAGAGCATCGCCCCCTTCGACCGGCCAGTGGTGCCGGAGGTGTAAAGAATGGCCGCCAGATCATCCGGACCGCGCAGGACATTGGCGAAATCCGCAGGTTTGCCGGCAGTCTTGTCCATCAGGCTGCCGCCGCCCGCCTCATCCAGTGTCTCGACACGGGCGCCATATTTCGCCGCCACCGGCTCAAGCCCTTCTCTTGCCTTCGGCGCGCAGACGACAAGGCGCGGCCCGGCATCGGAGATGAAATAGTCGAGCTCGGCCAGCGTATAGGCGGTGTTCAGCGGCAGATAGACTGCCCCGGCCCGCACGCAGGCAAGATAGAGTATCAGCGCTTCGGCGCTCTTTTCCACCTGCACCGCCACCCGGTCGCCCGGCTCGACACCAAGCTCAATCAGCACGCCCGCAAGCTTCCCCGACTGGTCCACCATGTCCTGATAGGTCCAGGACCGGCCATCGAGGGTTTCGATGAAGGGTGCAGCAGGATTTGCGGCGGCCCGGATTGCATCGAAAAGGTGATTGCTCATGCGGAGAACTCCTTGGTGGATTTTGTCTTTGTGCCGTCCTCGGACGGGCTGGAAGCAAGGGGAACGAGCTGGCGGGGCTGCCGGTCCGGCGGCAGCTGCTTGCGGACCTGAGACGAGGCCGCCACTTCGCCGCGCACGGCGAAGGCCTCGTGATTGGTTTCGATGTCGTCGAGCTTGTAGAGATAATTGACCATCAGCCCGTGCGACTGTTCGAGCGCACGGGGCGACAGGTCTCCCAGGAAATTCAGCCGTTCCAGCCTTGCGCCATTGCCCAGGTGGAACCGGGCGACCGGATCAACCACCTTTCCCTGCGGCGTGCGGGCCTTGAGGAAATACCAGGCGGCAGCCCCCATCAGCACGGGCCGGATGCGCCCGGAAAGCTCCTCATCCAGATGCCAGCCTTCCGTATCAAGCCCCTGCAGCACCTCCCGGTCCTGCGCACTCAGCACATCGGAGACCTCCGCCCGGCGCTCGCGCGCGAGCCATACGGCAAAGCCTGGGACTGGCGACAGGGTGACGAAGGTTTCCAGTTTCGGCAGCTCCCGCCGCAGATCCTCCACCACCTGCTTGATGAGGAAGTTGCCGAAGGAAATGCCACGCAAGCCGTCCTGACAGTTGGAGATGGAATAAAACACCGCCGCCGTCGCCTCTCCGGCGGCAATGGGCTCGCGCTCCTCACGCAGCACCTCGGCAATCGTGTCAGGCGTTGCGGTCGTCAGCGCCACTTCCACGAAGATCAGCGGATCATCGGCAAGCCGGGGATGGAAGAAGGCAAAGCAGCGCCGGTCCTCGGGCGCCAGCCGCAGGCGCAGCTCCTCCCAGCCGCCGATGTGATGAACCGCTTCATAACGGATGATCTTTTCCAGAATGTTCGCGGGCGTCGACCAGTTGATCGAGCGCAGGGTGAGAAAACCCCGGTTGAACCAGGAGGCAAAGAGATGGGCAAAATCCTGATCCACCGTCTCCAGCGCTCTGTCGGAAGCCTTCATCTTCAACAGCGCCTCACGCATGCGCACCAGCGTGGCGATGGCATCGGGCGCCAGATTGAGCCGGCGGATCAGCTCCTGCCGGCGCGGCTCGCTGGCCGTATGCAGAGCAGCCAGCGACACTGGCGAGGGGTCTTCCTGATAGGCCTTGATGGCCTTTTCCAGCCGTCCGGTGTTGGGGCCGAAGCGGTCCAGCAGCAGCCGGGCGAAGCCGAGTTTTCCGGCTTCGTCCAGCTGGTCCCAGCGGGTCAGCACATCCTTGGCCAGCGCCATGCCGGAGGCCTCGCCCTGACTGGACAGCAGAGTGTCGCAGCGCTGTTCAAGGATGGCGAGCGGATCGTCATCCCCGGTCTGGGGCGAAATGGACAGGAGGCGGCGCCCCCTTTCCGTAATGGCCTGCAGCATTTCACTGAAGAAGGATGTGGTGTTCATCAGACCGCTCCGAGCATTTGGTTGGGTAACCAGGTTGCGATCCCCGGGAAGAGGCACAGGATGAAGATCGCAAGGAACATCACCAGCACATAGGGCAGCGCCCCCCAGAGGATATCCTTCGCCGGTATCTTTGGCGCAATGGCGTTGATGACGAAGAGATTGAGCCCGATGGGCGGTGTGATCAGCCCCACTTCCATGTTGATCGTCAGCACAATTGCGAACCAGTAGGGATCGAAGCCCGCCTGGGTGACGATGGGGAACAGCATCGGCGCCGTCATCACGATCACCGCCACTGGCGGCAGGAACATGCCGCAGACGAGCAGGAAGACGTTGATGACGAGCATCAGCACCCAGGGGTTCAGATCCATCCCGGCAATGGCCGTTGCAACCGTCTGCGTGATGAACAGCGACGACAGGGCGAAGGCGAAAAGTTCTGCCGCCGCCATGATCATCATGATCATCACACTCTCGCGCATGGCTGAGCCGAAGATCTGTGACACGGGCTTGAAGCGGAAAAGCCGGTAGGCGAGAACCACGACCACAAGCGTCAGAAATGCCCCTGCCCCGGCTGCTTCGGAAGGCGTTGCCACACCGCCGTACAGCACATAGAGCGTCCCGGCGATGATCAGCAGGAACGGCAGGATGCGCGGCAGCTGCTCCAGCTTCTGCTTCAACGTGAAGGTGATGCCCCGGCCGCTGAGGTCATAGCCCTTGCGTCGGCAGTCGATCAGCGCCCAGATCATGAACATGACCGTAAGCATGATGCCCGGAAGCACTCCGGCCATGAACAGGCGGCCAATCGAGGTTTCCGTGGCAATGCCATAGACGATGAGCGTCACCGAAGGCGGGATCAGGATGCCGAGCGTGCCGCCCGCCGCGATGGAACCTGCCGCAACGGAGTTGGGGTAACCCCGGCTCTGCATTTCCGGAATGCCCATCTTGCCGATGGCCGCACAGGTGGCGGGCGATGAGCCGGTCATGCCGGAAAAGATGGCGCAGGCACCGATATTGGACAGAACCAGCCCGCCCGGCACCCGGTTGAGCCAGCGGTCCAGCGAAGTGTAGAGATCGGAGCCCGCAGGCGAGGAGGCCACCGCCGCGCCCATGAGCACGAACATGGGGATCGACACATAGGCCAGGTTGGCGATACCGGCGAACATGGTTTCGCCGAGCACATAGACAATGCCAGGACCGATCTGAAGGAACAGAGCGGCGACGGCGGCAAGGCCGAGGGCGAAGGCAATCGGCATGCCCGTGCCCAGAAGGACAAAGAGCGCACCGATGAGGAGAAGACCGGAAGCCATTGGGCTCATAAGTGTCCCTCCCCAGCAAGCACCGTGCGGCCTTTATCCGCAGGGGCGGAGCCGGTCAGGAGCTGCAGGATCTGCGCCACATATTGCAGGCACAGCATGGCAAAGCTGAGCGGCAGCGCCAACAGGGGGATCCACAGCGGCGGCGCCCACATGCTGGCATGTTTCCAGTTGCCGGCCCAGGCTTCGTGGAACTGGATCCACACAGCCCAGAGCATGATGGCGCAGAAGGTGAGCCCCAGCAGGCTGCCGACGATCTTGAGGCCGTGGCGGGTGCGTGGCCCCACCATCATCTCCACCACGTCAACGCCTACATGCCCCCCCTTCATCAGCACATAGGGCGCGCCGAGGAACATGGCCGCTGTTGCGGAGAAAACCACAAAGTCCGTCTGCCAGATCGTTGGAAATGTAAAGACATAGCGCATCAGGATCATCTGGCAGACGACTAGCATCGCCGCGATGATGAGCAGTGTGGCAATCACGGCCAAAGCCCGCGAAAGATGCCCGACTGCCCGGATATAGGCCCCGATCATTTCAAACCTCTCAGTTTGACCGTCCACATGCGGCCCGGCCCTGTCCGTCCGGCAGGTCCGGGCCGTGCGAGGGCCGGAATCACTCGACCGCAAGGGCCTTTTCGATCAGGGCGCCGCCGTTCGGCACCTTGGCGGCAAAGTTCTTGTAGGCAGACTCCTGAGCCACCGCGAGCCAGGCGTCATAATCCTCCTTCGACATTTCAACGACCTCGACCCCGGCCTTCTTGTAGGTGTCGATCATCAGCTGATCGCCCTTGCGCACCTCGGCGTCGAAATAGGCTTCGGCCTTCTTGCCAGCCTCCAGAACCGCTGCCTGCTGCTCCGGCGTCAGGCGCTCGAACACCTGCTTGGAAAAGAGCACCGGCTCATACATGAACCACAGCGCATTCTCGCCCGGCGCCGTCAGGCACTTGGCCTGTTCGAACAGGCGGTAGGACACGAAGCTGGCCGACGAGGTGTTCGCCGCATCCAGAACACCCGTCTGCATGCCGGTGTAGATTTCCGATGACGGCATGGAGGCAATCGAGGCACCGGCTGCGGCCAGCATTTCCTCAAACGCCGGGCCTGCGGCGCGGATCACCTGCCCCTTCATCGTATCGGGCGAGGTGATGCAGCCCTTCTTGGAGGCAAAGGCGCCCGACAGCCAGGCATCGGCAATGACGATGGCACCATTGTCCTCGATGATCTTCTTGATATCCTGCATGAATTCGGACTGATTGAGCCGGTTGGCGCGGTCGAAATTGCCGACAAGCCCCGGCATCAGCGTGACCGAAAACTCCGGATGACGGCCGGAGGCATAGTCGAGCGGAAAGGATGTCATCTCCAGCAGCCCGCGGGTCAGCGCGTTCCACTGCTCATTCGGCTTGAACAGCGAGGAGCCGGGGAAGACCTGCACGGTCAGCCCCACATTCGCCGCCTCGATTTCACGCGCAATGACCTGCACCATCTCGTCGCGGATATCGCCCTTGCCGCCGGGAAACTGATGCGAGGCCTTGAGCACGGTCTGGGCGCTGGCAGACCCTGCCGCCGCTGCCATGCCTGCAAGGAGCACACCTGCCTTCAACATGCGAGTGAGTTTCTTCATCGTTCTTCCTCCCAGAAATCCGGCCTCCCTGCCGGATGAGAGCAAATGATGCGTTGGCCTTGCACGCGATGTCAATAATCTTGTATACAAGAATTTTCACGGCGTACGCGAGGGCGGAGCGATGTCAGAGAATACTTTCCAGAAGCTTCGGGACGAGATCGAGAACGGCATCGTCACAGGCGAATTCGAGCCGGGCCAGCGGCTGGACGAAACGCAGCTTGCGGCGCGCTACGGCGTATCACGCACGCCGATCCGCGAAGCCCTGATGCAGCTGAGCGCCATCGGCCTCGTCGAGATCCGCCCCAGGCGCGGTGCGGTGATCGTGGATCCGGGCCCGCACTATGTGCTGGAAATGTTTGACGTGATGGCGGAGCTCGAAGGCATGGCCGGAGCGCTGGCCGCCCGCCGCCACACGGCCGGGGACAGAACCACGCTCGAAGCCGCGCACGCCGCCTGCGAGGCCGCCGCCGCACGCGATGACACCGACGCCTATTATTATGAGAACGAGCAGTTCCACCACGCGATCTACTCCGCCAGCCAGAGCGCCTTCCTCAAGGAGCAGTGCATCGCCCTGCACCGGCGCCTCAGGCCCTACCGCCGCCTGCAGCTCAGGGTGCGCAACCGTATGAAAGTGTCCCTGCAGGAACACGCCGGCATCGTTGCGGCAATCCTTGACGGCAATGAGGACAGCGCCCGCCGCCTGCTGCGCGACCATATCGCCGTGCAGGGTGACCGGTTCTCGGACCTTGTGGCGAACATGGAACGCCTGCGCAGCCGCACGGCAGGACAGGGATAAGCCCCGCCCGGTGCCTGCCTACCACAGCGCCTCGAAGTTGTTGCGCCGGAAATACTCGGCCAGCGCATCGATGAAGAGCCGGGTGCGGGCGGGCATACGGGCGCGGGAGGGAAAGGCAAGGTTCATGCTGAGGCGCGGCAGATGCCAGCCTTCCAGAACCTTGACGAGGCGGCCCGACTGAAGATCGTCATGCAGCACATAGGACGGCTGCACGACAATGCCGAGCCCGTCCCTTGCGGCCTGACGCAGCAGCAGCCCGTCATTGCACACCATGGTGCCGCTGACCGGAAGCCGCATGCTTCGTTGCCGCGGGTGAAGGTCAGGTTCTCCCAGTCATCGGCAAGGCTGTAGAGCAGCAGGTCGTGGTCCGCCAGATCATGCGGATGGACAGGCGCACCCCGCGCGGCGATGTAGTCCGGCGAGGCGGCGAGCGTGCGCTGGGTCTCCGCCAGCTTGCGGATGGTGATCGAGCTGTCCGCCTCGCCCCGCCGGGTGCGGATGGCAAGGTCGAGACCATTCTCGATCATGTCATAATAGCGGTTGGAGGCCTGCAGCTCGATGTTGACCAGCGGATAGCGCGCGCGGAATTCGCGGATCACCGGCATCAGATGCAGTTTGGCAAAGGCAAGCGAGGCACCGGCACGGATGGTCCCGCGCGGTTCGGCCGAAACCGCACTGACGCTGGTTTCCGCCTCATTGAGGCTGGAGAGGATTTCCCGGGCGCTGGCGGCGAACCGCCCCCTCCCCGGTCAGGAACAGCTGCCGCGTGGTCCGCTGCACCAGCCGCATGCCCAGCCGGTTTTCCAGGCTGGCCAGATGCCGGCTGACGCCGGAGACAGACAGGCCGAGCGCATCGGCCGCCCGCGTCAGGCTGCCTGCATCGGCGATCTGGGTGAATACCCCAAGCTCTGCCAACCGGTCCATTCTTGCCCCTCCTGCAAGATTTTTACGGTATTATTACCGTATAACTACATATCTTGCAATTGTTCTGCCGCATGCCCGGCGGACGCTTTGATTTTTGCGCGCCGGGCAAGAAACATTTCCATATTACGGGATCTATCACCTAATTTGCCAGTGCAACTCTGATGCCACGTGAAGAGGCCTGCAGGATTGAGGAGGAGCCAGATCCAATACAGAAGGGTCGCAGATCAGGGCGGCCTTTGAAAAGCGGCACAGGCAGAAACATGGAATACCCAGTCTGCTGACCTGCATCTGTGTGACCTGCATCGATCAAGCCTGCTGTGTGGCGCAATTTGGCAGGCTTGAAAGCGCCGAAGCGCTCATGGCTTATGCAGAACCACCGGCAAACCTGCACATTCGTAATGCACCGGAGCGCCTGAGGCTCAGGCACTGTCAGGTGGACTATCGCGCCAACGGGGAAACAATCTGATGCAGGCGGGGTGAAGCTGAGGCCAGAATCCATACCAAAACCTGAAGCCCCGGCGGTGACCGGGGCTTCAGTGCTTATGCCGGTTTCCGGAAGGAGCAGCCCGCTCAGGGCCGCATCAGCACGGACTTTGACGGATAGTCCGAGGCCCAGGTGGACGGAAGCGGGGCAACGAAGACGTTTTCCGTGCGGGTGCGGGTGATCTTCCACACCCCGTCCGGCTCCTTGCGGAAGGTGTTGTTGAGGCGCGAGGAGCGCAGCAGCGCCTTGCCGTCGGAGAAGAGCCACGGCTGCATATGCACCCACTGCCCGTCTGCCGTTGTCCCGCCCTCATGCACGTGGATCTGCTCGGAGGTGAGATAGTGGCAGTTGAGGATCAGGGCCGGATCGGTCTTGCCGCCCCAGAAGCCCACGAAATGCTTGCGGATGGCCGCCGCCCCCACGGCCCGGCCGAACTGGTTGCCGTAATATTCGCCAACGCCTTCCCACACCGCATCTTCCGTGTAGAGCGCCATGATCAGGCCGATGCGCTCCGCATCGCTGGTCACGCCAAACTCCGGTATGGGCGTGTCGCACAGGAACATGTAACGGGCCTGAATGGGCCGGATAGCGGCCTACGCTCCCAGCACCTCGATCCGCCGCACCAGTGCGTCCAGCCTTGTGGTCTCAGTCATGACTTCCTCTCTTTTCGTTGCAGATGAACAGGCGCATGAGCCGTCAGATGAACCGGCACACGCCTGCGCGCTGGCGCAAGGCTTGCGCCGTCCGCCTCAGGCTAGAGCGGTAATACTCACGTAACTCGGTACAAAAGATGAGTTTCCAACACAGGATTACTCACTGCCGCGTGCAAAACACCTTCAAAACCAAGACCTCTTGCAAAGGCCACAAGGGCAAGCGCTGCAGCAGACATCACCGGCGTGGACCCCGGCCCCGCCGAAGCGCTGGCGCAGGAGCTTGAGCTGACCGTCACCGGGCGGATCGAGGAACCGGACAACATCATCCGCCTGCGGCTGGCAAGTCCGGACGGGGAGCCCCTGCCCCCGTTCACCGCCGGCGCCCATCTCGACATCCACCTTCAGGACGGCGGCCTCGACCTGTGGCGGCAGTACTCGCTCTGCTCGGACCCTGCCACGAATACGGCTTACGAAATCGGCGTGCTGAAGGACCCGAAGAGCCGTGACGGCTCGGAAGCGGTCCACCGGCTGGCAACACCCGGCACGCGCTTCCGGATCGAGGGCCCGCGCAATCACTTTCCGCTGGAGAAAAGCGCCACCCGCACGGTGCTGTTCGGCGGCGGCATCGGCATCACGCCGATGCTGGCCATGACCGAACCCCCAATTCCCCCGGAAATCATAGCCTTCCGTGAAGGCATGAGCCGCCTGGGGGCAGCCGTCAATCTGGTGACAACCGATGGCCCCGCCGGGCGCCATGGCATGATCGTCTCGGCCGTCTGTTCGGTGACGGACAGCCCGCCCATGCTGCTGGCCTGCATCAACCAGAACGCCTATGCCCATGACGCCTTTCTGGCCAACGGCACGCTCTGCGTGAATGTGCTGCGGCCCGGGCACCGGGATCTGTCGCGCGCCTTTACCAAATGGACGGGCGAAGACCGCTTCTCGCAGGCCGGCTGGGACACGCTGGAGACGGGCGCCCCCGTTCTTCAGGGTGCAGCCGCCGCCTTCGACTGCCGGATCATCGACCGTTAGCAGAAGGGCACCCATTCCGTGCTCTTCTGTGAGGCGGCCGCAACCCGGCTGTGGTCCGGTACACCGGAAGGGCTAATCTGGTTCAGCCGCGCCTTCCACCAGCTTGAAGCCGCGGCGGGGTAAGCGATGGCAGGACCGGCAGCGCGCTCAGATCTCTCCCAGACGGTCGAAGACCTTCTCCAGAAGGCCGTTGAGTGCTGCCAGCTCCTCGCTGGAGATATTGATGAAGGACGCGGCGAGGATCTTGTCCGCTTCCATCAGGGCGCGGCGGCGCATTTCGTCGCCCCTCGGCGTCAGGGTCACTTCGGTGACGCGGCCATCCGTCGGACGGACACGGGTGGTGACCAGACCATCGGCCAGCATGCGCTGCACGATCTTCGTGGCGGTGTTGAGCTTGAGCACGCAGTAGTCGGCAATCTCGGAGACACTGAGGTAGCCGTCCTCGTGCAGCGACATCAGCACGCGCCAGCGCGGCATGTCGAGATCTATGGGCTTCAGGCGGCGCTCCAGCACCTGCACGTAACGCCCGTTCACACGGGAAATCCAGTAAAACGGCCAGTTCCGCTTCATCCGCTTCACAGCCTGCTCGCCCTCGTCGAGGGCGGCCTCTGCGGCCTGAGAGACGTGAGCGGTGCCGGATGCAGTCATGGCCAGTCTTTCCAAGGTTTCGAGGGGCACAAAGCCTCCGAACAGCGGCGGTCGCAATCAGCCAATTGCCGGTTGCATACACAACAATACACCAGAGGGGAATTAGATGAAAATGAACGTGATCACAAGTCTTGCTCTTGCCGGCGCTACGGCACTTGGCCTGATGACGGGCGCAGTTGGACAGCTCGAAGAACCGTCTGATACCGGCATGATTTCGACGCGATGGCGCGCGAGGGCGCGGTGGGGCTCCGTTTCAGCCTCCTGATCTGCTGACTTTCGGGTGATGGGCGGCCGGAAGGCCGACTTTCGGCGTCATGCGTGCACAGTACGCCCCTCGAGCCAGGCGAGGCGCTGGAAGTTACAGGCCAGGTTCGCCATGCCGGTCTTGATGCGGGCGCGGGCGATGCCGATGGTGCGCACGGCAAGTCCCATGCGGTGTTTCTGCTGGCCGGCATGGTCAGGGGCCAGGCGCTCTGCAGATTCAGAGAAACGGTATCAGCCTGCGCTGGTGCTGCTGCCACAAGTGCCGATGTGAATGCAAGGGCCGCCAGACGCGGCAGAGAACGGGTGAATTTCATGATAAACCTCTGGGCATGGGGCCAGCATCGGGAGAAAATTACTTTTTTCCCGCGTGGATCTTGTTGCTTGGCGATTGGATCACCTGCCGGTGAAACATGCTGCAGGGTCAGGCTTGCATTTTGATCTTCCGGAATAAATCGCACTTGCGGAAAACTCTTTTGCAGCCAGCGCAAGAAAGCAGCGCCTGCGCCACAACGCGCCCGCAAAGATAAACCGGACGGCGGAAGCGGACGCCCAAGCCAGATGCAGAAGGCCGCCTTCACGCGCATGAAGACGGCCCCAGGATTTCATCTCACATCCAACGAAACTAATTTCCCTCACGCCATCCGCAGCACGGGCTTGATGGCCACACCGGTTTCAGAGGCATGGATGGCGGCGTTGATTTCGTCGAACTCATAGAAGGTGATGAGCTTGTCGAAGGGGAACAGCCCCTTCTTGTAGAGTTCGGCCAGATGCGAAATGAACTCATCCGGATCGCTCTCGCCCGCCGCCTTGGGCTGACACGGGCACGGCAGCAATACCGTCTGCGCAAGCACGGGCTGATCTGAGGGCACTTATGCCAAGGCCCGGATGCCCTTCGCGGTCTGGAGTTACAGGCTCGGCATCAGGTCAAGCAGGTGCCGGGCATAGGGGCTGGCGGGGGCGGTAAAGAGCTGCTCGGTCTCCGCTTCCTCGACGATCAGCCCCTCCTTCATCACGATCACCCGGTCGCACATCTGGCGCACCACCGGCAGGTCGTGGCTGATGAACAGCACCGTGAGATCCAGCGCGTCACGCAGATCCTTCAAAAGGTTCAGGATCTGCGCCTGAATGGACACATCCAGCGCCGAGGTCGGCTCGTCGCAGATGAGGAACCGGGGCCGCGTGGCGAGAGCCCTGGCAATGGCGATGCGCTGGCGCTGGCCGCCGGAGAACTCATGCGGATACTTGTCCGCCGCAGCCGCCCCAAGCCCCACCGCCTCCAGCAGATCCGCCACGATCCTGCGCCGCTCGGCAGATGACGTGGCAAGGCCGTAGTGGGTCAGCGGCTCGGCAATGATCCGGCCTGTGCTCATGCGCGGGTTGAGCGAGGAATACGGGTCCTGGAAGATCATCTGCATCTGCTGGCGCAGGGCCCTGTCTTCCGCCCGGCTCGCCGCCCCGCCCACGGTCTTGCCATCAAAACTGATGGTGCCGGAGGTTGGCCGGTAGATCTGCACCAGCATGCGGGCGAGCGAGGACTTGCCGCAACCGGATTCCCCCACAAGCCCCAGCACCTCGCCCTGCCGGATATTAAGGCTGACGCCGCGCACGGCTTCGAAGTAACGGCGGTTGGACGGCAGCAGCGCCGCCTTCGTCTGAAAGCGCAGCCGCACATCGCGCACCTCGATGAGGGGCTTGGCGTCAGCCGCCTTCACGCAGGCCTCCCGCCCTTCCGTCAGCCACTTCAGTGCCAGGCTGCGGTCTGTGCTGAGCGGTGCGTCCTCCGCCTGCGGCGGATAGGTCAGGCGCGGAAAGCGGTCCAGCTTGCGGTCACCGCGCGGCACCGCGCCGATAAGGCTACGGGTATAGGGATGGGCGGGCGCATCGATGATCTGCCGCACCGGCCCGCTTTCCACCACCTCGCCCTGGTACATCACCACCACCCGGTCTGCCGTGCCGGAGATGACGCCCATGTCGTGGGTGACGAGAATGACGCCGATGCCCCGCTCCTTCACCAGCTTGCGGATGAGATCGAGGATCTGCGCCTGCACGGACACGTCCAGCGCCGTCGTCGGTTCATCTGCAATGATCAGGTCAGGGTCAGAGCACAGCGCCAGCGCAATCACCACACGCTGGCGCATGCCGCCGGAAAACTGATGCGGATAGGCCGCAATGCGCTCTGCCGGACTGGCGATGCCAACTTGCTCAAGCAGGCCGATGGCCTTCTCCCGCGCTTCTGCCTCGCTCATGGGTTGGTGAATGCGGATGGTTTCGATCAGCTGGGCGCCCACCGTCATCAGAGGATTGAGACTGGTGAGCGGGTCCTGAAAGATCATCGAGATGCGCTTGCCGCGCAGGTGCCGCATGGTCTTTTCGCTGGCCGGATCGATGGCCTCGCCGTCAAAGCGGATTTCGCCAGCCGTCACCCGGCCAGGCGCTTCCAGCAGGCCCATCACGGCGCTGCCGATGGTGGACTTGCCCGCCCCAGACTCGCCAACGATACCGACGATCTCGCCGCGCCCAACCTTGAGGCTGACATTCTGCACGGCCACAAAGGTGCCTAGGGGCTGCGGGTATTCCACCCTCATGCCGGAAATGGAGAGCAAGGACATGGAAGGCCTCCGGTCAGCGCAGCTTGGGGTCGAGGACATCGCGCAGCCAGTCCCCCACGAGGTTGACCGACAGCACCAGCAGCGCCAGCGTCATGCCCGGAAACACCACCAGCCAGCGCTCGCCGGAGAACAGGAAGTTGTTGCCGATACGGATCAGGGTGCCGAGCGAGGGCTCGGAGGCCGGAATGCCGACGCCGAGGAAGCTCAGCGTCGCCTCACCCAGCACGGCAACGCCGAGGTTGATGGTTGCAATCACCAGCACAGGGCCCATGACATTGGGCAGGATGTGGCGGATGAGGATCAGCGGCGCGGAAATGCCGGTCACTTGCGCGGCCAGCACATAGTCCTTGTTACGCTGAACCAGCGTCGAGGCGCGCACCGTGCGGGCGACCTGCGGCCAGATCGACAGGCTGAGCGCAAAGATGATGACGAAGACGGCGAGCCGGTCATGCTGATCCGGCGGCAGGATGCCCCGGCTGACGCCATCCACCAGCAGCGCCACCATGATGGCCGGAAAGGTCATCTGGATATCAACGGCACGCATGACGATGGCATCCGTCAGCCCGCCGAAATAACCGGCGAGCAGCCCGAATACGAGGCCGGAGAGAACAGCCGCCAGAACCGACACCCCGCCCACCATCAGCGAGGTGCGGGTGCCGTAAAGCAGCGCGGAAAAGAGGTCGCGGCCCTGATCATCGGTTCCCAGCAGGAACTCGGGGCTGCCGCCCTCATGCCAGACCGGCGGCAGCAGCGAGTTGAGCAGGTCGAGCGAGGCAATGTCGAAGGGATTGTGCGGGGCAATCAGCGGCACGGCGATGGCGGCAAGGATCATGACCGAGCCGATGAACGCAGCCAGAACCGTCAGCGGTGAAGCCAGAAAGCGGTAGAGCACAGGGCGCCGGGCGATCCACAGGCGCAGACCGGATGGCGTGGCAGAAGCAGGCATCCGTTCCTCCTCAGCTGGCGCTGGCGCGCAGGCGCGGATCAACCGCGTAGTAAAGCAGGTCCACCACCAGGTTGACCGTCACGAAAATCACCGCCACCAGCAGCAGATAGGTGGAGATCACAGGGATATCGACCGTCGAAATCGCCTGCAGGAACAGAAGCCCGATGCCCGGCCACTGGAACACGCTTTCGGTGATGATGCCGAAGGCGATGATCGAGCCGAACTGAAGCCCGGCAATGGTCATCACCGGCACCAGCGTGTTCTTCAGCGCATGGCGGAAGTGGATGTGCCGCGCAGGCAGGCCGCGCGCCTTTGCAAAGCGGATGAAGTCCATGCGCATCACCTCCAGCATTTCCGCCCGCACGAGGCGCATGATGAAGGTGAGCTGGAAAAGGCCCAGTGTGAAGGCCGGAAGGATGATGGAAAGCCAGCCGGAGCGGGTCAGAAGCCCCGTTGTCCAGAAACCGAGATCCACCGTTTCGCCCCGGCCAAAGGTCGGCAAAAGGTTCAGCTCCACGCCGAAATAGACCATCAGCATCAGCCCGACGAAAAAGGTGGGCATGGAAATCCCGGCGAGCGAAAAGATCATGATCGCCCGCGCCAGCCAGCTGTCCGGCTTCAGCCCTGCCAGCACGCCAAGCGGAATGCCCAGCGCCAGCGCCAGAGAGAAGGCAATGACGCTGAGTTCGATGGAGGCCGGAAGCCGGTCGGCAATGAGGCTGCCCACCGGCTGGCCCATCTGATAGGACAGGCCGAACTCGCCCTGCACCACCCGGCCAATGAAATGGCCGAACTGCACCAGCACCGGATCATTCAGCCCCAGAGCCTCGCGCAGCGCCGCCCGGTCGGCAAGGCTCGTTTCCTCGCTGACCAGCTGCGACACCGGATCGCCCAGGTAGCGGAACATGAAGAAGGCCACCAGCGCCACGACCAGCAGCACGATACCCGCCTGAATCAGGCGGCGGAGCATGTAGAAGATCATTGCGCCGAGCCCCCCAGTTACGCCACGGCATCCGGTAGCCGGATGCCGCAGCTATTGACAGCAAGCTCATACCAATTCTCGATGAGCTTGCTTCTTCGAGAATTGGTTAAGCCCGTGCGGCACTTGAGCAATTTCAAGGCGTGATGCGTCAGCATCGAAAACCTTGATATTATTGCCCGATGGTCACGTGGCGCCAGTCGAAGACGTTGTCGGCGCGGCGCTCCAGCTTCACGTTCTTGCCCGCGCCCCATGCGGCCCAGGTCTGGTGCAGCGGCACATAGGCCACATCCTTCGTGGTGAGGGTCCAGGCCTCGCGGATCAGCGCATTGCGCTTGTTCTGGTCGGCTTCCTTCAGAATCTCACCTGCCAGCCGGTCCACTTCCGGATTGCAATACCCGCCGAAGTTGGACTTGCCCGCGACGATCTTCGTCAGGTCGTCCTTGTCCCACAGGGGCCGGTCCGGCGAAACGCGAGGGCACATGTGCAGGGAGTAGAGCGCAATGTGGCTGTCAAGGCTGGCCGGTGTCGTGCCCAGCATCGCAAGTCCGAAGTCCATGTTCGGCGCAGTGATGGATTCCAGATACTTGGCACGCGGCTGCACGTTCGGCTTGGCCTTGATGCCTACTTTCGCCAGCATGGAGGAAATGGCAAGGCAGGTCGCCTCGTCATTCACATACATGTCGTTGGAGCACTGGTAGGTCATGGCGAAGCCATCCGGATAACCGGCTTCCGCCAGCAGCGACTTGGCCTTTTCCGGATCATAATCCAGCCGCTTGATCTCGTCCGTGTAGCCGTTGACGCCCGGCGCCACCATCAGGGCGGCAGGCGTGGTCTGGCCGCGCATGATCTTGTCGCGGATGGTGTTGATATCGATGGCCCGGTAGATGGCCTCACGCACGCGCACGTCCTTCAGCGGATTGACACCCTCAAGGCCGGAGCCCGGCAGCGTGTCCTTCCACTGGTTCATTGACAGATACATGGTGCGCACTTCCGGGCCGGCTGCAACCTGCGTATTGGGAGCAGCCTCAAGGCGCGGAATGTCCTGCACCGGAATGGGGAACACCACATCCAGCTGACCGGCCAGAAGCCCGGCCACACGTGTCGCCGGGTTCGGCACTGGTGTATAGGTCACCTTGTCGACGTTGCCTGTCTTTGCGGCCGCACCCCACCACTGCGGATAAGCCTCAAGCACGGTGCGCACGCCCGGCTCACGCGCCACCAGCTTGTAGGGGCCGGTGCCGTTCTCATGCAGGGTCGCGTAATTCTCCGTGTCCCCGCCCTTCTGCGGCGGCGCCACCTTGTTCGCCTCGGACCAGGCCTTCGGCATGATGTACCAGTTGGCCCAGGTGAAGTTCAGGATCGGGTTCGGTTCCTTTGTAATGAAATCAACCGTGTGATCATCCACCTTGACGATCTCGACACCAGCCGGAAGGCGGTTCTTGAAGTCGGAAGAACCGGAACGTACGCGCTCGGCGGAGTAAATCACGTCATCCGCCGTAAAGGGGCTGCCGTCATGGAAGGTCACGCCCTTGCGCAGATGGAAGCGCCACTGGGTGGGCGACAGCATTTCCCAGCTTTCGGCCAGCGCCGGTTCAAGCTTCAGGTCCGGCGTGCGGCGCACGAGACCTTCATAGACGTTGCCAAGGAAGCCGGAGGTGAAGACCTCTTCGACCGCATAGGGGTCCATGGACACCAGATCGCCCTGCGAGGCAAAGCGAAGCTCCGCCGCCTGCGCAGACGCGGCAAAGGCAAATAAAACGGAAGAGGAAAGCAGCAACGCTGCGCGTTTCGCCTGTGTCATGGCCGAACCCGTCTGATTGAGCTGCCCTGAGGCAACAAAGGAAGGAAGTTTATCAGTCCCAGAGGCTCCAAGGCCTGTCAAGGCATGCTGCCGCCGGAAATGCCCGCAAGAAAAATAAAGCAGTGAACTTGGCTTATGCCTCAAGCTGGCCGAGCAGGCGTTGCGCCGTCAGTTCATCCGTAATGACAACATCCATGTCCAGCGCCTTGAGGGTCGCACGCATCATCTGCGTCTTCTCGCGCCCGCCGGAAATCAGCACCTTGGACTTCACCCGGTCAAGCCGGTCCAGCGGGATGGAGATGGAGCGCTCGTTCACCGGATGCGGCACGGTTCGCCCTTCGGCATCGAGGAAATGGTAGAGCACATCGCCCACAGCCCCCGCAGCCACAAGGGACTGGCGCTCGGCTTCCGACACCTGCCCCAGCCGGTAGGAGGTGGTGAGTGTCGAGATGCCGCCGCAGGAAAGCAGCGCCACGTCGCAGGTCTCGGCCATCTGCAACACCTGATCAAGGCCGCAATGCTCCAGCAGCGCGTGGCGGGTCTGGACGGAATCCACCAGCGCCGGAGCGGGCACGAGGAAACCTTCGGCGTCAAAGAGTTCGGCAAACTGCCAGGCGAATTCCGCCGGGTTGAATCGCTTGGCCTGCGAGATACCGCCCAGCAGCGAGATGACGCGCACCCCTTCCAGCTGCCGCCCCTCGATGAAGGGCAGCATCTGATGCAGCGTGCGGCCCCAGCCCACGCCCACGGTCATGCGATTGGCCATGATGCCGGAGACATAGGTGCCCGCCGCCGAGGCAATCGCCCGGGTCGGGTCGCCGTCGGGATCGGAGAAAGGCGCGACAATGGCCTGACGCAGGCCGAAGCGCTCTTCCAGCTGGCGCTGCAGCTCCACCAGCGGGGCGATGTCCGACTTGATGCGAATGATCACCTCGCCCCGCTTGCGGGCATCGGACAGAAGCCGCGTGATGAGAATGCGGTTCACGTCCAGCTTCTTGGCAACTTCCGACTGGGTCAGCCCCTCGACATAATAGAGCCAGGCAGCGCGGATGCGGAGCTGGCCGTGCTGGTCGGCAGGGCCGCGCTCCCGCGCTCCGTTCGTCTGGCTGCTCTGGCTGTCGGACATGGGCATTTCCCGTTATCGATGAGGAATCCGTGGTCCCCCATCATAGGTGCTGCCGCAGGATTTTTCCAATCTGATCCGGGACTTCCACCTGCGGCATATGCCCGGCGCCCTCGATGAGGTGCAAGGCCACCTGACCGCTGGCGCGCAGGGCATGCTGCCAGGGGATGATCCCGTCCTGCCGGCCCCAGATGATCCGCGCCGGAACATCGAGACGGCCCAGCGCCGCGCGCAGATCAAAGCCCTGCGTACCATCGGGGAACAGCACATCGGCCAGCGCCGTTTGCGCCGCCCTGAGGGCCGCATCCTTGCGCCCGGCCATAGCGGCCTTGGCATAGCCATCGGTTATCATGTCCGGATTGGCAACGAGGCAGCGCAGCCAGGGCGCAAGGCTTTCGGCCCGATGCGCCCGGCAGATGCCGGAGAGAACCTGACCGTTGATGTCCGGCCCGAGGCCTGCAGGCGCGATCAGCGTCAGGCTTTCCACCTGCCGGGGCCGGGTATCAGCCAGCGCCAGCGCCAGCGCGCCGCCAAGACTGTGGCCGATCAGATGAACCTTCTCCTCGCCCATCTGCTCCAGCGCCCGGCGCAGCTCGGCAGCGAGCGAAGCAAAGTCGGGAATGCGCAGGCGCGGCGACTTGCCATGCGAGGGCAGTTCGATGCGGATCAGCGGACGGTGCTTGAGATAGGCCTCCAGCGGCGCCCAGCTTGCCCCGTCGCTGGCAAAGCCATGGATAAGCACAACGGGTATCCCGGTGCCGCCCTTGCTGCGGATGATGGAAAGCGGGCCGGTCTGCCACTCGGGAGAAGATGGCAGCGCAGAAGCCGGAAGGACCGCTTCCGCTGTCGCATCCGCCCTGCCTGCCTCAAGCGCCCTGCGCACATCCTCCCCCTGCACGCGCCCCTGAGGGCCGGAGCCAGAGATGGCACCAAGATCAACGCCGCCCTCGCGGGCAAGGCTTCGGGCCAGTGGCGTGGCGCGCAGGCCCTGGCCCACGCCTGCTGTTTCGCCCGCAGGCGCGGCAACGGCTGCAGCGGCGGGAGCAACCGCGGCAGGTTCCGGCGAATCGGCAGGCGTTTCAACAGCAGGCGCGGCGGATTGGTTAGGCGGCTCACCAACAGCTTCATCCTTGCCATAGAGCCAGGCGACCGTTGATCCAATCGGCACATCCGTTCCTTCTGCAATGACATGATGCAGGAAGCCGGAAGCAGGCGCCTCCACCTCCATGGCGGCCTTGTCGGTTTCGATGTCGAAAAGCGGCGCGCCCTTCTCCACCCAGTCACCGGGTGCAACATGCCAGGTAGCAAGCTTGCCGCTCGCCATATCCATGTCCACCTTCGGCATGATCACTTCATTGGGCATCACACACGCCCCTTCGCCAGCTTGCGGGCCGCATCCAGAATGTCCGGCACCTGCGGCACAACAGCCTTTTCCAGCTCGGGATTATAAGGGATCGGGCTTTCGGCCCCGCCCAGGCGGATGATCGGTGCGTCAAGGAAGTCAAACGCATCGCTTTCGGCCACCATGGCGCTGACCTCGGCGCCAACGCCCAGCGTCTTCACCCCTTCATAGACACAGACAAGCCGGCCCGTCTTGCGTACCGAAGCCAGAACCGTTTCGCGGTCCATCGGCCGCACGGTGCGCAGGTCGATCACTTCGGCGCTGATGCCTTCGCCTTCCAGCGTGGCGGCTGCTTCCAGTGCCTTGTGCACCATGATGGCGGTGGCGACGATGGTGAGGTCCTTGCCCGGACGGCGGATCGCGGCCTTGCCGATCGGCGTGGTGTAATGGCCCTCCGGCACATGCCCCTTCATCTTGTAGAGGATCTTGTGCTCGAAGATCATCACCGGGTCCGGATCCTCCAGCGCCGCCAGCAGCAGGCCTTTGGCATCTTCCGGCGTGGAAGGCTGCACCACCTTCAGGCCCGGCACATGACCCAGCCACGCCTCAAGGCTCTGGGAGTGCTGCGCCGCTGCGCCCGTGCCGGAGCCAGCCGGAAAGCGCATGACCAGCGGCACGGAAACGGCACCGCCCAGCATGTAACGCAGCTTGGCCGCCTGATTGACGATCTGCTCCATGGCGAGGGCGGCAAAGTCGGAGAACTGGAACTCGAAGATGGGCCGCAGACCAGTCAGCGCCGCGCCAACGGCGACACCGGCACCGCCCAGTTCCGAGATGGGCGTATCCATCACCCGGTCTGTGCCGTACTTGTGCACGAGGTCGCCGGTCACCTGAAAAGCGCCGCCGTAGACGCCGATGTCCTCGCCCATGAGAACGACGCGGGGGTCTGAGCCCAGCGCCAGATCCATGGCTTCGCGGATGGCCTCGGCATAGGAGAGTTCGCGGAGGGGGCTCGCCGGATGCGCATTCATGCTGCGGTCTCTTCAGTGTAAACGAAACGGGTGGCATCAGAGGCCTTTGGCGATGGGCTCGCGGCGGCAAAGGCGATGGCATCGGCAATCTGCTGGGCCACACTGGCCTCCAGTGCCTCGATGCCGTCCTGCGTCAGGATGCCGTGATCAACCAGCATGGCGGCCATGCGCTTGATCGGGTCGCGGTCCATCCATTCGGCGATTTCTTCCTTGGTGCGGTAGCGGTTGCGGTCAGACTTGGAATGGCCGCGCCAGCGGTAGGTAACGTTCTCGACAAGGCTCGGCCCCTCGCCTGCCCGCGCCCTTGCCACCGCCGCATCCACGGCTTCGGCAACGGCGGAGAAGTCATTCCCGTCCACGGTCACGCCCGGCATGCTGTAGGCGGCGGCGCGCTCGGAAATGTGCTTCACCGCCGTGGAACGCTCCACCGAAGTGGACATGCCGTATTTGTTGTTCTCGCAGACGAAAACCACCGGCAGCTTCCAGACTGAAGCCATGTTCAGCGCCTCGTGGAAAGCGCCCTCGTTGTTGGCACCATCGCCGAAGAAGCAGACCGTCACAGCGCCCGTGCCCAGCCGCTTGGCAGCAAGAGCAGCGCCCACGGCAATCGGCAGGCCGCCGCCGACGATGCCATTGGCACCGAGATTGCCCTTGGCCACGTCGGCGATGTGCATGGAACCGCCACGGCCCCGGCAGTAGCCGGTTTCCTTGCCGAAGAACTCGGCAAACATCCGCCCCAGATCCGCGCCCTTGGCAACGCAGTGGCCATGGCCGCGGTGGTTGGAGGTGATCTTGTCGTCATCCGTAAGCGACATGGACGAGCCCACGGCAGAGGCTTCCTGGCCGATGGACAGGTGCATGGTGCCGTGGATGAGGCCGCGCATGTAGCTGTCTTCCGCGCCTTCCTCGAACTTGCGGATCAGCATCATCTTGCGCAGCGCTTCCGTCAGCGCCTCGGGCGAGTAGGTGCGCAGCGCATAGGGAAGATTGGCATCGGCCGCGGGCGCAGCGCCCTTTGCCTTTTCAGCGGTGTTGGCCATGGCTTTGTCCTCAGGCATGCGCAGGCTCTTGCCCGTACACCATCGCATCCTGGCGGCGGCGCAGCTCGGCAATGCGGGAATTGGCGGGAAGCGCGGTATTCTCGCTGGTGATCAGCTCACCCTTGCGGATCGGCTTGGTGACCTTGGCCCCCGTCAGCAGGCCAGCAGGAATGCCCTTGGCATTACGGGCGCGGGAGACTTCCATGATCCAGGCGCGGTAGGTGTATTCGCCGATCTGGTCCAGCGTCTCGCCCGGCTGAAGGTCGCGCTTCGCCACCGCGCAGACTTCCGCCACCGGCTTGTCGAGCGGGATCATGTCGGCCTTGCCGTAGAGAACGGCGCGGGCGCAGGTCAGCGGCACTTCCAGTGAAGTCAGGTGATAGGGCCGGATGAAGCTGAAATACGGGCCGTCGCCCATCTTCAGATCCTTCATCCGCTCCCAGACGCGCGGATGCTCGGCTTCGGCGACAACGAAAACGCCCGGCGCCAGCCCCTTGCCGACGGAAAAGTCCACACGGCCAATACCGGACAGCACGCCGCCATCCTTCTGCGGAATGAGGGTGGTTGCCAGTTCCTTCGGCCCGGCAGCGGGCCCATGCATGCCGTCACAGTCCGGAATCAGCCCCGTGGCATTGGCGATGGCAGCCATCTCCACCATGGTCTTGGAGCCATCAACGAATTCCACCAGCATACGCGCGTTCATATGGCGCGCCCTGGCTTCCGCCGCATAGGCATCCGGCGTTGCGTCAATGTTGAGCGGGTTGTTCTTGCCCTTGCCCGCGCAAACGATGCGGTGCCCCATGGCGGAGACAAACTCGATCAGCTCCATACAGGAAGACGGCTCATCGCCTGCCCCAAGGCTGTAGACGACACCCAGCCGGTCCGCCTCGCGCCGCAGATAGGCACCGATGGTGACGTCCGCCTCGACGTTCATCATGACCAGATGCTTGCCGCGCTCCATGGCATTGAGGCCGATTTCCGCGCCGACAGCCGGAACGCCCGTGGCATCGATCACCACGTCGATGAGACCCGATTCGAGAATGATGTCCGAAGACGCGGCAATCGCCGTGCGGCCGGATTCGATGGCGGCATTCAGCCTGTCCACCGTGCCGGCGTCCTGGCTGTGCCCTGGCTCCTGACGGGCAATCTCCACGGCCTTGTGCGCGGCCGCCGGATTGATGTCCGCAATTGCAGCCACTTCCACGCCATCCATCATGGATGCGCGGGTGACGATATCCGTGCCCATTTCACCGGAACCGATCAGTCCGATGCGGACCGGGCGGCCAGCCTGCGCCCTTGCAGCCAGATCGCGGGCAAGACCTGTAAGCGCGACGTTTGAAGCCATTTCATATGCCTTGGTGGGGTTGAGTTGCCGCAAGCATTGTGAACTTTCGTTCTTCTGTCAACGCACATGTTCATTCATTCGTCGCTGCAATCGCTCACAGCCATCACCGCACTGCACAACGGATCAAGCCATACTTTGCATCAAATCCGATTGACAAGCGGCAAAAGACGAACAATTGTTTTCTAGAACATTCAAATGTTCCGGCCCATATCCGCAGGCAAATGAACCGCCTGCCCAGCGCAACCTCTGCGCAACCCGGGCCGAGGAAATGCCCTTGGCAATCATGGCCATCGTCATCTGGGAGGAGACTTGATGGGTATCACCGGAAAACTTTCGCGCCGTTCGTTCCTGAAGGCGGGCACTGCTGCCGCCGGCGCATCACTGATCGGCACGTCTTGGAGCACGCGTCTTCTGGCGCAGAACGGCCTGCCAGATCCGCAGACCATTCTGGACGATATTTCCATCTCGAAATACGTCCGCGCCGACTACCAGAAGCTTTACGGCCTGACTGACAGCAAGCCGCTGTGGGACCCGGCAAAGGACTGGATCCGCACCTGCGACTGGGAGGCGGTGCGCAAGGAATTCGCCGGCACGACCGTGCGCTTTGCCATCGGTGCGGCCGATCAGGAATCCGCCGCTGAGGGGCTCGACCCATTCGAGGCCCTGTCTGGCATCAAGGTCGAGCTGGTTCCGATCCCCGATGACAGCTTCTATGACAAGGCCGTCGCCGAGTTCATCTCCGGCAATGCGTCCTTCGATGCGCTGCAGTTCTTCTCGCCCTGGCTGGGCGATTTTGCAGCCCCCGGCTTCCTCGCCCCGCTTGGCGACTATGCCGAGAAGTGGAAACTGCCGCTTGATGACTTCTATGATACCTACCGCCTGAACTACGGCTATTTCAACGGGACCATGTACGGCATCCCGTTCGACTGCGACATCCAGATGGTGCATCTGCGCAAGAAGATGGTCGAGGAGGTTCTGGGCGGCCCGATCGACAGGTGGACCTCCGTCCCGACCTATGACGAGCTGATCCGCCTGTCGGCAGAGCTGAACAACAAGACCAAGGGTGTTGCCGGCATCGGCATGCTGGGCGCGCGCGGTTTCTGGTCCACCTACACCTGGGAGCATGTGGCGGCGCAGGCCGGCATGATGCTCTTCGACGACAAGTGGGAGCCCATCTTCAACGGCGACGCGGGCAACAAGGGCATGGATATCATCCTTGCGCTGTCCAAGAACGCCATCGAAGGCTTTGCCGGTGCAGGCTGGGGCGAAAACCGCGCCGCATGGCTCGGCGGACAGGTCGCCACCAACATCAGCTGGCAGGATTCGGGCACGCAGGCCATGCGCCCTGACCAGTCGCAGATCGTCGATGATTTCGTCACCATCTACGAGCCGCGCATTGCCGGCGGTCATTTCGCACCGCCCAATATCGCAGGCTCGACCTCCTGCGTGGCGGCCAACAGCCAGAATGCGGAAGGCGCATTCCTGATGCTCGCCTTCCTCACCACCGCCTCGATCATGGCCATGAATGAGGCCAACGCCAATGGCGTGGCGCCGGGCTACCGCTCGGTTCTGACCAACCCGAACCTTCAGGTGGCCTCACAGCCGGCTGAAGTGTGGAGCAAGTCGCTCGACTATGCCTGGTGCGCCCCGCGCCTGCCCGGCATGTTCGAGATGGAACAGATCATGGGCAACGAGATCAACCGCGCCCTGACCGGCCAGATCTCCGGCAAGGAAGCCCTGGACAATGCGGCGGCTGCCGTCCGCAAGATCATGGACCGCAACGGCTTCTATGGCAGCAAGCCGCCGGTCGACTATGCCGCCGCCGCACCCGGCCTCTGGGTGGGCAAGGACAAGGCTCTGCCCTTCTGAGGACCTGCAATGACCGGCACCCACCTGCCGGCAGCCGGAGCGGCTTCTGCCGCTCCGGCTCTGCCCGGCCGTACCTTCAGGCGCCGCAATCCGCGCATGCGCCAGCTTTTCCCCTACCTGCTGGTGGCTCCGGCCGTCTGCTTCCTGCTGACGATCACGCTCTATCCGGGCGCCTATGCGATCTATCAGTCTCTCTTCTATGTGAAATTCAACACCTGGAACTTCGTCGGGCTGGAGAACTATCAGGATCTGATGAGCGACCGGGAGTTCTGGGCAGCGCTCGCCAATACCGCGATCATCGGCGGCATCGCCCTCATTGCCGAATGCCTGCTGGCGCTGCTGCTCGCCTTCCACGCCTACCGTGACCCGTGGATCAAGGGCTGGCGCATCATCTTCCTGGTACCGATGCTGTTCATGCCCTCGGCCGTCGCCTTCATCTGGAAGCTCGCCTTCATGGATGGCCGCGTCATTGCGGACCTCCTCATGCGCATCGGCCTCATCGACGGGCACATTGCCTGGACATCCTCGATCTGGCTGTCCCGCCTGACGCTGATCGTCGCCGATATCTGGCAGTGGACGCCATTCCTCTTCATCATCTTCGTGGCCGCGCTTCAGGGGCAGGACGAGGAAGTGGAGGAAGCCGCCCGCCTCGATGGCGCCAGTTGGGGCGCGATCTTCTGGAACATTTCACTGCCAATGATGCGGCCTGTGATCGCCGTGGCGGTGATCCTGCGCGGCATCGACATCACCACCATGTTCGCCAACGTCTTCATCATGACCCAGGGCACACCCGGCGGCGCGACGGAGACGATCAGCTATTTCATCTACCGGATCGGCTTCAAGACCTTCAACTTCGGCTACGCCTCGGCAGCCTCGGTGGTCATGCTGGTTCTCACCGTCATCATCGCGCAGCTTGCCGTCAAGCGCGCCTTCCGTTCCGGGAGGGACTAGGCCATGGCCTCGCAGCGCCGCAACAAGGGCGAAAAGCTCTTCCTGCGTTATCTCATCCTCGGGGCCTGGGCCCTGTTCTGCCTCGCCCCCGTGCTCTGGTTCCTGTCCATCGGCTTCCGGCCGAGGACAGAAATCATCACGCCCCAGCCGATCTACCTGCCGGGCTTCAGCCTTGATGCCTGGCACATGATCTGGCGTGACTGGCCGATGGGCCATTACCTGCGCAATTCGCTGCTGGCGATTGCAGGGTCCGTCGTCATCGATCTGGTGCTGGCCGTGCCGGCCGCCTTCTCGCTCGCCCGCTACCGTTATAAGGGCCGGGAGGACATCGGCTTCTATATCCTCTCCACCCGCATGATGGCTCCCGCTATTGTGGCGATCCCGATCTTCTTCCTGTTCAAGACGATGGGGCTGCTCAACACGGTCTGGGCGCTGATGCTGATCTATGCGGCGGTCAACCTGTCGGTCGTCACCTGGATCATCCGCTCCTACATGCTCGACATCCCGAAAGAGCTGGAGGATGCGGCTCGCACGGACGGAGCCTCGGACCTGCGCATCCTGTGGGAGATCATCATCCCGGCCATCCTGCCGGGTATCATCACCGCAGGCGTCATCGCGGCCATTTTCGCGATCAACGAGTTCCTCTTCACCCTTCTGATCGCCTCCACCAAGGATGCCTATACGCTCTCGGTGGCGCTCGCCAACTTCACCGGCGGATCAGACGGGGTCATCTACAACGCAATTGCCCTCGTCGCCTTCCTCGCGTTCGTTCCGGTGTTCCTGGTGGTGGCTGCCATCCAGAAGCATCTCTCGCGCGGGCTGACGATGGGCGCGGTCAAGGGATAAGCACCATGGCACGTATCGAACTCTCCGGCATCCAGAAGTCCTGGGGCAGCTTCTGGGGCGTGCGCGATGTGAACATCGACATCGCCGACAAGGAATTCATCGTCTTCCTCGGCCCCTCGGGCTGCGGCAAGACCACCACCATGCGCATGATCGCCGGACTGGAGGACCCCAGCGAAGGCGAGATCCGCATGGATGGCGAGGTAATGAATGCCGTGGACGCCCGCGACCGGGATGTGGCCATGGTGTTCCAGGGCTATGCGCTCTATCCCAACATGAGCATCTACGAGAACATCCGCTTCCCCTTGCGCATGCGCGGCGTGCCGAAGGCCGAGCATGACCGGCGCGTGCGCGAAGCTGCCGCCCTCGTGGAGCTGTCGGACTATCTCGACCGCAAACCGGGGGCGCTCTCTGGCGGCCAGCGCCAGCGCGCCGCCCTTGCCCGTGCCATCGTGCGCCAGCCGCAGGTGTTCCTGATGGATGAGCCGCTGTCGAACCTCGACGCCAAGCTGCGGCAGGCGATGCGCGTGCAGATCAAGCACATCCAGCGCCAGCTGGCCATTACAACCGTCTACGTCACCCATGACCAGATCGAGGCCATGACGCTGGCTGACCGGATCGTCATCATGCAGAACGGCACGATCCAGCAGACCGGCACGCCGGACGAGATCTACAACGACCCGGCCAACACCTTCGTTGCAGGGTTCATCGGCTCTCCCCCGATGAACCTGGTGCCGGGGCGGCTGGAGAACGGAACGTTCTCCGCCCCCGGCATCTCCATCCCGGACGTGCGCCTTGCCCACAGCGGGGACGTGACACTCGGCGTGCGCCCGGAAGACTGCCATGTCACCGACAGCGGCGGGCACATGAGCGCGCCGGTCTATGGCGTGGAGCCGACCGGCGATCTCACCTATCTGACGCTGAAGCCCGGCAGCCTGCTGTTCGAGGTGAAGGCCGACCGCAGCTACCGCTCCGATCTCGACCGGACGCAGGCTATCGCCTTCGATCTGTCCCGGCTGTATTTCTTTGACACGGCCAGCGGTCAGCGGCTGCGGTGAGGTGGGCCATGCGGGCAGATTACACATCCATGGGCTTCTACACGTTTGACGCCCTCTGCCGCCCGGTGAACGAGCTTCCTGCGGGCGGCGGCACCCTGTTTGTCGAGGACTTCACGCTGGCCGTTTCCGGCGCGGCCGGCAGTGCCGCCATCGTCGCGGCCAAGCACGGGCTGAAGGTGCGGGCCGTGGGCGGCGTCGGCCAGGACGACATGGGCGACTGGGTGCTGATGAAACTCGGCCGCTTCGGCGTCGACACCAGCCTGATGCAGCGCTGCGAGGGCTTTGCCACCTCTTCCTCCATCGTCACCACGAGGCCAGATGGTGCCCGCCCTGCCCTGCACAAGCGCGGCGCCACGGCCGGCTTTTATGTGGACGATGCGCAGGCCGAAACCGTGCTCGACACGAAGATCCTGCATGTGGGCGGTGTCGGGCTGATGGACCGGATGGACAAGGGCCGCAATGCGGAACTGATGGCGGAAGCCAAGAAGCGCGGTGTCACCACCACGCTCGACGTTTTCGCCTCCACCCGCGATGACCTGCCGCTGGTCAGGCCGCTGCTGGCGCATACGGACTATTTCATGCCCTCCGAGGAAGAAGCCCGCGCCCTGTCCGGGCTGGAGGACTTCGAGGACATTGCCAAATTCCTGCTCGATCAGGGCACCGGGGCCGTCATCCTGACCCTTGGCGCGCTGGGCGCCATGTACCGGGACAACAAAGGCCTTGCCTTCGATCTTCCGGCCTATGCGATCGACGTCGTGTGCACCTGCGGCTGTGGCGACTGCTTCAACGCGGGCTTTGCCACCGGGCTGCATCTCGGCCTGCCGATTGAGGACTGTGTGCGCATGGGACAGGCAAGCTCGGCCCAGAACGCCATGGGCCTTGGCTCGCAGGCTGTTGTGAAAGATCTCGATACGACGCGGAGGTTTATGGCCAACACGGCGCTGCGCCCTTATACTTGGGCGGAAGATCAGGAGTTGCGCCATGAAGCACCCGCCCGTTCCGGGGCCTGAGGAACTTGTCCTGCCGCTCAGGGACATTCTGCGCGGCCTGCGCCAGAAAGCACCGGTGCCAAAGTCGCTTATCGAACCGGCCCTCAACCTGCTGCCGCGTGACATCCGCGCATCGCTGAGCCGCATCGTCGAGGACGTTGCCGGTGAAAAGATCGGCCGCCTGCGTGTGCGCGCCCCTGATACTGCCTCTCTGCAGCGGGCCAGCCTTGCCTTGAAAGGCGGACCCGCTGCCCCTGCGGATTTGGCTGGCGCGCTCGCCTGGGGCGGCGCGGTTTTTCTGGCAGAGGCAGGGCTTTCCACCCTCCTCGTCAGCGAGACGGTGGCCGCGCTCTGCTGGCATGAGGCGCTGGATGAAAGCTTTGACAGCCCGGCGCGTGCGGCGGCGCTGGTGCAGGGGCTAGACCGGCACAGTTTCATCAGCCCGGCCCCCGGCATCGTTTCTGCCGCCATCCCGGACAGCGGCATGGAACCGGCGCGGCTGCGCCTTGCCATGACGGCGCTTGTGGTGTGGTTGCTGGCAGAGCGCTCCGGCACGCCGGGCAGCCTCTCCGGCGAGCATGAACTGCTCCGCATCGCCCTGCTGCTTTGCGACAGCAGCAAGGACGGAATTTTGCACGCCTTCCGCGACCGCGAAGCGCTGGGCAGCCTGCTGCAACAGCTCGCCGAGAGGATCTGACATGAGTGGCCCGCTTGCCAGTTTCGACCAATCCCGCTTGCCGGTACGCAAGGCAATCCGCCGCCTTCGCTGGTTCATTGCCTCCTTCCACGAACATGCAAACGGCCTGAAGAGCGAAACCGGACAGCCCTTCACCGTGGATGACGGCAAGCTGACCGCCGCCTTCATGAGCTGGTACCGCGCCTTTGAGGCGCAGAAGCACAAGGCGGATGCGGACCGGCGCGGCTATGTAACCTTCGCCGCCGGCCTGATGCTGCGCGAGCTTCTGCATTTCGGCCCGCTGACAGCAAAGCGCAGCGAAACCGCAGCGGATGTGCCCGCCCCGCCGGGCGGCGGTGCCCCGGCCGTCTTCTGGCCGGAAGGCCATGCCTATGTCACCTATTGCCTTGCCGTGCGCGCTGCGGTTCTGGCGCAGGAATTCCACACAGAGCCGCATGAAGTGCCGGAGCTTTCGGACCTGCGGACCTGGTGGTCCTTCCGGGAAAACATCCTCGAAGACCCGGACCTTGCCATCAGCTTCCTGGAACTTTTCAGCGGCGAGCAGCCACACTGGACCGCCTCCGCCATCTTCGCCCCGCATCAGGATATTCCACCCTTGCCCCGGCAGCAGTGAGGCCAGACCACTTGCTTTCCTCTCCATCGTCATCCCGGGCCGAACGAAGAGAGGACCCGGGACCGGTGAGCCAAGGGCGGTCGCTTACATCTCAGAAGCCCAATCGGCACCCCGGCTCACCGGCCCCGGATCTCCGCTTCGCTGCGTCCGGGGTGACGATTGAAAGGCTTTTATGCAAGAGAGGCGCGCCCTCACTGTGCCCCGTGCCACGGGCGGGTGCGGATGGGGCGGGCCCATTGCAGGTGCGTGATCACCACCCTGCCCTCCACCACCTCCAGCCAGAGGGCGAGTGCGCCTTTGTCCGTGCGCTCCGGCCCGCCGATGGCCAGCGCCTTTGCGCAAGAACGCGGCAGGGTGAAGCTGCTGATGACCATATCCGCAAGGCGGCAATCCTCCTCCAGCGCCTCAAGGCTGCGGCTGAGAGCCACGCGAAGTGGCGCCACCGCAGCCCCGTCTTCCGAAGGCAGCGGATAGGCATCAACCACGCAGCCGGACGGATCACAGGCCATGTCCCGCGGCAGCAGGCGGCGCGCGTCAAATTCCATCGGCGGAACCCCATCGCCCCGCAGCCAGGTCTCCGCCGCAAAGCCGACCTTGGAGGCCGTGACGCGCAAATCCCCTGAGGCATCGCGCACCGCCACCAGCGCGCCCCTGTCCGCCACCATGATATCCGGCGGGCGGAAGAGCATCAGCGAGGCAAGACCAATGCCGAGCGGCACCGCCGCAAGGGCCCGCCAGCGCCCGTTCGCCAGCAGCAGCATGAAGACAGAGGCCGTGAGCATCACCGCCGCAAGGGCTGGCATCTGCCCCGTCACCCCGTCAGTGTCGCTGAGCGAGGCGGTGAAACTGGCTGAGGCGAGCATCAGGTCAATGCCCCAGGCCATCACCGCCAGCGGCAGATCCGCAAGGCCAAAGGGCAGCAGCAGGAAGGCCAGCACCCCGGCAGGCATGACGATGAAGGAGACGGCGGGCATGGCCAGAAGGTTGCCGAGCAATCCATAGGGCGATACCCGGTCGAAGTGATAGGCCCCGATCACGCCCGTCGCCACACCGGCCACAAGCGATGTCATGGCAAGCCCTCCCGCCCATAACATGACAGATGAAAAAATGCGGTGCGCAAGTCCAAGGCTTGCCCGGCGTGCCGCATTCATCTTCGTGGCCGGACGGCGGGCCCAGTCGTCATAGACCGCAACCAGACAAAGAACGGCGGCAAAGGACATCTGAAAGCCGGGGTCATAGAGATCCTCCGGCGCCACGATCAGCAGCGCCAGCGCCACCAGCGACAGGCTGCGCAGGCTGAGGCCCCGCCGCCCGGTCAACAGCCCCAGAAACACCAGCGAAATCATCAGATAGGAGCGCTGCGTCGGCACACTGGCGCCTGACAGCAGCAGATAGGCGGTTGCCGTCACCAGGGCCACACAGGCGGCGATCTTGTGGATGGGAAGCCGCAACGCCAGCAACGGAAAGGCCGCCAGCAGCGCCAGCGCCGCCGCATAGACCCCGCCCGCGAACAGCGCCATGTGCAGGCCGGAGATCGACAGCACATGCGCCAGCCCGGATTCCCGAAGGTCCTCGACCGCTTCATCTGAAATGAGACTTCTGTCCCCGACAAGTAACGCAGCCGCCAGCGCCGCCCGGTCGCCCTCGCCAAGGGCGGCGCGAATGCCTTCGACAAGGCCCGCTCGCACCGCCTCGATCTGCCGGAGCGCCTTCAGCCGGAGCCCCGGCGGCGGCAGGTCTAGTGTCTCCGGCGCACCCAGCACGAAGCCGGTGGCACCGATCCGGTCATAATAGGCGCGGAAGGCAAAGTCATAGCCGCCCGGACGCACCGGGCCGGAAGGCGGCACCAGGCGGGCCCGCACCTTGATGGCATCGCCAATGGCAAGCTTCTGCGCCTGCCGCAGCACCAGCCGAACCCGCGCAGGCGGTTCACCCCGGCGCGACCAGTGTGCCACATCAACCGTCACCTGCCGGGATCCCCCCGCTCCGGCGATGCCTGAAACGTGGCCGGAAATCTCTGCTGAAACCGGCCCCTTCAGCACGGGCGCAGCAATGCTGACCGTGCGCATGGCCCCTGCCGCTGCCCCAGCCAGAGCCAAGGCCAGAACCAGCGCCACGGCATGAAGCCGCCCGCGCCAATGCGCCCACAGAGCAAAGGCAAGCGCCGCAAAGGCCAGCGCCATCAGCACCCAGCCATTGGGCTCATGCGGGGAGGAAAAATAAAGCGCAATGCCACCGCAGAAGGCAAAGGCCTGCAGCACGGGGGCAAGATCACGCGGGGCCTTACGGCTGACCGCTGCAGCCGGTTTCAGCAGTCCGGCATCGGGCGCATGCGGCTGCTTGCGCCACAGGCGCTCACTATGCCGGTAAAACCAGTCAGGAATGGAGAAGGGGCGGCGCGGCGGCGGCGCCCTGTCATCTGTTGCAGAGCCTGTCAGCCCTGCATCGGCCATGGCCCTGCGGCCCCTGCTTCATACGCCAAACGCAAACCCACCCCACACTGCCGGTGCGCCTCAGAGGCGACAATTCCAGCGGTTTATTCCCTCTGGTTTTGTCTGTTCGCCACCCCTGAATTTTACAGACAACGCCAGACATTTGCCCGGCCGCGCGCCTGTGCTAAAGAGCCAGCAACCGGATTCCGGTTCTGACCGGCATCCCCTCACTCTGACAGAGAAACAACATCCTGACCATGGCTGACCAGATCGTCACGCGCTTTGCGCCTTCCCCGACCGGCTACCTTCATATTGGCGGCGCCCGCACGGCTCTCTTCAACTGGCTCTTTGCCAAGCGCCACGGCGGCAAGATGCTGCTGCGCATCGAGGACACCGACCGCGCCCGTTCCACCAAGGAAGCCGTGGATGCGCTGCTCGACGGCCTGACCTGGCTCGGCCTCGACTGGGACGGCGAGCCCGTGTCCCAGTTCGGCCGCGTCAAGCGTCATCAGGAAGTGGTGGAAGAGATGCTGGCGCGCGGCACCGCCTACCGCTGCTATTGCTCGCCGCAGGAACTGGAAGAGATGCGCGAGAAGGCCCGCGCCGAAGGCCGCCCGCCGCGCTATGACGGCACCTGGCGCGACCGCGACGCCTCAGAGGCTCCGGCTGGCGTTGCCCCGGCCATCCGCCTGCGCGCGCCGCTCGAGGGCGAGACCATCGTTGATGATCAGGTGCAGGGCCGCATTACATTCCCGAACAAGGATCTGGATGATCTGGTCCTGATGCGCTCGGACGGCGTGCCGACCTACATGCTGGCCGTGGTGGTGGACGATCATGACATGGGCGTGACCCACATCATCCGTGGCGACGACCACCTGACCAACGCCGCCCGCCAGACCCTGATCTATCAGGCCATGGGCTGGGACGTGCCCAGCATGTCGCACATCCCGCTGATTCATGGTCCGGACGGCGCCAAGCTTTCCAAGCGCCACGGTGCGCTGGGGGCGGAAGCCTACCGCGCCATGGGCTATCTGCCTGCCGCCATGCGCAACTACCTCGCCCGTCTCGGCTGGAGCCATGGCGACGACGAGATCATGTCCACCGAAGACATGATTTCCTGGTTCGGCCTTGAGTCCATCGGCCGTTCGCCCGCCCGCTTCGATTTCAAGAAGCTGGAGAACCTCAACGGCCACTACATGCGTGCCACCGCCGATGCGGACCTTCTGGTGCACTGGAAGGCCTGCATTGCCCATAACGAGGGCGGCGCCGCCATTCTCGACTGGATGGCTGCCCCCGGCAATGAAGCCAAGGTGCTGGCAGCCCTGCCCGGCCTCAAGGAACGCGCCAAGACGCTGGTGGAACTCACCGAAAGCGCATCATACCTTTGGCGGGTGCGGCCAATTGACCTCGACGAGAAGGCCGGCACCATTCTGGACGCGGAAGGCAAGTCGATCCTTGCCCGCCTCCTGCCGCAGCTCGAGGCTGACGGCACGTGGTCGCTGGAAAGCACGGAAGCTGCCGTCAAGGCCTTCGCGGAAGCCGAAAACCTCAAGCTTGGCAAGGTGGCGCAGCCTCTGCGCGCTGCATTGACGGGCCGCGGCACCTCGCCCGGCATCTATGATGTGCTGGTGGTTCTGGGCAAGGACGAATCCCTTGGCCGCATTGCCGATCAGGCTGCTTGACGCCTGATCGGACAGGTATTTTCAGAATAACGTTCAGCGTTATTTGTTGGAACCAGGCCCATGGCGCAGACGTTTTCGCGCCATGGGCAGTGCAGCATGCAGCTTGCAGCCCCTGCTCAAATGGGATACGCAATCCGGGGCTATTTCAACCGCCGTGCAAGCATCAGGCAGATCAGTCAAGGTCTGCGGCGCTCCCAACGCCAGAATGCACCGGCAGTTCCAGACGAAGGGGTTACCTGAATGGGCGACACGAAAGCCAACCTGACCGTTGACGGCAAGGCCAGCGATTTCAAGATTCTCGATGGCTCCATCGGACCGTCGGTCGTGGACATCTCCACTCTCTACAAAGAGACGGGCATGTTCACCTACGATCCGGGCTTCACTTCGACCGCATCGTGCGAATCCAAGATTACCTACATCGATGGCGACGAAGGCGTGCTTCTGCACCGCGGTTACCCGATCGAGCAGCTGGCCGAGAAGGGTGACTTCCTCGAAGTCTGCTATCTGCTTCTCTACGGCGAACTGCCGACCGCCGCCCAGAAGAAAGACTTCGACTACCGCGTCACGCACCACACCATGGTGCATGAGCAGATGAGCCGCTTCTTCACCGGCTACCGCCGCGACGCTCACCCGATGGCCGTCATGGTCGGCACCGTGGGTGCCCTCTCCGCCTTCTATCACGACTCGACCGACATCACCGATCCGCACCAGCGCATGGTCGCTTCGCTGCGCATGATCGCCAAGATGCCGACGATCGCTGCAATGGCCTACAAGTATCACGTCGGCCAGCCCTTCGTTTACCCGAAGAACGACCTCGACTACGCCTCCAACTTCCTGCGCATGTGCTTTGCCGTGCCCTGCGAGGAGTACAAGGTCAACCCGGTCCTGTCCCGCGCCATGGACCGCATCTTCATCCTGCACGCCGACCACGAGCAGAACGCCTCGACCTCGACCGTGCGTCTTGCCGGCTCGTCGGGCGCCAACCCCTTCGCCTGCATCGCAGCCGGCATTGCCTGCCTCTGGGGCCCGGCACACGGCGGCGCCAACGAGGCTGCGCTCAATATGCTGATGGAAATCGGCTCGGTTGACCGCATCCCCGAATATATCGAGCGCGCCAAGGACAAGAACGATCCGTTCCGTCTGATGGGCTTCGGCCACCGGGTCTACAAGAACTACGACCCGCGCGCCAAGATCATGCAGAAGACCATGTACGAAGTGCTGGAGGCCACCGGCCATGCGGATGACCCGCTGATGCAGGTTGCCCTCGAGCTGGAAAAGATCGCCCTCAACGATCCATACTTCATCGAGAAGAAGCTCTACCCGAACGTCGACTTCTACTCAGGCATCACGCTGCGTGCGCTCGGCTTCCCGACCACCATGTTCACCGTGCTCTTCGCTCTTGCCCGCACCGTGGGCTGGATCGCACAGTGGAACGAGATGATCGAAGATCCGTCCCAGCGCATCGGCCGTCCCCGCCAGCTCTACACCGGCGCTCCGAAGCGCGACTACGTGCCGCTCGCCAACCGCAGCTGAGATCTTCTGATCTGATAAATTCGGAAAGGGCGCCAGACGGCGCCCTTTTTGCTATGTGCATGCAGAGCACGAAAAGGCGGGCTTGAGCATTTTCAAGGCGTGATGCGTCAGCACCAAAAGCCTTGGTATTACGACTTGAGGAGATCCAGCACGATCCGGGCCGCGGCCTCGCTCTGGGAGCGGCCATCGGGCAAGCGCATCATGCCGTCCAGTGCGGTGAAAGCATCCACCTGTGTGTGGCGCTCAGGCGTATCCGTCAGAAGCTTCGAGAGCACCGGCACAAGACGCTCCGGGCTCACTTCCTCATCGAGAAATTCCGGCACGACATTGCGCTCCAGAATGATGTTGGGCAAGACCATGGAAGAAACGCTGGCAATGGGTATGATCTGGTGCAGCTGCTTCAGGCGGCGGTAGAACCAGTCAAGCCGGTAGCAGATGGCCATGGGAACGCCGGAGACAGCCAGTTCCAGCGAAACGGTGCCTGAAGCGGCAAGTGCTGCACGGGCACGGCGGAAGGCCGCAAACTTCGCCGCCTCTCCCCGGATGATCTGCGGCTGCACCGGCCAGCCGGCAACACGCTCCGTAATCCGGTCAGCCAGATGCGGCACAGCAGGCAGCAAAACCTCCAGCCCCGGATGAAGCGGCGCAAGCTGTGTAAGTATCCGGCCGAAATCATCCAGAAGCGCATCCACCTCGCTGCTGCGGCTGCCCGGCAGCAGCAGAAGCACGGGAGCGCCCTCGCCCACCGCCTTGCGCTCACCGGCAGCCGGGCGCAGCAGAGCCGCCTTCTCGATCAGCGGATGACCAACATAAAAGGTGGGCGGCCCGCCGAGGCGCTTGTGGGCCGCCGGTTCAAACGGCAGCAGCGCCAGAACCCGGTCCACATAGACGCTCATCTTCTTCGCCCGGCCAGGACGCCAGGCCCAGACGGAAGGCGACACGTAATCGACAATGGGAATATGCGGCGCGCGCTTGCGCACCCGCTTGGCGACATTATGCGTGAAATCCGGGCTGTCGATGATGATCAGCACATCCGGATTGGCCGCAATCGCCGCGTCGACAGATTGATAGACGCGCCGGACGATGGTGGGCAGACGCTTCAAGACCGCCGTCAGTCCCATCACTGCAATGTCGGACAGCGGAAAGAGGCTCTCCAGCCCCTGATACGCCATCCGCTCACCGCCAACGCCCTCAAAAACGATAGCGCCGCTGTGCAGCTGCTTTAGCGAGGCCATAAGATTGGCACCAAGAGAATCGCCCGATTCCTCGCCAGCCACCAGAAACACCTTCAGCGGACGCCCCGGATTGCCGGTCATCACCTCAGTGTCCATGCTGCATCGCTCCCGTTTCGTGTCAGGCCGAAGAGGAACAATCCGCCTGCTCTGGCGGCCGCCGCCGTCTCGGCTTCATCGGCCACCAGCGCATAGCCCGCTTCCACCGCAATGCCGGCAAGCCCGGCCGCCTTGGCAAGCTCGACCGTCCGCGGGCCTATTGTCGGAAGATCCACTCGAAGGTCCTGCCCGGGCTTTGCCGCCTTCACCAGAACACCCGCCGCCCCCTTGGTCTTGACCCGGCCAATACGCCGCAGCTCGGCGCAACGCGCCAGCATCGCATCGGTGCCCTCGGCCCCTTCCAGCGCGATCACACGCCCGCCGATGGCGACAGCGGCCTGCCCGATATCCAGCTCGCCCAGCCTTTGCACCGCCTTGTAGGCCAGCGCCATATCTGCGGCGGCTTCCTCATCCGGCGTCTTTCCGGCGAGCAACCCGGCACGCGCCAGCAGCGCAGGCGCCACATCGCGCACACCAACAGCCTTGAGGCCTTCCGCTTCAAAGATGCCGATCACACGGGTCAGAAGACTGTCATCGCCGCCGATCATCGCCTTCAGGATGGCCGGCAGGCGGCGCATGGTGCCAAGATCGCCCATGACGGAGGTGAAATCCGGCCTCTTGGTGATGCCGCCAATCAACAGCACCCGGTCGCAGTGGGCCTGTTTGAGGCTCTTGAACAGCTGTCCGATCTGGCCCCAGCCCAGCTCGATATCGGCCTGCGCCGCAAGCTCCGGCTCGGCCTCGCCTTTGATGGCGACCAGATGCACGGGCTCGCCACGGGCCTGCAGGTCGGCCAGGATCAATCCCGGCAGACGGCCGCCGCCCGCGATGATGCCGAGGCATCCTGTGGAGGCCCCGGTCTTTCCGGCATCGCTGGCGGCAGTCATGTCAGGCATCGCCTGCAGGGCCGCGCGGCGTGCAGAACCGGCGCTCACCCTCGACAAGGATGAAGTCTGTTACCTGCTTCACCAGCGGCTGATCCGCCACGCTGTCCGCAATCTTCTGCGCACGGTCACGCAGCGTGCCTTCCTCGCTCTCGAATAGCTCGCGGTAGGCGGCGCGCAGGGCATGGATCTGCTCACGCGGGAAGTTGCGCCGCTTCAGGCCGACGAGATTGAGCCCGCCAAGCCGGGCCCGGTTGCCGGTGACCATGCCAAAGGGGATGAGGTCATTCTCAAGCCCCGCCAAGCCGCCGACAAAGGCGTGATCGCCAACGCGGGTAAACTGGATGACGGCCGATCCGCCGCCGAAAATGACGTGGCTGCCCACTTCGACGTGACCGGCAATCATCACATTGTTGGACAGCACGCAGCCATCCCCCAGATGGCTGTCATGGCCGACGTGAGAGTTCGCAAGGAAAGCACAACGGTTGCCAATAGTTGTCGTGGAGCCGCCCCCTTCCGTTCCGGCGTTCATCGTCACGCCTTCCCGGATGATGCAGTCCTCACCAACGCTCAGCGTTGCATGTTCGCCCTTGAACTTGAGGTCCTGCGCCTGATGACCAATGGAAGCGAAGGGGAAAATCACCGTGCGGGCACCGATGCGGGTATGCCCGGCAACGACGGCGTGGGACTTCAGCTCCACTCCATCGCCCAGCACCACATCCTTGCCGACGTGGCAAAAGGGGCCGATGCGCACGCCATCACCCAGGACGGCCCCATCTTCAATGATTGCAGAGGGATGAATGTGGGACATGATTTCCTCAGGCGTCGACAAGCATGGCGCTGATCTCAGCTTCAGCAACCTTAGCGCCATCCACCTTGGCAATCGCCTCGAATTTCCAGATGTTCGAGCGGTTGCGGATCTTCTTCACATGGAATTCGACCCGGTCACCGGGAACCACGGGCTTGCGGAACTTGGCCTTGTCGATCGTCATGAAATAGACGAGCTGCGGCGTGTAGTCCGAGCCGAGCGAGCTGACGCAAAGAGCACCTGCCGTCTGGGCCATGGCCTCGATCAGCAGGACACCCGGCATAACCGGACGGGCCGGAAAATGCCCCTGGAAATGCGGCTCGTTGATCGTGACGTTCTTGATGCCGATGCAGAATTCGTCGCCATTCATCTCGATGATCCTGTCGATCATCAGGAACGGATAGCGGTGCGGCAGGAGCTCCATGACGCGCATGATGTCTGCGGCGTCGAGCGTTGTCTTCTGGTCTTCCATATCCATAGCCCTCTTGCAGGGAAACCTGTCTTTTGCTGCTGTTTATCGCAGTAGAACGCGCCTGTCAGGCGTCAGATCCACGTTCTGCCAGTTTTTTCAGTGCGGTGATTTCACGGAACCACTGTTTCACCGGTTTGGCGGGCACGCCGCCATAGCGCCCGCCTGCCGGAACCGCGTCATTGACGACGCTGACCGCAGCGATCTGTGCGCCCATGCCGATTTCCACATGGCCGGCAACACCGGACTGTCCGCCAATGGCTACATAATCGGCCAGGGTCGAACTTCCGGAAAGCCCGACCTGCGAAACGATCACGCAGTGGCGGCCGATAACAACGTTGTGGCCAATCTGGACCTGATTGTCGATCTTGGTGCCCTCACCAATCACCGTGTCCCGGTTGGCCCCGCGGTCAATTGTGGTGTTCGCCCCAATCTCCACGTCGTCCTGAATGATGACACGGCCGATCTGAGGCACCTTCAGATGCCCGCCAAGACCCATGGCATAACCGAAACCATCCTGCCCGACACAGACGCCGGGATGAAGGATGACCCGGTTGCCAAGCAGGGCGTGCTGCAGCACGGCATTGGCGCCAATACGGCAATCGCGGCCGACACGCACATTGCAGCCGATGACGGCATTGGGGCCGATATGAGAGCCCGCACCAACTTCGGCGCCTTCTCCGATGACGGCACCCGGCTCGATGACGGCACCCTCCTCGATGACGGCTGCCGGATGCACGGTCGCCCGCTCTGAAATGCGTGTCTCGCCGTAAAAGGGCTCAGGCTTCATGGCCGCAGGAAACAGGCCCGCCAGCACAAGCGCCCAGGCTCTGTACGGATCCTTGCAGACGATGACAGCCACCTCCTCCGGCACTTTGGCCACATGCTTCGGCGCAACGATGCAGGCACTTGCCCGGGTGCTGCCGAGCTCAGCGAGATACTTCACATTGTCGAAGAAAACCAATGCACCCGGCTCCGCATCCTCAAGCGGTGCCACCTTGCTGATCAGAAGAGCCGGATCACCGCGCTGAAGCTCGCCGCCGGACAGGGCCACGATCCGCTCAAGCGGCTGCTCTGCCATGGGCGGGAAAAAGATGGGATCGGACATGAACTGTCTCCCGCAAGATGTTCTGACGAAAAAAGAAAACGGCCGCCGTTTGATGCGGCGGCCGTTGAATTCCTGCTTCTCCGGCTCAGAACCGGGTGCCGCCACCGAGACGGAACACCTGGGTCTTGTCGCCCGTTTCCTTGACGACCGGCACGGCAAAATCCATGCGCAGCGGGCCGAACGGCGACTGCCAGCGGATACCGGCACCCACCGAAGCGCGCACCTTGAAGCTGTTGCTGTTCACACCGTTGGCGCCCACAGCCTGAACCAGCTTGTTGTCCGCATCCCACAACGAACCGGCATCGGCAAAGACGGCACCGCTCAAGCCGAACTCTTCCGGAATGACCGGGAACGGGAAGGTCGCTTCCAAAGTACCCGCCACGTAGAAGCGGCCACCGATGGCATCACCCGTCGTCGCATCACGCGGACCGATGCCCTGGCTTTCGAAGCCGCGCACCAGCTCACCACCCATCATAAACTGATCGGAGATGCGCAGACGCTTGCTGCCGAAGCCCTGGATATGACCGGCACGCAGCGTGACATTACCGACGATCCCGGCATCCGGGAAGATCTCCCGGTAAGCGCGGCCTTCAACGGTCGAGCGCATGAACTGCGTGTCACCGCCGATACCCGCGAATTCCTGCTGGAACTTGCCATAAAGGCCGTTCGACGGGTTCAGGTTGTTATCGAGCGTGTTGTAGATCAGCGCGTAGCCAGCCAGCGACGTCAGATAAGTACCAAGGGCATCGCAAACCGCAGGAGACAGATTCGAGTTGTTCGAACAGGTCGCCAGATTGGTGGCGAGGTTCTTCGGATCCTTAATCTTGGTCTCGTAAATGTTGTAGAACAGCTTCAGAGAAAGCTCATCCTCACGCAGCGGCAGGGTGAAGCCGAAACCACCACCGGTGATCTCTTCATCATAGCTGCGGTAGTCATTGTTCTTCGAAACACGGCGATAGGCTTCGAGATCCAGAGCAATACGGCGGCCCAGGAAGAACGGCTCCTGAAAAGCAAACTCGTAGGACTGGGTGCTCTCACCACCGCCAACGCCAAGCTTGATATACTGACCACGGCCGAGGAAGTTCTTTTCGCTGATGGAGATATCGCCGATCACGCCATCGGTGGTCGAGTAACCAACACCGAACGACACTTCACCGGTTGCCTGCTCTTCCACATCCACGTTGATGATAACGCGGTCGGGCGAGCTGCCACGCTCGGTGGTGATGCGCACTTCCTTGAAGAAACCAAGGTTCTTCAGGCGGCGCTCGGCCTTGTCCATGAGAACACGGTTGAAGGCATCGCCTTCCGCCAGATCGAATTCGCGGCGGATGACATATTCACGCGTCCGGTCGTTGCCGCGGATATTGATCCGCTCGACATAGGCGCGCGGGCCTTCCTCGATGTTGTAGACAAGATCAATCGTCTTGGTCTCGTAGTTGCGCAGGGCACGCGGACGCACCTCGGCAAAGGCATAGCCTTCCCTGGACACCTGCATCGTCAGGTCTTCCATAGACTGCTCGACACGGCGGGAGTTATAGGTGTCGCCAGAGCTTGTGCGCACGTAGGACTTCAGGCTCTCGGGGTCGATAGACGACAGGGAGCTCTGAACTTCCACATTCCCGATCTGGTACTTCTCGCCTTCATCAATCGTGAAGGTCACATAGAAGACGTTCTGCTCGCGGTCGAGATCGGCACTGGCAGCAATGATCCGGAAATCGGCATAACCATTCTGATAATAGAACTGACGCAGCAGTTCCTGATCCGCCGCAAGACGGTCCGGATCATAGGTGTCGGAGCTGCGCAGCCAGCTCAGCAGACCGCTTTCACGCGTGCGGATCACATCGCGCAGGCGGCGGTCACTGAAGTTCTTGTTACCGACGAAGCTGATGCGTTCGACGCCGGTTTTTTCGCCTTCATTGATCTCGAACACCAGATCGACGCGGCCATTGCCACGGTCGATTGTCTTGGGATCAACCGAGGCGCGGTAACGGCCCGAGCGGCGGTATGCTTCCAGAATGTTCTGAACGTCGCTCTGCACCCTGCTGCGGCTCAGCATGGAGCGCTCGGTGGTGCGCACGACGCCCTTGAGGGTTTCCGCGCTCAGACGCTTGTTGCCTTCGAAAGACACACGCGAGATGACCGGGTTTTCCACAACCGTGACAACCAGAGTGCCGCCCTGCTGCGTGATGCGGACATCCTCGAACAGCCCCGTCGCAAACAGCGCCTTGAGCGATTCGTCGATATCGGCCGCAGAATACTGCTGCCCCCGCTTGATGGTCATGTAGCTCGCGACGGTTTCGGCCTCGATGCGCGTGTTGCCACGCACGACGATGGACCCCGCAACGGCTGCCTCCGCAGTGGAAACAAACGACCCGAACGGGTCAGGCAGCATCCCGCCGGTGACAAGGAGCGGCGCCGACAAAATCACGGCGCGGGAGATTTTCCGCAGTCGCTGCATATTCGAGCTATGCCTTTTTTACAAAACTGATCCCGAAGGATCATAGTCAGATTCTTAGCATCCGGCCTTGGTTTTACATCCTTTTGCCGAATACGCAACCGCACGATCCACACGAAACAGATTTCATTTGAATGCGTTGCGGGCATGTCACGCAGGCAGCCAGCGGCCAACAAGACGTGACAGGTCATTCCAGGTCGCAAAAACCATGAGCATCAGCACCAGCGTGAGGCCGATGCGGAAGCCGAATTCCTGCGCTTTCTCACTGAGCGGCCGCCCTCTGACAGCTTCCGCAGCATAATAAACCAGATGCCCCCCATCCAGCATCGGCACCGGCATCAGATTGAGCAGGCCAATGCTGACCGAAAGCACTGCGGCAAGCTGCAGCAGCGGAATGAAGCCAAGCGTCGCCACCTGACCGGCCACTTCCGCGATGCGGATCGGGCCGCCAAGCTGGTCGGCTGGTTCGCGTCCGCGCACGACCTTGCCGATATACTCCACGGTCCGCACCATAACGAACCATGTTTCGTTAATACCCTCTTTCACTGCAGCTGCAGGACCATAAGTTATCTGGATCCGGTCGCCTTGCTGCACAGTCCGCGACACCCCCAGAAGGCCGATACGCTGCACATTGCCGAAGTCGTCCTTCATCTCGCGCAGCTGCGGCGTCACGGTCAGGTCCGTCAACCGCCCCTGCCGCTCGACCTCCAGCCGCAGCGGCACACCGGCACTGACGCTGACGATGCGCTGCAGCTCGGCAAAGGTCTCGATCGGAGTGCCATTGACCGCGGTGATCAGATCTCCGGGCTGAAGCCCAGCCTCCGCAGCCGCACTTTCCGGCTGCACTTCGCCAACAAGGGGCGTTGAAACGACACGGCCAAAAGCGCCGAAAATGAAGGCGAAGATGACGATGGCGAGGATGAAATTCGCGACCGGGCCGGCGGCAACGACGGCCGCGCGCTGCCAGACAGGCTTGGCCATGAAAGCCCCCGCCCGCTGCGCCTCGCTCATGGCCGCCACCTTTTCGTGATCAGGCACACTGGCCGCATTCTCATCGCCGGAGAATTTCACATAGCCACCCAGCGGTATGAGGCAGAGTTTCCAGCGTGTGCCCTTGCGGTCATTGAAGCCGATCAGTTCACGGCCAAAGCCGATGGAGAAGGCCTCCACGTCCACGCCACACCAGCGGGCCACCGCAAAATGGCCAAGCTCATGAAAGAAAACGACAACCGTCAGCACGAACAGGAAGGCTGGCAGGGTGAGCACCGGCTGGGACGACAGGGCTGCGAGAAGATCCATTCACCTATCCTGAACTTGCGCGACACGCGGGTGGCGGAGCGGTCATGTTCCGCCCCTTCCCTGCCCGGAAGATAGCCATCCAGCCAAGGTGATGCCAGATGTATGGCGGAAATTAGTCCCCAGCGCCAAATGCGGCGGGGAAAACTTCCCTCCTGGCGGCGGTCAGGTCAATGCAAAGCGGTTCAGCAATTCGTGAGCCACCGCCCGCGCCTGCATATCAAGCGCCAGGATGCAATCGATGTCTGCAGCCGGAGCAAGATCCTGCCCAGCCGCAAGCTTATCGAGCACCGCCCCAACCAGCCCGGCAATGCCCGTAAAGCCGATCTGCCCGGACAGGAATGCGGCAACCGCCACTTCGTCCGCCGCGTTCAGCGCAGCCGGTGCGCAGCCCCCTGCCCGCATGGCATCCAGTGCAAGACCGAGCGCCGGAAACCGCTTGATATCCGGAGCTTCGAAGGTTAGCGAGCCGAGCTTTGCAAGGTCGAGCCGTGCCCCCGGCACGGGCATGCGGGCGGGCCAGGCAAGGCAGTGAGCGATGGGCGTGCGCATGTCGGCCGGTCCCAGCTGCGCCAGCAGCGAGCCATCGGTATATTGCACCATGCCATGGATAGCCGATTGCGGATGCACCAGAACCTCGATCTGATCGTGGCGCAGCGGGAAGAGATGCGAGGCCTCGATCACCTCCAGCCCCTTGTTCATCAAGGTGGCGCTGTCGATGGTGATACGGCTGCCCATGCTCCAGTTGGGATGTTTCAATGCCTGTTGAGGCGAAACATGCGCCATTTCGGAGAGGGACAGGGTGCGGAACGGACCACCTGAAGCGGTGAGGATGATCTTTTCCACTTCCGCCAGATTGCGGCTCTCCAGCACCTGGAAGATGGCATTGTGCTCCGAATCGACCGGCAGCACCGTTGCCCCTGCCCGCCCTGCGGCGGCCATAAAGAGATCACCGGCGCAGACGAGGCATTCCTTGTTGGCCAGCGCGATGGTGCGGCCCGCTTCAAGCGCTGCAAAAGTGGGGCGCAAGCCGGCAGAGCCGACAATCGCCGCCATCACCATGTCTGCGGGCCAAAGCGCCGCCTCGATGACCGCAGTTTCACCGGCACCGCAGGCAATCCCAGTTCCCGCGAGGTACGCGGCCAGCTCTTCACCTTTTGAAGGATCGGCGAGAGCGGCAAAGCCGGCTCCGGTCTGGAGGGCAAGTTCAGCGAGCCCGGCCGCATCCTGACCGGACACAAGTGCCGCCACTTCAAAATGCTGCGGATAGCGGGCAACGAGATCGAGCGTGTTGCGGCCGATGGAGCCGGTGGCCCCGAGAATGACCAGCCGCAACGGCGCAGTCCGCCCTGCCAGCATTGGCTCAAGCCCTGCCGAAGCGTCCCGGCCCTTCTCTGCCTCACTCACCACAGCCAACCACCCAGGCTCTTGAACTTACTGAAAACCGATGCCGGACATCGGATCGGCAAGACTGCCGCCGAAGAGCAGCCCGCACAGCACCGCGAAGATGGCTGCCGCCACCAGCCCGTCGATCCGGTCCATGATACCGCCATGGCCGGGAATGAGACGCCCGGAATCCTTGACGCCAAAGCGCCGCTTGACCGCCGATTCCAGCAGGTCGCCTCCTTGCGATACAGCGGAAACCGCAAGGCCGAAGGCAAACCAGGACAGCGTGCCGCCCTGCCCCAGAACCGCGACAACACCGAGGCCGCCAAGCGCACCAAAGATCAGGCCGCCGATGGCGCCGGACCAGGTCTTCTTCGGCGAAACGCGCGGCCAGAGCTTCGGGCCCCCGAGCTTGCGCCCGGTGAAATAGGCCGCAACATCGGTCACCCAGACAACCGCCAGCAGGAAGAAGATGTGCAGCTCGCCCTCGCTGCCGCGGCGCAGCAGCATCAGCGCCCCGAGAGCGAGACTGGAATAAAGAATGCCTTCTGCCGTCCAGAAACCGGTCCTGCCGGCCCGGGCAGACAAGATGCTGAGCCCCGCACCGGCGGCCAGCGCGGCAAGGGCCGACAGCTCATGCCCCGTGTAGATCAGCCCCGCAACGGCCAGAAGCGTAGCAAAGCCCGACAGTGCAGGCAGGCCGGCCGGCCGCGCACCGACGATCGCCAGCCATTCCTTCAGGAACAGCGCGCAGCCAAGCAGCGCCAGAGCAAAGAATGCCTCGCCGCCCCGCCAGGCGATGAGAAGCACGAGCGGCCCCAGAATCAGCGCGGAAATGAACCGCAGCTTCAGGTCCGCCATCGGCCCGGCCGGACCGCCGGTTCCGCTGTTGCCATTTGCCCCCCCGGCCATGATCAGGATCCCGTAGCGGTCACGCCGCCAAAGCGCCGCTCACGCCCGCAGAAGGAAGCAAGCGCCGCGTCAAACTCCTCAGGCCCGAAATCGGGCCACAGAACCGGCGTGAAATAGAATTCGGCATAGGCCGCCTGCCACATCAGGAAGTTGGACAGGCGCAGCTCGCCGCTGGTGCGGATGATGAGATCAGGGTCAGGGATACCGGCCGTATCGAGATTGGCCGAAATCTCCGCATCGGTAATGGCCGAAGGATCGCGCCCTTCCGCCAGATATCGCTGCGCGAGCTTGCGCACCGCACGGGTGATTTCATCGCGCGAGCCATAATTGAAGGCGATGACAACGGTCATGCCGGTGTTAGCTGCCGTCACCCGCTCGCTTTCTTCAAGCAGGCTGTGGATGCCCGGATCCAGCCCTTCACGCTCGCCGATGACGCGCACCCGGCAATTGGCCTTGTGCAGTTCGCTCAGATCGCGCTGCACGAAGCGGCGCAGCAGCGACATGAGAAAGCTGACTTCGGTGGGCGGACGGCGCCAGTTTTCGGAAGAGAAACTGTAGAGCGTGATGAAATCGACGCCACGCGAGGACGCATGGCGGATGATCTTGCGCAGCGCTTCCAGCCCATGGCGGTGCCCTTCGGTGCGGGGCAGCCCGCGTGCCTGAGCCCAGCGGCCATTGCCATCCATGATGATGGCGACATGGCGCGGCGCGGCGGCACCGCCGGGAGCGGGGCCTGTCACGCTGGAGCCAGTTTCAGGTCGGCTGGTCATCAAGTCCCCCGGGGTACACTTCCAGGCTGGCGGGGACAGGCACAGAACCAGCCCCCCTTTCAGATCCTCAGACCTGGGAGATTTCCTGCTGCTTCTTTTCCAGCATGCTGTCGGCCTCGGCAATGCGGGCGTCGGTCAGCTTCTGCACGTCATCGGAAGCAACGCGGGCGTCATCCTGGCTGATACTGCCGTCCTTCTCCAGCTTCTTGATGATGTCCATGCCGTCGCGGCGCACGTGACGGATGGCAACCTTGGCGGCCTCGGCATATTTGTGCGCGACCTTGATCAGCTCCTGACGGCGCTCGGCGTTCAGCTCCGGGATCGGCAGGCGCAGCAACTGGCCATCGATCACCGGGTTGAGGCCAAGGCTGGATTCGCGAATCGCCTTCTCAACAGCGCTGACCAGGCCTTTGTCCCAGACCTGGATCGCGACCATGCGCGGCTCCGGCACGGACACCGTGCCAACCTGATTGATCGGCATGGACTGGCCATAGGCGTTGACGACGATGGCATCGAGCATGCTGGAGGAAGCGCGGCCGGTGCGAAGGCCCGCAAGTTCGGTCTTCAGAACACCAAGTGCGCCCTGCATACGACGCTCGAGATCTTTGAGATCGACACCTTCAACCGGCATAACTTCCTCGCTTTGTTTTTCGTTGGCTCACGCTTTGCTGGCGCGGCGCAAACATGGCACAGTCTCGCCGAAAGACAAGACCAACTCAGGCAGAGCCCCTGAATAAGCAGGAGACAGGCGGATGCGCAAGCCGCATTCCGCCACTCTGCATGTCCTGATGCCGGGAGGGCCGGAAAAGCCCCCCGTCCTTCGGAAAATCAGCTGACGACAGTGTAGAGGCCGCGCTCTTCCAGAACGCTCACCAGAGCGCCGGGGGTGTGGATCGAGAACACGATCACGGGGATCTTGTTGTCACGGGCGAGCGCAATGGCCGTCGTGTCCATAACCTTGAGGTTGCGGGTGATCACGTCCTCATAGGTCAGTTCGGTGTAGCGCTCCGCGTCCGGATTGATCTTCGGATCTTCCGAATAGATGCCGTTCACCTGCGTGCCCTTCAGGAAGGCATCGCACTTCATTTCGGCAGCACGCAGGGCCGCACCGGAATCGGTGGTGAAGAACGGGTTGCCCGTGCCGCCGGCGAAGACGATCACGTCGCCGTCTTCCATGTAGCGCTCGGCACCGCGCTGGGTGAAGGTTTCGCAGATGGAGGGCACCGGCACGGCCGAAAGCACGCGGGCCGGAATGTCGTGGCGGCGCAGGGCGTCGGCTACAGTCAGGCTGTTCATGACCGTCGCCAGCATGCCCATGTGGTCACCGGTGACGCGGTTGCCGCCCTTGGCCGCAACAGCCACGCCGCGGAAGATGTTGCCGCCGCCGATCACCACACCCACCTGCGCACCCAGCTTCACCGCACTGGCAATCTCAAGCGCGATCCGCTCGACCACTGCCGGATCGATGCCGAAGGACTGGCTGCCCATCAGGGCCTCGCCCGAGAGTTTCAGAAGCACACGGCGCCAGCGCAGCGGTTTGGACATGGGCATACCTTCCGGTTCAATGATCGTGAAAAAAGGGCTGTCAAAAAAAAGGCGCCGGTTTGATCCGGCGCCCTCTGGGCTTAGTGGCCGGCCGCCGCGGCGACCTCTGCCGCGAAGTCCGTCTCTTCTTTCTCGATCCCCTCGCCAAGGGCGAAGCGGACGAAGCCGGAGAGCGTGACCGCAGTGCCAAGTTCCTTGCCGAGAGCCTCAACGGCCTGCTCGACGGTCTTATCCGGGTCGATAACGAATGCCTGCTTCACGAGGGTCACTTCCTCGTAGAACTTGCGGATACGGCCTTCGACCATCTTCTCGATGATGTTGTCCGGCTTGCCGGATTCGCGGGCCTGCTCGATGAACACGGCGCGCTCACGCTCCACAACGGCCGGATCCAGCTGGTCGACGTTCAGCGACAGCGGGCTGGTGGCGGCAATGTGCATGGCGATCTGGCGGCCCAGAGCGTTCAGCTTGTCCTTGTCGCCGGCCGACTCAAGCGCGACGAGCACGCCGATCTTGCCGAGGCCCTCGGAGATGGCGCTGTGGACATAGGTGGAGACAACGCCGTCGTTGACGGACAGGACAGCTGCGCGGCGCAGGGTCATGTTCTCGCCAATGGTGGCGATGGCGTCCTTGATGCACGCGTCAACGGACTTGTCGGAACCCGGGTAGCCGGCAGCGGAAATCGCCTCGACATCACCGCCAGCGGTCAGGGCAACGGCGGCGACATCGCGCACCAGAGCCTGGAAGCCGTCGTTACGGGCCACGAAGTCGGTTTCGGAGTTCAGCTCGATGACGGCAGCGGTCTTGCCCTTGGATGCAACGCCAACCAGACCTTCAGCCGCCACGCGGCCGGCCTTCTTGGCAGCCTTGGCGAGACCCTTGGCACGCAGCCAGTCGATCGCTGCTTCCATGTCACCGTTGGTTTCGGTCAGAGCAGCCTTGCAGTCCATCATGCCTGCGCCGGTCTTTTCGCGCAGATCCTTCACCATTCCTGCGGTAATGCTCATGGTAGCCTCGTGAATCGGAGTTAAAGCTTCGCACGGTTTAGCCCATGGCCAACCGCGCCTTTATGACGGTTCCCGCAAGAGGGGCATCCGTCAGCGGCATTGCCGCGCCTGACCTCAAAACGGCGCAGCCTTCAGGCCGCTGCCAGGGTCAGAACAGGTGCAGCGCCGGGCGCCGCACCTGCAACAGAATCAGGCGTCAGCCGATTCTTCTTCAGCGTCGAGAGCCGGCTCGACCGGAACGGACTCGGAAGCACCGACGTCGATGCCCATGCCACCCTGGGCGCGGGAGATGCCGTCGAGAGCTGCACGGGCGATCAGGTCGCAGTACAGCGCAATCGCACGGCCGGCGTCGTCGTTGCCCGGAACCGGATAGGTGATACCTTCCGGCGAGCAGTTCGAGTCAAGGATCGCGGCGACCGGGATACCCAGACGGCGGGCTTCCTGGATGGCGATGGCTTCGCGGTTGGTATCAATCACGAAGATCAGATCCGGCAGGCCGCCCATGTCCTTGATGCCGCCCAGGTTCCGCTCCAGCTTCTCGCGCTCGCGGTCCATGAACAGCTTTTCCTTCTTGGTCAGGCCCGAGGTATCCGTGGACAGGGTCTCTTCGAGCTTGCGCAGGCGCTGAATCGAACCGGAAATGGTCTTCCAGTTAGTCAGCATGCCGCCGAGCCAGCGGGCGTTGACGAAGTACTGCGCGCAGTTGCGTGCGGATTCGGCAACAGCTTCCTGAGCCTGACGCTTGGTGCCGACGATCAGAACACGGCCGCCCTTGGCAACGGTGTCGCTGACGGCCTTGAGAGCCTGATGCAGCAGCGGAACGGTCTGGCCGAGATCCATGATGTGGATGTCGTTGCGAACGCCGAAGATGTACGGCGCCATGCGCGGGTTCCAGCGGTGCTTCTGGTGACCAAAGTGCACACCAGCTTCGAGCAGCTGACGCATGGTGAAATCGGGCAATGCCATGGCCCTGAACTCCATATTTTTTCCGGTTGAACCTCCACGGGGAGCGTGCAGCAGCAGCCTGAGGCTGAAGCAGACACCGGAACGGCAAATGGACAAGCCACAGCCTTCCCCCGTGTGTGGAATGGGCGCCTTATATGCGCGCATCTGCGCCATGACAAGCGCAAATGACAGGTTTTGACAGCCTCACCCGCCGTTTTCCGGTGCGGGATCAGGCCAGTTGCACGTCCGTGACGCCCGGCACGGCCTTCAGCGCGCCGGCGATTTCCGGCGACAGACGGTAGCGGCCCGGAAGACGGACTTCCACCTCGCGTTTGCCCTCGTCCAGCAGCACCACCACGTTCACCTCCCCCTCGCCCTTGACGCCGAGGTGGCGCGACAGGCTCTTGAGCGGGCGCGGGTCGCGCAGGAAGACGCGCAGGCTCTTCTGCACGCGGGCGGCCATCACCTCCACCGGATCCACCTGCTCGATGCGGATGGAGGGCTCATCGTCGCGCATGTCGGCGCTGACCAGCACCACCATCGACTTGCCGACTTCCAGCACATCGCGGAACTGGGCGAGCTTTTCGGAGAAGAGCAGCGCCTCGAACTGGCCGGTGGGATCAGAGAAGCGCACGATGCCCATGCGGTTGCCGGACTTGGTCTTGCGCTCCTGCTTGGAGATCACGGTTCCGGCAAGGCGCCCGGCCGACGCACCGCGCTTCACGGCCTCGGAGAACTGCGCCCACATCTGCACCCGCATGCGCTCCAGCAGCGGCGCATATTCATCGAGCGGATGAGACGAGAGATAGAAGCCGATGGCCGCATGCTCGCGCTGCAGCCGCTCAGCCGGCAGCCAGCCGTTCACCTCCGGCAGCTGCAGCTCTTCCTCCGCCCCTGCCCCGCCAAACATGTCGTTCTGGCCAAGGGTTGCGTTGGATTCGGTGCGCTGCGCCAGTCCCATGATGCGGTCGAGGCCCTCGAACACCCGGGCGCGGTTCGGCTCGATACAGTCAAATGCCCCTGCGTTGACAAGGCTTTCCAGCGTTCTCTTGTTCAGGAACTTCGGCGAAATGCGGCTCGCAAAGTCGCTGAGATTGCGGAAAGGCCGGTCACCGCGCACATCCACGATATGCTGCACCGCCTGCTCGCCCACGCCCTTGATGGCGCCCATGGCATAGACGATGCGGCCCTCGTCGACGTCGAAATGCACCATGGAGCGGTTGATCGACGGCGGCATCACCTCGATCCGCATGCGGCGGGCTTCCTGCCGGAAGTCGCCCAGCTTGTCCGTATTGCCCAGATCCAGCGTCATGGACGCGGCCATGAACTCCACCGGATGGTTCGCCTTGAGCCAGGCCGTATGATAGGAAACGAGTGCATAGGCGGCCGCGTGCGACTTGTTGAAGCCGTAATTGGCGAACTTGGCCACAAGGTCGAAGATCGTGCCGGCCTGATCCTTGTCGACGCCGCGCTCCACCGCACCGTCAACGAAACGGGCGCGCTGCACCTCCATTTCGGCGGCGATCTTCTTGCCCATGGCGCGGCGCAGAAGGTCGGCTTCGCCGAGCGAGTAGCCGGAGAGCACCTGCGCGATCTGCATCACCTGCTCCTGATAGACGATGATGCCATTCGTCTCCTTCAGGATGGGTTCCAGCAGCGGATGCAGGTAATCGGGCTCCAGCTCGCCATGCTTGACCGAGTTATAGACCGGAATGTTCTCCATCGGGCCCGGCCGGTACAGCGCCACCAGCGCAATGATGTCCTCGAAACGGTCCGGCTTCATACCCGCGATGGCGCGGCGCATGCCCTGGCTTTCCAGCTGGAACACGCCCACCGTTTCGCCCGCGGCCAGAAGACGGTAGGTCTTCTCGTCATCCAGCGGCACTTCCTCGATCTTGATATGGACGCCCTTGCGCGCGATCAGTTTCAGCGCCGTGTCGATGACGGTCAGCGTCTTGAGGCCGAGGAAGTCGAACTTCACCAGCCCGGCTTCTTCCACCATCTTCATGTTGAACTGCGCCACCGGCATGTCGGAGCGCGGATCGCGGTAGAGTGGGACGAGCTGTTCCAGCGGACGGTCGCCGATCACCACACCGGCGGCGTGGGTGGAGGCGTGGCGGTACAGCCCTTCGAGCTTCTGCGCCATTTCCAGAAGGCGCTCAACCACCTCTTCCTCGCGCGCCGCTTCGCGCAGGCGCGGCTCGTCGGCAATGGCCTGCGCCAGCGTTACCGGGTTCGCCGGATTGGCAGGCACCAGCTTGCACAGCCGGTCCACCTGGCCATAGGGCATCTGCAAGACGCGCCCCACGTCGCGCAGCACGGCGCGGGCCTGCAGCGAACCGAAGGTGATGATCTGCGCCACCTGGCTGCGGCCATATTTCTCCTGCACATAGCGGATCACTTCTTCGCGCCGGTTCTGGCAGAAGTCGATATCGAAGTCCGGCATCGACACACGTTCCGGGTTGAGGAAGCGCTCGAACAGCAGCGAGAAGCGCATGGGGTCGAGATCGGTGATGGTCAGCGCCCAGGCCACCAGCGAGCCAGCGCCCGAACCACGGCCCGGCCCCACCGGAATGTCATGCGCCTTGGCCCATTTGATGAAGTCGGCCACGATGAGGAAATACCCGGGGAACTTCATCCGCTCGATGATCGACAGCTCGAATTCGAGGCGGTCCCAGTAGTCCTTTTCCGTCAGCCCATTGGCAAGGCCGTGGACGCGCAGGCGCTCGGCAAGGCCTTCGCGTGACTGGCGCTTCAGCTCGGCGGCCTCGGCCCGCTCGGCTTCTTCCGGGTCTGCATCAGCACCGGCAAAGCGCGGCAGGATCGGGTTGCGCTTCAGCGGCCGGTAATGGCAGCGCAGCGCAATCTCGACGGTGTTTTCCACCGCCTCCGGCAGATCGGCAAACAGCTCGATCATCTCTTGCCGGGACTTGAAATAATGCTCCGGCGTCAGGCGGCGGCGTTCTTCGTCCGAGATCACCCGGCCTTCGGAAATGGCGATCAGTGCGTCATGGGCTTCATAGTCCTCACGCTTGGGGAAGAAAGCCTCGTTGGTGGCCACCAGCGGCAGGCCCATGTCATAGGCCAGATCGATGAACCCGGCTTCCGTGCGCCGTTCATCGGCCATGCCGTGGCGCTGAAGCTCCACGTAGCAGCGCCCGTCGAAGGATTTCGCCAGCCGGGAAAGCCGCGCCTGCGCCAGCGTGCGGTTGCCGGTCAGCAATGCCTTGCCGATGGGGCCTCTGGCGCCGCCGGTCAGCAGAATGATTCCCTCGGCCCGCGATTCAAGATAGGCGAGCGTCACATGCGGCAGCTGGCCCGTGGGCGTGTCGAGGAAGGCGCGGCTCGTGAGCTCCATCAGGTTGCCGTAGCCGCGCTCACTCGTGGCCAGCAGAACCACGTCGAAAAGCGCCGGATCTTCCCGGCGGCCATCGCCGCCCTCATCGTCAAAGGCAATGGACAATTGACAGCCAATGATCGGCTGAATGCCCGAGCCCCAGGCCTTGCCGGCAAACTCCTGCGCACCGAACAGGTTGCCCGTGTCGGTGATCGCCAGCGCCGGCTGCGCGTCGGCCTTGGCCAGGTCGAGCAGCTTCTTGATCGGCAGCGCGCCTTCCAGCAGCGACAGGGCCGAATGGACGCGCAGGTGAACGAAACCGGGATTTGCAGACATGGAACTTCACTTTCAGGCAGCCGGAGACCCGCCCGCCGGCAGCCGGCACCCGCAAGCGCCAGCCCTTGAAACTGTGTCCCCTACCATGAACGCTCAGCCCTCGCCCTGTCGAGCCCCGCAGGCCGCAGGAAGCGGGAAATGCGTCATGGCAGCGCCTGTTTTCTTTGGATGACCGCAGAAGGCCGCGGCCATGCCTTTCTCTCCTGTCCGATGCCGGAGCAACACCTTGCCAGCATCAGATGGCAGGATCAGTGCACGGCGAACAGCACCTCGCCCCAGACGGCGATGGTGGCAACGAAAATGACCAGCGAACCGAAGGCTGCGACGTCTCTTGCGAAAAAGGTCATGGATACCTCCTCTTGGATCAAGTCATCTGAGCTGGAAGCTCAATATGTATCTATTTTGTTCTCTTCCCGTTCGCCTTTCAAGGCCAAAAAAGCCCACTCCGGATGGAGCGGGCGAAAAGCATCAGCCATAGTGAACAGAATATGAACAGGGCCCGGCACGCAGATGCTGGTACAGGAGGGGTACTAAACTCTGCAACGGGTGGTGTTTGAAACGGACAGCCAGTCAGGCACCAGTTACTCTCACCTCTTGAGGAAGAGATCCTCCGGCGGGGCAGAAGGGGAGGAAACGCCGTGCCGAAGCAACTGAACTGCCGGCGTTCCCCATTCAGCAAATATCAGAGGTCCAACACCTTGCCGTCGCGCAGGGTGATGACCCGGTCCATGCGCCCGGCCAGCTCCATGTTATGGGTGGCAAAGAGCGCGGCAACGCCGGAGGCGCGGACCAGCGCATGGAGCGCATCGAACACATAGGCAGCCGTTTCCGGGTCGAGGTTGCCGGTCGGCTCGTCCAGCAACAGCAGGCGCGGCGCATTGGCGACCGCGCGGGCAATGGCGACACGCTGCTGTTCACCGCCGGAAAGTTCCGAAGGGTGATGGCTGCCGCGCTCGCCAAGGCGCATGTAGTCGAGAAGTTGCGCTGCCCGTTCCGCCGCGACCTTCTTCGGCAGCGTGCGGATCATCTGCGGTATCATCACATTCTCCAGCGCCGTGAATTCGGGCAGGAGATGGTGGAACTGGTAGACAAAGCCGATGTCATTGCGCCGGATCGCCGTGCGCTCATCGTCACTCATGGCGCTGCAGGCCTTGCCGCCCACATAGACCTCGCCCTCATCGGGGCGCTCCAGCAGGCCGGCCAGATGCAGCAGCGTGGACTTGCCGGTGCCGGAGGGCGCGACAAGCGCCACCATCTGGCCACCATCCAGCGTCAGATCGGCGCCCTTCAGGATTTCAAGCTTGCGGCCGGCTTCGTGGAAGACACGGGAAACACCGGAAAGGCGCAGCGCCGGAACGGACATGGGCGGGCTCTTGGCTGGTCTTGCGGAGGATGTGGGGGCGGTGCCGGTCATGCTGCTCATTCGTAACGCAGCGCCTCCACCGGGTCGAGCCGCGCTGCCCGCCAGGCGGGATAGAGCGTTGCCAGCAGCGACAGCACCAGCGCCATGATGAGGATCATGATGGTTTCGCCCGTATCCATTTCCGCCGGCATCCTGGAGAGGAAATAGAGCGTCGGGTCGAAGAGCTGGGTCTGGGTCAGCCAGGAAATGCCCTGACGGATGCTCTCGATGTTGAGGCACACGATCAGGCCCAGCAGGAAGCCGGAGACGGTGCCGACCACGCCGATGCTGGCCCCCGTGATAACGAAGATGCGCAGGATCGAGCCGCGCGTCGCCCCCATGGTGCGCAGGATGGCAATATCCTTGCCCTTGTCCTTCACCAGCATGGTGAGTCCCGAAATGATGTTGAGCGCGGCCACCACCACAATCAGCGTCAGGATCAGGAACATCACGTTCCGCTCCACCTCCAGCGCCGAGAAGAAGGTGATGTTGCGCTGGCGCCAGTCGGTGACGAAAGCCGGGCGCCCTGCCCCGTCCTCGACGGCGGCACGCATGCGGCCGACGCTGTCCGGGTCCTTCACATAGACTTCCACGCCCGTCGCCCGGTCATCCATGTTGAAGTAGCTCTGCGCTTCCTTCAGCGGCATGAAAACGATGGTGCCGTCATATTCCGACATGCCGATCTCGAAGATGGCCGTGATCGGATAGGACTTGCGCCGCGGCGTCACGCCCATGGGCGTCACCGTTCCGCGCGGCGAGATGATGGCAAGATTGTCGCCGATGGTGAGGCCGAGCTGCGCGGCGAGCCGTGTGCCGATGGCAACGCCCTCGCCCGTGTCAAAACCCTCCAGCGTACCCATGCGGATGTTGCCGGCCACCAGCGGCAGGCGTTTCAGATCCTGCTCATAAAGGCCGCGCACCAGCGCGCCAAGGCTGTTGGCGGGCCCTGTCACCAGCGCCTGGCCTTCGACGAAAGGCACGGCCGCCACCACGCCCTCAACGCCCTGCAGGCGTGAAGCGACCGCATCGAAATCCGTCAGCGGCTGATCGATGGGCTGCACCAGCATGTGGCCGTTGATGCCAAGGATCTTCGACAGAAGCTCGGAACGGAAACCGTTCATCACCGCCATCACGATCACAAGCGTGGCAACGCCAAGGGTGATTCCGGCAAAGGAAAAGCCGGCGATGACGGAAATGAAGGAATCACGCCGCCGCGAACGCAGATAGCGCCCGGCCAGCATCCACTCGAAAGGTGCAAAGGCCTTGCCCGGCGCGCGGGACTCCTGCGCTGCCTTGGTGTTCTTGCCCTTACCCGAAACGTCCTTGGGTCCGCTCATGCTCTGCCTTGCGTCCGGAGCCGCTGGCCAAAAGGCCACAAGCGGCAGATCGGTGGTCACTGCGGATAGTACAAGACCGGGCGGAGGAAATCCTGTGTGCCCGGTCCCTTATCCCCCAGATGCGGGAGCCGGAAAGCTGGCTCAGACAGCCAGTGCTTCCCGGACCTTGTTGAAGGCCGCGTCGATGGTGAGCGTTTCGCGGGCTCCCGTGGCCCGCTCCTTCACTTCGATCACGCCATCCTTCAGGCCGCGCGGTCCGGCGATGAGCTGGAACGGCAGGCCAATGAGATCCATGGTGGCGAACTTGGCACCGGCGCGGGTGTCGACGTCGTCATACAGGACTTCGATCCCGGCATTTTCAAGACGCTGATACAGCGCCTCACAGGCCGCATCCGTGTCCGCATCGCCCGGCTTGAGGTTGACGAGACCCACATGGAACGGCGCCACGGAGGCCGGCCAGATGATGCCTTCCTCGTCGTGGCTCGCCTCGATGAGCGCGCCCATCAGGCGCGACACGCCAACGCCGTAGGAGCCCATGTGCACCGGCACTTCCGTGCCTTCCTTGGTCATGACCTTCGCGCCCATGGCTTCGGAATACTTGGTGCCGAAATAGAAGATGTGCCCCACTTCGATGCCGCGGGCGGACACCTGCGCATCGGCAGGCAGCGCGGCGAAGGCGGCTTCGTCGTGCATCTCTTCCGTTGCCGCATAAGGCGTCGTCCACTGGTCGACCAGCGGCGTCAGATCCGAGGCAAAGTCCGTGTTGGCAGCGGGAACCGGCATGTCCAGCAGGCTCTTGTCGCAGAACACAGCGCTTTCGCCGGTCGAGGCCAGGATGATGAACTCGTGGCTCATGTCGCCGCCGATCGGGCCAGTGTCGGCGCGCATCGGAATGGCCTTCAGCCCCATGCGGGCGAAGGTGCGCAGATAGGCGACGAACATGCGGTTATAGGCATGGCGCGCAGCTTCCTTGTCGATGTCGAAGGAATATGCATCCTTCATCAGGAACTCACGGCCGCGCATGATGCCGAAGCGCGGGCGCACTTCGTCGCGGAACTTCCACTGGATGTGGTAGAGATTCAGCGGCAGATCCTTGTAGGAGCGCACATAGCTGCGGAAGATGTCGGTGATCATCTCCTCGTTGGTCGGGCCGAACAGCATTTCGCGCTCGTGGCGGTCCTCGATGCGCAGCATCTCCTTGCCATAGGCGTCATAACGCCCGCTTTCGCGCCACAGGTCGGCGGACTGGATCGTCGGCATCAAGAGCTGGATGGCGCCGGCGCGATTCTGCTCCTCCTCCACGATCTTCTCGATCTTGCGCAGCACGCGAAAACCAAGCGGCAGCCAGGAATAGATGCCTGCGGACTGCTGGCGGATCATGCCGGCGCGCAACATCAGGCGGTGCGAAACGATTTCCGCTTCCTTGGGGGTTTCCTTCAGGATCGGCAGAAAAAAGCGGGACAGGCGCATGGTCTCTCTCTGGTCTTGCTTGGCCCGCAAGCCGGGCCCATATGCGGGACGGCCTGAGAGAAACCGCAGGTGCGGCAAAAACTCAAGCCCCTTGCCGCCAGATGCGCGGTTATCCGCCGTTTCCCGCACTCCGGCGCCGCACAGGCCGCCATTTTCCGAAGCCGGCAAACCGCACCATAAAGCGGCATGCAAAAAGTTTGTGCTTATGCGCTCAAAATAGTGACAAGTTTGTGTCGATGCGCTAGTTTCCACTTCCATAAGAACAGGACGTTGATTTTCAACGTCCGGAGCCACTGAAAAGAGGCATCGCGGTCTGAGTCTTGGGAGGAAGATCCCCCAGGCGCACCTTCGGGTTCGCAGCCGGCACCAGAAGCTTAAAAGAGCACTGGTGTAAACGGGGGAGGTTAGACGCGGAACTTAAAAAGGCAGGACGCAAGTCCTGCTTTTTTTTCGTCCGGATTTTGGGGCGGGATTTCTGGATGTAAGCAGTTGCAGCTTTTTCAGCAGCCCCCGCCTTCAGCCAAGCAAAACCCCACTCCGTCATGCCCTGACTTGATCATGGCATGATGAATACGGAAGAGTTAATACACTATATCTGCCATCCCTACGGCAGAGCCGACAGGACCATATCTTCCGAGCCGGGCTGTCCATCCCGCCACAACGCCGGTTCCGCCGCAAAACTGACTCAACGAGAGCCACCTCAAGCGGCATGTCATCCTGCTTCACTAGAAGTTCAGGATTCCATTCCAAGGGATTCCAGACGCTGCGTCAGATCACACAATCCAGCAGGACATGTGTCCTCACCTCGGCCCCGGCAGCGAAATGTCGTCCAGCGTGAGGCCGGACTGGCGCAGCCAAACGAAACCGGCGAAGACGATGGTCGTCACCACCGTGTTCCACATGGCCACCCGCCACATGCGGTGGCGCGCCGGGGCGCTTTCCACCGTGCCTGGGACGACCTTGCCCTCCTCCTCCTGCGTGCGCACGCCGAAGGGCAGCGCGGCGAAGAGGAGGATCCACCACATCATGAAATAGACAGCCAGGCCGTAGGCAATCGACATTGCAGATCCTTCAGGCTTGTTCGAGTTCGGTCAGGGTGCCGAGAAAATCCTTCGGGTGGAGGAACAGCACCGGCTTGCCATGGGCGCCAATCTTCGGCTCGCCATCACCCAGCACGCGCGCGCCCCGGGCCAGAAGCTGGTCACGCGCGGCCAGAATGTCATCCACCTCATAGCAGACATGATGAATGCCGCCGGACGGGTTCTTCTCAAGGAACTTCAGGATGGGAGAGTTTTCGCCGAGCGGCTCCAGCAGCTCGATCTTGGTGTTGGGCAGGTTGATGAAAACCGTCGACACCCCATGGTCCGGCTGCGGCACCTTGGCCGAGACATCGGCCCCCAGCGTGTCGCGGTAGACGGCGGCAGCCGCGTCAATGTTGCTGACGGCAATGGCCACGTGGTTCAGTCGTCCGATCATCTTTCCTCCTTCGCCCGGCGGGCCAGTTGTCACATGGCCCGCCACGCGCCAGCGCGTGCCTGCGGCCCCTCTCCCAAGGGGCCGTACCGGATCATCATACCCGGGAGACGAGCACCTTGCAGAGCGTCTTCTTGCCCCAGACGTCGTTGACTCTGGAGCGCACGGAACGGCGCACCGCCTCGCTCACCAGATCAGGGTCCTTGCGGCGGGCCTTTGGAATGCTGCCGAAGGCACCGTGCACGGCCTTGATAACGATCTCCTCCATCTCGCCGCCTTCGCCATCCACTTCCGGAATGCCGAAGAGCGCAACGGCCGGATCATCCAGAAGATCGCCGGTCTTGTTGATCACCAGAGACACCACAAGAGCCCCTGCGAAGGACAGCTTGCGCCGCTCCTTCACGCCGGTCTCCTCCGGATCCCCCATGATCCTGCCATCCACCACCGTGATGCCGAATGGCGCTTCATCAATGACTTCGGCACGGCCCGGCGCCAGGCGGATGATATCGCCGTTGCCAGCCACCACCACCGACTTGATCTTCTGTGAGCGGGCGAACTCGCCGTGAGCTGCAAGATGGAACGGTTCGCCGTGGACGGGAACCACCACCTTTGGCTGAAGCAGCTTGTAGAGTTCGGCCAGTTCCCCCTGACGGGGATGGCCGGAGACATGCACAAGCCCGTCCCTGTCAGTGACGATCTCGACGCCAGACTTGGCCAGATTGTTGACGATGGCGCCCACTTCCTTCTCGTTGCCCGGAATGGTGCGGGCCGAGAAGATCACCACATCGCCCTTCGACAGGGCAATGTTGCGGTGCTCGCCCGCAGCGATACGGGCAAGGGCGGCGCGGACTTCGCCCTGCGAGCCGGTGCAAAGCAGCACCGTCTTCTCGCGCGGCAGGAAGCCGTAGCTGTCCTCATCAAGGAACGGCGGCAGATCATCGAGATAGCCCAGCTCGCTGGCCACCTCGATCACCCGGCGCATGGAGCGGCCGACGACGACGAGGTTGCGGTCCGAAGCAGCGGCGGCTTCGGCAATGGCGCGAATGCGGGCGACGTTGGACGAAAAGGTGGTCACGGCGACGCGATGCTTCGCCCGCTTCATGATCTTCGTCAGCTCACCGGCCACATCGCCTTCGGAGGGGCTGAAGCCTTCCCGGTAGGCGTTGGTGCTGTCGCAGATGAGGGCGGTCACCCCCTCCCGGCCAAGCTCGGCCAGGCGGTCAAGGTCGATCGGCAGGCCGACGCCGGGCGTGCGGTCGATCTTCCAGTCGCCCGTATGCACCACCATGCCTTCCGGAAAGCGCAGCGCCAGGGCGCAGGGCTCGGGGATGGAGTGGGACATGGCGACGAATTCGACGTCGAAGGCACCGATCTTCAGCCGGTCGCCCTGTTTCACAAGCGTCACCGGAATCTCTTCGGCGCCCGGCTCGCTCCCGATCTTTGCCTCCAGCAGACCGGCGGTGAAGGCGGTGGCATAGACCGGCACCCGCAGATGCGGCCACAGGTGCATGATACCGCCGTAGTGATCTTCATGCGCGTGGGTGATCACCATGCCGGCAATGCGGTTGCGTTCGCTTTCCAGAAAGCGGATGTCCGGCAGTACCAGATCGATGCCCGGCAGGTCGGGGCCTGCAAAAGTGACGCCGCAATCCACGATCAGCCACGTACGGTCGCCGTCCGGGCCATAGCCATAGAGGCCCAGGTTCATTCCGATTTCGCCAACGCCGCCAAGCGGCAGGAAGACGATTTCGTTGGCATCCGCCATACGGTGTGCTCCTTGCATATTCATGTCCGCCCGTCTCTGCGGTGCGGTCAACCAATGTTTCCGAAGAAAACATCTCCGGCCGAAATTGTTTTTTTGCTGCCGTTGCCAAGCACGAGAACCATCTGGCCGCGCGTATCGATTTCGGCAAAGCGGCCTTCTATCAGCTCTTCCCCCATGCGCACGGCAATCTTCTCGCCCAGCCGCAGCGCCCGTTTCATCCAGGCATCCCGCACCGGATCAAAACCATCGCGCTGCCAGTGGCCGAGCCAGAGAGCGAACTGTTCCGCCAGCCTCTCGAACATCACTTGCGCCGAAACGCGGAAGCCAAGCACGGTCAGATCCGTCGTGGCATAGGCCTCGATCTGCGGATGAGCCGCCACATTGACACCGAAGCCGCAGACGACCCCGGTGCGGCCACCGCTGAGCGGCTGAGCTTCCAGAAGGATGCCGGACAGTTTGCCGCCATCCACCAGAAGGTCATTCGGCCACTTCAGCCGTGCAAGGCCGATAGAGCCGACCGCCCGGTCCACCGCCTCGGCCAGCGCAACGGCGGCCACCATGGGCAGTTCGCCCAGCCGGTCGCGCGGGCCCGGATCGATCAGCAGCACCGAGGCGAAGAGGTTGCCCTTCGGCGACACCCAGGCCCGGCCGCGCCGTCCACGTCCGCCGGTCTGCACATCCGCCAGCACCCACAGGCCGCCCACCTCCCCTGCCCGGCCCAGTTCCATGGCGCGGGTGTTGGTGGACTCCAGCGCTGAGTGCCTTTCAAAACGGAAGCCCGGTGCGCAAGGCACCGGGCCAAATTCTTGCAATGTCCCGCTCATAAGGCTCAGAACAGGCTCTTGGCCGCCGCCGTGGCGATCGGAATGAAGCTCGACACACCGGCAAAGAAGAACAGCACACCGATGCTGGACAGGCCCAGCACGACCCGCAGTTCCACCGGCATCGGCTCGAACTTCTCGGCCGGCTCATCAAAGAACATCACCTTGATGACGCGCAGGTAGTAGTAGGCCCCCACCACCGAAGCGACGACACCGATGATCGCCAGCGGATAGAGCCCAGCCTCGACAGCGGCCGAGAACACGTACCACTTGGCAAAGAACCCGATGAAGGGCGGCAGACCGGCCAGCGACCACATGATGCAGGCGAGCAGGATCGCCATCGGCAGATTGGACTTCCACAGGCCGGACAACTCGCTGATCTCTTCCACCATGCCCGACTTGCGGCGCATGGAGAGGATGCAGGCGAAGGCGCCGAGGGTCATGACCAGATAGGCGGTCATGTAGACGATGACGCCCATCACACCCTGTTCTGTGCCGGAGGCAAGGCCGGCGAGCGCATAGCCCATGTGGCCGATGGAGGAATAGGCCATCAGGCGCTTGATGTTGGTCTGGCCGATGGCGGCAAAGGCACCCAGCACCATGGAGGCGATGGAGACGAAGACCACGATCTGCTGCCAGTCATGGGCAACCGGCTGGAACACGTCGATGACGACGCGCACCAGAAGGCCCATGGCCGCAACCTTGGGAGCGGCCGCAAAGAAGGCGGTGACCGGCGTCGGCGCGCCTTCATAGACGTCCGGCGTCCACATGTGGAACGGCACGGCCGAAATCTTGAAGGCAAGGCCAGCAAGCATGAAGACGAGGCCGAAGACGAGACCGATGGACGCACCCTCCTTCGTCAGCACCGCTGCAATTTCCGGGAAGCCGACATGGCCGGTGAAGCCATAGACCAGCGAGATACCGTAGAGCAGCATGCCCGAGGACAGGGCACCCAGCACGAAGTACTTGAGGCCGGCTTCCGTGGAGCGCACGGAGTCCCGGTTGATCGCAGCCACCACGTAGAGCGACAGGCTCTGCAGCTCGAGGCCAAGGTAAAGGGCGATCATGTCATTGGCCGAGAGCATCAGCATCATGCCGACGCTGGCCAGGAGGATCAGCACCGGATACTCGAACCGGTCGAAGGACTGGCTCTTGGCATAGGCCCAGGACATGGCGATGGCGAAGAACGAGCCGATCAGCACCAGCTGCTTCATGTAGAAGGCAAAACCGTCCAGAATGAAGGCGCCGTGGAAGGTCGTCCCGAGCTGGGCGCCGTAGGGCAGCACGAAGAGCGCTGCCGCCGCGACGAGGCCCATGGCCATGCCATTGACGAGGAAGCTGATTTTCTTGCCGCCAAAGGCGCCAATCATCAGCAGCACGAGGCCACCCGCAGAGAGGAAGATCTCCGGCAGTACGGGCAGAAGGTCGGGCAATTGAGTGGTTTCAGACATTGCGCGCGTCTTTCGTCCAGTCGGGATCAGTGGCTGGCATGGGCGGCAGCGGGAACATGTGCCTGCTGCGCCGGGCCAGCCGCCTCGATGGCTGCATTGTAATTGGTGATCAGGGCTTCCACCGACGCCGCCGTCACATCCAGAACCGGCGACGGATAGAAGCCGAAGAAGATGATCAGAACGACGAGCGGCACCAGAAGCACCTTCTCGCGGAGGTCGAGATCGAGGATCGACTTCAGGCTCTCCTTGTCCAGCGCGCCGAAGACAACGCGGCGGTAGAGGTAGAGCGCATAAGCCGCCGAGAGGATCACGCCGGTGGCTGCGAAGAAGGCAACCCAGGTGTTGGCCTCGAAGGCACCCATCAGCGTCAGGATTTCACCGACGAAACCGCTGGTGCCCGGCAGGCCGACATTGGCCATGGTCAGGATCAGGAAGATCACCGCATAGACCGGCATCCGGTTGACAAGGCCGCCATAGGCCGAAATCTCGCGGGTGTGCATCCGGTCATAGATCACGCCGACGCAGAGGAAGAGCGCGCCGGAGACGATACCATGTGACAGCATCTGGAAGATGGCACCCTGCACGCCCTGCATGTTCATCGCGAACACGCCCATGGTGACATAACCCATGTGTGCAACGGACGAATAGGCAATCAGCTTCTTGATGTCTTCCTGAGCCAGCGCCACCAGCGAAGTGTAGATGATGGCGACGACAGACAGGGTGAACACCAGCGGGGCAAACATTTCGCTCGCCAGCGGGAACATCGGCAGCGAGAAGCGCAGGAAGCCGTAGCCGCCCATCTTCAGCAGCACGCCGGCCAGGATCACGGAACCGGCGGTCGGCGCTTCCACGTGGGCGTCCGGCAGCCAGGTATGCACAGGCCACATCGGCATCTTCACAGCGAAACTGGCGAAGAAGGCGAGCCATAGCCATGTCTGTGCATTCTCCGCGAAGGGATGGCGCATCAGGGCTGCGATGTCTGTGGTGCCGGCCGTCCAGTACATGGACATGATGGCCACCAGCATCAGCACGGAGCCGAGCAGCGTGTAGAGGAAGAACTTGTAGCTGGCATAGACGCGGCGCTTGCCGCCCCACACGCCGATGATGAGGAACATCGGCAGCAGGCTCGCCTCGAAGAAGACGTAGAAGAGCACCAGATCCAGCGCGCAGAACACGCCGATCATCATCGTTTCCAGAATGAGGAACGCGATCATGTACTCCTTCACGCGCTTCTGCACACTCTCCCATGAAGCAAGGATGCAGAAGGGCATGAGGAACGTCGTCAGGATGACGAAGAGCATCGAAATGCCATCGACGCCCATCCGGTAGCCGATGTTGCCGCCGAGCCATTCCTTGCTTTCGACAAACTGGAAGCCCGGGTTGGCGTAGTCGAAGGCGCCCCAGATGAACAGCGACAGGATGAAGGTGAAAATGGTGGTGACCAGCGCAACCATGCGGATGTTGCGCTTTGCTCCGTCATCATCTCCCGGCACCAGGAGAATGGCCAGCACACCTGCCAGCGGCAGGAATGTGGTCAGTGTCAGGATCGGCCAATCGATCATCAGTGCGCTCCCCCGCCGGTCAAAACGCCGGTGAACATCGACCAGGTGACGAGCGCCGCCACACCGATCAGCATCGCAAAAGCATAGTGGTAGAGATATCCGGTCTGCAGGCGCACGACCCAGGACGTGACATTCTGGACACGGGCGGCAACACCATCGGGACCGTAGCCATCGATGACCTTGCCATCACCCTTCTTCCAGAGCTGGCGGCCGGTCCACATGGCCGGACGCACGAAGATGATGTTGTAGAGCTCGTCGAAGTACCACTTGTTCAGCAGGAACTTGTAGAGGCCCTCATGCTCGGCAGCCAGGCGCTTGGGCGTCTCGGGCGAGCGGATGTAGAAGTACCAGGCGGTCGCGAGGCCAAGCACCATCATGACGAAGGGCGAGACCTTGACCCACTTCGGCACCTCATGAATGGCATGCAGGATGTGGTTCTCGGCGCCGGTGAACAGCGCACCCTTCCAGAAGGCATCGTAGCCCTCGCCGGCAAACTGGCTGTAGAACACCATACCGGCCAGAACAGCACCGATGGACAGGATGAAGAGCGGAGCCAGCATCACCATCGGGGATTCATGCACGTGCTTCATCACATCCACCGGAGCCCGCGGCTTGCCGTGGAAAGTCATGAAGGTCAGGCGCCAGGAGTAGAAAGAGGTCAGGCCAGCGGCCACCACCGTCATCCAGAAGCCGTAGAGCGCGAAGGCATTGGCATGCTCACCCGACGAAGCGGCATAAGCAGCTTCGATCACCAGATCCTTGGACAGGAAGCCGGCCAGACCAATGTGCGTGAGCGGAATGCCGACCCCCGTGAGGGCGAGCGTGCCGATGAACATGGTCCAGTAGGTGAACGGGATGTGCTTGCGCAGGCCGCCCATCTTGCGCATGTCCTGCTCGTCCGACACCGCATGGATGACCGAACCGGCACAGAGGAACAGCAGCGCCTTGAAGAAGGCATGCGTGAACAGATGGAACACGGCGATCGAATAGGCACCGACGCCGAGCGCCACAAACATGTAGCCGAGCTGCGAGCAGGTCGAATAGGCGATCACGCGCTTGATGTCGTTCTGCACGAGGCCGACCGTTGCCGCGAAGAAGGCAGTCGTGGCACCGAAGAAAGTGACAACCGTCAGCGCCGTATGGGACAGCTCGAACAGGGGCGACAGGCGGGCGACCATGAAGACACCCGCGGTCACCATCGTGGCGGCGTGAATGAGGGCCGACACCGGGGTCGGGCCTTCCATCGCGTCCGGCAGCCAGGTATGCAGCAGGAACTGCGCCGACTTGCCCATGGCCCCCATGAACAGCAGCAGGCAGACAACCGTCATCGCCGTATGGGCATCGAGCGGATGGCCGAGGAAGTTAAGCACGGCCGCGCCGTGGTCAGCGCCCTCTGCCCCGTGGCCACCAACGACGGCCTGAGCGTTGGCGAAGATCTCCGGCAGGTTGATGGTGCCGAACATCATGAAGACGCCGAAGATGCCGAGGGCAAAGCCGAAGTCACCAACGCGGTTGACGACGAAGGCCTTCATGGCCGCCGCATTGGCCGAAGGCTTCTTGTACCAGAAACCGATGAGCAGGTACGAGGCCACGCCCACGCCTTCCCAGCCGAAGAACATCTGCAGCAGGTTGTTCGACGTCACCAGCGACAGCATGGCGAAGGTGAAGAGCGACAGATAGGCAAAGAAGCGCGAGCGGTGCGGGTCGTGGTGCATGTAGCCAATGGAATAGACATGCACGAGAGCCGACACCGTGTTCACCACCACCAGCATCACCACGGTGAGCGTGTCGATGCGCAGCGACCAGGCGACATTGAGCGCGCCGGAAGAGATCCAGCGCAGGACCTCGACCTCGACAAGCGCCGTTTCGCCGTAGCCGATGGTGAAGAAGGCAATCCAGGACAGCACGGCCGAGACGATCACCAGACCGCTGGTGATGTACTCGCTGGCCGTATGCCCGATCACACGCCCGAAGAGACCGGCAATCAGGAAGCCAATCAGGGGCAGGAAGACGATCGCTGAATACAACATCCGTCCGTTACCCCTTCATCGCATTGATGTCTTCCACGGCAATGGAGCCGCGGTTGCGGTGGAACACGACCAGAATGGCGAGGCCGATGGCAGCCTCAGCGGCTGCCACGGTCAGAACCAGCATGGTGAAAATCTGGCCCATGAGATCGCCCAGGTGTGTGGAGAAGGCGACAAAGTTGATGTTGACGGCGAGGAGCAGCAGCTCCACCGACATCAGGATGACAATCACGTTTTTCCTGTTCAGAAAGATCCCGAAGATCCCGATCGTGAACAGGATGGCCGCGACCGACAGATAGTGCGACAGACCGATTTCCATGGGCGCCTCGCAGTGCTCCCTCGTTTACCCCGATCCGGGCAGAAGAGCATCAGATGCCCCTGCCCGGGTTTAAAACTGCGGTTTCCCGCGTCAAATACCCTTGCCCGGCTCGACCTTGCGGATCTCGATGGCCGACGCCTTGTTGCGCGCAACCTGCGCCGGAACGCTCTGGCGCTTGATGCCCTCACGGTGGCGGAGTGTCAGGACGATGGCCCCGATCATCGCCACCAGCAGCACAAGCCCGGCAACCTGGAAGAAGAAGATGTACTTGGTGTAGAGTACCTGGCCGATGGCCTCGATGTTGGACACCTGATCAAGCGGCGGGATCGGCTGTGAGCCATGGCCCAGCAGGTCCGGCGCGATCACCCAGGCGCCAACGCCCATCAGCAGCTCGACCAGCAGGATGAGCCCGACCAGCGCGCCGACCGGCATGTACTGCAGGAAGCCCTGCCGCAGCTCGACGAAATCGACGTCCAGCATCATCACCACGAAGAGGAAGAGCACCGCCACCGCGCCGACATAGACGACGATCAGCAGCATGGCGAGATACTCGGCCCCCAGAAGGATGAACAGACCAGCCGAATTGACGAAGGCCAGAATGAGGAACAGCACCGAGTGCACCGGATTGCGCGACGAGATGACCATAAAGGCAGATGCCACGGTCACTCCGGCAAACAGATAGAAGAAGAGGGCTTTCAGGATCATGTCAGGACCTGCCTGTCTCGGGCTCTTGCCTTTGGCTCATTCTTGCGTCCCCCGCCGGCCGGCTGGTTCCGCGCATCCCCTGCCCGTCTGATACGGCGGTCAGGGGTCTTGTTTCTTGTGCCTGCCGCCTCAGCGGTAGGGCGCATCCATTGCGATGTTGCGGGCAATCTCCCGCTCCCACCGGTCGCCGTTCGCGAGCAGCTTTTCCTTGGAGTAGTAGAGCTCTTCGCGCGTCTCGGTGGCGAACTCGAAGTTCGGGCCCTCGACGATGGCATCCACCGGGCAGGCCTCCTGGCAGAAGCCGCAGTAGATGCACTTGACCATGTCAATGTCATAACGGGTGGTGCGGCGTGTGCCATCGTTGCGGCGCGGGCCGGCTTCGATTGTGATTGCCTGCGCCGGGCAGATGGCTTCGCACAGCTTGCAGGCGATGCAGCGCTCTTCCCCGTTGGGATAGCGCCGCAGGGCATGCTCGCCACGGAAACGCGGGCTCACTGGCCCCTTCTCGAAGGGGTAGTTCACAGTCGGCTTCGGCTTGAAGAAATAGCGCATCGCGAGAAAGAACGCCGATACGAACTCCTTCAAGAACAGCGACTTTATGGCCTGATCAAGTCCCATCGCCAGAGCCTCTTTGCCTTCCTGCCGCTCAGCCCACGAGCTGAAACGCGGCCAGATACCCGATCACCGGAAAGAGGGTGACCGGAAGAATGAAAACCAGTTTGCGCAGGACTGGCTCGAACCGTACGGCCCATCCGCCGCCCTTGCGCTTGTTCTTTTCGACCACCGCCGACAGCAGCCCGTTCAGGATGCCGTAGTCGAGCCAGCCGATGTACAACCCGATGGCTGCGCCAATCAACCCGGCGACGGAAATATCCATGGCCTTACGGGGCCCAGCCCATCACCTGCAGAACGCCGGCGACAGCCACAACCATGATCAGCGACAGCGGCAGGAAGACCTTCCAGCCCAGACGCATCAGCTGGTCGTAGCGGTAGCGCGGGACCATTGCCTTCACCATGGCGAACATGAAGAAGACAAGCAGCGACTTCAGCAGGAACCAGACGAAGCCCGGCACCCAGGTGAAGGGAGCCGCATCCACCGGCGGCAGCCAGCCGCCCATGAACAGGATGGTCATCATCGCGCACATCAGCGCAATCGACACATACTCGCCGAGCATGAACATCATGTACGGGGTGGAGCCATATTCCACCATGAAACCGGCCACGAGTTCCGACTCTGCTTCCGCCAGATCGAAGGGCGGGCGGTTCGTCTCGGCCAGGGCCGAAATGAAGAACACCACGAACATCGGCAGCAGCGGCAGCCAGTACCAGTTCAGGATCGACAGCCAGGGCAGACCAACGGCCGTCGCCAGACCCGTCTTCTGGGAATTGACGATCTCCGTCAGGTTCAGCGAACCGGCGCAGAGCAGGACGGTGACGATGACGAGGCCGATGGAGACTTCATAGGACACCATCTGCGCGGCAGAGCGCAGGGCCGACAGGAAGGGATACTTCGAGTTGGAGGCCCAGCCGCCGATGATGATGCCGTAGACGCCGAGCGAGGAGATGGCGAAGATATAGAGAATGCCCACGTTGATGTCGGCAATCACCCAGCCATCGGCCACCGGTACCACGGCCCAGGCGCTGAGCGCCAGAAGCACGGTGAGGAGCGGCGCCAGCAGGAACAGGCCCTTGTTGGAGCCCGCCGGAATGACCGGCTCCTTCAGCACGAACTTCAGAAGGTCGGCAAAGGACTGCAGCAGCCCCCAGGGGCCAACCACGTTCGGGCCCCGGCGGATCTGCACGGCAGCCCAGATCTTGCGGTCGGCATAGAGGATGTAGGCGATGATCACGAGGAGCACCACCATCAGCAGCACGCTCTGGAACGCCATCCAGAGGAACGGCCAGCCGTAGGTCGTCATAAACTCCGACATCGTTGTCCCCTGCCCCTTATTCCGCTGCCGCCGCCAGGCGCGACTTGGCCAGTGCGGAACATTCCGCCATGACCTTCGACGCGCGGGCGATCGGGTTCGTCAGATAGAAGTCGCTGATCACGTTGGTGAAGGCGACGGAGTTGGTCTTGCCGCCAAGACCGGCCAGAGCCTCCACGTCAGCCGGATTGCCGGCTGCGATGGTGCCGATGGCCGCCATGTGCGGGAACGCCTCGAAGAGCTTGGCGCGCAGCTGCGCCAGGCTGTCGAACGGCAGAGCCTTGCCGAGAACCGCAGACAGGGCACGCAGGATGGCCCAGTCTTCACGCGCTTCACCCGGGGGGAAGCCGGCACGGTCGCCCAGCTGGACGCGGCCTTCAAGGTTCACGTAAAGGCCGGACTTCTCGGTATAGGCAGCCCCCGGCAGGATGACGTCGGCGCGGTGCGCGCCCTTGTCCCCATGTGTGCCCTGATAGACCACAAAGGCACCGGCCGGGATCTCGATCTCGTCGACGCCCAGCAGGAACAGCACGTCGAGGCTGTTTTCAGCCAGGATCTGGCCGGTGGACAGTCCGCCCTCACCCGGCACGAAGCCGATGTCGAGCGCGCCAACCTGGGCTGCTTCCGTGTGCAGGACGCTGAAGCCGTTCCAGTCTTCCCGGACCGCGCCGCGCGACTGGGCGAGCTTGGCCGCCAGCGACAGGACCGCAGCCCCGTCCGGACGGTTGATCGCGCCCTGACCCACGATGATGAGCGGCTTCTTCGCACCGGCGAGGAAAGACGCATCGTCGATGAGCGAAGCCAGCGTGTCGGGGCCAGCGCCCTTGTAGGTGGCCGGATAGGTGAGATCGGCGTTCTGGCCGATCACGGAAATCTCGACCTTGCCCTTGACCCAGCGCTTGCGCAGACGGGCGTTGAGCACCGGAGCTTCGAGGCGCGGGTTAGTGCCGATCAGAACGATGGCATCGGCCTCGTCGATCCCGGCAACCGTGGCGTTGAACAGATAGCTGGCGCGGCCATGCTTGGGATGCAGCGGCGAGCCGGGGAAACGGCTGTCGATGTTCTTCACACCGAGGCTGTCCATCAGGCTCTTCAGCGCAAACATCTCTTCCACGCTGGACAGCTGGCCGGCGAGCGCGCCAATCTTGTCAGAGGTGGTGGCCTTCACCTTGTCCGCGATGATCTGGAAGGCTTCGCCCCAGCTCACCGGAACCAGCTTGCCATCCTTGCGGGCGTAGGGCCGGTCGAGGCGCTGGGTCTTCAGCCCGTCCCAGATGTAGCGGGACTTGTCCGAGATCCACTCCTCGTTCACCTCTTCATTGAGGCGCGGCATGATGCGCATCACTTCGCGGCCACGGGTGTCGACGCGGATGGCAGAGCCGAGCGCGTCCATGACGTCGACGCTTTCCGTCTTCACCAGTTCCCAGGGACGGGCATTGAATTCGTAAGGCTTGTGCGTCAGCGCACCCACCGGGCAGAGGTCGGCCACGTTGCCCTGCATTTCGGAGGACAGCGCGGCTTCCAGATAGGTGGTGATCTCCGCATCCTCGCCGCGGCCGATCAGGCCCATGTCGGCAACGCCGCAGACTTCCGTGGTGAAACGGACGCAGCGCGTGCAGTGGATGCAGCGGGTCATGATGGTCTTGACCAGCGGGCCGAGATGCTTGTTCTCGACAGCACGCTTGTTTTCGGCAAAGCGCGAACTGTCCACACCATAGGCCATGGCCTGGTCCTGAAGGTCGCACTCGCCGCCCTGGTCACAGATCGGGCAGTCCAGCGGGTGGTTGATGAGCAGGAACTCCATCACCCCTTCGCGGGCCTTCTTGACCATCGGGCTCTTGGTCAGCACCACCGGCGGTTCGCCGTTCGGGCCGGGCCTGAGGTCCCGCACGCCCATGGCGCAGGAGGCGGTCGGCTTCGGGGGCCCGCCCTTCACTTCCACAAGGCACATGCGGCAGTTGCCGGCAATCGAAAGCCGGTCGTGGTAGCAGAAACGCGGCACTTCCGCGCCTGCTTCCTCGCAGGCCTGCAGCAGCGTGTAATCTGCCGGAACGTCAACTTCCTTGCCGTCGATGATCAGCTTTGTCATCGCCTGTCTCCGAATTCCGTTCCCGGTTACTCTGCCGCGGCCAAGGCCTTGGGAGCCCTGGTCTTGGCCACGTAGTCGTCAATGCGGGCCTCGATCACAGGCCGGAAGTTCTTGATCAGGCCCTGGATCGGCCAGGCTGCCGCATCGCCAAGGGCGCAGATCGTGTGACCTTCCACCTGCTTGGTGACGTTGAACAGCATGTCGATTTCCTCGCGCGAGGACTGGCCCTTGACCATGCGCTCCATGACGCGCCACATCCAGCCGGTGCCTTCACGGCACGGCGTGCACTGGCCGCAGCTCTCGTGCTTGTAGAAATAGCTCAGGCGCGCAATCGCCTTGATGATGTCGGTGGACTTGTCCATGACGATCACCGCCGCCGTGCCGAGGCCGGAGCCGAGGCCGCGCAGTGTGTCGAAGTCCATCGCCGTGTCCTTGATCTGCTCGCCGGTGAGGCAGGGAACGGACGAGCCGCCCGGGATCACCGCCAGCAGATTGTCCCAGCCACCGCGAATGCCGCCGCAGTGCTTCTCGATGAGTTCGCTGAACGGAATGCCCAGCTCCTCCTCGACCGTGCAGGGACGGTTGACGTGGCCGGACACGCAGAACAGCTTCGTGCCTGCATTGTTCGGCTTGCCGAGACCGGAGAACCAGGAGGCGCCCCGGCGCAGGATCGTCGGGGAAACGGCGATCGATTCCACGTTGTTCACCGTGGTCGGGCAACCATAGAGGCCGACGTTCGCCGGGAACGGCGGTTTCAGGCGCGGCTGGCCCTTCTTGCCCTCTAGGCTTTCGAGCAGCGCAGTCTCTTCACCGCAGATATAGGCACCTGCGCCGTGATGGACGTAGATGTCGAAGTCGTAGCCGTTCTTGTTATTCTTGCCGATCAGCCCGGCGTCATAGGCCTGGTCGATGGCAGCCTGCAGGCGCTCGCGCTCACGGATGAACTCGCCGCGCACATAGATGTAGGCGGCAATGGCGCCCATGGCGAAACCGGCGATCAGGCAGCCCTCGACCAGCGTGTGCGGGTCGTGGCGCAGGATCTCGCGGTCCTTGCAGGTGCCCGGCTCGGATTCGTCCGCATTGACCACCAGATAGGACGGGCGGCCGTCGCTGGCCTTGGGCATAAAGGACCACTTGAGACCGGTCGGAAAGCCAGCGCCTCCGCGCCCGCGCAGCCCCGAACTCTTCATCTCCTCGATGATCCAGTCGCGGCCCTTTTCGATCAGCCCCTTGGTGTTGTCCCAATGGCCACGCTTGCGGGCGCCCTCAAGGCCCCAGTCGTGCAAGCCGTAGATATTGGTGAAGATCCGATCCTGATCCTTCAGCATCTTGCCTCTCTCACCCCTCGTTCTTGGCTGCGGCTTCAGCAGCCTTGCGGGCGGCCACTTCGGCCCTCACACGCGCAACTGACACTTCAGCCGAATCCGGTACGCCGTTGAAATCCTTGCCACCACCGTTGATCGACGGACCGGCGAAGGCGTGCGAAGCCTTCTCTGCGCCATCCACCACATGCGGCACGGGAAGAACGCCCTGCGTGTCGTCGGCAATGTCCGTCAGCGACGTCGGGCCGCCTTCCGGAGCTCCGAAACGGCGGTTGATCTGCGGACCGGGTGTCACTTCGCGGCCGGCGGAAATGTCGTCGATGAGCTTTTCAAGGCTCTCCGGCGTCAGGTCCTCGTAGGTGTCCTTGAAGATCTGGACCATGGGCGCGTTCACGCAGGCACCAAGGCATTCGACCTCTTCCCAGGAGAAATTGCCGTCAGCCGAAAGTTCATGCGCATGAGCGGCGATCTTCGACTTGCACACGCGGATCAGGTCTTCCGCGCCGCGCAGCTGGCAGGGCGTGGTGCCGCACACCTGGATATGCGCCTTCTTGCCCACCGGCTGCAGCTGGAACATGGTGTAGAACGTCGCCACCTCCAGCACGCGGATGTGCGGCATGCCCAGCATTTCCGCGATGTAGCGGATTGCCGGCTCACTCACCCAGCCTTCGTTCTGTTCCTGTGCGCGCCACAAAAGCGGGATCACGGCCGAGGCCTGACGGCCAGCCGGGTAACGGTCGATCACCTTCTTCGCCCAAGCGAGATTTTCCGCCGTGAAAGCAAAGCTTTCAGGTTGTTCAGCGGCAAGTCTGCGAACCGCCATGGTCCTTTTCCCCGTTCCGTGCCCTGTGGGCCGCTGCCACTCCGGTCCTGCCCTGCCCCCACCCTCTTGCGAGGGATTCGAGACGGTCGAGCCAGAAGCGGCTGCGTGTGGCGAAGAAGTCGTAACCTCTGCGCCGGTTGGTCTTGATACGGTCCAGCTCACCGAGCGGGCCGAGTTCAAAAAAGTCGTGTCCGGCATGGCCGAACAACCGCATTCCGCAATCCTCGCGCAAGTAGCGCGAAACGGCATGGCTGCGGTCGCTGCCATGCTCCTCGTAGATCACGAGCACATCGCGCATCAGAAGCGCCACACCACCGCGCAGCGCTTCGATCTCGATGCCCTCCACATCCAGCTTCAGGACCAGCGGCCCCTCCTGCGGAATGTGTCCATCGTCCACGAGGCGGTCCAGCGTGACCGAAAGAACCTCGCCCTTCGGCTCCACGCCGGCCTGAGGCACAACGGATCGCGCCTCATGCTTGGCCCCGTAGAAACGGAGCACATCGTCATCCCGTCCGGCCACCGCCCGGTTGAGGCAGGTGACCCTGCCGCCGTTCGCCGCCACATTCGCCTCAAGCAGCGCGAAACTGGCAGGATCCAGCTCGATTGCGGCCGCCTTGTGCCGGCCAAACCGCTCGCTGGTCACCTTCAGCGACCAGTATCCGTAATTTGCACCGCAATCGATGAAGGCATACTCACAATCCTTCACCGCCAGCAGCAGCGCCTCCACCTCTTCCTCGTAGGTATCGCGAGGATCCAGCAGAAGCCCCCAATAGCCGTCGCCATAGGGAAAGCAGAACGTCATGTCCTGCGTGAACCTGACAGCCACCTTGCGGCGGCTTGGCAGCAGGCAGCGGATCAGCCGCGCCGCATGCGAGAACCCCAGATCGTCCAGCGGCCGCAGCGCCTTGGCTGCCATCCGCGTCAGAACCAGTCCCGCGTGCTCCACCGGCGTCGCATTCGAGATCGCGCCGCTGGCCTTGTCCACGCAGATCGGGGCTCCTGTCAGATCCATTCCCTAGCGGTCGACCTCCCCGAACACGATATCGAGCGAGCCAAGCACTGCGGAAATGTCGGCCAGCTGATGCCCGCGGCAGAGGAAATCCATCGCCTGGAGATGGCTGTAACCCGGCGCCTTGATCTTGCAGCGGTATGGCTTGTTGGTGCCATCCGCCACGAGGTAGACGCCGAACTCACCCTTCGGCGCTTCCACGGCGGCGTAAACTTCGCCGGCCGGCACGTGGTAGCCTTCCGTATAGAGCTTGAAGTGGTGGATGAGCGCTTCCATCGACCGCTTCATCTCGCCCCGCTTCGGCGGCACGATCTTGCCGTCGGTGGACGAGACCGGACCGGTCTCCTTGGTCAGGCGTTCAAGGCACTGCTTCATGATGCGGATCGACTGGCGCATCTCTTCCATGCGGATGAGATAGCGGTCATAGCAGTCGCCGTTCTTGCCGATCGGGATGTCGAAGTCGAGGTCGCCGTAGCACTCATAGGGCTGCGACTTGCGCAGATCCCAAGCTGCGCCCGAGCCGCGCACCATGACGCCCGAGAAGCCCCAGGCCCAGGCCTCTTCCAGCTTCACAACGCCGATATCGACGTTACGCTGCTTGAAGATGCGGTTGTCGGTGAGAAGGCCCTCGATATCGTCCAGCGTCTGCAGGAACGGATCACAGAAGTCCCAGATATCATCCAGCAGCTGGCGCGGCAGATCCTGATGGATGCCGCCCGGCCGGACGAAGGCAGCGTGCATGCGCGCTCCGCAGGCCCGCTCATAGAACACCATCAGCTCTTCACGCGGCTCGAAGCCCCAGAGCGGCGGCGTCAGTGCGCCAACGTCCATGGCCTGCGTCGTCACGTTGAGAAGATGCGACAGGATGCGGCCGATTTCCGAGTAGAGCACACGGATCAGCTGCCCGCGCATCGGCACGGTGATGCCGAGCAGACGCTCCACCGCCAGAGCAAAGGCATGCTCCTGGTTCATCGGCGCCACGTAGTCGAGGCGGTCGAAATAGGGAACTGCCTGCAGATAGGTCTTCTGCTCGATCAGCTTCTCGGTGCCGCGGTGCAGCAGACCGATGTGCGGATCAACGCGTGTCACCACTTCGCCGTCCAGTTCCAGCACAAGGCGCAGCACGCCGTGCGCCGCCGGATGCTGCGGACCGAAGTTGATGTTGAAATTGCGAACCTGAGCCTCAGCCATGCCGCCCGCCCTTAATTCGTCGTTGCCTTCTCATCGCCGGGAAGCACGTAGTCCGTGCCTTCCCAGGGCGAGAGAAAGTCGAAGTTGCGGAATTCCTGTGTCAGCCGGACCGGCTCATAGACGACGCGCTTCTTGTCGTCGTCATAGCGCACTTCCACGTAACCGGTTACGGGGAAGTCCTTGCGCAGCGGGTGGCCGTCGAAGCCGTAGTCCGTCAGGATACGGCGCAGATCCGGGTGGCCGGAGAAAAGAATGCCATACATGTCGTAGGCTTCGCGCTCGAACCACTCGGCACCGGGGAAAACGGGCGTCAGTGACGGAACCGGCGTGTCCTCGCCGGTCGCCACCTTCACGCGGATGCGCTGATTCTGCACCGGCGACAGGAAGTGGTAGACGACATCGAAGCGCTTGTCGCGGAAGGGATAATCCACACCGCAAATGTCCGTCAGATTGACGAACTTGCAGCTCGCATCATCGCGCAGGAAACGCACCACATCGATGATATCCTGGGCCGGAACGGTCAGCGTCAGCTCGCCATAGGCAACCTGCCACGACAACAACCGGTCCTTCAGCGCCAGCCCGATATGCTCGCCGAGTTCCTTCAGCGTCTCATCCATCGTTTTGTTCCCGACCCTTCCGGACCTGACGGCGCGGATCCCTCAACCCGCACCTTGCATTCTACACGGTGCTGCCCGGGCCTTGCGCCCGGACGGCCTTAGCGTTCGATCGTGCCTGTGCGGCGGATCTTCTTCTGCAGCATCAGCACGCCATAAAGCAGCGCCTCTGCCGTCGGCGGGCAGCCCGGGACATAAATGTCAACCGGCACGATGCGGTCGCAACCGCGCACCACCGAATAGGAATAGTGATAATAGCCGCCGCCATTGGCGCAGGAGCCCATGGAGATGACGTAGCGCGGCTCCGGCATCTGGTCGTAGACCTTGCGAAGCGCGGGCGCCATCTTGTTGGTCAGCGTGCCGGCGACGATCATCACGTCTGACTGGCGCGGGCTGGCGCGCGGCGCAAAGCCGAAGCGCTCCGCATCATAGCGCGGCATCGACATCTGCATCATTTCCACGGCGCAGCAGGCCAGACCGAAGGTCATCCACATCAGCGAGCCGGTGCGGGCCCACTGGATGAGGCTCTCGGTCGAGGTGACCAGAAAGCCCTTGTCGGCCAGTTCGTCATTGACCTGCATGAAGAAGGCATCGGAAGCCCCGGCGGGCTTGCCCGTGGCCGGATCGATCACACCCTTCGGAGCGGGTGCAACCAGCGTGCCCGAAGATGTGGTCAGTCCCATTCCAGAGCCCCCTTCTTCCATTCATAGATAAAGCCGATGGTCAGCACGCCGAGGAAGGTCATCATCGACCAGAAGCCGAGCCAGCCCAGATCCCCGAACACAACGGCCCAAGGGAAGAGGAAAGCCACTTCCAGATCAAAGATGATGAACAGGATCGACACCAGATAGAAGCGCACATCAAACTTCATGCGCGCATCGTCAAAGGCGTTGAAGCCGCACTCGTAGGCCGACAGTTTTTCAGGGTCCGGCTTGGAATAGGCCAGCAAAAACGGCGACACCAGCAGCGCCAGGCCAATGACCAGCGCAATACCGATGAAGACGGCAATCGGGAGATAATCCCGCAACAGATCTTCCATGTCTTTCGCGTCCTTGCACTTGGCGGGCCGGATCGGGAGGAGATCCGGTGGTTCCGGCACGCGCCCCACTCATAGGAGTACGACTCGAGCCTGTCAAACGCCCCGATCTTACCAACATGCGAGCGCACGCTTAGCTCACGCGCATGGGCAAAGCAAGAGCCGAAAGCAGACAGCGCAATCGCCTGCAGGAGCCAGCTGCCGCCGCCATCACCGGAAAACCATGCCCTCCGCTACGGCAGAAGAGCATTACGCATATCCTCTTGCAGACAAGCTAGAGCGCAAACTGCATTGGGAAAGCCCCTGCGAGCCCCCCCGAAACGCCCCAATCAACCATCTAGACCAGCCCCCAGCGCCGCGGCCAACCGCCGCAGCCCCCCCCCCCTGTCCGCCCTGCCCGCCGGACGGCCATTTCATAAACGTGGAAAGTTTTTACCAGGCATGAAAAAAGCCCCGCAAAGGGGGCTTCATCAAGTTCCGTAAGTGGCGCGAGTGACGGGGCTCGAACCCGCGACCTCCGGCGTGACAGGCCGGCACTCTAACCAACTGAGCTACACCCGCACACTTTACGAAACGGTTGCCAAACCCTTTGAAAGGGAATGGCGCGAGTGACGGGGCTCGAACCCGCGACCTCCGGCGTGACAGGCCGGCACTCTAACCAACTGAGCTACACCCGCTTCGTTTCCCCCGCAGCAACCTTCCGGCGCCGCGAAGTGGTGCCGATGTACGGCGGCCCCGGACGGAAGTCAAGCACCCCTGAACCGGCGAATGACCTGTTTTTCAAAAAAGGCAGAAAACCGCCATCCCGCACCGGCGGATCGGCTGCAGCTCTGTGGATAAATTCTCACCGCGCGCAAAAAACCGCAGACTTATCCAGAAAACCACCAGTCACCACACATCCGGAGTTTTGCGTTCGCAGACGGATGCAATCAGAGAAATACATAAAGCTAACGCAGCGTTTTCTGTATTATTAAGCGATAGAATGCATAGTTCAGATGGGTCGGACTACGTATCTGAGAAACTTTAAAATGAAATTCGGAACACCGACGACTGTCAGCGGCAAACTCTATGCCCTCGCCGGATTGTTCAGTCTGTGTTTCGCGGCTGCCTTTGCGTACCAGCTCTATGCACTTGGTGAAAACCTGAACGCCTTCAAGCGTACGGAAATCAAGAGTGTTGTTGAGGCGGCGCAGAATGTGGCTCTCACCTATCAGGCCCGCGCGGCCAAGGGCGAGATGAGCGAATCCGACGCACAGCTTGCCGCCCGCAACGCCCTGCGCGGCATGCGCTATAATTCCGGCAAGGATTATGTCTTCGTCTATGACGCTGCCGGCACCAGCCTCGTGCATCCGGCCAAGCCTGACAATGAAGGCAAGAATCTGATCAACTCCACCGATGGAGATGGCAAGCAGCACATCCGAGAGTTCGTGACGGAGGCGAAGGCGAAGGGCAGTGCCTATGTCGCCTATTCCTGGAAGGATCCGAACAACGTGGTGCTGCCGAAGGTGAGCTATGTCTCCTATTTCGAGCCTTGGGACTGGGTGCTGGGCTCCGGTGTGCTTCTGGAAGACATCAACGCGGCCTACTGGCGCACAGCCATCAGCAGCGCCGGCCTCATGGCTGTGCTGGTTCTGGCCTGTGTGACGCTCGCCGTTCTCGTCGCCCGCTCCATCGCCCGCCCGCTGCGCAGCCTGTCGCTGCGCATGCTGGAAATCGCTGACGGCAACTTCGGCTCACAGATTGAAGGCACTGGCCGCGAGGATGAAATCGGAGACATGATCCGGTCCGTCAACGTGTTCCGCGACAATGGCCTTACCCGGCAGCAGCTGGAAAGCCAGAGCGAAGCCGGCCGTCTTCGCGAGCATCAGCGCCAGGAGGCGATTGCCCGCCTGATCGAGAATTTCCAGGTCGAGTCGCAGCAGGCACTCAGTGTCGTCGCCGAAAACACCGGCCGCCTCAATGAGGCAGCTGTTGCCCTGAAGCAGATCGCAACACGCACGGAAGAAACCTCCGGCAGCGCAGCGGCCGCCTCCGAACAGGCCACCGCCAATGTGCAGACCGTCGCCTCGGCCGCAGAGGAGCTCTCCGCCTCCATCGGCGAGATCAACCGTCAGGTCAGCCAGAGCAGCATCATCGTCGGCAAAGCAACCTCCAGCGCCGCCCAGTCGAACCAGAAGGTCGCCAGCCTTGACGCTGCCGCTCAGAAGATCGGCGAGGTCGTAAGCCTTATCCAGGCGATTGCCGAACAGACCAACCTGCTCGCCCTCAACGCAACGATCGAAGCCGCCCGCGCCGGTGAGGCCGGCAAGGGCTTTGCTGTCGTCGCTGCGGAAGTGAAGGAACTGGCCAACCAGACCTCCAAGGCAACGGAAGAAATCTCCTCGCAGATCTCCGCCATCCAGGCCTCGACACGTGAAACGGTTGCCGTGATCGAAGAGATCACCAACATCATGGAAGAGGTGAATGGCTACACCGGCGCCATTGCCGGAGCCGTGGACGAGCAGGGCAAGGCGACGCGGGAAATCTCCGCCAACGTTCAGGAAGCCGCTCAGGGAACCCGTATGGCCACGGAAAACATGCATCACGTCGCCGACGGAGCAACCCGCACCGCACAGACAGCGGAAGACGTGCTGCAGAACTCCGGTCAGACCGCCAAGAGCACCGAGGACCTGCGCAACCGCATCGAGACCTTCCTGCGCGCTGTCGCAGCCGCTTGACATCAGACCCGGTGGGCTGGCCCCTCCCCTGCATTGTCAGAAACCGGCGGATCACTCCGCCGGTTTTTTGCTGGGCAGATGTCTGCTGCAGTCCCTGGCCGGACCGTCAGATGTCCGCTCCCGCCTCAAGAGGGAACATGGCGAACTGATTCTTGCCGTTTTTCTTGGCCGCATACATGGCGCAATCAGCCGCGTGCAGAAGCAGATCGCTTTCGCATCCGTCGGACGGATAGTGCGCAATGCCGATGGATGCGCTGACGCAAACGGCCTCCTTCCCGATATCGATCGGACGGGCGATATCCGTCAGCAGATGCTGGGCCAGCGCTCTCACCGCATCAACTCCGGAGTTGGCGTCAACAATCAGCGCGAATTCATCGCCGCCAAGACGAAAGCTGCCTGCGCTGGCACACAGGCTGATGCGGCGGCTCACTTCCTTGAGAACATCGTCCCCGGCGCGGTGGCCATAGGTGTCATTGACGGCCTTGAAGCCATCAAGATCAATGATCAGCAGAAAGAACTCAGCCGCCTCCCCCTTGGGCTCCGTCCAGCCAGACAGTTCTGCATTGAAAAGATAGCGGTTGCCCAGGCTGGTGATCTGGTCGAAATGGGCTGCGCGCCACAGGTCAAGCTGACTGTTATAGGCGTCCGTGATGTCCTGCAGAACACCCTGAATCACCGGCTCGCCGAGCTGGTTGACGCTGCCATGGCCTGCAATCTTGAAACGGCGGACCAGACCTGACGGATGGCTGAACTCCACTTCATGGGACACGGGCGCCAGGCTCGGCAGATCCGGCTGCGCCAGCATATCCTTGATCATCCTGCGGACGGCGGGCGCAAACGGCCGCAGAGCCGTTTCAAGATCGATTTCCGTGCCGCTGCTGATTCCGTAAAGCTCGTAGGTCCGGCCGGACCAGAGCATCCGTCCCGTCCGGAGCTCGTAGGTCCATGCCCCGATGCCTGATAGAGCCTCAAGCTGGGCAAGCCAGGCGGCGCGCCGCTCGGCATCGCTCTTGAGGCTGAGCAGTTGCTCTTCAAAGGAGCGCCGCTCCGGCGCCGGAAAAACGGCAACATCGTAGAGCCGCGGCGAGACCCTGGTCCGGACCGTCATGTTGACCAGAACAGGCGTGGACGAAGACGCAGCCTGCAGGCTGAGCGCGACTTCAAAACAGGCGCCTTCTATGTGCAGCAGCGGCGCCAGAACACTTTCGAAATAGATCTGGCTTGGCCTGCTCAGGAAGCTGCTGAGGCGCTTGCCCTCTGCTGCAGATTCATCAATTCCGGAAAGGCGGCAGAACAGCCTGTTGGCATGGGTGACGCGGAAGGAGGCATCGGTGACCGCCAGCGCGCAAGGGACATCATACCATGCGTCAAGAAGCCCGGAGACGTCAGCTGAGGGGGATGGGGAGCCCGGCATAGCACCTGATCTGTTCAATGACTTCGGCAGGATGGCTCACATGCGGACAATGGCCCGTAACCTTGAGCTCGACGAACTGCGCATTGGGCATCTGCGTGGCCACATAGCGGCCGGCAGTCTGCGGCGCGATGACATTGATCGGCCCCCACGGACGGGTCCAATTTGATTGTTAGTGCAATGATGGTCGTGGCGCCAGCGCGGGCGGCATTGCTGGTTGGGGTTGCAGGG
>NZ_LIPT01000003.1 GCF_001418225.1 Pannonibacter indicus | reverse complement strand
GTGCAGGACTGGATCACCGCAGTCGGGGCGAAGACCGCCTACATCGCTCCCGGCAGTCCATGGGAGAACGGCTACATCGAGAGCTTCAACGCGCGCCTGCGCGACGAACTCCTCGACGGCGAGATCTTCTACACGCTCAAAGAGGCCAGGATCATCGTGGAAAGCTGGCGTCGGCATTACAACACCGTGCGTCCGCATGGATCGCTCGGCTACAAGCCGCCGGCGCCGGAGGTCTTCATCCCGGCATTCGCGCGGGCGGCCCTGCAACCCCAACCAGCAATGCCGCCCGCGCTGGCGCCACGACCATCATTGCACTAACAATCAAATTGGACCCGTCCGTGGGGGCCGATCAGGAGCAGCGGCCGCGATGCTGCTGGGAGCAGCCGCGCCTTCCATTATCTAACCGCAGCCACTGACCCGAAAGCCTTGTAAAGATCTCTTTTCAGATGATCCAGACTCAGTCATTCATTTTGCATTAACCATAAATGCCGAAGCTGTAATCGTCGATATCGGGGAGACCGGCATGGTTCGCTTGCGCAAACGCCTTGAGACTTTGGACGACTTCTTTGCAGCGGTGGAAGGCTATACACATCTGCCCACCGAACTGCTGGTCCGCTTCCTGCTCGACAACTACCTCGTTGATCTGGACCAGCTTTCCGAGTTTGCCAGCGCAATGAAACTGCAGCAGGTCAATCACGCTGCCGCCAGTTCCGCCGCCGCCTCGGTCGCTGCCTGATACGGGCCCTTTGCGGTCCGTACGCGGTTGGGACGTGCTGCAGAACGGCAGCCAGAGCACTTTCGTTGAAAACGAAGCCGCCGAGAGTGCTCGATCTCTTTGTTTCTACGAAGTTCCCGGCGCAGAACCGGCCTCAGCCGATGGCCTGAGTTTCCTGGGATTCCTGCGCAGGCGCGCCGGCATTTCCCGGCTGCGGCAGCCCGCTCTGCCAGATCTTCTGGCGGTTGCGGATTTCGCGCGGCGCAGGGCCGAAGTAGCTCGGGGTCTTCACAAAGTCACGCGGCTGCATGATCACACTGGAGACCCGCTGATAAAGCGCCTTGGCCGAGATCGGCTTGGACAACAGCTCATGCACGCCCAGACGCCGCGCTTCGATGATGCGGCTGCGCTCCGTATGCCCTGTCACCATGATGATCGGGATATAGGCAAAGGGATTGTTCTGGGTGCGGATCATGCGCACCATGTCGGCGCCGTCGAGGATCGGCATCACCCAGTCGAGAATCAGAATGTCGGGATTGGCACGGTCCATGGCCTCAAGGCCAGACGCACCATCTTCGGCTTCGACAATACGCCGCGCCCCGAAACCCTGCAGCATGGTGCGCAGGATCGTGCGCATGTAGGCGCTGTCTTCCACCAGAAGAAATGTCAGCGAGGCAAGATCAAGGCTCACCGGCCACCTCCGTTCGTCCAGATCAGACTACAGGCAAAGGATGAAAAGAGAGTTAGTCAACTCTGCCAGTGCCCGGCGCTCCGTTGTCAGGCCACGGCCGCGCAAAAGGCCTCTGCACGGGAGCAGCTCAGCGCGACTGTTAACAGGCGCACAGGGTTTGACTGCTCAAGCGGGCATTTCCGTAGCCTGATGAGGACATTTTCAGTCTGCCCACCTATTTTTCCAATAAATTCAGCCCGTTGCACGAGCGAAGCAGTGGCAGAGGATTTTCTTTTACCCAAGGGCATTTAACCGGAGATGCCGCGAATTTGACATAAGATTCAAGTTACCGGGTTTAAACCTTGGTAAAGTTGCGAAGCATTAACTCGATCCGGAGCTATGGCTTAACGCGCCTTTCAGGGAGCCGTGCTATAAAAACGTCACAGTCAGACAAGGCGGGGTTTAGCTATAGCCTTTCATCCTGACGCCCGGAGCCAGCCATGCAGAGCGAACGCATCGAGAAGAAGAGGGAGGCACGCAGGGACAAACCTGTCGCGCAGATCCCATCCTTCAGTGCCAGCTCAGGCCCTGCTCACGAGAATATTCTCCTCTTCTCCGGTCTGGCTCTGCTGATCGTCTCCGCCAGCATGGTGATCACCGCGCTCGTCGGCTGAGGCATGTGCCCCGGCATCGCATTTCCTGGATATCGCGCAGCCGGTCAGGCTTTCTTTCCGTCCCCGTCTTCCAGATCATCATCATCCAGAATACGCCAGCTGGCGCCTTCGAGATCATCATACTGGCCGCTTTTCAGCGACCACAGGAAGCCCACCAGCCCCAATCCACCGAGGAACAGGGCGACCGGGATGAGAAACAGCAGGATGGTCATTCTGCCCCCCGAGGCTTGAGAGAAATGGCAGGCGCGCGGTCAGTGGCCGCGCCGGTTCCGGGCTGGCCGGGCACCGTGTCTTGTGCCATGCGCGCATTGACAAGGCGCAGGCGCAGGGCGTTGGCCGTGACGATGAGGGACGAGCCCGACATGGCGGCGGCCGCAATCAGCGGCGTGACAAAGCCCGCCACCGCAATCGGAACTGCGATCAGATTGTAGATGACCGAGATCCAAAGGTTCTCGATCATGGCGGCCTTGGCCTTGCGGGAGATGGCAAGCGCTTCGGCGACGGGGCGGAGCGGACCGCCCAGGAACACGGCATCGGCAGCGGCCTGGCTGATGTGAACCGCGGTCACCGGCGACAGCGACACATGCGCTGCGGCCAGAGCCGGAGCGTCATTCAGCCCGTCACCGACCATCAGCACGGTGCGGCCTGCCTGCTTCAACTCCTCCAGCCGGGCAATCTTGCCCGCAGGCGTCATCCCGGCCCGCCATTCACTGATGCCAAGGGCATTGGCGGCCTGCTCCACCGCGCCCGCCCGGTCACCGGACAGGATCTCCAGATGGTAGCCCATGGATCTAAGGCTGGCGGCAACGGCCGGAGCATCAGGCCGGAGCTTCTGCCGCAGGGCGATCAGCCGCACCTGTCCCTCACCGGCCCGATAGGCCAGCAGCGAGGCATCGGGATGGCGCTGCATCAGCGCCGCCACATCTGCCTCTGCCGCGCCGCAGAAGGCGGGGCTGCCAAGCCGGATTTCGCGTGCCCCCAGATCGCAGGAGACGCCTGCCCCGCTTGTCTCCGCCACACCGGCCAGCGGCTCGCTGGCCGCCGTTGCCTGGGCAAGGCCACGGGCCAAGGGATGACGGCTGGACAGGGCCAGACGCCCGGCGAGCAGCAGATCCCGGTCCGAAAGATCCGGCTCTTCCACCAGTTCCGGCTCGGACAGGGTCAGCGTGCCGGTCTTGTCGAAGACGATGGTGTCGGCAGCCGCCAGCCGCTCGATGGCATCGCCGGACCGGATCAGCACGCCTGCCTTGAACAATTGCCCGGAAGCGACGACCTGCACCGCCGGAATGGCAAGGCCAAGCGCGCAGGGGCAGGTGATGATGAGAACCGAAATGGCGATGACAAGCGCCGGCTGCCAGCCGATGCCATAAATCGCCCATCCGGCAAAGGTCAGCGCTGCCGCCGCATGCACCACCGGCGAATACATGGAGGCGGCCCGGTCGGCGAGCACGACATAGGAGGACTTGGCCTGTCCGGCCGCTTCCAGCAGACGGTTCACCTCATCCAGTACAGTGGAACCGGAGGCAGCCGCCACACGCACATGCAGCACGCCATCGGCATTGCTGGTGCCGGCATAGACCCGGTCCCCGGGCCTCACCGGCTCAAGCGCCGTTTCGCCGGTCACAAGGCTCTGATCGACCTCGGACACACCCTCTTCAATGATCCCGTCAACCGGAATGCGGTCACCGGCGGTGACCAGCACGAGGTCACCGGGTTGAATGCGGGAGAGCGGCACCTCGCGCACGCTGCCATCCGGATTGATCCGCGCCGCGACCTCGCCCTTCAAGGCCGCGATATTCTCCGCCAGCGACTGGGTGCGGCCGCGCATGTTGTGATCGAGATAGCGGCCGACCAGCAGGAAAAACAGAAGCATGGTGGCGGATTCGAAATAGGCGTGATGCTGGCTTTGCGCGGTCTGGACCAGCGACAGCCCGACCGCGAGGCACACGCCGATGGAAATCGGCACATCCATGTTGAGGCGGCGGCCGCGGATGGCATTGAAGGCACTTCTGAAGAAAGGGCGGCCCGCATAGGCAACCGCCGGAAGGGCGATCAGCGCCGAGATCCAGTGAAACAGATCGCGGGTTTCATCGGTGATATCTGTGACATTGCCCGACCAGACCGAGACGGAGAGCAGCATGATGTTCATCGCTGCAAAGCCGGAGACGGCGATGGCGCGCATCAGTTCCCGCCCCGTCTGGTCCTGACGGTTGCGCGCCGAAGCCGGATCGAACGGGTGGGCCTTGTAGCCCATGCGTGCCAGTGTGGCGACAATCTTGTCTGCGCCGGTGGCTGCGGCATCCCAGTCCACTGCGAGCCGGTGAGAGGTGAGGTTGACGCGCGCTCTGGCGACGCCCGGCAGGCGCATCAGCCCGCGCTCGATGTCGCCCATGCAGGCTGCACAGGTGATGCCCTCGACGGCCAGGTCCATATGGGCCCTGCCCTCTTCTCCGGGTGTGACGAATGCGTCCCAGTCACGCATATGCACAGTCATGATCCGTCCTTTTCGCGGGAGAAAATGCCATGCCCGGCTCGCCCCCCGAACCGCGCAGGGCGCTTGCCGGACTCAGTCCTTGAGGAAGAGCTTGTTCTCGGACCGGAACACCCGGCCCTCGGCCCCATGGGCCTCGATGATCAGGTGCCAGTTGCCCGCGGCCAGCGGCTCCGGCGTCAAGGCCGTGTAATGCCCGCTTTCCCCTTCGGTCAGGTCCACGGTCTGATCCTGTCCCTTTGCCACCGGGTGCATCAGCTTCGCTTCGAAGGTCACACCGGAAACCGGCGAGCCGTCGGCCTTTTCGGCATTGATGGCGATCTGGGCACGGCCTTCGATACTGCGCTCGAGATGCACGCCGACCTGCCAGCCGCGAGACGCCTGTTCGCGCGCCGCTGCCACCTCATTGTTGAAGGCCTGTCCCGCCCTGTAGGAACTGTCGACGACTGTTCCGGGGAAGCTGCCGAGAGCAACCCAGAGGAAGATACCGTTGACCGCAAAGATGACCCCGAAAAAGCCCGTCAGCCAGATCAGAACCGTCCATCCGGTCATGGGGCGGCGCGCCGCCCCTGCCATTCCATTACCCTTGCCCATCCTCGCAAGTGTCTGCGTCATCTGGTCCTCCTATGGGGCCTTGAAATAATCGCTGGTGTAGACAACCTCGCCCATCACCGTGTCCGTCAGGCGGAAGATGACGGGGGTCGAGGACGCAAGTTTTGCATCAGCCGGGGAATAGACCAGCACGCGGATCTCACGGCTCTGGTCCGGGCCGACAACGATGAAGGGACGGCCATCCACATAGTGGTCGATGCCGATCGCCTCGACCCTCGTACCGCCGGGCATGCCTTCAACATTGAGCATGAAAGTGCGTTCATGGTTCTGCTTGTTCAGCAGGCGGACGGTGAAGCCGTTGCGCACCGAGCCGTCATTCTGCTGGACGAAGATCGGGTTGCGGTCATGCAGCACGCTGATGCCGGCAAAGTCGCGGGCGAGCAGCGCATAGAGCATGATGGCCCCCGTGATGGCGATGACCGCAGCATAGATGATGGTGCGCGGACGCACGATATCATAGGCCGGGTCCTTGCCCTCCAGCCGCCGCTGGATGTTCTCGTCCGTGTCATAGCCGATGAGGCCCGTGGGCTTGCCGACGCGGGTCATCACCGCGTCGCAGGCGTCAATGCACAACCCGCACTGAATGCAATCGAGCTGCAGGCCGTTGCGGATGTCGACGCCCGTCGGGCAGACGTGGAAGCATTGGCCGCAGTCAACGCAGTCACCAGCCGGCTGGCCAAGCGCTGCCAGCTGCTTGTTGCGCTTCAGCGGTCCGCGCGGCTCGCCCCGGTCCCAGCGGTAGGTGACGTTCAGCGCCTTCTCGTCCGTCAGCGCCGCCTGAATGCGCGGCCAGGGGCACATGTAGATGCAGACCTGCTCGCGCATGAAGCCGGCCAGCAGATAGGTGGTCGTGGTCAGGATTCCGATCCACACATAGGCACTCAGCGGTGCCTGGAAGGTGGCGAGTTCATAGACCAGCGTCGGCGCATCGGAGAAATAGAGCACCCAGGCACCGCCGGTCCACCAGGCGATCATCAGCCAGGACACATGCTTGGCTGCGCGTTTGCCGAACTTCGACAGGCTCATCGGTGCCTTGTCGAGCGCAATGCGCTCGCGCCGGTCACCTTCGATCTTGCGCTCGACCCAGAGAAACAGGTCGGTCCACACCGTCTGCGGGCAGAGATAGCCGCACCACAGACGCCCGGCGACCGCGTTCATCAGAAACAGTGACAGAGCCGCAATGATCAGCAGCCCGGTGAGGTAATAGACCTCCTGCGGCCAGATCTCGATGAAGAAGAAATAGGCACGCCGGCCTTGAAGATCGACGAGAACCGCCTGGTTGGGAGCGTTCGGCCCCCGGTCCCAGCGGATGAAGGGAAGGAAATAGTAGATGCCCAGCGTGATGAACAGCAGCGCCCACTTGATCTTGCGGAAGGTTCCCTTGACCGCCATCGGATAGATCTTCCGGGCAGACGCAAACCACTCTTCTGGCTCACCGCCAGCACCGGCGGCATTTGGCTCGACTCGCATCATTCCGTCCTTTCGTCCCGGTTTCCGGCCCCAACGGCACCCGGGCGGGTCCGGGCGCAGCGCGAGGGCGCAGACCCGGGTTCATGCTGACCTTCAAGACACACTAGACGGCGCGGACGCTTCGGGCCTTGAGCCTGATCAAATGCGGCATCATGTCCAAAGGCCGGACACTTGCGTGCCCGGCCCTTGTATGTCTGGTCATTTTCGGTCCTCACGGTACCTGCACATCATGCAGCTCCCGCAAGATTTCCGGACTTATTCGCCGCCACCGAAGGAGTGCACGTAGACAGCCAGCGACTTGATGGTCGCCGGATCAAGACGGCCTTCCCAGGCAGGCATCACACCATGACGCGGGGCATTGACCTGCGCCTTGATGGCCTGAACCGACTTGCCGAACAGGTAGTTCGCCGAAAGCAGGTTCGGTGCGCCCATCTCGCGAATGCCGGCGAGATCCTCACCATGGCAGGATGCGCAGTTGTCCTGATAGACGACCTCGCCCGCAGCCAGATCCACACCGGGTTCGGTTTCCAGTCCGGCGCGCGATGCGACGAAGTTGGCGACCTGATCGATCTGGGTCTTGTCGAGGAGTTCATCACGGCCGAAGGCTGGCATTTCGCTCATCCGGGCCTCATCATGACCCGAGCGGATGCCATACTTGAGGGTTGTATAGATATCCTCAAGCGTGCCGCCCCAGATCCAGCTGTCATCCTGCAGGTTCGGATAGCCGATAGCACCCGTAGCACCCGAGCCGTGGCAGGCTGCGCAGTTGTCACCGAAAGCTGCACGGCCATTCGCCATGGCAAAGTCGAGCAGTTCCGGCTTGGCTGCAATCTCTTCCACGCTGGCATCATTGAGACCCGCACCCAGCTGGGCACGGGCGGCCTGACCGGCCTCGACAGCCGTCAGCGCGTCTGCGCGCTGGCTGTTGCCAAGGACGCCGGCGGTGTAACCGCTGAGCAGCGGCCAGGACGGATAGACCACCCAGTAGCCGATCGCCCAGACGATCGTGGCGTAGAAGACATAGAGCCACCACTTCGGCAGGGGATTGTTGAGCTCCTTGAGCCCGTCCCACTCGTGGCCTGTCGTTTCGACGCCGGAGACAGCATCGATCTCCTTCTTGTGAATGTCGCTCATCTGTCAGTCCTCCCGGAACGGGATCTTGGCGGCCTCGTCAAAGCGGTCTGCATTGCGGGGCCAGAGGGCATAGGCGAGCACACCTGCAAACATCAGCACGAAGTAGATCGTGCCACCCGTCTGGGCGAAGCTGGCCAGGGTCATGTAGGTCTCGTTCATGTGAGCCTCCTCAGCGCAGGTTCGCCTTGTCGTCGTAGATCGTGAAATCCACGAGCGTTCCAAGCATCTGCAGATAGGCGATGAGCGCATCCATTTCCGTCAGGTCCTTCGGATTGCCGTCGAAGTCACGGACAACAGCCTTCGGGTAACGGGCAAGGAATTCATCCACGCCGTCTGCATCCGGGTTGGCCTGAATGGCCAGGTCGGCGGCGGCCTTTTCGATCATTTCGTCCGTGTAAGGCACGCCGACGATTGCATTCACCTTCAGGTGGTCGGCAATGCCACGGGTGTCGAGCTTGGCCGTCATGAGGAACGGATAGCCCGGCATGATCGATTCCGGCACGACAGAGCGCGGGTTGATCAGGTGATCACGGTGCCAGTCGTCGGAATACTTGCCGCCGACGCGGGCGAGATCCGGACCCGTGCGCTTGGAGCCCCACTGGAACGGATGGTCATACATGGATTCCGCAGCCAGCGAGTACTTGCCATAGCGCTCCAGTTCATCGCGCATCGGGCGGACCATCTGCGAATGGCAGAGGTAGCACCCTTCACGGATGTAGATGTTGCGGCCGGCCAGTTCGAGCGGGGAGTAGGGACGCATCCCTTCCACCTTCTCGATCGTGCTTTTCAGATAGAAGAGCGGGACGATCTCGACGAGACCGCCGATGGAGACCATCAGGAGGATGCCCACAAGAAGAAGAATGGAGTTCTTCTCGAAGATTTGGTGTTTTGCCCAGGCAGACATTGATTGCTCTCCCCCTTATTCGGCCGGAGCCAGATTGCCAGCCGTACCGGTTTCGGCCACTTCGGCCTCACCATGACGGACGGTCATCCAGAGGTTGAAGGCCATGATCACGGCGCCGAGCACGAAGAGTGCGCCGCCAAGAGCACGGATGACGTAGTAGGGGAACATGGCGTCGACGGTTTCGATGAAGGAGTATTCAAGGAAGCCCATCTTGTCGTAGGCGCGCCACATCAGGCCCTGCATGATGCCCGACACCCACATGGCGCAGATGTACAGGACGATGCCCATGGTCGAGAGCCAGAAGTGCCAGTCCACCAGCTTCAGCGAGTAGAGGCCCTTCTTCTTCCACAGCCAGGGAACCAGGCAGTAGAGCGCACCGAAGGAGATGTAGCCCACCCAGCCCAGAGCACCGGAATGCACGTGGCCAATGGTCCAGTCGGTGTAATGCGACAGCGAGTTCACGGCACGGATGCTCATGAGCGGGCCTTCGAAGGTCGACATGCCGTAGAAGGCAACCGACACGACCATCATGCGTAGCACCGGATCGGTCCGCAGCTTGTCCCAGGCACCTGACAGGGTCATCAGGCCGTTGATCATACCGCCCCAGGAGGGCATCCACAGGATCACGGAGAAGGTGGCGCCCAGCGTCGATGCCCACTGCGGCAGAGCCGTGTAGTGCAGGTGGTGGGGGCCGGCCCAGATGTAGATGAAGATCAGCGCCCAGAAGTGCACGATCGACAGGCGGTAGGAATAGACCGGCCGTTCGGCACGCTTGGGCACGAAATAGTACATGATGGCCAGGAAGCCAGCGGTCAGGAAGAAGCCCACCGCGTTATGCCCATACCACCACTGCACCATCGCATCCTGCACGCCAGACCAGACGATGTAGGACTTGGTCCCGAACACCGACACCGGAATGGTGGCGTTGTTGACCAGATGCAGCATCGCAATGGTGACGATGAAGGCAAGGTAGAACCAGTTCGCCACATAGATATGCGGCTCCTTGCGCTTCCAGATGGTGCCAAGGAACAGGAACAGGTAAGCCACCCAGACGATGGTCAGCCACAGGTCGGCGTACCATTCCGGCTCGGCATATTCCTTGCCCTGTGTCGCGCCGAGCAGATAACCCGTGCCGGCAATGATGATGAAGGCGTTGTAGCCGAGAATGACGAACCAGGGCAGGATCTTGCCCGGCATGCGGACGCGGCAGGTGCGCTGGACCACATACATGGATGTCGCGAGCAGCACGTTGCCACCGAAGGCGAAGATCACCGCAGAGGTGTGCAGCGGACGCAGGCGCCCGAAATTGGTCCAGGGCAGATCGAAATTCAGCGCCGGAAAGGCCAGCTGAAGCGCGATGATGAGACCGGCGGTGAAACCGGCGATGCCCCAGAACATGGCAGCCACGGTGCCGAACTTGACCGGCCCCATGTTGTAGTTCGGCTTGCCGCCGATTTCCTGCGGGATCTCGATCCCGCCGTCATCGAAGTAGTTCTTGAAGATGATGAAGGCACCGGCAGCAGCGAACAGAGCGCCGATTGCCGTATGGAATGCCATCACCTGGTCGTAAGTCTTCCCTGCCACGATCAGGCAGGCGAAGGCGAGCAGCACAAGGAACAGGGCGAAGGCCCCTTCCTCGAGCGATATGAGTTTGGCCTTTGATTGTGCCATTCTTCCGCCCCAGTCTTGAATGCCGCTGGCGAGGGAAGGGCCAGCAGTCCGACGCTGACCTTGCACATGGGATGGGGCCAGACGCGTTGATTCAGATCAACGGGGCGGAAAGGCTTCGGTTTGATGGCAAAAAGGTATCAGGCCGGAAGGCCGTGAAAGTGCCGCGGGGCATTTATCCCGGGTGCAGGCAGCCATCCGGCCCGGCTGGACGCTGCAAAGAGGGGAACGCCTTGGTTACGCCCCGCCGCGCGGGCTGCGGCCAAGCACCGCAAGGGTCACAGGCGGGAGAATCAGGATCAACGCAATATAGCGGGCCAGCTGATGGGCGGCGACAAAGGCCGGATCCATGTCGAGCAGGTAGGCCAGCAGCATCATCACCTCCAGCCCACCCGGCGCATAGGCCAGCAGTACCTGTCCGGCCGGAATGCCCAGCGTCAGCGCAACGGCCAGCGCGCCCACCACCGACACCGTGAGCCCCGCAGCGAAGGCTCCGGCGGAGGCCGCCAGAAGGCGCAGCAGCATGCCCGGGGAAACTTCGCAGAAACGGATGCCGATGGAAGCGCCCAGAATAACAAAGCAGGGAATCAGCGCCCAGTCCGGCACATGCGTATCCAGAAAGCCCGTGCCGCTCGCCAGCGCGCTGGCAAAGAACGCCCCTGTCAGCCAGCCGCCCGGAATGCGCAGCCGCACCGCCGCCAAACTGGCCGCGACGCAGATGACAAGGCCCAATGCCGTGTCCTGAAGCGGCACGGGAGCGGCCTCAGCGATGCCGTCCATCCCTGCCCCGCCCACTTGCCCGATGAAGAGCGGCAGAGCTGCCACCAGGAAGAACAGCCGGATGATATGGGCCGTCGAGAAACGCGTCACATCGGTCCTGCGGTCAGAGGCGACCGCCATCACAAAGGTCAGAGCGCCGGGGATGGCTGCGAAGTAGGCCTCCTCACGGGTCCAGCCGCAGACATTGCGCAAGAAGAAGAACGTTGCCGCCATGACAAGCGCCACGACCACGGCAAGTCCAGCCAGCGAAACCGGCCAGTCGCCGATGCGGTGCACCACGTCCGGCGTCACGCCGCTGCCCATGGTCATGCCCAGCAGCGTGTAAAGCGGCGGCTGGATGCCGGTTGGAAACTTCGCCCTCAGTCCCGCGAAGGTGGCCGCAGCCACAACAACCATCGCACCCGATAGCCACGCAGCAGGAAGACCCAGCCAGTTGAACCCGGCAGCGCCAGCCCCGCCGATGGCAATCGTCAGGCAGAATTGCGCCAAGGCTCTCCGGCGGGAAACGGTTGGTTCGGCGTCGATCTGGCTGGATGTCATCAGGCTGGTCGCGTATCAGGAAATCAGGGGGCTGGCAGGCATGCCATGTCACTATAGCGGCCTGCGGCAGGCCAACCAGTGCGTTTGCAGCCGGGCTGAACCCTTGCACCTGCGCGCATGACGCATGGCTTGAAGCTGCAACACACCTTCAGGAACCTTGAGGAAGATCAAGGTTTCCCTCCCGGACATCTGCCAGATTGCCCTCATGAGCGACCATCTTGCCCGGTATGCGGCCCGTAACGTGCCGCGCTACACAAGCTACCCGACCGCACCGCACTTCAGTGCGGAGGTGACACCCGGCCTTTACGGCAGCTGGCTGGCTGGCCTGCCTGAAGAGACGGACCTGTCCCTCTACTTGCATGTGCCCTATTGCCGGGAGCTGTGCCACTATTGCGGCTGTCACACCAAGGCGACCCGCAAGGACGCACCTCTGGTGCAATATGCCAAATCGCTGGAAGCCGAGATCGAGCTGGTCGCCGGGCATCTGGGCGCCCAGCGGCGCGTGCGCCACATCCATTGGGGCGGCGGCACGCCGAGCCTTTTGCCGGAAGCAAGCCTGCTGGAACTCTCCGGCATGATCCGGGTGCTGTTCGACCCCACACCGGATCTCGAACACGCCATCGAACTGGACCCGCGCTATGTCACCCGCCGCCTTGCGCTGACGCTGGCCGTGATGGGCATCAACCGCGCCAGTCTCGGCGTGCAGGACCTGAACCCGGATGTGCAGAAGGCCATCGGCCGGGTGCAGTCCTACGAGGTGCTGCAGGCAGCCGTCAATCACCTGCGGGATGCCGGACTGGACGCCCTGAATTTCGACCTGATGTACGGGCTGCCGCTGCAGACGCGCGACACGATTCTCGACACCGTGGCCCGCACCGTCGCGCTGCAGCCTTCGCGCATCGCCCTCTTCGGCTATGCCCATGTGCCCTGGATGAAGAAGCACCAGCGGCTCATTGACGAGACCACCCTGCCCGCTCCGGCCGAGCGCCTTGCCATGGCCGATGCGGCGCGCGAAGCGCTGATGGAGGCGGGCTATGTGGCCATCGGCCTCGATCATTTCGCCCGGCCGGACGACAGCATGGCCATTGCACTGGCTGAAGGCCGTCTGAAGCGCAATTTCCAAGGCTACACCACCGATCAGGGTGAAGCGCTGATCGGCCTCGGCGTCTCCTCCATCGGCCGGCTGCCGGCCGGTTTTGTCCAGAATGTCAGTGACACGGGCACGTGGCAGCGCATGGTGGAAAACGGCCAGCTGCCGGTCAACAAGGGCTTTGCCCTGTCCGATGATGACCGGGCGCGGGCCGATATCATCGAACAGCTGATGACGTCCTACACCGTGGACGTGGCCCGGATTGCCGAACGGCATGGCCTGCCCCTCAGCCACTTCAGCGAAAGCCTCGCAAAACTGGAGGAACTCGCAGCCGACGGCCTGCTGACCTGCAAGGATGCCTGGGTGAAAATCACGCCGGCAGGACGCCCTTATGTGCGCATCGCGGCGGCTGCCTTCGATGCCTATTTCGGCAAGGCCGCCCCCAGCGCCGTCGTGCCGCGCCACTCGATGGCGGTGTGAGAATTGGAAATGGCGCCCAGCCACCAGCCAGATGGCAGGCTGGGCCAGGGCAGGAGCGAGGGCGATGTCCCGCTTTTGCCCGCAAAAACGCCAACAGCCAGTCCTTGCGGACTGGCTGCAGGGCTTACAATGATCGATGGGGTCATGTGCTTGTCTGATCAGTGCTTGCCGGTGAGCTGGCAGACCGCGCAAACCCGGTTGAGGCGGATCTCGTCGTTGCGCTCCAGCGTGATGAGCCCCCGGCGCTTCATGTCCGAGATCACACGGCTGACTGTCTCGATGGTCAGACCAAGGTAGTCGGCAATTTCCTGGCGGGTCATGTGCAGCTTGACCTGACGGCTGTCCGGCAGGCCGTCTTCCACCGGCCCCGTGCAGTTGCTGCCGCCGCGGTCCGGAACCAGATGCATCAGGAAGCTGGCGACACGCTCGGTTGCCGACTTGCGGCCAAGCAGAACTGCGTGTTCATGCAGATGCTGCATCTGCGTGATCAGGCATTTGGTCAGCTGGCGCTGAATGTCGGGCGAGACTTCGATCTGGTGCAGGTCCAGCGTGTGGACGCAGGCATCGGTCAGGGTTTCAGCGGTGCAATCCTGCTCTTCACCGGCGGGCATCCCGAAGATATCTCCGGCGCGCAGCACCTCGACCACCTGACGGCGGCCATCGGGCAGCAGCTTGAACAGCATCACCGTGCCGCGGCCAACCTCGAAAATGCGGTCGGCAGGGTCACCCTGGTAATAGATCACATCATGCGGTTTGTAGCTCACGCTCTTGGCGCCAAAACTGGCGAAGTGAGAGGTGACCTCAGGGGCAGGAACGCGGGATGCGATGGTACCGGCCATGGGTGATCTTGTGAGACTGCGTTCCAGATAAGCCATGTTTCCCTCCTGTGGCTTTCAACCCGCAAAGAAACACGGCACGGGTTTCCCCATGCACCACGTTTCCGGCAACCTGCCCCGTCCGGCGGGCTGCCTGTATTGCTGCTGATGGTGACAAACTATCTTGGAGATTTGCAGGGCGGAATCCGGTCGAGTGCGTAAGGCCTTATACTCAGGACAAGATGACGCATCCGTAGAATTCAGTAGTGCAAGGAAGTTGTACTCCGCCCCTCAGAGGGGAAACAACACAAAGCAAATAAATCCGGCAGCAGATCGCAACCAGGGAATTGATGCAATTTTACTTCACAAGACAAAAGAAACGCAGGATTTTGCCGCGGCTGCAATTCCGCCTTCAAAGATAAGGCGCCAGCTCTTCTTCGGACAGAGGCTTGCGCAGGAAGGCAAAGGGATTGATGCCGCTCAGCATCTCCCGCAGGCGGTTCCCCGGCTGTCCGGAGATGACAATAACCTTGGGAGGGTCGCGGAATTCACCCAGCCAGCGCACCACCTGTGCGCCACTGACGCCGGGCAGGCCCAGGTCGACAATCACCAGGTCGCCGGAAACCGGCGGCTCGCCTTCAAAGAAGGATTCTGCGTCGGGGTATACGACCGCTTCGTGACCCATTCCCTCCACGAGAATGGACAGCGCGTCCGATACCCCGAAATCATCTTCGACAATGTGAACTGTCACGCAAATGGTCCGTGATAGAGCGTGTGCACTTCGCACTCCCCTCTTTATAAGGTTCTTTTGCCCAATATGATCTACGCACTAGTACGGGGGATCTGAATCAAATTTTTGTAATCGATGTCATCAGCCCGCTCACGGAGTGCGGGCTGATGCAGTTTCACGTCAATGAGCAAGCACGATGCGGACGAGATCGGCCGCATTCTTGGCGCCGAGTTTTTCCATGATGCGGGCGCGGTGCACCTCGACCGTGCGCGGGCTGATGCCCAGCTCCCGGCCAGCTTCCTTGTTGGAGGCCCCTGCCGTGATCCTGCCCAGAACCTCGCGCTCACGCCGGGTCAGCAGCTCAGCGCCGGGGAAGCTGCCGGTCTCACCATTTGCAGGTGCCCCCTTGTTCCGCTGCGCCTCGATGCCCTCGCGCACACGGGCAACCACCGTGTCGGCATCAAAAGGCTTCTCGATGAAATCAAAGGCACCGTTGCGGATGGCCTCCACAGCCATCGGGATATCGCCCTGGCCGGAGATGATGAAGATCGGCGCTTCATAGCTGTCCGCGCTCAGGGCCTTCAGCACGTCGATGCCGGAACGGCCCGGCATGTGCACGTCGAGAATGACGCAAGCCGGAACACGCTCCTTGGCAGCGGTGACGAAGCTGTCCCCGTCCTCGAAGGTTTCGACCGAAAAGCCCTCCATCTCGAACACGACAGACAATGCATCGCGCACGGCGGGATCATCATCAACGATGTAGATGGCTTCGGTCATCCCTAAAGTCCTCTTTCTTGCGTATAGCCCAAGGGCATATCACGACTTGGCGTCAGCGTGACGATCTGGATCAATATTGCAATTAATAGGAAGGCGGAGAACGAACGTTGCCCCTTCTCCCTCGGCAGCTTTTTCAAGGCTCAGATCACCGGCGTGATTCTGGGCGATGGTCCTGGAAATGGCGAGGCCAAGCCCCAGCCCCTTGCGTTTGTGGCCTGAGAAGGCGCGGAACAGTTCCGGAACCACCTCGGAGGGGACCCCTGGCCCGCTGTCCTGGACGCGAAACTCGATGTAATCGCCGCTCCGTTCGACTTCGAGCCGAACGGTCTTTTCCGGCGAACCCTGCACCGCCTCGCGGGCATTGCGCAGAAGGTTGACCAGAACCTGCCGGATCTGCACCGGATCGATTGGCAGTTCCGGCAGCTGCGGCTGGATTTTCATCTCGAAACGCACGCCGCTGTCACCCGATCCCAGTTCCACCAGTTCCACACAGGACCGGCAGAAACTCAGCAGATCCGTCGGCACCCGTTCCGGATCGCGCTTCTCCACCAGCTGGCGCATGCGCTGGATGATCTCCCCCGCACGCTCGGCCTCACGCATGGCCTTCTCGATCACGCCGAGGGACTGTGCATCGACGGTACCGGCATTGCGCGCCTTGCGGACAACTGCCTGAAGATACAACAAGATTGCTGTCAGCGGCTGGTTCAGTTCATGGGCAATCGCCGCGCCCATCTCGTCGATGGCGCTGATTCGGGTCATGTGAACCAGTTGCGCCTGCGCCCTCGCGAGGCTCTGCTCCACCGACTTGCGGTGCCGCAAATCCCGCAGGATGCCGATGAACTGGCGTCCGTCGGGCGTTTTCGCCTCGCCGACCGACAGCTCCACCGGAAACTCCGTGCCATCCTTGTGGCGCGCGGCGACTTCACGGCCGATGCCGATGATCCGCCGCTCGCCGGTTTCCAGATAGCGCTCCACATAGTGGTCATGCTCGCGGGCATAGGAGTCCGGCATGATCAGGGTAACGTTCTGCCCCAGAGCTTCAGCCGCCGTATAGCCGAAAAGGCGCTCGCAGGCCTTGTTGAAGGCAAGGATCCGCATGCGGTCATTGATGACGATGATGCCGTCGACGGCCGTCTCCAGAACACTGGCCAGACGTGCGTCAGATACGGTCCAAGCCGCGCCCTGACCGCAATGTCCCTGTCCCTCGTCCATGCCCTGCCGCCAAAATGTCCCGAGCGCGGCAAAGCACGACGCTGGGCACCAAGTCCTTACGTGGAAATCCGTAACGCATTCTACGAAGCTGCGTCAACGCTTTAGCCAAGCGGCAAGGCGCCTCATCCCCTCTCCCACATGATCGGCCCGGCGGGCAAAGCACAGCCGCAGGAAGCCCTGCCCGGTGACACCAAAGGCCGAAGCAGGCGCCAGCCCCACCCGCGCCTGGAGGGCCAGATCCATCGCCAGCTGCCGCGCATCCGTGTACCCCTCGATGCCGAAGAACATGTAGAAAGAGCCATCTGGCACGGTGAAACGCACGCCATCCATGGCCGCCAGCGCATCACAGACGATCTTGCGGCCCGCCAGCGCACGCGCTTTCTGCTCCTCAAGGAAGGCATCCCCTTGCGCAGACAGCGCCGCAATCGCCCCGCGCTGCATGAAGGCAGCAACGCCGGAGGTGGAGTATTGCACCATGTTCTCAATGACCTGGCCCAGCGCTTTGGGTGCGGACATCCAGCCGATACGCCAGCCGGTCATGGCCCAGTTCTTCGAGAAGGTATTCACCTGGATCACCCGGTCGTTCTCTTCCACAATTTCGTGGAAGGACGGCGCATGATTGCCGGCCCCATAGTAGAAACGGCCATATACTTCGTCGGCAATAATCCAGATACCGTAACGGCGGGAGATATCGAGAATCTGTTTCAGATCCTCGCGGCTTGCCACCCAGCCGGTTGGATTGGCCGGCGTGTTGATGAAGATGGCGCGGGTGCGCGGTGTGATTGCCGCTTCGAGACGCGCCACATCCAGCGACCAGCCGCCTTGCGTGAAATCGAGGGGCACGGAGACCGGCACCCCGCCCATCAGCCCGACAGAGGCGGCAATGTTCGGCCATGCAGGCACCGGGACCAGCACCTCGTCCCCCTGCCCGGCGATCATCTGCACCGCGATCTGGATGGCCTGCATCCCGGACCCGGTGACGAAGAAACGCTCCGGATCAAACGGGCGGCCGAAGACGCGGCCATGATAATCCGCAAGCGCCTTGCGCAGTTCCGGCAATCCGCGCTGATAGGTGTAGAAGGTCTCGCCCGCCTTCATCGCCGCTTCCGCCGCCTCGCAGATGAAGGGCGGCGTTGGCAGATCGCCCTCGCCCACCCAGAGCGGGATCACATCCGGCAGCTCGCGCGCCGCATTGACGACTTCGACGATGCCGCTTTCCGGCGCATTGCGGGCAGGCGCCCGGAGTGCATCAAGGATAGGATCGTTGGGGGTGTGCAAGGTCACGTCAGGCTCCGCCGGAAGTATGTGTCTGGTCATCGACCTTACAAATCCTCTCCGGCAAAAGCACATGAATCTGCGTGAAGCTGACTTCACCCAAAGCGATGATTGCCGCCGGGTGCCATCCCGGGCGGGACAGGCCTATCCCGGCCTAGCTCACTTCTTCAGAAGATCGCGGATCTCTTCCAGCAGCAGTTCCTGGCGCGGCGGCTTGGCCGGTTCTGCGGGCATGGCCTTTTCTTCGCGCCGCAGCCGGTTGACGCCTTTCACCACGATGAAGAGGGCGAAGGCCACGATGGTGAACTTGACCACGGCATTGACGAAGAGCCCAAGGTTCCAGGTCACCGCCCCCGCCGCCTTTGCGGCATCCACGGTCGGATAGGGACCTTCGGGCACCCCCTGCTTCAGGACGAGAAACAGCTCGGAGAAGTCCACGTTGCCGAGGATCAGGCCGATCGGCGGCATGATGATATCATCCACCATGGAAGAGACGATGGCACTGAAGGCCGCGCCGATGACTATGCCGACGGCCATGTCGAGCATGTTGCCCTTAACGGCAAATTCCTTGAATTCCTTGAGCATTTCCGCCCCCGTGATCTGGTGCTCCTGGTCCGGGCCGTCCGCCCGGCCTGCCTGACAGTGTTAACACATTCCATCCGCAAGGGAAGGTTCGGGCCGGTACGCCCCCGCCGCAAGACGAATGGACAAGGCGGCGCACCTATGGTCCGATCAGCACGGGAGGACGGGGACGCACGGTAAGAAACGGCGCATCCGGCCAGAGGCAACAAGGCTCCGGTTCAACCGGGCATGGGCGGACAGGATTGCGATGCTGGACGGCTGGATCGTCACCTTAAGCGCACTGGGCTATATCCTGCTGCTCTTTGCCATCGCCAGTTTTGGAGACCGGCGCTCGCGCCTGCCGCTGGCGGTGAAGAGCCGGCCCTTCATCTATGCGCTGTCTCTCTCTGTCTACTGCACATCCTGGACCTTCTATGGCTCGGTTGGCGGTGCGACGCGGGACGGGCTGGAGTTTCTGGCGATCTACACAGGCCCGATCCTGCTCTTTGCCTTCGGTTTTCCGCTGCTGCGGCGGATCATAAGGGTCGCCAAGACGGAGCGGATCACCTCGATTGCCGACTTCATGGCCGCCCGTTACGGCAAGAGCCAGACGGTTGGCGCAACGGCGACGGTCATCGCCGTCATCGGCATCATTCCCTACATCGCCCTGCAGCTGAAGGCGCTGTCCCTGTCGGTCACCACCATGATCGGCCCCTTCGGCCCGCCGGACGGGGTATCGCTGCTCACATCCTTTGGCGACATCACCCTGCTGATCGCCATCGGCATGGCCGTCTTTGCCTGGCTGTTCGGCACCCGGCACATTGATGCGACCGAGCACCAGGAGGGGCTGATGCTGGCGATTGCGCTCGAAGCGGTGGTCAAGCTCTTCGCGTTCCTGGCGGTTGGCTTCTGGGTCACCTATGCCCTTTATGACGGGCCGCTGGATCTGGTGGCGGCAATTGCCACAAGCCCCAAGGTCGCCAGCGTCTTTTCCCAGCCGTTCCAGCCGGCGGAATGGATCGCCATCACGTGCCTGTCGCTGATCGCCTCACTGCTGCTGCCGCGCCAGTTCCATGTGGTGGTCACCGAGAACAATTCCGAGGCGGAGCTGCGCCTCGCCACCTGGTTGTTCCCGCTCTACCTCATCGCCATCAACATCTTCGTGGTGCCGATTGCCGCGGCGGGCATGCTGACGCTGGATCCCGGCATCAATCCCGATTCCTACGTTCTCGCCCTGCCTATGGCATCGAACCAGGGTTTTCTCGCCCTTTTCGCCTTCATCGGCGGCCTCTCGGCGGCCACAGCCATGATCATCGTCGCCACGGTGGCGCTGGCGATCATGATTTCCAATGACATCGTGGTTCCGCTCATTCTGCGCCAGCGCGGCAGCGACGATATCGCCTCGACACGGGGCAAGGATCTCAGCCGCATGCTGCTGCGTGTGCGCCGTGCCTCCATCTTCGTCATCCTGCTGCTCGCCTATGCCTATTACAGGGCAGCCGGTGACACCGCCGCCCTTGCCTCGATCGGCCTCCTCTCCTTTGCCGCGATTGCCCAGTTCGCTCCGGCCTTCTTTGGCGGGCTTTTCTGGCGCAAAGCAACGGCGCGCGGTGCCATTGCCGGCATGGTGGCGGGCTTTGGCCTGTGGCTCTACACCCTGCTGCTGCCGACCTTTGTCCAGTCCGGGCTCATTGCCGAAGCGATCCTCTTCGACGGGCCGTTCGGCATCGAATGGCTGCGGCCGCAATCCCTGTTCTACAGCCCCGCCGACCCGTTCCTGCACGGGGTAGCCTTCAGTCTTCTGGCCAATCTCACCTGTTTCATTCTCTTCTCGCTGACCCGGGCGCCCGAGCCGTCCGAACGGCTTCAGGCCAATCTCTTCGTGCCGCAGGAGCTGGCCTCGACGCCGTCCTTCCGCCTGTGGCGGACCCATGTGACGGTTGGTGATCTGAAGGCCACCGTCGCCCGCTATCTGGGGGTGGAACGCTCCGAGCGTTCCTTCCACCGGTACGCCCGTGAACGCGGCCTGACGCTGGATCTCAACGCTCCGGCGGATGCGCAGGTGCTGCGCTACTCAGAGCAGCTGCTGGCCTCGGCCATCGGCGCGGCCTCCGCAAGGCTGGTCCTGTCTCTGTTGCTCAAACGGCGCGATGCCACCATCAAGGGCGCCATGAAGCTGCTGGATGATGCCTCGGAAGCCATCCAGTACAATCGCGACCTTTTACAGACGGCGCTCGATCAGGTGCGTCAGGGCATTGCCGTGTTCGACCGGGATCTGCGGCTGATCTGCTGGAACCGTCAGTTCCGCGACCTGCTAGGCCTTCCACCTGAATATGGCCAGGTGGGCATCCCGCTCGACACCCTCATCCGCTTCAATGCGGAGCGGGGCGAATTGAGAGGCAGTTCGGCCGATGCGATTGTGGCCGACAGGATCGAGAAGCTGGTGATCCGCCAGGAGACGTTCCAGGAGCGCCTGTCAATCACGGGCACCATTCTGGAGGTGCGCATCAGTCCCATGCCGGATGGCGGCATCGTCACCACCTTCACCGACATCACCGAGCGCGTGCTGGCCGAGGAAGCCCTGTCCAGATCCCACGAAACGCTGGAGCGCCGGGTGCGCGAGCGCACAGAGGAGCTGACCCGCGTCAACCAGCAGCTCGTGCAGGCAACCCATGCCGCCGAAGAGGCCAACATCGGCAAGACCCGGTTTCTGGCCGCCGCCGGGCATGACATCCTGCAGCCGCTGAACGCCGCCCGCCTTTACGCCTCCGTGCTGGTCGACAGGTTCCGCGAGGGGGAGGCAGGGGATCTGGTGCGCAATGTCGAAGCCTCGCTCGAATCCGTCGAAGACATCATCAGCGCCATTCTGGATATTTCCCGCCTCGACACCGGCGCGCTCAAACCGGAATACGGCACCTTCCGCCTCGACGAGATTTTCCGCGCCTTGCAGCTGGAATTCGACCCGGTCGCGCGCGAACGGGACCTCAGGCTGAGTTTCGTGCCGACCTCGCTCACCGTCCGCTCGGACCGCCGCTTGCTGCGCCGCCTGTTGCAGAACCTTGTGTCCAATGCCCTGAAATATACCCTGACGGGCCGCGTTCTTGTCGGCTGCCGCCGCCATGGCTCACGTGTCATCATCGAGGTTCATGACACGGGTATCGGCATTCCGGCCTCCAAGCAGAAAGCCATCTTCATGGAGTTCCACCGGCTGGACGATGGCATCCGCACGGCCAAAGGGTTGGGACTCGGCCTGTGCATCGTGGAGCGGATCAGCCGGGTGCTGGATCATCCCGTCACCCTGCGCTCGCGGATGGGGAAAGGCTCCTGCTTTGCGGTGGAAGTTCCCTCAGCAGCCCCTGTTCCCGTGCTGCCCAGCGTTGGCGAGCCGGTTGCCGTGACCAGCAGCCAGCTGGATGGCATGCTGGTTCTGGCCATCGACAACGAGCCAAACATTCTCGACGGCATGCGCCGCCTGCTGGAAAGCTGGAGCTGCGAGGTTCTGACCGCCAGCAACGACATGGAAGCAGCCCAGCACGTGACGCAGCTTGGCCGCCCCCCCGACATCATGCTGGTCGACTATCATCTTGATCAGGGCAATGGCATTGAATGTGCCGTGCGGCTGCGCTGGAAATTCGGCCGCAGCATTCCTGCGCTGCTCATCACCGCGGACCGCAGCCGCTCCGTGCGGGCGGAAGCGGCGGAGCGGGACATCGGACTGCTCAACAAACCGGTCCGGCCGGCGGCGCTCAGGGCCCAGCTGGCGCGTGTCCGGGCAGAAATGCTGGTTACTGAGTGACGATCTTTCGCGACCCTGCCCGGCTGGCGCCATAGTCAGGACGCGGCACGAGCGTGTCCGGGCAGTTTTCCACCGGCAGGCCAAAATAATAGCCCTGCAAGCTGCCACAGCCCATGAGACGCAACTGATTGGCCTGTTCTTCTGTCTCGACGCCTTCTGCCGTCACTTCCATCTTCAGGCTGCGCGCCAGGATGATGACCGCAGAGATGATGGCCATGCTCTCTCCGCCATCGCCCAGTTCGCTGACGAAGGACTTGTCGATCTTGATCTTGTCGAAGTGATAATGACGCAGGTAGCTCAGCGACGAATATCCTGTTCCGAAGTCGTCCAGAGCGATGCGCACGCCCAGCGCCTTGAGCTGACTGAGGATCTCGGCCGTTGACCCTGCGTCCTGGATCAGCACGGATTCGGTTATTTCCAGGATCAGCCGCTGTGCCGGCAGTCCCGATTCCTCCAGCGCCCATTTCACCGCGTCAACAAGCCCCGCCGCCGCGAACTGCAGCGGCGACAGATTGACCGCAATGGATATCTCGTGCTTGCTCCCGGCGGCACGCTTGCACGCCTCCCGCAGCACCCATTCCCCGATCGGAACAATCAGCCCGGCCTCTTCGGCGATGGGAACGAAGACGGCGGGTGAAACCGGACCGATGAACGGATCGTTCCAGCGCAGCAGGGCCTCGCAGGACTGGATGTGTCCGGTTTGTGCCGAGACAATCGGCTGGAAAGCCAGCGTGAGGCCGCCTTTTTCGACGGCCCTGCGGAGCGCTGCCTCCATCTCGCGCCGCTCACGCTGTTCCCGGTCCATCTCGGCTTCGAAATACAGGGCCTGTCCCCGTCCGCTGCGCTTGGCCTTGTAGAGCGCGATATCCGCACAGCGCATCAGGTCATCGATGGTGTCCGCCTGACGCGGCGCGCAGGCGATGCCAATCGTTGCGCCCACGGTGTAGCTGCCGCTATCGGTCAGCAGCGGCGCCTTCAGGCTGTTGATCAGTTCGCTCGCCAGCGCCTCGGTGTTCTGGCGGCTTTGCCCCACATGCAGAATGGCGAATTCATCACCGCCAATGCGGGCAAGATCCGCGCGCCCGGCACAGATTTCACTGAACCGCTGCGCGACCAGATTGAGGATCTCGTCGCCCACGGGATGACCGCGCATGTCATTGATGGCCTTGAAGTTGTCGAGATCCACCATCAGCAGGCTGACATTGCTGCCATCGGCCAGCGCGTTCTCCAGGCTCTCGCCAGCCCGGCCCAGCAGCCAGTTGCGGTTGCCCACTCCCGTCAGCGCATCATGCTCAGCGAGATATTTGACCAGATCGTGGGCGCGGCGGGCATCGGTGATGTCAGACCCGACGCCGCGATAGCCGGTGAACTTGCAGGCACGGTCAAAATAGGGCCTGCCGGTGAGAGACCACCAGCGGCGCTCACCATTGACGATGGTCAGCACGGGCATGTCGCGGAAGGGCTGACAGGCGTTCATCACCTTCCGTACCTCATCCCAGCCATCCCCCTGCTCGGCACTTGTCTGCAGGGCATCGATCAGGCCGTATCCCTGCAGGTCTTCCGGGGCGCGGCCGCAAACCTCGCAGAACCGGGCAGATGTCCGTTTCAGATTGCCCGCGCTGTCGGTTTCCCACAGCCAGTCGCTGGCGCTTTCCTCAAACTCGTTGAGCAGCAGGCCGATCACCTGTCCCCGGTGTTCGAGTTCCCGCTCCGTTATCACACGGGCCACAAACACCCGGGAAACCGCCAGAATACAAACCACCACCATAAAGGAATAGGCCGAGAGCAGGCTGGCAAGCTCGACCATCGGCCCCTTGCCGATCTGCATGATCTGGAACACCGATCCGCACCAGATCGTCACAACCCAGGCAAGGCCTGCCAGAGGCACCGTCGCCAGCACAAAGCCGCCCGCGCAGATCAGTCCGGCAATCAGGCAGGGGCGACAAGGATGAGCGTGTCCTCAGAGCCGTAATAAAAGGTCATGAACAGTGCCAGGCACCACAGGATGCCCAGTACGCCGGCCTGTATGGTTGCGGAAACAATGCCCCTGGAGGACGCCGTCGTAAATGTCCGCTTCCGGCTCTTCTGCCAGACGGCGACACCGCGGCCGATGACAAACATGATGGCTACTGACCAGGCGAGCAACAGGTAGAGCGGCGTCACACCGAAATTCAGATTGATGATGATGAGAGCGCTGAAGACATTCCATGACGTAATATACGGCATGAACCGGACAATCGCCGTGATCTGCTGCGCGCGTATCCGGCCGCTCAGCTCATCCTCATCCAACAGTCCCCGGAAGATGAAGCGCACGGCGCCGGTCAGATGATGAAGTGGACGCCTCAGAAAATCAGCGACGCTGAGTTCCCCGTTCATGCACACGTCTTCCCCTGCTGCAGCACGCCCGGCATCACCGGGCTCTGCTGCTCCGAATGCGACCTGCTTCTCGGCCTTCGCCTGGCTCATCCACTATCCGGTCAATATTTGCGCACAGGGTACATGTGTCGCCAGGGAACGTAATGTCTCATATCTCCGTAAAGAGGGGGTAAAAATCACGATCTGATTTAAAGAAGCGAAGATTTCCAAATGAGTTCAACAGGAAACGGCCAATCAATTTAATCAATTTGATAAAATACCTGTCCACGCTCTCCAGCCTGCGCAGCATTGCTCAATAAGCATGCTCAAAGGGTGGGCATGCCCAAAGAACAGCGTTTGACTGTTGGCGGATTCTGGCAGGGCTGAAATCCAGAGCAGCAGGATCAAAGATCCTGGCTTGCTTCCGGTATCTGCCAGCTTCCGGCTTCGATCCTGGAGGCAGCAATCACCGCTTGCGTCCGGCTTTCAACGCCCAGTTTCTGCAAGATGGCAGACACATGCGCCTTGACGGTTGCCTCGGATACGGACAGCTCATAGGCGATCTGCTTGTTCAGAAGACCTTCCGACAGCATCATGAGGACGCGCACCTGCTGCGGCGTCAGACTGGCCAGCCGGCGCGCCGCATCAGAATCCTTGTCGGCGATGGTAAGGTCGATTTCCGGCGGGGTCCAAAGCGAACCGGCCATCACCTGCTCGATCGCATTGCGGATGACTTCGATGCCATGGGACTTGGGAATGAACCCTGACGCCCCAAAGCCGATGGCCCGGCGAATGGCCTGAGGCTCTTCATTGGCCGAGACAATCACCACCGGGACCGAAGGGTGCTGGGCGCGCAGGAACATAAGGCCCGAGAAGCCGCGCATGCCGGGCATGGACAGATCCAGCAGCACCAGATCCACGCCGCCAGCATCCTCCAGGCGGGCGGTCACATCCTCCAGCGTACCGGCTTCGTCGATCACCGATCCGGGATAGAGCAAATCAAGCGCCTGCCGCAGCGCCCCGCGAAACAAAGGATGATCATCCGCAATGATGAAATGGTAATTGTTGATGTCCGCCAATGCTTTCCCCCCCGATTTTACACCCCGGCACGCCTGACCGCGTCTGGGCCGCTCCACGGCTCCCGGCCCCTTATCACATACTGTCCGGGCGGACCGGAATGCTGACGCATCGGCCCCCGGATCCGCACGAACGCAAGTCCATCCGGTCAGGCCAGCGCACACCGCACAACGGGCGCAGCCATCCCGGTCAGAAGGCTCTGCCTTCACAGTGCACATCACCTTGCACCAGATCAAGCCTTGCCCGAATCTCCCGCAAGTGACCTGGGAGAAACGGCAACGCGCTGCAGCTTCTCCGGATTGCCCCCTGACGCCCCCTGGCTGAAGCAGATTGGCAGTCACGATCCGACACCTTAGCTTTTCCGCAGTCACCGGAACCGGAGAATCCTTGATGCTGAGTCTTAACCATTCCCTCTTCCTGCCCGAAGCCGTGAGCGAAGAAACACGCGCCTTCAATGAGGCTCTCGCGGCGCGGCTGGCTGCCGAGCCGGATCAGTGGAGCTTCCCCCCGCAGGTGGTCCGCGACCGGCGGGAGCAAGGCATAGGCCCCTTCCCGGCCCCCGTCCGCAGCCCGCGCGCTGAGGATGTCTGGATCGAGGGTCCTGCCCGTGGCGGGGCAGCGGGCAAGCTCCGCCTCCGGCTGTTCCGGCCACAGGACAGCCGGCCGGAGGGCGCCTTCCTGCATATTCATGGCGGCGGCTGGACGTTCGGCGGGGCGGACCTGCAGGATCTGCGGCTGGCCGAAATGGCTGACAGGACGGGACTTCTGGTTGCTTCCGTGGACTACCGGCTTGCTCCGGAACATCCCTATCCTGCCGCGCCGGATGACTGCGAAGCTGCGGCCCTCTGGCTCATCGGGCCGGCCGCGCGGGAATTCGGGCTGAGACGGTTTTCCATCGGCGGGGACAGCGCAGGCGCCAATCTGGCTGCCGTCACCCTGCTGCGCCTGCGGGACAGGCACGGCCTGACACCCTTCGGCGCCGCCGTCTTTATAGCCGGCTGTTTCGATCTGAGCCTGACGCCAAGCGCCAGATCCTGGGGCACGGAGAAGCTGGTCCTGAACACGCGCGACATCGAAATGTTCGTCCGTTTGTATCTGCAGAACGGCGAAGACCCCAAGTCTGCGGACATTTCCCCCCTGATGGCAGACCTGAGCGGCATGCCGCCCGCCTATTTCGTGGTGGGAACCCGGGATCCTCTTCTGGATGACACGCTGTTTCAGGCTTCCCGATGGATATCGTCCGGGAACTCCGCCACGCTGGACGTCTTCCCAGGCGGATGCCATGTTTTCCAGAGCTTTCCTCTCGAAATAGCGGACCAGAGCAAATCTCTTATTGATAATTTCCTTAGCGTAAATATGAATATCTATAATATTACCTGAAGGTAATTTACATATTTTTTCCGGCTACAGCAACCATCAGGGCCACCACACGATGCTGACTGAAGAAACCCTGTTCTCCTATGTGAGCCAAGGCGATTGTACAGAACAGGGTATTTTGAGCGAACATGGTTGCGTCCAACGGCTCGATGAGGCGGACAGGCAGTTCCGGCTCATCTGCGCGCTGAGTGAGTCTCTGGTCGGCGCCCGCCGCGTGCGGCACATCCGCTTCCACACTCCGGCCCCCTGCAGCACGCTGCTTGTGGTTTCCTCTCTCGTCTGTTTCGATGGCCCGCATATTCTGACCATCGTCCATCAGATGAAGAACGCCGTGACCGGAGAGGTTCTGGCCACAGCTATCGATGGCTATACCCCGCCTGCCGGCACCGCCCGCACATTCCGCAGCAAGTTCAAGGATGTGGTTCAAGCCATGCCGGAAGAAGCGGCTCCCCGTGCCTTGCCCCCTTCTCCATTGACCAACAAGGTAACCCTGGAGAGCATTGTTGAGGGGGGAGGATCGGTCATTTACCGCGGCACCGTGCTCCCAAGGCATCTTGGGGCGGACAACAAGGCAGATGATTGCTTTGTCGCGCAATGCATCGGCGAGGCTCTGCCTCACGTCTGGCAACAGACTCCCCTGAACCTCGGCTGGCAACAGGAAACAGGCAGCGGGCGCCGTCTTTTCGAGATGAAACTGACCTGGATCAGTCCGCTTAAGGCAGGAGAAAGCTTCGTGATCGCCGTCAGTCTGACCGGCACCCAGGCAAACATGCTGGGCGCGCGTTTCTTCGTGTTCGAAAGCCGCGCCAGCCGTCTTTGCGCCATCACCGACACCGCTTTCGGCCCGGTTTGCCGGGAGAGCGGCGAGCCAGCGGGCCTGCCCACTGGCACGCAGGAAGCCCTGTCACGCCTGCGGGCAGACTGAGCAGAGGAGACAGCCTGTCCCGCCAGAGCCGGCAACGCGGCCATGAGATGCGAGGAAAAGACAGTCTACTGCCCCGTTTCTCTTTGCAGATCCCGCATCAGACCGAAGAACCGGCGCATGGCCTGCTCCGTGAAGGAGAGCATTTCGTCGAGCTGTTCTTCATCCTTTTGCGACAGCTCCGGCGCTGGCCGGGTGTTGCCGCGGGGCGCTTCTGCGGATGGGCGGCCCGGGACACCGCTGTCCGAGTTCCCCTTGAGAGCCGCAATTTCTTGCCGCAGGGCTGCGTTTTCCTGCCGCAGCTGCTCGATTTCACCCAAATAAGCGGCTTCTGCATCCGGAGAAGGCATGCAGCGCCACACCCCATTAGCCGGTTTACAGAAGGCGATCGTTCCGGCCACCCTGTCCAGCCGCAGGTAGCTGCCGTCCACTTTCACGAGCGCGTAACGCTGCGGATCAGCGACCGGAGCCTCAGAGGGCGCGGTTTCCTGCGCCGGATTTGCCTGCTGGTCCGCCACCGGGACAGGTGCCGTTGCAGGCCCGCTCACCGGCACTTTCGCTGGTGAGTCCGCTTGGGATCTGCCTGCAGCGTTGTTCGAGGTCTTGCTTGCGGGAACGGCGGGAGCAGGCTTGGGCTTGGTTTTAACCTGGCTCTGACTCTGGCCTTGAGCTTTTGCCTTGGCGGCAGGCTTGCCCGAGGGCCGGGTCTTTGCGGGAGCCCCCTGACCTGCCACCTGGCCCGCCGCAAGGCTGCCCTGCGGCGCCGCGCTTTTCGCCTCTGCCACTTGTCCAGGCAGGAAGCCGGACAGGGCCAGAAGAGCCACGGCGAGCGTTCCTGCGCGCAGCCGCGCAGATGATGCCAGTTCCGGATCAGCCATCGCCTATGCCTCCATTCGCCGCGCGCCGGGGGACTCGCCCACACAAACTGCATGTTAGCGGGGGACTATGTCAAAAGCACGCCGTCGCGGCAGTTCTGCCCAGGAACCTTGCCCCGCCTCAAACCGGCCGGAAGGCATCCCGGCCCGAGACAAGCGCATCTTCCAGCAGGTCCAGCCTGTCCTGCCCCCAGAAGGGCTCACCTTTCAGCACGTAGCAGGGCGAGCCGATGACACCCAGTTCGATGGCACGGCGCTGGTTATCCTGATAGGCTTCCCGAATGGGTTCGCTGCCTGCTGCTGCAAGCAAGGCGTCTGCATCAAGGCCCATCTCGCGCATCAGCCCGGCCAGAACCGCTTCGCCGGCGATGTTGAGGTCTTCCACCCAGACGGCCTGGAAGAACCGTGCTGAACAGGCCGCCACCGGACCACCTGCCTCGGCCACGGCAATGGCGCAGCAATCGGCCAGGGTGGGATCGGCGGGAAAGAAGGCAGGCTTCAGTGTCAGCGGCATGCCGCGCTTTTCCCGCCAGCGCTGCAGCTCGACAAAACGGTAGGCCTGACGCACCGGATGGCGCTTGGCCAGCGGCAGACCGCCAGACACCTCGAAAACCCCGGCCAGATTGACCGGCCGGAACCGGATCTCCTGCCCATGCGCCGCCGCAAGATCCACAAAGGCCTGATGGCCGAGATAGGCCCAGGGAGAAACGTGGGTGTAAAAATAGTCGATCACTGACAGGTCTCCCGTCGAACCGGCTTTTCCGGTCAGGGCGAACCTTGCCGGTTTCGCGCCGGAGACTCAAGTCACGCTGGCAGGCATTGGCAACAGAGCCTCCAGAGTCCCGATCCGGTCAGCCTCATGCGGCGGCTTGTCCCAGCGCAGGCGGGCGATGCGGGGAAAGCGCATGGCAAGGCCGGATTTGTGCCGTCCGGAGCGGTTCAACCCCTCAAACGCCACTTCCAGCACCAGCCCCAGATCGGGCGTATGCACCACTTCCCGCACCGGGCCGAAGCGGTTGACCGTGTTGTTGCGGACGAAGCGGTCGATCTCCAGCAGTTCCTCATCGGTAAAGCCGGAATAGGCCTTGCCCACCGGCACAAGCTCCTCGCCCCGCCAGACGCCGAAAGTATAGTCCGAATAATAGGACGAGCGCTTGCCGTGGCCGCGCTGCGCATACATCAGCACCGCGTCCACCGTGAAGGGATCGCGCTTCCACTTGAACCATTCCCCGCGCGGACGCCCTGCCAGATAGGGCGACTGCCGCCGCTTCAACATCAGCCCTTCCACGGCACCTGCATCCGCTTCCGGCAGATGCGCGGAAGGCTCTTCCCGCCAGCGGGCCAGTTCCTCCCAGTTCGCAAAGGGCACCAGCGGCGACAGGTCAATGCGCGGCGGCACCTGCGCGATCAGGAAAGCCTCCAGCCGCGCCCGCCTTTGCTCGAACGGCAGGGCGCGCAGGTCTTCTCCATTGTCCACCAGAAGATCATAGGCCCTTATGGCGGCCGGAAGCTGCTGCATCAGCTTCGGTGCTGCCGTCTTGCGGTTCAGCCGCTTCTGCAGCTCGGAAAAGGGCTGCACCGCACCATCGCGCAGGATCAGCAGTTCCCCGTCGATACAGCCCTCGAAGGTCAGGCTCTCCAGTACATCGGGAAAGGCGGCGGAAATGTCATCGCCGGAGCGGGAGTACAGCCTTGCAACATGCTTGCCCGCCGCATCGCGCCCGGCTGCGGCCTGCACACGGATGCCGTCCCATTTCCATTCGGCCAGAAACTGAGCCGGGTCCAGCGCCTCCATATCCCGCGCCTCATCCAGCGGGTGTGCCAGCATCGGCGGCCGGAAGGGCGCCGGGTCCCGTGCCTCGGGCTTACCACCCTTCCCCTCCACCCAGGCCAGAAGCGCCGCATAAGGCGGCTTCTGCGCGTTCCAGACCTCCTCGATCTCGTCCACGCTGACAGTTCCAAGCCGCGCCAGCGCGGTCTTGGCGAGGCGGGAGGACACACCCACCCGCAAGCCGCCGGTGACAAGCTTCAAAAGCGCCCAGCGGCTGGTCTCATCCAGAAGGTCCAGCCATCCGGCAATCAACTGCGGCACCTCGCTGCGGCCAGCGCCAGAGAGCCGCTGCACCACGGCGGAAAGTCCCGGCCCCTCACCATCAGCTTCGCCGGCCCGGTCCGGTGCAGGCCACATCAGCGCCACCGTCTCGGACAGATCGCCGACGAAATCATAGGACAGCGCGAACAGCACCGGGTCCGTCCGTTCCCCCGCCAGCGCCCGCAGCATTGCAGGCTTGGCGTGACGGAACTCCAGCGTGCCCGTCAGCGCCGCAAGGGCATAGCCCCGGTCCGGATCGGGCGTGCGGTGGAAATAGTCCACCAGCAGCGCCTCCTTGGCATTGCGGGAGCTTTCAAAGGCAAGACGGTCCAGAAGGCGGGAAAAGGCACGCATACCCGGATGATAACGCGCCGGGGGCCCAAGTCCACGAAGTTGGCTCGTGGAACAGCAAAAGGACGCCGGCGGGGCTGCCACCTGCGTCCTTCATCAACATGTCTCTGCTGCGCGTATCAGCTCGCCATCTGGCGGCGCAGGGCCGCGCGGCGGGCTTCCACATCCTGAACCATATCCGCAAGGAAGGCATCGACCGCCTTGGACAGGTTCTCGGAGACGGACTTCACATCACGCGACAGGCTGTCGACCATCTCCGCCTCGGTACGCGTGTCCTGTGCGGTCCGGGTCACATTGGCGACGCTGGCCGCAACCTGATCCGCGCCATCGGCCGCGATGGTGATGCTCTGGGTGATCTCGCGTGTTGCTGCGCTCTGTTCGCCGACCGCGTTCTTGATGGCCGTCGTCATTTCCATCACGGATTCGATTGATCCGGTGATGCGCTGAATCGAGGTCACCGCCTTGCTGGTCATGCCCTGCACCGAAGTGATCTGGGCGGCGATTTCCTCCGTCGCCCGGGCCGTCTGATTGGACAGTTCCTTCACTTCGGCCGCTACAACGGCAAAACCCTTGCCCGCTTCTCCGGCACGGGCTGCCTCGATGGTGGCGTTGAGGGCGAGAAGGTTCGTCTGCTCGGCGATGGCGCGGATCATCTCGACGACAACGCCGATCTTGTCCGTCGCTTCCGCCAGGCTCGACACATGCACATCCGTCTCGTGCACAACTTCGGTGGCTGCGGCAATAGCAACAGACGACCGGTCGGACTGGTTGAGGATCTCCGAGATAGCGCTGGAGAGTTCCTCAGCCGCAGCGGCCACGGTCTGGACACTGCGCGAGGACGTGGCAGAGGCTGCCCGCGCCTGATCGGCCGCGGCAAAGGCCCGCCCCGACACTTCCGTCACCCTCTGAGCACTGCCGGCCATCGCTTCCGTCTTTTCGGCCACGGCCTGCATGCTGGCATCGATCATGTTGCGGAAACGGTCGATGATGGCCTCGACCTGCGACTGGCGGCCGCCTTCGAGCGAACGCTCCTGCTCCATTTCCTTTTCCAGGGCCTGACGGCGGCGGGCATTGTCCTGGAACACGGTGCCTGCACGGGCCAGATCGCCGATTTCGTCGCCCCGCTCCAGCAGCGGCATGGTGAAGTCGGTTTCGTCCTGCGCCACCCGTCCCAGCGCTGCGCGGATCTGGCGCAAGTTGGCGAGGATCGCACGCAGATTGAGAAGGCTGATGATCACCGTCACCGCGATGGCCGCGGCAGACATGAGCCCGGCAACCAGCGCGCGGGAATAGGCTTCGCCCTCCATGACTGCGACGGTCTCACCGGCGGCCTTGAGCAGGTCCAGCGTCTCCTTGCGGATGATGTCGAGCCGGGCCGTTGCCGCCTCGAACCACTGCGGTCCCGTCACCCCCTGCGCATTGTCCGTCTGCGGCAGGGTGAGAAGCACCTTGCGCCAGTCCCTGACCTGTTGAACGGCGCTGCCGGTCATCATCCGGTCAAGCGCTGCGGCCTGTTCAGGCGCCGCCAGCATATGGAAACTCTGAAGATAGGCCTCGCCGGCAGCCACCCGGTCGACAAAAGACAGGAACACCGCATAGTCGGTCACCTCCCCCTTGCTGGCCGCCGTAAACAGGCGCGCACCGATGGCGCGCTCCAGCCCGCCGGCTTCCTTGGCCTGAATAAGCGCCGTGAACGGCAGCAATTCTGCTGCCAGGCGCGGCTCGCCCGTATCAAGCGCGATTGCAGAAACCGTGCCCATGAGGCCGGAGATCAGATCTGTGTAAACCTTCAGGTTGTCAGCGCCATTGACCGAACGGGCATCGACCGCGGACCGGTGGCTGACAATGACGCGCGGGAGGCTGGCCATCTCCTTGAGCTCGGCAGGGGCATCCGCCACAGCAGCCTGCGACAGGAACGCCTGCAGAGCCAGCAGATCTGCATCCGTTGCGCCCCTTTGTTTGGTGACAGCCGCTGCCGCTGCCTGGTCATAGCCGGAGGCAATGAGCACCGCCGTCTGGCCACGTTCCTTCTGCAATTCGTCCACGACAGCCTCGACAAGGCCCAAAACCTCAACGAGTGGCCTCATGTCTTGCATCTTGCGCAGGTATGTGAATTCGCTCAGAAGAAAATTACTGGCATAAACAACAACTGCCAGAAGCGGTACTACCGCCATGAAAGCGATTTGCAGACGTATATTGCGCATCGAAGCCCACCATCTATCAGTCCGGAGCTGCAACCTGAATATGCTTCGGTAGGTACTCTGAGTTAACGCCAGACTAACCAGACAACCTAAAATCGTGATTTGTGGCATATTAGGTGTTTGGACCTATCCGGACCGCACGCATGCAGCTCCCGGCAAGCAGCCGTGTGCCAGAGGTTTGCCGCAGCCAGTGGACGGCAGGCCACTTTTGCCGTATAGGGGGGTCCAACATGACGGGCACGCCGGACATATGAAGGCTGCTCCGTCTCCTTTTTCACGAAAGACACACATGATCGAGACGCACGCCGTTGCACCGGCGCTGGCCGCCGCTTTGGCAAAACGGGGCTATACCAGCCTTACTCCGGTTCAGGAAACCATCCTGGCCGACGCCCCCGCAGACGCTGACCTTCTGGTTTCCGCCCAGACCGGCTCCGGCAAGACTGTTGCCTTCGGCCTCGCCCTTGCTCCGACGCTGCTTGGAGACGATGAACACCTCGGCCCCGCCGGTGCGCCGGTGGCCCTTGCCATCGCCCCGACCCGTGAGCTGGCCCTGCAGGTCAAGGCTGAGCTGACCTGGCTTTATGAGCAGGCCGGCGCACAGACCGCGTCCTGCGTTGGCGGCATGGATCCGCGCGCCGAGCGCCGGGCCCTCGAACGCGGCGCCCACATCGTCGTCGGCACGCCTGGCCGCCTGCGCGACCACATCGAACGCGGCACCCTCGACCTTTCCGGCATCCGCGCCGTGGTTCTGGACGAAGCCGACGAAATGCTGGACCTCGGCTTCCGTGAGGATCTGGAGTTCATTCTGGACGCCGCTCCGGAAGACCGCCGCACGCTGATGTTCTCGGCCACCGTGCCGAAACCGATTGCTGATCTGGCCCAGCGCTTCCAGCGCAACGCCGTCCGCCTGACCACGATCAGCGGCCGCGAGCAGCATGTCGACATCGACTATATCGCCATGCCGGTCGTGCCGAACGAGCGCGAGAACGCCATCATCAACATCCTGCGCTTCCATGAGGCCCAGAAGGCCATCGTGTTCTGCGCCACCCGTGAGGCGGTGAACCGGCTGACCTCACGCCTTGCCAACCGGGGCTTCTCGGTCGTGGCGCTGTCGGGCGAGTTGAGCCAGGCCGAGCGCAGCCACGCGCTGCAGGCCATGCGTGATGGCCGTGCCCGCGTCTGCGTCGCCACCGATGTGGCCGCACGCGGCATCGACCTGCCCAACCTTGATCTCGTCATTCACGCCGACCTGCCGACCGGCAAGGCCGCCCTGCTGCACCGTTCGGGACGCACGGGCCGCGCCGGGCGCAAAGGCTCCAGCGTCCTCATCGTCCCCTATCCGCGCCGCCGCGCCGCAGAGCGCCTGCTGCAGCTGGCCGGTGTGAAGGCCGAATGGCGTGAAGCCCCCTCTGCCAATGCCATCCGCGCCCAGGACAAGGCCCGCCTTCTTGCCGATCCGGTGCTGAACGAACCGGCAGAAGAAGAAGATCTGGAGACGGCCCGTGAGCTTCTGGCCGTGCATGATGCCGAGCGCATCGCGGCGGCCTTCGTGCGCCTGTACCAGCTGCGCCTGCCGCCGCCGGAAGAGCTGACGGAAGACAGCTTTGAAGCCCGCGGCCCGCGTGAGCGTGGTGACAGGGGCGACAGAGGTGACAGGGGTCCGCGTGATGACTTCGGCGGCGGCAAGAGCTTCGAAGTCCGCAACAAGTTTGAAGATGGCGTCTGGTTCCGCCTGTCCCTCGGCCACAAGCACCGCGCCGACCCGCGCTGGCTGCTGCCGATGATCTGCCGCGCAGGCCATGTGACGAAGAAGGAAGTGGGTGCCATCAAGATCGGCAACACCGAAACCCTCTTCGAGATCATGGGCGGCCATGCGGAGAAATATGCCGATGTGATCCGCCGCGATGGCTCCGGCGAGCGCGGTGTGGTGATCGAGCCCGCCGACGTGCGCGGCGGCTTTGCCCCTTCCTTCCGTGGCAATGACGAGGACGGCCCGAGCCGTTACGAGCGCGCCCGTGAACGCAACACCGGCCGTGGCTTCGGTGGCGGTGCCCCCGCTGGCCGTGGCGGCCCGGCTCCGCGCCGCAGGCGTTTCGAGGACGATGAACCGCGCCCAACGCATCCGGCCTTTGCCCCGATGGACGAAGCTCCGCTCGACCGTGGCCCGAAGCGCGGCAAGCGCGGCGCTGACGGCGGCGGCTTCGGCGGCGCACCAGCCGGTGAAGGCTTCGCCCCGCGCAAGGGCAAGCCGGCCTTCAAGGACGGCGGCCCGAAAAAGGCCGCCCACCGCAAGGGCGACGGCGTGAAGAAGAAGTCGAAGAAGCAGGACGGCTGAGGCAGGCCATCCTTTAATCAAAAGGCCCGCGTCTTTCCCGGACGCGGGCCTTTTTTCTATCTGCTTCAGGCAACACCCGCCGCAGACTTATTGCTCGTTGACGATCATGGCAATGCGCCAGACCTCGCCATCAGACACGAGGTGATAGTGGCAGGTGAATTCGAAGACGCTCTCGCCATCAGCACTTTCCTGACGCCAGTCGAGGGTGACCAGCGCCGTGGGGCCGGAGATGTGGGCAGAGACCACGTCGAACTCGGAATAGGAGATATTCTCCTTGTCGAGCGCATCCAGCAGGGCGTCGATGTTCTCCGCCAGCTCTTCCTCGTCATCAAAGACATAGCCCTTTTCCATCTGCCAGATGGTGGCCGGCAAGGAAAAGCAGTCGATGAGCGACTCTGCATCGGCATCGTTGAAACCGGCGAGATAATCCTCGAAAAGCTCCGCAATGGCTGCTTCCAGCTCCTGCTCGGCAGGTTCTGCGGTGTCTTCGGTCTCGTTCTTGTCCGCCATGGCCGTCTTCCCGGAAGGGCGCGGCAGGTCTGCAGCGCGCCTCAAGCTTAAGTGTCAGTGTCAGCCGGGGCAGAATCGATTTCGGTTTCCTCTTCCCCGTAGCCGATCATATGAAGAGGCCGGGCCCTGCGTCCAACGGTTTCACACCAGTGCACCAGAGCTTCCTCGGCGCCATGTGTGACCCATGTTTCGGCAGCCCCGGTTTCCAGCACCGTGCGGGTGAGATCGGGCCAGTCCACGTGGTCGGAAATGACCAGCGGCAGTTCGGCCCCGCGCTGGCGGGCTCTGGCGCGCACGCGCATCCAGCCGGAGGCCACCGCCGTCACCGGATCGCCGAAGCGCCGCGCCCAGCGTCCGGCAAGCTCGCCGGGAGGGCACAGCACGATTTCCCCGGCCAGCTCCTTGCCGAGCCGTCCCACTGGCTCCACCGGCCCCAGTGCAATGCCCCGGCTCTGGTAATAGGCGGTGATCTTTTCCAGCGCGCCGTGGAGATAGATGGTCCGGTCATATCCGGCGCGGCGCAACTCCGCGACGACCCGCTGCGCTTTACCCAAGGCATAGGCCCCGACAAGATGCGTGCGCTGCGGAAACAACGCCAGCGAGGCCAGCAGCTTGGCCATTTCCGCGCCGGCCTCGGGATGCCGGAAGACCGGCAGGCCAAAGGTTGCCTCCGTCACGAAGACATCGCAGGGCACCAGCTCGAACGGCGCGCAGGTGGGATCAGCCTGCCGCTTGTAGTCGCCGGAGATGACGGCCCGCGCTCCCCCCGCCTCCAGCACCACCTGCGCCGATCCCAGCACGTGCCCGGCAGGCTTTAGCGTCAAGGTCACGCCACCCAGATCCAGCCGTTGTCCATAGGCAACCGTCTGGCGCTGGCCGCAAAAGCCTTCGCCGTAGCGCAGGGCCATGATGTCCAGCGTTTCTTCCGTCGCCAGAACTGCCCCATGTCCGGCCCGCGCATGGTCGGCATGGGCATGGGTGATGATGGCCCTCGCCACCGGGCGCACCGGATCAACATAAGCGTTCGCCTCAGGGCAGAAGAGCCCTTCCGGGGTCAGATGCAGAAGGCAGGATGCGGCAATGGACATGGGGCAGAAGCATAGGGCCTTCTCGGCACTTTGCCAAAGGCGGTGAACATGCGGATTTTTCCTGTCCCGAAAGAGCTTGGAGCGGCAACCAGCTGACCTATAATCAGAAGCCATGGCCCCAGGCCTTTCCTCTCTCACAGCCTCAGGCTCCGGCGCAACCCTTGCACATGACCGCCTCCCCTCAGGATCAGCTTCTGCCCGAACGGTTCCGTGCCTGGTTTGCCGCGCGCGGCTGGAGCCCGCGCACGCATCAGCTGGCCTTGCTGGATGTGCTGGGGCGCGGGCAGTCCGCGCTGCTGATTGCCCCGACCGGCGCAGGCAAGACGCTGGCGGGCTTCCTGCCGAGCCTCGTCGAGCTGACGGAACGGGGACGGCCGAAGCCGGGCACGGTTCAGGCAATGCGGCAGGGCGTGCATACGCTCTACATTTCCCCGCTCAAGGCGCTCGCCGTCGATATTGCCCGCAATCTGGAAACGCCGGTGGCGGAGATGGACCTGCCGGTGCGGATCGAGACGCGCACCGGCGATACCCCCACCCACAAGCGCCAGCGGCAGAAGCAGGCACCGCCCGATATCCTGCTGACAACGCCGGAACAGATCGCCCTGCTGCTGTCCGATCCCGCAGCTTCCGGCATGTTCAAAAGCCTGAAGACCATCGTTCTGGATGAGCTTCATGCGCTGGTCACCTCCAAGCGCGGCGATCTGCTGGCGCTTGGGCTTGCCCGCCTGCGCCGTATTGCCCCGGACGTGCGGCTCGCCGGCCTGTCGGCAACGGTGGCAGAGCCGGATGACCTGCGCGCCTATCTGGTGGCGCAGACGGAGCCGGAAGGCCGCTGTCTGAGCGAGCTGGTGACTGTCACCGGCGGAGCAGCCCCGGATATCACCATTCTCGATACATCAGAGCGCGTGCCATGGTCCGGGCATTCGGCCCGATACGCTCTGCCGGATGTCTACCGCCTCATCAAGGCGCACCGGGTGACGCTCGTATTCGTCAACACCCGCTCGCAGGCCGAAAGCCTGTTTCAGGATCTGTGGAAGATCAATGAGGACACCCTGCCCATCGCCCTGCACCATGGCTCGCTGGATGTGGGGCAGCGGCGCAAGGTGGAAGCGGCGATGGCCTCGGGTCAGCTCCGCGCCGTGGTTGCCACCTCGTCGCTCGACATGGGCATCGACTGGGGCGATATCGATCTCGTCATAAACGTGGGCGCGCCAAAGGGGGCGAGCCGCCTTGCCCAGCGCATCGGCCGCGCCAATCACCGCATGGACGAGCCCTCGCGTGCCGTTCTCGTCCCCGCCAACCGTTTCGAGGTGCTGGAATGCCGGGCCGCGCTCGAAGCCTCCACCAGCGGCGGACAGGACACCCCGCCGCTGCGGCGCGGCGCGCTGGATGTTCTGGCCCAGCATATTCTCGGCATGGGCTGCGCCGCACCTTTTGATGCGGATGAACTTTATGCGGAAATCCGCGAGACGCAGACCTACCGCCATCTCGACCGGGAAACCTTTACCCGCGTGCTCGATTTCGTGGCCACCGGGGGCTATGCGCTGAAAAGCTATGACCGTTACGCCAAGCTGAAACAGGGGCCGGACGGGCTGTGGCGCATCACCCACCCTCGCATTGCCCAGCAGTACCGGCTGAATGTGGGCACCATTGTCGAAGCCCCCATGCTGAAGGTGCGGCTGGTGCGCGGCAAGGAGCAGGGCCGCCGCACGCCGCTGGGGCGCGGCGGCCGGGTGCTGGGCGAGATCGAGGAATGGTTTCTGGAGCAGCTTGCCCCCGGCGACACATTCCTCTTTGCCGGCGAGATCCTGCGGTTCGAGAGCATCATCGAGAACGAGGCCTATGTCTCGCGGGCCAAGGCCGAAAAGCCGATGGTGCCTTCCTATCAGGGCGGCAAGTTTCCGCTCTCCACCTATCTGGCCGATGGCGTGCGGCGGCTTTTGTCCGAGCCGGACCACTGGCCGGCCTTGCCGGATCAAGTGCGCGACTGGCTGGAACTGCAGCGGGCCAAGTCCCTGCTGCCCAGCCGCAGCGGCCTGCTGGTGGAGACCTTCCCGCGTGCGGGCAAGCATTACCTCGTCTGCTATCCCTTCGAGGGGCGCCTTGCCCACCAGACACTCGGCATGCTGCTGACCCGGCGGCTGGAGCGGCTGGGCGCCAAGCCGCTGGGCTTTGTCGCCAATGACTATGCGCTGGCGATCTGGGGGCTGGGAGATCCGGATCTTCTCATCCGTACCGGCCGCCTGTCTCTCGATGCCCTGTTCGAGGAGGATCTTCTGGGCGATGACCTGGATGCCTGGCTGGCGGAGTCCAGCCTTTTGAAGCGCACCTTCCGCTACTGCGCCGTCATTTCCGGCCTGATCGAGCGGCGCCATCCGGGGCAGGAGAAATCCGGCCGTCAGGTCACGGTTTCATCCGATCTCATCTATGATGTGCTGCGCCAGCACGAGCCGGACCACATCCTTCTGCGTGCAACATGGAACGATGCAGCAGAAGGACTTCTGGATATCTCCCGGCTTGGTGAACTTCTTTTAAGGATCAAGGGTCGAATCACGCATACTCATCTCGCAAGAGTTTCGCCCCTTGCGGTTCCTGTTCTGCTGGAAATCGGAAGAGAACCCATTTATGGCGAGGCTCAGGAAAGCATCCTTGCAGAAGCAGCGGATGATTTGATCGGGGAGGCCATGGCATGACGGCGCTCAGACAGCCGGGACCAATGCGGCGCACCACGCCCGTGTGTCACGATATTGCCGTTGCCGGAACCCAGCTCGGTCTGCATGACAGCGGCGTCGCCTGGTGGGCCGAAGAAGCCACCCTCATCGTCGCCGACCTGCATCTGGAAAAAGCCTCCTCCCTCGCCCGCCGCGGCGTTCTGCTGCCGCCCTATGATACGGCGGCCACGCTGGAACGCCTGGCACTGGTCATCGAGGCTTTCGACCCGTCCCGCATCATTGCCCTGGGGGACAGTTTCCATGATGCGGAAGGCTCGGACCGGCTGCCCGCACCTTACCGCGCCTTCCTTGCCACGCTGCAACTCAACCGCGAATGGATATGGGTCACCGGCAATCATGATCCTGTAGCGCCCGTCCGGCTCTGCGGGGAATGCGTCGATGAACTGACGCTGGGCGGCCTCACCTTCCGGCATGAGCCCTCAGAAGGCAACGGCGCCGCAAAGGGTGAAGTCTGCGGCCATCTGCATCCGGCGGCCAAGGTGCGCCGCTATGGCCGCTCCATCCGCCGCCCCTGCTTTGCAACCGATGGCACACGGCTGGTTCTGCCGGCCTTCGGCGCGCTGACGGGCGGCCTGAATGTGATGGATCCGGCCTTTGCGGCCGTTTTCCCGCCCCGCCGTTTCTCGGCTTTCCTTCTGGGAGCGGACAGGCTCTACCCCTTCACAGCCGCCAAGCTGATCGCAGACTGATCCCGCCAGCGGCTTACGCTCAATCCCTGCGGAAGACGACACCGGCAAGCCAGCCGGTAAAGACCGCCAGCACAATCGCTGCAAGCCCGTAAAGCGCAGGCTGCTCATGCGCCATGTCGAAGGTCATCTGCTCGAAGCCGGTCTTGGCCACCGTCAGTCCCTTCTGATCCTGCGCCAGCATTTCTCCGCCCTTTAGAAGAAACGTGTCCACCGTATAGACACCGACCGGTGTCGTCGCAGGCAGTGAAATGGTCGTGCGGAACATGGTCGGGGTCAGAAACTCCACCTTGCCCGGCTGGTCCACGTAGGTGCCATGCTCCTTGCGCAGCCGCAGGAAGGCCTGGCGGAAATGGGCTCTCTCGGCAAGCGGCATCTCGGAATCGGCCCTCATGGGCAGATTGACGTAGCTCGCACCGATACTGTTCTCCTCCAGCATCTGCCGCGGGCCCAGTTCGCTCGCCGGATCGGTCGAGGACATGACGTAGAACGAGGGCACGCCGTAAAACGTCTCAGCTTCCCGGTTGACCCACAGCACACCCAGGAACCGGCCCTTGCGGCGTGTCGTGACGTTTTCGGGTGGACCTTTCAGCACCACTGCGAGGTCATAACCTGCATCAGGCGCAGAGACGCCGGGCGGCAATTCCACCTGGCCAAAGACAACTATCTTCGCACCGGTGAAATTCGAGGCGATGCTGACCGTATCCGCAGACAGGGCCGTCACCAGACCTTCGGCGCGCGCTGCAGACGGCAGCAAGGTCCCTGCCAGCAGAAACACAGCCACAAGATGACGGAAGAGCAAATGCATTACAGGCCCTCCCCCTTGCGCACGGCGACTGAGTAGAACTCGTCCGGCATGACGACAAGATCCACGGCGAACCGCACGCCAACCGCCAGCACCAGCAGGGCAAGGAGAAGGCGCAACTGGTCACCGCGCAGCTTCTGGCCCATGCGGGCACCGAACTGCGCGCCGATGACGCCGCCGATCATCAGCGTCAAGGCCAGCACGATGTCGATCGTCTGGGTGCTGATGGACAGGAACAGCGTGGCAAAAGCCATGGTGAACAGGATCTGCATCAGCGAGGTGCCGATGACGATGCTGGTCGGCATGCGCAGCAGATAGATCATGGCCGGAACCATGAGGAAGCCGCCGCCGATGCCCAGAACCGTGCCGATGAAGCCGATGCCGGCACCAAGCACGATGATCGGGATGACGCTGAGATAAAGCTTCGACTTGCGGAAGCGCACCTTCAGCGGCAGGCCATGGATCCAGTTGTGCTGGCCGGGCTTGCGGGCCGCGCGGGCCGTGCCTGCCCGGCGCTGGCGGATCGCCCGCAGGGATTCCACCAGCATCAGGCCGCCGACGGTGCTGAGGAAGGTCACGTAGGACAGGGCAATGACCACATCGAGCTGGCCGATGGCCTGCAGCTTGCCGAAGAGCCAGGCGCCGGTAGCCGAACCGGCAATACCCGCCGTAAGCAGAATGCCGGCCATCTTCATGTCGATGGCCCCGCGCCGCCAGTAAGTCAGCACGCCGGAGGCCGACGAGGCCACGGTTTGCGTGGTGACGGTGGCCACGGCGACGGCGGGAGGGATGCCGGAGAAGATGAGAAGCGGCGTCAGCAGAAAGCCGCCGCCAATGCCGAAGAGCCCGGACAGAAAGCCCACGGCGCCACCCATGCCGAAGATCATGAACATGTTCACCGAAATCTCGGCGATGGGCAGATACAGTTGCACGGGCTTAATACCGGCTTGCGGCAGCCGCGCGGGGCGCGGCGCCTGAACGGAAAGACACGTGTTAAAAGGGCTGCTTTTGCAGCCCTGTCAACCTTGGAATTTCAGCAATCTGCTCACATTCAGATTGAACGCCCAAGCAGAGCCCTGATCAGACCAGCATCCACGTTTCCGGTTACCGGAAGGTTGGCGCTGCGCTGAAAAGCTTCAATCGCAGAACGGGTCTTCGGCCCCATTGAGCCATCAGCCACGCCGGGGTCGAATCCGAGCTTCTGCAGCAGCGCCTGCGCCTGCAGGATTTCGTTCACCTCACCATCTGCCGATGCGTTGACGGGCATTGCCGCAGCTTCATCCCATGCGGGGTCAAGGAGAACTGTATTGGCCGCAGGGTTGAGATCTTTCAGCTTGAAGGTGTCCACAGCAAGGCGGGCAGCAGCAAGACCTTTGGCATCCAGCATGTTGGCCACATCATCGCGCTTGCGGGCAGCTTCCGCGTCGCCGCCGCGCGCGGCAATGGCGAACCACTTGTAGCTTTCGACCAGATCCTTCTCGACGCCGATGCCCCGGGCATAGAGGATGCCCAGATTGTAGAGGCTGTCGGCAACACCGTGTTCAGCTGCCGACTTGAACCACTTGGCAGCCGCTGCCATGTCCGGCTGGGCTTCGGCGCCCTCGGCATAGATGACGGCGAGATTGTGCATGGCCTTGGCGTTACCGGCCTCCGCAGCCTTCAGATAGAGGTCGCGTGCCTTGGTGATGTCGCGCGGCACACCACGGCCCTTTTCATAAAGGCTGGCAAGGCGGTACTGCGCCGGAGCGAGCCCCTTGGCGGCTGCGCGCTCATACCAGCGGGCGGCTTCCGCCAGATCCGGTGTGACACCCTTGCCTTCGGTGTAATGAACCCCGATCTGGAATTCCGCTGCGGCGTTGCCGGCAGCAGCGGCGCTGCGCAGGGCCATCGGACCCGCCGTTTCCGGCGGCAGGGCACCGGTGCCGGCACCGGACTGCGGATCGGCGGCGGCGAGGCTCGCGGACGGCTGCTGCGGCCCGGTGACAAAAGGTGTATCGCCAAACTTACCGCTGATCGCAGGCGGAGCGAAGGCGAGGTCAGGTGCCATTTCCGGAGCCTGAGCAGAAGGCTGTGCGGAGACCGCTGGCGGCACTTGGGCGGCAGGCACCTGTTCCAGCGGCATGGCCCCACTGGATGGCGGGGTCACATTGCGGGCGGGCGCTTCGGCCATCTGCGTCTGCCCGGCCGTTGAACCGGGCTGTGCCGTGGCCGCGTCCAGAGCCCCGGCAATGTCCTGCTCGGTCAGCTCCAGAACGGGCTGCGTGCCGGTGCCATCGGAAGCTTCCGCCAGCTGCTTGCCTTCGTCCTGAGCACCCGGAGCAGAAGCCGTATCGCCGCCTCCGGCCGACAGGCGGAAGACCTGCAGCGTGCCGATTGCCAGAACGACCGCAGCCGCCGCCAGCAGGATCGCGCGCTTGCGGCCGGTGCCGAACAGGCTGCTGCCGCTGCCCGCTGCGGCTTCGTTGCGGATATCCGCAGCAAAGTCCGCCAGATCAAGATCACCTGCAGTCTGACCCACATCTGCGGGGGCCTTCTGCGGCTTGCCGACCATAGGCTCGATCTTGGCGCGGTTGCCCCCCTCCGCAACCGCTTTCTCCGGCTTGCGGGCATCATCCTTCGCGGCAGTCTTTGCCGTATCCCGGCGCAGGGCGCGGCGGAACCAGCTGGCGCGGCTATCGCTGGCAGCGTCCTGGCCTTCGCCTTTCTCAAGCTTGGCCTGCTGCTGAACTTCGGCGGATGCTGCATGGGCTGCGCGGCGGGCGGCTGCAATGAAATCGGCCTTGCGGTCGCGGGTGCGATCGCGCGGGCGCTCTTGTTCGCCTGCGGCTGCGGCACTCAGCGGCAAGCCGGGCAGCGGAGCACGGCGGACGCTGCTGCTCTCACCGGCCGGACGGGAGGCGCCGCCACGGCCCAGCGTGCTGCGTTCCAGTGAGTCGAGCCGGTCGGTGATGCCCGTCAGAATGGACTGAACGCCATCAAAGGTGTTGCGCGTGCGCGTCTCGGAGCCCTGTGCAGCATCCATGAGACGGCGCAGATCGTCGCGCAGCGCACCGATGGCGCCGTCATATTCGTCCATGGCCGGGGCCTTTTCGATCACGGCGCGGCGTGCGGCCTTTTCGGCCACCTTAATCACTTCCTCGCGGGTGTCGCGCAGATTGCTCTCGATGCGCGACAGCGCCTTCTCAATGCCGGCAACGCTGGACAGACGCCCTTCCGTTGCCTGCAGCTGATCCGCCAGCGCGCTGATCTTGCCGGTGATCTGGTCAAGGCGCCGGTCATCGAAACTGTCGCCGCCCCGGGAGACGGCGTCCGCCAGTTCGCTGATGCGTGCCTCAAGCGCAGCTACAGAGGGCGCGGGCTGCTCGACCGAACGGCGGATCCCGGCGATCTCGCTGCGCAGCGCGGCCATGTCCTCGGCCGTTACGCTGTCACGCGGCGCGGAAAGACGGGCGGACAAGTCCGAAATCTGCCGCTCAAGCTGGGCGAGCATCTGCGCTTCAAAGACACTGCCTTCGCCAAAGGACGGCAGCTTCACCGGCTGGCTGGCACGTTCCTCAATGCGGGCAATCTGGCTGTGGATGCTGTCGAGACGGTTTTCCAGCCCGGCAAAAGCTCGGTCATAGACGGGCTGCGCCGTGCCGCCCTGCTCGATGCCGGAGAGCCGGTCCATGATTTCGTCGAGACGGTGGTCCACCTGGCCGAAGCGGACATCATCACGCCCTGCGCGTCCGTTCTCGCGCGACAGCATGCCGAAGATCTCTTCCAGCCGCCCGTTGAGGCGGTCAAGAGCTTCGGCATCCGGCATGCGCTCTTCCATCGCGGACAGCCGGTCATCGAGGCCGCGCTGTTCGCGCGCCAGGATTTCCAGCTCGTCCAGACGGCTGGCGACAAAGCGGATGCGGTCGTCCACCGAACCAATGAGACCGGTAAAATCAACCTGCTCCACCAGCTTGCGCATGTCGCGCAGTTCCTGCCGCAGCGGCTCAATGTCGGGCCAGGCATGGGAGCGCAGCAGGCTTTCCACCCGGTCGGAGATATCGCCCACCCGGCCTTCCAGCACCATCAGATGCTCGGCACGCGGCAGCGAAGCAAGGCCGTCCTCGATCTCGACCAGACGGGCACTGAGATTGCGCACGACGCGCGGATCAACGGCAGAACGGGTCAGCTCGTCCAGCCGCTGCACCACATGGGCATAGCCCATTTCCAACGACTTCAGCGTGCCATCCACGTTGGTCTGGCCGATCAGCGTCTTCAGACTGGAAATCTCGCTTCGCAGTTCCTTCGCCAGGCGGTCGTTGACACCTCCGGCACGCAGGCCCTCGACCATTTCCGCAAGGCGCCGCATCTCGCGCCGGTCGCTGTCATCGCGCTGGGCTGCGGGCATGTTGCCGATGGCTTCGCGCAGGGAGCCGATTTCCCGCCGCACCACATCCAGCGCCTCTTCCTGCGGACGGCGCAGGGCGTCGATGCGGCGGGCCAGATCCTGATAGAGATGACGGGACTGCTCTTCCCCCTCACGGGCGGCCTGCTTAGCTGCCGCGCTGCGCGGAGCGGGGCGGGAGCGGGTGTCCTGCACCTCGAAATCTTCCTCGATCAGCCGCTCCAGCGGGCTGCCGCGGCGGCGCGGCTGTGCCGGGGCACGGCGCGGGGTGCGGGCGGCAAAATCATCTTCGTCATCCAGTTCCGCACCGGCTGCCAGTTCGTCGAAGTCATAACCGGGCACGCCCCGGCCCTTCTTCGGTGCCGGGGCACGCTGGGGCTGGGGGCGGCGGGCCGGAGCACGTGCAGAAGCAAGGGCGGGCGCCTCGTGCTCGTAGTCCTCATCCTCGAAATGAGATCCGTAAACGCTGCTGCCGAAGTCTTCCTCATCGTCCGCCGCTTCATGGGGCCGGACGGGCGAGGACAGGGTTTCCACATGGCGGTCCAGACGCTCCAGCGCCTCGAGAACGGCGCCGATCCGGCCGGGAGCAGCCTCGCGGCGCGCACGCGCGGAGCGCTCGCTATGCTCTACGGCGTCTTGGGCCGGACGGCGGCGGTTTTCCTCGGGCTTGCGGCGGGCGCGCTGGCGGCTGTTCATCAGGCGGTCGAGCTCGCTCGCCACCTCTTCCAGTTCTTGCGCGGTTTCAGAGGCGTGGCTGGCCCGGCCAAAGTTGCCGGCAGCGGTGGATGTGCGCGTCAGACGCTCGACACGCTCCTGCGGACGCTCTGTGCGCAGGCCATAGCCCGCGTCAAAGCCGTCATCCTCGCCGTCATTTCCCGGACCATCCCAGCCGTCATGGCTATGCCGGGCATATCCCGCATCATGACGTACGCTGCCGCTTTCAGGCTTGCGGGTTTTCCAAGAGGACATTGACTGGACCTGGCCTTGCGGTCGTGCTGACCATTGAACACAAGAGATGCTGCAGAAGCCCGGAACGCAATACTGACTTGGCAACGAAGCAATTGATGAATCTTTGTCGTGTTAGGGTAAACACCGCGTTAACTGGCACTGCATGTTGCAACAGCAGGCCCCCGGAAGCTGGCTCTGGCAGGGCTGTTTGTCAAAAAATTGCGCAAGGTCACTGGACCATTCCGTATGCGTAAGGTAAGGCAGAGACAAGCAGGCAGTCTCGTGCCTCCCTCCTCAAGGGCCGTGACGCCGGGGGCATCCGCCCGCATGCACTTCAGATTTTCCGCAGTACAGCAGGTCCGGCCACATGCGGACGGACAGGACAAGGCAATGAGCGAAGCACTTTCCATTCAGGACGGCAACGAGATTGCCGATGTCGTTGCCGCAGCCGACGACAGCACCAAGAAGACCCAGTTCACCATCGGTGACCTTGCCAAGGAATTCGGCGTCACGCTGCGCACCCTGCGCTTCTACGAAGACCGGGGCCTGCTGAACCCCAAGCGTGATGGCCTCAACCGCGTCTATACCCGCCGCGACCGCGCCCGCCTGAAGCTCGTCGTCATGGGCAAGCGCGTCGGCTTTTCCCTGTCCGAGATCCGTGACATGCTGGATCTTTATGACCTGCGCGATGGCCAGGTGACCCAGCTCCGCGTCGCCCTCTCCCGCTTCAACGAGCAGATTGCCGTGCTGGAAACCCAGCGCAAGGACATCGATCAGGCGATTGAAGAGCTGTCGCGCACCGTCGCCATCGTCTCCGGCATGCTGAAGCACAAGGAAAACGAAGCCGGGGAGTGATCCCGGTCCGGCCGCCATTTCTCCAGGAGGCGGCAAAACAGCGCGCCTGACCATCAGAACCGGAGCCTTCGCTCCGGTTTTTCGCGTTTCATGACACAGTTTTCATTCATTTCACGCAAAAACAGGCGTACCTTCCCCAAGGACATGGCTTGCCCGCCTGAAAATTGAGACGTATATATCGGGAGAGGTGACGTTTACGGAAACGTCAACTGCCAACGGTTACGTTCTGGGAGGAATTGATGCCGGCTTACCGTGCTCCCGTCGAGGACACCCTCTTCCTGCTCAATGATGTGTTCGGCTACGAACGCTACAGCAATCTGCCTGGATTTGCTGATGCGACGCCGGATCTGGTGGAAGCCATCCTGCGCGAAGGCGCGAAGTTCTGCGAGGAAATTATCCAGCCCCTGAACCAGACCGGTGACCGGGAAGGCTGCGTCCGCCATGAAGATGGCCGGGTGAGCACGCCCAAGGGCTTCAAGGCTGCCTATGACGCCTATTGCGAAGGCGGCTGGGGCGGGCTGTCTGTCAGCCCGGACTTCGGCGGCCAGGGCCTGCCGCATACGCTGGCCATGATCATGGCCGAATACATGTCTTCCGCCAACATGGCCTTCGCCATGTATCCGGGTCTGACGGCAGGAGCCATCGCCGCCCTGACCCTGCATGGCACGGATGAGCAGAAGGCAACCTATCTGCCGAAGATGGTGGCAGGCACCTGGACCGGCACCATGAACCTAACCGAGCCCCATTGCGGCACGGATCTGGGCCTCATCCGCACCAAGGCCGTGCCGCAGGGCGACGGCAGCTATGCCATCTCCGGCACCAAGATCTTCATTTCCGCTGGCGAGCACGACATGGCGGAGAACATCATCCATCTGGTTCTGGCCCGCATCGAGGGCGCTCCGGAAGGCGTGAAGGGCATCTCGCTCTTCGTGGTGCCGAAGTTCGTTCCTGCCGCCGACGGCACGCCTGGCGAGCGCAACGGCGTCTCCTGCGGCTCCATCGAGCATAAGATGGGTATCCACGGCAATGCCACCTGCGTCATGAACTATGACGGCGCCCGCGGCTGGCTGGTTGGCGAGGAGCACAAGGGCCTGCGCGCCATGTTCACCATGATGAACGAGGCCCGCCTCGGCGTCGCGGTGCAAGGGCTGGCCCAGTCCGAAGTCGCCTATCAGAACGCCGTCATCTATGCCAAGGACCGCATTCAGGGCCGCGCCCTGACCGGGCCGAAAGCGGCGGACAAGGCAGCCGATCCGATCATCGTGCATCCGGATGTGCGCCGCGTGCTGATGTCGATCCGTTCCTTCAACGAGGCCGCCCGCGCTCTGGTGCTGTGGACGGCCCTCAAGGGCGATGTGTCGCACCGCTCCGAAGATGAGGCCGAGCGCGTCAAGGCCGACGACATCATGGGGCTGATGACTCCGGTTCTGAAGGGTGTGCTCACCGACACCGGCTTTGCCAATGCGGTCAACGCCCAGCAGATGTTTGGCGGCCACGGCTATATCGCCGAATGGGGCATGGAGCAGTTCGTCCGCGATGCCCGTATCGCCATGATCTACGAGGGTGCCAACGGCATTCAGGCGCTGGATCTCGTCGGCCGCAAGCTTCCAGCCAATGGCGGGCGTGCCGTCATGGCGTTCTTCGATGAGGTCGGCGCCTTCCTGAAGGCACACAAGGAAGACGAGGCGCTGGCGCCCTACACCAAGCCGCTGAAGCAGGGGCTCGATCATCTGCAGGCCGCGACCATGTGGTTCATGCAGAATGCCATGAGCAACCCGGACAACGCAGGCGCTGGCTCCACCGACTACATGCATCTCTTCGGGCTGGTTGCCCTTGGCTACATGTGGGCGCAGATGGCCAAGGCAGCGCAGGCCAAGATCGCCAGCGGCGAAGAGACGGAGCGTTTCGAAGCCAAACTGGCTTTCGGACGCTACTTCATGGAACGGGTCATGCCGGAAACGGGCGCGCATCTGGCCCGCATCACCAGCGGTTCCGCCACCATGATGAGCCTTGCGGCAGACGCATTCTAAGCCTTTGATACGCCATAGCCCCGGGCGCCATGCCCCGGGGCAGCCCCGCCAAAGAAAAGCCCGCCGCTGCGGGCTGGAGGTTTCATGGCCGAGTATGTCCTGCATTGTTTCGCCCAGTCCGGCAACGCCTACAAGGTTGCCCTCATGCTCCAGCTTGCCGGAGCGGAGTGGGAGCCCCGCTTCTGCGACTTCTTCAACGGCGCCACCCGCACGCCGGAATTCCGCGCCGAGGTGAACGAAATGGGCGAGATTCCGGTGCTGGAGCACAAGGGCCTGAAGCTCAGCCAGTCTGGCGTCATCCTTGATTATCTCGCCGAGGAACTGGGCGAATTCGGTGCCCACACGGAAGATGAAGCCCGCGAAATCCTGCGCTGGGTGCTGTTCGACAACCACAAGCTCACCAGCTACACCGCGACGCTCCGCTTCCTGCGCCAGTTCGCCAAGACCGGCGAGACGCCGGTCACGGCCTTCTTCGAGGCACGCGCCAAGTCGGCCTATGCCATTCTCGACAAGCATCTGGAGGGGCGCCGTTTCGTGGCGGCGGACCGGCCGACCACGGCGGATCTGTCCCTGTGCGGCTATCTCTTCTGGCCCGAAGAGATCGGCATCGACTTTGCCCCCTACTCCAGCATCGCCCGCTGGCTGGATGCAATCCGCGCCCTGCCCGGCTGGGTGCACCCTTATGAACTCATGCCGGGGCACCCGCTGCCCGCCAAGGCCTGACAAGAAACACATCAGGAGGAAACCATGCCCGAGGCCTATGTATTCGACCATGTGCGCACCCCGCGCGGGCGCGGCAAGAAGGACGGCAGCCTGCACGAGGTGACCGCCGTCCGCCTTGCCGCCATCGCACTGGAGGCACTGCGCGACCGCAACAAGCTGGACACCCGTCAGGTGGACGATCTGGTGCTGGGCTGCGTCGATCCCATCGGCGAGGCTGGCGGCGACATTGCCCGTGCGGCGGTGTTTGCGGCTGGCTATGACAACTCGGTCCCAGGCATGCAGATCAACCGCTTCTGCGCCTCCGGCCTTGATGCAGTGAACATGGCCGCAGCGCAGGTCATGTCCGGCCAGCACCAGCTGGTCGTGGCTGGCGGCGTGGAAAGCATGAGCCGCATCGGCATCGGTGCCTCCGGCGGTGCCTGGCCGGTCGATCCGCAGGTGGCCCTGCCCTCCTATTTCATGCCGCAGGGCGTCTCGGCGGACCTCATCGCCACCAAATACGGCTTCACCCGCGACGATTGCGACGCCTATGCGGTGGAAAGCCAGAAGCGGGCGGCAAACGCCTGGGACAAGGGCTATTTCAACAAGTCGGTTGTGCCGGTGAAGGACGTCAACGGCATCACCATCCTTGCCCGTGACGAACACATGCGCCCCGGCACGGACATGCAGTCGCTTGCCTCGCTCAACGCCTCCTTCGAGATGATGGGCGCCATGGGCGGCTTCGATGCAGTGGCCATTGCCGCCCATCCGGAGCTGGAAAAGGTGCGCCATGTGCACCACGCGGGCAATTCCTCCGGCATCGTTGACGGCGCCGCCGCCGTGCTGATCGGCTCGCGCAAGGCCGGCAAATCGGCTGGCCTGAAGCCCCGCGCCCGCATCCGCGCCTTCGCCAACATCGGCTCGGAGCCTGCGCTGATGCTGACCGGCCCGGTGGATGTCACGGAAAAGCTGCTGGCCAATTCCGGCATGAAGCTGAAGGACATCGACCTCTTCGAGATCAACGAGGCCTTTGCCTCCGTGGTGCTGCGCTACCGGCAGGCCTTCGACCTTGACCCGTCCGTGGTCAACGTCAATGGCGGAGCCATCGCGCTCGGCCACCCGCTGGGGGCAACCGGCGCCATGATCCTCGGCACGGTTCTCGATGAACTGGAACGCCGCGACCTGAACACTGCCCTTGTCACCCTCTGCATCGGCGCCGGCATGGGCACGGCGACGATCATCGAGCGCGTGTGACAAGAGACCGGAGGAGACAAGCCATGACCTACAAGAACTTCACTCTTGAAACCGGCGCCGACGGCATCGCTCTGATCACCTGGGACATGAAGGACAAGTCGATGAATGTCATCGACATGTCCGTGATGGACGATCTGGAAGCGATCGTTGCCCATGTGGCCACGACGGATGCCATCAAGGGGGCCATCATCACATCCGGCAAGGCCGCCTTCTCGGGCGGTGCGGACCTGACCATGCTGGAAGGCCTGCTCAAGGTCTTCCATGCCGAGCGTGCCAAGGATCAGGAAGCGGCCGCCAAGGCGCTGTTCGAAGGCTCCCGCCGCCTCTCGCTGATCTACCGGAAGCTGGAGACCTGCGGCAAACCCTTCGTTGCTGCCATCAACGGCACCTGCATGGGCGGTGGCACCGAGCTGGCGCTCGCCTGTCATGCCAGGGTTGCGGCGGAGGATGACAGCTTCAAAATGGGCCTGCCGGAAGTAAAGGTCGGCCTCTTCCCCGGCGCTGGCGGCACCCAGCGCGTCATGCGCATGACCGATGCGCAGGCCGGCCTTCAGTTCCTGCTGCAGGGCCAGACCCTGCGTGCCGCCAAGGCCAAGCAGATGAAGCTGGTGGACGAGACGGCAGCGCCGAAGAAGCTGGTGGAGACCGCCCGCAAGATGCTGCAGGCAGGCGTCAAGCCGGTGAAGCCGTGGGACGAAAAGGGCTTCAAGCTGCCGAACGGCCCGGTCTATTCCCCCGCCGGTTTCCAGTTCTGGCCCGCCGCCAATGCCATCTACCGGCGTGAGACCCACGACAACTACCCCGGCGCCCGCGCCCTGCTGAAGTCCGTCTTCGAAGGGCTGCAGCTGCCGATGGATCTCGCCCTGCAGGTGGAAAGCCGCTATTTCGCCAACGTGCTGCAGAGCCCGGAAGCGGCGAACATGATCCGCTCGCTCTTTGTCTCCATGCAGGAGCTGAACAAGGGCGCCCGCCGCCCGCAGGACGTGAAGCCCAACAAGATCAAGAAAATCGGCGTGCTCGGCGCCGGCTTCATGGGCGCCGGCATTGCCTATGTCACGGCCAAGGCCGGAATCGACGTGGTGCTGCTCGACCGCGATCAGGCTGCCGCCGACAAGGGCAAGGCTCATTCGGACGAGCTGATGAGCAAGGCCGTCTCGCGCGGCCATGCCACGGCGGGGGAAAAGGAAAAGCTCCTCGCCCGTATCACCCCGACGGACAACTATGACCTTCTCGCCGACTGCGATCTGGTGATCGAGGCCGTGTTCGAGGACCGTGAGGTCAAGCGTGTGGTGACGGAAAAGGCCGAGGCGGTGATGAAGGCCCGCGCCATCTACGCTTCCAACACCTCCACCCTGCCGATCACCTCGCTGGCGGAAGCCTCTTCCCGCCCGAAGAACTTCATCGGCATCCACTTCTTCTCGCCCGTCGACAAGATGATGCTGGTGGAAGTGATCCTCGGCAAGAAGACCTCCGACAAGGCGCTGGCCATGGCGCTGGACTACATCAAGGCTATCAAGAAGACGCCGATCGTCGTCAATGACAGCCGCGGCTTCTACACCTCGCGCGTGGTCATGACCTACATCCGCGAAGGCCTGATGATGCTGGCCGATGGCGTTCCGGCGGCCATGGTCGAGAACGCGGGCAAGATGGCCGGCATGCCGGTCGGCCCGCTGTCGCTGGGTGATGAAGTGGCGCTGGACCTTGCCTGGAAGATCGTCTCGGCCACCCGCAAGGACCTTGGCGTCAACTATGTGGAAGGCCCGCTCGACAACATCCTTGAGGAGATGGTGGTCAAGCGCGAGCGCTTCGGCCGCAAGAACGGCAAGGGTTTCTATGACTATGCAGGCAAGGAAAAGAGCCTGTGGCCCGGCATTCCGGAGGTCTTAGGCAAGCCCAAGGCCGCTGACGCCTTCAACATTGAAGAGCTGAAGCAGCGGCTTCTGGTGATGCAGGCGCTGGAAACCGCCCGCATCTTCGAGGAAAAATGCCTGACGGACGTGCGTGAGGCCGATGTCGGCTCAATCCTCGGCTTCGGCTTCGCCCCTTACACCGGCGGCACGCTGAGCTACATCGACATGATGGGCACCCACGCCTTCGTGGAGCTGTGCAAGAAGTTCACCAAGAAGTGGGGCCCGCGCTTCAAGCCCAACCGCCTGCTGCGCGAGATGGCCAAGACCAACGAAACCTTCTACGGCAAGTTCCCGCCCAAGGCCGAAGCTGCCATCACGGCGGATGCAGCCTGACAGGTTCTGCAAGTTAGCCTCGACGCCCGGCCCTGTGCCGGGCGTTTTGCTTTTTCTAGCCGCTCATCGATGAGAAGCGCTGGTGGAACAGGCATGTCGCGGGGCTGCCCGTCTGGAGAGAGCACGGCATGGATGCCGTTACCCGTCATCACGAGAAGCGGTGCGCCCTGCCCCCAAAAACAAAACCGCCGCAGCCTTTGCAGGCTGCGGCGGCTCAAAACGTCAAAACTTCAAAGGCTCAGGCAGCCAGTTCGCCGCTAAGGGCCTTGGCGATGAGCGCGCGGGTTTCGGCGATGCCGTAGAGCGCCACGAAGGAGCCGAAGCGCGGGCCCTGTTCGAGGCCCAGCAACACCTTGTAAAGCGCCTGGAACCAGGCCACCGACACGCCGGGGCCGCCGTCCGGGCTCTTCTTCGTCTGGTCCTGATAGCGCTCGATCTTGCGCGCTACATCCAGCACGGCATCCTGAATGGTGTTGCCATCGGCACCGGCCGGCAGGGCAGCCAGCGCGGCATCGAGGGCTTCGAGAGCGGCCCGCTCCACATCGTCCGGCGCGCGGAACTGCTTCGACGGCTTCACGAAGTCGTCGAAGTAGCGGATCGCATAGGTGACGAGTTCATCCAGCTTCGGATGGGTGTCCTTGGTCACGCCCGGCGCATAGCGGGTGATGAAGGCCCACAGCACGTCCTTGTTTTCGGCGTTGGAGGCCGAGACGAGGTTCAGCAGCATGGCGAAAGGCACCGGCGAGCTGATGTCCGGCACATTGCCGGAATGAATGTGCCAGGCCGGGTTCATCAGCTTCTGTTCCGGCGTCATTTCCGCGAACTTGCCCGCAAAGGCGAGATACTCATCGACGGCACGCGGGATCACGTCGAAATAGAGCTTCTTCGCAGTCTTGGGCTTCTGGAACATGTAGAGCGCAAGGCTCTCCGGCGAGGCATAGGTCAGCCACTCGTCGATGGTCAGACCGTTGCCCTTGGACTTGGAGATCTTGGAGCCGTCATCAGCCAGGAACAGCTCATAGACGAAATGCTCCGGCGGGGTGCCGCCCAGCACTTCGCAGATGCGGTCATAGACCGGCATGTTCGGGCCATGGTCCTTGCCGAACATCTCGAAGTCAACGTTGAGCGCGGCCCAGCGGGCGCCGAAGTCCGGCTTCCACTGCAGCTTTACCTTACCGCCGGTGACCGGCAGGGTCACGTCGGTGCCATCCTCATCCTCAAACGTGATGGTGCCTTCGCGGGCGTTCACATCCTTCATCGGCACATAGAGCACGCGCCCGGAAATGGGCGAAATCGGCAGGAACGGGCTGTAGGTGGCGCGGCGCTCTTCGCCGAGCGTCGGCAGCATCACGTCCATCAGTTCCTGATACTTCTCGACGGCCTTCAGCAGGATGCCATCCAGCTTGCCGGACTTGTAATACTCGGTCGCGCTGGCGAATTCGTACTCGAAACCAAAGGTGTCGAGGAAGCGGCGCAGCATGGCGTTGTTGTGGTCGCCAAAGCTCTTGTAGTCCCCGCCGAAGGGATTCGGCACCATCGTCAGCGGCATCTGCAGATAAGGCTTCAGCGCTTCCTGATCCGGCACATTTTCCGGGATCTTGCGCATGCCGTCCATATCGTCGGAGAAGCACAGCAGGCGGGTCGGAATCTTGTCTTCGGTGAGGATGCGGAAGGCCGTGCGCACCATGGTCGTGCGCGCCACCTCGCCGAAGGTGCCGATGTGGGGCAGGCCCGAGGGGCCGTATCCCGTTTCGAACAGGACCGGAATCGAGGGATCACGTTTCTCGATGCGCTTCACCAGTTTGCGGGCTTCCTCGAACGGCCAGGCCTTGGAGGTCCGGGCCGCCTCGACAAAAGCGGGCGACAGGTCAAGCGAAGGGAGGGAACGTTCACTCATAATCTCAGATGGTCCGTGATGTTTTCGGGAATCCGGTTCCGTTGCCCGCGAGCTCCTGCGGGCGGCCGGAGCGCGGACACTAGAAAAGCCGCGGGCTTGCGTCAATCAAACTCTGCCCGCCGGACGTCCGCGCAGGCACAAATATTTGCGGCCCTTCTTGAAGGCCGCCTGCCGAAGCATTACCCATGGGGCCTTGAAACTGTTCAACAGGACCGTGCAGCCACAATGAGCAAGCCGTTCAGCATCCAGGAAGCCCTGATCTATGTCATGGTCATCACATCGGCCTCTGACGGGCTGATGACCGACAATGAGCTGGCCACCATCGGCGACGTGACCCGCATGCTGCCGGTTTTCGACGGTTTCGACCCGGCCAATGTGCTGCCGGCGGCCCAGCGCTGCACCCAGCTGCTGCAGGCCGAGGACGGCATGAATGACGTGCTGACCATCATCGCCGAGACCCTGCCGCACCTGCTCTATGACACGGCCTATGCGCTGGCAGTGGAGGTGGCGGCCTCCGACATTGCCGTCTCGAAGGAAGAGCTGCGCATCCTGCAACTCCTGCGCGACCGGTTCCGCCTCGACAAGCTGACCTGCGCCGCCATCGAGCGCGGTGCCATCGCCCGCTACCGCCTCGCCGGATAGGCCTCCGGCAGAGCGGGTTTGAGCGGAGTGGGTTTCAGTTCAGAAACCCGCGCCGGTTCGGAGTGTCCAGCGAAAAGGGCGGGATGGAGACATTCATCATGCGCCCGTCCGGCAGCTCCATCAGATAGGCGCCTTCCATGATGCCGGAGGGCGTGGTCAGCGGGCAGCCGGAGGAATATTCAAAGGCTTCGCCCGGCTTGATGACCGGCTCTTCCCCGACCACGCCCGGCCCTTCCACTTCCTGCATCTGGCCGTTGCCATCCGTAATCAGCCAGTGGCGGCGGCGCAACTGGACCGGCACATCCCCGAGATTGACGATCTCGACGGTATAGCCCCAGACATAGCTCCCCTCTTCCGGCGAGGACTGGTCCGCCAGATAGAAGGGTTCGACTGTGACCTGTATCCCGTTGGTAACGGCCCGGTACATGGCCTTCCGGATCCTCAACAATTCGTGAAGCGGATCAGGCTGTTGCCGGCTCCGCGTGTCATTTTCAAGATATAGAGCGCCGCAATGCACACGAAAAGTGCAAGCGTGAAAATGACTGACGGGGTGGAGTGTTTTCAAGCACTCCACCCCGTCCTGATATCGTCCCGTGCTCAGCGGGCTGCCGCCAGTGCCCGCTCGATATCCTCGATAAGGTCCAGCGGATCTTCGAGGCCCACGGACAGGCGCAGCATGCCTTCGGTGATGCCCAGTTCCAGCCGCGCCTCTTCGGCCACGTTCTTGTGCGTGGTCGTGGACGGGTGGGTGATCAGGCTCTTGGCATCGCCAAGATTGTTGGACAGCTTGATCACTTCCAGCGCATTGGTGAAGGCAAAGGCTGCTGCCTTGCCGCCCTTCAGCTCGAAGGCCAGCATGGTGGAGCCGCCGCGCATCTGCTTGCGGGCGACTGCGGCCTGCGGATGGTCGTCACGGCCCGGATAGATCAGGCGGGCAATGGCAGGGTCGCCCGCCAGACGGCCGGCAATGAGGGCCGCGCTGGAAGACTGCTGGGCAACGCGCAACGGCAGCGTCTCCAGCCCCTTCAGCAGCACCCAGGCATTGAACGGGCTCATGGCCGGGCCAGTGTGCTTGACCAGCGGCAGCACTTCTTCTTCGATCCACTTGGCATCGGACAGCACGACGCCGCCCAGGCAGCGGCCCTGACCGTCAATGTGCTTGGTGGCCGAATAAACCACAACATCGGCGCCCAGCTTCAGCGGCGACTGGAAGATCGGCGTGGCAAAGACGTTGTCGATGATGACTCTTGCGCCTACGCCATGGGCAATCTCCGCCACGGCAGCGATATCGATCACATCCAGCGCCGGATTGGTCGGACTCTCAAGGAACACGGCCTTGGTGTTCGGCTTCACCGCATCGCGCCACTGATTCAGGTCCGTACCGTCCACCAGCGTACTGGTCACGCCAAAGCGCGGCAGCAGGGTTTCGACGATGTAACGGCAGGAGCCGAAGAGCGCCTTGGCGGCAACCACATGATCACCGGCCTTGACCGAGGCCATCAGCGCCAGATTGACGGCGGCCATGCCGCTGGCGGTGCCGATGGCTGCTTCAGCCTCTTCCAGTTCGCACATGCGCTGCTCGAACATGGCAACGGTGGGGTTGGAATAGCGCGAATAGACATAGCCCGGATCCTCGCCGTTGAAGCGCGCTTCTGCTGCTTCCGCATTGGCATAGACGAAGCCCTGCGTCAGGAAGATGGCTTCGGAGGTCTCGCCATGCTGGGAGCGGACAGTGCCACCATGAACAAGACGGGTGGCCGGACGCAGGGGGCGGGAGGACGGGGTATCGGATGCGCTCATCGGTCTTCGCTCCAGAAACAAAAAACCGGCCATAAAGGCCGGGTGTTTCTCCCCGGCCTCTTTAGCAACTTCTTTAACGTGGCTGCAAGCCGGCCGGCTCAAATCACCACGGATCCTGTCTGCAAATACGCCTTTCATGGCCAGTGGTCAATCTTTGCCAGCCATGGCCCCTCCATGAAAGGGTTGGCCAAGACCCTGCCATCGGCTAATGACAGCGCAGAGGAAGATAACGCCCCTCCCCGGCTCCCTCCGGCTCCATGAAAGGCTTGCCATGCGCCCAGACGGCATTCTGCCCGCCCACATGATCGAGGACATGTTCCGCGCCGGAACGATCCGCAGCGAGCTGGCGCCTGTCGACGGCCAGATTCAGCCGGCCAGCCTTGACCTGCGCCTCGGGGGGCTGGCCTACCGGGTGCGCGCCAGCTTCCTGCCGGGCAATGGCGTCGCCGTCGCCGACAAGCTGGATGCCTTCGCGCTGCACACCATCGACCTGACACGTGGCGCCGTGCTGGAGACGGGCTGCGTCTACATCGTGCCGCTTCAGGAAAGCCTCGCCCTGCCTGATGCCATCTCGGCGACTGCCAACCCGAAAAGCTCCACCGGGCGGCTTGATGTCTTCACCCGCGTCATCACCGATGGCGGGCGCGCCTTTGACACGGTGCCGGCCGGCTACAACGGGCCGCTCTATGCGGAAATCTCACCGCTCACCTTCCCCATTCTGGTGCGCAGTGGCTCCCGCCTGTCGCAGATCCGCTTCCGCGCCGGTGAACCGCTGATCCCGGACAGCGAGCTGGAAGACGTGCATGCGCGCCTGCGCCTTGTTTCCGGCGGCATGGAGCGCATCGGCGGCGGCGTGCAACTGTCCATCGATCTGGAAGGCTCCGGCGATGGCAGCCTCGTCGGCTACCGCGCCAGGCACCACACGGGCGTCATCGATGTGGACCTGAAGGATGCGCATCACCCGCTCGACTTCTGGGATCCGATCTACCGGCGCGGGGCGGCCGAACTGGTGCTCGACCCGAACGAGTTCTACATTCTCGTCAGCCAGGAGGCGGTGCATGTGCCGCCGGATTTTGCCGCCGAGATGGTGCCCTTCGATCCGCTGGTGGGAGAATTCCGCGTGCATTACGCCGGTTTCTTCGATCCCGGCTTTGGCCACAGCACCGCGGGCGGCACAGGCTCACGCGCCGTGCTGGAAGTGCGCTCGCACGACGTGCCCTTCATTCTGGAGCATGGCCAGACGGTCGGGCGGCTGGTCTATGAGCACATGGCCGAGCGCCCGCATCAGCTCTATGGCGAGGGCATCGGTTCCAACTATCAGGGGCAGGAGCTGAAGCTCTCCAAGCACTTCCGCGCGCTCAGCTGATATGAACTCCCGATGAGCCTTACTCATCGGGAGTTGATCAAGCCCACGCGGCAGCCGCACCGGGCCTGCAATCTCAGGCGGCCAGAACCTTGCGGGCAAACTCCGCAACGGCCTTGGCGGTGGCGGTGATGTTGCTGTCCCAGGTCGCGGGCGACTGGCCGCGAGGCCCGAGGTCGTGGTTGCCGTCTTCGAGGAACAGGATCTCGCAGGTGCCCGGCAGGGTCACGTCTTCCAGCTCGGCCTGACTGCCGAAGGGGTCACGCTCGCCCTGCGCAATGAAGATGGGGCGGCGGGCCTGTTCCAGCGGCTCAAGGCGCCAGACATCGGACTTGCCCTGCGGGTGGAACGGGTAGCCGATGCAGACAACGCCCTTCACACGGCCCGGCAGCGAGGCGCCGGCCGTCAGCATGGCGGCCACACGCCCGCCCATGGACTTGCCGCCAATGAGGAACGGGCCTTCCACCTCCCCCATCAGCGCCTGCATGGCCTTCTGATAGGCCCCGACCAGCAGTTCGGCCTTCGGCGGCGGTGCCTTCTTGGCCGTGGTGCGGCGCGCGGCCATATAGGGAAACTCGAACCGCACCACGGCAATGCCTTCGGCCGCGAGGGCTGTGGCAAGCCGGTTCATGATGGCGGAGTCCATCGGCGCACCGGCGCCATGGGCCAGAAGCAGGGTTGCATCCGGCGTGCCTTCCGGGCGGGTCCAGAGAAATTCGGTCATCAGGTTGTCCTGTTGTGGCGGCGGATGGGCTCCGCGCGCAAAGAGTGCCCCGGCTTAGCCAGAACCGGCCGGTCTGGCAATGGCTTTGCTGCCGGTCTGAAGCCTCAGTAGAACCCGACCGGGAAATAGCGCAGGTAAAGCTCGCCATAGATGCCCTTGTCCTGCACCTGCCGCAGGGCATAGTTCAGCGCGTCCAGCAGCGCCTGGTCATCACGGCGCAAGGCAATGGAAAGCCCGTCGCCAAAATAGCGAGGCTCCAGCCAGGGGCCGGGGGCAAAGCGGCAGCAGCCATCCGCCTCCTTGCTGGCCAGCCAGAAGGACAGCGCCATGCCGTCGCCGAAATGCACATCGGCCTTGCCCTCCTTCAGCGCAGCCCTTGCCTCACCGGCTGTGGGGAACGGCTCGACGGCAAGGCCCGGGAAGGCGGCCTTCAGGAAGGCCTCGTGGCGGCTGCCGGCTTCCACGCTGATGCGCTTTGCGGATGGCATGTTGGGATCAAAGCTGTCCGTGCCCTGCCCAAGCACGAACCGGGCGGGCAGGCGCATATAGGTGTCGGAGAAGGCCATCTCCCGCCGCAGGGCTTCCGTCTTGGCGAGGCCGGAGAGAATGGCATCGCCCTCCCCCGCCATCAGCGCATCCGGCAGAGCCTCGAAGGCCTTCACCCTCAGGCTGCAGGAGGCTCCAAGCTCCTCGCAGACCGCCCGCGCCAGATCCACGTTGAAGCCGGTCAAGCGTCCTTGCGGGTCGCGGAAGGAAAAGGGAGGAAAATCATCCGAGGCGAGGAATTCAATCTTCTCCGGCGGCTGCGCGGGACGTTCGGCCAGCGCGCGCGGATCGCGGAAGTTGGGAATGACAATGGTCATGCCCGCTCCGTTCAGGGGCGAAGGATCCGCAGTTTCCTGAGCTGGTGCCTGGGCTGGTATAAAACCAATCGCAATCGAGACTAAAAAATATAAAACTGTTGATTGCAGGAATATCTTCTGCCGTACTCCTTGCAGGAGCCGGATGAGTGTGTGTCCGGCGGCCTCGGAAGGGGCGGGCAATGTCTGTTGTGGCACAGGAGACTGCGTCAGACACTGTGAAGCTGCCAAGAATGGCAGCAGACGCCGGCGAAGCTTTCCTGCAGTGTGAATCTCCTTCGCCCCGCCCGCAGGCAGCGGCCCACAAGGCCTCTTCCGAAAACGGAGCAGTCCCGAAAAATGAAAGAGCCGCACCGCAGCAATTGCTGCAAGAGGAGATGCATGTCCTTGTGTCACGGGGTCTTTCTGCCTCTGCGCTGCGGTCTGCCTGTCAACTGGCATCCTATCACGGTGTCCATCCCGTGCACTACATGATGCGCAATGCCATCCTCACGGAAGATGCCTATTACAGCGCAGTGGCGGAAATCTGCGGCGTCCCCTTTCTGCCAGCCGGCAGCTTCCGGCCGCTGCTGGTCAATGGCCATGTGCTGCAATGCGGTCCGGGTGAAGCCGGGCCGATGATGATCGGTCTCGGCCAGGAGGGGCCGGTCTATGTGGTTGCGCCCGAACCTGAGCACGCCGCCGAACTGCGCGCCTTCTTTCTGCGCCATCCGGACTGGAGTGCGGCCGTGCGCATCGCCACGCCTTCGGCCCTGCGCCACGCCCTGACTGTGCTGAATGCGCCCGCCGGCGAACTGGAAGCGCGCTTTCCCCACATGTCGGCCCGCACCCGCGTGACACCGCGCCAGCAAATCGGCGCGGCTGCCATGGCCGCCAGCTTCTTCACCGGCATGGTTCTGCCCTTTGATGTACAGATGCTGCTGCTGAGCCTTGTTGTGGGCCTTACCTGCATTCTCACCGCAATCGCCCGGCTTTCGAGCGCGCAGCAGGCCCAGGAACGGGCGCGTCTCGCCGCGGAGGAAGCCTTTTTTCAGTCCCAGCGGGCAGCAGCGCATCCCCATGAGCGTCCAATTCAAGAAGAGTGGCCGCTCTATACGGTGCTGGTCCCGCTCTACAAGGAAGCGGCGGTCGTGCCGTCGCTGGTGGATGGCCTTGCCAGGCTCGACTATCCGCCGGACAGGCTCGACATCCGCTTTCTGGTGGAACAGGACGACCGGGAAACCCGCGTGGCTTTCAGGGGCCTGCTACGCGAGGGCATGGAAGTGGTGGTGGTGCCCCCGGGCCATCCGCGCACCAAACCAAGGGCTCTGGCCTATGGGCTGGACTCCTCCATGGGCGAGTTCGTCACCATCTATGACGCGGAAGACCGGCCAGAGCCCGGCCAGCTGAAAAAGGCGGTGCGCAAGTTCCGGGAAAGCCCGGAAAGCCTTGCCTGCCTGCAGGCGAGCCTTGTCATCGACAATGCGGAGGAGAGCTTTTTCACCCGTCAGTTCGCCATGGAATATGCGAGCCTGTTCGATCAGGTCATTCCGTGGTTTTCCGGCGAGGAATGGCCCTTTCCGCTTGGGGGCACCTCAAACCATTTCCGCCGCGCGGCCCTCGTTACCGCAGGCGGGTGGGACCCCTACAATGTGACGGAAGATGCCGACCTTGGCCTGCGCCTTGCCCGCCTCGGCTTTTCCAGTGCCGCCCTCGACAGCGCCACCTATGAAGAAGCGCCGGTGACGTGGAAGGTCTGGTATGCGCAGCGGGCGCGCTGGTACAAGGGCTGGCTGCAGACGGTGCTCGTCCACCTGCGCGATCCGTCCATGCTGTGGCGTGACATGAGCCCGCGCCGCGCGGTGCCCCTCGCCTTCCTCATTGGCGGCAGCCTGCTGACGCTCGGCCTGCACCCCATATTCTGCATGATCCTGATGGGTTACCTGATCGGCCTGTGGAACATGCCCGTGCCCGATGGGCTCATGTCCGACATCACCGTCTGCCTCAGTGCGCTGGCCGCCATTTCCGGCTATGGCGCCGCCGTCATTGCCGGACGCAGCGCCGCCCGCGCCCGCGGCTTCGACCCGCGCTTCAGCGATCTCGCCCTCATTCCCGCCTACTGGCTCTGCGCCAGCTTCGCCTTCTACCGCGCCGTCTGGGACTTCTTCATCCGCCCCCACCACTGGCACAAGACCACCCACGGCACCGCCCGCAAGCGCAAGACGCCGGATTTCGGGAAGAAGGGGGAGGATGGGAGCGGGTAGAGGGCTATTGAACCTCAAACGCTGAAGCTGGGCCGCAATTTCTCATGATAGGCTTCTGACGCGCCCTGCCATGGAACTCACTTCATGAGAGCAAGAACCGCTTCGATCTGAAGGTCAGCATCGCTTCCTGAAACGGAGGGACGGCGATCGGCCAATGCCATTTCAATCCGTTCCTCGATCCAGCGTCCATAGCTATCGGAAACAGCCTCAGCATCCGGCATTGTGCCACCAAAGCGCTATCAGGCGCTGCCCGTCTCGACGCGCACCAGCGTCTCTAGCGCCTGATGCACGATGGCAGTGGTCTCCATTGTGCCAGTCAGGTCTCGCGCCGCCTCAAGAAGCTCATCATCAATATTGATAGTCAATTTCATGATCCGGCCTCCGTTGTCAGGCATAAGAATAGCACCAGCGGCACCCAGACTGCTGACAAACCAGCAACTCCTCCATCGTCATCCTCGGCCCTGTGCCGAGGATCTATACAAATCAATGATTTGCAGATGGCCGGGACAAGCCCGACAATGACGAAAGAAAGAAAGGATCTGGAGCGGGTAGCGGGAATCGAACCCGCGCGTTCAGCTTGGGAAGCTGACAGGCTACCATTACATCATACCCGCCTGAGCATGACGGCATCAAAAGGGGACAAGGGGTGTCCGGATGCCGTGGCCTTGGCGCATTAGATCGCCTGCGGCGGCGGTTCTGTCAAGCGGCGCAGGGACGCTTTTCAACGGGAGCCGGATGCAGGGCGGCTTCCGCAGAGTAGTTCCAGAGGCCGGCGCGGGAAACTGACCTGCAAAGCTGAGGGATTTTGCGTTTCAATGTCCTGCGGGCTATTGCGTATCAAGAGCGGAATCCCCAGTTTGCGCGGGCGGCGTCCGGCCGTGTTTCCAGATGGACATTTTTCAGTATGCGCCAGACTTTAAAGGCCCTCATCACGTCAAGCCGCTGGGAAGCGGCCATCATTGCGATCATTGTTGTCAATGCCTTCACCCTCGGGCTTGAGACCAGCCCCACTGTCGTTTCTGCTATCGGTCCGTTGCTGCACACGCTCGACAAGATCATCCTCGGCATTTTCGTGATCGAGCTGACGTTGCGCCTTTATGTGCACCGGCTGTCCTTCTTCCGCGATCCCTGGAGCATCTTCGACTTCGTGATCGTGGCGATTGCCCTTGTCCCGGCGAGCGGCCCCTTCTCGGTGCTGCGTGCACTGCGCGTCCTGCGCGTGCTGCGTCTCATCTCGGTGGTGCCGTCCCTGCGGCGGGTTATCGGCGGGCTGATCACCGCCCTGCCCGGCATGGGCTCCATCATGGTGCTGATGAGCCTCGTCTTCTATGTCTTCGCCGTCATGGCCACGAAGCTCTATGGCGAGACATTCCCCGACTGGTTCGGAGATCTTGGCCGTTCGCTTTACACCCTGTTCCAGGTGATGACGCTGGAAAGCTGGTCCATGGGCATCGTGCGGCCGGTGATGGAAGTTCACCCCTATGCCTGGGCCTTCTTCCTGCCCTTCCTGGTCTGCACCGCCTTCACCGTGCTCAACCTCTTCATCGGTATCATCGTTTCGGCCATGCAGTCCGAAACGGAGACGATTGCCGAAGCTGACCGGCAGGCGATCCACGACGAAACGGGGGTTATTCTGGAAGAAGTCCGCGCCCTGCGCCGGGAGATCGAGGCGCTGCGGCAGCAGACGGCGGGCCGCTGACGGGGACTTTCGTGAAGTACAAATGCACGAGGCCGGAGTTCAACAACTCCGGCCTCTTCGCAGTTTCCATACCAAGGCTTCCGATGCTGACGGATCATGCCTTGAAATTGCTCAAGCGCCGCACGGGCTTGACCAAATCCCGATGAGTCAAGCCCGTCGGGATTTGGTCTCAGTCCAGATTTTCGCTCGCCCAGGCATCCGCATTGACTGAGCGCAGCCCGGCGAGGCTGGAGAAGCCGCCGCGTTTCAGTTCCCCATCCAGATGCTTGAGGATGGCAGGAACCAGCCCCGGCCCCTTGTAGACCAGTGACGAATAGATCTGCAGCAGCGTTGCCCCGGCGGTGATCTTGACCAGAGCCGTTTCGGGGCTGTCGATGCCGCCAACGCCGACAATCGGAAGATCCGGCCCCACCAGCTTGCGCGCGCGGGCCAGAATGACCGTGGCACGGCGGAACAGGGGGCGCCCGGAAAGCCCGCCCGCTTCCTGCGCGGTCTGCGTATCGCGAAGACCGGCGCGGGACAGCGTGGTGTTGGAAACGATCAACCCGTCCACCTTGTGGGTCAGCACCGCTTCGGCAATGTCCTCCAGCCCTTCGGCGGAGACATCCGGCGCGATCTTCAACAGCACCGGCACCTTACGTCCCACCTGCAGGCTCTGCGCATCGCGCTCGGCCATCGCGGCAGACAGCAGTTCATCCAGCGCCGCCCTGGCCTGCAGATCGCGCAGGCCCGGCGTGTTGGGCGAGGAAATGTTGACGGTGAAATAGGACGCCAGATGCGCGAAGGTGCGGATGCCGGCCACATAGTCGGCCACCCGGTCCGCCGCATCCTTGTTGGCCCCCACGTTGACGCCAACGATGCCGCCCCTGCCCTTGCGCGCTTCCAGCCGGGCCAGCAACGCCGCATGCCCCTCGTTGTTGAAGCCGAAGCGGTTGATCACTCCCTGATCGGCCGGCAGGCGGAACAGGCGCGGACGCGGATTGCCCTCCTGCGGGCGCGGCGTCACGGTTCCCGCCTCGGCAAAGCCGAAGCCCATCCCGAGGATCGCATCCGGCACTTCGCCGTTCTTGTCGAAGCCGGCGGCCATGCCGAGCGGATTCGGGAAGCTCAAACCCAGTACCTCCTGCCGCAGGGAGGGCAGGCTGGCGTTGGAAAAGCGCGGATAAACCCCGCTGGCGAGCGCGCGGATCGTCACGCCATGGGCCGTTTCGGCGTCGACACAATGGAGAGCCCGGAGGGTCAGGCGATTGGCAAGGGACTGGAACATGGGCGTGAGATCACTTCGTCAGGTCAGGAAACACATGCTGTCCATCCGGGCCGAGCGGCAGCGCCTCGACCCACAGGGCGCAGGCCGGATCGAAGCTGGCGTAAAGATGCGGGAACAGCGCGCCGCCGCGCGAGGGCTCCCACTTGACCGGCTGCCCGAAAGCCTCGCTGTCGAAGGCAGCCAGCAAGAGGTCCTCCTGTCCGGCAAAATGTTTGGCTGCCGTTTCGCGCACCTGCTCCGCCGTCGAGAAGTGGATGTAGCCATCGGCAAGGTCGACCGGCGCGCCATCGAACCTGCCACGGCTCACGGCATCATCCCAGAGGTTGCGCGTGAGTATCTTGAAAATCACCGTCATGCCGGTCTGCCCATGTGCTTTTGGGGAGCCTCGGAACTGGCCCCTGTGCGTTGGTTGAGGCGGACCCTAGTCCGGGATTTTGCATTGGACAACCAGCGCGCACCACTGGATCAACCGCCTATTCATTTGCATCAGGAATATTTGCCAATATCAATGGCATTCAAAGGGATTTATTCCTGATGAGGCAGCACGTGGAGGAAAGGACCATGCTCTCGCACGAGCGCGTCTGGGCAGCGATAGACGCCCTGGCCACACGCAAGCGTCTTTCGCCCTCAGCTCTCGCACGCCGTGCCGGGCTGGATCCTACCACCTTCAATCCATCAAAGCGGGTCGCCGGCGACGGCCGCCCCCGCTGGCCCTCGACGGAATCTCTAGCCAAGATACTTGAGGCAACGGGCGCGCAGCTGTCCGACTTTGCACAACTTGTGGAAGGAGATGCAATCACCGCACCCGCCAAGGCAGCAAACGGCATAACCATGCCATTTGCCCGTCTCTGCGAGGCCCGCGACGGCGCTGGCTTCTTCGACGCGACCGGCAATCCGGCAGGCGCCGGCTGGGACGAGATCTCCTTTCCCGATGATCTGGGCAGTCAGGTCTATGCACTGGGGGTGGGAGGCGATGACTATCTGCCGCTTTACCGGGACGGAGACATTATCGTCATCGCGCCGGGCATTCCCATACGCCGGGGCGACCGGATCGTGCTCCGCCAGACCACTGGCGGAATGCTGGTCGGCAGCTTCGTGATGCGCACTGCGCGGCGGCTGGAGTTGCATACGCTGGGCCGTTCGGGCACCATCACCGCGATGGACCTCGACAGCATCGCCTGGATGGCGCGGATCGTCTGGGCCAGTCAGTAGACCGGGACGGTACGAGGCGGAACTGCATGGCCGGACAAGAGATCAGACACCCGGTCTCATGCCGCGGAATCATTCGCTTCATATGGGCTTGCAGCCTTGTCTTTCTTGCAGGCCCAGCTTTCAGTCAATCCGCCGTGCGCAACGTCTCGCCACCGGGTGTCGCCGTACCTCACATCACGGCCCCCCTGCAGCGGATTGAGCGCGTCCGGCCGCAGGCTGCCCGCCAGAGTGAAACCGCCGCCCTGCCTGAACGCAGTTTCCACATCTTTCGCCCGCTCGTCCTGGAAAGAGCCGCCCTCAAGTCGGGGAAGCTGACGGTTGAACTCGCTCATGTCACCGGCCTGCCTGCTGCCGGGACCTGTGAAACCGCAAGCGGCCAGATCTGGCCCTGCGGCACAAGGGCGTTGACGGCCCTGCGCGCGCTTGTCCGCAGCCATAGAGTTGACTGTGAACCGGCCGCCTCCCTGGGCCCGCATCACATGTCCGCCATCTGCCGCAAGGGACCGGTGGACCTTGGCTACTGGCTGGTGCAGCAAGGATGGGCGAGGGCTTCCGGGGAAGCGCCGGAAGACTACACAACGGCTGAGGCCGCAGCCCGCGAGGCAGGGCTCGGCCAATGGCAGCAGGCAGACTTCCAGCCCCTGCCGCAAGGCACCTCCATACCGGACATGCCGCTCACCGGCATGACCGGTGACACGGCACCGCAAAGACCCGCGTCCATCGAGATACTCCAAGATGAAGGTGCGCCGGATCAATCCAGTTCCCGCGCTGAAACGCCGCTCATCCCCGCATGGGAAAACCCGTTTGATGTACAGGATACCGGCGCGGAGACGGCTTCTGCCCCTGCGCTTCATTCTCTCCCCCAGCCCTGAGCCCAACGGCAGAAATCGCTAGGCATTCTTCCCCGCTTTCCAGCCGTAAAGACTGAGGCATGATGGCTCAATCCTGTGGGCGCGAAGGAGGAAGCACCATGCCAGCACCTGTACTGGTACCGACACCTGCACTGGCGCAAACCGTTTTTGATTGAACCTGACGGAAAATTGACATGTTGCGCCAGCGCGGGAGTTGTATCATCCTATGCAATCACAGGATGAAGCCGGGGAAGATGTGATGGATAAGTCGTTGCCTCGCCGCATGGTGGAGGAATGGTGCCGGGCCGACACGCTGCAATCCCTCGAAATTATCTGCGAGGAAAAAGGGCTCGACTGGCCCCGCATTGCCCGGCGGTTTGGCATTTCTCCCGAGACGGTCCATCAAACAGGCGCGACAATTCCCTACCGCATCGCTGTTTCCGTCTGCGAATTCGTGGCGGCTGAAACACGGGATGACGCCATCATTCTGGATGTGGCCTCCAATATGCCGACAGGCGTGTTTTCAACCTTTGACTACGTGGGTCTGTGCGCCCCAAACCTGCGTGCAGGCATATGCAACTGGGTCCGCTTCCTGCCGCTGCGATCCAACAGTTACGGACTGAATTTCCGCGAGGACGAGGATTGGGGCATCATCGAGTGGGTCGTGCCTGACCGGAACATGCCCCGTGCCCAGCATACCTTCGAACGCATTGCCTGGGCGGCCAGCCGGGTCGAATATGCGACGCAGGACCCACAGGTGCAGCTGCGCATCGACATCAGCCAGCCAGCGCCCCGATGCCGGTCCGCCTTTCAGGAGCGCTACGGCAGCCGGCTGCGCTTCGGCCAGCCGCTTGACCGTATCCTCATCCCCGCGAAATATCTCGACCGGCCGACACCCAACAGCGAGCAAAACCTCTACAGCATCGTCGAACAGGCCGCGATCCGGGAGATGGAGGAGTTCCGGGTCAAGAGCGATCCGCTGGTGCGCGTTGCCGATGCCATCAACGAGAGCCTCAAGGCCGGCGCCGTCAGTCTGGAACATGTGGCCAGCGAACTGGGCATGTCCCAGCGCTCGCTGCAGCGGCTGCTGGAGGCGGAGGGCACTTCGTTCCGCAAGCTGACGGAAACGATCCGCCGCAACATGGCCGCCCGCTATCTGCGCGACACGTCACTGCCGCTGAAGGAAATCGCTTTCCTTCTTGGCTTTTCGGAGCTCTCGGCCTTTTCCCGCGCGGTCAAGACCTGGTACGGCGTGCCGCCCAAGGCTGTGCGGCTGCATGGGGAAACTCCGGCGCCGCTCAGCTGGCAAGCTCCCGACTGAACTCACATGGGGGATGCGGAACGGCTGGCGAATCCCTATGTTGTGGCGCAGACGCTGCTTCAAGGGAGTTCGGCATGTCCGGTGGCCTCAACAAGTTTCTGGGTGACAGTCCGGCACGGGTGCTCCTGCGCCTCGTGTTCCTGTCGCTTGTGGCCGGCGTCATCCTCTCGGCGCTGAACCTTGACCCGCTGGGTCTCTTCGACCTGCTGGTCTCCTTCGTCCAGCGCCTCTGGAACATGGGCTTTTCCGCCATCGAGCAGCTCTGGCACTATCTGGTGCTTGGCGCCGTCGTGGTGGTGCCGGTGTGGCTGGTCATGCGGCTGATGGCGAGCCGTTCAAGCTGACAGAACGGACGTTTCACGGGCGGCCGTGGCTGCCGCCCTCAACAGGGTGAGATGCCGGCGCGCCAGCTCGTCAATATCCGTGGAATAGCCGCCGCCCAGCACTCCGGCCAGCGGCAGGCTGAGACGGCGCACGGTGCGGATGACATGCTCGTCCCTCAGCCGCAGGCCTTCATGGCTCAGCGCCAGCCGCCCCAGCTTGTCGCCTGCGAAGGGATCAACCCCGGCATTGTAGAACACGATGTCCGGTTCGGCCCGGTCTATCACCTGCGGCAGATGCTCTGCCAAAAGGTCCAGATAAGGCGCGTCCATCAGCCCGTCCTCCAGCCCCAGATCCAGATCCGAAGGCACCTTGCGCACCGGATAGTTCTTCTGCGCATGCATGGAGAAGGTGAAGACGGACGGATCGCCTGCAAAGATATCCGCCGTGCCGTCGCCCTGATGCACGTCCAGATCCACCACCAGCGCGCGGCGGATGACGCCATCGGCCTGCATCACCCGGATGGCCACGGCGACATCGTTGAAGACGCAGAAACCCGCCCCATGCGCCTTGCGGGCATGATGGCTGCCGCCTGCCGTGTTGCAGGCAAGGCCATGTTCCAGCGCCATATAGCCGGTCAGCACAGAGCCGCCGGTGGCGCAGCGTCCGCGCAAGGCAATGCTCTGCGTCATCGGAAAGCCGATCTCGCGGGCAATCGCAGGCGGAACATTGGTGCTGAAGACTTGCTCCACATAGGCCGGATCATGGGCCAAAGCCAACCATTCCACCGGAGCGGCCCGTGGCTTCAGGAATTTGCCTCCCGGCACCAGCCCTTCGGCCAGCGCCAGCTCCGCCACACGGCGGAACTTGTTCATGGGAAAGCGGTGTTCTTCCGGCAGCTCAGCGCAATAGGCCGGATGATGGACAACAGGAGGAAGAGGTGCGGCGGCAGGCGAGGTCAAAGTCATACCCGCCATTATAGATGCGGCGGCTAGCCCTTCCAGAGGCAGGCCGCCGGTATTTCAGACGGCTTCGGCCTTGAACTCATAGGCGGCGCTGCAGAATTCGCAGGTCACCACTACCTTGCCGTCCACAACCATCTCCGCCTTCTCCTCTTCGGAGAAGCTCTGGAAGATGCCTTCGATCTTCTCACGCGAGCAGCGGCAGCGGTCGGCGATGGGCTGGGCGTCATAGAGGCGCACGCCGCGCTCATGGAACAGGCGGAACAGCAGCTCCTCCACCGGAATGTCCGGATCGGTCAGCTCGTCATCGCGCACGGTGCCGGTGAGGCTGCGGGCCTCGGTCCAGGCATCGTCCTCATCAATGCTGTGCTCTTCCACGCCTTCCGGCATGTCCCCGGGGTGGAGATCCGCCTGACGCATGCGCTCCGGCGCTTCGGGCAGGAACTGCACGAGGATGCCGCCCGCTGTCCACTGCTGGCTCGGAGCCTCGCCCTCGCGGCGAGTGAACAGGCGGCCAACGGCAAGGCGCACTTCGGTCGGGATCTGTTCGGAGCGGGCAAAGTAGCGGCGGGCCACCTCTTCCAGCGAAATGCCGTCCAGCTCCACCAGCCCTTGATAGCGCTGCATGTGCTTGCCCTGGTCGATGGTCATCGCCAGATGGCCACGTCCCAGCAGCGCGGCCGCATCGCCATGTTCCCCTGCCCCGCCCGGCGCGAAGGCGCCGGCGTCGAAGCGGGCATAGGCGCGGATGGCGTCGGGTGAGGAAAAATCCACCACCAGCATGTTCACCGGGCCGTCGGTCTGGGTCTGCAGCGTGAAGCGGCCCTCGAACTTCAGCGAGGTGCCAAGCAGCGCCGTCAGCGCAATGGCCTCGCCCAGCAGGCGGGCCACGGGCGCCGGATAGTCATGCCGGTCAAGGATCCGGTTCAGAATGGGGCCAAGCGCCACGGCGCGGCCGCGCACATCCAGCCCTTCCACGGAGAAGGGCCGGACGGCATCGGTGCCCGCAGGCGTCACGCCATAGGATGCAAGATCAAGTGCCACGCTTTACATCCTCAAAAGCCGTTGAAACACCAGGCCAGAATGCCCTTTTGGGCATGCAGCCGGTTTTCGGCCTCATCAAAGACCACAGAATTGGGTCCGTCCATCACGTCCGAAGTCACTTCCTCGCCGCGATGGGCCGGCAGGCAGTGCATGAACAAGGCATCCGCATGGGCTTCCGCCATCAGCCGCTTGTTCACCTGATAAGGTCTCAGCAGGTTGTGACGGTTTGCCTCGTCCTCGTCGCCCATGGACACCCAACAGTCGGTGATGACGCAATCGGTGCCCTTGACGGCGGCAAAGGGATCATCGGTGACGATGATCGACGCGCCTTCCGCACGCGCGGCTTCAATGAGCGCAGGTGGCGGTGCCAGTTCCGGCGGCGTGGCGATGCGCAGTTCGAAATCCATACGCGGCGCGGCATGCACCCAGGAGGCGAGCACGTTGTTGCTGTCGCCGGTCCAGGCCACGGACTTGCCCTTGATGGAGCCGCGATGCTCCTCAAAGGTCATCAGATCGGCCATAATCTGGCACGGATGCGAGCGCTTGGTCAGGCCATTGATGACCGGAACGGTGGCGTTTGCCGCCAGCTCGTTGAGGTCATCATGGTCGAGAATGCGGATCATGATGGCATCAACGAAGCGGGACAGCACCCGGGCCGTATCGGCGATGGTCTCGCCCCGGCCCAGCTGCATTTCCGCGCCGGTCAGCATCAGCGTTTCACCGCCAAGTTCACGCATGCCCACGTCAAAGGAAATGCGGGTGCGGGTGGAGGGCTGCTCGAAGATCATCGCCAGCACCTTGCCGGCCAGCGGGCCTTCACCGCGGCGCACACCGTTGCGCTCAGTCTTCAGCTTGCGCCCGAGTGCCAGAATTCCGCGCAGTTCCTCACCGTCAAACTGCGTCAGATCGAGGAAATGACGCCCATTCGCAGACATGTTCACACCCCATCCCCTTCCTTGGCCAGATCGGCCTCCACGGCCGCTGCGGCCGCCTCGATGCGGGCCACAGCCTCGCCGATTTCCTCATCCGTGATCGTCAGCGGCGGCAGGATGCGCAGCACGTTGTCGCCGGCGGGAACCACCAGCAGGCCATTGGCACGCACCTTGGCCAGAACTTCCGTGTTCGGGCGCACACACTTGATGCCCAGCATCAGGCCACGGCCCCGCACTTCCTCAAATACTTTCGGATGAGCATCAATGACAGCAGCCAGCCGCTGCTTCAGCAGCAGGCCCTTGCGCTGCACTTCTTCCAGGAAGCCCGGAGCCAGAATGACATCCAGCACCGCATTGCCCACAGCCATGGCCAGCGGGTTGCCGCCGAAGGTGGTGCCATGCGTGCCGGGAACCATACCGGCGGCGGCCGCTTCCGTGGCAAGGCAGGCGCCCATGGGGAAGCCTCCCCCGATGCCCTTGGCAACGGCCATCAGGTCCGGCGTTACACCCGCCCATTCATGGGCAAAGAGCTTGCCAGTGCGGCCAACGCCGGTCTGGATCTCGTCAAAGATCAGCAGCAGGCCTTCGGCATCACAGATCTCGCGCAGCTTGCGCAGGAATTCCGCATCCACCTCGCGCACGCCGCCCTCACCCTGAATGGGCTCAATGCAGAGCGCTGCGGTGGTGGGGCCGATGGCCGCCTTCAGCGCATCCAGGTCACCGGTCTTCACCTGATCAAAGCCCGGCGCCTTGGGGCCGAAGCCTTCCATATATTTGGCCTGGCCGCCCGCCGCGATGGTAGCAATGGTCCGGCCATGGAAGGCGCCTTCAAAGGTGATGATGCCGATCCGTTCCGGGCGGCCATTGACATAATGATAGCGCCGCGCCGTCTTGATGCAGGCTTCCATCGCCTCGGCGCCGGAGTTGGAAAAGAACACCCGGTCCGCAAAGGTGGCATCCGCCAGCCGCTGGCCAAGCTCTTCCTGCCCTGCAACCTTGTAGAGATTTGAGATGTGCCACAGCTTCCCGGCCTGCACCTTCAGCGCATTGACGAGATGAGGGTGGGAGTGACCCAGCGCATTCACCGCAATTCCCGACCCGCAGTCGAGAAAGCGTCGCCCGTCAGCGGTCTCCAGCCAGACGCCTTCTCCGCGGACGAAATCCAGGTCCGCCCGTGCGTATGTGCCGAAAAGTGCCGACGCAGTCATTCCCTTGCTCCTTCAGGTAGTTAAGCGCGCCTTTCGCATAGGGTTCATGCCAGGGCGTCTACCATCAACGGGTTCTCAAAACGAACTGTGCCGCCCTCGCAGGCGGCACACCGAACAAGGACTGTTTATACAACGCTCTTGCCTATGGGTGTCAATGCAAATGGCGCATTTCCGCCATTGCCGCAGAAGGTAAAAGTCAACCCCGGTTATCTGGGGAAAAGTCGTTTCGTCCCCGGTTCATGTTTGCCCCCAACTTGCCTCGCCTTCATCGCCCATTGTAGTGTCCAACCAGTCGGATACGACATGTCGTGCTGTAGTTCACCAAATCATACTGGATATGGCCACTAAGGCGCGGACCACGCGTGCCTTAATTCATGGTTAATGCGTAAAATTCTACAGCCGCAAACGACGGGGTGCGACAGATGAGCTGGACTGACGAACGCGTAGATCTCTTGAAGAAGCTTTGGACGGACGGTCTGAGTGCGAGCCAGATTGCTGCCGAGCTTGGCGGCATCACGCGCAACGCTGTCATCGGCAAGGTGCACCGCCTTGGCCTTTCGGGCCGGGCGAAGACCACAGCACCCGTTGCCAAGCAGCGCCGGCCGCGCAGCGCAACGGCGCCGGTGACGGCAGCCGCCGCGCCACAGCAGACCACGGTGCAAGCCACCTCCACCATGCGCACGCCTTCGGCAGGCACGCCCCAGTTGCGCGGTGCCACGGCCCTGAAGATGGCACCGCAGGAAGATGTGGCCATCGACGTGGAAGCAGCGCCGCTCGCCGAACTGGTGCCCTTCACCGAGCGCGCCACGATCCTCACCCTCACCGAGCGCACCTGCAAGTGGCCGATCGGTGATCCGTCCTCCTCGGATTTCTATTTCTGCGGCCGCCATTCGGAACCCGGCGTTCCCTATTGCCCGCAGCACTGCCGGATCGCCTACCAGCCGGTCAATGACCGCCGCCGCGCCGCTCCGGACAAGAAAGCCCTTCGCGGCTGATGCTTCAGAGGGGGCCAACCAGCACCCCAAGCGGCTCCCTCACCCAATCAAGCCTGCCCGCTGCGGCAGGCTTTTTTGTTGGCTGGACGTCCGACTGCATTTGTTGAACGGCTGGGAACGCCGGCGCAAAATGGCGCGCTTGTCCAAAAGCCAAAAGGCCCGCACGGATGGCGGGCCTTTCCAGAATAATTGCAGCAGAGCGGATCAGCTGGCGGCGGCGAACTGATCGTTGAAGGCATAACCCGCGCCGCGGACCGTGCGGATCGGGTCCTTCACCTTGCCCTTGTTGATGGCCTTGCGCAGGCGGCCGACGTGAACGTCGACGGTGCGCTCATCCACATAGACATCGTGGCCCCACACACCGTCGAGCAGCTGCTCGCGGGAGAACACGCGGCCGGGCGAGGTCATCAGGAATTCCAGCAGGCGGAACTCCGTCGGCCCCAGGTGGATTTCCTTGCCGTTGCGGCGGACGCGATGGGTTTCCTTGTCCAGCTCCAGATCGCCAGACTTCAGTATGGTGGACACCACTTCCGGGCGGGCCCGGCGCAGGATGGCGCGCACCCGGGCCATCAGCTCGGGGATCGAGAAGGGTTTCACCACATAGTCATCGGCGCCGGTGGCGAGCCCCCGGATGCGCTCGGCCTCCTCGCCGCGTGCCGTCAGCATGATGATCGGCAGGCGCTCGGTTTCGGACCGGGCCCGGACGCGGCGGCACAGCTCGATGCCGGAAAGGCCTGGCAGCATCCAGTCCAGCAGCAGCAAGTCCGGCTGCGTCTCCCGCAGCCGGATTTCGGCGTCATCTCCCCGGTCGCAGGAGTCCACGTCATAGCCTTCCGCTTCAAGATTGTAGCGCAGCAGAAGGCTCAGGGGCTCTTCGTCTTCAACGATAAGAACCTTGGGCATGACAATATGCTCCGGACGTCACGCAAAGTCAGTCAGGTCAGTTGCCTTCGTTAACGGCAATGCCCATTTCGTCGATCTTCCGGCGGGCTTCCAGCAGCTGGTCACCGGTCACCATGAAATAGACGTTTTCGGCGATGTTGGTGGCGTGGTCACCAATGCGCTCGATGTTCTTGGCACAGAACAGCAGGTGGGCACACTGGGTGATCTTGCGCGGATCTTCCATCATGTAGGTCAGCAACTCGCGGAACAGCGAGGTGTAGATGGCATCCACCTCATCATCGCGCTCGCGCACGGCCTTGGCGGCTTCGGCATCACGGCCCGTGTAAGCGTCCAGCACCGACTTGAGCTGGTTCAGCGCCAGATCGGACATATGCTCGACGCCGAAGGCGGCCTTCTTGGAATTGAAGACGCCGTCGATGGCAATCACGCGCTTGGCGATGTTCTTGGCAAGGTCGCCAACGCGCTCCAGATCGTTGGCAATGCGGCCTGCGGCCATGATCTCGCGCAGATCCTGGCCCATCGGCTGGCGCAGGGCGACGATGCGGATGAACTTCGCCTCGATTTCCTGCTGCATTTCGTCCAGCTTGGCATCAGCCTGAACTGTGGCCTGCGCCTTGGCCAGATCGTGAGTCAGCAGAGCGCTGACAGCATCATTCACCAGCTTTTCAGCCAGACCGCCCATTTCGGCAACCCGGCCGGCCAGGGCGCGCAGTTCCTCGTCATACGAGCTTACAATATGCTCGGACATGTCGTGTTCCTCTCAAATTCTCGAGCGCAAGATCCAGTATCAGCCGAAACGGCCGGTGATGTAATCCTGCGTGCGCTTGTCCTGCGGATTGGTGAAGATGTCCTGCGTCGCCCCTTCCTCGACCAGATTGCCGAGATGGAAGAAAGCGGTGCGCTGGGACACACGGGCGGCCTGCTGCATGGAGTGCGTCACGATCACGATGGTGAAGTTGGTGCGCAGCTCGTCGATCAGCTCTTCGACCTTGGCGGTTGCGATCGGATCAAGGGCCGAGCACGGCTCGTCCATGAGGATCACTTCGGGGCTGACGGCGATGGCACGGGCAATGCAGAGACGCTGCTGCTGGCCACCGGACAGGCCAGTACCGGACTCATCCAGACGGTCCTTCACCTCACTCCACAGACCAGCTTTCTGAAGGGAGGTTGAGACGATCTCATCCAGTTGCGCCTTGTTCTTGGCAAGGCCGTGGATGCGCGGCCCATAGGCGACGTTCTCGTAGATCGACTTGGGGAACGGGTTCGGCTTCTGGAACACCATCCCGACGCGGGCACGCAACTCAACGACATCGATATTCGGATCGTAAATGTCTTCGTTATCCAGCTTGATCTTGCCCGAAACGCGGCAGCTGTCGATGGTGTCGTTCATCCGGTTGAGGCAGCGCAGGAAGGTGGACTTACCGCAGCCAGACGGGCCGATCAGCGCCGTCACCTGATTAGCAGGCACATCCAGCGACACTCCGAACAGAGCCTGCTTTTCTCCGTAAAAAACCTCTACGCCAGTCCCGGACATCTTTGGCTTGCTCATCGCGCTATACTCCTGAGCCAGCGTTTCTCCGCTCGCAATTTGAAACATGTCATTCATCCTTCTTGTGATCACCAGCGCCGCTCAAAGCGCTGACGCAGGAAGATGGCAATCGCGTTCATGGTGATGAGAAAACCAAGCAGCACGAGAATGGCTGCAGACGTGCGCGAGACGAAGCCGCGCTCCGGGCTGTCTGCCCAGATGAAGATCTGTGTCGGCAGAGCCGTGGAGGGCTCCAGAATTCCAGCTGGAGGGCTGGTGATGAAAGCATTCATGCCGACAAGCAACAGAGGTGCCGTCTCGCCGAGTGCCTGAGCCAGTCCGATGATGGTTCCCGTAAGGATCGTCGGCATGGCAAGCGGCAGAATGTGATGCAAGATCACTTCGTGCTTTGATGCGCCGACACCGAGCGCCGCCTCACGGATCGCGGAGGGAACCGACTTCAGCGAGGCACGGGTGACGATGATGATCGTCGGCAGTGTCATAAGTGCCAGAGTCATGCCGCCGACCAGCGGCACCGAGCGCGGCAGACCGAACCAGCCAATGAACACCGCCAGGGCGAGCAGACCGAACACCACGGAAGGCACCGCAGCCAGATTGTTGATATTGACCTCGATCAGATCAGTAAGCCGGTTCTTGGGCGCAAACTCCTCCAGATAGATCGCTGCGGCGATACCCGCAGGGAAGCTGATCAGGAAGCAGACCATCAAGGCCCAGAAGGAACCCGATACAGCGCCAGCCAGACCCGCAAGTTCCGGAAAGCGGCTATCTGAGTTGAAGAACAATCCCCAGTTAAAGGAGCGGGTCAGCACCCCCTCCTCGACCAGCTTGTCGTAAAAGCCGAGCTGGACATCATTCACACGGCGCAGCTGCTCTGGCAGAGAACGGTCAATATTTCCCTTTGCAAGCTGGTCAATCGGGTCGGCGGCAGGAAAGGTAAATGCAACCGTCGTGCCAATCACCTGCGGGTTCTTCACCACCTGATCGCGTACCAGAAACGGCGCATTGTTGGTGAACATCGCGAAGTAATCACGTTCCTGCGACGCTTCCAGGCCGGGAACCAAGTCTTTCAGTGCGCCGCGGACGATATTGCGCCAATTGGCACTGAACGGATCGGCGGGATCAATCTGATCCTGCTTCAGGTCGATCCGTACCGTGATCATGGTCTGGGTGAAGGCCGTATAGCCAGTTCCAATCAATGAAATCATCAGAGTGGCCAACAGCCCGAGCGCTATGACAATGGCTCCGGCGCCATAGTACTTTAGACGGCGGTCAGCAGCATAGCGGCGTGCGCGGCGGGTCCTGAACTCGTCCGAGCGCCAGTCGACAGCAGACGGGCCAGGCAGGTTTTCACTGATACCACTCATCAGTATTTCTCCCGGTATTTCCGCACAATTCTCAGCGCCATCACATTCAGCGCCAGAGTAATCAGGAACAGCATCAGGCCAAGCGCGAACGCGGAGAGGGTCTTCGGATTGTCGAAGGCCGTATCACCGATCAGCAGCGTGACAATCTGCACGGTTACGGTCGTGACAGAGTCGAACGGGTTGATATTCAAGGAGGCGATTAGGCCGGCAGCCATCACGACAATCATTGTTTCACCAATGGCCCGGCTCAGAGCCAGCAGCACACCGCCCATGATGCCCGGCAGGGCGGCCGGAAGCAGCACCTTGCGAATCGTCTCTCCCTTGGTCGCCCCCATCGCATAGGAGCCTTCGCGCAAGGCGCGGGGCACCGCCGCAAGCGCGTCATCCGACAGGGAGGAAATGAAGGGGATGAGCATGATCGACATCACACCACCCGCAGCAAGCGCGCTGCGCGGGGCAACTTCAAGCCCGAGCCCTGTGCCGAAATCCCGGATCAGCGGGGCGACGATCAGGACCGCAAAGAAGCCGTATACAACGGTGGGCACGCCCGCCAGAATTTCAAGCAGCGGCTTGACCGAAGCACGCACACGGTGGTCCGCATATTCCGTGAGGTAGATTGCGGCCAGAAGCCCGATCGGAACAGCAAACACCATGGCAATCGTGGCAATCACGAAGGTGCCGACGAAGACCGGTATCGCGCCGAATGCACCAAGCCCTGCAACTTGGTCGGCACGCAATGGAATCTGCGGCTCCCAGCGCAGGCCGAAGAAGAACTCCGATGCAGGAACCTTGGAGAAGAACTGGAAGGATTCGTACACCAGAGAAGCGATGATCCCCAGAGTGGTGAAAATTGCCACAAAGGAGCAGAAAATCATAAAGACATTGAGCGAGCGCTCAACGCTGTGACGGGCGCGATAACGCGGCGCAACAACGCGCAAACCAAGACCCATTCCCAGAAGACAGCAGACAAGAACGCATCCGAACATTGATGCCCGCGCGATCCAGGTCCAATCGTTCAGCTTCTCCGCTGCCGCCAGCACAGTTGCATCAGGCGCGCCAAAGATCCGGCCAGCTGCAATCTGCCGTATTTCGCTGATCAGCAGCGCCTTGTCGGCACTTGTCATGGCCTCGACACGGGAGGGCTCGAACAAACCAAGCAGCAACTGGTCGATCACTGAGTTCTGGAACATCAGCCACACAAGGATGACGACAACAGCCGGAGCCGCCGTCCAGATCGCTGCGTTCATGCCGTGGTAGACTGGCCGCGAATGCATCTGTGCACCCACCTTGCCCAGCACGGACCCGGCGTGGACGCGCGCAGCAACATAGCCGATCACCGTCAACAGAAAGATCACTAGGAATGCATTGGCGACCATGTCCGCCCTCGCCGCATATCGGGAAATGGAAATCCGGCCACGAGGATACCCTCGCGGCCGGATGAAGTTTCATGAGATTACATGTCGAACTTCTTGGCGCTGAGCACAGCGTCACGAACTTCTTCGTACTTCTCCGGGGACAGCGGAGTCAGGCCACGCTCGGCGAGGTAGCCGCCAGCTGCCAGAGCTTCGGCAGAGACGTACTCGGCGAGGAACTCGTCGAGGCCCGGGATCACGCCGCGGTGAGCGTTCTTCACATAGAAGAACAGCGGGCGGGCGATCGGATAGGAACCGTCAGCAATGGTGTCGAAGGTCGGCTCAACGCCATTGATCTTCACACCCTTCAGCTTGTCCTGGTTCTCGTAGAGGAACGAGTAACCGAAGATACCGACAGCGTTCGGATCGGCCTCCAGCGACTGCACGATCAGGTTGTCATTCTCACCAGCTTCAACGAAGAGGCCATCCTGACGAACGCGGGAGCAAACCTCGTTCCACTTGTCAGCATTATCCTTCTTGAGGGCATGGATCGCCGGAATGGCGTCGCAGCCGTCATGCAGGGTCAGCTCGACAAAAGCGTCACGGGTACCGGAGGTCGGGGGCGGCCCGATCACAACGATCTTGACTGCCGGCAGAGACGGGTCGATGTCAGACCACATCTGGTTCGGGTTGGCTACCAGCTCACCAGCTTCGTTCGGCAGCTCTGCAGCAACCGCACGGAAGATCTGCTCTTCGGTGAGGTTCAGCTCGGGCCCCTTGCGAGAATGGGCGATGGACAGACCATCATATCCGATCAGGGCTTCGGTGATGTCAGTCACACCGTTGGCCTTGCAGAGATCGACTTCCGACGGCTTGATGGCGCGCGAAGCGCCGGTCACGTCGGCGAAATCGGGGCCGACGCCACCGCAAAAGGCCTTGAAGCCACCGCCCGTACCGAGCGACTCGACCACAGGGGCCGGCTTGCCGGTCTTGGCAGCGTATTCTTCAGCGACAGCCTGGCTGTACGGGAAGACCGTGGAGGAGCCGACGACCTTAATCTGGTCGCGGGCCTGAGCAGCACCGGCAACTGCGGTTGCAGCAACCGCCAGAGCCATCGTGCTTACGAGGGTTTTGAACTTCACCTGACCACTCCCTTTGAATGTCAAGGTTTTTGGGCGCGCCACCCAGCCTCCCTTGAGGCCCTGGCGACGAGCGGAACCTATCGGTCTCAGATGTGACTTCTATGTCAGTTTCGTATCACTTTTGTGACAATTTAAGTAATTGATAAATATGAGCAATTCTCCAGACTCCGCCACAATAAACACCGTTTTGTGACATTGCGGAGCAAGCAGGGCCGCTCCCGCTGGATCAGTGGAGGTTTGTTAGATGGCAGCTATTCAGCTGTCCTTGACAATCAGTGCGCAGCCGCCAGTTCTGCAGCCAGTTTCTCGTTCTCCAGCCTCTGGTGCTTGGGAAGCGGGACAAGGCCGATCTGCGCCAGATAGCCGTCCGGTCCAAGTGCTTTCTCAGAGGCAAATTCAAGGAGGAACTCCTCAAGACCTGGAACTTTTCCCAAGTGCTCTTTCTTCACATAGAAATAAAGCGGCCGGGACAGGGGATAGGTGCCAGCCGCAATCGTGACGGCGGATGGCTCGACACCGGAGATCTTCACGGCTTTCAGCCCGCCGCGGTTCTGGTCCAGGAATGAATAGCCGAAGATGCCGAGGGCTGTCGGGTTCTGTTCCAGCATCGCAACGATAAGATTGTCGTTCTCCCCCGTTTCCAGAAAGAGACCGTCCTGCCGCAACGCATGACAGGTCTTGCCATGCAGGCCGAGTTTTTCAGCATCCGCAATTGTGGCGCAACCCTGCTCCATGGCGATCTCGACAAATGAGTCACGCGTGCCGGAGGTCGGCGGCGGACCAAGAATCTCGATGCGCTTGTCCGGCAGCTCTGCGCTGATCTGACGCCAGGATTGAAAGGGATTGTCCAGCAAACGGCCTTCCAAAGGCACCTTGCGGGCGAGGCCCAGAAAGAGCTGTTCGAGGGAAAGATCCATGTCTTTCCCGCTTGCCGCCCCGGCAAGCACGATGCCATCAAAGCCAACCCGGATCTCAATCGGCGTTACACCATTTGCGCGGCATTCTTCCAGTTCGGCCGGTTTCATCGGCCTTGAAGCATTGGCCACATCAGGTGTCGCATCCCCCGCTCCGGCGCAGAAAAGCTTGATGCCGCCTCCGGTGCCGGTGGATTCGATGACCGGAAATTTTCCGCCGTTCTGAAGGGAAACCCGTTCGGCGACCGCTGCTGCGAAGGGGTAGACCGTCGAGGAGCCGACTATCTGCACCTTGTCACGCGCCTGTGCAGGCAGACCAGCCCCCACGAGGATGGGCAGAAGCAACGCAGCTCCAAGATAATGTCTTGTCATGCTGATGATCTCCGGCGTGCAACTCAAGCGCGGGATCCGTCACCGGGACGGCCGCTTCGGCAGGACTGCCTATAGCACATGTCCTAATGACACGTTGTGAGAGTTGCATGAAGCCTTGCAGATTTTGACGGATCAACGTGAGGCTGCAGCCCCGGTCTGTCCATCTGCGGGGAAGGTGATCGAGAATGCCGCCCCCTGCCCCGGCTGGCTTTCGATATCCAGGCGGGCCCGGTGCCGGGTGAGGATGTGCTTGACGATGGCAAGTCCGAGGCCGGTGCCCTTCATGGCGCGGCTGGAGGCGACATCGACGCGGTAGAACCGTTCGGTGAGCCGCGGCAGATGCTCCGACGAAATGCCCTCGCCATAGTCCCGGACGGTCAGCACCCAGCCCTGTCCGCTTCCCTGCGGGCGGACCGAAACATCGACACGCTTGCCGGTGCTGCCGTATTTCAAGGCATTTTCCACGAGGTTTTCGGTCACCTGGATCAACTCGTCCCGGTCACCACGGACCATCGCCTCCTGCTCGGGCACATCGACGTGCACCTCCATGCCAAGCTCGCGCGCCAGCGGCGAGAGGGCGTCATTGGTGTGGCGCACGGCCTCGCGCAGATCCACCAGCTTGTCCGGACGCACATGGGCTTTCAGCTCGATGCGGGACAGGGACAGGATGTCGTCGATCAGGCGGCGCATCCGGTTCGCCTGTTCCAGCATGATGGCAAGGAATCTCTCCCGCGCCCGTTCATCGTCCTTGGCCGGCCCCTGCAGGGTTTCGATGAAGCCGGTGAGGGATGCCAGAGGCGTGCGCAGCTCATGGCTGGCATTGGCGACAAAGTCGGTGCGCATGCGCTCCAGCCGCCGCTGCTCGGTCAGGTCCCGCAGGGCCACCAGCAGAAAGTCGGGCATGGCGGGTTCGTCCTGCCCCGGCTTCAGCGAGGGCAGATAGATCGGCGCGATACTGGCTTCGAACCAGGATTCGGTCGGCACTTTCTCCGCCCATTCGATCCGTTCCACCGTGCCTTGCGAGCGGGCGCGGTCGAAGGCTTCGAGCAGGGATGGCGTGCGCAGGCCGAAGGAAATCGGGTCCCCCGGGCGCACGGCCGGATAGTGCTCGCGGGCCAGCGTGTTCACATAACGGGTGATGCCCCGCCCGTCGGCAATGAAACAGGGCATGGGCAGCGCGTCTGCCGTCACCTTGATGCCGGTTCCGGGCCACATGCGGCGCAGGTCGCGATTGTTCTCAAGCTGCAGGGCACGAACGGCATCGCTGCGGCGGGGACCGAGGGCTGCGGCCAGAAACACGGCGAAGAATCCGCAAAGCACGGCCAGAAGCGGAATACGGAAGACGGCCCAAAGCAGAACCAGCACGGCGCCTGTCGTGAAAAGCACCCAGCGCGCATCCTTCAGGCGCTGCGACGGCCTTGCCTGCAGCTCGCGCGGGGGCAGCTTCTCGTCTTCAATCTGTGTATTGGTCATCGCGAACCTGCGCCTGCTTCCGCCCCGCCGCTCCCACGGAATATCATGAGCCGGTGAAATAACCCGGCTCTATGTCACTCACACGACAAAAACCAGATTAGCGTATCGAACCAACGCCCAGATGAATGTCCCGTGTCATTTTGACGGCATTTCACATGTTCTTTCACTGTGCGAAACGGCAGGCGCCCCCCCTGGCCCCGGAAGGCTGATGCGGGGAGCGGCCGATGGTGCCGGGCAAACGGAACTCATCCTGAGGTGATGTGGCGTGAAGAGGCGGCTCTCGTCAGGGCTTCCAGCAAGCGCGGCCAGCCAGCCCCGGAGGCCATGAAGGCGCGGTAATCCTCGCCTGCTGCGCCATGGCGGATGAAATCCCCGTGGCTGACTTCAAGGCGCGTCGCCTCCCCGGCATCGCGGAAGGCCAGCACCACCCGGCTTGCTGCCGAAGGATCGGCAACCGGCTTTCCGTCCGGGCCGATTTGCCAGGCGAGCCGCAGATAGAGCGGCGCTTCAATGGACAGGACCGTGCCCCAGATTATCCGCCGGCCATCCTCGCCCACCCGCGAACAGGCCCCGCCCAGATGCGGGTCAATGATGACGTCCTGCGCGGACTGGCCGAAGAAGGGATCATGCCTTGGCCACCAGGAGGCAATCCTGTCCACAGTCAGGGCAAAGGCCGCCTCGCGCTTGAGGGGAAGAACGGATTCCAGGGAAAGAGCATGTTCGGGCATGGGGCCTTGTCTGTCCTCATCTGGCTGGTCGTGTGAGCGGCCGCACCCACCTCTCCTTAGGGGAAAGACAGCGCCGCCCATCGCTTTCTAACCCGTCCACATTACCGCTTCATGCCAGTGGCGCCAATGCGACGGGTCAATCAAAACGGGAAACGGCCGTGTGCCGGACCTGACAATTGCTTGACTTGACTTGTCCTGCGCTGAACAGATGCGCAGGAACAGGCGATAGCAAGGCTTTGAGATGCTGACGCATCACGCCTTGAAATTGCTCAGGCGCCGCACGGCTTGCCCCTCCAAAGAGACCGGTGATGACGAAACTGCAGCACGATCTTTCCTTCGATCCGCGTCATGGCGAGCCGGTGGAAGTGGCTCCCGGCATCCGGCGGCTGACGGTGAACAATCCCGGCCCTTTCACGTTTCACGGCACCAACACCTATCTGATCGGCGAGGGCGAGGTGGCCGTGCTGGACCCCGGCCCGGAGGATGAGGCACATCTGCAGGCCATTCTGGCGGCCACCCGCGGCCAGAGCGTCACGGCCATTCTCGTCAGCCACACCCACAAGGATCACTCGCCCGCGGCCGCGCGGCTTGCCGCGATCACCGGCGCCCAGATACTCGGCTGCGCGCCCCACCGGCCAGCCCGGGCGCTGCATGGCAACGAGGTCAATCCGCTGGATGCCAGCGCCGACATGGACTACCGGCCGGACCGGCAGCTGGCTGACGGAGAGCGCTTCACCGCCGGCGGGCGGCTGTTCGAGGCAGTGGAAACACCCGGCCACACGGCCAATCATCTCGCCTTCGCCCTGCCGGATGACGGGTTGATGTTCTCCGCCGATCACGTCATGGCCTGGTCCACCTCCATCGTCGCTCCTCCGGATGGATCGATGCAGGCCTATCTCGCCTCACTCGACAGGATGATGGAGCGCAGCGAGAGCCTTTATCTGCCCGGCCACGGCAACCTGCTTCACGCGGCGCAGGACTACATGGCCGCTCTGAAGGCACACCGGATGCAGCGGGAGGCTGCCATCCTCGGCGTGCTGCAGCGCCTTGGCCAGTCGAACATTCCGCAGATCGTTGATGCGGTCTATGCAGGTCTAGATCCGCGCCTGAAGGGGGCAGCGGCCCTCTCCGTCTTTGCGCAACTGGAGCGGCTGGTGGAGACAGGGGCGGCGCAGTGCGACGGAGAGGCACGGCTTGAAGGGCTCTACAGGGTGGCGCCGTGAAAGCTCACGCCTTGGTTTCGGGGCTCCGGGATGCTGGCGCATCACGCCTTGCAATTGCTCACACGCCGCACCGGATTGGCTCCCCTCAATTCGGCAAACTCATTGAGGGGCGGTTTGGCCCTGCGTCTCCTCGCCCTGATAAATCTCGTCGAACTCCAGCTCTGCAGCGGCAGGCTCCGGTGCCTGATAGGGCTTGAAGCCTGGCAAAGGCACTGGCTTGCCCGCATCCTCTTCCGGCCGTTCGGTCAGGAGCGGCAGTTCTTCGGCCTTTGCACGGGCCTCCTCGGCTTCTTCCTCAGTGACGTTGAGGCGGCCGATGCTCCCGTAGGCCTCGGTCAATGCCGCATCAAGATCCCGGTAGAAGCTGCGGATCTGCTGGGCATTGAAACCCAGATCATGTGCGGCGAAACGCGAGCTGGCCCGCACATCGAGGATGGATCCGGTCACGTCAGGCTCCACGCGCACCGATATGCCGGCCGGAAGGCCGATGAGCGGAACCCGGGCGATCGCCTGCAGCAGGCTGGGAGAATCGCGCATGTCCGGCGGCAGTTCGGTTACAATCTCCCAGCCGTTCTTCTCCATCACCTTGCGCACGGCCGCATGCAGATCGACCGGCTCAAGCCGGAAGCGGCGCGAGACGATTTCCGGATAGGCCAGCGTCTGCAAGGCCGCATCGAAGCGGGGCGGGGCGAGAGCATCGCGGGCAGAAAGGGCTTCAATGGCCGGAGGCGGATCGGCGGGATCCGTACTGATATCATTGAGCTGCGGAAACATGTTCCAGCCCGCAGCCAGAAGCACCAGCGGCACGAGCAGGACAAGGCCGTAGAAAACCGCGCGCACAGCATCGCCAACTCCGGTCCCGCCACGCTGCCACCACAGCACGATGGCCGCGATGGCCAGACAAAGACCGGAAAGCCCGAGAGCCGCGCCGAGCAGCAGGCTGAGTTCAAGCTGGTTGGCTGCAATAATCCCGGTTCGATAGGCCACGGCGGCGGCAAGCAGCGTCGGAACGCCCATCGCCGCCATGAAGCGTGAGGCGCGCCCAAGTTCAGAACGCGGAACGGGATACCGCTTTCTCACCACCTGCTCCCCTGCCCAGTCCACATGGGCCCGTTGCCGGAATGGCCGCCGGAAGGCGGCACCCTTATCTGGGTGCCGTCTGCTGCCGTCAAAAGCAAGAGCAGAAACACCATCCCCAGCGAAGAGACGGGGTTCAGTGCACCGGCATCATTGCATCAAGCCAGTCCAGAAGCTCATCAAGACCGGAGAGAACGTGATCCGCATGCGGGGCCAGAATGTCTGCGCCAATGGTGCCCGTGGCAACGGCAACGGCAACGGCACCGGCCTGACGTCCTGCATGCATGTCATGCAGGCTGTCCCCCACCATAGCAACCTCCTGCGGGTGCAGGCCGTTCTGCTCCTGGAAGGCCATGACCATGCCGGGCGCAGGCTTGGCGCCGAAGCCGCTGTCATAGCCATAGATCTGGGAAAAGCACTGCTCGATGCCCAGTGCGCGCATCTGGGCGCGGGCGGAGCTTTCCGTGTCGTTGGTGGCGATGCCGAGGATGTAGCCAGCCTCATGCAGCGTCCGGATCGTTGCTTCCAGCGCCGGGAACGGGGCAAGGCTCTCAAGGCCAAAGGCCTTCAGATGTGCTTCGATCTCGCGCAGGAGCGCCGTGGTGTCAGCAATGCCCATCACCTGCGCCCATTCGCCGATGACCACATCGTTGGCCCCCGCCACGAAGGGGGAATGCGGCTCGAACAGGCCGGTTTCCAGATTGAAGGCGGTGATCCGCGCCAGCTCGGTCTTCACCACCGCATTTCCGGCTGCCATCGTTTCGAGCAGCCGGGCAAAGGCGGGCGACCAGGTCTGCTGGAAGTCGATCAGCGTGCCGTCCTTGTCGAACAGGATTGCCTTGACTGGGGTTTGCGGCCGTGTGCTCATGCCTTGCGTCTCCGATGCCCGGTGCCGGACAAGAAAGGCCGGAGACGGGACAAAACTTTTGTTGCGGGCTGATTCTGCCCTTTTGCGCAGACAGACATGACTTTCCCGCCCATGCAAGACCCGACTGAACGGAGAAGGCGGTTTCCTTGGATTTTGTCCCGGTGCAACCATCTATTTGCCTTTGCTGCCTCTGGAACGGCCATACGGGCATCAGCCTTTTCAAGGCGTGAGCGGATTGTAACAAGACGACATTTTATTTGACCGGCATTTGCCTTCAACTCACCTTACCCAAGGATTAAGTTTTTACCAGACGTAAACTGTCGAAATTTACGCTTTAGTCAGTATCTTTCCTCTGTGTTTTTCAGGGAAAGGCAAGAAAAACCCGCGCGAAAGCCACACAGATGCCGCAATCGGGCATCACTGAGCGCGCCATTCAACGCCCAACGGACCAGAAACAATGTCGACCCTCGCAAAGCAGACCCCGAAAGCCGCCGCTCCGAACCTTGCGGATCTCTACAAGCCGCTGGGCATTCAGGCCGTGACCGCTGCTGCCATGTGCTTCAAGCAGAGCAAGGCCGCCAAGACCGGCTCCGCCCGCAAGTAATGCGCATGACCGCTGATTTCTGAGCCGGGCATCTGAGGAGGATGCCCGGCTCTTGCTTTTCTGACTGGCTTGTATTCAGTAGCGCAGCCAGGCTCCTGTCGTCTTTCTGTCATGGTGGAATCGTATGCGGCGTGGCATCGTCACCCCGGCGCACCGGACGGGAGTTCCTTCATGATCATTGCATACACACCATCAGCCGCCGCCATGGTTAGGGTTGAAGTGAAAGGCGGCGAACAGATACCCCCGTCTGCAGTGTGGATTGACCTGTTCAATCCCACCTTCGAGGAGCAGCGGCTGGCGGAAAAACTGATGGGCGCAGAGATTCCGACGCGGGAGGAAATCTCCTCCATCGAAACGTCGGAGCGGCTCTATGAAGAACCCGGCGCCATCGTCATGACGGCGGTGCTGCCCATGGCAGCACGGATGCCTGATCCGCGCACCTCATCCGTCACCTTTGTCCTCAGTTCCCGGCGGCTTGTGACCGTCCGCTATGGCGAGCCCCAGTCGATCCAGACCTGCGCCCGCCGCGTCCAGCAGGATGGCACCATCCCGCGCAACGGCCCCGGTGTGCTGTTCGTGCTGCTGGATATCATTTGCGACCGCTGCGCCGATGTGATGGAAGAAGCGTCGGATGCTTTCGACCGGATATCGATGCAGGTGTTCGAGGAGGGCTTGAGTTCGCGCAAGGCTGAGACCTACCGTTCCGCCATCCGCACGCAGGGGCGCATCGGTCTGCAGGTCGCACGCATGCATGATGTCTGCGCCAGCCTGACGCGTCTGTTCCTGTTCCTCTCCGCCCGTTCAACACGGGTGAACCTGACGGACGAGCAGGTGGCGGCCTGCAAGATGCTGGGGCGTGACATCAACTCGATCAAGCAGCATGCCGATGCGCTGGATGCCAAGCTCAGCTTCCTGCTCGACGCAACCGTCGGCCTGGTCAATCTGGAGCAGAACCAGATCATCAAGATCTTCTCGGTCCTTGCTGTCGTATTCCTGCCGCCGACGCTGATTGCCTCGATCTACGGCATGAACTTCGCCAAGATGCCGGAGCTGGAATGGGACTGGGGTTACCCGTTTTCCCTCGGCCTGATGCTTTTAGCGGTCCTGGTGAACTTCCTCTATTTCCGCTGGAAGAAGCTGCTCTGATACCAGGGCTTTCGATGCTGAGGCATCGCGCCTTGAAATTGCTCATGCGCCGCAAGGTCCTATACCGGTTCCCGATGAGCCAAGCTCACCGGGAGCCGGTATGTCAGGGCTGTTTTCCGTGTCTTAGGGATAAAGGCGGGTCTTCGTCCAGGCCTCTGCTTCCGATGCCCGGGTGAATTTCACCCGGTCGTGCAGGCGGAACGGACGGTCGTGCCAGAACTCGATTTCCACCGGCACGATGCGCAGGCCCGACCAGTAATCCGGGCGGGGAATGTCACCTATGCCGAACTTGGCGGTGTAGCGCGCCACTTCCTTTTCCAGCGCAAAGCGGCTTTCCAGCGGGCGGGACTGTTTCGAGGCCCAGGCACCGATGCGGCTGCCGCGCGGGCGGGACTTGTAATACTCGTCCGCCTCTTCCGGGCTGACCTGCGTGACCAGCCCGCGCACCCGCACCTGGCGGCGCAGCGACTTCCAGTGGAAGCACATCGCGGCCTTGCCGGCTGACAGAAGCTCCCGCCCCTTTGCGCTTTCCAGATTCGTATAGAACACGAAGCCGCGCTCATCGAAATCCTTCAGCAGCACCATGCGCACATTCGGCAGTCCGCTGTCATCGACGGTTGCCACCGCTACGGCGTTGGGATCATTGATCTCTTTCTCCGTGGCGTCCGCAAGCCATTCAGCAAAAAGCTGAAATGGTTCCGCTACTTCCGTGAAGTCACCTTTTGTTAACGCTTCCGGGGGAGTGTTTACTGTATGGGTCATCGGCTTTCACGACTGCTTCTTATGGGCGCTTTGCCTCCGGGCGGGAAAGTCCGACCCGGGGAAGAAGGGCTTTTGTGATGCGTAACCTTTCATATCCCCGGCCGCTTTCCAAGCGGCTGGTTCCGCTTGGTGTGATTTTGTCGCTGGGCTGGTTTGCCGCTGGCTGTGCGCAGACCTCCGCGCCCATCGCCACGAATGACATGGTCACGCCGCTGGATCTGACCAATTCCATCAACGGCATGCCCGCAGATGCCAGCGCGGGCGTTGAACCGGCAGACCGCAAGGCCATCGCTCTGGCGCTTGCCGAAACAGCACCCGCCGGGGGCGGCGAGGTCGAAATTCCCTGGCTCAACCCCGAAAGCGGCAACTCCGGCACCATCACCAAGGTGTCCGGTGAAGGAGAGCAGGTGCCCGGCTGCATGAGCTTCCGCACCACGGCCAACACGTTTCAGGGGGTGAAGGCCTATGAGGGAAGCGCCTGCCGGGATGCGCGCCAGAACCTTGCCGTCATCAGCCTTGCCGCACTTGGGGTTTGAAAGAAGATATTCCGGCGTTGCATGAGCTACGTGCAAGCTTGTACTGGCATCATTTCCTGTCGCTTCCCATATGAGACGTGACTAGACTTATCAGGCGTCCGGATGCTCCGGGCGCCTTCACCACATAGCGGACTGACAATGAAAGACCCTTACTCCGTTCTTGGCGTAACCAAAACGGCAAGCGAAGCGGACATCAAACGGGCCTTCCGCAAGCTTGCAAAGCAGTATCACCCGGATCAGAACGCCAATGATCCGAATGCACAGGCACGCTTTTCCGAAATCAACCAGGCCTACGAGATTGTGGGCGACAAGGAGAAGCGCCAGAAGTTCGACCGGGGCGAGATCGGCGCCGATGGCAAGCCGCGCTTTCAGGCGCATGGCTTTGAAGGCTTCGACGGCTTCCGCGAAGGTTCTGCACGCGGCGGTGCAGGCGGCGGCTTTACGGGTGGCGCCTTTGACGACATCCTGAACGACATTCTCGGCGGTTTCGGAGCAAGGCGAAGCGGCGCTGGAGCGCGCGGCTTTGCCGGGGATCCGGGCGCAGCGCGCGGCGGCGCCCCCCGTGCCGGCAAGACCGTCGAGATGATCGCGCAGGTGACAATCGAAGAGCTGGGCCGCGACGGCAAGACCCGCGTTACCCTGCCCAACGGCAAGACCATCGACATGAAGATCCCGGCCGGAACCGTGGAGGGCGACAAGATCCGCCTGCGCGGCCAGGGCCAGCCCGGTATCAATGGCGGGGCTGCGGGCGATGCGGTAATCGAAATCCGCCTGAAGCCGCACAAGCTGTTCTCGGTGCGGGGCAACGATCTGCATCTCGATCTGCCGCTGGCGCTCTACGAAGCGGTTCTGGGCGCGAAGGTGCGCACGCCGCTGCTCGACGGCGCGGCCTATCTCACCATTCCGCCCGGCTCCAGCAGCGGCAAGATCATGCGGCTCAAGGGCAAGGGCTTGCCGACGAAGAACGGCGGCCATGGCGACCTTCTGGTCCGCCTCGAAATCGTTCTGCCACCGCATGCGGATGAAGAGCTGGAAACGCTGATGAAGGCCTGGCGGGAAGTCACCCCCTACCCGGCCCGCGGCCCCGAGTTCGACTGACCGGGATCATTGGGACAAACAGAAATGAAACAGCCCGCCGGAGTGGTCCGGCGGGCTGATTTGTTTGAATCTGCCAGCTTCGGGTGGTCAGGTGCCCACAGACGTTCAGCCTACACCACGCCCTCCCGGCTCACTCCTTTCCTTTGCCCATGAAGGCCGCAAAGGCGGTGGCGGCTTCCGGTGAGGAAAGGCGCTGGCCGAAGATGAGGGCTTCCTCGTCCATCCGTGCCAGAACCTCCGTCCGGTCCCCGCGCAGCAGGCGGCGGGAGAGGGCCATGGCCTCGCGCGGACGGGCGGCAATGCGGCTGGCACAATCAAAGGCCGCCGTTTCAAGATCGGCCTCGCTGACCACATGATTGACGATGCCCGCCTCACGCGCCGCCTCCGCCGTGAAGGGATCACCAAGGCACAGAAGCGCAAAGGCGCGCGGGTGGCCCATGATGCGCGGTGCCAGCAGACTGGAGCCAGCCTCCGGCACAAGCCCCAGATCAACAAACGGCGTGCGCAGTACCGTGCGCGGCGTGGCATAGACCATGTCGCAATGAAACAGCAGCGTGGTGCCGACGCCGATGGCAAGCCCGTCCACCGCCGCAACCAGCGGCTTTTCCAGCCGGGCAAGCACCGACAGGAACTTCAGCACAGGTGTATCAGACAGGTCGCCCTGCGAGGCGTAGCGCATGAAGTCGGCAATATCATTGCCAGCGGTGAAGGCGCCGGGCGAGCCACTGATCAGGTGGCAACCGATGCTTGCGTCCGCCTCACCCGACATCAACCCGTCGACGAGGGAGAGATACATTTCGCCGGTGATGGCATTCTTCTTGTCTGGCCGGTCGAACCTGACGAGGTTCACGCCATCCCTGCTTTCATGACGGATCATACCGCCCTCCCCGCTTCACGTACCGTCAGAATCCCAGCCATCAGCCGATGCGGGCTGAAAGGGCAGCCGGGTCGAAGGCAAGGATTGCGCCCGCCGCTCCGGTGACATCGCGGGCAAGGCCCGCCGTCTCGCCGAGCAGCGTTTCGGCAAAGTGCCGTGCCAGCAGGCGGCGGTGGGCCTCCGCTGCCGGGTTCTGCCCGTCAGCCGCCATTGCGCCCTTGATCAGCAGCGCACCGCCCAGCACCAGACCGGCCAGCCGCAGATAGGGCGTGGCGCCCGCCAGCGCTTCCGCCACCCGGCCATCGGCCTGCGCCTGCTTCAGCCAGGCTGTTGCGGAGGCCAGCCCGTCGAGAGCGGGCAGAAGATGGGCGGCTGCGGCCTTGATATCTGCATCACTGTGGCCAGCAGCAGCTTCTGCGATGGCCTTCAGTTCGGCGATGAACCCGTCCACATGCGCCCCACCCTCCAGCGGCAGCTTGCGCTGCACGAGGTCGATTGCCTGAATGCCGTTGGTGCCCTCATAGATCGGAGCAATGCGCGCATCGCGCAGGTGCTGGGCGGCCCCCGTCTCCTCGATGAAGCCCATGCCTCCGTGAACCTGAACGCCGAGTGAGGCCGATTCCACGCCGAAGTCGGTGGAGAGCGCCTTGGCGATGGGCGTCAGCAGCCCGGCGCGGCTTGCCCAATGCGTCCGCTCTTCCGGCGTTGCAGCCAGATGCGCCATGTCGATGGCATGGGCACAGGAATAGCAGATGGCACGGGCAACCTGCGTGCGGGCCTGCATGGCCAGCAAGGTGCGCTTGATGTCCGGATGCAGGGCAATCGGGCTCATGCCCTCCCCCTTGTCACCCGGAGCCCGGCCCTGCCGCCGGTCCAGCGCATAGGCGAGCGCCTGCTGGAAGGCACGTTCGGACACACCCAGCCCCTGCACGCCCACCGCGAGGCGGGCGTTGTTCATCATGGTGAACATGCAGGCGAGGCCCCGGTTTTCCTCGCCGATCAGCCAGCCGGTGGCGCCGCCCTCGTCACCATAGATCATGGTGCAGGTGGGCGAGCCGTGGATGCCGAGCTTGTGCTCGATGCCTGCGCAGCGCACATCATTGCGCGCCCCCAGCGAGCCGTCATCATTGACGAAGAATTTCGGCACGAGGAAGAGTGAAATGCCGCGCGTGCCCGCAGGCGCATCCGGAAGGCGGGCAAGCACCAGATGGATGATGTTGTCCGTGAGATCGTGCTCGCCATAGGTGATGAAGATCTTCTGCCCGAAGATGCGGTAGCTGCCATCCGGATTGCGTTCCGCCCTTGCCTTCAGCGCATTGAGGTCGGAGCCTGCCTGCGGCTCGGTCAGGTTCATGGTGCCCATCCACTCGCCGGACACGAGCTTGGCAAGGTACTTCTCCTGCAGCTCCGGCGCCGCATGCTTCTCCAGCGCCTCGACGGCGCCCATGGTCAGAGTCGGGCCAAGGGCGAAAGCCATGGAGGCAGAGTTCCAGATTTCCAGCGCAGCGATGTTCAGCATCACCGGCAGGCCTTGCCCGCCGAAATCCGTGGTGGCGGCCAGCGCGTTCCAGCCGCCGTCGATCCAGCGGTGATAGCAATCACGCCACCCATCGGGCGTCGTCACCGTGCCGTTGGCGAAGGGGGTGCCCTGCCTGTCGGCGATCTTGTTGAGCGGGGCGATTTCCTCGGCGGCGAAACGTCCGGCCTCTGTCAGAATGGCCTCGATCAGATCCTCGCCCAATTCCTCCGCACCATAGGCATCACGGACTTGCGGCAGTCCGGCCACATGCTTGAGCGTGAAGGCAATTTCGGCGAGCGGCGCGCGGTACATCCCGTTTCTCCCTGATCCGGATACGCTTGGTGCTTGACGCGAACCGCTGAAGTCCGCAAAAGCCGCGCATCTCATGTGTCTCCTGCGAACGTACCGCAGTTTACGTAAACGTCAATACATTACCCAGAGGCAGGCCGCGCCGTTTCCTGTTGGCACAGCGCAGCCGCCCCGGCTTCCGGAGCCCCAGAATGCAGCGCTGGCCCATCGATTTGAAGTCCACCGACTGGATGATGTCCGGCTTGCTTCAGCCGGTGGTGGAGGCGTTGGCCGGGGGCAAGCTGGTGGCCGTGCCGACGGAAACCGTCTACGGCCTCGCCGCCGACGCCACGAACGGGCGCGCCTGTGCCGGCATCTATGAAGCCAAGGGGCGGCCGAACTTCAATCCTCTGATCTCGCATGTGGAGAGCCTTGAAGCAGCGGAGCAGCACGGCCTGTTCGATGACAGGGCAAAAGCGCTGGCCGCTGCCTTCTGGCCGGGGCCGCTGACCATGGTGGTGCCGCGCAATCCAGCATCCCCCATCGCCAGCCTGACGACCGCCGGACTCCACAGCGTCGCGCTGCGCGTGCCTGCCGCACCCGTCATGCGCTGGCTGGCCAGCCGGCTCGGCCGTCCGCTGGCTGCCCCCAGCGCCAATCTCTCGGGCCGCATTTCCACAACAGATGCGGATGCAGTGATTGCGGATCTGGGGGACAAGGTGGCCCATGTGATCGACGCAGGCCCCTGCCCCATCGGCATCGAATCCACCATTGTCAGCCTGACCGGCGAGACACCTGCGCTGCTGCGGCCCGGCGGCGTTCCGGCGGAAGAGATTGAAGCGGTGCTGGGCTGCCGCCTGATCCGCGCCGCCGCCGATGATCACGCGCCGCAGGCCCCCGGCATGCTGACCTCCCATTACGCCCCCGCCGCCGCTGTGCGGATTGAGGCCAACAGCATCGCAGTTGGTGAGGCCGCGCTGCTGTTTGGCCCCGAAGGTCTGCCCGGTGCAGATCAGGCAGAGGCCTGCCTCAACCTCTCTCCCACCGGCGATCTGGTGGAAGCAGCCGCCAATCTCTTCTCCGCCCTGCGCCAGCTGGATGCGAGCGGTGCCGCCGTCATCGCAGTGCAGGCGATCCCCGGAGAAGGACTGGGCGAGGCGATCAACGACAGGCTGCGGCGCGCTGCTGCCCCAAGGTAAGCGCACACTGGTCAAACCAGGACGTCATCCTGCTGAAATTTCCTAGGCTGATCCGCGTAAGCATTTTACCTGCCTGAATATTTCACCAATATCAGACCCGTTGCCCCCCGTTGATAAGCTGGCTTATGCACAGCCTCACCGGCATTTTTTACTGTAATCACCTGCGTGAGGCGGCACAGAATCAGCTACCAATAGTCTTGAGGACAGGAGATGCAGCGGACCTCCCCCGAGCATAGCGATGCTCGCACCTTCAGAAGGACTTGACCTTGTGGCCAAGTCCTTTCTTTTGTCTGCTGCCCCTCAAGTTTCCTTCTCCTCAGCAATCAGCGCAAGCGTGACCTCACGGATTGACAGGCCGGGATGAAATGCCGCTCACTGGCACCCCTGTTCTTGCGGAGGAGCGCAGTTCCTTGTCCACCCTTCTGATTTCCCATCCCTGCTTTCTCGATCACCTGACGCCCATCGGCCATCCCGAGCGGCCGGACCGGCTGCGGGCCATCGACAGGGTGCTGGAGCACGAGCGGTTTCAGGCGCTGGAGCGGGAAACGGCAGCAATGGGCACTGTGGAGGCCATTGCCCGGGCCCATCCCATGGCGCATGTGGACCGGCTCTACAAAGCTGCGCCGGAAGAAGGGCTGGTGCGGCTCGATGCGGACACGACGCTCTCTCCCGGCAGCTGGGAGGCGGCCCTGCGCGGCGCAGGCGCGGCCTGTCAGGCGGTCGATGAAGTGGTGACCCGCAAGGTCAGCAATGCCTTCGTGGCATCGCGCCCGCCCGGCCATCACGCGGAACATGAGCGGGCCATGGGCTTCTGCCTGTTCAACAACGCCGCGATTGCCGCCCGCCACGCACAGGCCGTCCACGGCATTGGCCGCGTTGCAATCGTCGATTTCGACGTGCATCACGGCAACGGCACGCAGGATATTTTCTGGGCGGACCCGTCCGTCATGTATTGCTCCACCCACCAGATGCCGCTTTACCCCGGCTCGGGCGCCGCCAGCGAGCGCGGCGAAGCGGATACGATCGTCAACGTGCCTTTGTCCGCAGGCGATGACGGCACCATCTTCCGCGAAGCTGTGGAAACCGGCATCCTGCCGCGGCTGGAAGCCTTCAAGCCGGAACTGATCATCATCTCCGCCGGTTTCGATGCCCATGTGCGTGATCCGCTCGGCGGGCTCAATCTGGTGGAAGCCGATTTCGGCTGGATCACCCGCGTGCTGATGGATGTGGCGGACCAGCATGCCGGCGGGCGTGTGGTCTCCCTGCTGGAAGGCGGCTACGACCTTGAAGGGCTGGCCCGCTCCACAGCCGCCCATGTGATGACGCTGATGACAGGGTAGGAAACTTCAGCAAAACAGGATTGTCAGGCTTGACGCCCGGCAGCGTTCCGGCAAGGGTCGCCAGACTGACCAACCGGCGAGGATGACACCATGGCGAACGGAACGCTTTCCCATGACGAAGCTGCGGCTCTGGCTGCCCTGTCCTTTGAAGAGGCGCTGAGCCAGCTGGAAAGCATCGTGAGGGCTCTGGAACAGGGCAATGTGCCGCTGGAGAAGAGCATCGAGATGTATGAGCGCGGCGACCGCCTGCGTGCCCGTTGCGACCAGCTTCTGAAAGCAGCGGAAGAAAAGGTGGAAAAGATCCAGCTTGGCGCTGACGGCCGCGCCGCCAAGACCGTGCCGCTTGACCCCGAGGCCTGAACGGCCCGTCATGTGAGGCTCGAGTGATCATGGATGCAAACGGAGGCAAGAGAATTTTCGGCGGCAGCGGCCCTGAGGATGCAGCCTCTGCCTTCAACCAGATGCTCGATAGCGTGTTTGAGGCGGTGCTTGAGCCTGCCGGGTGGAGCACAGTCTGCGCTGCCCTGGAACAGCATCTTGAGGCGCAACTGCTTCTCATGACGTTCGGCCCGGATGGCCGTCACGATGGCAGCTTCTGTGACCACTCTGCCGCCGAGCCGATGCTCATTCACCTGGCCCGCAGTCAGGTGGAGAGCGGCAAATCTGTCATCGCCTACATGCTGCATGATGCCGGCCTGCTGACCTACCATTGCAAGCGCAAGATCATCTGCCCGGCGCAACAGCACGAGCTGGAACGCTCTCCTGCAAGGGACAGCCTGCATTACACCAAGGCGCTGATGACCCGCGTCCACGAAAAGGACGGGTACAAGGCATTGCTCGTCGCCTGCCGCTCCCAATCGCAGCCCTCTTTTGACGTTCAGGAGTTCCACTATGTTGACCTGCTGTCAAAGCGGCTCAACATCGCCCTTGAATGCGCATCCCGCGTCAGGCAGGCCCGTCTGGAGGCCGGACAGGCGGCGCTGATGGCTGGCTCGGGCTGCCACTTGTCCATGCTGATGGACCCGATGCGCCGCATCATCGTGAGCCGGGGGCCGGCTCTGGAAGAACTCGGGCTGAACCAGATCCTCGAAGTCCGCAACGGGCGGCTCAACATTCTGTCACGGGAACTGGAAGAGCTTTTCGAGCCAATGGCCGACAAGATGGCTCCGGGGCTTCTGCTTGGGGCGATCCGGCCTGACAAACGGCAACCAGACACGAATCCGCAGGAAATTGTTCTGATCACCGAAAGCGGGACACCTTGCCGCATCGTGCTGGAGCTCAGCGGCCAGGACGGTCAGGAAAGGCCCTCACAGCTGGTGATACGCATACACCTGCCGCGCGGCATTCCTGCCGAGATCAGTGCAGCCTTGCAGGCGGTTTATGGCCTGTCCAGAAGCGAGGCCCGGCTGGTGCAGTTTCTGGTCGCAAGCGGATCGCTGACCGATACGCTGGACTCACTGTCGGTCACCCGCAACACGGCCAAAACGCATTTGCGCCGTATCTACGAGAAAACGGGTACCCGCTCCCAGCTGGAACTGGCGCAGACAGTCTACAGGCTGGCAAGCTTGTACTGCTGATCCCTCGGTAAAACTGCCGAATCTGCCGGACCAGTCCAAACCAGACGACTCGCAGTAAATTGACGCAACGTCAACCAAAACCACAAAAAAAGGACCGTGCCGAAACACGGTCCAAGTTATCACTGTGCACGTGGCCCCATCGACCACGCGTAACCCTTAGGACATTTCAAACCTTGCTGCATCACCCTTTCGGGTGACAATCGGGGGCATATGGTACGATTTTTCAGCGCTTGGATTGCCATTCGCTTCACGACTCCCGCTCCGGAACCTGACGGGCCTTGCCGAACGGTTTGCGCCGCCCAGATGGTTGGTGTAAGGCTCAAACCTTGTTTGCGCCGCATCATTGCCGTGTCATGGAGTGACCCAAAGCGTGTCTTCTAAGCCGCATACCCCTTTGCTTGACGGGATCACCGGCATGGACGCCCTGCGCGCCCTGCCCGAGAGCGACCTGCGCCAGCTGGCCGAGGAACTGCGTCTGGAGACAATTGATGCAGTCTCACAGACCGGCGGCCACCTTGGCGCGGGCCTCGGTGTCGTCGAGCTGACAGTGGCGCTGCACTATGTGTTCAACACTCCCGATGACCGGCTGATCTGGGACGTGGGGCACCAGTGCTACCCGCACAAGATCCTGACCGGACGGCGCGACCGCATCCGCACCCTGCGCCAGCCGGGCGGCCTTTCGGGCTTCACCAAGCGAAGCGAAAGCCCGTTTGATCCCTTCGGCGCGGCCCATTCCTCCACATCCATCTCCGCCGGCCTCGGCATGTCCGTGGCGCGGGATCTGGACGGGCGCAGCAACAATGTCATCGCCGTCATCGGCGACGGATCGATCTCCGCCGGCATGGCCTATGAGGCCATGAACAACGCCGGTGCGCTCAACTCGCGGCTGATCGTCATCCTCAACGACAACGACATGTCCATCGCTCCGCCGGTGGGCGCCATGTCCGCCTATCTGGCACGGCTCGTTTCGGGCCCGGCCTACAAGTCGCTGCGCGATGCTGCCAAGAAGATTGCCCACACCCTGCCGCGCCAGCTGCAGGAAAAGGCGGCGCGGGCCGAGGAATATGCCCGCGGCTTCTGGACCGGCGGCACTCTGTTTGAGGAACTGGGCTTCTACTATGTCGGCCCGGTCGATGGCCACAACATGGACCATCTGCTGCCCGTCCTGAAGAATGTGCGCGACACCCATCAGGGGCCGGTGCTCATTCACGTGGTCACGCAGAAGGGCAAGGGCTACGCCCCGGCAGAAGGCGCCAAGGACAAGTATCACGGCGTCGCGCGCTTCGATGTGATCACCGGCAAGCAGGACAAGCCCAAGGCCAATGCGCCGAGCTACACCAGCGTCTTTGCCCGTGCGCTGGTGGAAGAGGCCGAGCGTGATGAGAAGATCGTCGGCGTCACCGCAGCCATGCCCGACGGCACGGGCCTTGACCTGATGCAGCAGGTGTTCCCCACCCGTGTCTTCGACGTCGGCATTGCCGAACAGCATGCCGTCACGTTTGGTGCGGGCCTTGCCAGCGAGGGCTACAAGCCTTTCGTCGCCATCTATTCCACCTTCCTGCAGCGCGGCTACGATCAGGTCGTGCATGACGTAGCCATCCAGGGCCTGCCCGTGCGCTTTCCCATCGACCGTGCGGGACTGGTAGGTGCCGATGGCCCCACCCATGCCGGTGCCTTCGACACGGCCTTCCTCGCCTGCCTGCCCGGCTTTGTGGTGATGGCGGCCGCCGACGAAGCCGAGCTGAAGCATATGGTGGCAACCGCTGCAGCCTATGACGAAGGCCCCATCTCCTTCCGCTATCCGCGTGGTGAGGGCCTTGGCATCGAGCTGCCGGAACGCGGGCAGGTGCTGCCGATCGGCAAGGGCATCATCCGCAAGGAAGGCACCAAGGTGGCGCTGCTGTCCTTTGGCACCCGTCTGGCGGAGTGCATGACGGCGGCGCATGAGCTGGATGCGGCCGGTCTTTCGACGACCGTGGCCGATGCCCGCTTCGCCAAGCCGCTGGATCTGGACCTGCTGACGCGGCTCGCACGCGAGCACGAGGTGCTGATCACCGTCGAGGAAGGCTCCGTCGGCGGCTTCGGCAGCCATGTGCTGAGCGCGCTGGCCGAGCTTGGCGCGCTGGACAAAGGCCTCAAGGTGCGCACCATGACCCTGCCCGACCGCTATCAGGACCACGACAAGCCGGACGTGATGTACCGCGACGCAGGCCTCAACGCCGAAGGCATCATGCGCAAGGTCTTCGAGGTGCTGGGCAAGGACGCCGCCGGTTTTGCCCTGCGCGCCTGAGTGCACCGGCACAGCAGAACGAAAATTTTCACAACCACCGGGTAGACTGCTGCCGCGCGTGCGTTGAGGATGACATCATGATCAAGGCTCTGGCCTCCATCTCCGCCCTGCTTGCCTCGGTGGCGCTGCTGCTTGTCGGCCACGGCCTGCAGGGCACGCTGCTGCCGCTCGCCGCCCAGCAGGCGTCCTTTTCCGATCTCGAAATCGGCTTCATGTCGTCCTTCTACTTTGTCGGCATGGTGCTCGGCTGCCTTGGCTCGCCCTACGTGATCATGCGCGCCGGTCATATCCGGGCCTTCGCGGCGCTGGTTTCGCTGATGTCGGCTGCCGTCATCCTGCACCCGGTGCTGATGGACCCGATCTCGTGGAGCCTCATCCGCGCCGTCTCGGGCTTCTGTCTCGCCGGCTTCTACATGATCGTCGAAAGCTGGCTGAACGAGGCCGCCGACAACCGCAATCGCGGCACCATCATGTCGGTCTACATCGTCGTGCTCTATGCAGCGATGATGGTTGGCCAGGTGTCAATTTCCGCAACCGGCATCACCAGCTTTCTGCCCTTTGCCGTGGCCTCCGTCATGGTCAGCCTCGCAGTCATCCCCGTGTCGCTGACCAACGCCAACCAGCCCGCGCCGATCACGCTGGTGCGCTTCCGCCCGGTGAAACTCTACATCACCTCGCCCGCCGCCCTTGTCGGCTGTTTCCTTGTCGGTGTCGCCAGCAGCGCCATGTGGACGCTGACGCCGCTCTATGGCTCGCAGATCGGCCTCAGCAACGAACAGGCGGCGTTCTATGCCGCAGCCTTCATCGGCGGCGGCGTGCTTGCCCAGTGGCCCTTTGGCCGCCTTTCGGACCGCATCGACCGGCGTATCGTGCTCGTCGGCCTCGCCCTCGCCACCCTGACGATGGCCTGCCTCATCGTCGTGTTCGAACCATCAAGCCCCCTCATCGCCACCTTGATGACCATGAGCGTCGGTGCCTTCCTGCAGCCTGCCTATTCCGTCGCCGTCGCCCATGCCTATGACCATGCGGATCCGGCGGAATATGTGGAGACCTCTTCCGGCCTGCTGCTCGCCTATGGCATCGGCTCGATCCTCGGCCCCATGTCAGCCTCGCTGATGATGTATGTCATGGGTTCGGAAGGGCTTTATGCGCAGGTTGCCCTGGTGCAGGTGGTGACGATCCTCTTCGTCTCCGGCCGTCTGCTGGCCCGCAAAACCCCCTCGCGCGCCGACAAGACCGGCTTCGAATATGCCGCGACCGCGCAGGTCGGCTCGGTCATCGCCCCTGATCCGCTGGACACGGCTGACCCGCTCGTCATTCCGCCGGAAGAATTCCCGGCCTATGACACACAGGCCTTCGATCCGGCCGAGCCCGGTGTCACGGAGGAAAATGTCCCCGGCGCCGGACAGGACACGGAAAAGACGGATGGCACCGCGTGAGGGGCAAGGTGCGGCAAATTTGCGCTCGCACACTGCACAGGAAATAGTCATAGTGCGCCCATGAAGACGCCTTCGAGCCTGTTTGCAATCCTGCGCACGGAACGCACGCCATTCGCACTGATGGCGGTGATTGCCCTTGTCTTCAGGCTCTTCCTGCTGGCTTCGCCTGCCCATGCGGCGGCGCTGGCCGGGGAGGTGGACTTCGGCAGCATCTGTCTCGGCATGAGCCAGAGTGTCGAAGCCACCCTGCCCGGCGATACACCTGCTGAAGCACCCAGGGCACCGCACGATCCGGCAGCCTGCGTTTGTGCCACGGGCTGTCACATTGCCATCACCGGCCCGCTGTTTGCCGCGCCCTTGAGCGATTCAAGCCTGCGCATTCCGGAAGCGGCGGTCCTGCCGCTGCTGCAAAACCAGTCTCTTCCCGTCACAGAAGCCTTGCTGACCGGCAAGGCCATCAGGGCACCGCCTGCGATCTGACATCCCGCACGCATTCACCCCTGATGATCTGCGGCATGCCTGATGCTGCCGCCCTACATGACTGGAAGACACATGAGCATTCTGAAGACCCTTGCCGGCGCTGCCGCTGCCCTTGCCCTGTTTGCCTCCTCCGCCATGGCGCATGAGTACAAGCTCGGCGATCTCGTCATCAACCACCCCTGGACCCGTGCCACACCGCCGAATGCTCCGGCAGCCGGCGGCTTCCTCACGGTGCACAATGGCGGTGGAGCCGATGACAAGCTGATTTCCGCAACGTCCCCGGCTGCAGGCCGCGTCGAGCTGCATGAAATGGCGGTTGTCGACGGCATCATGAAGATGCGGGAAGTCGAAGGCGGCATCGCGCTGCCGGCCGGTCAGGACACCGAGCTGAAGCCGGGCGGCCTGCACATCATGCTCATGGAGCTGAAGCAGCCCTTCACCGAAGGCGAAAGCATCCCGCTGACCCTGACCTTTGAAAAGGCAGGCCCCATCGACGTGACGCTGAAAGTCGAAAAGATGGGCGCCAAGGGCAATGACCACGGCAGCCACAACGGGGCAGCCCACAGCCACTGAGAGGGAACATGTCTTCTCTGAAATTCATCCGCTACGGCGCTTGGGCGGCAGTTGCCGCCCTCGCCATTGGTGCAGGATATGTCACCGTCTCGCAGATGCAGACCGGCGGCGGCGGGGCGCAGGTTGCCTCCGTTGCCAGCATCGGCGGCCCCTTCACGCTCGTGCGCGGCGACGGCACCACGGTGACCGACAAGGATTTTGCCGGCAAGCCGCTGGCCATCTTCTTCGGCTTCACCTTCTGTCCGGATGTCTGCCCCACCACCCTGTCGGACCTGCAGGGCTGGATAGAGCAGCTCGGGCCGGATGCGGACAAGATGAACTATGCCTTCGTGTCGGTTGATCCGGAGCGCGACACCCCGCAGGTGATCGGCGACTATGTGGCGGCCTTCGACCCGCGCATCACGCCGCTGACCGGCTCGCGCGAGCAGATCGACGAGGTGATCAAGGCGTACCGCGTCTATGCCAAGAAAGTTCCGCTGGACGGCGGCGGCTATACGATGGATCATTCGGCGATGATCTACCTCATGGATGGCAGCAACCGCTTCGTCGGCACCATCGCCTATGAGGAAGATCAGGCAACTGCCCTGCAGAAGCTGAAGAACCTGATCGCCCGCAACGGCGCCTGACGGCAGGACACCGCCAAGGCAGGCCAAGAGGGCCAGGACAACGGGAGACTTGGACGTGGTACCGGTGCGCTGGATTGCGGCAGGCGGGCTGACGGGCGGAGCGTTGATTGCGCTGGCCGGTTTCGGCTGGCTGCGCTATGGCGAACAGCTCTATTTCGATGTTCTGGTTGCTGGCCTCGCCGGCTGCCTCTGAACACCGGCATCACCTCTCCGGAACCCCGCCCGCATGTCCAGCCGCCAGCGCCTTGACCAGTGCCTTGCCGACCTCGGCCTTGCCCCCAGCCGCGCCCGTGCCCGCGATGCCATTCTGCGCGGCACGGTCAGTGTCGATGACGTGGTCATCACCAAGCCAGGACAGCTGGTTTCCCCTGCCCAGAAGATCACGCTGACCGATCCGGCACAGAACTACGTCTCCCGCGCCGCGCTGAAGCTGCTGGCAGCGCTGGAGGCATTTCCCGTTGACCCAGCCGGCAAGACCTGTCTGGATGTCGGCGCCTCCACCGGCGGCTTCACGCAGGTGCTGCTGGAGCGCGGTGCGGCCCGTGTCCATGCCATCGATGTGGGCCACGGCCAGTTGCACGAGCGCATCGCCTCCAATGCGAAGGTCAACCGCCGCGACGGGCTCAACGCCCGCGACCTGACGCTGGCAGACCTTGAGGGCGAGGCGCCGCAGCTGATCGTCTCTGACGTCAGCTTCATTTCCCTGAAACTCGCCCTGCCTCCGGCGCTGGAGCTTGCAGCCCCCGGCGCCGAAGCCATTCTTCTGGTCAAACCGCAGTTCGAGGTAGGCCGTCAGGGCATCAGCAAGGGCGGTCTGGTGCAGCCGGATCTGGTGGAGCCTTGCGCCGAAGACCTGCGCCTCTGGCTCAATGCCCTGCCCGGCTGGAAGTCTCACGGCCTCATCCCCTCCCCCGTCACCGGCGGCGACGGCAACCGCGAGTTCCTGCTCTACGGCCGCAAGAACGGCTGAGCAATTTCAAGGCGTGATGCGGCAGCATCTCGAAGCATTGGCATAAGGAAGGCGAGCCTATTGCATAAACCCCGCAATTCCGCGCTTGCGGTTGAGGGCGGGGCGGGGTATCGCACGGCGATGACGGACGCGACAATCGACATCACCATCACCGCCCTCGGCCACCTGGGCGACGGGCTGGCTTATGGCCCGAGAGGCCCTCTTTTCGTTCCCGGCGGACTGCCGGGCGACGTGCTGCGCGTGAAGGCGCAAGGGGACCGGGCCACCATCCTCGAAATCCTCACCCGCAGCCCAGCTCGCGTGGAGCCCACCTGCCGCCATTTCGAGGCCTGCGGCGGCTGCTCGCTGCAGCACATGACCGAACCCGAATACCTCGCCTTCAAGCGGGATCAGGTGGTGCGCGCGCTAGCAGACCGGGGCATCGAGGTGCCGGTGGATGACGTCATCCCCAGTGCGCCGGGCTCCCGCCGCCGCGCGGTGCTGACAGCCGTGCGCGCCGGGCACAAGCTGCTGCTCGGCTATCACGAGCGCGCCAGCAACCGGCTGGTGGACATCACCGAATGCCCCGTTCTTGATCCGAAGATCGTGGCTGCCGTGCCAGGCCTCAAACGCCTTGCCGAACTGCTGATGCCGCGCAAGGGCGAGCTGCGGCTTACCGTTCTGGCAACACAGGCGGGACTTGATGTGGCGCTGGCCAATGTGGCGCCCGGCTTCGAGAAGAAGCTCGTGCAGCTCTCCGGCTTGACGGCGGATCTCGGTCTTGCGCGCCTTTCCGTCGATGGCGAGATCATTCTGGAAGCACGTGCCCCGGCCCTGCCGATGGGCAAGGTGGCAGCCATTCCGGCGCCGGGCGGGTTCACGCAGGCGACTGCCGAGGCCGAAGCTCATCTGGTGACTCTGGTTCTGGCTGCCCTTGGCAAGTCGAAGAAGGCGGCTGACCTTTTCGCGGGCATCGGCACCTTCACCTTCCGCATGGCCGAAACCATGTCCGTGCATGCGGTGGAGGGAGAAGCGGCAGCCGTTGCCGCACTGGACCGGGCGTCGCGCCAGCCCGCCGGCCTCAGGCAGATCACCTTCGAGCGGCGCGACCTCTTCCGCCGCCCGCTGATGGCAGCAGAGCTTGCAGGCTTTGATGCCGTCACCTTTGATCCGCCGCGCACGGGCGCGCAGGCACAGGCCGGGCAGCTGGCCCTTTCCAAGGTGAAGCGCATTGCTGCCGTCTCCTGCAATCCGGCCACACTCGCCCGCGATCTGCGCATCCTGACCGACGGCGGCTTCAAGGTCACCCGCGTGACGCCGGTGGATCAGTTCCTCTACTCTCCGCATGTGGAAGTGGTGGCGGCGCTGGAGCGGGCGTAACTGAAAAACAGCGCCGCAGCGGCTTGCATCCAGCCGCGGCGTTTGATCACGGGCGTTCACGTTTCCGTGCAGGGCTGCAACAGTCCTCGAACTTGCACCGGCGTGCATTAGTGTACCAGCTGGCGAATGACACTGCCCGGGAGCGGGCCATCATCCGGCAAGGAGCACACGATGAATGACATGACGCCCATGCAGCGCAAGACGGCGCGGGATTTCCCTCAGGAACTGCTCGACCTTTACGACTTCTATGCCCACGGCAAGATCACCAAGCGTGACTTCCTCGAAAAGGCGGCCAAGTTTACGGTCGCGGGCGTTACGGCCGCCATGCTGCTGGATCAGCTGGCCCCCAACTACGCCCTCGCCCAGCAGGTGGCGCCTGATGATGCCGGGATCGTGGTGGAACGCACCAGCTATGCCTCCCCCAACGGCAATGGCGAGGTGAATGGCTATCTGGTGAAGCCCGCCGGAGCCGCCGCAAAGCTGCCGGCCGTGCTGGTGATCCACGAGAACCGGGGTCTCAACCCCTATATCGAGGATGTGGCGCGGCGGCTTGCCAAGGCCGGTTTCATGGCACTGGCGCCGGATGGTCTCACCTCCGTTGGCGGCTATCCAGGCAATGACGACAAGGGCCGCGAGCTGCAGCAGACGGTTGATCCGGAAAAGCTGATGAATGACTTCTTCGCCGGTTTCGAGCATCTGCTGGCCCGCGAGGACGGCACCGGCAAGGTGGGCGCGGTCGGCTTCTGCTATGGCGGCGGCGTGGTCAATGCCATTGCCGTTGCCTATCCGGAGCTTGCGGCGGGCGTGCCCTTCTACGGCCGTCAGGCGCCGCTGGACGGCGTTCCGGCCATTCAGGCACCGCTGCTGCTGCAATATGCGGAGCTGGATGAGCGCATCAACGCGGGCTGGCCCGCTTACGAGGAAGCGCTGAAGGCCAATGGCAAGACCTACACGGCCTATATCTATCCCGGCGTGAACCACGGCTTCCACAACGACACCACGCCGCGCTACGACGAGGCCGCCGCAAAGCTTGCCGAAGAGCGCACCATCGCCTTCTTCAAAGAGCATCTTGGCTGACGGGTCGATGCCCGAGGCGTGGTGCCTGCCTTCAAGGCTGGCACCACGCCGGTCTTATCCCCGGCGGGCAAGCACCAGATGACCAGGCACCGGCTCGCCTTCCTCCAGGCGCACGGTGATCGGGTCCATGGCCAGAATGGTGAAGCCGTGCGCTTCGAGCACACGGGTCAGATATCCCTGGGAATGGGCATAGCGCCGCTTCGGACCGACGAGATAGTCCTTCCCGCCCAGCGCTTCGTCCGGCAGGGTCTCGGTCGAGAAGCCGAAAACGCCGCCCGGGTTCAGCCGGTCTGCGGCCGCTGCCACGATCCGCTCGATCTTGCCGAGATAGGGAAAGACGTCCGTTGCCGCGATCAGGTCATAGACCGGGCGCTGGCCGCCGTCATCCTCGAACTCCTCCAGAAAGGCGACCGCCTCGCCGACGTAAAGGTCGGTATAGACCTCCCGGTCGAAGGCGATCTCGACAATCTTTTCGGACAGATCGACTCCGGTCATCGCCTTGCAGATATCGCCCAGCGCCTCACCGGTGAGCCCCGTGCCGCAACCCAGATCCAGCCCGGTGTTGTAGGGCCCCGGCGCGTGGATGCGCAGCTGCTCGCGCAGCAGGAGCGGCACGCAGTAGCCGAGCTGATCGACGAGAATGGCCTCGAACACATCTGCATGCTGATCGAACAGCGTCGCCACATAGGCTTCCGGCATGGCATCGGGCGCCGTGTCCCGGCCCATGGCGGCCAGGCGCACGCTGGCGCCGCAATGGTCCGCCGGATCGATGGTCAGGGCTTCCCGGTAGGCGGCTTCCGCACCATCCAGATCCCCGGCCTTTTCGAGCTCGAGGCCCCGGTTATAGACCCCGGCCAGCGCTTCCTCGTCGAAGGATGCAGTCTCTTCTTCTTCGGCCATGGTCAGCCCTTTCCTGCGTTCGGTATTTCCGATCGCGTCTTACCGCTCTCCGCCCGAAAAGGACAGGCGCAATCACCGCGCTGGGGAGCGGATCAAAGATCCGTCAACAGCCGGCTCCAGCTTTCAGAGGCAAAGCCGCCCGCATAAAGATCCCCGCGGCGCGCGGCGTCATCGACACTCGAAAAGCGGCTGCCGATGCAAAAAAAGCCGCGTGGAGAAAAGGTGAGCCAGCGCTGCGAGAGAAGAGCCCGCATCAGAAATGGCTGGGCCATGCCTTCGGCCATCACAAGGCCTTCAGCATCGAACGCAGCCAGCATGGCCGTAACCGCGTCAAGCTCCCTGCCCTCGTCTGTCAGCAGATGCAAGACTGTTGCCTTGCGCCCGTCAGAATACCAGGCCAGAGCCGCAAAGCTGCCCTTGCCATCTTTGGCCAGGGCAAAGCGCAAGGTGCCGAGCGCAAGGTTCCGGGCGGCAAGGCTTGTCAGCCAGGCAAACTCTTCATCCGGCCACAGGGGATGAACCGCGAAGCGGGCAAGCAGCGGTCTTGCGGCCTGCAGGAAAGCGGCAGCATCCGTTTCTTCCACACCGAGCCCGGTCCGCTCTTCCGGGATAAGTGCAGGTTTCAGCCGCCGGGCAAGAGCATCAACCGCACCACAAGGCAGCACCCCCAGCAGGGGACGCAGACGCGGCAGGCTCTGACCCGCAATCAACCGGGCTGCAGAGGCGGGCCGCATCACCCGCCGCCATGCCAGGCTCTGCGTCGTCAGCACCTGACCGCCACCGGCGATCCAGTGGCTGGCGCTGAGCGGCGAGGCACTGTCGGACAGAAGGAGATCCTGTGTGCTGGCCCTCAAGCAGCGCGCAATCCGCGCCGCGCCCGACTGCCCCTCCCGCCCTTCCGACATGAAGGAGCACAAAAGCCGCGCCGTGACAGGCCGCCCCTCAACACTGAAAGCCATGGGAATGGCAAGCACCGCCGCCTTGATGCCGGAACAGGGATGGTCATGCACGAGGCTGCCGGATGCCTCGCTGTAGGAGGGGCTGCCGAACAGCAATTCGCCGAGATAGGCTTCGAGCGCGGCCGCATCCCTGACCCCGGAAGGCCGGAACACGCGGCCAAAGAGCCCTGCGACCACCGGCAGATCATCCCGGCGCATCGGGCGCACCAGGCGGGCAGCCATGGGCTCCGGCACTTCAGCGAGGTGATCATTCAACGCGGCCCGCATCTGACTCCCTTCCATATCTGGTAGAGCAAAGCTAACGCAAAGGCATTTACATTTCCGTTCAGACAGCCGCAGAAAACGGCAATCCTCCTAGAGAAGATCAAGCTGACCGGAATTGCCACCGTCTTCTTGCGCCTTTCTGCGGGCGGAAAGGGTTATCGGGACTTTCGCAGAGACGGCATCGGGCGCCGCCCCGGCGGCCCGCTCGATCAGCCCCGGATCATCCTGCGCGGCACTGTTGACGCGGGACGATACGGGGATGAACTCCAGATAGTCATCCGCCACCGGCCGCAGCAGGCGGCGCGCTTCCTCCGCCCTCACCTGCCCCGTATCCAGCCAGGCATTGAAATCCTGTTCGAAAAGGATGGCCGGCATGCGGTCGTGCACGGCCTGCATGGCACGGTTGGCAGGCACGGTCAGCAGGGCGCCGGTGTCGATCTCACCGCCCGACGGATCGGACCATGTGTCCCACAGCCCGGCCACCGCCATCAACCCGCCGCCCGCAGGCCGGATGAAGAAGGGCTGCTTCTGCCCGCCTGTCCGCCGCCATTCGTAAAAGCCGTCCATCGGCACGAGGCAGCGGTGATGGCGCATGGCCGCACGGAACGAAGGCTTTTCCGCTGCCGTCTCCGCCCTTGCATTGACCAGGAGGGTAAAACTGGCCGGATCTTTCACCCAGCCGGGAATCAATCCCCAGCGCACCAGCGCGAACCGCCGCTGGCCATGCTCATGCCGGACGGTGGCAACCGGCTGGGTGGGGGCGATATTGTAGCGCGGCGGAAAGTCCGGCCGGTCCCGGTAACCGAAGAGTTGCGCAGCCGCCTCGGGAGGCGACGTCAGGGTGAACCGTCCGCACATGAAAATCCTTGCAGTGATCTGATTAGTTCTTTGGCAACAAAGGCAGGTTAGGTTCGGAAGAAGTAGAGTTCAACCGGGGGGATGGCATGACGCAGGAGGATCCAGTGCTGGGCACCGGCGATCTGTCCGCCGAGCGGCTTGTCAAAGCCAATATCAACCCGGCGACTGGCCTTGCAACCGACTATCTGAACCACTTCAACGAAGTGGTGATGCTGCTCGAAATGCTCCCGGCCATGCCGGAATGCGCCGAGGACGTGCTCGCCTGGAGCCCGGCGGACTACGAGACCCATTTCGAGAACTCCAGTTTCTCCGAACGCCAGCTGGCCATTGAGGCCTATCATGCCGCCCCCGTGCGTCTGCGCGCGCATCTGGAAACGCTCGTTTCCGGAATCAATTCGGCGGTGCTGAAATCGCAGGACATGATTCGCAGCGCTGTGTCACCGTCGGAGGTCGCCTTTGAGCTGGCGGAGAAGGCGACAAACGAGATCAAGCCGCTGATCGCCATGGCCAGCGGCGTCATCCACGGCCATATCAGCGCGCAGGATGTCCCCGCCCACGAAGGCTCGGAAGCTCAGGCGGAAATCGACGCCCTGTTTGCCTGAAGCCGGTTTGCCTGAAACATGTCCGGGACGCTCCCTCCTCCTTCACTTGTTCCTGGCGTCAGCATCCTCTGCCACAGGAATGGGGACGTTCTGATCATCCGGCGGGGCAAGGCGCCCTATGCAGGCTACTGGAGCCTGCCGGGCGGCAAGCTGGAAGCTGGTGAGACTCCTCTGCAGGCGGCACAGCGCGAACTTCTGGAGGAAACCGGCGTCACCGCAGAGCTGGGAGAGCCGGCCGGAACGTTCACCATCGAAAGCCGGGACGAAAGCGGGGCGATTCGGGCCCGGTTTCATCTGACCATCTTCATGGGCGCACATGTCTCAGGCGAACCCATCGCGGGCGATGATGCGGCAGAGGCCTGCTTCAAGCCGCTCTCCGCGCTCGGCAGCCTTGAAATGACGCCAGGCACTGCCGAACGCATCCGGAAACTGATGGCCTGTTGACGGGGCAACCGCAGCCTTGCACCGCCGGTCCTTGCAGCCCATTATCCTGCCGGACAGGCAGGGACCCAATGGACTCCAGCACAAACACCAGCGCCCGGCGCCGCATGACCATAAGAGCCCTTGCCGGCCTTGCAGCGGCTGTCCTGATGCTCGCGGCTTTGCCGGTTCGCGCGCAGGATCCTCAGTCAGAAGCCCCTTATGAACGCCAGTTGCTCCGCCTGTCGGAAATCCTCGGCGCTCTGCATTTCCTGCGCCCCCTGTGCGGACGCGATGATGCGCCAAGCTGGCGGGAGCGGATGGAGGACCTGCTGGCAGCCGAAATGCAGGGGGAAGTGCGCAAGCGGCGCCACATCGAGCGCTTCAACCTCGGCTATCGCGGATTTTCTTCGGTGTATCAAAGCTGTACGCCCGCTGCACGGGCTGCCATGAACGCCTATGTCCAGGAAGGCGAGAAACTGAGCCGCGATGTTGCGGCCCGTTATGCGCGTTAGCCGCGCTCCGTTACCAAAGGCTTAACCCTCCACGTATAATTTGTGGGTGGACGTTAAGAAGGCCTTCACACTCGCTTCCCGCGTAGTCTTCCCATGGTAAGGTCTTCGCAGATTCGGGGAACAGCACCGACTCATCCAAAGCGAAAGCGGCAAAGACCTAAGGGACAGCATGACCAACGACGAATTCAGCGAGATGTCTGCGGACGTCCAATACCTTGAAGACGACGATATTCGCCGTGCTGCGCTTGGTTTCATTCAGGATGCATGGTCCGAGGCGATTGCCTGCGGTGTTGATACGGATGCTGTTGCCCACGCAGCCATGTTTACTGCGCTTGCCGATCTTGTTTCCACTTACGGCGAAGATGCCGTTGCCAAGCTGGCAGAAGGCCTGCCGGAGCGTATTCTGCGCGGTGACTATTCGGTCAATCGCGTCCTTCAGTGAAACTGGCGAACGGCGGAGCGCGAGACACGGCCCCTGCGCTCCCCCAATGATCTTTTTTGATCCTCTGATCAGCCTTTTCAGCCCTTCACGCTCAGAAAACGCCCAGCAGGCTGACAAGGATTCCGGCCGCAAAGAGAATCAGCACGGCACCAGCGGCCTGGTTCATCATTTCAAGCCAGCGGTCTGTAAAGCGGTCACGCAGCGCGCTTGCCCCTCCGGCCACGACGGCCCACCACAGGCAAGCCCCCGCCGCCACACCGCAGATCATGCTCAGTGCATCCAGATGCCCGCCCGGCTGCGGAGCCCAGTCGCCAAGACTGCCGAAGATCGCCAGAAACCCCAGCATCGCACCCGGATTGGTGATTGTCATGACAAAGGCAGCCAGCGCATCACGCAGCAGGGTGTGATCGAATTTGCCCTTTTGCGTATCCATGTGCGGATGGCTGCGCAGCACCGCAATGCCAAATACGACCAGAACGCTCGCCCCCACCAGCTTGATGGCCGTCTCGTGCAGTTCGACGAACTCGGCCACAACCGAAATGCCGAAAAGAGCGGCGGCGGCGAACAGCGTGTCTGCCGCAACGGCACCAAGACCGACGAGAAAACCAGACCGGAAGCCCCGGTGAAGGGCCCTTCGCAGCGCCATGATGTTCACCGGTCCAACGGGAGCACTGGTCATCACCCCAATTGCCAGTCCAAGCAATGCATATGAAAGCGATGGCGTCATGCAGGAAAACTCTGGCAAAAATGGCACATGTGCCTGCGGTTTAACGAAAGGAGGACAAGATGCCAAGCGCGCTGGCTCTTTTGAATGGCCTTTCCGCTGCGGCTGCGTATAGTCGTTGAAAATCTTCCCGGCTGAGTCTGACCATGCTGCGCAACTGCATTGCCACCCTCTGTTTTGCACTCCTGCTGCTTCCGGCTGCGGAAGCTGCGACCGTGAGAACCGAAACGATCCTGGTCACCCCGCCGGAGCAGAATGCCTCCGGCAGCCCGGCCATTCCTCCGGAAGATCTCTTGCCCCCAATCCCCGATGAGGCCGGCGCGGATGATGCGGGCGGCGCAATGGAAGAGGCTGATCCGGCCGAGGGCATCGAGAACCCGGAAGAAGGCCAGTCTTCTGAAGTCTCTCCGCAGAACCTGCTCCCTGTCCCTGAGGTGCATTACGGACCGGAGGGCCTGCCGGCGCCTGTCGCCCGGATGCGGGACCAGTTGATGGAAGCGGCCCGCAGCGGCGACGTTGAGCGCATGCGCATGGTGCTCGAAGGCAACGAGATGATGCCGACACTGTCGCTCGCGGAAATCGGTGACCCGGTCGAGTTCCTGAAGCACAGTTCCGGCGATGGGCAGGGCCAGGAAATCCTTGCGATCCTTCTGGACGTAATGGAAGCGGGCTGGGTGCATGTGGACGCCGGAACCCCGCAGGAAATGTACATCTGGCCCTATTTCGCCCGCTACCCCTTCGACAAGCTGACACCGGAGCAGAAGGTGGAGATGTACCGTATTGTCACCGCCGCCGATTTCGCGGAAATGGACGCTTACGGCGCCTGGCTGTTCTACCGTGTCGGCATTGGTCCGGACGGCACGCTGCATTATTTCGTCGCAGGCGAATGAAACCAGCTCCCGGTGAGTTCCAAATATCGGGAGCTGGACAAGCCACGGCGGCCGTTCAAACGCGGGTGACTTCCGCCCAGACCGAATAGCCGCGATAGAGCGAACCGGCCTCAAAGCGCGCCTTGTGCTGCCCGGCAAGAGCCTCCACGGCGCCGGACAGATCCGCCCGTGGCGTAACGTGAAATTTCGCCAGCCAGGCATGCAGCAGGCGGCGGAAAAGACCCGGCAGATGCTCCTGCTGGCCGAAATCCACCACCGACAGCTGCCCGCCCGGTGCCACTGCCGCAAGGCCGGCTGCCATCGCCTCGCGCCAGGGCGGGATCATCGACAGGGTGTAGGACATGAACACCCGGTCGAAACTGTCCCGGCCAAACAGGGCTTCTGCGTCAAAAGCCGAAGCATCGCCGCAGGCGAGCCGGATACGGTCCTCCAGCCCGGCACGGCGGATATTCGCTTCTGCCGTTGCCAGCATCTCGCGCGAAATGTCGAGGCCATAGAACCGGGCACCGGGATAGAGCCGCGCCGCCTCGATCAGGTTGCGGCCCGTGCCGCAGCCCAGCTCCAGCACGCAGCCACCTGCAGGCGGCACCAGCCGGGCGATCAGCCGGTCGCGGCCCAGAAGGTAATATTTGCGCGTCAGGTCATAGATGTGCCGCTGATTGCGGTACACGCTGTCCATCAGCGCAGCGGAGGCGCCGCTCTGGTTGCGGGGTTCATCCATTGAAGACATAGAGATGGAACCCGCCATAGATGGAGGAACGGTCGCGGCGGCCCAGCTCAAGGCTCTTCTCCGCCTCGTAGGTCCAGCGGTCCAAGATGGAATCATGGACGCGGCCCGGCAGCAGCGTCGGCTCTGCGGCGGTGCGGAAGATGACGCGGGCGCCGGGGCGGGCGGTGCGGGTGATCTGGGTCCACAGAGCGTTGAGCTGCTCGTCGGTCATCCAGTCCTGCGCATCCAGCAGGACATAGGCGTCGAGTGTGGCCGGAACTTCGCCTTCCAGATGTTCGGTTAAGCTACGGTTGACCACTTCGACACGGGACGCCCGCTCGCGGATGGCATCGAAATGCTCGCGTTTCAGATAGGGTGGCAGCGGGCCGGAGGCACCCGTGCTCTCATCCCCACCCTGCGGCGCGTAGCCCCGGTTGAAGGCCTGCCATGCGAAATAGTTGTCCGAGAGCGAGAAATCGCACGCGAGTTTCTGCAGCCGCTGCTTCAGCACGTCAGACATGTCACCCGTGGGGCTGGCGGAAGCCAGCGCTTCATACTGGGCGGGCGGAATGCCGAGGCCGTAGAGCGACATCTTCTTTGAGGTTGCCCAGCGCACCAGCCGCTTGTCGAACAGGGGCGCCAGCGCCGTCTCGAAATAGCTGCGCTGCTCATCCAGCGTGCGGGAGCGGACGAAATGCTTCGGGTCGACGCCATAGAGGCGGGCGACGAAATGGCCCACGCCGATGAAATAGCCCAACAGACCGTGGTGATAGAGATCCCGCGAGAACAGGGTGATGCGGCGCCGGCCAAGCCCGCTGATGCCACGGCCTTCCCAGTAGCTGCGGGTTTCCGCATCCAGCTTGTCACGCAGGAAACGCTCGTAGGCGGCGATGTTCGCCTTCTCGTCCGCTTCGCCGAAGAAGCGGTAGAAGCTGTCATGGTTCGGCAGGTGCTGGGCGGCAGCGAGCTTCAGGCGGCCCAGCGCCACATGGGCGCGGTTGAGATCCACCGCCGTGACCGCCGCCGGATCAGCCGTCAGATAGGACATGACGTTGCAGCCGCCAGAGGCGATGGTGACCATGCGCGAATGCGGCTTGAGCTGCAGCGCCTCCAGATCCACATCCGGGTCTTCCCAGATCTGCGGATAGACCAGCCCCTTGAAGGCGAAGGTGAACATGCGCTCCAGAAAGCCCTCGCGGGAGGTGGCGCTGGACCGGTGGACGGCCTTCTTCAGTCTGGCTTTCGATGCTTCAAGCGTGCTCACCGGCATTGTTCGCTCCCTCAGGGACTGCCCGCCGGCGATTCTTCCGCCGGATAAGAACCTGAGGGGGAGCGATACTGCAGACACGCGACAGAGACATGACGGCCGGGACAGGACGGCCGGGACAGGACGGCCGGAACAGGACGGAAGGGCCAGCCGGCCGCCCCGGCAGATCAGTTCGTTGTCGTCACCACGAAGTCGGTGCCAAGGCCGGTGTTGCGCAGGAACGGCCGGTCGGTGACGATGAGCGATGAGCCCGGCGTCAGCATGGCGCCAACCTCCTTGCGCACAGTGGCGGGCATGTCGATCCGGTCCAGGATGCGCGCCGGCGTCATGCCTTCGGCCTCTTCCGCCACCACGGCCATCCAGCCGGTTTCGCTGTCTCCGGGCTTGAAGCCCAGCGCGGTGAAGATGACGGTGCCGATGGGCGCCTTCGGATCCTTCAGGGTGACGCCTGCCTGATAGATGTCCTTGAACTTCGCCCGGATGCGCAGTTCCGCGTTCAGCGGCAGATCCTCCCCCGCCTCGCGGTAGACCCGCTTCAACAGGCTGAGGCTGTAATTGCCGGTGACGGGCAGCTCGTAGCCTTGCTGGAACAGACGGATTGCGTCCCGCGTCTTGCGGCCCATGACGCCATCGACGGGGCCCGCCTCGAAGCCGAGCCGGTTCAGCATGGCCTGCAGGTCGTGGATTTCCCGGCCCGAGGGGCGGGGCTGGATGATCATGCGCAGCGGCGTACCGAAATCGGCTGCGGCTTGTGTTTCCGTCTGCGGTGCAATGGATGCGGTCGAAGCGGTGTCCGTGATAATGGAGCCGCGCAGGCCGCCGCTGGCAGGCAAAATGCTTTCGTCAAGGCTCGCTACCGTTGTGCCCGGCGCATAGGGCTGCGGCAGCACGGCGTGGGTGATGGCCACGGGCGCGGTTTCGCCATTGGTGATCACCACATGCATGCCGTGCCGGGTCATGGTGAAGAGGTCCTGCGCAAAGCGCATGGGCATACGCACACAGCCGTGCGAGGCCGGATAGCCGGGCAGCTTGCCTTCATGCAGGGCGATGCCGGACCAGGTCAGCCGCTGCATATAGGGCATCGGCGCGTTGTCATAGAGATTGGAAAAGTGCTTGCGGCGCTTTTCGAGAATGGAGAACACGCCCGTCGGCGTGCTGTACCCGGTCTTGCCGGAGGAGACCGGCGTGGAGGTGACAAGCTCCAGCCCGCGGTAGACCTTGAGATTTTGCTCGCGCAAGGACACGACGATCTGCATCGGATGCTCGGGATCGCTGATCTCAACGGCCCCTTGCAGCGTTTCCGCGGCACTGGCGGTCATGCTGGCTTCGGCAGGCTTCGCCAGCCCCGCGATCTGCTTCAGCCCGGCCGGGCCTTCGGCTCTCGCCTGCGAAACTGCGAATTGCATCATGGCAAGAGCACAGCCCGTCATCAGCGCCACGCGCCAGACACTCCCACGCTCAACTCCGCGATTAAACCCAGTTGCCGTGTCCATCACCATGCGAGCCTCATCTACGCCATACCCGTCAGCCCGCACTCACCTTACCCACGCTCCGTGTACTTAGGGTTAGGGAACAGGGTTACCGAAGTGTGCGAATTTGACCGGTTCCGGTCATAGAAGCTTAACCCTGAAACCGCTGTAGCGCCCGTCACATTTTCGCCAGATTTGAAGGAAGGCGGTGCGTACATGACGCTTCCCCCTCCCCTGCCCTTTTCAGTTAGAAGCCCCCTTAGCCCTGCGGCTGGAGGGCGTCCAGGAAGTGGACGGTTTCGCCCTGCGAGGGGGTGGTCAGTTCGCCTTGCCACATCACCTTGTGGCCGCGCACGAAGGTGCCAACGGGCCAGCCGGTGACTTCCACGCCGTCATAGGGCGTCCAGCCCACGCGGGAGGCGATCCACTCGTTGCGGATGGTTTCCTTGCGCTTCATGTCGACGATGGTGAAATCGGCGTCATAGCCAACGGCAATGCGGCCCTTGCGTGCCATGTTGAACAGGCGGGCGGGGCCGGCGCTGGTCATGTCGACGAAACGCTCGAGCGTCAGGCGCCCGGCATTGACGTGATCGAGCATGGTCGGCACCAGCGTCTGAACGCCGGTCATGCCGGAATGAGAGCCCGGATAGGCGTGATCTTTTTCCTCGCGGGTGTGCGGGGCATGGTCGGAGCCGAGAATATCGGCGACACCCTGATTGACGCCCCACCACAGACGCTTCTGATGCGACAGATCACGCACCGGCGGGTTCATCTGGGCGTAGGTGCCAAGCCGCTCGTAGCAGTCCGGGGCAAACAGGGTCAGGTGATGCGGCGTCACTTCCGTGCTGGCCACATCGCGGTGGTCCGCCAGATATTCCATCTCATCGCCGGTAGAAATATGCAGCACATGCACCCGTTTGCCGAGGCGGCGGGCCAGCGTGACAAGCCGCTGGGTGGCAAGCAGTGCTGCCGTTTCGTCGCGCCAGACCGGATGCGAGCGTGGATCCCCCGGCACGCGCAGGTTCATCCGGTCGCGCAGGCGCATTTCGTCCTCACAGTGGAACGAGGCGCGGCGGGTGATCTTCTTCAGGATCTTCGCCAGGTTCTCGTCATCCTCCACCAGCAGGTTGCCGGTGGACGAGCCGATGAAGACCTTGATGCCCGCTGCCCCCGGCAGCTTTTCCAGGATCGGAATTTCTTCGATGTTTTCCGCCGTGCCGCCAACGAAGAAGGCAAAGTCACAGTGCATGCGGTGATGACCGGCCGAGACCTTTGCCGCCAGCGTTTCGGCCGTGGTGGTGTTGGGATTGGTGTTCGGCATCTCGAACACCGCCGTCACACCGCCCATGACGGCGGCGCGGGAGCCGGTTTCAAGGTCTTCCTTGTGGGTGAGGCCCGGCTCGCGGAAATGCACCTGCGTGTCGATGACGCCCGGCAGAATGGTCAGGCCCTTGCAGCCGATGACCTCTGCCGCCTTTACGCCCCGCAGATCGCCAATAGCGGAAATGCGCCCGCTGCGCACGGCCACATCGCGGATCGCGGTGCCGTCCTGATTGACGACTGTAGCGCCGGTGAGAATGAGATCATGGGCAGCAGACATTGATGACTCCTCTTCCATCTTCGGCTCGGGCCTTGGCGCACGGCTTTTTTCTGGCGCGCTTATACGATTGGCAGGACGCACGGGTCCACAGGCTTTTCGGGAAAGAGCCTGCCCGGCAACACCGCGCCTTGCCGCCGGGCAGGCGCGGGGCTATCTCAACGGAGAGATATACGCAGTTTCACTGGAGGCCTTTATGTCCGCTGCCCGTTTTGCCCTTCTGCCTGACCGTGGCCTGGTGCGGGTGAGCGGGCCGGAAGCCACGCATTTCCTGCAGAACCTGCTGACCCGGGATGTGGAAGGCCTGACCACGGGCGAAGCCGCCTTTGCCGCCCTCCTGACACCGCAGGGCAAGATCCTGTTCGATTTTCTGGTGCTGAAGGATGCTGACGGCTTCCTGCTCGACACGCCGGCCACGCAGGTGGCAGCGCTTTTGAAGCGGCTCGGCTTCTACCGGCTGCGCGCCAAGGTGACGCTGGAGGATTGCACCGCCCCCCATGAGGTGGCGGTGATCTTTGGCGATGCCCTGCCCGCTATGCCACTGGCGCCTGACGTACTGGCCGCGAGCGACCCGCGCCTTGGAGAACTGGGGCTGCGTGTAGCAGGGCCGAAAGGGCTGGCAGGCATTCTGGAAGGCCTCGGCCTGCAGGCGGCAGAGCCCGCAGACTGGCATGCCCACCGCATCAGCCTTGGCGTGCCGGAGGCGGAAAGCGACTTTGCCTATGGCGAGATCTTCCCCCATGACGCGGACATGGACCAGCTGAACGGCGTCTCCTTTCGCAAGGGCTGCTACGTGGGGCAGGAGATCGTCTCGCGCATGGAGCACCGCTCCACCGCACGCAAGCGCTTCGTCAGGGTGGAAGCGGCAAAGGCCCTGCCCGCCATGGGCAGCCCGGTTCTTGCCGGGGAACAGGAGGTGGGCACGCTTGGCTCATCCTCAGGCGGCCGGGGACTGGCGCTGCTGCGGCTTGACAAGGTGAAGGCGGCCCTCGACAAAGGCGTCCAGCTGACCGCTGCCGGAACGGCGCTTGATGTCACGCTGCCCGGCTGGGCGCGTTTCACCTGGCCCGAAAGCGGCAGCCTCGCAGGCACGGACAGCGCCTGACCAGCCCTTCAACCCTTTCGCCGCACTGGCCCGAGACCGACGGCCCAAGACTGACGGAGCATCCATGGCTGCCGACCGCCCCGAACTTCCGCCCCGCGCCTGGCAGCGCATGCTTTCCGGCCGTAGGCTCGACCTGCTGGACCCTTCGCCGCTGGATGTGGAGCTGTCAGACATTGCTCACGGCCTTGCCCGTGTCGCCCGCTGGAACGGCCAGACGCACGGCGATCATGCCTTTTCCGTCGCCCAGCACAGCCTCGTGGTGGAAGACATCGCCCTGCAGCTGAAGCCGGACCTGACGCCGCAGTGGCGGCTGGCCGTGCTTTTGCACGATGCGCCGGAATATGTGATCGGCGACATGATCTCCCCCTTCAAGTCGGTGATGGGCGGCGACTACAAACTGGTGGAAGGCCGTCTGCAGGAAGCCATCCACAGGCGTTTCGGCCTGCCGGGCAAGCTGCCGGAGGCTGTCAAGAAACTGGCGAAGAAGGCCGATATCATCTGCGCCTATTTCGAAGCGGTGGAACTGGCAGGATTCGGCGATGAGGAGGCAGGCAAGATCTTCGGACGGCCCAAGGGTTTCGGCACCGGCCCGGCCAATGCTCCGCGCCTTGGCCTTGAACCGATGCCCGCAGCTGCCGCACAGATTGCCTTCACCGAACGCTTCGAGGCCATAGCCGCCCTTGCCGTAAACACGCCGCAGAAGCCCGCGCGCGGGCGGTGACGCAGGGGTGTAAAAAGGTTAGTCTCCAAAGACACAGGTTCAGGATGACCGATTGATGCTTTACGTGTCTTCTCTTTCCCGCCTCAAGGAAACGGTGGAGCGGACGGGCGCCACCCGCATGGTCAGCCTGATCAATGCCGGCACGCCGGTGGAACGGCCCCGGTCCATTGCGGCAGACAATCACCTGTTCCTTGGCTTCAACGACATTGTGGACCCGGTGGAAGGCCTCGTGCCGCCCGGCGAAGCGCATGTGAGCTCGCTTCTGGACTTCGTGCAGAACTGGGACCAATCCGCCCCGCTGGTCATCCATTGCTGGGCGGGAATCAGCCGGTCCACGGCGGGCGCCTTCATCACCGCCTGTGCGCTGACGCCGGATGCCGATGAGGCGGAGCTTGCCTCGGTTCTGCGTGCCCGCGCCCCTTCCGCCACGCCCAATGCCAGGCTGGTGGCGATTGCCGACCGCATGCTTGCCCGCGACGGGCGCATGATCGAGGCGATCCGGGCCATCGGCCGCGGGGCAGATGCCTTCGAGGGCACGCCCTTCGAAATGCCCTTGGCCTGAAGGAGCAGGGGCGGATGAACCAGACCACGGCAACCATTGAGATCGGCCTGAATGCCGTGATCGTGGCCGTGCGCGAGGGCGTGCCGCAGGTCGTCACCTTCGCCGGTGGCGGAGAGGACGAGGCAGAGGGCTTACCCTTCGGCCCTTTCGATCCGCTGCATCACCGCACCTTTGAAAGCGGGTTGCGCACCTGGGTGGAGGAACAGACCGCCCTTACAATCGGCTATGTGGAGCAGCTTTACACCTTCGGCGACCGGGGCCGCCACATGACCAGCGGCGACAGTGGCCCGCATGTGGTGTCCGTCGGCTATCTCGCCCTCACGCGCAAGAGCGCGGACAGCGAGGATGTGCTGTCGCAGCATCATTCGTCCTGGCGGTCCTGGTATGACTATTTCCCCTGGGAAGACTGGCGTGACGGCCGGCCGGCGATGCTCGACCGCGATCTTCTGCCCGCTCTGCACGCTGCCTCCGGCCGCATGCCGCCGGAGCCGCCGCACAGCGGCCTTGGCCGGGCCGAGCGCATCCGCCTTGCCTTTGGCGAGGATGAAGGCAGCTGGGACGAGGAGCGGGCGCTTGACCGCTATGAGCTGATCTATGGCGCCGGGCTTGTGCAGGAGGCCCTGCGCGACGGGCGGCCCGAGGCGCTGGCCTGCCCGGATCTGCCGAAATTCGGCCGCCCCATGCGTTTCGATCACCGCCGGGTGCTGGCCACCGCCCTCTCGCGCCTGCGCGGCAAGCTGAAATACCGCCCGGTGATCTTCGAGCTGATGCCCGACACTTTCACCCTCACCGAATTGCAGCAGACGGTGGAAGCGATCTTCGGGCGGCACCTGCACAAGCAGAACTTCCGCCGCCTTGTGGAAAACGCCGAACTGGTGGAACCGACCGGCGCCACCTCCACCGCCACCGGCGGCCGCCCCGCCGCCCTCTTCCGCTTCCGCCGCGAGATCCTGAAAGAACGTCCCGCCCCGGGGCTCAGGGTTGGCGGGCGGTGAGGGAAGAGAGACAAAGGCACATCCTCTCCATCGTCATACTGGATCGCGCAGGCGCGTGCGGATGACGATGGAGAGGTAGAGGTGCAGATCACTCACTCCGCCACAGCGAGGCGGACGACGGGTTGTTCGCGGATCGGCCAATGGACGATGGCCGCGAGAAGGCCGAGGGCGATGCCGAGCCACCAGACCGCATCATAGGAACCCAGTTCGTCATAAAGCTTGCCGCCCAGCCAGACACCGAGGAAAGACCCGATCTGATGCGACAGGAAGACGAAACCGAAAAGCGTTGCCATGTAACGCGGGCCGAACATGACAGCGACAAGGCCGGACGTGGGCGGCACGGTGGACAGCCACAGAAAGCCCATGGCCGCCGAGAAGATCAGCACCGAGGCCGGTGAGGCCGGGACCATGAGGAACAGGGTGATGGCAACCGCACGGGCAAAGTAGATCAGTGACAGGAAATGCGGCTTGGAATGGCGCGTGCCGATATAGCCCGATGCCAGAGACCCCACGATGTTGCACAGGCCGATGAGGGCGATGGCATAGCCGCCCCAGCGCGCCTCAAGTCCGAGGTCGGAGATGTAAGGCGGCAAATGTACGGTGATGAAAGCCACATGGAAGCCGCAGACGAAGAAGCCCAGCGTCAGCAGCAGATAGCCGCGCGTCTTGAACGCCTCGGTGATGGCTTGCTTAAGGTTCTGGTCAGCGCTGGTGCCGGCATAGGCGGCTGCATCCGGCTTGCCGCGCAGGGCGATGGCGAGCAGCGGGAGAAGCGCCATCAGGCCGGAAAAGGCCAGCAGCGTGTTGTGCCAGCCGATCCCGGCAATCAGCCCCGCACCCAGCGGCGCAAACAGGAACTGGCCCAGCGAACCGGAAGCCGTGCCGACACCAAAGGCGAGCGAGCGCTTTTCCGGCGTCACCGTGCGGGCAAAGGCGGCGAGCACCATGGAGAAACTGGAGAAGGCAATGCCAAGGCCGATCAGTACGCCGCCGGTCATGTGCAGCGCCACCGGCGAGGTGGCGTCCGCCATCAGCCACAGGCCCGAGCCATAGAACACCGCGCCCAGCGCAATCGTCTTCCAGGTGCCGAACCGGTCGGCAAACATGCCCGCCACCGGCTGGCCGATGCCCCACATCAGGTTCTGGATGGCGATGGCCAGCGAGAAGATCTCCCGCGACCAGTCGCGCGCTTCCGTCATCGGCTGAAAGAACATGCCCATGGTCGAGCGCGGCCCGAAGGACAGAAGCGCAATGGCACAGCCGCAGATGATGATCAGCGGAATATTGGCCCTTGCGGGCGCAGATGCGGCGGACATGACCCGGTTTCTCCAATTCACACACTCCGGGCCGTGTGATGAGCCCCTCGCCCGCTACTATGCCCCTCGAGTAGTTTTGCTCAAGTGAATGTTTGTGATGCAGGGATGAGAGCTTCTTATGGGCCGTTTGAACGGGGGGCTTTGTTTTGGAACGGCCTCACCTCCAATCCGCACCCCATTGCCAGCACATAAACAAGCCTCTGGAAAATATCATCTTTTCAAAAATATGGCACTTTTCTGCAGAAAGTGTGGATTTGGTCTGCGGGCAGGACTATATAAGCTCAGCAAGAGCAAAAGACGGTGGCAGGCAAGGGGCGTAAGTCCCGTTTTCTTTTACCGGCCATATGCTCAAAATGAGCATAATAGATCTGAGCTCCAAAGGGAGTACGGCCCTATGGCTACCACGCTGATTTCCTCACGTTCCGCCTGCGAGGTCAGGCCCGCAGCGGAGCTGGCGATTGACCGTCATGGTGCGGTGAACCGTCCGGACCTGGCCTATACGGAAGAGGTGGCGCGCGAGACGGCGCCCATCTACGAGAAGGTCAAGCACATCATCCCCGCCATCGAGTGGCCCGCTCTTGCGCCGACGATCCATGCGATCAACAAGCTCAAGAAGGAGCGCAACGCGGTCATTCTGGCGCATAATTACATGACGCCGGACATCTATCACGGCGTGGCGGATGTGGTGGGCGACAGCCTGCAGCTGGCCATCGAGGCAACACGCACCAGCGCGGACGTGATCGTCCAGTGCGGCGTGCATTTCATGGCCGAGACCTCCAAGATCCTCAATCCGTCCAAAACGGTGCTGATCCCTGACAGCCGCGCTGGCTGCTCGCTGGCCGAGTCCATCACTGCCGAAGATGTGCGTGCCCTGCGCGAGCGCAATCCCGGCGTGCCGATCATCACCTATGTGAACACCTCTGCTGCCGTGAAGGCAGAGTGCGACATCTGCTGCACCTCGTCCAATGCCGTGGAAGTGGTGGAGAGCCTTGGTGTGGACCGGGTGTTTCTGATCCCGGACAAGTATCTGGCCGCCAACGTCGCCCGCAAGACCAACGTGGAAGTACTTGTCTGGGACGGGGCCTGCGAGGTGCATGAGCGCTTCACCGCGCAGGAACTGCGCGACTACCGCAAGATCGATCCGGACGTGAAGATCATTGCCCATCCGGAATGCCCGCCGGAAGTGGTGGACGAAGCCGACTTTGCCGGCTCGACCAAGCACATGATCGACTGGGTGAAGGAAAAGAAGCCCGCCAAGGTGATGATGATCACCGAATGCTCCATGGCGGACAATGTGGCGAGCGAGACGCCGGGCGTGGACTACATCCGCCCCTGCAATCTGTGCCCGCACATGAAGCGCATCACCCTGTCCAAGATCCTCGATGCCCTGATCGAGATGAAGGAAGAAGTCACGGTTGATCCCGCTGTTGCCGGCCTTGCGCGCCGTGCGGTGGAACGTATGATCAACCTGAAGAGCTGACCGGCAAGCCGGCGCATAACCCTGGCGTACCGGCCTGTCCTGTTTCCTGACCCGCCCGGACCTTCCCTCCCCCATCTGTCCGGGTGCGGCCTTGCGGCCGGAGGCGGAGCTGCCTTCCGGCGCCGTTTGGAAAGCCCCTGCGATGGCAATACGTAGCGAAATCCTGGCCCCCTCCCTGTCTGCGCGTGGCGTGGACGATGTGGTGATCCTCGGAGGTGGTCTTGCGGGCCTGTTCTGCGCGCTGAAACTCAGCCCGCGCCCCGTCACCATCATCAGCAATGCGCCGATCGGTGAAGGGGCTTCCTCGGCCTGGGCGCAGGGCGGCATTGCCGCTGCCGTTTCCGACGGGGACACATCCGAAAGCCATCTGGCCGATACGCTGGCCGTGGGCGGCGGCATCTGCCAGGACAAGATCGTTGCCATGATGACGGCGGAAGCGCCGCGCCGGGTGCATGACCTCCTGAGCTATGGCGTGCCCTTCGACAAGGATCTGGAAGGCCGCCTGCAGGTCTCCCGCGAGGCCGCCCATTCCCAGAGCCGCGTGGTGCGGGTGCGCGGCGACATGGCCGGACGCGCCATCATGGATGCACTGGTGACGGCGGTGCGCAACACGCCGTCCATCCGCGTCATCGAAGGCTATCTCGGCGAGAGCCTGATCACCGAAGGGCGCTATGTCACGGGCGTGATGGCGCGCCGCCGCGGCGGGCTGGAGCGGCTCGCCTTCCAGGCACCTGCCGTTGTTCTTGCCTCCGGCGGCATCGGCCATCTCTATTCAGTCACCACCAATCCGGGCGAAGCCAATGGCCACGGCCTCGGCATGGCAGCCCGAGCCGGAGCCGTGCTGGCGGATGCGGAATTTGTGCAGTTCCACCCCACCGCTCTGGATCTTGGCCGCGATCCGGCACCGCTGGCCACCGAAGCCCTGCGGGGCGAAGGCGCAATCCTCGTGAACGCCGCCGGTGAACGCTTCATGCAGAGGGTGCATCCGCTGGCCGAACTGGCCCCGCGTGACATCGTCGCCCGCGCCGTCTTCCGCGAGCGGGCCGCCGGGCGCGGCGTGTTCCTTGATTGCCGCGAGGCAATCGGCGCAGGCTTTGCCGGGCACTTCCCCACCGTTTACGCCGCCTGCATGGCCGCGGGCATCGACCCGGTGACGCAGCCGATCCCGATTGCCCCGGCAGAGCACTATCACATGGGCGGCGTGCTGACGGACGCGAACGGGCGCACCTCGCTGGACGGACTGTGGGCGGCGGGCGAAGTCGCCTCCACCGGTGCCCATGGCGCAAACCGGCTGGCCTCCAACTCGCTGCTGGAAGCCGTGGTCTTTGCTGCGCGGATTGCCGAGGACATTCAGGGCCTGATGCCGACCCCGCGCACCGCCTATTGGGAAGAACTGGACGACGAGCCGGGCCTGCCCAGCCAGCGCAACCACGATGAGCGCACCGCCATCTCCATCCTGCGCCAGACCATGAATGATCTGGTGGGTGTGGAGCGGGATGCGGAGGGCCTTCAGACCGCCCTCGCCCGCATTGCGGCGGCTGAGGCGCAGGTACAGCGCACCTCCATCCGCAACATGATGATTGCGGGCAAGATCGTTGCCGCAGCCGCTTTCCTGCGCAAGGAAAGCCGGGGCGCACATTACCGCTCCGACTTCCCGCAGGCCGATCCGGCACAGGCCAAGCGCAGCTTCCTGACGCTGGATCAGGTCGACGCGGCCGCAGCAGGCGCCAGCGAGGCGGTGAAGGACCCGCTGTCTGCCTTTGACCTCGCCAACATGGCCGGAGAAGGCGCATGACCGCCTTCCTGCCCGAACTGCCGCATCTGATGGTGGAAGACGCCGTGCGCGCTGCCCTGCTGGAAGACTGGGGCCGCGCCGGGGATATCACCTCACAGGCCACCATCGGCCCGGATGTATCGGCAAGCGCCGTCATCGCCGCGCGCAAGAACGGCGTGCTGGCAGGCATCGACCTTGCCATCACCGCCTTTGCCCTCACCTCGCCAAAGCTCAAGGTGGACGTTCTGGCCGGCGACGGTGCAAGGCTGACGCCGGGCGCCATCGTTGCCCGCATCGATGGCCCGGCACGGGCGTTGCTGGCGGCGGAACGCGTGGCGCTTAACTATCTGGGCCGCCTCTCCGGCATTGCCACCGCGACCGCCCGCTTTGCCGATGCAATCGCACATACAAAAGCGAAGATCGTCTGCACCCGCAAGACGACACCGGGCCTGCGCGCCTTTGAAAAATATGCTGTACGCTGCGGCGGCGGCTCCAACCACCGCTTCGGCCTCGATGATGCGATCCTGATCAAGGACAATCACATCGCCGTTGCGGGGGGCGTCGCCAAAGCCATCCACTCGGCCAAGGCCTTTGCCGGCCATCTGGTGAAGATCGAGGTGGAGGTGGACACGCTGGACCAGCTGCGCGAGGCGCTGGAGGCAAAGCCCGACGTCATCATGCTGGACAACATGGGCCCGGACCGCCTGCGCGAGGCCGTCGCCATCGCCGGCGGCAAGGTGCTGCTGGAAGCTTCGGGCGGCATCGACGAGACCACCGTGCGCGCCGTGGCCGAGGCTGGCGTTGACCTCATCTCCTCCGGCTGGATCACCCACTCCGCCCCGGTTCTCGACCTGGGACTGGATATCGGCATCGGTTGATTGGGCAGAACCAGTGCCTTGACTTCTCCATCGTCATCCCGGATCTCCGCTTCGCTGCGTCCGGGACGACGACGGAGGGGCAGTTCTCCCGCCCCTTACATTTCCTGATCAGCCTCAGTTCCAGCCGCCGGCCTTGGTCTTGTAGAAGATGTGCAGGCCGATCTGGCCGCGCTTGTTCATTTCACCGGCCCAGCGCGGCTTCACATAGGTGGCGTGATAGTGCGTGGAGGCATCCACCATCTTCAGATATTGCTGGCCCGAAACCACTTCCTTGGCAAGGCGCTGCGCCGTGGCCCAGGCGTCCGGTGAGGTGATCCGGTCCGGAATGCCGTCACAGGCGAAGGAGAACTGGCACTGGTTGCGCCTGTTCTGGTTCTGATAGACCACTTCGCAGATGGAGTTCGGATAGGCCGGGTTCTTCACCCGGTTCAGCACCACCTGAGCCACCGCGACCTGCCCCTCCTCGGATTCACCCCGCGCCTCGAAGTAGATCGCCTCGGCCATGCAGCGCTGCTCCTTGGGTTCCAAAACAGACAGCGGCAACGGCTTCTGCGCCCACCAATGCGGGTTCTGCGGATCTTCCGGCGGCGGCAGGTCCACTTCATACTGCGGACCGAACAAAGCCGTAAACGGATCGCGGGACGTATCGGCCGCTTCCGGCGCATAGGCTGACACCAGCGAGAAGCCGGCAGCTGCCGCGTTGCGCGCCATCATCATGCGCTGCAGATCCATCGGCTCGCCCGCTTCCTCCGTGCCCTTGCTGCGGCCGCCCTTCGGCTGCTTTGCGGCGCTGGCGAACTGATTGCGCTGATCGGCCGTCAGCGGCTCGGGCTTGACGAAGGCAACGCGCGGCATGTCGGCCTGACCGCCGTTTCCAATGAGGCTGGCCATGGCATAGACCGAGCCGGAAGCCTGCTCCAGCATTTCCCGGTCCGGCGCCATCGACATGAAACGGTCGCCCTTGCCGGTGCGGTTGATCCGGATCTCATCCGGCACTTCCGTCGGCAGCGTCTCACGCACCAGAGGCTCAAGCCCCTTGATCACGGTGTTCTGCATGCCCTGCGGTGCCGATACAGTAACGCCTTCCAGCGTCAGCTCCGGCGCCGGCAGGGGCGTTGCCTGTGCCAATGTCAAAGTGGGAGGCAGCTGCGAGCTGAAATCGACGGTCTCCAGCGCCTGCATCCAGGACGGCATGCCGCCTGCTGACATCAGTGCACTGATATCCTGCTGGCCGATGGAGCCGGTGAGACCGATGAACGCGAGGGGGGCGGCGGCCAGCGCGTGACGGAGCTTGAAGCGCCGGCGCGGACGGATGGGCTTGCCGCAGAGATAAACGGGGCCGAACATACGCAACGCAACTCCAACCTTCCGCGCCTTTACAGGGCCGCGAACGCAACAGGGGACATCCCATCAAGACTTGACCTTGAGTTTGTCCTGTTAACCTTGAGAAGGAGTTAATGCCGCGAAATTTCCAGCCTGCCCCTGCGTTATTTTTTCTTGGGGACGCGGGACATGGTTAAGGCTACCTCCGGCAGGCAAGTGCGCACTGCCCGACCCTGATCATCAATGCCACTGAGGAAAAAGCCAGGCACCGCGCCGACCCGGCCTTGTGCCGGGACGGCGCGGGAGTGTTCCTGTTTGCCCAAAACCAGCCCCCGGAGAGCTGGGCTCGCCGGGGGGCGAAGAAGGATCACATGTTCGGGTAGTTCGGACCGCCGGAGCCTTCGGGCACCGTCCAGGTGATGTTGCCGTTCGGGTCCTTGATGTCGCAGGTCTTGCAGTGGACGCAGTTCTGCGCGTTGATCTGGAAGCGGGGCGCGCCCTCACCTTCCTCGACCCATTCATAGACACCGGCCGGGCAATAGCGGTTGGACGGGCCGCCATAGACGTCGTGCTCGGAAGCCTTCTGCAGCGCCATGTCCTTCACCTTCAGGTGGACCGGCTGATCCTCCTCATGGTTGGTGTTGGACAGGAACACCGAGGACAGCTTGTCGAAGGTGACGACCCCATCGGGCTTGGGATAGGCGATCGGCTTGCACTCGGCGGCCGGCTTCAGGCTCTGCGCGTCGGTCTTGCCGTGCTTCATGGTGCCGAAGAAGGAGAAGCCGAACAGTTCGTTCGTCCACATGTCGAGGCCGCCCAGCATGACGCCCATGACCGCACCGAAGCGCGACCATAGCGGCTTGACGTTGCGGACCTTCTTCAGGTCCTTGCCGATGTCGCTTTCGCGCCAGGCGGTGTCAAAGGCCGTCAGTTCGGCATTCGCCTCACCCCGGCCCAGCGCCTCCATCACATGCTCGGCAGCGATCATGCCGGAGAGCATGGCGTTGTGCGAGCCCTTGATGCGCGGCACGTTGACGAAGCCGGCGGAGCAGCCAATCAGCAGGCCACCGGGGAAAGACAGCTTCGGCACCGACTGGTAGCCGCCCTCGGTGATGGCGCGTGCACCATAGGCAAGGCGCTTGCCACCCTCGAAGGTGTCACGGACGGCCGGATGGGTCTTGAAGCGCTGAAACTCGTCGAAGGGCGACAGGTACGGGTTCTGGTAGTTGAGATGCACCACGAAGCCGACGGCGACCTGATTGTCCTCCAGATGATAGAGGAAGGAGCCGCCGCCCGTGCGGTTGTCCAGCGGCCAGCCGAAGGAATGCTGCACCAGCCCCAACTGATGCTTTGCCGGATCGATCTGCCACAGTTCCTTGATGCCGATGCCAAATTTCGGCACATCCGCATCCTTGTCCAGCTCGAAGCGGGAAATGAGCTGCTTGGCCAGCGAACCGCGCACGCCTTCGGCGATCAGCACATATTTACCGCGCAGTTCCATGCCGCGGGTGTAGTTTTGGTTGGGCTTGCCGTCACGGCCAATGCCCATGTCGCCGGTGGCGACACCTACAACCTTGCCCTCTCCGTCATAGAGCACTTCGGCGGCGGCAAAGCCGGGGTAGATCTCCACGCCCAGCTCTTCGGCCTTGGTGGCCAGCCAGCGGCAGACATTGCCCAGCGAAACGATGTAATTGCCATGGTTGTTCATCAGCTTCGGCATCAGAACATTCGGCAGGCGCATGGAACCGGCGGGTCCCAGCACGAGGAAATGGTCAGCCGTCACCGCCGTCTTGATGGGCGTGTCCTCGCTGCGCCAGTCCGGCAGCAGGCGGTCCAGGGCGATCGGGTCAATGACCGCGCCCGACAGGATGTGAGCGCCCACTTCCGAGCCCTTTTCCAGGACCACGACGGACAGCTCTTCGCCCTTCTCGTTCGCAATCTGCTTGAGGCGAATGGCGGCGGAAAGGCCTGCGGGGCCAGCACCGACAATCACCACATCAAAATCCATGCTTTCGCGCTCGGGCAGCTCAAGCTCTTCCGTCATCGCACTCTCCCTCTCAAGCACGCCAGACTGCGAACAGACTGGCGCAATTGCAGCAGGCGGCCCCACCCTGCCCGCTTGACTGTCTAAGCGTCGCGTCCTCTTTAGAGCAGCTCAAGTGGACCTGCAATTCCTCCGTTTCGGCTGGCAAGGACTTTACGTTAACGTAAACGTTAGTCAACCCATCAGCTTGCCGCAGGAATGGAACCGATATCACGGGAGAGCGGAGCAAGGCATGTTGTGTTTGCGCCATCTCCCGTTACATTGGCGGCATGATCACGTCTTTCTCAGCATCTGGCCTGACGGCCCGGCACATCGAGGCGCTTCTGGACTTTCTTCAAGGCGCCGGTGTGGATGGCTGGGTGGAAGATGACGTCATCGACCGTTTTGCCCAGTCGGCGCTGGAGGCAGAGCAGGCTGCGATGGCGCGCCAGTCGCGCGGCGGCGGTTTCAGCCCGCAGGATTACGGTCAGGGTCCGGTTCAGTCACGCATTGCCGGTCAAGCTGCCCCGCCGCCCCTCAATCTGCCGTCACTCAACCGCAACGTAACGCTCAAACCGCAGGCGCAGGCACCTGTTTCTGCCTCCACGGATCCGGCGGTCATCCCCGGCGAACAGGCGGTGAAGTCTGCCCGCGAGGCGGCAAAGTCAGCCGCAACGCTGGAAGACCTGAAGGCCTGCCTTGCCGCCTTCAATGGCTGCAATCTGCGCCTCACCGCCAAGTCGCTGGTCTTTGCTGATGGTAATCCGTCTGCCCGGGTGATGCTGGTGGGCGAAGCGCCGGGCCGGGACGAGGATCTGTCCGGTGTGCCCTTCATCGGCCGCTCCGGACAGTTGCTGGACCGGATGCTGGCGGCCATCGGGCTCGACAGATCTTCTGTCTATATCGCCAATGTCGTGCCCTGGCGCCCGCCGGGCAACCGCACGCCGACACCGCAGGAAACGGAAATCTGCCGTCCTTTCATCGCCCGGCAGATCGAACTGGCCAACCCGGATTTTCTGGTCTTCCTGGGCGCTGCATCCGCCAAGGCGCTGACAGGCAACACGGATGGCATCCGCCGCATGCGCGGGCGCTGGATGGATTATGATGCGGGCGGGCGGAAGATCCGCGCCATCGCGACCTATCATCCGGCCTATCTCCTGCGCAGCCCGCTGGAAAAACGGCTGGCCTGGCGGGACTTCCTTGCATTGAAACAAGCACTTTCCAACGCAAGTGACGCAATTGGATGACCGGGCGAACCCTTAAGTATACGCATTGTTAAAGTTGTATCAGCTAGCTCTAATATGTTGGGCGGGGCATCGCGGGCGATGACAGATACGGCATTCTCGACAAGGCGGCAACGGCCGGACCAGACAGCGGAAAAGGCGCCGGAAAAACCATCCGGGCCGGACGGTGGAATTGTGGCCGTGGTCAAGCCTGCAGCAGCCGGGATCCCATCCGGTTTCGCAGCCCCCCGCACGGCCAAGCCTGCACCTGATACGCAAGCGGCTCAGACTGTTCTGGCCATCGATATCGAGCGCCTGACCTGCATTCCGGCGTCCATCAGCAACCTCACACAGTGGGGGGGCCTTCTCTCCTCTCCCGATATCAAGCTGCTGCAGAAGAACATCGCCCTGCGCTTCAGCGACGAAAAAAGCCTCCGCGCAGCGACGGTGACGTCGATCAACGGCAATGATGCAACGATTGTCTTTGCTGGGGTGGCAGGCGGCGCCGAAAGCCAGCGCAAGGAAGTGCGCCGCGCCGTCTCGATCCAGGTGGTGCTGACGGACCCTGAACGCACACGCCGCGTCACGGGACGCATCGTCGATGCCGCCCGTTCCGGATGCCGCGTACAGGCGGCCGGCGTCAAGCATCTGGGCAAAACCATCCATCTGCGCGTGCTGGGCATGCCCCGCGCCATCGTCGCGGAAGTCATGTGGTGCGACGATGAGGGGGCGGGCCTGCGCCTCAACTGGCAAGCTGTCAGTCAGCTGGCGGCCAAGACAAAGGCTGATTTTCTCGCGCGCGGCACTATCTAATGCTCACTGGCAGGCATTACCGCCTGCCCTGGCAAGCCGGAACGGGATTTCATGCTGACAGCATTCAAGAACAGATTTCAGAAACTCCTCGGGCGTGGCGGCGCTGCCATTCCTGTGGTCCGCCTGCAGGGCGTCATTGGCAGTACCGGCCCTTTGCGCAGCGGCCTCACGCTCGCGTCCGTGGCCAAACCGCTCGAACGGGCCTTCTCGATGAAGAAGGCGCCTGCCGTGGCGCTGATCGTCAACTCGCCCGGCGGCTCACCCGTGCAGTCCCGCCTCATCTATACGCGCATCCGTGCCCTTGCCGAAGAACACGGCAAGCAGGTGCTTGTGTTCGTGGAGGATGTAGCGGCATCCGGCGGCTATATGATCGCCATCGCAGGCGATGAAATCATCGTCGATCCGTCCTCCGTGGTCGGCTCCATCGGCGTCGTCTCCGCTGGCTTTGGCTTTACCGAACTCATCAGCAAGATCGGCGTGGAACGGCGCGTCTATACCGCAGGCAGCCGCAAGGTGTCGCTGGATGCCTTCAGCCCGGAGAACCCGGAAGACGTGGCGCATCTGAAGTCGCTGCAGGCCGAAATCCATGACGTGTTCATCACCATGGTCAAGGAGCGGCGCGGGGAACTGCTCTCGCAGGATCCGGATCTGTTCAGCGGCCTGTTCTGGACCGGACGCACCGCCTGCAGTCTCGGCCTTGCCGACAAGGAAGGAGATCTTGTCTCCGTGCTGAAGGAACGGTTCGGCGAGAAGGCGCAGCCGGTGCTGATCAGCCAGCCGCGCGGACTGTTCGGCCGCAGATCCTCAGGCGGCGTTGGCGGCGGCATCGGGGCCACGCTGGGCGCAGGTGCTCTGACTGAGGAGGTGCTGGGCGCCCTCGAAAGCCGCAGCTTGTGGGCCCGTTACGGTCTGTGACATTTTTTGACCGGGACGCCACACCTTGAGGCCCGTTTTGCCTTGCCTCCGCCACGATCGGACGGGAGGATTGCACATCATATGGAGATATTCCGCATGCATCCTCTCGCCATCCTCGCCCTTGCCGGAACCGCCGGCCTCCTTCTTGCCCGCGTCATGCGCCGTGAGATGGCCAAGGTGGACCGGCGCCTGTCGAAGGTTCGTGCCGCGCCGGGCACGTCCATTCCGGTAACGCTGAAGCTCGACCCCAGCACCGGCCGTTACCGGCCGGAAGACTGATTGGGCCGTTACCGGCCGCAAGACTGACTGGGCTGTTACCGGCCGCAAGACTGACTGGGCCGTTGCCGTCCGCAAGACTGATCGGGCCGTTACATGCCGCAGGACTGATCCTCCGGCGGCTGTCAGCATCCGTTCCGGACTGTCAGCCAGGCACCAGTTCCTCTCCTGCCCTTAAGAAGAGATGCCCCCGGCAGTGGGCAGAGGGGGTAACTGACTGTCCGTTCGTAAGAGAGCTCCTGCGTTTGCGAAGCGCTGCCCCGCCCTCTGTCTGCTGGCGCAGACATCTCCCCCTCAAGGGGGGGAGGGGCGTTGCGGCCATAGGCAGGGCTTTGCCCCCGGCAGGCTGACAGGCACCCAATTCACGCGCCTGCGTGCGGGTGCGGCTTGACCTTGTCCCGCCTCCGTGGCACCTCTCCGGCCAATCAGGGCGGCGGCCAGCTGCGCCGTGCCCTCTCCGTCTCGAACGACCGGGAAATGCCAGATGCCGAATGAAACCCTTCCGGACCACATGCGCCCTGAAAATTCCTTTCAGGCGCTGATCCTGACCCTGCAGCGCTACTGGGCGGATCAGGGCTGCGTCGTGCTGCAGCCCTATGACATGGAAGTGGGAGCAGGAACATTCCATCCGGCGACGACGCTGCGCTCGCTCGGGCCGCGCCCGTGGAGGGCAGCCTATGTGCAGCCCTCGCGCCGCCCCTCGGACGGCCGTTATGGCGAGAATCCGAACCGCCTGCAGCACTATTACCAGTTTCAGGTGATCCTGAAGCCCTCGCCCGAGAACCTGCAGGAACTCTACCTCGACAGCCTCTACGCCATCGGCCTCGACCCGTCGGTGCATGATGTGCGCTTCGTGGAAGATGACTGGGAGAGCCCCACCCTCGGAGCATGGGGTCTTGGCTGGGAATGCTGGTGTGACGGCATGGAAGTGTCGCAGTTCACCTATTTCCAGCAGGTGGCCGGTTTCGAGTGCTCACCCGTCTCCGGGGAACTGACCTACGGGCTGGAGCGCCTGGCCATGTATATTCAGGGCGTCGATAACGTCTATGACCTGAATTACAACGGCCGCGAAGGCGCGGACAAGATCACCTATGGCGATGTGTTCCTGCAGGCCGAGCAGGAGTACTCGCGGCACAATTTCGAGCATGCGGATACCGAGATGCTGTTCCGCCACTTCCGCGATGCGGAAGAAGAATGCCGCCGCCTGCTCGCCGCTGGCGAAGCGGCTAAGGAAGCGGCCGGCGCCGATGTGCATCAGATGGTGCTTCCCGCCTATGACCAGTGCATCAAGGCCAGCCACGCCTTCAATCTGCTGGATGCACGCGGCGTGATTTCCGTGACCGAACGCCAGAGCTACATCCTGCGGGTGCGCGAACTGGCCAAGGCCTGTGGCGGCGCCTTCCTGCAGACGGCAGCGGGCGGCGTCGGCTATTCGGGCTGAGACCGCCTTTCACCATCAAAACCCGGCAGACATGACAGAGGGGCATCCGCACAGCGGGTGCCCCTTTCCGCGCCTCATACCAGGGCTTTCGATGTTGATAGCAAGGCTTTCGATGCTGACGCATCACACCTTGAAAATGTTCAAGCGCCGCACAGGCTTGACGCCTTGAACTTGGTCAAGCAGGAGACGAGGCGTCCAGGATCTGCTGGCGTGCAATGTTGGCGCAGAGCAGGGCATAAGCCTCTTCCGCGCTGACCGCATGGGAAAACAGGAAACCCTGCCCGTAGTTGCAGCCTTCGTGGCGCAGCTGCTCCCGCTGCTCCTGCAATTCGATCCCCTCGGCAATGGCCTCGATACCAAGGCCCGCCGCAAGCCCAAGAATGGCGCGGACGATGGCGGCGTTCTCCCCCCCCCTCTCCCATGCCCGCGATAAAGGACCGGTCGACCTTTATGCGGTCGACACGGAAGTCCCTGAGATACCTGAGACTGGAGTGTCCGGTGCCGAAGTCATCCAGCGCAATGCGCATACCCGCTTCGGAGAGCTGGCCGAGGATCTCCCGCGCCGTCTTGGGGTCCTTGATCAGGGCATTTTCCGTGATTTCGATTTCCAGCCGCTCCGGCGGAAAGCCGGTGTTGCCCAGAATGGTCAGGATGCGCAGCGGCAGCATCCGGTCATGCAGTTGCACCGGCGACAGGTTGAAAGACAGATAGATGTCGGCGGGCCAGCGCAGTGCCGCCTCGCAGGATTTCATCAAAAGGTGGTCGGTCAGCTCCGGCATCAGGCCGCAGTCTTCCGCGATGGGAATGAAATGCGAAGGGGGCACCTTGCCAAAGTCCCGGTCGGTCCAGCGGGCCAGAGCCTCGAAGCCGGCAATCTTCTCGCTGCGCAGGTTCCAGACCGGCTGGAAGTGTGGGCTGATCTGGTTGCCGGCAATCGCCCCGCGCAGCCGCTGCTCCAGCAGCGTCCGGTGCAGGATCGCCGCATCCATTTCCGTCTCGAAGAAGCGGAACGTGGAACGGCCGGACGTCTTCGCCCGGTACAGTGCCACATCGGCCCGGCGCAGCAGCTCGACGATGGAATAGCCATTGTCCGGAAAAACGGCGATGCCGATGCCGGAGCCCACCGTGACCTGCCGGGCGCCGATGAGGAAGGGCTCCTGCACCCGGTTCAGCACCCGCCGCGCAACGCCCGCAGCCGCATCCTTGTTGGCCAGAACCCCGGTGACGATGGCAAACTCATCCCCGCCCAGCCGGGCGACAAGCCCTCCCTCGCCCACGGCCTCGATCAGGCGGCCGGCGAACTCCTTGAGCAGAAGATCGCCGAAGCTGTGGCCATAGACGTCGTTGACCGGTTTGAAGCCGTCGATGTCCATCATGATGACAGCGCGGAACTCGTCCGGCTCCATCATGTGCACCATGGATGGAAACACCATTTCGATATGACGCCGGTTCGGCAGGCCGGTCAGCGGATCATGCAGGGCTTGCGCCTGCGCCTGCGTCAGCGCGGCCTCTGCTTCTTCCAGGGCATCGGACAGTTCATGCGTCTTGCGGACAGAGCCAACCCACGCACCGGCAGCCGCGCTGGACAGAAAGGACAAAAAGATCACAATGGCATATGGCCAATCACCCTGTTCAGTGGCTAAAGCAGAAGCCGCAACCAGAAATATAACAAACAGAACAGCAGCCACAATTGCAGGTAAGCAGAACTTGCTGCTTGATATCAAAGGCATTATTTCAGACAGGCTTCTTGTTACTGATATTTTTGCCAAGTTAGGGCGAACTCCAAACTGCTCTCGTTAGATTATCTCTTGAAGCCCATTGAGAAAGCATGAAACGAACCTCTTAAATCTGCACACGTCCCCGAAACATGCCCTGACGGAATTTGCACTGACGGCGGAAAGGCTTCATTTCGCGGCGCTGCCGCAAGGTTGGGGGTGACATTTTGGGCCGGGCTTGCTAGGCACACGCGCTGCGGTGTGCGAGTGCTTGCCCGCGCCCTGCCCTGATGTTTTCAATCGAAGGTTCAGACCCATGCCCGATCTCCTGCTTGAACTGTTCAGCGAGGAAATCCCTGCCCGCATGCAGCGCCGTGCTGCCGATGACCTGAAGTCACTGGTCACCAATGCGCTGGTGGAAGCCGGTCTGACCTATGAGGGCGCAAAGGCCTTTGCCACGCCCCGCCGCCTTGCCCTGCATATCGCCGGCCTGCCCGTTGCCTCGAAGGCCACCCGCGAGGAGCGCAAGGGCCCGCGTGTCGGCTCCCCGGCGCAGGCGCTGGAAGGCTTCCTGCGCGGTGCGGGCCTTTCCTCCATCGAGGAAGCCACGATCCAGAGCGACCCGAAAAAGGGCGAGTTCTACATCGCCGTCATCGAGAAGCCGGGCCGCCCGGCGGAACAGATCATCGCGGAGGTGATGCCTGGCATCATCCGCAACTTCCCCTGGCCCAAATCCATGCGCTGGGGCTCCGGCACCCTGCGCTGGGTGCGCCCGCTGAAGTCCATCGTCGCCACCTTCGGCCCGGAAACGGAAGAGCCGGAAGTGATCGCCTTCGACATCGACGGCATCACCGCGGGCAACACGACGCGCGGCCACCGCTTCCACGGCAACGAGACATTCACCGTCCGCCGCTTCGACGACTACATGACCAAGCTGGAAAAGCAGAAGGTCATTCTGGATGCCGACCGGCGCAAGGACGTGATCGTGCATGATGCGCGCGATCAGGCCATGGCCCTGGGGCTGGAACTGGTGGAAGACGAAGGCCTGCTGGAGGAAGTCGCCGGACTGGTGGAATGGCCGGTGGTGCTGACGGGCTCCTTCGACGAGGCGTTCCTGTCGATCCCGGACGAGTGCATCCGCCTGACGATCCGCGCCAATCAGAAGTGCTTCGTGCTGCGCAACCCGGCAACGGGGCGCCTTGCCAACCGCTTCGTGCTGACCTCGAACCTGATTGCAGCCGACGGCGGCAAGACGATCATCGCGGGTAACGAGAAGGTGATCCGCGCCCGCCTGTCCGATGCGCGTTTCTTCTGGGAAACCGATCTCAAGACCCGGCTGGAAGACAATCTGCCGAAGCTGGACAGCATCGTCTTCCACGAGAAGCTCGGCTCGCAGGGCGAACGCGTGAAGCGCCTTGAGGCGCTGGCCGCCGAGCTTGCCTCTTCATGCGGTGCTGATGCTGATCAAGCCCGCCGCGCTGCCCGGCTGGCCAAAGCCGATCTCGTCTCCGGCATGGTTGGCGAGTTCCCTGAGCTGCAGGGCCTGATGGGCCGCTACTACGCCACCCACCAGGGCGAAAGCGCCGACGTCGCCACGGCCATCGAGGACCATTACCGCCCGCAGGGCCCGTCCGACCGCGTGCCGTCGAACCCGGTTGCCGTCGCCGTTGCGCTCGCCGACAAGCTGGATCTTCTCACCGGGTTCTGGGCCATCGACGAAAAGCCGACCGGCTCCAAGGACCCCTTCGCCCTGCGCCGCGCCGCCCTTGGCGTCATCCGTATCATTCTGGAAAACAAGCTGCGGCTGCGGCTTGGCAGCATAGCAGCGCCGCAGATCGGCGCGCGCGGTGCCGATGCCTCCGCCACCACGGCGGACCTCCTCTCCTTCTTCGCCGACCGCCTGAAGGTGCATCTGAAGGAAGAAGGCGCGCGGCATGATCTGATCGATGCGGTCTTTGCCCTTGGCGGGCAGGATGACCTGCTGATGGTCGTGCGCCGCGTCGAGGCTCTGGGGGCATTCCTTGCCACCGAGGACGGGGCCAACCTGCTGGCGGGTTACAAGCGTGCGGTCAACATCCTCAAGGCCGAGGAGAAAAAGGACGGCGCCGCCGTTTCCGGCCGTCCGGCCGCAAGCCACTTCCGCGAGGAAGCCGAGATTGCACTCGCCAGCGCCATCGACACGGCCCGCGCTGCGGTCAGCGAAGCGCTTTCGGGCGAAGACTTCGCCGCCGCAATGGAGGCCCTCGCCGCCCTGCGCGCTCCGGTCGACCGGTTCTTTGCGGACATCCTCGTCAACGCCGATGAAGCCGCCCTGCGCGCCAACCGCCTGAAGCTCCTCGCCGAAATCCGCGACATCGCCGGTCTCGTCGCCGACTTCTCCAAGGTCGCCGGCTGAGTTCAGCCATCTGAAACAGAAAGCCCGCAACGGAACGCCACCGCTGCGGGCTTTTTTTTGTTTGAAGAATATGCAGCTTCGAGATCATCTTCCCGGACGCAGCGTAGCGGAGATCCGGGACCGGTGAGTCAAGGTCCATCGGCTGAGACCAAGTCCATACGGCGCTTGAGCATGTTCAAGGAGTGATACGCCAGCATCGAAAGCCTTGGTATGAGGCATTCAGGACAAACAACTTGCACCTCGGCTCTCCGGTCCCGGATCGCGCAAGCGCGTCCGGGAAGACGATGGAGAAGGCTTTCAATCAACAGGGCCCGGCGGTTTCCCGCCGGGCCCTGAAATTTTCACACCGGAAGCAGCCTCACCCTTATATCAAGGCTTTCGATGCTGACGCATCACGCCTTGAAATTGCTCAAGCGCCGCACAGGCTTAACCAACTCTCGATGAGTCAAGCTCATCGAGAGGTGGTATTATGGGCGGGCGTCGCGGCGGTCGCTGCGGGACTGGACCTGCGCGGCAATCTGGGCCGGACCGCCGTTCTGCGGACGGCGCTGGCCGCTGCCGGGCTTGCGGCCCTGGCTGCCTTGCGGCTTGCCATGGCCATTGCCGGAACCGCCCTTGCCGCCTTCACCACGGCCACGTCCACCTTCAGAACGGGCATTGTGCTGGCGGCCCTGATCACCACGACCCTGATCGCGTCCATGGCCTTGACCACGGCCCTGCTGGCCGCCGCCGCGTGCCGGACGCTTGGCAGCAGCACGGCCTTCAGGCGGAGCTTCGCCGCTGGCCACGGGGATGCGGATGCCTGTCAGACGCTCGATGTCACGCAGCAGGCCGATTTCGTCCGGCGCGCAGAAGGCGATGGCATCGCCATCGGCCCCTGCACGGGCGGTACGGCCAATTCGGTGGACGTAGCTTTCCGGCACATCCGGCAGGTCGAGGTTGTAGACGTGGCTGACGCCCGGAATGTCGATGCCGCGTGCGGCCACATCCGTGGCCACCAGAATGCGGGTCTCGCCGGACTTCAGTTCCTTGATGGCGCGGTCGCGCTGGTTCTGGCTCTTGTTGCCATGGATGGCATTGGCCTTGAACCCGGCGGCTTCCAGACGGCGCACCACCTTGTCCGCGCCATGCTTGGTGCGGGCAAAGACCAGCGACAGATCGTCGGGGCGCTCGGACAGGCAGTTGATCAGCAGGCTGATCTTGTCGCCGTTCGAGACGAAGTGAACGCACTGGGTCACCTTGTCTGCCGTGCGGCCGGCCGGAGCCACTTCCACGCGGACCGGATCGGTCAGGTAGGAGCGGGAAAGTTCCTCGATCTGCTTCGGCATGGTGGCCGAGAACAGCAGGGTCTGACGCTTCTTCGGCACCAGATTGGCGATCTTGCGCAGGGCATGGATGAAACCGAGGTCCAGCATCTGGTCGGCTTCGTCCAGAACCAGATATTCCACCTGGTCAAGACGCAGGGCGTTGCGGTCGATCAGATCGAGCAGACGGCCCGGCGTGGCGACGAGAATGTCGCAGCCACGGGACATGCGCTTGATCTGCGGGCCGATGGAAACACCTCCCATGATGGTGGCAACCTGCAGCGGCGTCGACTTGATGAAACCGATGATGTTCTGCGCGATCTGGTTCACCAGTTCGCGGGTCGGCGCCAGGATCAGGGCGCGGGTGGCGCGGGCTGGAGCCGGCTTGGGGTTGGCGAGCATGCGTTCGACCAGCGGCAGGCCGAAAGCGGCGGTCTTTCCAGTGCCGGTCTGGGCAAGGCCCATCAGGTCATTGCCGGCGAGAATGAGCGGGATGGCTTCGCGCTGGATCGGGGTCGGCTGGTCGTAGCCGATCGCGGCGATGGCCTTGAGGATCGACTGGGAAAGCCCGAGAGCTTCAAACTGAGTCAAATGAAAACCTTCAACTGTCGCGCCTGCCGCATCGAAGGGCACGCGCACAAGGTGGACCGGCCCTTGATGGACCAGCCTTTCGTGGCGGTTACGGCACGGGCCAAATGGCAATCCGGACCGTCAGAACCCCGCGTGAAATGGGAACCTGGGAAAAGGCATCGCAGCCTCTGGCGCGACGCGGAACGGCTCACGCATCCTGTCAGTCTCCGTCGCGGATCACCTTTCGGGAAGGGCCGGATCTGCCAGACCGCAGCATCTGCGGGTGCCCCGCAACAACATGTGAGGGGCAGGCGCGTGGAGAGGACGCAGGCCGCTCACGCGGCGGCCAAACCGTATCTTGGCGCCTGTATCGGCGCATGAAGCCTGAAAGTCAAGATAAAACGGTACCCTGCGGCGCGAGCCCCAGCCGGGCGGCAATGGTGCGGCGCTCATAATCGACATTCCAGTCGATCAGCACACGCCAGACGGCTTCGGCCTGAGCGGCTTCCAGTCCGAGGTCTTCCGCCCGCCCGCGCAGCCGCTCGATCATGGTCTCGATCCGCTCCGCATCAAAGGCTTCGTCCGGGTGCTGCTTGATCTGCGCCATCCGGCGCACATAGGTCTGCCGCTCGGCGAAAAGCCTCAGAAGAAGCTCGTCGATCCGGTCGATCTCGGACCGGATGTCCCCCTTGGTGACGCAGTCCTTCGCAGGTTTCATTCCAAAAGGCCCTTTGCCTGTCCAAGCCGGAGAGGATGAACGCCGTTGCGCCTGCCGGTGCCGCTGGCTCCGGCAGGCGCAAGCAATAGATAGCTCAGGCTTCCGCCTTCTTCTGTGCCTCGACGCAGGCCAGAGCCGACATGTTGACCACGCCGCGCGAGGTCACCGAGCCGGTGAGGATATGCGCGGGCTTGGCTGTGCCGAGCAGGATCGGGCCGACATGCAGGGCCTCCGTCGCCACTTTCAGCAGGTTCAGCGCGATGTTGGCCGCGTCCAGATTTGGGAAGAGCAGCAGATTCGCTTCGCCCTTCAGGCGGCTGTCCGGCATGACGCGCTGGCGCAGCAGTTCGGACAGGGCCGAATCGCCGTGCATGTCGCCGTCCACTTCCATCTCCGGACATTCCTTCCAGAGGATGTCCAGCGCCTTGCGCATCTTATCGGCAGAGGCCAGTTCGCGTGAGCCGAAGTTGGAGGCCGACAGCAGCGCCACCTTGGGCTCGATGCCGAAGCGGCGGATTTCCTCAGCAGCAAGCCTTGCCATCTCGGCCAGCTCTTCCGCGTCCGGATCCTCGGAGACAAAGGTGTCGGTGAGGAAGATCGCGCCACGGTCGTTGATCAGCAGCGACAGGGCCGAGAGGTCGCGCACACCGGCCTTGAGGCCGATGATCTGGCGGATATCGCGCAGATGGCGGATGAAACGGCCTTCAAGACCGCAGATCACCGCATCGGCTTCCCCGCGCCGCACGGCCAGCGCCGAAATGACGGTGGAGTTGGTGCGCACGATGGTTCGCGCCGCATCATGCGGCACGCCCTTGCGGCCGACGCAGGAGAAATACTCCTCCACATAATCGCGGTAGCGCGGATCGTCCTGCGGGTTGACGAATTCAAAGTCCACACCCGGGCGGATCTTCAGGCCGAAACGCTCGCAGCGGGCCTTCAGCACGTCCGGACGGCCAACGAGGACCGGCACGGCCACCTTGTCCTCGATCAGCACCTGGGCCGCGCGCAGAACACGCTCGTCCTCGCCTTCCGCATAGATGATGCGCTTTGGCTCGCGGGTCGCTGCCTGGATGATCGGCTTCATCACGAGGCCGGAGCGGAAGACGAAGCGGTTCAGCGTGTCGAGATAGGCGTCAAAGTCCTCGATCGGGCGCGTGGCGACACCGGTTTCCATGGCCGCACGGGCCACCGCCGGTGCAATGCGCAGGATCAGGCGCTGATCGAAGGGCGACGGGATCAGGTATTTCGGCCCGAAGGTCTCGGTCACGCCGCCATAGGCACGGGCCGCGACGTCGGATGGTTCTTCCTTGGCAAGATCCGCGATGGCCTTCACCGCCGCATGCTTCATTTCTTCGTTGATCGCCGTCGCGCCCACATCCAGCGCGCCGCGGAAGATGTAGGGGAAGCACAGGACGTTGTTCACCTGGTTCGGGAAATCCGAACGGCCGGTGCACATCATCACGTCGTCGCGCACGGCCAGTGCGGCTTCCGGCATGATTTCCGGATTGGGGTTGGCGAGCGCCAGGATCAGCGGGTTCGGCGCCATCTTGGCGACCATCTCCGGCTTCAGCACGCCGGCGGCAGACAGGCCGAGGAACACGTCGGCGCCCTCGATGATCTCGCCCAGCGTGCGCTTGTCCGTCTTCTGGGCGAAGATGCCCTTCCACGGGTCCATCAGGGCTTCGCGGCCTTCATAGACCACACCCTCGATGTCCGAGACCCAGATGTTTTCGCGCTTTGCGCCGAGAGAGACGATGAGATTGAGGCAGGCGAGCGCGGCGGCACCGGCGCCGGAGGCGACGATCTTCACCTGATCGATCGGCTTGCCGGCCAGTTCCAGCGCATTCTTGACAGCTGCACCGACGATAATCGCCGTGCCGTGCTGATCGTCGTGGAACACCGGGATGTTCATCCGCTCGCGCAGCTTGGCTTCAACCTGGAAGCACTCCGGCGCCTTGATATCCTCAAGGTTGATGCCGCCGAAGGTCGGCTCCAGAACGGCAACTGCATCGACGAACCGGTCGACGTCGAGTTCGTCCACCTCGATGTCGAAGACATCGATCCCGGCGAATTTCTTGAACAGGACGGCCTTGCCTTCCATCACCGGCTTGGAGGCGAGCGGGCCGATGTTGCCGAGGCCCAGCACGGCGGTGCCGTTGGAAATCACGGCCACAAGATTGGCGCGGGAGGTGAAGAGCGCGGCCGTGGACGGGTCACGGGCGATTTCCAGGCAGGGAGCGGCGACGCCGGGAGAATAGGCCAGAGCCAGATCGCGCTGGTTGCCGAGCGGCTTGGTGGCCTTGATCTCAAGCTTTCCCGGGCGCGGGTGGCTGTGGAAGAACAGTGCTGATTCGGTCAGGTCGCTTCCAGCCGGTTTCTTGTCGCTCATGTCGCCTCTCGTCTCAACAGCGGTCTCAGCCGCCTTTCCCTCAAGGAGGCATGGCCCATCCGCGCGTGCGGTTCAACCTTATTTCGCACCTGCTCCACCGGTTGCAGGCAAAAGCAGCCGCAAAAGCAGGAAGAGAACCAGTCCGTTGAGGATATGCCACATGAAATGGGTGCCCAGTGCGAGGCTGTCGCACACCGGCATGTCGAGCGTGCGGAAGGTGAGCGAGGCAGCAAACACCACACCTGCCGCCGCAAGCCCCTTCGCCAGCCGGGCATTGGAGCGCCAGACCAGAGCCGCAACGACGAAGATGGCGGCAAGTGCTGGCAGATAGCCGGCGGAAGAGCCCACCAGCGGGGCAAAAAGCCGCCCGGCGAAAGGCGAGGCCACAAAAAAGAGGCCGGTTATGCCCGCCGCCCAGTACCAGCGCAGTCCCAGAAACCGGTTCAGCGCCGCAAAGAGATAGACATGGATGAAAAGGGCAATCGGGATCACATCCGCCAGCAGCGACCAGCGGTTGGCGAAGGTGTGGAACAGGAAGGAGCCGATACCCGTCGCCAGTGTGATCAGGATGAGCGCCAGAGCCAGCCAGTCGTCCGGCGCCCGCTTGCGCCACATCAGGAAGGCCACCAGCGCCGCCAGAATGAAGGAGGCATTAGTGATGGCATTGACCGGCTCGGACCAGAAACTGGCGTCCAGCCGCTCGCAGTAATTGTTCAGCGGTTCCGTCCAGTTCATGCCTTCGCCTCCGCGCCTGCCCTCAGGTCAAATGTGCCCCCGGACGGACAGTGGCAAGAGTGCCTGTCCTCTTTTACAGGGCAAAGACGGCAGGCAGCGCCCACCTGCCGTCAAATCCGGACCTACTGGAAGGCCGTCTCCGCAAAGCTGCGCAGCTTGCGCGAATGCAGGCGTTCCGGCGGCATCGACCGCAACAGCTCCATGGCCCGCATGCCGATTTCCAGATGCTGTGCCACCTGCCGCTTGTAGAAATCCGTCGCCATGCCCGGCAGCTTCAACTCGCCGTGAAGCGGCTTGTCGGAGACACAGAGCAACGTGCCGTAAGGCACACGGAAGCGGAAACCGTTGGCGGCGATGGTGGCCGATTCCATGTCCAGCGCAATGGCGCGGGACTGGGAGAAGCGCTGCACGAGGCCGCGCTGGTCCCACAGTTCCCAGTTCCGGTTGTCGATGGAGGCCACCGTGCCGGTGCGCATCACCTTCTTCAACTCATAGCCGGAGAAACCGGTGATCTCGGCAACGGCGCTTTCAAGCGCCACCTGCACCTCGGCCAGAGGCGGGATCGGCACCCACAGCGGCAGGTCCTGATCCAGCACATGGTCATCGCGCACATAGCCGTGGGCGAGCACATAGTCGCCCAGCGTCTGGCTGTTGCGCAGGCCCGCACAATGGCCCAGCATCAGCCAGGCATGCGGCCGCAGCACGGCGATATGGTCGGTGATGGTCTTGGCGTTGGAAGGGCCCACACCAATGTTGACCATGGTGATGCCGGAACTGTCGGCCCGCTTCAGGTGATAGGCCGGCATCTGCGGCAGCTTGGCCGGCGCCGTGCCGGCCGACGGGGTTTTCTGCCCCGCCAGCGTCAGCAGGTTGCCGGGCTCGACGAAGGCGGTGTAGCCGCTTTCCGGATCGGCAATCGCTGCTTCCGCCATGCGGCAGAACTCGTCGATGTAGAACTGGTAGTTCGTGAAAAGCACGTAGTTCTGGAAATGCTCCGCCGCCGTCGCGGTGTAGTGCTGCAGGCGGTGCAGGGAATAGTCGATGCGCGGACCGGTGAAAGGCGCCAGCGGCATGATGCCATCCACCGGCTCATAGGTGCCGTTGGCGATGGCGTCGTCCATCAGTGTCAGGTCCGGCAGGTCGAACATGTCCGCCAGCGGCCGCTCTCCGGCCAGATCCCCTGCCCCTTCCACATGGGTGCCATCATAGAAGGCGAAGTGCAGCGGGATCGGTGTCGTGCTGTCCCCCACCAGCACCGGCACCCCGTGATTGCGGATCAGCAGGGCAATCTGCTGCGTCAGATACTGCTGGAACAGATCCGGCCGGGTAATCGTGGTGCCATGAATGCCGGGCCCCGAAACAAACCCGAACGGCAGGCGGCTGTCGAGGCGCGAATGGCTCTCCGTGATCAGACGGATCTGCGGATAATAGGCCCTCACCCGGCCCTCGGGCGCCGTCCCTGCCACGAGATCGCGGAAGGCGTCCCGGATGAAGGCGGTGTTGCGCTCGAACAGCTCCATCAGCCGGGCGACGGCGGCGGCCGCATCGGTGAAGGGTTCCAGCGGCGCAGCGGGCGCCAGCACGAACGGGCGGGGATCCGTGAGGGGATTTCGGTAGGGCCGGTTTTTCAAATGCGTTCTCCTTATTGTTCTTAACCGGGCAGGCTCTAACAGAGGCCTGCTTTCGTCAAGCCAAAGACGTCATTTTTTGAAATATTTTTCATCACGCGAATGATTTTTCAGTTTGATGGAATCGTATTGCAGGGGCATGACAGAGTCAGCATGGTGAATCCGCGCGGACACATCAGGGCCCCGGCACCGCTTTCTCTCCGCCCCCGCTGCCTGGGATCATGGTTAATGCGGACAGGCCCTTCCAGGCCCTGCCGGCCGGAAAAGCACACTATTTCCGCCAGTTTTTCCAAGGCCAAAAGTTAACTTCCCGCACGGGTTTCACAAACCTAAAGAAAGCATTGAAATCAAAAAGAAAAATTAGAGCACGCCTTAACCCGCGATTTACCAGATCCGGTAACCATGAGCTTCGAAATTGCGTGAGGTGCTGCGTCGCAATGAAAGTTCTGCGTACTGGGGTGTCCTCTGTGGCACCCCTTGAAACCCAAGACAATGCCGCCACTCCGGCCTGGCTGAACACGATCCTGAAGGGCGACTGCGTTGCCGCCCTCAGCAAGCTGCCCTCGAAGTCGGTGGATCTGGTGTTTGCCGATCCGCCCTACAATCTTCAGCTCGGCGGTGATCTTCACCGTCCCGATCAGTCGAAGGTGGATGCCTGCGACGATCACTGGGACCAGTTCGAGAGCTTCGAGGCCTATGATGCCTTCACCCGCGCATGGCTGCTGGCCGTGCGCCGTGTAATGAAGGACGATGCCTCGCTCTATGTCATCGGCTCCTACCACAACATCTTCCGCGTCGGCGCGATCCTGCAGGATCTCGGCTTCTGGATCCAGAACGACATCGTCTGGATCAAGTCCAACCCGATGCCGAATTTCCGCGGCAAGCGCTTCACCAACGCCCATGAGACGATCATCTGGGCGTCGAAGTCAAAGTCCTCCAAGCCGGTGTTCAACTACGAGGCGCTGAAGACCTTCAACGAAGACCGTCAGATGCGCTCCGACTGGCACCTGCCGCTGTGCACGGGTGCGGAACGGCTGAAGGATGAGGACGGGCAGAAGGTCCATCCAACCCAGAAGCCGGAGTCCCTGCTCTACCGCGTGCTGACGGCCTCGTCCCGTCCGGGCGATGTGGTGCTCGATCCCTTCTTCGGCACCGGCACCACCGGCGCCGTCGCCAAGCGCCTTGGCCGCAACTACATCGGCATCGAGCGCGAGCAGAGCTACATCGATGCGGCCACTGCCCGCATCAATGCCATCGTGCCGGCCGAGGGCGTGTCCCTCGACATGCAGAAGGGCAAGCGCGCGGAACCGCGCATTCCCTTCGGCTCGCTGCTGGAGGCTGGCCTGCTGGAACCGGGCACCGAACTCATCTGCCCGAAGGGCAAGCATCTGGCCATTGTGCGCGCTGACGGTTCGCTGGTCAGCGGCCAGCACTCCGGCTCCATCCACAAGGTGGGTGCGCTCGTTCAGGGCGCGGAAAGCTGCAATGGCTGGACCTTCTGGCACCTGAAGGACCGGGGCAGCTTCAACCCGGTGGATGACCTGCGCAAGGAACTCAGATCCCGCCTCTTCGCCTGATCCATAGGCGAAAGGCCGGACATTCGCGTCCCCGCGAATTCCCGGAACACCCCCGGCTCCCCGAGGCCGGGGGTGTTTTTTGTGCACCAGTCCGGCGCAGGGGGATTGACTCGCCCCTTATATATCCATAATTCTGGATATATGGATGAGCTAGAAACCATCGCTGCCCTTGCAGCCCTTGCTCAGGCGACCCGCCTTCAGGCCTTCCGCGCACTCGTGCAGGCAGAACCCGATGGCATTGCCGCCGGTGACCTCGCCCAGCGCCTCGGCGTGCCGCAGAACACGCTTTCCGCGCATCTGACGATTCTTTCGCAAGCAGGACTTGTCACAGGACTGCGGCAAGGACGCTCTATCGTCTATCACGCGAATCCCGAGCAGCTCAGGCAGATGATGCTCTACCTCCTGAAAGATTGCTGCGGCGGCAAGGCCAGCCTGTGCGAGCCGCTGATCGCCGAACTGACCGGAAGCTGCACGGATACCTGTTCTCCGGCCTGTGCCCCATTGCCTGACAGCCGGATGCCATAAGGAGCCTGCCATGACCGAGAAGACCTATAATGTGCTGTTCCTCTGCACCGGCAATTCTGCCCGCTCCATCCTCGCCGAAGGCATCCTGAACGCGACAGGCGGCGGGCGGTTCCACGCCTATTCTGCGGGCAGCCAGCCGAAGGGCGAGGTCCATCCGCTTGCCCTCAAGACGCTGGAGGCCCTTGGTTATCCGGCAGAAGGGTTCCGTTCCAAGAGCTGGGACGAATTCGCCGTGCCCGGCGCACCGCAGTTCGATTTCGTCTTCACGGTCTGCGACAACGCCGCTGGCGAAGCCTGCCCCGTGTGGCCCGGCCAGCCGGTAACAGCCCATTGGGGCATCGAGGATCCTGCCGCCTTTGAAGGCGCAGCGTTCGAGAAGGAGCAGGCTTTCGGCCAGGCTGCCCGCTATCTCAAGAACCGCATCAGCGCCTTCATCAATCTGCCCCTGGCCTCCATCGACGCCATGGCCCTGAAGAAGAAGCTTGCCGACATCGGCACCCTCGAAGGTGCCACCACCCTTGCTGAAAAGGTGAAGTGATCCATGTCCCTGTTCGAACGCTACCTGACGCTGTGGGTGGGGCTGGCGATCATCGCCGGCATCGCCCTCGGCCACCTGCTGCCGCAGGTGTTCGAGGTGATCGGCACGCTGGAAATCGCCAAGGTCAACCTGCCCGTCGCCGCGCTGATCTGGCTGATGATCATCCCCATGCTGATGAAGATCGACTTTGCCGCCATCCGGCAGGTCGGCCAGCACTGGCGCGGCATGAGCATCACGCTGTTCTCGAACTGGGCGGTGAAGCCCTTCTCCATGGCGGTGCTCGGCTGGATCTTCATCGGCTGGCTGTTTGCCCCGCTGCTGCCGCAGGACCAGATCGACAGCTACATCGCCGGGCTGATCCTCCTGGGGGCCGCGCCCTGCACGGCCATGGTCTTCGTCTGGTCGAACCTCACCCGGGGCGACCCGCCTTTCACCCTGACGCAGGTTGCCCTCAACGACGCTGTGATGGTGCTGGCTTTCGCCCCCATCGTCGCGCTGCTGCTGGGCGTTTCCTCGATCATCGTGCCTTGGGATACGCTGCTGATCTCGGTTGCCCTGTTCATCGTCGTGCCGGTGATCGCCGCGCAGATGCTGCGCAAGGCGCTTGGATCTGGCGATGGCCGCGCGCTGGCGCGCTTTCAGGAGCAGATCCAGCCGCTGTCCATCGGCGCCCTGCTGCTGACTGTCGTGCTGCTCTTCGCCTTCCAGGGCAGCCAAATCCTTGCCCAGCCGCTGGTGATCGCCCTGCTGGCCGTGCCGATCCTGCTGCAGACCGTGTTCATCTTCGGCTTTGCCTATATCCTCAACCGGGTGGCCGGCGAAGCCCATTGCATCGCAGGCCCTTCCGCCCTGATCGGCGCGTCGAACTTCTTCGAGCTGGCCGTCGCCACCGCCATCAGCCTCTTCGGCTTCAATTCCGGCGCAGCGCTCGCCACGGTCGTGGGCGTGCTCATCGAAGTGCCGGTGATGCTGGCGCTCGTTGCCGTCGTCAACCGCAGCAAGGGCTGGTACGAGGCCTCCCGCGCGGTCTCGGCCCGCAGCATCACAGAAGGACAGGCCTGAACCATGGATGCCACGATCTATCACAACCCTGCCTGCGGCACCTCGCGCAACACGCTGGAAATGATTCGCAACGCCGGGATAGAGCCCACGGTCATCGAATATCTGAAGAGCCCGCCTGCCCGCGAGGACCTGGCCGCGATGATCGCCGCCGCAGGCCTCACCGTGCGCGGCGCCCTGCGCGAGAAGGGTACGCCCTTCGAGGAGATGGGCCTTGGCAACCCGGACCTTGATGACGAGGCGCTGCTCGACGCGATGATGTGCGAGCCCATCCTCATCAACCGCCCCTTCGTCATCACCCCGCTTGGCACCCGCCTCTGCCGTCCCTCGGAAGTGGTGCTGGAAATCCTGCCCGACACCCACAAGGGCGCCTTCACCAAGGAAGACGGCGAAAAGGTTCTGGACGCGGACGGCAAGCGGATCAGCTGAGCGCGATCCTGCAAGCAGCTTTCAAGGCCCGGAGCCCTCGCTCCGGGCCTTTTTCACATGAATGAGCATCAGGCGTCCTTGCACGTGTGGGCATGTCCTGCCCGGAACGGTGACCCAGATGGACTTGATGCTGGCCGCTTTGGCCTACCGCTTTTTCAGGCAGAACCGCCAGCAGACACAGCCTCTTTCTCCTGAGGAAGAGGCCGCCAGCCTGCTGGCCTTGCTTCTGCCGGCCCTTCCTCAGGACAGCTTGCCACCTTCCCCAAGCCTTCCTGTTGAGAGGATTACTAAGATGCCTGCAAATCCCACGCCGATCCGGCCCGTCATTCCGGCCAACTTCCTGCTTGGCACCCTGCGCCTTGCCAACAATGCCGGTCAGTACAGCATCGAAGACGGCCAATTTCCGAGCCTCTATTTCATCGACAATGCCGTGAACTTCATCCGTTACCGCCCCTTGCACCGGGCTGGCTTTCTCATCTCCGAGAAGGCGGGCCGCGAAGTCTACATGTATGCAGGCCAGTGGAACGATAACCAGACGATTCAGGCAAATCTTGCAAATAACACGATCTACTCGGTCCAGCTTGGCAACAACAAAACCACGATCGGTAACAACCTGCTGGCTTCGCAAGCAAATCAGAAGAGCACGCAGCAGCTCATCGCGTTCAATGCAGCCAACAACCCGATCCCGATGGGAGAGGAAACCGTTTATATCAACGCCGGTCCCCTGCAGGGACTGTTCTTCGGCGGCAGCGCGACGGCGACGAACAACAAGTATCAACCCCTCAACATGCTTGACTTCCGACCGGGAGCGGTCAATGGCGTTCACCGGGGTCACACAGTTACCATGCCTCAGGCAATCACAGGCTTTTACGAAAGCCGTTTTCCCGGGTTGTTGACCTGCCTGATGCAGGCTGGCCAGAGCAAGCAGGAGTTGACAATTCCGCTGCCCTCCACCGGGCGCAGCCTGTCGATCCCGATCCGCAGCAATGTTGAGTATTTCCCACAAACAATGTTCGATACCAGCAACCCTGCACAGGCTGAAGTCGAACAGCAGGCCTTCCTGATGACAATGATCCGCAGCTTTTCCTGATGGATATGGCAGGCGGCGGATTGTGGCCCGCCGCCTCGCCGCCAATGCCAAGGCGCTGAGATGCTGACGCATCACGCCTTGAAATGGCTCAAGCGCCGCACGGACTTGACCAACTCCCGATAAGTCAAACTTATCGGGAGTTGGTATATCCTCACCCAAACGCCACCAGCGCCTTGCGTCGTTTGCCGGCGGCGAGGGTCAGGCGGTCGTTGGCGCCCAGATCTCCGCTGGAAATGCGGCGGCGCGGATCGTCGGCGACATTGCCGTTGAGACGCACGCCGCCGCCCTCAACCAGACGCCGGGCGTCGCTGTTGGAGGCGGCAAAGCCCGTGGCAACCAGCAGCTCCAGCAAGCCCAGATCCTGCGCCAGCATGGCGAGCGGCAGAGTGTGGGTCGGCTCGGCGCTCATCTCGTCACCGGAGAACAGCGCATCGCCCTGCTCCAGCGCGTGGCGGGCAGCATCGGCACCGTGGACGATGCCGGTGACGTGGGTCGCCAGCAGCTTCTTCACCTCGTTGAGTTCGGCGCCTTGCAGATCGGACAGGCGCTCCACCTCGCTCAGGGGCAGCTCGGTGAAAAGCCGCAGGAAGCGCGGCACGTCCGCATCTGCCGTGTTGCGCCAGAACTGCCAGAAGCCGAAAGGCGACAGATGCTCCGGATGCAGCCACACGGCACCGGCCGCCGTCTTGCCCATCTTGGCCCCGCTCGCCGTGGTCACCAGCGGCACGGTCAGCCCATGCAGCTTGCGCCCGTCGCGGCGGCCAAGCTCGACGCCGTTGATGATGTTGCCCCACTGGTCCGAACCGCCGACCTGCAAGCTGCAGCCATGGCGGCGTGAGAGTTCCAGGAAATCCACCGCCTGCAGCATCATGTAGCAGAATTCCAGCACGGTCAGCGGCATCTGCGCCTCAAGCCGCGACTTGACGCTGTCGAAGGTCATCATGCGGTTCACTGTGAAATGGCTGCCGTAATCGCGCAGGAATTCGAGGAACTTCACTTCCGTCAGCCAGTCGGCATTGTCCACCAGCAGCGCGCCTTCCGCGCCGGAGAAGTCGATCAGCGTCTCCACCGAGCGGCGGATGCCGGCGATGTTGGCGGCAATCTGCTGCTTTTCGAGGATAGGACGGGCCTCATTGCGGAAGCTGGGATCACCCACCTGGCTGGTGCCACCGCCCAGAACGATGATGGGCCGGTGGCCGAGTTTCTGCAGCCAGCGCATGGTCATCAGCGGCATCAGATGGCCGACATGCAGGCTGGCGGCCGTGGCATCAAAACCGGCATAGACTGTGACAGGCCCCTCTGCGAGGCGCGCATCCAGCGCCTCCAGTTCCGTGGTCTGGTTGACGAGCCCGCGCTCGAACAACACCTGCAGAGCTTCGGATTTGAGCGGGCTGGCCGGTTTTCCGGCCTCGATCATATGCTGGGTCACTTGCGGCTTCCTTCGGGAGTTTGCCCCTGTCAGGAGAGCCTTTGAAAACCAAAAAGCCGCCTGACGCGGCGGCTTTTTCGGGTTTGATCAAATGAGCAAGATCCTACGCAGCCGCCGGTATGGAGGTGACGTAATAAAAATACACAAAGGTGGCGGCAGTCTTGATCATCGCAGGATAGATGCCCCGGAACCATCCCGTCTGTCAAGCGGCATGGCTGCGCCATGAAGGGCTTGAGCATCTTCAAGGCGTGATGCGTCAGCATCTCAGAGCCTTGGCATGAGATCAGAAGGGAGCCGGTGAACTGTGCTTCAGCTCGTCAGGTTCCGGCAAGGCGGCCTTTTCCGGAAGGCCATCGCCATTGAGAAAGACAGTGAGAATACGGGTCAGGCTCTGGCCCGTGTTTTCGCCCTGATGTGTCACACGCATGACGTCCACCATGCACTCGCCTTGGCGGAAGAGGCGCGTCTGTCCCCCCTGATAGGTGACCGTAATCTCTCCCTCCAGCACATAGCAGAAGACCGGACAATGGTGCTGATGCCAGCCCGTTACCTCCCCGGCATCATGGAAATGACGAGCGGATGAATGGCGCAGCCCGTTCCTGGGAAGCTCAGAAACTCGCCCGCAACCGTAACCCGGCGCCCCCAGATCCCCGGCATTGCCGTAAAGCTCCGCCGCTTCCCCGGCCGGATTCTTGAACTGATGAACCATACCTGACCTGGCATCGCCTGCGCCCGCCATGTCCTCCCAGCCCCGGCAAAGCGCCCACAACGCATGGAAGCATCAATACTTTAATCCCGTGAAATTTGCGCAGAAGCGCAAGGCAGCAAGAAAAAGGCCCGGCAGTGACGCCGGGCCTTGGATCCAGTCAGGCTGACAGCTTGCTTACTCCGCCGCAGCCGGGGTGACGCTGGCCGGGGCCGGTTCGCTCCAGGTGAGAACCGGGCTGCGGGCCGCGCGGGTTTCATCAAGGCGGCGGCGCGGGGCAAGATACGGCGCACCGGTGAAGCGCTCCGTCTCACCGCGCTTGGCGGACATCACGAGATCCCGCAGCGTGGCGACGAACAGGTCGAGCGAAGCCCGGCTTTCGGACTCGGTCGGCTCGATCAGCATCGCCCCATGGACAACAAGCGGGAAATACATGGTCATCGGGTGATAGCCCTCGTCGATCATCGCCTTGGCGAAGTCGAGGGTGGTGACGCCCGTGTCCTTGAGGAAGCTGTCATCGAACAGCACTTCATGCATGCAGGGGCGCTCGCCGAAGGGCAGGCTCATCAGATCCTGCAGGCCAACGCGGACATAGTTCGCGTTCAGCACCGCATCTTCGGAGGCCTGGCGCAAACCGTCCGAGCCGTGGCTCAGCATGTAGGTCAGCGCCCGGACAAACATGCCCATCTGGCCGTGGAAGGCCGTCATGCGGCCGAACGGCTTCTCGCCATCCTTGAGGTCAGCTTCCGTTTCCACCAGCTCCAGCCCGCTGTCCGACTTGCGGACAAACGGCAGCGGCGCGAACGGAGCAAGACGGTCCGACAGAACCACCGGGCCGGAGCCCGGTCCGCCGCCACCATGCGGGGTGGAGAAGGTCTTGTGCAGGTTGATGTGCATCGCGTCGATGCCCAGATCCCCCGGCCGCGCCTTGCCGACGATGGCGTTGAAGTTGGCGCCGTCACAGTAGAAATAGGCATTGGCGGCGTGGATGGCGGCGGCAATCTCCATGATGTCCCGCTCGAACAGCCCGCAGGTGTTCGGATTGGTCAGCATGATGGCGGCGATGTTGCCGTCATTCTCCGCAATCGCCTTCTTCACCGAGGCCAGATCCACCGTGCCGTCGTCCTTGGCGTCGATGGCAACGACCTTGAAGCCGAGGAGCGCAGCGGTGGCCGGGTTGGTGCCATGGGCACTTTCCGGCACCAGCACGATCTTCGGATCACGCCCCGCAGCGATATGCGCGGCCTTGATTGCCATCATGCCGCACTGCTCGCCATGGGCGCCGGCCTTCGGGCTCATGGCCACGGCGGTGGTGCCGGTCAGTTCCATCAGCCAGTCGCCCAGCTCGGAGATGAGTTCCACAGCCCCCTTGACGGTGGACAGCGGCTGCAGCGGGTGGATGTCACCGAAGCCCGGCACGCGCGCCATCTTTTCGTTGAGGCGCGGGTTGTGCTTCATGGTGCAGGAGCCGAGCGGATAAAGCCCGCTGTCGATGGCGTAATTGTTGCGCGACAGGCGCACATAATGGCGCATCGTCTCCGGTTCGGAAAGGCCCGGCAGGCCGATCTTGGACGTGCGGGCGTGGGTGCCCAGCTCCGCCTCGAAAGCCTCCGGCTCGTCCAGATCAACGCCCGTCACATCGAGGCGGCCGATCTCGAACAGCAGCGGCTCTTCCATGTCGAGCGCACGGTTGCCGGTGAAGGTCCTGGGCCGGAATGCCGCGCCCGCATCGCCCGCAGCGGTCGGGCGTCCCTGAGTGTTCATGCTCATGCCAGCACCTCCTTGAGCGCGGTTGCGAAGGCAGCGCGGTCTTCATCGGTGTTGATTTCGGTCGAGGCGACAACGAGAAGGTTCGCAAGGTCCTTGTTGCGCGGCTCCAGCCGCGACACCGGCACACCGGCGAGGATGCCCCGTTCGGCGAGCGCCTCGACAACCTGATCCGCCACCTTGGGCAGGGTGACGGTGAACTCGTTGAAATAGGCCTTGTTCAGCACTTCGACGCCCGGGACGGCGGCCAGCAGCTTCTTCAGCTTCACCGCATTGGCGTGGTTGATCCGGGCCAGGCGCGTCAGCCCGGCTTCGCCCAGCAGCGTCATGTGGATGGTGAAGGCCAGCGCGCAAAGGCCGGAGTTGGTGCAGATGTTCGACGTCGCCTTTTCGCGGCGGATGTGCTGCTCGCGGGTGGAGAGCGTCAGCACGAAGCCGCGCTTGCCTTCCGCATCCACGGTCTCGCCGCACAGGCGCCCCGGCATCTGCCGCATGTATTTCTGCTTGGTGGCGAAGAGGCCAACGTAAGGTCCGCCGAAATTGAGGCCATTGCCGATGGACTGGCCTTCGCCGACGACGATATCAGCGCCCTGCGTACCAGCCGGCTCGATAAGCCCCAGCGACACCACTTCGGTGAAGACGGCGATCAGCAGCGCGCCATGGGCGTGAGCCTTCTCGGCAATCGGCTTCAGGTCGATGATCTGGCCGTAGAAGGACGGCGACTGCACAACGACGCAGGACGTCTCGCCGTCGATGGCCGCCAGAATGTCCTCGGTGCCCATCGGATCGGCGGGAAGTACTTCAACCTTGTCGCCGGAGAGGTTCGACAGGCCCTCAACCACGGCGCGGTACTGCGGATGCAGCCCGCCGGAGAGAACCGCTTTGTTGCGTCGGGTGACGCGGTGGGCCATCAGCACGGCTTCGCCGGTACCGGTGGAGCCGTCATACATGGAGGCGTTGGCCACTTCCATGCCGGTGAGGCGGGCGACCTGCGTCTGGAACTCGAACAGATACTGCAGGGTGCCTTGCGTGATTTCCGGCTGATACGGCGTGTAGGAGGTGAGGAATTCGGAGCGCTGGATCAGGTGATCCACCGTTGCCGGAACGTGATGGCGGTAGGCGCCTGCCCCCACAAAGAAGGGCACGGAACCGGCAGCGACATTCTTGCCGGCCATTCGGTTCAGGTGGCGCTCCACCTCGATCTCGGACTTGCGCCTGGGCAGGTCGACGAGGCCCTTGAGGCGGGCGGCTTCCGGGATATCGGCGAACAGCTCATCGATGGATGACACGCCGACGCGCGCCAGCATGTCGGCGCGGTCAGTGTCGGAAAGCGGCAGATAACGCATCGGGTTTACGTCCCTTCATGCGGTTGCGGAGCAACGAGGCGCACCGGGCCGGGCGCCACGACGATTTCACATTTCACCGAGTTGGCGATGAAGCACATCTCATGCGCCTTCTCGTGCAGTTCGGCGAGCCGGGCCGGGTCTGGCTGGCTGTCCGCGATGATGGCCATCACGGGGCGCAGGGTGACACGGGTGATGCCCATGCGCCCCGGCGCAGTGCGGCTCATTTCCGCCTCTGCCCTGTCCTCGTAGGCCTCGATCAGCAGCCCGTCACGGCGGGCCAGATCAAGGAAGGTCATCATGTGGCAGGAGGAGATGGCGGCCGCGAAGGCCTCTTCCGGATCCACGGCTTCGGGCACCGAATGGGGCAGCGGCACGACGGTGGGCGAGGCAGAGGCTGGCACCTCCACACCGCCGTCAAAGCGCCAGGTATGGCCGCGGGAGTAGCGTCCAGTGCGGAACTCACCCTCGCGGCGCCAGATCACTTCGGCGGTGTAAAGATGGCCGGGCATGGATCAGAGCGTTTCCACGTAGGCCTTGTAGGCCGCCTCGTCCATCAGCTCTGCCAGCTCGCCCTCGTTGGAGATACGCAGCTTCATGAACCAGGCCGCCCCTTCCGGATCTTCGTTCACCAAGGCCGGGCTGTCCGTGAGGGCATTGTTGACCTCGGTTACCTCACCGCTGACCGGGGCATAGACCTCGCTGGCGGCCTTCACCGATTCCACCACGGCGGCGTCATCGCCCTGCGAGACGGTGCGGCCAACATCCGGCAGTTCCACATAGACCACATCGCCAAGCTGGCTCTGGGCATAGGTGGTGATGCCGACGGTGGCGATGCCACCGGACACGGCAACCCATTCATGATCCTTGGAGTAATAGGTCGTCATTCTCTGGTCTCCAGACTGGATGATCTTCTGTTTCTGAACGGTTCACACCTTGGCGGCGCGCACGTAACGGTGCTCCACGAAAGGCATCGTGGTGACGGTGGCTTCCAGCTCCTTGCCGCGCACGATGAGTGCGAGCTTCGTGCCTGGGGCGGAATGGGCAGCGGCAACATAGCCCATGGCGATGGGCTGGCCGAGGGTCGGGGCAAAGCCGCCGGAGGTGACGGTGCCGATGGCCTCGCTGCCGCCGGGCACGCGGATTTCCGCGCCCTCACGTGCTGGCGCACGGCCTTCCAGCTTCAGGCCGACGCGCTTGCGGGCCGGACCTGCGGCGAGTTCGCCCTGAACACGGGCGGCGCCGGGGAAGCCGCCTTCGTCGCGGCGGCGCTTCTGCAGGATGAAGGTGATGCCGGCCTCAACCGGCGAGGTGGTCTCATCAAGATCATGGCCATAAAGGCACAGCCCGGCTTCAAGGCGCAGGCTGTCGCGCGCGCCAAGACCAATCGGCTTCACCCGCTCATCCGCCAGCAGCGCCTTGACGATGGCTTCCGCAGCGTCTGCGGGGACGGACATTTCCACCCCGTCCTCGCCGGTATAACCGGAGCGCGACACGTGGCAGCGAATACCGTCGAAGTCCATCCAGGCCGCACTCATGAAGCCGAGGTCCGCCGCCTCCGGCGCATGCTGGGCAACAGCGGCAACAGCTTCCGGCCCCTGCACGGCGATCAGCGCGCGGTCCTCGATGATTTCAAGGCGGACACCTTCGGGAAGCGCGGCATCGATCAGCGGATAGTCCACATCCTTGCGCGAGGCATTGACCACCAGGAACAGGCGGCCATCGTCTTCTTCAGCCACCGGGCGGGTGACCATCAGGTCATCAACAATGCCGCCTTCTGCGTTGAGCAGAACCGTGTAGCGCTGCTTGCCGCGGCCCAGTTCCACCATGTTGGAGGGCACAAGAGCCTCCAGCGCACGGGCGGTGGTGGCGTGGTCCGGGCCGATGAGCCAGGCCTGGCCCATATGGGACACGTCGAACAGTCCGGCAGCGGCGCGGGTGTGGAGATGTTCGGCCAGGATACCGGCAGGATATTGCACGGGCATCTCATAGCCCGCGAAAGGCACCATGCGGGCGCCAAGCGCCACATGCAGGTCATGAAGGGGGGTACGCTTCAGGTCCGCCTCAGGGGCGGCCGCAGAATCAGTCGTGGCCATCAAGGGTCCTCGTCGTCAGTGGCGCAAGGACAGACCTGTGACGGCCCATCCGCACCCCCTCTGTCCGAGTACCTGAGAGATTTCCCGCCCGGCGCACGGAGGCAGCCGGAAGGTTACTCCTTCGGTGAGGCCTCACGCATCAGCATGCGAGGCCTGCTTTCCAGAGCGTCAAAGCGAAGCGGTCCTTTTGCCTGAGAGTTTCCGGGGCGGTTGCTCCTTCGGCGCTGTCTCAGATCCCTGCATTGCTGCAGGGCACCTCTCCAGCCTCTCCCGCTGTCGCCTTTTTGAACCGGCGGCACCTGCCAGATGAAATGCCGGCACCACCGTTCCGCCCACCTGTCACGACCCAGATGAGCAGTGTGATTGTCTATTCCCGCCCTGCCCTTGTCAATATCCGCCATCCTGAGACGGATAGGTATTCCCATCCCGTTTGATGGCAAGGGTTAAGAACGTCTGCAATGCCTCAGCGGCGCTTCGTCCGCTGCGGTGCGCCTTCGTCAAAGCCGAAGACGATCTTGAGCGAGGCATCGCGCGGCACCACGAAGGAGTCTTCGACCAGCGACCAGGTTATGGCCGGAGCCCCTGCCGCCGCCGTCACGGACACGGACAGAAGCTGAGAAACCACCGGGGCGGCGTCCGAAACGCCCTGCGGGATAATGGCAACGCGCACCGGCAGCTTGATTTCACCGCCCGGCCAGGCGGGCCCCGGCGTCACGCGCCCGGCAAGGCCGACCTTGATGCGGGTCTGGTCGCCTTCGCGGCGGCATTCGCGGGCCCAGTCTTCAAGATTGGCCTGATAGAGCAGCGCCCGTGCGTCATGCTCCTTGCCGCGCTCATATTTGGTGATGAGGAACGTGTCCGACTGCAACTCGATCGGCGGGCAGTAGGGCTGCTTTTCGAAGGCCTGCGGGTCCACCTGGATCGGCCCCTGCCCGCCGCTGACGATCTTCTGCGTCAGGCTGGGGCCTGCCGGCGCACCGCCCGTATCAGCGGAATCACCGCCGCCGAATGACATGCAGCCGGAAAGGAGTCCCGCCAGCGCGGCAAAGGTGGCCACGCGGCCTGCGGCAGAACGGGCGGAAATGCGTTCGACTTGCAGCATTCAGAAGTTCCACTTCACTCGAAACCTGTTCGCCGGTCTATAACAGGCCATATCCGTTTTGGCGAGACGCAGCCTGCCTCTATGGATTCACGGCGCAGAATGCAGGGCTTGCCCGGCAGCAATGCGCATGCTTCCCCTTGACATGCCATGGGGTGATCACTCTATTGCCCCCATGAGCCACGCTCAAGGACCTGACATGACCGGCAATCATGGCGCTCTTCCGGCGCTGGACGTGAAATTGTGTGCACCGCGCGGCTTCTGCGCAGGGGTGGACCGTGCCATCCAGATCGTCGAACTGGCGCTGGAGAAGTTCGGACGTCCGGTCTATGTGCGCCACGAGATCGTGCATAACCGGTTTGTGGTTGACGGGCTGAAGGCCAAGGGCGCCGTTTTCGTCGAGGAGCTTGACGAGATCCCGGCAGACCAGCGCGGCCGCCCGGTGATCTTCTCCGCCCATGGCGTGCCGAAATCCGTGCCGGAAGATGCGCGCGGGCGGAACATGTTCTTCCTCGACGCCACCTGCCCGCTCGTGTCCAAGGTGCACAAGGAAGCCGAGATCCACGACCGGCGCGACCGCGAGATCCTGCTGATCGGCCACGCCGGCCACCCGGAAGTGATCGGCACCATGGGACAGCTGCCGGAGGGCACGGTGTTCCTGATCGAGACGGAAGAGGATGCGCGCAACTATCAGCCGCGCACCGGCCGTCAGCTTGCCTTCATCACCCAGACAACCCTTTCGGTGGATGACACCAAGGGCATTGTCGAGGTGCTGAAGCAGCGCTTTCCCGATATCGTCGCCCCGCACAAGGAAGACATCTGCTACGCCACGACCAACCGTCAGGATGCGGTGAAGGTAGTGGCGCCGCAGGTGGATGCAATGATCGTGGTGGGCGCGCCCAACTCGTCCAACTCGCAGCGCCTGCGCGAAGTGGCAGAGCGTGCCGGATGCCGCAAGGCCGTTCTGGTGCAGCGGGCCTCGGACATCGACTGGACCGATTTCGAGAGCATTTCCAGCCTCGGCCTGACGGCAGGCGCCTCTGCCCCCGAAACGCTGGTCGAGGAAATCATCGCCGCCTTTGCAGAGCGCTTCACCGTAACGGTGAACGAGGTGCGCACGGCGGAAGAAACCATCGCCTTCAACCTGCCGCGCGAGCTTCGCACCATGGCAGACGTTCCCAGCGCAGCCGAGTAGCCCCCAATGGCCGTTTATACCGAAGTTGCCGACGAAGACCTTGCCGCCTTTGTCGCCCGATACGGCATTGGCCGTCTCCTGTCCTACAAGGGCATCGCCGAGGGCGTGGAGAACTCCAACTTTCTGGTGCGCACGGATCAGGCCAATTTCATCCTCACCCTCTATGAAAAGCGGGTGAACCCGGACGATCTGCCCTTCTTCCTCAACCTGATGCAGCATCTGGCGAAGAAGGGCATCAACTGCCCGCAGCCGCTGGTGGCAGAAGACGGCACCATGCTGGGCACTCTGTCGGGCCGCCCCGCTGCCATGGTTACCTTCCTGGAAGGCATGTGGGTGCGCCGCCCGCGCCTTGAGCATTGCGCCGCCCTTGGCGAGGCGCTTGCCCGGCTGCATCTGGCCGGCGCCGATTTCCCGATGAAGCGGCACAATGCGCTGGATGTCAGCGGCTGGCGCCCCCTCTTCAACCGCTCGGGGGAGCGCGCCGATACAGTGGTGCCAGGCCTTGCCGAAGAGCTTGCCGGCGAACTCGACTATCTGGAAGCCAACTGGCCCAAAGACCTGCCGGGCGGAGTGATCCATGCGGATCTCTTCCCCGACAACGTGTTCTTCCTTGGCAGCGAGTTGTCCGGCCTCATCGACTTCTACTTCGCCTGCACCGACAGCTTTGCCTATGACGCGGTCATCTGCATCAACGCCTGGTGCTTCGAGGCCGACGGCGCCTTCAATGTCACCAAGGCGCGTGCCTTCCTTAATGGCTACCGAAAGATCCGCCCCTTCACGCGGCAAGAATTCGCGGCCCTGCCCCTGCTGGCGCGCGGCGCATCCATCCGCTTCCTGCTGACGCGGCTTTACGACTGGCTCAACGTGCCTCCCGGCGCGCTGGTGACGCCGAAGGACCCCACCGAATATCTGCGCAAGCTGCGCTTCCACCGGGGCGCCATCTCCGCTCATGATTACGGGCTGGACGCATGAGCGAGGACGCAAAGGTCGTCATCTACACGGACGGTGCCTGCTCGGGAAATCCGGGACCGGGCGGCTGGGGCGCGATCCTGCGTTTCGGCCCGCACGAGAAAGAGCTCAACGGCGGCGAAGCGGAAACCACCAACAACCGCATGGAGCTGACGGCGGCCATCGAGGCTTTGAGGGCCCTCAAGCGCCCCTGCTCCGTCGATCTGTACACCGACAGCGTTTATGTGCGTGATGGCATCACCAAATGGCTGTTCAACTGGAAGCGCAATGACTGGCGCACGGCAGACAAGAAGCCGGTGAAGAATGCCGACCTCTGGCAGGCTCTCGACGCCGCGCAGCGCCAGCATCAGATTTCCTGGCACTGGGTGAAAGGTCACGCCGGACACCCGGAGAATGAACGGGCCGACGAACTGGCCCGGCTCGGCATGAAGCCCTTTCAGAAAGGCCGCAATGCAGCTGGAGGCAGCAACGGATGAAGCCCCTGCGCAAGGCAGATTTCATGGCGGGAGATGACAGCTCCGGGCCGGAAGAGACTCGGGCCGCCGCTCATTCACAGGAAGGCGGATCCGGCGCGCATGACAGCGCCGCCGCCCTTGCCCGCAGCGTGTTGATCCTCGCCAATCCCGTTTCCGGCGGCTACCGCCCGCGCCTTTTGCAGGACATTGCCGCAAGGCTTGAATCACAGGGCTGCACGGTGACCATCCGCCTGACACGCCGGGCCGGAGAAATTGGTGAGATCTGCGCCGATCCGGCCCTGCGGACCGGCATTCTGGCGGTGGCCGGCGGCGATGGATCGGTCAATGAGGCAATCCGCGGCTTTCAGCAGAACACGGCAGCGGCCGCTCCCGAACTGGCGGTCATTCCCTGCGGTACCGCCAATGTTCTGGCCGCCGAATTGAAGCTTCCGCGCAGCGCCGAAGGCATCGCCCGCATGATGCTGCAACGGCGCAGTGTGCCGCTGCATTACGGCCTCGCCAATGGCCGTCCATTCGTGCTGATGGCCTCTGCCGGGTTTGATGCGGAAGTCGTTCACGCGGTGCCGCTGGCGCTGAAGCGCCGCCTCGGCAAGCTCGCCTATGTGCTCACGGCGCTCGACATCGCCTTCTCGCGCCATGGGGAAGACCTCTTCGTGCGGATCGGCGATGAGCCGGAGAACGGCGACCATGCGGGCCGGACGCTGACCTGCCGCCTCGCCGTCGTCACCAAGGCCCGCCACTATGGCGGTCCTTTCGTCATCTGCCCGGATGGCGGCGTGACAAGGCCCGGCCTGCATCTTCTGGCGCTGGAAAAGGACACGCCGCTGGCCGCCTTGCGCTTCGGCCTTGCACTGCTGACAGGCCGCCTGCACAAGACGAAGGGTGCCACGCTGGTGCCGGTGAACAGCCTCACCCTCACCAGCCGCCGCGCCGTGCCCGCCCAGATCGACGGCGATCCCTTCGGCGTCACGCCGCTGACCCTGACGGACGGCAACCGTCCGCTGGCCCTGCTGGTGGGGTGACGCTTACTGGAAAAGCGTTCCGAGCCTGGCCAGCCAGTTCAGCACAAACTCCAGGTTAAACCTCTCCGTCGTCGTCCCGGACGCAGCGAAGCGGAGATCCGGGACCGGTGAGTCTCGGCTTATGCTTTGGATTTCATGTGATTAAGCTGCACCCCGGCTCTCCGGTCCCGGATCGCGCGGGGCGCGTCCGGATGACGATGGAGAGATCGGAGCGTCGCCTGCACCCGGGCGCGAAAAACCGCCGTTTCTGCTGCCTCAAGCCTCGTGCTGCTCACGCAGATACACGGTGGCCTCTTCTGCGGTCATGGCTTCGCCGAAGAAATAGCCCTGCGCATATTCGCAGCCGAGCTGGAACAGTTCGAGCGCATCGGACTCGCTTTCCGCCCCTTCCGCGACGATGGACATGCCCAGATCATGGCCGAGGGCGATGATGGAACGCAGGATGACAGGGCGGGCCGACTGGCCGTTGTGCCGCACGAAGGACTGGTCGATCTTGATCGTGTCGAAGGGGAAGCGCTGCAGATAGGCCAGCGAGGAATAGCCCGTGCCGAAATCATCCAGCGACAGCCCTGCCCCTAGACCGCGCAGGCGCTCCAGCACCTTGGCGGCATATTCCGGGTTGGACATGACCATGGATTCGGTCAGCTCCAGCTTCAGCGTGCCCGGAACAATGCGCGAGCGCGACAGGATGGCCTTCACTTCGTTGATGAGGTCATGACGCAGCAGCTGGCGGGAGGAGATGTTGACCGAGAGGAACAGCGGCACCGGCGTGCGGATCTTGTCCTGCCATTCGGCCAGCTGGCGCGCGCCCTTGTCGAGCACATAGACGCCCAGTTCGTTGATCAGACCGGACTGTTCGGCAATCGGAATGAACTCGCTCGGAGCAATCGGCCCGCGCTTGGCATGTTTCCAGCGGGACAGAACCTCGAACCCGGCGACGGACTGATCCGAAAGGCGCACGATGGGCTGGAAATGGACGGCGAGTTCGCCTTCCTTGATCGCCTTGCGCAGGTCGCCTTCCAGATCGATGACATTGCGGCCCAGCGGGCGCAGGATCGGGCGGAAGACCTCCTGACGGTCGCCGCCGAGGCGCTTGGCGTGGTTCAGCGCGATTTCCGCATCCGTCACCAGCTCTTCCGCCGTCTGGCGCCCGCCTTCGAACAGGGCAAAACCGATGGAGCAGGTGAGGAAGACTTCGCGGTCGCCATAGGTCACGGGCGCGCGCACGGCCTTGCGGAAGGCGTCGGCCACCTGAGCAATGCGTCCGGCCTCCTGCTCCGACAGCAGGATCATGCCATACTGGTCGCCGTTGAGCCGGGCGAGGGAATCCTGCGGCTGCAGCATGCGGTCGAGGCGGCGGGCGATGGTCAGCAGGATCGAATCCCCTGCCGACAGGCCGATGCCGTCATTCACCTGCTTGAACCGGTCGAGATTAAGCAGAAGCACCGTCGGCTTGGCGATGCTGCTGTCCGCCTTGCAGCGGGCAAGAGCTGCCTCCAGCCGGTCCATGAACAGTTCGCGGTTGGCAAGGCCCGTCAGGTTGTCATGCACAGCATCATGCAGCAGCCGCTCTTCGGCGGTCTTCTGCTCGGTGATGTCCAGCAGCGTGCCGACGCAGCGGATGACTTCGGCATCCGAGCCCAGAATGGGGCGGGCACGCAGGCGGAACCAGCGGAAATGGCCATCCTCGGAGCGCAGGCGGAAATCCTGCTGCACCTTGCCGCGCCGCTGATCCACCACTGCATCCAGCGTGGCGCGGAAGCGGTCTCGGTCCTGCGGGTGCAGCACGTCCAGCCAGTCACGTGCCGGGCCATCCAGCGTGCCATGGCGAAGGTTCAGCAAATCCTCGACTTCGTGGCCGGTGTAGATGCGGTCACGGTCGATATCCCAGTCCCAGATGATGTCCCCTGCCCCGGTGAGGGCCAGAGCGCGCCGCTCCACATCCGAAATCAGGCCCTGAACGATGGCGCCGCCTGCAAAGGCGTGCTGCATCACCGTGAAGCCGATCAGCAGAACGATCAGGACCAGTCCGCCGCCCAGCGCCGGCTGGACGATGTCGTTGTTGAGCACCCCCAGGACGGTCATCGCCGAGCCAATGAGCCAGACGATCAGCAGAAACCAGGTGGGGATCAGCATGATCGCCCGGTCATAGCCCTGAAGCGCCAGAACCAGAACCGTGGCAAAACCGGCAAAGCCGATAAAGCCGAGCGACAGACGCGCGATGCCGGCCGCAATCGAGGGGTCCCATACCGCGACGCCCAGGAGCCCCAGCAGCAGGCTGAGCGTGCCCAGCGCGAGGTGACTGTAGCGGATGTGCCAGCGGTTCAGGTTGAGATAGGCATAGAGAAAGATGATCAGGCTGGCCGCCAGCATCACTTCGGCGCTCGCCCGGTAGAGCTGGTCTTCGCCCTGTGTGAGGTTGAACACCCGGCTCCAGAAGCCGAAGTCAATGCACAGATAGGCCAGAACCGCCCAGGCCAGCGAGGCCGTTGCCGGGAACATCACCGTGCCCTTGACCACGAACAGAATGGTCAGGAACAGCGCCAGCAAACCGGAAATGCCGAGAATGATACCGCGGTACAGCGTGTAAGCGTTGACCGTTTCCTTGTAGGCATCGGGCTCCCACAGGCGGATCTGCGGCAGCTCGGGCGTGCGCAGTTCGGCCACATAGGTGACGATGGCGCCCGGATCGAGCGTGATCAGGAAGACATCGGCCTCAAGGCTTTTCTGCCGCTCCGGGGCAATGCCCTGGCTGGGCGTGATCGAAGCCACACGGGAAGTGCCCAGATCCGGCCAGATCATGCGTGAACCGGCGAGCTGATAGAACGGCGCGACGATGAGCCGGTCGACCTGCTCATCGGAGGTGTTGGTCAGCGAGAAAACCGCCCAGTTGGTGTTCTGCCCGTCACGCGAGGCCACTTCGATGCGCCGGACGATGCCATCGGCACCGGGCGCGGTGGAGACCTGCAGGCGTGGTCCGGCATCGCGGTAAAGATCGATTGCGCCGGTGAGTTCCAGCGCCTCCACATCCAGCGGCACCGGGATCGGCTCAAGCGCAAGGGCGCGGCCTGCGAACAGGGTCGCAGTCAGCAACAGCAATACGGCAGCCAGGAACCGGAGAAATGTCACCGGCAGTTGAAGCGGAGTGGCGAGCATGGCTCGAACAGTTAAAGGGTTGTCGGCCATGTCACAAGATTTCTTTCGAGGCGCCACTGGTCCATTGTGGAGAGGCGGCCGCAGCGGCCGGCACCGGATCATCGGCAAGGCGCGCGAAGAGGATATGGTCCTGCCACTGACCGTTGATATTGAGGTAGCGGCGCGCATAACCTTCGCGTATGAACCCGTTCTTGCGTAGAAGCTGGATCGACGGCCCGTTGCTGGGAAGGCAGGCCGCCTCGATCCGGTGCAGGCGCAACACATCGAAACAGAATGGCGCGATCAAGGCGACCGCGCTGGACATGTAACCTTTTCCAGCGTGCCGTGCGCCCATCCAGTAGCCGAGCGAGCAGCATTGGGCGACACCGCGCCGGATATTGGACAAGGTCGCCCCGCCCAGAAGCGTTCCATCCTGTGAAAAGAGGAAGAAGGGATAGCTGCGCCCCTCCTTGCGGTCATTGGCATAACGGCGAAGGCGGCGGCGGAAGGCGGGCTTGGTCAGATCATCCACCGGCCACAGCGGCTCCCAAGGGGTCAGAAAGCTGCGGCTTTCTTCCCGCAGCACAGACCACTGCGGGAAATCCGCCATCAGGGGCGGGCGCAGATAGAAGCCCTGCCCCCGCAATGTGGGCTCTGTCTCCGACGCTCCGAAGGACAGAAGCAAGGCCACCTGACGCCCCCTTATCCCGGCCCGGTTCAGGCGAAGGCACGCCGCGGCATGGGGCCGCTGAGGCGCAGCTGCACCTCGTCCAGTGTCATCATCTTGCCGATGGGGCCAAGGCCCGTCAGCGTCGGCCGGCTGGAGGTGAAGATGTCCGATGCCACACGGCGCACACTCTCGGCGGTCACCGCATTGATGCGCTGCGACACTTCCTCAAGGCTCAGCGTACGGCCATGGATCAGCATTTGCCGGGCGATCTGGCCGGCGCGGGCGGCCGGGCTTTCCAGTGCCATCATCAGTCCGGCGCGGATCTGCGCACGGGCACGGGCCACCTCATCCTCGGAAATGTCGCTGCCTGCGCGCTCCAGTTCGCCCAGGATCACCGGCATCAGCTCTTCGAGGTTTTCCTCGCCCGTCGCGGCATGCAGGCCGAAAAGGCCCGTGTCGTTGAAGGCCCAGTGGAAGGCATAGATCGCGTAGCACAGGCCGCGCGTTTCCCGCACTTCCTGAAAGAGGCGCGAGGACATGCCACCGCCCAGCACCGAGGCCAGGATCTGCGACGCATAATAATCCGGCGAGGCATAGGACTGGCCCTTGAAGCCCAGCAGGATCTGCGCCTCCATCAGCTCCTTTTCCAGACGGCCCTCACCACCGGCATAGGTGGCTTCGCCCACAGGCGCCGCCGGTTCGGCGCTGAAGCTGGAGAACTGATCCTCCGCAATACGCACCAGCTCGTCGTGATCCACGGCCCCTGCCGCCGAAAGAACCATGTCCGGCGCCCGGTAGCGGTTGGCCAGATACTGGGTCAGCGAATCCCGGTCGAAGCTCATCAGGGTTTCGGGCGTGCCAAGGATCGGCCGGCCCAGCGGCTGCCCCGGCCAGGCGGTGGACTGGAACAGGTCAAAGGCCTGATCGTCCGGGCTGTCGAGCGAGGCACCGATTTCCTGCAGGATCACATGCTGCTCGCGCGCCAGCTCTTCCGCATCGAAGACCGAGTTCTTGAGGATATCGGCCAGAAGATTAGCCGCCAGCGGCACATCCTCGGCCAGCACGCGGGCATAGTAATTGGTGTGTTCGACGCTGGTGGAGGCATTCAGCTCGCCGCCGACAGCCTCGATTTCTTCAGCAATCTGGCGGGCGCTGCGGGTGGCGGTGCCCTTGAAGGCCATGTGCTCCAGCAGATGGGTGATGCCATTCTGCTCTGGTGCCTCCGCCCGTGACCCGGTCCTCACCCACACCCCGAGCGCCGCAGTCCTGAGGCTCGGCATCCGGTCCGTGATGACGGTCAGCCCATTGGCCAACCGGGTCGTCCTTACTTCCATGCGGTCCTCCCGGCCTCACAGGGGAGCGGGCGGCGTGTCACGCCTGCCCTCGTTTCAGCCCTCCTGCCCTCAGGCATTCCGGCGCTCCGGCTGCGGCACTACTGTTTCACGGCTTGCGGGCCTTTGCCAGCCCTTGTCATTGTTGTGACACATAGCCTAGGGCACGGCCAGATGGCAGCTCAAGCAGAAAGGGGCGCAAGCATTCTGCCCCCCTCCCCGCGTCAGTTTCAGGCCGCACCCTTCACGGCGCGGGCATTTGCCTCGACATGGCGCTCGATGGCGCCAAGATCCGCCGGCAGCACGCTCTGGCGCTCCGGTGCGGTCATCATCGGCTCCAGCTGTTCGGGGAGCGCCGGATAGACACCGCTGGCGGCCTTGACGGCGGCGGGGAACTTGGCCGGATGGGCCGTGCCCAGCACAACCATCGGCGCTTCGCCCGCCCCCAGCTCTTCCGCCACATGCACGCCGATGGCGGTATGCGGGTCGAGCAGGTAGCCGGTTTCCGCATGGGTGCGGGCGATGGTGGCAGCCGTCTGATCCTCGCCGCAGCGCCCGGCTGCGAAGAGCTTGCGCATCTCTGCGAGCGGGCCATCAGAGATGGTGAAGCTGCCAGACTGGGAAAGGCTGCCCATCATGGCCTTCACGGCGGCGCCATCGCGGCCATGCATTTCCGCCAGAAGCCGCTCGAAGTTCGACGAGATCTGAATGTCCATGGACGGGGAGATGGTCGCCGAGACGCCGCGCATCTCGTAGCGGCCCGTTTCCAGCGTGCGCACCAGAATGTCGTTGCGGTTGGTGGCGATCACCAGCCTGTCCACCGGCAGGCCCATGCGCATGGCTGCATAGCCTGCAAAGATATCGCCGAAATTGCCGGTCGGCACAGTGAAAGACACCGGGCGGTGCGGTGCGCCAACGGCAACGCCTGCCACGAAGTAGTAGACGATCTGCGCCAGAATGCGCGCCCAGTTGATGGAGTTCACACCCGACAGGCCCACCCTGTCGCGGAACTCGAAATGGTTGAACATGCCCTTCACGATGGCCTGGCAATCATCGAAATTGCCTTCCACCGCCAGTGCATGAACATTGGCTTCCGTGGGCGTCGTCATCTGGCGGCGCTGCACGCCGGACACGCGGCCTTCGGGAAAGAGGATGAACACATCCGTGCGCTCACGGCCGCGGAAGGCCTCGATGGCCGCACCGCCCGTGTCGCCGGACGTGGCGCCAACGATGGTGGCGCGCTGGTTGCGCTCGCTCAGCACATGGTCCATCAGCCGGCCCAGCAGCTGCATGGCCACATCCTTGAAGGCCAGCGTCGGGCCGTGGAACAGCTCCAGCACGAAGCGGTTCGGCGCGATCTGCACCAGCGGCGTCACCGCCGGATGGCGGAACGTAGCATAGGCCTCGTCGATCATGCGCTTGAGATCGGCGTCATTGATGGTGCCGCCGGTGAAGGGGCGGATCACCTCGAAGGCGGCGTCCTGATAGGACTTGCCGGCAAAGCCTGCGATGGTTTTGGCGTCAAACTGCGGCCAGGTCTCGGGCAGGTAAAGCCCGCCGTCACGGGCAAGACCCTGAAGAAGAACATCTGCGAAATCGAGAACAGGTGCGTCACCACGCGTACTGACATATCTCACCGCGCCGGATCCCTTTATGTCTGGCTACAGTCCTGCGCCCTGGCCAATTTGCGGCGGGCGCAGTCAACAGGCGTTTGATCTTCGGCGGGACGGGCGTCCCGGGACCATGACCCATAAGACAGTTTGCCAAGGCGCGCAAACTGCATTTGAGAACACCTGCCCGCCCGGTTCAGCATGGCTTGCAGGTGCCCCGCCCCGCATCAGGCATGGCCTGAGTCGCTGGAGAGCATGGAAGGATCAACACCGATCTGCCACAAGGCTCTCTGCCACTTGGTGCCGATTTCGGCGTCAAACAGGATCGACGGATCGGCCGGGCCGGTCAGCCAGCCGTTGGACTGGATCTCCTGCTCCAGCTGGCCGGGCGCCCAGCCGGCATAGCCAAGCGCCAGCATGGCCTGCGACGGTCCGCGCCCCTCGGCCAGAGCCTTCAGAATGTCCATCGTTGCCGTCAGGCAGATGCCATCCTGAATGGGCAAGGTGGAGCTTTCCAGCTGGAAGTCATCGGAATGAAGCACAAAGCCGCGTTCGGTTTCCACCGGGCCGCCGCGATAGACACTCATTCCACGCAGCGCGTTAGGCAGGCGGATCGACTGGCCTTCCGGCACGATGTTGAGCTGCACCAGAAGATCAGCCACGGACAAGCTGTTGGATGGCTGATTGATGATCAGCCCCATCGCCCCATCAGAAGAGTGAGCACAGAGATAGATGACAGTGTGGGCAAACCGGCTGTCAGGCATGTTCGGCATGGCAATCAGAAACTGCCCGTCGAGCCAGCCTGTGTCCGAACCTTGTGTCATGCAGCCTCCCTTTTGCATCGCACCCCCGCAGAGATTACCTGCTGCCAGGCGATTTGTTAACTTGCTTCACGCTGGGGCGGGTTGCAATTTTTGCTGCGTTCACAGAGTTATGAGCATTCCCCGGCCACAGAAGGGGAGGACGCCGCGCAGGCTTTGCGCTATCACCTATCGCATGTCTTCACGTCAGCCCCACGATCAGACGGCAACGCCCCTTCGCTCTGCAGCACAGCGCCTTGCAGCGGCCTGCTCCGCCCTGCTGCTGGCCGGAACATCGCCCGCCGATGCCGTCATTACCGAGTGGCAGGTTGTTGAGGGCGGTGCCGTGCGGCTGGTGGTGGCCGGCAAGGCGCCCGATGGCAGCTACGAGGCCGGCCTTGAAATCGCCCTGGACCCGGAGTGGCACACTTACTGGCGCTATCCGGGCGAAACCGGCATTCCGCCAGAACTCAGCTTCGAGGGAAGCACGAATCTGGCGGATGGAAGCCTCTCCTTTCCGGCGCCGGAGCGCTATGACGATGGCTTCAGCCAGTCCATTGTCTATACGGACAGCGTTCTGCTGCCCCTCCGCCTGACGCCCGAAGCGGCAGACACGCCGCTCAAGCTGCAGGCCAATGCCTTCTTCGGCGTCTGCAACAAGATCTGTGTGCCCGCTGAAGCGCGTTTCACGCTGGATCTGGCCGCTGACCCGCAGCCGGACCGCATTGCCGCACGGCTCATCAGCACGGCCCGGGCTGCCCTGCCTGTTGCCATGCAGGAGACCGAAGGCCCGCGCCTTGTCGGCTTCAGTTTCCGGGAAGGCAAAAGCGCGCTGAAACTCGACATCACCGCAGATGTGGGAGACGCCACTTCGGCCGATCTCTTTGCCGAAGGCGCAGCAGAAGCCACCACCGGCCTGCCCAAACCGGGCGCGCGGGACGGCAGCAAAGTCCGCTGGAGCCTGTCGCTCAAGGGCTTGAGCGGGCCGGAAGAGGCCCTGCCCCTGCACCTCGTGCTGGTGACGGACGGACGGGCGGTGGAGGCTACCTACGAGATCGACAGCAGGACCCGCAGCATCCGGCGGACGGACGGCCCGGCGCAGTAGCATCCGGCCCGGCGGCACGCCTCCTTCCGCTGAATAGGGCTCGACGGCGCCGCCATATGACCCTATGTCGAAGGGCGGACCGCCCTTGCGTGCAACGCCTGCGGCAGTCCTGGAGCGTTTTTCTTTGGACGTGGAGAGATCCGGATGAGCATCAAGATTGGCGACCGTCTGCCGGACGGCGTTTTCAAGGTCATCGGCGGCGACGGCCCGGTGGAGATGAAGGCCAGCGACATCTTCAACGGCAAGACCGTTGTCCTGTTCGGTGTGCCGGGCGCCTTCACCCCGACCTGCCACATGAATCACCTGCCGGGCTTCGTCGAGCATTTCGATGCCTTCAAGGCCAAGGGCGTGGACACCATCGCCGTGGTTTCCGTGAATGACATGTTCGTCATGGATGCCTGGAAGAAGGCCACCAGCGCCGGCGACAAGATCCTTTTCCTCGCCGATGGCAGCGCGTCCTACGTGAAGGAACTGGGCCTTGAGCTGGACGCCTCAGGTTTCGGCATGGGCATCCGCTCCAAGCGCTTCGCCCTCATCGCCAAGGACGGCGTTGTCACCGCCCTCAACGTGGAAGACGCCCCCGGCCAGGCCACCGTTTCCGGTGCCGCCGCGATGCTGGAAGCGCTCTGATCCAGTTGGGGAAACCGGAACGGGAACACATAAGGCCGGAGGCGCATGTCTCCGGCTTTTTCTTTGTGGGTGAGTCATTTTCCCCTGAGCGCACACCGGTCTCCGGGGCGGCGCAGAATGTGCGGCTTTATCCGGAATTGCGGCACAAACGGCATGACCGTTCCGCCAAAGGGCGGCTATCTATTTGGTTTTGCGGAAGAAAACTGGATGGTCGGAGTGGAGTGATTCGAACACTCGACCCCCTCGTCCCGAACGAGGTGCGCTACCAGGCTGCGCTACACTCCGATCCAGTCGAGCACCGGGAGACCCGGGCCGGGAACCGCCGGGGCGCTGCCCCGTCGATGTGGCGGGTATTAGCACCGCTTTTTTGACCCCGCAAGCCCCCTCTCGCACATCGGCAAAGAAAGTTTGCCAGTGCTCCACAATCGGCCCTCCGGCAGTGGATAAGTCCCTGCACCGCCTCTCCTGTTTCACGAAATGCGGCCCTGCGCATCATGTGGATGTGTAGAAGGTGTTTGACTGGAAGGCTTGCGCCCGCGCCGGGCTTGAGGCATACAGCGCGCCTGAGGCGCGGTCACACACCGCTTGTTCCTCATTCTGGGGCGTCGCCAAGTGGTAAGGCATCGGTTTTTGGTACCGACATTCGGAGGTTCGAATCCTCCCGCCCCAGCCATCCCTCTTCGCTAATTTTGCCGAAGCCCGCCGGAAGACGGCGTCTACAAGCACCTGAAAATCATCGCAAATCCTGGTCACACTGTTCCGGCCAGACTCAAATCCCTGCCCCGCTCCGCCCCACCGCCTGCCTGATTGCACTGCGCTGCCTGCCAGCGTCACGCTGCCGGCGGCTTATCCCCGCCTCCCGCGGCAGCCCTATTCTGTCCTCCTCGCAGGCGCGGCCTGCTGCAAGGAGACAGATACGATGACGGACCGCTTCGACAGCCATGGCGCCGGCCTGACAGCCCCCGCCAGTCACGGTTTTTCCATTACCCCCAGCGACAGCGCCGCCTTGAGCGAAGTGGTGCGCGCAATCTATGTGGGCACGGGCGGCTCGCTCGCCCTGACCCTGCGCAGCGGCGCGGCAATCACCCTCACCAACGTGCCCGATGGCAGCCTGCTGCCGCTGCGCACCACGGCGGTGAAAGCCACCGGCACCACCGCCTCCGGCCTGGTTGGCCTGCTGTGAGCGCCGCCGTTCCCTCGCTCGCGGCGCCCAGCCTCTGTCTGGGGCCGGTGCTGGGTCTTGGCCTTGCGGCCCCGATGCAGGGCGGCGGCTGGTGGCCGCGCGGGGCGCATTATGCCGCCGACTTCCGCAAGCACCGCTATATGACAGGCGGGCGCAGCATCACACCGGCCGCCGCCTTCAGCCTGACGCGCGCCGGCGAAGCCCTCGCCCCTGACAGTACCGGCAGCTATCAGGGTTTTGCCGCCCATGTGCCTGCCCGCACGGACCTTGGCCTGTTTCTCTCTCCGGTGGTCAGCAATGCCATCGCGGACAGCACCGGAACCGGGGCAAGCCTTTCCACCACCGATACATTGAACGGACTGCCCGGCAGCTGGGGGCAATCCCGGGTGGATGGCTCCACCATCCGGGCCCGGATTACCGCCAAAGGCAGCTTTGGCGGCCTGCCTTACGTGGATGTCCGCTTCTGGGGCAATTCCACTGCCACGGACCTGCAGCTTTACTTTTCCAATGCCGAAGACCAGCACCTCGGCATCACAGCGGGGAGCAGCGCGGCAGTTCTCAGCAACCTGAACCTGGTGCTTGCGGCCGGCAGCCTCGGCAACGTCACCTGCCGCTTGCGCCTGACAGAACTGGCCGCAGGCAACATCTATCTCACAAAGCAACTCGAAACCGTCGTCCCGTCCGCCGCCGCCCTGGAGCTTGCGCACTTCAGCAAGAGCTGGACGGTCCAGAACAGCGGGACGTCGCGCCTCAGATTCGGGCTGGAACTGACCCTTTCCGGCGCTTTCGACCTGACCTTGCGGATCGCCGGTGCGCATCTGGAGCTTTCGCCCGCTGCGAACCTGTCCGCGCGGGGGCTGGCCGCCCCGGTGCCGACGCGCGGGAGCCCTGTCCTGCGGCCGGCGGATACGCTCACCCTGCATCTGCCGCAAGGCACCAGCAATGTGACGCTGGCTGCCGCATCCGGTGCAACGCTGTCATTGGACACAAGCGCCGCCACAGCCGCAGGCCCGGCCGGCCTGTCCGTGCCGGAAAGCCCGTTTGGCGCAGCACCTCTGGTGACGGCTGTGGGCTGGCGGTGACCCGGCCTGTGGCGGCAGCGGCCCGTTTATACCACCTCCCGGTGAGCCCGGCTCACCGGGAGGTGCTCAAGCCCCTGCGGCGCATGAGCCATTTCAAGCGTGATGCCTCAGCATCGAAAGCCTTGGCATAATGCGCCAGCACCGGAAGCCTGATGCGGTCCCGCCGCCTCCCGTCACCCCTCTTGTACCGAATTGACCCGGCGAGCCTTCAGCGTCTCCTCCCAGGCGAAAGCATGGCGGACGATCAGCTCGAGATCATTGTATTTCGGCTGCCAGCCCAGTTCCTGCCGGGCGCGGGCGCTGTCCGCCACCACCTTTGGCGAATCGCCCGCCCGGCGCGGGGCTTCCTCCACCTTGAAATCTATGCCCGAAACGGCTTTCACCGTTTCAATGACCTGGCGCACGGAATAGCCCTCGCCATAGCCGCAGTTCATCACCGCGCTGGCCCCGCCTTCGCGCAGGCGCAAAAGCGCCAGCCGGTGCGCCTCCACAAGATCGCTCACATGGATATAGTCGCGCACCGCCGTGCCATCCACGGTGTCATAATCGCTGCCGAACAGGCTCATCTGCGGCCGCTGGCCAAGTGCCGTCTCGCAGGCCACCTTGATGAGATGGGTTGCTTGCGGCGTGCTCTGCCCCGTCGCGCCCTCCGGATCAGCCCCGGCCACATTGAAATAGCGCAGCGCCGTGTATCGGAAGTCATGCGCGGCGCTGACATCCTTCAGCATCAGCTCCGTCATCAGCTTGGACATGCCATAGGGCGACAGCGGCACCAGCGGCGCATCCTCCGGCACCGGCACGCTGAGCGGATCGCCATAGACGGCGGCCGTGGAGGAAAAGATGAACTTGTCCACCCCGGCCGTGACGCAGGCCTCGATGAGGCTGCGCGAGGCGGAGGTGTTGTTGCGGTAATATTTCAGCGGATCGGAGACCGACTCCGGCACGATGACGGATCCGGCGAAATGGATCACCGCCTCGATGCCATGATCCGCCAGCAGGCGGCCCACCAGCGCGGCATCGGCCACATCGCCCACCACCAGCTGTGCCTCAGCAGGCAGCGCCCAGCCGAAGCCGGTGGTGAGATTGTCGAGCACAACAACCTTCTCCCCCGCCCGCACCAGGCAATGGGCCATGTGGCTGCCGATATAGCCGGCGCCGCCGGTGATGAGTGTCGTCATGGCAAATGTCTTTCCTTCGAAACGAAGCCTGCACCGGCGGCAGCCCGCCACCGCAAACATGGCAGCTTTGCCCCATGCGGCAGCAGACTGCAAGCGCGGCTTCAGCAGATCCATCCAGCCCGCCGGCCAGCACACAGACCAGCTCACAGGCCAGTCCGCCGGCCGATTTCGTTTCCGGCAAGCGCATGTTTTTCTTCGGGAAAGCAGCTCCGCAGACATCAGGTTGCGGCAATTGCATTGCTCGCCCGTATTCGCGTGACCGGTTTCAACGCCCTCCGGGCGGCGGAGGCCGCAGCCAGCGGACAGTCCCCCGTCTGACGATGCCCCGTCTTCTGGAAATCCGCTCCTGGCCTGCAGGGTCATGGGCCCGTGGCATCCGGTCAGGACGGGTATGACGCCGTTCAATATCAAGGCGCCGCAATGCTGCCGCATGACGCCCCGAAAATACGCGGATGCCGCTCAGGCTGTACCGGATCCCGATGCGTCAAGCTTATCGGGAGCTGGCATCACCTGCCCGCCCCGGCAACAAACCGTAAGACTTGCTGTTTTATTTATCACCCGGCACGAACATTGACGCGGTAAAAAATCCCAACAAATAAAGCGCGAACACTATATTCGGGAAACGCACAGAAATACATAAACAGCCGTCAAATCAAATGACAAAGGTTGACATGTCTGTTTAAAATTTTAATGATCACGATCATTTTCATACATGATTTTCGCCTGCATTCCGGAGGCAATTTGCCATGCCAATACAATACCTGAACCTTGATCTAAATCTTGACCTAAAGAGTGGAAAGACCAGTTCTTTTTGGCGCTGCGCCGCTCTGCCCCGTTTCGGCAGGATGGCCGCTGCCTATCTTTTGCTCTCGTCAGCAATAGTCCTGCCGGGAGTCTCTGACAGTTACGCACAGACCGCGCCGGAGACGCCGAGCATACAGGACCTGCGCGAGATCGTGCGGCAGGGCACGGACGAAGCCGCTCTACAGACCGCAGTACAGCACCTGGAAGACGCGGCCTCGGCGGACGACAAGGATGCCCTCCACGCCCTTGGTGATCTCTATTCGCGCGGCGGCCTGGTGCCGGTGGATGGCGCCAGGGCCGTTGACTATCTGACCCGCGCCGCCGAAGCCGGAAATGCCTCCAGCTATGTCCGCCTGGGCGAAATTTACCGGGACGGCATTGGCGTGGACAAGGATCAGGCCAGGGCAGCCGCCTTCTTCAAATCGGCCGCAGACAATGGCAATGCCGCCGGCAGGCGCGCCTATGCCCGTGCCCTCATCAGTGGCGAGGGCGTTGCAGCCAATCCGGAAGAGGGCCTTGCCCTGCTGACAGAAGTCGCAGAGACCGGTGACCGCGGGGCGCTTCACAATCTGGGTGACCTTTATTCGCGCGGCGGCCCCATTCCGGTGGATGGGGCCAGGGCCGTTGACTATCTGACCCGTGCCGCAGAAGCCGGAAATGCCGCCAGTTCTCTCCGTCTGGGGGAAATTTACCGGGACGGCATTGGCGTGGACAAGGATCGGGCCAGGGCAGCCGCCTTTTTCAAGTCCGCCGCAGACAACGGCAATACCGGTGGCAAGCGTGCTTATGCTCTAGCTCTCATCAACGGCGAGGGCGTTGAAGCCAGCCCGGAAGAGGGCCTTGCCCTGCTGAGCGAAGTGGCGGAGACCGGCGACCGCTGGGCGCTTCACACCCTGGGCGATCTTTATTCGCGCGGCGGCCCCATTCCGGTGGATGGCGCCAGGGCCGTTGACTACCTGACCCAGGCCGCCGAAGCCGGAAACGCCGCCAGCTCTCTCCGCCTTGGGGAAATCTACCGCGACGGCATCGGCGTGCCGGCCGATGCGGCGAAGGCGCTGGCCGCCTTCGAGGCGGCCCAGTCGGCCGGTGCATCAAACGCAGCACTCCGGCTGGCCGAGGCCGCGCTTTGGGGCCAGGGCGAGCCGCAGGACACGGAGAAGGGCATCAGCCTGCTGCGGGAGCAGGCCGAGGCCGGAAATGCCTCCGCGATGCTGGCCCTCGCGGATGTGCTGCTGCGCGGCGAACTCGTTGCGGCAGACAGAGGCGAAGGAATCCGGCTGCTTGAAGAGGCCGCAGCACAGGGCAATGCCACGGCCCTGCTGCGCCTTGGCAATGCCTACCGGACCGGCCAGTTGGCCGGGCAGAACCCGGGCAAGGCCCTCTCCCACCTGGAGCGCGCAGCAGCGGAAGGCAATAGCACCGCGCTGCTTGATCTTGCCCGGGGGCATATGGACGGCCAGTTCGGCCGCCAGTCGAGCCAGGCAAAGGCCGCGGCCTATCTGAAGGAAGCGGAGGCGCGGAACATTCCGGCCGCCGCCGTGCTGGCCGCCGAGTGGATGCTGCGCGGCAAGGGCACCAGGGCCAATCCTGCCGGTGCGCTGGCCAGGCTGGAAAAAGCGGCAGCTTCCGGCAACGCGGATGCGGCGCGGCGGCTCGTCAGCCTCCACCGCAGCGGAACCGGCAAACTGCTGAAGCCGAATCCGGCCAAGGCGCGGGCCGCACTGGCCGCCCATGCCGCCCTCTTGGGGCCGAATTTTGTGGCGCGCGAGGAACTGATGATCCGCGGCGTTGCGGCCAGTTCCCGCGCCGATTTTACGGCGCTGGCCGAGGCTTTCAGGCAGGCCCCGCAGCAGACGCGCCTCAACCTGCTCATCACTTTGCGCTGGTCCAATGCCAATGCCTTTGTCTATCTCGTGCAGGACGAGATGCAGGCACGCGGGCTGTACAAGGGGCCGCTCAACGGCCTGCTCACCCGGGACACCATCCGCGCCATCAGCGCGCTGTGTGATGCAGGCCCTTCCGGCGAGCGCTGCCGCCAGGGGCCGCTGACCGGTGACGCCGCCCGGCTCATCGCCGTCCGCCTCGCCGCCGGCGCCTGATACCAACTCCCGATGCGCCTCACCGCATCGGGAGCAGTTCAACCCGTGTACCGCTTCAGCAAGTTCAAGGCGTGATGCTTCGGCACCTCAGCGCTGGGGTCGGAGCCTTGATATGAGACAAGACCCCGGTGAGCCCGTCTCACCGGGGTCTTGTGTTCCCGCGCACAGCGCCTGAGCCTCGCGGGGCTGATGCCTCCCCGATCCAGAACCCCGGGACGGGCGCAAATGAGGCAAGCGCAGATAAGGCAAGGGCACGTGAGACTGAGGCAAGTGGCCACCACTGAAAGGTGCATACCAGCACTTACCAACGCCCTTACCAATTGAGCCCACCGTAACCCGCTGAATTCAGGAACAAAAAAATAACCCTTGAAAACTTATCCTCACTCCCCGGACCTGTAGGAATATCTTCCTGTTGTTGCTGAGTGGTTGCAAGCAGCGGCGCCCTGCCAGGCAATGGCGGGACGCCAGCGGCCAAGACATCGACCCGATGAGTTTCGACCATCGGCAGCAAGGCAACCGGATGCGGCGCGGGGCTTCTTCAGGGCGGGCGGCGCCTCCATCACAAGGAACACAGAAGAGGAAGGCGCAGACATGGAAGACCGGATCGAAAGCAGCATGGACAGCATGCAATCGGCAGATCTTTACGGTGCAAACTTCAAGGAGGGCAGCTTTCTGGCGCCCCGTGCCGGGCTTGAATACAAGGCCTATGGCATCGAGCCGCGGCAGCATCAGGAAACGGCTGTAACCGCTGCGCTGGAGCAGCAGTTCGAGGAACACCTGCGCGTGTTTGAGGATTTCAAGGCGGTGAATGACGAGCGCCTGCGCGAGATCACCACGCAGAAGGGGGCGGACCCGCTGACCGAGCAAAAGCTCATGCGGATCGAGAACCGCCTTGACGAGATGACCCGCAACCTGCTGCGGGCACAGCGGCCCCATCTTGGGCAGGATCTGCCTCAGGGGCCGAACGAGCAGAAGTCAGCCTTTGACACCTATATCCGCAAGGGCAAGACGGACGGCTTCGACAGCCTGGAAATCAAGGGGCTTTCGGTGGGGTCGGAAGCCGATGGCGGCTTCATCGTGCATCCGGAAATGGACGAACAGTTGCACACGTCGCTGAAGGCCGAGTCCCCTATCCGCTCGATTGCCTCGGTGATGACCATTTCCACGGCGGTTTACAAGCGCCCCTTTTCCATCTCCGGGCCGGGCACCGGCTGGGTGGCGGAAACAGCAGAGCGCCCGGCCACCAGCACACCGCAGATTGCAGAACTCTCCTTCCCGGCCATGGAGCTTTATGCCATGCCGGTGACGACCAAGCAGTTGCTGGATGATGCCATCATCGATGTGGAAAGCTGGCTGGTGCAGGAACTGGCCGATGCCTTCAGCGCACAGGAGACGGAGGCCTTCATCTCCGGCAGCGGCAGCGCCAGCCCGCGCGGCATTCTCTCCTATCCGCAGCAGGTGAGCAGCACGCCTGCCTTCGGCAGCGTCGGCACCAGCCTGACCGGGACCGCCGGAGGCTTCGATGCGAAGAACGGGGCCGATAGCTTGATCGAGCTAGTCCACGCCCTGCCCGCCCGCTACCGCAAGAACGGTGGTTTCCTGATGAACCGGATGACCTTGAGCGCAGTGCGGCGATTGAAGACCGGGGATGGCAGCTACCTGTTCCAGACCAGCATTGCAGACGGGTTCCGCATGTCGCTGATGGGCTTTCCCATCACCGAATGCGACGAGATGCCCGTGATCAGCGCCGGCAGCAGCTCCATTGCCTTTGGCGACTTTCGGCGAGCCTACCTGATCGTGGACCGCCAAGGCGTGCAGATCCTGCGTGACCCCTATTCCGCCAAGCCCTATATCCTGTTCTATGCAACCAAGCGCGTCGGCGGCGGCATCTCCGACTTCAATGCCCTTCGCCTGCTGAAATTTGCGGCAAGCTGACGAAGCGCATCAACCCAAGCGCCGATCCAGCCTGCTTACCGTTAGGCTGGATCGGATTGGTCGGCGTTAATCTTAATCAAACGTTAAGCGGCTAGCAGCTGTCACCGTCTCTGCTCCGAATTGAAACTGACATTAAAATCAGTTAGTAATGCGCGAAGTGACGTACTTGTAGATCTGAAAACTAGATCTTGGGACACTTTGGATATTTGAGAAGGCACAGTCGGCTATTTACGGTCTGCTTTTTGGGCCGCACGGAGCCGACATAGGTCATTGGCATGATAATTGCTTGAGCTTCAACTCAATTCGCTTGTTCAGGAATTTGACATGAATATTGCTTTAACCGGCATTGGTTACGACGCCTCACACCTTCCGACTGACGCGCTCATTCGCACTGAGAACGCTCGCAACCAAGAGGGCCAGCAGCGCCTGATTGAGGCAACGAACGGCCCAAGCAAACATTGCAAGCAATCCATGAGCGGCGAACTGCGCAGCACTTTCATAGCGCTGAAGGTTCGCACCGGCACGGGCTTGTATATTCCGGTGTGAGACGGGGCTGAACCCCACTCTCATTCAGCAGAACAAGATTCTGATGTTGAGATCCAAAGCTTCAGTGAGCGAAATAGGATCAAGACCACTATCATTACTAGGGGTTGCGCTTATGGAAATACACGAGATCGAGTCAACTACGGCACGCCACTCCAGATCTCAAACGAGTTCGATTTGGGTAGCGCTTGAGACTGTCGAGATTGGAGGGCATCGGATCGTGCGTGCATCACGTCAACAATTAACAGATGCAATGTTGACGGATTGCAAAGCCGCTAAATCGACCATGCAAGGAAATCGAGCTCGTCTCGTTTTCGATGCAAATGGACATGGCATTGCCCTGGCATCCAGCGACAAAAATTATAAAGAATGCATAGAGTCAGCAGATATTATTCATGCAGATGGGGGTTTTATTGTAACACTTTCAAGATTTATTTGCAAAAAACGCATCTTAGAACGAAGCGCTACTACCGATTTATTTCATGATTTTGCAAAGGCATGTGAGGAAAATGGGCTTTCATTTTATCTGCTCGGCGGAACTGAGGATGTAAACAGGCTATGCAGTGAAACGCTGGCGCGGATGTACCCGAGTTTACGCATAGTCGGTCGCAGAAATGGCTATTTCTCGGAAGAGGAAGAGCCCCAGGTCGTCGACGATATAAACTCAACTTCTCCAGATGTTCTATGGATCGGATTAGGAAAGCCGAAAGAGCAAGCATTTGCCTTACGTTGGCGAAATTCTCTGAATGCGCGATGGGCAGTGACGTGCGGCGGATGCTACAACTACATAACGGGCCACTATCCTCGCGCGCCTAAATGGATGCAGAGAATGAACATAGAGTGGCTGCACCGCGCCGCCAGCAATCCGAAGCACTTGCTTTGGCGCTATCTCACAACATCACCATACGCGTTGTGGATAATAGCATACTACGCGGTCAGGAAAAATCGTACTTAGTTCGCATTTACTCCCTCGATTTATTTCATTCGAAAGAGACGCTCGTGCACCGGCCTGCCCAAAATGGAACACCTGAGAAACGGATATTTAGCGCTATCGCGCTAAATGGGAGTTCACGCCTTATCAGAATAATCACACAGATCGGCATGATAACAGCAATGGGGATGCTATTGCCAACCCAAGACCTTGCCGTTTCTCTTTTCTTTCTTCTTATAATTGAAATTGGAACAACGCTAACTACAAAAACATTTACTCAGTCACTGATGAACAAATGCGATAAATTCGATCAATATGAGTCTTCTGCATTTTATCTCAATTTCTCCCTATCAGTAATCGCATCAATTGTAACATTTTTGCTTTCTTACTTTTATTTAAATAATTCCACAGAAATCGATCATATTTTTGGGTCATTATTCTCAGTCATGGCCATCTCAATTGGCCCTATTATTTCTTCTATGACTATTATTCCTCAAGCACGTTTTTCGGCAAGCGTTAATTTTGGTCCAATCGCATTGTCAGAGAGTATATCTGTATTTACAAGTTCTATTTTTGCTATTATCTTTGCTTTCTTTTTCCATTCTTATGAGGCTATAATAGTCTACTTAATTTTTCAGAGGATTTTTGAGTTTTGTATTCTATCTTTTTTCTGTTATCCGCTCCCTAGATCCTTACCGGATCGCGTCACAGCAGTTGAACATTTGCGGTTCTCTGCGCCACTTATAGCCACATTCCTAATCACTTCGGCTGTAGTGACAGCAGATCAGTTCTTCGTGAGTTTATTTTTTGGTGCAGATGTATTTGCGCTTTACGCATTTGCGCGACGTTTGACAGATCAACCTGTTAGAATACTAATGCATGCACTTGAACGCTCGATGATTCCTACTCTCGTTTCGATAAAATCAAATATTGATCAATATAAAAAATTCTGTTTGCATGCTTTTTTTCTGTGCTCTCTTATATCTGGCTCGTTCTTTCTGCCATTTATTGCCGGCTCTAAGCCCTTTGTCGATTTTCTTTTTCCAGAAAATCTGCATGATAGCTATAAGTTCATCTCAATATTTTCCGCTCAGTCTGCATTTATTCCGATAGGGTCGCTTTTGTTTTCGATCCTGGTATCGTTCGGAAGGACAAAGTGGATCTTTTTCTTTACCTTTACTCGTCTTTTTGTTGCATTTTCTATTATTCTCATTTTAGCCCTCTCCCTATCATTAAATTCAGTTCAATTTGCGATCACCGTTGCTTTTATGAATGTCGCAATGCTGATTCCAAATTTTGCACTTGCGAATCGTGATCTAAATATTCCAACCACCAAGGTGCTGAAGGCAATCTTACGTGGCCATGTTCCCGGGCTTATTGGACTTTCAGTATGTTTAGCAACTCCATTATTCGTACACGGGAGTAGCTATTTTCTCTTTTTAGTACAGATAGTTCTCACTATCTCTTCCGTGATAATCTCGACTTTGTTAATCGCAAAAGACGAAATTTCTTCAATTAAGATTTCTCGATGGAGGAAGAAATGAAAAAGAAAATTTTGGTGTATCGGTCACGTTTGCTGCCTATTTCAGAGACGTTTGTTTACGATCATATACAGTCTTTGAAAAATTTTGATGTAATTGTAGCCGGCATTAGGAGGGTAGAGGGTATCGACCTCTCTAAAACAAATTTACATACGCAGTTCAAAGACCGTCCCTCAATTGGAGATCTCGTTAAACATTTGATGTTTCCCTCAAAATCTACGTTAATCAAGAATCTTATTGAGCAAAAGCCTGATCTTATACATGCTCACTTCGCCGTTGATGCGATTGAAATTATGCCCCTAGCGATGATGGCCAATATACCCTTAATTGTAACCCTCCATGGTTACGATGCAACGACTAAGCTAAGTTCTCATTTAATGTCACGAAATCCATATCAATTGAACTATGCCCTTCGCAGATACAAACTGTTTGAGAGGGCAAGTCGATTTTTAGCTGTGTCCGAACACATACGTGATGCCGCTTTGAATAATGGATTCCCAGAAGATAAAGTCGGTATTCATTACCTTGGAATAGACCTAGAGCGCTTCGCAGCACCAGCCACAGCACCCGCATGTGACCAGGTCGATATCCTCTTTGTTGGGCGACTCGTCGAAAAGAAAGGCGTGCGCTATCTGATCGAGGCAGCCTCACTCCTTGCGAAGGATGGATTCTCGCCGACGATTAAAATCATTGGCGATGGCCCCCTTAGAAAGACCCTACAGAATCAACCGAGGCACCCTCAGGCGAAGATCGAATTTTTGGGTGCTCAGCCAAGAGACGTTGTAAAGAGCCATCTAGATAGGGCAAAAGTTCTGTGCATGCCCTCAGTTCAAGCTCAAAACGGCGACACTGAAGGTTTGCCCATAGTTGCGTTGGAAGCACAATGTGCGAAAGTGCCCGTTGTCGCTTTCAACCAAAGCCCAATAAATGAAGCTATTCTTGACCGAGTAACCGGCTGGCTTGCTGAACCAAATAGCTCAGCTAGTTTAGCCTCGGCTTTAAAGACAGTACTATTGAATGATGACTTGGCCAGAAGTCTAGGTGAAGCAGGAAGAGATTTTGTCACGCAACGGTTTGATATAAAATTAAGATCAAATATTTTATCTGATATTTACTTAAGAGAAATAGATAAAAACAAAAAGAAAGCCTAGAATATGAGCCAACACTCAATAGAACAGAACATATATGTCGATTATCATCATGATAAGTCAAGAAATAGCATCTTGATAAGTATATCATTTTTGTTTTGTCTCATGAAGTTTGTTAATTTAGGCCTATGGGGGCACCATTATCTATATAATTACGAGGACGTTTTTCAGACAGAGCAGATGCTGAATCCGTTTTCGGGAATATATACGGCGATTTGGCTACTCCTTTCTGCAGCTTCTTTTTCTTTAAACTGGGGTTTAATTTATAGATCTTTGTTAAAAAAGCCTTTAATTTTCTCATTTTTTATATATATAATTTTTCACTCTGCAATTTTCTCAAGCAATAAATTCTCATCAATTCAATTATCCATGTACTATATTATTATATACTTTAATGTATATCTTTATATATATAAATTTAATGCTGAAGATCTTATTGGAAAGATAACTCTATTTTGTTTATTTTTCTCTTTGTTTAATTTTATTTCTTTCTTCGCTCCAGAGTATTCAATAATGCGAGGGTCGCATCAAGGACTATTTCGGGGTTTCTCCGCTCACAAAAATGATCTTGGCTACTTCGCATTCTTCTTCATGACATCTGCATTATTCAGCTCAAAATCATCTCGATCTCTCAGGTTATTTGTTATTTTTTCCTCATCTATACTCGTTTTTCTGAGCTTTTCAGGCCAGGCGATTATTCTTTCCATCTCATCTTTTACTTTTTTTATGTACTCAAAATTTTCTAGACTATTTCATCGAGAGCAAAAGCAAGCTCTTACTTTTTCACTTATTCTTATTTCCTTATCAATAATTGTATATATTACTTCATCAAATATAGCGTTTGACGCCCTTGGAAAGGATGTTACTTTAACTGGCCGTGATAAAATTTGGGAATTCTTCGTTCTAGATATATTAAACAACAATTTTCTTGGCTATGGTGCACAGTCATTTAACGATGTCTTGGATTTGCGCACGCAGATGTACTCCTTTGGAATTTGGTGGCCTATAGCCACCGCGCACTCTTCATATATTGAGGCATATGTGAGATATGGCTACGTTGGCGGAACCTTGTTCCTAATTATTGTCAGTGGGGCGATCATCCGCTCGTTGATCTCGTTAAATTCAAATAAAAGCTCGAATTTATTTGCAAGTATTCTGTTGATTCTCAGTGCAATTGGCGGTATTACCGCATCCGAAAAATTATTTCTTCCAGATTTTGGTTGGCTTACATTTGTTATTGGAATGATGATCATTAACAAAGATCGAAGCAGTCATGTTCATATGTTTGGAGGTAAAAATGGTGAGCTTCACCGTCGTAATCCCTGTTTTTAACCGCTCCTCTACTGTTTGGCCAACTCTAAGATCGGTCCAGGAACAAACTTTCGAGGACTTCGAATGCCTCGTGGTCGACGACGGCTCTGAAGACTGCGATGAATTGAAGATGATAGTCTCGAAATTAGACGACCATCGCTTCAGGTATATTTATCAATCGAATGGGGGGGGGGGTGCAGCACGAAATACAGGAATTCTAGCTGCGAAAGGCGAATGGATCTCGCTTCTCGATTCCGATGATCGATTTCACACTTCAAAGTTGGCGGTTATAGCGTCGAGCGCACATAAAGATCCATCTGTACAGATATGGTCTCATAGGGCTCTTGTTGATAGAGGGGATGGTGTAAGCTTTATCCGTCCAACTAAACTTCCAAAAGATTCCGATTCAATCGCTGATTTGATGTTTTGTTATCGTGAGTTCCTACAGACATCGACGCTTTCTGTCCGTACCGATTGGGCTCGCCGTATTCTCTTTGACGCAAGCCTTCGAAAGGCGCAGGATGTTGACTTTATGATACGGTTAGAGAGGGCTGGTGCGAAATATAGATGTCTACCTGACGTTCTTTCGCTGTGGAACGACCGACCTGCAGAAAACAGAGTTGGCGCTCCCCGTCGGCCCAGCGATGTTAAACGCTGGTATGCTCAACAGCGTCCTTTTCTTTCTCCAAAGCTACGTCGTGCCTTTGAAGCGACATATCTCTCTTATGAGGTGGCAAAGGAGACGCCTTTTCGTGCCTTTTTTATGATACTGCGTTCGCTTGCTTTTGGTTCTATCGGAGCAAGGATGGCAATCTTATCACTTCTGAGGGCTTTTCTTAACCAAAGAATCTACCGCCATATTCTGAATTATTTGGTGAAAGGAAGATCTGCCAAGATGCCCACTTTCGACGTGCAAGAGTTTGAGTATTCTACGTCGCCTGAAATCTCGAAGAGTAAGTAATATTTTTATAATTAATTGAATTAGGAATATATCTTAAACTTAGCACAGTGGAGATTCTCGAGATGACTACACTAATTACAGGCGGTGCCGGCTATATCGGTAGCCATATGGTCTATTGTCTCTTAGAGGCTGGGGAACACGTAGTGGTGCTTGATAGTCTCGTGACGGGATTTGGCTGGCTGCTGCCCACTGGTGTTAAGCTGATTATCGGAGATGTGTCCGACAAAATACTCATTCGACGGATCATCGAAGAACACAAAGTAGAGGCAGTAGTTCACTTTGCCGGATCGATCGTCGTTCCTGAATCCGTTTCAGATCCTCTCAAGTACTATCGTAACAACACTGCCGCATCACGCGATCTGATCGAAGCATGTATCGAAGGTGGTATTAGAAAGTTCATTTTTTCATCAACGGCTGCCGTTTATGGTGATCCTGCGAGTGTCCCAGTGGAAGAGGATGCGCAACTTTCTCCGCTGTCGCCCTATGGAATGTCGAAGTTAATGACCGAGCAAATGCTGTGCGATGTAAGCGCGGCCCATGACTTCCGGTATACAGCCTTGCGGTATTTCAATGTGGCTGGTGCGGACCCTAAGGGTATGACGGGACAATCGACACCAGAAGCAACACATCTTATCAAGGTGGCCTGCCAGACGGCACTTGGCCAGCGCCCTCAGATGAGCCTTTTCGGCAGTGATTATGACACTACGGATGGCACGGCCGTACGTGACTACATCCATGTCAGTGATCTAGTCGAGGCCCACAGATTGGCACTGTTACGGTTGCATGCGGGAGGGACAAGCTCCGTAATGAACTGCGGTTATGGCGAAGGCTTTTCTGTTCGACAGGTCATCGAAACCGTAAAACGCGTATCCGGCGTTGATTTCAAAGTGGTTGAGGCTGATCGACGCCCCGGAGACTCACCAAAAGTGGTTGCTAGCAACGAACGGATCCGCAAAGAGCTCGGTTGGACACCAAAATATAACGATCTAGAATTGATTGTTCGGCACGCGTTTGAATGGGAACAGAAGCTAATCGCGCGGCGCGCGAATGGTGTTGTATAACGCCCTTCCCCTCGACCACACCTATCAAAGCGACTAAGACTTCTCCTGGGGCTTGGACGGATCTGCTGCGACCAAGTGCAGATGTCGGGTATTGAGGCTTTCATGATCACTCCCCTTCTCCTCGTCGGCGGTTCGGGCACCCGGCTCTGGCCTTTGTCGCGCAAGAGCTATCCGAAGCAGTTTGCGCCGCTGATCGGCGGGGAAAGCCTGTTCCAGGGCTCGGCGAGGCGGCTTTCGGCGGAGGGCTTCGCCGCGCCTGTCGTCATTACGGGGTCGGATTACCGCTTTATCGTCACCGAACAGCTCGCCTCCGCGGGCATTGATCCGGGCGCGATCCTGATCGAGCCGGAGGCACGCAACACGGCCCCGGCCGTGCTCGCCGCCGCGCTCTATGTTGCCCGGTCAGATCCGGACGGCTTGATGCTGGTCGCCCCTTCCGACCATGTGGTGCCCAACCCGGCTGCCTTCCGCGCCGCCGTGGCCGCCGGTGTGCCTGCCGCAGAGGCCGGGCAGATCGTCACCTTCGGCATCCGGCCCACCCATGCGGAGACCGGCTATGGCTGGCTGGAGCTTTCCGCCGCCGCCGCAGAGGGTGAGCCGGTGGCACTGAAGCGTTTTGTCGAAAAGCCGGACCGCGAGAAGGCCGAAGCGATGCTCGCCGCCGGGTCCTACTTGTGGAACGCCGGCATCTTCCTGTTCAAGGTCTCCACCATTCTTGAAGCCTTCAATGCACTGGCGCCCGATCTGATGGAGCCCGTCACCCGCGCGGTTGACGATGCAAAGTCCGATCTCGGCTTCCTGCGCCTCGACCCGGCGGCCTTTGCCCGCGCTCCGTCGATTTCCATCGACTATGCGGTGATGGAACGCGCCTCCAATCTCACGGCCGTGCCCTTTGGCGCCGGCTGGTCGGATCTCGGCGGCTGGGACATGGTGGCCAAGGAAATGGGCCCGGACAGCCGCGGCAACAGCCTCGGCGGCGAGGCCATCGCCATCGACTGCGACGGCACGCTGCTGCGCTCCGACAGCGACGGGCTGCAAATCGTCGGAATCGGCCTCAAGGATGTGATCGCCGTGGCCATGAATGACGCGGTGCTGGTGGCCGCCAAGTCCCGCGCCCAGGACGTGAAGCTCGCCGTCGAGGCGCTGAAGACAAAAGGCGCGCGCCAGGCCGAGACCTTCCCGCGCGATCACCGGCCGTGGGGCTGGTTCGAAACGCTGGCGCTTGCCGACCGGTTCCAGGTCAAGCGCATCGTCGTGCACCCGGGTGCAGCCCTGTCGCTGCAGAGCCACGTGCACCGCTCCGAACACTGGATCGTGGTGTCGGGCACCGCACGGGTGACGGTGAATGAGGAGGTGCAGCTGCTCACCGAGAACCAGTCCGTCTATATCCCGCTCGGCGCCATCCACCGGCTGGAAAACCCCGGCAAGGTGCCGATGGTGCTGATCGAGGTGCAGACCGGAGCCTATCTTGGCGAAGACGACATCACGCGCTACGACGACATCTACTCCCGCGGGCAAGGCGCCAAGGGCTAGGTCACTCCCCTTGACGCGTGATGGCGCTGTCCAGGTGCGCGCGCCGGGGCTCCCATTGCACCGGCGCCGTCACGGGAGATCCCGTTCCAGCTCCTCCGCAAGCCAGCCGAGCAAACTCCGCACGGCTTTGCGGGCAGCGGTCCTGTCCGTTATCCTGGCGTGGAACCCGCCTGGAACCGCCACAAAGCCCAGTGGCGCCACAAGCCTGCCCGTCGCAAGATCACGCTCGACCAGCCGGCGCTCCGAAAGGGCCACCCCCAGCCCGGCGGCCGCGGCCTCAATTGCCAGCATATGGTGGGGATGCTCCAGGTCTTGCGCTGCCTTGAACGTGACGCCGGCGCGGCGCGCCCATTCCTGCCAGCTTCCGGCCGCCTCCATATGCGTCAGGCTCACCGGTGCGGTCCATATGCCGTCCTGCACGCCGAAGGGATAGTCCGGTGAACAGACCGGCCCGTAGGAGGTGTCCCCGATCGGCGTGACACCGGGCTCCACAGCGGGCGTGCGAAGGCGGTCATAGCTCAGCATCAGATCAAATTCGTGATCGGGCACCCGGCTGGGCCCGGCCATCAGCAGGCGGATCTCGATTTCCGGATGGGTCCGGTAGAGACGCGGCAATCTGGGGGTCAGCCAGCGGGTGGCCAGGGTGGCGCTGAGCAGCAGGGTGATATGGTTCCCGTCCACCTCGCCCCTGAGGCCGCGCGACACCCCGTCCAGCTGGTCCAGAACGGCCGTGACCGCCACCCGCAGCCGTTCGCCGCGCGGTGTCAGCTTCAGCCCCGTGCCGGCCTTCTCGAACAGGCTGCCGCCAAGGTCTTCCGACAAATGGGCGATCTGCTTGCTTATGGCGCTGTGGGTGCGCCCAAGCTCCCCTGCGGCGGCCGTGACGGAGCCGAGCCGTGCCGCCGCCTCAAAGGCCGGCAGGGCTGTCAGCGGAGGGAGACGGCGCATCTTTGTTCCTTCCGGTTACATTACCCCGAAAAATATTCAATTTTTTGGGGCATGTCACCTCGGCTACATCAAGAAAAAAGAACAGAAAGCAAGATCATGCCCAGCGTCATCTACCTTTTCCCGAACCCATCCCTCCATGTGCAGGACCGCGCCCGCGCCGGAGACCACGGCTTGCACCGCATTGCAGGCGTGTGGACCCGCATCTGGCTGGAGCGGATCAGCTACCGGCGCATGCTGCGCAAGGAGCTGCTGCCGCAGCCCGACAGCGTTCTGGCCGACGCCGGCCTCGAGCGGTCCGCCGTTCTTCTCGAAGTGTCCAAGCCCTTCTGGCGGGCCTGAAACGGAAGAGGGTCAGGCATCAACACTTCTGCCCCTTGAGCTGCCACCTTCACGCATCGTGCGGAAAGACAGCCGCGGCTTAGGGCAAGCCTGCGGTCCGGCCACCCCGGCACGGCCTTTCAGCCCCCTCCCCCTCAAGGGCTGCCGGATTCACACATCAGGTTCGGACATCACCCGCAGTAAGGCGTTTGCTTTTCGGGAGGACGCCTGCCGCCCCCCTCCCCCTGGTGGGGCAGTGTTTACATTGGACGCACGGAAGAAGAATGCACCGGCATGATGGCAGGGCCCCTCCGCCCCCCTCCCCCTCGTGGGGAGGGGGGCTGAAACGCCGCGCCAGAGTAACCAGACTGCAGCCTTTCCCCAATCTTTCTCCGGCTTCAGGCACGATGTGTGCATGCGGTGGGTACCAGGGGGAAAGGGACGCTGCGGCAGAAGGAGAGTGCATTCCTTTGCCTTGTGCCTGCTGTAAACATGCCCCACGAGGGGGCTGAGAAGCCGTGCCGGAACGGGCTCCCAACTGCGGCCATCTTCCCTGTGCAGAACTCCCCCCGGAAACCGGCGTTTCCTTCAAATTGCAACCTCAATGTTTAACAGTTGTTAACGATTGACGGGCCTACTCAGGTGGCATACGGCTAGTCAGGAGTTTAGAGTTGATGCGACCGGCAGCAGGCGAAACCCGCAAGTCATCCGGCACACCGGAGCACAGGCCCTCCGGCCCATCCGCGCCTGCCGATGCGGCCTGGGCGGAGGATCTGCAGGATGAGGCCTGGGAAGACGCAGGGCGATCGGCCCGCGCAGAGGGAGATGGCATGACCACCTCTTTCCTCCTGTTCAAGAATATGTTGTTCTGGGGCTCGATGGCCCTGGTTCTGACAGCGGCCGGTATTGCGGCCTCCATTCTTTTCTGACTTTTTTCACGCGGTTTTTTAAGTGGTGATCTGGACTTTTGCCGCATTGCGATTGCATGCTGCGTGGGGGTGGCAAGCAAACATAAGGAGCGGGATATGTCCGCGCTTGGCTTTGTTGGCGGCCTTGCCGGTGCCGTGGCTATTGGCATCTACGGCCTGATTGCTTTTGTTTTTCTGACTGCCGCCATGCTGGAACTGGCGGAACGCGGGCGCACAAGCCGCCTGGAGCTTTTCCTCGCTCTGGCGGGCGCCCTTCTGTGGCCAGTCTCTCTTGTGGTTGCTTCGGCTGCCGCGGTCCATGCTGTCCGGCGTGCCCGGCGGCGGCGGCAGGCCAATACGGCACGCATGCCCTCCGGCGGCCGCGAAGAGCCGGAAAGGCCCGTCTCAGGCAAGCCCGCGATTGCGCTGGTCGAACGGGACACGGCCAGCCGCGGGGCACACAGCGAAGCGCCGCCTCACCCGAAGCACTCCGCCCAAGCCGGTGGGCGGGATGCAGAGCCTGGCCCTGCCGCTTCCGTTTCCACCTCTGCCAGTTCCACACCTTCCGTCCAGCCATCTGCCATAGGCGGTCCCGTGGTGCGTACGCTTGCGCCCCTGCAGATGCAGCCGCAGCCGCCCTTCGGCATGCCGGGGCCCGACAGCCGCAGCCGCATCATCCTGTCCCCGCGGCAGCTTCTGGGGGCTGTCCGGCTGGGCGAGCCCAGGAGCAGCGCAAGCCGTCTCCGTCTGCGGCAGACCAGCCTCAGCAAGCCGCCGAAAGGCAAGCCAGGCTGAAGATGGGGCTGGGCGGCTGCCGTCTGTCCGGGCGCACAGAAGCCCATACCTGTAGAAGCCCATACCTGCAGGCTCACATATCTACAGAGGCCGGAGGCATTGCGCCTTGAGCCGTTCAGGCTTTCCGGCGGAATATCTGCACCGCATAGGCAATGAAAACCCCGGCGAGCGTGGCGGCAAGGCCGAACCACGTCAGGGCATAGCCGAGGTGATCGTTCTTGAACTTCACCACCGTTTCACCCGCCCTGGGTAATCCGTCCGTCCCGGTGAAGGCGGCATCGAGATCGATGCTGTAGGGCGCGAGGCTGCCGGTGGCGCCCAGAACCTCCGCCATATGGTCCGTGTCACGGGCAAACCAGATGCGCTTTCCGGTGTCCACGGCGGGGGTTGTCCAGTTCGGCTCCTCCCGGCGGCGCAAAAGGCCCGTCAGCTGCTGCCCGCCCAGCGGCGGGGTTTCCAGTGCCGCCATCAGATCCGCTGCCAGCCCTTGCGGCACGAAGCCCCGGTTGATCATCACCAGCCAGCCTTCCTCCGTGACGAGCGGGCTGTAGATCATGTAGCCGGGGCCGGACGGTGCGCCCGGCCTTGACGGCAGGGATGTGTAGTAATAGGCCGCGCCCGGCAGATAGCGGCCGCTGACGGCCACATGGCGGTAGTCCGTCAAGGGATCGGCGGTCACCTGCGGCCAGTCCTGCGGCCCGGGCGCGGGAACAGCCGGCCGTGCCACATCTGCGCTCACCCGTTCGATCAAGGCTTCTTTCCAGGCCAGCCGCTGCATCTGCCACAGGCCAAGATTGAGGAGAATGGCAAGGCCGATGGCTGCCGCCACTCCCGGAACAAGCAGGCAGCGGACAGCAGATTGGCCGGAGGAACGGGAGGGATGGTTTGGGGCGGACACGTGTTTCGATCCTGTTCGGCTTGCGGATTGGCTGAGACCATTGCTCAATGAGCTTGACTCATCGAGCGCCGGATCAGCCCCTGCGGCGCTTGAGCATTTTCAAGGCGTGATGCGTCAGCATCGAAAGCCTTGGCATGAGACGGCCGGTTCAGGCTTCGTCCTGTCCATCCGCGTCAAGCCTGCCTTCGGCGGCATCATTGCGGTATTGCATGGCGATCATCAGCCCCTTCAACGGGCGCAGCACGCCAAGGCCGAGGATGACGGTCAGCGGCAGCCAGAGCAGCAGATGCAGCCATATGGGCGGCGCATAGGCCAGTTCCACCGCCAGCACCAGCCCCACCACGATGAAGCCGACGATCATGATGACGAAAACGGCCGGGCCATCGCCGCTTTCCGCGGCAAAGGCAAGGTCGAGGCCGCAGGCCGTGCAGGCCGGGCGCGGCGTCAGGAAGCCGCGGAACAACCGCCCTTCCCCGCAGCGCGGGCAGCGGCATTTCAGACCGGCGGACACCGGATTCTGCGGCGGATAAAGCGCCCTGTCCTGGAAGCTGTCCTGCAAGCTGTTCTGCATCGAAACCTCTCTGGCCCCGCCTGAAAGCGAAAGGCCCGGCCAGATGGCATGCATGCCACCCGTCCGGGCCCATTCTGTTTACACCGGTTTCGGCGCCGCGTCAGTGCGTCGGCACGCCCCATGCGCCCCAGATGTAGATGGTGGCGAAGAGGAACAGCCAAACCACGTCGACGAAGTGCCAGTACCAGGCCGCCGCCTCGAAGCCGAAATGCTTCTGCGGGGTGAACTGGCCGGCCGAAGCACGGATGAGGCAGACCGCCAGGAAAATGGTGCCGACGATCACGTGGAAGCCGTGGAAGCCGGTGGCCATGTAGAAGGTGGCGCCATAGATGTTGCCCGAGAAGGCAAAGCTTGCATGGGCATATTCATAGGCCTGGCAGATCGAGAAGATCACGCCCAGGATCACGGTGAGGGTCAGACCCCACTTCAGGCCCTGACGGTCGTTCTCGAGCAGCGCATGATGTGCCCAGGTCACGGTGGTGCCGGAGGTGAGCAGGATCAGCGTGTTCAGCAGCGGCAGGTGCCAGGGATCAAACGGGGTGATGCCCTCCGGCGGCCAGACGCCGCCGGTTGCCTCGACGCGGGCATACTGGATGGCTTCGCTGGTGAAGAGCGAGGCATCGAAGAAGGCCCAGAACCAGGCGACGAAGAACATCACTTCCGAGGCGATGAACAGGATCATGCCGTAGCGCAGATGCAGGCTGACCACGCGGGTGTGATGGCCTTCCAGCGATTCGCGCACGGTGTCGCGCCACCAGGCGTACATGACGTAGAGCACGATCACGAGGCCAACGGCGAAGAGGCCCCAGCCGGTGAGATCGGCACCGAAGATGGTGAAGTCGGCACCCTTGGCAGAGCGCATCAGGCCGATCCCGCCCAGGGCGAGAATGAAGGCGCCCATCGAGGCCAGGAACGGCCAGGGGCTTGGGTCCACAAGGTGGTAATCGTGGTTCTTGGTATGTGCCTCAGCCATGGGCATGCTCCCCGAAGTTCCAAATGCGTTCCGGACGGACCGGCCGTTCAGCGGCCTGACCCATCACAAATTGCTCTCCGCTGCCGGATCCGCAGGTCTGGCAGCGACTGGTTTGACCGGATGTTGCACCGGGTAGAAAGTATAAGACAGGGTGATTTCCTTGACGTGCTTCAGGTCAGGATCTTCATCCATCGCCGGGTCGACAAAGAACACCACCGGCATTTCAACGCCCTCACCGGCGGCCAGCGCCTGTTCGGTGAAGCAGAAGCACTGCATCTTGTTGAAATAGGCCCCTGCCTCAAACGGCGTGACGTTGAACACGGACGTGCCCGTGGTCACGTCAGAGCTGGTGTTATGGGCCTCATAGGCCACCTGCATGGTCTCGCCCATGCGCAGGGTCACGCTGCGCTGCTGCGGCTTGAAACTCCAGGGCAGCGCGCCATTGATGTTGCCATCAAAGCGGACGGTGATCTTCCGGTCGATGACGCTGCCGCTCTCGCTTTCGGCACGCTGTGTCGTGCCGGCGAAACCGGTGACCTGGCAGAACAGCTCATACAGCGGCACGGCAGCGTAGGAGGCGCCCACCATCGCAAAGAAGATGGACGCACAGACAAAGGCCACCTTTCGGTTGCTTGCGTCGCGGCGGTGCGTGTCAGTTCCGTTCGGGTCGCTGATCATGGGACCTCACAAAGGCCGCTGCAGGACGGCAGCGCCCAGCTTCAACCAGGTAACGAGGTAGAACAGAACCACGAGACCGGCCAGGGACAGGCCGATCGCGAGCGAGCGGGCCTTGCGCCGCTTCAGCTGTTCATCGGTGAGCTTGATACCGTCTTCCGTCATGGCTCAAAGCATCCGCCCGGCAAGGCTCTCACCCAGCATCAGGGCATAGAGCAGGAAAAGATAGAGGATGGAGAAGCTGAAGAGCCGCACGGCCGCCTTGCGGGCCGCTTCACCCTCGCGCTTGCGGTAGACGGCGACCGCCAGTCCCAGGAACACGGCGCCCAGCACGGTGGCGGCCACACCATAGACCACACCGGCGAAGCCGAGCGCATAGGGGGCCACCGCCAGCGGTGCCAGAATGATGGAATAGATCAGGATCTGGCGGCGTGTTGCCGTTTCACCGGCGACGACCGGCAGCATCGGGATACCGGCGGCACGGTAATCGCCGCTCTTGAACAGGGCCAGGGCCCAGAAATGTGGCGGCGTCCACATGAAGATGATCAGGAACAGCACGACGCTTTCGAGGCTGATGCTGCCCGTGACGGAGGCCCAGCCGATCATCGGAGGAAAAGCACCGGCCGCGCCACCGATAACGATATTCTGCGGCGTCGAGCGCTTCAGCCACATGGTGTAGACAACCGCGTAGAAGAAGATCGTGAAGGCGAGGAAGGCCCCGGCGAACCAGTTGACCAGAAGCCCGAGCACGAGCACCGAGCCGATCGAAAGCACCATGCCGAAGGCCAGGGCCTCGTCCGGCGTGATCTTGCCAGCCGGGATCGGCCGCTTTGCGGTGCGGCTCATCACGGCGTCGATGTCCGCGTCATACCACATGTTCAGGGCACCGGAGGCGCCAGCGCCGACGGCAATGCACAGAAGGGCCACCCCGGCGAAAAGCGGATGGATCGAACCGGGCGCCAGCATCATGCCGACAAAGGCGGTGAAGATCACGAGCGACATGACCCGCGGCTTCAGCAGGGCGATGTAGTCGCCAACCGAACCCATGCCACCGTTCCAGACGGCGGGGCCGGCAGTCATCCTGTCATTGCTCTCTGCGAGAGACATCGGCTCTTCCTCATACCTGTGCGTCCTGGGCTCCGCGGCGGGCGCGGAGATGAGGGCTTTGCATCCGCGGCCCTGCGGCCAGGCGCTGCCCTTTCTCTTCGGTTGCCCTGCCGCAGCAAGGCGCAGACAGCTGACCTGCCTGCTGGATCCGCCAAGAATACGGCTTTTCCCGTATGAAGGATCCGGGCGAAATGCCGCGCCCATGCGGCGCGGCATTTCTGTTTCCTGCAGGAGCGCTGCTTACTTGATGCGCGGCAGCGTCTCGAACTGGTGGAACGGCGGCGGCGAGGACAGGGTCCACTCCAGCGTGGTCGCGCCTTCACCCCAGGGGTTGTTGCCGGCAACGCGCTTCTTCATGAAGGCTTCCAGAATGCCGGACAGGAAGACGAACACTGCAAAGGCCGAGATGTAAGACCCGATGGAGGACACAAAGTTCCAGCCGGCCAGCGCATCCGGGTAATCGGCATAGCGGCGCGGCATGCCGTTGAGGCCGAGGAAGTGCTGCGGGAAGAACACCAGGTTCACGCCGATGAAGGTGATCCAGAAATGTGCCTTGCCGATTGTCTCATTGTACATGTAGCCGGAGATCTTCGGGAACCAGTAGTACCAGGCTGCGAAGATGCCGAACACGGCGCCGAGTGACAGCACGTAGTGGAAGTGGGCAACCACGTAATAGGTGTCATGCAGCGCGCGGTCGAGGCCGGCGTTGGCCAGCTGCACACCCGTCACACCGCCAACGGTGAACAGGAAGATGAAGCCGATGGCCCAGACCATCGGAGTGCGGAACTCGATGGAGCCGCCCCACATGGTGGCGATCCAGGAGAAGATCTTCACACCCGTCGGCACCGCAATCACCATGGTGGCGGCGACGAAGTATGCCTGCGTCTCGACCGACATGCCGACGGTGTACATGTGGTGCGCCCACACGATGAAGCCGACGACGCCGATGGCGACCATGGCATAGGCCATGCCGAGGTAGCCGAAGATCGGCTTGCGGGAGAAGGTGGAGACGATGTGGCTGATGATGCCGAAGGCCGGCAGGATCAGGATGTACACTTCCGGGTGGCCGAAGAACCAGAACAGGTGCTGGAACAGGATCGGATCACCGCCGCCGGCCGGGTTGAAGAAGGCCGTGTCGAAGTTGCGGTCCGTCAGCAGCATGGTGATGGCGCCGGCAAGAACCGGCAGCGACAGCAGCAGCAGGAAGGCCGTGATCAGCACCGACCAGGCGAACAGCGGCATCTTGTGCAGGGTCATGCCCGGCGCGCGCATGTTGAAGATGGTCGTGATGAAGTTGATCGCACCCAGGATCGACGAGGCGCCGGAAATGTGCAGCGCCAGAATCGCCAGATCCACCGCCGGGCCGGGCTGGCCGGAGGAGGAGTAAGGCGGATACATGGTCCAGCCGCCGCTCACACCGGTCGCGCCCGGAGCCCCTTCCACGAACAGCGACAGCAGCAGCAGCGCGAAGGACGGCGGCAGCAGCCAGAAGGAAATGTTGTTCATGCGCGGGAAGGCCATGTCCGGCGCACCGATCATGATCGGCACGAAGTAGTTGGCATAGCCGCCGATCAGCGCCGGCATGACCATGAAGAAGATCATGATCAGGCCATGGGCCGTCGTGAAGACGTTGAACATGTCCGGGTTGGAGAAGATCTGCATCCCCGGCTCCTGCAGCTCCATGCGGATGCCGACCGAGAGCGCGCCGCCAATGATGCCGGCGATGATTGCGAAGATGAGATAGAGAATGCCGATGTCCTTGTGGTTGGTCGAATAGACCCACCGGCGGAAACCAGTCGGATGGTCATGAGCGCCATGCGCAGCAGCCGCAGCCATGATCGAGCTCCCTCTTGAATTTCACGACAGGGCGGGCGGCTCCTCTGCCCTCCGCGCCCCTCTGGATTGAGCGGAAGCGGCGAGAACCCCGCCGCACCCGTTTCAGCTTGAGCAGGTGCGGTGGCCGTGCCGCCGCCCCGGATTTTTCCGCCTCAGCGAGCGGCGACAGCCGTGTTGCGCTCAGCTGCGATGGCCGCCATCAGCTGCTTGTGTGCGCCGTCGATGTCGGTCTTGGCAGTCTCGGCCCAGGCATCGAACTGCTCCTGCGTGACCACCCGGATGGCGATCGGCATGAAGGCATGATCCTTGCCGCAAAGCTCGGAGCACTGGCCGTAATAGACGCCGGTCTCACGGGCGTTGAACCAGGTCTCGTTCAGGCGGCCCGGGATCGCGTCGATCTTGATGCCGAAGGCCGGCATGGCGAAGGCATGGATCACGTCACCCGCCGTTACCTGAACACGGACGGTCTTGTTGACCGGCACGACCACTTCATAGTCGGTGGCCAGGAGGCGCGGCACGTCGCTCAGGGGAACGCCGCGTTCCTGCGCCGCCTGCTGGCGCTCGCCGTCCTTGAGCATGATCGCTTCGAAAGCGATGCCTTCCAGCGCCTCATCCGTATATTCGTAGCCCCAGTACCACTGAAAACCGGTGGCCTTGATGGTCATGTCATAGGCCGGGATCTCGACCTGCTTGTACAGCAGGCGGAAAGACGGCACGGCGATGACGACCAGAATGAGGATCGGCACAACCGTCCAGACCACCTCAATCATCGTGTTGTGTGAGGTGCGCGAGGGCGACGGGTTGGCCTTGCGGCGGAACCGCACCATCACGTAGATCAGCAGCGCCAGCACGAACAGCGTGATGATGGTGATGATGCCAAGCGTGAAGTTCTTGAACCAGTGAATGTCGTCCATCACCTCGGTGACCGAGTTCTGCAGGCCAAGCTGCCAGCTGGACATACCGCCTGAGACTTCGGCCATTGCCGCACCGGCGGTTCCCGCCAGCAAGACAGCCGCTGCACCTGCCGCAATGAGACGCTTGAAGTTTGCCTTCACGTCCGCGCTCCCTTCCCTTGCCCGCCCCCCGGGCGGATCATGCTCAATTCGCCCGCCTTGCGGCGGTTTTCCTTGTGTCCGCCCCGGTGCGGCCTGCGCGGCCTGCCCTTGCGGCGGAGCTGCCCCATCCCCACCTTGCGGGTTGGGACGGCTTCCGGTTCTGCCTGCAGCACACCCCGTACGGAGACAATCCGGTCATCGGCCGGTTTCCGGCGGGTGCCCTGCTGCCTCGTCGTCAAGGCAGAACCTTCAAATTCTTGCGGGACAGCCAAACCTCCCGCCCGAGGCCGGCGCCCTTTTGGCGCCCTGCATCAGACCGGAGTGTCTCGCGTCCATTTCGCGTATGATAATACGCATATAACCGCATGCTGCACGATGCGGCCAAGGGAGGAGCGACGTTCTGCCGCAGCCTTTTCACTTCTCCCTCTTCGGGCACAAAAACCACAAGAGAACGGCCTTAGCAATGGGTTTGTCGTGATTTCGCCAGAGCTTGCCCATTTCCCTGCCTTGATCCTTGTCAATATTTTACAGCTTGGCTGAAACCTCCGGCCAGCGGCCAGTTCCATGCACAGGTTGATCAGGATCAACGCAGCCAGCGGCAGGCTGGCATTTTTCCCGCCTCTTGCAGCGTTTCCGCCTTGCTTCTGCCATGGAGCCTATTGAAATGTGGATCACGCTGCCCGCTTGCGGCATTGTGCGTTGAGTTTTAAGAACCTGATTCGCCCTTGCGGCGTTGAATGACCCAGTCGGAGAAAAGTCCTTGCTGACCCGTATCCCGCGCCTTGCCGCTTTTGCCGCCCCGGTTTTTGGCCTCCTGTTGGGCCTGGGAGCACAGGCCATCACCAGCCCCGCCCTTGCCCAGGGCGAGGTGAAGGCTGTTCACGGTGACTGGCAGATGCGCTGTGACACCCCTCCGGGTGCCGAAAGCGAGCAGTGCGCCCTTATCCAGAACGTGACGGCGGAAGACCGGGACAATGTGGGCCTTTCGGTCATCGTGCTGAAGACCGCCGACAAGCAGGCGCGCATCCTGCGCGTTCTGGCGCCGCTCGGCGTGTTGCTGCCCTCCGGCCTTGGCCTGCGTGTTGATGACGCCGACATCGGCCGCGCCGCCTTCGTCCGCTGCCTGCCGAATGGCTGCATTGCCGAAGTGATCCTGCAGGATGATGTGGTGGGCAAGCTGCGCGGCGGCAAGCAGGCCACTTTCATCATCTTCCAGACCCCGGAAGAAGGCATCGGCATTCCGATCTCGCTCACCGGCTTCTCCGCCGGTTTTGACGCGCTGCCGTAACGCGCCCGCAAGACTCTGCGCCTTCAGGACCCGCCTGCTGCAACAGCCGGCGGGTCTTTTCATGCCGTTTTCACACCTCGAAGCCGAAGCCGCGCAGGGCAGCGCGCAAGCCCTCCGGCGTCTCATAGAGATGCCCCTTGAGGCCCGCAGCCTCCGCGCCCTCGATATTCTCCGGCAGGTCGTCCACCATCAGCGTTGCCGCCGGATCATGGCCGTAACGCTCGCACAGGCGCAGGTAGACCGCCGGGTCAGGCTTGCGGGCGCCGAATTCTGCCGAGACATGCGCCTGCTCGCCGAAGATATCGATCACCTCCGGCGCGCAGTGGCCCAGCACCTTGCCGAGCAGCATGCCATTGTTGGTCAGAAGCGCCGTATCGGCCTGCTCGCTCACCGCATTGGCCAGCGCCAGAACGGACGGGCGCGGGCGCATGACGGACTTGCGGATACGCGCCCAGTCGGCTTCGGAAATGGGATGGCCCAGCCCTTGCGAGAAGCCGGCAAGGTAGCCCTCTGCCGTTGCCGGATCGCCCGCTTCTGCACGTGCCTCCCAGCCCGAGCCCCAGATGGCGGGCTCAAACAGGCTGCGCGGGCGGCCGGTCAGCCGCTCCAGCGCGTCGCGCCGGGCTTCCCGGTCAAAATCATAGAGCACATCGTCCATGTCGAAGATGACGAAGCTGATGGTCATGGAAAGTCCCGCAATACGAGCAAAGGCAAAGAATCAGACCGCCGTGCCGCCGACAGTCAGCCCGTCGAGCCGCAGGGATGGCTGGCCGACGCCCACCGGCACCCCCTGCCCCTGCTTGCCGCAGGTGCCCATGCCCGGGTCCAGCGCCATGTCATTGCCGATCATGCTGACGCGGGTCAGCGCATCCGGGCCGTTGCCGATCAGCATCGCCCCCTTCAGCGGCGCGCCGGCCTTGCCGTTCTCGATGCGGTAGGCTTCCGTGCAGGAGAAGACGAACTTGCCGCTGGTGATATCCACCTGCCCGCCGCCGAAGGACACGGCATAGATGCCGTTCTTCACCGAGGCGAGGATTTCCTGCGGGTCCTTGTCGCCGCCCATCATGATGGTGTTGGTCATGCGCGGCATGGGAATATGCGCAAAGGACTGGCGGCGGCCATTGCCGGTGGGCTTCATGCCCATCAGCCGGGCATTCTGCCGGTCCTGCATGTAGCCCACCAGAATGCCGTCCTCGATCAGCGGCGTTGAGGCCGAGGGTGTGCCTTCGTCATCCACGGTGATGGAGCCGCGCCGGCCGGCAATCGTGCCGTCATCGACGATAGTAACACCGGGGGCCGCCACGCGCTGGCCCATCAGCCCGGCGAAGGCGGACGTCTTCTTGCGGTTGAAATCCCCTTCCAGCCCGTGGCCCACTGCCTCATGCAGCAGGATGCCCGGCCAGCCGGGGCCCATCACCACGTCAAACGTACCGGCAGGCGCAGGCACCGCCTCAAGATTGACCAGCGCCCGGCGCAGCGCCTCATCCACACCTGCCTGCCAGGCCTCCGGCGTGATGAAACGGTCAAAGCCCTCGCGCCCGCCGCAGCCGAAGGAGCCGGTTTCCATGCGCTCGCCCGAAGCCGCCACCACGGAGATGGACAGGCTCACCATCGGCCGCACATCGCGCACCCGGTGCCCATCGGCGCGCAGAATGTCCACCACCTGCCAGGAGCCGCCGATGGAAGCCGTGACCTGCCGCACGCGCGGATCACGCGCACGCGCAAAGGCGTCAATCTCCTGCAGCAGCTTCACTTTTTCCTCAAAGCTTGGCCCCGCCAGAGGGTTGAGGTCCGGATAAAGCTGCACATTGGTGCGGGCGGGCGCACCGGCATAGCTGCCCGCGTGGCCGGAGCGCACAGCAGACACGGCATCCGCCGCCCGCTTCAGCGCCGCTTCCGAAATCTCGCCCGAATGGGCATAACCAGCCGCCTCGCCGCAGACAGCCCGCAGGCCAAAGCCCTGCGACGTATCGTAGTTGGCGCCCTTCAGACGGCCATTGTCGAACACCAGCCCTTCCGACTGCCGGTATTCCACAAACAGCTCCCCGTCATCCGCCCCCGCCAGCGCCTCCCCCACAATCCGCCGCGCCGCCTCCATCCCGAGCCCCGAGGCTTCGATCAGATCCGGAATTGCGGCGGCAGAAGGGGACTGGCTCATCGGTGTCTTTCAGCTGACTTGCGGAACAGGGAACCGGCGCACAGGCGGCACCGGTTTTGAGGTAACATAGCGGGTCGGGTGGGGGAATTCATCCCCTGTGGGGGAGCTTGCACGATTTGACTTCCATCAGACTAAACATCCCCCAGCATTGACCATCCCCTGGCTTCCGGCCATAACCGGCGCAAGAGTTGGGGCTTGCCTCAGGGGTGGGCCGGATGCAGGAGAGAGATGTGATGAACCGCATGGAAACCCCGCGCATGCCGGGTGAGGCGCGTTTGCGCTATCTGGATGGTGATTTCCAGATCGAGTCTCCCGGCACCTTCGTGCGCTGTGCCGTGACCGGGCAGGCCATTCCGCTGGATGAGCTGAAATACTGGTGCGTGGAGCGTCAGGAGGCCTATGTGGACCCCGCCGCCGCCCACACCCGCTTCGTGCAGTTCGAGGGCAAGGACCTCTGAGGTTTTTGCTGTCCGGGGCGGATTTGCCGGGAAGCGGCGCCGGCACTGCACCTTTCCCGCTTGAGGGGGAGATGTCTGCGCCAGCAGACAGAGGGGGGTAGCAGCGCTTCAACACAGCACCACCCCTCATATGAGCGGACAGTCCGTTACCCCCCCCCTCTGCCCCCTGCCGGGGGCATCTCCCCCTCAAGGGGGGGAGAGGAGTTGGAGCCTGCCTGGCAGGCCAAACAGCACAGTGCCGCCCTTACGCCCGCCCATTGACACCCCGGTTCACCGGTCCCGGATCCCCGCCGCTTCTCTCCAGGAACGCCTCCCCTCACCGGCTGCGGAAGGGGCGGTGGCGGAGGGTTTCGGCGATGAGGTCCATAAGGCGGGATTGCGGCTCGATGCGCATGTCCACCTCCAGCACGGCGGAGCGCTTGGCAAGCCAGCGGTAGATCCCGCCCTCGGCGCTTTCGATGCGGGCCATGTCCTTGGCGGTGGTCACCAGTTGCAGGTTGTCCGTTTCGGCGCGGGTGAGAAGGCTCTGGGCTTCGGCTTCCGAATAGGGGTGATGATCGCCGAAGGCGCGGGTCTCCACCACTTCGGCCCCCGTGGCGGCAAGGCTTGCGAAGAATTTCTGCGGCCGTCCGATGCCCGCATAGGCCAGCACCTTCTGCCCCTCGAATTCCGCGCCATTGGTGGGGGTGATCTTCGCCTCGATGATCGGCAGGCCGCGCCGGGCGGCCAGGTGCACGGCCTTGGCGGCGCGGCTGCCTTCGCCCACCACCACCAGCGCATCGGCCTTGCGGATCTGGGCGGAAAGCGGCGCGCGCAAGGGACCGGCGGGCAGGCACAACCCGTTGCCGGTGCCGACTTCAGCATCCACCAGGGCCAGCGTCAGATCTTTGGCCAGCGCCGGGTTCTGGAAGCCGTCGTCCATGAGAATGAGGCTTGCCTCCAGCGTGGCGGCGAAGGCCGCACCCTCCGGCCTGTTGGCGGCGACGATCGTGGGCGCAGCGGCGGCCAGCAGAAAGGCCTCGTCGCCCACATCGGCGCCGCTGTGCTTTTCCGGATCCACCAGCATCGGGCCCTTCAGCCGCCCGCCATAGCCGCGCAGCAGGAACACCGGCTTGTGCCCCTCGGCCTGCAGCAGGGCGCAGAGCTTCAGGGCAAAGGGCGTCTTGCCCGCCCCGCCGACGACGAAATTGCCGATGCAGATGACCGGCAGGCTGGCATGGGCGGAAGGCGCCTGATGCATGCGGCGGCCGGAGACCGCGCCGTAAATGAAGGAGAGAGGCGAAAGCAGCGCGGCCTTCAGGCTGATCCTGTCATGCCACCAGAAGGCTGGAGCCGTTCTCATTCCCCGGAAATCCCGTCCCTTGCACCGCTGTCAGCGTAGAGCAAAGGCCGCAGATGTTCCAGCGTGCGATCCAGCGCGCCTGCACCCGCCTCCGCCACCGCGAAGGCACGCGCGGCCATGGCCTTGCGCCCCGGCTCATCGGCCAGAAGCCGGGCGATGGCGGGGCCAAGTTCTGCCGGATCATCGACGCGCACGGCCGCCTGCGCATCCCACAGGTCGCGGTAGACGGCCCGCGCATTGGCAACGAGCGGCCCGGTGACCAGCGGCACGTTCAACTGTGCCGGTTCCACCGGATTATGTCCACCCACGGGTGCAAAGGACCCGCCGAGGAAGACAGCCGGCGCCAACCGCAAAAACAGTCCCATCTCGCCCAGCGTGTCGGCGATATAGACATCAAGATCCGCCGCCGGAAACGCCCCGCAGGAGCGCTGCGCCGCCTTGAGGCCCGCGCCTGAAGCCAGCGCTGCGATATCGCTGCCGCGCACCGGATGGCGCGGCATCAGCAGCGTCAGCAGGCCGGGAAACCGCTCCGCCAGGTGCTTGTGGGCGGCGAGGACGATCTCATCCTCGCCCGGATGGGTGGAGGCAGCCAGCCACAGCGGGCGGCCTGCCATCTGCGCCGAAAGGGCGGCAACGGCGGCAGGATCGGCCAGCGGCGCTGCGGCGTCGAATTTCAGGTTGCCGGGGGAGCGCACATCGGCAACGCCCAGCTTGCGGTAGCGCGCGGCATCCGCCTCGCTCTGGGCCAGGCACAGGCTGACGCAGCCGAAGACGGCCCGGCCAAAGGCGCGGCTTTTCTCCCACTTGGCGCCGGAGCGGGCAGACATGCGCCCGTTGATGATGGCAAGCGGAATGCCCGTCCGCGCCAGCCGGGCGAAGGTGCCGGGCCAGATCTCCGATTCCACCACCAGCGCCAGATCCGGCTGCCAGTGCGTGAGAAACCGGCGGACAAGCTGCGGCGCGTCAAAGGGAGCATATTGATGGAAGGCCCCATGCGGCAGGCGCTGCGCGGCAATTTCCGCAGAGGTGCGCGTCACCGTGGTCAGGAGCAAGTTGACACCCTCACCCGTCAGCCGTTCGATCAGTGGCAGTACCGAGTTGGTTTCGCCAACACTGGCGGCATGCAGCCAGACCAGCCGGCCTTGAGGGCGCGGGCGGGAGGCCATGCCGAAACGCTCGCCGCGACGCGCCGGATCTTCCTTGCCCGCCCGCACGCGGGAGGCATGCAGCAGCTTCAGGACCGGCAGGGCCAGCCCTGCCACGGCTCCATAAGCGCGCAAGGGAAAGGAAGCGGCGGCAGCGGCGCGCGCGTCAGCCATGGCGCTTCCCGGTCAGGGCATAGGCGCGGGCCGTCACCTCGTTGAGGCCGGCTTCGACGGCAAGGCGGGCCACCTCCAGCGCCTCGTCATCGGCGTCATTCGCCACATAGATGGGCTCGCCGATGGCGATGGCAGCGCGGCCGAACGGCAGGTTCAGACACGCCTTGTCCCAGCTGTTGAAGGTCAGAAAGCGGCTGGTGGCGATGGCAAAGGGCACAATGGGGCGGCCGGAGTGGCGGGCCATCTGCACGATGCCCTGCCCGGCAACACGGGCTGGCCCCTTCGGCACATCCGCCGTCAAGGCCATGATGCCGCCCTCCTTCAGCGCGCGCAGGCCCTCGATGAAGCCGCGCATGCCGCCGCGCTTGGTGATCTGGTAGGACTTCTGGCTGCCCGAAGCGCGGATCAGCTTCAGGCCCAGCTTTTCAGCCGCCGTAGCGTTGATCTCGCCATCCGCAGAGCGGGAGATCATAACATGCACGTCCCAGTCATCAGGCCGGGTGAAGGGCATCATGAAATGCTGGCCATGCCACATGGCGCAGATGAAGGGCCGGTGCGGCTGCAGCCGGTCATAGGCATCCGGCGGATCAATGACCATGCTGTTCGTCTTGCGCACCAGACGCAGGTAAGCCGCCAGCAGCAAGCCAGCGGCCTTCAACAGCGCGGGATTCCGGCCGAGTTTCTTAAGCATTCTGTTCCTGACGTCGCGCCCGAGGGCTCAAGAGGCTCTCAGGCGGCGGTTTCCGGGTCCAGCAGGCGGTGCATGTGGACGATGAAATAGCGCATGTGAGCGTTGTCGACGGTGGCCTGCGCCTTGCTCTTCCAGGCGGTGTAGGCCGTCGCGTAATTCGGGTAGATACCGACGATATCGAGCTTTTCGAGATCACGGAAGGTCAGGCCCTCCGGGCTCTCCAGCTCGCCGCCGAAAACCAGATGCAGCAGTTGCTTGGGCTCGTTTCCGGTGCTGTTCGTCACGATGTGCTCCTTGCGTCTTGTCTTCTAGCAGTCGGCGGCAGTTCAGCGGCGGACGGCCTCAGCGCAGCTTCAATCCGCGCAGAAAGGCCGAGGCCTTTGCCGACAATACCTCACCGGCAGCCACCAGTTCCGGGTGCTGCAGTGTCTTACGGTTATAAAGGCATGCAGCGCCGGACCAGTCCGTCAGCCTTCCACCCGCTTCCTGCACCAAAAGATCGGCAGCCGCAAGATCCCAATCATGGGCATTGGCCCGCGCGGCGGCGAGGTCCACATCTCCGGCGGCCACCTTGGCGATGCGGTAGGCCAGCGAGCCAATGGTGCCGGAAGGCACGATGCCGCCCTCTTCGGCCGCCCGGTTGAGCAGGCCCTGCGGCCCCAGCAGCGTTGCCCCCGTCAGATCCTCGCGCACCCGCGCCGTCACCAGCCGCCCGTTGAGGCGGGTGCCGCAGCCCGTAACGGCGCTGAAAAGCTCGCCCCGCACCGGGTTGAGCAGCACCGCCACCACGGGCCGCCCATCTTCAACCACCGCCAGCGAAATCGTCCACTCATCCTTGCCGGCAAGAAAGGCCCGCGTGCCGTCGATCGGGTCCACCACGAAGACACGCGCCTTGCCGAGCCGGTCGGGCGTATCCGCCGTTTCCTCCGACAGCCAGCCATAATCCGGCCGGGCGGCCAGCAGCGTCTCGCGCAGACAGGCATCGGCCGCCATATCGGCTTCGGAGACGGGCGAACTGCCCGCCTTCATCCAGGTCTGCGGATCGCGCCCGAAGAAGCCGAGGGTGATTTCCCCGGCCTTGCGGGCGGCCGCTTCCAGAAGCGCAAGATCCGCCAGAAGGCCAGCGTCAGTTTCCGGCAATGGTCAGATCCTCGATGACGACAGAGGGCGTGGCGGTGGAATAGCGCGCATCCAGGTCATTGGCCGGGCGCAGGCGGGCGAACATGTCCTTGAGGTTGCCCGCGATGGTAATCTCGCTGACCGCCTCGACAAGTTCGCCGTTTTCGAACCAGAAGCCGGAGGCCCCGCGTGAATAATCCCCCGTCACGCCATTGGCGCCGTGGCCGATCAGATCCGTCACCAGCAGGCCGGAGCCGAGGGCACGCATCATCTCCTCCGGGCTTTCCGTGCCCGGATGCAGCGTCAGGTTGGTAGCCCCGGGCGACGTGCCGGAGCCGCTCCGGTGGGCACGGCCATTGGCGGCAAGGCCCAGCTCGCGCGCGGTTGCTCCATCCAGGAACCAGTGCCGCAGGACACCATCCTCGATCATGTCGAGCGGCAGCGCACCAGTACCCTCCCCGTCGAAGGGGCGGGTGGCTGCGCCGCGCGGCTTGTGCGGATTGTCGCTGATGCGGATGCCCGGCGCGAAGACACGTTCGTTCATCCGGTCCTTCAGGAAACTGGTGCCACGGGCAATGGCCGCGCCATTGATGGCTCCGGCCAGATGCCCCAGCAGGCTGCGCGCCGCACGCGCTTCATAAATCACATGCCCCTTGCGGGTGGAGAGCTTCTTCGGGTTGAGCCGGCGCACCGCCCTCTCGCCCGCGCGCTGGCCGATCAGCGCCGGGGCGTCCATATCGGCGAAGAATGTGCGGGAATCGAAGTCGAAATCCCGTTCCATGGCGGTGCCCTCACCGGCCACCGCCGTCATGGACAGGCCAAAGCGGGAGCTGGTGTAGGAACCCGTGAAGCCGTGGCTCGTCGCCAGCACCATGCCACCCAGCCGCCAGGAGGCGCTCGCCCCGCCGGAACGGCTGACACCGGAAACGGACAGGCCTGCGGCCTCGGCGGCAAGCGCCATCTCTTTCAGTTCATCGGCGGACGGCTGATGTGTGTCCAGAAGCTCCAGCTCCGGCAGCGTCTTCAGAAGGCGCTCCTCTTCTGCAAGACCGGCGTAGGGATCTTCCGGCGCAACACGGGCCATGGCGACGGCGCGGGCTGCAAGCCCGTCCAGGTCCTGCAGCGTGTTGGCAGAGACGGAGGCGGTGCGCCGGCCCACGAAGACGCGCAGGGTAATGTCATCGCCCTCGGCACGCTCGGTTTCCTCGACCTTGCCTTCCCGTACCTCGACGCTCAGGGAAACGCCCGTGATGGCGACCGCATCGCAGGCATCGGCGCCCGCACGGCGCGCAGCCTCCACAAGGCGCGCTGCCCGCTCTTCCAGTACCCGCTTGTCGACGAGATCGCTCATGGCTGGTCTTTTCTCCTAGTCATGCCCCTGTTTAAGGCGCGGGCGCACAGGCGGCAAGACCGGCGTGACCGCCAGGCCGGACAAGCAAAGTAAGTTTTTCCTTAAGTAACTGGTTAGTCTTTGATAACCCTGAATCAGATCATCTTTTCTTAACCACGCCTGTTAAGGCAATGCCCACCGGCTGCTGCGTAGATTGATGTCATTCACGAGGCCCACCGCAAAACAAGGGCCCGATGGAGAGGCAATTGGGACGTCAGACAGCTATCGACGGAGCATTGGAGGCCGGGGCGGGCCGCGCAGAGCGGCTCGACCCGGCTACCCTCCCCGTCAGATTCGACACCACCATGAGCGCGCCGCCTGCTGCCGGCAGCGCCCGTGTCGCTGCCAGGGTCTATCTGGACCGTGACACTGCCATCATCAAGCGCCCGCTGGCCGGACTGCCGCTGACGCTGGTGGTGCCGCTCAATGTCTTTGAGGGCATTGCCGTGGAAATCCGCCCGGCGGGACTTCTTGGCACGCTGGTGGCGCGGCTCTTCCTGCGCCATCCGGACCCCGCTCTGTGCCTCACGCTGCGCGAGGCGGACAATGCCGAGGATCTGGCCGAAGACTGGGCCGGCTGGGCCGAAGCGCTCAACCTGCCGCTCCAGATCGTGGAGCCGGACGGCAGCGTCTCGACTATTCAGGATGCCGCGCAGCCGCATTTTCCTGCAAGGCCCTGCCTGCGGCGCAAGGTTTATGCCCTCACGGGCCACCGCCCCCGCTTCCTGAACCGCCGCAAGACGGGCGGTGGCCTTGCCCTGCAGCCGGTGCACCGCGGCGAGCGCGAGATCATCGCGCGGCACTGAGTTCAGGTGCTCCGCAGAACTTGTGGCAGAAAGCAGTCAGGCGGCCTTGGGCCGCCTCTTCCGTTTATGATCTTCTGTTTTCAGATCACCGGCCGACTGTCACGGCGAAGAAAATTTTTCGCATACTACGCGTTTGACCTAACGGATATTTTAGCATTTTCTGCGCTAGATCTGTCACCTTCCGGACAGGAACAAAGTCATATGCATCTTGATGCCGTTACGCTTTCAACTGCAGTCGCGCTCATGCTTCTGATGGGCGCTGGCATGCTGATGCTTGTGTTCCGGTTCTCGGTCCGCAGACCAAGCGCCCACGCCGACAGCGTCCGCTGCTGGTCTGTTGCTCTCGGCCTCATGGGCGCTGGAATTTTCCTCGTCAGCCTGCGCGGACACATCCCGGACTTCCCAAGCATTGCGTTTGGCAATGGCATCATTCTGCTGGCGATGAGCTTGCGCCTCAAGGCCATCAAGATGTTCTGGAACCGGCATGAGAGCTGGATGATCACCGCAGCGCCTGCCACCCTTTGGATGTCCCTGTGCCTTATGCCTGTGTTCTACGAAAACTTCCTGGCGCGCGTGATTCTGGTCAATTCACTGGTCGTTTTGCTCCTGCTCGCTTCGATCCAGGTCACCCGCAAGTACAATCACGACCGGTTGAGATCAGCGAAATGGCTTCGCGACAGCATGATCTTCGAGATCCTGTCGAAGATGTCCATTGCTCTGGCCTTTTCGTTCACCGGTCTGGATAGTTTTGATGCTGCAGTCAAATCCAATCTAACCGCGATCTACCTTCTCACGCTCATCATCTCCACGCTCGCGACCATCATCTCTGCCTTTGCGATGATCATCGAAAGGGAAGAGCGGCTGCTGCGGGAACAGGCTTTACGCGATCCGCTGACAGAGCTGTCCAACCGGCGCGCCTTCTTCAATGATGCGGGCCGCTGGCTGGAGACGCATGCATTTGCCGGCCGGCTGTTTGCCGTTGCCCTGTTCGACCTGGACCACTTCAAGCAGGTGAATGACCTGCATGGCCATGCCGCCGGCGACGAGATGCTGATGATCTTTGCCGATGTTCTGCGCGAGAACACCCGTAAGGGCGACTTCGCGGCCCGGCTTGGCGGCGAGGAGTTTGCCGTTTTCCTCCCGGATACGGACCTGCGCACACTTGAAGCGGTGGCTGACCGGCTGCGCACTGACTTTGCCGAAAAGACCGTGCGCAAATCAGGCGGTGTCCTGCATGTTACCGTCAGTGCCGGGATCGCGGCGGGCAGAAGCGGCGTCAATGGCCTGGAGCAGACGCTGGCCATCGCTGACCGTGGGCTCTATTCGGCCAAACGTGCGGGCAGAAACATGGTTCGCAACGGCCATGACAAACCGGTAACGGGCCAGCAAGAAGAGATGGAGGCGGCCGCTTCCGTTATTCAGGTGGTGCATCTGCCCGTGGCATCCGCTGCCCAGTAGCTGTTACAGACGGCTGACCAGCGCCTCCAGGCAGAAGCCTGCGAAGACGATCCAGCCATAGCGGTCATTGGAGCGGAAGAGCTTCAGGCACTGATCGCCATCATCGATATCCAGCACCACGATCTGCCAGAACAGATGCAGTGCGCCCAGCGCAATGCCGGCAAAGGCAAAGGGCCCCGCGTCCGCAAGTGCCGCAGCAAGGGCGAAAAGCACCGTTGCGCCGGAATAAAGCACCACCAGCGCCGCTTTCGTCCAGGACCCGAACAGCCTTGCGGTGGAGCGAACCCCCACCAGCGCATCGTCTTCCTTGTCCTGATGGGCGTAGATCGTGTCATAGCCGATCGTCCAGAGAATGCCGCCGGCATAAAGCAGCAAAGGCGCCGTATCGAGCTTGCCGAACAGGGCGGCCCAGCCCATCAGCGCGCCCCAGGAGAAGGCAAAGCCGAGGAACAGCTGCGGCCAGTTGGTGTAGCGCTTCATGAAGGGATAGATGGCCACGACGAGCAGCGAGGCGAGGCCGAGAACGATCGTGAACAGGTTGAACTGGATGAGCACCAGCCCGCCCACGAGCGCCTGCAGCGCCATGAAGAGCTTGGCCTGTGCGCGGCTGACCTGTCCGGCGGGGATCGGCCGCGAGCGGGTGCGTTCCACCTGCGCGTCGATCTTCTCGTCCACAAGGTCGTTGTAGGTGCAGCCCGCCCCGCGCATGGCCACCGCCCCAATGAGGAACAGCAGGATGTGCCAGGGGTTCGGATAGGCATTTCCGGCCGCGACCGCCGCCAGCGCGGAGGACCACAGGCACGGCCACAGCAGCAATTGCCAGCCGATGGGCCGCTCCCAGCGCGCAAGGCGCGCATAAGGCCGGGCCCAGGCGGGCAGTTTGGTGTCGACCCAGTGACGCTTCACAGCATCGGAAACCGGGCCCGTGTCGCGGGTGCCGAAGATCTTGAGACTCATGCCCCTTCGTTACCACGGCCCTGCCGCCTCTGGCGAGCCCTTGGCGGCGGACAGAAGCCTTACGTCCGCCATGTAACCAGATCTTCCAATCCCGTTCCCGGCTGCCAGCCTCATCAAGCATGGGCAGTCATGGCGCCAGATCGTCTTCCTCACCGATCTGCCGCTCATAGACCGCAAGCGGGCTGCGGCCAAAACCCTCGGACAGGATCAATCCGGCCGCCACGGAATTCTGCGGCGCAGCAGCCTGGAAATGGCGGATGCCGAAATCGGCAAGATCGGCGCAGGCCCCGCGCAGAAGACGGCGGCCCAGCCCGCGCCCGCGGGCTTCCGGAGCGATGTAGAACTCGCCGAAGAGCGCCAGACGGCCGGCCATTTCCACCGAATGACGGAAGAATGCCACGGCATAGCCCGCAGGCTGATCCCGGAAATTGGCGAGCCACGCCCGGCCGAGATTGGCATCCACCATCAGCATGCGCAGCGCGCTTTCCTGCGCCCGTGTCATCGGCAGCCCCGTTTCACCGCGCATGCGGCCCGCGAGTTCGACAATACGCGGCGCCGTGACAGCCGTTCCGAGCATCAGTGAAAAGCCGCCGGGCCGCCTCATTCTGCCGCCTCCTGCCGCTCAGCCGATTGCCGCACCCGGCCCGCCGTGCTAATCCGCGCCGCAACTCTGGAAGGCCCAGCGGCGATGCCGCACAGACGTGAGAGCTTGCCCATGAATATTCTCCTCATCGGTTCCGGTGGCCGTGAACACGCCCTCGCCTATGCCATTGCCAAGTCGCCGCTGACCTCCCGGCTCTACGCCGCGCCGGGCAACGCCGGCATTGCCGAAGAGGCCGAACTCGTTGCTCTGGACGTTGCAGACCACGCTGCCGTGATTGCCTTCTGCAAGGAAAAGGCCATCGATTTCGTTGTCGTCGGCCCGGAAGGCCCGCTGGTTGAAGGCATCGTCGATGATCTGGCGGCGGCCGGCATCAAGGCCTTCGGCCCCTCAAAGGCCGCTGCCCAGCTGGAAGGCTCCAAGGGCTTCACCAAGGATCTCTGCGCCGAAGCCAATATTCCGACCGCTGCCTATGGCCGCTTTGCGGACAAGGACAAGGCGCTGGCCTATCTGCGCCAGCAGGGCGCGCCGATTGTGGTCAAGGCAGATGGCCTTGCCGCCGGCAAGGGCGTGGTCGTGGCCATGACGCTGGACGAGGCCGAGGCCGCCGTAAACGCCTGTTTCGACGGCAGCTTCGGCGCAGCCGGGGCGGAAGTGGTGATCGAGGAGTTCCTCACCGGCGAAGAGGCCAGCTTCTTCGTGCTGTCCGACGGCAGGACCGCCCTGCCCCTCGTGGCCGCACAGGACCACAAACGCGCCTTTGACGGCGACGAAGGCCCCAACACCGGCGGTATGGGCGCCTACACGCCTGCCCCCGTCGCCAGCGATGCCGTCATCGCCCGCACCATGGACGAGATCATCCTCCCGACCATCGAAACGCTGGCAAAACGCGGCACCCCGTTCAAGGGCGTGCTTTTCGCAGGTCTCATGATCGGCGAGAATGGCCCCAAGCTCATCGAATACAACACCCGCTTCGGCGACCCGGAATGTCAGGTCATCACCCTGCGCCTCAAGGAGGATCTGCTGCCGCTGCTGATCGCCACCGCAGACGGCACGCTGGACCAGCACACAGCCACCTGGAGCGATGACGTGGCCCTCACCGTCGTCATGGCCGCCAAGGGCTATCCGGGCGCCTATGAGAAGAACACGGAGATCCGCGGTCTTGAAGCTGCGGGCAAGGTCGAAGGCGTCAAAGTCTTCCACGCTGGCACCAAGGCCGACGGCGGGCGCATTCTGGCAACGGGCGGGCGCGTGCTCAACGTCACCGCCACCGGCAGGACCGTCGCCGAAGCCCGCGAGCGGGCCTACAAGGCCGTGGACCTGATCGACTGGCCCGAAGGCTTCTGCCGCCGTGACATCGCCTGGCGCGCCCTCTGAGGGCAGATGGCTCAGCACCGGACTGAAGAAGCCCGGCACGGCATCCGCTGTGCCGGGCTTCTTGTTTTCGTGAATAGGCATCTCCCTTGCGCCTGTCCCCCGCTGCGGCCATCCTGTCTTCAGCACAGGAAGGAGCCGGATGATGACAGCACCCGAGGCAGATCTTTTTCCCGGATTTGACGCCAGAATGATTGAGGCTGGCGATGTCCGCCTGTTCTGCCGCCTCGGCGGATCAGGGCCTGCCCTGCTGCTGCTTCACGGCTTTCCGCAAAGCCATGTAATGTGGCACCGCATTGCGCCGGAGCTTGCACGGCACTTCACACTGGTGATCCCGGACCTGCGCGGCTATGGCGCCAGCGAGGCCCCCAAAGGGGATGCAAGCCTTTATTCCAAGCGGCAGATGGCGCTGGACGTGGCTCAGCTGATGCGCGGCCTTGGCCATGACCGCTTCATGGTCTGCGGTCACGACCGGGGCGCGCGTGTCACCTACCGGCTGGCGCTGGATCATCCGGAAGCCGTCAGCCGCGCGGCCGTGCTGGATATTCTGCCCACCCATGACTACTGGGCCCGCATGGACCGGCAATTCGCGCTCAAGGTCTACCACTGGGCCTTCCTTGCCCAGCCTGCGCCCCTGCCCGAAACGCTGATCGGCGGCAGCCCGGACTATTACATCGATCACACCATGGCGAGCTGGACGGCGGAGCGAAGCCTTTCCGCCTTCAGCCCTGCCGCCATGAAAGCCTACCGGGACGCCTTCCGCCAGCCCGCCCGCATCCACGCCATGTGTCAGGACTACCGGGCAGGCGCCACAATGGATCTGGAGCATGACGGCGCCGACATCGCCGCAGGACGCCAGATCGCCTGCCCGCTGCTCGCCCTGTGGGGCACGTCAGGCATTGCGCCGGGCGCAGGCACGCCGCTGGATGTGTGGCGCCGCTGGGCACCGCAGGCGGAAGGTGATGGCATGACCGGCGGGCATTTTCTCGCCGAGGAGAACCCGGATGGAACGCTGGCGGCCCTTCTGCCGTTTCTGCAGGGAGGATAAACGGCGGGCGGTCCTGTCATCTTCCTGCCGGATAAATCACGCAAGACAGGCACAACCCTGATACAGGAATATCTCCCCGCGCAGATGCAGGAAGCGAGTTTCAAGATGACCTACCCCCGGATCGGCCTTGCCCTTGGCGGCGGCGGAGCGCGCGGCATGTCCCATATTCCGGTGTTTCAGGCCTTTGACGATCTGGGCGTGAAGCCCTGCCACATCACCGGCTCATCCATCGGAGCGCTGCTGGGCGCCGGTTATGCGGCTGGCCTGTCTGGCACGGAACTGCATGACTATGCGCTTGAAACCTTCCGCCACCGCAACGCGCTGATTGCCCGTCTGTGGCAGCTGCGGCCCAAACGCTTCACCGACATGTTTACCGGCGGGATTGCGCAGTTCGATCCGCTGAAGGTGGTCAATCTGTTTGCCGCAGATCTGATCCCGGATCACTTCGAGGATCTGAAGATCCCGTTGACGGTGCTCGCCACTGATTTCTATGGCTGCAGCGAGATTGACATCACCACAGGTCCGCTGCGCCCCGCCATTGCCGCCTCCATCGCCATTCCGGCGGTGTTCCGGGCGGTCGAGATGGGCGGCAAGGTGCTGGTGGATGGCGGCATCGCCAATCCCCTGCCCTTTGACATACTGCCTGCCGATTGCGGGATCACCGTTGCCGTCGATGTGGTAGGCGTGCCCGTGCCGCGGCGTACCCACAAGAACGCACCGGCCACTCTGGACTCCCTGTTCGGATCCTCACAGATCCTCATGCGTACAATTACTGCAGAAAAGCTCAAGCAAAAACGGCCGGATATACTTGTGCGGCCAGCCGTCGACGACATCCGCGTTCTCGACTTCATGAAGACCCGGATGGTGCTTGAATCCGCAGCTCCGCTGCGTGAGCTTGTGAAGAAGCAGCTCTCCGAACTGCTCGAAAAAGCGGCGTAACCCGCCAGAATTCGCGGATCCCGTGTATTCACAGAGTGTTTTGATATCTTTTCCTGCCATTATTTGACGCGGAATGCCAAATTAACCATTGTTTAATATGCAAGATTGAGAATTTTTTCTGTATCCAGAAGGAGAAACCGCATGACCCGCGTTGCACCCCGGTCCTTGGATGAGGACACCTGCCCGGTCTCGGAAGAGACCTTCCAGCACCTGATGCACCTGAATGCAGCCTCGGCCGCAAGCGCTGCCGGAGATCTGCCGGAGGAGCAGAAAGCCCGGCTTGCGGTGTTCTGCTACCGCAAGGCGCATCTGCGGCCCATCGGGCTGATGATCGCAGCAGGCTGCAGCCTGCGCGCGCTGCTCGACGAGGCCGGTCATGCCGGTGAAATTCTTTACCGCCAGTCCCGCGAGATGCAGGCCAGCCTGCCCTGCGACAAGTTCCAGCCTCAGCGCGGCACAAGGCCGCCGGTAACTCTCTGTGTAATCAAGGGGTAAGGTCTTTCCTCCCGCCTGCCCCCGACTAGCGCCGCTCCGTCTTCCCCCCAGCCAGACATCCGGAGCGGCGCTTTTTCTTTGCCTTCCCGCCCGGCTCTGACGCAATTGTGAGCTTGTCTGCGAGAGAAACTGGCCTAGGCTTTCCTGTGTCAACGCATCAGGACGGGGTGCGCCATGGTCAGGAAAACCTCCACAAGCCGCAGCAGGTCAGCCCGTTTTGAAGAGCTCCGCGGCAAGAACGAAGCCACCTGGCGCAAGCCGATCGCCCATGTCCGGTCTGCCGCGCTGCTTCTGGCGGGCCTGAGCCTTGCCACTCCGGCTGCCGCAAGCTGCCAATTGATCGCTTCCGGCCCGCAGGCGCCTCAGACCAGCGGCTGGGCGCTGCCCTCCGGCATCAAGGTCGCCAGCGCGTCGCCGGATCTCGTCCTGCAGTTGGCGCAGGCGCCCTCTCTGGCACTGGACGAGGTGGGGCTGCGCTACATCGGCCATGCGACTTTCGAAATCACCAGCCCCAAGGGCGTGCGCATCGCAACGGACTACAACGACTACGAAAAGCCCGCTGTGCCGCCGCGCGTTGCGACCATGAACAACGCCCATTCCACCCACTTTACCCCCAACCCGGACCCGTCCATCGAGCATGTGCTCACGGGCTGGAACCCGGAAGGTGGCCCCATTGATCACGACATCCGCGTTGAAGACGTGCGCATCCGCAACCTGCCGACCAACGCCCGCGGCTGGGATGGGGAAACGCGCGCCTTCGGCAATTCCATCTTCATCTTCGAACTGGCTGACCTGTGCATTGCCCATCTCGGCCACCTGCATCACCAGCTGACGCCGGATGATCTGGCCACGCTCGGCCGGATCGACGTGGTTCTGGCGCCGGTGGACAATGCCGCCACCCTGCGCCTCGACAGCCTGATGGCGGTGCTGGACGGCATCAAGCCTAGCGTCGTGGTGCCGATGCATTTCCACTTCGCCGGTGCGCTGGAGCGCTTTCTCTCCCGTGCGGCAAGCGACGGCTGGGCCGTGACGCCTTATCCGACATCTGCTGCCGTCCTTTCCCGTAAGACAATCCCCAGTGAGCGGACGGTCATGGTGATGATGCCGGGCGGCGGATAGTCCCCTTAATCCTCCCGCCTGCTGCGGAAGAAGTCCTTCAGCAGTTGCGAGGCCTCAGCTTCGGCAAAGCCCGAATAGACCTCCGGTGCGTGGTGGCACGTAGAGCTGGCGTAGAAGCGCACGCCATGATCCACGGCGCCGCCTTTTTCATCCCCCGCCCCGTAGTAGAGCCTGCGGATGCGGGCGAAGGAGATGGCGCCTGCACACATGGGGCAAGGTTCCAGCGTGACATAGAGATCGCACTCAGGCAGCCGCTGGGAGGCGAGTACCTCGCAGGCCATGCGGATGACCAGCACCTCGGCATGGGCCGTGGGATCATTAAGTTCCAGCGTGCGGTTGCCCGCCCTTGCCAGAACCTCCCCCTGGCGCACCAGCACGGCCCCCACCGGCACTTCACCGCGCGAGGCGGCCAAACGCGCCTCTTCCAGTGCCAGATCCATGAAGGACTGCACGGGGGCGGTGCGGTCTGCTGCCTTGGGTGGGTTCATGTCCGGTTACGCTGCTATCTGCCTGTCTTTCTGGTGCTTTTAGAGCAAAGCAAGGCGCGCGTCAGCCGCTCCATCGCTTGAGGCGTTTGCCAAGAGCTGCGAATTTTGTGCGGCAGCCGCATTTGCTTGATTCCTAAACCGTGCAAGCTCTGCTATGAGGCGGCCATGACCGGCAATAAAACTCCTTCCCGGCCCCGCGGCAATCGCCCCGGCGGCCCGTCGCGCCGTAACGATGGCGCAGGCTCTTCCTCTTCCGGACGCAACGGCAACCGCGCGCCCGGCAAAGGCTTTTCTGGCCCCCGCTCTTCCGGCCCCCGCTTCGGTGGCACGAGCGGCCCCCAAGGCGAACGTCAGGGTGACCGCCAAGTTAACCGTCAGGGCCGCGATGGCGGCTTTGGCGAACGCGGCTATGGCCCGCGTGGCGGTCAGCGCGGCGACCGTAATGACGGCGCCCCGCGTGGTGACCGCCCGCAGCGCGATGGCTGGACCCCGCGTGGTGGCGGCCGTCCCTATCGTGATGACCGGCCGATGCGCAACGACCGGCCCAAGCGCGCGGACAGCAAGCCTGCGCCCAAGCGCCAGGCGGCGCCCAAGCCGCAGGCGGTGCGCGTTGCGCCCGAAGTGTCGTCCCATGACGGCGAGCGTATCGCCAAGGTGATGGCCCGCGCCGGACTGTGCTCGCGCCGCGATGCGGAAGTGTGGATCACGAACGGCCGCGTCAGCGTCAACGGCACCGTGCTGACCACTCCGGCCATCACCGTGACGGAAGACGACATCATTCTGGTGGATGGCGAGCCGCTGCCGCAGAAGGAGCGCACCCGCCTGTGGCTCTATCACAAGCCGCGCGGCCTGGTGACGACCAACTTCGACCCGGAAGGCCGTCCGACCGTATTCGAGAAGCTGCCCGCAGACCTGCCTCGTGTGGTGTCCGTCGGCCGCCTTGACATCAACACCGAAGGCCTGCTGCTGCTGACCAATGACGGCGGCCTTGCCCGTGTGCTGGAACTGCCCTCCACCGGCTGGCTGCGCCGCTACCGCGTGCGTGCCTTTGGCGAGATCACGCAGGACCAGCTGAACGCGCTGGCCGATGGCGTTGCCATCGACGGCGTGCTTTACGGCGGCATCGAGGCTGTGCTCGACAAGACGCAGGGCGACAACGTCTGGCTGACGCTGGGCCTGCGCGAGGGCAAGAACCGCGAAGTCAAGCGCGTGCTGGAGCATCTGGGCCTGTCGGTCAACCGGCTGATCCGCCTGTCCTTCGGCCCGTTCCAGCTTCTCGATCTGCCTGAGGGCGAGGCCCGCGAAATCAAGGGCCGCGTGCTGCGCGACCAGCTGGGCGACAAGCTGGCGGAAGCCGCAGGGGCTGATTTCGAAGCTCCTGTGCTGACCCTGGCCGCTCCGAAGGAAGAGCCGAAGAAAAAGAAGCCGCAGCAGGGTCCCAAGACCCGCGGCGAGTGGATGACCGCCCGTGAAGGTGCACAAGCCGTGAACCGCCCCAAGGGCCCGCGCAAGCCGCGCCCTGAAGGCGGCGAGCGCAGCTTTGGTGCCAGAGAGGGCGGACGTGATGGCAGCCGGGCGGGTGGCAAGCGTGAGCGTGGCGAGAGCCAGCGTCCGCAGAAGATCTCCCCGCGCAGCCGCTTCCGCCTGACGCGTGAGCCTTCTGTGCGCAAGGCAGAAGACGAGCGTCCGCAGCGCGCCCCCCGCCCCCGCCGGATCTGGGGGGATGAAGGCCTCGTTGAGGACAAGCAGCAGGAACAGCGCACCGGCCGTGACCGCAAGCCCGCCTTCCGTGACCCGGATGACCGGCCGATCCGTCCCCGCGAGCGTTCCGAGCGCGGTGACCGGCCTGACCGTGGAAACCGTCCCGTTCGCAGCGGCCCCGGCGGGCCGAAACGCGGCGGTGGCGACGGCGGTGGCTTCAAGCCCCGTTCGCGCGGCTAAGGGGACCGGTGATGCGCATCGTTGCCGGACGGTTCAAGGGCGCAAGCCTTGCCACGCCGAAGTCGGACGCCACGCGCCCGACTTCCGACCGGCTGCGCGAAACCATCTTCAACATCCTGCTGCACGGCGTTGGCGCGGATCTTGAGGGCGCACGGGTGCTGGATCTGTTTGCCGGCACAGGCGCCCTCGGCTTCGAAGCCATCAGCCGCGGCGCAAAACACGCCACTTTCGTTGAGGAAGGCGCGGATGCGCGCGGCGTGATCCGCCGCAACATGGAAGCCTTCGGCCTCAACGGCGCCGCCAAGATCCTGCGCCGGGATGCCACAAAACTGGGGGCTGCCGGAACAATCGAGCCGTTTGACCTGCTGTTCGCCGACCCGCCCTATGACAAGGGCCTCGGCGAACTGGCCCTGACCTCTGCCCGTGAGGGCGGCTGGCTGGCCGGTGGCGCCATCTGCGTTCTGGAAGAACGGGCCGGCAACACGGTTGCGCTTCCGGCCGGTTTCGAGCTTCTCGATCAGCGCACAAGCGGCGACAGTCAGGTGCTCTTTGCGCGCTGCATGCCGTCATAGGGGCGCCTTCCCGCCGTCAGGGCCGTCTGGCGGCGCAGGAAGCTTCTGCCGCGGCCGGGTGCGCCGCAGGATCCGGCCCAACCGCACCGGGGCCCGGTCTTCCAATGTGTGAAACAGGCCATTCAGCCGCAGAAAGCGCCGCCGCAGCCGCCGCAAAAGGCGCACAGCCCAAGGGCTGGCGGCAAGGATCATCACCAGGCCAAGGACCAGCAAGGGCAATCCGGTTGGCAAGGGCAAGGGCAGAGTGAGCCCTCCTGCAAGCAGGAGCGGAAGCGCGGCCAGCCAGACAATGCTTTTCATTTGAACCTGAAGTGTCCCAGCCGGGTGGCGTCAGCCGCCTGCGGACAATGCCGCACCGCCTGCCGTGCCGCACGGCCTCCCTGCGGCGCTTCCATGCCACGCATGCAAGACAGGCAGATGACGGAAAAATCCTCCCGCCGGAAGCCCCCACGGCCAGATGCGCCCATCTCTTCATCACACGGCTAAAACAGAGGCACGCAGCATCTTACTTGACTGCCAGCGATCTCGGCTTTCTGCATCTTTTATAGCCGAAACAACCGCGGAAAAGCTGTTTCGTGTCTTTTTTGCATCTACGCGGCCAAATGAGTAAACAGCCTGTTTTGCCCGATTTTCTTTTTCAGGAGCCCGCGTATCATCCTGCTATTGAATGTCGACTCATGCGTCCCAGCGGCTCCGGCACGGACAGCTGGCTCATTGGGAAGGATCTCTGAATGCGCAGTGTACGCCTGATTTCTGCAATGACACTCCTGGCTGCCTCGTCTGCTGGCGCCCTTGCAGCCGATCTCCCGGTTGCTCCCGAGCCGGTTGATTACGTCCGTGTCTGTGATGCCTATGGGACCGGTTTCTTCTACATCCCCGGCACCGAGACCTGCCTGCGCGTGGAAGGCCGTGTCCGCGCCGAATACCGTTTCGACAATTTCGGTAACCGCGACAACTCCTGGGACGACCGCGCGGACTTCGGCACCTACACCCGCGCCCGCGGCACAATCCGCCTCGATGCGCGTACGAACAGCGAATACGGGCTCGTCCGTGCCTACATCGACACCTACTTCGAGAACAATTCGAACGACGGGACCGGTACTGGTACCACGCTGGAACATGCCTTTGTGCAGTTCGGCAACTTCACCTTCGGCCGCACCGCATCCATGTATGACTTCTGGACCGGCTATTCCTACGGCAACTTCCAGACCCAGTATACGGATGTGCGCAACTGGGTTGCCGCCTATACGGCCGACCTCGGCAACGGTCTGACCACCACGGTTTCGATCGAAGACGGCACCACCCGCCGCTGGAACCTTGAGGGCGGTTCCGCCACCTATGCCGGCCACCGCCTGCCGGATCTGGTTGCCAACCTGCGCATCGATCAGGCCTGGGGTTCCGCACAGATCATGGGCGCCCTGCATGAAACCCGCTTTGAAGACACCGATGCGAAGACCAAGGCTGGTTATGCCATTGGCGCGGGTGTGCAGATCAATGTGCCCTTCCTGGGGGCAGGCGATGCCGTCGCACTGCAGGCCATGTATGGCAATGGCGCATCCGGCTATGTTCTCGACAGCTGGGACGATGCCATCACCGACGCGACGCTGGATGGCACCAAGACCAAGACCACCAAGGCCTGGGGCATTGGTGCGGGTTATCTGCATAACTTCAATGAGCAGTGGGACGCCAACATTGAAGGCGGTTACTACTCGGCCGATGCGGCTGGCTCTGCCAACGACTTCAAGCAGTGGGGCGCCAACTTCAACGTCAACTGGAAGCCGGTTTCCGACTTTTCCATCGGCACCGAATTCGCCTACCGCAGCTTCGATTACAACCGCAACTCGGGCCGCCGTGACCGCGACGAGTTCTACACCACGATCCGCGTCGAGCGCGTGTTCTGATGATGAAACGGGTTGGCATGGTGCGCCTGCGCCATGCCCCGTCCTGACACAGTCCCTCCCAGGACGAGACCAGAGGGCCGCCACCGTGCGGCCCTCTTCTTTTTGGAGCAGGTCCTGCTCCGAAACGGACCGCTATTTCCGGCCGAACAGCTTTTCGATATCGGAAAGTTTCAGCTCGATCCATGTCGGCCGGCCGTGGTTGCACTGGCCGGAAAGAGGCGTTGCCTCCATCTCGCGCAGCAGCGCGTCCATCTCTTCCGGACGCATGCGGCGGCCGGCGCGGATGGAGCCGTGGCAGGCCATCGTCGCGGCCACGTGATCGAGCTTTTCCTTGAGGCCTGAGGCGGTTTCCCACTCGGTCAATTCGTCGGCCAGATCCTGCACCAGCGCACGGATGTTGAGCGATTTCAGCATGGCGGGCGTTTCCCGCACGGCAATGGCACCGGGGCCGAAGGGCTCCAGCACCAGCCCGGCAGCCTCCAGCTCATCCGCATGTTCGGCCAGCCGGTGCACGTCCTCCTCGGGCAGCTCGACGATTTCCGGGATCAGCAGCATCTGCCGTGGCACGTCACGGGCGGCCAGCATTTCCTTCAGCCGCTCATAGACCAGCCGCTCATGCGCGGCATGCTGGTCGACGATGACAACCCCGTCCATGGTCTGGGAGATGATGTAGGTCTCATGCACCTGCGCCCGCGCTGCCCCCAGCGGGCGGTGCATGTTCTCCTGGCCCGCCGGCTCGCTATGCGCCCGCGCATCGGCGGAGGGCATGACGATGTCAGCCAGGGCGGCCTGAGCAGCTTCGGCAAAGCCCTGTGCTCCGGCCGGAGCCGCATCGTCCTCCGGGGGCCGGTAGGCAGAACTGCGCCAGTCCCAGCCCCCCTGCGGCTGCGCAGGCCTTGGGGCGGGACGCCAGCCCCCTCCACCATAACTGGCCTGATAGGCGGCGGAGCGCTGCGGGCCGCTACCTGGCGCCTCACCCATGCCCGGCGCCATGCCGGTCCGCAGCGCCTCCATGGCTGCGGCAGCGTTGGAGGTGGACGACCTGTGCCCTGCCATCACCAGCGACTGCTTGATCGCCCCGACGAGCAGCCCGCGCACCAGTTGCCCGTCGCGGAAGCGCACATCTGCCTTGGCCGGATGCACATTCACATCCACCAGAGCCGGGTCCAGATCGATATAGAGCACCACCACCGGATGCCGGTCCCGGGCAAGCACATCCGCATAGGCGCCGCGCAGACCGGACAGCAGCAGCTTGTCGCGCACCGGGCGGCCATTGACATAGAAGAACTGCTGCTGCGCCGTGCCCTTGTTATAGGTGGGAAGGCCGGCAAAACCGGTCAGGCGCACGCCCTCCCGCTCTGCCGTGATCTCCATGGCATTGTCGAGAAACTCCTTGCCCAGAACCTGTGCCAGCCGCGCCATGCGCGGATTCTCGCCGCGCGCTGCGGGCCAGCTTTGCGCGGTCCGGTCCGAACCGGACAGCTGGAACCCAACCTCCGGATAGGCCAGCGCGATGCGGCGGACCACATCCGTCACGGCGGCGGCCTCCGCCTTGTCAGTCTTGAGGAATTTCAGGCGGGCGGGCGTTGCAAAGAAGAGATCGCGCACTTCCACCTGGGTGCCCTTGTGGCGGGCAGCCGGATGCACATCACTCTCCGTTCCGCCCTCGACCTCGATGCGCCAGGCATGGGGTTCCTGCGCATGCCGGGTGATGATGCCAAGCCTTGCGATGGAGCCGATGGAGGGCAGCGCTTCGCCCCGGAAGCCGAGGGTGCGGATGTCGAAGAGGTCTTCCTCATGCAGCTTCGACGTACAATGGCGGCGCACGGCCAGCGCCAGATCGGCTGCCGTCATGCCAAGGCCGTCGTCGGAGACACGCATCAGGGTCTTGCCGCCTGCAGCCGTCACAATGTCGATGCTGGAGGCGCCCGCATCGACCGCATTCTCCACCAGCTCCTTGATCACGCTGGCGGGCCGTTCGATCACCTCGCCTGCCGCGATGCGGTTGATCACCGCCTCGCCCAGTTGTCTGACTGCCATCTGCCTGTCCTGCGGCGCCTGTCTTAGGGCGCCAGTCTGCTGCTGTCTCTGTCTGATGCTATCTGTGTCCGGGCAGCTGTCATGCCCGGTTTCTCCCGCAGGCGGCTTCGTATATTGTCCGCCAGCCTGCGCGGGACAACCTCCCGATTCCCGCCAATGTTACCAGATCAGCCCGGAAGAGGCCTCCATGAACGCAACAGCCCCCTTGCTCATCCCCGGCCTCAGTGCCATTGCGCCTGATTACAGGGGCATTCTCAGTGATGTCTGGGGCGTGCTGCACAATGGTGTCGCCGCCTTTCCTGCGGCGCATGAGGCGCTGACCCGCTTCCGCCAGGAGCAGCGCGGCGCGGTGGTGCTCATCACCAACGCCCCCCGCCCGGCCGAACCGATCCACGAGCAGCTGGCCATGCTCGGCGTGCCGCGCCATGCCTACGATGATATCGTGACATCCGGCGACGTCACCCGCCACCTGCTGATCAGCAGCACGGAGCGCAAGTGCTTCCACATCGGCCCGGAGCGTGATCTCAGCCTCTATGACGGCACCGGCCTTGAAATTGTGAGCGAGTCAGACGCCGATCTGATCAGCTGCACCGGCCTGTTCGACGATGAAACCGAGACGCCGGACGACTACCGGGACCAGTTGCAGGCCCTTGCCGCCCGTGGGCTTCTGATGGTCTGTGCCAATCCGGATATCGTTGTGGAGCGCGGCGACAAGCTGATCTGGTGTGCCGGTGCCCTTGCCCGCCTCTATGAGGATCTGGGCGGCCGCGTCACCCTGCCGGGCAAGCCGCACAAGCCGATCTATGATGCGGCACTTGCCCGCCTGCAGCAGATTCAGGGCTCGGACTTCGACCGCTCGAAGGTACTGGCCATCGGCGACGGCCTGCCAACGGACATTCGCGGCGCAGACGCCCAGAACCTGGACGTGCTGTTCATCACCGGCGGCATCCATGCCTCGGATTTCGGCCCGGTCGAAACGCCGGATGAGGCGCTGATCCGCCGGCGCCTCGCGGAAGAGGGCTTCTCCGCCCGCGCCGCCCTGCCGCGCCTCAGCTGGTAACCGATCCAAAGCAAAGGGCCGCAGCGTCACCGCTACGGCCCTTCTTGATTCGAAGATCAGTCAGACGTCAGCCGAACAGCTTGTCGATGTCGTCCTGAGAACCGCCACCGCTCATCATGGCGTCAATATCGTCCTGCGACACGCCTTCACCAGCCAGCTGAGGGCCGTGGAGAATCAGCTCCCGCCTGCGGCGATCGGCTTCGGTTTCCTCGGCCGCCGGTTCCATCGTTTCCACAATGCGCAGCTTCTCAACGAAGGCGGAGACGCGCTGGTCGATGTAGTTGAGGGTGTCCACGACCTTGGAAATGCGCTGCCCGGTGATGTCCTGGAAAGCGCAGGCCTCGAAGATCTCGATCATCTTGCTGTTGACGAGTTCCTGATAGGCCAAGCTATCCGACGTGTCGGCGCCCATGATTTCCTCGGCAGCCGTCATGATCGTGTGCGTCGCCGATTCGGTCGCCTCGACGATGGCATCGAGTTCGCGCCCGGCATCGGGAATCTTCTGCTGCTTCATGTCATTGGCACGCAGCGCGGTGATTTCTTCCTTCATCCGCGTGATTTCGCCAGCGATTGCCTTCAGCTCGCCAGTCACTGCCGGCTGCACCGCCAGCAGAAAATCATGCATGGAGCCGCTCATGACTTCGGCAAGCTGCATGACATCATTCAGGCCAACTTCCCCGTCACGGTATTTGTTTTTTTCCAAAAACTCGATGACGCGGACCACGTTCTCTTTTGTAATTGTGGCCATTGTTCTGCCCTCCAGTTGGGTAGCCAGTACCGTTGACCCGTTCTGCTGCCTGGAACGGGACCTCCCTCTGCACCATTTTCCGGAGTGCCATCCGGGCAATGACAGACGTGAGAAAATCGGTCTGACCCGCCACTCAGGCGGACGTGGCTGCGAGAGGAGCAGCACAGTCCGCCGGGGTGAGCGAATTCTGTCAGTCTGCGAAGACCGCTTCGATCTTGCCCTTCAGCGTCTGCGCGTTGAACGGCTTCACGATATAGTTGTTCACGCCGGCCTTCTTGGCGGCGATCACGTTTTCGGTCTTGGACTCGGCAGTCACCATGATGAACGGCGTCTTGGAGAGACTTGCGTCAGCGCGAACCTGCTTGAGCAGCTCGTAACCGGTCATCGGTTCCATGTTCCAGTCGGAGATGACCAGGCCATACTTGCGCTGCTTCATCTTCTCCAAGGCTTCCGTACCATCGGCTGCATCGTCGATATCTTCAAAACCAAGCTGCTTCAACAGGTTCCGGATAATCCGGATCATGGTCTTGTAATCATCGACCACCAGGACCGGCATCGAAAGGTCAAGGGCCATTGTCTACTCCATACTGTCAATTACAGGGCCCACCCTCTGGGCCGGAAATGACGAGATCTGACGTTTCAGGAGGAAGACACGATGATCGTGTTCCCACCTCCCCATACTTGAGCAATCTAAGCGGTTCCCCTGAAAAGACCGTTAATAGCGCAAGGCATTTTCTTCCCCCAAAGGCGTATTGTGTCCGAGCACTCCGCCCCATAGCGTGCGTACCGGTATTTAAGGGCACGTTTCTGGTATTGGGAGGCAAAAATGCTTGAGCTGCGTCAGCTTTGCTACGAGGACCTGAGCGAGGGCATGAGCGAGACTCTGACGAAGCACGTGAGCGCATCTGATATTGTCGGCTTTGCCGAGGTGTCCGGTGACCGCAATCCTATTCACTTGTCTGAGCATTTTGCCGCACGCACGCCCTTCCGGACGCGCATCGCCCATGGGCTTTATACTGCGAGCCTTATCTCAGCCTTGCTTGGCACGCGCCTTCCCGGCCCCGGCGCGATTTATCTGTCGCAGACCCTGAATTTCAAGGCACCGGTGCGGATCGGTGATGACGTGACGGTGGAGGTGAAGGTCGCGGAGCTTCTGCCCAAGGGCAACCGTGCCCGGCTTTCCTGCATCTGCCGGGTCGGGGAGACGGTGGTTCTGGAAGGCGAAGCCATGGTCAAGGTCCCCGCCCGGGGGACCGAGCGGGACTTTCCCGGCCACCAGAGCTGAGGGTTCACGCAGCACGGACGGCGGCCAAAGTGCGCTTGACGAAAGGCCGTGAAAACGGCAGGGTCCGGCAAATCCTGGCGCAGGCATTTCCCACGCGTCAGGCCGCATGTTTCATGTCTGCTGCAGATCAGCCTGCAGTCCAGCCCGCAGGTTCTCATCTCTGATGACCGTTACGCCTTTCTCAGTTGTCGAGGATCTGGCCTCGTTACCGGCGCACCTCAAAGGCAGCGCCGTTGCCATTGGCAACTTTGATGGTGTGCACCGGGGCCACAGGGCCGTATTGCAGGCGGCGATTGATGAAGCACACGGCCACGGACGGCCTGTCATTGCCATGACGTTCGAGCCGCATCCCCGTTCGGTCTTTGCCCCGCATGTGCCGCTCTTCCGTCTGACACCCGCCCATGTGAAGGCGGAGGTGATGGAAGCGCTTGGCCTCGACGGGCTGATCGTCCTGCCCTTCACCCGCGATTTCGCCAGCCTTGAGGCAGAGCGTTTCGTTGAGGAAATCCTGATCGGCGCCCTTGGCATCCGTCACGCGGTCACCGGCTATGATTTCCACTTCGGCAAGGGCCGGGCCGGCACGCCGGACTTCCTGCGTGCCTCCGGCGAAAAGCACGGCTTTGGCGTCACCATCGTTACGGCGGAAAATGATGAGAGCGGCGAAGTGATTTCCTCCTCCCGCATCCGTGCAGCCCTTGCAGAAGGGAATCTGGCACAGGCCAACGGCCTGCTTGGCTACCGCTGGTTTGCCGAGGCCGAGGTGCGCCATGGCGAAAAACGCGGCCGCGATCTCGGTTATCCCACCGCCAACCTGCGCCTTGCCGATGACTGCACGCTGAAGCACGGCATCTATGCGGTGCGGGTGGAAGTGGACGGTCAGCGCCATGACGGCGTTGCCAGTTTCGGCCGCCGCCCAACCTTCGACAATGGGGCTCCGCTGCTGGAAGTGTTCCTGTTCGATTTTTCCGGCGATCTCTATGGCAAGACGCTGCGGGTGCGATTCGTCTCCTACCTGCGGGCCGAGGAGCGTTTTGACAGCAGCCAGGCACTGATTGCGCAGATGGACCGGGACAGCGCCGAAGCCCGCGCGGTCCTTGCCAGCATACAGCCCCTGTCGGCCCTCGATCTGGCGCTTGGCGCCGTGCCCCTGTCATGACGGGCGCACCTCCGCCTGCCAGCCGGATTTCAAGAAAGGCCGATATTCTGCAGGGCATCCTGCTGATGACGCTGGCGATGATCATCGTGCCGGGCATGGACACGGTGGCGAAATACCTGTCTGCCACGGTCGCGCCGCTGCTCATCGGCTTCGGGCGTTTCTTCTTCCAGGCTGTCTTTACCCTGCTCGGCGCATTGATGATGACCGGCGGCCTACGCACCCTGATGCCGAAGCGCTGGGGCATCAACATGCTGCGCGGCATTTTTCTGGCCGGCGCCACCTTCGCCTTCTTTACTGCCTTGAAGGTGATGCCGGTTGCCGATGCGATTGCCATCTTCTTCATCCAGCCGATGATGCTGACAGCTCTTTCCGCAATTTTCCTGAGGGAGCAAGTCGGTCCGCGCCGCTGGGCGGCCGTGGTGGTGGGACTGATCGGGGCGATCATGATCATCCGGCCGGGCTTTGATGCCTTTGGCGCGGCCGCACTGCTGCCGATGGTCACCGCCTGCCTGTTTGCGCTTTACCTGCTGACGACCCGCATTCTGGCGGGTGAGGACAGCATGCTCTCCATGCAGTTCACGACCTCGCTGGGGGGCGGCCTGACGCTGGCCATCGTCATTACGGTGATTGCCGCTTTCGGCGTGGAGACGACGGGCATTATCGTGGCTATGCCCAACAGCATCGAAATGTCGCTGCTCTTTGCCATCGGAGCCATTTCCTTCGTCTCGCATGGGTTGATCGTGAAGGCTCTGGCCCTGGCGCCAGCGTCGGTCATTGCTCCGTTCAACTATCTGGAAATCGTCAGCGCCACCCTGTTCGGCTTTCTGGTCTTCGGCGATTTTCCCGACCTGATGACCTGGGCCGGCATCGCGCTGATCGTTGCCAGCGGCATCTACATTGCCCACCGGGAGCGCATCCGCAAGGAAACCTGACCCGGCAGGCAGGGGGCATGCCGCCCGCATTTGCTGCTTTATTCAGAGGCTTTTGACTGGTACTAGAGCGGCCATGACAGTCATTCTTCCTGCCGGCAGCCTTTCCGGCCCCGCGATGTCACGAATTAGCTGCCCGGCCTTCGGCTGACGCGATGGCGCGCCGAGGGACCGGGATCCCTTCGTGGCGGGACGCGGCATGGCCGCCTCCCCTGACAGTTGGCAAGGCGCCCGCCTTGCCCTTCCTGATTTTTGCGGATTGCATGCAATGACCGAAACGACTGCCCGTGACTATTCCACGACGCTGCACCTGCCCGAGACCGATTTCCCGATGCGCGCCGGCCTGCCGCAGAAGGAGCCGGAAATCATCGCGCGCTGGAAGGCGATGAACCTCTACAAGCGCCTGCGTGCCGCCTCTGCCGGCCGCCGCAAGTTCCTGCTGCATGATGGCCCTCCCTACGCCAACGGCAACATCCACATCGGCCACGCGCTGAACAAGACGCTGAAAGACATCGTCACCCGCTCCATGCAGATGATGGGTTTTGACAGCAACTATGTTCCGGGCTGGGACTGCCACGGCCTGCCGATCGAGTGGAAGATCGAGGAAGAGAACTACCGCTCCAAGGGCAAGCAGAAGCCGGACCTGAAGAACTCCGCCGCGATGATCGCCTTCCGCCAGGAATGCCGCAGCTATGCGGAGCACTGGGTCGGCATCCAGCGCGAGGAATTCCGCCGCCTCGGCATCGAGGGCGACTGGGAGAACCCGTATCTGACCATGAATTTCGAAGCCGAAGCGGTGATCGCTTCCGAGCTGATGAAATTCGCCACCTCCGGCCAGCTCTACCGCGGCTCCAAGCCGGTGATGTGGTCCGTCGTCGAGAATACCGCGCTGGCCGAAGCCGAAATCGAATATCAGGACTATCAGTCGGACATGATCTGGGTGAAGTTCCCGGTGATCGAGGCTGGCAGCCTGGACGAGGCAGCCGCCGAAGATCTGCTGGACGCTGCGGTCGTCATCTGGACAACCACGCCCTGGACCATCCCCGGCAACCGCGCCATCTCCTACTCTTCCGCCATTTCCTACGGCCTTTATGAGGTGACGCAGGACGGCCTTGCCGATGACAACTGGGTGCAGAAGGGCGACAAGCTGATCCTTGCGGACAAGCTGGCGGCCGATGTCTTCAAGAACGCCCGTATCACGGATTTCACGCTTGTCCGGCCGGTCACTGCCGGCGAACTGGCAGCCATGACCTGCGCCCATCCCTACCGGGATCTGGAGCTTGGCGGCTATCAGTTCGATGTGCCGCTGCTCGATGGTGATCACGTCACCGATGACGCCGGTACGGGCTTTGTCCACACCGCCCCCAGCCACGGCGCCGATGACTTCGAGATCTGGATCGCCAAGCGCGCCGAACTGGAAGAGCGCGGCATCGAGACGGCCATCCCCTTCACCGTTGCCGATGACGGCTTCTACACCAAGGATGCGCCGGGCTTTGAGGGCCATCAGGTCATCACCCACAAGGGTGAGAAGGGCACTGCCAACAAGGCCAATATCGAGAAGCTGAAGGAAGCGGGCGCGCTGATCGGCCTTGGCCGCCTCAAGCACCAGTATCCGCATTCCTGGCGCTCGAAGAAGCCGGTGATCTTCCGCAACACGCCGCAGTGGTTCGTCTACATGGACCGAACACTGGACGGCCCGGGCGACACGCTGCGCAGCCGCGCGCTGAAGGCCATCGACGAAACCCGCTTCGTGCCCGCCTCCGGCCAGAACCGCCTGCGTTCCATGATCGCGGGCCGCCCTGACTGGGTGCTCTCGCGCCAGCGCGCCTGGGGCGTGCCGATCACCGTGTTCATCCACAAGGACACGGCGGAAGTGCTGAAAGACGAAGCCGTCAACGCCCGAATCTTCGAGGCCTTCAAGGCGGAAGGCGCGGATGTGTGGTTCGCCGAAGGCGCCAAGGAACGGTTCCTGGGTGCGGACTACAAGGCCGATGAGTGGGTCAAGGTCGACGACATCCTGGATGTCTGGTTCGACAGCGGCTCCACCCATGCCTTCTGCCTGGAGAAGCGCCCCGATCTCAGCCCGAAGCGCAAGGTTGATGGCGGCGACGACTACGTGCTCTATCTCGAGGGCTCGGACCAGCATCGCGGCTGGTTCCATTCCTCGCTGCTGGAGAGCTGCGGCACCCGTGGCCACGCGCCCTATGACGCAGTGCTGACCCACGGCTTCACCATGGCCGAGGACGGGCGCAAGATGTCCAAGTCCTTGGGCAATCAGGTGTTCCCGCAGGACGTGATCAAGCAGTATGGCGCCGATATCCTGCGCCTGTGGGTGGCCTCCGGCGACTACGCCGAAGACCAGCGCATCGGACCGGAGATCCTCAAGACCTCGGTGGACAGCTACCGCAAGCTGCGCAACACCCTGCGCTGGATGCTGGGAACCCTTGCCCATGCCACCGGCGAGGAAATCGCGCTCAAGGACATGCCGGAGCTGGAGCAGCTGATGCTGCACCGCCTCGCCGAGCTGGATGCCCTCGTGCGCAAGGGCTACGAGGACTTCGACTACAAGAAGGTCTTCCACCACCTCTTCACATTCATGACGGTGGAGCTGTCAGCCTTCTATTTCGACGTGCGCAAGGACACGCTCTACTGCGATCCGGCCTCTTCGGTGCGCCGCAAGGCCGCCCTGCAGGTGGTGGAGCAGCTGTTCACCTGCCTCGTCACATGGATGGCACCGATGCTGCCCTTCACCATGGAGGAAAGCTGGCTGGCCCGTCACCCGGGTGAGGACAGCTCGGTGCATCTGCAGCAGTTCCCCGCCGTTCCGGCAGAGTGGCGCAATGAAGCGCTGGCGGCCAAGTGGGAGAAGATCCGCGAAGTCCGCCGCGTGGTCACCGGCGCGCTCGAAATCGAGCGCCGCGAGAAGCGCATCGGCTCGTCCCTGGAAGCTCACCCGGTGGTGCATGTCACCGACGCAGAGCTGATGGCGGCCCTTGCCGGTACGGACATGGCGGATGTCTGCATCACCAGCCAGTTCACGCTCACCGGCGAGGCAGCACCGGAAGGTGCCTTCACGCTGGATGACGTGAAGGGCGTGGCCGTGGTGCCAGGTCTTGCACAAGGCACGAAATGCGCCCGCTCGTGGAAGATACTTCCCGAGGTGGGCTCGGACCCGGACTATCCGGACGTGACCCTGCGCGATGCAGCAGCCCTGCGCGAATGGGACGCAGCCAACACGGCAGCCTGAACAAGGCTGGAAACGGTGAAGGACGAAGAATGAGCAAGGTGGCTCCCCCGTCAGGTTTTACCCGCAGATGGCTGTGGGGGCCGCTCAGCCGGATGGTGGCGGTGATTGCCGCCATCATCTTTGCCGCCGATCAGGTGAGCAAGCTCTGGCTGCTGTTCGTCTATGACCTGCCCCGGCAGGGCAACATGGATCTGCTGCCGTTCCTGGAGCTCGTCACCGTCTGGAACCGGGGCATTTCCTACGGGCTTTTGCAGCAGGAGACGGATCTGGGCCGCTGGGCTCTCGCCATCTTCACCGTTCTGGCAGCCATTGCGCTGTGGGTCTGGGCGGTGCGCAGCAACAGCAAGTTTTCCGGAGTGAGCCTGGCGCTGATCATCGGCGGCGCACTTGGCAATGGGGTTGACCGTTTCGCCTATGGCGCGGTCTACGACTTTCTCCACATCCACTTCGGCAGCTTCTCGTGGTATGTCTTCAACATTGCGGATGCTGCAATCGTTGCCGGAGTGGCTGCTCTCCTGTATGACGGTTGGCGAGGAAGCCCCAATAAAGCCTCAAAGGGCGGTTCTAAAGGCCGCAAAGCGGGATAATTGGGACAGCGGGTGCGAGCGGGCAGGCCTGAAGCCGCCTTTGCAGCCTTGCGCTCACAGGAAACGGGATAGGTTACGTGCGGTTCAAGTTTTCTCTGGCAAGTTCCCGGACCGTAAGCCTCGGCGGGCTGCGTGGTGTCGTATCTGCTGTCATGCTGGGCGCTCTGGCGGCTGGCTGCGTGACAAACTCCTATGGCGAGCAGGAAGCCGTCGACAAGGTCGCCGTCCGCAAGATCATGGAAGGCATTGGCGCGGTCGATCCGCAGGCCAAGCCGATCGAATACAAGCCGCGTGCGCCGCTGGCCATGCCGGCCAAGCTGGACCAGTTACCTCAGCCTGAAAAGCCGGTGACCGAGACAGCGGCCAACTGGCCGGCGAAGGAAGACAAGTCACTGCAGGAAGTGCGCGCTGTCTATGCACAGCCCGGCCGCGGCAGCGATGGCGAGTTGCTCACTCCCGAACAGATGCGCGGCGTGCAGATTACCGGCGCGCAGCGCCAGGCCAAGACTGCTGCCGATGTGCGCGATGACGAGATCATGGACGGCGCCCGCATGACGCCGGCCGAAATGAAGAAGCAGAGCCAGGGGCCGCTGACGCGTGTCGACACGTCAGATCTGTTTGGTCCCGATGGCAAGCCCGTCCGCCGCTACCTGGTGGAGCCGCCGATCGCCTATTCGACGCCTGCCGGCAATGCACCGCTGGCGATGCCGAATGACCGCCAGCAGATCCAGGACCGCAAGCAGGCGGAAATGGACGGCGCGCGCATCAAGCCGAACTGCACCCCTACGCCGAAAGAAAGCTGCCTCTTCTGAGGCTGGCAGAACCGGCAGAGATCTGACGGCGGCCATTGGCCGCCGTTTCTGTTTGGCCCGTTCCCTACATGACGAAAATTTAAGACGCCGGGGCCACGCCAGCGCCTATATTGCAGGCGACGCATTCATCGGCCGGCGCGACCGGATTCGCGCCCCCAGTTCCATTCCGGGAGATCCCCAAGATGACACTTCCCGCTGCGAGACGGCGCGGCCTTCTCTTCGCCACAGCGCTGTCCTGCCTTGTTTTGGGCTCCGGCCTGTCCCTCGCCCAGACTGCGGCCGGAGCGCCGCCGGTCATTGCGCCGAACCTGTCCAGCTTCACGCTGGACAACGGCCTTGAGGTGGTGGTGATCCCCGATCACCGCGCCCCCGTGGTCACCCATATGATCTGGTACAAGACGGGCGCCGCCGATGAGCCGGCCGGCCAGTCCGGTGTTGCCCACTTCCTTGAGCACCTGATGTTCAAGGGAACAAAGGACAATCCGGACGGTATCTTTTCCAAGATCGTCTCCGATATCGGCGGGCAGGAAAATGCCTTCACCAGCAACGACTACACCGCCTATTTCCAGCGCGTGGCCAAGGAACACCTGCCGCGCATGATGGAACTGGAAGCGGACCGGATGCAGAACCTCGTCCTCACCGACGAGGTGATCAAACCGGAACAGCAGGTGGTGCTGGAAGAGCGGCGCATGCGCGTCGATGCCGATCCTTCCTCACGTCTGCAGGAGACGCTTTCCGCCATCACCTATGTGAACCATCCTTACGGATCGCCGGTGATCGGCTGGCAGAGCGAGATCGAGGCGCTGAACCACGACGCCATCATCTCCTTCTATGACCGCTTCTACACGCCCAACAATGCCGTTCTGGTTGTGGCCGGCGATGTGGAAGCGGCCGATGTGCGCAAGCTTGCCGAGGAAACCTATGGCAAGCTGCCGCGCAGGGCAGAGCCAGGTCCGCGTATCCGCCCCGTGGAGCCTCCGCTCAGCGGCAAGCGCAGCGTGCATCTGGAGGATGAGCGCGTCCGCCAGCCGTCCGTTTCCGAAAGCTGGCTGGTGCCGAGCCAGGCGACCGGCAAGGACCGCGAGCCGGAAGCCCTTGAATTGCTGGCGCAGATCCTCGCCGGCGGCCCGGCCAGCCGTCTGCACAAGGAAGCGGTGCTGGACAAGCAGGTGGCGATCAGCGTCGGCGCCTATTACCTCGACACCTCGCTCGATACGACCCGTTTCATCATCTATGGCTCGCCGCGCGGCGATGGCACGCTGACAGGGCTGCAGGACATCTTCGAGCGCACGATCCGGGACATTGCCGAAAATGGCGTGACGGATGAGGAACTGGTCCGCGCCAAGCACTCCCTCATGTCCTCCGCCATTTATGCGCAGGACAGTCAGGTCACCCTCGCCCGCCTGTTCGGCGCCGCACTGACCAGCGGCCAGACCATCGAGGATGTCCAGACCTGGCCGGCCCAGATCGAAGCGGTCACCCCGGCTGATATTCAGAAGGTGGCGCAGGATTATCTGCTGCAGGATCCGGTCACCGGCTATCTCACCGCCCCCGGCCAGTCGCCGGATGCCGCCGTCCGCGACCAGAAGTCCTGAACCGGCTTGTTTGACAAGGACATATGCGCATGACGCAGTTTTTTGCTCCTGCCCGTTTTGCACGGGCCCATTTCACCCGGGCTGTTGCGGGCATCGGTCTTCTTGTGCTGGGTGCCCTGCCTGCGGACGCGACCACCATCGAAAGGGTTATCAGCCCCGGCGGCATCGAAGCCTGGCTGGTGCAGGATGAAACCTTGCCGATGATCTCGATGAATTTCGCCTTCGACGGCGGCTCCGCACAGGATCCGGACGGCAAGGAGGGCCTCGCCAATCTTCTGGCCAGCACCATGGACGAAGGCGCCGGGGACCTCGACAGCGAAGCCTTTCAAGGCAAGCTGGAAGAACTGGCCGTTTCCATCCGTTTCAACAGCGGCAAGGACCAGCTGTTCGGCACCCTGCGCACGCTCACAGGCACGCAGGACGAGGCTTTCGATCTGCTGCGTCTTGCCATCAACGAGCCACGCTTTGACGAGAAGCCGGTGGAGCGGGTGAAGTCGCAGATCCTTGCCGGCCTGCGTCAGAAGCAGGAAGACCCGGACGCCATTGCCTCCGAGGCTTTCCGTGACGCTGCCTTCGGCGGCCACCCCTATGGCAAGCCGGAGGAGGGCACGGTGGAGACGGTGGAAAAGCTCTCCCCGGCAGACCTCAAGGACCTGCACGGACGCCTTCTCTCCCGCCACAGGCTCGCCATTGGCGTTGTCGGTGCCATCGACGCGAAGACGCTCGCACCGCTGCTGGATGAGGTGTTCGGCAAGCTGCCGGAGAAGAACCAGCTGCCAGAAGTCGCGGATGTGGAGCCCAAAACGGGCGAGCGCATCTCCCGTACTCTGGACGTGCCGCAGACCACCATCCTCATCGGTCTGCCGGGCCTGAAACGGGATGATCCGGACTATCAGGCGGCCTTCGTGATGAACCACATCCTCGGTGGCGGCACTTTCACCTCCTGGCTGTTCGAGGAAGTGCGTGAAAAGCGTGGCCTGTCTTATGGTGTCGGCTCCAGCCTGGCTCCGGACGACCATTCCGCGCTGCTCGTCGCCTCGGCCGCAACCCGTGCCGACCGGGCGGAAGAGACCATCAGCATCATTGAGGAACAGTTCAAACGCATGGCGGAACAGGGCCCCACACAGGAAGAGCTGGACAAGGCCAAGAGCTTCCTGACCGGCTCCTACGCCCTGCGCTTCGACACATCGGGCAAGATCGCAGCCCAGCTGGTGGCCCTGAAACTGGCGGACCTCGGCATCGACTATTTCGACCGCCGCAATGCGGAAATCGAGGCGGTCACCCTCGAAGACGTCCAGCGCATCGCCAAACGCCTTCTGGAAGGCAAGACGCCACTGATCGTCACCGTTGGCCCGCAGGCCAGCTGACTTTCAGCAATGGATGAGTGAATGCCCAAGGGGCGGCCATCTGGCTGCCCTTTGGTGTTTTTGGGGGGTGGGCATCAGAAACCTTCAGCAAGCCCCACTTGCTCAAGTCTCCAAGCCTTCGTCATGCCGTGCCTCGTGCATACCGGCAGACCTTCAACTCGCAAGCCAAAACCGCTGAGCACAAGCGGAAAGGCAAGGGAGTGGATGCCATGACTTGATCATGGCATCCACGCCTTGCCCAATCCACGCGATTTTCCCCTCAAGTCAACGGTACAGTCCCCGTCGAATAAACTCGCAGCCTCATGCATTCAGGAATCGGCCAAGATCATACCATTCGGGATTTGTGGCTTCGATCAGTTCGACTTTCCAGGCTCGCGGCCAGCTCTTGATCGCCTTTTCGCGGGCAATTGCTTCCTCCGCCGTTCCATGCGGCTCATACCAGACGAGACGCTGAACCGAGTACCGGGCCGTGAAGCGGGAACCGGTTCCACTCTGGTGCTCATGCAGTCTCCGGGTCAGATCGTTGGTCACGCCGGTATAAACCGTCCCATTCTTGCGGCCGGCGAGGATGTAGACCCAGAAGCAGCGCATGATCTCCGGAACAATCCCAATGCGCAACTGCAATCAAAAAAAAGCATGTCACCCAGACCGCACCAATTCAAGCAGAAGATCATGGCCGCCTCCCCCAACCAGATACATTGAAAGTACCCATTTTAGCTAATATAGTGATTTTCATATCCAGCATGGAGATCAACATACGCACCTTCAGCGCCACGGAACTCGCCAACAAGACGGGAGACGTTTTTGCTGCAGCAGCGCAGGAGCTTGTTGCCATTCAGCGGCATGGCAAACCGCGTTTCGTGATGCTGTCAGCGGAAGAATACGAACGCCTGACGTCGCCGCACGGCACGCGCCGGGCCGTTCACGTGTCTGCGCTGACAGACAGCGAAGCCAGCGATTTGCTCACAGCCCTTGCGGACAGCATGAAGGATGACTGAGCGCCCTGCTCCTCCGCTGCCCGAGCCCGGAGATCTTTGGGACTACCCCTATCTCTGGGCATGGCAAGCAGAACGGGGCGAGTAAGAGGGACGGAAGAACCGCCCTTGCGCTGGCAGTGCGCAAGCACCAGGGCCAGACGGAAGTGATCCTGCTGCCGGTCACTTCGCAGCAGCCACCGGCGGAACGCTCATGTGTCGAGGTTCCCGAAATTGAGCGCAAGCGCGCTGGACTGGACGAGCTGATCCGGCTTTGGGTGATCTGCAATGAATTTAACGCCGATCTGCCCGAGCAGTTCTACTACTTCGAACCACACGGCCGCTTGGGTGCCTTCAGCCGCAGCTTCACGAAGATCCTGCAGGGAGCGCTGGCGAAGGCAATCCGGAGCAGGCGGACAATAACCATCAACCGCCGCTAATCTCCGCTCCTGCAATAAAAAAGGCGGCCCGCAGACCGCCCTTTCTTCCTGTTACAGCACTGTGTGTCTCAAGCTTCCGGGATCAGCTTGCCGAGGCGGGAGATGCCTTCCTCGATCATCGTCTCGTTGGCGCAGGAGAAGCTGAGGCGCAGGGTGTTGGCGCCGGAGCCATCGGCGAAGAAGGCCTTGCCGGGCACGAAGGCGACCTTGACCGTTTCCAGCGAGCGGGCGAGCAGTGTTGCGCCGTCCAGCCCCTCCGGCAGGGTAACCCAGACGAACATGCCGCCATCCGGGCGCGACCAGCTGCACCCTTGCGGCATGTGGCGGCTGAGCGCGTCCAGCATGCAGTCGCGGCGCGCCTGATAGGCCTTGCGGATCGTTTCCACCTGCGTGTCGAAATAGCGTTCGGCCACATCGGCCAGCACCATCTGGTTGATGGTGGAGGTGTTGAGGTCTGCCGCCTGCTTCATCAGCACCAGACGGCTGATGACGGGGGCCGCAGCGCAGATCCAGCCCACGCGCAGGCCGGGCGAAAGCGTCTTGGAGAAGCTGCCGCAATAGATCGTGCGCGCTGCATCAATGTGCCCGCAGCGGGCAATGTCTAGCGCCAGCATCGGCGGTACCGGCTCGCCATCATAGCGCAGCGACTGATAGGCGGCGTCCTCGATCACCGGAATGTTCAGCTCACCCGCCAGATCCAGGATGCGTTCGCGCGTCTGCCGGTCCAGCGTCTCACCCGTGGGGTTGGCGAAATCGGCGGAAGCATAAGCGAATTTCACCGCGCCGCCCCGCTCCTGCGCCGCCTTGACGAAGTCCTCCGCCGGGCGGTTGCCGAGCGGGATCAGGCGGTCATAATGCGGTTCATAGGCGTTGAAGGCCTGCAGCGCACCCAGATAGGTCGGCCAGTTGACCAGCGCCGTGTCACCTGGCGAAAGCAGCAGCTTGCCGAGGTAATCCAGCCCCTGCTGGGAGCCGGAGGTGATGATGATGTTTTCCACCTGACAGCTGATGCCGAGGCTGGCCATGTAGCCCACCAGCCACTTGCGCAGGGACAGATTGCCCTCGCTGACCGAATATTGCAGCGCGGTGCCTGCACCTTCACCGGTCAGCACACGGGCATAGCTTTCAGCGAATACGTCCTTGGGGAAGAGAGCTGGATCGGGGATGCCGCCTGCGAAGGAAATGATGTCGGGGCGGTCAAGCAGTTTCAAAAGTTCACGGATTTCCGAAGCGCGCATCCGTTTCGAGCGCGTCGCGAAAACATGTTCCCAGTCCAGCATGGGGGTCTCTTCCCGGCGTTCTGCGGGCCTTGGAATCCGGCCCGTCTGATCGGCTGACAGAACCACAGGCGTTCAAAAACGTCAATATTGCTTACCTATAAGCAGCAAAAATTCTTCTCACGCCCTGCTGACGCAATTTTGTTGATGGCAACCCCACCCATGACCCGTCTGGCGCAGATGCCCCGGACGCCCTATCTCTCTCAGCAGATCAAGATCGCAAGGACCAAGTCATGAGCCGAATCGACGACAGCCGCCCCTTCATCCCCCTGCGCATTGCGGTGCTGACCGTTTCGGACACGCGGCAGATGGAGGATGACCGCTCGGGCACGGTGCTGGTGGAGCGGATTGCGGGCGCTGGCCACACGCTGGCGGACCGGCGCATCGTGCCGGATGACATCGATGCCATCCGGGAGGCCGTGCGCGGCTGGATTTCGGACAGCACCGTGGATGTGGTGATCACCACCGGCGGCACAGGCTTCACCGGGCGCGATGTGACACCGGAGGCCATTGAGCCGCTGTTCGAGAAGCGGATGGAGGGCTTTTCCTATGTCTTCCACCGAATTTCCTATGAGAAGATCGGCACCTCGACCGTGCAGTCACGGGCGACGGCGGGCGTTGCGGGCGCGACCTATATCTTCGTTCTGCCCGGCTCACCGGGCGCCTGCAAGGATGCCTGGGACGGCATTCTCAAGTGGCAGCTCGACTACCGCCACATGCCCTGCAACTTCGTCGAGATCATGCCGCGCCTCGATGAGCATCTGAAGCGCGGCAAGCTGCAGCAGGCCTGACGTCAGGTTCCGGATGCGGCCTGAGTATTTTCATGTTGTGAGGGAAATAACTTGTGGTGGAACTCACCCGTGCAAGCGCGCCGCAAGAGTTGGCGGCACGCGCAGCGCGGCAACGGCCATGCGCGCAGCGGCGCGGCGAAGGCCCGTCCGCGCCTCCACGCCCGGCATCCCGGCAATGGCGCTGCTGCGCAGCAGGCGGATACGGCTGCGGCCAATGCGGCGGACCAGATCGAAATCCGCCATCCCGGCCAGATCCCGATGGCCGCCCAGCTCCTCGTAGAACCTGCGTGAAATCAGCAGCCCCTGATCCGCGTTCGGCATCGCCAGCATGCGGCTGCGGAGCATCGCGCCAAACTCGGACAGACGCGCCCCGAAGCCGAAGGCATCCAGCTTCAGCCGGAAAGCGGCTGCGCAGCGGTTCGCCTGACCGGAGCGCTCCGCCCGCTCGATGAATGTCTGCACATCCTGATGCCAGCCGTGTTCCAGCACGGTGGAGGCAGTGAGAAACAGCAGCCAGGGAGACTTGCGCGCCAGCGCCGCTCCGTGCGCGAAACGTGCGCCCTCCCCCTTCGCCAGCACCTCGAACTCGCAACCGGCCGCATCCGCGACCTTGTGCGTGGCATCGGATGAGCCGCCATCCACAACCAGAACCTCGCGCACGAGGCCATCCGCCGCGCCCGGCACAAGGGCCGTCAGCGCATGTGCCAGCTGGGCTTCATTGTCATGTGTGGCAAGGACAACACTGATCATGAAACGGGTTGTAGCGCCTTTTTGGGGGTCTGGCGAGAGAGGCCTTGCCCGGCTTGCATTTTCAGCTAATGTTCCACTTATGTTCTCATTGGAGAGTCGCTTAAGCATGGCGCGGATTGATCAGACAGAACAGGATACCCGGGAAGCTGCCATGGCCGCATTACGCCTCGATGAGGATCTGCGGCGCGGGCGCGGGGCTGCGCTCAACATGCCCGGCCGCTTCGAGCGCCAGCTGCGCGAAGGCTTTGATGACGGCTGGGAGACGCCGGATGATCTGCCGCCGCTGAAGACCACGGTGCAGGAAGAAAAGGCCCGCACCATCATCACGCGCAATTCCTCGCCCGACATTTCCTTTGACCGCTCGATCAACCCCTACCGGGGCTGCGAGCATGGCTGCATCTACTGCTTCGCCCGGCCCAGTCACGCCTTCATGGGCCTTTCCCCCGGCCTTGATTTCGAGACACGGCTCTTTGCCAAGCCCAATGCTGCGGAACTGCTGGAGCGGGAGCTGGCACGGCCCGGCTATCAGGTGCGCACCATCGCCATCGGCACCAACACGGACCCCTACCAGCCCATCGAGCGGCGCTACAAGCTGATGCGGGAGATCCTGACGGTGCTGGAGACCTACAATCACCCGGTCGCCATCGTCACCAAGTCGGCGCTGGTGCTGCGCGATGCGGACCTCCTGTCGCGCATGGCGGAGAAGGGGCTGGCCAAGGTGGCGCTGTCCATCACCTCGCTCGACAAGGACCTGGTGCGCACGCTGGAGCCCCGCGCCAGCGCCCCGCACCGGCGTCTTGGCGCGCTGAAGGGGCTGTCGGAAGCCGGCATCCCGGCTTCCGTGATGATGGCGCCGGTGATCCCGGCCCTTACGGACAGCGAGATCGAGGCTCTTCTGGAGGCAGCCGCAGAACATGGTGCCACTGAGGCCGGCTACATCCTGCTGCGCCTGCCGCTGGAAGTGTCCGAACTGTTCCGCGACTGGCTGCTGCGCAACCGGCCGGACCGCTACCGCCATGTGATGAACATCCTGCGGTCCATGCGCGGCGGCAAGGACTATGACGCCGAATGGGGTCAGCGGATGCGCGGGCTCGGCCCCTATGCCCAGCAGATCGGCCAGCGCTTCAGCCTCGCCTGCAAGCGGCTGGGGCTGAACCAGCGGCGCAAGAAGCTGAACACGGAGCTTTTCACCCCGCCGCAGGTGGGCGGCGTGCAGCTCTCCCTGTTCTGATCTGCGACGGGACAGGTCCTTGCTCTTGCATTGCCGCCGGGAATCATCACGATCCGCTCCATGAGCAAGGCCCCCTCCCTTTTTGATCTGCGATTCGGCGACACGCTGGACGCCGCACTTGAAGCCGGACATGCCGCAGGCCTCGGCGGCGCGCTTTGCGGCGTGGACGAAGCCGGGCGCGGACCGTGGGCCGGACCGGTCGTCACCGCTGCGGTGATCCTCGACTACTCAAACTTGCCGGTAGGCCTGAACGATTCCAAGAAGCTCACCGAGAGCCGGCGCAATGCCCTCTATGACGAGATCTGTGCCAGGGCTTTCGTCAGCGTTGCCAGCAGTTCGGCCGCCACAATCGATCGGGTGAACATCCGTGCCGCAACGCTGGACGCCATGCGCCGTGCCGTGGCCGGCCTCTCCCGGAAAGCTGGCTATGTCCTGGTGGATGGCCGCGATATGCCGCCTGGGCTCGGGGTGGACGGGCAGTCGCTGGTCAAGGGCGACGGGCGGTGCCTCGCCATTGCTGCTGCGTCTATCGTTGCCAAGGTCACACGTGACCGGATGATGGAACGGGCGGACGGGCTTTTTCCCGGCTATGGCTTTGCCGTGCACAAGGGCTATGGCGTGCCCGCCCATGCCGCCGCCCTTGCGGCGCTCGGCCCCTGCCCCCTGCACCGCATGTCATTCCGGCCCGTGGCCGCTGCCGTGCGGGACTGAGCTTCACCTTACCCAACAAAAAAGCGGCCCGCAGGGGCCGCTTTCATGAGATCAGTGATCCGGCAGGCTTCAGTTGAGGCCAGCCTTGACCTGCTCGATGCTCTTGGCCGTCAGGCCCTCGGCAACGGAACCCGTCACCTTGGCCACCAGCATGCTTTCAGCAGCGGCGATCGCCAGATCAGCAGCCTTTGCCTTCACTTCCGCGATGGCATGGGCTTCGGCCTGGGCAATCTTGTCTTCGGCAGATTTGGTGCGCCGGGCAATCAGCTCTTCCAGAGACCGGGTGGTCTCCAGCGTCAGCTGCTCTGCCTCTGCACGGGCTTCAGCCACGATTGCTTCAGCTTCCGCTTCCGCCTCATGACGGCGGCGCTGATAGTCGGCCAGAAGCGCCTGAGCTTCTTCACGAAGCTTGCGGGCCTCTTCCAGATCCGTGCGGATCTTGGTTGCGCGGCTGTCAAGCGCTGCCGTGATCTTGCCCGGAACACCGAGCCAGGCGATCAGGACAAAGAACAGGATCAGGCCGACCAGTGCCCAGAATGATGCATCCATGACCGGTCTCCTTACTTCGCCGCAGACTGAACGGCAGCGTCTGCTTCAGCCTTGGCCGGAGCCACGCCGATCAGAGCTTCCACCAGGGCGGAAGATGTCTCGCTGGCGATTTCACCAACCTGGGCCAGAGCCTTGTCCTTGATGGACGAGATATGCGCATCGGCCTCTGCGAGCTTGGCCGCAAGGCCCTGCTCGGCGGTGGCGCGGCGTGCATCCGTCTCAGCCTTGAGCTTTTCACGGGTGTCCTGTGCGATAGCGCGTGCACGGGCACGGGCTTCGGACAGGGCCTGCTCGTAAGCGGCAATGGCTTCGTCGGTCTCCCGCTTCAGGCGCTCGGCTTCCGACAGGTCACCCGCGATGCGGTCGTGACGGTCCTCGAGAATGCCAGCGATACGCGGCAGAGCCACGTTCTTCATGATCCAGTAGAAGATCAGGAAGGTGACGAACAGCCAGAACAGCTGCGAGACAAAATGGGTCGGGTCGAACGGCGGGAAACCTGCCCCGTGTTCTGATGCCGGAACGTCCAGGATAACCTGCCCGTCCACAGTAGTATGGGTTTCGCCTGCCATTATCGCCTCCGGATACCGGGAAGGCGGCGCAGGTGCGCCGCCCCCGGTCTCATTCGTTCCAATACGCCGTTAGGGACGATTAGACGGCGAACAGGAGCAGAAGGGCGATCAGCAGCGAGAAGATGCCCAGAGCTTCGGTCACGGCGAAGCCGAACACCAGACGGCCGAACTGGCCATCAGCAGCGGACGGGTTGCGCAGGGCGCCCGACAGGAAGTTGGAGAAGATGTTACCCAGAGCCAGGGCGACGAGGCCCATGCCGAGAGCGGCGATACCAGCGCCAATGAACTTTGCTGCTTCTGCTTCCATGACACGTGCTCCTAATTGACGTTTGTCAGCGTTGTCAGGCGACCATTCAGGTCACATGAGTTGGTGAGTTTAGTGAGACGGATGAAGGGCGTCGTTGAGGTACATGCAGGTCAAGAGCGTGAACACATACGCCTGCAGGAACGCAACGAGGAACTCCAGTGCCGTCAGCGCCACCGTCATTCCAAGCGGAAGGACGGCCCCGAACATGCCAGCTGCACCCATGGCGCTCATGCTGACAACGAACCCGGCGAACACCTTGAGGGTGATATGGCCCGCCAGCATGTTCGCAAAGAGACGAACAGAGAGGCTGATCGGGCGGGAAAGGAACGAGATCACTTCGATCGGCGCAACAATCGGCACCAGCGCGCCCGGCACACCAGCCGGAACGAAGAGATGCAGGAAGTGCAGGCCGTGACGGGCGAAGCCGTAGATCGTGACCGTCAGAATCACGAGCATCGCCAGGGCGAAGGTCACGATGATCTGGCTGGTGACCGTGTAGAAATACGGGAACATGCCGAGCAGGTTCGCGACCAGCACGAACATGAACAGCGAGAACACCAGCGGGAAGAAGCGCATGCCTTCCGTTCCGGCGCCGTTGCGCAGCATCCCGGCCACGAACTCGTAGCTGAGTTCAGCCATGGACTGCCAGCGGGACGGGATCAGGCCGCGGCTGGAAGACGAGAAAATCAGGAACGCCGCAGCGGCAATGACCGTCACCACCATGAACAGGGCAGAATTGGTGAAGGACAGATCGATACCGCCGACCTCGATCGGGACGAGCGTCTTGATATGAAACTGATGGATCGGATCGTTCGCCACCGGTCAACCTTCGTTCTATCGTTCACAAAGCGCTGTTTGCGCGGGCTCTTAGTCGTCGCACCGCCGTCACGTCAAGTCACTTTCGGGGAGAATTCTGCGAAGACTCGTCAGAATCTTCATCTTCCCCACCCGGTGTGACTGGCTTGCGCCAGGCCTCCCCCTGCTCAGGCACCACTCCGGCCGACCTGAGCACATTGAGAATCCCCGCGCCGAACCCCAGCAGAATGAAAACGACAAGCCCGAAGGGCATCGTTCCCAGCCACTGATCCAGGAGCCAGCCAATCATGCCGCCCGCCACGATCCCGGCAATGAACTCCGAAGAGAGCTTCATTGCCTGTGCCATGCCGGCCGTCGAACTGCGGCTCGCCTTTGCCTCTGCGCGTATTTCGCTTTGGCGGCGCCTTTCCAGCAGCTGATTGAGCTTCTCCCGTCGAGACGACAGGTCAGCTTCGGAAATTTCAGAGGATCCCTCTTTGGCATCCCCTTGTTGCGGCGAACGGTCCATAGGCCCCTCACATTCAACAAAGGAAACGCCGGTCCTCCGTCGCCCCCTTAAGCCGGGCGCACAATAGTCGGCACCACCTGCCCTGTCAAGAACATGGGTTAGGAATTCAACTTATTGAAACGATTGATTTTTCTGCTTCCGAGAACAAGTTCCAGCGCGACTTTTCCGCGCCATTTGCCCTTACCTTGCCACAGTTCGGTGCTGCGTCATACCGCGTCGCGGAATCGCTCTGCCGTTTCAAGGTCCACGGACACCAGCTGCGACACCCCGCGCTCGGCCATGGTGACGCCGAACAACCGGTTCATCCGCGCCATGGTGATCGGGTTGTGGGTGATCACGACGAAGCGGGTTTCCGTCCGCTTCGCCATTTCTTCCAGGAGGTCGCAGTAGCGCTCCACGTTGGCATCGTCCAGCGGCGCATCCACTTCGTCGAGCACGCAGATCGGCGCCGGATTGGTGAGAAACACGGCAAAGATCAGCGCCATGGCCGTCAGCGCCTGCTCCCCGCCGGACAGCAGTGTCATGGTCTGCGGCTTCTTGCCCGGCGGGCGGGCGACGATCTCAAGGCCGGCATCCAGCGGATCATCGCTGTCCACCAGCTGCAGTTCCGCCGTGCCGCCGCCGAACAGATGGGTGAACAGCCGCTGGAAATGGCCGTTGACGATCTCGAAGGACGCGAGCAGGCGCTCGCGCGCCTCGCGGTTGAGGTTGGAAATGCCGGTCCGCAGGCGCTTGATGGCCTCGATCAGATCATCACGCTCGCGCACAAGTGTCTCGCGCTGCGTGTCGATTTCCGCCAGCTCGTCATCGGCGCGCAGGTTCACCCCGCCCAGCCGCTCGCGCTCGGCCTTGAGCCGTTCGAGCTTGCGCTCCATGCTTTCCGGGTCCGGCAGCGGTGCCCCTTCGGTGAAGCCTGCCAGTTCGGGCAGCTGGTTCAGCGGCACATCCAGCGCCTCGGAGATGCGGCCGATAACCGTCTCCACACGCTCGCGGGCAGCAGCCACACGCTCTTCGGCGCGCACATGGCCTTCGCGGGCGCGGAACAGGACTTCCTGCGCCTCCCGCGCCATGCGGTCCACGTCCGAGAGGGAGGCCTCGGCCTTCACAAGTGTGTCATCCGCCTCCTGCTTGGCAGCTTCCGCCTTGGCAATCGCGCTGAAAAGGTCGCGGCGGCGGCTCTCGATGTCCTCCGGCGCTTCGATAAGCTCCTGACGCTCATCCTCCGCCTCGCCCATGCGGGCGCGCAGGGTTTCGATCTGGGAGGCGGCATTGGCGGCGCGGCTGCGCCAGCTTTCATGCTCGCGGGCAATCGCCTCCAGCCGCCGGTCGCGCATCTGCTTTTCACGGGCAATGCCATCGGCCATTACCCGCGCTTCGGAGAGGGCGCTGCGGGCTGCCGCCAGCTGGGTATGAAGCTGATGGATCTCCTCCGTCAGCCCGCCCGAATCGGGCAGCTCCTCAAGCCGTTCAGCCGCTTCCTCGACTCGTTCGGCAGCTTCTTCAGCCTCCGCAGACAGACGCCGTGCCAGATCTTCTGCCCCTTGCAGGCGCAGCGCCAGCTGGGAGAGCGCCCGTTCTGCCGCCATCAGCGCTTCACGGGCCTCGCTCAGCGCCTTCTGATGATCGCGCAGCTGCTGGCGCGCCGCCTGCTCCCGGTCTGCGGCCTGCTGCACACGGGCAGAAGCTGCCTCCAGCGCCTCGCGGGCTGCCTCCACCCGCTCTCCGGCAATGCCGATCTCACCGGCCAGAGCCGCCAGACGGTTGCGCTGCGCCAGCCTCTGGGCAGCCGGCGTCGGGGCATCAGCGGCAACGGTGAAGCCATCCCAGCGCCACAGATGCCCCTCGCGGGAGACAAGCCTCTGGCCAGGCTTCAGCAGCGCCTGAAGGCGCGGGCCATCTTCAGCCGGAACCACACCGATCTGCGCCAGACGGCGGCGCAACTCGGCGGGAGCGTCAACGTCTGACGCCAGCGGGCTTGCGCCGGATGGCAGGGGAGAATCACCAGCTGCCGCACTTTCAGCCGTTCCGGACCAGCGCACGGGCGCGCCTTCATCCAGCGAGGCTTCCAGATCATCCCCCAGCGCTGCGCCCAGTGCCGTTTCCAGGCCGGGCTTCACGGTCATGCGGTCCACCACGGGCGCATGCGCACTGGCGGCCACCATGTTGAGCACGCTTTCCAGCGTGCGCGCTTCGGTTTCCAGCCGCTGCAACAGGCGCTCGGCCTCAGCCAGAGGCGCACGGGCGCCCTGCTCCGCCTCGCGGGCATTGCGGGTCTCCTGCTCCGCCGTCTCCAGCCGCTCCTCGGCCTCCAGAACGGCGGCTTCGCACAGCTCTACTTCTTCGGCGCGCCCGGATACGCCGTCGGCGGCATCCATCTCGGCCCGCAGCGCCTCATACATACGCAAAGCGTCCGCGGACTGGGAGCGCAAGCGCTCGGCCTTGCCCCGCGCTTCATCCAGCGTGCGCTGCATCTGCTGGCGCTGCGCTGTCACCCGCGCTTCGGCGGCGGTCTTCTCGTTCAGAACCTCTTCGAGATCGCGCACCTTACGGCCCGCGTCCTCGACACGCTCTGCAGCCAGTTCGGCGCGTTCGGCGGCGGTTTCGCCCTCTTCCAGCAGTTCGGCCCGCTCTTCTGCCAGCCGCTCCAGAACCTCGCTGTTTTCCTCGATCATCCGCTCTTCGCGGGCAAGGTCCTCTGCCAGCTGAACAAGACGGCGGTTGAGGTCCACCAGCTTTTCGCGCACGCGCCGGTCTTCGGCATCCAGCTCGTTGCGGGCGATGACAAGCCGCTGCAAGGCAGCCCCGGCGCGCGCCGCAGCATCGCGGATCTCCGGCAGGCGGTGGGCTGCAATCGCCTGCGTCTTGGCGGCCTCTGTCTGCGCTTCCGCTGCAGCCACCACCTCGGCACGCGAGGCGGTGAACATGCGGTCCGCCTCCTCCAGACCTTCACGGGCCTCATTCAGGCGCAAGTAAAGGATGGCAGCTTCCGCTGAGCGGATTTCGGCAGACAGATTGCGGTAGCGCGAGGCCTGCCGGGACTGGCGGCGCAGGCTGTCGAGCTGGCCGTCGATCTGCACCAGCACGTCTTCCAGACGTTCGAGATTCTGCTCCGCTGCCCGCAGCCGGATCTCCGCCTCGTTGCGGCGGCTGTGCAGGCCCGAGATGCCGGCCGCCTCTTCCAGGATCTGGCGGCGGGAGGTGGGCTTGGCGGAAATCAGCTCGCCGATCTGCCCCTGCCGCACCATGGCGGGAGAGCGGGCGCCGGTGGAGGCATCGGCAAACAGCAGCTGCACGTCACGGGCGCGAACATCGCGCGAGTTGATGCGGTAGACGGACCCTGCCTCACGCTCGATGCGGCGGCTCACTTCCAGCGTGTCACTGTCGTTGAAGCCGGTGGGCGCCTTCCGGTCGGCATTATCAAGAAACAGCGTTACTTCCGCCGTGTTGCGGGCCGGACGGTTGAGGCTTCCGGAGAAGATCACATCGTCCATGCCGGAGGCGCGCATGTTCTTGTAGGAGTTTTCCCCCATCACCCAGCGCAGCGCCTCGACAAGATTGGACTTGCCGCAGCCATTGGGGCCGACAACGCCGGTCAGGCCGTCGCCGATGACGAATTCCATCGGCTCGACGAAGGACTTGAACCCGGCCACGCGCAGCTTGGTGAACTTCACGCCGCGCCTCCAACAGTGAGGAGGAGGGAACGATTGTTCTCATGGCAAGTCAGCTCCGCCCCCCTCCCCCAACGTGGGGAGGGGCTGGGGGGCGGAGAGACAGCCGCAAAGCTGTGGTCACGCAACATCACCGCCCCAGCCAGGGCACGGCCATCCCGCACCGGCCAAACGGCCGGGCAGGCAGAAGCCATTACCCTGTCGAGCATTTCTGTCACGCGCATGCGCCCCCGGAAAGATGCCGTCCGCCCAGGAAGCCGGATGGCTGCAGGACACGGCTCCCCAGCCATGCCCTTTGGGGCAGACTCCGGCTCACGAGTGGGGCTCTTGTCAAGGAAAAGCCGCTCCTGCCCGCGCAGATCAAACCGCCAATTGCGGGAATAGCGGGGAAAACGGCAATAAAACACCCCGCCGCAGGCTGGCTGCGGCGGGGCGGAAGCTCAACTGGCCCCTTGGGCTCACAGATGCTTTTCGATGACCTTGGCAAACTCATCGAAGGAGGACGCGCCGACAATACGCTCGCCGTTGACGAAGAAGGTCGGGGTCGAATTGACACCGAATTCCTTGGAAGCCCGCTCCTGCACGGCGGTGATGCCATCGAGAAGCTGCTGGTTGCCGAGGCATGCCTCGAAGCTTTCCTGCGTGAAGCCGAGCTGCTTGGAGAAATTCAGCATGGCGTTATAGGGGTCCTGCGTGAAGGCCCAGCTGCGCTGATCGGCGAACATGGCCGACAGGACGTCAAAATACTTGTCCTGCGGCGCGCAGCGGGCCAGCATGAAGCCACCGGAGGCAACGGGATCCAGCGGGAACTCGCGCATGATCATCTTGGCCTTGCCCGTGTCGATATACTGCTTCTTCAGCTCTGGCAGGGTGTTCTTGTGGAAGTTGGCGCAATGGCCACAGGTCAGGGACGCGTATTCGATGATGGTCACCGGCGCATCTTCGTTGCCGAGCACCATGTCACCGAGGGGGCCCGGCTCCATCAGCTTCGCAACATCTGCCGATTGGGCAACGGCCGGGACGGAGGTTGCCAGGGCGGCGGCAAAGGTGGTTGCGGCGGCGCTGGCCAGAAGCTGTCTGCGGGTAAGGTTCACGATCATATCCTGCCTGATACTGTTTGGCGGTCGCAGTCATGTGCCCGCTTGCAAGGGACACGTCAACCGGACAGTGCAATTGTGGCAGCAGTGGGAAACACACATGTCCGTGATATCGAAAGCCTGCCGCAGTGGCAGAAAACCGCATGGCAAGCGGTGTTTTGTCCTGTTGAAGGCTCTGCTCAGCTGCCGGAGGAGCGGGCGATGACCTGCCTGCCAAGGGTCTCCAGCGCCTGGCGCAGGCCCTTGTGTTCCAGCCCGTCAAGCTTGGCATCCAGCTTCTTCTGCTCGTCATCCGTCAGGGCGCGCAGGGGGGGCCGCTGCTTCTTCACCGGCACGGTCACCGGCTTCTGGACGATGCGGATGCGGCCGATTGCAGCCCAGCCGAAATAGGCGTTGATGCGCTCCAGCACGATGGGCATGTCATGGGTCAGCATCAGGGCCGTTGCACCATCTGTGTTGACCACAAGCGTTGCGGGCTCCGGCACGCCCGGGCCATCCCGGTCCGGTGAGCGCGGCCAGATCAGCCGTTCGGGCCGCACCCTTTCACCGTAGCGGTCGCCCACTATATCCGGCCAGCTGGCCACCAGATCAGACGAGGCAAAGCCGCGCTTGCGGAAGACGGGCTCCATAGCCTTGCCGATCAGATCGGCAAGCGGGCGCGACTGCACCCGTCCCTGTCTGCCTGATCCGCCCAAGCTGCTCATCGGTCTGCCCAATTCCTTCTGCGGCCGGGCCTTGCGCCCGTATATAGCTGTCAAACTCCTCCTTGCAGTTTGCGCCGAAATCAAGACCAGCCTCTTAACGCCTTAATGGCGGGGCATTTTCACCTGCTTTTCCCCAGCTGCCGCACAGGGCAAGCCTTGATTTACCGCCGCTCCCGGCCAAGCTTTGCGCCATGGACGCATCATCTCCGCCGCTTCTGCAGGATCAGGCCGCCGCTCAGCGCGCGCAAGAGCTTCTGGCCTGGTACGACCGCAACGCCCGTGCCCTGCCCTGGCGCGTGCCCCCGCATGAGCGGGCGGTGGGCGTTGTCCCCGATCCCTACAGGGTGTGGCTGTCGGAGATCATGCTGCAGCAGACCACCGTTGCAGCCGTGAAGGACTATTTCCTCGCCTTCACCGCCAGGTGGCCAAAGGTCACGGATCTGGCCAAGGCTGAAACCGATGACGTGATGAGGGCCTGGGCCGGGCTCGGCTATTATTCCCGCGCCCGCAACCTCAAGGCATGCGCGGAAAGGATCGCGTTTGAGCTTGGCGGCCGTTTTCCAGAGACGGAGGAAGGCCTGAAGGCCCTGCCCGGCATCGGGCCCTATACGGCGGCGGCCATCGCCGCCATTGCCTTTGACCAGCGCGCTGCCGTGGTGGACGGCAATGTGGAGCGGGTGTTGTCGCGGCTGCATCTGATCGAAGAGCCGCTGCCGGGCGCAAAGCCCGCCATCCGCGCGGCGATGGATGCGCTGACCCCTGAAAAAAGGCCGGGTGACTTTGCGCAGGCCGTGATGGATCTGGGCGCCACCATCTGCACCCCGCGCCGCCCCGCCTGTGCCCTGTGCCCCTGGAGCGCGCCTTGCGAGGGCCGCCGCCAGGGCATCGCCGATACCTTGCCCCGCAAGGCTGCAAAGGCGGAAAAGCCGACGCGTCGGGGCGCGGCCTTCGTCATGCTGCGGGATGGCGACGGCGCGCTGGCCCTGCGCAAGCGCCCGCCCAAAGGACTTCTGGGCGGCATGGCCGAAGTGCCCGGCACGGTCTGGAGCACGGATTTTACCGAAGAGACGGCGCTTTCATCCGCCCCGCTCAAGGCAAGCTGGCACCAGCATCTGGGCGTTGCCACCCACACCTTCACCCACTTCCATCTGGAGGTGACCGTCTACAGCGCCACATTGCCTGCAGGCACGCCTCTTCCCGAAGGCTGCTGGTGGTCAGAACCGGGCGATGTGGAGGGCGAAGCCCTGCCGGCCGTGATGCGCAAGATCATCTCGCACGCCCGCCGGTGAGGCCTGCGGACGCGGACATTTTCCTTTATAGATCAAGACTTTGCGATTTTTCTTGCTTTTTCCATGCCGTCAGGATTGATCGCGCACCATTTCGCGTCGATCAGAAAGTCATCGGCACATGTTCAAGCATACTGTGAAGGACGTTTTCACCCCTGCCGAATGCGCAGAGATCATAGCCCTGGCCGAGAATGCGGAGATGACGGACGGGGGCTTGGTCGGCGGTGTGCAGCACACCATCCGCCGCGCACGGATCTCCTGGCTCGATGATCAAGGCAGCGCTGCCTTTGTCATGGACCGCATTCTTGCAACGGTCGCGGCCGCCAACCGCGAGGCCTTTCGGTTCGACATCACCGACTTCAAGGAGCGGCTGCAGGTCGCCGCTTATGACGAGACGGATGAAGGCCACTACGACTGGCATTCCGACATTGGCGACGGCCCCATCGCCCGCCAGCGCAAGCTCACCATCGTTGTTCAGCTGACACCGCCCGCGCTCTATGTCGGCGGCAGCCTCGACATCAACATCGGCAGCGCCGAATGGTCAGCGCCCCGGGACCAGGGCTCGGCTACCCTTTTCGCCAGTTTCATGCTGCACCGGGTTGCCCCCGTTACCCGCGGGCGGCGCTACTCGCTGACATGCTGGTGCCATGGGCCATCCTTCCGCTGACGCTACGTCACGCCGCAACACAGAAAAAACTGCATTTTCACCGCTGCGGGGACTGGACACAAAACATAGAATTATTCTAATGTAGATCCAGTTCAACCCCACTGAATGAAGTGAGTCTCATCATGAAGGGCAATCCCAAGGTTATCGACTGCCTCAACGAGGCCCTGTTCCTCGAACTGGGCGCCATCAACCAGTATTGGCTGCATTACCGCCTGCTGGATGACTGGGGCTATACGCGCCTCGCCAAGAAGGAGCGCGCCGAGTCGATCGAAGAGATGCAGCATGCGGACAAGATCACGTCGCGCATCATCTTCCTTGAAGGTCACCCCAACATGCAGAAGCTGGCCCCCCTGCGGATTGGCCAGACCATCAAGGAAGTGCTCGAGTGTGACCTCGCCGGCGAATACGACGCCCGCACCTCCTACGCCAAGTCCCGCGAGATCTGCCGCGAGGAAGGCGACATCGTTTCCATGCAGCTGTTCGAAGAGCTGCTGAAGGACGAGGAAGGCCACATCGACTTCCTCGAAACCCAGCTTGAACTGCTTGGCCGCATCGGCGAAGAGCGCTACGGCATGCTGCAGGCAGAACCGGCCAACGAAGCCGGCGAATAAGTATCAGGCCCCAAAGATCATTCAGAGACCCCAAGAAGCGCGCTGGCCCCGGCCGGCGCGCTTGTTTGTTTGGTGCCATTCTGTTTCCGCAAAGCCAGCCGCCCCCGCCGCGCCGTCCCGGACGCAGCGAGGCGAAGATTCGGGACCCGTCAGGCGGTCACGGCCTCGGATACCTGACAGGTCCCGGCACAAGGCCGGGACGGCGCGGGTGGATGCTCTGAGGAAACAACAACGCAAGCCGCTTGCGCGTCTGCATCTCAGCTTGCGCGCTTGCGCGGCAGCATTATCAGCTTGCGCGCTTGCGCGGCAGCATTATCAGCTTGCGCGCTTGCGCGGCAGCATCATCAGCTCGCGCGCTTGCGCGGCGCGGGTGCAGGCATGCCCTGGAGAACCTCTGCGCGAACCGGGCGCGGCGGAGAGAAGAGATGCCCCTGCGCCATGGAGACATCAAAGTCCAGAAGCTCCAGCACCTGCGATTCCGTCTCCACATGCGAGGCAATCAGCGTCATGCCGTAGCGGTGCAGCAGATTGCCGAAATCGCCCGGATGGATATGCCCGTGATCGGAGCTGCGGCGGCCAATGAGATAATCCGCATGCAGCTTGGCATAGCGGAACCCGCGCTCGGCCAATGACTTGAAGTCCATCTTCAGGTCATGGATCTGGTCAACGGAGAAATGGAAGCCGATCTCGGCCAGCGCGCCGAGGCTTTCCATCTCCACAACGCCCATCTGCGCCACATCGTCCTGCGTGAACTCGAGGATCAGCAGGTCGCTGAAGCTCTTGTTGTTGCGCACGAACTCCAGGAAGCCGGGGAAGAACGTCTCGTCCGCCAGCGAAATGGAGGAGACATTGCAGAACAGGGCCGCATCGCGGTTGCGCGTCGTCAGGCGGCGGATCACCTGCACGGAGCGGAACAGCAGCAGATTGTCGATGCGCGGGATCAGGCCGGAGCGGATCGCCTCCGGCAGGAAGACGGCCGGTTCCAGAACCTGATCGTTGCCGTCTCTCAGGCGCGTGAAGGCTTCATAATATTTCACCCGGCGCTGCGGCAGGGTGACGATCGGCTGCAGGAACAGATCAACGCGGTTGGCATTCAGCGCCGAGCGGATCATCTCGCGCATGGCCGGATCGGCCTTTTGCGAAACCGGCGCCTGCGGCTGGAATGCCGGGCGCGGCGGCTCCGGCTCGTTGCGGAAGCCGGGCTGCTCGAAACCGCCGAACACAGGCTCGATCCGCCCGCCGGGCATATGCTCGGGCTGATGCTGATGCGGCTGATGCGGCGCGTGCTGCGGCTCCGGCTGGCGCTGCGGCTCGGGAACATGATGCCCCTGATGCTGCGGCTGATAGGCCGGCTGCTGCGCTGCATGGGCCCGCGGCTGCTGGGGAACGTCCTGATAATAAGGCTGCTGGGCGTAGGCCGGCTGCTGATATTTAGGCTGCTGGGGCGCAGCGAGCTGCGGCTGCATGTGCTGCGGCGCCTGCTCATAAGGCTGTCCATGATAGGCAAGGCCCTGCACGGGGGCCTGGCCGCCAATGGCGCGCTGGTCCTCGATGCGGGTCTCCATGTCGGACATGGCTTCCGCCATCTGCTTGACCAGCGTGCCCAGCACCTCGATCTCGGCGAACAGCGGATCGATTTCCTCACGGGTGCGGCGCGGGATGGTGTGTTCGACGCCCGTCAGGCGGCCCTCGAGATTGTTGACGTCCTCATCCAGCTCCAGCAGCCGGTCTTCCAGACGTTCGATAACGTCGCTGACCTCGCCCCGGTCGCGGCCACGGCCCAGCACCACCTGCACCACGATCATGGTGCACATCAGCGCAAGCGACAGCGACAGCGCTTCCCCCGGCGGACGGCCAAACTGATAAACGAGCACAGCGGCGGCCGACAGGGCAATCACACCCATACAGATCAGAATGATGATGGTCGCTAAACGCCCCATGCCTTTGACCGCACTACCCCGAATCAATACTCTGTTAACGATTTTGCCCGAAAGCCGCTGCAGTTCCGACTCTCGAAGCCAGCCTTTACGGGGAAAACTTTGCCTAGTTCTCCTTAAGGCGCATTAATAATGGTTAACAGTGCGGCGCTGCGGCCTTCCTGCAACGCAACAACGGCCAGCCGCAAAAAACCTTGCAATTCGCTGCGGGAGCCATAGCCTTATCATCAGGGGCTGAAACGGGAGGCCCGCTATCTCTTGAACAAACGGGGAGATTGGCGGAGTGGAAGGACAGTCGGCCAGTGAACGGGAACCGGAAGCGCGCCTTGCCCGCGCAGGCGGTACCGTTCGGCCCGCATCCGGCTCCGGCAACAGCCCGCAGCCAGCCGTCAACCGCGACCTCGTCCGCCTCGCCCTGCACAAGATCACCGGCAGTCCGGAATTCTCGGCATCCCAGCAGCTGCGCCAGTTCCTGACTTTCGTGGTGGAGGCCTCCATCGCCGATCCGCCGGTCCCCCTGAAGGGCTATACCATCGCCACCCAGGCACTGGGGCGGGACGACAGTTTCAACCCTGCGACAGACCCGATCGTCCGGGTGGAGGCGGCGAGACTGCGCAAGCGCCTTGAGGATTATTATGCGGGCACCGGACACGGCGATCCGGTGCGCATCATCATCCCCAGAGGCAGTTACCAGCCCGGATTTCACCTTATGCACGCGCCAGAGGGCAGTACAGCCCCGCAAGCAGGGCCGGAGGCAAGCCCAGAACCGCCCCTCCGGGGTGATCCGGCACTGACGCCTCCCACCTCTTCCGCAAAGTTGCTGGAAACACCGCAAGCGCGCAGCTTTCCGGCCATTCTGCTGCGTCCGGTGGTGTTCTTTCCGCTGATGGCGATCGCCTTCGCCGCAGGTTACGCCGCCGCACACCTTTAGCCGGTTCCAGTCATCGAAAGCACCGCCGTATGGTGTGGTTCTGGCCGGGGCCGCGCGGCACCACAGAAAATCCCGCAGAGAAATCAACCATGAAATCCTGAGGCCCCCGGCCGATTGGATGGCGTTGCCGTCACTATTTACGAGGCTGACAACGCTTTGTTTACCACGTTTGCACAACACTCTGCCGACAGTTCAGACAAGACCTGCCTGAAGACATCTGACAAGAGCGGGAGTGACCCGGGGATGGGGAGCCTTCAGGACCTCACAAGGTCCATTCATGTGCGCGTTCTTGACGCAAGCCCGGCGGATGCAACCCGTGCAGCCACGGTCTGTGCGCGGCTGAGCGGTGCTGTTGCCGAGCCGCTGGTTTATTCCGACCCGCGCCAGTGCCTCGATGCGCTGAGCGACGCCTCGGCCGATGTGCTGATCATCGACATCGAGACGGCCGGTGGCGACGAGGCGCTTGCCCGTTTTGCCGTGCGCAGCCCTGGCGCGATCATCATCGCCACCAGTTCCCACGGCTCCATCACGCAGGCCATGAATGCCATGCGCGCCGGAGCACACGACTTCATCGCCAAGCCCTTTACGCTGGATGCCTTGATGAGCAAGGTGCAGGCCCAGCTCGACGGCCGCCGCCCGCAGCTTCAGCCCCAGTCCGCACGCCGGGATACCCCGGCCATGCGCCTGATGGATCCGGCCTCCCGCGCCCCCATCGGCCGCTTCACCGGCACATCAAAGCTGATGACGGACGTCTACAATCAGATCGGCCGCCTTGCACCGTCTGACGCTCCGGTCTTCATCACGGGTGAATCCGGCACGGGCAAAAGCCTGTGCGCCGAGGCGATCCACGTCCTGTCTGGCCGGGCCGGCAACCGCTTTGTCTCTATCAACTGCGCCGGACTTTCGGTGGAGCGGATCGACACGGAGCTGTTCGGTGATGGCAGCGAGGCCTATCCAGGCGCTACGGCACAGGCGGCCGGGGGCACACTGTTCCTTGATGAGGTAAACGAGCTGGACCTGTCGCTTCAGGCCAAGCTTCTGCTGCTGCTTCAGGACAAGGGGCTGGCGAAGCCGGAGGACGGCGCGCCAGCCAGCCTGCGCATCATGTGTTCTTCCAGCCGCGATCCTCTGGCGGAAGTCGCCACGGGCCGTCTGCGGGAAGACCTTTATTACCGGCTGAACGTGCTGCCCGTGCATCTGCCGCCCCTGCGCGAGCGGCGCGAGGACATCCTGCCGCTGGCGCTGGAGTTCCTCACCCGCTTCGCCGGAGAGGACCGCAGATCCTTCCGCGGCTTTGATGCCGACGCGGAAGCGCGGCTTGAGGCTTATGCCTGGCCCGGCAATGTGCGCCAGCTGGAAAACACCATCCGGCAGATCGTGGTGATGAACAATGGCACGGCGGTCACCTATGACATGCTGCCGCATTTCATCCGGGAGGCCTCTGCCCGCGCCCGGCTGGGCAGTGATGAAGCCCGCGAGCGCCGCCGCCCCGCACGCGGCGCCCGGCCGCTGGCAGCCATAGAGCCCCTTTGGGCGCAGGAGCGGCGGATCATCGAGGACGCACTGGATGCCTTTGACGGCAATATCGCACTGGCTGCTGCGGCCCTCGAGATCAGCCCCTCGACCATCTACCGCAAGAAGCAGTCTTGGTCGGAGCGCTCTGCCGCCATGTGAGCGCAGGACGCGCGGCGCAAGCCCCCCGAAAGTCCGAAAACCCGAATCCTCCGGCCAGACAGGCCGGAGGATTTTTCGTTTGGTCCGGCATTGACAAGGCCCGCAGGCGATCCTAAATCGGAGGCTGTTAGCACTCGCTGTTGAGGAGTGCTAACAAGACGCGGGGCAACCCGCGATCTCTCGAGCCATCAACATTATGGATTGCGTGCTGCTTTTATGGGGGCACGCCGCATGAGAGGAAAGAGCCAAATGACGTTTCGTCCGCTGCACGACCGTGTCGTTGTTCGTCGCGTAACCTCCGAAGAGAAGACCGCCGGCGGCATCATCATTCCGGACACCGCCAAGGAAAAGCCGCAGGAAGGCGAAGTCGTCTCCGTCGGCGCTGGTGCCCGCAAGGATAACGGCGAACTGATCCCGGTTGACGTTAAGGCTGGTGACCGCGTGCTCTTCGGCAAGTGGTCCGGCACCGAAGTCAAGATCAACGGTGAAGACCTGCTGATCATGAAGGAATCCGACATCATGGGTGTGATCGCCTGATCAGGCGGACCTCCGGATTCCACTGACATCAACCCAAATTAGAGTGAGACGATAAAATGGCTGCCAAGGACGTAAAGTTCAGTGCTGATGCCCGCGAAAAGATGCTGCGCGGCGTCGATATCCTCGCAAACGCTGTCAAGGTGACACTCGGACCGAAGGGCCGCAACGTGGTCCTCGACAAGGCCTTCGGCGCTCCGCGCATCACCAAGGACGGTGTGTCGGTTGCCAAGGAAATTGAGCTGGAAGACAAGTTCGAGAACATGGGCGCCCAGATGGTGCGCGAAGTGGCCTCGAAGACCAACGACATCGCCGGTGACGGCACCACCACCGCCACCGTGCTGGCCCAGGCCATCGTCAAGGAAGGTGCCAAGGCTGTTGCAGCCGGCATGAACCCGATGGATCTGAAGCGCGGCATCGACCTCGCTGCTGCTGAAGCCGTGAAGTACCTGGTATCGGTTTCCAAGAAGATCACCACCTCTGAAGAAGTCGCTCAGGTCGGCACCATTTCCGCCAACGGCGACGTGCAGGTCGGCAAGGACATTGCCGAGGCCATGCAGCGCGTCGGCAACGAAGGCGTGATCACCGTCGAGGAAGCCAAGTCTCTCGAGACCGAGCTGGAAGTCGTCGAGGGCATGCAGTTCGACCGCGGCTACCTGTCCCCGTACTTCGTCACCAACGCCGAAAAGATGCTCGCCGAACTGGAGAAGCCCTACATTCTCCTGCACGAGAAGAAGCTCTCCAACCTGCAGGCCATGCTGCCGGTTCTCGAAGCTGTGGTGCAGTCGGGCAAGCCGCTTCTCATCATCGCTGAAGACGTCGAAGGCGAAGCTCTGGCGACCCTCGTCGTCAACAAGCTGCGCGGCGGCCTCAAGATCGCTGCCGTCAAGGCTCCGGGCTTCGGCGACCGCCGCAAGGCCATGCTGGAAGACATCGCCATCCTGACCGGCGGCACGGTGATCTCCGAAGACCTCGGCATCAAGCTGGAGAACGTCACGCTCGACATGCTCGGCCGCGCCGAGAAGGTCTCCATCTCGAAGGAAAACACCACCATCGTTGATGGTGCTGGCTCCAAGGAAGACATCGCTGGCCGCGTTGCACAGATCAAGGCGCAGATTGAGGAAACCACCTCGGACTACGACCGCGAGAAGCTGCAGGAGCGTCTGGCCAAGCTGGCTGGCGGCGTCGCTGTCATCCGCGTCGGCGGTGCGACCGAGATCGAAGTGAAGGAAAAGAAGGACCGCGTCGACGACGCCCTGAACGCCACCCGTGCGGCCGTCGAAGAAGGCATCGTCCCGGGCGGCGGCACCGCGCTCCTGCGCGCCAAGGCTGCTGTCGAGAAGCTGTCTTCCGACAACGCTGACATCCAGGCCGGCATCAAGATCGTCCTGCGCGCTCTTGAAGCCCCGATCCGTCAGATCGTCGAGAACGCCGGCGTGGAAGGCTCGATCGTCGTCGGCAAGATCCTGGAGAACAAAGATGTCTCCTTCGGCTTCGACGCCCAGTCCGAGACCTATGTCAACATGATCGAAGCCGGCATCATCGACCCGACCAAGGTCGTGCGCACTGCCCTGCAGGACGCCGCGTCCGTCGCAGGTCTGCTGATCACCACCGGCGCCATGGTTGCCGAGCTGCCGAAGAAGGACTCTCCGGCAATGCCGGGCGGCGGCATGGGCGGCATGGGCGGCATGGACTTCTAAGAAGTCCATAAAGGCGCCCATCAGATTAAATCCTGTGCCCGCCACGCGGGCACGGGGGGCGGCATGGACTTCTAAGAAGTCCAAACGCTTCAGACATACGGGAAGGGCGGTCTTCGGGCCGCCCTTTTTGCGTGGCCGCCCACAAATCCCCTGCCGGATTATATTCACATCCCTCCCCCGCCAGCGTCCTTCAAGGCAGGACAGCTGGTGCAGGGATGGTCATGAATATTCAGGAAATTCTCGCCGAGAGGTCGGTCTGGACCTCGGACTTCATGGAAGCCACCGCCCATCTGGGGGCGCATGTGGCGGAGCCGTTTCTGACGACGGTCAATCTGGTGACGATCCACCAGATGACGCGGGCGGCGAAGATCGGGCTGGTGACCGCCTGGCAGGAGGACCCCGGCCTTGCGGAGGATCTGGGGGCGAGCTGGGCGTGGAGCCTGGAGGACCGGCACTATCTGGTGCGCGCCCTGCGGCTGGAGCGCGAGCGGCATCTGGGACTGAGCTATTTTCCCTTTGAAGTGGATGGCATCCGCAGCCTCATCTCGGCGGCAGAGGCCGCCTCCCACGGGCACCGGCATGTGCATCCGGTCTTCGTGCTCTACACCAGCTTCACCGGGCCAGAGCACCGGATGAGCGAAGGCTGCCTGTTCATCGATGCGCGGCGCATGCAGGACTTCCTGTTCAACCGCAACCGCCTGACGCTTCGCCCGGCCATCGTCACGCTTGAGGAGGCCCGGCATGCGGGCGCACGGCCCTGGTATGAAATGTTTCCGCTGTAGTGAGGCGGGATGCTCACGCGCCCTGCCCTGCCTGCGTCAAGGCAAGAGACAGACCAGCGCAGGGAGCAGTCCATGTCTCTTACCGACGTTCTCAAGACCCAGTCTACCTGGACCTACAACATCATGAAGGCCTCTTCCAATCTGGGCGAGGTGATCCGGGAAGACGCGATCACGAGTGTCAATCTCGCCGTGATCAATGACCAGTCCACCGCCCAGAATCTCGGCCTCGGCACGACAAGCCTGCAAGGCGCCAAGCTGGAGATCGAATTCGGCGGCGACTGGATCTGGAACTACAAGGGCTCCGTCCTGCTGGTGCAGGCGAAGAAACTCGATGTCGTGAACAGGTTCCCGTTCTACACGATCGACATCAACCAGATGAACACCCTGATTGCCACCACAAAGAACGGCTACTTCGGCGACAGCCCGGCCATCGGGCTCTACGTTTTCTACAACAGCTTTTCGGACGAAAACCCGGCCGATTTCGGCTGCACGATGATCAATGCCACAACGCTGCAGACACAGCTGACGCTGACAGGCCAGATCAACCAGAAGACAGCGCAGGTGTCTCCGGCTCAGATGAAGACGGCCGGCTGGGCCCCCTGGTGGCAGATCTTTGCGTGATCGGCCCATGTCATGAAGACCGGCCCGGCCTTGGCCCGGGCCGGACTGCCCCTTGTTTCTCAGCCCCGCGCCGGAATATTGACCGCCTTCTGGCTGGCCGGGCGGGCCATGCAGGCCTCGAACCAGCGCAGCACGTTCTTGCGGGTGGCAAGGTCCACGTGCTCTGCAGCCTCATAGAACCCGGAGAGGGTGCGCAGCCAGGGCCATGAGGCCATGTCGGCGATGGTGTAGTCCGCGCCCATGATGAACTCGCGGCCTTCAAGGCGCTGATCGAGCACACCCAGCAGGCGCTTCACCTCGTCGCGGTAACGCTCGAACGGGCGGCGGTCCTCATATTCGCGGCCCGCGAACTTGTGGAAGAAGCCGAGCTGGCCGGACATGGGGCCAAGACCGCCCATCTGCCACATCAGCCACTGGATGGTCTCATACTTCCGGGCCGGATCCTCCGGCAGGAATTGTCCCGTCTTTTCCGCAAGGTAGATGAGGATGGCACCCGATTCCCAGATGCCGAAAGGCTTTCCATCCGGGCCATTGGGGTCGATGATGGCGGGGATCTTGTTGTTCGGGTTCAGAGACAGGAACTCGGGTGTCATCTGGTCACTGGAGCCGAAATCCACCAGATGAGGCTCATAGGCAAGGCCCGCTTCTTCCAGGAAGGCGCTGACCTTGATGCCATTCGGCGTCGGCAGGGAGTAAAGCTGGATACGGTCAGGATGCTGGGCCGGCCACTTCCGGGTGATCGGAAAATCCGCAAGGCTTGTCATGTTCGGGCTTTCGCTCTTGTGCCAAAGGGCGGGAGGGGAGATAAGACGCGAGGCAAGGCACCCCGCTTGACTAACTTAAGCATCCTGTCCGCCCTGCCAAGACCGTACCCTGTCAGAATTTCCAAACCTGCGGCTGAGAAACGGCCACATATCACGAGAGGCCCTTGCCATGATGGATGAAGACCGCGTCGTGAATCTGGAAATCGGCCTTGCCCATGCCATCCGCACCATCGACGACCTCAACGCCGTGGTCATCGAGCAGGGCAAGCAGATCGAGCGGCTGACGCGCAAGCTGAGGGAAATGACGGACCAGATCGACGAACTGATCGAGACGGGCATTTCCGCCCATCCCGTCACCCGCCCGCCACATTATTGAGTGCGAACACTCAATTGTTCACGAAGCCATCGATCATCGAGACGATGGACTGGCTTTGCGCGGTTTTCGCATTGGCATGCGGGTTCGTTACCGGGAACAGATTGAAGAACTCGCGGGCGTAATATTCGTTGCCGCTGGCGATTTGCGGACCCGCGACATCATAATTGTTCGTCGCAAAGGACGCATTCTGCTGGTATTGGCCAAGCCAGTCATACTTGTTCCAGATCGTGGCACCAGCCACATTGCCAGCCAGAGAAGCAAAGCTCTGGCCGGCGTACCAGTTGGCAAGCGCGGCCGGTGTCATCAGCGTATGGCCCGTATGCACCTGGTTGCGCGCCGTGGGCACCAGCGCAATGCTGGCGGCATAGGCAGCTCCCGTACCCTGCGCCGCCGCAACCTGATTGGGCTGAATGCGGAAATCCATCAGACAGAGCGGCCTGAGGCGCTTGTTGATGTTGGATGGAAAGAACGAACTTTCCCAACCTGCATTCTTGCGCGCCCAGAATGTGCCCTCGAGCGCCCCTGCATTCACATAGTAGAGGCCGGTCGGGCCCGTTGCCTGCGAACGCCCATTCATGTCCACCAGATCGCCTGTCGTGATCGCCTGCGCATTTGCAATCATGGCGGCAATCGTCGCCTGAAAATCAGCAAGGGAAACACCGAGGCGGACAAAGACATAATACTTGCTCTTGTAGACCGGCCCCTGAACATGCTGAAGACTGGACGAAAGCGCCGTACGCGGATTGCTGATCTGATTGATCATCCCCGCCACCGCAAAATAGACGCGCGTGCGGGCCGTAGCCGCCAGAAAGCCAGCCTGATGCAACGGCCTGAACCGGGTCGTATTGTCCGACCCCGCCAATCCGTAATAGGTGCTTGGCAACTGAGTGCCCTGCAACACGAGATGGTCCTCGTAGTTGCTGCTTTCCGCCCGAGGGTCCAGCCGCACGGTGCCGAAGCCCGCATTGTTGGCATTGATCATCTGCAAGGTGGCATCGTTCTGTGCGGGCATGTGTCTCTCCCGGAAAGGGCGGCGGCTCGGCCGGATTTTCGCTCTGTCAGCTAGACGCAGAGCGGGAGGCAGACGTGAAATTCCCGCTGATTGACCCCGCAAAAGCTTTGTGCCATAAAGCCTGCATCATCAAGAGAAGGGCTGGCGCCCTCGCCAACCTGCCCGGCCGGGCAAGGTGGTCCCCGCAAAGGGATGTGGCCATGGGGAAACCCAAGGCAACCAAGCGGTCAGAACGTCAATGCGCCAGTCCTCCTCGGGCAACCGAAGGAGGATTTTTTAATGTCGAGAAGAGAGAGTAACGCCGTGAACGCATCCGTCCAGATTGTCCTGGCCGGGGCACAGTTGAAGGACCTGGCCGCACCTGCTGCCCGTTCTTCCCTGACCGCCTCGGAGTTTTATGTCCTGCAGCGCCTGCGTCAGTTGAAACTGACCGCCGCGCTCCGCCGTACACATGCGCCGCTGACCTCAGAGATGCGCAAGACACGGGTGGAAGGGCTGATCGCACTGTGGAACACTGGCTGTTCCAAAGCGGTCGACGAGAGCCTTTACGCCGATCTCGAGCGTCGCGCCCGGCAGAGCTTTCCCGGCTGAACCGCCGCGGAACCCGTTCCCGAACCACGCTATTTTCACGTGCCATGGCTGAAAAGCCTTGCGCTTCATGCTGTTCCACCTGCCCCAGGCAGGCCACAAGCCGGTCAGGACTGCCTGACCGGCTTCTTCTTTCTGTTCATCATGGCAAGACGAAACTGGAGAGGCTTTCACCAATGAACTGATGCCAAGGCTTTCGACGCCGACGCATCACGCCTTGAAATCGCTCAGGCGCCGCACGGGCTTGACCGCCTCTCAATGAGACCGGTTCACCGGAGGGTGGCCTCAGCACTCCGCCGGAACCGGACGCGGACGGCCATCCTCATCCACGGCGACAAAGGTGAACATCGCTTCGGTCACCTTTTCCCGCTGGCCATAGCGGTGGCGCAGGGCCCAGGCTTCCATGTTGATTTCCATGGACGAGCGGCCGATCCGGCCAACGCGCGTGTAGATGCACAGCACGTCACCCACATGCACCGGGCGGATGAATTTCATCCGGTCGATGGCAATGGTCACCACGCGGCCGCTGGCGCGCTGGCCGGCGGCAATGCCGCCTGCAAGGTCCATCTGCGACAGCACCCAGCCGCCGAAAATGTCGCCCGAGGCGTTGGTATCGGCCGGCATGGCCATGGTCCGAAGGGTCAGATCACCGGTTGGCTGTTCGGTTTCTGCGTCCGAAGTGGCTGTCACATGGCTCTCCATGAAAGACGGTGGGGAGGAAAATCAGAGGGTTGCGGCCTGCTTGAGCACTTCGGGGCGCTCCAGGCAGTAATAACCGGAAATTCGGCTGATGGTGCCGAGCCGCTTCCAGTCGTTCAGCACACGGCTGACATTCTCCCGCGCAGCGCCTGCCATATTGGCAATCTCGGACTGGCTGAGCTTGTAGTGAATGAGGATGCGGCCGTTATCCAGCGGCTTTCCGAAGGTCTCCGACAGTTGCATCAGCGTCTGAGCCACACGGCCCGGCAGCGGCAGGAAGGAACGGGCGGCCAGAACATCGTTGGACTGGCGCAGCCGCTTGCCGACGATGGACAGCATGTGCCGGTAGAGCTGCGGGTTTTCATCGGCAAAGCGCTCGAAAGCGGACTTGTCGATGAAGGCGAGCCGTGCCGCCTTCAGCGCCGTGACAGTGGCCGAGCGCGGCCGGCCGTCGAGAAGCGCCAGTTCACCCACCAGATCCCCTGGCCCCAGCACGGCGAGCAGCTGCTCATCCCCTTCGACGGAAAGAATGGAGACTTTGAGGGAGCCTTCCAGAATGGCGTAGCAGCCATTGCCCGGATCGCCGGTCTCGAACAGGATCGCTCCCTGGTTCACCTTCATCGGACGCGCCAGACGGGTGAGCCCGTCCGCCAGCTCTGACGGCAGCCCCTCGAGAGTGAAGCTGTTGTCGAGAAAACCCTTGAGATCCGACACGAGACGCTGCCCCTTGGCTCATGGCAGATACACGGCCCTGCGCCGCCCGCCTGCCCAGTAAAAATTGTCTACTCTGCCTCTGGCAATCTCGCAAAAACTGCCCATATCCACAATAGCAGACAGCGAGAGCTGTTTGCCTCCTCCCGAAGAACGGCTCCAGCCCCCACTGGAGCCGTTTCCGTTCGCGGAAGGCAGATCGAGGACTGGCAGAAGAAAACCGGCTGGTACGCCTTTCAGTAAAGGAAGATGTCCTTCTCTGCCAGTGTGTTGAAGAATTTGAGGCTTTTGAGCACAGCAAAATGCCGCTCGCGCCTTGCAAGCTCCGCCTTTGGCAGTTGCCGCCGCAGACGGTCATCGATGATCGCAGGCCGCGCCACGACGAAAGCCATTTCGGGAAGTCCGTCGAAGTGATGCCTCAGCGCCTCCTGCAGTTCCGCCTCAGTTGGCGGGTCCGGCAGAATGGGGCCGCTGGCCAGCAGCGGAAAGCCAAGCTTTAACGCAAAGCGGCTGAAACGGCGCAGCGCCCGCCCTTCCCCTTGCGGGTAGATGAGAAGGGGACGGTTGGCAAGCCCCTCAGCCTCCACCGCCCGTGCCAGCAGCCGAACCAGAGCCCGGTGGCGCATCAGGCCATCGGACAAGGTGATGAATTGCGGTTCAGCGCCGAAATGCGCCATGAAGCTGCGGATCTGGGCGGCCATCTCCTCAAGGATGATTTCGTCGGGCAGCAGCCCGAAGCCTGCGCGGCGGCCAAACCAGCCGGGGCTGCGGAAGGATGGCCCCAGTTCCTGCTGCCAGCGGGGGCTCATCGGTTTGCCGAAGGCGCCTGTCAGCGTCAGGGTCAGGCCAACCAGTGCATGACCTGCGCTGCAATCCACGACCTCGCGCAAGGGCGCATATTCTCGCCGCCACATCTCGGAGAAAGCAAGACAGCCCACCGCGCTGAGGCGGCCCTGCGCCAAAAGTTCGCGGATCGCCCGGTCCGTGCCGAACGCGAAGCCATAATCGACTGCCGCCAGGGTGATCCGTTTCATTCCGCCCCCTACCCGCAATTTATCGCGGGGCACCATGCCTCTTTGCTAACCGCAAAAAGGCTTGGAATACAATCGGAAACAGAAGTTCAGGCATAACCTCGCGGCATCAGCCTATTGCGCGGACATCCACAGAGCGGGATCAATTGGCTCCAGTGGCTGGCCTTCCGGCTGATCGATGACATAGACCAAGAGATCCTCAAGCGGCACGCCCTCAACCTTGCGCGTAAGGGTTGCCACAAGCTCCACCCGGCCAAAGGTCTCCGACAGCCGCTCGGCCGCATCGCGCCGCGCTTCGGTGACATAGAGCCCCGGCACGGAGAACAGCTCCGGCCCCGGCTGCGGCATCATCACATAACGGATGCGGTCATTGAGCTGGACGACCGGAATTTCCCCCCGGAAGGCAAAGGCCATCTGGCCATTGAGGCCGTAGCCCATGGTGGCGATGTAGCCCGCCCCTTGCGCATCGGCGATCTGGCGAAGCTCATCATGGATCTGCTGCCAGCCGCGCATCTGGAACGTGGGGTCCTTGCGGGCGAACTTGCCGGTGAAGGGCGACACCGCATGCACCTGCACTGCTGCGCCAAGGCCAAGCCCCAGCACAACCGCAGCCGCAGCAAGCCCGCGCCAGAAGCGTGCTGTGCTTGCTGCCACAAACACCGCGGCCATGATGCAGAAGGCCGGGAACACGGGCGCCGGCCAGTTGCCCTGCACACGCGAATGCAGCGCATGGACGAGCAGATAGGCAAGGAACGGCAGCGTGGTCAGCACGATCAGTCCGGCGCCTGTCTCGCCCTTGCCCATGCGCCGGATCAGTTGCCACAGCCCGGCCAGCGCAGGAATCGCCACCAGCGGATTGAGCAGGCCAAGGAATGCACCGAGGAACTCGACAATGAACTTTTCCGTCCAGTCACCCCGCCCGGCACGGCCAAACTGCTTGTAGAAGGAGGCCCAGTCATGGCCCGCGTTCCACATCAGCACCGGGGAAAGCACCGCGAGGGCAATCAGCCCACCCGCCCAAAGCTGCCAGGAGAAGAACCAGCGGCGGTTTGCGGGCATCAGCAGCCACAGCACGATCCCGGCGCCAAGGAACAGCACGGAATATTTGGAGACGAGCCCAAGACCTGCGAACAGCCCAACCGCCAGCCACCAGCTGGCTTTTCCCGAAGCAGTGAGTTCCGCCAGAGCCCAGAGCGTCAGGCCCCAGAAGAACACGGAAGGCGCATCAGGCGTGGCAATCACCGCGCCGACGCCGACCAGCAGCGTCGCGTTGAGAAACAGCACGGACAGCCCGGCCACACGCGGACCAAACAGCAGAAATGCCGTGCGCCACAGCGCCAGCGCCCCAATGGCCGCCGACAGGATGCTGACCAGCCGCAACCCGAGCGCATTATCGCCCGCAATCTGCTGGCCCAGCCAGATCCACCAGGCGACCATCGGCGGGTGATCATAATAGCCGAAAGCCGGATAAAGGCCCCAGAGCCGGTAATAGGCCTCGTCCTCGACGATATAGGCACTGCCCCCAGTCCACAGGCGCAGCGCCGTCAGCGCCAGCACCAGAAGGACAAGCAGCTTCGGGTGCAGCCACAGCGGCAGGTCTGCCACTCTTTCGCGGCCTGTTCCCAATGCGCCCGTCTGTCCAGCCATGATCACTTCACCCTCAGGACTTGCGCCAGGTCAGCACAGAGGAGGCAGCATAGTTCCACACGGCGCCCATCACCGCACCGGCAGCACCCGCAATCCACCACACCGGCTCGTTCTCGTAGATCAGGTTGGCGACGCCGACATTGGCCAGCACGCCGACACTGCACACCGCATAAAAGGTGACAAGGCCGCGCAGGATGGCAAACCCGGTCAGCCGCCGGTCACGGTAGGTCAGCTGGTTGTTGAGGAAGAAGTTGGTGGTCATGGCGACGAAGGTCGCCACCATCTGCGCCTGATTGAAGTCCAGTTCCAGCGCCTGCAGCGACGCGCGCAGCGCCACCAGATGCACCAGCACGCCGCTGGCGCCCACAAGGCTGAACATGAGGAAGCGGACGGAGACCATGTCGCCGAGATACTTCGAGACCAGAAGGCCCAGATAATCCAGCGTCACCAGCGTATCGAGCTTGCTTTCCCCCTCCTGCCGCTCGCGGAAGACAAAGGGCAGCTCGCGGATGCGCAAGCGCCCCTCGCCGCTCGCCACGATGTCGAGCAGGATCTTGAAGCCCTGCGCCGACAGACGCGGAGCCAGCTCATCGACCACTTCCCGCCGCAGCATGAAGAAGCCGCTCATCGGGTCGGAGAGTGTCACCTTCAGCAGCTTGCGCGCCAGCGCGTTGGCGAAATTGGAGCCCGCCTTGCGGATTGCGGACAGGCCCTCGCCGATATCACCGCCTTCCACCTTACGGCTGGCGACTGCGAGATCCACCTCGCCGGAGCGCAGCGCCGCCAGCATGCGCGGCAGCAGCGTCTCGTCATGCTGCATGTCCGCATCCATCACCGCCACAAAGGGGGCAGACGACGCCAGCATGCCTTCGACGCAGGCGCCCGAAAGCCCCCGGCGGCCAACACGGCGGATGACGCGAATGCGCGGGTCCTTGGCGGCAATGGCGCGGGCTGCGGCGGCGGTGCCATCCGGTGAGTTGTCATCGACGAAGATGACTTCCCAGGCCACGCCTTCCAGCGCCTTGCGCAGCGCCGAAATCACCAGCGGCACGTTGCCCCGCTCATTATAGGTCGGCAGAACCACCGTGAGTTCCGGCGCGGCGCCATGTTGCACCTCTGTCCGGTTCAGGCTCACATCCATGCGGAAAATCCGTTCTTCAATCGTCTTGCGGCGGCCGTCTGCCTGCCGGTCTGTTTGGCCGGGAACATAGCCAAAAGGCCGCCATTTGCAAGCAAGGCACGGTTGACGGCAGCCTGCGGCCCCTTGCCGCCCGCGCAGCTTTTGCCGTGCCTTTGCAAAGACTCGCCGCTAGACTGGCGGCCTGATCAGGAAAGCAGGCCATGACCTCAGTCGACATCCGCCCCGCCGTCACCCGCGTTCCCATGCATGAAAGCATCACCCGCGAGGAGATCAACACGCTGGTGGACAGCTTCTATGATGCCGTGCGCGCCGACGAACGCCTCGGCCCCATTTTCGAGGCCCGTATGGCCGGGCACTGGGAGGCGCATTTGCACCGGATGAAGGGCTTCTGGGGCTCCGTGCTCCTGAAGACCGGCGAATACAAGGGCCGTCCGGTGCCTGCCCACCTGCCCATGCGCCAGGAGGTGAAAAGCGATGATTTCCGCCGCTGGCTCACCCTCTTCCGCGCCACCGCCCGCCACGTCTTTGCCGATCCGGAAGCTGCCGCCATCGTCATCCGCCAGGCCGAGCGCATCGCCACCAGCCTCTGGCTCGCCATGCTCGGCACCCCCTTCGACCGCCCGCCGGGATTTCTGTTCGGGGAGGAATAAGGGGGAAGGCGCTCTCTTTTGAGCACAGCGCCCTTTGTTCCACCTTGAGCTGCGATATGCAGGCTTCGTGCATGAGGATGCACAGACGTGCTCTGACGCCAAAAAACAAGCAGTTTCAATGTTTCGCCTCTCTGACTGATGCCTCTCCTTTCCCCTCCCCCTTGAGGGGAGGGGAACTGAACCGCCGTGCTGTGCAGGGCAAACAGCCTTTTCCCCCTGCCATCCATCTCAAACACCGCCCACCACAGGAATAGGGCGTGACGGCTGAAAACAGGCACCGCCCGCTTCCCCGCCCAATGCCTTGCCCGGCGGGCTGGTTTCGTCTAGGAAACAGCCAGCCGTTTCAGGGGCATGAAAGCCGCTGGACATGACCGCAAGCCTGTTGCACAGCATCCCGGAAAGCAGCCTGTTCCATGTCAAATCCGAAGACCCAGAAACTGAAGGCGCGGCTGCCGCGCGGCTTTGTTGACCGTTCGGCAGCGGATATCCGCGCCACCGAAGAAATGGTCGCGAAGATCAAGGCGGTTTACGAGCTTTACGGGTTTGATCCGGTCGAGACGCCGATGTTCGAATACACCGATTGCCTCGGCAAGTTCCTGCCCGATACGGACCGGCCGAATGCGGGCGTCTTCTCCGTGCAGGATGACGACGAGCAGTGGCTGAGCCTGCGCTATGACCTGACGGCCCCGCTCGCGCGCCATGTGGCCGAGCACATCAACGAGATCCAGCTGCCGTTCCGCAGCTACCGGGCGGGCTGGGTGTTCCGCAACGAAAAGCCCGGCCCCGGCCGCTTCCGCCAGTTCATGCAGTTCGACGCCGACAGCGTTGGCGCACCGGGCGTCGGGGCGGACGCGGAAATGTGCATGATGTTCGCCGATACGCTGGAAGCGCTTGGGCTGAAAGGCCAGTATGTTGTGCGCGTCAACAACCGCAAGGTTCTGGACGGCGTGCTCGAAGCCATCGGCCTTGGCGGTGAGGCGGACGGCGAACAGCGCCTGACCGTGCTGCGCGCCATGGACAAGTTCGACAAGTTCGGCAGCGAAGGCGTGCGCCTCTTGCTGGGTGCCGGGCGCAAGGACGAGAGCGGCGACTTCACCAAGGGCGCCGGGCTTGCGGACGCTGCCATCGCCGCCATCCTCGAAATTCTGGAAGGCGGCTCGCTGGAGGCGCTTCTGGCTGATGGCGAGGACCTCGCCTTCAAGACACCAGCACTGGCGGCCCTGCCCTTCAATGCGGCGCTTCATGACGGCTTCTCGGAGCTGCGCGCCATCTCCGGCCTCGTCCGTGCAGCTGGGTATGGTGCCGAGCGCATCAAGATCGACACCTCCGTCGTGCGCGGCCTCGAATATTACACCGGCCCCGTCTATGAGGCCGAACTGCTGTTCCCCGTCACCAATGAAAAGGGTGAGGTGGTGCAGTTCGGCTCCGTTGGCGGCGGCGGGCGCTATGACGGGCTGGTGAAGCGCTTCACGGGCCGCGATGTTCCGGCCACGGGCTTTTCCATCGGCGTGTCGCGCCTGATGAGCGCGCTGAAGAACCTCGGCAAGCTGCAGGGCAGCGGGACGCTGCCGCCGGTTCTCGTCACCGTCATGGACGGCGATGCAGACGCCATGGCCAGCTATCAGGCCATGACCCAGCAGCTGCGGCAGGCCGGCATCCGTGCCGAGATGTATCAGGGCAACTGGAAGAAATTCGGCAACCAGCTGAAATATGCCGACAAGCGCGGCTGCCCCCTCGCCATCATTCAAGGTTCCGATGAGCGCGCCAACGGAGAAATCCAGATCAAGGACTTGATTGAGGGCAAGCGTCTTTCAGGTGAAATAACCGACAATGTAACATGGCGCGAAAGCCGCCCGGCACAGGTGACTGTGGCCGCAGGCGAGCTGGTGGAAACCGTGAAGCGCATGCTGGCCGGGCAGGCCGAAGACCGCGCCCGCGCGGCAAGCTGAGGACAGGACGATGACGGGAAGCACCGCAGCAAACGGATCAGGGGCCGATGCCGGCACCGCACGGCTGGCCGCAACCGCACTGGCGCGGCTGCAGGCTGCCGGGCATACGCGCATCGACCCGCCGATCCTGCAGCCTGCGGACACGTTTCTGGATCTGGTGGGCGAGGACATCCGCCGCCGCCTGTTCCTGACGAACGGTGCCGATGGGCCGGAGCTGTGCCTGCGCCCGGATTTCACCATTCCCGTCTGCCGCCAGCACCTCGAAAGCGAACCGGCCAACCGGCGCGATGACTATTGCTACGCGGGGCCCGTGTTCCGCCAGCGCCCCGGCGGCATCGGCGAGATCCCGCAGGTTGGTGCCGAAAGCTTTGGCCGCACCGACCGGGAACAGGCGGATGCCGCGATGCTGGCGCTGGCCACCGGCGTGCTGGCCGACCTTGGCATCACGGATCCGGTGATCCGCATCGGCGATGAAACCATCTTCACCGCCGTGCTTGCCGGGCTGAACCTGCCCGTGGTGTGGCAGCGCCGCCTGCGCGGGTTGTTCGGCGAGACGGCCCGGCTGGACGCGGCCATCGCCCGCATGGGCGGCGAAGGCGTGCAGGATGACAGCGCCACCCGTCTCGGCTTCCTCGCCGCGCTCGACGGCGCCAATCATGAAGCCGCGCAGCAGGTGGTCACCGATCTTCTGTCCATCGCCGGCATCACCGCCGTGGCCGGGCGCAGCGCCAGCGAAATTGCCGAACGCTTTCTGGAGCAGGCCGCCCTTGCCAACGGCTCAGGCGCCAATGCGGGCGCGGCGGCCACCTTGCGCGACTATCTTGCCATCAAGGGCCAGCCGGATGTGGCGCTTTGCGAGCTGAAGGCCTTCGCCAGCCGTCATGGCCTGGACCTTTCCGGCCCGCTGGCGGCCTTCGAAGCCCGGCTTGCGGCCATCAATGCGCACGGTCTTGCCGCCTCGCGCATGCAGTTTGCCGCTGATTTCGGCCGCCGCCTCGACTATTATACCGGCTTCGTCTTCGAGATGACCGCTGCAGGTCATGACCTGCCGGGGCAGATCGTCGGCGGCGGGCGCTATGACAAGCTGCTGCGCCTGCTGGGCGCCCCGCACGAGGTGCCCGCCGTCGGCTTCTCGCTGTGGCTGGACCGGCTGCAGACCGTTGTGGAGGCTCGCGCATGACCCGTCTGATCATCGGCATTCCCTCCAAGGGCCGCCTGCAGGAAAAGACCTCCGAGTTCTTCGCCGCCAGCGGCTTGCGCATCGTCCAGCCGGGCGGCGACCGCAATTACCGCGGCGCCATCAAGGGGCTGGAGGATGCGGAAATCGCCTTCCTCTCCGCTTCCGAAATCGCCCGCGAACTGGCGGAAGGCACCATCCACTTCGGCATCACCGGGCTGGATCTGGTGCATGAGAGCATCGCCGCGCCGGAGCGCCTCGTGCATGTCGTCACCCCGCTCGGCTTCGGCCCGGCGGATGTGGTCGTCGCCGTGCCCAAGGCCTGGATCGACGTGGAAACCATGGCCGACCTTGGCGACGTGGCCTCCGACTTCCGCGCCCGCCACGGCCGCAGCCTGCGGGTGGCAACCAAATACGTGAACCTGACCCGTGCCTTCTTCGCCCGGCAGGGCATTGCCGATTACCGCATCGTCGAAAGCGCCGGCGCCACGGAAGGTGCGCCTGCCGCCGGCTCTGCGGAACTCATTGTCGACATCACCACCACCGGCTCGACGCTGGAAGCCAACGCGCTGAAGATTCTCAAGGATGGCGTCATCCTGAAGAGCCAGGCCCATCTGGTCGCCTCGCTGAAAGCGGACTGGAGTGGCACGGCACTGGGAGCAGCCCGCACCATTCTGGACCGGGTGGCGGCTGAGGAAACCGCAAGGGGCCTGCGCATCGTCCGGGCGCTCGTCACCGATCCGCGCGGCGCGGTGAAGGCCGTGCTGCCGCTGGGGGCTGAACTCGCCTTCGGCCATCCGGCCGACGAAACGGTTCTCGCCCTGCTCTGCCCCAAGGATCAGGTGGCCGACTGCGCCCAGAAGCTGATCGAGCATGGAGCCCAGACGGTCAGCGTCGAGACGCCGGACTACATCTTCCGCAGCACCAACCGCCTTTTCGATCCGCTGGCGGAAAAGGTGAGACCCTGAAAAATGGCCGCCTTGCGGGCTAGAGAGCGCAAGGCGGCCAGTCTCATCGGGGGAAGACCGGTGCGCCGCGCGGGGGGGGGGGGGCTGCGGCACCGGAAATCGCTGCTGCCACTGCATCACGGTTATCAGGTATACGCAGGCAGCCGCCCGCCGGATCAGCCGTTCATGACAACAGGACGCACGAACGTGGCCCGGTATTCTTCAAGCGGCTCCCGGCAGCAGCAGCCTTCGAGGTGATCGTTCACCAGCCCCATCGCCTGCATGAAGGCATAGACGGTGGTTGGTCCCACAAAACTCCAGCCGCGCTTCTTGAGATCCCTGGACAGGGCCACACTTTCCGCTGACTGGGTGATCTGCGAAAGGGTTGCGCGGTCATAACGCAGGGGCCGCGCCTCCGGCTTTGGCTCGAAGCGCCAGAAATAGGCGGCCAGAGACCCGAACTCGGCCTTCAACTCGATGGCGCGCCGGGCGTTGTTGATGGTGGAGACGATCTTGCCACGGTGGCGCACGATGCCCGTGTCAGCAAGGCAGCGGGAGATGTCCTCTTCCCCGAACTCCGCCACCTTGTTGAAATCAAAGCCGGCAAAAGCCGCGCGGAAGCCCTCGCGCTTGCGCAGGATCGTCAGCCAGGACAGGCCGGACTGGAAGCCTTCGAGGCAGATCTTCTCGAACAGGCGGTGATCATCCGTGACGGGCCAGCCCCATTCCTGATCGTGATAGTTGCGGTAATCCTCCAGCCCGCCATACCACTTGCAGCGGTGCTGGCCATCCGGCCCCTCGATCAGACCATCCATTCTTGCCTCCCGCATCTGGGATTTTTGTTCTTTTTTTGTTCTATATGCTTTTCATCCATGCCGCAAACGGAAAAAGCCGGCGCAAAGGCCGGCTTTTTGCAAAATGACAGAGGCTGCTTCACGCAAAGAGCGCGTCGATGTCGTCCTGCGAGGCAACATTGGTGTCGGTCTTGAGCGAGGGGCCGTTGAGCAGAGCGGCGTCGCCCTCGGCCTGCGCCCGCATCTTGAACTCGAAGTCGTTGAAGCTTTCAATACCGCCCCAGATGTTCATCATGTCGATGATGCGCTCTTCAATGAAGCGCAGGGTATTGATTACCTTGGTGATGCGCTGACCGGTCAGATCCTGGAAGTTACAGGCTTCGAAGATCTGGATGACCTTTTCCTGGATGTCCTGCGCCATTTCACGGTCATGGCCGCTCACGCGGGCCGACAGGGTGTTGGCGGTCTCGTCGATGAACTCGGCTGCGGACAGAATGCTTTCCGTAGCCCCTTCCGTACCTTCGACGACAGCATCAAGTTCGTTGGAGACGCGCGCCATCTCCTCACCTTCCGACCCGGTGGTGTGGTGCAGGGCTGCGATTTCCTTCTTCGTAGCGTTGATCGCCTCGTAGATGGCATCAAGTTCAGCCTTCAGCTTGGCCGCTTCGTTCAGTTCCTTGCGGAACTCCTGCAACACCTGATCGCTGATGCTCTTGCTGTCCGGAGCAGTATTGCCCTGCATCAAGGCCTTGACTGCCCGGATCTCCGCCATCAGCTCCTGATGCCGGTATTCCTCAAGCCGTTCTGGCTGCGCTGCAGCCGTCGCATCACGGAAAAGACTTTCAACCCGGAATGCACGTTTTGCCGCCGCCATAACTGCTCCTGCCATCACTCAAATACTGTAGGAGATTGCCCATCCTGGGGCTGATTTATATCCGCCGATGTTTAAGGAAATGTTCCCGGGCTCCGTTGAAACGCGCAGATGATGCGGATTCAGGCCATTGATGCGATTTTGGTTTTCAAGCCGACCCGGCTGCGATTAAAGTCCGCCAGCGTGGAAGGTTAACGCCGCGTGAAGAAGGGTCCGCAGCCCGGTGAAGCAGTTTCAGATGCCGCGCATTTCCATCACATGCCTTGCCCTTCTGCTTGCTAGCAGCCTTGCCGGCAAGGCAGTGGCGCAGCCGGATACCTTCACCACAGAAGAACTGGTGACCGGCTTCAATGCGACCGTCTTCGGCCTCGAATACCGCACCTGGAGCTGGCAGCCCTATATGGTGAAGAAATTCGCCAAACCCGTCCGTTTCCGCATCTTCAGCCTGTCACACAAGGACCGGCGGGCCGAAGTCGAGGTCTTCATCGCCGAAATGGACCGCAAGATCGCAGGTATTTCGATCCAGGTGGCCAGCGCCACCGAAGAGCCGAACTTTGACGTCTACATCGTTGACCGGCACCAGTATGAAGACGTGGTGCGCCAGTCGGTCTACAAGGACATGACCGCTGATGCACCGGGCCGCTGCCTTGTGCGGGTGGAGTCTGGGCGCCGGGGTATCAAGAACTCCCGTGCCGTCATTGTTTCCGATGAGGGCGACTTCCTGTTCCGCCGCTGTCTGGTGGAAGAGCTGCTGCAGGGGCTCGGCCCCATGAATGATGATGACCGGCTGGTGCATTCGGTCTTCAATGACAGCTCACGCCACAACCGCTTCACCGTTTTCGACCAGCTTATCCTGAATATACTCTATGACCCGCGCATCAAGCCCGGCATGTCCCCTTCCGAGGCAGAGAAGGTGCTGCCGGTGGTCGTGCGGGACGCCCGGCGGCGGATCCAGCCCTGAGCCATCAGGCCCCTCGCATCCGGCCGGGTAACCGGCCGTTCACCATATCCGTACATTGCCCCTTTACCTTGATTCCAGATTGCCGGACTGGTTAGCCCGCCGTTCACCCTTTCCACGCGGTCAGATACCTAAAATTTGAACGAATGCCGGTCTCCGGCTTGAAGGCCATCTGTTTGCGAGTAACGCCAATGAAGCGGATACGGACCCTGACTGCCGCCGGGCTTTTCAGTGCCCTTGCACTGGTGCCTGCGGCCACACCAAGCGCCATGGCCCAGAATGCCGGCCGTGCCACGCCGCCGCCGGTGATCCTGAGCCCGGACCTGGCAGAACCCTGGCTGCTGCAGCTGCGCCCCCACGGCATTCAGCCGCCAAGGCCGCAGCCGCCGCAGCAGAGCTGGTTCTCCTTCAGCAGCAGGCAGCCAGCCCCCGTGCAGCTGGCCCATGCCGAGCCTGCCCGCAAGGCGCCGCAGGCCACCCGCCAGATCGACCCGAAATTCCTGCCAGCGGTGGTGGATTACAAAGGCCCCCACAAGCCGGGCACGATCGTGGTGGATACCAACACCCGCTATCTCTATCTGGTGCAGGCGGGCGGCACCGCGCGCCGCTATGGTATTGGCGTCGGCAAGCCGGGCTTTGAATGGGCCGGGACCCACAAGGTCACCCGCAAGGCGGAATGGCCGGACTGGCGCCCGCCGGCTTCCATGCGTAAGCGCCGCCCGGAACTGCCCACCTTCATGGCGGGCGGGCCGAACAATCCTCTGGGCGCCCGGGCGCTCTATCTCGGCTCGTCGCTCTACCGGATTCACGGCTCGAACGAGCCCTGGAGCATCGGCCATGCCGTATCTTCCGGCTGTATCCGCATGCGCAACGAGGACGTGACGGATCTTTACGAGCGCGTCGGCGTCGGCACGACGGTGATCGTCATCTGACCTGATAGCAGCTAAGCTTTGGACGTGAGCACTTCCGGGCAAGGCCCGCCATAGGCCCAGTCCAGCAATTCCGCCGTGTGCACCACAGGGATATCGATCCCGGTTCCGATCTGCGTCATGCAGCCGATGTTGCCGGTGGCGACCAGATCCGGCATCGTCTTGCGGATGTTGGCGGCCTTGCGGTCCCTGAGGCGCGTGGCAATTTCGGGCTGGAGAATGTTGTAGGTGCCGGCCGAACCGCAGCACAGATGCCCCTCCGGCACATCCTTCACGGTAAAGCCCGCCGCCTTCAGCAGATCTTTCGGCTGGCGGGTTATCTTCTGCCCGTGCTGCATGGAACAGGCGGAGTGATAGGCGATGGTCAGCCCGCCGGGACGAACCGGCGCGCCCAGATCGAGGCCAGTCAGGAACTCGGTGATGTCCTTGGCGAGGCCGGACACTTTCGCCGCCCGCTCCGCATAGGCCGGATCATTGCGCAGCATGAAGCCATAGTCCTTGATCGCCGTGCCGCAGCCAGAAGCGGTGATGACGATGGCATCGAGCCCTTCGCCCTCTGCCTCGCGCATCCACACATCCACATTGCGCCGGGCATTGGCGAGCGCATCCTCTTCCCGGCCCATGTGATGCACCAGCGCGCCGCAGCAGCCCTCTCCCTTGGGCAACACCACCTCATATCCGGCCCGCGTCAGCAGGCGGATGGTGGCGTCGTTGATGGACGGGGCCAGCACCGGCTGGGCGCAGCCGTTCAGCAGAGCAACCCTGCCCTTCCGTGCGCCTTCCTGCGGCTGGAAATTACCCGGCGCCTCATAGAGGCCACGCCCCGGCGCCCTGGAAGGGGCCAGCGAAAGCATCGCGCCCAGCTTGGCAAAGGGACCGCCCAGCGCCTTGAAGGCACCTGCAAGCGGGCGGCCCATATAGGCCCCCACCAGCGCCAGCCGGAAGCGGCCGGGATAGGGCAGGACAGCGGCCAGCAGCGCGCGGATCAGCCGGTCAGCCAGCGGGCGGCGCCAGGTCCGCTCGATATGGACACGGGCATGGTCCACCAGATGCATGTAATTCACGCCAGACGGACAGGTGGTCATACAGGACAGGCACGACAGGCAGCGGTCCACGTGGCGCACGATCTGTTCATCCGCCGGACGGCCGTTTTCCAGCATGTCCTTGATCATGTAGATGCGGCCGCGCGGACTATCCAGCTCATCCCCCAGCAGGGTGAAGGTGGGGCAAGTGGCCGTGCAGAAGCCGCAATGCACGCATTTGCGCAGAATCTTCTCCGATTCGGCCACATGCGGATCTGCGAGCTGTTCGGCGGTGAAATTGGTCTGCATGCATCACCTGAGGGTCAAGGGTCACAGATCCGGCGCGATACGGCCGGGATTGAGAATGCCTTTGGGGTCGAACTGAGCCTTGAGCCGGCGCGACAGCGCCGCAAGCGCAGGTTCCTGCGGCTCGAACACAGGCACGCTGGAGCGCGCGCCAGCATCCGCCCGCACCAGCATGGCATGGCCGCCGCCGTGGTCCGCCAGAGCGTCACGGATGGGCACGTCATGCAGATTGCCATCCAGGCACTGCAGCCAGACCAGCCCGCCGCTCCAGTCAAAGAAGGCTTCCACCGGAATGCTCTGCTTCAGGCTGGCGAGATATCTTGCCCCCGAAGCTGGCGGCAGCGACACGCGCCAGACCGGCAGGCTGCCGCCCGCAAAGGGCCGGCAATCGCGGATCGCGGCCCAGGCGGCACGGGAGGCTGAATCCTCCAGCCGCTCCACGGCAGCGCCAGCCGGAAGAACTTCAGCCAGCAGGCGGGACAGCGCGGCAAAGCGGTAATCGACAGAAGGGCCAAAGCCCTCCAGCCGGATCAGCGTCACCGCCCGGCCCCGGTCCTGCCCGGCAAGGCCAAGCCTTGCAAACAGGCCCTCAGGCAGATGTGCAGCCGCCGACACTTCGGCAGGCGTTCCCATCGCCCGGCAGAGGGCGGCAACCGCCGTGGCATCGTCCAGCCCCTCGATCAGCAGGCTGACGCTGGTTTCCGCCCGAGGATTGACCTTGAGCGTCAGTTCGGTGGACAGTGCCAGCGTGCCCCAGGAGCCGCAGAGCGCGCGGGGCAGATCGTAGCCCGTCACATTCTTTACCACCTTGCCGCCGGCCCGGAAGATCTCGCCGCGCCCGGAGACAGCCTCCAGCCCCAGCACGTGATCCCGGGCAGCGCCTGCCTTGATGCGGCGGGGACCGGACAGATTGGCCGCCAGTGCGCCGCCAAGCGTTCCTTGCGCGGAGACGCCGCCCAGCAGCGGGCCATAGTCTATCGGCTCGAAGGAGAGCTCCTGCCCGGCTGCAGCAACCGCCGCCTCGATCTCCGCCAGCGGCGTGCCCGCCAGCGCGGTCAGCACCAGTTCGGCAGGCTCATAGACGAGGACTCCGGAGAGGGCCGACAGGTCGGCCACAAGTCCAGCCTGCACCGGGCGGCCCAGCGCGCGCTTGGAGCCCTGCCCGATGATTTCAAGCGGCAGATCCTCCGCAGCCGCATGGGCCACAAGGTCGCGCAGTTCACTGGCATTGCGCGGCCGCACGGCCTTCAGCGCAGCGGCACCGGGAGCCACGGTGGTCTGGTCTGGGGTCATCTGGTCCACCTGCTCAGAAACGCGGAATGTCCGGGAAGGGCATCTGCCCCTTGTGCACATGCATGCGGCCAAGCTCGGCGCAGCGGTGCAGCACGGGGAAGACCTTGCCGGGATTGAGAAGCTGGCGCTCGTCAAAGGCGCATTTGACCCTCTGCTGCTGGCGCAGATCATCCTCGGAGAACATCTCCGTCATCAGGTCGCGCTTTTCGATTCCGACGCCATGCTCGCCGGTCAGCACGCCCCCCACCTCGACGCAAAGCCGCAGGATGTCGGCGCCGAAGGCTTCGGCAGCCTCCAGTTCGCCCGGCAGATTGGCATCATAGAGGATCAGCGGATGCAGATTGCCGTCTCCGGCATGGAACACGTTGGCGACCCTGAGCCCATGCTTCTCCGACAGCGCCCGCATGCCGGCCAGCACACGCGGCAGTTCGCGCCGGGGAATGGTGCCGTCCATGCACAGATAGTCCGGCGAAATACGCCCCACAGCAGGGAAAGCTGCCTTGCGCCCGGCCCAGAACACCATCCGCTCTTCTTCGCTCGTCGAAACGCGCAGATAGCCGGAGTTGTTGGCGCGGGCGATTTCCTCGACGCGGGCCAGCAGATAGTCCACCTCCGCCTCCGGCCCGTCCAGCTCCACGATCAGCAGCGCCTCGGCCTCGCGCGGATAGCCGGCATGGACGAAATCCTCCGCCGCTTCCAGCGCCAGCTTGTCCATCATCTCCAGCCCGCCGGGGATGATGCCTGCGGCGATGATATCGGCCACGCAGCGCCCGGCATCTTCGGTAGCAGAGAAGCCGACCAGCGCGGCACGGGCCGTTTCCGGCTTCTGCAGGATGCGAACGGTAACTTCCGTCACGACGCCAAGCAGCCCTTCGGAGCCTGTCATCATGGCCAGGAGATCATAGCCTTCCGCATCCAGATGCTTGCCGCCAAGACGGATGACCTCACCCGTCACCAGCACCATTTCGAGACCAAGCACGTTGTTGGTGGTGAGGCCATATTTCAGGCTGTGCACGCCGCCGGAGTTTTCCGCGATGTTGCCGCCGATGGAGCAGGCAATCTGCGAGGACGGGTCCGGCGCGTAATAGAAACCCTCGTGTTCCACGGCGCGGGTGATGCCAAGGTTGGTCACGCCGGGCTGGACAGTGACGGCACGGTTGGGAAAGTCGATATCGAGGATGCGGTTGAACTTCATCATCGACATCAGCACGCCATCGGCCACCGGCAGCGCGCCGCCGGAGAGCGAGGTGCCGGCCCCGCGCGGCACCACCTTGACGCCGTTGTCATAGCAGTAGCGCAGGACGGCCGCGACCTGCTCCACCGTTTCCGGCAGCACGACGATCAGCGGCATCTGGCGGTAGGCGGTCAGCGCATCGGTCTCATAGGGGCGCATGCCGGTGTCATCGGCAATCACACCCTCTCCCGGCACGATGGCCTGAAGCGCGGAAACGATCTCCGCCCGGCGCGCCAGAACGGCACCATCCGGCTGCGGCATGGCAAGTCCGGCCATTTTCTCTCCTCTCCGGCAAAAATGTGATCCATTCTTGCCCTCCTGCCCGTAAGACAGCAAACGGACCGGCTCCACCGCTCCGGAAATGCCTTCTGTCAGCCTTACGAAAGGCAGTCTGGCAAAAAACCGGCGCAAGCGGAATATCCGGTCCCTTACTAGCTCTCTTTCCGGCGGGAATAAAATGAGCAATCTGACCGATATGGAAATCTTCGCCCGGGTCGTCACAGCCGGCAGCATGTCGGCCGCAGGACGGGAGATGGGGCTTTCCCCTGCCGTCGTGTCGAAACGCATCCGCCGGCTGGAAGACAAGCTCGGCACCCGCCTTCTGCAACGCACCACCCGGCAGATTGCCCTGACAGAGGCCGGCCATGGCTTCCATGACCGGGTTCTCGCCATTCTTGCCTCCGTCGAGGAAGCCGAAACCTTTGTGACACGGGGATCGGCGCAGGCGCGCGGCACGCTGAAGGTCAGCGCGCCCACATCCTTCGGCCGCATGCACGTTGCGCCGTATCTCGCCCGTTTTCTCGAAGCCAATCCGGACCTTTATGTCAGCCTCGACCTGTCGGATGAGTTCGTCGACATCGTCGGTGACGGCTATGACCTGGCGATCCGCATTGCCGAACTGTCCGATTCCAGCCTTGTTGCCCGGCGCCTTGCGCCCGTGCACCGGGTGCTCTGCGCCTCTCCCTCCTATATCGAGCGGCATGGCGAGCCGAAGAGCATCGATGACCTTGTGGAGAACCACGTCCGGGTTGCCGCCGCCGCGCAGGACCCCTGGCGGCTGATGGGGCCGCGTGGCCTGGAAATCGTCAAGACGGACGCTCCCTTGCGCACCAATTCCAGCGAGGTGGTGCGCGAGGCGGTGCTGGCCGGTGTCGGCATTGCGCTGCGCTCCACTTGGGACGTGGGGCCGGAACTGCGCGAAGGCAAGCTGCAGATCGTGCTGCCCCAATACCGCGCCTCCAAGGACGTGGGCCTGCATGCGGTCTATCCCACCCGGCGCTTCCTGTCGGCCAAGGTGCGGGTTTTCATCGACTTTCTGGCCCAGCTCTACGGTCCGCAGCCCTATTGGGACGAGGGCCTGTCCGGCTGGCTCGGCAGCATGGAACGCGCAGCGGGCTGACAGCGTAGCTCTGCGTATGAGCCACAGTGACGCACCCGCTTGCAGCTTGAAGAGAGTAGAATATCTTCTCTACAAGACCGGCTTGGCGGCCGTGACTGAGGGAGAAACACGATGAAATATGTAGTGCTTGCTGCAGCCATGCTGGCTGCTGCGGCGACGGGGGCACGTGCAGACGGCGATGCCGCTGCGGGCGAAAAAGTGTTCAAGAAGTGCATGGCCTGCCATGAAGTTGGCGCGAGTGCCAAGAACAAGGTGGGGCCGGAACTGAACGGCATCGTCGGGCGCCCGGTCGCCTCGATTGCCGAGTTCAAATATTCGCCTGCCATGACCGAGTTTGGTGCCGGTGGCAAGGTGTGGGACGCGGAAACCCTTCACACCTATCTGGCGGACCCCAAGGGCCTCGTCCCCAAGACCAAGATGGCTTTTGCCGGTCTCAAGAAGGATCAGGAAGTCCTTGACGTGATCGCCTACATGAACCAGTTCAACGAGGACGGTTCAATCAAGTAATCCGGATTTCCGGACTTGCAAGGCCGGGCCCAGCGCCCGGCCTTTTGCGTTTTCATGAAGATATTTTTCAGCAAAAATCCGATATTTTCGTCATGCCATGGCTCGTCCATGGCATGACGGTGTTGTCATTTTAAGCGCTCAGCTTCACCCACCCCCTCAATGCGGCTCCCCTGTATCCGTGTGATGCGCCCGGATGCGGCGGACGGTCCACCAGACGGCGAGCAGCACCAGCGGCACCGACATGCCCGAGACAAGACCCGGATCTGGCATGGGCACACCCGCGTCCTTCAGGCCCTTGGCGAGATAGCCCACCAGCCCCACCACATAGTAGCTGACGGCGGCCACCGAGAGCCCCTCCACCGTCTGCTGCAGGCGCAGTTGCAGGCGGGCGCGGCGGTTCATGGAATCGAGCAGATCCCGGTTCTGGCGCTCCATGTCCACATCCACCCGCGTGCGCAGCAGCGTCGTGGCGCGGGCAAGTTTGCGTGACAGGTTGATCTGCCGGTTTTCCACCGACTCGATGGTGCGCATGGCCGGGGCAATCCGGCGTGCGAGAAAGGACGCCAGCCCGAGATAGCCAGGAACCGGGGCTTCCTCGATGGTCTCCAGCCGTGCCTTGAGAATGCTGTGATAGGCACGGCTCGCCCCGAAGCGGTAGGCGCTGGAGGCCGCGCCCGCCTCCAGATCCGCCGCCAGATCGGAGAGACGCTCCAGCAGGCGGCGGTTGCTGTCCATGTCCGACGCCCCGCGCATCTCCCCGGTCAACCGCACAAGCTCTTCCTCGATCCGCCGGACATCCGGCGAAAGCTCCGTGGCCATGGGCAGGCCAAGCAGTGCGAGCGTGCGGTAGGTTTCCACCTCGATGAGGCGCTGCGCCAGCGCGCCGGTCTGGCTGGGCGCCATGCCCCTGTCGATGAGCAGAATACGCGTCAGCCCCTCGCCGTCCTGCCGGAAATCCGTCATGGCGACGGCCCGCCCCTCCTCGGATTGGAGAGCGGCCAAGCTTGCCCGGTCGAACCACCGGGACAGCGCAGCCTCGTCGTGACCATTTTCCGGCACGACATCCAGCCTTGCCGCCACCAGCATCGGCCCCGGAGCCCGGAAGCCCGATCCGAAGGGATGACCGGCGGGAATCCGCCCGAAGGGATGCCCGCCATCCGGTGCCACGTCAAAGGTGTAGGTGATGAATTCCGAATGCTGCTCCCAGCGCAGGGAGCCACCCGCCATCGGCAGAACATGCGAGCGGTCGCTCTCCTCCGGTCCCTTGACGCCCTGGCTGCGGCAGAGATCGGCAAACCAGATCCGGTCATCACCGATGGCCTGCGGGTCCGCGGTAAAGGCGTAATGCAGCAGGATGCGCGGGCTTTCCAGCGCGCGGAACGGGCGGGCATGAAGCTCGCCCAGCACGGCCGCCCTCAGGTGATGCTTGCCGAATGGCAGCAAGCCACCGGTCTGCTGCGTGTTTGCGTCCGCGTTCATTCTCGCCCCCGTCTTCCTGCCTCAAAGTGGCGCAGGATCCTCGCATCTGTCATGCGCAAAATTGCGCCGGCGGCAAGCTGCGGCACAATGTAAGGGCTCATGCAAAGGCAGAACTTGCAATTGGACAAAAAATTTGACCAATTATTGCAAGAGAAAGAGATGCCGCATGTTCGCCAAGGTCAATCATGCCCGTACCGCCGATGCCGTGGTGGATCAGATCGAGCTTCTGATCCTCAATGGCGTGCTGCGTCCGGCCGACCGGCTGCCGCCCGAGCGGGAACTGGCGGATCTGGTGGATGTGTCGCGGCCGATCCTGCGTGAGGCCCTGAAGACGCTGGAAGAGCGCGGGCTTGTGGTGAGCCGCCAGGGTGGCGGCACCTATGTGGCCGACCTGACCGGTTCGGTGTTTTCTGAAGCGCTGGTGGATCTCATCGCCCGCCATCCTGCCGCCATCGAGGACTACCTCGACTTCCGCAGCGACATTGAAGGCCTTGCAGCGGCCAAGGCGGCGGCCAGATCCACCGCTGCCGATCACGCCCTGCTGACGCGTATTGTCGAAGCCATGGCCGCAGCCTTCGAGGCGGAAGACCATGAGGCCGAGGCGCGGCTGGACGTGGAGTTTCATCAGGCGATCGGTGAAGCTGCCCATAACATGATCCTGCTGCACACGCTCAGGGCCTGCTACCGCCTGCTGGAAACCGGCGTCTATTTCAGCCAGCAGAAGCTCTTCCGCCATCCCGGCGCCCGCGAGGCACTGCTGGACCAGCACCGGGCCATCCTCGCCAGAGTGACCGCCGGCGACAGTGAAGGCGCGCGGCGGGCGGCAGAGGCACACATTGCCTTTGTGCGCCGCGCGCTGAGGGAGGCCGGGCAGGAAGGCACCCGCAGCGCCCTGTCAAACCTCAGGCTTGATCAGCGCATTGCCAGCCTGCCGAAACCCCGGCGCGCCAAGGCCAAATCAACAGCCAAACCGGCGGCCGCCCGCCAGACGTGACCCCGGACCGACGTAACGTTACCTTGGGAAGGATCTGAACGCATGCCCGTAATAACCGAGATCGAAGACCTCAAGCGGCTTTACAGGCGCCGCGTGCCGAAGATGTTCTACGACTATGCCGAGACCGGCAGCTGGACCGAACAGACGTTCCGGGAGAACTCCTCGGACTTTGACGAGATCCGCCTGCGCCAGCGCATCGCCGTCGACATGGCCGGACGCAGCACTGCGGCCAAGATGGTGGGGCAGGACTGCAAGATGCCGGTTGCGCTTGCGCCCGTCGGGCTCTGCGGCATGCAGTCGGCTGATGGCGAGATCAAGGCCGCCCGCGCAGCCGAGAAATTCGGCGTGCCCTTCACGCTTTCCACCATGTCCATCTGTTCCATCGAGGACGTGGCGGAGCACACCAGCAAGCCGTTCTGGTTTCAGGTCTATACCCTGAAGGACGATGACTTCATGAAGCGCCTGTTTGCCCGTGCCAAGGCGGCAAGCTGCTCGGCGCTTGTCATCACGGTGGATCTGCAGGTGCTTGGCCAGCGCCACAAGGACCTGAAGAACGGGCTCAGCGCCCCCCCGAAGCTGACGCCCTCCTCTATCCTGAACCTTGCCACCAAGGTGCCGTGGGGCCTGGAAATGCTGCAGACCAAGCGGCGCTTCTTCGGCAACATCGTCGGCCATGCCAAGGGCGTGAGCGACCCCACCTCCTTGAGCAGCTGGACGGCGGAAGCCTTTGATCCCTCGCTGAACTGGGAGCGCATCCGCGAATTCCGCAGCTGGTGGGACGGTCCGGTCATCCTCAAGGGCATTCTCGACGCGGAAGACGCGAAGAAAGCGCTGGATGTTGGGGCCGATGCCATCGTCGTATCCAACCACGGCGGCCGCCAGCTCGACGGCGCCCTCAGCTCCATCCGGACCCTGCCGAAAATCATGGATGCCGTGGGGGACAAGATCGAGGTCCATCTCGACAGCGGCATCCGCTCCGGTCAGGACGTGCTGAAGGCGCTGGCCCTCGGCGCCAAGGGCACCATGATCGGCCGCGCCTTTGTCTACGGTCTGGGCGCCATGGGCGAGGCCGGGGTGACCCGCGCCCTTGAGGTGATCCACAAGGAGCTGGACATCACCATGGCGCTTTGCGGCGAGCGCAACGTCAAGGATCTGGGCCGCCACAACCTGCTGCTGCCCGCGGACTTCGCCGACCGCTGGCGCTGACGAACGGCCGGGTCCGCCTCACCTGAGCAGGCGGACCCAGTTGGCGGCAAGGAGGGCGCCTGTGGCATCGGCGCGGGGCGCGTGCCGGGCAATCTCGGCTTCCAGCCGCTGCGCCCAGTCCGGAGTGTTTTCGGCGATCATGCCGGCGAAATCCCGCGACCAGTCGCGCACTTCGGGCTCGGCCGCCTCGAAATGGAACTGGATACCATAGGTCGCCGCGCCCATGCGGAAGGCCTGATGGCGTGTCTGGGCGCTTGTGGCCAGATGCACCGCGCCTTCGGGCAGATCAAATGTGTCATTGTGCCAGTGGAACAGCGGCGCGCCCTCCCCCAGCGCCGACAGCACCGGATCCGCCTTGCCCGCATCGGTCGGCGTCACGTCATGCCAGCCGAATTCGATGGGCCTGCCGATGATGTTGCGCCCGCCGAAGGCACGGGCGATGAGCTGCGAGCCAAGGCAGATACCCAGCACTGGCCTCTGCTCTTCGTGGAAATCGCGGATCAGATTGCAGATCTGCGGCAGAAAGGGCGAGCCCTCGTCATCCAGCGCGTTCTGCCCGCCGCCAAAGACGGCAAGGCCGGAGAAACGCTCAGCGCGCTGCGGCACCGGCTCCCCTTCGAAGGCCTTCACCACGGTCACTTCGGCCCCCGCATCCTGAAGGGCGCGGCCGACCTGGCCATGAGGTGTGAGCGGATAGTTTTCGATGACAAGAACGCGCATGGGGTCTCCGGCGGGTATCGGCTGCGCCTGCGAATGTGGCAGTATGGCTGTCTTAGTCAAGCGAAGGCAGTAGGGAGACAACCGCAATGCCGCTGCCGAACAGGGTCTGGCCAGATGGAAAACTGATGGCCCATCCGGCCCGGGGCCTGCTGATGGGCAACCGGGGCGGCCAGATCCATGATCCGCAAACCCGGACGATCCGGCGGCAACAAGCCTCCCGGCGCTGGATCTGTTGCGTCCCCTCCTTCAAGGGCCGCCGCCGTGAGGTGATGCGAGCGGGCTATACGGAACTGTTCTTCCTGGATGAGGTGACGGCTCTTGCCGCCGGGCACCGGCCCTGCTTTGAATGCAGACGGGCGGAGGCGCAGGCCTATGCCACGGCGGCGGCCCGGCATCTTGGCCTTGAGGCCGTGTCCGGTGCGGACTGGATGGACCTGCAGCTGGCACCCGAGCGCGGCCCGCGCTGGCAGGGCAAGCCTGCTGATGGCGCGGCTCTCATGTCCCTGCCGGATGGCACAATGCTGACGGACGGAGCCGGATTTCTCGCCCTCAAGTCAGGCCGCCTGCTGCGCTGGAGCCCGGAGGGATATGCGGCCACGAGTTCCGTCTCTCGCCTTCATGTCATCACCCCGGCGCTGTCTCTTGCGGCCCTGTCTGGCGGATATCAGCCAATCTGGCATCATACATCCTGAAGCTTCATTGTGGTTTCATTCACAAACCAGATCGGTTGCTTCAACGACTATCATTTGAATTTCCCGCCACCACGGCGCATTCTCCCGGCCCGGATACCCGGCAGAAGAGAGATTTGAAATGACGATGGCTGAAAGCCGGATTGCAGCCCCCGCCTCCCCGCTGACCTCGAAGGACCTTGGCCTTTATGGTCTCACCGTCTTTTCCTGGGGCTTCAGCTGGATCGCCATGAAGGGGCAGGTGGCGAATGTCGCCCCCGAAGTTTCCGTGTTCTGGCGTTTCGCGCTGGCTGCTGCCGTGATGCTGGGCTGGAGCGTGATCCGGCGGGAAAGGCTGGCTTTTCCCATGAAGACACACCTGCGCTTTGCCGTGCTCGGGCTTTTCATCTTCTCCACCAACTTCACCCTGTTCTATTACGGCGCCAAATATCTGCCTTCCGGCCTGCTGGCCGTGGTGTTCTCGCTGGCTTCCGTCTTCAATCTGATTCTCGGCGTGGTGCTGTTCCGCCAGAGGCCGAAGCTGATCATTCTGGGCGCCGGGATCATCGGCTTTTCCGGCATTGCCCTGATGTTCTGGCCGCAGATTGCAGGGGCTGAACTGAACCTTGATGCGCTGAAGGGCCTTGCCCTGTGCACGGCCGGCACCCTGTCCTTCTGCCTCGGCAACATGGTGTCTTCATCCAACCAGACGGCGGGCATCAGCATCACTTCCGCCACCACATGGGGCATGATCTATGGCGCGGCGCTGCTCGGCACCTTCAGCCTGCTGCGCGGCGACAGTTTCGCGGTAGAGCCGACACTCACCTATCTCGGCAGCCTCGCCTATCTGTCGATCATCGCTTCCGTGCTGGCCTTTGCCTCCTACCTGACGCTGCTCGGCCGTATCGGTCCGGCGCGGGCGGGCTATTCCACGGTCATCTTCCCCGTGGTGGCGCTGACGGTCTCCACCATCTTTGAAGGCTATGTCTGGACCTTTGCTGCCCTGCTCGGCCTCGTCCTCGTCATCGCCGGCAATGTGATCATGCTGCGCAGCCGGTAAGCGGCAGGCCTATTCCGCCGCCTGCGGCACCGACAGGTTGTCGAGAGACGAGATGATGTGTTCCACCAGCGCTTCCGTCACACGGGAATGCTGGTGCCAGGAGCGCATGACGGCAATCTCGCACTCCGGCAGCTTGGGAAAGCCATCAGCTTCCGCCAGAACCCTCATGCCGGGACGCAAGGCCGATTCGGGCAGCACCGAGACAGCCAGACCCGCAAGAACGGCAGCACCGACGGCGGTGGAGTTCCAGCTGGAATAAAGCAGCCGGTGCTCCCGCCCGACCGAGCGCAGCGCCAGAAGCGCCGCACGCCGCCAGCCGCAGGTGGCACGGCCAAGCGCCAGCGGCAGCACGTCCTCATTCTCCACCGCATGGCGGGCTGACGTGACCCAGAGCAGCGGCTCGCGCCGGATCACCTCGTCGCGCTGGCCGCCGGGCTTTTCAACGTGGGTGATGATCGCCACATCCAGCTCATTGGCGACGACGAGATCGATGAGGTTGGCAGTCGGGGCACAGACCACGCTGACCTCGGCCTTGGGATTGGAGCGGGAGAACCGAGCCAGAATTTCCGGCAGGAAGCGGTCGGCATAATCATCCGGCGTGCCCAGCCGCACCATGCCCTGCACTTCAGTTTCGTCGAAGGCGGCCAGCGTCTCGTCATTCAGCTGCACCAGACGGCGGGCATAGTGCAGCAGCTTCTCCCCCTCTTCGGTGAGACGCGACAGGCGCCCGTCGCGCATGAAGATGGGGCGGCCGATTCTCTCTTCCAGCCGCCGCATCTGCATGGACACGGCGGACTGGGTCTTGTGCACCATCTCCGCCGCGCGGGTGAAGCTGCCATATTCGGCGATGGCCACAAACGTGCGCAATTGATCGAGATCGAGCATCAAACCCTCGCCATACAGATGCCGGAGGCGCAGAAATACAGGACTTTTCCTGCATTGCGGCGCCTTCCATCACCAACATTGATCAAACCCATTAAAAACATTCGTTAGATAAATTCAAGCGGCTCTGACATGGTCCCCCTATCGGAAGAGCGTAAAATTACTGAGCCCGGCCGACGAATATGACAGACCATGACGGGAGCAAAGCCTCCCGGAGACGAAGGAGTTTGACGCCATGTACGCCCCGCTCAAGACGCAGCTGATCCACCGCATCGCCGGTATCGCAGCGCGAGCATGGCGCGTGGTGCGTAACCGCCATCAGGCGGGCAAACTCAATGACCTCACAGATGCTCAGCTCGCAGATATCGGGCTGACAAGGGGGGATGTTCGCGAAGCACTTGCGGCGCCCTTCTTCCGTGATCCGTCGTTTGCCCTGACCAAGGCCTCCCGGAGCAATGCACAGGCACCGCAGGCACAGGTTCCGGCCAGCATCGTGCTGATCCCGCAGCCTCAGAAGGCCGCACCCGTCTTTGCAGCATCCAACGCAGGCCCGCAAATGGCTGCCTGAGACTGATGGACGGGATCTCGCCTGCCGCTGTCCCCCCGCGCAGGCTGTGAGATCTGGTCCATCGCCCTACCCCGTCGGCGATTGCCTTGCCGACAATACCTGGCCCGCCTCCCCCGGCGGGCCTTTTTTTTGCCTCACGCCCGGCCTGGCAAGGCAGAGGGGCCGAAACGCTCGAACAGGCCTTCGATCGCCTTCATGTGGTTTTGCTGAAAGGCGCGCCCGGCGGACAGCCAGTCTTCAACAATGGATGCACCCGGCACCGGCGCCTGTGCGGCCCCCTCCGGCTCGGGTACGCTTTCAGGAGCTGGAGCCGGTTCAGGCTTTCGTGCCGCCGCCGGGCGGACTGGAGCCTCGGGCGCGGCTGGAGCCGGCGCAGGCTGCGCGCCTCCGCCCTGCCCTGCGGCAGGCATCCCCCAGAAGCTGGCCGCCTTGCCGGCCGCATCGGCGGCGGAACCGAAGAAGCCCGACCAGAATGACTGCACCGCTTCACCATAGCCCGCCATCATCGCCACACCCGGCGTGGGCTTCGGGCGGCCGCGGGCATAACCGGCCATGAAGGCATCCAGCAAATCTCGCGCCTGCCCTTGCAGGAAAGGCCGGGCCACATTGCCAAGCGCCAGCGTTGCGGCAACGGGCATCAGCGCGGCCACGGCCTCCTGCTGCACCCCCGTGAAAGCCGAAATCTGCGATGCCACCGCCTTCTGCAGCGGATCGGAGCCATAGAACCAGGGCACGGGCGCCGCCGAGAAGGGCTCGGCCATCACGGATGGCGCCTGTCCCTGCAGGAAGCTCATGAAGGACTGGAACGCGTTGGGCGTGGCCGTCGTGTGCTTGAGGCCGGTGAAGGCGGTGGGGATCAGCGCACCCATGGCCCGGGCCACATCTGCCTCATTGAGGCCGAACTGCTGGCGCACGGCATCAACAACCTGTGCGGGATCGAAGGAGAAGGGATGACCTGCCATGCCGTTCATAATGCCTCGCACCGGATCGTGAGCTTTCCCCATGATCCGCGCAACGGCGGCGCACGTCAAATGGCGCTTTGCGCCTGAGCCGCTTCCGGCCCGCCCATCAACAGGGAGTTGAGGGGCAGGCCGGTCAAACGGGTCTCTTCAGTAAGCGTAATCCGCATAGGCGCGGGTTACATCGCCCTGCCATTCGCCGTGGAACTTCGCCAGCATCTGGTCTGCCGGGGAAATGCCGAGGGCCAGCGTCTCTTCCACGGTGGCCAGATGCACCCGCTCGTCCTGGCCGCCGTCATTGAGGCGGGCGCGGCGCTTCAGGCCTTCCAGCGACAGGGCCGTCATCTGGCGGGCGAGATCCAGAACCTTGCCCTTCCGGAACGGCGTCTGAAGACCATGGATGGGCACACCATTGCGCAGGGCAAGGCGTTCTTCCGCCGTCCAGTCTTTCACCATCTGCCAGGCATCCTCAAGGATGCCCTTGTCATAGAGCAGGCCCACCCAGAGCGCGGGCAATGCGCAGATCTTGCGCCACGGGCCGCCATCGGCGCCGCGCATCTCCAGATATTTCTTCAGGCGCACGTCCGGGAACAGGGTGGACAGATGGTTGTTCCAGTCACCTATGGTCGGCAGGCCATCCGGCAGCCGGTCCTTCAGCGCCCCGTTCATGAACTGGCGGAAGGTGGTGTCCGTCGCATCGTGATAGGTATCGCCGCGCTTGACGAAATACATCGGCACGTCGATGGCCCAGTTCACGTAGGCTTCAAAGCCAAAGCCGTCCTCGAAGGCAAAGGGCATCGGCCCGGTGCGGTCGGCGTCCGTGTCTTTCCAGATTTCGGCGCGGAACGACTGGAAGCCATTCACCTTGCCTTCCGTGAAGGGCGAATTGCCGAAGATCGCGGTGGCCACCGGCTGCAGCGCGAGGCTGACGCGCAGCTTCTTCACCATGTCGGCTTCGCTGGAGAAGTCGAGATTCACCTGAATGGTGCAGGTGCGGTACATCATGTCGAGGCCGAGCGAGCCGACCTTCGGCATGTAGTTGGTCATGATCGCATAGCGCGACTTGGGCATGACCGGGATCTGGTCCCGCCGCCAGTCCGGTGTGAAGCCGAGGCCCAGGAAGCCGATGCCGAGCGGTTCGGCAATCTCGCGCAGCTGCGCCAGATGCGCATGGGTCTCGCGGCAGGTCTGGTGCAGATTGTCGAGCGGCGCCCCCGACAGCTCGAACTGTCCGCCCGGCTCGATGGATATGGCGCCGCCGGCAACCGGATCGGCAAGGCCGATGATCTTGTCACGGTCCGAGATGCGCTCCCAGCCCAGCATGGTCTCCATGCCCGTCAGCAGAGCCTCGATGCCGCGCGGCCCCTCATAGGGAACCGGAGAGAAATCCGCCTTGTAGAAGGGAAACTTCTCGTGCTCGGTGCCAAGGCGGAAGCCGTCTTCCGGCTTGCAGCCCGACTCCAGATGTTCAGCGAGTTCACGGACGCCCGAAATCGGGGTGGAATCAACGGTATCGCGGGCCATGCGTCGTCTTTCAAACTTGAGATCGGCGCGCACATTACCGGGGGCCTGCGCGCCACACAATCAAACTTGTTTGATGAATGGGGTTACCAATCGCCAATTACCGATTGAACAATCGCCAGCGCGGCCACAGCGGCCGTGTCGGCGCGCAGAATCCGCGGTCCGAGCGGAATGGCGGAGACGAAGGGAAGGCTCTTCAGCTGCGCGCGTTCGGCTGCCGAAAAGCCGCCTTCCGGGCCGATCAGGACAGCTGGCGGCACAGTGGCACCCCCTTCGTCCCTGAGGGCTGAGAGCAATTGCAGCGGGTTGGCGCCCTCATCGCTTTCGTCGCAGAAGATGATGCGCCGTTCCCCTTCCCGCGCTGTCCAGTCCGCCAGCACGGCAGCAAGAGATCGCGGCTCTTCGATTGCTGCAAGGCCAAGGATGCCGCATTGCTCCGCAGCCTCGATCACATTGGCGGTCATGCGTTCGGTGTTGACGCGGGTTGCCTGGGTGTGGGCGGTGATGACCGGCACCAGCCGCGCCGCTCCCATCTCCACCGCCTTCTGCACCATGTAGTCCAGTCGGGCATGCTTCAACGGCGCGAAGAGATAAACGAGGCCGTCAGAGGACGGCTGAGGCCGTGTCTGCTCATGCGGGCAAAGCAGGACGCTCTTGCGGCTGGGCAGCTTCAGGCGTGCACGCCATTCCCCGTCCCGGCCATTGAACAGCAGTACCTCGTCACCCTCTGCGAGCCGCAGCACGTTCAGAAGGTAATTGGCCTGGGTCTTGTCTGCGGCAATTTCTGCATCCGGGGCAAGCGCAGCCTCCACAAACAGGCGCTGCATGCGGAATTCGTATTTGGCCATGGGCGTCATCCTGATTGGACAGGGGGCTGGTGGCTTGCAGAACAAGCGGGAACGCCGCCCCTTTGTGGGGGGCGGCGTCCAATCATTCAAGCCTTGAGGCTCAAATCAGGCCGTTGCCGGGCCCTCGCCTGCGCCATGGGCATTGCCATGGCCCGCCGGCTTATGGTGGCCGGCTGCGGGCACCTCATCGTCCTCGTCCGTCTTCTTGTGGTCGCCGTGACCGATGTACATGTAGAACATCGGCACGACGAACAGGGTGAAGAGCGTGCCGACCGCAAGGCCCGAGCTGATCACCAGACCGATCGAGTAACGGGCCGCAGCGCCGGCACCTTCCGACATGACGAGCGGAAGGACGCCCAGCACCATGGCGCCAGTGGTCATGAGGATCGGGCGCAGACGCTCACGCGCTGCTTCGATCATCGCCTCCTGCTTGCTCAAGCCGTGCTGTTCACGCTGGGCATTGGCAAACTCGACCATGAGAATGCCGTGCTTGGTGATGAGGCCCACAAGGGTGATCATGCCCACCTGCGTGTAGATGTTGAGCGTTCCCGCCCCCATGAACAGCGGCACCACGGCACCGAAAATCGACAGCGGCACCGACATCATGATGATGAAGGGATCGCGGAAGCTTTCGAATTGGGCCGCCAGCACGAGATAGATCACGATCACCGCAAGACCGAAGGCCATGATGATGGTGTTGCCTTCGTTCACCTCAAGGCGCGACTGGCCGGCATAGTCCTCGAAGAAGCCTTCCGGCATTTCCTCGCGGGCGATCTGCTGCAGGGTCGCAAGGCCGTCACCCGTGGTCACGCCCGGCATCGGCAGAGCCGACAGGGTTGCCGAATAGAGCTGGTTGAACTGCTCTTCAGCCACAGCCGTTGCATTGGTCTCGATCTTCACCACGGAGGACAGCGGCACCATGGCTCCGCTCGCCGAGCGGACATAGAGATCCGCCAGGCGTTCGGGGTTCATGCGGAACTGCTTGTCCACCTGCGGGATGATTTCGTAAGCGCGGCCATCACGGTCGAACTTGGCAACCTGGGCATCACCCACAAGGATGTTGAGGGTCTGACCGATGGTCGAAACCGGCACGCCCAAGGCGGCTGCACGGTCGCGGTCGATGGTGACCGTGGTCCGGGGCTTCTCGAAGGACATCGAGTTCTGCACCACGATGAACTTGCCCGAAGCAATCGCACGCTGCTTGACCTGCTCCGCCACTTCATAGACCTGTTCGGCGGAACCGGTGGTCTGAAGGACGTACTGGATCGGCAGGCCGCCGCCGCCGCCCGGAAGGGATTCCGGCGCGAAAACGAAGGCTTCCACACCCGCAGATTTCCGCAGGCCTGCCTGCACGATCTGCTGGATCTCCTTCTGCGACTGTTCCCGCTCACCCCAGGGCTTCAGCACCCAGATGGCGAACGCGCTGTTGGTGCCGCCGAAACCGACGATCTGGAACCGCGTGTCCACACCCGGCGCATCATCGGTCAGTTCATAGAACTGGTTCGTGTAGAGCTCGGTGTAGTCGGAGGTTGCGTATTGCGGAGCCGTCACAAGCGAGAACAGCGCGCCCTGATCTTCTTCCGGAGCAAGCTCGGAGGAGATCTTGACGAACATGAAGCCCGTCAGGCCCATCAGACCGATGACAACAATGAGGGTGACCGGCTTGTAGTTGAACGAAGCCTTGAGGCGGCGTCCGTACCAGGTGGTAAGCCGGGAGAAGATCCGGTCCACGAACTTCTGGAAGCCGCTCTGTTCCGCCGTCAGAAGCCGCGAGGACATCATCGGCGACAGCGTCACCGCGACGAATCCGGAGATGAACACGGCACCGGCCAGCGTGAAGGCGAACTCGCGGAAAAGCGCGCCGGTCAGGCCCTGTGCAAAGCCGATCGGCGCATAGACGGCGCCCAGCGTGATCGTCATGGCCACCACCGGCCCGAAGATTTCCTTCATGCCGATGATTGCCGCCGGAATGGGCTTGAGGCCTTCCTCCAGATGCCGGTGAATGTTCTCCACTACTACGATGGCGTCATCCACCACGAGGCCGATGGCAAGCACCATGGCCAGCAGCGTCAGGGTGTTGAGCGAATAGCCCAGAGCCCAGAGGAAGAAACACACACCGATGAGCGACAGGGGGATGGTCACAATCGGGATGATCACCGAGCGGAAAGACCCGAGGAACAGCAGGATCACCAGAATCACGATGATCACGGCTTCGCCGATGGTCTTGAACACTTCCTCGATCGAGGCGCTGATGAACTGGGTCGAGTCATAGGTGATCACGACCGACATGCCCTCGGGCAGGTTTTCCTGCAGCTTGGGCAGTGCATCGCGGATGCCCTGTGCCGTGTCGAGCGGGTTGGCGGACGGCGTCGGCATGATGCCGAGGAAGATGCCGCCCTGCCCGTTGAAGGACACGCGCACGTCGGTGCTCTTCGAGCCGAGTTCTGTGCGGGCCACGTCACGCAGGCGCACCACTTCGGTGCCATCGGAGCGGATCGGCAGAGCACCGAAGGCTTCCGGCGTCTGCAGCGTGGTCTTCGTCTCGATCTGATAGGCGACGTATTCGTTTTCCGTCTTGCCGGGAGCAGACAGGAAGTTCGCGCTCTGGATGGCCGAAAGCACCTCCGCTGCCGTCACATTGCGGGCGGCGAGCTTGATGGGATCGATCCAGATACGCATCGAGAAGGTCTGCTCACCAAGGATCTGCGCATCCGCCACGCCCTCGACGATCGAAAGCTGCGGCTGGATCACACGGGAGGTGAACTCGGTGATTTCCTGCGGCGACATCACATCCGACAGCACGGTGAGATACATGATGGCGAAGGACTGGCCGGTGCCCTTCTGGATGACCGGATCTTCGGCCTCCGTGGGCAGCTGCCCACGCACCTGCTGCACCTTGGAGATGACCTCCGTCAGTGCCTTGTCCGGGTCAGAATTCAGCTTCATGTTGACCGTGACGGTCGAAACGCCGAGCGTACTCTTGGACGACACATAGTCCACGTTTTCCGCCGAGGCGACAGCCTTGGCGATAGGCGTGGTGATGAAGCCCTGAATGAGGTCCGCACTGGCACCGACGAAGGCCGTCGTCACGGTGATCACCGTTTCGTCGATCTTCGGGTACTGGCGGATGGACATGTTCAGGATGCCCTGCGCGCCCATCAGCAGGATCAACACGTTGACCACTACCGCCAGCACAGGCCGCCTGATGAAAATTTCGGAGAAATTCATTCTTACTCTCCGGTCGTCATGCCCGTGGCATTGGGCATGATCGTATTGTCGATGGTCACGCTGTTGCCGGCGGCAAGCTTGTTCTGCCCGGCATTGACGATCACATCGCCGGCGGAAACGCCCTTGCTGACCTCGATCCGGCTGCCGAAGCGGCGGCCTGCGGTGACGAACACCTGCTCGACGATCTGCTTCTTCGGCGCGTCAGCTGCGGCACCTTCCTCCGGCTTGGCATCGACCACACGGAAGACGTAGGTGCCATAGAGGCTCTGCACCACCGCCGTCTGCGGCAAGGCAATGACGTTCTCCTCGGCCGGCAGTACGACATCGACAAAGACGAACTGGCCGGGGCGCAGCAGGCCTTCCGAATTGTCCACTTCCGCCTGCAGCGAGACGAGGCGCGACTGCGGGTCGATCTTGGGATCGATACCCGTGATCTCGCCGCGGTGGCTGAACCCGCCTTCCGTCAGGCTTGCCCTGATCTCCTGGCCAATGCTGACGAGCGGAAGCTGCTGCTCGGGGATGGTGAAGTCCACCTTCATGACCTTCAGATCCTGAAGCGTGGCAATCGTGGTGCCTGCCTGCAGGAACTGGCCCTCATCAACCTTGGCAATGCCGATGGTGCCAGAGAAGGGCGCAACGATCTTCTTCAGATTAATGGCCGCCTGCACGCGCTCAACCTGCGAGCGGGAGGCGTCCAGCGCTGCCGTGGCATTATCCAGCTCCGAAGTGGAGCTGAAGCCACGGGTGTTCAGCGCAGAGGCACGGCTCAGCGCCTGTGCGTCACGGGCCTCGTTCGCCTTGGCGGCGATCATGTCGGCCTGTTCGGTCTCATCATCGAGCTGCACCAGCAGCTCGCCCTTTTCAACGTCCTGATTGGAGGTGAACAGGATTTCCTTGATGATGCCCGACGTTCTGGCCGGCACGTCCACGCCCTGACGCGCGCGGATCGTGCCGATGGATTGGATCACGGGCTCTACCCGCTCCGGCTCAACGGTCAGCGCCGAAACGGTGATCGGCGGACGCGGCTGCGCGAAGAACGCCTGAATCATGCTGGCGCGGAAGTTGTCGAACCACCAGGCGCCGTATCCAAGGCCACCTACGATCGCAATGGCAATAAGCCCGATAATGAAACGTTTCATCTGTTTCCCGGTCATGCGGCGAACCGGCCGCTTTCTAATGCGACTGCTCCCCTGCAGTTTCCTGCCGGGCTTTGCCGCGGATAGTATCGCTGGAGCGGCGGATTTTCGATCACTCTTTATAGGGGTAATCACCAATCTGCGCTCAGTGACTTGCAAACTTTACCGTCCAGACGGTAAAGTCAAGATGACGCAATGCGGAAAATGGCAAACATCGGCGGTGAATGTGACTGAAGTGCAACAGGGCTCAAGGCAGGCAAAGCGGGAAGCGACACGGGAGCGGCTCATTGATGCAGCCGTGGAACTCGTCTACGCAGAAAGTGCCCGAAAACTGTCGCTTGAAGCCGTTGCCGAAAGAGCTGGCGTCTCCAAGGGCGGGCTGCTTTATCACTTCAAGTCCAAGTCCGATCTCCTGCGCGCCATGGTCGAGCGGCATATGGCAATGGTCAGCAAGTCGGTCAGCGAGGCTTTTGAGGAAACCTTGCGCGACAACAAGCCCAATGCCCTGATGCGAGCCTATCTGATTGCCGTGGCGCGGGACGTCTGCCCCTTGAGCGAACCACCTGCCGGAATGCTTGCCGCCATTGCCGAGGAGCCCGAGCTGCTGGCGCCGGTCAAGGCCCACCACATCAGCCTCGTGCGCGAAATCCGCGCGACCTGCGAAACGCCGGAGCTTGCGGAGGTTGCCTTTCTGGCGATCGAGGGTGTCTGGCAGCTGATGATGTTTTCCGTCTGCCCGTTCTCGGAGGAAGAGATCCTTCAGCGGCTTGACCTCCTTTCCGAGCTTCTGGCCAACCCTCCGGCCGCATTCACAGGCAATCGGGAGCAGGACGCCCCGCGCTCTTGACCCCGGCGGCCCGTCCGTCCACCTTGGCGCCAACAGGCAGGACGAGTGGCGTGACCGAAGCATCCCCGAATTCCAACATCGCCGAATTCACGGTTTCCGATATCTCCTTTTCCATCAAGCGCACGCTTGAGGATGCTTTCGGCTATGTGCGGGTACGCGGCGAATTGGGGCGCATCTCGCGGCCCGGCTCCGGGCACATCTATCTCGACCTCAAGGATGACCGGTCGGTGCTCTCAGCCGTCATCTGGAAAGGTGCCGTCTCCAAGCTGAAGATCCAGCCGGAACAGGGGCTGGAGGTGATTGCCACGGGCAAGGTCACCACCTTCCCCGGCCAGTCGAAATACCAGATGGTCATCGATGCGCTGGAACCGGCGGGTGCCGGGGCGCTGATGGCGCTGCTGGAAGAGCGCAAGCGCAAGCTCGCAGCTGAGGGCCTGTTCGCGCCCGAGCGCAAGAAGCCGCTGCCCACGCTGCCGCGCGTCATCGGCGTCGTCACCTCACCTACGGGAGCAGTGATCCGCGATATCCTGCACCGCATCTCCGACCGCTTCCCGCTGCATGTGCTGGTCTGGCCCGTGCGCGTACAAGGCGAAACCTGCGGCGCGGAAGTCGCCAACGGCATCCGCGGCTTCAATGCCTTGCCCGAGGGCGGGGCCATTCCCCGGCCAGACCTTATCATCGTTGCCCGCGGCGGCGGCAGCCTTGAGGATCTGTGGGGCTTCAACGACGAGGCGGTTGTCCGGGCAGCTGCCGAAAGCGCCATCCCGCTGATCTCGGCTGTCGGCCACGAGACCGACTGGACGCTGATCGATCTGGCCGCAGACCTGCGCGCCCCGACACCCACGGGCGCGGCCGAAATCGCCGTGCCGGTGAAGGCGGAGCTGATGGCCTCGCTCAACGATCTGAACCGCCGCCTTTCCGCCGGGCTCTTGCGGCTGGTGGCCAGCCGCCGGACGGAGCTGCGCGCTGCCGCCGCCGCCCTGCCCGCCCCGCGTGACCTTCTGGCCCTGCCGCGCCAGCGCTTTGACTTTGCCGCCGGCAATCTGGAGCGGGGGCTATCCGTCAACACCCGCGCCCACCGCACCCGGCTGATGCGCGCCGAAGCCCTGCTCACACCGCTGACGCTGGCCCGCCGCACCACGCAGGCCCGTGACCGGCTGACCGGTCTCGAAGAGCGGCTGGCCCGTGCCCTCACTGTTGCCATCGCCAGCCAGTCGCAGCGGCTCAACGCCGTCTCCGGCCGCCTGACGCCCGCTCCGCTGATCCGTCAGATCCGGCTGGGGCAGGAGCGGATTGGCACGCTGTCCGCCCGGCTGGACCGCACAGGCCAGCAGCTGACGCAGGAGCGGCGTGCCCGGCTCGACAGTCTGTCCAAGCTGCTGAAGTCCCTGTCCTACAAGGATGTGCTGTCACGCGGCTATGCGCTCGTACGCGCTGCCGATGGCCAGCCGCTGCGCAACCCCGCCGATGCCCCCGCAGGCACCTTGCTCTCCATCGAACTGGCAGGCGGTCAGATCTCCGCCGAAGTGGTGGAGAGTAACGGCCCCGCATCTTCTTCCGCCAGCAGCAGCACCGTGCTGCCTGCAAAGAAGCCCCGCGCAGCTAAAGCCGCCGCATCGAAGCCGGATGCACCGGCTTCCAATCAGGGCAGTCTGTTCTGAGGGCAAAGATCCCGGGGAAATTTCGCAGGGCGGCTGTCCGCCATTTGGAGGGTTCCCGGCCAATGGACAGGTTCTGCCCCCTTCGCTAGCTTTCGCGCAGGATCCGGCCTCATTGCGGGAGCAGAAAAGCCATGCATTTCGACCTGACCGAGGAACAGAGCCTCATCGCCGAAACCGCCCGCAAACTGGCGGCGGACCGGCTGGCGCCGCTGGCCGAAACGCTGGACCACGGCGGCGGACGCGAGGCGTTTCTGGAGAATCTGAAGGCTCTGGCCGAAAACGGCTTCATGGGCCTGAATGTGCGGGCAGACTACGGCGGTGCGGAAGCTGGGACGCTGGCCTTTGCGCTCTCCGTCGAGGCTCTGGGCCAGGCCTGCGCCTCAACCGGCGTCACCGTGTCGGTGACCAACATGTTGGGCGAGGTCATCCAGGCTGTCGGCAACGAAGCCCAGCGCGCCGCCTATCTGCCCAGGCTCACCGATGGCACCTATGCAGCCGGCGGCTTCTGCCTGACGGAAGCAGGCGCTGGCTCGGACCCCGCCGGCATGAAGACCCGCGCCGTGAAGGATGGGGACAGCTACATCCTCAACGGCGCCAAGCTCTACATCACCTCCGCCGAATATGCGGGCGTCTTCGTCGTCTGGGCCGTCACCGATCCCGCCGCGCCGAAGGGCAAGGGCATCTCCTGCTTCCTCGTCGAGGCAGGCACGCCGGGGCTCATCATCGGCAAGGCGGAAAGGAAGATGGGCCAGACGGGCTCAGCCACCAACGAGGTATTGTTTCAGGACTGCCGCGTGCCCGCCTCTGCCCTGATGGGGCAGGAGAACCAGGGCTTCCGCGTTGCGGTGGGAGAACTGGCGGGCGGGCGCATCGGCATCGCCGCCCTGTCGCTCGGCATTGCGCGTGCCGCCATGAGCGCGGCCAAGGCCTATGTGAAGGAGCGCCAGCAGTTCGGCGCACCCCTGTCGGACATGCAGGGCATCCAGTGGATGATCGCCGACCGGGAAACCGAACTGGAAGCTGCCCGCCTTCTCATCCTGCAGGCGGCATGGCTGAAGGATCAGGGCCGCCCCTTCGCCCGCGAAGCCTCCATGGCCAAGCTCTTCGCCTCGGAAGCTTCGCAGAAAGCCACATACACCGCCCTGCAGCTCCATGGCGGCGCCGGTTACATCAAGGACTATCCGCTGGAGCGCTACGCCCGCGACGCCCGAATCACGACGATCTACGAAGGCACCAGCGAAATCCAGCGCCTCATCATCGCCCGGGAAACACTGAAGGGGATTTGAGGGGCAGAGATTGGCGGAAAGGCACGCGCCTCTCGTCCTCTCTCCGTCTTGCCATGGCTTGACCATGGCAAGACGGAGACTGTGGGGCTTACGGCCTACCTCTAGTCCGTTAGAAAGAAGCCGGCCGAGTCCCGCAACACACTCGTCGCTAAACTCAGGCCAGCCCCACTCTTTGTTACCTTACAGCACACGTCCCGGATTGAGGGTGTTCTTCGGGTCGAAGGCGGTTTTGATGCGTTGCATCAGGTCGAGTTCCAGCTCGCTCTTCACCTGCTTCATCAGATCGCGCTTCAGGCGGCCTATGCCGTGTTCGGCGGAGATGGAGCCATTGAATTCGTGCACGATACCGTGGACCAGTTCGTTCATCTCGTCCCAGCGCGCGATATAGGCTTCCTTGTCGGCGCCAATGGGCTGGCTGACGTTGAAGTGGATGTTGCCATCGCCCAGATGACCGAAGGGCACTGGGCGGCAGCCGGGCACCATGGCTTCCACGGCGGCGATCGCCTTGTTGAGGAAGGCCGGGATTGAGGCCACCGGCACGGACACGTCATGCTTGATCGAGCCACCCTCGGCGCGCTGCACTTCCGACATGCCATGGCGGATGTGCCAGAAGTCATTGACCTGCTGCAGGCTTTCTGCAAAGGCTGCATCCTCGACAACGCCCTTCTCGAAGGCCTCGCCCAGAATGGACTCCAGCAGGTCGCGCACAGGGAAGGCTTCGGTACCCGAGGAAAGTTCCATCAGCACATACCAGGGATGGCTGCCGGACAGCGGATCGCGGGCGCCACTGAGATGGCGCAGGCAGAACTCCAGGCCGATGCGCGGCATGATTTCAAAGCCGGTGAGAATCGGTCCGGCTTGCCCCTTGGCGAGCGAGAAGAGCTGCAGCGCGTCTTCCGGGCTCGCCAGACCAACAAAGGCGGCTTCCAGTTTCTTCGGTTTGGGGAAAAGCTTCAGCGTGGCAGCCGTGATGACCCCCAGAGTGCCCTCTGCGCCGATAAATAATTGTTTCAGATCATAACCGGTGTTGTCCTTGCGCAGGGCGCGCAGGCCGTTCCAGATGTCGCCGTTTGCCATCACCACTTCGAGGCCGAGAACCAGATCGCGGCTGTTGCCATAGGCCAGAACCGCGGTGCCGCCGGCGTTGGTGGAGAGGTTGCCGCCGATCTGGCAGGAGCCCTGCGCGCCGAGCGAAAGCGGGAACAGCCGGCCAACCTTTTCCGCCTCGCGCTGCAGCGCTTCCAGCACCACGCCGGACTCCACCGTGATGGTGAAACCGTCTGGATCGACGTTGCGCACCTTGTTGAGGCGGCCGAGCGAAAGGACGATCTCATCCCCGGATTCCTGCGGGATCTGGCCGCCGACGAGGCCGGTGTTGCCGCCCTGCGGCACGATCTTGAGCCCCTGCTCATCGGCATAGCGCAGCACCGCGCTGACCTCTGCCGTGGAGCCGGGACGCAGCACCATCGGGGTCACCCCCTGATAAAGATCGCGCCACTCCACGAGGTAGGGCGCCTTGTCCGAGGCAGCAGTCAGAACATTGGCAGCGCCGATGATTTCGGCAAAGCGGGCGGCGTGGGCAGTATCGGCCATGACGGGCTCCCTGAAGGTCCGGCCCCGGCAGGGGGGCAAAACTGACGACAGCGCGCCGCTATCATATCGCAGGCCGCCGGTCCAGCCGGAGCTTTGCCACAGGCGCGGCAGCAGACTTGAAGCGGGCAACTGCGTGTGCCATAGGAAGCCAGCCCGCCGGGCAGACGGTTAAGGAAGTCATCTGGAGAAAAACATGGCGGAAACGCACGGACTGATGAAAGGCAAGCGCGGCCTCGTGATGGGCGTTGCCAACAACCGGTCGATTGCCTGGGGTATCGCCAAGGCCCTCTCGGATGCAGGCGCTGAAATCGCCCTCACCTACCAGGGCGAGGCCCTTAAGAAGCGCGTCGAGCCGCTGGCCGAACAGCTGGGCGCCATCGTCGCCGGCCATTGCGACGTCACCGACGCTGCCAGCATTGACGACGTGTTCGCCCTTCTGGAAAAGACATGGGGCAAGCTCGATTTCCTCGTCCACGCCATCGCCTTCTCCGACAAGGAAGAGCTGACCGGCCGCTATGTGGACACCACGCCGGGCAACTTCGCCCGCACCATGGACATTTCGGTCTATTCGCTCACCGCTGTCACCCAGCGCGCCGAAAAGCTGATGACCGATGGCGGCTCCGTGCTGACGCTGACCTATTACGGCGCTGAAAAGGTGATGCCGCATTACAACGTCATGGGCGTGGCCAAGGCGGCTCTGGAAGCCAGCGTCAAGTACCTGGCGGCTGACCTCGGCCCGCAGAACATCCGCGTCAACGCGATCTCCGCCGGTCCGATCAAGACGCTCGCCGCCTCCGGCATCGGCGACTTCCGCTACATTCTGAAGTGGAACGAGTACAACGCCCCGCTGCGCCGCACGGTCACCATCGAGGAAGTGGGCGATGCAGCCATGTTCCTCCTGTCCGACCTTGGCCGTGGCATCACCGGCGAAGTGCAGCATGTGGACTGCGGCTACCACGTCGTCGGCATGAAGGCCGTGGACGCACCGGATATTTCGGTGGTCAAGGAGTGATCTTCAGGTCCGGACCTGAAGCATGATTGAAGGGCACCCCACCGGGTGCCCTTTTTGCATTTGGACTGCCCTCATTCCGGTCTCGCAAAATTTACCGGGCCGCTTCCGCCGGGCACATGGCTTGTTTACAAAGCCATGGCATTCTCGCACAGCAGCATCCAGTGCCCCGCCCGCTGCGTATCTTCCCGAAAGAGACCTCATGGCCGACCTCACCGAGACCGGAACGCTCCGCATGAAGCTGCAAGTTTCCAAACTGCTCATCTTCATCCGTCACGGCCAGACCGACTGGAACGCGGAAGGCCGGATGCAGGGCCAGAAGGACATTCCGCTCAATGACACAGGCCGTGTTCAGGCCCGCCGCAACGGCCAGGCATTGGCCTCGTTCCTGGCGCATGAAGGCATTGATCCGGCGGAACTGCGCTTCATCGCCTCGCCCCTCGGCCGCACCCGCGAGACCATGGATCTGATGCGCGAGGCCATGGGTCTGCCCGCCGGAGGCTATGAGCTGGAGCCCCGCGTCAAGGAAATCACCTTCGGAGATTGGGAAGGGCGCACCCTTGAGGAACTGGCGGCGAGCGATCCCGAGCTCGTTGCGCAGCGCCGGTCCGACAAGTGGGGCTTCGTGCCGCCGCAAGGCGAAAGCTACGCCATGCTGTCGCAGCGAATCAGCGGCTGGCTTGCCGAGCAGACGGAGCCCTCGGTCTCCGTCATTCATGGCGGCGTGATCCGGGTGCTGCGCGGCCTGCTGGAGGACATTGCCCCTGCAGAGATCCCGAGGCTCGATGTGCCTCAGGATGTTGTCTATCTGTGGAAAGATGGAAAGCTCAGCCTGATCTGAGAGGCTGCCCTCAGCTTTCGATCTGCAGATCGTAGAGCTTCCGCTGGCCGCCCTCGACGTCATAGAAGACGCGCACCTTCTGGCCCGGCTTGATGTCATCGACGAAGAAATCCACCGGGAAGGTGTAGGTCGTCCCGTCGGTCATGGTGATGGTGGCGGTGTCCACGTTGATCTGGGCGATCTCCCCGGTTGCTTCGTCAGCGAGAGCTGCCGAACTTACCAGCCCAAACAGGCCAAGGGCGATCAAACCTGCACGCACATGCTTCATTCTCTTCTCCGGTCTCTCGGCGGGTGCCGGCCGCTCATGGCAGGTCCGCCATGGGTAGGGCATCCGAAGGTTTGGCCGTCCAGTCCTTGCCCGCATTCCATGACCTGCCTATGTCAGCATGCGAAGCACCGGCACGACTTTAAGCAAACCTGTAAGGGAAACTGAAGGCGTTTTCTTGGCAGGAAAGGGATATCACCGGAGGAAGGCATGCCACCATCATGAAAATCGGCGCACAGACCGGCAGTCCCGCGAGTTTTTATGCCCTCCTCCCGGCCTTCACGGAGTTTGCCGGTGTTGCCGATGCAGGCGGCTATGCCCCGGTTCCCGATGACTGGATTGTCTGCATCGCCGACATCCTGCAGTCCACCGCCGCCATTGCAGCCGGGCGCTACAAGGATGTGAACATGGTAGGCGTGGCGGTGATTTCCGCCCTCACCAACAAGCTCGGCGTCGATCAGGTGCCCTTCGTCTTCGGCGGCGATGGTGCCACCGTGCTGGTGCCGCCGGAAGCGCGCGGCATTGCGGCCGAGGCGCTGGCCGGTGTCGCCCGGCTGGCCGGACAGGTCTTTTCGCTGGATCTGCGCACGGCACTCATCCCCGTCAGCGCGTTGCGCGCCCGTGGCACGGATGTGCTGGTGCGCAAGTTCGAGCTGAGCCCCGGCAATTATCTGGCCATGTTCTCCGGCGACGGGCTGCAGCTTGCGGAAACCATCCTGAAGGATCCGGACGCGGTGCACCCCTTCCTCTCCGGCGTCGAGGCCCCCGCCGATCCCGACCTCACCGGCTTTTCCTGCCGCTGGGAGCCCCTGCCCTCCCGCCATGGGCAGATGGTCAGCCTGATGGTGCGGCCTGCGACGACAAGCGATCCGGCAGCGCTCAAGACCCTGATGAGCGGCCTGCGCCAGGCAACGGGCAGCGATCCGCAGGCAGCGCAGATGCCGGAGGCCCCGGTCACGCCGCAAGCCCTGTCGCTGCGTGCGGCCCCGGACACCCTGGCCCGGGAAGCCCGGCTGCTCGGCGGCGGCAAACTCCGCCTGAAAGAGGTGCTGAAGATCATTCTCGGCGTGGCGGCCGTGCGCTTTTCCCGCTGGACCGGCTGGACCATAGGGCCGCTTAAACCTTCGGAATATATGCAGGACATGCTGACCAACACCGATTACCGCAAGTTCGATGACACGCTGCGGCTGGTGCTGGATCTGAACGAGCAGCAGATCAGCGGCCTCAAGGCGTTTCTGCAGGCGGAGTTTGCTGCCGGGCGCATCATCTATGGCCTGCATCAGTCAGACACCGCGTTGATGACCTGCCTTGTCTCCGACATGGCCGGTCGCCAGCATGTGCATTTCGTGGATGGCGCCGATGGCGGGCTCTCCGTTGCCGCAAGGGCCTTCAAGGAGCGGCAGCAGCAGCTTCAGAACGCGCAGGCCATTTGACCGCGGGGCATTTCCCACCTAAGACACTGGCCCAGAACTGTTACGATCAGCCACAGGCTTTCCATGTCGCACAATTCCTTCGGCCACCTCTTCCGTTTCACCACCTGGGGCGAAAGCCATGGGCCGGCGATCGGCTGTGTCGTGGATGGCTGCCCGCCGCTGATCCCGCTGACGGAAGCCGACATTCAGGGCTTCATGGACAAGCGCAAGCCAGGCCAGAACCGCTTCACCACCCAGCGCCGCGAACCGGACGAGGTGAAGATCCTCTCCGGCGTGATGGTGGATGAGGACGGCGTGCAGAAGACCACCGGCACGCCTATTTCCCTCTACGTGGAAAACACGGACCAGCGCTCCAAGGATTATTCCGAGATCAAGGACCGCTACCGTCCCGGACACGCCGATTACACCTATGACGCCAAATACGGCATCCGCGACTATCGTGGCGGCGGCCGCTCTTCGGCCCGCGAAACCGCCATGCGCGTTGCCGCCGGGGCCGTTGCCCGCAAGATCATCCCGAATGTCACCATCCGCGCAGCGCTGGTGCAGATGGGCCCGCACAAGATCGATCGCAACAACTGGGACTGGGCGGAAGTGGACAACAACCCCTTCTTCTGCCCCGACGCGAAGATGGCGGCGTTCTACGCGGATTATCTCGACGGCATCCGCAAGGCCGGCTCTTCCATTGGCGCGGTGATCGAGGTGGTGGCCGAAGGTGTGCCCGCAGGCCTTGGCGCCCCGCTCTATGGCAAGCTGGATCAGGACATCGCCAGCGCGCTCATGTCCATCAACGCGGTGAAGGCCGTGGAGATCGGCAACGGCTTTGCTGCCGCCAGCCTGACGGGTGAAGAAAATGCCGACGAAATGCGCGCCGGCAACGCCCGCCCGCTGTTCCTCTCCAACCACGCCGGCGGCATTCTGGGCGGCATCTCGTCCGGCGAGCCGATTGTGGCGCGCTTCGCGGTGAAGCCCACCTCCTCCATCCTCACCACGCGCCAGTCGGTGACCCGGCAGGGGGACGAAGTGGATGTGATGACCAAGGGCCGCCACGACCCCTGCGTCGGCATTCGCGCCGTGCCCGTGGGCGAGGCAATGATGGCCTGCGTGCTGGCAGACCATTTCCTGCGCCATCGCGGACAGGTTGGATAATCTTTCAGCGAAACTGAAAACAGGATGTTCTTTTTCTTGCGGCTGAAAGCGCGATGCGCTAGCGTCAGCGCATGAGACTAGATCATTGGCTTGCAGCAAACGGAGAAAGCCGCAGCGCATTTGCGCGGCGCGCTGGCCTGTCACCGGCTTCGGTGACCGCTCTGTGCAACGATCCCGGCGCCTGGGTATCGCGTGACATGGCACGCAAGATTGCCGTGGCAACCGGCGGCGGCGTTACGCCCAATGACTTTCTCGGCCTTTCCATCACCAAGGAGCATCCCGTGTCCCAGGCCCGTGTAGCCGAAGCGATCCGTGCCTTTGAGCGCGGCGAGATTGTTGTCGTCACAGATGACGACGACCGCGAAAACGAAGGCGATCTGATCGTTGCCGCCACCAAGGTGACGCCGGAGCAGATGGCCTTCATCGTGCGCCACACCTCCGGTATCGTCTGCGCGCCAATGACGCTGGCCGCCGCCAAGCGCCTGCGCCTTGACCCGATGGTCTCGAACAACGACGCGCCGCTGTCGACCGCCTTCACCATTTCCGTCGACTACCGCCACGGCCTGACCACCGGCATTTCGGCGGATGAGCGCTGCGCCACGGTGCGCGGACTGGCGAACCCGAATGCCGGACCGTCCGATTTCGTCCGCCCCGGCCACATCTTCCCGCTGATCGCCAAGGAAGGCGGCGTGCTGATCCGCTCCGGCCATACGGAAGCCGCTGTAGACCTCTGCCGCCTGGCCGGCCTGGAGCAGGTGGGCGTCATTTCGGAACTGGTGAATGATGACGGCACCGTCAAGCGCGGCGCGCAAGTGGCCGAATTTGCTGCCGAGCACGACCTCAAGATGGTGTCCGTGTCCGACCTCATCGCCTGGCGCCAGCGAACGGAAAAGCTGATCGAGCGCGTCAACGAGCAGCCGATCCAGACCGTGGCCGGTCCGGCCTATGCGATCACCTATTCAACACCCTATGATCCGATGCACCACGTCGCCATCGTCTATGGCGACATCCTCGACGGGCGCAGCGTGCCGGTGCGTCTGCAGCTGGAATCGGTTCTGGACGATGTGTTCGGCGCCGCTCAGCCGCTCGACGCGGTGATGAAGAGCTTTGCGGACCGGGGACGCGGTGTCATCGTGTTCCTGCGCGAGGGTTCGGTCGGCGTTGCCCGCCAGTCCCGCCGCCAGCGCACGGATCTGGAAGCTGCCGAGTTTGAAGAGCACGGTTCGGCGCAGGTGCGTCAGGAACAGTGGCGCGAGGTTGGCATCGGCGCGCAGATACTCAAGGATCTCGGCGTCACCTCCATCCGCCTTCTCTCCTCCCGCGAGCGCCACTACGTCGGCCTCGAAGGCTTCGACATCAAGATCGAAGCCACCGAAATCCTGGAAGCCTGAGGCTTTACGGAAGACACCAAAAACGCCGCAGCTCATCCCTGCGGCGTTTTTTGTTGTGCGACATGCCCTGCCTCTCCCGTCATTCCCACGAAGGTGGGGATCCAGTAGCCCTGAAGCCGTAACGGCGAAGACAGGGCATACTAGATCCCGGTCTTGCCGCTGCGCGCCAAACCGGAATGACAGCCGTGTCATGACAACGGCGCTTCAAACACATAATTCATGGAATGAGAAATGGTACAGACGGGTGGATTCGAACCACCGACCTTCGGAGCCACAATCCGACGCTCTAACCAACTGAGCTACGTCTGCACGGGCTGAGAGGGCAAGCCTCACGCGTCAGCGCTTCCGCGAGTTCGAGGCCCTTGGCCAGCAAAACAACGGCGCGGACCATCAGCGCTGCGGTCCGTCTTTCAAGCGGTCTTCTAATCGAGCTTTTCTGTGGCGGCAAGCAAAAAAGCAGCGTCATCAACATGGAGGCGCCTGCCCTGTGGGCAAGCACAACAGGCCACCAATATGCGGCCTGCCTTCAGCTCATTCTGCCAGCACGCGCTGGGGTGGGAAGATGACTTCCACGAGCGTGCCCTGATCCGGCACACTGTCGATACGGAAGGCGGCGCGGTTGGCTTCCACCAGCGCCTTGGTCAGCGGCAGGCCAAGGCCGGTGCCGCTGCCGGGGCGGGCGGTGTGAAGCTGGCGGAAGGGCTCCAGCGCGGCGGCCAGATCCTTGGCATTCATGCCCGTGCCCGTATCGCGCACCCGCAGCGCCACCTCGCCCGTGGGCTCCAGCGCCGAGGACACGATCACCTGGCCGCCGGAGCGGTTGAACTTGATGGCGTTGGAAAGAAGGTTCAGCACGATCTGGCGCAGGGAGCGCAGGTCCGCCACCACATTGGGCACCGTGCCCGGCAGGCTGGCGCGGATGATCACCCGCTCCCGGTTCGCCTGCGGCTGCATCAGGGCCACGCATTCGCGCACGATCTCGTTGACGGAGACGGCGGCGAAGGTCAGGTCCATCTTGCCCGCCTCGATCTTCGACAGGTCGAGAAGATCGTTGATCAGGCTCATGATATGCGAGCCGGAAGTGCGGATGTCCTTCAGATATTCCTTGTAGCGCTCGTTGCCGATGGCGCCGAAACGCTCTTCCATCATCACTTCCGAGAAGCCGATGATGGCATTGAGCGGAGTGCGGATCTCGTGGCTGATCTTGGCAAGAAAATCCGACTTCTGCGAGCTGGCGGTTTCGGCCTGGCGCTTGGCCTTGGTCAGCTCTTCCTCAGCCGCCTTCCACTGGGTGATGTCGCGCAGCACCGCGCAGAACTTCAGCGTATCATTGCCTTGCCCCAGCCGGCCGATGGTCATGAACAGCGGAATGAGCCCGCCGGAAGACACCCGGCCAATCACCTCGCGCCCGTCGTTGAGCACGCTGGCCACGCCGTTGCGGGACAGGCCATCAAGGTAGTCCAGCGCCGAGCGGTGGCTTTCAGGGGCGAGAAATTCGGTCAGCGGCGCACCGGTGATATCGACGCGCGCGGCCCCGAACAGCGCTTCGGCAGAGCCATTGGCCTTGAGGATCGTGCCGAACCGGTCCAGCAGCAAGACGCCGTCCGTCGCCGTTTCGAGGATCGTGTCCATCTCGGCAATCTGCTCACGGGCACGGGCAAGCTCCCGCTCTACATCCGCCGGAATGGCAGAGGGCTGGGCAGCCACGGCAGCAGCAGGCGCCGGAGACGCCTCGCCGGCCGGCGGCTGGCGGCATTCGATGATGGAAACCATCAGCCCGCGCCCGCCATTCCACGGCACGGTGTGCATGCGGGCAAAGACCGGCTTCAGCCGGCCATCGGCCAGCCGCAGCTTCATGGTCTCATCCAGCGTGCCTTCCAGCCGGTCACCCGGCAGATGATCGGGACCGGCAAACAGCGCCTCGAAGCCGCCGGCCTCGTCCAGAGCCTCCAGATTGGGATAGCCGAGCAGCGCCAGCAGCGTCTCGTTGGTGTAGAGCACCTCGCGATCGCGGACGATGGCAATGCCGATGGGCAGCCGGTCCAGAAGGCGCGGATCGACAGGGGCGGCAGGCGGGGCGACCGGGCGCAACCGGGCAGCGGCCTCCGCAATCTCTTCTTCGGTATCGTCATCAAGGCCGAAGTCGCCTTCAAGCCTTGCGCCCAGCGCTTCGGCGATCTTGCGGAAGGCGGCCCGCTCCGGCTTGGTCAGGCGCGAGGTATCCACCGGCACCACGCGGGTGGGCTTGCCGGTGAAGGGCACGACGCGGCTGCCAGGACGCGGCTGTGCAACAGGTTCGGGTTCGGGTTCAGGTTCAGGCTGAGGTTCGGCAACGGCAGCCGCTTCACCTTCCGGCTCTGCGTCCGGTTCCACCTGCGCCTCCGGCTCTGCGGCGGCAATCTGCATCGCCTGTTCCAGCGCTGCAAAATCATCTGCCGCCGGGGCTGCCTCCGCAACCTCGCTGGCAACGCTGTCACCGGCCTCGTCAGCCAGCAGCTCCGGAGTTTCGTCCTGCCGGGCGTCAGCGTCCTCTTCAAGGGCAGGTTCGTCCTGAGCTTCGGCAGCTCCGGTTTCAGATGCCGCTTCAGCGTCAACCTCCGCCTCAACGGCGGTCACGTCTTCAGCGGCGTCAACCGCCTCTTCTCCGGCTGCGAAACCGGTGTCCGGCAGAGCCAAAGCCTCCGGGGCTGCGTCGTGCACCGTTGCTTCCGGCTGCGGGACCGCCTCCTGCTCCGGCGCGGCCCCGGCGGCCGTCTCTTCCCGGAGAGTATCTTCCACTTTCTGGCGGTAGGCGCGCGGCTCCGCGCTGGCCGCTGCATTGGCGGCTTCACGGGCCGCAGCCCGGCGCTCGACGGCCGCATCAAACTCACGGGCGAGCGTACGCACCGCCTTCTCGATTTCCTTCGGCTTCAGCGGCTGATCACCGGTTATGCCGACCTTCGGCGCATCGCCAAAAAGATCCGCGTCACGCGGCGCATCCGCCTTGCGGGCCGCGGTCGTTGCCTTGATATCCTCAATCCAGCTGCGGGCCGGGGACACTGACCTTACGGCCTGCGGACGCTCGTCATCGTCAGCCTCTTCAGGTGCCTCATCCTCGCCGGGCTGATCAGTATCCAGCGGTAGCTCTTCAGCGGAGGAAACGGCTTCGGGGTCAGACTCAGCTTCAGGCTCGGGCTCCATTGCCTCGTCCGCAACGGGAGCGGCCTCTTCTGCCTCGTCTCCGGCCACGGCCTCAACGCCGCCGGGAACCGTCTCACCAGCCGCCTCATCAGCCAGTTCCGGCTCCGGCGCCAGAACGACTTCCGGCTGAGCCCCGGCGGTTCCCGCTTCAGGCGCCGGCTCTGCAACGGACACCGTCTCAACGGCGGGTTCTGCGGCGGCAGGCTCTGGGCTTTCAGCGGCTTCCGTTGCCAGCGGCATGGCCTGCACAGGTGCTCCCGCCTGAGGCTCTGCGTCGCCAAGGCGCACCACGCCGAAGCCGCGATAGCCTTCAAACACACGGCGGCGGTCAAAGGCAGGCAGGGCCGCCATATCCACCGGCACCCGCAGGCGCCCGCCATCGACAGGCCAGTCCAGCGTCTTGCCGCTCCAGGTATCGCGGCGCAGCAGAGCACGGGCGATGCTGCCGCGCGGATCAAGGTCAAAGCGTTTGGCCACCTCGGCCCAGGTCATGCCGGTAATGGCACCTGCATCCGGGCCCAGCGCATCGGTGAACTCCGGCGAGACGAAGGTGAAGCGCTGATCCGCATCCATCTTCCAGGCAAAACGGACGGAGCGCTCCCGGGGCTCGAAACGCGCGGGCGTTTCAGATGCCGTGGCATCTTCGACGGGTGCTTCAGCTGCTTCCATGGCAGGCGCATCAGAAACAGACACCGGCTCTTCAACAGGCTGAGGAGCGGCGGCTTCCGCCGCCTCTTCGGGCGCGGTTTCCCCGCTCCGGGCGTCCTCGTCTGCGGTCCGCTCAACGGCCTCAGACACGGCGGCCTCAACTGTGGGGGCTGCCGTCTCAACCTCATCCGGGGCATCAAGCTCCAGCGGCTGATCATCAACCAGCATCAGGCTGCGGCCATCGGGAAGCGGCAGGCGCAGGGCATCGTGAAAGGCGCCTGCAATCCTCAAGGTGCCGGTGTCCGGCTCGAACCCCGCCGCCTCTCCGGCCGTCAGCCGCGTGCCAAGCACCCCGGCAGCAGCCAGAACGGTGCCGTTTGCGTCCAGCATGAAAGCGCTGTGCTCCGGCCCCTGCAACAGGCTGGTATAGGCCGCCAGCGCATCGCCCGGCGCCTCGGCACCATCGACAGCAGCAATCAGGGCGCCGTAGCTGCCATCCGGCAGTTCCAGCCGCTGGCACTGGCAGGTGAGCAGAATGGCGCGCAGGCCCTTGTAGAAGCGCAGCCGCTCCAGCACCGGCTTGCCAACCGGGCCTTCAGCCGCGATCCGCGCCAGATGCGGGCGCGCCTGGGACCGCTCAAGTCCCGGCACCTGCCCCAGGTCTTCGGCGGAAGTGGCATCAAAGAAGGCCGCGCCTGCGGCATTGGCCCACAGAATGCTGTCCGCCGCTGCGTTCCAGATCCATGCCGGACGCCCGGAACCGGTCAGCCGCGCCACCGGCGCCAGGCTGCCGAGCTCCAGAAAGGTCGTCAGGTGCTCGTCCATGGGTCAACTCCACTACGCCGGAAAGGAACCTGCGAACCGGTTGGTCTCAGGCCAGCAACAATGTGCGCGGCCAACCGGAGCCTTTCGGTAAATATCTAGTTAAATACCGTCAAAGCCAGCCAGCGTCCACGCCAGAGCCCCCCATCGCAGGAACGGCCTTGCCTTGTGGTTAATCCGGAGACGTCATCCGGCTGCGTCCACGGCCTTGTTATCTCAGGGTAAACAAGACCATAACACCGGTGTTCCAGTTTGAACGCTCTGCCCGGCGGCCTTGCCACGCAAGACAGCAGGCTCTACACGTTATGCGGGAAATTCCGTATTTTTCAAACCCGTGGGACGCGAGGCTTGCCTAACGCAGCCCCCGCGTGTTTTGATCCCTGCACGGGGATAATGTGCAGTGCAGATGAAAATCAGTCCGCGGCTCTTACGGAAGGTGCGGCACTGCGGCATCAGGCACTTGCGCCCCGCCGAGTAAAAACACAGGGGAGTGATACCACATGGCTGCGGACAAGAACACGTTCGAGATTCCCGATCAGATGCGCGACTTTGCCGAGAAGAGCGTTGATCAGGCCCGCAAGGCCTTTGACGACTTCATCTCCCTGACCCACAAGACGGTTTCGAATGTTGAAGGCTCCGCCACAGTGGTGCAGTCCGGCGCATCCGACATCAACCGCAAGACCCTCAGCTACGCCGAAGAGCACGTGGATGCGGCCTTCCGCTTCGCCCAGCAGATGGTGCGGGCCAAGGACGTGGAGGAAATGATGAAGCTGCAGCAGGACTATCTGCGCCGCCAGATGGAACAGCTTGGCGAACAGGCGCGTGACCTCAGCGACACCGCCACCCGCGCCGCTCAGGACGCCGCCAAGGCCGTGAAGGAATAACAACGCGCCGCCCGCGCCTTTCAGCACGGAGCCAGCCGGCTTCCGGATTGAAGGCCCGGGCGCTCCCGCTGCGGAACTCTTTGGCTCTTGCCTGGTTCCTTGCAAAGAAGATCCCGTGCCAGCTCTTGCAGCGATGCAGGAGACGCTGTGGCTTACCGGTTTTTTGTGCAATGCAAAATAATATTGCAATGCAGCAAAACCTCACTTATATTAAGCATGCGGATGACGAGGGCGGGGCCATACGGGCCTGACGCCCTCATGCCGGGTGCGATTGTCACGTGATCGACTCCGGCCCAAGCAGGAGATGACACATGAGCGAAATGACGACGCCGGAGACTCCGGCCAAGGCTGCGCCGAAGGCGCGTGCCACCAAGACCACCAAGCCGGCCACTGCCGCTTCCCCCTTTGCTGAATTCGAGGCTTTTGCCATGCCCAAGATCGAAATTCCCGCCATGGTCCGTGAAATGACCGAAAAAGGTATCGAACAGGCGCGCGACGCCTACACCAAGGTGAAGTCCGCCGCCGAAGAGGCGACCGACCTGCTCGAAGACACCTTCGAAACCTCCCGTCAGGGCGTTTTCGAGTTCAACATGAAGGCTCTCGACGCTGCCAAGACCAACACCGACGCCACCTTCTCCTTCATCAAGGACCTGATGTCGGTGAAGACCGTTGCTGAAGCCATCGAGCTGCAGTCCACCTTCGCCCGCCAGCAGTTCGACACGCTGAGCGCCCAGGCCAAGGACATGCAGGAATTCGCGGCCAAGCTGACCACCGACGTTACCGCGCCGGTCAAGGAAGCTGTCGAGAAGTCCTTCAAGGAGCTGAAGGCCGCCTGAGCCAGCCTCGTGCGATGGCCTGACGCTTTCAGGCCAGGCTGATTTCAAGCCCCCGGACGCTTCTGCGTCCGGGGTTTTTCTTTTCACGCTTTCGTGATCCGCCTTCCGCACCTGCGGCAAAGGGTCTGCAACCTGCTCTCGGAACCTGCCCGGAAATCCACCGGACGCAGGCCTGTGGCGGCAACAGATGCCGCGCGGCACCTGCATTTTCCAAAGGTTAGAGGGACAGAAGACTTATTCCTCTCCCGCATGTCCACACCCTCAGATTGAATGCATGATAAAGGCAGCTTCGCCGCTTTGAAAAAAGGGGAGTAGCGTCGTCAACTTTTAGAATCATTCTAACTTATTGATTTAATACACTTGTTGACATACAGGAGTTTAAAACTCATATTTCGCGCGCCTCAGGTGGCCGCCTGAGACAAGTTATGCGGAATGTCATTTCTGCAGACCGGAGGATTACAATGAGACTGACGAAGATGAATTCCCTTGCCCGCACCAGCCTGCTGGCAGCACTTCTTGCTGCAACCGCTTCCACGGCTGCTGTCGCCGATGGCGAGGTGAACATCTATTCCTATCGCCAGCCCACGCTTATTCAGCCGCTGCTCGATGCCTTTACGGCAGAAACCGGCATCAAGACCAACGTCATCTTCGCCAGCGAAGGCTTGGAAGAGCGCATTGCGGCCGAAGGTGCAAACTCCCCTGCCGACGTGCTGCTGACCGTGGATATTGGCCGCCTTGATGGCGCCAAGCAGGCTGGCATCACCCAGCCGGTCGTTTCGGAAGTGGTTGCCAATGACATCCCGGCTGCGTTCCGTGATCCGGAAGGCCACTGGATCGGCCTGACATCGCGCGCCCGTATCGTTTACGCCTCCAAGGACCGGGTCAAACAGGACACGATCACCTATGAGGAACTGGCCGACCCGAAGTGGAAGGGCAAGATCTGCACCCGTTCGGGCCAGCACGTCTACACCATTGGCCTCGTCGCATCGATGATCGCCAACAAGGGCGCGGAAGAAACCGAGAAGTGGCTTGTTGGCCTGCGCGACAATCTCGCCCGCAAGCCGGCCGGCAACGACCGGTCCCAGGTTCAGGGCATCATGAATGGCGAGTGCGATCTGGCGCTTGGCAACACCTATTACATGGGTGCCATGATGAACAACGAGAAGGAGCCGGAACAGAAGGAATGGGCAGCCTCTGCCAAGATCCTGTTCCCGAATGCCGCTGACCGCGGAACACATGTCAACATCTCCGGTGTCGTGATGGCCAAGCATGCGCCGAACAAGGACAATGCGGTCAAGCTGATCGAGTTCCTGACCTCCGGCCAGGCCCAGAAGATCTACGCCGAAGCGAACTTCGAATATCCGGTCACCCCGGGTGTGGAGCCGTCCGATCTGGTCAAGTCCTGGGGAGAATTGAAGGCTGACAGCCTGCCGCTCTCGGAAGTGGCGAAGTTCCGCAAGGAAGCCAGCGAACTGGTCGACAAGGTTGCCTTCGACGAAGGCCCGAAGTCCTGACCGCCTGACCAGGCTGATCAAGAGGGGGGCCGGAAGATTATTTCCGGCACCCTGCTTGCATTTGCCGTCCCGTGATGTGCTATGACGCGGCGTGAAGATGCCGGTCCCCCCCAGAAGAGCCCCGACAAGAGCGCGCATGAACGCAGCCCCCAGAAAAGACCGGATCTGGCTGATCTCAGCCATTCTTTCCGCTGTCCTGATCCTCATGCCTGTCGCGGCGCTGTTCCTGATGGCGCTGGAGTCTTCCGGTGGCAACTGGAGCCATCTGTTCTCCACTGTCCTGCCGCGCGCCATGCAGACGACCGCTCTGCTGCTGCTGGGCGTGGGCATCCTGACCGGCGTGACGGGTGTCATCACCGCATGGCTTGTCACCATGTGCCACTTTCCCGGACGGCGCCTGTTTGACTGGGCGCTGCTGATCCCGCTGGCCGTGCCGACCTATATCATCGCCTTTGCCTATGTGGATGTGATGGCCTATTCCGGCCCCGTGCAGAGCACGGTCAGGGCCATCTTCGGCTTCCGGACAGCACGGGACTACTGGTTCCCCGAAATCCGCTCGCTGGGCGGCGCCATCTTCGTAATGAGTGCGGTGCTCTATCCTTATGTCTATCTCTCGGCCCGGGCGAGCTTTCTGCTGCAATCCGCCAGCGCGCTGGATGTGGGGCGCACGCTGGGAGCCGGACCTCTGCGGCTCTTCCTGCGCGTTGCCCTGCCGCTGTCGCGTCCGGCCATTGCCGCGGGCATCGCCCTTGCGCTGATGGAATGCCTCAACGACATCGGCGCCGTCACCTTCTTCGGCGTGCGGACGCTGACCTTCTCGATCTACGACACCTGGCTGAATCGCTCGAACCTTGCCGGAGCCGCGCAGCTTGCCTGTGCCATGCTGATCATCGTCGTGATCCTGCTGGCGCTTGAGCGCCGCGCCTGGCGGCATCTGCGCTTCGACAGCAGCCGGGGCAAGCACCATGCCCCGGCGCGGTACCAGCTCACCGGCCCACGCGCGCTGCTGGCCATAGCCGTCTGCGCCCTTCCGATTGTGCTCGGCTTCATCGTTCCGGCGAGCATGCTGGCCGGCCAGGCGTTCCGCCGCCTTGAGCAGGCACAGGATCCGGCATTCATGCTGGCGATGCGCAACAGCGTGGTGATGGCGCTCATTGCCTCCAGCGTCATCACCGGCCTTGCCATCACGCTTGTCTATGCAGCAAGGCTGCACAAGTCGAAGCTGCTGCACATGAGCGGGCGCATCGCTTCGATCGGTTATGCGGTGCCGGGCACCGTGCTTGCCGTCGGCATTCTCATTCCGCTCGCCAGCCTCGATAACGCCATTGACGCGATGATGAAGCAGATGTTCGGCTTCGGTACCGGCCTGCTGCTGATCGGCTCCGGGACCGCACTCGTCTACGCCTATCTCTGCCGTTTTCTCGCGGTGGCACATGGGCAGGTGGAGGGCGGCTTCGGCAAGATTTCGCCCAACCTCGACATGGCGGCCCGCACGCTGGGGCGCGGTTCAACCCGCATTCTGAGCGAGGTGCACATGCCGCTGCTGCGCCCGGTTCTGCTGTCGGCGCTGCTCATCACCTTTGTTGACTGCATGAAGGAACTGCCTGCGACGATCCTGCTGCGGCCGTTCAACTTCAACACCCTGGCGACGAGCGTCTACGAAGCGGCATCGCGCGAGGCCTTCGAGGAGGCAGCCCTGCCGGCGCTGGCGATCGTTGTGACAGGGCTTGTTCCGGTGATCCTGCTGGCCAGCACGAGTGCGCGCAGTTTCCGGCAGAGCGTCAGCAAACGCGGGCTTGTGGCGGCGCCTTGATGAGAGGGCCTATCCGTCAGGCCGCGTGAATGTCAGTCCCGCCGGCGTTTTCCATCGGGACAGTGGAGGACGAGGCCAGGGCGGGCAGATCTTCACACCCCTCACCCTCATGCGCGGCCCGCCATTTGATGAAGGTCTCAGCCGCCATCGGCTTGCCCAGCAGAAAGCCCTGCACGGTCTTGCAGCCGGACAGGCGCAGGAAGTCGAGCTGGAACTCGGTCTCAACCCCTTCTGCCACCACGTCATAGTCAAGGCTCTGCGCCATTGCCAGAATGGTCTGGACAATGGCGCGATTGCTCTTGTCCTCGCCAAGCCCGGCCACGAAGGAGCGGTCGATCTTGAATGTATCGAAGTGCATCCGCTGAAGATGGGCAAGGCTGGAATAGCCGGTGCCGAAGTCGTCAATGGCAAAGCGGATCCCGGCCATACGCAGGCGCTCTGTCGCGCTGCGCACCCGCTCTGGATCGGCCATGGCGGCGCTCTCCGTGACTTCCAGCTCAAGAAGCGAAGGCGGGAAGCCCGTCCGGTCCAGAATCTCTAGCACGCGTGAGGGGAACTCCGGCCATTCCAGCTGACGCATCGAGACATTGACCGCCAGGGACAGCCCCCTGCCCTGATCAAGCCACTCCCGTCCCTGACGGCAGGCAAGCTCCAGAACCCTGTCGCCGAGGCGCAGGATCAATCCGGTTTCCTCGGCAATGGCGATGAAGGCTGCCGGTGTCAGCAGCCCGCGCTCCGGATGGATCCAGCGTGCAAGAGCTTCCGCCCCCGTGATCTCGCCGGTCGCCGCAGAGACTTTCGGCTGGAAGAACACGGTAATCTGGCCGGCTGCAAGCGCCATCGGCAATTCGGCTTCCAGAGCGAGCCGTTCCTGCGCCTTCACATCTGCCGCGATCTGGCCAAAGGTGAAACTGCTGCTGCCCCCTGTGTTCTTGGCAGCGTACATGGCGATGTCGGCATTCTTGAGAATGGCGCTGAAGTCACGCCCGTTGGACGGGAAATTGGCGATCCCGATGCTCGCGCCGATGGACAGCTGCAGCCCGTTGATATCGCAAGGTTCTTCCACGGCCTTCAGGATTTCAGCTGCCAGCGCCAGAATCTCGTCCCGCCTGTCTTCCCCGGCAGGATAGATCAGCGCAAATTCGTCACCGCCCAGCCGCGCCAGATAGCGGATCTGCATACCGTAGCCGGCCGTGAACCCGGTCTCGGAACGGCCGAAGGTTTGCAGAACCTTTTCAAAGCGCGACGCCACTTCGCGCAGGAGAATATCGCCGCAATCGTGGCCGTAGCTGTCATTGATGCGCTTGAACCGGTCAAGGTCGATGAACATCACCGTCAGCGGCCGCGGGCTGCCATCGGCCTGCCGCATGTAGCGGGCAAAATGCTGGCGGAAAGCCTCCCGGTTGGGCAGGCCGGTGACGGAATCGGTGAAGGCCAGCTTGTTGATCTGCTCCATGTTGGAGCTGATCTCACTGACCATATCCCTGTAAGCGCGGGCCAGAACGCCAATCTCGTCGGTGCGCTCGACCGGGAACTTCACATCGAACTCCCCTGCACTCACCTGATGGGCGATGGAAGTCAGGCGCTTGATCGGCTTCAGGAAGCCATTGCCGAAATGCAGCAGCACGGGAACGGCCACAGCCAGGAGGCAGACCGACACAATGGCATTGCGCAGCCAGATGCTGTGCAATTGACTGGTGATCGCCGTCCGCTCTGCCGAAACCAGCACGGCGCCCGCCACCGTGCTGCCATCTGCGGACCACACCGGCATGGCAACCGAAATGCGCCCTGTCTCGACAAGTGTCTGATCCTCCTCGGCAGAATAAGCCGCCAGAAGCAGCGGGTTGACCTCCTGCTGGTCGAATATCCCGGTCTTCGGGTCGGAATCGACAAGGATCGTCCGGCGCGGGTCCCAGACATAGGCCTGCTGTACCAGACCGCTGGCCGCGATGCTTTCAAGCTCCTGGGAGAGGATCAGATAATGGTGGTTGGCCAGTTGCGGCACCGCAAGCCGGCTGACGGTAGCCCCGATAGAATGCACATGAGCGACAGACTTCGTCTGCTCATCCTGATAGTCGAGAACACTGGCCGTCACCAGTGTAATTGCGGTCAGACACGCAAACAGCAGCACCACGAACAGCGTAAACCGCATTCGCAACCCAAACCGCTGGCCCGTTCGCCGCTTCCACGCCTTGCCCAGTGCGAGTGCCATTGTTCCCCGGCCAATCCCGTCGCATTACCCAAGCCCACAATTCGCAAGATCTCATGAAAAGTTATCATTGCGATTGACGGCCTAGAGAAAAATGCAAACTGGCAGGAAACCATGATACGTGCTTATTCAGCTAAGCAAACACCGCCCGAAGCAATGCACGCCTGCTCCCGCAGCGCGAAAACCTCGGCCACGCGCCATCGCCCTGCGTTAACGCGTTGCGGCGAAACTGACAAGAATACTTATCTCACGCCCCAAAATGACACAGATAAGCAAACACACGGATAGCGGGCATCCTCGCTCTTGTCCCCTCCACATCAGCACTCTAGGCTGAAACTCCACCACAGAGGGAAAGATCAGGCCCATGCGATCAAAACTCCTTGCCAGTCTGGCGTTGGCACTTCTGCTTGGCACAACATCAGGCCACACACAGCAGGCTTCCGATACGGTTGCGCCGGAACGGGCGACGGGTAGGGCAGCGGCAGCGCGCATCGAGGCAAAGCAATTCATGGTGGCAGCGGCCAATCCGCTGGCCGTGCAGGCCGGCCGGGACGTGCTCGCCTCCGGCGGCAATGCCATCGACGCCATGGTGGCTGTCCAGACGGTGCTTGGGTTGGTGGAGCCGCAGAGCTCCGGTCTCGGTGGCGGTGCCTTCCTCGTCTATTTCGATGCGGCAACCGGCACGCTCACGACCTTTGACGGCCGCGAGACAGCCCCAGCGGAAGCAACGCCCAAACTGTTTCTTGATGCCGAGGGCCAGCCGCTGAAATTCATGGAAGCGGTCATCGGAGGGCGCTCCGCCGGCACGCCGGGCACCGTGCGGCTGCTGGAAGACGTGCACCGCCAGTACGGGCGTGCAGAGTGGGCCAGCCTGTTGCAGCCGGCCGCAAAGCTGGCAACGGAAGGCTTTGCCGTATCGCCGCGCCTTGCCGCGCTGATTGCAGCCGATGGTGACCGGCTGAAAACCAATGCGGCCGCCCGTGCCTACTTCTTCGACGCCTCAGGCGCACCTTTGCAGGCTGGCGCCATCCTGAAGAACCCGGCCTATGCCGAAACCCTCGATGCCATTGCCAGCGGCGGAGCGGATGCCTTCTACAAGGGCCCTATTGCCGAGGGTATCGTGCAGACCGTGCGCGGGGCGCAAGGCAATCCCGGCGTTCTGTCCCTCACCGATCTGGCCAACTACCGCATCAGGCAGCGTGATCCGGTCTGCTTCAGCTACCGGGCGCTGGATGTCTGCGGCATGGGGCCTCCCTCTTCAGGGGCCGTGGCCATCAGCCAAATTCTCGGTATCGCGGAGAATTTCGACCTTCGGGCGCTGGGGCCACAGAACCCGGAGAGCTGGCGCGTGATCGGCGATGCGCAGCGCCTCGCCTTTGCGGACAGGGAGCTCTATCTCGCCGATCCCGATTTCGTGCCAGTACCAATCAATGGGCTGATTGCAAAGGATTATCTCGCCAAACGCGCTGCGCTTCTCGACGGCGGCAAGGCGCTGCCGGCCGATGCCGTGAAGCCGGGCGAACCGGAATGGGACCACGCCTTCAACTATGGCATTGGCGAAGCACTCGACATACCGTCAACCAGCCATTTCGTCATCACCGACAGGGACGGCAACACCGTGTCGATGACGACAACCATTGAAAGCGGCTTTGGTTCGCGGCTGATGACGGGCGGCTTCCTGCTCAACAACGAGCTGACCGACTTCTCCTTCAAGACCCGCGACGGCAGCCTGCCGGTGGCCAACCGTGTCGAGCCCGGCAAGCGGCCGCGCTCCTCCATGTCGCCCACCATCGTGATGAAAGACGGAAAGCCGCTGCTGGCCATCGGCTCTCCCGGCGGCAGCCAGATCATCGGCTATGTGGCACAGGCGCTGATTGCCTATATCGACTGGCAGATGCCGGTGGAAGAGATCGTCGCCCAGCCCCACCTCATCAACCGCTTCGGCACCTATGACCTGGAAGCCGGCACGGCAGCCGAACAGTTCGCCGAACCGCTGAAAGCGATGGGCTATGAGGTGAAGCTCAGCGAAATGAACTCGGGCCTGCACGTGATCGAGTTTACGCCCGATGGACTGGCCGGCAGTGCCGATCCCCGCCGCGAAGGCACCGCCATGGGCGAGTGACCGCTGAACATCAGCTGAAAAGACGAAAGGGGGCAGCCACCGCTGCCCCCTTTATCTGTTTCCGGTCTGGTGCAGTCCGGGTCAGGCCGCAATCAGGCTGGCTTCTGTGGCAGCCTTGACCTCATCAAGGGTCACGCCGGAGGCCAGTTCCACCAGATGCAGGCCATCCTCTTTCACGTCAAAGACGCCAAGGTTGGTGATGATGCGGTCAACGCAGGCAACGCCGGTCAGCGGCAGGCTGCAGGACTTGAGCAGCTTGCTTTCGCCAGTCTTGGAGGTGTGGTCCATCAGCACGATGACGCGCTTGACGCCCGCCACCAGATCCATGGCGCCGCCCATGCCCTTGACCATCTTGCCGGGGATCATCCAGTTGGCCAGATCCCCCTTCTCCGACACTTCCATGGCGCCGAGGATCGACAGGTCGATATGGCCGCCGCGGATCATGCCAAAGCTGTCGGCGGAGGAGAAGTAGCTCGTGTGCGGCAGTTCCGTGATCGTCTGCTTGCCGGCGTTGATCAGGTCAGCATCGACCTCGTCATCCGTGGGGAACGGCCCCATGCCAAGCATACCGTTCTCCGACTGCAGGGTCACATGCACACCATCGGGAATGTAGTTCGAAACCAGCGTCGGGATGCCGATGCCGAGGTTGACGTAGAAGCCGTCTTCCAGTTCCTGCGCGGCCCTCTGGGCCATTTCTTCGCGAGTCCAGGCCATGTATCCAACTCCCCTCAGGCTGCACGCGTGGTGCGCTTTTCGATGCGCTTTTCAAAAGTGCCGGCGACGATGCGGTCCACGAAGATGCCGGGGGTGTGGATCTGGTCCGGATCCAGTTCGCCCACCTCGACGATCTGCTCGACCTCCACCACCGTCTTCCTGCCGGCTGTCGCCATCATCGGATTGAAGTTGCGCGCGGTCTTGCGGTAGATCAGGTTGCCTTCCTTGTCGGCCTTCCAGGCCTTGATGAGGGAAACATCGGCGATGAGGCCGGTTTCCAGAATGTAGGTCTCGCCGTTGAAGTCCTTGTGCTCCTTGCCCTCGGCAATCAGCGTGCCGACGCCGGTCTTAGTGTAGAAGCCGGGGATGCCCGCCCCGCCAGCACGGATGCGCTCGGCCAGGGTGCCCTGCGGGTTGAACTCCAGTTCCAGCTCACCATTGAGATACTGGCGCTCGAAGGTGGCATTCTCGCCCACATAGGAGGAGATCATCTTGCGGATCTGGCGGGTCTGCAGCAGCAGGCCAAGGCCGAAGTCATCCACGCCCGCATTGTTGGAAATGGCGGTGATGTCCTTCGTGCCGCTGTCGCGCAGCGCCGTGATGAGATTTTCCGGGATACCGCAGAGGCCGAAACCGCCGGCCATGATGGTCATTCCGTCAAACACAAGCCCCTCGAGGGCGGCCTTTGCGTTCGGGTACACCTTGTTCATCGTTGTCTCCTCAAATCCGGCCATGGCCCTCAAGCCCTGCCCGGCACAGCATGCGCGCGCTCGCGGCAGTCCTCCCGCAGCCCCGGCCGCACCGGACAGCCCGGTCCGGCCCTCTGGCCAGGTTGCAACGCAACAAGACTAAGATTTTCGGCAGGCGTCAACTGCCAGAAAGGTGGGAACGGCGTTTCAAACGCTTCAGGTCAAAAACTAAACGGTTCACTCTTCTGCCGCGGTCAGGAGGCGGCGCTCAGAACGCAGCCGCCGGGCGATGCGTTTCAGCCGGCGAAGAGCGAGATAGGCGCTGCCTGCCGCGGTAAGCGCCCGTTCGAAAGACAGCGTTTCGACAGGATCACCGCCGAAGCGCTGCTTGTAGAACTGGACGCCCGCGCCAAAGCACAGCTCGTTGTAGCCGGAGGCTTCCGCCCATTCGATCAGCTTGGCAAAGAGCACAAGCCCCGGCGAGAACCGGCGCCATTTCCCATCCCCCATGGAGATGAGCGTCGCGCTGACCATGCTGTTGTGGCACAGCACGCAGATGGCCCCTGCAATTTCACCATCCTGCGCCTGCAAGGCGAAGACCTCGACAGGCCCTTCCAACAGGTCATCGTAATAGCGCCCTTGCGAGGCGTCCTGCTCCAGCAGATTGGCCCAGCCCTTTTCCGCAAAGCGCTGCGCCCTCTGGCGGCGCAGTTCACGCAGGAAGGCAGCCTTCTGTGCAACGCCATCGGCCTGTACGAAACTTACACCCTCCGCCTGCAGCTTGCGGTACTTGCCCCGCGCCTCCTTGTAGACCGACCGCTTGCGCCAGCCGCCGGCGCCATAGCCGCCCTCAAGATCCAGAACATATGTCGGTTCGGCTTCCGGCTGGCGCAGCACATGAAACAGCGGGTTCGGAAAGCCGCTGATGCGCGGCGGCATCTTGGCAAAACGGATCAGATCCACATCCTGCAACGCTTCGTCGATCAAAGACCAGACGGCCCCGCCCTCAAAAGGCTGGAACGGCGCTTCGCTGGCAAGCACGGGAGCACAAAGATCGGCGAGGTCAAAATCCGGCATGCCGCCAATACGCAGCGGGCCGCGGCGGGTGACCATCAGCGGTACAAGCATCCGGGTACGGCCGGTCGCAGCATCGCGCACTTCCAGAAGGCGCATCTGGGCGCCCGCTGTTGCAGCGACATGGCGGTTGAGCGCATCAAGGACATCCGGCCGCTGGAATGCTGTTGCCACCGCATTGCCTGGCAGCGCGGCCCAGAGACGCCCAAGCAGCGGGCGCGACACCTCCTGGTGAAGTATGCCGCGGATGCCGCTGGCAGCCTCGACAGCCGCCGAACCCAGAACCTGCGGTTCCGCAGAAACGCTTTCCACCGGTGACTCCTGATACGCCAACACATGAAACAGGCCGGACCCGTAACAGGGGTCCAAGTGCGCGTCAGTCTAACGGGGAAATCTAAAGCAACCCTTCATGCGCAGGGCAGGACATAAAAGATCAATGACGCCACACCTTGACCGCCGAAATGAGAAGGATAGCTGCCAGGAGCGGCAGAAGGACATGATCAGGAATTATGCCGAGAAGCTGCGCTCCAGCAAATGTACCCAGAACCGAGCCCGCAGCCATGATCAGGACGAATTTTCCGTTCCGCCGTATAGCTGCGAAGCTCGCGTCCTGACTGTATCTCGAAAAACCGGCAAGCATTGTCGGCAGGCTCACTGCCAGTGACAGGCTCCCCGCCAGCTTGATGTCGGCACCGAAGAGAAGAACAAGAACAGGTATCAGCAGTTCGCCGCCGGCCACTCCGAGCAAAGAGGCCACCACTCCAATCAAAAAACCGGCGAGAACCCCTGCGACGATCTGCGCCTTTCCGGTCACTGCAGGCTCACCTGACACCACTCCATGGCCGAAAAGAAGAACCACCGCGATCAGGACCAGCATGATGGCGATGACCCGATAGAGGGTTTGCGAGCGCAGGCGTGTAGCCCAGCCCGCTCCGTACCATGCTCCCAGCAAACTGCCAGCCAGCAGGTTCAGCACAACGAACCAGTGGCTTATGACGAGGGAAAAAGGGACCGCTGCAGTCCGGAATGGCAATGCCGACGCCACGACAACAAGACTGATCGTCTTGTTGAGAATAACAGCCTCCAAGGCTGGAAAACGGAACAGGCCGATGAGCAATGGCAGCCGGAACTCGGCACCGCCAAGCCCGATGAGGCCACCAAGTGCACCTATACCGGTCCCTGCTCCGAACGATGCCGCAGAACTCCGCCGCCGCGCGCCTTCCTGCTCACTCATCGATATATTCCTTCGGCTATATTGCTCGAAGTTCTATAGGACGTCTTGCAGATAGTTTACAAGCGGCCAAAGCCCTGCCTCGGCTAAGTTGAATGGCAAGTCACCCCCCGGCCGCAATCGCCCGGCGCTGATCGCTCTCGCGTTGCAGCTGGCTGCGCCGCGTCAGGATCGATGTGGCGATGACGACAACCGTCACAATGCCCACAAGGATCGTACAGGCCGCGTTGATTTCCGGCGTCACGCCCAGACGCACTTGCGAATAGATCTTCATGGGTAGCGTCGTCGCGCCGGGGCCTGTGGTGAAGCTGGCGATCACCAGATCATCCAGCGACAGGGTGAAGGCCAGCATCCAGCCGGCAATGACGCCCGGCAGGATCAGCGGCAGGGTGATGACGAAGAAGGTGCGCGCGGGCGGGCAGCCGAGATCCTGCGCGGCTTCCTCCAGCGAACGGTCGAAGCCGACAAGGCGTGACTGCACCACCACCGCCACATAGCAGGCGGCGAACGTGGTGTGAGCCAGCATGATCGTCCAGAAGCCGCGCGCCTGATCAATAGCCACGAAGAGCAGCAGCAGCGACAGGCCAAGGATGACTTCCGGCATCACCAGCGGGGCGAAGATCATGCCCGAGAACAGGGTACGGCCCGGAAACCGGCCGAAGCGCACCAGAACCAGGGCTGCCAGCGTGCCGATAACGGTGGCCAGGGTGGCGGAGAGGAAGGCCACCCGCAAGGTGACGCCAGCTGCCTCCAGAAGCTGCTGATTGTTCATCAGCTCCACGTACCACTTGGTCGAAAACCCGCCCCACACGGTCACAAGACGCGACTCGTTGAAGGAAAAGACCACCAGAATGACGATCGGCAGGTAGAGGAAGGAGAACCCCAGTACCAGCGACGTGACGTTGAACCAGGAGGGACCGTTTTTCATGCCGCCTTCTCCGAAGCCTTCTGCTGCTGCCGCTGGAACAACACGATGGGAATGACCAGAATGAGCAGCAGCACCACCGCCACTGCGGAGGAAACCGGCCAGTCACGGTTGTTGAAGAACTCCAGCCACAGGGTCTTACCGATCATCAGCGTCTGCGAACCGCCGAGAAGATCGGGGATGACGAACTCACCGACAGCGGGAATGAACACCAGGAAACAGCCCGCAATGACACCGGGGATCGACAGCGGAAAGGTGATCGTCCAGAAGGCCTTCCACGGCGGGCAGCCCAGATCCTGCGCCGCCTCCAGCAGGCTCTCGTCCAGCTTTTCAAGGCTGGCATAAAGCGGCAGGACGAGGAACGGCAGATAGGAATAGACGATACCAATATAGACGGCCGTATTGGTGTTCAGGATCGACAAAGGCTGGTCGATGACGCCAACCCACAGCAGCAGCTGATTGAGCAGGCCTTCATTCTTCAGGATGCCGATCCAGGCGTAGACGCGGATCAGGAAAGAGGTCCAGAACGGCAGGATGACCAGCATCAGCAGGGTCGGCCGCCAGGATTTGGGGCTGCGGGCCATGCCATAGGCGATAGGGTAGCCCACCAGCAGCGTGATGAAGGTGGAAACCGCAGCAATGGTGACGCTCGACAGATAGGAGCGCCAGTAAAGATCATCCTCGATCAGCCAGACATAATTTTCAAAGCTGAGTTCGGAGAAGGCCTCCTTGAAGCCGTCCCAGCCGGCCGACCAGTCGAACACAGGCGCATAAGGCGGGATCGAGACCGCGACATGCGACAGCGAGATCTTGAAGACAATGAAGAAGGGAACGAGGAAGAACAGCATCAGCCAGGCATAGGGAATGCTGATGACCAGCCATTTCCCCAGCTTGCCCTTGAGTTTCCCAAGACCGGTTTCTTCCATCGTCCCCGTCCCTTCCAAGAAGCCGCCTGCAGAGGGCAGCAGGATCTGCGGCGCGTGACGCCCGGCACCCCGTGCGTCAGCCTCAGTGTGTGAGGATCACCCCTGCGTCCCGTCCCCAGGACAGGACCACCTTGTCATCCCAGCCGATCGGCCGTTCGACGAGACGGGTGCGGTTGGTCACGGTCGAGCGCATGGTCATGCCCTCTCCGGCGCGCGAGTGATAGACGGACATGTCGCCCAGATAGGCGATGTCCCAGACCTCCGCACCCACCTTGTTGACCCCGCCCGGCTCCTGCGTGCCGTGTTCGATAGTGATCTTTTCGGGACGGACCGCATACCAGACAGTCTCCCCGACGGCAGCGCTGGTGTCCTGCAGCGTATCGATGAGGAAGCCACCATGATCTCCGCTCACCGACAGCTTCGTTCCGCCTTCGCCGCGCTCGGTAACAGTGGCCTCGATCAGATTGATGTCGCCGATGAAATCGGCCACGAAGCGGCTGTTCGGCGTTTCATAGATCTCGGCCGGAGTTGCCACCTGAATGATCTCGCCCGCATCCATGACGGCGATACGGTCAGCCATGGTCATGGCCTCTTCCTGATCATGCGTGACGACCAGGAAAGTCATTTTCAGCTCTTCCTGAAGAGCCATCAGCTCGAACTGGGTTTCCTCGCGCAGCTTGCGGTCCAGCGCACCCAGCGGCTCGTCCAGCAGCAGCACCTTGGGCCGCTTGGCGAGTGAGCGGGCCAGAGCCACGCGCTGGCGCTGGCCGCCGGAAAGCTGGTGCGGCTTGCGCTTGCCGAATTTCTCCAGCTTGGTCAGGCGCAGCATTTCGGCCACGCGCGCCTCGATGTGCGCCTTGGCCATGCCGTCCTGCTTCAGGCCGAAGGCGATATTGGCCTCGACGCTCATATGCGGGAACAGCGCATAGGACTGGAACATCATGTTGACAGGGCGGCGGTAGGGCGGCACGCCGGACAGGTTCTGGCCATCCAGGAGGATCTCGCCCTCGGTCGGCGTTTCAAAGCCGGCCAGCATGCGCATCATCGTCGTCTTGCCGCAGCCGGACCCGCCGAGCAGGGCGAAGAACTCGCGCTCATAAATCTTGAGGCTGAGGTTATCGACGGCGGTAAAATCACCGAAGCGCTTGGTGACATTGCGGAATTCGATGAAAGGGACCGACTGGGGATTTTCCCAGGGTGCAAAGGACCGCCGCACCGGTCCGATCGGTTTCTTGGCCAAATTCCACCCCCAACGCTACCGGAAAATGTCCGGCGTCCCACCCCTTGGGATGCCTGGTCAGAAGCCCGGCGCAGCCAATGCTGCGCCGGGCCAGAGACTGTCAGCGGCCGCTCTTGACCTTGGTCCAGACACGGTTCTGAATGCGGCTGATCTGCGCATTCTTGGTCGACACGGTGTAGAGCTTCTTGATCGTCTCTTCATCCGGGTAGATCGCGCTATCTTCGAGGACATCCTTGTTCAGCAGCGGCTGGCTGTCCTTGTTGCCGTTGGCATAGAACACATAGTTCGAGGCCTTGGCGATCACCTCAGGCCGCATGATGTAGTTCAGGAACTCGTGCGCCTCGGCGACGTTCTTGGCATCCGAGGGGATAGCCATGTTGTCGAACCACATCAGCGCACCTTCCTTCGGGATGGAGTACTCGACGGTGACGCCGTTGTTGGCTTCTGCCGCACGGTCACGCGCCTGCAGGATGTCGCCTGACCAGCCGACCGCCATGCAGGCATCGCCATTGGCGAGCGCGTTGATATACTCCGACGAATGGAACTTGGTGATATAAGGCTTGATCGTCGCAAGCAGTTCGCCGGCCTTTTCAATGTCCTCGGCACTGTCGCTGTCCGGGTTGAGGCCCAGATAGTTCAGGGCGGCGGGGATCATTTCTTCAGGCGTATCGAGCATGAAGATACCGCAATCAGCGAACTTGGAGATCACTTCCGGCTTGAACACCATGTCCCAGCTGCCGGTCGGAGCGTCCGGCATGCGTTCCTTGATCTTGTCGACGTTGTAGCCGATGCCGGTGGTGCCCCACATGTAATTGATGGCGTATTCGTTGCCCGGATCATATTTGGTCAGGCGCTCGGAAATTTCCGGCCACATGTGCACGAGGTTCGGCAGCTTCGACTTGTCGAGCTTCTGGAACACGCCGGCCTGGATCTGACGGCCGAGGAAGGTGCCCGTCGGGACCACGATGTCGTAGCCGGTGCCGCCTGCCAGCAGCTTGGTCTCAAGCGTTTCGTTGCTGTCAAAGACGTCATAGACCACGCGGATGCCGGTTTCCTGGGTGAAGTCGGCCAGGATCGATTCGTCGATATAATCCGACCAGTTGTAGACATTCACCACGCGCTGCTGGGCTGCTGCGGAGCCCGCCACAAGCGCGGCGGCCGCGACACCCGAAAGAATGGCCTTCAACATCTGTTCCGTCTCCACTGATTGCAGCGGGCCTGCGCCCGGTTTTCTCACATAGCCGCCGTGCCGGAGGCGAGGCCGCGACCGGCCAGCGTCTATGCCATTGCCATTGAGACTAGAAGCGAAATCTCAAAGGCTCAACAGCTTGATAGGCTCCGGACGATCATTTTTGCGGCACACATCCGCCTTCCCTTTCAGCACGGTTGCACGTCACAAATATGTCTGCCGCTCCAGGCTGGAAATCTCGCGGCCAAAGGCATTGAGTTCCTCCCGCTTGATGTCGGTCAGAACCTTGTGCATGTGGTGGCCCACTGCCTCCTTCATCCGGGCAGAGGCTTCAAAGGCGTCGATCGCCTCGTCCATCCACGGCGTCAGGCGCTTGTAGCCTTTCTCATAGGCATTGCCCTCGACCGGCGGGGGCGGCATGACACCGGCACTGATGCCGTCCAGCATGCCGGAAATGACGCCGGTCAGCACCAGATAGGGGTTGGCATCGGCGCCCGCGATCCTGTGCTCGATGCGGGAGGCCGCCGGCTTGCTGGCCGGAACGCGCAGGGCCACCGAGCGGTTGTCATAGCCCCAGCAGATCGATGTGGGCGCATAGGAGCCCGGCTGCATGCGGCGGAAGCCGTTGAAGGTCGAAATATAAAGCAGCAGCGACTGGGGCATGGTGTCGAGCAGACCGGCGATGGCGTGCTGGAGGCGCGTCTCCCCTTCCACAGGATCGGCAAAGATATTGCCCAGTTCGTTCTCCAGCGACACGTGCACATGCATGCCGTTGCCGGGCCAGTCCACGAAGGGCTTGGCCATGAAGGAGGCCTTGAGATTGTGCTTGCGGGCAACGCCCGCCACGAGCCGGCGCAGGAGAACAGCATCGTCGGCCGCCATCAGCGCATCGCGCCGGTGGTGCAGGTTGAGCTCGAACTGGCCGGGAGCCGCTTCGGACACTGCCGCATCGGCCGGAATGTCCTGCATTTCCGCCCCGCGCCGGATTTCATCCACCAGCGTCATCAGCGATTCAAGATCCGACAGGGCATACATGTTCTGCCGGGCCGGGCCGAGATGGGTGGCAAAGACCGGCTTGGGCGGGCCGCTCCAGTCGCCTTCGCTCTCCTCAAAGAGATAGAATTCCAGCTCGAAGGCCGCCGTTGCCGACAGGCCATGGCTGGCGAGTTTGCCGTTCATCCGGTCCAGCACATGGCGCGGATCAATGAGGAAGGGTTTACCCTCCCGGTCATACATGTGCATCAGCACCTGCGCCGTCTTGCGGGCGGTCCAGGGCACCAGCGTCAGCGTGCGGGCAATCGGCCAGCACACGCCATCCATATCGCCCGTCTCGATGTGAAGGCCGGTCTCCTCCACCTCACGCCCCCAGACGTCAACGCCAAACAGCGCGAAGGGCAGCGCAACGCCTTCCTCGAACACCTTGCGGATCGCCGTGCCGGGCAGCCACTTGCCGCGCAGCACTCCGTTGGTGTCCGGCAGGATCACCTCGAAAGTGTCGATATCCGGATGCTCAGCCAGAAAGCGCTCCAGCACCTCCTCCCAACCCTCATCCTCCGGGCGCACCCAGGTCTGGCGGGGAATCGTATGCATGATGGCTCTCCTTCCGGCGTCAGCGGTGTCCGTCCGGCCTTGTGGCCCGTAGTTGCACCGTGAGGCAAATTGTGATCACGTTGCAGGAAGGCTGTCAAGCGCATCTGCCCAAGCGGCAAGCATGCCTGCCAGAAATGCAAGATCGAAAGGATCAGCCACAGTGGCAAAGACCGGAGCTTCGAACGAGCCCCCGCCAGCGGGCGCGGCAGCACAACGCCGCCAGGACAAGGACCTGGAAAAAAGCGCAGAGCGCGGTGTGGCGCGCGGCCATGTGGACCGCAGCATCCGCCACGCCTTGATCACGGGACGTTTCATCCCCGGCAAGGCCGTGACCTTGCGCGGCCTGGCCGCCGAACTGGGCGTCAGCCCCATGCCGGTGCGCGAGGTAATCCAGCGGCTGGCCGCCGAAAACGCCCTGTCGATTCGCGCGAGCGGCCGGGTGCAGGTGCCAGACATGACCTCCGAGCGCTTTGACGAGATCCTGCGCGCCCGCCTGCTGCTGGAGCCGGAACTGGCCCGCCGCGCCCTTCCCGCCCTCGGCAAGGCCGACACAAAGGAGCTTGAAGACATCGACAACCGCATGGATGTCAGCATCGCCAGCGGCGACGCGGAAGGCTACATGCGGCTCAACCACGCCTTCCACTTCCGCATCTATTCCGCCGCCCGCTCCACGGTGCTGCTGCCTTTGGTGGAGAGCCTCTGGCTGCAGTTCGCGCCCTTCATGCGCACCGTCTATGGGCGCCTTGGCACGGCCGTTCTGGTGGACCATCACAAGGAGGCCATAGCTGCCATCCGCCAGCGCAAGGACGAGGCACTCGCCGCCGCCATTGCTGCAGACATCCAGGATGGCATGGACTTCATCGAACAGGCCCAGGGACGTACCGGCCGACCGGCCCGAACAGAAAACAGTTGACCGCACGCATTTTGTGATCACAAAATCAGGAAAACTGGACGGACGAGGATGCAGCTCATCAACCGGCAAGAGGAACCGGGAAACTGCATCTGCTTGACGGAACGCCATCCGGGCGCAAGATGCCTGCGCCCGGCGTTGCAATGCGGCATGCGCCAATCCGGGCTGACACCGATATGCAGGAGCCCAGCGTGAGCAAGAAGAAGAAAGCCCAGCCCGTGACGAGCCCGCGCGGCGTGGCGGATATGGCGGCGGCCCAGACCTGGCTTGCCGAGCGTGGCATCGAAGACATCGAATGCATTGCCCCGGACCTTGCCGGCGTTGCCCGCGGCAAGATGATGCCGACGGAGAAGTTCCTCTCCGGCCCGGTCATGACCATGCCGTCCTCGATCTTCGCCCAGACGATTTCCGGCGACTATCCGGAGGATGACGACCGTTTCCAGCACAATCCGATCGACGGCGACCTCTATTTCCGTCCCGACTATTCGACGCTGACCACCGTTCCGTGGGAGACCGACCCGACGGCGCAGCTGATCCATGACGCCTATACCCGTGACGGCATTCCGGTAGAGACGGCTCCGCGCAACGTGCTCAAGCGCGTGCTCGGCCTTTATGAGGAAAAGGGCTGGCAGCCGGTGATCGCGCCGGAAATCGAGTTCTATCTGGTGCGGCCCAACACCGATCCCGATTATCCGCTGGAGCCGCCAACCGGCCGCTCGGGCCGCCCGGAGGCAGGCCGCCAGTCCTATTCCATCTCGGCGCTGAACGAATTCGACGATCTCATTGACGATATCTATGACCTGTCCGAGAAGCAGGGGCTGGAGATCGACACGCTGATCCACGAGGAAGGCGCGGCGCAGATGGAGATCAACCTGCGCCATGGCCATCCGCTGGAACTGGCCGATCAGGTGTTCCTGTTCAAGCGCACCATCCGCGAAGCAGCGCTGCGGCATGACATGTATGCCACCTTCATGGCCAAGCCCATGTCGAACCAGCCGGGCTCTGCCATGCACATCCATCAGTCCGTGACGGACATGGAAACCGGCCGCAACATCTTCTCCAACGAGGATGGAGAGGCGACACGCGAGTTCCTTTCCTTCATTGCCGGCCACCAGCAGTACCTGCCGAACGTCACCTGCCTGATGGCCCCTTACGTGAACTCCTACCGCCGCTTCTCCCGCAACACGGCGGCGCCGGTCAACGTTTACTGGGGCTACGACAACCGCACGGTCGGTCTGCGCGTGCCCTATTCCAAGCCCGATGCCCGCCGCCTTGAAAACCGGGTGCCCGGCTCGGACGCCAATCCTTATCTTGCCATCGCCGCTTCGCTCGCCTGCGGCTATCTCGGCATCGAGGGCAGGCTGCAGCCGGACGAGCCGCGCATGTCCGATGCCAGCAACATCCAGCATTCCCTGCCGCGCGGCCTGATCGAGGCCGTGGCGCTGTTCGAGGAATGCGAGGAACTGACCGAGGTCTTCGGCGAGAAGTTCGTCGCCACCTACCGGGCGATCAAGCAGGAGGAGTTCGAAACCTTCATGTCCGTGATCAGCCCCTGGGAGCGGGAATACCTCCTGCTCAATGTCTGAAATCCCGCCGGGCAAGGGCGCAACTCCAGCCCCTGCCCGGCCTTAACGCCCGACGGAGCCTGAAATGAACGGTGTATCCAACCGCTATCCGACCGCAGAGCTGCGTGCCCTTGATGCGGCACATCATTTCCATCCCTTCACGGATACGCTCCAGCTCAATGCGGAAGGCAGCCGGGTGATCACCAATGCCAAGGGCGTGTGGCTGACCGATTCAGAAGGCAACCGCATTCTGGACGGCATGGCGGGCCTGTGGTGCGCCCAGATCGGCCATGGCCGCGAGGAAGTGGCCGAGGCGGTATACAAGCAGATGCTGGAACTGCCCTATTACAACACCTTCTTCAAGACGACCCATCCGCCGGTCATTGCCCTCTCCGAGAAGCTGGCGGAGATCTCCCCGCCGCAGTTCAACCGCACCTTCTTCTGCTCGTCCGGTTCCGAGGCCAACGACACCGTGTTCCGCATGGTCCGCTTCTACTGGGACCAGATGGGCAAGCCCGAGAAGAAGGTGATCATCGGCCGCTGGAACGGCTATCACGGCTCGACGCTGGCCGGTACCAGCCTTGGCGGCATGAAGGCGATGCACGAGCAGGGCGATCTGCCGGTGCCGGGCGTGCGCCACATCGGCCAGCCCTACTGGTTCGGCGAAGGCGGCGACATGTCACCGGAGGACTTCGGCATCGCCGCCGCCCGGCAGCTGGAGCGCGCCATCGACGAGATCGGCGAGGACAAGGTGGCTGCCTTCATCGCCGAGCCCATCCAGGGCGCAGGCGGCGTCATCATTCCGCCATCGACCTACTGGCCGGAAATCTCCCGCATCCTCAAGGAACGCGACATTCTCTTCGTCGCCGACGAGGTGATCTGCGGCTTTGGCCGCCTCGGTACCTGGTTCGGGTCGGAGTACTTCGGCCTCGAGCCGGATCTGATGCCCATCGCCAAGGGCCTGACCTCCGGCTACCTGCCCATGGGCGGCGTGCTGGTGTCGGACAAGGTGGCAGAAGGCGTCATCGGCAAGGGCGGCGAGTTCTATCACGGCTACACCTACTCCGGTCACCCGGCCTGCGCGGCTGCGGCTCTGGTCAATCTTGAGATCATCCAGCGCGAGAAGCTGGTGGAGCGGGTGGCCAATGACATCGGCCCCTATCTGCAGGCCCGCTGGCGCGCGCTTGGCGATCATCCCCTCGTCGGCGAAGCCCGCATGACCGGCCTTGTCGGCGCGCTGGAACTGGTGCCGGAAAAGGGCAACCGCAAGAAGGCATTTGCCGATACGGGCACCGTCGGCACCTTGTGCCGCGACATTTCCTTCGGCAACGGTTTGATCATGCGTGCCGTGCGCGACAGCATGATCATCTCCCCGCCGCTGGTCATCAGCCACGACGAGGCCGACCAGCTCGTCGCCCTCGCCCGCAAGACGCTGGACGACACCTGGGCCGAGCTGAAGCGTCAGGGCAAGGTCGCCGCCTGAAAACGGCTGACGCCGCAAGATCGCATGGTCCCCCGCAAGGCCGCCGCCCTGCGGGGGATTTTGCATTCAGGGCACATTTCCCAGCACGCCCATCTCCTGCCACAAACCTGTTGAACCTTACGATTCTGTAACGTGACCGCCATCACAGTGGAACAACACGGCTCCGGCTACGTTGTCACCATGAACTCAAGGCAGCACTGCCAGTCTGGCCCGGCCAGCAAGGCAGAATGTTCCGGAGAAGGAGGCTTCGCCATGTTGAACCGGGCTACCAGAATAGCGTCAGCGTCGCTTCTGTCGGCAGCCGTCGTGCTTGCAGCCGTGTCTACGGCGGAGGCAGGCCGCCGCCATCACCACCGTCACCACGGTCATGGCTGGGAAACAGGGGCTGCCATTGTCGGCGGGCTTGCTGCCGGGGCGCTCATTGGCTCTGCCCTGTCTGCGCCGCGCTATCCTGCACCGGTCTACGTGGCCCCGCCGCCGCCACCGGTCTACCATCACCGTCCGGCGCCCCGCGTCTATTACCAGCAGCCGGCACCGGTCCATTACCGTCCAGCGCCCTGGAGCCCGGCCTGGTATCAGTACTGCTCGTCGCGCTACCGTTCGTTTGATCCGAGAACCGGCTATTTCCGCAGCTATTCGGGCCGCTACGTTTTCTGCCAGTAGGCATCGTTGTTTTCAGCAGACCTTTGGCCTGGACGCTGCGCCGTCCCGGCACCGGTCATTTTGACTTCAAATTTCGAAAAGGGTGGCCTTATTGCAGGCCCTCTGCGCCGTCAGGAGGCGTCAGAACCGGCTTCCGGTTTGCCCAGAACACTGTCTGGCAAGCTCCCGCCAGCCAATCAGCCCCCGTCCTTCAGGACGGGGGCTTTTTTTCAATGCGCCATGCCTTTCAGGGCTGGCCACCCGGTGCTGCTCTCAAGGCGCCGCGCACGGCGCTTTCCAGCGCCTGAAGAAAGCGGGACCGGTCCTGGCGGGAGAAGGACGGGCCGCTTTCCCGGATCTCGCCAATCTCGCGCAGATGCGTTCTCAGGTCCCGCATGGCCAGCGCAAGGCCCACATCCCGGAACGGCTTGCCCGAAGGACCGAGCACGCTGGCTCCCGCCTTCACACAGCGGGCTGCCAGCGGCACGTCTGCCGTCACCACAACATCACCGGGCGCTGCACGCTCCGCGATCCAGTCGTCAGCCACGTCCAGCCCCTCGGACACGACCACCCGCTGCACCAGTTCGCTCTCCGGCAGACGCATGAAGGCGTTGGAGACAAAGATCATCCGCAGGCCATGCCGTTCCCCAACGCGTACTACTTCTTCCTTCACCGGGCAGGCATCCGCATCGATGTAGATGACCGTCATGCAGAAGCCTTTCCGGCAGCCAGATAAGCCAGAATGCCATCGGCCGCCGCCATGCCCGTCGCAAAACAGGCCTGAAGCAGATAGCCGCCGGTGGGCGCTTCCCAATCGAGCATTTCACCGGCCGCAAAGACGCCTGGACGCTGGCGCAGCATCAGGCCGTCATTCAGCGCCTCCAGCCGGATGCCGCCAGCCGTCGAAATCGCCCGCTCCATGCCGCTGGTGCCCGTCAGCTTCAGCTGCACCTGCTTGATGGCGGCGGCAAGCGCCTCTGGCGAACCATCCTGAGGCGTGAGGGATTCCCGCAGGAGCGCCACTTCCACGGGCAACAGCCCCGCGGACTTGCGCAGGAAGGTGGAAAGCGACTGCTTGGCCCGCGGCCTTGACAGGCGGCTGGCGAGCGTTGCCACGTCCATGTCCGGGCGCATGTCGATGGAGAGCACAGCCTCCCCTTCGCTGGCGATCGCCTCACGCAGGAGGGCGGACAGGGCATAGACAGCGCCCCCCTCGATGCCCGTGCGGCTGATCATCGCCTCCCCGCGCTGGCGGATATCTCCATGGGCCAGTTCGATACGCTTCAGCGGCTGCCCGGCAAAACGCTCCGCAAAGAACGGTGACCAGTTGCACAGGAAGCCGCAGTTGGACGGGCGCAGCGGCGTGACCTCGACACCCCAGCCTTCCAGCACAGAGAGCCAGTCCCCGCGCGAGCCAAGGCGGGGCCAGCTGCCACCGCCCAGCGCCAGAAGCGTGGCACGGGCCGGTAGAGCTACCAGCGAACCGTCCTGAGCGCGGAAGAGATTCCGGCCTTCAGCGTCCTGCCCCTCCCAGGTCTGACGCATACGGAATGTGACGCCCTGCTTCTCCAGCCGTGCGAGCCAGGCACGCAGCAGCGGCGAGGCCTTCATTGCCTTCGGAAACACACGGCCGCTGGAGCCTACAAAGGTTTCCTGCCCCAGATCTTCGGCAAAGCGGCGCAGCGCCTGAGGGTCAAACCGGCGGATCAAAGGCTCAAGAAAGGGACGGCCGCTGCCGTAGCGTTCCAGAAAAATCCCGATGTCTTCGGAATGGGTCAGGTTCAGCCCGCCCCGCCCGGCCAGCAAAAACTTGCGCGCAGGTGAGGCCATACGGTCGAGGATCATTACTTTATGCCCGGCCGCCGAAAGCTTATCCGCAGCCGCCAAACCCGCAGGGCCCGACCCTACGATTGCCACATCCGTCATTTTACCAATTTATCCTGATTTTTCGAACCAAAACCTTGCGGGACAGGACAGGTTTACGAAAAAGATTCACTTTTCCCTTTGGTTACCTTTAAAAATTTGCAGCAAACAGGGGTTTATTAGCAATTAAGGCTGCTTGCTGATGTCAGGAGCACGATCGGCGGGAATCAGCCTGGAGCGCAACCCCTCCGGAGCTCCTGCCCGGCGTATTGGAGATTGGAGCATGGCGGAGACACAGAAGCTTATTCTTGTTGTCGATGCGGACGTCAAGGTGCTGACGGCATTTCAGCAATTGCTTGGCAGCAAGTTCCAGATCGTTACGGCCCGCAGCGCCGTCGAGGCGGTCGCCTGGATCGAGCGCAACCCGTCTGTCGCCGTCGTCATTTCCAGCCTCAACCTGCCGGACATGAACGGTGTCGAATTCCTCAAGTCCGTAACCGATATCGCGCCTGTAGCTGCCCGCATCATGCTCACGGCAGACAGGTCGCTGGAGGCCGCCCGCCGCGCCGTGAACGAAGCAAACGTTCTCATGTATCTCCTCAAGCCCTGTCCGGCAGATGAGATCGAGAACGCCATCCGCTCCGGCCTTGCCTACCACAACCGGGTCATGAAGGAGAAAACGCTTCTGGAAAAAACACTCTCCGGTTCCGTGAAGCTTCTGATCGACATGCTGGCCCTGTTCCACACGGACGCCTTCCGCAAGACGACCGTCATTCGCCAGCAGGCGCTGAAGGTGGCCAAGGCACTGGGGTTGAAGAAGGTCTGGGAATTGGAAATGGCGGTCATGTTCTCGCCTCTCGGCGAGGCCCTGCTGCCACGGGAAATCCTGTCCCGCTACCGCTCGGCGAAGACACTGACAGATCCCCAGCGCGAATTGCTGGCCCGTGCCCCGGAACAGAGCCGGGATCTTTTACGCAACATTCCGCAGTTCGAGCGGATTGCCGAGGTGCTGTATTATTCGGGCAGAGGCTTTGACGGCTCGGGCTTTCCCACGGATGGTCCGACCGGCAAGGACATCCCGCTGCATTCGCGCATTTTGAAGATCCTGATAGACCTGTGGTACGCCAGCCCCGACACCGGTGTTGATCTGGCAGCCTTCGAAGCGTTGAACATCAACCGGCGGCAATATGATCCTGCGCTGCTGAAGGTGGTGAGAGCCTGTCTTCTGGACGCGGATCAGTCCATGATGGAACGCTTCCAGACCGTCGCCTGCCATATCCGCGCGCTTCGTCCCGGTGACATTCTCATCGACGACATCATCACCGACGGCAGCCATGAACTGGTTCTGTCCCGCGGGCACCAGCTGACGGAAACGACCATCAAGCGCCTGTCGCAGTTCGACCGGCTGACCGGCCTGCGCCAGCCCATCCGCGTGCGGCGGCAGGAAGTTCTGTTCACCGCACCGGCCGACCAGAGCTTGCCCCCGCCTGCAGACAGCAGCAAATCCCCGGCTCAGGGGCATGGGTCAGAACAGATGCATACGCAAATGGACAACTCAAGGCAGCAGCAGACGGCAGGCGTTGTAACTGCAGACATCATCGACTGAGAAACCGGCGGCCCGTACGCAGGCGGAAACAAGCATCCACGATGAGGTATTGAGGACCGGAGTGAATTCGGTCATAGGATACGTCTGCCCCAGCGTGGAGCAAATCGATGCCGGAGGCGGTGACGCTGCTCTCCCCTGTCTGGCACCTCCCGGTTTCGGGCAAACATGATGACAAGTTAAATGAACGCTGCCATTTCCACGGACGATACCCGGCCCGCCCTGTCCTGCTTCATCCGGACTAAAAACGAAGAACGCATGATCGGTGCGGTCATTACGGCCGCCTTTGCCGTGGCGCGTGAGGTGGTGATCATCGACAGCGGCTCGACCGACAGGACCGTTGAAATCGCCGAAAGCCTCGGTGCCCGGATCATTCACCAGCCCTGGCTGGGCAACGGCTTCCAGAAGCGGGTTGGCGAGCAGGCCTGCACTTATGACATGGTGCTGGACATCGACGCAGACGAAATCGTCAGCCCTGAACTGGCACAGGAAATTGCCGCAGAACTGTCCAGCGGCAATCCTGCTCCGGTCTATGCGCCCAAGCTCGTGACCGTGCCGCCAACGGGGACGCCATGGCATAGTCACGCCATCGTCTACCGCAACAAGCTATATGACCGGCGTGTGGTACAGGCGCCTGCCCACGCTGCGTGGGACCAGTTCGATGTGCCAAAATCCATCGCGCCGCGCCGCCTGAAGGGCGCGCTCTATCATTATGCCTTCCGCGACCTGACGCATGTCATCGAAAAACTCAACCGTGTCAGCCTGGTTCGCGCCCGCGAGGGAAACAGGCGCAGCCGTGGTGCCGCAGGCCTGCGGGTGATCTTCGCCCTGCCGGTCTACTTCCTGAAGCATTATCTGCAGCGCGGGTACTACAAGGCCGGCATCTACGGTTTTTCCATGGCCCTGACATACGCTTTTGGCCGCTGGATGCGGGACGCGAAGACCTATGAGGATCACCTCGTCGCCAGAGCGCGCAAGTCTGAGGACAAGACAGCGGGATCATGAACCAGAGCGCATTTCTCCGGCGGTTCCGCCGTTTACGGCACAACCTGTGCAACTATGTGCTGATCTGGTTCCTGAGAGGCGACAAGCCTTCTGCCTTTTCCAGCACGCTGCTGATCCCCTTGCACGAGAAGGATATCCCCTTCTTCCGCGAGCATATCGGCACGACGCTGCAGAACCTCGCGCAACCCATTGAGGAATTGGTTCTGGTCGGCACGGCGAAGGCCTGTGCAGAGCTGGAGGGCTTTGCAGTGGAAGGCTGCCCGGTGCGCATCATTCCCGAAGAGCAGGTGCTTCCGGCAGGCTTTTCCGCGCAGGGCTTCACCGACAGCAAGGGCAAGAAGCGCAGCGGCTGGATTACCCAGCAGATCATCAAGCTCAGCTGGCCATCCTACATCCCTTCAGAAAGCTGCATCGTTCTGGATGCGGACACCTTCATCAACCGTCCGGCCAGCTATATCAGCGCCGAAGGACACTACTGGCTGTTCACGGCCGACGATGAAAACCACGGCTGGAACAGTTTTGTTGAAAAGGCCCTCGGCCGCCCGAAACAGTTTCCCTGGTCACTGGTGGCGCACACCATGATCTTCCGGCGCGGAGCGATGGAAGCCCTCAGGAGCCACATCGAGCAGCGCTTCGGCCAGCCATGGCTAGAGGCCCTTCAGTCACTTGTGACGGACCGGGCAGACCACTTCTCGGAGTACGAGCTTTACGGCACTTTCGTGAGCGAGCATCAGGACTTCGGCTACCGGCACCGCTACTTCTACAACGTGAAGCGGACCAAGAAGGGCAACTTCCTGAAAGGCATGCGCCTGCGCCTGTCGCGCTTCATCTCCAATCACGTGAGGACGGACTAAGCCTGCGCTGCGGTCTGAAACTTCAGCGCAGGCCAAAGAACCCTGGCTCAGAACGGGTCCTTGCGCAGGCCTGCGTAATAGAGCTTCTTGCGGATCGAGCGCATCAGCTTGCCAAACTTGCTCTTCGGCCGGGGCGGCATGGTCGGATCGGTGACATTGCGCTTCTGGCCGATATGGCGCGCAACGCCGGGCAGCAGATAGGCGACACGCCGGCCGCTCTTCTTGATCTCGGCAGACATCTGGTCGTGAAGATTGCGCGCGAAGGGCGCATATTCCTCGTAGAGGGCCTTGGTGATCAGGCCCGGATTGCTGGACCAGCCATGGAACTCGGGATGGGCATTCCCGTGCATCACACGGAAGTCCGCGCCGGCCACGGTCAGCGGATCGGACTTCTGACGGTACTTTTCCTTGATCTCGTCAAATGCCCGCACCAACACGTTGGAAATAAGCGGATTGGTCTCCAGCGCCTCGATCGCAGCTTCCCAGTTGACCGGGCCATCGAATTGCCAGTCATCTTCCAGATGGAAGATATAGGGCGTTGTGGCCGTCGAATAGAGCCTGTCGATGGAGGCCATCAGGCCCATGCGCTCGGGGCTGGAGATGACCTCCGCCCAAGGATAGGTCCGGCGCACTTCATCGATGATGGCGTCGTCCCGGGAATCCTCATGGATCAGAAAGGTACCGCCCGTGTTGAACCGGCGGAAGGATGCAAGCGTCTCGGCCAGCAGATCCAGCCGCCCGCAGCTGGTGACGCAGATCGTGACAGTTCCGGGAATTTCGACCGCAGCAGTCATCGGATTCGCCAGCCTCACTTGCGCGCAGAAGGAACGCGCCGCCGGGGCTTGCGCAAAGCCATCACCGGGACGCAGTCAGGCCGCAGATACCATTTGGTCACAGTGCTGGCAACCGGTCTGGCTTGCCACGAGCCTTACGAATAAAAAGGCCGGACCCGTCAGGGCCCGGCCTCAAAACTTCCGGCAACAATTTAAGTAATTTTTACGTGTGGAATGACGCTCTTATCGGTTTTTTTGATGACAGGCGTATGACCTGGGGAACAGTCAGATACATTTTCCGCCCACGACCGGTTTCTGACGGTGCCGGCACTCCCCCAAACAGACGAGGCAAAACCCGCTGGCCATGCGGCGCGGGACCGGCATATGTTACGTTAAAGTCAATTGAGGCTTTGTCCCGTGACAGGATAAGGACATCCGCAGCCCGGAGCTGCCGGATGCCAGTGGAGGATCCCGGAATGACAGCGGCAATCGTTGGATGGGCGCATCTGCCTTTTGGGCGGCACGCGGAGGAAACCGTCGAGAGCATGATCGTCAAGGTGGCAGTTGATGCCATCAGCGACGCCGGGCTTGAGCCGAAGGATATTGGCGAGATCTACCTCGGCCACTTCAACGCGGGCTTCTCCCCGCAGGATTTCACCGCCTCGCTGGTGCTGCAGGCAGACCCTGCCCTGCGCTTCACCCCGGCAACCCGCGTCGAGAACGCCTGCGCCACAGGCTCTGCCGCCGTGCATCAGGGCGTGCGCGCCGTCAGCTCGGGCGCGGCCCGTTTCGTGCTTGTGGTGGGCGTCGAACAGATGACCACGACGCCGGGGCCGGAAATCGGCCGCAACCTGCTGAAGGCCTCCTATCTGCCGGAAGAAGGTAACATTCCCGCAGGCTTTGCCGGTGTCTTCGGCAAGATCGCCGAGACCTATTTCCAGCGCCACGGCGACCAGTCGGACGCACTCGCCCGCATTGCCGCCAAGAACCACAAGAACGGCGTCAACAACCCTTACGCCCAGATGCGCAAGGACCTAGGCTACGAGTTCTGCCGCACGGAAGGCGAGAAGAACCCCTTCGTGGCGGGCCCGCTGAAGCGCACGGACTGCTCGCTCGTATCGGACGGCGCGGCCGCGCTGGTGCTGACGGATACGGCCACAGCACTCGGCATGAAAAAGGCCGTCGCCTTCCGCTCGCTCGCCCATGTGCAGGATTATCTGCCCATGTCGAAGCGCGACATCCTGAAGTTCGATGGCTGCCGCCATGCCTGGGGGCAGGCCCTGACTCAGGCGCGGATGGGTCTGGAGGATCTTTCCTTCGTCGAAACCCATGACTGCTTCACCATCGCCGAGCTGATCGAATACGAAGCCATGGGGCTTGCGCCGGAAGGCCAGGGCGCGCGTGCCATCCTTGAAGGCTGGACCGAAATGGACGGCAAGCTGCCGGTCAACCCGTCCGGCGGCCTGAAGGCCAAGGGCCATCCGATTGGCGCCACGGGCGTGTCCATGCATGTCCTCACGGCCATGCAGCTGACCGGGGAAGCCGGTGGCATTCAGGTGAAGAATGCGGAAGTCGGCGGCATCTTCAACATGGGCGGCGCTGCGGTCGCCAATTATGTATCGATCCTGCAGGCGCTGAAGTGATTTGAAGTTGCCTTTGGGCCGGGCTTGGCAGTCCGGCCCGGAGGCTTCCCTACGTTACGAAGATACCTTCATCAGCACGATGCCGCTGATGATGAGAAGCGCGGCCGTCACACGCGCGGGCGAGATCACCTCTCCCAGCATGACGACGCCGAGCACAAAGGCCCCGGCCGCGCCAATGCCGGTCCAGATGGTGTAGGCCGTGCCAAGCGGCAGATCGCGCATGGCCAGCGCCAGCAGGGCGAATGAGCCGATCATGCTGACAATCATGACGAGGGTTGGAAGAGGCCGGGTGAAGCCGTCTGACAGCTTCATCGCAAAGGCCCAGACGACTTCGAGAATTCCGGCAGATAGCAGATAGATCCAGGACATGATGACCTCGTTGCGGGCCGTCCCGGAATGCTGGAACCCATGAGCGGGTGAAGAGGCCGTCCTCTGTTGCCCCATATGGGACCGGGAGAGAAACGGGTCAAGCTGCCATTTTTCCGCTTGAAAAATGTGATTTCATGGACGATCAATTGATCAACAATATTTTACCTGCCCACGCTTCGATTTGATCACTGTTCATTCATCAGAAACGGTGCGTCAAGTTGTGCAGTGCGGAAAAATCATTACATAGTCCCTTGGGCTGCGACAAAGCGCCCTGTTCAGACACTTTTCTGTCCGGAGATTTCTGATGATCCGTCTTGCCGCCTCTGCCCTTGCTCTCGGCCTGCTGACTGCGCCGGTTCTGGCCGCCCCTGTGGCCTATGAATTCGACAAGAGCCATTCCAACCTCTCGTTCTCCTACAATCACCTTGGCTATTCCACCACCGACGGCCGTTTCGGCACCTGGGATGCCAAGCTGATGATCGATGCCGATCAGCCGGAGAATTCCTCGATCGAGATGACGATCGACACCAACAGCCTCGACACCTTCTGGGCCGAGCGTGACACCCACTTCAAGAGCGCCGATTTCTTCGACGTCGCCCAGTTCCCGGAAGCCACCTTCAAGAGCACCAAGGTGACCAAGACCGGTGACAAGACCCTGAAGATCGACGGCGACCTGACCATCAAGGGCATCACCAAGCCGGCCACGCTGGACGTGACCGTGACCGCCATGGGCGAACACCCGATGGAAAAGAAGCCGTGGGTTGGCTTTGCCGCCACCACCACCATCAAGCGTTCGGACTTCGGCATGGACATGTACACCCCGTATGTGGGTGACGACGTGTCCATCGTGCTGCACGCTGAAGCCGCTATCGCTCAGTAAGCATTGAAAACGCGGGGCGGTGACGTGCCGTCCCGCGCGCATGCTGCAGGGAGAATTTCCATGATACGCAACAGCACCGCAGGCTACGGCTGGGTGGCCATTGCATTCCACTGGACCATGGCCGTGCTCATCATCGGCATGATCGGTCTGGGGCTCTACATGGATGACCTGCCGATGTCCGATCCTTCGACCTTCGCCATTTTCCAGCTGCACAAGTCCATCGGCTTCGTGGTGCTCGCCCTTGCCGTGCTGCGGCTTGTCTGGCGGTTCATGAACCCCACCCCGGCCCTGCCGGACAGCATGGCGGCCTGGGAAAAGGCTGCCGCGCATCTTGGCCACATCGGGCTCTATGCGCTGATCCTCGCCATTCCGCTGAGCGGCTGGCTGATGGTATCCGCGTCACCCTGGAACATCCCGACCATTCTCTTCAACACCGTGCCTGTGCCGCATCTGCCGGTGCCTGCCGCCCTTGGCACCAAGGAAGAGGCCGAAGGCCTGTTCAAGGCCCTGCACAGCCTGTTTGCCTGGGCGCTCGTCGCTCTGCTCGCCGCCCATATCGGCGCGGCCCTCAAGCATCATTTCATCGCCCGGGATGGTGTGCTGAAGCGCATCCTCCACCCGGTCAAAGGCTGAGCCCTCCTCGCCCCTGTTTCCATGGAGTTTCCCATGCGCAAGACTTTTGCAGCCGCCTTCACCGCCGCCAGCCTGATCCTCGCGTCCGGCGCGGCATATGCTGCCGAATGGACAGTAGACCCGGCCAAGAGCAGCATCGGTTTCACTGTCGAACAGGGCGGCGCGCCGGTCTCTGGCAGCTTCGGCAGCTGGACCGCGAAAATCGATTTCGATCCGGAGAATGTCTCCGCCGCGAAGATCGAGGCCACCATTGCCACCGGCAGCGCCCAGATGGCCAATGCCCAGTTTGCCGGCATGCTGCCGGGCGCGGACTGGCTGGCCACGGAAGCCTTCCCGGAAGCCCGCTTCACCTCCACCTCCGTCACGGCCAAGGGCGGCAACGCCTATGAGGCGGAAGGCACCCTGTCGCTGCGCGGCGAGGAAAAGCCGGTAACGCTGGCCTTCACCCTCGACATCACCGGCGGCACCGCCGTTGCCAAGGGCACGGCCACCCTGTCGCGCAGCGCCTATGGCATCGGCGCCAGTGTCGGACAGGACAATCTGAAGGACGCCGTCGCGGTCACAATCGACCTCACCGCCACGCGCTGAGCCTCATCCAAAATTGCGATGCGTGAAGGGGCCGGGGCGCTTGTTGCCACCGGCCCTTTTGCCGTAAAGAAGAGCCAGCCAAAGACAGAGCTGCCCGGAGCCATGCCCACGGGTGGCCGTTTTCCAAGACCCTGATGCGAGAGACCGCCATGAATGCTCCCGTCACGCCGCCGGACTACCAGCACAGCGCCATGTTCCCGCTGGGCGAGGACAAGACGCCTTACCGCAAGCTGACATCCGATTACGTCTCTACCGCCACCTTCAACGGCCAGGAAATGCTGATGGTGGAGCCCGAGGGCTTGCGCCTTCTGGCGGAGCAGGCCTTCATCGACATCAACCACTATCTGCGCCCGGGCCATCTCGCCCAGCTGCGCGCCATTCTCGATGATCCGGAAGCGACCGAAAACGACAAGTTCGTTGCCTTCGACCTCTTGAAGAACGCCAGCATCGCTGCAGGCGGCGTGCTGCCCATGTGCCAGGACACCGGCACCGCCATCGTCATGGGCAAGAAAGGCCGCCGCGTGTGGACCGACGGTTCCGATGAGAAGGCCCTCGGCGAAGGCGCGCGCGACGCCTATTTCAAGCGCAACCTGCGCTACTCGCAGCTGGCGCCGATCTCCATGTTCCAGGAGAAGAACACCTCCAACAACATGCCCGCGCAGATCGAGCTCTATGCGGAAGGCGATGACGCCTACAAGTTCCTGTTCATGGCCAAAGGCGGCGGCTCTGCCAACAAGACCTTCCTGTTCCAGGGCACACCCTCGCTGCTGACCCATGACAGGATGATCGATTTCCTCAAGGAAAAAATCCTGACGCTCGGCACCGCCGCCTGCCCGCCCTATCACCTTGCCATCGTCATCGGCGGCACCTCAGCTGAAATGTGCCTCAAGGCCGTGAAGCTCGCCTCCGCCCGCTATCTCGACAACCTGCCGACGCAGGGCTCCGAGCTTGGCCATGCCTTCCGTGACCTTGAAATGGAAGCCGAGATCCACAAACTGACCCAGGCCACCGGCGTCGGCGCCCAGTTCGGCGGCAAGTATTTCTGCCACGACGTGCGCGTCATCCGCCTGCCGCGCCATGGCGCGTCGCTGCCCATCGGCCTTGGCGTCTCCTGCTCGGCTGACCGTCAGGCCACCGGCAAGATCACGAAGGATGGCATCTACCTTGAGCAGCTGGAGATGCATCCGGAGACCTACATGCCGGAAGTCACGGATAAGAACCTCTCGGAAAACGTGGTCAAGATCGACCTCACCCGTCCGATGCCGGAAATCCTCGCCGAGCTGTCGCGCCATCCGATCAAGACCCGTCTGTCGCTGACCGGCCCGCTGATCGTGGCCCGCGACCTTGCCCACGCCAAGCTGCGCGAGCGGCTGGAGGCGGGCGAGCCGCTGCCGGACTATTTCAAGAACCATCCGATCTATTACGCCGGCCCCGCCAAGACCCCGGAAGGCATGCCCTCCGGCTCCTTCGGCCCCACCACGGCCGGGCGCATGGATGCCTATGTGGACCAGTTCCAGGCTGCGGGCGGCTCCATGGTGATGCTGGCCAAGGGCAACCGCTCCCCGGCGGTGCGCCGCGCCTGCCAGGCCCACGGCGGCTTCTACCTCGGCTCCATCGGCGGCCCGGCTGCCCGCCTCGCACAGGACTGCATCAAGAAGGTGGACGTGGTCGCCTATCCGGAACTCGGCATGGAAGCCATCTGGAAGATCGAAGTCGAAGACTTCCCCGCCTTCATCGTCGTCGACGACAAGGGCAACGATTTCTTCCAGGAACTGAACCTGGGGTAATCCGGAACAACGGAGCTATACTGGAGCCCCGCCCTTTACGCCCCGGCCTTTGGCTGGGGCGTTTGTCTTTATGCCCTTAACCGCCCCCTGTGACAGACGGCACAGACAACCTCAAAGTCTTCTCTATGTTTTTCTCATGTCTTCGCCGCGGCATTAAGCGCGCGGAAATGTGATGTGACATAGCGTCATCCCTGGAGTGGAGTGATGAACCAGCCAACCTGGCACGGAGGGGACAGAAATGAGAAGAGTTACGGGCGCTCTGGCGGCCTTCATGATCGTCGCATCAGCCAGTTCTGCTGCGGCCCAGGCAGGGCGTTTTTTTGACCCGGCAACCAAGAGCTGGGTTGAATACGGACCGGGCCTGCACAGTTCCGACAAGTCCCCGATCAAGCGTGAAACCGTGCGTTACGACGGCCCGCACAAGCCGGGCACGATCATCGTCGATACCACCGAGCGCCGCCTCTATCACGTGCAGGAAGGCGGCAAGGCCATGAAATATGGCGTCGGCGTGGGGCTGGAAGGCATGCAGTGGGCCGGTACCCACCGCATCACCCGCAAGGCCGAATGGCCGGGCTGGACACCGCCGCCGCAGATGCGCGCCCGCGAGCGCGCCAAGGGCCGCATCCTGCCGGTGCATATGGAAGGCGGGCCGAACAACCCGCTGGGCGCAAGGGCGCTCTACATCGGCTCGACGCTCTACCGCATCCATGGCACCAACCAGCCCTGGACCATCGGCACCGCCGTCTCCTCCGGCTGCATCCGCATGGCCAATGAGGATGTGAAGCACCTCTATGACAACGTCGGCGTCGGCGCGACGGTGGTCGTGAAGCGCTGAGGGAGGATTGGCCTCACCGGTCGCGGCTGAGGCCTTTTTCTTCGAGTTCGCGCAGATATGTGCCCCAGTGACGGTCTTCCTCGTGAGCGAGTTCGAGGAAATAGGACCACGTGAAGATGCCCGTATCGTGCATGTCGTCGAAGTGCAGGCGGACGGCATAGTTGCCGACCGGCTCCACCTGATAGATCAGTACATTGCGCTTGCCTGGCACTGTCTTCTTCTGCCCCGGCCCGTGGCCCTGCACCTCTGCCGAGGGCGAGCAGACGCGCAGATATTCCGCCGGAAAGGCATGGGTCTCGCCATTATCGAAACTGACGGTGAGAGTGCGCTTGTCGCTGGAAAGGCGCAGTTCAGTGGGCCATGCGGCGGTCATTCGGGCTTGTCCTGATGGATGAGGAATTGTACCGGACGATAGCCCTGTGGCCATAAAGGTCAAGGCTGGTGGTGAGGCACCTGCTGCGGCCTGACCGCATGGAGCCCCTCCTCAGTCATGCCGGACGAAAGCGAAGCCGAGATCCGGTACCGGTGAGCCAAGGTCTTTCGGCCCGCTTCCCTCTTTCACCCAAAGTCTACCCCGGCCCTCCGGTCCCGGCTCGCGCTGCGCTTGGCCGGAATGACTGCGGAGAGGGACGGACTTGCTGAACAGCCTCATCCCGCCGCCTCAAGCCCCGCCTGCTTCACCGCGTCGTACCCTGCGAGCGCCGCATTGCGGGCAGCCGTGTGGTCGACGATGGGACGGGGATAGGTGCGGCCCAGAACGACGCCGGCCGCCTTCAGGATGCGCTCAGGCGCCTCGTGCGGGCAGTGGAGGAACTCGTCCGGCAGCTTGGCCAGTTCCGGGCACCAGCGGCGCACATAGGCACCATCGGGATCGAATTTCTGCCCCTGACCCACCGGGCTGAAGATGCGGAAATAGGGCGCGGCATCGGCGCCGCTGCCCGTCACCCACTGCCAGCTGGCGGAATTGTTGGCGAGATCCGCATCCAGCAGCGTGTCGCGGAACCAGGCCTCCCCATGATGCCAGTGAAGGCGCAGATGCTTGACGAGGAAGGACGCCACCAGCATCCGCACCCGGTTGTGCATGTAGCCGGTGGCCCAGAGCTCGCGCATGCCTGCATCCACCATGGGGTAGCCGGTCAGCCCCTTCTGCCAGGCTTTCAGCGCCGTATCATCCTCAGCCCAGGGATAGGCATCGAAGGCGGGCTTCCAGTTGCGCTCCGGCAGATGCGGGAAATGGTAGAGCAGATGATAGGAAAACTCCCGCCAGCCGATTTCCGATAGGAACTTGTCGCCATCCTTCTGCAGGTGGCCGTACTGTTCTGTGTGAAAGCGGGTAGCCGTCCAGATCTGCCGGGGAGAGATTTCACCGAAATGCAGATGCGGCGACAGGCGCGAGACATTGGGCAGGTCCGGCCGGTTGCGCAGCTCGCCATAACCATCGAGCCCTTCCTCCAGAAAAGCCGCAAGCCGTGCCGCCGCGCCCCTTTCGCCCGGCTGCCAGAGATCGAGCCAGCCAGCCGCCCAGTCCGGCTTCACCGGCAGCAGCGGAAAGTCTGACAGCGGTAGAGACTGACTGACCTGCGGAATGTCCAGCGCCTCCGGCACCGGCAAAGGCGCCGCCACGGTTTTGGCGAGCGCCGCCCGCCAGAAGGGCGAATAGACCTTGAAGGGACCGCCGGTCTTCGTCTCCAGCTCCCAGGGCTCATGCAGCAGCGAACCGTTGAAACTGCGCACCTCGACACCGGCGGCCATGAGATCCGTCTTCAGCCGCTTGTCGCGGGCAATCGCATGCGGCTCGTAGCAGCGGTTCCAGTGAACGGCGGAAGCCCCCGTTTCCTTGACCAGCGCATCCAGCGCCTTGCCGGCGGGCCCGCACATCAGCACCAGCCTGCCGCCCAGGCTTTCGTCAAGCGCCGCCAGCGCATGGTGCAGCCACCAGCGGCTGGCGCCGCCCAGGGGATGGGTTTCGCCGCAGTCCTTCGGATCTTCCAGAATGAACACCGGCACCACGGCGCCTGCCTTTGCAGCCTCGAACAGGGCCGGATTGTCGGCAAGGCGCAGGTCTTGGCGGAACCAGACGATCGTCGTGCGGTCACGTGGCTGAGAGGGCATGGCAAGGCTGTCCGGGATAAATATCAAGTGGTTGTTTGTACGTCATTCCCCGTCTGTGAGATCACATTGCCGGATGCCATCTTGCCCTGAGGAAAAAACCGACTACGTTATTTCCCAACGAACAGAACGAAACATCGTCACAGACACAGCCAGAGATTGCTGATGAGGGAGAGACAGATGAATGACGCCGCGGCATTTCCGCGCATGACCGATCCGTTCGGCCGCGACATTTCCTATCTGCGCGTCTCGGTGACGGACCGCTGCGATTTCCGCTGTGTCTATTGCATGGCCGAGGACATGACCTTTCTGCCCAAGCGCGAGGTGCTGTCGCTGGAGGAACTGGACCGCCTGTGCAGCGCCTTCATCGGCAAGGGCGTGCGCCGCCTGCGGCTGACCGGCGGCGAGCCGCTGGTGCGCAAGGGCATCATGGGGCTGATCCGCTCCCTCTCCCGGCATCTGCAGTCGGGCGCGCTGGACGAGCTGACGCTGACGACCAACGGCTCACAGCTCGCCCGCTATGCCGCCGAACTGGCGGACGCAGGCGTGCGGCGTCTCAATGTCTCCGTCGATACGCTGGATGCAGACCGTTTCCGCGCCATCACCCGCTGGGGCGATCTGCCGAAGGTGATGGAGGGCATCAAGGCTGCCAAGGCGGCAGGCCTTTCCATCAAGATCAACATGGTCGCGCTGAAGGGCATCAATGAGGATGAGATCATCCCGATGATGGAATGGGCCCATAGCGAAGGCCATGACCTGACGCTGATCGAGACCATGCCCATGGGCGAGATCGACGGCGACCGCACGGACCAGTATCTGCCCTTGAGCGAAGTGCGTGCCCGGCTCTCGGAGCGCTTTACCCTCACCAGCATTCCCTACAAGACCGGCGGCCCCGCGCGCTACATGCAGATCGAGGAAACCGGCGGGCGCATCGGTTTCATCACGCCGATGACGCATAACTTCTGCGAAAGCTGCAACCGGGTGCGCATCACCTGCACGGGCATGCTCTACATGTGCCTCGGCCAGGACGACAGCGCCGACCTGCGCGCGCCCTTGCGTGCCTCGGAAGGCGATGAACTTCTCTCGCACGCCATTGATGAGGCCATCGGCCGCAAGCCGAAGGGGCACGATTTCATCATCGACCGGCGCACCAACCGCCCCTCCGTCTCCCGCCACATGAGCGTGACCGGCGGCTGAACGGAAGCGCTTCCTGCCCCATCTCTTCCTGCCCCGTCCTAGACCCGTTCGCTGCGGTAGCAGGCGATGACGGACGCGAGTGTCAGCGTCACGCAGCCGCCCATGACCACCAGCAGCGGCCAGACCGTGCCGGGATACATGCTCTGAGACAGCATCCAGGCCACCAGCGCCGAAACACCGGCGCCAAGGCCGATCTGCATGCTGCCGGCAAGACCTGAGGCCGCGCCAGCCAGATCCGGGCGCACGCTGATGGCACCGGACAGGGCACTGGGCAGGCAGATGCCGTTGCCGAGGCCCAGAATGCACATGGGCAGGAACAGCGAGAAGGGGTGATAGATACCCGCCCCAAAGAGAGCCGCAGCCAGCACAACGGTGATCACTGGCATCAGAGAACCGATGGTGACCATGCGCAGGACGCCGATGCGTGCCGCAAAGCGGCCCGACAGGCCATTGCCGGCAATGTAGCCGCCAGCCACCATCATGAAATAGAGGCCCATGGTCAGCGGCGTCATCCCCAGCACCTGCGAGGCGATGAAAGGAGCCCCGCCGAGGAAGGCGAAATAGACGGCCGAGGTAAACATGGAGGTGCAGGCATAGGCCCAGAACAGCCGCTCCCGGCTCAGCTCCCTGTAGCTGGCCAGAAGGCTTCTGATACTGGTGGTCTGGCTGCGGTCGTGATGGGTCTCATGCAGGCAGGCCCAGGCCGCAAGTGTCACCGCAATGCCGATGGCCAGCATCAGATAGAAGCCCCCCTTCCACCCGGCGACACCATCCAGCGCCCCGCCCATGGCGGGGGCGAGCATGGGGCCCACCGCAAGGCCCATGGTGACGTAGCCGATCATGCTGGCGGCCTGTTCGCGCTCATAAAGATCGCGCACGATGGCACGGCCCAGCACCAGCCCGGCACAGCCGCCCGCAGCCTGCACAATGCGGCCAAAAATGACGGTTTCGACCGTCGCCGCCGCCAGGCAGATGAGCGTGCCGATCACAAAGACGGCCATGCCGGTCACCACCACCGGACGGCGGCCATAGCGGTCGGATACGGGCCCCAGCACAAGCTGCGAAAAGCCCACCGCCGCCAGATAAAGCGACATGGTGAGCTGCACCTCGGCGGCCGTGCTCTCCAGCGCCTTGATCATGCCCGGCAGGGACGGCAGATAGATGTTCATCGCCAGCGGGCTGATCGTGGAGATGGCAATCAGGACCGCCAGCGGAGGACGGCGCCCGCCGGAGGGCGTCTGCCCGGCACCCTGCACCTGCGCGTTCGCGGCCGCATCCATGGTTCAGCTCTGCCCCTGCTGCGCCAGCTTGCGCTCGCGGATGAAGGTGTAGACGCCCGTTGCCACCACGATGGATGTGCCAAACAGCGTCAGCGCATCCGGCACTTCGCTCCAGACCATGTAGCCAATCAGAATGGCCCAGAGAATGCTGGAGTAACGGAAGGGGGACACGACAGCGATATCCCCCAGCCGCATGGCGATGATGATGAAGATATAGCCCGCGAGCAGGAACAGGGAGCCAGCGGCAATGATGCCGAGCTGGCGGACCGTCATCGGCTGCCAGCCCTCGAACAGCACCATTACCCCGCCCAGCGCCATGACACCGAAGCAGGTGACGAGCGTGACGCCGAAGGTGGGAATGGCCTGCGGCATCCGCCGTGTCGAAAGATCGCGCAGCACCATGCAGAACACGCCGCACAGGGCGACGAGCGACCATTCGTTGAAGCCGGAGACGCCGGGCCGGATGATGATCAGCACACCGGCAAAGCCGATGCCGATGGCCGTCCAGCGCCGCCAGCCGACCGCCGCACCGAGGAAGATGGCGGCGGCCGCCGTCACCAGCAGCGGCAGGGACTGCAGAACAGCGGTGATGTTGGCAATCGGCAGTTGGATGAGAGCCACCAGATAGAAGAAGGTTGCCCCCAGCTCGCCCAGTGTCCGCCAGCCCACGGTGGGATGCGCCAGATGCCGGAATTCCCGGTGCACCCCAGTGGCAACCGATGCGGCATAAATCATTACGCAGGCAAAGACGCTGCGCATGACGATGATCTGGCCGAGCGGCAGTTCGTCATGAACGAATTTGACGACGGCGTCATTGGTGAGGAATGCAGCCATAGCCAGCAACATTGCCGTGATGGCCTTGCTGTTTTCTCGAAGATCCACGTGACAATCCTGATCCGGGAGCGCCGGGCACGGAACAGGTGCCACAAGCGGAAGACGTGGGAAATCTTTCCCGCCTTTATATGCAAAGGTCAACCATCCACCTGTGCCGCTGTGCGGGATGCACGGCAGCGCAGGCGGAAACGGCGTCAGTCGATGACGATGCGCGGCGGGGCGCGGCGGACCTCGCCTGTTTCTCCCGTCACACTGGCCCAGACCTTCGCGGCAATGTCCCGGTAGACGGCGGCATGTGCACCTTGCGGGTCTGCCACAACAACCGGCGTGCCTGCGTCGGAGTTGATGCGGATGTCCATGTCGAGCGGCACTTCGCCAAGGAACGGCAGGTGCAGCCGCTCCGCCTCCGCCCTGGCGCCGCCATGGCCGAAGATGTCGTAGCGCTTGCCAGTATCCGGGGCGACGAAATAGCTCATGTTCTCGATGATGCCGAGCACCGGCACATCGACGCGGCGGAACATGTTCAACCCCTTGCGCGCATCGATCAGCGCCAGATCCTGCGGCGTGGAGACAATGACCGCGCCCGACAGCGGCACCTGCTGGGCCATGGTCAGCTGGGCATCGCCCGTGCCGGGGGGCATGTCCACCACCAGCACGTCCAGTTCGCCCCAGGCCACTTCGCGCAGCATCTGCGTCAGTGCCGACATGACCATCGGCCCGCGCCAGATCATCGGCGTGTCTTCTTCGACCATGAAGCCGATGGACATGACCTTGAGACCATGGCCCTCCAGCGGCTTGATGATGCGCCCGCTCACCGGCTCCGGCCGGCCGGAAACGCCAAAGAGGCGCGGCACGGAGGGGCCGTAGATATCGGCATCCAGAACACCCACCTTCAGGCCATTGGCCTTCATCGCCAGCGCAAGGTTGGCCGTGGTGGTGGACTTGCCAACCCCGCCCTTGCCGGAAGCCACGGCAATGATATGCGCCACGCCCGGCACGCCTGCCTTGGCAGGCCCTGCGCCTTGCGGCTGCGGCGCGCGCGGCTGAGCAGCCGGCTGGGCATGGGGGTGGCCGTGAGCGTGACTGTGAGCATGGCTGTGCGGCTGCGGCGCCGGAGCAGAGGCAGAAGTTGAACCGGAGATGCGCTCAGCCGTCAGCGCCACCATCGCCTTCTCGACCCCCGGCAAGGCCTTCACCGCGGTCTCGGCCGCCTGACGCAGCGGCTCCAGCTGGCGGGCCTTTTCTGCGGGCACCGTGATGGAAAAGGCCACGCGGCCATCGGACACAAACACATCGGACACGAGGCCAAGCGATACGATGTCACTGGTTCCGTCCGGGCCGGGAATGCGCGACAGCGCCTGATGCACTGCCGCCTTGATCTGTTCGCTCATGCTGAAGGCGTCCTGTCTGCTTGCGGGCTGGTGCGAAGCACCCGCTCACCTTGTGCCGTAACTTAGCCTCTCACCCGCCCCCGTCAATCGCGCCCGATGCCGCGACCGTCATTGCACCGACAAGATTGCGGGCCTACAACTTGGCCCTGCAGGCACTGAGCGGCCTGCCCTTCCCCGTTCCACAGGCTTCGGCCTTGCGAAGAGATTACGGCATGAACGAGTTGCTTTCCCCCCATCTCACCCGGCGCGGCCTGCTGCTGGGTGCAGCTGCCACCGGCTTTGCCGCCGCCCTTCATCCCTATTCCCTGCGTGCGCAGGAAGGCACGGCGCACCTGCGTCTGATGGAGACGACCGATCTCCACGTTCATGTGTTCCCGTATGACTATTACGCCGACAAGCCTGTGGACACCGCAGGCCTTGCCCGCACAGCTTCGCTGATCCGTGCCATCCGCAATGAAGCCACCAACTCTGTACTGGTTGACAATGGCGACTTCCTGCAGGGCAATCCGATGGGCGACTACATTGCCTATGAGCGCGGCATGAAGGCCGGTGACCTGCATCCGGTGATCCAGGGCATGAATGTTCTGGACTATGACGCGGCAACGCTCGGCAACCACGAATTCAATTACGGCCTTGATTTCCTCGACAAGGTGCTGGCCGGCGCCAACTTCCCGGTCGTCTGCGCCAACATTGCCAAGGGCCAGCTTTCCGCCGGTCCGCGCAGCGACACCACGCTGCTGAAACCCTATGTCATCGTCGACAAGACCATCCGCGACGGCTCGGGCAAGGACTATCCGATCCGCATCGGCTTCATCGGCTTCGTGCCGCCGCAGATCATGAACTGGGACCGCAAGCATCTGGAAGGCAGCGTCAACACCCGCGATATCGTCGAAACGGCGAAGGCTTTCGTCCCGGAAATGCGCGAGCAGGGCTGCGACCTCGTGATAGCCCTGTCCCACTCCGGCATCTCGGCCGGAACCTATGCCGGCGGCATGGAAAACGCCTCGCTGCACCTGGCCGCTGTCGAGGGCATTGATGCCATCTTCACCGGCCACCAGCATCTTGTCTTCCCCGGCACTGCCTTTGACGGCCTTGAGGGGGTAGACACGGCCAAGGGCACGCTCTTCGGCAAGCCCGCTGCCATGGGCGGCTTCTGGGGCTCGCATCTGGGCGTCATCGACCTGATGCTGGCGCGGGACGGCAACAGCTGGCGCATCACCGGCTTCAGCACCGAAGCACGGCCGATCTATACGAAGGAAGGCCGCACGGTCACCCCAACGGTGGAGAGCCAGGACGACGTACTGGACGCCGTGAAGGCCGAGCATGAGGCGACGCTTGCCTATGTGCGCCGCCCGGTCGGCAAGACCGACGCGCCTCTGCATTCCTATTTCGCGCTGGTAGCCGATGATCCAAGCGTGCAGATCGTCTCGCAGGCGCAGATCTGGTACATCACCGAAATGCTCAAGGGCACCGAATGGGAAAGCCTGCCGGTCCTCTCCGCTGCCGCCCCCTTCAAGGCAGGCGGACGTGGCGGCCCCGAATATTACACCGATGTGCCGGTGGGCGATGTGGCCATCAAGAACGTTGCCGATCTCTACCTCTATCCCAACACGGTTCAGGCGGTGGCGATCACCGGCAAGGATGTGAAGGAGTGGCTGGAGCGCTCGGCCGGCATCTTCCGCCAGATCACGCCGGGCGCGAGCGACGAGATGCTGATCGAGCCCACCTTCCCGAGCTACAACTTCGACATCATCGATGGCGTCACCTATCAGGTCGACCTGTCGCAGCCGTCGAAATATGGCGAAAAGGGCGAGGTGCTCAATCCGGAAGCGAACCGCATCGTCAACCTCGCCTACAACGGCACGCCCGTTGACCCGGACCAGAAGTTCGTTGTGGTGACCAACAACTACCGCGCCGGTGGCGGCGGCAGCTTCCCCGGCATCAATGAGAGCGTTGTCATCTTTGCCGGTCCGGATACCAACCGCGACGCGCTGGTGCGCTATATCGTTGAAAAGGGCACGATCAGCCCGAGCGCTGATGCCAACTGGACCTTCAAGCCCATGCCCGGCACCACGGTCCTGTTCGACACCGGCCCCGGCGGCAAGGCCCATGCGGCTTCCGTCAAGGGCGTGAAGATCGAACCGGCAGGCGACGGCGCCGACGGCTTCGCCCGCTACCGCATCACGCTCTGAGCGGGGGACGGCAACTGCGCCAGATTTGATCTGTGCCGTTGCCGGTTGGCCTGGGCCGCCCTAGGTTGACATGCAACGGATCGCCGCCGGTCATTTCCGGCGGCGTTTTCTTTCACGTGCAGGAGACATTTTGCCCATGCCGGTCATGCTCATCACAGGTGCCAACAGAGGGATCGGCCTGGCTGTTGCACGGGTTGCCCTCGCGCGCGGCTGGACGGTGCTCGGCAGCATGCGGCGGGAAGAGGATGCCGACCGGCTTGCCGCAGAACTCGGGCCTCTGTTCCGCCCCCAACTGTTTGATGTGGCCGACCGGGACGCCCTTGCCGCATCGGCCGCCTCCAGCCCGGAGGCGATTGACGTTCTGCTCAACAACGCCGGGATCATCGGGCCGGACGGGCAGGATCAAAGCTCCCTCCACATGGATTTTGACGGTTTCCTGCGCACGCTGGAGATCAATACCCTCGCCCCTCTCGCCGTGGCGCAGGCTTTTCTGCCGCGCCTGCGCAAGGCGGCCCAGCCGCGGATCCTGACCATCTCCAGCCAGATGTCCTGGATGGGCTACGCCAAGTCCGACCGGGTTGCCTACCGGGCGTCCAAGGCAGCGGTGAACAAGGTGATGCAATGCCTTGCCACCGATCTGGAGCCCGAGAACATCGCCGTCGGCCTGATCGATCCGGGTTGGGTGCGTACGGATATGGGCGGCGGCGAGGCTGACCTGACGGCGGAAGAAGTGGCCAGCGGCATTGTTGGCCTCATCGAGAATTTTGATATTACACGAACGGGACGCTTCTTCCGCTGGACCGGCGAAGCACGCGAATTCTGAAATCTTCCGCAAAGAAAATTCCTTAAATTTTATATGAAAGCTTAATCGAAGAAGAGAGACCTGCGTGTAAGCTCCTGATATTCACGGGAACACGGAGTTTTCCATGCCGGGGCTCTATCACATCTGCTATCTGAGCGTTGCAAAGCTGTCTGCCCTTCAGCCCACTCCTGAACAGGGCTTCGAGGCCATCACGGCAGCAGCGCTCAAGGCCAATGCCGCTTCGGGACTGACAGGCTGCATCATATTCACCGGGCAGCATTTCCTGCAGGTGATCGAAGGCAATCGGGAAGACGTGGAAGACACGTTTGGCCGGATCTCGCGCGACACCCGGCACACCGATGTGCGGGTTCTGAGCGAAGGCCCCATCGAGGTACGCGACTTCCCCGAGATGGCCGTCAACTGCGGCGGTGATGAGGCCCTGACGGCTGAGGCGCTTACGGAAATCAGTGCCGTGCTGGATTTCCCCCAGCATCAGCTGCACATCCGGGAAATCCGCACGCTGCTGTCCGTCATCACCCAGACGAGCCGCAAACAGGACGCGCTGCTGGCCGGCTAGCTCAGGAGGCGCTCCCGTTTCTCCGGAGGCGGGGCCCCGCCCGGGACCGCTTCCGGCAGAACTCCACGCTTTCCAGCGGCTTCTAGCCTTAGCTGTATATAGGCTGTATTATTCCGAAATACATCTTTCGCGAAAATTTAATTTTTAGTTCCACAGTTAACTCAGGCTGAATTTCCCTTGCGTAAATTTCGCTCGCGATTGAGCGGAGGGGATAGTATGCCGCAGCTTTATCACATCTCCTACATGAGTGACGCCAAGCCTCAGGCACTCGGCCCCGATGTATGCGAAAGCATTCGTGCGATCGGGCAACAATGCCTCAGAAAAAACGCAAGGCTTGGGCTCACAGGATGCTTGCTCTTTGCAGGCGGGAAATTCTTCCAGACCCTCGAAGGTGAAACGGAAGACGTTGAAGATACGTTCGGCCGTATTTCCAGGGACAGCCGGCACAAGGACCTGCGCGTTCTGAGCGAGGGCTATATTCCGGAAAGAGCCTTCGCCGGAACAACCGTCACCGCCCCTGACTGCTGTCTTCAGCTTGCCTCCGAAGTGCTGCAGGAACTCAGCCAAGCCGTTGACACGCTGGCCCTGCTCCATCTTCACACCCGCGAACTGGAAACTCTGCTGGCGGTGGTTACCCAGCCCTCCCGGCGGCATGACTTCCTGCTGAACGCCTGAGCGGCCGGGACAGCGTCCGGCTGCACGCAGAGACCACAAAGGCTTCTGCGGCGGCCGGCGGCCCTTGCGGCGTATCCTGCTGTCCGTCAGCCTCAACCCGCCCGCACCCGCACGGTGAAGCGGGCCACTTCCATCCTCAGCATCTCCGCATCGCGGGCAGAACCGCCCGCCAACACCAGAACCCGCGCTGCAGCCCCTCTGCCGCTTCCGCCACCCGGCGGAAGCCGGTGATGCTGGCGGAGACTTCGGCTGTACTGGCCAAAACCTGCTGCACATCGCGCGCAATCTCCAGGGTGACAGCATTCTGCTTCTCCATCACAGCTCTGCTGGCTGCGGATTGAAATCCGGTCATTTGACCGGAGACCCTCTGGCACGCGCGATTTTCAGTAGTCCGGGGAGATCGCGCCGGACATTCCCAGCCACATTTCGAGGCCATGGAAAAAAGGGTGACGGCGCCTCAATATTGTATACATTAAACTTCCATCAGAGAAAATTGCCGGCAATGCGGACGCGGCCAGGCACGCTTTTTCAATCGGACAGAACACTCATGGACAACGCGAATATCATGGAACTGGCGTCCCTGGCCGCCGCCCTGCTGGCCACCGGCGCCATCGCCGGCATTGCGGCAGGCTTGCTGGGTGTCGGCGGCGGCATCGTCATCGTGCCGGTGCTCTACTATGTCTTCCCGCTGGTGGGCGTGGAGCAGGAAGTCGTGATGCATCTGGCGGTGGGCACCTCGCTCGCCACCATCGTTGCCACGGGCTACTCCTCGGCACGGGCGCACTGGCTGCGCGGCAGCGTTGACATGGACCTGCTGAAGCGCTGGTGGCTGCCGATTTCGGCCGGTGTGATCGCTGGCGCAACGCTGGCCGGCAATCTCAGCGGCGGCGCGCTGTCGCTCGTCTTCGGTACGGTGGCGCTGCTGGTTTCGGCCAATATGGTGCTGCGCAAGGAGGGCAGCGGCATTGCAGACAAGCTGCCCGGCACGCCCATCCGCGAGATGCTGGGTGCGATCATCGGCGGGGTTTCGGTGATGATGGGCATTGGCGGCGGCACGCTGGGTGTGCCGGTTCTGACACTCTTCTCCTATCCGATCCGCAAGGCCGTCGGCACGGCGGCTGCCATCGGCCTCATCATCGCCGTACCGGGCACACTCAGTTCCATCTACTTCGGCTATGGCAATCCGGACTTGCCGCCGTTTTCACTCGGCTATATCAATCTGCTTGGCTTTATTCTGATCATCCCTGGCTCGCTTCTCATGGCCCCCGTGGGCGCGAAGCTGGCGCACACCCTGCCGCCAGCCAAGCTGAGGCTTGTCTTCGCCGCATTTCTTGCCTTCACCGGAGCCAGGATGATCTACAGCGTACTGGCAGGATGACGGATAACAGCGCCCCTATCACCCAAAGCGGCATGATGCTCGGCGTGCGGCAGACTTTCCCGCTCGTTCCGGGCATCATCACATTTGCAGCCGTCTTCGGCACGGTCTGCGCCCAGAAGGGGCTGACGCTGGCTGAAACGCTGCTGATCAATTCCTTCGTCTTCGCTGGCGCCTCTCAGTTCGTGGCGATGGAGCTTTACCGTGATCCGGTGACGCCGGCCGTGCTGCTGGCGATGACAGGCATTGCCGCTGCGGTGAACCTGCGGATGCTGCTGCTGGGCGCCTCGCTGCGGCCCTGGCTGGGGGCAGCACCCGCGTGGCAGGTCTATCCTTCTCTCTATTTCCTCACCGACATGAACTGGCTGCTCGCCCTGCGTTACCGGGCGGGCGGCGGCAGCGACTGGGGCATTTACCTCGGCAGCGGGCTGCTGCTCTGGGTGCTGTGGGCGGTGGCCGTCATTCCGGGCTATTTTCTCGGCCAGCTGTTTGCCGAGCCGCAGCGCTGGGGCCTCGATCTGGTGATGCCGGCTCTCTTCATCACAATGCTGGTGCCCCTGTGGAAAGGCCGCCGCCAGACACTGAGCTGGGGCGTTGCCGCTGTTGTGGCCCTTGGCAGCTGGCAGCTGATCGGCGGCTACTGGTTCGTGCTGACGGGCGCCATTGCAGGGGCCATTGCCGGGGCCTATGCCAGCGACCCGGACGCCGCGGACACGGAGCCGGCGAAGGAAACGGAGAAGCCGAATGGCTGAGAGCCCCTTCTCCGTCGATTTCCTGTTTTTCCTGACGGTCATCGCCATGACCGGCGTGACCTATCTGATGCGTGCCGCAGGCTACTGGATCATGGGGCAGGTGCCGATGACACCGCGCATCCGCCGGGGGCTGGAAGCCTTGCCGGGCGCGATCATCGTTTCCACCATCTTGCCCATCGCGCTGAAGGGCGGCGTGCCTGCCGCCCTGTGCCTCATGGTTGCTGCCGCCGTGATGGCGGTGCTGCGCAAGGATATCGCCGCCGTGGTGCTGGCCATAGCCGCAGCTGCGGGCGCGCGCGCTCTAGGTCTCTAAAGCCAGCGCCTTGAGCGCTGCGGCCAATGTGTCCTCCAGAGCTGCGCCAGCCCCAACCACCTGCCAGTCCACCGGCCCCAGATCATAGGCAAGCTGGCGGGACACGACCTCAACTGTCGCATCCGACGCATCCCCCTTGCGGGCGCTGACACGGGCCTTGAGCGTGGCCTCCCCTGCCTCCAGCCAGAGCCCGGTGAAAGGCAGTTCCATCACCGCCGCCAGATCCGCCACCGCCTGCCGCTCGCCCGGCCTGGCGTGGACGGCATCGAGAATGACGCTGTGCCCAGCGGCAAGCGCTGCCCGCGCCTCTGCCATCATCGCCGCATAGACCGCATCGCTCGCCTCCGGCGTATAGGCGCATGCGGGGGCGCGGCTCATTTCCTCAAGCCCCAGCATGCGCTTGCGCAGCACATCGCTGCGCAGCACCCGCGCCCCCGGCAGCGGCAGCAGATGCGGCGCAATCAGCCCTGCCAGCGTGGATTTGCCCGCACCGGAGAGCCCGCCAATGGCAATGAGGCGGGGCGTTGCCGGTTCCAGCGCCCGGCAGGCCAGCTCGAAATAGGCCCGCGCCGCCTCGCGCTGCGTTTCAGCCAATGCAGTTTCCTGCTGGGTGGCGATGCTGGCCGCAGCGATCTTGGCCCGGATGGCTGCGCGCATGGAGATATAAAGCGGCAGCGCCGCCAGCCCCTCGCCCATCTCCGGCAACTGGGTCAGATCGAGATAACGGTTGAGCAGATGGCAGGCGGCAGGCGTCTGGCCGCGTTCGATCAGGTCCATCAGCGCAAACCCCACATCATAGAGCACGTCGCCGGTGGCGATACCGTCATCAAATTCCACCGCATCGAAGAGCACCGGCGCGCCGTCAATCAGCACCACATTGGCAAGGTGCGCATCCCCATGCGCCAGCCGCACCAGCCCCTTGCGGCCACGCTGGAGCACCAGATCCTTGATGCGGGCCAGCGCGGCACGGGTGGCGGCGACCAGCGCCCCGGCCTCATGGGCAGGAAACAGTTCCGGCGCGGCGCGAAAGGCAGCTTCGTTCTGTTCGGCGTAGCTGGAAAGCCCGGCAAACCACTCCGCCGCATCCCGCACCGGCGCCACCGCATGGGCAGCGGCAAAGGTCTTCGCCAGTGCCGAGGTGAGGCTTTGCGGCAGCGGCCCTCTGGCGGCCACATGGTCCAGGGTGGCGCTTTCATCAAAGCGGCGCATGTGCACCAGCGGCTCCACAAGCTCGCCGTCTCCGCCCAGCGCCAGCGTTCCGTCCGCGCGCCGCATCACCGCTGTCTCGCCCGGATAAAGCTCCGGCGCAAACAGGCGGTTGCGGGTCAGTTCCGCCGTCACCGCCCGGCGGCGCAGAGGAAGCGCCGAATAATCCAGAAAGGGAAAACGCACGGCGCGCTTCATCTTGTAGGCGTCATGGCCGATCAGAAACACCGTGTTGGCATGGGTGTCGATCCGCCGCGATCCGGGCTCCGCCCGCACCAGCGCATCGAGAAAGGCGTAGGCTTCGCTCTGATCATCTGGCAGATGGCGTTCTGGCGGAGGCATGTGCATCTCCCATTTCCGCTACGGCAGCAGCTTTCACCGTGCGGCAGATACCGGTCTGCCGAATTGATCCTGCTCAATGCCCCGCCGCCGTCCTGTGCCAGTCTGCGGCCAGCAGAACCGGCAGAACGCCGGGGGAAGCAAGGAGGGACCCGCCCATGACCGCAAGCCACGGCCTGAAGAAGATAAGACTGAACCTCGCCCGGACCAAAGAGTTCCCCAACGGCTCGGCCCATCATGGCTATGAATTCACCGCGCCGCTGGATGAAACGGGCCACATTGATGCTGTTGCATGGAAGACAGCGCGGGACCGTTGCCGCGTCCGCCGCTTCTGGGGCGGCGAGGAAGACGAGATTGGCCATCTGGTGCACCGCCCCGGCGGCTCCTGGGCTTTCCGCTATGACATTGACGGCGACGATGACGATGAAGCCGGCTACCGCTTCGGCTCGCATGCATTTCAGCCCGGAGAATATGTGTCGATCCGCGACGAGGACGGCGAGTTACATACATTCCAGGTGGTCACCGTTCTTCCCGTCTGACCCTTGATGAAATTCCGGCTCCGCGTGGCTTTTCATTCCTGAACAGAATGAAGTCATTGCAAAAAGCCGTGCGGGGCCGGTGTCATGTCCGGTGCCAATCACTGCTCACCTGCGCTATAGAGCAGGCAGGCTCGCGCAGCCTTGCGCATCTGCACCAACAGCGGGAAAACGGATATGGCACAGAAGACCGGCGGTCAGCTCCTCGTGGAAGCTCTGGAAACCCATGGCGCGGAGCGGGTGTTCTGCGTGCCGGGCGAGAGCTATCTCGCCGTTCTCGATGCCCTGCATGATGCCGATATCCCGGTTACCGTATGCCGTCAGGAAGGCGGTGCGGCGATGATGGCCGAGGCCCATGGCAAGCTGACGGGCCGCCCCGGCATCTGCATGGTCACCCGAGGCCCCGGCGCCACCAATGCTTCGTCGGGCGTGCATGTGGCGGCGCAGGATTCCACCCCGATGATCCTCTTCATCGGCCAGATCGAACGCGGCATGCGCGAGCGTGAGGCGTTTCAGGAAGTCGATTACCGGCAGATGTTCGGCGGCATCGCCAAGTGGGTGGCGGAAATCGACCATGCGGACCGGGTGCCGGAGTTCATCTCCCGCGCCTATCACGTGGCCACCTCCGGCCGCCCCGGCCCCGTGGTTCTCGCCCTGCCGGAAGACACGCTGGTGGAACTGGCCGATGTGACCCAGCCTGAGCCATGGAAGCAGGTGGAGACCCATCCGGGCCTGACCCAGATGGCCGATCTGCAGAAGCGCCTGTGGGCGGCAGAGCGCCCCATCGCCATTCTCGGCGGCAGCCGCTGGACGGCGGAGGCTGTCGCCGCCTTCACCCGCTTTGCCGAGCGCTTCGAGCTACCTGTCGCCTGCTCCTTCCGCCGCCAGATGCTGTTCGACAACCTGCACCCCAACTATGCCGGTGACGTGGGCATTGGCGCCAATCCGAAGCTGCTGGCCCGCATCAAGGCCAGCGATCTGGTGCTGCTGGTGGGCGGGCGCCTGTCCGAAATGCCGAGCCAGTCCTACACGCTGCTGGACATTCCCCAGCCCTCGCAGCAGTTCATCCACGTCTATCCGGACCCCGACGAGCTGGGCCGTGTGTACCGCCCCAGCCTTGCCATTAACGCCTCCCCCACTGCCTTCTGCAAGGCGGCTGAAGGGTTGCAGCCGCCGGTGAGCAACAAATGTGCGGGCACCGCTACCGAAGCTCACGCGGACTACCTCGCATGGTCCGGCGCCAGGCCGCAGACGCCGGGCGCGCTGCAGATGGCGGGCGTCATGGACTATCTGGAGGCAAACGCCGCCCCCGGCACCATCTTCACCAATGGTGCGGGCAACTATGCCACCTGGCTGCACCGCTTCCACCGCTTCCGCCAGTTCGGCACGCAGGCCGCTCCCACTTCCGGCTCCATGGGCTATGGCCTGCCGGGCGCCATTGCCGCCAAGCTCGCCTTCCCGCAGCAGGATGTGATCTGTTTTGCCGGTGACGGCTGCCTGCAGATGACCATTCAGGAACTGGGTACCGCAGCGCAGGAAGGGGCTGCCGTCATCGTGCTCGTCATCGACAACGGCATGTATGGCACCATCCGCATGCATCAGGAGCGGCATTATCCGGGCCGCATCTCGGCCACGAAGCTGGAGAACCCGGACTTCGCCGTCCTCGCCCGCGCCTATGGCGCCCATGCGGAAACCGTGACGGCAACGGAGGAGTTCGGCCCGGCTTTCGAGCGGGCACGGGCCAGCGGCAGGCTGTCGCTGCTGCATCTGAAGCTTGATCCGGAGGCCCTGACGCCTGCGGCCTCGCTCAGCCAGATCCGTGCCGCCGCAGAGGCCGCAAAGGGCTGAGACATTTCGTCTCTGCGTATTGCCCCACCATGGAACAATCGCCCGTTGAACGGCATTTTCATTTTGGGGCAGCAACACCTGACCAGGCGTTGACAAGACCGGAATTGACCCGTGTCAATGTCCGGTCATGCTTGCCGGCCTAGCTTGTGAGCTGAAGGGCTCATGAGGGCCAAGCGACGGGAGACTTGAAATGGCTTTGAGAGACATTCTGATGGTGACCGATCTGTCGGGCGAACAGCAGGCCGTGAAATACGGCATCGAGCTTGCTGCCCGCTGCGACGCCCATGCAACCGGCCTTGCCCTTTCCTATGAACCCGTGGTGCCGGCTTTTGCCGCGGCGCCCGTTCCGGTCGACTTCATCGAGCAGAGCCGCCAGCACGCGCTCGCCGCTGCGAAGAAGTCTCTGGAAACCTTCAACGAGCTGGCCCGCCTTGGCGGGGTGAAGTCGGAAGGCCGGCTTGCCGAAGTCATCACCGGCGGCCCGATGGAACCGGTGCTGCGCCACTGCCGCCTGACGGACCTGATCGTCGTCGGCCAGGACAACCCGGACCAGCCGGAGCCAATGCGCGAACTGCTGATCGAAACGGCCCTGTTTGAAAGCGGCGTGCCGGTGCTGATCATCCCCTACATCGGCACTCCGGCGCCGAAGTTCGAAAATGTGCTGGTTGCCTGGGATGGCAGCTCCACCGCCACCCGTGCCGTGCATGCAGCCCTGCCGATCCTTGCCATGGCGAAGAAGGTGACCGTGCTGATCATCAACAAGGGCTCGAAGATGGCCGGTGAGCCGGGTGCTGACATGGCCACCTATCTGGCCCGCCACGGCCTCGACGTCACCGTGGACGTGATCACCAACACCCAGACCACCGTCGCCGAAACGCTGCTCAACTATGTCAGCGACAACGGCAACGATCTGGTGGTGATGGGCGGCTACGGCCACAGCCGCGTGCGCGAATTCCTCTTCGGCGGTGCCACCCGCGACATCCTCGCCGCCATGACCGTGCCGGTGCTGATGGCGCATTGAGGGGGGTATGCCGGATTGAAGGTTCCGGCTCGCACCAGCCTTGAACTGGACATGCCAATTCCTTCTGGCATCGCCTCTCAGCCACCTCCCCTACGAGGGGCAGCGTTCATACCGAACTGCCCGCCAGGCACCAGTTCTTCTCCCCCCCTTTGAGGGGCAGAGGGGGGAGTGGACTGTCCGGTTGAGAGAGATAATGCCGTGTTGATGAGCACTTACCCCCCTCTGTCAGCTTACGCTGACCTCTCCCCCTCAAAGGGGGAGAGGGGCGCTGCGGCAAAAAAGGGCCCGCTCCCCCTCCTTGCGTCCAATGTAAACACTGCCACCGCAAGGAGAGAGGAAACGGAAAGCTCGTGCCTGCGCCGGGCCCTGTTGACTGTTGAGGCCGCACCCGGCACCCTTCGGCCGCGCAGCCAGATCACACGTCCTGCCGGAGTGTTCAGACCATGACCATCCGTAATCTGGAAGGCCTCTTCGCACCCGGCGGTCTTGCCATCCACGGGCCCAATGCCCAGGCCGCCGGACTGCCCGGCCTCATCATCAGCCGCTTGCAGGCCTCAGGCTTCCGGGGCCGCACCGCGCTGATCAATCTGGAAGCCCCGGATGAGGCCGACAGCTGGCCCATGTTTGCCAGCATTGCAGACCTGACATTCACGCCGGACCTGCTGATCTATCTCGGGTCAGCCGAAGCAGCCCCGGAAACGATCGCCGAAGCGGCGGCGCGCGGGATAAAGGCCGTGGCGCTGCAGTCGGCAGGCTATGAATCCTGGCCCGATGCAACGGTTTCCGCCGCCATGCAGGCAGCCCGCAGCCATGCGGTACGCCTCATCGGCCCCGGCAGCCTCGGCGTTGCCGCCCCTCACTCCGGGCTCAATCTTCTGGCCACCCGCGAGGCACCGCAGGCCGGGGATCTGGCGCTGATCGCCCGCTCCGGTGCCGTGGTCAACAGCATCCTGTCCTGGGCCTCGTCCCGCAAGATCGGCTTTTCCGGAGTTGCCTCTCTCGGACAGCGCAGCGACGTGGATGGCGGCGACCTGATCGACTATTTCGCCTCCGACTACCGCACCCGCGCCATCCTGCTGCATGTCGAAGCGGTGTCCAATCCGCGCAAGTTTCTCTCTGCTGCAAGGGCTGCGGCGCGCAGCAAGCCGATCATCCTCATCCGCTCGGGGCGCAGCCGTGATGCGGCGGCCAGCGGCAACACCCATGCGGGGCGGCTGACGCGCGCCGATGCGGTCTATGAAAGCGCCCTGCGCCGCGCCGGCATCCTGCGCATTGCCGACCTCGACGAGTTGTTCGAGGCTGTCGAAACCCTGACCCGTTTGAAAGTGCCGAAATGCCAGAGGCTCGGCGTCATTGCCAATGGCCGCAGCCTTGCGACTCTTGCCGCTGACAAGCTGCAGGACGGGCGGGCGGAACTAGCCGAACTGGACGCCGGAACCCTGGCCAGCCTGCAGCCGCTGATCCGTCCGGGCACCCAGCCCGGCAACCCGCTGACCCTGCCGGAAGGCGCCGCGCCCGAGGCCGTGGAACAGGCGGTCACCGCCATGCTGGCGAGCACGGCGGTGGACGGCGTCCTGGTTCTGGCGGCGCCCAATCCCTTTGTGCCGGGCGAGGATGTGGCCCGCGCCATTGCCAATGCCGCCGACAAGGACAAGCGCCGCCTTGGCCGCCGCAAGGCAGTAGTCGCCGCCATGGTGGGCGAAGATCCGCTGCCGCGTGCGGCTCTCGATTTAGCCCGGGTGCCAGTCTATGGCAGTCCGGCCGAAGCCGTGCGCAGCATCCTCTACCTGAAGCGCAGCGCCGAGGCGCAGGAAGCCCTGATGGCTGCCCCGCCGAGCCTGCCGTCCGACTTCTCGCCCGATGTGGAGGACGCCCGCGCCATCGTCACCGCCGCCCTGAAGGAAGGCCGCAGCATGCTGGACCCGGCGGAAACGGCGGCCCTGCTCTTTGCCTACCGGGTGCCCATGATCGAAACCCATCTCGCCCGCACCATCGATCAGGTGCGGCAGATGGCGGGCAGCCTGCTGGAGCGCTACCCCGCCTGCGTGGTCAAGGCCTGGTCCACTGCCCTGCCCTTCAAGTCCGATATTGACGGCGTGCGCCTTGGCATCGAAAGCGCCGATGCCGCTGCGCAATCCGCACAGGAACTGATTGATCTGGTCGCCCGCACCCATTCCAAGGCGCGGATCGAGGGCTTTACCCTGCAGCCGATGCTGGAGGCGAAGCACGGTCTGGAACTTTTTGCAGGCCTTGGCGATGATCCCTCCTTCGGGCCAGTCATCGCCTTCGGACAGGGCGGAACGTCCGTGGAAGTCTCCGGCGATGTGTCGCTGGAACTGCCGCCGCTGGACCTCAATCTTGCGAACCAGCTCATCCGCCGCACCCGCGTATCGCGCCTGTTCCAGGCGTTCCGCGGGCATCCGGAGCGGGACGTGCAGGCCGTCGCCCTCACCCTGATGAAGCTGTCGCAGATCACCATCGACCTGCCGCAGGTGCGGGAACTGGATATCAATCCGCTGGTCGCCCTGCCGCAGGGCGTGCTGGCGCTGGATGCGCGCATCGTGGTGGGAGAAGCACCGGTGCAGGCGGGACGTGCCGGCTCTTCCCGCCTTGCCATCGCGCCCTACCCGCAGGAGTGGGAACAGACGCTGACGCTTCGAGAAGGTGAGAAGGTTTTCGTCCGCCCCGTCCGTCCGGAAGATGAAGATCTTTTCCGCGCCTTCTTCGAACAGGTGTCGCCGGAAGACCTGCGCCTGCGCTTCTTTGCACCTGTGAAGGACTTTGACCACCGCTTCCTGTCGCGGCTGACCCAGCTTGACTATGCCCGCGCCATGGCGCTGGCGGCGATTGATCCGGAGACGGGCGATCTTCTCGGCGTCGTGCGCCTGCATGCCGACCCGGACCACAAGACCGGCGAATATGCGGTGATGGTGCGCTCGGACCTGAAGGGACGGGGGCTTGGCTGGGCGCTGATGAAGCTGATCATCCGCTATGCGGAGGTGGATGGCATCGAGACCATCAAGGGTGAGGTGCTGAAGGAAAACACCAGCATGCTGACCATGTGTGAATCCCTTGGCTTCACCATGTCCACCTCCCCCGACGACCCCGCCATCGCCCTCGTCACCCTCTCCGTCAAATCGGCAGCGGCGACGATGGATGGGCCGGGGTGAGGGAACGGGAAAACCTCAGTCTGGTCATCCGGACGCAGCGGAGCGGAGATCAGGGACCGGTGAGCCAAGGTTTCGCTGGAGGTGATCCATTCAAACAGTCTGCACCCCCGGCTGACCGGTCCCGGATCGCGCGAGGCGCGTCCGGATGACATCGGAGAGGTTGGGATGCGGGGCTGAAAGCCTTCACTCCACCACAGCGCCCGTGGCGAGTTTGCGCTCGCTGTTGGGGCGGCGGGCCCAGGGGCGGGTGCCGGCGGGGATTTCAGTGACGGTGCCGACCGGCTGCAGGTAGTGCGTCACTTCCGGCCAGATGCCTGCCTTGAGTGCGGCTTCCACATGCGGCTTGGTGATCTCGAAGCTGGAGACACCGCAGCGGAGCATCAGGGGGATCTGGTCGAGGATGAAGTCGCCGATGGCGCGGATGTCGCCCTCGTATCCCATCTGCTCGCGCAGGATGCGGGCGGAGGAAAAGCCCCGGCCATCGCTGAACTTGGGGAACTCCACGGCAATGCGCGGCAGCCGCGCTGCGAAGGGCGCCAGCGCCTCGACGTCATCCCCCGGGCTCACCAGAACGGCGATATCAACGGCCAGCGCCAGAAAGGCATCGGGACCGGCCAGAAAGCGCGCCTGCGGCACCAGCAGCTTCACACCCTCCGCGAAGGGATGGGCCGGCAGCTCAGCGTCCTTGTCGAGGCGTTCCCAGCTTTCCTGCGTGAAGCCGCCGTTGGCGTAGATCGAGGTCATCAATTGCGTCCTTCGCAAAATTCGTCAGGCATCCGGTTCCGGCAGCCTCGTCAAGCCTTACAGGCCGGAGGAGCCCAGAGACAGGTGGATGCCGCATTCGGTCTTGTCCATGCCACGCCAGCGGCCTGAGCGCGGGTCCTCGCCCGGCGCCACCTTGCTGGTGCAGGGCAGGCAGCCGATGGAAGGATAGCCCTCGGCCACCAGCGGATGCGGCGGCAGATCATGTTCCTTGGCATAGGCCAGGATATCGCTAGCCTTCCAGCCCGCCAGCGGATTGACCTTCACCCGGCCCTCTTCCGCCTCAAACACCGGCAGCGCAGCTCGGGTGCTGCTCTGGAAGCGCTTGCGCCCGGAAATCCAGGCATCAAAGCCCTTCAGCGCGGTGGCTAGAGGCACAACCTTGCGGGCATGGCAGCAGGCATCGGTGTCCACCATCCACAGCATGCCGCCAGGATCTGCCGCCGACAATGCCTCGGGATCCGGGCGGACATCAAGCACGCCGGTGAGGCCAAGCCGGTCCACCAGCAGATCGCGGTAGCGCAGGGTCTGCGGGAAATGCTTGCCCGTGTCGACGAAGATCACCGGCGCTGACGGATCGATCTCCGACACCATGTGCAAGAGCACAGCCGAATCCGCCCCGAAGCTGGAGACGAGCGCAATGCGCCCCGCATAGTGACTACAGATGGCATCGCGCAGGATCGTCTGCGGACTCTCGCCTTCATACTGCCGGGCAAAGGCCAGCGCTTCCGCGCCAAGCCCCAGCTCCGGATCGAAGGCGAAGCCGCTCAACTCAGTCAGTGCCATAAAGGGCCTCCTTGAACGGATCTTCGCCAACGCGGCGGTAGACCTCCAGGAAGGTCTCCTGCGGGGACTGGCGCAGGGCGAGATAGGCATCCACCAGCGTCTCGATGGCATCGACCACCTCGTCGGAGGAGAAGCCGCGGCCGATGATCTCGCCAATCGACGCGCTCTCGTTGGCCGAACCGCCGAGGGTGATCTGGTAGAATTCTTCGCCCTTCTTTTCGAGGCCGAGAATGCCGATGTGGCCCACATGGTGGTGGCCGCAGGCGTTGATGCAGCCGGAGATCTTGATCTTCAGCTCGCCAATCTCGCTCTGCCGCTCCGGCGCGCCGAAGCGCTCCGAGATGCGCTGCGCCACCGGGATGGAGCGGGCCGTCGCCAGCGCGCAGTAATCCATGCCCGGGCAAGCGATGATGTCGGTGATGAGCCCGGCATTGCCTTCGGCCAGGCCGTTCTTCACCAGCACGTCGAAGATTTCCGGCAGATCATCCAGCGCCACATGCGGCAGGATGACGTTCTGCTCGTGGCTGATGCGGATCTCGTCAAAGGCATAGGCCTCGGCAAGGTTCGCAATCACATCCATCTGCGCATCCGTCACATCCCCCGGAATGCCGCCAATCGGCTTCATGGAGATCGTGATGCTGGTGTAGCCCGGCACACGGTGCGGGTTGAGATTGTGTGCCACGAAGCGTGCGAAGGCAGCATCGCCCGCCACGCGGGCTTCCACCTTGGCGCTGACCGCATTGCGCGGCTCCAGCGCAGGAGGGGCGAAATAAGTCTCGATGCGGCGGACTTCCTCATCCGGCAGGCGCAGCACGCCATAGCGGATCTTCTCGAACTCGGCCTCGATATCGGCCTTCAGCTCTTCAAGGCCGGTCTCATGCACGAGGATCTTGATGCGTGCCTTGTACTTGTTGTCGCGGCGGCCATAGAGATTGTAAACGCGCAGGATCGCTTCCGAATAGGCCAGCAGATCTTCCTCGGGCAAGAAGTCGCGCACCTTACGGCCGATCATCGGCGTGCGGCCCAGCCCGCCGCCGACGAAGACGGTGAAGCCAATCTCACCCTTGTCATTACGGGTCAGCTGCAGGCCGATGTCATGCACCTGCACCGCCGCACGGTCATGCGGGGCGCCGGTGATGGCCACCTTGAACTTGCGCGGCAGGAACGAGAACTCCGGATGGAGCGAGGACCACTGGCGCAGGATCTCCGCATAGGGGCGCGGATCGGCAATCTCGTCGGCAGCAGCACCGGCGAAATGATCGGCCGTGACATTGCGGATGCAGTTGCCGGAGGTCTGGATGGCGTGCATCTCCACTTCGGCCAGCTCTTCCAGAATGCGCGGTGTGTCCTTCAGGCTCGGCCAGTTGAACTGGATGTTCTGGCGCGTGGTGAAGTGGCCATAGCCCTTGTCATAGGTGCGGGCGATGTGAGCCAGCCGGCGCATCTGGCGGCTGTTGAGCGTGCCGTAGGGAATGGCGACGCGCAGCATGTAGGCGTGAAGCTGCAGATACAGCCCGTTCATCAGGCGCAGCGGCTTGAACTCGTCCTCGGTCAGCTCGCCGGACAGACGGCGGCGCACCTGATCGGCAAACTGTGCGGTGCGCTCCTTGACGAAAGCCTGATCAAATTCATCGTAGCGGTACATGTTGCGTCTCCAGGGCGGCTGCCGGGCTGCGCCGAAAATCTGTCATCTGGCAGGGCGGGTGCCGGTGCACCGGCGCCCTTGTTTCACTCAGGCCGTTCTATTCAGGCACGGGCCTGCTTGCCGAGGGCGGGATGGGTGGTGGGGCCGGCGGCGCGGATCTTCTCGCGCAGGCGCTCCGGTACCCGCTTGCCATTCTCGTCCTTGATCTCGATGTCGTAAGGATCAACGATCTCGCGGGAAGCAACCGACTTTGCCGCCAGAGCCAGCGCCTCAGCCACCGCGTCCTTGCCTTCGAGCAGGCGCGCCTCGCCGATCAGCTCGACCCAGGCGCCGTTCTCGCCCTGAAACACGACCTCGCCGTCGATCAGACGGTTGGCGGTGATCACCTTCATGCCTCTCTCCTCATCAGGCGCGGGCTTGCCCGCTGCCTGCAAAATTCCGGCAGGCCCGCGTCAGGCCGCCTTGATCGCTTCTGCCGCCGCCGCAATCGGCAAGGCCTTTTCCATCACGCCATGGCCCACGGCCTCGCCGATCACCATCAGCACGGCACCATTCACATCCTTGCGCCCGGCCAGTTGCGGCAGGTCGGCTAGCGTTCCGGCAAACTGGCGCTCACTGGGATGGGCGGCGTTCTCGATGATCGCCACCGGCGTCGTGGGCTTCAGCCCTGCCGCCATCAGCCGCACCGACACGGCCGCCGCCACGCTGCGTCCCATATAGACAGCAACGGTGGAGCCGCGCAGGGCGAGATTGGCCCAGTCTGGCAGGGTTTCGCTCTCGGCATTGTGTCCTGTCGCAAACACCAGCGTGGATGCGACACCGCGCAGGGTCAGCGGAATCTGAGCAGAGGCCGCTGCCGCAAAGGCCGCCGTCACGCCCGGCACCACCTCGAAGCCGATCCCGGCCTCGCGCAGCGCTGCCATTTCCTCACCCGCACGGCCGAACACCAGCGGATCGCCAGCTTTCAGACGCACCACCTTGTGCCCGGCTTCGGCCAGTTCCACCAGCACCTTGTTGATTTCGCCCTGCGGTACCGAATGGGCCCCCTTGCGCTTGCCGACGGAAATGCGCTGCGCATCGCGGCGGCCCATGGCAATCACCGGGTCCGGCACCAGCGCGTCATGCACGATCACATCCGCTTCCTGCAGCAGCCGCTGGGCGCGCAGGGTCAGAAGATCCTCGGCGCCGGGGCCTGCACCCACCAGCCAGACAAAGCCGCGGTCATCCGTGGCGCTGTTGAGCAGGCGCTGCGCCTCGGCACGGGCGGCATCGGCGCGCCCGGCGTAGAGATTGGTGGCGACGGAACCGGAAAAGAACCGCGCCCAGAAACGGCGGCGCAGCGCGCCATCGGTCAGCACCTTCGCTGCCGTGCCGCGCAGGCTTTCGGCCAGACGGGCAAGGTCCCCCGTGGCACGCGGCAGCATGCCTTCGATACGGGCACGGATGTGCCGCGCCAGCACCGGGCCGACGCCCGTGGACGTGATGGCAACGGCAACCGGCGCACGGTTTACCAGCGCGCCCGTGTAGAAATCGCAGAGTTCCGGCTTGTCCACCGCATTGGCCGGCACGCCGAGAATGCGCGCCGCCTGCACGACGGCACGGTCCAGCACCTCGTCCTCGCGGGCGGAAAACACCAGCGCAGCGCCGTTGAGATGGCGCGGGCGGAAATCCTCCGCCACATGGGTGGCCCCCACCGTCTCCATCACCTCGGCCAGTTCCGGCTCGATGTGGGCGGAAACGACCTCGATCAGCGCATTGGTCTCGCCCAGCAGCCGCACCTTGGCCGCCGCCTCGCCGCCATGACCAACCACGACAACGCGCCGCTCCGCGACCTTGTGAAAGGCCGGGAACACGTCAAGGCGCCGGTGGCGCTTGTTCTCGCGGGGCTCACCGCCGGATGTTGATCCGGTACCGGACATGAAGGCACTCCTGCATCAATGATGACACGCACAATAGCCGTTGCATGGCAAATATGCCGGGCATCGTTTTTCAAAGCTTGAAAGGGGGGAGAAAAAGAATCTCTTTCGCGGGAGCGCGGTGGAAAAATACGGAACCGGCGGCCGTCTGGCCGCCGGTCCTGTCTGAAATCCCGTATCCTCAAATGCAGCGGCCGCCGTCGACTTCGAGGGCGACGCCGGTGATGAACTCGGCGTCGTCAGAGGCGAGCCACAGGGCAGCGTTGGCGATGTCCTGCGGGGTAGAGAGGCGGCCGAGCGGGATGGAGGCGCGGAACTGGGCGCGCTTTTCCGGCGTGTCCTCCCCCATGAACAGATGCAGCATGCCGGTCTCGCCAGCCACAGGGCAGAGCGCGTTGACGCGGATCTTCGCCGGGGCCAGTTCCACCGCCATGGACTTGGTGGCCGTGATGGCCCAGCCCTTGGAAGCATTGTACCAGGTGAGGCCCGGACGCGGGCGCAGGCCTGCGGTAGACGCGGTATTGATGATGACACCGCCGCCCTGCGCTTCCATCACCGGCACGACGGCAAGGGCCGCCAGATAGATGGCCTTGGCGTTCACATCGAAAATGCGGTCGAAGGTGTCTTCATCGACGCCCAGCATGGAGCCGTTGCGGTGGGAATAACCGGCGTTGTTGACGAGGATATCGAGCCGCCCGAAATGCCCGGTGGCCGCTGTCACCATCGCCTCCACATCGGCCCGCACCGTCACGTCTGCCGTCACCGCAATGGCGGCCTCGCCGATTTCCGAAGCCACACGTGCCGCCGCTTCGCCGTTGAGATCGGCGACGATGACCTTCGCCCCCTCGCTGGCAAAGAGCTTGGCCATGCCCTCGCCAAAGCCGGAGCCTGCGCCCGTGATGATTGCCACCTTGCCCTTGAGCCGGTCTGCCATGAAGTCCTCCCTGAATTGCTGAATTGTTTGGGGCCTGCGTCAGCCGTGACGCAGCACCAGTGTCTTGGTTGCCGAGAAATCGTAGAGCGCCTCAAAGCCCTTCTCGCGGCCATGGCCGGACTTCTTGAAGCCGCCGAAGGGCAGCTCGATGCCACCGCCCGCGCCATAGGCATTGACGAAAACCTGCCCTGCGCGCACGGCCTTGGCCACCCGCACCGCCCGCTGTGCATCCCGCGTCCACACACCTGCAACGAGGCCAAACTCGGTGCCATTGGCAATGCGCAGCGCCTCTTCCTCATCGCGGAAGGGGATCAGCGACAGCACGGGGCCAAAGATTTCCTCCCGCGCAATCAGGTGATCTGCAGGTACCGGACCAAAGACGCGGGCAGGCACGAAATGGCCTTCGCTGGAGGCATCCGGCGCAATCGCTCCTTCCGCAATCAGCGGAATGCCATCGGCCAGCGCCCGGTTCACGAAGGACTGCACGCGCCGCAGCTGGCCCGCATTGATCAGCGGCCCAAGGTCTAGATCGGCGCTGTGCGGGCCAGACACGAGGGTGCGGATTCGGGCGCGCAGGCCCTCCACCACCGCATCCCAGATGCCCTTGTGCACCAGCACGCGGCTGCCGGCCGAACAGGTCTGGCCGCAGTTCTGGATGATGGCATTGACGATGACCGGCAGCGCCGCGCCGAGGTCGGCATCGTCAAAGACGATCTGCGGTGACTTGCCGCCCAGTTCCAGCGTGCAGCCGATGTGGTTCTTGGCCGCTGCGGTCTGGATCATCACCCCCACTTCCGGCGAGCCGGTGAAGGTGAGGTAGTCAAGGCCCGGATGGTTGGAGAGCGCGGCCCCTGCCTCGGAACCCAGCCCCGGCACCACGTTGAAGACACCCGCCGGAAAGCCTGCTTCCAGCGCCAGTTCTGCGACGCGCAGGACGCTGAGGCAGGCGTCTTCAGCGGGCTTCAGCACCAGCGTGTTACCCATGGCCAGCGCTGCACCGGCGACACGGCCCATGATCTGTGCCGGATAGTTCCAGGGAATGATACCGCCGACAACGCCATGCGGCTCGCGCAGGGTCATGGCCAGAAACCCGTCAGCCGTGGGGATGGTGTCCCCCATCACCTTGTCTGCCGCTCCGCCGTAGAATTCGAAGTAGCGGGCCAGCGCGGTGATATCCGCCTTGCCCTGTTTCAGCGGCTTGCCGGCATCAAGACTTTCCAGCGCGGCAAGCTCGTCATGATGTTCAGTGACCAGCGCCGACAGCTTCATCAGCAGCCGGCCACGATCTGCCGCCGTCAGCTTCGGCCAGGGGCCGGATTCGAAGGCCTTGCGGGCGGCGGCGACAGCCCGGCCGACTTCCGCCGCATCGCAGCGCGGGATGAGGGCGATGACCTTGCCATCCGAGGGGCACAGGCTTTCGAAAACCTGCCCGTCCGGCGTGAACACCCGCTCGCCATCGATGATCGCCGCCGGCTTCAGTACATCCCCTGCCGCAATGGTCCGTAATGGCATGATTTCCTCCCTGCTCGCGTAGCTGAAAGGCAGGTGCCGTTGTCCCGGTACCGCCATTCTCCCGTCTGCGCGTTACATGATTTGTACGCTAACGGATGAAAAACGCCGGTGCAATCAATCCGCGCCAGAAAAGAGTTCCGGTTCTGTCAGCATCAGATGCTGCAACAGGATCAAGGCCTTGGCATCGCGGATTGCACCCTGCCGCCACAGCGCAGCCGCCTGCGCACAGGTCAGCTCGTGGACGGTGATATCCTCCCCCTCCTCGACCAGACCGCCGCCGCCCTCGCGCTCGCTTCCCGAGTACTCGCACAGGAAATGATCCACCCGGCTGCCCAGAATGCCGGGGCTGGAATAGCTGGAACAGGCCAGTTTCAGCCCCTGCGCCTCAACGCCGAACTCCTCCATCAGCTCGCGCCTTGCCCCGTCCAGCACGTCCTCGCCCTCCTCAAGGCGGCCTGCACAGACCTCCCAGGGGAAGGGGTCGTCCTGATCGGCCATCACCGGCACCCGCAGCTGGCGGCAAAGCAGAAGGCACTTGCGCGTCCGGTCCACCGGCAGAATGGCCACCACATTGCGGCCATAGCGCACCACCTCCCGCACGATGGTCTGCTGCCCGCCATCGCTGCGGGCCTGATCCACGGTGATCTCCTCCACCGTGCAGCGGCCCTCATAGACCATCCGGCGGGCGCGCACGGAAATGCGCTTGCGGCGGGCGGCATCATCTTCGCTGTTCATGGGATTTCCTGATGGAGTGATTGAGACTGGACGGCGAGCCTAGCCGATGTGGCAGCGCTGTGCACAGGGGCCGCTGCAACAATTACCTTTCCTTCGTCATCCTCCCAAGCGAAGCGCGAGCGGGGAGCGGGGAGCGGTGAGCAGGGGGCAACTTGGTTGACGGAACCAGAACCTTAAAGCCTTGGCTCACCGGTACCGGACCTCCGCTTCGCTGCGTGCGGTATGACGACAGAGGGGTTTTTAGAACAAAAGGCGCAGCCCTCGCGGGCCGCGCCTTCCGTCAGTTCAGATCATCTTCGCCCGCAGATCACAGCTCGCCGGAGAGGGCTGCGTCGAAGATGGAGAGGGCGGCATCGCGGGTGAGTTCGACCGGGTTGCCGCCTGCGGTCGGATCGACGATGGCCATGTCCGCGATCAGATCACGCTTGGCATCATCGACACCGAGGCCACCGATGGTGTGGGGCACGCCGAGATCGGCACGCATCTTCAGGATATGCTCCAGGAAGCCGTCAAAGCCGCCCTTGATCCCGCAGAAGCCGGCCAGACGCTCGATCTTGGCTTCGATGGCGGAGCGGTTGAACTTCAGCACATAGGGCATGAAGACAGCGTTGGTCATGCCATGGTGCGTGTCATAGAGCGCGCCGACCGGATGGGACAGGGCGTGGATGGCGCCAAGGCCCTTCTGGAAGGCCACCGCACCCATGGCTCCGGCGCTCATCATGTGGCCGCGCGCCACCAGATCCTGCCCATTGGCAGCAACCAGCGGCAGGTTTTCCAGCGCAAGACGGGCACCTTCCACGGCGATGCCTTCCGACATCGGGTGATAGAAGGGCGAGCACAGGGCCTCAAGGCAATGGGCCAGCGCGTCCATACCGGTGCCGACGGTGATCATGCGCGGCATGCCGGTGGTCAGTTCCGGATCGCAGATGACATAGGACGGCAGCATCTTCGGGTGGAAGATTACCTTCTTGGTGTGGGTTTCCTCATTGGTGACCACACCGGCGCGGCCAACTTCCGAGCCCGTGCCTGCTGTGGTGGGCACGGCGACGATCGGGGCAATACCGGCCGGATCGGCGCGGGTGTACCAGTCGCCAATATCCTCGAAGTCCCAGATCGGGCGGGTCTGGCCGGACATGAAGGCAATCAGCTTGCCCGCATCAAGCCCCGAGCCGCCACCCACGGCGATGACGCCATCATGGCCGCCTGCCTTGTAGGCGGCAACGCCTGCGGAAATGTTGCTGTCGACCGGGTTGGGCTTCACGTCCGAGAAGACGGCGGCCTCGATGCCATCGGCCTTGAGCAGGCCGAGCATGGCTGCGGTCATCGGCAGCTTTGCAAGGCCGGGGTCGGTGACCAGCAGCGGGCGCTTCATGCCCGCAAGCTTCACGACAGCGGCCAGCTCCTTGATGCGCCCGGCACCAAAGCGCACGGCAGTCGGATAGGACCAGTTGACAGAGGGAACGGTGGTCATGGTTCAGGCTTTCAGTCAATTGATGCGTCGGGATCAACGCGGTCGATAGTGTTGAACAATGAACAGGCTGGGCCGTGCCATTCCCCTCCCCCTTGAGGGGAGGGGTAAGGGGTGGGGGTCTTCACCGGCAAAAGTCAGCTTGCCGGTGCCCGTTTCCGATTGCCCATTCCGGTCATTTCCGTCTCAGCCAGCTCCCCCACCCCCGGCCCCTCCCCTCAAGGGGGAGGGGGGCGAGAGGCTGCGGCCAAATTCAGGAGACTTGCGGCATCTGGCTTCTCCCGGAAGCTGTCCCGCCAGCGCCGCAAATCCGGTTCAGTGCTCCTTGCGCAGATGGAAGGACTTGGGCCGGGTCAGGTTGGCGAAGCCCACCTGCGACAGGGCGGCGCCCTTGCCGGTGTCCTTCACGCCGGTCCAGACAAGGCCCGGATCCACATAGTCGCAACGGTTCATGAAGACGGTGCCGGTGTCGATCTCGCCGCCGATCCGCTCGGCCGCGTCGAGGTCTTCCGTCCAGATCGAGGCAGTGAGGCCATAGGGGCTGTCGTTCATCAGCTGGATGGCTTCCGCATCGTCCTTCACCTTCATGATGCCGACGACCGGGCCGAAGCTTTCCTCGCGCATCACCGACATCTGGTGATTGACATTGGTCAGCACCTGCGGGGCGAGGTAGGGCGTTCCGGCCTTGTCCATCGGGAAGGCGGACGTGTCGATATGCGCCTTGGCGCCCTTGCGCAGCGCCTCTTCCGTCTGCTCGCGCACCCAGGTGGCAAAGCGCGTCTGCGCCATGGGGCCGATGGTGGTTTCCGCATCGAGCGGATTGCCGAGCTTGTACTGCTTGGTCAGATCGACAAAGCCGTCCACGAAGGCGTCGTAGCGGCTTTCATGCACATAGATGCGCTCGATGCCGCAGCAGCACTGGCCTGAGTTGAAGAAGGCGCCATCCACCAGATTGGCGACGGCATAGTCGAGGTCGGCATCGGCCATGACATAGGCCGGGTCCTTGCCGCCCAGCTCCAGCCCCATGGTGGCGAAAGTGCCGGCCAGTGCCCTTTCAATGGCCTTGCCGCCTGCGACCGAGCCGGTGAAGTTGACGTGATCGACAAGGCCGGAGCCGAGCAGCTTCTCCGTGCCCTCATGGGTCATGACGATGTTCTGGAACACACCATCCGGCAGCCCGGCCTTCTTGAAGGCCTCGGCAAAGCGCTCGCCAACCAGCAGCGTCTGGGCAGCGTGCTTCAGCAGCACCACGTTACCCGCCATCAGTGCCGGGAAGATGGTGTTTCCAGCCGTCAGGAACGGATAGTTCCACGGCGCAATGACCATGACAAGGCCCAGCGGCTCCATCTTGAGGTAGCGCTTGAAACCGGGGCGCTCCGGCGGAACGATATTGGCCAGTGCATCCTTGGCGATGCTGGCCATGTAGCGGGCGCGCTCTTCCACGCCGCCCTTCTCGCCGCCGAAACGCACCGGCCGGCCCATCTGCCAGGCCAGTTCCGGCACGATTTCGTCATTCATCGCCAGCAGCGCCTCAAGCGCCTTCAGGCACAGGCCGATGCGCGCATCCAGCGGCACCGCTGCCCAGCCCGGCTGTGCTGCCTTCGCCGCCGTGACCGCCCGGTCAACCGCTGCAGCATCAGCCGCCGCCCTTTCGGCGTAAACCGATCCATCGACCGGCGAGATGAGTTTGACCATTTCAGACATGAGATAACCTCAAAAAACACCGCCCCTCGGGCGGCAATGCTATGCCATAAGGGCGCCCGGCTCCAGCCGGGCACCTCTCAGGCGCGTTTCTCAGGCGCGTTCAAACCCGCGGGCCAGTTCGTAATCCGTGACAACGCGGTCGAATTCCTCCTGCTCCCATTCCCCGGCGCGGGCGTAATGCTCGACAACGCTGTCACCGAAAGCCTCGCGCAGCATCTTCGACTTGCGCAATGTCTCCGTCGCATCGCGCAGTGTGCGGGGGATCTGCTTGGCCTTCTGCGCCTGATAGATGTCGCCGGTCATCGGCGGGGCAAGTTCCAGCTTCTCCTCGATGCCGCGAATACCGGCCGCGATCTGGGCTGCAAGGGCCAGATAGGGGTTGAGGTCCGAGCCGCCAATACGGCATTCCACGCGCACGCCCTTCGAGCCCTCGCCGCAAAGGCGGAAGCCAGCCGTGCGGTTGTCGATGGACCAGACCGTGCGGGTGGGTGCGAAGGTGCCACGCTGGAAGCGCTTGTAGCTGTTCACATAGGGCGCCAGGAAATAGGTGTAGTCGCCCGCATATTTGATGAGGCCCGCCATGTAGTGCTTCATCAGCGCCGACATGCCGAGGCTGTCCGACGCATCGAAGAAGGCGGGCTTGCCGTCCAGCGTCCACAGGGACTGGTGGATATGGGCGGATGAGCCCGTGCGGTCCTTGTGCCACTTGGGCAGGAAAGTGACGCCATGGCCCTTCTGCCAGGCGATCTCCTTCACCGCATGTTTGGCGATGGTGTGATAGTCGGCGCAGAGCATGGCAGGCGCATAGCGGATGTTCAGCTCCTCCTGCCCGGCCTCAGCCTCGCCCTTGGTGTTTTCCACCGGAATGCCCGCAGCATAGAGATGGTTGCGCACCGGGCGCATCACATGCTCTTCCTTGGTGGTGGCCAGGATGTGGTAGTCCTCGTTATAGGCAGAGATCGGCTCCAGATCACGGAAGCCAGACTTGCGGATCTCGTCGAAGCTCTTCTCGAACAGGAAGAACTCCAGCTCCGTCGCCATCATCGCCTGAAAGCCCATGTCCTTCAGCCGGGCCACCTGCCCCTTCAGCAGGGCGCGGGGCGAATGCGGCACGTCGGCGTGGGTATGGTGATCCTGCACGTCGCACAGCACCATCGCCGTGCCCTCCAGCCAGCCGAGGCGGCGGATGGTGGACAGATCCGGCTTCATCACATAGTCGCCATAGCCGCGCGACCAGCTGGTCGAGGCATAGCCTTCGACCGTGTACATTTCGAGGTCTGTTGCCAGCAGATAGTTGCAGCAATGGGTCTCGTCATAAGCGCTGTCGATGAAGTGGCGCGCATGGAAGCGCTTGCCCATCAGGCGGCCCTGCATGTCGATGATACAGGCCAGAACCGTGTCGACCGTACCTTCCTGAACGGCCTGTTTCAGGGCGTCGAATGTCATGTTGGCAGCCATCTGGATGATCGTTCCGTTCATTCTTGAAAGTGACCGGGCGGCGCAGCCTCCCGCGCCGCCGTTGATCGCAGGCAGCGGCGCGAAGTTCCGCGCCGCTGCAGGATGGACAGTGGATCAGCCGTAACGGTACGGACGGCCGGCCTTGGCCATGGCTGCGTTGTATTTCTTGATGATCTCGACCACCTTGGCCTTGGTCTCGGACTCGGCGGCAATCTCGTCCCAGAACTTGCCCGCAGCGGCTTCCACCGTCGCCCATTCCTCGTCCGGAATGGAGGTCAGCTGCAGCTTGGTGCCGTTGACGCGCAGGTCCGCTTCACCGCCCCAGTACCACCACTGACGGTAGAGATGGGAGGAGTCCATGGCGAGCTGCAGCATGATCTTCAGGTGATCCGGCAGCTCGTTCCAGCGGTCCATGTTGGCGAAGAAGTGGCCGATCCAGGCGCCCGAGATGTTGTTGGTGAGGAAGTACTTGGTCACATCTGCCCAGCCGACGGTGTAATCCTCGGTGATGCCGGACCAGGCGATGCCGTCCAGCTCTCCGGTCTGCACCGCCGTCTGAATGTCTTCCCACGGCAGGGTGACCGGCACGACGCCGAACTGCGACAGGAAGCGGCCGGCGGTCGGGAAAGTGAAGATGCGCTTACCCTTGAGATCGGCCAGGGAGTTGATCGGGTCCTTGGTGGCGAAGTGGCACGGGTCCCAGGCACCGGCAGAAATGTGCTTCACGCCGACGCGGGCATATTCCTCTTCCCAGATTTCCTTGAGGCCATACTGGTTGAACAGCACCGGCACATCGAGCGAGTAGCGGGTGGCGAAGGGGAAGTAGCCGCCGAAGACGGTCACTTCGGTGGGCGAGGCCATGGAATCATCGTCCGACTGCACCGCATCGATGGTGCCGCGCTGCATGGCCCGGAAGAGTTCGGAGGTCGGCACCAGCTGGTCGGCATAAAACAGCTCGATTTCCATCTGGCCGTTGGCGGCCGCATTGAAGGCATCGATGGCTGGCTTGATCACGTGCTCGCCAAGGGCAGGCCCGGCATAGGTCTGCAGGCGCCACTTGATCGGCGCCTGGGCGAGAACCGCCGGAGCGGCCAGCGTGGTGGCGCCTGCTGCAACCGTTGCACCAAGGCCCGCATTCTTCAGGAATTCACGTCTGCTGGTCATGTCTGCTAACTCCCCTGTTGGTCATGATCATGGTGTGCCGGACAGCTGCCTTTGCGGCCTTGTTCTTGCCTGTCCGGCTTCCCCGAAGTGACGGCCTTGCGGATTGCCCCGTGCGCCCGTCCCGTTTCAGTCCTCCCCGTCCGCTTCCCGCCCGCTGTGACGGCGGATGAAGCAGTTTGCCTCGCCTGCCCGCGGGCTGCCGCCCCCGTGCCCTATCCGTAGACCTGCTGTGGCAGCCAGAGCGCCACCTGCGGAAACAGCATGATGATAACGAGCGCCAGAATCATCACCAGAACAAACGGGACGATGGAGGCGTAAATGTCGCTGAGCCTGATCTCCGGCGGTGCCATGGCGCGCATGAGGAACAGATTATAGCCGAAGGGCGGCGTCATATAGGCGATCTGCGTTGTGACCGTGTAGAGCACGCCGTACCAGATCAACACCTGATCGGGCGGCAGGCCGAGGTCGAGCTTGGCCACCAGCGGCACGTAAAGCGGCGCGACGATCACCAGCATCGCCGTGTCATCCAGGAACGTGCCCATGACGAGGAACGACACCTGCATCAGGATCAGGATGGTCCAGGGGGTGAGCCCCAGTTCCACCGTGAAGAAGCTCTCGATCGCCTTCACCGCCCCGAGCCCGTCGAACACGGCGCCGAAGCCGAGAGCGGCAAGGATGATCCACATGAACATGCAGGAGATCAGCAGCGTCTGGCGCACGCAGGACTGGAAGATCTGCCGCGTCATCCGCCGCTTCACCAGAGCCACGGTGAGAGCCGCAATCGCGCCGATGGCCGAGCTTTCGACAAGGCTGGTCCAGCCCTTGACGAAGGGCACCATCATGACGAGGAAAATGCCGATGGGCAGGAGGCCGGCGGAGAGCAGCCGCAGCTTCTCCGCCATGGAGATGTTGCGCTCTTCCACCGGCAGCGCCGGCCCCAGCTTTGGTTGAAGCGCGCAGCGCACCGCCACATAGAGGATGAACATGGCGGCCATCATCAGCCCCGGCAACACACCTGCGAGCCACAGCTGGCCCACGGGCGCGCGGGCGATCATGGCATAGAGCACCAGCACCACAGACGGCGGCACGAGGATGCCGAGCGATGACCCGGCCTGAATGACGCCCGAGACCATCCGCTTGTCATAGCCGCGCCGCAAGAGCTCCGGCAGGGCGATAGTGGCGCCGATGGCCATGCCGGCGACGGAGAGCCCGTTCATGGCCGAGACCAGCACCATGAGGAGGATCGTGCCGATGGCCAGGCCGCCGTTCACCGGCCCCATCCAGACATGGAACATGCGGTAGAGGTCTTCGGCGATCCTTGATTCCGACAGCACATAGCCCATGAAGATGAACATCGGCAGGGTGAGCAGCGGATACCAGGCCATCAGCTTCATGGCCTGCGCAAAAGGAATGTCGTAGGAGCCGGTGCCCCACAGGGCCAGCGAGGCGATGGTGGCAATGCCGCCGATGGCCCCGAAGACGCGCTGCCCGGTGAGGAGCATCAGCATCATCGAGGAGAACATCAGGATGGCGATCATCTCGTAGGACATCAGATTTCCTCCCCACGGATGCGCGCAACGTCCTTCAGGAACTCGGAGAAAGCCTGCAGGAGCATGAGCAGGAAACCGAAGCACATGACGAATTTGATCGGCCAGAGCTCAGGCCGCCAGGCGCTGCGGCTGCGCTCCAGAAAGCCCAGCACCTTTCCGGCAGCCTCGCTGCCGCCGGTGACATAGGCGTAGATCAGATCACCAAAGAAATGGAACGGCTGGGTGCCGAAATAGCCGAGCGAATAGGCCGCAGAGCCCATGGCGCCATAGAACAGCACGCCGAGATAGAAGATCAGCAGGAACACCGTGAAGGCGTCGAACCAGGCCTTCTTTTTCAGGGACCAATCCGCATAGAAAAGATCCATCCGCACGCTGCCGCCCGCCTGCAGGGCATAGGGGCCGCCGAGAACATAATAGGCGGCCATGGCGAATTGCGCGGCTTCCAGAGTCCAGAGCGAGGGCTGGAAGAAAGTCTTGGAGATGGATGACCACAACAGGATTGCCATCAGGATGAACAGCCCGTACATGACGAGCCGGCCGAGCCCCCGGTTGAAGCCATCCACCCAGCGGATATAGGCAAGGGCCGCTCTAGGCATTGCCGCTCCCCTTGCCGCCGGACAGGCCAATCCGGGCACGGGCGGCCTCCAGAATGCGGGCGAGTCTTGCGCCCCATTCCCGCTCCTGCTCTGCCGTCACCAGCTCGTTGTTGCGCACCTCGATCATGACACAGGCCCGGCCCTGGGACTCTCCATGCCGGTTCACTGTGTAATAGACCCCGTCAGCTGGGGAATAGGGCTCATTGTCGCCTACCGTCAGCCCGCCTTCGGCTTCCAGTTCCCGGATCAGAAAATCGGCCAGCCGCCGGTCCTGCGCAGCGATGATACCGATTTCCCACGGGCGGCTGACGCCCTTGTAGACCGGGGTGTAGGTGTGCACCGAAACAACAATGCTGGCCTGTCCGCGTGCATCCCGTTCGGCGAGCAGGGCTTCCGCCGCCGCATGGAACGGGGCATGTGCCAGCGCAATGCGCTTCTGCCGTTCCCTCTCAGTCAGGTTTTCATTGCCGGGAATGCGGGTCGTCTCGCTGACGGCCGGGATCAGGTCATGGGCATCATGCTGACGGTTGCAGTCGATGATGAGCCGCGACACCTGCGGATAGATCAGCGGCGCATCCAGGAGCCGCGCCATCTCGCGGGCGGTGCCCAGCGCACCGGGGTCCCAGGCGATATGCGCAACACGGGCTTCCGCACTGAGGCCAAGGTCGCCATACTCCGGCGGAATCACGTTGGAGGCGTGATCGACAAGCAGGACAAAATCGCTCTGCCCCTGGCGGTTCTCGATGGAAATGGCCGCACCTGTGCCGTGCTCCGGCTGCGGCTCTCCTGCCTGCCCCATAGCTGCTCCCGATACCTCTGGCGGCCGGATCTGCGCTTGTATTTTTTGTTACAGATTTGCGAAGTCCAGCTGTCTGTGTATGATTTGATACACAGTTTGAAGCCGTGTCAAATACAAAACGAAGGCACCTGCCCAACATGTGCCACCTGCCTTCTCAAGCGGCAGGCATAACCGGGAACAGCCCATGGAACGCGCACTGACCGAGGAAATCCGGGAGCGGCTGGACGAATTCACCACCACCGAACGGCGGGCGGCGGTGGCACTGCTGGCCAACTATCCGATGCTGGGGCTGGAGACTGTCGCTCAGTTCGCGGAAGCCGCCGGTGTCAGTTCTCCGACGATCCTGCGCTTCGTAGCGAGGCTTGGCTTTCCCGGCTTTGCCGATTTCCAGAAACGGCTGCGTGCCGAGCTTGAGAACCAGCTGAAATCCCCCCTTGCCCGCGATCCGGCGCTGCCGGAAGCAGGCTTGGGCTGCGGCAATGCCTTTGCCGACAAGCTGGTCGAGAACCTGCGTGAAACCTTCCAGCATCTGCCGCAGAAGGACATCGAAGCCTTCGCCCGGCTGCTCGCCGACGAAAAACGGACGGTTCACATCATCGGCGGGCGCTTCACCGATGCGCTCGCCCGTTACATGGCCGCGCATCTGCGCATCGTGCGCCCCGGCGTGCAGCATGTGGCCGGGCAGGAAGGCAACTGGCTGGACCAGCTCATCGGCATGGGACCAAAGGATGTGCTGGTCGTCTTCGACATCCGCCGCTATCAGGCCGAAATCATCCGCTTTGCCGAAGCCGCAGCCCGGCAAGGCGTGACGGTGGGGCTGATCACCGACAGCTGGATGTCGCCCATTGCCCGCATTGCCGCCCATGTGCTGCCCGCCCGCGTCGCCGTGCCCTCGCCGTGGGATTCCTCCACCGCTCTGATGGCCATCGCCGAGGCCTTGATTGCCGGTGTGACGCAGGAAAACTGGGCCCGCAGCGAGCAGCGCATGAAAGCCCTCGAAGCCCTCCGCCACGCCCGCGACCCGGCACGCCCGGCGGATTGAAGGAACTTCAGTTGACGGGTAAGCCCCCTCTCCCGAACCCATGCTATCCGTCATGCCACTGCTCTGACACTCGCATGACGAAGGAAAGGCAGAGGCCGCCTTCCCTCACCCCATCGCCGCCAGCAGTTCCCCCTCGCGGATGAGACCGGCGGGAATGCCGCCGTCGAGCACGACGACAGGGCCTGCCGAGTGGCGCTTGAGGGCGATGACTTCGCGCAAGGGCGTGGCAAGGTCGCAGCGGGAGCAGTCGTCTGCGTCAGCGGCCTGCCCTTCCACCGGCACCATCACATCCTGCGCCCGCAGCACGTTGAGCGGATTCATGTGGGCAACGAAATCCGCCACATAGGGCGTTGCCGGAGAGCGGACGATCTCCTGCGGTGTGCCGAGCTGGATGATGCGGCCGCCTTCCATGATGGCGATGCGCGAACCGATCTTGGCGGCTTCATCAAGGTCATGACTGACGAAGATGATGGTGCGGTGAAGCTTGCTCTGCAGCTCCAGAAGCTCATCCTGCAGCCGGTCGCGGATCAGCGGATCCAGCGCCGAGAAAGGTTCGTCCATCAGCAGGATCGGCGCATCGGTGGCAAAGGCGCGGGCAAGGCCAACGCGCTGCTGCATGCCGCCGGACAGCTCGTGCACCTGCTTGCCGCCCACACCCGCAAGGCCGACCAGCTCCAGCTGTTCGGCCACCTTGCGCCGGCGCTCGGCCAGCGGCATGCCGGCAACCTCAAGGCCGAAGCCGACATTTTCCGCCACCGTGCGCCAGGGCAGCAGGGCGAATTGCTGGAACACCATGGCCACCCGGCTGCGGCGCAGGCGGCGCAGCCGCTCCGGGCCGCAGGTGGCCGGATTGACCAGCCCATCCTCGTCCCGCACCAGCGCCTCACCCCGGATGACCGGGTTGAGCCCGTTGACGGCACGCAGCAGCGTGGACTTGCCCGAGCCGGACAGGCCCATCAGCACGATCACCTCGCCCGGCATGATGTCGAACGTGGCTCCGGCGACACCCAGCGTCTGGCCGGTCTCTTTCTGGATTTCAGCGCGGGTGCGGCCCGCATCGATCAGCGGCAGGGCGGATTTCGGATCAGAGCCGAAGACGATATCCACATTGCGGAAAGAAACGGCAGCTTCAGTCATTCGCGCCTCCCTTGCGGGTCTTGCCCGAACGGCCCTTGAAGAAACGGTCGAGCACGATGGCGACCAGCACGATGGCCACTCCCACCTCGAAGCCCATGGCGATGTTGACCGAGTTGAGTGCCCGCAGTGTCGGCACGCCAAGGCCGTTGGCGCCCACCAGTGCGGCAATCACCACCATCGACAGGGACAGCATGATCGTCTGCGTCAGTCCGGCCATGATCTGCGGCAGGGCATAGGGAAGCTCCACCTTCCACAGAAGCTGCCAGCGGGTGGTGCCGAAAGCCTCGCCCGCCTCGACGAGCTGCGTGGGCGTCGAGGACACCCCCAGCTGCGTCAGGCGGATCGGAGCCGGCAGCGCGAAGATCACCGTGGCGATCAGGCCCGGCACCATGCCGAGGCCGAAGAGAATGAGCGCGGGAATGAGATAGACGAAAGTCGGGATCGTCTGCATCAGATCCAGCTGATCCACCCCCATTGAACGGGTCCACCTTGAAGTATGGTTTTGACCCTGAAGGAGGACCACAATGGCGTTTTGTTGCACCGGCTGAAGAAAGGCATAGAAGCGCGGATTATGCGCAGCCACGACACCGATCGGCACGCCAACAGCCATGCAGATTGCGGTCGAGCCAAGCACCAGCGCCAGCGTATCCATCGTGGCCGTCCAGTAGCCCTGATTGATGATCAGCAGCAGCGAGCCCAGCACCAGCAGCGGGAAGCCGATGTTGCGGCGGGCCACATAGGCCAGAACGGTCACGGCCGCGACGACCGTCAGCGGATGCGGCGTCTTCAGCACCCACAGCAGGCTGCCGATAAAGGCTTCGATTGTGTAGGAAATGGCATCAAAGACCATGTAGGCATTGGTGGTCAGCCAGTCGACCACCGATCTTGCCCAGGGGCCGATGGGAAGCTTGTGGCTGGTCAGCCACTCCACCGCCTGGGCGGGCAATGAGGCCGCCGTCTGGGCGGCAGTGGCAAAGGAAAGGCCGGGAAAGGTCAATATTCACCCCCTTCCAGCCGGGACATGGTGCCCGGCCAGTTCAATGTCATCCTGCCGGGAGCGGCCTTGCGGCCAGCTCACCGGAGTGTACGGGTGGATTCAGAGGCCGAGGGCCTGCTTAACAGCCGGAATGGCTTCACCGCCGTCGCGGGTGGTCACGCCCTCAAGCCAGCCTTCGAAGCTGGCCGGATTGGCCTTGAGCCATTCGGCAGCCGCCTTGGCGGGATCGGCGTTGCCGTTGAGGATCGCGCCCATGATCTCGTTTTCCATCTCGAGGGTGAATTCGAGATTGGTCAGCAGCTTGCCCACATTGGCGCATTCGGCAACATAGCCTTGGCGCACATTGGTGTAGACGGTGGCACCGCCATAATCGGGGCCGAAGACGTCATCGCCGCCATCCAGATAGGCGATTTCGAAACTGGAATTCATCGGGTGCGGCGCCCAGCCGAGAAAAACCACATCCTGCTTCCGGCTGGTGGCCCGGGCGACCTGCGCCAGCATGCCCTGCTCGGAGCTTTCCACCACCTCGAAATCCTTCAGGCCGAACTCATCCTGGTCGATCATGCCGATGATGAGACGGTTTCCGTCGTTTCCAGGCTCGATGCCGTAGATTTTGCCGTTCAGACTGTCCTTGAACTTGGCAATGTCGGCAAAGCTCTTAAGGCCCTTGTCGTAGGTGTATTGCGGCACGGCGAGCGTGTATTTGGCGCCTTCCAGATTGGCGCGGACCGTCTCGACCGACCCATCCTCACGGTAGGGGGCGATGTCCGCCTCCATGGTGGGCATCCAGTTGCCCAGGAAGACGTCGATGTCCTTGTTCTTGAGCGAGGCGTAGGTGACCGGGACGGAGAGGATCTTGATATCCGTCTCATAGCCCAGCCCCTGAAGAAGCGTGGTGGTCACGGCGGTTGTCGCGGTGATATCGGTCCAGCCGACATCCGAGAACCGGACCATCTTGCAGCTTTCAGGTTCCAGCGCCAGGGCGCTGCCCGTCAAGGTCACGGCAAGGGCAAAACCCGCTGCCGGCCCGGCGATGAAAGTGGATATACGCTTCATCCGGTTCTTTCTCCTGCTTTCGCGTTGACGCCCTGTAATAACAGGACTCGTCCCCGGTGTTCACACCCAAATGAACCCGGCAGGACCCCTTATGCAATGGGGAACCTTTTCTATGCCCGTCTTTGCGGCGCAGATTGCCCCTCTGGATGTTGCTAATGAAACATTTTGCCGCAGGCTTGGCAAGTTTTGATTGATTGATCGATCAATTAAAAATATCCATAGGGCAATGAAAGGAGTGCTTGATGCCGAAAATCGGGATGGAAGCTGAACGCCGCCGCACCCTCATCGAGGCGACGGTCGACGCGATTCACGAGACGGGCTTCTGTGACGTGACGATTGCGCAGATCGCCCGCCGTGCCGGAGTGTCCGGCGGACTGGCTCACCACTATTTTGGCTCCAAGGATCAACTGCTTGCGGCCACCATGCGGCATTTGCTGCACGAGCTGGGCCAGGGCATCCGCGCAAGGCTCGCCGCAGCCTCGACCCCGCGTGAGCGGATCTCGGCCATCATCGCCGGGAATTTCGATCCGGAGCAGTTCCGTGAGGCCGTGATTGCCGCGTGGCTGTCCTTCTACGCGCAGGCCCAGACAGCCGAATCCAATCAGCGCCTGCTGCGCATCTATGCCGCGCGCCTGACCTCCAATCTCACTTTCAACCTCAAGGCCTTTCTGCCGGAAAAGGATGCGGCCGAGGTCGCCGAAGGCACCGCTTCCATGATCGACGGCGTGTGGATCCGTCAGGCCCTGAGCCGGAAAACGCCGGACCGGGAAGCCGCCATCCGCATGGTCGAGGACTATGTGGAAGCGCAGATCCGCATGCGCAAATCCGGAGCCGGGAACGAGGTGCAGCCATGAGCGGATATGACTTCATCATCGTGGGGGCCGGCTCTGCGGGCTGTGCCATGGCCGCGCGCCTGTCGGAAGATCCTGCAAACCGCGTGCTGGTTCTGGAGTTCGGCGGCACGGATGCCGGGCCTTTCATCCAGATGCCCGCCGCCCTCTCCTATCCCATGAACATGCGCCGCTATGACTGGGGCTTTGCCAGCGAGCCGGAGCCGCATCTGGGCGGGCGCGTGCTGGCGACCCCGCGCGGCAAGGTGATCGGCGGCTCCTCCTCCATCAACGGCATGGTCTATGTGCGCGGCCACGCGCGGGACTTCGACACCTGGGAGGCCATGGGCGCCAGCGGCTGGGGCTACCGGCATGTGCTGCCCTATTTCCAGCGGATGGAGAACGCAAAGGCGGGTGAGGATGGCTGGCGCGGGCGCAACGGTCCCCTGCATGTGCAGCGCGGCCCCAAGCACAATCCGCTGTTCAATGCCTTCATCGAAGCCGGGCGGCAGGCCGGTTACGAGACCACCGCCGACTACAACGGCGAGAAGCAGGAAGGCTTCGGCGACATGGAGATGACCGTCTACAAGGGTCAGCGCTGGTCCGCCGCCAATGCCTATCTGAAGCCCGCCCTCAAGCGCGGCAATGTGGAGCTGATCACCGGCGCCCTCGTGCGCCGTGTCATCGTCGAAAACGGCCGCGCCACCGGCGTCGAGTATCAGCGCGGCAGCGGCGCACCGCAGGTGGCCCATGCCCGGCGCGAGGTGATCATCTCCGCCTCGTCGATCAACTCGCCCAAGCTGCTGATGCACTCCGGCATCGGCCCGGCGCAGCATCTGAAGGACCATGGCATCGAAGTCGTGGCGGACCGGCCCGGCGTCGGCGCCAACCTGCAGGACCATCTGGAGCTTTACCTGCAGCAGGCCTGCACCCAGCCAATCACGCTCTACAAGCACTGGAATCTCATCTCCAAGGCCCTGATCGGAGCGCAATGGCTTCTTACCGGCAAGGGGCTTGGGGCCTCCAACCAGTTCGAGGCCTGCGCCTTCATCCGCTCAAAGGCCGGCGTCGACTACCCGGACATCCAGTTCCACTTCATCCCCTTTGCCGTGCGCTATGACGGCAAGGCGGCGGCGGAGGGGCACGGATTCCAGGCCCATGTGGGGCCAATGCGCTCCAAGTCACGCGGCGAGGTGCGGCTCCGAAGCGGTGATCCGCTGGACAAGCCGTCGATTCGCTTCAATTACATGTCCCATGCCGATGACTGGGCCGATTTCCGCGCCTGCATCCGCCTGACGCGGGAGATCTTCGGGCAGGAGGCTTTCACTCCCTTCCGGGGCAAGGAAATCCAGCCCGGCAGCCACCTGCAAAGCGACGAGGAGCTGGACGGCTTCATCCGCGAACATGTGGAAAGCGCCTATCACCCCTGCGGCACCTGCCGCATGGGTGCCAAGGACGATCCCATGGCCGTGGTGGACCCGGAATGCCGGGTGATCGGCGTCGAGGGCCTGCGGGTGGCGGACAGTTCCATCTTCCCGCAGGTGACCAACGGCAATCTCAACGCCCCCTCGATCATGGTGGGCGAGAAGGCCTCGGACCATATCCTTGGCCGCACGCCCCTGCCCGCCTCAAATCAGGAACCGTGGATCCATCCGGACTGGCAAAACAGCCAGCGTTGATCCAAAAGACCGAACAGAAGAGTGCCCGCAGCGGCACCCAGTCAACAAAACGGAGCGAAGCCTATGCGCGCGCAACCCGCAGCCTCCCACTATATTGGCGGCGCCTATGTGGAGAGCCCCGAAGGCTCTGCATTCGACAGCATCTACCCGGCCACCGGCGAAGTGATCGCCCGGCTGCATGGCGCAGATGAAGCCACCATCGAGGCGGCCATGACAGCCGCCCGCGAGGGACAGAAGCTCTGGGCCGCAACGCCCGCCACGGAGCGCGGCCGGGTGCTGCGCCGGGCGGCGGACATCCTGCGCCAGCAGAACCGGGAGCTAAGCGAGCTTGAAACGCTGGACACTGGCAAGCCCTTGCAGGAAACGCTCATCGCCGATGCGGCCTCCGGCGCGGACTGCCTCGAATATTTCGGCAATCTCGCCGCCACGCTGACCGGCGAGCACATCGATCTGGGCGGCTCCTTCGCCTACACCCGCCGCGAGCCGCTGGGCATCTGCGTTGGCATTGGCGCCTGGAACTATCCGATCCAGATCGCCTGCTGGAAGGCCGCTCCCGCCCTTGCCTGCGGCAATGCCATGATTTTCAAGCCCTCGGAAGTGACGCCGCTCTCCGCCCTGAAGCTGGCAGAAGCGCTCACCGAAGCTGGCGTTCCCGCCGGTGTCTTCAACGTGGTGCAGGGTGCGGGCGATGTGGGAGCAAAACTTGTCTCCCATCCAGCTGTGGCCAAGGTCTCCGTCACAGGCTCCGTGCCGACGGGGCGCAAGGTGGCAGGCCTTGCGGGGGCCAACCTCAAGCATCTGACGCTGGAACTGGGCGGCAAGTCGCCGCTGATCCTCTTTGATGATTCCGATCTCGAAAGCGCCGTCTCGGCGGCGATCAACGCCAATTTCTATTCCACCGGCCAGATCTGTTCCAACGGCACCCGCGTCTTCGTGCAGAAGGGCCTGAAGGACGCCTTTCTGAAGCGCCTTGCCGAACGCACCGCCAATGCGGTGATGGGCGACCCGCTGGACGAGGCCGTCAACCTCGGCCCGCTCGTGTCAAAGGCGCAATATGACAAGGTGCTGGGCTACATGAAGCTGGGCCAGGACGAAGGCGCAAGGCTCGTCTGCGGCGGCAAGGCCGCACATGTGCCGCAGTTCCCGCAGGGCCTGTTCGTCGAGCCGACCGTCTTTGCCGATGTTCAGGACTCCATGCGCATTGCCCGGGAAGAAATCTTCGGCCCGGTGATGTGCGTGCTCGATTTCGAAACGGAAGAAGAAGTCATCACCCGCGCCAACGCCACTGAATTCGGCCTCGGCGCCGGCGTCTTCACCCGCGACATTCAGCGCGCCCACAGGGTCATCGGCCAGCTTCAGGCTGGCACCTGCTGGATCAACACCTACAACCTCACCCCCATCCAGATGCCCTTCGGCGGCTTCAAATCCTCCGGCATCGGCCGCGAAAACGGCCACGCGGCCATTGCCCACTACAGCCAGATCAAGAGCGTCTACGTGGAAATGGGACGGACCGAGGCGGCTTATTGAGGGGGCCGACCTCGCAAGGTCTCGGGGACACATCGTACAGGAAAAGGCCACAAGCGTTTCTGTGATGCCGGAAGACCAGCAGTTTCAGAGACTTGCTCCTCTGGCAGAGGCCTCTCGTTTCCCCTCCCCCTTGAGGAGAGGGGGACTGAAGCACCGTGCCAGAGTAACCAGCCCCCCGCTAGCCGTCCTACCGGCAAAGCCCTATAAGCACGGCATGACCGATATTGATGTTCTTGTGCTCGGCGCCGGGGCGGCGGGGTTGATGTGTGCGATTGAGGCGGGAAAGCGGGGGCTTTCCGTGCTGGTGATCGACCATGCCAAACGTCCGGCGGAGAAGATCCGCATTTCCGGCGGCGGGCGGTGCAATTTCACCAACCTGCACACCACGCCGGCCAATTTCCTGTCGCAGAACCCGCGCTTCTGCGTTTCGGCGCTGAAGCGCTATACGCCGCAGCATTTCCTCAAGCTGGTGGAGGCGCACCGCATTCCCTGGCATGAGAAGACGCTGGGCCAGCTGTTCTGCGATAACGCCGCCATGGACATCATCCACATGCTGCTGCGCGAGGCGGAGGCGGCGGGGGTGAAGCTTTGGATGGAAACCTCCTTTACCGCCGTCAGCAAACCGGATGACCGGTTTTCCGTTACCACTTCCCGCGGGGCCCTGCGCGCCCGGGCGCTGGTGGTGGCGACCGGAGGGCCGTCGATCCCCAAGATGGGCGCCACCGGCATCGGCTACGAGATTGCAAAACAGTTCGGCCTTGCGGTTGTTGCGCCCCGCCCCGCGCTGGTGCCTCTGACCTTCTCGGACGACAACAAGATCCTCTGCACCAAGCTTGCGGGCGTGTCGGTGGATGCGGTCGTCAGCTTCGGCAAGACGCGCTTCCGCGAGGGGCTGCTCTTCACTCACCGGGGGCTTTCCGGCCCATCGGTCCTGCAGATTTCGTCCTACTGGCGCGAGGGCCAGCCGATCACCGTGGACCTTTTGCCGCAGACGAATGTGTTTGCCGCGCTGAAGGCGGGCAAGACCAGCCACGGCAAGCAGGATGTGCGCACCGCGCTGGCCGGACTTTTGCCCAAGCGGCTGGCGGAAGAACTGAGCGCCGCCCACGGCTTTGGCGGGCGGCTGGCCGACCAGCCCGACAAGGTTCTGCAGAAGATGGGCAGCGCCATCAACAGCTGGCAGCTTCTGCCAGCTGGCACGGAAGGCTACCGCACGGCGGAGGTGACATTGGGCGGTGTGGACACCACCGCCCTCTCCTCCCGCTCCATGGAAGCCAATGATGTGCCGGGGCTCTATTTCATCGGCGAGGTGGTGGATGTGACCGGGCATCTCGGCGGTTTCAATTTCCAGTGGGCCTGGGCCTCGGGTCATGCGGCAGGGCAGGCCGTACTCGGCTGAACACCTCGCTTGCTGCATTGCACAAAATTACTGACAAGCCCGATGCGGCCGTTATAGTCGGGGCAGCTGGGGAGTGATGATGCAGCGTGTGACCATTCATGATGTGGCGGCAAGGGCCGGAGTGAGCCTTGCCACCGTTGACAGGGTGCTGAACGGCCGGCCCGGCGTGCGGGCGGCCACGGTGGAGCGGGTTGAAACAGCCGTGCGGGAGCTGGGCTATACGCCCGATGTCCACGCCGCCAACCTGGCCAAACGCCGCCGCTACCGGCTGCATTTCCTCATTCCCCAGAGCACCAACGCCTTCATGGAAGACCTGAAGCGCGAGGCGGAACAGGTGGCGCTGCGTGTTGCGGGCGAGCGGGTGGTGATGACCATCACCCCCATCGATGCCTTCGACAGCCATTCGGTTGCCGGAACGCTGGCCGTGCTCGACAAGAGCATCTGCGACGGGGTGGCGGTGGTTGCGCCCAGCTCGCCGGAGGTGCGCGCCGCCATCGACCGGCTGGCCATGCGGGACGTACCGGTGGTCACCCTCATCTCAGATCATCCGGCCTCGGCGCGGGCGCATTTCGCCGGTATTGACAATGTGGCAGCGGGGCGGTCTGCCGGGCAGTTACTCGCCCGGTTCATTGCCGGCAACCGGCCCGGCTCCACGGCCAAGGTCGGCTTCATTGCAGGCTCGCTGGGCCTGCGCGACCATGCGGAGCGCCACGGCAGCTGCCTTGAGGTGCTGGAAGAGCTTCAGCCCGGATTGCAGGCGCTGAAAGTGCGCGAGGGCCGTGATGACAACGAGCGGACACGCGACATCACCCTGCGCCTGCTGGATGAGCACCCGGACCTAGAAGGGCTCTACAATGCCGGTGGCGGCAACCGGGGTGTCATTTCGGCGCTGGAGGAACGCGGCGTGGCGCGGCAGGTGACCTTCATCGCCCATGAGCTGACCCCCTACACCCGCCGGGCGCTGCTCGATGGCACCATTGATGCGCTGATCGCCCAGAACCCCGGCCACGAGATCCGCAGCGCAGTCCGGGTGCTGAAGGCGCTGATTGACGGCACACCGGTGATCGCGGAACAGGAGCGGATCGGCATCGACATCTTTTTGCCGGGCAATCTTCCGCCGGAGGGCACAAAAATCTGACGTATCGGCAACAAGCCGGCGAGCCGCAGAATACCGCGATCCTTACGCGTTTGCCCCATTGACGGCAGGCCCTGTTGAAGACATATTAAAACCTATGCGTCTTACTCAACAAACCAACTATGCTGTTCGTACGCTGATGTACTGCGCAGCAAACCCGGACCGTCCCAGCAAGGTGGCAGAGATTGCTGCCAGTTTTGGCATGTCCGAAACGCACCTCTTCAAGATCATGAAGATCCTGGTGGATGCGGACCTCATCAAGACACTTCGCGGCCGCAATGGCGGGATCGTTCTGGCGAGACCTGCCAACAAGATCACGCTGGGCGAGGTTGTGCGGGTTGCCGAAGAATCCTTCTATCTGGCAGAATGCTTCAACTCCGGCCGGAAGGATTGCCCGATCCTGACGACATGCGGCTTCAACGGCGTTCTGCATGAGGCGCTGGAGGCTTTCATGGACGTGCTGGACAGCAAGACCATCGAAGACATATCCGAGAACCGCACCGACCTGCGGCAACTGCTGAACATCGGCGAAATTTCTCTCGCCGCTGCCAGCTGACCAGCGGCGCGGCTGAGATTCGACCCCGAATGCACTTGCGTTGAAACGCCGGTCCCATCAGGTCCGGCGTTTTTTAATTGCGGGAAGAATCATGTGACTGGAGACGGACAATTTCTGGCTGGCCTCGCCTTGCGTGCATGACGCTGGCGAATGTACGGGCTTGTTTCGATGGACGGGAGAAGAAATAACCGCCTGATGCGGCAGCAAATGGCACGCAGGCCTCCCCGCTTGAGGCGGGGAACGCCGGGCTGGCTTGCTGTCTGAGGGAGAGGAGAAAACAGCTGGCTTGCCAGGCATTTTGACTGAAGGTCAGCCTCCTGAGGGCATGTGGTTCGAAGGACGCGATTTCCGAAGCACCGCCGCTCAGGCCTTGTCTTGATAGCTTATTATGAGTATTACAGTCAAGTTAAATGTTGCGAGTGCACCGCACATTGGAACTTGTCCAAACTGTTGAGCTGTCGAGGTAATTTCATGCGCCACGTTCCCCCCTCCCACGCCGTGCCCAGCCAGAACGGCCTGCGCCAGGAAAAGCTGAGCCTTCCGGGCATGCGCAAGAGCGCTGCGGCAGACCATAACGGCATGCTGGACAGCACATCCCTGTTCAAGGGCTCGCGCGAGGTGCGCATCCGGCACAATGACGAAACCTACCGGCTGACGATCACCAAGCTCGGCAAGCTGATTCTGACAAAATGACGCAGGAAGGGGTCACGAAGGCCTTGCGCGCGCCGCAAACTGCGCGCAAGTGAAGGCGTCTGGTCACGCGGCAGGAATCATGCCCGGCCAGCGCCTTTTCTTGCCGGAGTACATCCTGACATGGCTTCCCTTCCCGTTCCGCTGGTAACCATCGGTCTCCTGCTGGCCTCCAATATCTTCATGACATTCGCCTGGTATGGCCATCTGAAGTTCAAGAGCACCGCGCTCTGGATCGTCATCATGGTCAGCTGGGGCATCGCCTTTTTCGAATATTGCCTGCAGGTTCCTGCCAACCGTATCGGCTACGGCTATTTCAATGCCGCCGAACTGAAGACCATTCAGGAAGTCCTGACGCTGACGGTCTTCGTGCTCTTCTCCGTTTTCTATCTGGGCGAGCCGCTGCGCTTCAATCACCTGATCGGCTTCTCGCTGATCGCCGTTGGCGCAGGCTTCATCTTCCGCGGCTGATCACCACCGCACCGCATCCAAACAAAAACCGGCAGCCCTTGGGGCTGCCGGTCTTGTGTGGCCGCATGTGCCGGATACCGGCCGCAACGGGCCGGACACCAGATCACTTCATTTCGGTCAGGACTTCGAAGCCGTTGGCGCCGACCTTGAACAGGGAGTAGGCGCCCGGAACGTCGCCGGCTGCATCAAAGGAATGCTCGCCTGCGGCGCCCTGATAGTCGATGGCCTTGCCAGCTGCGATCAGTTCCTTGGCCTTCTTCCACTCGCCCGGCAGGATCGGCTCGCCGCCTTCAGCACCGGCCACCTGACGGATGGCAGCTGCCACCTTGGTCTTGTCGCCGCCTGCCTTTTCGATGGCCAGAGCCATCAGGAAGGCCGCGTCATAGGAGGTGGTGACGAAGATCGCATCCGGATCGCCGCCCTTGGCCTTGAAGGCTGCATTGAAGGCTTCAAGAGCTGCCGACTTCTCGCCGACCGGAGAAGAAGCCACGAAGGTGGCGAGGTTGCCGGCACCCAGCTCGCGGATCGGAGCGTCGGACTTCATGCCGTCGCCGCCGACGAACTTCTCGAAGAAGCCGTTTTCCAGCGCTTCACGCAGCATGGTCAGGCCGCTGCCATCGCCATAGTCGAAGATGACGAGCGTATCGGCACCGCCCTTGGCGAGTTCGGCAAGGTTGGAGCGGTAAGAGGCCTTTTCGCCCTCGTGAGCTGCGAACCCTGCGATCTCACCTCCGATGGTTTCGTACTCGGCCTTGAAGGCATTGGCGAGGCCGGAGCCGTAGTCGTTGTTGAGATAGGCAACGGCGACCTTGCCATAGCCCTGCTCCTTCAAGGTACGGGCAAGAGCACGGCCCTGGAAGTCGTCGGACGGCACGGTGCGGAACACGGTGTCATTGTCCTTCAGGCTGGTAATTTCCGGCGAGGTGCCCGACGGGGTGATCAGCGCGATGCCGGCCGGGATGGTGACCGAGTTGGCAGCGGCAATCACGGCGCCCGAGCAATGCGGACCGACGATGCCGACAACGCCGTCGATGTTCACGGCCTTGGTGGCGGCGTCCGTACCGTTCTGCGGGTTGCAGGCGCTGTCGCCGATGACCGGCACGAGCTTTTCACCGGCCAGAATGCCACCCTGCTCGTTCACTTCGGCAATCGCCATCTGGGCCGAATCAATCATGGCCGGAGCCATGGCCGCAATCGGGCCGGAAATGCCGCCGAGCAGGCCAATCTTCACATCTGCCTTGGCCGGAACGCTGGCCAGAGCAGTCGCGGCCAGGAGCGAACCTGCCAGAGCGAGAAGCTTATGCGTCATTTCATTACCTCCACAAAGCGGGGGCTTTTGCCCCTCATTGCAAACTTCAGTCCCGCGGCCAGGTCAGGCACCAGTCCCCTGCTTCTGCGGCCTGGGCGGGTTTTCCGGAAGGGGTTCCGGCAACAGCCCCTCGGAGCGGAAGCGCAGGACCAGCTGCAGCATCAACCCGATGAGGAAGACGCGGATGTACTTGGCCTTGACCGCATATTCATGCGGCAGGCGGTCCGTTGCAATCTCTGAAACAGACCAGATGATCCATACAATCGCCGCACCCAGGATTGCTCCCCTGTTATTGCCCGACCCGCCGAGGATCAGCATGATCCAGACGAGGAAGGTGGCAATCATCGGGTCGATGGCTTCCGGGGTGATGGCGCGGTTGAAATGGGCGAAGAGCGCCCCGCCAAGACCCATCAGCGCCGCGCCGAAGATGAAGGACTGCAGGCGGCGGTAGGCAATGTCCTTGCCCATGGCAGTGGCGGCCAGCTCGTTGTCGCGGATGGCGCGCATCATGCGGCCCCAGGGCGAATTGATCTGCCGCTGAATCAGCATGTAGGCAATGCCCAGCACCACGATGACAATGGCGAGATAGGCCATCTGCGACTGCACATAGGGCAGATCGCCGAAGGGGCGCGGAATGCCGGTGATGCCGCGGGCCCCGCCCGTCAACGCGTCCTCCGACTTGATGACAAGGCGGATGATTTCGGCAATGCCGATGGTGGCGATGGCCAGATAGTCGGAGCGGAAGCGCAGACAGATCTTGCCGACCGGCCAGGCGATGGCGCCTGCCATCAGCATGGCGCCTGCCCACCCGGCAAGAACCGGCAGATCAAAACCGCCAAGCCGGCCGGCCACATGCGGGCTCGTCAGGATCGCCGAGGTGTAGGCCCCGACGGCAAAGAAGCCCGCGATACCGGCATTGAACAGGCCGGTGAAGCCCCACTGAATGTTCAGCCCCAGCGCCAGAAGCGCGTAGATGCCGATGAAGACGCCCATGAACAGGGCGTAGTTTGCAAGGCCAATGAGTTCCATGGCGCAATCTCCCCGTCAGAGCACCTTGCCGCGCAGAAGCCCGGTGGGCCGCACCAGCAGCATGAACAGCAGAATCGCGAAGGCCATTGCCGCCTTGTATTCACTGGGAATGAACACCACGGAGACCTCTTCGGCGATGCCCACAATGAGGCCACCCAGCACGGCACCTTCCACGCGGCCCACGCCGCCCAGAATGGCCGCCGCGAACATCGGCAGCAGCATGGACCAGCCCATCATCGGCTTCAGCTCGGTGTTGAGTCCCAGGAACACGCCGGCTGCCGCGCACAGGCCGCCTGCGATCATCCATGTCAGCATGACGACCTTGCGGTTGTCGATGCCCGACAGCAGCGCCAGGTTGGGGTTGTCCGACATGGCGCGCATGGCCTTGCCCCACTTGGAGCGGGACAGGAACAGCTGCAGGCCGGCCACCAGCACCAGCATGGCGATGAGGGTGTAGATCTCCCGGTCGCGCACCCGGATGCCGAAGTAGTTCTCCGGCCGCACCAGCCCGCGGGAATAGGTCTGGGTATCGACACCCCAAACCACCTGCACCACGGCGCGGATCATCAGGGCCGCACCCAGCGTTGCCATGACGGTGATGATCTTGGGCCGGTTGCGCAGGTGCTCGTAGAACACCTTGTCGAGTCCCACCGCCACGCCCGCTGTCGCCAGGATGGCGAAGGGCAGCGCCGCCAGAGGCGGAATGCCGAGAGCCGTCACCAGCGCCAGCGCCAGGAAGGCACCGAGCGTTGCCAGATCACCATGGGCCAGATGCGCAAAGCGCAGGATCGCAAACACCAGCGTGATGCCGACGGCACCCATCGCATAGATGGAGCCCATGACGAGCCCCGGCACGATGTAGAAATTGATGAAATCCAGAAAGGTCATCTTGTCTCAGCCTCAACCGCCCAGGAACATTTCTGCGACCTCGCGGTCGGCGAGAAGCGCCTGCCCCGTGCCTTCGTGCCGGTTGGCACCTGCCGCCAGCACATAGGCCCGGTCGGCAAAGGCAAGGGCCTGCTTGGCATGCTGCTCCACCAGCAGGATGGCGACGCCCGTATCGCGGACATCGCGGCTGATCTGGAAGATCTGCTCCATGTATTTCGGCGAAAGGCCCGCCGTCGGCTCGTCCAGCAGCAGGAGCTTGGGGTCGAGCATCAGCGCCCGGCCCATGGCCACCATCTGCCGCTGCCCGCCGGAGAGATTGCCCGCCGGCGTCTTGCGGCGCGCCTTCAAGTCCGGGAACAGCGTGTACACCCGGTCAAAGGCGGCCGAAAGATCGCCCTTGCGCAGGAAAGCACCCATTTCGAGATTCTCGTGGATGCTCATTTCGCGGAAGATATTGTCCACCTGCGGCACGTAGCAGATGCCGCGCTGGACGATCTGGTTCGGCGCCCAGCTGGTGATGTCTGTGCCGTCGAAGGTGATGGAGCCGCCGCGAATGGTGAGAAGGCCGAAGATAGCCTTCATCGCGGTGGATTTGCCTGCCCCGTTGGGGCCGACGATGACCACGATCTCGCGGTCATTCACCGTCATCGACACCTGATTGAGAATGTTGGTCTCGCCATAGCCCCCGGTGAGGGACTGCATCGTCAGGAGCGCGCTCATGCTGCATCTCCCTGCGTTTCGCCGAGATAGGCTTCAAGCACCCTTGGATCGGAGCGCACGGTCCGGAAGTCCCCGGCAATCAGCACCTTGCCCTCGGCCATGCAGACGACCGGATGGCAGAGCTTCCCGATCATCTCCATGTCGTGCTCGATGAGGATGAAGGTGTAGCCGCGCTCCCGGTTGAGGATCTGGATCTTCTCTTCCAGCTTGCGCAGGAGGGTGCGGTTGACGCCGGCCGCAGGCTCATCCAGCAGCACCAGCTTGGCATCCGTCATCATGGTGCGGCCCAGTTCCAGCAGCTTCTTCTGGCCGCCGGAGAGATTGCCGGCCCGCTCGCCCGCCACATGGGTGAGTTCGAGGAAGTCCAGCGTTTCCCAGGCCCGGCGGACAACCTCCGCCTCTGTGCTGGCCACCTTGCCCCAGTTGAGCCAGTTGGCCAGAAGGTTCTCGCCCGGCTGGGCCGGGGCCACCACCATCAGGTTTTCCAGCGCCGTCAGCCGGTGAAACTCGTGCGGGATCTGGAAGGTGCGCACCAGCCCCTTGTGGAACAGTTTATTGGCTGGCAGACCGGTCACGTCCTCGCCGCAGAAGCGGATCTTGCCCGCCACCGGAGGAAATGCACCTGCAATGAGATTGAAAAGCGTCGTCTTGCCAGCGCCATTGGGTCCGATCAGGCCTGTGATCGTGCCTTCCTTCACCTGGAAGGTACAGTGATCAACAGCCGTGAAGCCGCCAAACTGCATGACAAGCTGGTCGAGTTCCAGCATCTGATTTTCCCCGCCGCTGCGATTGGCAGCGCCCTTATTGTTTCTTCTTGCGCCCGGTGTCAGTTTGCTTTCAGTCCCTCGCAAGCGTGCGCAGGACAGCCCTGACAGGCGCCGCATCCAGTCCTTCTAGCCGGATGGGCAGAGCAATCAACTCATAATCCCCCGGTTCGACGCCCGCCAGTACCAGATTCTCCAGAATTCGCATGTCATGGCGAAACACAGTCATGTGAGAGGGAAGATCCTTTGACGTGTCCGGATCAACCGACGGCACATCGACACCCACCAGCCGCACGCCCCGGGAGGCCAGCAGTCCGACCGTCTCCGGCGCCAGAGTGCGGAAGCCTTCCGGCCACACATCCGGATCAAGGCTCTCCTCGCAGCGCAGGAGCACCCGTCGCGGCACGTCCGCCAGCGCTGCTTCAATATCCTGCGGTTCAACGAGGGGGCCAGCACCTCTTGCGTCGATCACCCGGGCCGGACCGATGTAATCCTCCAGTGCCAGCTGATCGATCGTGACACCCTCTTTCGCATAGTGCAGCGGCGCGTCCGCATGGGCGCCGCAATGCACGGACATGGAGAAAGCCGCCACATTGACCGGGCAGCCGGGACCAATGGAGAAGGTCTGCCGCAGCTCGAAGCGCGCGTCACCCGGAAATACGGCAGAACTGACCCGAAGCGGCGGGGTTATGTCGATAAGACGGGACAAGGCAAACTCCGGTTACAGCCAGCAATACCAACTCTCACTGGGCCTCATTCATTGAAAGCCGGTCAAGCCGGTGCGGCGCCAGAGCAATCAAGGCGGGATGCACCAGCATCCCGAAGCCTTGGCCTGACAACGCCCGATGAAGCGTGGAAGCAGTCTGATGATGAAGTTACTTTAAATTTAAAATATATCAAGAGCGCCTTTTCGCCTTCCCTGACAAGGCCAAACCAGCTGGCAGGCCGGAGACGACTTCCCGGATGCCAAAACACAGCAGACAGCAACTACCCAGACTCAACCTGAGATAAACAAATGGCACCGGCTGTCCCGAGACAGAAAAGATAAGAAATGAAATTCCAAGTATTTTCAATCTCTTCCATATTCCGGCAGCCGAGACCTATTTACCATAACAGGGCTCCTGACGGGTACTGAAACCTGAAAGCAGCGTAATCTCAAACGAATTTGGCAACACGCATGCATTAAAATTTACTTATTCGTAACTATCCCGATTAAGGCTTGAAAAACACATTCAATGAATACTGATACATGAGAATGCGATTAGAGATTGAAAGAGGCTTGGCATTTCTTTGGACACCCCAAAACCTGTCAAACTTCACAATATCAACGCCAGATCGTCACTGTAGATACATCTGCTCATGTTTGAGAATTGACCCCAAGGATATACGGCGCCGGTTAAATGAAGTCAGTGACGGACGATATTTTCTGGATTAGCGAGGTGGAAGCAGGAGAGCTGCTTGCCCAGCTCGGCCGCGTCGCGACCGCACTCTGGATCTATGACTTTGATCTGAAGCGTATCCTGTGGGCCAATGCCAGCGGCCTTGATGTGTGGGGAGCTTCGAGCATCGAACACCTGCGCTCCCGTGACCTCGGCTCCGATATGTCCCGGGCTGTCGCCGAACGGCTGAACCAGTACAAGGCCGACTTCCAGCGGAGCGATACGAGTTTTGCCGAGACCTGGACACTTTACCCTCTTGGGAAACCCAAAACGCTGCAGGTGATATTCCGGGCAATCCGCCTGAAGGACGGGCGCACCGGCATGCTGTGCGAAGGCATCGTCAACCACGAAATCAGGCCGGAGACCCTGCGCAGTGCTGAAGCGCTGCTGCATACGCCGGTCATGATCTCCCTGTTCTCACGCAATGGCGCGCCGCTTTACCGCAATCCAGCCTCACGCGCATCGCAGATCGAAGCCGATCTCACTCTCCAGAACCGGCTTGTCGACGGAACCATCGCTGAGGCCCTGATGGGAGCCCTGGACCACGGCTCGGATTGCAAGGTCGTGGCCCAGACCCGCACCACACATGGCATCCGCTGGCACGAGATTACAGCCAGAACCTGCCGCGATGCGGTCACTGGCGTGCAGGCCTATCTGGTCAGCGAGATTGATGTCACCGAACTGAAGGAAACCCAGGAACGGGCCAGATTCCTGGCGGACCACGACTTCCTGACCGGATTGCCCAACCGGCTCTATCTTCAGTCTCATCTCCCGGCCATGATCAATGCTGCCCTGACCGAGGGACGGCGCCTGTACCTCTATTTCATCGATCTCAACGGCTTCAAGGCCATCAACGATACCCTTGGCCATGTCACCGGCGATCTGCTGCTGAGTGCAGCTGCGGCGCGGCTGTCCGGCTTTGCGGGCGACAAAGGTGCGGTGGCACGGCTCGGCGGCGATGAGTTCATTGTCTGCATTCCTGACCGGATGAACGGCCTCAGCCCGCAGGACTTTGGCCGGCAGCTGCTGGATCTGTTCATCGAGCCCATGGACATTGGCGGTCAGATGCTGCAGATCACCGCCGCCGCAGGGATGAGCGTCTGCCCGGACGACGGCAAGGACATGGACACCTTGATGCGTCATGGCGACCTTGCGCTTTACGAGGCGCGGGGCGGGCGGGCCAACAAGGTCACCCCGTTCTCCATGGACCTGCGCCAGCGCCTTGATGAACGTGTGGCACTGGAACAGGACCTCTGGCGGGCGCTGGAAAACAACGAATTCCTCCTGCATTTCCAGCCGCGCGTCTGCGTCAGGACCGGCGCGATCCTCTCGGCCGAAGCCCTGATCCGGTGGCAGCATCCCAGGCGCGGCCTGTTGAGCCCCGGCAGCTTCATTCCCGCCTGCGAAGAGACCGGCATGATTGTGGAGGTGGGCGAATGGGTCTACCGGCAAGTGGCGCTGCACCAGAGACATCTGCACGACGCAGGCATTGACATAAGCCTGTCGCTGAACCTGTCCGTGCGCCAGTTCCAGGATCAGGAGCTGATCGAAAAGCTTCTGCTGCTGCCGCAGGAGACTGGCTGCGATCCGCGCAAGATCGGCCTCGAGATCACCGAATCCATGCTGCTGGGCGACAGTCCGTCCGTGCGCTTCTCCCTCTCGCGCCTGAAAAAGTGCGGCTATAATATCCTGATCGATGATTTCGGCACCGGCTATTCCAACCTTGCCTATTTGCAGAATTACCCGATTGACGTGCTGAAGATCGACCGCACCTTCATCAATGACCTGAAGACGGCAGCTCCGATCACACGTCTGATCATCTCCCTCGGCAATGTGCTGAATGTGCGGATCGTGGCGGAAGGCGTCGAAACGGACGAGCAGCTTGAATGGCTGCGGGCCAATGGCTGCGATGAGTATCAGGGCTTCCACTTCAGCCGCCCGGTCCCCTTTGCGGATCTTATCCTGCAGTGTGAAGAGGATCAGGAGCGGCGGCGCAACCAGTCCAAGGTGCTGAAAGTGCGCAAGCCCCGGCAGGCCATCCCCCGCCGGGCCTGATCCGCTCCCGATGAAACTGGCTCACCGGGGGGGTGCCGTGTGGTCACAGATCGGCGCGCAGATCCCACAGTTCGGGAAAGAGCACCACCTCCAGCATGCGCCGCAGATAGACCACGCCGCTGGTGCCGCCGGTGCCGCGCTTGAAGCCGATCACCCGCTCCACCGTGGTCACATGGTTGAAGCGCCAGCGCCGGAAATAATCCTCGAAATCCACCAGCTTCTCGGCCAGCTCATAGAGCGTCCAGTAGCGCGCCGGGGCCCGGTAGACCTCGATCCAGGCGGCCCGGACCGTCTCATCCGCCGCATAGGGCTCCGACACATCCCGGTTGAGCATCGCGTCCGAAATCTCAAAGCCGGAGCGGGCCAGCAGGCGGATCGCCTCATCGTAGAGGCTGGTTTCCTGCCGGATGGCTTCCAGCCAGCCGTGAACACCAGGCACATGCTCATGCGGACGCATCATGGCTGCGTTCTTGTTGCCCGCCATGAACTCGATCGCACGGTACTGGAACGACTGAAAGCCGGAAGACTGGCCAAGCGCTTCGCGGAAGGTGGTGTAATCGCTGGGCGTCATCGTGCGCAGCACATCCCAGGCCGAATTCAGCTGCTCGAAGATCCGCGCCACGCGGGTTAGGAGCTTGAAGGCCGGCTGAATGTTGCCGCTAGCGATATGCGCCTTGGCGGAAGCCAGCTCATGCAGTGCCAGTTTCATCCACAGTTCGGATGTCTGATGCTGGATGATGAACAATAGCTCGTCATCGGCCTCGGACAGGGGCGCCTGTGCCGTCAGGATCTTGTCCAGCGACAGGTAGTCGCCATAGGACATGCGCCCGTCAAAGCGCATCTGCGCGCCGTCTTCCGACGGATCATAGGGGGGCCTGGCGGTCATCTCAGGTCACCTTGGCGCGGATCTTGAACTGCGGTGCATCCCAGCTGCGGGTAGCGAGAATATCCGCCAGAATATCGACAGCCTTCACCACATCGCCGTGAGAGAGATAGAGCGGGGTGAAGCCGAAGCGGACAATATCCGGCGCCCGGAAATCACCGATGACGCCGCGTGCGATCAGTGCCTGCATCAGGGCATAGCCCTCGGCAAAGCGGAAGGAGACCTGGCTGCCGCGCTCATCCGCGTTGCGCGGGCTCGCCAGTTCCAGACCCTCGCAGCGGCTTTCCACTTCACGAATGAACAGTTCGCACAGGGAAACGGACTTCGCCCGCAGCACGTCCATGTCCACATCGTCGAACACATCCAGCGCCGCATCAAGGGCCGAGAGCGACAGGATCGGCGGCGTGCCGACGCGGAACTGGTCCACGCCAATGGCGCCACGGTAGTCAAGATCGAAGGCAAAGGGAGCGTCATGCCCCATCCAGCCGTTCAGCGGCTGGCGGGCAACGGCCTGGTGCCGCTCTGCCACATACAGGAACGCCGGAGCACCGGGGCCGCCGTTCAGATACTTGTAGCCGCAGCCGATGGCAAAATCGGCGCCGCAGGCATCCAGCTCCACCTTGAAGGCACCGGCGGAATGGGCGAGATCCCAGATGGCAAGGGCCCCAGCCTCATGGGCAAGCCGGGTCAGCGCCGCCATGTCATGACGGCGGCCCGTGCGGTAGTCAACCTGTGTGATCATCATCACCGCGACCTCGTCCGTGATGGCATCCGCCACCTCTTCCGGCGCGACAAGACGCAGCTCATGACCGGCACCCAGCAGGTCCCGCAGGCCCTGCGCCATGTAAAGATCCGTCGGAAAGTTGCCTGTGTCGGAGAGAATCACCTTGCGCTCCGGGCGCAGGGCAAGGGCAGCCGAGAGCACCTTGAACAGGTTGACCGACGTGCTGTCTCCGGCAATCACCGTGCCAGGCGCTGCGCCCACCAGACGGCCGATCCTGTCGCCCACGCGGCGCGGAAGATCCACCCAGTCATGCTCGTTCCAGGCACGGATGAGGCTTTCGCCCCACTGCTTGCTCACCACATCGGCCACCCGCTGCGGCACATGGACGGGCAGCGTGCCAAGGGAGTTGCCATCCAGATAGATGACGCCCTCGGGCAGGGCAAAGGCCGCGCGCTTGGGGCTAAGCGGATCGCCCTGATCAAGCGGATGAACGCTGGATGTTCCGGACATGCAATCTCCCTCAGTCGGTCTTGCCGCGCCCTAAGGGGCGCACTGCCGCAGCAAAGGCTGCCTCATGCGCTCACGCTAACAGCGGACCCGCACGCCCGCAAGGATTATATATAATTTGACAGGTCATATATTCCTGCTCAGATGCACGGGAAATCTCAACCGGGCCCATCGAGCGGAATGCCGAAGACGGAAGACGCCTACAACGCCCTGCGCAGTGCCATTCTGGAATGCACCCTGCCTCCGGATGCGCCGCTGACCGTTTCCCTGTTGAAGGAGCGGTTCGGCTTTGGCTGGACGCCGCTGCGCGAAGCGCTGTCGCGGCTGGAGGCCGAGCGGCTGGTGGTGCTGATGCCAAATCGCGGCTACAGGGTCTGCGGCGTCTCGGCGGAAAGCCTGCGCGATCTTCAGGACGCGCGGCTTGCCATAGAGCCAAGGCTTTTCATCCGCTCCATAGCCGAGGGCGGGGAGGACTGGGAAGGGCGTGTGGTCGCGGCCCATCACCAGCTGGCTTCGACGCCCGTGCCGGTGCCGCATGCGGCGCGCGATGCCATTCACCTGTGGGAGCGGCGGCACGATGCCTTTCACGCAGCCCTTCTCTCGGGCACGCAGGCCCCTTGGCTGCAGCTTTTTGCCAGCCAGGTGAATGACCAGCTCCGGCGCCACCAGCGGCATATGCTCAGCTCCCCGGAGGTGCGCGCCCGCATGGATGACGATCCGCAAGGGCGGCTGCGGGAGACCTATGAGAAAACGCTTGGCCTTGGCCCGCACACGGAGCTGATGCAGGCCGCTCTCGACCGCGACGCTGACCGCGCTTCCCGCCTTCTGACGGATCATATCGGCTTTTCGCTTGCCGTCTTTGAGGCTTTGTGGTCCTGAGGCCCTGAAATTGCTCCGTGTGCGTGGCACTTCCTGCCGGATTGAACCTTCGCGGTGCCGCCGGACGCAGCCAGACAATGGGACGCAGCATCACACTGGCACGCCCGAAAATACAAAGAGACCTCGACCGGAGGTCTCGCCGTGAATATTGTCGAATGTTGAAACCCTGACGGGAGACGGGAGCTTGCTCGCGTCAGGAAGAGAGCGGGCCACTGCGGCCCGCAGCGGGAGAACCATCTTGCAGCAGACAGCACTTCTTCTCAGCGCCACCCCCATCTATGCCGGGATTCTGGGGCTGGTCTATCTCTTCCTGAGTTTTCGCGTCGTCAGCCGCCGCAAGAGCCTTCAGCAGGCACTGGGAGATGGCGGCGACAAGGAACTGCTGCGCCGTCAGCGCGTGCACGGCAACTTTGCCGAATATGTGCCGCTGGTGCTGATCCTGATCCTGATGTGCGAATTGCAGGGGGCACCGCTTCTGCTCGTGCATGCCCTCGGTCTCGCTTTCACGATTGGCCGCATATCGCACGCCTATGGTGTCTCCCAGCCGAAGGAGCCGCTGGTCTTCCGCATGAGCGGCATGATGCTCACCTTCGCCACCCTCACCATCTCTGCGGTCACGGGCATCGTGCTGGCGGTGGTGTAACTCAGGTCCCGGCGGGAAGACCAATCGCCCGTCAAAAAGCAAAGCCCGGACGGCCTGCAAGCTGTCCGGGCTTTTTCATGTCACACGCCCCACACAGCGGCGCGGTCGTGGTACATGCGCTCTTCCATGGCCTTGGTGTAGGACGCGCATTCCTTGATATAGGCGATGTAGGAGGCGTGCACTTTTTCGGCTACGGCATCGCCTTGCGGATAGGCCTCCAGCACCTCGCGCGAGGCCTTGCCCAGCGCCGCCACCACATCATCCGGGAAGGCCGAGACCTTGGCGCCCTTGCTGACGAGATCGGCCAGAACGCGGGTGTTGTTGTAGCGGAACTCGGCAATCGTATCCTCGCCCTGCGCCTGTGCGGCGCTGGCGAAGATGGCCTGCAGCGACGGGGACATGTTGCCCCAGACATTCTGGTTCACGATCATTTCCAGTGCTGCGCCCGGTTCATGGAAGGCCGGCAGATAGTAATAAGGCGCAATCTTGTAGAGCCCCAGCGCCACATCATTCCATGGGCCGACGAACTCGGCCGCATCGACCACACCGGACTGCAGGGCCGGATAGATTTCCGGCGGCGGGGTGAGCACGGTCACGACACCCAGCTTGCGCATCACATCGCCGCCAAGACCGGCAATGCGCATCTTGAGGCCTGCCAGATCATCCAGCTTGGTGACCGGGTTCTTGAACCAGCCGCCAGCCTGCGCACCCGATCCGCCCGCATAGAACGGCTTCACGCCGAACGGGGCATAGGCCTCGTCCCACAGCGCCTGGCCGCCGCCATAGGCGATCCAGCCCGACAGTTCGGTCTGCTCCAGACCGTAGGGCACGGTGGTGTAATACATAGCCGCGCGCACCTTGCCCGCATGGTAATAGGACGCCGTATGGCCCATGTCGGCTGCACCGCTCGACACCGCGCCGAACACCTCGAAGGGAGGCACCAGTTCACCGCCGCCGTAATAGGTGATCTTCACCTTGCCATCGCTCATCGCCTCGATGCGCTTGGCGAGCTTTTCAGCCCCGGTGCCCACACCGGGGAAGCCGCGCGGGAAGCCGCCCACGAGCTTGAGGTTCAACGTTGCCTGCGCAAGGGCGGGCGCTGCAAGGGCAGGCGCAGCCGCAGCCGCAAGCGCGCCCGTTTTCAGAAAATCACGGCGTTTCATTGATTGACCTCCCGGCGGGCTCCGAGCCCGAAGCAGAATTTCCACCTGTGATCGTAGACCGCATCAAGGCCGCTTGACCAGATGGAAACTGTTGTTTTGCCGGTTCTTTCCGGGTGGGTAAGACCAGCGGATGCGGGCTTCAGTTCTGTTTCAGGCGGGTCTTCTGGGCGTGTTCGATATGACGGCGGGCAGCCGTCTCGGCGGCATCGAGATCACGCGATGCGATGGCCCGCACGATGGCGGCATGCTCTTCAATCGCCGTCTCGCGCCGCTCGGGTGTGTCCAGCGTCGTGCCGGCCATCAGGATCATCGACAGGCGCAGATGATCGATCTGGCCGACGAGATAGCGGTTGTGGGAGGCGAGATAAATGCGCCGGTGAAACTCCCTGTTGGAGCGCACCATGGATTTTTCGTCCGCCACCCGCTGCCGGTCCGCCTCGACCAGTTCGGTCAGGATCTCGATTTCGGCGTTGGACGCATGCTGGGCAGCCAGGCGGGCGGCTGTGCCTTCCAGCACCTCGCGCATGTAATAGACCTCGGAAATCTGCCGGTGATCCAGCGTCGGGATGACCATGCCCCGGTTCGGCTCGTGAATGGCGAGGCCCTGCGCTTCCAGCCGCTTCAGGCCTTCGCGGATCGGTGTGCGGCTGACGCCGAAAATCTCGGCAAGTTCTGCCTCGCGCAGGCGGTCGCCCGGCTTCAGCGTGCGGTCCTCGATGGCCTCCACCAGCCGGCGGTAGATTTCGGCCCCGTTCAGCCGCTCGTCGTGCCGCTCTCGGTTTCCGAAGACCTCGTCTTCGTCAATGGGTCTGTTCTTGTCCATGTATCTTCAGGCGCCTCAGGCTGAGGGGCGGTAGAGGCGTCCGCCGATCACCGGCTCGCGCGCGCCCGTCGTATGCGGATAGCTGGTAGGAAGACCTGCCATGAACCGCGCGCCAAGGAAAGCCATTGCCTGCGCTTCCAGGGCATCGCCGTCGATGCCATGCACATCCGAACTGACCACATCCGCATCCAGCCGCTGTGCCAGCTCCGCCATGATCGTCTGGTTGCGTCGCCCGCCGCCGCAGACGATCCAGCTTTTGGGCGTGCGCGGCAGAAGGGCGGCGGACCGGGCCACTGCCTCCGCCGTGATGGCCGCAAGCGTGGCAGCGCCATCCAGCCACGACAGCCCCTCCACCCATTTCAGCGAAAAGGCATTGCGGTCCAGTGACTTGGGCGCAGGCTGGGAGAAATAGGGATGGCGCAGGGCGATTTCCACCCGTGAGGCTTCCACATGCCCTGCCCCAGACCAGCGCCCGTCCCGGTCGAAATCACCGAGGCCGGACTGGCGGATCCAGTCATCCAGCAGCGCATTGCCCGGCCCGATGTCAAAGGCCATCAGATGTTCGCCGTCGATATAGGTGAGATTGGACACCCCGCCGATGTTGAGGAAGCACAGCGGCTGCTTCAGGCCTGCGGCCAGCGCCCGGTGATAGACCGGCACCAGCGGTGCGCCCTGCCCGCCCGCTTCCATGTCCGCCTGCCGCACATCGCCCACGACCGGCAGCCCCAGCACATCCGCCAGCTTCTGCGGCTTGCCGAGCTGCACGGTCTCGCCAGCGGCGGGATCATGCCAGACCGTCTGGCCGTGGAAGACGACGAGATCCGGCTTGCGCTCCAGCCGTGCCAGAAAGGCGGCAATGGCCACGGCGTGATCACGGGTGACGGCTTCGGCCAGACCCGGCCAAAGATCCCTGCGCTTGGGACCTGCTGCGATGGTGGCCAGAATGGCCGCGCGGGTCTCGGGGGCATAGGCTTCGGTTTCTGCAGGCCCTGCCGACAGCAGCCGCTCCCCGTCTGTCGTGATCAGGGCCATGTCGATCCCGTCGGCGGAGGTGCCGCTGATCGTGCCAAGCACTGTAATCGGATCCATGGCTGAAACTCCGGTTTGCCGGCGCAGACGCGGCACTCCCGGCAAGCTGCCGTCCTGCGCGCCTGCTCAGGCTGCGCGGTATTCCGCGCTCGCAATCATGATGTCGGACAGCGTTGCATAGGCTGCCATCCATGCCGAGCGTAACTCAGGTGTGAAGGCTTCGCCAAGGTGGCTCTCAAGTGTCCACAAGAGGGCATCCCCGGCCGCCTGATAATGAGCGGCACTGACGCCATAGGTCACGTGACGCTTGGCGAGCGCCTCCAGTTCCGGCAGCAGCATCTGCAGGTTCGACAGCATGCTGACAACGGCGGACAGGGCCTCCAGCAGCCGCAGCTCCTGTGCCGGAAGCGAAGTGCGGAACAGCGGCCGCAAGGAGGGAGACAATTCGAAAAGGTGGCCATAAAAGCCGGAGATGACGGCAGTTCCTTGCGGGCGCAGCCGGTCGAAGCTTGCTTGCACAAGTTGGATCTGCTCAGGCGTCACCTCAGCCTCCTCCGGTGGACCGCTGCCGCGATCTGAACAGGCACCGCCCGCATGGGCCGAGGCGCCGCCACTTAATGATATTACGACACTATCAATAACAAGTATTTCACCAGGAAAACAAGCAGCCGCGGCGTGAAACCGGCGCCGCCAGCGTGAAAAACTATTTCAGACTTATTTTATCATTTCCTGCCCGAAATGCGGGTCTGGATACCTGCGGGCTTGAACAGCGTCAAAGAACTGACAGATTGTTTCAGATCCCGGTACCTGGAAGGCACCGGGACCTGAAACGGGGATCTTAGATCAGGCGTAGGCTTCCCCCACGTAGCGGCGCACAAGCGCGAAGGCCTGTTTCGCATGGGCAATCACCCGTGCCTCGTCCTCCGGCGGCAGCGGGAGAGCCTTCTGGCCTAGAGCGATCTGGTCGATATCGGCAGGATTAATCCGCGCCTCCACTCTCAGATCATCATTGCCGGGCACGATCAGCATGATCTTGTCCGCGGGCGAGATGACACCGCCAACCGTATGCACCGCCAGCTGATGCACGGTGCCGGACTGGGGCGCCTTCAGTTCGATGCGGGCCAGCTTGTCTTCCGCCGCGATCTTGCGCTTCACCAGTTCGCCAAGCTGAACGTCAATGTCGCGCAGCTCATTACCGGCTTCGGCGCTGAGGTCCTGCTCCAGCTGAAGAATCTGCAACCGTGTTTCGGCAATGCGCCCGGCAGCCCGTGCCTGAAAGGCGGCCGCTTCGGCCCGGTCGGCACTGACAGATGCCGCTTCCCGCTCCAGTGCGTTGAGCCGCTGGGCAGAGACAAGGCGCTGGTCATACAAGCCCTGCAGCTTGCCGGTTTCGTCCATCAGGATGGCAAGGCACCGCTGCCTGCGGCAGAGGGCGGCGGTTTCCTGGCCGGGTCGCCACCCGGCCAGGAATGACGGGCGGAAGGGATGCCTTCCGCAAACCTTCAGAATTTCACATTGAACCGCGTCTGCAGGGTCCGCCCGGCGGCTGCCATGGAGCTGTTGGCCGGGATGTAGGCCACATCCGTGACGTTGTTGGCCGAAAGGTGCAGCGTGGCGTTCTTGTTGACCTTGTAGGAGCCGTAGAGATCCAGCGTGGTGTAACCGCCGCTGTATTCGATGAGCTGCCCGGTATCCACGTCCAGAACCGCCGTCTGGCTGGGCGTCACATGGGTGACACGCGCACCAAGGCTGAGCTTTTCTTCAAAGAAGCGCAGTCCCGCGTCGCCCGTCACCTTGAAGCGCGGCGGGATGTTGCCGTTCCAGGCGAAGACATCTCCACTGGTCACATCCGTGCCATTGCTGAAGACTTCGGTCTTGCTCGGCCAGTTGGTGGACAGGAAGGTCGCCGAACCGCCAAACCAGAAACGGCCGGCATCATAATTGGCTTCCACCTCCACACCGCGGGTGCGGGTGATGCCATCCATGTTGACGAAGCTCGTATAGGTCCTGGCGGTCTCCTGCGAGGCATAGATGGTGCCGAGGACGATGTAGTCGTCGATTTCCCGGTAGAAGGCGGCCGCCTTGATCCGCAGCCGGTCACGCTCCGTGATCAGGCCGCCGGTCACAATATTGGCGCCGATTTCGTAGGTTTCCGCCGTTTCAGGGCGCAGCCATGGATTGGGTGCAGTGTGGGCGGGGTTACCATCTCCAGGTGCGAAACCGCCGCTCATGAAGGCTTCGGTAATGGTGGGCGGACGGTAGGTCTGGTTGTAGCTGGCATAGGGCTTGAACCAGTCAACCGGCACGAACTCCAAAGTCACCGAGGGCAGCAGTTTGCCGCCGGATCGGTCGATCTCCTCGTCATAAATGACGTCCTGCCGGACGGCAGCAGTCGAGGAAAGAGTCGAGCCTTCCTGAACCCAGGTATTGCTGGCATTGTATTCGCCGCAGGGATTGGTATTCCATGTGGAAAACCATTCCTCTCCCCGACGCCTTAGAACAGAATTTGTAGAGCTCAGCAATCTCAGATTAGTATTATAGGTCGACGACCCGACCGGATAGGCATCCTGGAAAGAAACAACACAGCTTGCGTAAACATATGTCGCCGGAGTGACAACTTTCCCAAAATTATAGTAGCGGGCGGTGCCTTTCAGCCGGTACCAGTCATAGCGCAGGCCGCCGGATACGTTGAACCAATGAACGGGCTCCAGCTTGCCATTGAGGAAGATGCTGGCCATGTCGCGGCGGCCCGGCGGGTTGAACACGCCATAATTGTCTGCGTAGTAAGGTGTCTGCGAGATCGACGAGCTTGAGGCGGACTTGTTTGCCACATCACGGAAAGCCTCGATGCCATAGTTGAGGGCAAGGCCGCCAAGGGGTGTGCTGACGGTGCTGGTGTTTTGCAGCGTGATTCCGAAGCTGGTCAGGCTCTTGTCGATTTCCGTTTCGGGAGACAGGTTGCCACGGGCATCACGGGTTTCCAGAACCGAGGAATCGTTGAACCAAAGGTTGGCCTTGAAGTCGATCCATTCGCTGTCCGGATCCCAGCCGAAGTTCAGGGAGCCGCTGTCATTGGTGTTCTCGAACCGGCTGATATCACTATACGTACCGCCGGGGTTGCCGCCCACGCTGTAGGCATAATCATTCTGCTGGTGCATCCAGGATGCCGAGGCCCTGATGTCCTCATGCTCCATTTCCAGCTTCAGCATGGAGCCCCAGGTGTCGCGCCCGCGCAGATCCTTGCGGATACCGGTGGCATCAACCGATGAGGTTGCCTCGCCCATCCGGCCGGCGCGGTATTCATTCAGTTCGGTCTTGCTGAGGCCCATGGTCAGGGCAAAGACTTCCGACAGCCGGGCGGAACCGATCACCGATGTCTGCAGGTCATAGCCGTTGCTGCCGGTGGCAACATCGGCCTCCGCCCCCCAGGACTTGCCGTCGCGGATGATATCCGCCGCACCAACCGTACGGAAATCGACGGAACCGGCCAGCGTGCCCGTGTTTCCCGCCGTTGCGCCCGGGTTCTTGTCGATTTCGACCTGACGGATGAAAGCCCCATCGACAACGGCCGTGCCGCCCGCGCCGATGCTGGAGGAGCCGTAACGCCCGCCGTCCTGCGCATTCTGCCGCGCCCCATCAATGGAGACGGCAACGCGCCCGGCATCCTGCACACCGCGCAGGTTCGGGGAAACGGTGGGGAAGCTGGCAACGCCCTCACCGGCATAGGCACCGGCAACGGAATTGAACACCTCCCGGATATCGCGCACGCCCGCATCGCGGATGGCCTCACCCGAGACCACGGCAACACTCGACGGCGTGTCGTAAACCCAGTCGGGCGCGCCCATGTAGCCGCTGGAGCCCTCGCCCGTCAGCGTCACCGTCTCAAGCTGCGTGGCGCCCTCCACGCCCTCGCCTGCCGCGGCAGAGGGTCGGACCGCACCGATCACCGCCGTGCCATCGCCCGTGATCCGGAAGGGAACACCGGTGCCCTGCAGCATCCGGCCCAGCGCCTCCTGCGGCGTCATGGACCCCTGCACGGCCTGCGTCGTCACCCCGTTCGATGCGCTGGCCGCAAGCGTCACCTGCAGGCCGGACTGGCGGCCGAAGGCACTGACGGCACTGGCCAGCCCCTGCGCGGGAATGCTGAAGCTCCGCACGGCTGTCGTCTGCGCCTGTGCCGCCTGCGGCGGCAGATGATTCACCCCCACGGCTGCCAGAGGCACCATGGCAATGGTGGCCAGAAGTCTTGCCCGATGGGGAAAACCAGCCTTGCGCCGGCTGTTGGCTGCCCCAGACCCGCTACTCGAAAACATGCCTGCCCTGTCTCTTTACGTCCTGGCGCAGACCTCCCCGGCGCTGCGCTTCCGACCCTAGAGACGAACGGCTCTGTCAAATTTTTCAGGATTCCGGCATTCCGGACGAAAAAATCTGAAAATAAAACTCATATTTCTTTTCAGCGCCCGGAAATCAGCCGGACATAGGGCGAAACAGCCACCACTTCGCCCTCAAATGGCTCGACAAGGGCACGCAAGGCCCGGTCCGGATCGTTGAGATCGAAGACGCCGGTGACACGCTGGCGGCCCAAAGACTCGTCAGTGAGACGAATCCATGCAGAGTGATAGCGGGCGATATCCTCCAGCACGGAACTGACGGTGGCATCCACCACATAGAGGCGCCCCTGCCGCCAGGAGCCGATATCTTCCGGCGCAATCTGGCGGATGACGAGATGTCCTGTCGCCCGGTCGATGCTCAGCATCTCGCCGGGTACCAGCGTCCGCAGTTGCACCTTGCCGCCCGCGCTGACCTCGGCCTGCACCGAACCCTCCGCCAGGCTTATATCGATCATGCCGCTGGTGGCGCGCACATCGAAGGACGTGCCGAGGACCGTGATGCGCACATTCCCTGTCCCGACGGTGAAGGGCCGGGCAGCGTCCTTGACCACATCAAAATAGGCATCCCCCGACAGCAACTCGACGCTGCGGGCCTGCGGCGTGAATCCCGTGGCAATCGCACTGGCAGCGGCGAGGGTCACCCGTGTGCCATCCTCCAGCGTGATGGCACGCTGCTCGCCTGCTGCGGTGTAATGATCGGCTTCAAGACGCAGCAGAAGGGTTGGTGCGGCCAGCAGGACAAGGCAGGCCGCCATCGCTCCGGCTGTTGCAGCCAGAACCGAGCGCCGCCAGCGCCGCGGACCTGCGGCATGTCTGCCGGAGACCGGACGGCGGGACGGCGCCACAGACTGGTGGATGATGGGCTCGCGGGTGACGGGCTGCACGGAACCGGCCAGAGGCTCTTCCGCTGATGCTGCGCCCGCATGGCCCAGAAGGTCCCAGGTCCGGTTCATCCGGGCCCAGGCCGCCGCATGGGCAGGGGTCTGCGTCAGCCAGACCTCAAAGGCCTGCTGCAGGACCTCATCCTCCGGCGCCTCACGCAGGCGCACGAGCCAGTCTGCCGCCGCTTCGAGCAGCGCAGGATCCTTGATGTCTCCGGCCGGTGTCACTGGCATGTCGCGCGCGTCTCTTTCCGCAGCGGCAAATTCTGCCGTGCCGGATGTCCCTTACTCTCCCCAAGACGGGCGAGCCGCAAGAATTTTTCAGAATCGCTCCAAAAAGTCACGTGCCGGGCTCCAGCAGGGCAGCCAGAGCCGCCAGCGTCCGGGTGACATGACGGTGCACGGTGGCGGTGGACAGGCCCAGGTGGCCACCGATCTCGTCCAGCGTGTAGCCGCCAAAGCGGTGCATTTCCAGCGAAGTCCGCACCTCCGGCGGCAGTGTGGCGAGATAGTCCGAAATGCGCCGCAGGTTCTCGCAGAACAGCGCATCCTCTTCCGGAGTCTGCACATCCTGCGGTCTCGTCCAATGCGGCAGATCACCCGGCTCTTCGCGCGTCTCCAGCTGGCGGCGGCGGCGGATGTCAAAGGCAAGGTTGCGCACGATACGGAACAGATAGGCCCTGAGGGAGGAAGCAGGCGGGCTGTTCTCCGGCACAAAGCGGATGAAGGCTTCCTGCACCACATCCTCTGCATCGGCGCGCGAGCCCAGCAGCCGGGTGCCATAGTCGATCAGGGCACTGCGATGTGCCAGATAAGCAGCATACCGGCTGTCGCTTTCCCTGAGTGACATGGACCCGTTCATTCATCTGCGGCAGGAGGGCCAGCTCAAGACATGCGTCACGTACCGGCCTTGAGGGGCTGCATGTTTTCGTATCAGCCTGCAGGCAGCAGCTGCCAGGCGGCAGCCGTCCCTCGCGCGCTAATACCTAACTCGTAAACTCATCTTTTAGCAGGCCATCCGCTGGTTGCCAGACTGAAAGCGCGCAGCTTGCAGGCAGGAATGACGGGCGATAACAGTACGCGCGAATAATCTTTCCGGGAGGATGGAATGGACGGCAAAGAATTCCGGCACTGGTCGCGGCGTGCAGCCGATTGGGGCGCCGATTACAGGGCTGCCCTCAGGGACCGTCCCGTGCGGGCCCAGACAGCCCCTGGCGAAATTGCCGCCCGCATTGCCGCCAGCCCGCCGGAACAGCCCGAGGCCATGGAGGCGATCTTCCAGAGCTTCGAGGCCGATATCCTGCCCGGCATGACCCACTGGCAGCATCCGCGCTTCTTCGCCTATTTCCCGGCCAATGCCGCGCCGGTCTCCGTTGTTGCCGAATATCTCGTCAGCGCCATGGCCGCGCAATGCATGCTGTGGCAGACCTCACCGGCGGCAACCGAGCTGGAAGGCCGGGTAACGGACTGGTTCCGTCAGGCGATTGGCCTTCCTGCAGATTTTTCCGGCACGCTGCAGGATACGGCTTCCTCTGCCACGCTGGCTGCCGTGCTGACCCTGCGCGAGCGCGCCCTTGGCTGGCAAGGCAACCAGAAAGGCCTTTCCGGCCAGCCGCGGCTCCGGGTCTATTGCTCGGGCGAGGTGCACACCTCCATCGACCGGGCGGTCTGGTTTGCCGGGCTTGGCGCGGACAATCTGGTGCGCATCCCCATCGAGGGGCCGGGGCGGGCGATGAACCCGCAGGCGCTGCAAGCCGCCATCACCGCCGACCGTGAGGCCGGATATCTGCCGGCCGGCATCATCGCCTGCGTTGGCGGCACGGGATGCGGCGGCACGGACGATATCCGTGCCGTGGTGGAGATAGCAGCCCGCGAAAACCTCTACCTGCATGTGGATGCGGCCTGGGCCGGCTCCGCCATGATCTGCCCGGAATTCCGCGAGCTTTGGGAGGGTGTTGAGGGCGCGGACAGCATCGTCATCAATCCGCACAAGTGGCTGGGTGCGCAATTCGATTGCACGGTGCAGTTCCTGCGCGATCCGTCCCAGCAGGTGCGCGCCCTTGCCATCCGGCCGGAATATCTGAAGACATCCGGTCAGGACGAAATCACCAATTATTCCGAATGGTCCGTGGTGCTGGGCCGCCGCTTCCGGGCGCTGAAACTCTGGTTCCTGATGCGCGCCCATGGCCTCACCGGCTTGCGTGAAATGATCCGCAATCACGTGGCCTGGTCGGTGGAGCTGGCACAGAAACTCGGCAGTGAGCCGGATTTCGAGATCATCACCGAGCCCATGCTCTCGCTCTTCACCTTCCGTTACCGCCCGGAACATCTCTCCGGTGATGAGGAGGCGATTGCCGCCGCCAACCGGGCGCTGCTGGAGGCCATCAATGCAGACGGGCGGATCTACCTCACCCAGACGCTGGTGGACGGCCGCTTCGTCCTGCGCTTCCAGGCCGGGCAGTTCGAAACCACCCGCGATGACGTGATGCTGTCCTTTGATGTGATCACCGGCCTTGCACGCAAGGCGGGGTGATACCGGTTTTAGCTAACAGCACGCTCCAGCGTCGAGGTCACCCACTTGTTGAGGCTGACCCCAGCGCGGCGGGCGGCAACCGTCAATGCCTTGTGCAAACCCGGATCAGCCCGGACGACAAACTGCCCGGAGAAGGGCTTTTCCGGTTCTTCGCCCCGTTCTGCACAAAAGGCCAGATAATCCTCGACGGACTCTGCAAAAGCCTGTTTCAACCCGGCGGCGGACGTTCCCTGAAAGGTAATCACGTCACGCAGATTCATCACCTCGCCATGGAAGATCTCAGCCTCTTCATCGAACTCAACAACGGCTTCGTAGCCCTTGTAGTGCATCATCGTCATGGCAATATCTCCGCTTCAGTCAGGAAGCCGGCGTAATCTCTGCAGACAGCTTCATCCCAAGCGCCCGCATCACTCCCAGCAAGGTTGTCAGGCGGGGGTCTCCCTCTTCGCTCAGGGACTTGTAAAGCGCGACGCGGGTTACACCGGCCTCGCGGGCGACTTCGGTCATGCCGCGTGCCCGGGCAATGATCCCGAGGGCGGAAGCGATAGCGGCGGCATCTCCGCTTCCCAAGGCTTCGTTCAGCAACTCGGCCTGATCAACCGGATCTGTCAGGTGCTCGGCGGCATCGAACGGAAAGGTTTCAAGTGCCATGGTCATTCCTCCAGATCCGCAGCCATCATCCTGGCCTTGCGGATATCGCCGGCCCGGCTGCCTTTGTCTCCCCCGCACAGCAGGATGATCACCACAGTACCCTTGCGGACGAAATAAACGCGATAGCCCGGGCCACAATCGATACGAAGCTCGCCTATGCCATCGAAGAATTTTACATCGCCCAATAAACCATTTTGCATGGTGGTAATCCGTCTGGCGATCCGGCTGCGGGCGCGTAAGTCTTTCAGCTCAACAAACCAGCCGCGAAAGACGGCTGTCTGGCGGACTTCGATCATGAGAGAAATATAGTCCAGCGGCCGGAGGTGAAAATTATAATATACCCCTCCTTACCAGCCTTCTGTTGCCCCCTCATCCCGGCAGATGGAAGGTCTGGCGGAAGTAGCGGCGGATGGCGGCCATGGCGGGGGTAAATTCGGCGTTCTTGCGCCAGGCAAGGCCGACATCCATGGAAGGCACGGGATCGCGCAGGTTGATGGTCTCGATGCGCCGTCCCTCCAGCGACCACGGCCGGTGCACCATATCGGAGAGAATGGCGACGCCCTGATCATTGGCGACGAGCGAGCGCACCGCTTCCACCGACGAGGTGCGCAAGGTGATGTGCGGCTGATAGCCGGACTGGCTCCAGTATTTCAGCGAGCTGTGCGAGGCCTCGTCCACCGTCAGCATGATGTAGGGCTCTTCCGCCACTTCCCTGAGGCCGACCGAGGGCGCGGACAGCAGCCGGTGCTGGCCTGGCACCCAGAGGCGGCGGGCCGAACTCATCAGCTTTTCCGTGGTCAGTTCCGGATTGAGAATGTTGGAGGTCAGCAGCACGGCAATATCATGCCGGTTGGTCAGAAGCCCCTCCTCGATGGACTCCCGGTTCATCTCCAGCAGCTGGATGTCGAGCCCCGGCAGGCGGCGGCGGATCCGCTCGATATGCAGGGGCAGGAAATAGCCCATGACCGTGTAAGTGGCCGCCACCGTCAGCCGCCCGGTCAGCTCGCTGCCCGTCAGCGACAGATGCGTTGCCTCCTCCACCTTGCGCAGGATCTCATAGGCGTGGGAGAGGAACTGCCGCCCGGCCTCCGTCAGCTCCATGCCGTGGGACACGCGCTCGAACAGCGGCGAGCCGACAATCTGCTCCAGTTCCTTGATCGCGGTGGTCACGGCCGACTGGGAAATCGACAGATGAATGGCGGCCTGCGACACCTGCCCCTGCTCCGCCGTCGCCACAAAGTAGCGGATCTGCCTCAGGCTGATCGACATAATTGTACCCCTCCCGTATTTTCCAATCACATCTCATCTGATTTTCAGATGAGGCCGCCTTCATCTTGAGCAACGAGCTGTCAGATTCTGCTCATGATCCGGCATCTATTTGATTTTTATTCTTTAATTCCCTTCCTCTGAAGGCATCTCTGTTCTATTTTTCAGATACAGAAGCGCAAAACATAAAAATTTTCAAACGCTCTTTTTTCGCCTAGCGTCATCTATGACGAAAACAGAGGCACCCTGCCTCCCTGCCCAAAAGGCAGGCAGGCGGTGAAAGGGCGGACATTGGCACTCGAAGCTGTCGATATCAATTGTGATCTGGGAGAGGGCTTCGGCCGCTGGCGCATCGGCGATACCGAGGATGCCGCGCTGATGGGCCTGATCAGCTCGGCCAACATTGCCACCGGCTTTCATGCAGGCGATCCCAACCTGATGGACCGCACTGTGCGCATGGCCGTGGAGCACGGCGTCGGCATCGGCGCGCATCCCGGCTACAACGACCTCAAGGGCTTTGGCCGCCGCCGGATCGACGGCACGGCGCGCGAGCTGCTGAACGACATCATCTATCAGGTCGGCGCGCTGCGTGAATTCGCCCGCCGCCATGGCGCCAGCCTGCAGCATGTGAAGCCGCATGGCGCGCTCTACATGGAGATGGCGGTCAACACCGAACTCTCCCAGCTGTTCATGACCTACATGCAGACCGTGGCGCCGAACGCCTTTGTCTTCTGCATGTCGGGCTCGGCCACCGAAACCGCCGCGCTTGAGGCAGGCCAGCCGGTCATCCGCGAGTTCTATGCCGACCGGGACTATGACGACAGCGGCTCCATCGTCTTCACCCGCGACGTGGGCCGGCCCGACCCGGAAGCAATCGCCCGCAAGGTGGTGCGTGCCTGCAAGGAAGGCGTGGTGACGACCGTCACCGGCACCGACATCAAGGTGCCGTTCGAATCCATCTGCTTCCATTCCGACACGCTGGGCGCGCAGGAGATCGGCCTGGCTATGCGCGAGGGCCTGAAGGCCGCCGGCATCAAGATCATACCCGTCTCTGAACTCGCAAAAGAAACCTTCCGGAGAAGCGCATGAGCAAGATCGAGATCAGATCGCCCCTTCCGGGCATCTTCTACCGCAAGCCCTCTCCCGATGCGGCCCCCTTCGCGCAGGATGGTGCCAGCGTTGGCGAGGCGGATGTAATCGGCCTCATCGAGGTGATGAAGACCTTCCACGAGATCCCGGCAGGCCTGTCCGGCAGCAATATCACCTTCCATGTGGAAGATGCCGAGCCGGTGATGGCGGGGCAGGTTCTGGCCGAGGTTGACGCATGACGATCCGCTCCCTCCTTGTTGCCAACCGGGGCGAGATTGCCGTCAGGATCGTCAAGGCGGCAAAGGCCATGGGCCTTCGCACCGTGCAGGTCCACTCCGCTGCCGACGCGGACATGCTGGCGGTGAAGCTTGCGGATGAAGCCGCCGATATCGGCCCGCCGTCTGCCGCCAAGTCCTATCTCAACATCGAGCGTGTGGTGGCCGCCGCAAAGGAGGCCGGCGTTGACGCGATCCATCCGGGTTACGGCTTCCTGTCCGAGAATGCCGCCTTCGCGCAGGCCGTCACCGATGCGGGGCTGATCTTCATCGGCCCCAGCGCCGAAGCCATCAGCCTGCTTGGCGACAAGGTGAAGGCGCGCGAGGTGGCAGCGGCTGCCGGTGTGCCCACCGTTCCGGGCAGCGGCGGGCTGATTGCGGATATCGAAGCCGCCCGTGCCGTGATTGCCCGCACCGGCTTTCCGGTGATGATCAAGGCCGCAGCAGGCGGCGGCGGGCGCGGCATCCGCATTGCCACCAGCATGGAAGAGTTCGAGCGCCAGTTTCCGCTTGCCTCCGCCGAGGCCAAGGCCGCCTTCGGCGATGGCGGGCTCTATATCGAGAAGGTGATCGAGCGTGCCCGGCATGTGGAGGTGCAGATCCTGGGTGACGGCGAGAACGCCATTCACCTGTTCGAGCGCGAATGCTCGCTGCAGCGCCGCCGCCAGAAGGTCTGGGAGGAAGCCCCCTCCTGCAGCCTGCCGGCTGATATCCGCGATGCCCTGTGTGCCAGTGCTGTCGCGCTTGCAAAATCCGCCGGCTACAAGGGCGCGGGCACCGTCGAATATCTCTATGACGAGGACGCAGGCGCCTTCTATTTCATCGAGGTGAACACCCGCATTCAGGTGGAGCACCCGGTTACCGAGATGATCACCGGCGTGGATCTGGTGCAGGAGATGATCCGCATTGCGGGCGGTGAAAAGCTGAGCCTGCGGCAGGAGGACATCCGTCTGTCGGGCCATGCCATCGAATGCCGCATCAATGCGGAAGACCCGGCCCGCAATTTCGTCCCCGGCCCCGGCACGATCTCCAGCCTCACCGTGCCGGAGGGCGAGGGCATCCGCTTCGACACCATGCTCTACGAGGGCTACACGGTGCCGCCCTTCTACGATTCCCTGCTCGGCAAGCTGATCGTCCACGGCACGGACCGGGCGGCCTGCATGGCCCGGCTGGAGCAGGCTCTCAAGGGCCTGAAGATCGGCGGGCTTGCCACCACCGTGCCGCTGCATCTGGCCCTGTGCCGCGATGACAGCGTGAAGACGGGCGCCGTTCACACACGTTTCCTGGAACCCTGGCTCGAAGAGAGCTTCCAGCCGGGCACCGGACTTGAGGAGGTTGCGTAATGGCGATGCGTTACACATTCGGCGGTGACGAGCACCTTTTCGTGGAATGCAGCGAGGACATGTCCCTCGATGCCTTCTTCCAGTCCCTGTCCATGACCAATGGCATCCGTGATGCGGGCATCAACGGCATCACGGAGATCTGCCCGGCCAATGCCTCGTTTCAGGTGAAGTTCAATCCGGACGTGATCCATCCGGATGACCTCATGCGCGAGGTGAAGGCCATCGAGGCGGCGGCTGCCAAAGCCGAGCCGGTGATCCGCACCCGCATCGTCGAGGTCCCGGTGTTTTACAACGATCCCTGGACGCATGAGACGCTGATGCGTTTCCGCGAGCGCCATCAGGACCCCACGGGAACCGACCTCGACTACGCCGCCCGGATCAACGGCTATGACACGGTGAGCGATTTCATCGCCGCCCATTCCGGCTCGCCCTGGTTCGTCTCCATGGTTGGCTTCGTCTCGGGGCTGCCCTTCATGTACCAGATGGTGGAGAGGCAGCGGCAGATCGAGGTGCCGAAATACCTGCGTCCGCGCACGGACACGCCCCGGCTGACCGTGGGCCATGGCGGCTGCTTCGGCTGCATCTATTCGGTGCGCGGTGCAGGCGGCTACCAGATGTTCGGCATCACGCCCATGCCGATCTATGACCCGGCGCAGGAGACGAGCTACCTCAAGGACTTCATGGTGTTCTTCCGCCCGGGCGACATCGTCAAGTTCAAGCCGGTGGACCGGGATGGCTATGACACGGCGGTGGAAGAGGTGGCCAAGGGGCATTTCACCCCGCCGGTCCGCGAGGTGAGCTTCGACCTCACCGAATTCAGCAAGGACATCGGCGGCTACAACCAGAAACTGGAGGGCGTCCTCTATGGCGATTAAGGTTCTCCATCCCGGCCTTGCCACCACGGTTCAGGACCTCGGCCGCCCCGGATATTTCCATCTCGGCATCCCCATTGGCGGGGCCATGGACCGGCTGGCCATGCGGGCGGCCAACCTGCTGGTGGGCAATGACGAGGGCGCTGCCGGTCTTGAGGCAGTGTTCATCGGCCCCAAACTGGAATTCACCCGCGATGTGACCGTTGCCGTCACCGGTGCGGACATGCCGGTGAAGCTCGACGGCGAGGCCCGGCCCGGCTGGACCGCCTTTGCGGTGAAGGCCGGACAGGTGCTCAGCTTCGACTTCCTGAAATCCGGCGCCCGCATCTGCATCGCCGTATCGGGCGGCATCGACGTGCCGCTGGCACTCGGCAGCCGCTCCACCTATGCCATCGGCGCCCTCGGCGGCTTCAATGGCCGGGCGATTGCCGCCGGTGACGAGCTGCCGGTGGGAGAAGCCGGGGCCAGCACGGACGGGCGGACCATTCCGGAAGAGCTGCGCCGCAAGCCGGGCACTCCGGCGGAACTGCGCGTGCTGCCGGGGCTCTACTGGCACCGCATCACTGAAGAGGCGCAGCAAACCTTCTTTGCCGATGAGTGGAAGGTGGCACCGGAAGCCGACCGAATGGGCTACCGCTTCCGCGGCGGACGCCCGCTTGATTTCGTACCGCGCCAGCCGCCCTTCGGCGCGGGCTCGGACCCGTCCAACATCGTCGACAGCTGCTACCCCTATGGCTCCATTCAGGTGCCCAGCGGCAGCGAGCCGATCATCCTGCACCGCGATGCGGTGTCGGGCGGCGGCTACTTCATGGTGGGCACGGTGATTTCGGCGGACATGGACCTTATCGGCCAGCTGCAGCCGAACACCCCCACCCGCTTTGTGCGGGTGGACATGGAGGGCGCCCTGAAAGCCCGCAGGGAACGGGCAGAGCTGATCGGCCGCATCAGGGCGCTTTTCTGACTTCGCATAACAAGAACAAGACGCAACCTTTCAACCGGGGAAGACAACATGACACGCACTGCCTTCAAGGGGCTTTCGGCCTCAATGATCCTGCTTGCCTCGATGGCCCCGTCTCTGGCAGAGACCTGGTATCCCTATGATGCCACCGAGATCACCCCTGCCTTCTCGGCGGACGGCACGCCCTCTGACGTGCAATACACGCCGCTCGAAAAGGCCAGCCAGCCTTACAGGATCTGCGTCTCCTTCCCGCACATGAAGGATGCCTACTGGCTGGGCGTGGACTATGGCGTTGCCGAACAGGCGAAGGATCTCGGCGTCAAGATGACGCTCGTGGAAGCGGGCGGCTACACGGAACTCGCCAAGCAGATCTCGCAGATCGAGGATTGCGTCGCCGGCGGAGCGCAGGCGGTGGTGATCGGCGCCATTTCCTATGACGGGCTCAACAATCTCGTTTCGGAGCTGGCGGCGAAGAACATTCCCGTCATCGATGTCGTCAACGGCATGTCCTCGCCCAAGCTGACGGCCAAGTCCCTCGTTTCCTTCTACACCATGGGCTTCGAGACCGGAAAATACCTTGCCGCCAGGCACCCGAAGGGCAGCGATCCGGTGAAGGTGGGCTGGTTCCCCGGTCCCGCAGGCGCCGGCTGGGTGGAAGCGGCCAACAAGGGCTTCATGGATGCGGTCAAGGACTCCGGCCTCACCATTCTGGACCCCAAATATGGCGACACCGGCAAGGAAGCCCAGCTGAAGCTGGTGGAGGACGTGCTGCAGGCCGAACCGGACGTGCACTACATCGCCGGAACCGCCGTCACCGCCGAAGCCGCACAGGGCCTCATCCGCGAGCGCGGGCTGCAGGGCAAGGTGGACCTTCTCGCCTTCTACATGACGCCGGGCGTCTATGAGGGCATCAAGCGCGGCTTCATCGCCGCCGCCCCCGCCGACTCCATGGTCATTCAGGGCCGCATCGCCATCGACCAGGCCGTCCGCGCCCTCGAAGGCAAGGAGCTGATCCAGCACGTCGGCCCGAAGATCTTCGTGGTGGACGGGGACAACATCGCCACCGTCTCCAAGACCAGCATCCTGCCCCCGGACGGCTTCAAGCCGGTGTTTACGGTGGAGTGATGCGGATGGTGAGGCGCCATTGGTGACATAGCGCCTCACCTCCCCTCAATGATCAGCGGATTCATACATCAGGTTCGAACTCCGCCCGCAATGACGCATTTGCTTTCCGGGAAGACGCCAGCCGCCCCCCTCCCCCTGGTGGGGAGGGGTGAGGGGTGGGGGGGCTCTGAGCCTGCAACTACTTGAAAGATAGATACTTTCTTCAGAGGGCTAACAGGTGTTCGGGATCATTCGTCTCTGTACCCGGTGGAGACGCTCTCCCCCCACCCCTTACCCCTCCCCACGAGGGGGAGGGGGGCGGAGAAGCCCCGCCGGGGAAACAGGTTCCGCCACTGCCGCAACAGCCCGGAAGACACCACAGGCACAGTCCTGAAGGAGAATGGCAGATGTCCGTGAACCGGAAGCCGCTCGTCGAGATGACCGGGATTGCCAAGCATTATCCCGGTGTGAAGGCCCTTGATGGCGTGAATTTCACGCTGGAGGCGGGGGAAGTGCACGTGCTGTTCGGCGAGAACGGCGCGGGCAAGTCCACCCTCATCTCGATCCTTGCAGGCGTGAACCAGCCCAGCGCCGGAGAGATCCGTATTGACGGAGCACCGGTGCATTTTGCAGGCGTGCGCGATGCACAGGCCGCAGGCGTCGGCGCGGTGTTTCAGGAATTTTCGCTCGTGCCCACCATGACGGTGGCCGAGAACATCTATCTGGGCGATGAGCCCCGGCGCGGCCCTTTCATCGACCGGCGCGCCATGCGGCGCGAGGCGCGCACCCTCTTCGCCCGGCTCGGCTTCGATGTGGACGTGAGCCGCCGCGTGCTGTCGCTCTCGCGCGCCGGGCAGCAGATGGTGGAGATCGCCAAGGCGCTGCACCGCAAGGCGCGCATTCTCATTCTGGACGAGCCCACCGCCTCCCTGACCGAGCGCGAGACGGAACGGCTCTTTGCCTTCATCCGTTCCGCCGTGGCGGAGGGCGTGGGTGTCGTCTACATCTCCCATCGCATCCAGGAATTTCAGGCCATCGCCAGCCGCATCACCGTGCTGCGCGACGGGCGGCTGATCGGTACGGTGGATGCAAAGGGCATCAGCGAAAAGGCGCTGGTGGAGATGATGACGGGCCGTCCGGTGGACGAGATCTACCCGGCCATCACCCGCGCCGCCGCGCCTGAGCCCGTGCTCACCATCCGCGGCCTTCATGCCTGGGGTGTCGAGGGGGTGGATCTTGATATCCGGCAGGGCGAAGTTCTCGGTGTCGCCGGGCTGGCCGGTTCGGGCAAGTCCCGCTGCTTCCGCGCCATGCTGGGCCTCAACCGCATCGAGGCGGGCGAGGTGCGGCTGAAGGGCCGGGATGTGACGGGGCAGCCGGTGCGCCGCCTGCTGCGCGAAGGCATCTTCTACCTGCCGCCGGACCGCAAAAGCGAAGGTCTGGTGCTGGGCGCCACCACCCGCGACAACCTGAAACTGGCGCTGATGGACCGGGCGGACATGCGCAGCGCCGCCGGTCTGCTCTCCCCCTCGCGCCTGTCAGCGGAGGCAGGCCGCATTGGCCGCAAGGTGGATCTGGCGGATGCCTATATGGGCCGCATGGCCTCCAGCCTCTCCGGTGGCAATCAGCAGAAGATCCTCTTCGGCAAGGGCTTTGCCGAAGGCCGGGAGATCTACATCTTCGACGAGCCGACCGTCGGCGTCGACATGGGCACACGCGCCGCACTCTACCGCATCATCAAGCAGGTGGCGGAAGCGGGAAAGGCGGTCGTCGTCATCTCCTCCGACCTGCATGAAGTGATGCACCTCGCCCACCGGCTCATCGTCTTCTCGCATGGGCGCATCTCCGCCGAATTTGATCAGATAGAGATTTCCGAAGAGGCGGTTCTGCGCGCCTTCTTCAGCAACGAAAGGCATGCCGCATGACGCTCGACGCCGGGACCGCCCCCATGGCGGCCAGAACGCTGCCCAGCCGCGCGGGCTCGCTTGCGCGGGAAACCTTCCTGCGCACCGGAGTTCTGCCCCTGTTCATGACCGCTGCCGTGGTGATCTTCACCCTCGCCTCGCCGCAGTTCCTGACGCTTGGCAACCTGACCAACGTCGCCCGCCAGTCGGTCTATCTGATCCTTGTGTCGCTGGGGCAGATGACGGTGCTCATCACCGGCGGCTTTGATCTTGCGGTGGGCACCGCCATCGCCATGACTTCGGTCGTCTCGGCCATGATGATGGTGCATCTAGGCGGCATCTTCCCCGATGCCGGATGGCTGGTGATCTTGCCCGGCCTTCTCGCCGGCCTTGCCGCCGCGCTGGCCATCGGCATGGTCAATGGCTTTGGCGTCGCAAAATTCGGCGTCTCGCCCTTCATCATGACGCTGGGCGTGCAATCGGCTGGCGCGGGCGCTGCACTGTTTCTGACCGGCGGTGTTCCGGTCGGCAACCTGCCCTATGAGTTCGGCAACCTCTTCGGCTTTGGCCGGGTGGCGGGCGTTCCCGTGCCGGTGCTGGTGGCGCTCGTTGCCATTGCAGTGATGTGGGTGCTGATGAACCGCACCCGCACGGGCGCACGAATCTATGCCATCGGCGGCAACATCAAGGCGGCGCAGCTGTCCGGCATCAACACGGTGCGCACGCTCTTCATCGCCTATCTCATCTGCGCCGCCCTTGCTTCCATTGCCGGCATCCTGCTGACAGCCCGGGTGGAAAGCGGCGAGACCAATCTGGGCGGCACGATTGCCATGGAATCCATCGCCGCCTGCGTCATCGCCGGGGTGTCGCTGCGCGGCGGCATCGGCCGGGTGGAGAATGTGGTGCTGGGCGCCTTTTTCATCGTGCTGGTGCAGAACGGCATGAACATCATGCAGATCGGCTCCTACATGCAGATGGTCCTGCTGGGCGGGCTGCTCATCCTTGCCGTGGTGGCTGACCAGTACCGCTACCGCATGCTGACCGGCGGGCGGTAACACCCGTTCGGGAAGGGAGGGGGCGGCACCACCCACCACCGCACTGGCCGCTCCCTCCCGGCCTCCCTGCTGATTGATCTGCCTCATACCAAAGCTTTCGATGCTGACGCATCACGCCTTGAAAAGGTTCAAGCGCCGCAACGGCTTAACCAGTTCTCGATGAGTCGAGTTCATCGTGAACTGGTATCAGAACGACGCCGGAGTGTTGACCCACAGGAGCACGGTTTCGCCGCCGCTGAGATTGCGCCAGGAATGCGGGCGGCGGCTTTCAAAGTAGAAGGAATCGCCCGCCTGCAAGGTGATGAAGCGGTCCTGCTCCAGAATGATCTCCAGCGCCCCGGACAGCACATGGACGAATTCCTCGCCCTCATGCGCATAGGCGCCTTCGCTCGACGCGCCGGGGGCAAGCACGAAGCGGTGGCACTCCATCTGGAACGGCCCTTCCGCCAGCACCTGCACCACCACACCGGAGGCGGTGGGCGGCCAGCTGGCCCAGGTGCCGCTGCGCACAAGTGACTCGCCCGTGCTGTTGCCTTCAGTGCCCGTAAGAGCTGCCAGCGTGGTGCCGAAATGCCCGGCCAGATCGCGCAGCCCCTTCAGCGACAGTCCCTGCGAGGTGCGCTCGAAGGTGGACAACACGGAAGACGACACGCCAATGGCCGCGCTGACCTGCCCGAGCGTCTGCCCGGCCTCACGCCGCAGATGGCGGAACTTCGGCCCCAGTTGCGGCGCAACGGCACGGCGGGCAGCCTTGCGCTGCCGGGATGGCTTGCCCGCCGTCTCCGCCAGCCCCTCGCGGATGGCTGCCGGATTGATCCCCTTTTCCTGCCGCAGCCAGCTGATCTTCTTCAGCTGCTCCACATCGGCCTCACTGTAGAGCCGCTGGCCCTTGTCCGTGCGCAGCGGCTCGATCAGGCCCTGGCTCTCCCACAGCCGCAGCGTGGAGGCGGACACACCGGCCATGCGTGCCGCTTCGGCGATCTTGAAACGCACCGGTTCAGTCATGGCCTTGCGCCTCTCCGCTGTTCGAATCCATGGCCACTAAAAAGTGGCACAGGCGGGATTGCAACTCTACAGAAAAAATGTAGAGTTTTATCCCGGTGACGCGGACCGGCAGTTTTCATGAGGTCCGCCCTGTCTGGAGATGAAGATGCAGAATTCTCAGATCGCGGCCCGGCGGGCTGCTGCCATTTCGCGCGGCGTCGGCGTGACGACGCAGGTCTATGCCCACAAGGCCGAGAATGCCGAGATCTGGGATGTGGAAGGCCGCCGCTACATCGACTTTGCCGCAGGCATCGCCGTGGTCAACACCGGCCACCGGCATCCGAAGGTGATAGAGGCCGTGAAGGCGCAGCTCGACAGCTTCACCCACACCTGCCACCAGGTCGTGCCTTACGAAAACTATGTGGCACTGGCCGAAAAGCTGAATGCCGCCGTGCCCGGCGATTTTGCCAAGAAGACCATCTTCGTCACCACCGGCGCCGAGGCGGTGGAAAATGCCGTCAAGATTGCCCGCGCCGCCACGAACCGGCCTGCCGTCATCGCCTTCACCGGCGGCTTTCATGGCCGCACCTTCATGGGCATGACGCTGACCGGCAAGGTGCAGCCCTACAAGGCCGGCTTCGGCGCCATGATGCCGGACGTGTTCCATGTGCCCTTCCCCGTCGAGCTGCATGGCGTATCCATCGAGGATTCGCTCTCCGTGCTCGACAAGCTGTTCAAGGCAGCCGTGGATCCGGCGCGCGTTGCCGCCTTCATCGTCGAGCCCGTGCAGGGCGAAGGCGGCTTTTATGAAGTGCCGCGCGCCTTCATGGAGAAGCTGCAGGACGTCGCCCGCAAGCACGGCATCCTGCTGATTGCCGACGAAGTGCAGACCGGCTTTGCCCGCACCGGCAAACTCTTCGCCATGGAGCATTACGGCGTCGTGCCGGACATCACCACCATGGCAAAGGGCCTTGGCGGCGGCTTCCCGATTGCCGCCGTCACCGGCCGCGCCGAGATCATGGATGCCCCTGCCCCCGGCGGCCTTGGCGGCACCTATGGCGGCAACCCGATTGGCGTTGCAGCTGGTCTTGCCGTGCTCGAAGTGATCGAGGAAGAGGGCCTGTGCGAGCGCGCCGTCAGCCTTGGCAACCGGCTGAAGCAGCGCCTCTCCAGCCTTGCCGCAAGCGTGCCGCAGATTGCCGACGTGCGCGGCCCTGGCTTCATGAATGCGGTGGAGTTCAACATTCCGGGAACCCCGGCGCCGGACCCGGAGTTCACCAATAGAGTGCGTGAGAAGGCGCTGGAGCGCGGCCTGATCCTGCTCACCTGCGGCGTCTACGGTAACGTTATCCGTTTCCTTGCGCCCATCACCATTCCCGACGATGTGTTCAGCGAGGCGCTGGACATTCTCGAAGCCGCGCTTCTCAGCGCGAAGGAAGGCTGAACATGACGATTTCCACCTCTCTCCTGTCCCGCCTGAAGGACGCTTCGCTCGTTACGGACAAGGCCTATATCAACGGCTCCTGGCGCATAGCCAGCGAAAGCGGCGCCACCTTCGAGGTCACCAATCCGGCCAATGGCGAGGTCATCGCCACCCTGCCGGACATGGGCCGCGAGGAAACCGCGCAGGCCATCGACGCCGCTCATGCCGCGCAGGTTGCCTGGGCCGCCCGCACGGGCAAGGACCGGGCAGCGGTGCTGCGCAAGCTCTTCGACCTGATGGTGGCCAATGCCGATGATCTGGCCACCATCCTGACCATGGAAATGGGCAAGCCGCTGGCCGAGGCGCGCGGCGAAATCCTCTATGGCGCCTCCTACATGGAGTGGTTCGCCGAAGAGGCCAAGCGCGTCTATGGCGACACCATCCCCGGCCACCAGCCGGACAAGCGCATCATCATCATCCGCCAGCCGGTGGGTGTGGTCGCCGCCATCACCCCTTGGAACTTCCCCAATGCCATGCTGGCGCGCAAGCTCGCCCCGGCGCTGGCAGCAGGCTGCGCCATGGTCTCCAAGCCCGCTGCCGAGACCCCGCTGTCCGCCCTGTCCCTGGCCGTACTCGCAGAACGCGCCGGTCTTCCGGCAGGCCTCTACAACGTGATCCTGGGCACCGATGCACCTGCCATAGGTCAGGAATTCACCAGCAACGCCAAGGTGCGCAAGCTCACCTTCACCGGCTCCACCGAGGTTGGCCGCATCCTGATGCGTCAGGGCGCAGACAACATCATGAAGCTGGGGCTGGAACTGGGCGGCAACGCGCCCTTCATCGTCTTCGAGGACGCGGATCTTGATGCTGCCGTCGAGGGCGCCATGGTCTCGAAATACCGCAACAACGGACAGACCTGCGTCTGCGCCAACCGCATCTATGTGCATGCGGATGTCTACGACGCCTTCGCAGAAAAGCTCGCAGCCAAGGTTTCAGCCATGAAGGTGGGCGATGGCTTCGAGGAAGGCGTTAATGCCGGTCCGCTGATCGATGACGCCGCCCTTGCCAAGGTCAACGATCACATCGCCGATGCCACCTCGAAGGGCGCCAAGGTCATGCTGGGCGGCAAGGCCCACCAGCGCGGCGGCCTGTTCTTCGAGCCGACCGTTCTGACAAACGTGACCCCGGCCATGAAGATCGCCCGCGAGGAAACCTTCGGCCCGGTCGCCCCGCTGTTCCGCTTCAACACCGAGGCGGACGTGATCGCCATGGCCAACAACACGGAATTCGGCCTCGCCTCCTATTTCTACTCGCGCGATGTGTCGAAGATCTTCCGCGTCGCCGAGGCGCTGGAATATGGCATGGTCGGCATCAACACCGGCCTCATCTCCACCGAAGTCGCCCCCTTCGGCGGCATCAAGCAGTCCGGCCAGGGCCGCGAAGGCTCCCGCTACGGCCTCGAGGACTATACCGAGATGAAATACCTCTGCCTCAGCATCTGAGGACAGGAACAGACGGAAGCACAAATCCCCCGGGGCGGGCACGCTCCGGGGGATTTTGTTTTTCCGGGCGGTTTAAGTCCGGACGCTCCCTGTTCAGCCCCCTCGGCGGGGGCACTGTCGATGAAGACGGGAGCCGCCGAAAGTGCTCTAGCTTGAGCTCTCGCCGCTCCGGTAGATCAGAATGTCGCCGGGCTGACATTCCAGCGCCTCGCAGATCCGCTCCAGAGTTTCGAAACGGACACCCTTGACCTTGCCGGACTTGAGCAGGGACACGTTCTGCTCGGTGATGCCGATCTTCTCGGCCAGTTCCTTTGACCGCATCTTGCGGCGGGCGAGCATGACGTCGAGTTCTATGATGATGGGCATACCGGAAGCCTCAGACGAACTGCTGGTTTTCTTCATGCGCGAGGGCTGCTTCGCGCATCACCCATCCGAGCAGAAGCACAAGCGCGCCCAGAACCAGGAACAGGATCTGCCCGGCCTCCAGCGAGAGTGAAATCTGTTTCCCGCCTTCCGGCAGGTCAAAGGTCATCAACACCGAACTGACTGGATCGAAAACGAAATCCATCGCCCCGAGGACGAGCAGCCACCTGCCGCTCTGCACGATAAATGACAAGGTGCGGCTTGAGAAAAAGGCCAGCTCGGCAAGACGGGCGAAGAGCTGGCGCAGCTTCCACAGCAGCATCAGCACAGCTTCAATGAGGATGACCAGCAACAGCGTGATGCCGATGCGCTGAGGCAGGCTGATCTCAAGAATGACGCGTGAAACGCCGCCGATATCGATCGTTTCCTCCGGGCCGTATCCCAGCAGCCCCGGCGCCGGCAGCACTACGCAGACCAGCAGGCCGAACAGGGCGGTGATAGACGCGAGACCGGTCAGAAGCCACTTCATGCCTCCGGAAAAAGACTGGATGCGATGCAGGCGGTGCGCCTGATCGTCACTGGTCCTGAACAGGGAATGAAAGATGCCGGATGCCATGGGAAACGTCCTGATAGGGGCTACTGGGTTCAGTAGTACCGCTCATGCCGGCACCCCGCAATGAGAGAACAATGCAATTGACAAAAAATATAATTCATTCATTTGAAAATTATTGAATAACAATAAAAAATTGATCTGATCCGTAGTCCCGGTCCGGGAATTCGACTGCCACCCGGCAGCCCGCCGGCCGGATGATGATCGCCTGGAGCAGAGCCCCATGCGTTTTTCCTTTGTTTCCCTGAACCGCTCTGCCGCCCGCACCGGAGTGCGCGGCCTTGCCGCGGCGATTGTCTGCTCGGCTGCATTGCCAGCCTTCGCCGCCGATATGCCCGGCAACCTGCCGGACTATAAGAACGTCAGCTCGCATGAGCGTAAAAAGCCGCTGTTTGCCGGCAGCTACATGGGCCTTGAGGCCGGTGTGTCCGGCAACACCGGCAGGAGCAAGGGCAGCGGCAAGAAGTCCTCGTCGCGGATGGACGCGGCCTTTGGCCTGTTCGGCGGCTACAACTGGCAGATGGGCAACAACAAGAAGCAGTCCTTCGGCTCCACCACCTTCAAGGAAAGCTCCACCAATCATCGTCTGATGTTTGGCGCCTCCTACGCCTTCTGATCCCCTCTGGAAGGTAAAAGACGCGCCAGACCGGGCCACCGCTCCCGTGGCGGCCCGTTGTTTTTGCTGCGATTTTCTGCAGACGCCAGCAGCCCGCTGCAGGTCTTCGGTGCGGTCAGCGCCATTTTTCCCTTGATCTCAACAAACCATCGGCCTATTTGACTTTCGTCCGCGCTGGTGCAGCTGCGGGCCAATCTGACAATCGAGAGAACCATGGACGGCTATTCTAGTCGTGGCGTCCTGAAGCGGGCGCCACTCCAGACAGAACAGATCGCTCCCGGCAAGGGCCGGGTGACCGGCGGCGTCCACGCCTGAGGGCGGCCCCGTTCACCTCTTCCCCCGCCGTGAGGGGTCGCAGGAGGTGAACAATGAACAAGCTCATCTTGTTTCCGCAGGCTGGCCGGCTTCTGCCGGAGCATGCGATCTTCCCAGCAGCAAAGGCACAGGCCAGCCATTTCCGGCCTGACGTGCGGCAAGGTGCACGGCCTGTCTCCGGCCGCCAGCTGATCTGCCGCTGGTCTGTCCCCCATTCAAACGGCAGGCTCTGCTGCCGCTGGACCACCGAGGACCCGGCCGCAGACGACGGCGCAAGCATGCAGTCTGCACGATTGCCGCTTGCACTGCGCCAGCCTAGCCTTACCGGCTGCCTGCGGGCAGCCTGAACCCAGACCGGAGCACTCCCATGGACGACCGACCTAGACGTTGGGCCGCGCGGCATTCGTGCCCCGTGGCCATGCCCCTCAAGCCCATTCCAACTGCCCGCCGGCGTCTGATCCTGCCACCTTGTTGATGGCGGGTCCTCCGCCGGTGGCCGCCTGACCATCGACGGAGTAATGACCATGACCACCCTCATCACGGCCGCAGCCTTCCGCAGCTTCCTTGACCGCAAGGACACCGGTTCCATCAAGGCCGCGCTGGCCGACCGGCATCCGGCAGACATCGCCTCAGTAACCGCAAGCCTCGCCCCGGAGGAGATCACGCAGATCCTGCTGCTTTTGCCCGAACGGCGCGGGGCGGAGGTTTTCGGCTATTACGAGCCCGCCATCCAGGTGGCGGTTGCCGGTCAGCTGAGCCGGTCCGATCTGGCCCGGCTTGTCACGGCGATGTCGCATGACGAGCGCGCCGATCTTTTCAACCGGCTGACACCCGATCAGCAGCAGGCACTGCTGCCCGGGATCGCCCATGCCGAGCGCGAGGATATCCGCAAGCTGGCCTCCTATCCCGAGGGCACGGCCGGCTCGATCATGACCTCCGACTATGCAACTCTGACGCCGGATCTCACCGTCCGTGAAGCCATCGACCGGCTGCGGCAGGAGGCCCCCGACCGGGAGACAATCTACGAGGCCTATGTGGTCGATGACCAGCGCCGGCTGACCGGTGTCGTGTCCCTGCGCGATCTGCTCCTCGCCCGCGACGAGGTGCAGGTGTCCAGCATCATGCGCAAGGGGGTGATCTTCGCCCATGTGCAGGACAAGCGCGACAGCGTGGTGCAGAAGATTGCCGACTACGACCTGCTGGCGCTGCCCATTGTCAATGGCGGCAATGCGCTGGCCGGCATTGTCACCGTTGATGACGCCTTGGATGCCGCCGAGGCCCAGCGCGGGCGCCGGGTGCTGCAGTTCGGCGGCAACGTCGCTCCCGGCGGCGGTCCTGACCTCGATCTCAGGGCCTCCAGCTTTCTGGAGATGTTCAAGGTCCGCTCATTCTGGCTGATCATGCTGACTGTCTTTGGCGTGATCACCAGCACCTTCGTCGCCGCTCAGGAGGAAATCCTGAGCCAGACCATTGTTCTGGCAGCCTTCATCGCTCCAATCGTCGACATGGGCGGCAATACGGGCAGCCAGTCCGCAACGCTGGTCATCCGTGCCATGGCGCTTGGCGACCTCAAGCTGCGCTGGCGGGACATCTGGTTCGTGATCAAGCGCGAAATCCCCGTGGCGCTGACGCTCGGCGTTATCATTGCCCTGCTTGAGGCCGTGCTGGCCTATTTCAGCAAGGGCGTGGGAGGCGATGTGCTGCTGGTGGTTGGCCTGTCCATGGCCGCCTGCACCGTGCTGGGCGGGCTGATCGGCGCGCTCCTGCCGTTTGCCGCCCGCCGCATCGGCACGGATCCGGCCACGCTGAGCTCGCCGATGATCACCTCGATCATGGATCTGCTCGGCGTCTTCATCTACTTCGGCCTCGCCTATGCCTTCCTCGGGCATCTGCTGGCCGGCTGACGGGCCCGCAAGACAGCGGCTGCGGACAGCGCTCGCGTTCCGGACACCTGGGTCCTTGGGACTGGCCGGAGCGCGGGCGCAGCCCGGCTGCAGGTTCATGAACCGAAGGAGGCCCGGAGATGATCAGAGGGAACAAGTGCCCGTGGCTGAGAGCTTTATGTGAAGCAACCCGTTATCTCATGATCCGCCGCCTGATTCAGCTCGCGGGCGCAGCACTGACTGTCACAATGCATCTTTATCGTGCCGGACTGGTTTCGCCCGCCGGGGTCAGGACAGGTTTCAGTCTTGCCGGCAAGGCCCAGCGCGCCGCCATCCTCCTGCTGCGCGGGACGGCGGCGCAACCGGAACAAGAACAAGGGATACAAATTACATGACGATGGCGATCGAAGCCGCAGCTCTCCACCTGACCGCGGCCATGCTGCTGGGAGCTGCCATCGGTTTTGAACGGCAATGGCGCCAGCGGCTTGCCGGGCTGCGGACCAATACCCTTGTTGCGCTTGGGGCGGCGAGTTTCGTCGTCTTCTCGACGGTTGTTCCCGGCGATGCCAGCCCCACACGGGTTGCCGCCCAGGTCGTCTCCGGAATCGGCTTCCTCGGCGCGGGCATCATCTTCAGAGAGGGCCTTAACGTGCGCGGGCTGAACACGGCCGCCACCTTGTGGTGCTCGGCCTCCGTCGGGGTTCTCGCCGGAGCCGGTGCCCTCGCCTATGCCGCCATCGTCACCGGGCTGGTCATGACCGTCAACCTGCTCCTGCGGCCGCTGGTCTTCCGCATCAACCGGCAGCCCCTGTCTTCCACGGAGCTCGACGTCGGCTACAGGATCAGCATTGTCTGCCGCGGAGATCAGGAGGCTCATGTCCGGGCCCTGCTGCTGCAGGGGCTTGCGGCCAGCGCCATGCATCTGCGCCAGCTGGACAGCAGCAACATCGAAGACAGTGACCGGGTCGAGATCAAAGCAACCGTCCACGCCGACAGCCGGACGGACAAGGCCGTCGAACAGATCGCCGGCCGTCTCAGCCTCGAGCCCTCAGTCACCGCAGCAAGATGGCGGGTGGACGCTTTAAGCGACTGATGACCCCGCCCGGCACCTGCGAATGAGCGCCCGATGCGGCGCTCAATAGGCGATCCTGGCGACGGCGCGCAGTTCGTCCGGCGTTGCAGAACGGAAGCCGAAGAACTCAAGATAGGCCGGGATCTGCTCGAAAAGCATGTCGGTGCCAACCTGAAACTGGCAGCCGCGCTCGCGCGCTGCGGCGAGGAACGGAGTGATCCCGGTTTTGCCACCTCGCCGGCAAAGGCCGACGGGTCGATGCGAGACAGATCCACCGGCAGCGGATCTCCCTCTTTCATGCCGAGCGGCGTCGCATTGACCACCAGATCGTATCCGGCCGGATCGTTCGAGCCGGTGTTGACTGAAAGGCCGGGATAGGCCAGCCGCAGACGCGACGCCAGCCCCTGCATCGACGGCTCAAAAGTCCGCCCCGCTGAGTGCGGTAATCCTTGCGTTTTCCGGTACAGCGGCGGCATGCCGCCCGCGAAACAGGTGCAATCCCTGCTGTACCTGCGGCTATACTTAGGCATTTCAAGGAAGAAGGATGGCGCGCCCGAAAGGATTCGAACCTCTGACCCCCAGATTCGTAGTCTGGTGCTCTATCCAGCTGAGCTACGGGCGCGCAGTGCCTGTGTGATACAGTATCCGGTTGCTGGCCTTCGGGGCGAACCATTGAAGGAACCGGACAGCTGTTCGTTCACCGCGTTGCCGCGGCGGCTGCGAACGAGGCGGTATCTACCGGCCTCCCGGACGGAATGCAAGGGGCCTTTTCGAGTTTTTTTATCCAGCGCCGGAAAACCGCAGTCTCTTGCGGAAAAATAACGGGCAAGCCGCTGTGCATGGCGGTGGATAACATATCCGGCAAAGGGCCTTCGCCCTCCCGCCCAGGCAGAAGCCGCAGATCTGATTTGGCCTGAGGTCCGGAGCAGCCCCTGCCCCGCCGCAAAGGCTCTGCCGGATAGTAAGGACGGCGAAAACTCCGTTCCACCGCACCCCGCGTCTCATACCAAGGCTTTTGATGCCGACGCATCACGCCCTGAAAAGACTCAGGCGCCGCAAGGGCTTGAGAAGCTTCCGGCCTGCCGGGCTCACCGGCAGGGGGTCACGCCTCCGGCGCGGCACGCTGCGGCAGCTGGATGCAGAAGGTGGCCCCGGGCCCTGCGTCTTCCAGCACGAGGCGGCCACCATGGGCGCGCACGATCTCAAGGGCGATGGCAAGGCCAAGGCCGGTGCCGCCGTTCTTTGCTCCGCTCTGGAAGGCCCGGAACAGGCCCGCACGCACGGCAGGGGGAATGCCTGGCCCGGTATCCCTGACGCGGATGAGGCATTCGCCCTCGATCAGCGCCGCTTCAATGGTCAGGCGGCAGACATGGGCGGCATCTGCACCCGCTTCCATCGCCTGCACGGCATTGCGGCACAGGTTCACCAGCACCCGGAACAGCTGCTCCGGATCTGCCTCCAGCTCGAAGCCTTCGGCCACGCGGCTCTCGAATTCGATGCCCGGATGCTCGGCAAGCGCCAGCAGCTCGGCCACGTCGCTCACCACCCGCTCGAGGCGGATCAGGCGGCGGCGCGGCGGCTCTTCCCGTGCCTTGCCATAGGCCATCACGGCCTGGGTGTAGCCGACCGCACGGTCGAGCGTCGCCAGGATCTTCGGCACCAGCCGCTTCACGGTCGGATCGGGCACATGCTCGATACGCTCCATGAACAGCTGCGCCGAGGCCAGAAGGTTGCGCAGGTCATGGTTGATCTTGGACACGGCAAGACCCAAGTCCGCCAGCCTCTGCTTCTGGTGCAGGGCGCGGGAAAGGCCCCGCTGCATGTCAGCCAGCCGCTTTTCCGCATCGCCGATCTCGTCGTCACGTCCGCCCGGCACAATGATGCGCGCCGTATCCTCGGGATCTTCGGCAAAGCGGGCCATGGACGCCGACAGGCGCTGCAGCGGGCGCACGAACATCCAGCGCAGCGCCAGATAGACGAGGCTGGCCGTGATCACCGAGATGATCAGCGTCAGCCCGAGAATGCGGCCCGAGAAGGCCAGCATGTCCTTGCGCAGCATGGCGACCGGAAGCACGATATCCACCTTCTGCACGTCATCCCCGGCGCTGGAGCCCATCGGCAGCGGCTGGCTGACGCGCATCAGGCCGGAGCCATCGGAAAACAGCACCCCGACGCTGTCGCGGATGGCACTCCAGGGCGTCTCCTCCTCCATGTCGATGACATAGCGGATCTCTTCCGGCAGGCCGCTCATGGCGATCAGGCTGCGGCGGCCCTTGTGGGTGAGAGAGATGGCGACGGCCCCCGTCACCCGCATCAGCTCTTCCTGAAGGCGCGGGGCGATGGTGTTGGTTTCGGACAGGACGGCAGCGGCCACACCGGCGGTGGTGAGCTTGTCCTTCAGCCACGTGCTGCGGAAGTTGGCGACCGACGGCACATAGACGAAGACTTCCGACAGCATGACGAAAAGCACTGTCAGAAGCAGCAGTTTACCGGACAGGCCGGCCGAGCGGCGCCGGACTGCCCCTCCTGCGGGAGCAGGAGCAGGCGGAACGGCATGCTGCCCTTCACCGGGGGGCGGAACGGCCCCTCCGGACGTCAAGGGCGGCTGTTCGTGCTTCATCACTCTGCTCCAGCGCCCCTCATCCGCCCCAAGCACCTGCTTCTGCATTATAACCCGGCACAGGCGCCATGTCAGCCACCCCGCCGGCAAGCCGTTGCGCAGTGGCGATTCCCCAGGACGGCGGACAGGTGCAGGGTAGCATGGCACCGGCGGAACCTGAGCCAGCTGTGCAAATCCAGCCTTCTGCGGCCTGCAGGCAGGGCAAAGCCATGCATTGGCGCGGGAAAAGGCGGTTCTGCGTTGACTCACCGCCGGAGCCCTCGTATAAGCGCGCTCGACTCGGACCGGCATCCGGCCTGTCTCACGGAGCAGGCTTGCCTTGTGGCGGCAGGATGCATCCAGCCTCAAGTTTCGAATAAAAGGGCCGCGCGACGGCGCGGAATAGAAAAATGAAGCGTACGTATCAACCCAGCCGCCTCGTCCGCAAGCGCCGTCATGGCTTCCGCGCACGTATGGCGACAAAGAATGGCCGTCTGGTCCTGTCCCGCCGCCGGGCCAAGGGCCGCAAGAGCCTGAGTGCCTGATAGCGCCCCGCAGCGGCGCTTCGGACCACCCTTTCGAGGCTCTGGATTTCAGAACGCCGCAGCACATGAAAACTCTTAAAAAGCGCTCCGAGTTTCTGGCCGTCGCCAAAGGTGGACGGACAGACCGGCGCGCTTTTGCATTACAGGGCCTGAAACGCGAAGATGATGGCCCGGCCCGCGTCGGCTACACGGTGACCAAAAAGACCGGCAACGCGGTTGAGCGGAACAGGATCAAGAGGCGGCTGCGCGCGGCTGTTGCGCAACTTCAGGACGAAGACGTGCCATCCGGTGCGGATTTTGTGATCATAGGACGCCGCGCCGCGCTGAATCAGCCCTTTGCAGATCTGGTAAGAGAGCTTAACTCAGGGCTCAAGCCTGCTCTGGAGCGCAAGGGCAACGGATCACGGCAGGGCCGCCGTGACAACCGCAAGCCAAAGGCAGGCGGGCAGGCACAAGGCAAGGAACCCGCACAGGGGTCAGGACAGAGACAGGGGTAACCGCAGCTCATGGCTGACAACCGCAACACATTCATCGCCATCGCGCTGTCGCTGGTGGTCCTTCTCGGGTGGCAGTATTTTGTCGCCCGGCCGCAGCTGGAGCAGGCTCAGCAGGCCGCGCAGCAGCAGGCCGAGGCACAGCAGGCCGGCACTCCGGCACCCGGCGCAACGCCCGGTGCCGCATCCGGCACGGCTGGCGTCCCCGGTTCCGCAGGTGAAGCCACCGGCCCGCTCAGCCGTGAGCAGGCGATTGCAGCAGCACCGCGCGTCTCCATCGAGACACCGCGCCTGAGCGGCTCCATCAGCCTGACCGGTGCCCGGGTCGATGACCTGCGCCTGAAGGACTACCGCGAGACGGTCGACAAGGGCAGCCCGCTCATCACCCTGTTCTCGCCCAAGGGCACGCAGGGTGCCTTCTATGCCGACAATGGCTGGGTGGCGGAACCGGGCGCACAGGTGAAACTGCCGGGTGCAGATACGGTGTGGACCGTTGCGGGCGAAAGCAATCTGACCCCCGGCACGCCGGTCACCCTGACCTGGGATAATGGCGAAGGCGCCGTGTTCAGCCGCACCTTCTCCATTGACGAGAACTACATGTTCAAGGTCACCCAGTCGGTGACCAACAACACGGGCGGCGATCTGACGCTCTATCCCTACAGCCTCATTGTCCGCAACGGCACGCCGCACACCGAAGGCTTCTACATTCTCCATGAAGGCCTGATCGGTGTAACCGGTGACGAAGGCCTGCACGAGATCAAGTACAAGACCATCGCCGAAGAGGGTAAGATCATGCCGGCCAAGGCAAACCGCGGCTGGGTCGGTTTCACCGACAAGTATTGGGCTGCGACGGTTGCGCCGGAGCCGGGCACCAGCTTCCAGCCGAGCTTCAGCTACAACAAGGCCACCGACAATTTCCAGGCTGATTACCTGGGCGACGCGGTTTCCATTGCGCCCGGCAGCACGCAGGAAGCCAGCACCTATCTGTTTGCAGGTGCCAAGGAAACCAAGCTTCTGGCCGCCTATGAGGAGAGCATCGGCATCGACCGCTTCGATCTGCTGATCGACTGGGGCTGGTTCTACTTCCTGACCAAGCCGATGTTCTATGTCATCGACTGGCTGTTCCATCTGGTCGGCAACTTCGGCATCGCCATCCTGCTGGTGACCGTTCTGGTCAAGGTCATCTTCTTCCCGCTGGCCAACAAGTCCTATGTCTCCATGAGCAAGATGAAGCTCGTGCAGCCGCAGATGATGGACATCCGCGAGAAATACAAGGACGACAAGGCCAAGCAGCAGCAGGCGCTGATGGAGCTGTACAAGACCGAGAAGATCAATCCGCTGGCGGGCTGCCTTCCGGTTCTGATCCAGATCCCGGTGTTCTTCGCACTCTACAAGGTGCTGTTCGTCACCATCGAAATGCGCCATGCGCCATTCTTTGGCTGGATTCAGGACCTTTCCGCGCCGGATCCGACGACGATCTTCAACCTGTTCGGCCTGATCGACTGGACCCCGCCACATCTGCTGATGCTGGGCATCTGGCCGATCATTATGGGCATCACCATGTTCCTGCAAATGAAGATGAACCCGGCGCCGACCGATCCGGCACAGCAGATCGTCTTCACCTGGATGCCGGTGCTCTTCACCTTCATGCTGGCCTCCTTCCCGGCAGGTCTGGTCATCTACTGGGCCTGGAACAACAGCCTGTCGATCACCCAGCAGTACATCATCATGCGCCGCCAGGGCGTGAAGGTGGAACTGTGGGGGAACCTCAGGGACACGTTCAAGCGCAAGAAGGGCGCGCCCGAGGCGGAAAAGAAGAGCTGATCCAGCCTTCCCCAGCACCAAAGACCAAAGGGCCTGCCACACGGCAGGCCCTTCTGTTTGCCACATGCTCAACCTGCGCTCGACGGCGCGGCCGCAGCCAGCTAAAAGCACATCATGACCGACTTGCCCGAATTTACCGACGAACAGCTTGAAGCCGGCCGGCTTATGTTCAACCGCCCCTGGACCTTCCAGACCAGCGTTGCCGACATGCGCCAGCTTCCGGCCTCGCGCGGCACGGAAATCGCCTTTGCCGGGCGCTCGAATGTGGGCAAGTCCAGCCTCATCAACGCCCTGACCGGCCGCAAGGGCCTTGCCCGCACGTCCAACACGCCCGGCCGCACGCAGATGCTGAACTTCTTCGGCGCCGATGGCGCGGGCGTCACTGTGGTGGACATGCCCGGCTATGGCTATGCCCAGGCGCCAAAGGACATGGTGGATGCCTGGACGAAGCTGGTGTTCTCCTACCTGCGCGGACGGCCGAACCTGCGCCGCGTCTTCCTCCTGATCGACAGCCGCCATGGCATCAAGGACAACGACCTTGAGACCATGCAGCTGCTCGACAAGGCAGCCGTCGTCTATCAGGTGGTTCTCACCAAGGCGGACAAGATCAAGCCCGGCCAGCTGGCCACGCTGATGACGGCAACAGCCGGGATCCTGCGCAAGCGCCCGGCGGCCCACCCGGTGCTCATCCCCACCTCCTCCGAAAAGGGGCTGGGGATAGACCTTCTGCGTGCGGAAATCTGCGCGCTGCCCTGAGGCGTGCGCCGGCCCAAGCACCGAATGAAGCTTGCGTGCCCGGTCACGCGATCCGTTGAGATACCCGGCCAAACCGGTTATAGACGCTGCAAGCCCCTGCTTCCGATCAAGGGCTTCCGCGCCTTTTCCCGCCACAGCAGCAGCGAGTGTTCCCGCACATGAGCACCCCGGACTTCAGCAACAACGCCCATATCATCGCCCAGGCCCTGCCCTACATGCAGCGCTATGACAAGCGGCGTATCGTGGTGAAGTACGGCGGCCATGCCATGGGCGATGCGGATCTGGGCAAGGCCTTTGCCCGTGACATCACCCTGCTGCGCCAGTCCGGCGTGCATCCGGTGGTCGTCCATGGCGGCGGCCCGCAGATCGGCAACATGCTGAAGCGCCTCAACATCGTCAGCGAGTTCCGCGGCGGCCTGCGCGTCACCGACAAGGCAACCGTCGAGATCGTCGAGATGGTGCTGGCCGGTTCGATCAACAAGGAAATCGTCCAGCTGATCAATGCCGAGGGCGGCCGTGCGGTCGGCCTGTGCGGCAAGGACGGCAATCTGGTGAAGGCCACCAAGCTGACCCGGACCGAAATGGACCCGGATTCCAACATCGAGAAGATCCTCGATCTCGGTTTCGTCGGCGAGCCTGCACATGTCAATCCGGTGATGCTGGAAATGATGCTGAAGGAAGATCTGATCCCCGTGGTGGCCCCCGTGGCCCCCGGCGAAGATGGCGAGACCTACAACATCAACGCCGACACGTTCGCCGGTGCCATCGCCGGTGCGCTGCATGCCTCGCGCCTGCTGTTCCTGACCGACGTGCCCGGCGTGCTCGACAAGGAAGGCAAGCTGATCAAGAACCTCACCGTTGCCCATGCGCGTGAGCTGATCGCCGATGGCACCATTTCCGGCGGCATGATTCCGAAGGTGGAAACCTGCATCGAGGCGCTGGACCGCGGCGTCGAGGGCGTGGTCATCCTTGATGGCAAGGTGAAGCACGCCGTCCTGCTGGAACTCTTCACCGACCGCGGCGCCGGGACCCTGATCAGCAAGTGACAGACACCATCCCCACACCGGGCGAGGGCCAGGGCGCCCATCGTCATGATCTTCGGGCCTTCACCGGTGTGGAGGCCTGGGTCTTTGATCTGGACAACACGCTCTATCCGGCGGAAACTGATCTGTTCTCGCAGATCGACGTCCGCATCTCCGACTACATCGCGAAGCTGCTCGGCATCGGCAAGGATGCCGCGCGGGCGAAGCAGAAGGAGTTCTACCGCGACTACGGCACCACACTGCGCGGGCTGATGATGCAGCACAAGATCGATCCGGATGACTTCCTCGCCTATGTGCATGACATCGACTATTCGCCCGTAAAGCCCGACCCTGCGCTTGGCGCGGCGATCAGCCGTTTGCCGGGCCGCAAGTTCATCTTCACCAACGGCGACCGCCCCCATGCGGAGCGCACCGCCGCCGCGCTCGGCATCAGCGATCATTTCGAGGACATCTTCGACATCGTCGCCGCAGGCCTTCTGCCGAAGCCGAATCTCGAGACCTATCAGACCTTCATTGCCAAGACCGGTGTTGCGCCCGCAAGGGCTGCCATGTTCGAGGATCTGCCGCGCAACCTTGTGGTGCCGCACAAGCTGGGCATGCGCACGGCGCTGATCGTGCCGAAGGAAACCCGCGAAGTCTTCCGCGAGGAATGGGAGATGGAAGGTCAGGATGCCCCGCATATCGACTTCGTGACCGGCAATCTTGCCGGCTTCCTCGAAGGGGTTCTGGGAGCGATTGAAGCGTGAGGCACTGGACTGCGGGAGCTTCGCCGGTTTATTGATGTAAACTCAATAATCCCGCAAGCCGCCCCGGCCTGCCGAACCCATCGTGTGAACCCATGGTCTCCCTGCGCGCCCTGCATGCCTTTGCACTTCTCGCCCGCAATGGCCGCGCCGCGCAGGCTGCAGACGATCTCGGCATTTCGCCTTCTGCGCTGTCGCATCTGCTGCGCAAGCTGGAGAGCGAGCTGGGCGCCACACTGGTGCTGCGCGACGGGCGCGGCCTGTCTCTCACCGAAGAGGGAAAGCGCTTGGCCGCCGGGCTGGGCGATGCTTTTGACCGCATTGAATCAGCCGTTGACGGGTTCCGCCGCCGGGGCCGGACGGAACTGCGCATCAGCACCGTCTCCACCTTCGCCACCCGCTGGCTGATCCCGCGCCTGCCGCAGTTTCAGACCGCGCAGCCCGATGTGGAGCTGCTGCTTTCAGCCTCTACACGTGTTGTTGATCTCGACAGGGAGAATTACGACTGCGCCATCCGGCTTGGGCGGGGTGACTGGCCAGGCATCGATGCAACGCTGCTGTGGCGCGAGCATCTGGCCGTCGCCATGGCCCCGCGCCTGATGCGCGAAGACGCTGGCCCGGACGCCGCCCTGCCCGGCCTCAAGCTGCTGCACAGCGCCTCCCGGCGCGATGACTGGTCCCGCTGGCTGGCCCATGCCGGACTGAAGCTGCCCGACGCCGGCTCCGGCATGGTGCTTGAAAGCCGGGACCTTGCCATTCAGGCTGCCATCGCAGGCATGGGCGCCATCGTCATCGACCGGCGCTTCGTCATGCTGGAGCTGGCGGCCGGGCATCTCGTCATGCCCGACTGGCCGGTGCTGCAGCTGGACAGCGGCTACTGGTTCGTCCGCTCCCCCAACCGCCCCCTCTCCCGCCCCATCTCCGGCTTCCGCGACTGGCTGATCGGCACCTCCGCGGCGGATGCCGGGTAGTGATCAGGTGCCGGACAGCAGCACCAGAATAGCGGCGACGATCAGCACGCAGCCGGTAATCTCTCGGCCATTGATGCGCTCCTTGAAAAAGAACCAGGAGGCGATGAGGGTGAAAACCAGCTCCACCTGCGCCAGTGCCCGCACATAGGCAACCTGCTGAAGCGTCATGGCGGTGAACCAGCCCGCAGATCCTGCGACGCCCGCAAGCCCCACCCACACCGCCTGCCGCCAGTGGCGGATGGAGGCGGCCAGCTGATCCGGCTCGCGCCAGGCCATGTAGAGCCCCATGGCCACAGTCTGCATCAGGGTGACCACTGCAAGGCTGTAGGCAGCTTGCATGAGATAGCCGGGCCTCTCCAGCGACAGGGAGGCCATGCGGTAGAGCGCCGCCGAGCCCCCGAAGAAGGCGGCGGAAGCCAGACCGATCAGCGCCGGACGCCCGGCGAGCGAAGCCACGACCGCCCGGGCCGTCAGCGGCACCCGCGCCATGGAAATGAGGATCACGCCCGCAACGCCGATGCCGATGGCAGCTGCCGTCAGCCCGGTTACGTGCTCGCCCAGAATGACGGCGCCGAAGATCGCCGCCTGCACCGGTTCGGTCTTGGAATAGGCCGTGCCGACCGCGAAGTTGCGGAAGGAAAAGAGGTGGACGAGCAGGAGCGTCGCGATGATCTGGGCGAGGCCGCCGAGAGCCGCCGCCAGAAGGAAGCGGCCGTTCATGTCCGGAAAAGGCATGCCGAAGGCCAGATGCAGCACCAGCACATAGGCAAGGGCAAAGGGAAAGCCATAGGCGAATCGCACCAGCGTCGCCCCGCTGGTGCCAAGGCGGCCCTTCAGGTGCTTCTGCAGCGCCGAACGCAGGTTCTGGCAGAAGGCGGCAAAGAGAGTGATGGGAATCCAGAGTTCCATGAGAGGCGGCCTGCGGGCTTGAGAAGATGCGGGAGAAACCGTCCTCAATGTCGCCTGTTTGCGGCCTTTGCGCAGTTGAGCGCTTCTCAAGCCGCATGAACCATTGACTCAAGCCCCGCACCCGCCTTTTATCCGGCGAACCCTAACCGACCCCTTGCGGAGCCGATCATTTCCATGTCGACCGATCTCGTGAAACTTGCCGCCACCATTGACGCCGCCTTTGAAGACCGCGCCAATATCGACACGCACACGACGGGTGACGTGCGTCAGGCCGTTGACACTGCCCTGAACCTGCTGGACCGCGGGCAGCTGCGCGTCGCCGAGAAGCAGGACGGCGGTGACTGGATCGTGAACCAGTGGGCCAAGAAGGCCGTGCTGCTCTCCTTCCGCCTCAACCCGATGGACGTCATCAAGGGCGGCCCCGGTGATGCGACCTGGTGGGACAAGGTGCCGTCCAAGTTTGACGGCTGGCGCGGTGTGGACTTCGAGGAAGCCGGCTTCCGCGCCGTTCCGGGCGCCATCGTCCGCCGCTCGGCCTTCATCGGCAAGGGCGTGGTGCTGATGCCGTCCTTCGTCAACCTCGGCGCCCATGTGGGTGAAGGCACCATGGTGGATACCTGGGCCACCGTCGGCTCCTGCGCCCAGATCGGCAAGCATGTTCACCTGTCCGGCGGCGTCGGTATCGGCGGCGTGCTGGAGCCGCTGCAGGCAGGCCCCGTGATCATCGAGGACAACTGCTTCATCGGCGCCCGCTCGGAAGTCGTGGAAGGCGTGATCGTGCGCGAAGGTGCAGTCCTGTCCATGGGCGTCTTCATCGGCGCTTCCACCAAGATCATCGACCGCGCCACCGGCGAAGTCTTCATCGGTGAGGTTCCGGCCTATTCCGTCGTGGTGCCCGGCGCCATGCCCGGCAAGCCGCTGCCGGACGGCACCCCCGGCCCGAGCCTCTATTGCGCCGTGATCGTCAAGCGCGTCGACGCCCAGACCCGCGCCAAGACCGCCATCAACGAGCTGCTGCGCGACTGATACCAAATCCGTGCGGTATCTGAGCCATTTCAAGGCGTGATGCGTCAGCAGCGAAGCCCTTGACCGCAAACGCAAAGCAAAAGCCCCCCGCTGGAGGATGCTCTGGCGGGGGCTTTTTTGTTTCCGAAGAGGCTCAGCGCAGCGGCATATGCCGCACGGCGGTGAAGGACTTGGTGAGGCCGAAGAACTTTTCCTTCTCCATCACCGCATCGGGGAAGAGATAGCGCATCTGGCGCAGGTCCAGCATGCGGGCATCCTCCAGCGAGGCCATGGCCTCGTCGAGATTCGCGGCCTTCGGATAGAATCCCGTGGTCCGGGCCAGATGAATGCGGTAACGCAGCGGGTCCGGCAGCCAGTGCAGGAACAGGCTGCGGGCATGGGGTTCAACCGGGAAGGAGAAGCTGGGCGTCTGGATGGCATAGCTGCGCGCCACACGGCCCGCCTCCCGCGCAAAGGCCTTCTTGTTGCTCCAGGAGCCCACATGCTCGATGACCGAGTTGGAGAAGGCGAGGTCATAGGCCCCGTCCGCCACCCCGGCCAGGTCACAGGCATTGCCCTGCGTCATGCGCACGTTGGGCATGTCGGAGGTTTTGGGATCGCTGTCGGGAAACAGGTTGACGCAATCGACCGAGAGATTGGCGAAGTCGAGCTCGCTCTTCCACACATCCCAGAAGCCGCGCGTGCCCCCCAGATCGATGATCCGGCAATGGCCTTTCGCGGCGATATAATCATCAATGATGCGGGCAAGCGACTGCACACGCTTCTTGCGGAACGAGTTCTGCGTGGAAACCGGCGATACATCGAGCAACGGACAACTCCCGGATCTGGGCACAGCAAAGGCTCTGCAGTCCCGGCCGGTGCCGGGACCCAATGACCGGGACTATGACAGGCTACTGATAATTGCCGATTAACGCGAGGGAAGAATGCCTGGCGTGATGGCAGGGCCTCCCCGCCCCTCCCCCTGGCGGGCTACAGGATTCACACATCGTACAGCAAGACGCCGAAAACGTGATCTCGATGCCGGAAAGACAAACAGTTCCAGAGCCTTGCTTCTTTGGCTGATGCCTCTCGTTCCCCTCCCCTCGAGGGGAGGGGAGCAGATAGGCCGTGCCGGAATGACCAGAACGCAGGCTTTTCTCAAACCGTAACCGGGGAGCCTCACTGGAGTCCGTTGTAAACACTGCCCCTCAAGAGAGCCGGGAAACGAGAGGCCTCAGCCAGCAAAGTAACTGTCGAGGAAGCGGCGGTAGACGGCGGCGAGCTGGTCAAGGTCGGCGACAGGGGTGCATTCGTCCACCTTGTGCATGGTCTGGCCGACAAGGCCGAATTCCACCACCGGGCAGTAGCTCTTGATGAAACGGGCATCGGAAGTGCCGCCGTTGGTGGACAGATCCGGGCGGCGGCCCGTCACCGCTTCCACCGCATCGGCCAGCGCCGTGATCAGCGCATCATCGCGGGTGAGGAAGGATTCGCCCGCATCGCGGCGGAAGTCGAGGCTGTAGCGCAGGCCCGGGCGGGCAGCAGCTGCCAGTGTGTCCTGCAGCTTGGCCTTCAGTGCGTCCAGCGTCCACTCGTCGTTGAAGCGGATGTTGAAGCGCCCTTCGGCGCGGGCCGGGATGACGTTGAAGGCCGGGTTGCCCACATGCAGGTTGACGATCTCAAGGTTCGACGGCTCGAACCGCTCGTTGCCTTCATCCAGCACCAGCGCATCCAGCGCGCTCATCAGCGCCAGCAGGCCGGGGATGGGGTTGTCGGCGAGCTGCGGATAGGCGGCGTGGCCTTGCGTGCCTTCCACCGTGACGATGCCGGAGAGATAACCCCGGCGGCCGATCTTGATGGCATCCCCCAATGCAGCCGGATTGGTCGGCTCGCCGACGATGCAGGCATCAAACACGTGCCCCTGCTCCTTCGCCCAGGCAAGAAGCTTCGATGTGCCGTTCACCGCCGGGCCCTCCTCGTCACCGGTGATGAGGAAGGAAATGGTGCCGCCGAATGCCTTGCCGCGCTCTGCGATGAAGGCCAGCGCAGCGGCTGCGAAGGAGGCGATACCGCCCTTCATGTCCACCGCGCCGCGCCCGTAGAGCACACCGTCGCGGATCTCGCCGCCGAAGGGATCATGCGCCCAGTCACTTTCCGCACCTGCCGGCACCACATCCGTGTGTCCGGCAAAGACGAAATGGGGCGCGCCGCTGCCGATGGTGGCAAAGAGGTTTTCCACGTCCGGCGTATCCGTGTCGGAGAAGGTGACGCGGGAGACGGTGAAGCCTGCATCTCCCAGCAGCCGCTCCAGAAATGCCAGCGCACCGCCTTCGGCGGGCGTGACGGAGGGGCAGCGGATGAGATCGCGGGCGATGGCGGCGGCGGGAGACAAAGCTTGGGTCATGACTGGAGTCCTGGAGTTTGTCAGGGAAAAGTGGGTACCGGTTTTCCCGAAAAGACAAACGAAAACAAAGAAATCTAGTGTCTGTCCGGTTAAGTCTCAACCGGGCAGACACTAGCCCCGCTTGGGGGCATGGGTCAATGCGTGCCGCTTCAGCGGCGGCGGTAATAGCTGTCGGGCTGCGGGCCGTAGCGGTTCGGCCCTTGCGCACTGGGCAGGAAGCCAAGCGTCAGCACCGCGAAGAAATTGATCACCGGCACAAAGGCCACCAGCGCAAAGAAGCCGGGCAGCCCCACATCCTGCAGCCGCTTGATCAGCAGCGCCATCTCGAACCAGGTGACCACGACGAACAGCACCGGAAACAGCGGATTGGAGCCCATGAAGTCGCCGAAGGTGAGCGAGGCGAGGTCCACATCGCCCGGCAGCGACTTCATCCACATGTTGGCGGCGATGGCAATGATCACCCAGTTGAAGGCAAGCCCGTACCAATAGACCTTGCGCGACAGGCGGCCAATCGGGCTGAGCAGCAGCCAGCGGATGCCGGGGCTCAGCTGGGCGGGGGGAAGTCCGGAAACCATTGTTGCTCCAGCGGATGAGGACAGGTCCTGACGTGGCAGGTACTGCGGCCTGCAGCGGGGATCAAGCAAAAGCAGCACCGCAACGCATATGTAGGTGCGGATTAAAAAAAATCGGCCCTTCCCAGCGGAAAATACGATTGGCGGCTTGCGGTTTTCACGTCACTGTTGCCGCGAAGGTCTGCAACGCAGGGAGGAGAAACCGGCGATGGAAGAGACCAGTATCGAGAAAACAGACGGCGCGCATCCGCAAGCGGCTCCGGCGCACAGACCTGATCCCAAGGTGCGCAAGATCAGCACCGCCGGCATCATCACCGCCCTTGGCAAGGGCCTGCGCGATTTCCGGCGGGCACCGCAGTTCGGCCTGTTCTTCGGCGGCTTCTATGCCCTCGGCGGCATCCTCGTGCTGCTGACGGCCTCAGCCCTGCACATGAGCTATCTCAGCTATCCGCTGGCGGCAGGCTTTGCCCTCGTAGGCCCGTTCATTGCCTGCGGCCTTTATGAGGTGAGCCGGCGGCTGGAGCAGAACGAGCCGCTCACCTGGGGCGGCGTGCTCGGCGTCATCTGGGCCCAGCGCAGCCGGGAAATCGGCTGGATGGCCTTTGCCGTTCTGTTCGTGCTGATCATGTGGATGTATCAGGTGCGCCTGCTGCTGGCGCTGTTCCTCGGCTTCCAGTCCTTCGCCAGTTTTCCCGAGTTCATCGACACGGTGATCTCGACGCCGGAAGGGCTGATGTTCCTGCTCACCGGGCACATTGTCGGGGCCATCCTGTCGCTGCTGCTGTTTTCGCTGACGGTGATCTCCTTCCCGCTGCTGCTCGACCGGGACCGGGATTTCATCACCGCCATGATCACCAGCGTGCGCACCGTCGCCACCTCCCCGCTGCCGATGATCGGCTGGGGCATCGCGGTGACGCTCACCCTGACCGTCTCGATGGTGCCCTCCTTCATGGGCCTCATCTTCACCCTTCCCATCCTCGGCCACACGACCTGGCACATCTACAGGATCGCGGTAGAGCCGGAGGCGGGGTGAGGGATCAGGCTTTCTCCCGGAGCGGCGGCGTGTTCAAGCCCTCCGTCACACTTCCCCATCATCCCCGTCATCCTCCACCGCCGCAGAGCGGGCGTGCCATTCGGCGTGGGAGGCGATGTCGGTGGCGGCGGGGCGGTAGTCGACGCGGGTGAGATAGAGCCCGTCCGGCGGGGCGACGGGGCCGCAGGCCCTGCGGTCGCGGGCCGCAAGTGCCTCGCGCACCGTATCTGCCGTCCAGCGCCCTTCCCCCACCAGCCGCAGGGTGCCGACCATGGAACGCACCTGATTGTGAAGGAAGGAGCGGGAGGAGCATTCCGCAATCACGAAGTCCCCTTCCCGGCGGACGCTGAAGGTCTCCAGCGTCTTTTCCGGGCTCTTTGCCTGGCAGCGGGTGTGGCGGAAGGTGGTGAAGTCGTGGTGGCCGATGAAGACCTGGCTGGCCTCGTGCATGGCCTCCACATCCAGTGGCTGCTTCACATGCCAGGCCAGCCCCTTTTCGAAGGTCAGCGGCGGCAGGCGGTTGAGGATGCGGTAGCGGTAGGTGCGGCGGATGGCGGAAAAGCGGGCGTCGAAGCCCTCATGCATCTTCTCGCAGGCGAGAATGGCGACCGGGTCCGGCTGGCAGTGGAAGTTCATCGCCCCCATCACGGTTTCGGCCGGCCAGTCTTTCTCCAGATCCACATGCGCCACCTGCCCGGTGGCATGCACGCCCGTATCGGTGCGCCCCGCGCCGCCGATGGCCACCTCCTCACCGCTGAAGGCCTTGACGGCACGCTCCAGAACAGCCTGCACGGAAGGGCCATTGGCCTGCCGCTGCCAGCCGCAGAAGGGGCGGCCGTCATATTCGATGGTCAGCTTGTAGCGGGGCATCAGCCTACTCGAATTCCTGGAAGGGCGTGGCGAAACTCACTTCCACCGGCAAATGCTCGCGCCCGGCATCTGTCAGCGCCAGCGCCATGAAGGCTGCGCCTGCATAGGGTGCCTGGACTTTCTTTGCCAGTTCAGCATCAAATCCGAAGCGCGGGTAATAGGCGGGCGGGCCCAGCACCAGCACCAGATCCTCGCCCTGTGAGCGCAGTTCATCCAGCCCGGCATTGATCAGCGCCGAGCCGATCCCAAGCTTCTGAAGCTCCGGCAACACAGAGACGGGCGCAAGGCAGGAGATCTGCAGCCGGTGGCCGGCGCCTGCCCCGGTCACCCGGCTGAAGGCGACATGTCCGAGAAGCCGCCCATCTTCCCCTTGTGCCACCAGTTCCACCAGCAGCGCTCCGCAGTGGCGCAGATTATACACCAGCCGGGCCTCGGACGGCTGGTTGAAAGCGGCGGTGATGACACCAGCCACCTCCTTCTCATCACTTGCAGTGACAGGACGGACTATGAAGGCGGGGCTGTTCTGCGCTGCAGTCATCACCGGATGCTCCCTCAATCTCAACAAACGCCGCTCAACCGACCCGCTCGCCGGCAGCAAGCTTCGCACCGCGCTGGAATTCTTCGCCGCCCATCGGCTTCTTGCCCGCACGCTGCACGTTGACGAGGCGCACCGCGCCCTCGCCGCAGGCGATTACCGGCGCACCGTCCACGGACAGAACCTCGCCCGGTGCGCCCTGCCCTTCGGCCAGCGCCGAGCGCAGCACCTTCACCCGCTCGGCCGTGCCGGCAATCACCGGCTCGCACCAGGCGCCGGGGAAGGGTGAGAGGCCGCGAATGTGATTGTGGACCTCGCGGGCGGGCCGCGTCCAGTCGATCCGCGTTTCAGCCTTGCTGAGCTTCTTCGCGTAGGTCACACCCTCTTCCGCCTGCGGCACCTGCGCCAGCGCATTGCGCGACAGGGCGGCGAGCGCCCGCACGATCAGGTCCCCGCCCAGCGCCGACAGACGGTCATGCAAATCGCCCGCGGTCATGTCCGGGGTAATCGCCACCGTCTCGGACATGCAAACAGGGCCGGTATCCAGCCCCTCTTCCATGCGCATCACCTGCACGGCGGTTTCCGTGTCACCAGCCATGATCGCCCGGTTGATCGGAGCAGCCCCGCGCCAGCGCGGAAGGATCGAAGCGTGGAGATTTAGGCAGCCCTCGCGCGGGGCCTCCAGAATGGCCTTCGGCAGCAGCAGGCCATAGGCAACGACCACGGCCACATCCGCATCATGCCCGGCAAAGACGCCCTGCTCCTCCGCGCCCTTGAGACTGAGCGGGGTGAAGACCGGAATGCCCAGCGCTTCTGCCGCCTCATGCACGGGCGACTTCTTCAGCTCCATGCCACGGCCCGCGGGGCGCGGCGGCTGACTGTAGCAGGCCACCACGTCATGCCCCTGCCCCACGATTTCCATGAGGGCCGGCACGGAGAAGTCGGGCGTACCCATGAAGACGATGCGAAGTGTCATGCGCTGCTTCCGAAAATCTGGGCGGGGCCGCGATGGGCCGGAAAATGCGAACGGCCCGCCATGGGCCGTCTGCCGTGTCAGGACTTGCCCGTGGTGCGGGCCTGTTTCCGGAACTTCTTCACCACCCGGTCGCGCTTCAGCTTCGACAGATAGTCGATGAAGAGCTTGCCGTTGAGATGATCCAGCTCGTGCTGGATGCAGGTGGCCAGAAGCCCGTCGGCCAACAGCTCCTGCTGCGCACCTTCCCGGTTCTGGAAGGTCACGCGCACGGAAGCCGGGCGCTCCACGTCATCGTAATATTCGGGGATCGACAGGCAGCCTTCCTGATAGACCGACAGCTCCGGTGAGGACCAGACGATTTCCGGATTGATGAAAACCATGGGCGCCTTCGGCTGGCCTTCCTTGGCCACGTCCAGCACAAAGATGCGTTGCAGCACCCCGATCTGGCTGGCGGCAAGGCCGATGCCCGGCGCATCATACATGGTGTCCAGCATGTCGTCGGCCAACTGGCGGATGTCATCGCCAACGGCGGCAACAGGCGCGCAGATCTGCCGCAGCATGGGATCGGGAAGGGTGATGATGGTGCGTTTCGTCATGTGATCCAGATAGGCAAAGGCGGTTAGCCGGTCAACGCGTTTCCTGAAGGTTGCCGCTGTTGACAGACATGTTTCAGTCTTCTGTGCCCTCCTCACGCCCCCTGAAACGCCAAGGCTGTTCCAGCGTCCGAATCGTTCTATGTTTGTTTCATGCAAGACACGGTTTTCATTATCGGCACCCGATCCGTCAGCCTGCTGGAAGCCAGCGTTCTCGTTGCGCTTCTTTTGCTGGCTTTTATCACCCTTCTGGTGGTCAGCGCCCTGCGCCAGATCAAGGCACGGGCCACAAGCGAGGCCATTGCGGCGGACAGGATCGAGGAACTGGAGGAGCATCTGGCGCGGATGCTGCGCTCGCAGGGAGAAATCACCGGGCGCATGCAGACCATGGCCGAGGTGTTCTCCAGCCGGCAGGGCGACATGATGCGCGCCGTCAACGAGCGGCTGGATGGCATGGGCCACAAGCTGGGCCTCTCCATGGCCGACACCACCCGGCAGACCCATGACGGCCTGCGCCAGCTGCACGAGCGGCTGGCGGTGATCGACCGGGCGCAGAAGACCATCACGGATCTCTCCGGTCAGGTGGGCCAGTTGCAGGCGATCCTTGCCAACAAGCAGACGCGCGGCGCCTTCGGGCAGGGGCGGATGGAAGCCATCATTCAGGACCAGTTGCCGCCGTCCGGCTACAGCTTTCAGGCCACGCTCAGCAGCGGCTCACGGCCCGACTGTCTGGTGCACATGCCCAACGGCGCGCCCCCGCTGGCCATCGACGCCAAGTTCCCGCTGGAGGCCTACAATCTCCTGCGCAAGGCCCAGTCGGAGGAGGAGCTGAAACAGGCGCAGGCACAGTTCCGGCGTGATTTCACCAAGCACATTCAGGACATCCGCGAGCGTTACCTCATTCCCGGAGAAACGCAGGATACCGCCTTCCTCTTCGTGCCATCGGAAAGCGTCTTTGCGGAGCTCAACGAGAATTTCGAGGATCTGGTTCAGAAGGCTCACCGGGCCCGCGTGGTCATCGTCTCACCGTCGCTGCTGATGCTGTCCATTCAGGTCATTCAGGCGGTGCTGCGCGATGCCCGCATGCGCGAGCAGGCCCATCTCATTCAGGCCGAAGTCGCGCATCTCACCGCCGACATCGCCCGCCTCAACGACCGCACCGGCAAACTGCAGGCGCATTTTGCGCAGGCCAGCAAGGACATCGACCAGATCCTCATCTCCACCGACAAGATCTCGAAGCGGGGCCGCAGGATCGAGGAGCTGGATCTTGGTGAAGAGCGTGGCGAGGCCATGTCTTCTTCAGGGGAGCGTGTGCGGCTGATGGCGGGGGAGGAATAAGGGCTGCCGCCTGAGTGAGGCGGAAGGTAATGCACCCCTGACAGGTTCCGGCACCGGGGCCGGGACGGCGCGAAACGCGGGACGGTTCCCGCGTCGATTCCCCTCAAAGCCGCCGGATCGAGGTCAGTGCGCCGTATTCCTTAGCGCCGATGCGGGCAAGGGCGGCGTCGAGGGGTTCCTGCGAAACGGTCATGGTGTAACCGTTGGCATGGGTGAGGACGGTGGGGCTGCTGAGCACACCAACGTGACCGCGCCAGAACAGAAGATCTCCCCGCCGCAGATCCCGCGGCAGCGGGCCGCCTTCCGTGAAATCCAGACGCTCACCGGCTTCGGCTTCCTGCATGTCGCTATCACGTGGCAGGGCGTAGCCGGCAAAAGACGCGCAAAGCTGGATCAGCGCCGAACAGTCGAGCCCCAGCGAGGATTTGCCACCCCACAGATAGGGCGTGCCCAGAAGGCTTTCGGCAATCGCCACCCAATCCGGCTCAATCGCGCCCACCGGCACCAGATGACCGGCCACCACAGCCGAACCATCGGACAGAAGCGCATAGGCAAGACCGCGCGTTTCCGCCTGCCCCAGGACACGCACCTTCGCACCGAGAGACAGATGCCCCAGGGCCGGAAGCCGCAGGTCGGCGCCCGGATAGCGGAAGGTGCGCAGCGCCCGCACCACATGGGTGGCCTCCTCCACCGGCGCCAGAGCATCGGAAGGAAGCCAGCCGACATAACCGTCGCCATCCAGCTGGCCCCAGGCCCAGCCCTCGGATGTGGTTTCATAGACCATGACCGTTTCGCCATGGAGCGCCTGTGTGTCCAGCCCGCAATCGGGGCGCGGCTCCTTGCGCAGCGCCACCACATCCGCCGCAATGCGCATGCGTTCGCCATCGGCAAGGCGGCGCGGGCTCACCCGGCCCTCATAGGTGCGGGCGGCAAGATCCGGGCGCACGGGGTGGCGGCGGCGGTCGAGCGTGTCAGACATGGGCATTCCTCAAAGGCAATCGAACCAGGAAGATCAGCGCGGCAGTTCCTTGGCCTTTTCGGACACCAGATCGCCCAGCCGGTCAAGATAAAGCGCGCCCTCAACGGTGCGGGTGATGATGACGTTACGCTTGTCGGCCTCGTCACGCTTGCGCGAAAGAAGCCGCATGCTGCCGAGCGTGTCCAGCGCACGGGTGATGGCGGGCTTGGTCACGTTCAGCTTTGCTGCCAGCCCGCGCACGGTGTGCGGAGGCGGCTCCAGATAGACCGTGAGCAGGATCGTCATCTGGCGGGCGGAGAGATCCTGCTCTCCGTCACGCACCAGTTCCAGATTGACTTCGTGCCACAGCCTAAGCGCCTGCGAGGCGCGGATCTCCACTGCCATATGCGGCGCTTCCCCGAATCCCGTTCAGATCCGGAGAAAAGCACGAAATCGTTTCGGATGCGTTATTTACCCGCGCCGTAGCGTGCTTCCAGCAGGGAGAACAGCGCCCGGATCGCCTGTGCCTCGCCGCCAAAGGGCTTGCCGGGCCGCTCGACCGGTGTCCAGGCGAAGATGTCGAAATGCGCCCAGGCCTTGGCCTTGGCAACGAAGCGGGACAGGAACAGCGCCGCCGTCACCGACCCGGCAAAGCCGCCGCCGGACTGGTTGACGTTATTCATGTCGGCAGTCTTGCTGTCGAGATACTTCATGTAGGGCTGCCACAGCGGCAGGCGCCACAGCGGATCGTTGACCTTTTCCGCGTGGGCCGCGACTTCTCCCGCAAGAGCTTCGTCAGCGGTGTAGAAGGGCGGCAGATCCGGGCCGAGGGCCACACGCGCCGCACCGGTCAGCGTTGCCATGTCGATCAGCAGATCCGGCGCTTCCTCATCGGCCAGCGTCAGCGCATCAGCCAGCACCAGGCGGCCTTCTGCATCCGTGTTGCCGATCTCGATGGTCAGGCCCTTGCGGCTAGGCAGGATGTCGCCGGGGCGGAAGGAATTGCCCGAGATGGCATTTTCCACCGCCGGAATGAGCACGCGCAGGCGCACCGGCAGGCGCGCGTCCATGATCAGCGAAGCAAGGCCGAGCACATTGGCCGCACCGCCCATGTCCTTCTTCATCAGCAGCATGGAACTGGACGGCTTGATGTCGAGGCCGCCGGTGTCGAACACCACGCCCTTGCCCACCAGCGTGATCTTCGGATGACTTTCCTCGCCCCAGCTGCAATCGATGAGGCGCGGCGCCCGCGGGCTGGCGCGGCCCACCGCATGGATCATCGGAAAGCCTTCCTCCAGCAGTGCATCCCCGCTGATGACGCGCGACGCACCGTCATGAGCGCTGAACAGGGCGCGGGCAGCGCCTTCCAGCTCATCCGGCCCCATGTCATTTGCAGGCGTATTGACCAGATCGCGCACCAGCGACACAGCCCGCACGATCCGGGCCACACGGCTCAGCACCGCCTCATCGGCAACGCGGAAACGCGGCAAAGGCTTGGGCGCTTCAGAGCGGTACCGGTCGAACCGGTAAGCCGTCAGGCCGATCGCGACAAGCGCCTTCTCCGCTTCCGGGAAACCTTCGGCCAGCACGTAATCCCCTTCCGGCAGGGCATTTGCCAGTGCGCCCGGCGCAAAGGAATCGGTCAGGCCAGTGTCACCGAAGCCGAAGAGGACCGCAGCCTGGGTGCCATCCGTGGCCGGAACCAGCAGGATGGATCCGGCAGATGCCTTGTAACCCTGCAGTCTGGCCCATGCCTCCGCCGTCCCGCCAATCCGGGCCAGAACATCGGGCAAGGTGGCCGGAGTTACGGCCTCGACAGGCACGGGCGTCAGGCTCGCATCGCTTGGCAGAAGAGCATGAGGCATGTTCATTTCCTTCCAATGACCCTCAGGATTGTTACCAGTGGTAATGCCCCGGGGCGGCGAATGCAATCACGTGCAAATGCCTCCAGACATTAAGCTTTCGCAATCTGCAGCAGGTTAACCATACATTAGGGTTAACAAGCTATTTCTGTCATCTGGTCAAATCGGCGGGCCTCGCCGCAAGAGCAGGTTGCACAGGGAGCTGGTCATGGAACAGGCTGGGAAACTCTGGACAGGGTATCGCGCCGCAAAGGCTGGCCGCATTGCCATGGCCGCGCTCGCCGTGGTCCTGACCGCGGGCTGCAACTCCACCCGGCAGCAGACCAGCACCAACTCCTCTGCCACTGCCGCTTATGTGCAGCCCGGTTCGGCCGAAGCCATGCGCGAGGTTTCCGCATGGTCCAGCGCCTATCAGCGCAGCCCGGATGACCGGCAGGTGATCATCGGTTTTGCCAACGCCCTGCGCCGCAACGGGCAGACCGAGCAGGCGATGGCGGTGCTGCGCACAGCCATCATCAAGCACGGCTCTGACCGGGACATCGCATCGGCCTATGGCAAGATCCTCGCCATGAACGGCAACCTGCAGGAAGCGCTGAATGTGCTGCAGAATGCCCAGACCCCGGCCACGCCTGACTGGCGCCTGCTTTCGGCGGAAGGCGCGGTGCATGACCAGATGGGCAATCCGCAGCGGGCACGGGCACTCTACAATCAGGCGCTGAAGATCGTGCCGGAAGAGCCGGCTGTACTCAACAATCTGGGTCTTTCCTTCCTTCTGACCGGTCAGGCACCGGACGCGGAATATTATCTGCGCCGTGCTGCTGCGAGCCCGCGTGCCGACAGCCGCATCCGTCAGAACCTTGCGCTGGCGCTGGGTTTGCAGGGTAAATTCGCCGAGGCCCAGCAGGTGGCGCTCAATGAGCTGGACCCGCAGCAGGCTGAGGCCAACATCGCCTATCTGCGAGCCGTCCTCGCCGCCCGGAATCCGCAGCAGGGCAAGCCCCAGAGACAGGGCTGAGCGGCACTGCAATCTCAGCGGAAGGTTGCCATCACCTGCATGACCGCAGGCCCCATGATCACGGCAAACAGGACCGGCAGAAAGAAGATGATCATCGGCACGGTCAGCTGCGGCGGCAGTGAGGCTGCCCGTTTCTCGGCCTCCTGCATGCGCTGTTCGCGCACGTCATCGGACATGACCCGCAAGGCCTGACCAACCGGCGTGCCGTAGCGCTCGGCCTGAATGAGCGCCATGGTGACGTTCTTCACAGCCGGAATACCTGTGCGCGCTGCCAGATTGAGATAGGCCTGCCGCCGCTCCTGCAGGAACGACAGTTCGGCATTGGTGAGGGTGAGTTCCTCGGCGAGCGGCACCGACTGGACACCAATCTCCTCAGCCACCCGGCGGAAAGCCGCCTCGATGGACATGCCGGATTCCACGCAGATGAGCATCAGATCCAGCGCATCCGGCCAGGCACGGCGGATCGACTGCTGCCGTTTGGAGATGACATTCTGGACATAGAGATTGGGGAGAAAAGCGCCGACCCCGCCAGCAAAGAGCGCAATGCACAGTTTGGTCAAGGGCGGAAGAGAGGGCGGCATGACCGCAAAGCCGTAAAATAGCACCAGCACGAAGAGCACCAGCGGCACCACAAGCCTGGACAGCACAAAGGTATAGAGCGGCGCAGGCCCCCGGAAACCGGCCATGCGCAGCTTGTTGTTCGTCTGCTCGTCGGCAAAGGCCGTCTTGAGGTTGAGCCTGTCCACCAGATTGCGGACCCGGTCCTTCGGCTGATTGCGCAAGGAAACCCTGGCCTCGGCCTTCTCGGTGGCAAGGCGGGCTCTTTCACGGGCGCGCATCTTCTCACGCTCGAGCGCAACCGACTTCATCCGGCTCTTCAGGCCATCGCGCTCCAGCACCGGCAGGACCAGGGCAAACACCGTACCTGCGACCGCAACCATCGTCAGCGCAGCGACGAGGAACTGGGAATCGAGGAAGAAGCCGAAAAGCGTCATGCCCCCCCCCTAGAAATCGAAATTGATCATTTTGCGCATGACGAGCACTCCGATGAGCATCCAGACAGCGCTGCCCGCAAGAATGTAATGCCCCCCTGTCGTGGTGAAGAGAAGAATGATGTATTTTGGAGCAACCGTATAAAGGATCAGTGTAACGATAATCGGCAAAGAACCGATAATGGCCGCGGATGATTTAGCCTCCGCGCTAAGAGCCTTGATCTTGCCTTTCAGCGCCTTGCGGCTGCGCAGAACCCTGGCGAGATTGCTGAGTGCCTCAGACAGACCGCCACCGGCCTGCTGCTGAATGGCAACGACGATCGCAAAGAAGTTGGCTTCCGGCAAAGGAATACGGTCCGGCAAACGGGCAACGGCATCCGTCAAGGATATGCCCATGACCTGGGCCTCGACGATCTTGCGGAACTCGGTCGCCACCGGTTCCCGCGATTCCGCGGCCACAATGCGGATGCAGTCTGTCAACGGAAGCCCGGCCCGGACGCCGCGCACAATAATGTCCACGGCGTTGGGCAACTCGTCGATGAAGTTGTTCAGGCGCCGTTTGCGCCGCATGTTGAGATAGAAGCGCGGCACGCCCAGAGCGCCGGCAAAGCCGAGAGCCAGGGCGATCAGCAGCGATCCACCTGAGATGATCAGCCCCAGGAACAGCAAAACTGCGGCGCATGCGGCGCTGAAATACAGGAAATGCTTGCGCTCCCAGTCGAGCCCCGCCTGTTCCATCCGCGCGGCAAGCGTCAGGCTGCTGGCTTTCTTCTGCCGCGCCTTCTGCTTGTCCTCGAATTCCTTGAGCTGGTCCTGCACCGATTTGCGGCGCCGGTCCGCGTCGCGCTGCGGACGGCGGTCGGCAGCAATCACGTCCCGCGCCGCGATGGTCTCAAGGCGCTCCTTGCTCTTGCGCGATCCGTTGAGCAGCGGCTCCAGCAGCACATAGAGGATACCTCCGATGCTGAAGGCAACAAGCAGCGCTGCCGCCAGATTGGCCGTCTCCGGGCTCAGGGTGATGCCAAAGATCTCCATCAGCCCATCTCCGGCGCTTCGGAGGCATCAAGTGCCGCAGCCAGCCGCTGTTCCTCACCGTAATAACGGGCACGGTCCCAGAACCGCGGACGGCCAATGCCAGTGGACCGGTGGCGGCCGATAATGCGGCCCTGCGCATCTTCGCCCAGGATGTCGTACAGGAAGATGTCCTGCGTGATGATCACATCGCCTTCCATGCCCATCACCTCGGTGACGTGGGTGATACGGCGGGAACCGTCACGCAGGCGTGCGGCCTGCACGACCACGTCGACGGAGGACACGATCATCTCTCGCAGGGTTTTGGAGGGCAGCGAGAAGCCGCCCATGGTGATCATCGACTCAAGACGCGACAGGGCTTCACGCGGCGAGTTGGCGTGCAGCGTGCCCATCGAGCCGTCATGACCGGTGTTCATGGCCTGCAGCAGATCGAAAGCCTCCGGTCCGCGCACTTCGCCGACAATGATGCGTTCCGGGCGCATGCGCAGGCAGTTCCGGACGAGATCACGCATGGTGATTTCGCCTTCACCTTCGAGGTTCGGCGGCCGGGTTTCCAGCCGGACCACATGGGGCTGCTGCAGCTGCAGTTCGGCAGAGTCTTCGCATGTGATGATGCGTTCGGACGTGTCGATATAGGCGGTGAGACAGTTCAGCAGCGTCGTCTTGCCAGAGCCCGTGCCCCCCGAGACCAGCACGTTGCAGCGCGAGCGGCCGATGATCTGCAGCACCACAGCGCCTTCCGCCGAGATCGATCCATAGCGGACAAGCTGGTCGAGCGTCAGCTTGTCGCGCTTGAACTTACGGATGGTCAGCGCCGGCCCGTCAATGGCAAGCGGCGGGGCAATGACGTTGACGCGCGAGCCATCCGGCAGGCGGGCGTCGCAGATCGGACTCGATTCATCGACACGGCGGCCCACCTGGCTGACGATGCGCTGGCAGATGTTCATCAGCTGCGCATTGTCGCGGAAGGTAATGCCCGTTTTCTGCATCTTGCCGCCGGTTTCGATGTAGACCGTATGGGCGCCATTGACCATGATGTCGGCAATGTCGTCACGTGCCAGCAACGGCTCCAGCGGCCCGTAGCCCAGAACGTCGTTACAAATGTCCTCCAGCAGGTCTTCCTGCTCGGAAATGGACATGACCACGTTCTTCAGCGCGATGATGTCATTCACCACATCGCGGATTTCATCGCGCGCATCTTCCGGCCCGAGGCGGCTCAGCTGCGACAGATCGATCGCCTCAACGAGTGCGCTGAAAATGGCTGCCTTCGTGGCGTAATATTCAGGTGAGCGCTTTCGCAGGCGGTCTTCTGCCGGCGGCTCTGCTGGCGGAGGAGACGCCGGCGCAGCAGGTCTTGCAGCCGCAGCTGGAACATCCCGCAGATCATTGATCAGCTGAGCAGCCTGATCCGGTGCACGCGAAACCGGTGCCGCCGGACGGATCTGACCGCCCTGCTCCGTTCCGCTTGTGGGTGTACCGCGCCTGCCAAACATCTGCAGCTCTTGCTCCTGCGGCTCTCAGGCCATTACTTGCCCTTCCTGAGCAGATCCATAAGGGCCGCCACCGGCGAGCGCCGGCCCCGTTTGATTTCACCCCGGCCCGACACGGTATGGGCGATCTGCGAAATCAGGTCATTCACCGCGTGGCGGGAATCCAGTTCACCAATCATCTGGCCGTTGTTGGCCGCGGTTCCGAACAGATGCGGATCAAAGGGAATGGCTGCCAGAACCGGGAGATTGAGCGCCTTGGCAAATTCTTCCGGCTTGATTTCAGGCCGCTTCGGCATGCCGACCCTGTTGAGCACAAGATGGGGCGGATGGTCGTTGGGGCGCATCTGCCGCAGCGTATCGACCAGGTTCTTGGCATTGCGCAGGTTTGCGAGGTCCGGTTCGGCCACCATCACAACATCGTCGGAAATCTGCAGCAGATGACGGACCCAGTTGTTCCAGGCATGAGGCAGATCCAGCACAATGGCAGGCGTGCCCTGCCGCATCACATCCACCAGCGGATCAAACGAGGTCTCTGAGTAATCGTAGCCGCGCTCCAGCGATGCGGGTGCAGCCAGCAGACTGAGGTGATCCGTGCAGCGCGACAGGATGCGGTCAAGAAAGGTCTCATCCAGCCGCTCTGGCGCGGAGACGGCTTCATAGACCCCCTGGAGCGGGTCCTGATTGTAGTCAAGACCGGCCGTCCCGAACGGCAGGTCAAGGTCAGCCAGCACAACTTCGCTGCCGAAGGCACGGGCCAGGCTCCAGGCCACATTGTGAGACAGGGTCGAGGACCCGCATCCTCCCTTGACCCCGAAAAAGGCCATCGTCCGGCCCAGCGGCTCGGACTGGGGATCGCTGTAGAGCGAGCCGACGGCACCGATGACCTGCAGGATCGAGACAGGGGCCACGAGATACTCGCTGACACCACGCTGGATCAGGTCACGGTAGAGTGCCACATCATTGATGCGCCCGATGACGATCACCTTGGTGCCGGTATCACAATACTCGGCCAGCCGGTCCAGATCCGCGACAAGGCTCTGCTGGCTCGCACCGCATTCGATGATGATCAGATTTGGCGTCGGAGCCTGTGAAAAATGCTCGATTGCCGCCTGGATGCCACCCATGTGCACCTTCAGGTGTGCCTTGGTCATGCGGCGGTCTTCACCGGCAGCCTCGATGGTGCGCGCCGTCTCCGCGTCCATGCAGAAGGCCTGTACGGAAATGCGCGGCACCGGGCGGATATCCGGCACAGGCTTGTGGGATGCCTCGCTGGCATAGCCGTCTTCCGGTTCCTGCATGACCCAATTCTGGCCGCTTGCATTGCTCATGCCGCCCTCCTCGCCATGCCCTCAGTTGTTGCCTACGCCGGAGACATTGGCACCGGTACCTTCCTTGTATTCCGCCGCCGTCTGCTCGCCCTTGCGGTACTTTTCGAGCACAACTCCGCGCCTGTTCTGATCCGAAGCCCCAATCGCGCGCGGACCCATGAGGTCCGCCGGATTGGCGGCCATGGCGGCAAGATTGGACTGCGTTGCGCAGCCGAAATCGTAGTAATCGCTGTTGGGACCGATGGTGCTGGCGATATTGTCCGGCCAGGTACCACAGGGACCGGTGGACGCCTTCACCCGGGCGTAGGACAAGCGGACCGGGGTCGAGATCCGCGCATCTGCGACGCCATAGCTGCGGACCTGCACGTTCCGCTGCGCCACACCGCCCTGGACAAGCGCCGCCCGGATTTGCGGCACCACCGTGCTTGCAGCAATCTCATTGGCCGAGCCGGACGGCACCAGCACTTCGACCGTTGACGCGCCCGACGCGCGCGCTTCGGCACCATACTGGGCGATCCGGGCGGAGTAATCGCGGCCAAGATTGCGGGTTGAGGCCGCCAGCGGAATGTCGAGAACCTCCGCTTGCTCGGTGATCATGATCGGATGCCTGACCCGGTAGTCGTTGGATGCCATGACAGCGGGCGTGGGCTGGGTCTGGCAGCCGGCCAGAACCGCTGCGGCACAAGTGAGAAAGGCAGCTTTCCCCATCAAGGTGCGCTTGGCTTGTTCCCTATTCATAGATGAACCCCACCTGACCCTGATAGCTGCCCGGCACCGGAGCACCGGCCGTGTTGAACACCCGGTTCAGCTGATTGAAGAAAATGGTCTCGCCATCCGACGGCGGTGCAAAGTTGCTGTCCGGCCGGACAAGCGCGCTCTGCGCAACCGGCTTGACGACATAGGGCGTGACGAAAACCACCAGCTCCGTCTGCTGGCGGAGGAAGTCACGGCTCTTGAACAGCGCCCCCAGCACGGGGATCTGCATGAGACCGGGCACACCGCTCAGGGTCTGGCGGTAGCTCTCCTTCAGCAGGCCCGCCATCACCAGTGTGCCGCCGGAGGGAAGCTCAACCGTCGATTCCGCCCGGCGCACCTTGATCGCCGGTATCGTGATGCCGTTGGTTGTCACAGCCCCTTCATCCGAAAGCTCGCTGACTTCGGTCTTGATGCGCAGGCTGACATTGCCTTCGTTCAGAACAACGGGCGTGAAGTCGAGGCCAACACCGAACTGCTTGAATTCAACACCGAGCTTGTCGTTGTCATAGCTCACCGGGATGGGAAACTCGCCGCCGGCAATGAAGCTGGCGTTTTCACCGGAAATGGCGGTCAGCGTCGGTTCGGCCAGAGTGCGGATGACACCGTCACGCTGCAAGGCCCTGATCTGCGCGGAAAAACTGTTGCCTCCGGAGGAGAAAGAACCCAGCAGGCTGCCCTGCGACGTAATCCCGGTATTGACGGGGAAGCTGGCCGCATTGGCGATCCCCAGTCCGAAGCTGCCGCTCGACAGCGTTCCGGACATGGTGACGCCAAGCTGCTTGATGACCGAGCGGTCCACTTCCGCCACGGTTACCTTGAGCTGGATCTGATCCTTGCCGCCGACGGAGATCATGTTCAGAACCGGCTGACTGGAGGAGCTTCCCCCCTCCCCATTGCCCTGTCCAAGAAAACGGCTGGCCAGATCGGCAGCCTTCTGGGCATCCGCCGTGCTCGGCGCCGTTCCGGAAAGCACCACGCTGCCATTGAGCGAATCTGCGCGAATATCGGTGTTCGGCATCAGCTTGCGGATGATGGCATTCAGGTCCGAAGTATCCGGTTCAACCCGCACGCTGAAGCTTGCAATCTCGCGGCCAGTGGTACCGAAAAGCACCACGCTTGCCTGACCTGCCCTGTTGCCCACCACATAGATCCGGTTGCGGCTGCGCACCGTCGCATTGGCGATCTCGGGCTCCGACACCAGCACATCAGCCACATCTTCGGCGACATCAACCACCACGGAGCGGCCAAGGCCGACACGCAGGATACGCTCGCCTGCCCTTTCGCCGGCAGCAATGCTGACAGATTTCGGGAACCCTTGGGCAACGGCGGGCGCCGGAGTGCCAAGGAAGGCACCAAAAGCCAGTTGTCCCGCCATCAGCATGATGGCCAGCCATCTGCCTGTCATGGCCTTTTCCTTCCCGTTTTCTGTCCCGCCATCAACACGCATCGCCGCCTCACTGTCCTGCGCCGTTGCTGGAGACGCCGTAGCGGACAAAATTGACGCTGCCCCTGTCCCGGCGCGATGCGCTGTCTGCGGCATCGTCAGCAGAATCCTCGGCACTGCGCAGTGTCAGCGAGATTTTGCCAAGCTGCTGAGCCTGGGCCACCACCTCGGCCTGTTCGGGGGAAAGTTCCAGCGTGGCCGTGCGGTCCGGCTGCAGAGATTTGCCTTCCCGCTCTCCGGCAATGACTGCGTCAATGGCAAGCACCCTCACATTCTGCAGTATCGTCTCGGCAACGGCGCTCGTGACGCTGCCCTGCACAGTTCTGGTGAGGATCACGTCAACCTTGTTGCCCGGCAGAATGAAGCCACCGGCCATCGTCTCGGTTTCGACCGAAACGGCAATAGCGCGCATGCCCTTGGGCAGCACGGATGCCATGTAGCCATTCGCTGCGGTGATCAGGCGCTGCTCGCGCAGCGGTTCGCCGTTGTAGAGTGGCGCCTTGGCAACCTGCCCCGCCATGGAGCGCTCGGCATCAGGCTGCTGGTCGCGGGTGACCGCGCCGGCCGGCACCACATCTCTCGGCCATTCGACCCATTTCAGATCATGGGACTGCAACAGTTCGCCCGGCTTCACGTCACGCGTGACGATTAGGACGGGCACCGTTGGCTGTGCGGCGGCCTCTGCCTGAACCGGTGCGGGCTGTTCGGGAGCACGCGACGACATCACCATGCGCGCCGCGAGAAGTCCCGCGCCGATCGCGATGCCGAGCACCAGAAGCCTTGCATGTTTCATCGCAACTCATCCACCAACACAGGCCAGCCCTTTGCAGGCTCGCTGTTAATGTGGCAGGCAATTCGTCAAAACATAGTTAACCAAGGGTGAGGAATGTTGGTTAACCCGTTTTAACGCCTTACGAACTTCCTCAACGTGGCGCAGAAGAAGTCTATTCAGGCAAACAAGGGCTATAGCCAGCGTGTTATACCAAGGCCCTGAATGCGGGACGCAACATGCCTTGAATTTGCCCGGACGCCGCGCGGGTTAGAGCCAGCTGCCGAGCAAAATGAACCAATGACTGGAGGGGTAAACGTGCAGCGCGGCCGCTGCGAGGGCTATTCCGTAGGGAATACCGGACTTCTGGTCAAGCAGCCGGGCTGACCAGTCATGACGTCCCAGCATTTCAGGGACGAAGGGCATCTGGCGCAGCTGCAAGAGGCCCAGAGTGAGGACCATGCCATAAATTGCGGTGAGAAGCACGAACTCGGTCAAGGACTGGCCAAGTCCGAACCACAGAGCGGCGGCGGCTGCGAATTTGGCATCACCGCCACCCATCCAGCCCATGGCGAACATCGCAAAACAGACGGACAGCACGAGCGCACCTGCGGCAAGGTGCAGGCCAAACACAGAAACAGGCATGCCCGTCGCGGCCGCCAGTATGCAGAAGGCACCGGCGAGCAGGAGAGACACCCTGTTGGGGATCGTCATGGTCAACAGATCAGACGAGGCAGCAAAGGCGGCCAGAACCGGAAAGACGACGAGAAGGGCTGCTTCAATCATCCTGTTCCTCCGGGTTCAAGGATTAACAGCAAGGCACTGACATATTCGAGTGCCAGATGGGCCTGACACTCCAGCTGACGCATGCCCCGCCCCGTCCAGAAACCAGGGCATGCGCAAAACTGATGTGGATCAGCTGCCCTTGGCAGTCGTCAGAGCGGTGTTGATCTTGGTGAACACCGCGGTCAGCGAGCCGCCCATCGTCGACAGGATCGTCACGATCACGACAGACACGAGACCTGCGATCAGGCCATACTCGATGGCGGTTGCGCCGGATTCATCCTTGGCGAAACGTGCGAAAAGCTTCTTCATCTGGTTTGCTCCATAGTCACATGATTGACAACTCCGCCCGCCAGCCTTGTTCCCGGCCGATCGAACTTGAGCTGACGCTACGACCGCCACGTTTCCATCTAGTTAAAATTATCCGCGTTTATCAGAAACCATCCTGACGTTACTTTCTTGGTTAATGAGAGGATGCCTATATAGGTAAACTTTTCCTATAACTTTCCAAATAACCAAAAGTATCGATACCTGATCAGAGAACTTTAAAGATTAGAAACTGCAGCTTCGCATTAGGATTTCATTCACCAAAAAACGTCATGATTGGCGAGATTCATGAGCTTCACGGCCCTGACGGAGTGAGACATGCCGCGCATTCCCCATTCGCTCATACCGCTGGCTGGACTGGCCGTTCTGCTGCCGGTGGCGCTGGCTGCCGCTGAGGGCGTCTCCGTTCCTGTGGATCAGTCGAAGGTCTTCCGGATCGAGCAGCCGGCAAGCACCGTCATCGTAGGCAATCCTGTCTTTGCGGCTGTCACAATGCATGACCGCTATACGGTTGTTGTCACCGGCAAGTCAGCCGGCACCACCAACCTGATCATACTGGACGCCAATTCCGAGCCGATCATCGATGAGCCGCTCACCGTAACCGCCGGATCGCAAAACACGGTCACAGTGATGCGCAAAGACACGCGCTACAGCTACAGCTGTGCGCCGGACTGTGACGCGATACCGTTGCCCGGTGATGGCAAGGATGTGTTCACGACAACTGCCGAGCAAATCAACCAGCGCGACCAGATGGCACTGCAGGCAGCGGGCAAGGCGAGCGCAGGTCAGCCTGTTCAGCGCTAGAGCAATTTCAGCAAAACCGGGAACCGGTTTTGCGTCGGGACTTGCTTGAAACCAAATGGATAGAACACGTCCGGCAGCGTCGCTTTCATCGAAAGGCTCTAGGCAGGGGAATGCAGAAGGTGCAGCAGGAAAGCCAGCGCAAACAGAGACGAGGCTTGTTCCGCGCGTTCCGGCGCGACCGTTCAGGCGCTACGGCGATTGAGTTTGCCATCGTTGCCCTGCCGTTCCTTGCCATCATCTTTGCCATCATCGAGTTTGGCCTTGCCTTCTTCGTCAACCGGATTCTGGATAACTCGGTGGCTGATGCAACCCGGCTGATCAAGACCGGTCAGGCACAGCAGCAAGGGCTTAACGAGGCACAGTTCAGGGCTGCGGTCTGCACACAGCTGACAACAGCCCTTTGCAATGAAAGCCGGCTTGAAATTGACGTACGGGTCTTCAACAGTTTCTCGCAGATCTCCCTGCCGGATCTTGTCGATGCAGACGGTAACTCGACCGGCCGGTCGAGCTATGCCACCGGCAAAGGCGGACAGATTGTCGTCGCGCGGGTGATTTACCGGTGGCCGATGTTCACCTCGCTGCTGCGGACGAATGCCGGAGACACCGGCAACATGGAACGCCTGCTGATCTCCACCGCCGTCTTCCGGAACGAGCCCTTCCCATGGTGAGCCTCCGCATCCTGCTTGCCCCGCTGCGCAAGGCCCTGGCCGCGTACGGATTTCCAACCCGCCGCCTGATCCGCGACAGGGGAGGTGTGGCCGCTGTCGAGTTTGCTCTCATCCTGCCGCTTCTTCTGATTGTGATGATCGGCACGGCAGAAACCACGTCCGCGCTCAACTACAAGCGCAAGATCTCACAAGTCGCCTTTTCGATGGCCGATCTTGTGTCGCAATCGTCCAGCCTCTCCTCCGGCGACATATCCGACATCATGGTGGCGGCCAGAGCCATCATGGAGCCCTTCCCATCCGATGGCCTCACTGTGGTCATTGCCAGCGTAAGCTTTGATTCCAATAGCAAGGCAAGTGTGGACTGGAGCGTGAACCAGACCGGCGGCACCCCCTGGAGCAAGGGCTCCGTTCCTCCGGTCACCTTCCCTGCGGGAACAGCAAGACCGGGCACCAGCGTCATCATTGGCCGCGCCAGCAACACCTACGTCCCCCTGTTCGCCAGCATGGTGCAGAGCATTTTCCCGCGTGCTGCGGAGATCTTCATGGAAGACACCTACTTCCTGCTGCCCCGGCTGAGCGACAAGGTGACATTTAATTAGAGTGCCGGAATTTTCGTCAGGCGCCTTTGAGCTGTGTCATGGGCAGCTGTCATCATCGCTGCGAAAAGCCATGCAATGCTGTCAGATACGGCAGGCACAGGCAAGACCGAGGCAGAGCGCATGGCGAGCAACCGCACTTACGACCAGATCACGATTGGCGAAACAGCAACCGTTTCAAGAACCTGCACTGCCAACGACCTCTATATCTTCGCTCACGCCTCCGGCAACACCAACCCGCTGCACCTGCCGAAAGCAGAAGGCAGCCAGCGCACCGGCGAGCCGCCCTTCGCGCCCTCCATGTGGATCGGCGCGCTTGTTTCCGCCGTTCTTGGCAACATCCTCCCCGGCCCCGGCACCATCTACCGCAGCCAGACATTTTCCTTCCATGGCCGCGTCCTTCTCGGCGACACGCTGAACGTCAGCGTGCAGGTTCTTGCCAAGGAGGCGGACCGGATCGTGCGGCTTGCAACACGCGTGACGCGCGCCGATGGTTCGCCGGTGGCTGACGGCATCGCCATCGTCACCGCGCCCGATGAACAGATCACCTTTGACACGGCGGACCTGCCTTCGCTGCTGCTGGAGCGGCACCGGCATTTCGACCGGTTCATCAGCTGTGCCCGGCGTCTGCCGCCGCTGGTGACGGCCGTGATTGCCCCGGAAGACGCCAACTCGCTGGGCGGCGCCCTGCTGGCTGCCAACGAAGGCCTGATCCGCCCCATCCTGATCGGCGACCGGGCGAAGATCGAAAAGACGGCCCAGTCGCTGAAGGCCCCGCTGGAGGCTTTCGAGATTGAGCACGTTCCCGATGAGGCTGATGCCGCCGCACGCGGCGTTGCCATGGTGCATGAGGGCCGTGCCTCAGCGGTCATGAAGGGGCATCTGCACACCGATCTTCTGCTCAAGCATGTGGTGAAGCGCGATGGTGGACTGCGCACGCGGCGGCGCATCAGCCATGTCTTCGTCATGGATGTGCCTGGCCACCCCACGCCGGTGCTCATCTCGGATGCCGCGATCAACATCGCGCCAGATCTGGAAACCAAGGTGGACATCATCCAGAACGCCATCAACGTCGGCCACGCCATTGGCCTCGCAGAGCCGAAGGTGGGCGTTCTTTCGGCCATCGAGACGGTGAACCCGTCCATTGCCTCCAGCCTTGATGCGGCGGTCCTGTCCAAGATGGCCGAGCGCGGCCAGATCACCGGCGGGCTCGTGGACGGGCCGCTGGCCATGGACAATGCCATCGATCTGCAGGCCGCCCGCACCAAGGGTATCAATTCGCTCGTGGCAGGCCGGGCGGAAGTGCTGATCGTGCCGAACCTTGAGGCCGGCAACATGCTGGCCAAGGAACTGACCTTCCTCGCCCATGCTGAGACCGCAGGTCTCGTTGCCGGGGCCAAGGTGCCGGTGATCCTGACCAGCCGCGCCGATGATGACCGCGCACGTCTTGCTTCCTGTGCGCTCGCCCTGCTCTATCAGCATTGGCTGACCACAGGCGCATCCATCGTCACCGGTGACATGGACCCGGCCGAATGAGCAGCGCACAGATGGATCAGGCGGTGCTGGTGCTGAATGCCGGCTCCTCATCGCTGAAATTCAACCTCTATCAGGGCACGGCAGAGCTTCTGAAAGGCCAGGTCGAAGGCATTGGCAGCACGGCCATGCGGCTGAAGGCGCAGCGGTCCTGCGATGGCACGCGGCTTGACGGGGCATTGGAAGCCCCTGCCGGAGCGGCATCGGCGGCCGGGCACGAAGCGGCCCTTGCTGCGGTTCTGGCCCTGATCCGCGAGGCCTTCGAGGGCCTCAGAATTTCAGCGGCCGGGCACCGGGTGGTGCATGGCGGCATCGGCTTCGAGGCCCCTGCCGTCATTGATGACAGCGTGATGGCGGAACTGGAACGCCTTGTTCCCCTCGCCCCGCTGCACCAGCCGCATAATCTGGCCGGCATCCGCGCCGCGCAGAAGGCGTTCCCGGATGCGCTGCAGGTCGCCTGCTTCGACACGGCCTTCCACCGCAATCACCCCTGGGTCAATGATGCCTTCGCCCTGCCGCTCCCGCTTTATGACGAGGGCGTGCGGCGCTATGGTTTCCACGGCCTGTCCTATGAATACATCACTCAGCATCTGGCGGAGACGGACCCGGAAGCTGCGAAGGGCCGGCTGATCGTCGCCCATCTCGGCAATGGCGCTTCCATGTGCGCCATACAGGATGGCCGCAGCATCGGCTCCACCATGGGCCTCACCGCGCTCGACGGCCTGCCCATGGGCACCCGCTGCGGCCAGCTGGACCCGGGCGTGCTGCTCTATCTGATGCAGGAAAAGGGCATGACGGCAGAGGCAATATCGGACCTGCTCTACAAGCAGTCCGGCCTCAAGGGCCTGTCCGGCCTCAGCCAGGACATGCGCGAACTGGAAGCTGCCGGAACGGAAGCGGCCCGCAAGGCCATCGACTATTTCACCTTCCGCGTCCGCCGCGAGATTGGCGCCATGGCCGCCATTCTCGATGGCGTGGACACCATCGTCTTCACCGGCGGCATCGGCGAGCATGCGGTCAACGTCCGCCAGGCGGTCTGTGCCCCGCTCGGCTGGCTGGGTGCCAACCTTGACGCAGATGCCAACCGCAGCAGCGCCCGCATCATCTCCACCCCCGCCTCCCCCGTCACCCTCATGGTGGTCCCCACCAACGAGGAGGAAATGATCCGGCGGCATACTGTGAAGGCACTTTGGGCATAAGCGGCAGCCGGCATTACGGCGGCAGCAGATCCCTTGCTCCGCCGTCTTCTGGCAAGGGGGCGGAGGCGGCGGCCTGCTGGTCCGCGATGTCCTTCAGCATCGCCTGCTATTGCGGCTCCAGCGGCAGCATCACGGCGGAGAAGTCTTCCGGCAGCACCGGCACGAAACCGCCGCCGAAATCCGGCTCGATGGCGAAATAGGCGCCCGGCGCTTCGTCCTGAAGGCTGGACAGCATCTGCCGCAGCCGGTCCTTCAGCTCCGGGGATACATCCGAGCGCACCACATGCACGGCAAAGGGAATGCGCGGCGACTGCCAGACGACCGTCAGCCGGCCCACATCCAGCCGCATCCTGTCATAGGCCTGCATCAGGGTTCCGGCGCTGTAGCCGGTGTCTGCCTCGCCCAGCAATGTGGACCAGCCCAGCGCAGCGTCGGCCAGGCCATCATAGAGCGCGGCAAGCCCCTCCTCAGGGCCGGAAACGGGAACAAGCGCGGAGAAAAACTGGCGCGGATCGCGTCCTGAAGCGGCAAGACCGGCCAGCGGGACACGGAATGCTGCCGTGGAGCGGGCCGGGCCAATGGCCAGCCGCTTCCCCGCCAGCGCCTCCAGTGAGGGCACTTCGCCGGCTTTGGTCATCAGAATGGCGTGAAATCCGTCTGCCCCGTCCCCGTCACGGGGCGCGGCCAGCGGCTCGACACAAGCGCAGGCCTTGCGTGCAGCCGCATAGGCCGTGGCGGACAGACGGCCGTACTGCACATGACCGGCGATGAGGGCGTCCGTCAGTTCGCCCAAGGTGTCCATGAGAAACAGGTCGGCCGGAAGGCCCAGCCGGTATTCCAGCTCGTCGCGGAAGGGTTCGGCCTCGGACCGGGCATCATCGCGCCCGGCCGTGACCACACCAATGCGAAAGCGGCCGCCCATGTCCTGCGCCAATGCCTGCCCTGCGGCCAGCGGGGCAAGCACCGCAAGGCAGCAGACGGCAAGGCAGTAGACGGCAAGGACCAGCAGCCAGCCGCCGTCAGTTCGGCAGATAGGGCTCTTCGTCCTCGGCAGCTTCCAGGAAGGGCACATCCATCCACTCGTCTTCATCGCCATCCCAGGACCATTCGCCCAGAAGCTCGACCGTGTCCTCGAACGGGAAATAGCGGTTCGACACCATCCAGAGCTCGCGGGATTCCTCGTTTTCTTCCGACAGGCTGGCCGCTTCCAGATGAAGGGCGAAGTCTTCCGGGTCCACCGGACGGAAACCGCCCTCGTCCATCATGATCGAGCCGTCGGTGAACAGCTTTGCGATCGGCTCTTCCAGTTCCTCGAAGCCGAGGTCACCGGCAGCTCCGATGTAGCTGCCCCAAAGATAGCTGTCCGGCGCCGGGCGCACGGTCTTCGGGAAGGCCTTCAGCACGGAGAGGGCATGATCGCGCGGCACTTCGCCGGAGAGCACGCCATAGGCCCAGGCCACCATCATGGCATCGCGCGCGTAATCGTCGGCGTTGCGGTCGGAGAACCCTTCCTCGAAGACGCTGTAGCCGCCCGGATTGAGGGCGATCAGGATCGGCCCCATGGTTTCGATCAGGCAGTCGCCGAACAGAGCTTCAAGATCCTGATCGGTGCTGCGCAGCAGGCGCATCAAGGGCTGGAAGGCTGCGGTGACCTTGAGATCGGCCAGGATGTGCAGCGCGAGGAAGCAGGCATCGCCCTTTTCGTCGAGCTGGCTGAGCTCACCCGTGCCGCCCGCGGCGCGGTCTTCCAGGATGGCCATCAGCGCCGGAACGGAGGCGGACGGAGTGGACAGACATTCACGGACGTCAGCCTCCGGGAAGCCCTCTCCTGCAGTGAAACGGGCGATGATGTCCTTGGGGTCAAAGGCGGCGGCGGTCATGGCAGATACTTTCTTGAAACTGAAGTTGACGCAGATCTACCACGAAGGCCGCCGATAAGCGACCGCCAAGCTCTTTTTCCAAGGCTTGGAGATGCTGGCACATCACGCCTTGAACTTGCTTAGGCGCCGCACAGGCTTGAACTTACGTTCCACGTGGTTTGGCGCGTATTGTCGCCTCTGCGGAGGCAGGGTCATCCGGCCAGGGGTGGCGCGGATAGCGGCCCTTCATCTCCGTCTTCACATCCGCCCAGGAGCCTGCCCAGAAGCCCGGCAGGTCCCGCGTGATCTGGATGGGCCGGTGGGCGGGCGACAGAAGCTCCAGCGTCAGCGGAATGCGGCCATCGGCGACGGAAGGATGCCGGGCGAGGCCGAATAGCTCCTGCACGCGGATGGAAATGGAGGGGCCGCTCTCTGCGCCATAATCGATGGGCACATGCGAGCCGGTGGGCGCGGTGAAATGCGATGGCGCCAGCCGGTCAATCTCCGCAGCGCCGCCATAGCCTAGAAGACCTGAGAGCGCATTGCCGAGGCAGGCGGCATCCACGTCCGAAACACGGGTGAACCCGGCCATATAGGGCAGCAGCCAGTCTTCCAGCGTTTCCTGAAGGGCGGCGTCGGAAAGGTCCGGCAAGTGATCTGCCCCTGCGGCCCGCACGAAACCGGCGCGGGCGCGCAGGCGCAGCTGATCATTGGTCCAGGGCAGCCGCGCCACACCGCGCCGGGCAATTTCCCCCAGCAGCGCCTTAGCCATCAGCGATGCATCCGGATTGGAGATCTGCCGGGAGGCCAGTTCCAGCGCCCCCAGCCGGACCACACGGCGCGCCCGCACCAGACCGGAAGGCTCCAGCCGCACGTCATCGGTTTCTGCGATATCGGCGGCAAACATCGTCTCGATGGCCTCAAGCCCGAGGGGCGCTGCCAGCATGATCCGGCCCGACTGGGCCTTGCCCTGAATGTCGGCGACAGCCAGAAAGGGTTCACCCGCCAGCGCATGTTCTTCCGGCAGTTCTGCTCCGCGCCCGTTGGCAAGGCGGAAGCGGCCGCGCTGGCCCCGGCCCTGCGCCACCCGTTCGGGGAAGGCCAGCGCCAGCACTTCACCGGCCAGTTCCGGCGTGCCGCCATCGCTGTCCTGCCCGGTCTTCGCGCTGCCTTCAGCTGCCATCTTCTGCCAGCGGGCAGCAAGGGCACGGGCATCGCGGCTGCGTGGATCATTGTCCCGGCGCAGGCGTCTCACCCTCTCGCGCAGGTCCACATCCATGCCGCCAAGGCCGGGCTCGGACAGGATCACCGCCACCTCGCCTGCCAGCCGTCCAAGACCCAGCGCCTCAGCCTCCACGATCATATGCGCAAGGCGCGGCTCGATGGGCAGGCGCGCAAGGCGCTGGCCATGCGGCGTCAGGCGGCCTTCGCCGTCCAGCGCATGAAGCTGCGTCAGCAGGCTGCGCGCTTCTGCCCAGGCGCCGGAGGGCGGGGCATCGGGGAAGGACAGGGTGGCCGGGTCTGCCGTGCCCCAGGCTGCCAGATCCAGCACCAGTGAGGAGAGGTCCGCTTCCAGAATCTGCGGCCGTTCGGCCGGCATCAGCGCCTGTGTCTGCGCTTCGTCCCAGAGCCGGTAGCACACGCCCGGCTCTGTCCGGCCTGCACGGCCGCGCCGCTGGTCTGCCGTTGCCCGTGACACGCGCACGGTTTCCAGACGCGTCAGCCCCGTCTGCGGCTCATAGCGCGGCACACGGGAGAGGCCGCTGTCGATGACCGTGCGCACACCTTCGATGGTAAGCGATGTCTGGGCGATGGAGGTGGCCAGCACCACCTTGCGCTCGCCCTCCTTCGCCGGGCGGATGGCGGCATCCTGGGCCTTGCCGTCCAGCGCGCCATAAAGCGGGGCGATGCGCACATTGGCAGGCACCTGACCCTCCAGCGCCTCGGCCACCCGGCGGATTTCGCCCTGACCGGGCAGGAACACCAGCAGCGAGCCATGCTCCTCGGCAAGCGCCTTGCGCACCGCCCGCACCACCTGCGGCTCGATCCGCTCTTCCGCCTTGCGGCCGAGATAACGTGTTTCCACGGGGAAGCTGCGGCCCTTGCTTTCGATGACCGGTGCACCGCAGAGCAGCCTTGCGACACTGGCGGCATCCAGCGTCGCCGACATGGGCACCAGTCTCAGGTCATCGCGCAGGGCGCCCTGTACATCAAGCGCCAGCGCAAGACCGAGATCCCCTTCCAGCGAGCGTTCATGGAACTCGTCAAACAGCACGCAGGCGACGCCGGTCAGTTCCGGGTCATCCAGAATCATGCGGGTAAAGACGCCCTCGGTAACCACCTCGATGCGGGTGCGGGCGCTGACACGGCTTTCCATACGCACCCGGTAGCCGACAGTGCCGCCCACCTCCTCGCCAAGGCTTTCTGCCATGCGCCGGGCGGCGGCACGGGCGGCAAGGCGGCGTGGCTCAAGCAGCAGAATACGGCCATCGCCGCGCCAGGGCGCGCCCAGCAGCGCCAGCGGCACACGGGTGGTCTTGCCCGCACCAGGCTCTGCCACCAGCACTGCATTGCTGCCCGCTGCAAGCGCCGCCAGCAGCTCCGGCAGCGCCGCATCAATGGGCAGGGGCGGTGACCGCCAGTCAGGCATCAGATGCTCTCTCCTCTTGCCGCAGAGCCCCTCTCCCCCCTTGAGAGGGAGATGTCTGCGCCAGCAGACAGAGGGGGGTAGCAGCGCTTCAGCACAGCACCACCTCTCATATGAGCGGACAGTCAGTTACCCCCCTCTGCTCCCTGCCGGGGGCATCTCCCCCTCAAGGGGAACTGGTGCCTGACTGGCGCTCAGATGTGAACACGGCCCCACTTGGGGGAGAGGCTGAAGCGCCGTGCCGTGGCAATCAAACTGCGGACTGTCCCAAACCGTCCAAACCATCAGCCTTGCGCGGACCAGTGGCGGCCCTTGGTGCCGACGGCGAAGCGGTCCGGGGTGCGGGCGTAGGCGGCAAGTCCGTCCACCGCCGGGTTGGGGTGATGGATCAGGAACACCGGGATCGAGGCCATCAGCTTGGCATGGGGAGCCTTGGCTTCGAAAGCGGCACGGAAGCCGCCCTTGCGCAGAAAGGGCGCGATATGGGACGACACGCCGCCCGCGATATAGACACCGCCGCGCGCCAGCACCGAAAGCGCAAAATCCCCCGCCACCCGGCCAAGGCAGCGGGCGAAAATCTCCAGTGTTTCCACTGCCACCGGATCTCCGGCATTGGCCGCCTGCGTGATGTCCGCCGCAGACGTGAAATGCGGCTCCGCCTTGCGGGCGCGGGCGACAGCGCCGGCAAGGCGCGGCAGACCGGTGCCGCTCAGCACTTCCTCGGCACCGATGCGCCCGCCGTTACGCGGGATATGCGGCCAGATCTCGTAGTCTTCCGGCGTCACGGGACCCAGTTCCACATGCCCACCTTCACCGGGCACCGGCACCCAGGTATCTGCCGCATAGATCATCGCCGCCGCACCCAGCCCCGTGCCGGGGCCGACAACGAACTTGGAGGCGCCCGCCAGTGGCTCGCCGCCGCCGATCTGCTCGATATCTTCCCCGGACAGACCGGGCAGCGCCAGCGCCTGGGCCTCGAAGTCGTTCAGAATCACCACGTCCCTGAGGCCAAGGCCGGCGATCATCTGCAGCGGCTCCACCACCCAACTGGCGTTGGTCAGGGGGATACGGTCACCGGTGACGGGGCCGGCCACGGCAATGACGGCCGAGCGCGGTGCCGGCACATCCTGCCCCGCAAGGCAGGCGCGGATGGCGGCGTTGATATCCGGATGGGCCGCCGTCGGCTGGGACGGCAGTTTGATGCCCGGCGTTTCTTTATCCAGCACAAGGGCAAATCGGGCATTGGTGCCGCCCACGTCCCCGACCAGAACGGGGAAATCGAACGGGCGCTGGCGGGTCTCAGTCAGGCTCATGTGCGCGGGCCGGCCACTTCAGGAGTATCGGAGGAGCTGCGCAGGCCGGTCAAGCGGGCCGAGCGCAACAGGATTTCGGCGGTCGAAAGGTTGAGCGCCATGGGGATGTCGTAGACCAGCGCAAGGCGCAGCAAGGCCTTCACATCCACATCATGCGGCATGGGCGACAACGGGTCAGCAAAGAAGATGAGCCCATGCAGATGGCCTTCAGCGATCATGGCGCCGATCTGCTGGTCACCACCCAGCGGCCCGCTTTTCAGCGGCGTCAGGTCGAGGCCGGGACAGGCCGCCTTGATGCGCCCGCCCGTGGTGCCCGTGCCGACCAGCCGGAAGGCGGCGAGCTTTTCCTCGTTGCGCTGCGCGAAGGCAACCATAGCGTCTTTCTTGGCGTCATGGGCCACAAGGGCTAGCACCGGACGTTCCGCCTCCATCCGCATCATCTCCTGCAAGCTCTCACCGGCGCAGAAGCGCCATCAAAATCATGGCAACAGCTTTAACGCCTTGCGCGGGAAACGCAAAGCGCGAGCTGAGCCGCGATCACAGGAAGATGCTGCAAGGAGCGAAGCTGCCTATGGCTCCTCGTAGATGAACCGCCGCTGCTGCCAGCGCCGCTCGCCTTCGAGGCAGAAGGGATCGATGCCATCGGCCACCCGGATCAGCCGGGACTCATCAGGTGCTTCGGGCCGGGGCAGAACCGGCATGGCGATTTCCAGCACCAGCTTGCGGCGCACGGCTTCGGCAAACCGCTCCGCGCCGCGCACCGGCACGATGAATGAACCGGGGCCGCCGATGACACAGGTTTCGTAGTAGCGGTCGAGGTCTGCCATGTCGAACCAGCCCGGCCGCACATCCTTCAGCTGCAGCGGCAGGCCGTTGATGACGATGCCCTGCCCCACCACCTGATCGCGGGCGGCGGGCGCATAGGTGCCCTGATTGTTCGGCCCGTCCCCGGAAATGTCGATGACCTTGCGCGCGGCACTGTAGGGCAGCGTTTCAAATTGCTGCGCTGAAAACAGCAGCGCATCGCCAATGGCGGTGCGGTAGGCGCGGCTGATGGGGGCTTCGCCCAGCGCATCGGCAAATTGCTGCGCGCTGGCTTCGTCCGAGATCACATGCCAGTCAATCAGGACTGAGCGGGACAGGGTGCCTGCCCATTCCACATAGATGACAGCAATGCTGCCGGTCAGGCCGCCCCGGATCGCCTTCAGCACATCCGGCGACGTGATCGCCTGCATATAGCCCTGCCGCTGCAGGCGCTGTTCATCCATGTCCATGGAATAAGAAATGTCGACCGCCAGCACGAGGGCCACATCCACTTCCTGGACCAGCCTCTGCTGGGCATCTGCGCTGCCCGTCACGGCCGCCAGGGCCAGCAGCACCAGTACCGTGCGCAACCACCCGGCGCATGAGCGCAACCGGCGCAGAATGTTGAAGGACGTCATGCCGGACCTCCCATTGCTCCGGCAGCGCCAATACGCCGCCGGACACAGGAAAGTCTGTCAGCCTTGCCGGCAAAAACCCAATCGCATCTTCGTGAGCGGCGGCAAGCCACCGCCTCACGGGGCGCATCTTCGTGAGCGGCGGCAAGCCACCGCCTCACGGGGCGCATCTTCGTGAGCGGCGGCAAGCCACCGCCTCACGGGGCGCAACTTCGTGAGCGGCGGCGGCTGGCCGCCACTCCTCTAGTCAAACAGATTGCAGCTGACTGACTTGCGGCCTGCGGCCGGGATGATCAGAGGCTGATCCTCCATCAGTCCGGCAATCTCAAGCACCAGCTTCATCCGGACAGCCTCGGCAAAGGCTTCCTTTGAACGCACCGGGATGGCAAAGGCCCCCGGTCCGCCAATGACGCAATCCTCGTAGTAGTGATCGAGATGCAGCATCGCCTGCCAGGCGGAGGTTTCCGATTTCATCATCAGCGGCAGACCGTTGATGGTGATACCGGCCGAGACGACCTTGTCGCGCATCTGGGTGACAGTGCCGCCCTGATTGTTCGGCCCGTCTCCGGAAATGTCGATCACCTTTCTCAGACCCTGATACCCGTTGGAGGCGATCAGCTCAGCCGACTTTTCCAATGCCGAGAAGATCGACGTTCTCTGCATCTGCCGCAGGGGAGCTTCGGCAATGCGGGCGGCAAAGGCCGCAGCAGTGGCTTCGTCCTGGATGATGGACCATTCCGCCACGGTGAAATGCTCACCCACGCCGCTCCACTCGAAGTAGGTGATGGCAATGCGCCCCGTCGGTCCGTCGCGGATGGCGGCCAGCACCTCCCGCGAGGTCAGGGCCGAGACATATCCGGCCCGCTGCACCTCCTGCTCGTCCCGGTCCATCGACTGGGAAATGTCGACGGCCAGCACCAGCTCGACGTCCACTTCGGCCTCTGCCGAATAGGCCGTGGAGAAATTGCCCGGGAGCGAAAGCTCGGCGAGAGCCGTTATTGAAGTAAATGCCAAGATGGCAAGACTGCCAATGGCGGCACTGCAGACGTCACGTCCGGTTTTGCACAGTGTGAGACGCATGGTGTTCTCCATGTCTTGGCCGAAGCCGGTTTCCCACACCTCCCTCTCTACTTTTGTTGTTGCGGCTAAACAGACGGTTAATCCGAAAATCCCGGCAATCTGCCGATATTTTCAGAGCCTTGAACACGCGCCGGATAGAATTGTTCCAAGCAAGCACTATGCCACAGGCAAGGCGGCGAAGATTGTGCCGGCAAAATAAAAGACGCACAGAATGCACCTGCGTGAGCCGCCCGGCAAAATTTGCCTAGCAACCGGCAGATATTGCCGGACCCGCCCGCCAACAGGGCAATTCCTGCCTAATGCCCGTGCAAACTGCTGCGCACGGCAGCATCCACGGCCCTGTCACGGCAGCAGGCGGAAAATCGCAAGTTTCAGCCGGAAAACACGCCAAATCCGCTTGACGCCGGACGAGCAGGCAGGCATCTTTTCTGAAAGAATTCACAGCGGCTGAAGAAAATTTCAGTCAGCCAGAGGCACAAGATCCGGGCGAAAGACCTGGGCGCAGCAGGCGGGGCAATCCGTGCAGGACGAGGACTGGACCACCTATCTCTCGATCCGCGCCGCGTGGCTCTCCTTCGTGGGGGGCAGCACGCAGGGCGAGATTGCCGCGCGTCTTGGCGTGTCGCCGGCCAAGGTGCACCGTCTTATTGCCCACGCCCAGAAGGAAGGCCTTGTCCGCTTCCAGATCGAGGGCCGCCCGATCGAGTGCCTCGAGCTGGAAGACGAACTGACCCGGCATTTTGCCCTGACCAGCTGCATCATTGCGCCGGACCTTGGCGGCGGTGATCAGACGACGGCCATCCGCGCCGTAGCCTCCGTCGCGGGCCCCTTCCTGTCCAACCTGCTTTCGGGGCCGGAAATCCGTCAGCTCGGCGTCGGCATGGGCCGGACGCTGAAGGCTTCGGTTGCGGCCATGCCGCGCCTGTCCCGGCCGGACCTTGCCATCATCTCCATCTCCGGCTCGCTGATGCGCAAGCTTTCGGCCAACCCCTTCGATATCGTGCAGCCGCTGATCGAGCGCACGGGCGGGGAAGGCTACTATCTGCCGGTGCCCTATTTTGCCGAAAGCCTGGAGGAGCGCGACATGTTCCTCGGCCAGCGCAGCGTGCAGGATCTTCTGGCGCGTGCGCGGCGCTCGGATGCCTTTGTCGTTGGCATCGGCTCCATCGATGACGACGGTCATCTGGTGCAGCGCGGCATCATCCAGAAGGAAGATCAGGACGGCCTGATGCGCAGCAGTGCGGTCAGCGACCTGATGGGGCGGTTTGTCACAATCGAGGGCGCGCAGGTGCCCGTAAGTCTTGGCGAGTGCGCCGTGGGGCTTCACTACGAGGAAGTCCGCGGCTCTCGTGTCATTGCACTGGTGGGCGGGGAGAGCAAGGCTGACGCCACGCTCGCAGCGCTGCGCACCGGTGTCATCACCGACCTGATCGCGGATGAGACCCTGGCAAGGGCTCTGAAGCAGCGGCTCGGATCGAGCGGCCCTGTGACGGCAGCCTTGCTGCCCCGCAGTGTCCAAGAGGGGAAGTAAACCGGGACCAGCCATGGTGGCCGGGTCCAGTGCCGGAGGATATGACGTGAAGAAGTTCCTGATGACGGGCGCCGCCATTGCAGGCGTCATGATGGCCAGCACCGCCTTTGCAGCGGATTTCCAGCCGGCAGTCGTCTATGATCTTGGCGGCAAGTTCGACAAGTCGTTCAACGAGTCCGCCTACACGGGCGCCGAGAAGTTCAAAAAGGACACAGGCGTCGAATACCGCGACTTCGAGATCCAGAACGACAGCCAGCGCGAGCAGGCCCTGCGCAACTTCGCCCGGCGCGGCATGAGCCCGATCGTCGCCATCGGCTTCTCCCATGCCAATGCCGTCGAGAAGGTCGCCAAGGAATTCCCGGACATCCAGTTTGCCATCGTCGACATGGTCGTGGACCTGCCGAATGTCCGCTCCATCGTCTTCAAGGAGCATGAAGGCTCCTACCTCGTCGGCCTGCTGGCAGCCAAGGCTTCGCAGACCGGCAAGGTCGGCTTCGTCGGCGGCATGGACATCGACCTGATCCACAAGTTCGCCTGCGGCTACAAGCAGGGCGTAATGGCCACCAACCCGCAGGCCGAAGTCTTCCAGAACATGACCGGGACCACCGGTGCTGCCTGGAATGACCCGGTGAAGGGCGGCGAGCTGGCCAAGTCTCAGTTCGACCGTGGTGCGGACGTTGTCTATCACGCAGCCGGCGCCACCGGCATTGGCGTGCTGCAGGCGGCCGCTGACGCGGGCAAGCTCGGCATCGGCGTCGACAGCAACCAGAACGGCCTGCACCCGGGCAAGGTTCTGACCTCCATGCTGAAGCGCGTGGACGTCGCCGTGGACAAGACCTTCACCGACGCCAAGAACGGCCAGTGGACCAGCGGCATCGAGGTTCTGGGCCTTGCCGAAGGCGGCGTGGACTACGCTCTGGACGAATACAACGCGTCCCTCATCACCGACGACATGAAGGCTGCTGCTGAACAGGCCAAGGCCGACATCATCTCGGGCAAGATCACTGTCCATGACTACATGTCGGACAAGACCTGCCCGTAACACCCTGAGGGACTGCGGCCCTTGCCCTGCGCCGGAAGGCCGGGGCAAGGGCTCTTTCCTTGTGACGCCGTGCCATGCGCCCGGCCCCTTTACCGACTGACGCCGGCCCTGTGGCCAGACGCGCGGGAGCATCCATGACCGCCGCCATCGAGCTTCGCAAGATCAACAAGTCCTTCGGGCCTGTGCATGCCAACAAGAATATTGATCTTGTGGTGGGCAAGGGATCGATCCACGGCATCATCGGCGAGAACGGGGCCGGAAAATCGACCCTGATGTCGATCCTCTACGGCTTCTACAATGCCGACAGCGGCGAGATCCTGGTGGATGGCAAGACCGTGACCATCCGCGATTCCCGCCATGCCATCGGCCTTGGTATCGGCATGGTGCATCAGCACTTCATGCTGGTGGATCCCTTCACCGTGCTGGAAAACGTCATGCTGGGCGCCGAGGGCGGCAGCCTGCTGGCAGGCGGCGCGGGCAAGGTGCGGGCGGAACTGGCCCGGCTGGAAAACGAATATGACCTGAAGATCGATCCGGATGCGGTTGTCGGTGACCTGCCGGTCGGCCTGCAGCAGCGCGTCGAGATCCTGAAGGCGCTCTGCCGCGGCGCGGAAGTGCTGATCCTGGACGAGCCCACCGGGGTGCTGACCCCGGCCGAGGCCGACCATCTCTTTGAAATTCTGAAAGTTCTGAAGGCCCAGGGCAAGACCGTTCTGCTCATCACCCACAAGCTGCGCGAGATCATGGCCATCACCGACACGGTGTCCGTCATGCGCCGCGGCGAAATGGTGGCAACCCGCAAGACGGCAGAAACCTCCATGGAGGAACTGGCCGAGCTGATGGTGGGCCGCAGCGTGCTGCTGAAGGTCAACAAGCAGGCAGCCAGGCCCGGCGAACGGGTGCTGGCCGTCGAGAACCTCACCGTCACCGACAGCCGGGGCGTCGATGTGGTGAAGGACGTGTCCTTCGAAATCCGCGCCGGGGAGATTGTCGGCATTGCCGGTGTCTCGGGCAACGGCCAGTCGGAGCTGCTGGAGACGCTGGCGGGTATCCGCCGTGCCCGCAAGGGCCGCATGTGGCTGAATGGCGAGACCATCGATCTTGCGGCCAACCCGAAAAATCCGGCGGAAATCCGTGCCATGAGCATGGGCCATGTGCCCGAGGACCGGCACCGGATGGGGCTTGTCACGTCCTTTGCCGAATATGAGAACGCCATTCTGGGCTATCACAACGATCCGGCCTATTCGAAGGGCCCGCTGCTGGACATGCGGGCCATCCGCAAGGCGGCCGAGGCGGAAATCGCCAAATACGACATCCGCCCGCCCAACCCGCTGCTCAAGACCGCCAATTTCTCCGGCGGCAACCAGCAGAAGGTGGTTCTGGCCCGCGAGATCGAGCGGGACCCGAATGTGCTGCTGGTCGGCCAGCCGACGCGCGGCGTCGATATCGGCGCCATCGAATTCATTCACAAGCGGCTGATCGAGCTGCGTGATGCGGGCAAGGGCCTTCTGCTCGTCTCCGTGGAGCTGGACGAGATCCGCTCCCTCTCCGACCGCATCCTGGTCATGTTCGACGGCCGCCTTGTCGGCGAGCGCGGACCGGATGCCACCGAAAACGAATGCGGCCTGCTGATGGCCGGTGTCACGGATGACGTGCCCGCCCGCGCCGCGCATGGAGGCAGAGCATGAGTGCCGGTTCCCTGCCGCGCTGGATCGACTTCGGGCTGATCCCGCTTCTCAACCTCACTGCAGCCTTCCTCGTCTCCGGCCTTGTGGTGCTGCTGATCGGCGAGAACCCGCTGGATGCGGTTCAAGTGCTGATCTGGGGCTCCATCGGCTATGGTGAGGGGATCGGCTTCACGCTGTTCTATGCCACGAACTTCATTTTTACCGGACTTGCCGTGGCCGTGGCCTTCCATGCGGGGCTCTTCAACATCGGCGGTGAGGGTCAGGCCTATCTCGGCGGCCTTGGCGCGGCGCTGGCCTGTCTGGCGCTGGACCGTTATATGCCCTGGTGGATCACCGTTCCGGTTGCAGTCGCGGGTGCTGCCATGTTCGGCGCGGCCTGGGCCGCCATTCCCGCATGGCTTCAGGCCAAGCGCGGCAGCCACATCGTCATCACCACCATCATGTTCAACTTCATCGGCACGGCGCTGATGGGGTATCTGCTTGTGAATGTCATCAACAAGGCCGGTTCGATGCAGCCGGAAACCCGCACCTTCGAGGAAGGCGGCCAGCTGCCGCTGCTGGACACCTTCTTCGGCACGGACCTCTTCGGCTCGTCGCAGGTGAACCTTGCCCTGTTTCTGGCAATTGCCGCCTGCATGCTCGTCTGGCTTCTGATTTGGCGCACGCGGCTTGGCTATGAAATCCGCACTTTCGGCGCCAATCCCACCGCTGCCGTCTATGCGGGCATATCGCCGGTACGCATCACCATCATCACCATGCTGATTTCCGGCGGGCTGGCCGGTCTGATGGCCATCAACGAAATCGTTGGCTCCCAGCACCGGCTGCTGATCGAATTCGTCTCCGGTTACGGCTTCGTCGGCATTGCCGTGGCGCTGATGGGCCGGGCGCATCCGGTGGGTATCATGCTGTCGGCGATCCTGTTCGGCATGCTCTACCAGGGCGGAGCAGAACTCGCCTTCGAAATGCCGGCCATCACCCGTGACATGATCGTGGTCATCCAGGGCCTCGTCATCCTGTTCGCCGGAGCGCTGGAATATATGTTCCGCCCGGCGCTGGTGCGTCTGTTCAGCTTCTCCGCCAAACCGGCCGCTGCAGCCGGCAAGACGGCCTGACGGGAGAACGAGCCATGTTCGAGACCCTGATCCTCATCCTCGATTCCACCGTCCGCCTGTCAGCGCCGCTGCTGCTGGCCTGCCTTGCCGGACTTTATTCGGAACGCTCGGGTATCGTCGACATCGGCCTTGAGGGCAAGATGCTGGGCGCCGCCTTTGGCGCAGCCTCCGTTGCCTTCATCACCGGCAATGCCTGGGCCGGGCTTGGCGCGGGCATTGTTGTCGCGGTTGGCCTCGCGCTGCTGCACGGCTTTGCCTCGATCACCAACCGGGGCAACCAGATCGTCTCCGGCGTTGCCATCAACTTCCTGGCGGCCGGGTTGACGGCCCTTCTGGGGCAGGCCTGGTTCAATCAGGGCGGGCGCACGCCGTCCCTGTCTGGCGGCGGGCGTTTTCTGGAAATCGAGCTGCCCTTTGCCACTGCCGTCAAGGACGTGCCCATCATCGGCTATATCTATTTCGAGCTGATTTCGGGCCACAACATCCTCGTCTACATTGCCTTCCTTGCCGTTCCGGCCACATGGTGGGTGCTCTACCGCACCCGCTTCGGCCTGCGCCTGCGCGCCGTTGGCGAAAACCCGGCGGCGGTGGACACGGCGGGCATCTCCGTCACTTTCCTGCGCTACCGGGCAGTGGTTATGTGCGGGCTGCTCTGCGGCCTGGCAGGCAGCTATCTGGCGATTGCCCAATCCTCCGGCTTCATCAAGGACATGACCGCCGGGCGCGGCTACATCGCGCTGGCGGCCCTGATCTTTGCCAAGTGGAAGCCGGTGAATGCCCTCTACGCCTGCCTCCTCTTCGGCTTCCTCGATGCCATGGCCATCCGGCTTCAGGGCCAGCAGGTCCCGGGCATCGGTGAGGTGCCGGTGCAGGTGTTCCAGGCCCTTCCCTATATTCTCACGGTCATCCTGCTGGCGGGCTTCATCGGCAAGGCCATTCCGCCCAAGGCTAGCGGCATCCCCTATCTGAAGGAGCGCACATGAGCGCGGTGGACAAGCTCTTCGAGGCGGCAAAGGCCGCCCGCGAAAACGCCTATGCCCGGTACTCGAACTTCAAGGTCGGCGCGGCGATCCTTGCCGCCGACGGCAAGATCTATCCAGGCTGCAACGTGGAAAATGCCGCCTATCCGCAGGGCGTCTGTGCCGAAGCCGGTGCGATTTCCGCCATGGTTCTGGCCGGTCAGCAGCAGATCGAGGAAGTGGCCGTCATCGCCGATGCCGCCCTTTGCACGCCCTGCGGCGGCTGCCGGCAGAAGCTGAAGGAATTCGCAGCCGGTTCCGTCAGGGTTCACATCGCCAATCTCGACGGCATCCGCCGCACCTTCACCATCGACGAATTGCTGCCCGCCGGTTTCCAGCTTCTCGACTGAAGCGGACCCTCAAGGCTGAAACAGAACAACACAAGGGACGAACGCCATGAGCAGCTATGGCAATGACTGCGCGGAAATCGTCCGCGCCGCCCGCCCGGGCAGCTACCGCATCGGCATGATCCTGGGCTCCGGGCTCGGCGAACTGGCGGGCGAGATGGAGAATGCGGTGCGCATTCCCTACAGCAAGCTTCCGGGCTTTCCGGTCTCCACCGTTTCCTCCCACGGCAGCGAGCTGGTGGCAGGCGAGCTGGAAGGCGTGCCGGTGGTGATCCTCTCGGGCCGCGCCCACTATTATGAGAGCGGTAATCCCTCCATCATGCGCACTCCGGTCGAAACTCTGAAGGCGCTCGGCTGCGAGATCCTGCTGGCGACCAACGCCGCCGGGTCCCTGCGTGAGGAGGTGCAGCCGGGCAGCCCGATGCTGATCACCGACCACATCAACTGGTCCGGCCTCAACCCGCTGATCGGCGAGGAAGACGAAAAGCGCTTCCTCGACATGACCGCCGCCTATGACAAGGACCTGCAGGCCGCCATGCACCGCGCCGCCAAGGCCGATGGCCATGCGCTGGCGGAAGGCGTCTACATGTGGTTCTCCGGCCCGTCCTTCGAGACCCCGGCAGAAATCCGCATGGCGCGCCTTCTGGGTGCTGATGCCGTCGGCATGTCCACCGTGCCGGAGGTGATCCTCGCCCGCTTCCTCGGCATGCGCGTCGCCGCCATGTCGATCATCACCAATCTGGGCGCAGGCATGCAGGCCCATGGCCTGTCCCACGACGAGACAAAGTCCGTCGCCAAACTCGGCCTTGCGCGCATGAAGAAGCTCGTACGCGGCTTCGTGAAGGAGGTTTCCCATGGCTGATGCAGCCAGCAAGGCGGAACTCGCCGCCCGGGCTCTCGCCCTTGTCGATCTGACGAACCTGAATGACGGCTGCACCGCCGCCGACATTGATGCGCTCTGCGCCCGCGCCGTGACCGGGCATGGCCATGTGGCCGCCGTCTGCGTCTATCCCGCCTTCGTCGCGCAGGCGAAGGCAAAGCTGGCCGGTACGCCGGTGAAGGTCGCAACCGTCGTCAACTTCCCCGCAGGCGGCACGGACACCCGTGCCGTGGTGGAAGAGACGGCGAAAGCAATTGCCGATGGCGCGGACGAGATCGACCTCGTGATGCCCTACCGCGCCTTCGTGGAAGGCCGCCGCGGCTTTGCCGAAGAGATGATCATCCGCGTCAGGGCCGCCATTCCGGCCCCGGTGCAGCTGAAGGTCATTCTGGAAACCGGCGAGATCGGCGATCCGCTGCTGATCCATCAGGCCTCGCTTGTGGCGATTGCAGCAGGTGCCGATTTCATCAAGACCTCCACCGGCAAGGTGAAGGTGAACGCGACGCTGGAAGCTGCCGAAATCATGCTGACGGTGATCGACGAGGTGCGCGCCGAACAGCCGGGCCGTCAGGTGGGCTTCAAGCCCGCAGGCGGCATCCGCACGCTGGACGAGGCTGCAGCCTATCTGGCGCTGGCCGACCGGATTCTGGGCCCCAACTGGGTCTCCTCGGCCACATTCCGCTTCGGCGCCAGCGGGCTGCTGGATGCACTGATTGACGTGATCAAGGGCGGCGCAGGCAGCGCGCGCGAAGGATACTGACATGCTGGCACAGGAACTCATCCGCAAAAAGCGTGACGGCGGCCAGCTGACGCCAGAGGAAATCGGCTTCTTCGTCAAGGGCCTTGCCGATGGCAGCGTCAGCGAGGGGCAGGTTTCGGCGCTGGCCATGGCGATCTTCTTCCGCCGCCTGACCATCGACGAGCGCGTTTCCCTGACGCTGGCCATGCGTGACAGCGGCACCGTGCTGGACTGGTCCGATGTGGACGCGCCGGTTCTGGACAAGCACTCGACCGGCGGCGTTGGCGACAACGTCTCGCTGATGCTGGCCCCTGCCCTTGCAGCCTGCGGCGCGGCCGTGCCGATGATCTCCGGGCGCGGCCTTGGCCACACCGGCGGCACGCTCGACAAGTTCGACAGCATCCCCGGCTACAAGACCCAGCCGGACAACACCCTGTTCCGCAAGGTGGTGAAGGAAGTGGGCTGCGCCGTCATCGGCCAGACCAGCGACCTTGCCCCGGCCGACAAGCGCTTCTACGCCATCCGCGATGTGACGGGCACGGTGGAGAGCATCGATCTCATCACCGCCTCAATCCTGTCCAAGAAGCTGGCGGCGGGTCTGCAAGGCCTCGTGCTCGACGTGAAATGGGGCACAGGCGCCTTCATGCAGAGCTTCGAAGAGGCCAGGGCGCTTGCCGAAAGCCTCGTGCGCGTCGCCAATGGCGCAGGCCTCAAGACCACCGCCCTGCTGACGGACATGAACGAATCCCTTGCTTCTGCCGCCGGCAATGCAGTGGAAATGCAGAATGCGGTCGATTTCCTGAAGGGCACCTCCATCGACAGCCGCCTGTGGGACGTGACCGTCGCACAGGGCGGCGAGCTGCTGGCGACCGGCGGCATTGCTGAAAGCGCCCAGGAAGGCTGTGATCTGATGCGCGCCGCCTTTGAAAGCGGCCGTGCGGCAGAGAAATTCGCCGAGATGGTCACCGCCCTCGGCGGCCCGGCGGACTTCATGGAAAAGAGCGAGCTTTATCTCGCCAAGGCGCCCGTCATTGCTCCGGTCTATGCCAAGGAGCCGGGCGTTGTCACCGGCGTTGACGCCCGTGCCATCGGCGTTGCCGTAGTGGAACTGGGCGGCGGACGCCGTATCGCGGCCGATGTGATTGACCCGTCCGTCGGCTTCACGGAACTGGCCGGTATCGGTCACCGGGTGGGTGCGGATGCGCCGCTTGCCATCGTCCATGCCGCCACCGAAGACGCCGCCCGCCGCGCAACCGAAGCCCTCAATGCCGCCTATCGCATCGGCGATGCCGCCAGCGTCGAGGACCACCCGATCGTGGCTGCCCGTATCGCGCCTTGAGCGCGATACAAAGCAAGAATGCAATCGCGCCGTGAGGTGCGCTGTCTATACGGACTGCCAGTGAGGCTCCAACTCCTCTCCCCCCTTGAGGGGGAGATGCCGCCGGCAGGGGGCAGAGGGGGGGTAACTGACTGTCCGATTGTGAGAGAGATGGTGCTCTGCCGAAGCGCTGTAACCCCCTCTGTCTGCTCGCGCAGACATCTCCCCCTCAAGGGGGGAGAGGGGCACTGCGGCAAAAGGAGAGTCCATTCCTTCTCCTGGCTGCGTCCGATGCGGACACAGCCCGCCTCATGGAGAGGGGGTTTGGGGGCTGGGCAGGTCTGATCAGGCCACCTCCTTCCGGCCAAACGGCAAGCAGCCGCAAGAGCTGCCGTGAAATGAGATCAGAGGCGTCACGCCTCGGGACAAAAGGAAACAGAGCATGCCTCGCGCCATTCTCGTTGTGCTCGACAGTTTTGGCATCGGCGGTGCGCAGGATGCCGCCCGCTTCGGCGATGAGGGCTCCGACACGCTGGGCCATATCGCGCAGCGCTGTGCGGCCGGAGAAGGTGACAAGCCGGGCCTGCGGAGCGGGCCGCTGCATCTGCCCAACATGAACCGCCTCGGCCTTGGCGCTGCCGCCACACTGTCCACCGGCAAGACCCTGCCCGGCCTTGCGCCGGACCCTGCCCCCACGGGTCTGTGGGGCTATGCGGCGGAAGTGTCCAACGGCAAAGACACCCCGTCCGGCCACTGGGAAATCGCGGGCGTGCCCGTCGCGTTCGACTGGGGCTATTTCCCGGCCACCATCCCCACCTTCCCCGCGGAGATGATCGCCGCCATTGTCGCGGAAACAGGCATTCCCGGCATCATCGGCGACAAGCATGCTTCCGGCACGGAGGTCATTGCGGAACTGGGCGAGGAGCACCTGCGCACTGGCAAGCCGATCTTCTACACATCAGCAGATTCCGTGGTGCAGATCGCCGCCCATGAAGAGGCCTTCGGCCTCGAAAGGCTCTATGCCCTGTGCGAGGTGACCCGTAAGCATGCGGACCCTTACAACATCGGCCGCGTCATCGCCCGGCCCTTCACCGGCACAAGCGCCGCGGATTTCGTGCGCACAGCCAACCGGCGCGACTACTCGGTTCTGCCGCCCGAACCCACCCTTCTGGACCGGCTGACCGCCGAAGGGCGTACAGTCATCGGTGTGGGCAAGATCTCCGACATCTTCGCCCATCAGGGCGTCACCAAGGTGCTGAAGGGCGCAGGCAACGGCCAGCTTCTCGACAAGACGCTGGAAGCCATGGACATGGCGGAGGATGGCGATCTCGTCTTCACCAACCTGATCGACTTCGATTCCCTTTATGGCCACCGCCGCGATGTGCCGGGCTATGCGGCAGCGCTGGAAGAGTTCGACCGGCGCCTGCCGGAGCTGATGGCAAAGCTCAAGGACGGCGACCTGCTGCTGCTGACTGCCGACCATGGCTGCGACCCTACATGGCGCGGCACGGACCATACGCGCGAGCATGTGCCGGTTCTGGGCTTTGCTCCTGGCATCGGCGGCCGCAGCATCGGCGGACGCGGCACCTATGCGGATATCGGCGAGACCATCGCGGAGCATCTGGGCATTGCCTCCGGGCGCCATGGCCGCAGCTTCCTGAGCGCCTGACTTTCCACCGGGAAGCGGCGTCCATGCGCCGCTTCTTCTTGACGCAGCGTGCGGCGGCGGGAACAACTTTGTCAGTGATTGAGCCGGGTCATGAAAAGGATCCGGCAGGCAGCTTTCAGGGAAGGACGGGCGGCCCATGGCAGTGCAGGAGCAGGTGCTCAAGGCGGAATTGCACTGCCATATCGAAGGGGCAGCCCCGCCCGCACTCGTTCAGAAGATCGCAAAACGCGAGGAGATCGACGTTTCCTCGATCATCGACGCCAAGGGTCAGTACCGCTGGAGCGACTTCACCACCTTCCTGTCCGCCTATGACCTCGCCAGTTCCGTCTTCCGCCGCCCCGGCGACTATGCGCAGCTGAGCGAAACCTATTTCCGCATGCTGGCCGCCGAAGGGGCCATCTACGGCGAAATCTTCATTTCCCCCGACCATGCCACTTCGGCGGGCCTCTCCTACCGGTCCTATGTGGAAGGACTGGCGGCAGGCCTTGAGCGGGCCAAGGCGGAGACCGGCATCGAAGGCCGGATGATCGCCGTTGGCGTCCGCCACTTCGGTGCGGCCTCGGTGGAGCGGGTGGCGAAGGAGGTCGTCTCCAATCCGCATCCGCTGGTCACCGGCTTCGGCCTTGCAGGCGACGAGCGCGAGGGCCATCCGGCCAATTTCGCCCGTGCCTTCCGCATGGCCGGGGAAGCCGGGCTGGGCCTGACCGCCCATGCGGGCGAATTCGGCGGACCGGAGAGCATCAGCGCGGCGCTCGATTTCCTGCGCGTGCGGCGCATCGGCCATGGGGTGCGGGCCATCGAAAGCCCTGCATTGGTGGACCGGCTGGCAGCGGAACGGATCGTACTGGAGGTCTGCCCCGGCTCGAATGCGGCGCTGGGGCTTTACCCGGTGCTGCGCTTCCACCCGGTCAACCTGCTGCGCCGGGCGGGCGTGCGCATCACCCTCAATTCGGATGATCCTCCTTTCTTCCGCACCACGCTGGGGCGGGAATACAGCTTGACGGCCAAGACCTTCGGCTGGACCCAGGAAGACCTGCGCGTCTTCACCCGCACCGCCATCGAAGCCGCCTTCTGCGACAAGGCGACCAAGGAACGGCTGCTGGCCAGGGTGGACAACCAGAAGCTTGGCTGAGTGCTTGCGGGAATGGGGTATGTCATGCCGGAAATCAAACCGCTGGCAAACCCTGCCAGACGCCCCCCGGACGCAGCGAAGCGGAGGTCCGGGATGACGGCGGCGAGGGTATCGGCTGTATCGAGAGACTGCCGCCCCCTCAGGCCGCAGCTTCCTTTTTCTGCTGCTCCTCGTCCGAGCGCGGGTCCATGGCGGCGGTTTCCGGGGTGGAGAGACGCCCGGTGGTGAGCACCGGCACGAAGTCCGACTTCTCGGCGACACTGAGGCTTGCCCGCTGGGTCATCCGCCAGAGGGTGAAGAGCACCATCAGCAGATGCGCGCCCGCCGTCACATGGAACAGGGCCGACGGCGAGGTGGCCGACATGAGCGCGGCCGCCGCGATGGGGCCGATCATGGTGCCCACGCCATAGAGCATCAGCAGCCCGCCGCTGGTCTTGAGGAATTCCCCCGGCGCCGCATGGTCATTGGCATGGGCGACAATGACCGGATACATGGAATAGATCATGCCGCCGAAGAGCGAGACAAAGATGATCACCGTGGTGCTGCCGGGCGCGGAGAGCAGCGACAGGACAATTTCCACCACCATGGCGACCAGCCCCATGCCGATCAGCACGGCGCGTCGGTCGATCCGGTCTGACACCATGCCCACCGGCACCTGAATGAGGGCTCCGATCAGCAGCGACAGGGACATCATGATGGCGACATCACCCACCTCAAGGCCGATGCGCCGCCCATAGACCGCGCCCAGCGTGCCGAAGGCGCCGTTGGAAATGCCGGTGAGGACAACGGCGACCACGGCAACCGGCGAGTTTTTCCAGAGCTTGCGCGGGTCCAGCCTTGCCTGCGTCAGCGGCGCAGGGGTTGCGGCGGTGGAAAGGGCTGTGGGCAGCAGCGACAGGGAATAGATGATGGAACCCACAACGAAGAAGACAAAGCCGGTGGGATCACCAAGCGTCAGAAGCATCTGGCCGATCGTGGTCGAGCCCAGGTTGATCATGGTGTAAATGCCGAAGACCCGCCCGCGCGTCTTGTTGTTGGCGCGCTCGTTGAGCCAGCTTTCCACGATCATGGCGCCGCCTGCGAAGCAGAAGCCCGTGAGCGCGCGCAGCGGAATCCAGACTTCCGGCATCATGAACAACAGGTTCAGCAGCATGGAGATGGCGGCAATGGAAGCCATCACGCCAAAGGTGCGGATATGCCCGACGCGCTTCACGATCATCGGCACCAGCAGGCAGCCGGCGATATAGCCCGCCGCCCAGCCAGCACCCAGCATGCCGAGAGACGTGTCGGAGAAGCCTTCGGCAAGGCCGCGCACAGGCAGCAGCAGGCCGTGCAGCCCGCCGGCCATCAGCAAGAGGCCGGAACCGAGAAGAAGAGCGGCGATGGAAAACACGGTCGACATGAAGAAATCCGGACAGCAGCAGTGATCGTTTTTGCGGCCTCAGCCGCGCGTTTGGCGTGAGGAGCGTGGCTCATGCTGCCCGAGACAGAGGTCAGACGACAAGACAAGCTTGTCCCAGATCGTGCATGAGGCTGGTTTATCAACCGTTCATGATTTCACGGCAGCAACATGACAGCCCCCTCCCCTGTAATCTGGCATGACCTGAAGGCCCAACGTCTGTAAGACCAGAGCGTTCCATCGAAAGGACGCAAAGCCGATGACAACGCCCGCCGCCCCCGAAACACCCTCCGAGGCCATCAGCCTGCTTACTGCGCAAGCCTTGCGCGAAGGTGCCGCCCGCCTGCTGGATCTCGCCAGACAGACTGCGCTTGCCGGCATCCGTCTGGATGAGGGCAAGCTGGAGCCACTGGCTCAGCAGGTGGCTTCGATCCTGCGCGCTGCGGCGCCGGAAGCCGGGCTGGCCCCGCACACCCTGTGGCGGCTGGCGGAGGCAGGCGGAGAAGACCGCTGGGGCATGATTGCCGGTGCGCGTGCCTTTCCCGATGTGCGGATGATGGGCCGCGCCGCCTTTGATGCGGCCATCACCGCGGTGCTGATGACGCCGCCTGCGGATCCGGGCTGGCGGTTCGATGACCCTTTCACCGGAGAGAGGCTTGCAGGTGCTGAAGGCATGACGGCAGCCACCCTCTCCGCTTTCGCCAGCGGGCTTTTCTCCGCCGTGCCCGCCGATCCCATCCGCGCCGATGCCCATGCGCTGATCCGGGTGGAAACGCAAGAGCTGGCCCGCGCCCTGCAGGTGGATGGGGACCATGCGGCCGCTCTCGCCGCCCGCCTGCACCGGCTGGGGGAACTTGCAGGCATGCGGCCCGATCTCTTTGCCCGCGATGACGAACCAAGGCCCGGCGGGCTGTTCGACGTGCTGTTCGATGAAGGGCAGGAAGATGGCAGCCTGAGCCTTGCGCGGATCTTCGCGCTTGTGCTGGAAGGGCTGGTGCCGCTGTGGGAGGGCTCCGAAAGCCTCAACGGCGTGCCGCTGGGCGATACGGTCCGCGTGCCGGCGCTCGAGGGCCACATGGCTGGCGAGCCTCTTCTGCCGCTGCATGAGCGGGCAAGGTTTCTGGCGCTCTCTCTCGTCGAGCCGCTTGCCTGGGCCGGCATTGCCCCGCTGGACCTTGATGCCCCCGGTGGGCCTACGGACACCGCGCATGTGCAACTCATGCTGGCAAGCGGCGTTATTTCCTTCGCCCTGCAGGACGGCGATGCCCGGGTGCAGGCGGCCATGCTGCGCGGCCTTGCCGGAGCGCTGACCCTTGAGCTGGCAAACAAGGTCCGGAACATTCTGGAAACGGCGGACGGAGACCTGCCGCTGACCTGCATCGAGGAAGCGGGCACCTTGCCGCTTGCTGCCATGCTTTTGCGGGAAAACCCGGCAGCTGTTGAGGACTTCGGCAAAATTGCCGCCGCCGGGACTGTTTTTTGAGCGCTCTTCGGTGCATAGGAAAAGACAGAGACATCAGAAGACACACCGGCGGAAAGCCGCAAGAACAGGAGACAGGCAGACATGTCCGGAGCCATCGTAGTTGATCATCCGCTGGTCCAGCACAAGCTCACGATCATGCGCAACAAGGCCACCTCCACTCAGGGCTTCCGCCGCCTGCTGCGCGAAATCTCGACCCTGCTATGCTATGAGGTGACCCGCGACCTGCCGCTGACGCAGATCACCATCGAAACCCCGATCTGCGAGATGCAGGCCCCCACGCTGGCGGGCAAGAAGCTCGTCTTTGCCTCGATCCTGCGCGCCGGCAACGGCCTGCTGGAAGGCATGCTGGATCTGGTGCCCTCCGCCCGCGTTGCCCATGTCGGCCTCTACCGCGACCCGGAAACCCTGACGCCGGTGGAATACTACTTCAAGGCCCCGGAAGATCTGAGCGAGCGCCTCGTGATCGTCGTCGACCCGATGCTGGCCACCGCCAATTCGGCCATTGCCGCTGTCGAGAAACTGAAGGCCCGCGGCGCCAACAACATCCGCTTCCTCTGCCTGCTGGCAGCCCCGGAAGGCGTTGCCAAGTTCATCGCCGCCCATCCGGACGTGCCGGTCTATACCGCCTCCATCGATGCCAAGCTGAACGACCACGGCTACATCGTCCCCGGCCTTGGCGATGCGGGCGACCGCATGTACGGCACGAAGTAAGACAGACACCGGCAGGAGCAGCCCCGCATGATCACCGTCTTCGGGTCCATCAATCTTGATCTCGTGGCGGTGGTCGAGCGCCTGCCACTGCCGGGTGAAACGGCAGCCGGACCGGACCATCAGAACTTTCCCGGCGGTAAGGGCGCCAACCAGGCGCTGGCCGCCCGCCGCGCCGGAGCGGACGTCGCCATGACCGCTGCGGTGGGAACGGATGTCTTCGCCGCCCCTGCCCTTGCCAATCTGCAAGCCGCCGGAGTCGATCTGTCCGGCGTGCGCCGCCTCGATGGGGCGACCGGCATTGCCATGATCGGCGTCGAGGCCAGCGGCGAGAACCTCATCATCGTCGCCAGCGGCGTCAACGCCCGCGTGTCCGCCAGCTGGCTGAAGGGCAAGCTGCCTCAAGGCTCCCTCCTGCTGATGCAGATGGAAACGCCTGCCGCTGAAATCCGCGCAGCCATCGCCGCCGCACGCGAGGCAGGCGCAACGGTGATCCTCAACACCGCTCCCGCCGGAGATCCGGCCGTCAGCGAGCTGGCCAGCCTCAGCGATATCGTCATCGCCAATGAGAGCGAGGCGATGGAAATCGCCACAAAGCTCGGCTTGCCGGGCGAACCGGAGGCCTTCGTGCGCACCGTTGCGGAAGGCCGCCTTGGCACGGCACGGCTCGCGGTGGTGACGCTGGGCGCCAAGGGCGTCATCGCCCATGACGGCACCGCGCTTTACAGCGTGCCCACGCCGAAGGTGCGTGTGGTGGATACAACCGGCGCAGGCGATGCCTTCTGCGGCGCCTTTGCCGCGGCGCTTGACCGGGGCGATGAACTGGGGGCGGCGCTCGCCTTCGGCGTTGCCGCCGGAAGCCTTGCCTGCACCGCCAATGGCGCGCAGGGCAGCGCACCCGATGCCGCCGCGATCCGCCAGCTCGCCGCAACGCTTGAGGTCAGCCGCAGCTGATCCCGTTCACCGGATGCTAAGCCGGATGTGACAAGGATCACCCGTCAATCCTCCGTGTGTCCGGCAAGGTCATGCTGCGTTATCTCGTCATCCTCGTTCTGCTTGCAGCGCTGGTGCCTTTCGTGCCGGGGCTGGTGGAACGCTGGACGCAAGCGCAAGCCCCCTCACCCGCAGCAGGGCAAGCCGCTCAGGCCACAGGCGGCAGCCTGAAACTGAAGGCAGAGCCCAACGGCCACTTCATCGCGGGAACCCGCATCAACGGCCGGACGTTGAAGATGATGGTGGACACAGGCGCTACGCTCGTCGCCTTGCCCCAGTCTGACGCCCGCCGCGCCGGGATAAGGCCGGAGGACAAGGACTTCACCGCCCGGATCAACACCGCCAACGGCATCATCGCCGCTGCGCCGGTGAAGATCGAAACCCTGGAGCTGGGCCCTCTTTATCTTCGGGATGTGGATGCAGTGGTCATTCCCGATGCCTCATTGTCGACACCACTGCTTGGCATGTCAGCACTGCGCCGGTTCAAACGATTTGACATTTCTGGTGACACGATGCTTCTGGTTCAATAATGTCCAGCTGCTCGGACATCCCTCATTTCGTTAGTCTTTTCCGGCACAAGCTTTTGCGAGGTTCATCATGTTTCCCAAACCCGAAGCATTTCTGAAGTCGAATACCTACGCCTACGAATCCAAGCCGATGGTCAAGCCCACCGGCTTCCGCGAATACGACGCGCGCTGGCTGTTCGAGAAGGAAATCAACCTGATGGGCATGCAGGCCCTCGGCATGGGGATCGGCACCCTGATGCATGAGCGCGGCATCCGTCCGGATATCGTCGCCGGCCATGACTTCCGCGGCTATTCCGCTTCCATCAAGATGGCGGTCATCAACGGCCTGATGGCTGTGGGCATCAACGTGCATGACATCGGCCTTGCCCTGTCGCCGATGGCCTATTTCGCCCAGTTCGCGCTGGACGTGCCGGCCGTTGCCATGATCACCGCCTCGCACAATGACAATGGCTGGACCGGCGTGAAGATGGGCGTCAACCGCCCGCTGACATTCGGTCCGGAAGAGATGGGCCGCCTGAAGGACATCGTGCTGAACTCCGCCTTTGTCACAAAGGGCTCCGGGTCCTACCGCTATGTCGACAATTTCGCGGAGGTTTACATCAAGGACCTGACGGACCGCGCCAAGCTGAAGCGCCCGATCAAGGTCGTGGCGGCCTGCGGCAACGGCACGGCTGGTGCCTTCGCCCCGCGTGTTCTGGAAATGCTGGGCGCGGAAGTCATTCCGCTGGACGCTGACCTCGACCACACCTTCCCGAACTACAATCCGAACCCCGAAGACATGAAGATGCTTCATGCCCTGCGCGACAAGGTTCTGGAGACCGGTGCAGACGTTGGCCTCGGCTTTGACGGCGATGGTGACCGCTGCGGCGTGGTGGACAATGAAGGTGAAGAGATCTTCGCCGACAAGGTGGGCGTGATGCTCGCCCGCGACATTTCCTCGCTCTACCCGAATTCGAAGTTCGTGGTGGATGTGAAGTCCACCGGCCTGTTCCACACCGACCCGGTGCTGAAGGCCAATGGTGCGGTGACCGACTACTTCAAGACCGGCCATTCCTACATCAAGCGCCGCGTGACGGAACTGGGTGCGATCGTTGGCTTTGAGAAATCCGGCCACTACTTCTTCAACGCGCCGATCGGCCGCGGCTATGACGACGGCCTCGTCTCGGCCATCGCGATCCTCGACATGCTGGACCGCAACCCGGACAAGTCCATGGCCGACCTGCGCCGCGCCCTGCCGAAGACCTGGGGCTCGCCCACCATGGCGCCGCATTGCGCAGACGAGATCAAATACGGCATCGTCGACAAGGTGGTTGCCCGCTTCCAGGCCATGCAGGCCGCCGGTGAGAAGGTGGCCGGACAGGCCATCACCGATCTCATCACCGTCAACGGCGTGCGCGTCGTGACGGAAGACGGCACCTGGGGCCTCGTCCGCGCCTCTTCCAACAAGCCCGAGCTTGTGGTGGTGGTGGAAAGCCCGGCTTCCGAAGCCCGCCTGCACGAGATGTTCAAGGCCGTGGATGCCGTGCTGCGCGAGAACCCGGAAGTGGGTGCCTACAACCAGACCCTCTGATCCTGACCCGAGCGGACGGCAACAACATGATCCGGCCCTTTGGCACCCTTCCCGGCGGTGAAACCGTCAATGAAGTCACGCTGAGGGCCGGTTCCCTCGAAGCCGCCGTTCTGACCTATGGCGCAACCCTCCGGGACCTGCGCCTTCATGGCCGCCCGCTGGTCCTCGGGCTCAACACGCTTGAGGACTATCAGGCCCACGGCGCCTATTTCGGCGGCACCTGCGGGCGCTATGCCAACCGCATTGCCGCCGGCCGCTTCACGCTGGATGGGGTGTCCCATCAGGTCACCTGCAACGAGAAGGGCCGCAATCATCTGCATGGCGGCCAGTGCGGCTATGACAAGAAGCTCTGGAAGATTGCGGAACGCTCCGCCTCCAGCCTGCTTCTGACGCTGACCTCACCCGATGGCGAGGAAGGTTATCCGGGCAATGTGGAGCTGCGCTGCCGCTACACGCTGCTGGAAACCGGCACGCTGCGCCTTGAGATGAGCGCAGAGACGGACCAGCCGACGCTGGTCAACCTCGCCCATCACAGCTATTTCAATCTCGACAGTTCCGGCGATATCAGCGGCCACCGGCTGCAAATCCTTGCCGACCGTTATCTGCCGGTCGATGCAGACTGCATCCCCACCGGCGAAATCCTGCCCGTCGCGGGCACCGCCTTTGACTTCCGCACCAAGCGGCCGATCCGCCGGACCGGCGCGGACCACGCACGGGTGCTCTACGACCACAATTTCTGCGTGGCGGACACACCCTCGGAAGCCTTGCGCCTTGCGGCCGTGCTGGAAGGCGGGACCTCGGGCGTTTCCATGGAGCTCTGGACCACCGAACCGGGCGTCCAGTTCTATGATGCCTCAGGCCTTGGCCTGCCCTACGAGGGGCTGGAGGGGCGGCGCTATGGCCCGCATGCCGGGCTTTGCCTGGAACCTCAGCGCTGGCCGGACAGTCCCAACAATCCAAGCTTCGCAGGGGCTGTTCTGCGGCCCGGAACAACCTATAGTCAGGTGACCGAGTTCCGCTTCCAGCCGTGAGCCGCACCGCATGAAGACCGTTTTTTCGCCCGTCCAGCTGACCCATGACCCGAAGATGGAAATCTCGGACGGGATGCTGAAACCCGCCGTGGAAATTCCCAGCCGGGCGGAGATGGTGCGCAGCGAGATCCTTGCCCGCAAGATCGGCCCCCTGTGGACGCCGCAGGACTTTGGCCGCGCCCCGCTGGAGCGGGTGCACACAGGCGAATATCTCGACTTCCTCGAAAGTTTCTGGAGCCGCTGGACCGCTGCCGGGCGGCAGGGCGAGGCCTTTCCCTTCGTCTGGCCCGTGCGCCAGCTGCGCGCAGCCCCCACGCCCAGCCACATCGACGGGCTGCTGGGCCGCTTCTCCTTTGATGCGGGCACGCCGCTGGGCGAGCACACATGGGCAGCGGCCACGGCCAGCGCCAATTCGGCACTGACCGCCGCCCGCTTCCTGCGCGAGGGGGACCGCTCCGCCTTCGCCCTCTGCCGCCCGCCGGGGCACCACGCGGCAGCCGATTACTTCGGCGGCTATTGTTTCCTCAACAATGCCGCCATCGCCGCCCAGTGGCTGCGCGATCAGGGCGCCGCGCGCGTCGCCATCCTTGACGTGGACTATCACCACGGCAATGGCACCCAGGCGATCTTCTACGAGCGCGCCGACGTGATGTTCCTGTCCATCCACGCCGACCCCAGGGAAGAATACCCCTATTTCCTCGGCCATGCGGACGAGACGGGCGAAAAGGCCGGCAAGGGCTTCACCCACAACTGGCCGCTGCCGCCCGGCACCGGCTGGGCAGGCTATTCAAAGGCGCTGGAAGAAGCCTGCCGCTGGCTGACGGTCTATTCCCCGGACGTGCTGATCGTCTCGCTGGGTCTTGACACCTACGAAAACGACCCGATCTCGCAATTCCGCTTCGTGCCGGAAGACTTCCTGCGCCTCGGCGCCAGGCTCGCCCGCCTCGGCAAGCCCACCCTTTTCGTCATGGAAGGCGGCTACGCCGTCGACGCCCTCGGCTCCAACTGCGTCAACGTGCTGGAAGGGTTTCTCGGGGGGTAATCCCTGAGAAACCTGCATCTCCCCCTACTCCCCCGAATGGGCCAGCAGGCTGGCGTTGCCGCCGGAGGCGGCGGTGTTGAGGGAGATGACCTGTTCGAGGGCGAAGCGCTGCAGATAGGCCGGGCCGCCGGCCTTGGGGCCGGTGCCGGAGAGGCCCGCGCCGCCGAAGGGCTGGGTGCCGACGACAGCGCCGATGATGTTGCGGTTGACGTAGACATTGCCCACCGGCAGCCGGTCCACCACCTGCTTCACCGTGGCATCGATGCGGGAATGGACGCCGAGCGTCAGGCCGTAGCCGGAGGCGGCGATCTTTTCCAGCATGGCGCCAAAGTCCTTTGCCTTGTAGCGCACCACATGCAGCACCGGGCCGAAGACTTCGCGCGTCAGGTCCTCGGGCCGTTCCAGTTCGATGATCTGCGGGGCCACATAGGTGCCGCCCGCGAGGGTCACGTCCGGCTCCTTGCCGGAGAATTTCAGCCGCCCGGCCGATTCCATCACCCGCACATGGGTGAGGATGTTGTCCCGCGCTTCACGGTCGATCACCGGGCCGATATCGGTTTCAGCAAGGCGCGGGTCGCCAAGAGTAAGCTCGCGCACCGAACCTTCGATCATCTCCAGAAGGTGATCCGCCACATCCTCCTGCAGGAACAAGAGCCGCAGGGCCGAGCAGCGCTGCCCGGCGGAGCGGAAGGCGGAGGTCACCACATCATCGCAGACCTGTTCCGGCAGGGCGGTGGCATCCACCAGCATGGCATTGATGCCGCCGGTTTCCGCAATCAGCGGCACGATGGGCCCGCGCCGGGCGGCAAGGGCGCTGTTGATGGCCCAAGCGGTTTCGGTCGAACCGGTGAAGGCAACGCCCGCCACCTGCGGATGGGAGGTCAGCGCTGCGCCCACTGCGCCGTCGCCCGGCACATAGAGCAGCGCGGTTTCCGGCACACCGGCGGCATGGAACAGGCGCACCGCCTCATGGGCAATCAGCGGCGTCTGTTCGGCGGGCTTGGCCACCACCGCATTGCCCGCGACAAGCGCGGCGGCCACCTGCCCGAGGAAGATGGCGAGCGGGAAATTCCAGGGCGAAATGCAGACGAAGACGCCGCGCCCGCGCAGGCGGTAGCGGTTTTCCTCGCCCGTCGGGCCGGGCATCAGGCGGCCTTCGCCGAAGAGCCCGCGCGCCTCAGCGGCATAATAGCGGCAGAAGTCCACCGCCTCGCGGATTTCGGCGATACCATCCGTCAGCGTCTTGCCGGCTTCCACGGCCAGAAGCGCCATCAACCGGTCGCGGTTTTCTTCCATCAGATCCGCCATCCGGTCCAGCGCGGCAGCGCGGTCTTCCACCGGCGTGCGGGACCAGATCTCAAAACCCCTGGCCGCAACCTCCATGGCCGCTGCCGCCAGCCTGGCATCAGCCTCGGCAACTTCACCGGCCACAAGGCTGCCATCGATGGGCGAAAGCAAGGCGCGCGGGCGGGCAGCAACATCATGGCCCGGCACAAGCGGGCGGGCGGTAACGGCCGGGAAGCTCTGGCGGGCCATGCCGGAAAGCAGCGCATCGCGCTCGGCTTCGACGCCCAGTTCCAGCCCGGCGGAATTGCGGCGGGTGGGGGCATAGAGATCGGCGGGCAGCGCGATGGAGCGGTTGCGGGCGCGCTCACCGCCTTCCAGCAGCTCCACAGGACGCTTCAAAAGGTCTGCTGCGGGAATGCTGGCATCACCCACGATGGAGACGAAGGAGGAATTGGCACCATTTTCCAGCAGGCGGCGCACCAGATAGGCCAAGAGGTCCTTGTGACCACCGACGGGCGCATAGATGCGGCAGGGATAACCATCGCGCTCCACCACGGCCTTGTAGAGGCTTTCGCCCATGCCATGCAGGCGCTGGAACTCGAAGCCTTCCGGCTTGCCTGCCATTTCCTGGATCTGGGCAACGGTGAGCGCATTGTGGGTGGCGAACTGCGGATAGATGACATCGCGCGCGGCCAGCAGGCGGCGAGCGCAGGCGAGATAGGACAGGTCCGTCGCGGCCTTGCGGCTGAAGACGGGATAGTCTGCGAGCCCCCGCTCCTGCGCCCGCTTGATCTCCGTATCCCAATAGGCGCCTTTGACGAGCCGCACCATCAGGCGCCGGTTGTGAAGGCGCGCCAGATCAATAAGCCAGCTAACAACCTCCTGCCCGCGCTTCTGATAGGCCTGCACCGCAAGGCCGAAACCGTTCCAGCCGTCCAGCACCGGATCGGCCACGATCCGGGCGATGAGGTCCAGAGACAGTTCCAGCCGGTCGGCCTCCTCTGCGTCGATGGTGAAGTTGAGGTCATGGGCGCGCGCCATACGGGCAAGGTCCAGCACGCGGGGCAGCAGCTCGGCCATCACCCGCTTTTCCTTCACCGCCTCATAACGCGGATGCAGCGCCGAAAGCTTGACGGAAATGCCCGGCCGGTCCGGCAAGGGGCGGGACCCGGCGGCCTTGCCGATGGCTTCAATGGCGGCGGCATAGGACCGGAAGTAGCGTTCCGCATCGGCCTGCGTGCGCGCACCCTCGCCCAGCATGTCATAGGAGAAGCGGTAGCCCTTCGGCTCCAGAACCTTGGCACGCTTCAGCGCATCCTCGATGGTTTCGCCCAGCACGAACTGGTGGCCGAGAAGACGCATGGCCTGCCGCGTTGCCGTGCGCACGGCCGGCATGCCGATGCGGCGCACGAGGCTGGTGAGGATGCTGTCCGGCGTGTCGCCCGGATGCAGCAGCCGCGAGGTGACGCCCAGCGCCCAGGAGGAGGCGGACACGAGCCAGGTGTCGGACTTGCGCCCCTCCCCCTCGCCGAACTTGGCGGCGGCCAGCTTGTCCTCGATCAGCCTGTCGGCGGTGGCCGCATCCGGCACGCGCAGCAGCGCCTCGGCCAGCACCATCATGGCAAGGCCCTCGCGGGTGGTGAGGCCGAATTCCCGCATGAAGTCTTCGACGCCGCCAAGACCCGAACGGGCGCCGCGCATCTCTTCGATATAGGCCGTAGCCTTCGCGTCGATCCGCGCCTCTGCATCAGCGGCAAGGCGGGTTTCCGCCAGCATGCGGCGCACCAGCGCGCCATCATCGGGGGCGAATTCCGCGCGGAAAGGCGAAGCGGTGAGAGCAGGGGCAAGCGGGGCAGACGCAGACTTCACGATCGGATCTCCGGCAGGCGCAGGGCGCAACAGGGCTTTCCGCCAGATTACCTGCAATCCCGCTTTGGTTTTCGCCAAATACAGGCTATCAAACCTGATATTTTCTGGAAATGAGGCCTCTTGATGGAGAATATTCCGAACCTTGACCGGATCGACCGAAAAATCCTGGGCGCGTTGCAGGAGGATGGGCGGATCACCAACACGGATCTGGCCGAGAAGATCGGTCTGTCCGCTACCGCCACGTCCGAGCGGATGAAACGGCTGATCCGCGAGGGCTACATCCTGCGCTTCACCGCAGAGCTGAACCCGCAGAAGCTCAATCTCGGGCTGCTGGTGTTCGTGGAAGTGAAGCTGGACAAGACGACGGCGGACGTCTTCGACGCCTTTGCGTCAGCGGTGGCCCGCTCGGCCGAAGTACTGGAATGCCACATGGTCGCAGGCGGCTTTGATTATCTCATCAAAAGCCGCGTGCGCGACATGACCCATTACCGGCAGTTTCTGGCAGAGGTGATCCTGAACCTGCCGGGCGTGCGCGAAACGCACACCTACGCGGTGATGGAGGATGTCAAGGACACCCACGTTCTGCCGATTTGAGAGGAGGAGATTTGGCGGCGGCCAGTGAGACCGCCGGGGGAGCCTTGCGCGTTTCTGATGGCAATCCTGCAGGCATTTCCGGGCGAACGTTGCATCAGTCCGTCTTCCAGAAACGTCATCCATCCACAGGCAGAAACGCGAGGGCAAGGAACAAGCTGCAAGCCGCAGGAATGCGGCGGCTTACAGCACTTTCACATGTTCGGCCATGCTGCGGCCGGCGCGGAAGGCCATGTCGAAGGCAACAAGCTGGCCTTCATGCAGGCTGCCTATGCCGGAACGGCGCAGGCTCGCCAGATCAACGAGGACGTCGTCCCCTTCCTGAGGTTCGATCACACCAATTCCCCGGTGCATGTCGAACCACTTTACATTTCCGTGGTCCATTTTTCTTCTTTCTTTACGTTACATCATAGGTCACCGGCCAGCTCTATAGCTGGCTTCTTCGACGGCTCTATGACAGTTGTCATTGGAGGATCGCCACCTTTTGTCAGCAATGACTGGTGGCTGCCTTGTGTCAGCTTCACACTTGCGTGGTTAACAGAAGCCTAACGGCCTCTTCTCCGCATCCTTCCAGCAGACTGCGGCATTGCTGCACGGTCCCTTACGTAGGGGGTATCGTACTGCATTTCAAGTGCGCTGTGGCTTTCTGCGAAAATACAATAAGCAAAGGCCGGGTCAGGTGACCCGGCCTTGTGCTAATCGACGCCGGTGTATCCAGTCTTGAGACGGTCCAGCGCCCTCAGGCAACGCGCACCTGATTGAGGAAGTCCGTCATCGCCTGCCGCATTCGGGCAGAGCGGTCATGCAATTCCTCGATGGCCCGGCGCATGTCCTCGCTGATAACCCCGGTCTGCTGCGCCGAATTGCTCACAGTGCCGATGGAGTGCGTCACGCCATGGGTGCTGCTGGCCGCCTGAGACACGTTGCGGGCGATCTCATTGGTCGCCGCATTCTGCTGCTCGGTCGCCGCTGCCATGGCTGTGGTGCGTTCGGAAATCAGCTTTACCATTTCAGCCACGGCGGCCGTCGCTTCAATGGACTCGGATGCTGCCACGCGCATTTCGGAAATCTGGCTGTCGATTTCTTCCGTCGCCTTGGCGGTCTGCTCCGCCAGCGCCTTCACTTCGCTGGCGACGACGGCAAATCCTCGGCCTGCCTCACCCGCACGGGCTGCCTCGATGGTGGCGTTCAGGGCCAGCAGGTTGGTCTGGTTGGCGATATCATTGATGAGGCGTGTCACGTCACCGATGCGCACCACCACATCCTGCAGCTTGCCGACCGCCTGATTGGACCGGTCCACCTCGGTCTCCGCCCTGGCGGCCACCTTCGAGGCGGAGTGCACCTGCTCGTTGATCTCGGCGATAGAAGCCGAGAGCTCTTCCGTGGCGCTGGCGACCGTGTTGACATTGTTCGTCGTGTGCTGGGACGCCTCGGCGACGGAAGAAGCCTGGCGGGTTGTCTCGCTGGCGATGGTCGCCAGAGAGGAGGCCGTGCCCTTGAGGTTCGTCAGCCCACCGATCATCTCGTCGGAGATGGTGAGGATGGCCGCCTCGAATGAACTGGCGACTTCGTCCATGCCACGCTTGCGCGCCGCTTCGGCCTCGGTACGCTGACGCTCGCCAGCCGCTTCAAGCTCGCGGGTCCGCAGCATGTTCTCGCGGAAAACTTCCATGGCACTGGCCATGTCGCCAATCTCGTCGCGCCGGCCGCCCAGGTTCGCCTGTGCGTTCAGATCACCACTGGCAAGACGCCCGAGCACGCCGGACAGGGTCTTCAACGGCTGCGAAACCAGCCGGAAGTTCAGAAACCCGAAAAGCATGGCAAAGAGCAGCATCAGGCCCGCGCTGCCCAGTGCAATTGTGCGGGCAGCGGACAGGGCTTCCTTCTCGACTTCCGCCAGCTGCTCGATCTTCGTGTCGATTGCATCTTCCAGCGCGTGAATCGCCGCAGTAGCCTTGGCCTGCAATGCATTGCCTTCACCGGACAATTCCATCGCACGAGCGAGATCCACCGTTTCGGGCGTGCGCATGTTCTGGACCTGCGCATCGACAAACTGCACCTGCCAGGCATTCAGCGTCGTTGCAATTTCAGATACCAGACCGGCATCGGATGGAGAAACATCCGCCACACTGCTGCCAAGCGTGGCGAGCAGCCCCTTGACCTCCTCTCCCATCGCCTGGGCACGGGCAAGTGCCTCACGGTCTCCCGTCAGCAGGAAGACTTTCAGCTCAAGGTTCTCCTGAATCAAGGAAATTTCAAGATCGTCGATCTGCGTGGCAACCAGATAGTGCTGTGACATGGCAGTCACCGCGTCGGCGGCAGCGACGGTCTTGTAATAGGTGGTCAGACCCGCCGCGACGCTGATCAGCGACAACCCGGCGAAGGCGGAAATGCCCTTCTGGGCAACAGAGAGATTCTTGAGCATCTTTGGCCTCCCGTCAGCTTCCGGCGCCTGAACGGCGCTCGAGCTCGGTCAGGTTGATTTCGATGGTGGCAGCGCCAATGGGCTTTCCGCTTTCGGGATCGGCAATCGTGATGTTCAACTGAGAGAGCCAGACCTTCAGGTCTTCATCCCATTCGGCCTTGTCGATGAAGACGGCATCGGCGCCGAGGGGAAATGTCTTCTGAAACTTGGCCTCATCACCCTGCCAGTAGTCGCTGGTGATGCTGCTCTGGCCGACATTCAGCCCATTGGCATCCATCACGAAAATCTCGGCATAGAGGCCCAGGCTTCCGGCCTGCATGCGCAGCAGATAGGTGGACAGCGGCGCCGACAGTGTGGCCGCGATCAGAGGCTTGTCGCCCGCCTTGCGCTCATCCACCCACTGTTTGTCCAGCGCATCGATCTCTGCTTGCGAGATCATGCCGCGCTTCTGGTTCTGGGCCTTGATCGATAGCGGCACAATGGGATTGTCCAGTTCCGCGCGTATGCTCTCGATCACGGCCGGGGTGATCAGGGACGCAGGATCGGGAGCGGATGGCTGGGCCAGAGCAGCGGAGTGCAACCCCATTGCAAGCAAACCAAGAATCGAAGCGGCGCAGACATTCTTCATGATGAGCCTCGTGCTTTTTACATGCACAAGGCTGAAATAAGCCAGTTAAGAATGAATGAAACTGCGCAATTAAAGGTCACATCGGCCAAATTAAGAGCATATCCGGTCAAGAATATTCAATCTGAAGTCAATCCACCGGAAAATCCTTGCAATCTTTGCGGGTTGTATATTGATAGATATAACAGCGTTTAATTCTCCATTAATTGGTCTAGCGATTCCCGGTAGTTTGCGTATGAAAATTCAAATCCCAATTCTCTTTTGATCCGCGCATTTGAGACACGTTTGTTCTCCCCGTAAAAGGAGCGTGCCATCGGCGAAAGTTCCGCTGTCTCAAAATCTTGTTCCGGAGGCGGTTGCACCCCCAGAATCCGGGCGGCATAGGTTACGACATCCTGCGGCGGTGCAGGCTCATCATCGGTTACATTGTAGATCCGGGTTTTCGGCTCTGCGAGGGACGCTTCCAACGCGCCGGCAATATCCTCGACCCGAACGCGGTTGAACACCTGACCCGGCTTGACCAGGCGCCGCGCCGTGCCATTGCGCAGGTTGACGAGCGCATTGCGGCCCGGTCCATAGATGCCGGACAGACGGAAGATCTGCACCGGCAGATCCTCCTTCGCGGCAAACTCCAGCCAGGCGGTTTCAGCCTCCACCCGCTGCACCGAGCGGCGCGACACCGGGCGGCAGGGCGTGTCCTCGTCCACCCAGGCGCCATCATGGTCGCCATAGACGCCGACGGTGGAGAGATAGCCAATCCACTGCGGGCGCCCTGCGGCAACATCCGCGCCGTGATGCGTCAGCACCGGATCGCCTGCCTCATCGGGCGCAATCGACTGCAGCACGTGGGTCGCGCCGGCCAGTGCTTCACGAATGCCCTTGCCCGGCTGCGTGCCGTCAAAGAGGAAAGGTTCGACGCCCAGCGCCTTCAGTTGCTCCGCCTTGGCCTGCGAGCGCGTGGTGCCGCCGATCCAGCTGCAGCGGTGCCGGATGCGCTCCACGAAAGCCTTCGAGGAATAGCCAACTCCGAAGATGAACAGGCGCATGGCGTCTCTCCCTGGGGTTCAGAGGCTCAGTTTCTTGCGGCGGATCTCGTATAGTGTGATGCCGGTGGCCACCGCCAGATTGAGGCTATCCGCCTGCCCGGCCTGCGGAATGCGCACCAGTGTCTTGCAGGCTGCAGCCAGATCACCGGACAGGCCCTGCTGCTCGTTGCCCATCACGAGCAGCGCCGGCTCCCGGTAGTCCACCGTGCGGTAATCGACGGAACCGGCAAGGTGAGTGCCCGCCACCGTGCCCGGCCACTTCGCCATCACCGCCTTGAAGGCGTCCGCTGAGGTCTTGACCAGCGGCACGTGGAACAGCGAGCCCATGGTGGCGCGCACGGCTTCCACCGCGAAGGGATCGGTGCAGTCGCCGATGAGAATGACGCCGGAAGCCCCCACTGCGTCGGCCGTGCGGATGATCGTGCCCAGATTGCCCGGATCGCGCACCCGGTCGAGGGCGATCCAGACGGTGGACTGGGCCGGGTCGATGCGCTCCAGCGGCGTCAGCTGCTGCTCGTAGACGCCAACCACCATCTGCGGGTTTTCCTTGCGGGTGATCGCCTCCAGAATGGATGTGTTCACCTCAAGGATCAGCGCGCCGCGCGACTTGGCCGTGGCGGCTGCCTTCTGGGCAATCGGATTGTCCCGCGCCTCCGGCCCCAGCGCCAGATAGCGCACGGTCCAGCCGGCCTCGAGCGCATCCGTCGCCAGCTTCAGCCCTTCCGCCACGAAGAGGCCGGACTGCGTGCGGTGCTTGCGCAGCGCGACGAGGCCCTTGATCTCCTTGATGACCGGGTTGGAATGGCTGGTGATCTGCTTCACCGCCCCAATGCGGGGTCTTTGCTCGCTCATACGCCGCTCCAGCGGGAAAAGAGGGATGTGGACAGGCAGCGCTCGCCCTTCTCCTCACGGATGACAAGCTCACCGGATTCCAGCAGGCCGCCCTGCTTCGACAGGGTTTCGGCCATCAGTTCATGCACCGACAGGAAAGAAGCCCGGATGGCATAGGCTGTCAGGATCATGAAGAGCGCGTTGGGAGACAGCAGCTGGCGCAGCATGTCCAGCATTTCCGGCAGGTTGACGAAAAGGTCCCACACCTCGCCCTTGGGGCCGCGGCCATATTTCGGCGGATCGAGGATGATGCCGTCATAGATGCTGCCGCGCCGCACTTCGCGGGCGACGAACTTGCTGGCATCTTCCAGGATCCAGCGGATGGGCAGATCGCCGAGGCCGGACAGATCCTGATTTTCGCGGGCGTAGGCGATCGCCTTCTTGGAGGCGTCCACATGGGTGACATGGGCGCCAGCGGCAGCGGGCAGCAGCGAGGCAAGGCCGGTGTAGCCGAAAAGGTTCAGCACCTTGACCTGACGGCCTGGCTCGGCGGCACGGGCCTGCCGCACCTTGTTCATCACCCAGTCCCAATGCGGCGCCTGCTCGGGGAAGACCCCCACATGGCGGAAGGACATGAAGCGGCCGAAATAGCGCGCCGGGCCATAGGCCATTTCCCAGGTCTCGGGCACACTGCCGGCGAATTTCCAGCGGCCGGGGCCCTCCTCGTCCACATCACCGGTGAAGACCGCATCGGCCCGGTCCCAGACCGACTGCTTCAGCCGCGGCCGGCCCATGGCCTGCGGTTCGGGCCGGACAACTGTGAAGCGGCCATAGCGCTCCAGCTTCTGCCCGCGCCCCATATCCAGCAGGGCATAGTCCTTCCACCCGGCGGTTTCCAGGATCACCGGCCAGCGGGCCGCAGGCGGCAGGCCCGGACGGGTGGCAGCAGAAGCGGCCGCTCCGCGCTCGGGCAGGGAGGCATGGCCGGTTTCAACGGCGGCGGCGGGCGTTTGCGGGGTTTGAGGGGCCTGGGCCACGGGCAAAACTTTCCGGAAGTCTCGATAACACGGTATTGTCTCAGCCATTAGGGCGGAGCGGGCCTGCGGTCAATCGGCTCGCCGGCTTTATGGTCCATGCGAAAACCGCCGCAAGGGCATCAGATCTCTCGACTTACAATTGAAATTTCTACAGAAATTACTTTGACAAGCTGGTGCGAATTTGATCGGCTGTGCCCGTACAGGGTGAGTGATGCATCATGTATGGGGGGGGAATTAGATGCTGCCAGGTTCTCATGATGCGACGCGCAAGCACGCAGACCGGGTGCGGGAGACCGTCGAGAACAACGGCTGCGCAGCTCATTCTCTGGTGGCGGCCTCCTGGCGCCGTTCGATGCTGTATCATGGCCTTGATCCCAATCTGGACCGGCCTGCGGCGCGGGTGGAAGAACACGCCCTTGCGCAAGCGCGCGACCGGATGGGGTCCCTGCTCGAAGTCGCTGGTCCTGCCCTCGACAGGCTGAATGCAACGCTTGCCCCAAGCGGCTGCAGCATCCTGCTGAGTGACAAGGATGGCCTTGTCCTGGAAACCCGTGAGGCGCCGGGAGATCAAAGCGAATTTGCCCGCTGGGGCCTGACGGCGGGCGGCATGTGGAGCGAGGCGCAGCAGGGCACCAACGGCATCGGCACCTGCGCCATCGAAAAACGCCCGGTGATCGTGCATCAGGATCAGCATTTCCGGGTCATCAACACGGAACTAAGCTGCATTGCCGCCCCGATCTTCGATCACACGGGGCAACTGGCGGCGGTGCTGGACATTTCGAGCTGCCGCCGGGATTTCTCCCTCGCATTCGCCCAGGTGCTGGCCATGGTGGTGAACGAAAGTGCGCGTGCGATGGAAAGCGACCTTTTTCGCGCCGCTTTTCCGGGGTGCCGCATCGTCGTTGCCAAGGGGCATGGACAGGGCGGCGTGTCTCTTCTGGCGCTGGCCCCGGATGATGTAATCGCCGGCGCGACGCGCCATGCCCGCAAGATGCTGGGCCTGACCGACGCCATCATTGCCTCTGGCCCCGGCGCAGCCATCCATCTCGGCACGGCAGCGGAGGAAGATCCACGCGCGGCAGAAAAAGCAGCCCTGCGGCGCGCCCTTGCCAGGGCAAAAGGCAATGTCTCGGCCGCCGCCCGGGACCTCGGCATCAGCCGGGCCACCATGTACCGCAAGATGAGCCAGTTCGGCCTCGACGGCTGATCCCCCTGCCTGTCTCAAATCTGCGACAGATCAGGCCAGCTTTATTGCCGCACAGGTCTTTTCCCTTACGCAGGAGCAGCGCACACTCCAAATCCTTGCCGGGCAGGACGCAGCCTGGCAGCCCTGGGAGGGGCGCAAGGGGGAAGCAGGCGGACAAGACGCGCGACGGTGACATCTGCCAGGCTCTGGCTTCGATCTTTCTTCTTTTTCCCATGGGCTTGCCAGCTGCCTTCCAGTCCGGCACGCTTGGGAGGACGCAAGACAAGAGCCATATGGGACGGGCCGGCTGCGGACGGCAAGCGGACGGTGAGCCGCCACAGGCACCAGAGCCGCAGCGAACCTGCCCCCGAGGAGAGAGAGGCACGAAACGCAATGGACATGACAGGGGAGTACCGCATTCCGGCACCGCGAACCGATGTCTGGAATGCCCTGAACGATCCGGACGTGCTGAAAGCATGCATTCCCGGCTGCGAGAGCCTGGAGATGACCTCGCCGGCGGAAATGACGGCCACCGTCACCGCCAAGATCGGCCCCGTGAAGGCAAAATTCCAGGGCGCGGTCACGCTTGAAAATCTCAACCCGCCGGAAAGCTACACCATCGCCGGAGAAGGCAAGGGTGGCGTTGCGGGTTTTGCAAAGGGTTCCGCCGATGTGCACCTTGCCGAAGACGGCGGGGACACCATTCTCACCTACACCGTAAGGGCACAGGTGGGCGGCAAGCTGGCCCAGCTGGGCAGCCGCCTGATCGACAGCACCGCCCGCAAGATGGCCGACGAGTTCTTCGGCAATTTCTCGCAGATGGTTGCCGGAGACGCGGCTGCCACGGCAACGGCCGAAGACGGCGCGCCGGACGCAGGCACACTGGAAGAAGCCCGCTCGATTGCGATGGAACAGGCGGGCGACGCCGTTGTCCATGCGGTTGAGGACGTGGAGAAAACGATCGGACACGCCGTGCATGAGGCTGAGGAGACAGTCGAAGCTGCGGCGGTGAAGGGAAGTTTTGGCGGGCCGGTGGTCTGGGGTCTCGCCGCACTGGCGGCGATCATCGTCATCCTCGCCATCATGAGCAGGTAAGGAGCAGAACATCTTTTAGCCCGCTGGTGACGCGACCAGAGAACGGGACCAATTGAGGGAGGTATGAATGGCAAAAGTATCAATGACTGTGAACGGCAAGAAGGTCTCGGCAACTGTCGAGGACCGGACCCTGCTCGTTCACTACCTGCGCGAGGCGCAGGGCCTGACAGGCACCCATGTGGGCTGCGACACGTCCCAATGCGGGGCCTGCGTGGTGCATGTTAACGGCAAGGCCGTGAAGTCCTGCACCATGCTGGCCGCACAGGCGGAAGGGGCCACGGTGCTCACCATCGAAGGCCTCGCCAATGGCAACGAGCTGCATCCCGTGCAGGCGGCCTTCCGCGAGCATCATGGCCTGCAGTGCGGTTTCTGCACCCCCGGCATGATCATGGCCGCCGTGGACATGATCGAGCGGCATGGCGCAAATCTGGATGAGGCCACCATCCGCCACGAGCTGGAAGGCAACATCTGCCGCTGCACCGGCTATCACAACATCGTCAAGGCCATCAAGGCGGCCGCCGACCAGATGGCCGGCCTGCGGGCGGCCGCAGAGTAGATCCAGGCCCGTGCGGCGATTGAGCCCCTCAAGGCGCCGCAGAGCATCCCCATCCGTGCGGACGCGAAACCTGCACGGCACACGACAAGCCGGAGGGCTGGACAAGATGCCGTGAGGAGGCGGCGTCCGGTCCTGCGGAACAAGGAAACGGCCTGCGGGCAAAGGCCTTGCAGGAAACCTGTCTGAGGGAGTTATGCCATGGGAGTTCAAGGCATTGGCGCACGTGCGCTACGCAAGGAAGACAAGCGCTTCATCACCGGCAAGGGCCGGTACACCGATGACCTGACCGCGCCGCGCATGACCTATGCGGCCTTCGTGCGGTCGCCCCATGCCCACGCCCGCATCACCGGCATCGACGCCAGCGCCGCGCTGGAGATGGAAGGTGTCGAGGCGGTACTGACCGGCGAGCAGCTGGTGGGGGATGGCGTCGGCAACCTGATCTGCGGCTGGATGATCCACTCGCGCGACGGCAGCCCGATGAAGATGGGCGCCTGGCGGGCGCTGGAGCCGGAAACCGTGCGCTATGCCGGTCAGGCGGTGGCCGTTGTCATTGCCGAAACACTGGGCCAGGCCCGCGATGCGGCCGACGCGGTTCTCGTGTCCTATGAGGAGCTGCCGGTGGTGACCGATCCGGTCGCCGCCCTTGAACCGGGTGCGCCGCAGCTGCACCCGGAAGCGCCGGGCAACCTGATCTATGACTGGGTGATCGGCGATGAAGCGGCCACCAATGCCGCCTTCGAGAAGGCTGCTCATGTGACGCGGATGGACATCACCAACAACCGGCTGGTGCCCAACCCGATGGAGCCGCGCGCCGCGCTCGCCGACTACGACACAGCCGAAGAGCATTTCACCCTGTACACCACCTCGCAAAACCCGCATGTGGCGCGTCTGGTGCTCTCCGCCTTCTACAACATCGCACCCGAGCACAAGCTGCGCGTGATCGCACCGGATGTGGGCGGCGGCTTCGGCTCGAAGATCTACATCTACCCGGAAGAGATGGTTTGCCTGTGGGCTTCCAAGCGCACGGGCCGTCCGGTGAAATGGGTCTGCGACCGCACGGAAGCCTTCCTCACTGACGCCCATGGCCGCGACCACCGCTCTCATGCGGAGATGGCGCTTGATGCCAATCACAAGGTCATCGGCCTCAGGGTCAGCACGGTGGCGAACCTCGGCGCCTATATGTCGCTGTTCTCCTCCTCCGTGCCGACTTATCTCTACGCGACGCTGCTCTCCGGCCAGTATGATATCCCGGCCATCCACTGCAACGTGAAGGCCGTCTATACCAACACCACGCCGGTCGATGCCTATCGTGGTGCAGGACGGCCTGAAGCCACCTATCTGATCGAGCGCATGATGGAGACGGCAGCGCGGGAGGTCGGGCTCGACCCGGCCGAATTCCGCCGCCGCAACTTCATCCGCAGCTTCCCGCATCAGACGCCCGTCATCATGTGCTACGACGCGGGCGACTATGACGCGACGCTGGATGCCGCGCTCAAGGCCATCGACTATGCCGGTTTCCCGGCCCGCAAGGCGGAAGCGGCCCGCAAGGGCAAGCTGCGCGGCATCGGCCTGTCCTGCTACATCGAGGCCTGCGGCATCGCCCCGTCAGCGGCCGTCGGCTCGCTGGGCGCAGGCGTCGGCCTGTGGGAATCTGCGGAAGTGCGGGTCAACCCGGTCGGCACAATCGAGGTGCTTACCGGCTCGCACAGCCATGGTCAGGGTCACGAAACGACCTTTGCCCAGCTCGTCGCTGAGCGCTTTGGCGTTGATACGGACACCGTGTCCATCGTCCATGGCGACACGGACAAGGTGCAATTCGGCATGGGCACCTATGGCTCGCGCTCCGGCGCGGTCGGCATGTCTGCCATCGTCAAGGCGCTGGACAAGGTGGAGGCCAAGGCCAAGAAGATCGCTGCCCATCTGATGGAAGCGGCGGAAGGCGACGTGGTGTTTGAAGGCGGCGAGTTGAAGGTGGCGGGCACGGACAAGTCCCTGCCCTTCTTCCAGGTGGCACTCGCCGCCTATACCGCCCACAATCTGCCGGCCGGCATGGAGCCGGGGCTGAAGGAAGGGGCGTTCTACGATCCCACCAACTTCACCTTCCCGGCCGGCACCTATGTCTGCGAGGTGGAAATCGACCCGGAAACCGGCAAGACCGCCATCATCAACTTTGTGGCAGCGGATGACTTCGGCAAGATCATCAATCCGATGATCGTGGAAGGCCAGGTGCATGGCGGGTTGACGCAGGGCATCGGCCAGGCGCTGCTGGAAAATGCCGCCTATGACGAGGGCGGCCAGCTTCTGACCGGCTCCTTCATGGATTACGCCATGCCGCGCGCCGATGACGTGCCGTCCTACACCTTGCTGACGACCGAGACCATCTGCCCGGGCAACCCGCTCGGCATGAAGGGCTGTGGCGAGGCCGGTGCCATCGGCTCGCCCCCGGCCGTCATCAACGCCATCACGGATGCCCTCGGCATCCGCGACCTTGCCATGCCCGCCACGCCCCAGCGGGTGTGGGAGGCGATCCGCAACGCCCGCCAGCCTCTGGCGGCTGAGTAACCTGACACAAGCGGGACCGGGCGCGCCAGATGGCTGCGCCCGGCCCTGCCCTCTGCTGACGCTTTCCTTTGAGGAGACCGAACAAGATGTATGAGACAAGCTATCACCGGGCCGCGTCGGTCGCCGAAGCGGCCAGCCTGATCGCCAAGGCGGATGACGGCAAGCTGCTGGCCGGCGGCCAGACCCTGATCCCCACCATGAAGCAGCGCCTTGCCGCGCCGAGTGACCTCATTGACATCGGCCAGATTGCGGAGCTGCAAGGCATCACCGAAAGCGGCGGCACGCTGCGTATCGGTGCAGGCACCAAACATGCGGATGTGGCCGGTTCCGATCTCGTCCGCCGCCTGATCCCAGGCCTTGCCAGCCTTGCCGGCGGCATCGGCGATCCGCATGTGCGCCACATGGGCACGATTGGCGGCTCCGTTGCCAACAACGACCCGGCAGCGGACTATCCTTCCGCCGTGCTGGCGCTGGATGCCACCGTCCACACGGACAAGCGCGACATCGCCGCCGCAGACTTCTTTGTGGGCATGTTCGAAACGGCGCTGGAGGACGGCGAGATCATCACCGCCATCAGCTTCAAGGTTCCGGAAAAATCGGCCTACGCCAAATACCCCAATCCGGCCTCCCGCTATGCCATGGCCGGCGTGTTCGTCGCCCGCCACAAGGATGGCTCGGTGCGCGTCGCCGTCACCGGCGCTGGTCAGAGCGGTGTGTTCCGGGCAGAGGCGATGGAAGCTGCCCTTGCGGCCAAGTGGTCGGCAGATGCGGTGGCAGGCATTGCCCTTGAGGCGGACGGCATGCTCTCCGACATCCACGGCTCTGCCGAGTACCGGGCAAACCTCGTCACCGTCATGGCCAAACGCGCTGTTGCTGCGGCCTGAGGCAAGGTCGAAGCGGGGCACTGCCCCGCTTCACATTCCTGCGGAAGAGAAACGGACAGCAAGGCACACGAGGCGTCACCCCGGGCCGAACGCAGTGAGGACCTGGCAACTGTTTCATTGATGCTGGAAAAGATGAGCAGTTTCAGAGTTTTACTTCTCTGACTGAGGCCTTTCATTTCCCCTCCCCCTTGAGGGGAGGGGGTGAAACGCCGTGCGGGGTAAACAACGGCTGCCACCTTGTCGCGCTGCCCTGAAATTCTTTCAGCACGATGTGTGCATGCAATAAGCGGCCTCGGAGAGCGAGGAGGCGGCTTCCTCCCCCTGTCTCACGCCGCCGCCACTTCGGCGAGGAAGCGGCCGACTTCTTCCTTGAGCATGCGCGTCTTGCTGTTCAGCTCCTCTGAAGCGTCGAGCAGCACATCGGCGGAGATGCTGGTTTCGGAAACGGCGTTGGACAGTTCCTGAATGTTGCCTGCGACAGCCGAAGAGCTGTCCGCCACCTGCCGCACGCTGCGGGAGATGTGCGAGGTGGCCGAGTTCTGCTGGGTCATGGCCGATGCGATGGCACCCGTGTAACTGTCCACCTCAGCCATGGTTTCGCTGATGCCGGTGATGGCAGCCACCGAGTCGCTGGTGGCATGCTGGATGGCATTGACCTGTGCGGCGATTTCTTCGGTTGCCTTTGAGGTCTGGTTGGCGAGTTCCTTCACCTCGGAAGCCACAACGGCAAAGCCCTTGCCGGCCTCCCCGGCCCGCGCCGCTTCGATGGTGGCGTTGAGGGCGAGCAGGTTGGTCTGGGCGGCAATGGCCTGAATGAGGGTGATCACCTCGCCGATCTTGGCCGCCGCTGCCGCAAGACCGTCCACCTTGGCGCTGGTTTCCTGCGTGGCATGCGTTGCGCGATTGACCACCTGGGTGGTGCGGGAGACCTGATTGCCGATTTCCTGCACGGACATGGACAATTCTTCGGCCGCCGCAGCCGCGCTGTCCATACCGGCCAGCGCCACTTCCGAGGCAACGGCCGTCTGGCTGGCGCGTTCCGAGCTTTCGCGGGCGATGACGGCAAGGCGCTGCGCCGTCCTGTCCAGATTGCCGGCCGTGCTGCCGACAGATGCGATCAGGTTCTGTGCGGTCGTGCGGAAGCCGGAAATCAGCGCATCCACCTTCTGCTGGCGCGCCATGCTGACAGCCTGGCCGGCGGCCTGCTCCTGCTCGACTCGCAGCCGCTCCACCGCATTGGGGTCCGTATCGCCCATATCCGCAACGAAGCTGGTGGTGTCCGTCTTCACGCTGGAGATCGAGCCGGAGATTTCGAGCGCCTGCTGCCCGATCCGGGTCAGGGCGGCCAGTTTCTGCTGCAGGCCGTTGGCATCATCCAGTGCCCGGTCCAGCGCGCCATAGATGGCAAAGCGGGCTTCCATGATCTGGGTCGTCAGGACGCGGTCCGGTCCGCCACTTCCCTCTTTTGGCCCATGCGGTTGACGAGGCTGGTTTCATCCAGCATCACAGGCAGAACTGCGTGCAGGGCGGTGGCTTGCTCAAGCAGCCCCGTCTGCACGACCTTGAACCGGGAGCCTTCACGCTTTTCAGCCTGGCTCTTGATCGTATCGAGCGTTTCGCCGATCTGGGCACGCAGTTCCGGAGTGACTTCGCTCAACTTGAATTCAGCCCCATGCCGAACATCGGCTGCAGGAAGGCCTCGCGTGCGGCCGAGAGCGCCTTTAGCCCGGTGATCGTGGCCAGTGCCTCATCAGTGATCTCGCTGCGCTGCGAAAGCCCCGTCAGCGTGAAAATGCCGAGACCGCCGACAAGCGCAGTCAGAACCAGAATCGCACCAAACCCGCCCCAGACCTTGTACAGGAACGAGAGGTTGGTGAAGGAAAGGGATAGTCTGCCCATGATGTCCGTTTGCTCCGAAGAATTTTATCTTCCGGTGCACTGGATCAATTCATTGAATGAACCGGATCTTAATCCGGCGGCCGAATATCATGAATTTTACATGAAATTCATGCCTTTATATGCGCATATTGATTTAAACACAATGAGAATAGTCGCCTTAATAATCACATAAATTTTGACAATAATATTTTCTATTTCAGATTTATGATCAAAACGTACAAATATGAAGAAAAATGAGAAAATAAAACCTACTCAACACCCCGAATGGTGTCCGCGTACAGCCCTGAACGCGCCGCATTTACTTTTATTGATAAAATACTAATATTTTATTTCTGACGGGCTGCCGGCCGATATTGCACCGCAAAAAGAAACCGTATCTCTCCTGTCCGGTGCAGCATCCACAGCTTTGCAAAATAGACTGCGCCCGACGCGACCCTCAAAACGAAAGGCCCGCAATTATATCGCGGGCCTCATCTGGTGGAAATTTATCTCCGGGAGCGATTGAAAGCCGGAATCAGGCCGCCGCCACCTCCGTCAGGAAGCCTTCGATTTCCCTGCGGAGCAGATCGGTATGGCTCGCCAGATCGGCAGAAGCGCCGAGCACATGATCGGCGGATTCAGCCGTGTGATCGACCGTGCGGGCCAGTTCGTTCATGTTGCCCGCAACCGACTGCGTGCCGGCGGAAGCCCTCTGCACATTGCGCGAGATTTCCGAGGTCGCGGCGCCCTGCTGCTCGACGGCAGAGGCAATGGCGGAGGTGTAGCTGTTGACCTCTTCCATGGTGCGGGTAATGGCGCCAATGGCATCAACCGCCTCTTCGGTGGCCGACTGAATGGCGGCAATCTGCGCGGCGATCTCTTCCGTTGCCTTGGAGGTCTGGTTGGCCAGCCCCTTCACTTCAGCCGCCACGACCGCAAAACCCTTGCCGGCTTCGCCGGCGCGGGCGGCCTCGATCGTGGCATTCAGTGCCAGCAGGTTCGTCTGCTCGGCAATGGCCTGAATGAGTGTCACCACTTCACCGATTTTCGCCGCAGATGCCGCAAGGCTTTCAACCTTCTGGTTGGTCACCCGGGTGCCTTCGGTCGCCTTGCCGACCACGCCTGTGGTCTGGCCAACCTGACGGCGGATCTCGCCGATGGAGGCGGACAGCTCCTCGGCGGCGCTGGCCACCGTCTGGACATTGCCACTGGTTTCGTGAGTGGCAATTTCCGTATCGCTGGCTCGCGCTGCACCGGCGCGGGCAAGGTCAGCCAGCTTGCTGGCCGTTCCCGTCAGCTCCTGCGCCGTTTCCCCTGCTGCATTCAACATGGACTGGATCTGCTGGCGGAATCTGCCAATCAGATCCTCCATCCGCTGCTGGCGTTGCTGACGCTCCTGCCCAGCGCTTGCTTCAGCTTCGGCAAGGCGGCGCCGCTCAAGCGAGCTCTGGCGCAGGGTTGCGACGGCCTTTGCCATCGTGCCGATCTGGTCGGTCCGCTCTGTAAAGGGCACATCCGCCTCAAGGTCGTCCGCTGCGATCTCGTGCGTCACTTCCGCCAGTTTCGTGACCGGGGCCAGCAGATGCCGCGATGCGAACACGGCCACACCGACAGCCACCAAAAGAACCGGCAGCACGGCCATGGCCAGACGGGACATCATCGTGTCGACACCGGCCATGATCTTCGTGCGCTCAACGCCCGCATAAAGGACGCCCACCGGCGCGCCGCCGGAACCGATGACCGGCGCATAGATGGTGAAATAGGGTTTGCCGAGGATAACCGCTTCACCGCGGTAGATCTGCCCCTTCATCACCACCGGATAGACCGCGCCGTTCTGGCCCAGCGGGGTGCCAACCGCCCGGTTGCCATCCGCCTTGATGATGTTTGTCGTCTTGCGGATGAAGTCCCGCTGCTGCGCATCCCAGACGAAGACTGTCGCCGTCTCACCCGTCATCCGGCCAATCGTGTCGATCATCGCGTGGTCTGCGAATTCAGGAATGGCATCGGCCTGGATGCGGCTGACGTTGCCATCCGCGGCCCATGTCACTTTCACGCCGGGCACATCCCGCTCCAGAATGGTAGCGGCAATGCGCAGACTGGTGTTCTGCTGGGCCACAGCGTCATCCGCCGCACCACTGACCATCACCGAATAAACGATCGTTCCGACGACAACGAGCGAGGCGGCGACCATGAGGCAGCTGGTGATGGCAAGGGCTGCCGAGATACGCAAACGGGAGAAGGGGTTCTTCATCGGAAAGGCCTATAAGGAGTAATACTAAGGCCACTATCCTTTAGTCTATTTAACGTTGCGTAAAAATCGATAACGTTTGTTTCAAAATCGCACACACGCAGAACTGAACCCACAAATGAGGGATAATCCGGGGACTTGCGTATTATTACGCAAATATCCTGGTATTTTCACCATGACGAATACGATGAAGGCCAGCCCTAGACATGCTGCCCGCCATTGATGTGGATCTCTGCACCCGTGACATAGGAGGAAGGACTGCTGCAAAGAAAGTGAATTGTATCAGCAACTTCAGCCGGCTGGCCAAGGCGGCGCAGAGGCAGGCCGTCCACCAGTTTTTCCGTTCCCGGAGACAGGATCGAGGTATCGATCTCCCCCGGCGCAATGGCGTTGACCCGGATGCCATGCGGCCCGAAATCCGCCGCCATTTCGCGTGTCAGCGAGGCCAGTGCTGCCTTTGAAGTGGCATATGCGGTGCCGGCAAAGGGATGCACCCTGACGCCTGCAATCGATGTGACATTGACGATGGAGCCCTGCGCGGCCTTCAATTCCGGAAAAAGCCCCCGCGCCAGAGTGATGGGCGCGAAGAAGTTCACCTGGAACACCTGGTGCCACACGTCAAGCGGCGTGGAGAAGGAATCCAGCCGCTGACCACCCTTGTCCTTGGGGCTGATGCCGGCATTGTTGACCAGTGCGTCGAGACGCGACCCATCGGCCTTCAGCCGGCTGCGGATTTCCTCGATGGCACCGGCAAGGCTCAGAGGATCGGCAAGATCCACCTCGATGTGATCCTCCGGCCCGGACGGCCAGGGGCATCTGTCCGAAAAGGGATGGCGCGAGCAGGTGATCACCCTCCAGCCATCGGCAGAAAAGCGCTTCACCGTGGCATGGCCAATGCCCCGGCTAGCCCCCGTGAGCACGAGAACGCGGCGGGCCGCGGAGGCAGATGTGACAGCTTCACTCATGATTGGCCTTTGACGGAAAGATGCACTAGATAAAGTTGACTTGGCATGGAAACTTTAGTTTATCCCGCCGGTCGCGTGATAGCCAGATGGTCCATGAGTGGCCCATGGCAAGCTGTGCCGTAACCCAGACAAGTCCGGTTCATGATCATCTGTTCCTGCAATGTGTTGTCCGACAAGCAGCTGCGTCAGGCGGCGGAGGAGATGCGCGCAGATCCGGACGCCCGGCTGCCCACGCCCGGCGCCGTGTTCCGCAAGCTCGGCTGCCGGCCGCGCTGCGGCGGATGTTTCCCGAATGTCATTGATATCATTCACCAGAATGCCGATAAGGCTGTAACAAAAGCGGCAACGCCACTGGAAGGCGAACCAGAAGACCGCTAAAACTGACAAGCACCACTGAGAGAGAGGCTGCCATGAAGGGCGATACCAAGGTCATCGAATATCTGAACAAGGCCCTGCGCCACGAGCTGACGGCCGTCAACCAGTACTGGCTGCATGGCCGCCTGCTGGAAGACTGGGGCTTCACCAAGCTCGCCAAGAAGGAGCGCGAGGAATCCATCGAGGAGATGCAGCACGCCGACAAGCTGATCGAGCGCATCCTCTTCCTCGAAGGCCACCCGAACCTGCAGACGCTGGACCCGCTGCGCATCGGCCAGTCCCTGAAGGAATGCGTCGAATGCGATCTGGCCGGTGAATATTCCGCCCGCGCCCTCTACAAGGAAGCCCGCGAAGTCTGCCACGAGGCCGGTGACTATGTGACCATGGCCCTGTTCGAGCAGCTGATGGGCGACGAAGAGAGCCACATCGACTTCCTCGAAACCCAGCTGGAACTGATCGAGCGCATCGGCATCGAACGTTACGGCCTGCTGCAGGCAGAGCCGGCGAACGCTGCCGAATAAGGCAGGCGGAACTCCACTGAATGTTTCAACCCCGGTTCCGGCCTGCGCCGGTGCCGGGGTTTTGCTTTGAACCGGGCAGCGAAAAGACGCGCCGGCCGGCAGGCCTGCCGTCCAAAGGCAGGGACTTCCGTCTCTCTCCGGCATGACCTAATCTGAAGGCGTCAAATCACCTTCGGGAACCTCTTTCCATGAATATCGACCTGCTCCGCCGCCTTTGCGAAACTCCGGGCGTGCCCGGCCATGAGCACCGGGTCCGTGCCCTCATCGAAGCCGAGATCAAGGATCTCTTCGACGAGGTGCGCACCGATGCCATGGGCTCGCTGCTGTGCCGGCGTGATCCGCGCAAGAAGTCCAAGTCGCCGCTCAAGGTGATGCTGCTCTGCCACATGGACGAGATCGGCTTCCTCGTCTCGCATGTGACGGACAAGGGCTTCGTCCATGTGCACCCGGTCGGCGGCTTTGATCCGCGCAACCTCTTCTCCCGCCGCGTGCTGGTGTCGACCGACAAGGGCGACTTCAAGGGCGTGATGAATCCCGGCGGCAAGCCGGTGCACATCTCCTCGCCGGAAGAGCGCAAGAAGGTGCCGGAGCCGGATGAATTCGTCATCGACATGGGGCTTGGCGAGAAGACGAAGGACATCGTGCGCATCGGCGACATGGTGACCATGGACGAGCCCTTCCTCGAAATGGGCGACAGTATCGTCTCCAAGGCGCTGGATAACCGCATCGCCTGCTGGCTCGGCATCGAGGCGATCCGCGCACTTGGCAGGGCCAAGCATGAATGCGAGATCCACGTCGCCTTCACGGCGCAGGAAGAAGTGGGCCTGCGCGGCGCCCGCACCGCCGCCTATGCCATCAAGCCGGACATCGGCCTTGGCATCGACGTGACGCTGGCCTGCGACACACCGGGTGTGCCGGAACAGGACCGCACCACGGTCATGGGCGGCGGCTTCGGCCTGCATGTGAAGGACGGTTCCTTCATTGCCGACCGCGCGCTGGTCAGCGAGATCGAGGAGCTGGCCATCAAGGAGAAGATCCCCTACCAGCGCACCATGCTGCGCTCGGGCGGTCAGGATGGCGCAGCCGCCCAGCAGGCCGCCGCAGGGGCACGTGCCGTCGGCATCGTCGTCGGCACCCGCTACATCCACACGGTCACCGAAATGATCGCCCGCAAGGACCTGGAAGCCGCCCGCGACATCATCGCAGCTTACCTCAAGAGCATCTGATACCAAGGCTTTCGATGCTGACGCATCACGCCTTGAGATTGCTCAAGCGCCGCACAGGCTTAACCAACTCTCCATGAGTCAAGCTCATCGAGAGCGGATTTGATCCAGAGCGAGCCGCAGTGTTGAAGCGCTGCGGCTGGTTCTTTGGCCAACAGGCTTGCCATCGGGTGGCGGGCACGTATACTCGCGCTGCTTCCAAACCGGACTGCGGGATCAACGGCCGTGACACTGGCACCTTGCATCGCAAACATGACTGGCACCGCGCATGAGCTTTGCGCGCGCCGTTTTGCCGTGCGCCGTCTCCGCAACACCGCCGCGCAGGGCTCTGCCTGCGGACGATTTAGCCGCTCGGCCTGAGCCGGGCGCACGCAGCTTTTTCGCACCTGCCCAGCTTCCGGCCGCCATCAGGCCTGCCGCCCGCCACATCCCTGTGGCATGGCTGTGGCATCGCCTGCCTTTTCTGCTAAAAGACCCGCAATCCTTGCATTCGCCTCAAGCCCGTGGCCCGCTCCGGCGGCCACAGCCAACCAACGACCGAAGAGCTCATGTCCGATATCGACAGCCTGTACTCCGAGATTTCCGCAGCCATTGCTGCGGCGGCAACCGAGGCCGCCCTTGAGGAGGTGCGCATTGCCGCCCTCGGCAAAAAGGGCAGCATCTCCGAATTGATGAAGACGCTGGGCTCCATGAGCCCGGAAGAGCGCCAGAGCAAGGGCCCGGCACTGAACAGCCTGAAGACCCGCGTCACCGGCGAAATCACCGCCCGCAAGGAGGTGCTGAAGGAAGCTGCCCTTGAGGCGCGCCTGGCCAGCGAGCGGGTGGACGTGACCCTGCCGCTGCGGGCCGCCCCTGCCGAAACGGGCCGCGTGCATCCGATCGCGCAGGTGATCGACGAACTGACCGCCATCTTCGCCGACATGGGCTTTGCCGTTGCCGAAGGCCCGGACATCGAGACGGACGAACTGAATTTCACCGCGCTGAATTTCCCGCTCGGCCACCCGGCCCGCGACATGCATGACACGTTCTTCTTCAACCCGAAGGAAAACGGCGAACGCCTGCTGCTGCGCACCCACACCTCGCCGGTGCAGATCCGCACCATGCGCTCGCAGACCCCGCCGATCCGCGTCATCATCCCTGGCCGCACCTACCGTTGCGACAGTGACCAGACCCACACGCCGATGTTCCATCAGGTGGAAGGCCTCGTCATCGACAAGAGCAGCCACATGGGCCACCTGAAGTGGATCCTCGAAGAATTCTGCAAGGCCTTCTTCGAGGTGAACGACATCAAGATGCGCTTCCGCCCGTCGTTCTTCCCCTTCACCGAACCGTCCATGGAAGTGGACATCCAGTGCGACCGCTCCGGCGCTGAGGTGAAGTTCGGCGAGGGCAACGACTGGCTGGAAATCCTCGGCTGCGGCATGGTGCATCCCAATGTCATCCGCAACTGCGGGCTGGATCCGGACGAGTATCAGGGCTTTGCCTGGGGCATGGGCATCGACCGCATCGCCATGCTGAAATACGGCATGCCGGACCTGCGCGCTTTCTTCGATGCCGATGTGCGCTGGCTGAAGCACTACGGCTTCCGCCCCCTCGACCTGCCGACCCTGTTCGGCGGCCTGTCGAGCTGAGACCTGATTTTCTGACTGCGCCGGGCGCCCCTTCGGGCGGCAGCCAGGCGGCAACAAGATGAGATTGCACCGATGAAATTCACCCTGTCCTGGCTCAAGGAGCATCTGGAGACCGAGGCAACGCTGGACGAGATCGTCGAGCGCCTGACCATGATCGGCCTCGAAGTCGAGGAAGTCACCGACCCGGCGGCCAAGCTCGCGCCTTTCCGCATCGCAAAGGTCGTCTCCGCCGAACAGCACCCGAACGCGGACCGTCTGCGCGTGCTCAAAGTGGACAATGGCTCCGGCACCCTGATGCAGGTGGTCTGCGGCGCGCCCAATGCCCGTGCCGGCCTTGTCGGCGTGCTGGGCCTGCCGGGCGACTATGTGCCCGGCCTCGATGTCACCCTCTCCGTCGGCAAGATCCGCGACGTGGAAAGCTTCGGCATGATGTGTTCCGAGCGCGAGCTGGAGCTGTCGGAAGAGCACAACGGCATCATCGACCTGCCGGAAGATGCGCCGGTGGGCATGTCCTATGCCGATTATCTCGGCCTCAATGATCCGGTGATCGAGATCGGCCTGACGCCGAACCGTCCGGACTGTACAGGCGTCTATGGCATTGCCCGCGATCTGGCAGCGGCCGGCCTTGGCAAGCTGAAGGAGCGCAAGATCACCCCCGTGCGCGGCAGCTTCCCCTGCCCCACGAACGTGACGCTCGACTTCGGCGATACGGAAGCCCTGTGCAAGGCCTTCGGCCTGCGGCTGGTGCGCGGCGTGAAGAACGGCCCCTCGCCGAAGTGGATGCAGGACCGGCTGAAGGCCATCGGCCTGCGCCCGATCAACGCGCTGGTGGACATCACCAACTACATGACCTTCGATCAGGCCCGCCCGCTGCATGTGTTCGACGCGGCCAAGGTTGCGGGCAATCTGGTGGTGCGCCGGGCGAAGGAGGGCGAGGAAATTCTCGGCCTCAACGGCAAGACCTATCAGCTCGACGGCAGCATGTGCGTCATCGCCGATGACAAGGGGGTCGAATCCCTTGGCGGCATTCTGGGCGGCGAGCACTCCGGCTGTGACGAGACCACCGTCGATGTGCTGATCGAATCCGCCCTGTGGGACGAGAACGGCATTGCCCGCACGGGCCGCAAGCTCGGCGTCAACACCGATGCGCGCTACCGCTTCGAACGCGGCGTTGATCCGGACTTCATGATTCCTGGCCTTGAGATGGCGACGCAGCTGGTGCTCGACCTGTGCGGCGGCGAGGCGTCCGAACTCGTCACCGCCGGCACCGTGCCGGAGAACGTGCGCATCATCGAATTCCCCTATGCGGAAGTGAAGCGCCTGACCGGGCTGGAGATTTCCAAGGTGGAAATCAACATGATCCTGAAGGCGCTGGGCTTCTGGGTCACCGGTCAGGGCGATGTAGTGCGTGTTGCCCCGCCGAGCTGGCGTCCGGACATTGAAGGCAAGGCGGACCTTGCTGAGGAAGTGGTGCGCATCGCCGGCCTCGACCGTGTGGCCCCGGTGCCGCTGCCGCGCTCTGGCTCTGTCGGCGCCAAGGTGCTGACCACCAGCCAGGTCCGCCGCTCCCGCGCCCGCCGCACGCTGGCCGCGCGCGGCATGGACGAAGCGGTCACCTGGTCCTTCATATCCAAGGATCAGGCGGAAGCCTTCGGCGGCGGCAATCCGGCGCTGGAACTGGCCAACCCGATTTCGGCTGACCTTTCCAACATGCGCCCCAGCCTGCTGCCGGGCCTCATCGCCGCAGCCCAGCGCAATGCCGACCGCGGCTTTGCCGATGTGGCGCTGTTCGAGGTCGGCCAGATCTTCGTCGATGACACGCCGGAAGGCCAGCGCATGGTGGCTGCCGGCATCCGCCGCGGCACGGCCAAGATGACTGGCGGCGGCCGCCACTGGACGGGCGCAGCCAGCAGCGTTGACGTGTTCGATGCCAAGGCCGACGCGGAAGCCGTGCTCGCCGCCATCGGTGCCCCGGTGGACAAGCTGCAGGTCTTCACCGATGCCCCGGGCTGGTTCCATCCGGGCCGCTCCGGTGCGCTGAAGCTGGGTCCGAAGGTGGCGCTGGCCGTGTTCGGCGAAATCCATCCGCGCACCCTTGGCCTGATGGATGCGGAAGGCCCGATGGCCGGCTTCGAGATCCATTTCGACGCCGTGCCGGAATCCAAGGCCAAGTCCACCCGCTCCAAGGGCGCGCTGGATGTGGCCGATCTGATGCCGGTGCGCCGCGACTTCGCCTTCTTGGTGAATGCGGATGTGAGCGCCGACAAGCTGCTGAAGGCGGCAAAGGGTGCTGACAGGGTGCTGATCAGCGACGTGACGCTGTTCGACATCTATGAAGGCGCAGGCGTTGGCGAAGGCAAGAAGTCGCTCGCCATCGACGTGACCCTGCAGCCCAAGGTCAAGACGCTGACGGAAGAGGAGATCGAGGCCGTGGCGAAGAAGATTGTCGCTGCCGTCGAAAAGGCCACCGGCGGCACGCTGCGCGGCTGACCAGAATAGCTGATGAACCTGCAAGGCCCCACCGGAGACCGCTCCGGCGGGGCCTTTTGTTTTTGACAAACGGCCTCAAGTCCTCACAAAACAGCCTTGTGCATAAGCTCATAGGCAGGAAATCTCAGGCTTTTTCCTCAGGAAGCACCAGCTGCACCCGCACGAGGCCGCGCAGGGAGTTGCCTGCATAGACAGGAGCGCCAGAGAAGAGATCGGCGCGCGTCAGATCGGCTTCTGCCGCCAAGCGCTTGTCCAGCAGCGCGGCCCGCAGCGTGCCGGGCAGCACGCCATGCTTCAGTGCGGGCGTCAGCAAACGGCCATTGCGGGCAATGAAGAGGTTGGTGAAGCTGCCTTCCGTCAGGAAGCCATCCTCGTTCTCGAACAGAATCTCCTTGAACCCTGCCGCTATCGCTGCCTTGAGGCTGCCGTCATAAAGCGCGCGGCGGGTGGTCTTGTGGAAGAGGAACCGGTCCTCAGCCGAAGTGCGCGTGGACGCGAGGGTGACGGGCCAGACTTCGCCCGCTGCCGTGGGCACGAAATCCGCATGGGTGAGCGTTACGGTTCCATCTGCCGCCAGCAGCAGCCGCACCCGCTGCGGCCCCGTAAAGCCCTTGGCCAGCTCCTCAAGCTGCGCCTCGATACCGCCCGGATCGCAAGCAAAACCGAAGTAGCTGGCGCTGTCTGTGAGCCGCGCCAGATGCCGGGCGAGCAGCAGATAGCCTTCCTCCGGCGTCCAGCCCAGCGTCTCGATCAGCTCGAAACTCTCGTCCGGCGCGGTCAGAAAGCGCAGCTTCAGCAGGCATTCGTCATATTCGGGCGAAGCGCCGGAATCGAACACCACGCCCGAGCCGATCCCTGCCTCGCCGGTGCCGTCCTCTTTCAGCACCAGCGTGCGGATGGCAACGTTGAAGCTGAAATCACCGGAGGGCGCGATGGCGCCGATGGAGCCGGTGTAAACGCCGCGCGGCCCGGTCTCCTGCGCCCGGATGATCTGCATGGCGCTGAGCTTCGGCGCGCCCGTGATCGAGCCGCAAGGAAACAGGCCTTCGATGATGGCGGGAAGCTCCATGTCCGGCAGCAGCCGGCCGGAGACGCCGGTGACCATCTGGTGCAGGCTGCGGTAGCGCTCCACCGCAAAGACATCATGCACGGCAACCGAACCGGCCTCCGTCACCCGCGACAGATCGTTGCGCATGAGATCAGCGATCATGACATTTTCCGCCCGCTGCTTCGGGTCGCTGGCGAGCCTTGCCGCAATCGCGGCATCTTCCGAAGTATCACGCCCACGCGGGGCGGTGCCCTTCATCGGCCGGGTGCGCAGCGCCTTGCCCTTGCGCTCCAGAAACAGCTCCGGCGACAGGGAGAGGATGGCCCGGTCTTCCAGCTTGATGAAAGCTGCATAAGGCACCGGCTGGCGGCGCAGCAGCCGGGCAAACTGCGCTTCTACCGGCCCATGATGGGCAAAGCGGGCGCGCATGGTGAGATTTGCCTGATAGATATCCCCCACCGCCAGATGGTGCTGCACGGCGGCAAAAGCCTCAGCATAACGCGTCCGGTCCATGTCGTAGGTGAAGCCGGAGACAGACGCCTCTGCCCCGACGGAAGCCTTTGCCAGCAGCGCAAAGACATCTGCCAGCGCCAGGTCCTGCGGCGCATCAAACAGGCCGAACCAGGCCAGCAGTTCACCCGTATCCTGATGGCCTGCCATCAGCTTCGGCTCGAAGGCAAAGCCGAATTCATAGGCGAAGAACCCGGCCAGATGCGCGCCGTCTTTCCGGGCTGCTTCAAGCTGTGCCAGAAACGCCGGAACCTCCTGTACTGCGCGGCAGGCGAGCACACGGCGCGGTGCGGAGAATAACGTCGCCCTGCCCGTCTTCAACGCATCGACCAGCAGCACCGTGCCGGCGGGCAAGGGCGTCAAGAAGTATCCGGGATCTGTCGCGTAAGTGCCGGTCAAGGGAGCATCCGTCTGGTATGGAGGCGGATACATGCCGCGCCCATCCCGCAAGGGCAAGCCCCAAAGCGGCATTCCATCCCGCTTCTGCGTCAGCCGGCAGGCTCAGTACCACACCCCAAGCCCGCGGGCGCGGAAGCGCGGCTTGCCGATATCGGGCACGAAGGACCTTCCGGCCACCGGTGCGCCGTGATCGAAGACCAGCGGATCGCCATGGAACTTCAGTTCGCGCAGGCGCTGTACCCGCTCCTCGGTCTTCGGGTGGCTGCGCAGGATCGACGGTTCGGGGATGCGCGCGCCCGGCAGGGCCATCGCCTCCCACATGCGGCCCTGCACCCGTTCCAGCTTCATCAGGGCAAAGGCAAGGCCGTCCGGGTCGCCGGTCAGTTCGGCAGCGCCCAGATCGGCATCAAACTCCCTTGTGCGCGACAGCGCCAGCTGCAGCAGCGTGCCCACGGTGGGCGCGGCCATCAGCAGAACGATCAGCACCCACGGCACACCGGCACCGCCCGCGATCATCGACGGGATGTGAAAGAAGAACAGGAACAGGCCGACGAAAGACATGGAGGAGGTGAGCCGCGCCACGATATCGGCCAGCGCCATCACCCGCACATCGCCGTTGCGGATGTGGCTGACTTCATGCGCCATGACGCCCGCAAACTCGCGCAAGGTGAGCCCGCGGATCAGCCCGTCCGTCACACAGATGGCCGCCTCCTCCGCCCGGCCCACGGCAAAGGCATTCATCATCCGGCTCGGCACGTAATAGAGCTTCGGCACCGCCGGCAGGCCCGCCCGGCGGGCGAGTACCGTCAGCACCTGATGACCCTCGGGAAACACATGTTCCGGCAGATGCCGCGCCTTGTAGAGCCGCAGCACCAGCGCGGGCGACACATTCATCGCCCCGTAGAGCATGAAGCCGCCGCCGCCCAGCGCCCACAACACGCCCGTCTGCCCGCCCAGCACATAAGCGCAGACCACAAGAAGCATCAGGCTGCCTGTGGCAAGCAATGCCGTATGCAACCGGTTTTCAAACCCGCGCCGCTGCCGCAGCGCCGCGTCAAGGACTGTGTTCTGGCTCATGAAGAATAGGTAGGCGCATCGGCTGCCGAAGTCATCCCCTGACGCCAGTCACCCGCGCGGAGGCCTTGCCTCATGCGGCGAAGGCGCCGTGGGCTCTGCCGTCCTCGGTTTCCAGCGCATCGCGCAGCTTTGCCGCCTGCGCTTCCAGCTCGGCCAGTCCCTGCTGCAGCGACGAGGCCGAGGCGCCGAGGCTGGCCGTCAGCGCAAAGAGGGCCCCGGTCTCTCCGGCAAGGCGGCTGTTGCCATCCAGCACATCGCGGGCGGTTGCCTCGAGGCGGGTGGCCGTTTCTTCCTGTGCGGCGATGGCACGGGCAATCTCTGCCGTGTTTTCATCCAGCGTGCCCATGACGGACGTGATCCCGCCGATGGCCTCGACCGCGCCCTTCGTCTCCGCAGCGATGGCGTTGATCTGGGCGGTGATGTCGCTTGTGGCCTTGGCCGTCTGCGTGGCGAGATCCTTCACCTCAGAGGCAACAACGGCAAAGCCGCGCCCGGCAGCCCCCGCACGGGCTGCCTCGATGGTGGCATTGAGCGCCAGAAGATTGGTCTGCCCGGCGATGGCCTGAATCATGCCCACCACTTCGCCGATGCGCCCCACAGAACCGGCAAGGCTGGTGATGCGCTGGCTGGAGACTTCCGTTCCCCGTGCCACCTCGGAAATGGCGCCCGATGCCCCCGCCACCTTGCGGGCCATGTCGCTGACAGAAGCGGCCAGTTCGCCCGAGGCAGTGGCGATCATCTCGATCCGGCCTGACGTGGCGCTATTGGTACCGCCCAGCCCGGCGCTGCCTTGCGCACCCTCTCCGATGCGTGCGGCCAGCGTTGCCGCCTGACGGCGCAAATCCGAGATCTGGCCCGAGATCAGCGCAAGGCCGGTTTCCAGTTCAGCCCGTTTCAGAGCAGAGGCCGCCGCCAAACGCGGCTCTGGAAGCAGCACAGGGGCAGCAGAGCCAAGGGAGACAGGTAAAGGCAGGGCAGGCACGGAGGGTTCCGGCCGGCGCGCCATCGCCAGTTCCGCCTCCAGCGCACTGATATGCCGCTGAGCATCAGCCAGTTCGGCATTGTCCGCCTGCTCAAGATGCTGAAGATGCGCGAGGAAGCGGCAGAGCGCGCCCGTAAACAGGCCTACCACAGCCACATAGGCCAGCACCTGCGGCCAGCCGCTGCCTTCCGGCGGGACGGCCCAGGGGTAAAAGCCCGCGGCCAGAACATGCAGCGCAGCGCTTGCAGCGCCATAGGCCGCGGTCATGCGCCAGTCCAGCCCGGCCGCCAGCACCGCCAGCAGCAGCACGCCGTAAAGCTGCGCCAGGTTCTGCCAGGCGGTGAAGGCCGGGTCATCCGTGAGGGAGGCCATCAAGAGAAGCGACAGGCAGGCCATGACGACGGACGCGGCCATGCGGGCCGCCGTGCCCTGCTCCGCCCGCAGCCAGAGAGCCGTGGCGCAGGCCCCCAGAATGAGCGCCGCGCCCGAGACCATGGAGGCAGAGGTCTGCGGATTGAACCAGCCAGCCGCCGTCACGGCCAGAACATTGGCCCAGAGGAAGAACATCAGCAGCCTGAAGCCTGCAGCACGCAGGCTGTCGTAGCGGATCATGCCGTTCTCGCCTTCAGCGCACCCTCCGGGCTGCGCTCGCAGCAGCCGTCATCCGGCAGCGGTTTTCACAAGGTTAGGGCGGGGAAAGGCTGACGGCACCGCCAGCCGGACGAAACACACGCCCCAGCCAAGGTAACGCTAGGCTGAACATGCTTAACGATGTGTGAATACAAGGCAAACTGCAAGCGGGCGAAGGCAGGATTTACCGGCTGGCTGCAGCGTCCGTCCTTTGTCTCATCCCCTCAAGGACCCTGCACAGCCCCGGCCGTGGCCACGGCCTCTGCCTCGGGCAGAAGCCCGGCCCAGGCCAGCACATGCTGGAGGAGCGCGATCTGCGCCTGCCGGCGCTGCCAGCGGGCTTCCGCCTCACCTTCCTGCTGCAACGGGGCGTCCTGCCTTTTCGTCTCGTCAGCTGCCTTGCGCCGCAGCTTGCGCAGATAGGCCTTGCAGCGGGCCTCATCCGCCTGAAACGGCGCCAAAGACACCGCATCCCCCTCGCAGCGGCGCAGCAGCGCGTCTGCCGCTGCCGAAAGCTCCGCCAGAACCGCAGGGCCGGGTGCCGTTTCGGCGGCCAGAAGGCGTGCCAGATGCTTCATGGCGCGGGAGGCGGCCTGCAGCCGGGCTGCCCGGGCCGGATAGGCTGGCCCCATGGCCTTGCGGAAGACCTTGAGGCACCAGCGCGCTTCCCTGAGTTCCCGGCGCGCGGCAGCGACGGCCGCCCGGTCCGGCTGCCCCTTCAGCGCCGCACGCGCCGTGATCACCCCGCCAAGAATCATCGCCCGCAGAATGACGCCCGGCGGCGCGCCCCGGGGCGCTGCCAGCCCGTTCTGCGGGCTGCCGGTCAAAAGGTAAGTTCCACCTGCAACGTCCCGGGTGCGGTCCAGCATCAGGCCCCGCTCTCCTCTGCGCTGTCCGGCAAGGCAGGTGCAGGGGAACAGACGACGCCCGTGCCGCGCAACCCGCAGTAGCCATTTGGATTCTTTGCCAGATATTGCTGGTGATAGTCCTCGGCAAAATAGAACGGAACGCCGGTGGCCAGTTCCGTGGTGATGGCGCGTGTGTGCCCGGCCGCCCGCAGATCGCGCGCATAGGCCGCGCGCGAGGCCTCCGCCTCAGCCAGCGTGGCCTCATCCGGCAGATAGATCACCGAACGGTATTGCGTGCCCACATCATTGCCCTGACGCATGCCCTCGGTGGGGTCATGCCGCTCCCAGAAGAGCTTCAGCAGCGCGGCCAGCGGCAGAACCCTGGGATCATGCACCACGAGCACCACCTCCGCATGGGCCGTGCGGCCGGTGCAGACCTCGTTATAAGTCGGGTTCGGCGTGTGGCCCCCGGCATAACCGGCCGCTGTGACATGAACGCCTTCAAGGCTCCAGAAGGCCCGTTCCGCCCCCCAGAAACAGCCCATGCCGAAGCAAACGGCCTGCATCCCCTCCGGCCAGGGCGGTGTCAGCGGACGGCCCAGCACCGCATGCGGCTGCGTCAGGCGGACAGGCTCTGCCCGGCCCGGCAAGGCCTCGGCCGCCGTTGGCAGAACGAATTTCCGGCTCAGCATGGTCATGAAGGACATGTCTTGCACTCCCTGTGAGACAGATGGCGGCGGCCCAGCCGAAACAGGACAGCCTTTCAAGGCATCAGATGATCTCGCGGCGCGTGCGGGCGGAGCCTGCCGCCAGCAGCAGATAGGCTGCAGGCATCGCCACCGCCCAGACGGGCAGGGACAAGACGGCGCCGATCACCCAGTCCCACGCCCAGGATCCCACATGGGTCACGACAGCCTTGCCGGCAAGGGCGAGGCTTTCGGCGGAAAACTCGGCCCAGACTTCTGCCAGCGGCGTGAAGGAGAAACCGGACGCCGCCACGGAGCGGCTTCCATCTACCACCGCTGCGACCACGGCAACACCGAGCAGAAAGAATCCAGCCAATCGCAACACCAGGCGCAAGAGGACAAACATGCGTCCAGAGCCTCCCATTTCCAGGGCCTGGCACTGCGGCCACCGGTCCGGTGTGGCCTCGCCTGATGCCCGCAGCCCAGCCTCACTGCTTTTTTCAGATTTTGCTGCAAAAGACCATCCCGCAAAGCAGATGAAGCTGCCACGGCAAAGTTTTCCCCGGCCCTGAGGGCTCTGCACCCCGCCTGAACACCTTCAAAAGACCGCAGCTTTCCGCCATTTTCTGCGGCATCCCACGCCCCTTTGCGGCCCCGAGGAAGCAACGCTCTGAAAAGCTGGAAAAAATTTGCCGCTGGTCCTTGCACTCCGCGTCCATCTGGGTATATTCCGCCCACTCCAAGCGGCAAGCCCGCTGCGGACGGACAGGTGGCCGAGTGGTTGAAGGCGCACGCCTGGAACGCGTGTATACGGGAAACCGTATCGAGGGTTCGAATCCCTCTCTGTCCGCCACTTGCCCCAGCGAAAGCGTTCTCCCGATCCGGCTCCGGCCGGATTTTTCCGTTGTTTTCGAGGGTTATGCGGGCGGGGCTGAGCACCGGCGTCGGCGCCAGGCGGCCCGGAAGTGGTTTCTCTCGGTCGGTATTCTCCAAACCTCATGACTGCGCCATTTTGGTGAATTTCTCATAAGCCTCTGTAGACATTTGAGAAATTCAAGCCTTTGAAATTGCTTGTATTGGAGTCGCGTTTGCTTCTGCCGCGACCGGGTTCGGAAGTTCTCAGGCCATGGCCCGTTCCAGTCTCTGCTTCCGGCGCTCCCAGTCGGGCATCACCTTGTCGAGGAGATCGAAGAAGGCTGCCCCGTGATGGGGTTCGGCCACGTGGCAGAGTTCGTGGGTGATCACGTAGTCGATGGCATCGACCGGCGCCTGCACGAGGCGGCGGTTCAGTAGCAGACGTCCGGCCGGTGACATGGACCCCCATCGCTGCCGGGTCTGACGTACGATGAGACCCTTCGGCCTGAATGCCTCGGGGTCCGGGAACAGACCGAGACAGAGTTCGATCCGTTCCGGAAACTTGATGTGAGCCCGATCGCGGTACCATGCCTCGACCAGTTCGCGTGTCACCTCTGGCCTCGTCGGCCGGTGAGTCTGCACGACGATGAAGCCGCGGATCAGCTTCACGCTTTCCTGGACATGCGGGACGACCTTCAGCCGGTACTGGCGCCCCAGGTAAAGATGCGTTTCTCCGGCGACGAACCGGCGCTCCGGCGTCCGCGGTAGGAACTGGGAAAAATACCTCTGCTGCCGCGTCACCCAAGCGGCGCGCTTCCGCAACTTGGCTTCGATCGCGTCGAGCGTTGCATCCTCCGGGGCCGCGATCACCACCGACGCATCCGGCTCGACGGCGATCTCCAGTGTCTTCCTCGGGCGGCGGACGATTTCGTATTGGATCTCCCGCTCTCCGTACTGCAGGCAATGCAATTCCCGCGTCATGCTGCGAACCGGGCCCGGGCGAGGTCCATGATCTTCAGTTCGAGATCGTCGAGCACCTCCACAGGGAGGTCGATGCCCTTCTCGTCGCGAAGAACGTCAAAGAAGTAGTCATCGATGGCATTGCGCAGATTGTTCTGAGCCACCTCGTTCGACCAGATGTCCACGATCAGGTGGGACTTGATGATGTCGATGATCTGTTGAGCGATCGCTGCGGCATCGTCGCCGGCTACCAGCTCATCGCCTTCGGTCTTCAGCTGACCGTCCAGGATCCCGAAGAACGCCTGCGCATCCTCATCGCCCCGGATGCTTTCCGGAACATCGCGGCCGCGATCCTTGCGTGCAACTTTGCTCGCGAGGTCCACGACGCTGTTCAGGTATTCGCGCTCGGACAGCCGCTTCTCGCGGTAGGCGCGGATGGTCTCTTCGAGCAGCTCGGAGAACTGTTTGTAGAACGTCGGGTCCTCATCCATCTTCTCGGTGATCGCCCGCCGGGTCGCGCTGGCGATGCGATCGGCCCTCGAGGCCTCGGAGACCCCCGTCTCTTCGACGACGGCCTTCAGCGCGTCGGGATCGTTGATGTTTACCACCTCGATGATGGTCTCCGCCGGCATTGCCACGACGTGGTCATCAAGGAGCTTCTGGATCTTCGGCTCGAACTCGCGGACATCGACCGTCTCCTGGTAGCGGAGCTGGACCGAGCGCTTGAGTTCGGAGAACTGCTTCCAGTCGCGTTTCAGGGCATCGATCTTGGCTTCGTCGAAGACATCGAACAGCTTGTCGGATGAGAGCGAGATGTGCAGGCACCGGCTGAATGCCTTGAGGCGCGCATAGAACTCGTGGCGCAGCGCCTCGTCAGCGAGGTGCTGCTCAAACTGCTCCATGTCCTTCTTGTTCCGCACCGGCTTGAAGAGGTCCCAGAGCTGGTCGTGCAGCTGGGGCAGCTTGCGGATCTCCTCGCGGACATCGTGCACCGTTCCGGCGAGATCCGCGGCCTCGTAACCTTCGAAGGCGCTATAGGTCGTCAGGGCGCTGTCCAACTCGCCCAGCAGCCCCTCGTAATCGACGATGAAACCGAACTGCTTCTCCGTGCCGCCGTCCTCGTAGAGACGGTTCACGCGCGCAATCGCCTGGAGGAGATTGTGTTCCTTCAGGGACTTGCAGACGTAGAGCACCGTGTTCCGGGGGGCGTCGAAGCCGGTGAGAAGCTTGGAGACGACGATCAGGATCTCAGGATCGCCGGAGCCCTTGAATGCATCGATGATCTGGCGGTTGTACTCCTCCTCGGTCTTGTACTTTGCCATCATCTGCGACCAGAAGCGGCGCACGAGGTCCTTGGATTCCTGGTCGACCTCCTCGTTGCCTTCGTTCTCGTCCGGAGGCGAGATGACGATCGCGCTCGAGACGTGGCCGATTTCGTCGAGAACCTCCTTGAAGCGGACTGCTGCGGCCTTCGAGGGGGCAACGAGCTGCGCCTTGAAGCCGGTCCCCTGCCAGTGCTGGCGATAATGCTCGGAGATGTCGAAGGCCTTGGCTCGGATGGCTTGGTCGGTCCTCGACAGCGCGTCCATCCGGGAGAACTTGCGCTTGAGGTCGGCCTTCTGGCTGTCGGTGAGCCCTGATCCACCCCCATTGAACGGGTCCACCTTGAAGTATGGTTTTGACCCTGAAGGAGGACCACAATGGCAAACAAGCGACACAAGCCCGACGAGATCGTCACGAAGCTTCGGCAGGTTGAGGTTTTGCGCGGCCAAGGCATGGCGATGGCGGATGCCGTTCGCCAGATCGGCGTTTCCGAGCTGACGTTCTACCGGTGGCGTAAGCAATATGGCGGCATGAGCCGTGACCAGCTTCGGCAGTTGAAGGATCTCCAGAAGGAGAACGAACGGCTTCGCAAGGCGGTGGCGGATCTGACGCTGGACAAGCTGATCCTGACGGAGGCTGCGCGGGGAAACTTCT
>NZ_LIPT01000002.1 GCF_001418225.1 Pannonibacter indicus | reverse complement strand
TTCGACTTGCATGTGTTAAGCCTGCCGCCAGCGTTCGTTCTGAGCCAGGATCAAACTCTCAGGTTAAACAAAAGTTCAATCTCAGGCACCAATTCTCAATCGCTGCATAAAGCACTCAAAGTTCCTGCACCCTTCTCAGGACACAGAACTCGACAGAGACCATCAAGGCCTCTCGGCCAAAATGTGTCTTCCTTGCTTCTTTTTCCGAAAAAGAAACGTACCTGTCCGTAACTCTTGCCTCTTGGCAAATCTGTCACCAGATCCGCCGAAGCACAAAGTCAACGCCGGCCGCGTTTCCCTTCCTTCAAATACCTGATTGTCAAAGAACAGAACGATCTCTCGTTCATCACCCAGCAGAAAACCGCCGCCGAACTCTCATTCAGCCACAAAAGCCACCCTGCCGGGAAGTCTCGGGAACAGCGTTCCCGCCGCCAGCGACGTTGCCGCCGTCGATGAACAGGCTTATACGCAGCTCCCCTGCCCCCGTCAACAACCTTCTGTCCGATTTTTTTGCAGCCGCTGATTATTTTTGCGGCTCCCATGTGGATAAGCTGGCTTACAAGCCCGCAAAAGCCGCAGAAATCAGCCACGAAACGGGGAAAAATGTTTATCAACAGGCACTTGCCGCGCCGCGAAAATTCTTCGCAGGCGCACTCAAGCCCGTGTGGACTGTAGAAGCAAGGCCGTTCCGAGCCCTCCGGCGGCGGCAATCGCAGCCAGTCCTATGCCCTTGCGCGGCCCCTTGGCGAGGATATGGGCGAGCCGGACCGCCAATATGGCGCCGGATGCACCAATGGGATGGCCACGAGCCAGCGCCCCGCCGCGCTGATTGACGCGCAGATCATCAAGGCCAAGGCCGAGCGCCCTGCGGCTCACCATCGCCTGAACGGCGAAGGCCTCCATCAGCTCCACAACAGAGATGTCTTCAAGGCTCATGCCGGTGCGGCGGAAGAGCTCCAGCGCCGCCTCATGCGCCCCCGCCGCCGGATTGGCCGGATCGCCTCCGGTCATGACGCCCTGCCCCACTGCGGCCAGAGGCATCAAACCCCGGTGCTCAGCTTCCTTGCGGCTCATCATCACAAGGATCGCCGCTGCATCGGCTTCCACGGCGATGGTCGATGCTGTCAGCCCATAGGCGTATCCGCCTGCAAGCACCGGAAGCCGGGACTGCAGCCTGGCCTCAAGCGGACGGGTGAAGGCATCCGCGTCAAGGTCTGCCAGCGGAACCGTCTCCGCTGCGAGATCTCCGGCCGCCTGAGCCCGCAAGGCGGCCGCATGGCTGGCACGGGCATAGGCTTCCTGTGCCTCACGGCTGATCTGCATATGCAGCGCCAGCCTGGCTGCGGCCTCTGCCGGGTCCGGATCCGGAAACGGCGGCGGCGCAAAGGCCGGACGGTCATAGGCAACAGGCACGGCACCCTTCTGCAGCGGGCGGTGCATGCGGACCGGCGCGCGGGAGAAACTTTCAACGCCGCCCGCAATGACCACATCCGCCTCCCCGGCCCGGATGGCGCGGGCTGCGAGGATCACCGCGTCAAGGCCGGAGCAGCATTGCCGGTCGGCGGTCATGGCGCTGACGGTCTGCGGCAGGCCTGCGGCCAGGGCCACCAGCCGGGCGGGATTGCCGCCCGCGCCCAGCGCATTGCCAAGGATCACTTCATCCACCGCCTCCACGGGCAGCCCGGCATCCGCGAGGGCTGCCTGCAGCACGGGCGCGCCCAGTTGCGCCAGGTCCAGCCGCGCAAAGGCGCCGCCGCGCGGGGCCACGGGCGAGCGCCGGGCAGCCACAATCACGGGGCCATGCGCCGTTGTGCCGGTCATGGCCTCACCTCGTCTGCAGCCGGGCATGGACAGCCCGTTCCAGCGCCGGAAGATCCGTCTTGCCGCCCGGCGTCAGGGGAAAGGCCTCGAACAGGAGAAAGGCACGCGGACAACGGGCACGGCCCAGGGCCGTCAGCACGGCGCGCCGCAGCTGGCTGCCGTCCTTCAGACGGTCAGCGGCTTCCGGTTCCGGCCAGATGGCGGCCGCCAGTCTTTGCCCGCGCAGACGGTCCGGCGCGCCGAAGACGGCGGCGGCCGTCACCCCGGGCACGGCGCGCAGCACCTTCTCCACCTCTTCGGGAAAGATATTGAGGCCGGAGCTGTTGATCATCCGCTTGTCGCGGCCCGCGAGATAGAGAAAGCCCGCCTCATCAAGCCAGCCCCGGTCACCGATGGTCAGCCAGCCGTCCTGCCAGCGCACTTCTTCCCCGCCGCCGCATATATAGCGGTCGAACAGCAGCGGGCTGCGCACCCACAAATGCCCGGCCCCGCCACTCGGCAGAACGTGGCCCTGCCCATCGCGGATTTCCACCTCCACTCCGGGAAAGGGGTGCCCGACGGACGCCTCCGGCCCCGTGCCATCCTGCAGGGAGATGAAGCTCATTTCGGAGGCGCCGTAGAACTCGCAGGTCCGCACGCCGGGCAGACGGCGGGTCAGCATCTGCCGGTCCTCCGGTTGCAGCTTGGCGCCGCTCGACAGGACAAGCCGCAAGGACGGCGCGGCCTCCACTTCGCGCAAGATCAGCTGCAGCTGGGTCGGCGTCGCATAGAGCATGGTGGTGCCGCCTTGCGCCAGGCGGCGGGCCACGGCCCTCGGCTGGAAACGCGGCATGACCTCAACGCCCGCTCCGGCGCAAAGCCCTTCGACCGCCGCATAAAGATGCAGCGAATGCACCAGCCCGCCGCAGACCAGCACCTTGTCCTGAGGTGAGGTGCCGAAGGCAGCAGCGCTCAGGCGGAAACTTTCCGTCCAGGAGCGGTGGGTGCGGGCAAAGCCCTTGGGCACACCCGTCGAGCCGGAGGTGAAGCCGGCATAGAAAAGATCTTCCGGCGCGGGAAAGGGCAGCGGCGTCCCTGCCGTTTCCTTCCGTTCCTCCGCCTCTGCCATCAGCGCCGGAAAACCGGCGGCATCAAGGACAAGATCAGGCGCAGAGGCGGCGAGGATCTGATCGCGCAGGGCATCGGGCCATGTGGTGTCGAGCATCAGGGCAATGCCCCCGGCCCGGCCTGCAGCAAAGAAGGCCATCAGCGCCTGCAAGGGATCTTCCAGAAAGATACCAATGCGCGGCTGACGGGAGGATACAGCAGGCAGGCGACGGTGCAGCTGAAGAGCCAGCGCTTCGACCCGGGTTTGCAGCGCGGCGAAAGTGAAACTTGCCCCGCCGCAAACCAGTGCGGTCTGGCCGGGGCGGGTGGCCGCGTGATGCGCCAGCGCCGCCCCGGTGAAACTCATGGCCGGCTCAGCAGGGCGCGCGGCAGGCCGCGGGCAACCGTCTGCGCCACCACGGCGGTGATCGCGACCTTGATGAGGTCACCCGGCAGATAAATGGCCGTGCCTGCCAAGGCCTTGGTGAAGGGCAGATCGGCCAGGATGATCAGGCCCGGGATGCCGAAGAGATAGACAACACCAACGCCGCCCACAGCTGCCGAGAGGGCAGCGGCGGCAAGCACCGGCAGATTGCGGCTGCGCTCCATGATGAAGCCCGCGACGAAGGCGCCGATGGGCCAGCCGATGAGGAAGCCTGCGGAAGGTCCGGCAAAGACGGCAAGCCCCCCGCGCCCGCCGGCCAAAAGCGGTGCGCCCAGCGCCACGGCGAAGAGGAAGAGCAGCATGGACAGGCCGCCGCGCACGGAGCCCAGCATCACACCGGCCAGCATCACGCCAAGGGTCTGCGCAGTGATGGGCACACCTGCCAGGAACGGAATGGCGAAGGGCGGAAACTGCCCCAGCACCGCAATCAGCGCCGCATAAAAGGCGATCTGCACCAATGCATAGTCTTTGCTTGCCATGATCCTGGCTCCTCTGCCCGTCAAAACTGCTTATTCACGCACCACCCGGCGACGGGCTTTTTAATGCGGCGGCGGCGCCATTGCAAATCCGCAGAAGAGAGGATTGCATGCCGGAGGATGAGGAACGCTCACAAAAAGCCCGGGGCGCGTACCCCGGGCTTGAGGTTTGGCCATATGGCCTGCTCCTGGGAGAGCTGGTCCGGATCAGAGGCGCTGGGAGCCCTGACCGAACTCCGGATAGGCTTCGACGCCGATTTCCACCTTGTCGAGGCCGAGAGCCTCTTCCTCGGGGCTGACGCGGATGCCGACGGTGGCCTTGAGGATCATCCACAGAACCAGCGAGGTCACGAAGATGAAGGCGCCGTAGGAGGCAATGCCGATCAGCTGGACGCCATAAGAGGTGTCTGCATTGGACAGCGGCACGATCAGGGTGCCCCAGATGCCGCAGACGAGGTGGACCGGGATGGCACCGACAACGTCGTCAATCTTCAGCTTGTCGAGCAGCGGCACGACGAAGACGACCAGCGCGCCGCCAACGGCACCGATGAAGACCGCCTGTGCAACAGTCGGGTTCAGCGGCTCGGCGGTGATGGACACGAGACCGGCCAGCGCACCGTTGAGCGCCATGGTGACGTCGACCTTCTTGTAGAGGATCTGGGTCAGGGCCATGGCAGCCACCACACCACCGGCAGCAGCCATGTTGGTATTGGCGAAGATGCGGGAGATGTCGGTCACGTCACCGATCGTGCCCATGGCGAGCTGCGAAGCACCGTTGAAGCCGAACCAGCCGAGCCACAGGATGAACGTGCCGAGGGTGGCCAGCGGAATGGACGAGCCCGGCATCGGGATGACCTGGCCGCTGGAGGTGTACTTGCCCTTGCGGGCGCCGAGGACGATGGCACCGGCAAGCGCCGCCCAGCCACCGACGGAGTGCACCAGCGTGGAACCGGCGAAGTCGGAGAAGCCCATCACTGAGAGCCAGCCCTTGCCCCACTGCCAGGAGCCCGCGATCGGGTACAGCAGGCCGGTCAGGACAACGGTGAAGAGGAGAAAAGGCCACAGCTTGATGCGCTCGGCCAGCGTGCCGGAGACGATCGAAGCAGCGGTGGCGACGAAAACCATCTGGAAGAACCAGTCGGAGGCCGTCGAATAACCGGTGTCCAGCGCATTGCCGCCGACCGGATCGAAGGAATAGGGGCCGAAGGAGCCCATGAAACCGCCGTCGACGCCGGTGTACATGAGGTTGTAGCCGGTGAGCCAGAACAGGATGCCGGCGATGGAATAGAGCGCAATGTTCTTCAGGCACTGCATCGACACGTTCTTGGACCGCACGAGGCCCGCTTCCAGCATGGCAAAGCCGGCCGCCATCCACATGACGAGGAAGCCGCCCAGAAGGAACAGCAGCGTGTTGAAGATATAGGCCGTGTCGGCGGCCAGGGCATAAGCCGGCGCCTCGGCGGCAGCAGCGGCGGTTTCAGTGGCAGCTTCTGCAGCCGGTGCAGCGGTCTGGGCCAGGCCCGGATCGGCCATCAGACCGAGTACCGCCATGCCGATTGCGGCATAAGCGAAAGACTTCTTCATGTTACTCACCCCTCAAAGCGCTTCTGTGTCGGTTTCGCCGGTGCGGATGCGAACCACCTGATCGATCGAATAGACGAAGATCTTGCCGTCGCCGATCTGGCCGGTCTTGGCGGCGCCGGAGATGACTTCCACGACCTTGTCGACGGACTCGCTGGAAACAGCGACTTCGATCTTGAGCTTCGGCAGGAAGCTCACCGCATATTCGGTGCCGCGGTAGATCTCGGTGTGGCCCTTCTGGCGGCCGTAGCCCTTGACCTCGGTGACGGTGAGTCCCTGGATGCCGATGCTCGTGAGGGCGTCACGCACCTCGTCGAGCTTGAACGGCTTGATGATGGCCATCACAATTTTCATGCTCGTTACCCGTTTCCCCTGCTTGTCACCGGTCCGGGACTGGACCGGTCTGGCCACCTGACCCGCATCCTCTGCGCTTCAGGAGGAACCTGCGCTGAGGGCGGGCCGGGCCGGCTTTCCCCTTCTCTTAAACAAGGACCGTGCCAACTTTGGCTGGAGGCAGGAAAATGCCCGATTTCCGCCAGATTCATGGGAGCAGGCGCGGAGGCGTCAGGTATCTGACCGTTCAGGAGGCAGCCAGAGAGCGATGGATGTGCCTATTTTCTATTCAAATCTCAAAAATTGCACATGCGATAAGCAAAACTGAAAAACAGAAACGCCACCGCCGCTTTTTAAGGCAGCGATGGCGTCCTGTTGGAGGCGCAAACTTCGGGATGGAGGCAGAAAGACGTCTGCTGATTTCAGGCCGAAAAGCCGCCATCGGCCAGATAGGCGGCCTCTTCCGCCGTCGTCTCGCGCTCAAGCACATGATTGCGGTGCGGAAAGCGGCCAAAGCGGCGGATCACATCGAGATGAACGAGGGCATAGAGATAGAACTCCTTGTCCCCGAGCCGGCGGAACAGATCGACGGATTTCTCTTGCTGGGCCATGTCCTCCGCATGTTCGAAAGGCAGGTAGAAGAAGGCACGGGCATCCTTGGGAAAGGCTTTGTCGAAGCCTCTGGCCAGTGCGGCCGTGGCGATGATCTGCGCTTTTGCATCGGTTGCGAAAGCGCGCTTGTCCTGCCGGTAGACATTGCGGGGGAACTGGTCGAGCAGCAGCAGCAGGGCCAGCGCGCCATGCGGCGTTTCCTGCCAGTGGTCCAGCGCGCCCGATGCCGCATCATCCATCAGCGGCACGAAATGGCTGCGGATATCCGCGTCAAAAGCATCACTGCGGGTGAACCAGGCTTCACGGCCGGCCTTCCACCAGAAATCAAGAACGGCCACCGGATCGGCGGCGGCCGTTTGAGTGGGAACGGGGATGGATGTGCTGGTCACGGGCTGTTTCCTTCTCGTCTGCTGTCTTTCAGGTCTCTTCCAATGTCGGCCCTTTCGGCGGTGTTTCAAGCCTTTGCGGCTTGACGCAGTGTTCACGGCAGGACAAGAGCTGAAGCCGGACGAAAAACCGTGCAGGGCATCATGGCAGCACCAGACACATCAGCACCTGACCAGCATCTCGACCTGAAGGGCCTCAAGTGCCCGCTGCCGGTGCTGCGCAGCCGAAAGGTGCTGGCGGGTCTGAGACCCGGCGCCGTGCTTGTGGTCGAGGCAAGCGACCCGATGTCGGTGATCGACATTCCCCATATGTGCAGCGAGGATGGGCACGCGCTTCTGGCCCAGGACAAAACCGGAAACAGCCTGCGCTTCACCATCCGCCGGGGTGCACAGAAGAACGAAGTCTGATCAGGTCATCCGCGCGGCGATACGGTCCATTTCCGCGGCCAGCGCAATGTCCAGCGCCGTCAGCCCGCCCGCATCATGGGTGGACAGGATCACCTCCACCGTGCGGTAGACGTTCGACCACTCCGGATGATGGTTCATCCGTTCGGCAGCCAGCGCCACCTGCGCCATGAAGCCGAAAGCTTCAACGAAACCTGAAAAGACAAAGCGGCGGGTGATGGCGTCGCGCCCCTCCACCAGCCGCCATCCGGTGAGCTGGGCCAGCGCTTTCCCGCGCTCCCCGTCCGTCAGACGTGCCGCCATCTGCATCTCCCGTCTTGAAATCCGCCGCGTCACGGGCATTTTCTCCCGCGTCCAACCGAATATAGGCCGGACGACAACTCTGGCCAGCGTTACCTCACACCAAGGCTCAGACGCCGCACGGGCTTGACCGGATCCCGGCCTGTCAGGCTCATCAAAATCTGGATCACACAGGAGCCCAGCCATGACATCTGTCCTCTTCGTCTGCCTTGGCAACATCTGCCGCTCACCGCTGGCAGAAGGCGCGTTCCGCAAGGTCGTGGAGGATCTGGGCGCGGGCAGCCGGGTGCTGATCGATTCGGCCGGAACCGGCGGCTGGCATCAGGGCGAGGCGCCGGACCCGCGCTCCATCGCCGTGGCGGCCCGCAACGGCATCGACATTTCCGCCCAGCGCGCAAGGCAGGTGGTGAAGGCCGATTTCAGCCGCTTCGAGCACATCCTCGCCATGGACAGCAGCAATCTCAACAATCTGCGCAAGCTGAGCCCGGCAGAGGCCCCAGCCCGCCTACGGCTGTTTCTGGAAGCAGAGGGAATGGATGTGCCCGACCCCTATTACGGCGGCCCGGCCGGATTCGAGACCGTATTCCGGATGGTCATGACAGGCGCTGAGAATCTGGCGGCAGAGCTGGGGCTTGGCCGGCAAGGCTGACCCGCCTCAGCGGAACTTCGCCACAAAAGCCCGCAGCGCCCGGCCGATTGCAGCCAGAAGCGGCAGCACGGCGCGGCGCAGGCGCAATCCCGCCGCAGACAGTCCGGCATCAAGCTGTGCGTCGCCTGCCCAGCGCGGCGTCCTCACATAGAGCAGCCAGTAGACCGACAGGAGCACCAGGAAGGTCAGCCCCCAGGCCAGCAGCGTGTCGGAGAGAAAGTGACCGCCGAAGGCCACCCGGTTCACCGACAACGCCAGCATCAGCGGCAGAATGGTCAGCACCACCGCCGGGCGCCAGCTTTTCGGCACCACAAACGCCAATGCCATCAGCCACATACTGGCAGAGCCCTCACCCGAAACGAAGGAACAGTTGGTGCTGCACCAGTCCGTCTTGAGCCACACCGGTATGAACGGCAGATCTCCGCCGAACTGCTCCACCATCACCGGGCGCGGACGGCCCCAGTTGTTCTTCAGGATGGTGTTGACCAGGATGCCCGGCCCCAGCACCAGCGTGGAGAGCAGGAACACCGGCTTGCGCAGCGGCATCAGCGGCGGCAGCTCCGGCAGCAGCAGCTTGAGAAGCAGCACAAACCCGCAGATGACGGCCACCGTCTGCACCAGATAGGGGCCGAGATAGCGCAGCTTCTGCAGGAAGGGCGAGGACGCTGCCGTAAAGCCTTCGCCGGGCGTGTAGAACAGGCCGCTGGCCAGAAGATCGAGCCCCGGCACGGCCAGAAACACCAGCGACACCACACCAATGAACGTGAAGGCTGCCCCAAACGGATGGGTACGGCACCAGCGCACGATGGCGCAGATGAGAGTACGGGCACGGAAAAAGGCGGAAGGAGCAGCGTGATCAGTCATTCGGGCTCTCTAGCCTATTTTTTCAAGCTCGGCCAATATCTGCGCTGCGGCAGCGCCGCAAACGGACCAGATGTCATACCAACTATCGATGAGCTTGCCTCATCAAGAGTTGGTCAAGCCCGTGCGGCGCCTGAGCAATCTCAAGGCGCGATGCGTCAGCATCTCAACGCCTTGACATAAGAGGAATTTTCCATGCAGCAACGGCCGAGGCTCGATTTCTGGTTCGAATTTGCCTCCACCTACAGCTACCTCACTGCCATGCGCATCGAGACCGTCGCCAAGGACCGGGGCATCGATCTGGTCTGGCGGCCATTTCTGCTTGGCCCCATCTTTGCCCGGCAGGGCTGGGACACCTCCCCCTTCAACCTGTTTCCGGCCAAGGGCCGCTACATGTGGCGCGAGGTGGAGCGCCTGTGCGAGGACATGGGCCTGCCGCTGACCGTGCCCGATCCCTTTCCGCAGAACGGCCTGATGGCGGCGCGCATCGCCCATGCCGGGCGGCTGGAACCCTGGATCGGCAGCTTCGTGCGCGCTGTTTACATGGCGGAATTTGGCGAGGGCCGCGATATCAGCGACGAAGGTCTTCTCGCCGGCATCCTCTTGGATCTGGGACTGGATGCAAAGGCCCTGCTTGCCAAGGCCCAGAGCATAGAGGTGAAGATCGGCCTGCGTGCAGCGGTCGCAGAAGCGGAAGCTGCCGGTGTTTTCGGAGCACCCAGCTTTGTGACGGAAGACGGGGAGCTTTACTGGGGCAACGACCGGCTGGAAGATGCCGTCGAATGCGCCCTGCGCCTCACCCGCTAACCTTCAGAGAACCACGATGCCCGAGTGCTTGGCCTTGTGCTCGGGCTCCACATGGATCGTCACCCTGGCGCCGGGCAGTGACTTGCCGATGGCCTGTTCGATCCGGTCACAGATGTCATGGGCGGCATCGACGCTCATTTCCCCCGGCACCACCAGATGGAAATCCACGAAGGTCAGCCGCCCCGCCAGCCGGGTGCGCAGATCATGGGCCTCGATGGCCCCGTCCCCGTGTTCGGAGATCAGCCCGCGCAGCATGTCCTGCACATCGGTGGAGGCCGCTTCATCCATCAGGCCGCTGACGGAGGCTTTCATCAGGGTCCAGCCAGACCACAGCACATTGAGACCGACAAGCCCCGCCAGCAGCGAATCCAGCTGCCGCCAGCCGGTCAGAAACACGAGAATCACGCCTACGAGAACGCCCACGGATGTTACCACATCCGTCATCAGATGCTGGCCATCAGCCTCAAGCGCCGGGGAGCCGTTCTTGCGGCCGAAACGGATCAGCAGCACGGCCCAGCCGCAGTTGAGCACGCTGGCAAGACCGTTCACGGCCAGGCCCTTCACCGTGTAATCAGGCATTTCTGTCGCGTGATAGCCTTCCCAGGCCGCATTGAAGATCGACAGCGCCGCCAGCACGATCATCACGCCCACAAGAACTGCAGCGAAATACTCCGCCTTGTCATGGCCATAGGGGTGATTGGAATCGGCCGGTTTGGCCGCATACCAGACCGCCAGCAGGGTGGCGAAGGAGGAGGCCACGTTGACGATGGATTCCAGCGCATCCGAATAGAGCGCCACGGATCCTGTCAGCACATAGGCCAGATACTTCAGGCCCAGAACGGCGGCGCCGACAATCACGCTGCCGAGGGCAATGCGCAGACGCAGGCTCATGGCTACCTCACGGATTGAGGGCGCGGCACTGAGCACGCCCGGTCAGGAAGCGGCGGCCTTGCTGGCGCGCCGTCCCGTTCGGGCAAGGCCTTAGGCATGTTTCAGGCTGAACGCAAGGGCAGAGCGCGAGGAGAAGCGCTAGATTCCCGTATCCCACAGGTTGGAGGCGGCGCCGATGATGCGCCCCGGCCCGCTGTCATCCTCCAGCTGGACAATGACCGCGCAGCGCTTTCCGTCCTTTTTCATCGGATGCTGGGGCAGGTTCAGCTCCAGCTGCCCGCCGGACCACATGCCCACCGCTTCCAGCCGCTTCACCACATTGACATAGGTGACCTGCCGCCCCTCATTCTCGCCACGGCCGACCTCGACTGTCTTGGAAGGCATGACATGGAGCAGGTAGACGGTCGCCATCTTCGCCCCTTCGGGCAGCGATCCGTCGATGGTGACTTCCAGCATGTCGGGCGTTGAATGAAGCATGACCGAGGCCGTCATCTTCGTCGCGCGGCCAAGCGCGGCCTTCACCGCCGGCTCGTCGCCCCCCACCACATGCTCGCCACCATTGATGATGATCTGCGGTGTATAGACTGACCTGTCGCCGCGGCGGGCGGAGTACAGCCGCTGGCGCTCGGAGTTTTCCGGAGTGGCAAGCGTGTCCTTCCAGCCCAGGTAATCCCAGTAGTCGACCGGCAGGGATAGCGCGAGGACGCCGGCATCTTTTGAAAGATTCTGCAGCAGCTTGTCGGCTGGCGGACAGGATGAGCAGCCCTGACTGGTAAAGAGCTCCACCACGACCGCCGGCGCCTTGCCATCCCTGGCAGCCGCTGCCGCCGGCAGAGCCATGACGGCAAGGCAAACCGCAGCCGCCAGCCGTGAAATCAGCATTCGCACAGGGCCCATGGCCGGGGAACTCACTCTTGTCTTCCGGATCTTTCTCTCGTCCAGAATACATATTCTGCGCCGCCGCGCGAGTCACGTCGCGGTGAGACGGGCTGCGGCGGAACGTGATTTCAGAGGACGGAGAGCATGCCGCCATCGACATAGATGATCTGACCGTTCACGTAGTTGGACGCAGAAGAGGCCAGATAGACCGCCGTTCCGGCCAGTTCATCCGGATTGCCCCAGCGTGCGGAAGGGGTCCGGCCCTTCACCCAGGCGTCGAACTGAGGGTTGTTGATCAGCGCCTCATTCATGTCGGTGACCATGTAACCGGGACCGATGGCATTGGCCTGAATGCCATGCTTTGCCCATTCCGCCGCCATGCCCCGGGTCAGCATCTTGATGCCGCCCTTCGCCACCGTATAGGGAATCACCGTGGCCCGGGCGAGTTCGCTGGTCAGAGATCCGATGTTGATGATCTTGCCCGCCCCGCGCGGGATCATCCGCCGGGCAGCCTCCCGGCCCATCAAGAAGGCACTGGTCAGGTTGGTGTCGATTACTCGCTGCCAGTCGGCCAGCGCCAGTTCCACCATGGGCTGGCGGTGCTGGATACCGGCATTGTTGACCAGAATGGAAATGCCGAGGCCAGCTGCATCGAACCGCTTGAAGGCGGCAACCACCTCTTCTTCGCGCGTCACGTCAAAGGCTGCTTCATGCACGGTGAAGCCGCGTCTGCGCAGTTCTGCCGCCCGTTCCGCAACGGCCTGGACACTGCGGCCATTGAGAACAACCGCCGCACCAGCCTGGGCAAGACCCTCGGCAATCGCGAGGCCAAGGCCACGGGTCGAGCCGGAAATCAGCGCCGTCTGCCCGGAGAGATCAAACAAGGGTTTGGTCATCGCAGGTTCACTCCTCACAGAACGGAACGGCGGACGGTCAGGTCAGACCGCTCGAAGACGGCCGGCAGCAGCTCGGTTCCAAGACCCGGCCCCTCCATCGGCAGGACATAGCCATCACGCACGACCGGCATTTCGGTCACCAGTTCCTTGTACCAGCCGGTGTAGAAGGCACGCACGGATTCCTGAATCAGCGTGTTCGGCTGGCTGAAGGAGGTGTGGATCGCGGCGATATAGGCCACCGGACCGGTGCAGTCATGCGGGGCGAAAGGCCGGTGATAAGTGTCGGCCAGCGCGGCAATCTTGCGCCCTTCGGTGATGCCGCCAGTCCAGCACAGATCCACCATGGCGATGTGGCTGGCGTTGCGCTCCAGCATGTCCTTGTAGGGAAAGCGCGAGCCGAGCGTTTCGCTGGCACAGACGGGCACCGTCGTGGAGGCGGCATATTCGGCCAGCGCCTGCGGCGAGTTCATCCGGATCGGGTCTTCGTACCAGGTGGGGGCATAGGGCTCCAGCGCACGGGCAATCTTCATGGCTGTTGGCACGTTCCACAGGGAGTGGAACTCGACCATGATCTCCATCCGGTCCCCAACGGCCTTGCGGATCTTCTCGAAAGGCTCGATCGCCTTGCGCATCTGTTCGGCATTGATGTAGAGGCCGCGGTTTTCCTGCGCGGGCGGATCGAAAGGCCAGATCTTCATCGCCGAAATGCCGCTTTCCAGCAGGCTCTCGGCCAGGGCACCGGCATCCGTCATGAAGGCATTCAGGTCCTCGTAGGGGCCTTCGCTGGTGCTGCCGATGTTCCAGGTATCGACCGGCCGGATGTTGTGGGTCCGCACATAGCCATAACCGGCGCAAGTGTTGTAGATCCGCAGCTTGTCCGTGGTGATGCCGCCCAGCATCTGATGCACCGGCTGACCGCAGACCTTGCCGAAGAGATCCCACAGGGCAATGTCGATGGCCGATGCGGCGCGGTACTCCACGCCGGTGGAGGCCTGTGCAAGCGGCAGATCCGTCATGACCCGGTTCAGGGCTTCGATCTGCAGCGGATTGCGGCCCAGTAGCCGCCCGGCCAGCGTGTCGTGAATATGCGCCTCGACAGCCGCTGCGCCATAGAAAGTCTCACCCAGACCGATGGTGCCCTGGTCCGTATGGACCCGCACCCAGAGCACATTGGCAAATTCCTCTGTCCGCAGTGTTTCCAGTGCTGTGATTTTCATACCGGCCTCCCGTTTTTGCGCCGGTCTGACCGGCCGCCAGAACACCGGTCGGCCCACATTCTGGATTCGAACCGGCGTTCATTGACATATCATGATACTATGTGAAATATCAGCATCAAACCGACATAAGGCCGATGCAGCTTTTTGGCAAGAGATGATGATGAAGACCGGCAAAGCAGAGGATGACCGCACGGACCAGGCAGCCGCCCCTGCCTGGAGCCTTGAATGCGCTCAGGACCTTACGTCCCTTGCCTATGAACGGGTCGAAGAGCTGTTTGTTGCCATGCAGATTGCTCCGGGCGCGGATATCCGGATCCAGGACCTTCAGGAACGGGTTGGCCTGGGCCGCACGCCCGTCCATCAGGCCGTGCGCCGGCTCGCCGCAGAAACGCTGCTGGAAGTCCGCCCCCGGAACGGCCTGCGCGTCGCCCCGATCGACCTGACCCGGGAGCGTAACCTTGCCGAGCTGCGCCGGGACGTTGACCGCTTTGTCACCGCCACCGCCATCCGCAACATGTCTGCCAATGACCGGGCAGCCCTGCACCACCTGCGCCGGCGGGTTGAGGCAGAGTTCGACAGCCTCAGTCTCGACGGCTTCAATGCCATCGACAAGTCCTTCGACCGGCTTCTGATCCGCGCTTCGGGAGAGCGCTTTCTGGAGCGAACCGCCAGTCCGCTGCAGGCCTTCGCGCGCCGCATGGGCTATCTGCACATCACCCAGATCAGTGGCCGGAAAGGCCTCGCCGCGAGCATGGAGCGCCACATGGCGATTATGGATCATGTCCTCGCCGGCGATACGGATGCCGCCTGCTCGGCCTCCCGTGATCTGGTTGCCTTCAGCATGTCCCTCATCAGCGAGCTGGAACGGGAAATAGACCCGGCTCTGCTCGATGTCCGGTTCTCCGCCCAGCCATGACGCCAGGCGGAAACGGCGGCTCTCAACCGCCGCAAAAGGAGCTCTGACGGGCTCCGGCACATACCCATCCAAAAGCTCATCAACGGAATGATGATGATGAAGCGATTTTTGAAGACGGCATCCCTGACAGCTGTGGCAGCCTTCGCGCTGGCAACAAGCGCAATGGCGCAGGAGTACACGTTCCGGTTCCAGTCCTCGGACCCGGCGGGCAACCCGAATTTCGAATATCAGAAGGGCTGGACCGATCTCGTCGCTGAAAAGTCCGGCGGCAAGGTGAAGATCGAGCTGATGCCGGTCGGCTCCGTCGTCGAATACAATGAAACCCTGGACGCGGTTGCGGCGGGCATTCTGGACGGCCAGATCTGCGATTCGTCCTACTGGGCCGGCAAGGACCCGGCTTTCGGCCTCATCGCCAACCCGGTCGGCGCCTGGTCCGATCCCGCCCAGATGATCGACTTTGTCGAGAATGGCGGCGGCAAGGAAATCATGCAGGAGCTGCTTGGCTCCTACGGCCTGCATTTCATCGGCGTGTCCACGCCCGGCCTTGAGGCTTTCGTCTCCCGCGTTCCGCTCAATGGCGTTGATGATCTCAAGGGCGTCAAGGTCCGCTCACCGGAAGGCCCGATTGCCAACGTCTTCGCAGCAGCAGGCGCCGCTCCGGTGAATCTGCCGGCTTCGGAAGTCTTCACCAGCATCGACAAGGGTGTGGTGGACGCTGCCGACTATTCGGTGTTCTCGGTCAACCAGATCCAGGGCCTCAACAAGGTTGCCCCGCACCCGGTCTATCCCGGCTTCCACTCCCTGCCGCTCGTGGAAGTGTCCATGAACAAGGCCAAGTGGGACGCCCTGCCGGACGACATCAAGACCTTGCTGGAAACGACCGTGAAGGAATTCCAGCAGGCCCAGATCAACGGCCTCAAGGCTGCCGACCTGAAGGCGATCGAGGAAGCCAAGGCGGACGGTTCCATCAGCATCCACAACTGGCCGGACGAAGAGCGTGCCAAGTTCCGCAAGATCGCCATGGCCGAATGGGAGCGCATCGCCAAGGGCTCTGCGATGGCGCAGAAGGTCTATGACACCCTCACCAGCTATCTGACCCAGAAGGGCCTGCTCTGAGACAGAGCTGCCTGAGACGGGTGGCCTGAAACCGGCGCCTGAAACGGGGTGCGGCGGGACAGCACATGCCCCGCCCTCCTGGACCGCACAGGCACCATCCGTCTGCAAGGTCATGAGGCGGCGCGGCCCCGTGCCGCTTCAGCCCTGAGGCTCATCCCGCTGGAAACAGACATGACACACGGCACCACTCACACTGACGCGAAGGCCCCCGGCCTTCCACCCGAACCGGAACAGGGCGCAGCGCCTGAAGCCGGCCTTCTGGGCCGCCTGATCAACGGCTCCGGCTTCATCTTCGCAACAGGCATTGTCCTGGCAGCTGCCATTCTCCTGCTTGAAGTCTTCCTGCGCTATCTGCTCAACAGCCCCACCATCTGGGCGCATGAGGCAACGGTCTTCCTGTGCGGCATCGCCTTCGTCTTCGGCGGTCTCTATTGCACAAGCCGCAACACCCATATCCGCGTTGTGCTGATCTACGACCTCCTGTCCCCACGCCTGCGCCGGGCGGCGGATGTGCTCATTTCCCTCGCCTGTGCGATTGCCAGCGGTTTCTTCGCCTATGCCTCATGGCACATGGTGCAGCGCGCCGTGCTGGCCCCCTCCGGCGGGATCCGGCTGGAGACCACCGGCAGCGCCTGGAGCCCGCCGACCCCGGCCTTGATCAAGGTCTTCATCCTGGTGGTGATGATCGCTTTGGTGCTGCAGTTCCTGGTGCTCGCCGTCAACCATGCCCGCCGCAGCGTGAAGGACTGAGCCATGACCGAACTTCTGGATTTCAGCTTCAACCTGCAGGCCCTCGGCATCGGCTGGGGCACACTGGCCATGTTCATCATGATGGTCGTGCTGCTGCTGACCGGCATGCCTCTGGCCTTCGTGACGCTGCTTGTGGCGCTCATCTTCGCGCTCGGCTGGTTCGGCCCCATGTCGATCCCGCTCATCACCAGCCGCGTCTATTCCTTCGTGATGAACTTCGTGTTCGTTTCGGTGCCGATGTTCGTGCTGATGGCCGCCATCCTCGACCGCTCCGGCATCGCCCGGGACCTGTTCGATGCGATGAAGCTGTTTGCCGGGCGCATACGCGGCGGCGTGGCAGTGCAGACCGTATTCGTCTCGGTGATTCTGGCCGCCATGAGCGGCATCATCGGCGGCGAGATCGTGCTGCTGGGCATGATCGCCCTGCCCCAGATGCTGCGGCAGGGCTATGACCGCAATCTGGCCATCGGCGTGGTCTGTGCGGGCGGCTCGCTCGGCACCATGATCCCCCCGTCCATCGTGCTGATCATCTATGGCCTGACCGCCAACGTCTCCATCGGCGAGCTGTTCACCGCGGCCTTTCTGCCGGGCTTCATGCTGGCCATGTTCTATGTCGCCTACATCCTGGCCCGGGCTTATTTCACGCCCCATGTGGTGCCGCAGGTCGACCCGGAGCCGATTCTGGCGGCGGAAAAGCTGCGGCTGCTGAAGGGGCTGGCCCTGCCAGTGCTGGTCGTCTTCATCGTCCTGGGCTCGATCTATGGCGGCATCGCTTCCGTGACCGAAGCTTCAGCCATTGGCGTCGGCGGCGTGCTCCTGTCCACGATCCTGCGCGGCGAGTTCTCGTTCAAGCTGTTGCGCGATGCGGCAATGCAGACCCTGTCCACGGTCGGCATGATCGTCTGGATCGGCATCGGTGCCACCGCCATTGTCGGCGTCTACAATCTGATGGGCGGGGTGAACTTCGTCTCGGGCATGATCACCGGCATCTCGGACAATCCCACCGTCATCGTTCTGGTGATGATGGCAATCCTGTTCGTCCTCGGCGCCTTCCTCGACTGGGTCGGCATTGCCCTGCTGACGATGCCGATCTTCGTGCCGATCATCAAGTCGCTCGGCCTTGACCCGGTGTGGTTCGGCGTCCTGTTCTGCATGAACATGCAGATCTCGTTCCTGTCGCCGCCCTTTGGTCCCGCAGCCTTCTATCTGAAGTCCGTGGCACCTCCCGGCATCACGCTGGGCATCATCTTCCGGGCGCTGCTGCCTTTCATCGCCCTGCAGATGCTGGCTGTCGGTCTGCTGGTCGCCTTCCCCGGCATCACCGGACGCTGAGAAACACCCGATGCTGCGGCAGGCCCACCCCCGCCGCGGACCTACCAACGCCGCCCGAGCTAACCGGCAGCGGGCGGCGTTGGTGTGATCAAAATCCTGAAATCAGCTGCCGCCGGCCAGAACCCGTTCCAGCTGCGGCAGGAACACGCGCTCGTAGCTTTCGGGCGAGAGCGGGCCGATGAACTTGTAGCGGATCACGCCCTTGCCATCGACCACATAGGTCTCCGGCACGCCATAGACGCCCCACTCAATCGCCGCGCGGCCACCGGCATCGGCGCCCACCTTGTCATAAGGGTTGCCGAGCGCGCCGAGGAAACGGCGGGCGTTTTCGGGCTGGTCCTTGTAGTTGATCCCATACATGCGGAACCTGCCGTCCTTCGCCATTTCCTCCAGCACCGGATGCTCCTGACGGCAGGGCACGCACCAGGAGGCGAAAACATTGACGACAGACACGCCGCCATCCAGATCAGCCGCCGCGATGCCGGGCACGGGCACACCCTTGTCCATCAGGCCTTCCACCGCAGGAAGCTCCATGCGGGGGGCCGGCTTGTTGAGCAGGGCCGAAGGCAGTTCGGACGGATCGCGCCCGAAGACCATCTGGAACAGGAACAGCACCGCCAGCGCGGCGAAGACCACCAGCGGCAGCAATGCGAACACAGGAATGCGGCGGCGCCCCCCTGCATCCGGCTTGGCGGCGGAAGACTGGTCCGGCGCGCTCATTGGCCCTGCGTCCCTGCTGCCGTGCGGCGGCGCACCCCTTGCGCCTCCAGCGCCCTGAGATCCGAATTGAGACGCCGCCGGTCCAGCCACACCCAGCCGGTGAGGCCGAGCACGACGCCAAGGCAAATGACGAAGGAGGCAATGATAAAGCCCGCGTGGGGGCCAAGGTCGAAGGCAGCCATGCTCACCTCACTCCGCCGCGACAGGGGTTGCGGCGCTGGCGCCCGCCGGGCGCACGGCGGCAGCGCGCATGCGCAGCGCCCGCACCCGCCGCCGCAGGATTTCGTTGATCATCGCATGGGCATGCAGCACCAGGAACAGCAGCGTGAAGGCTGCCGCCATCACCATCAGCGGCCACAGCAGATCCGGGTGGATCGTTGGCCCGTCCATGCGGATGACGCTGGCCGGCTGGTGCAGCGTGTTCCACCAGTCGACGGAGAATTTGATGATGGGCAGGTTGATGACCCCGGCCAGCGTCAGCACCGCAGCCGCCTTGCCCGCCCGGATCGGGTCATCCATCGTCCGCCACAGGGCCATGAGGCCCAGATACATGATAAAGAGCACCAGTACCGAGGTCAGGCGCGCATCCCACACCCAATAGGTACCCCACATCGGCTTGCCCCAGAGCGAACCGGTGATCAGCGCCATGAAGGTGAAGGCAGCCCCAAGCGGTGCTGCCGCCTTGGCCGAGACATCGGCCAGCGGATGCTTCCACACCAGCGTGCCGAGGGAAGACAGGGCCATGACCGAATAGCACATCATCGACAGCCAGGCGGCGGGCACGTGGACATACATGATCCGCACCGTGTCGCCCTGCTGGTAGTCCTCCGGCGCCACGAAGAAGGTCATGTAGAGCCCGATGGCAAACAGCAGCACACACAGGCCCGTTGCCCAAGGCAGGATGGCCCGGGCAAGGCTCATGAAACGGGTCGGGTTCGCCAGATCAACAAGTGCCATGGAATGGTTCTAATCCCTCTCACCCGCCGCTGCAATGCAAGGCCGCAGGTCCGCTCTCTATGCCTCAAGGGTTTTCGCATTGCCTTGCGCTGGGTCAAGCCCCCATCTGACCGCAATCACGAAAGCGTCATGCCCTGACGGGTTCAATCCGCCGCAAAGCGCAGCGCCGCCGCCGCCGCCACCGGCCCGAGAACAGCCGAGAACAGCGTCAGCGCGCAGAGGATCAGAAACGGCGTCATGAAGGGCACCGGGTCATTCACGGCAGCGTCCGCCGCGCTCACGCCGAAGATCAGCACCGGGATCGTCAGCGGCACCACCAGCACGGCGAGCAGCAGACCGCCCCGGCGCAGCGACACGGTCAGCGCCGCGCCAATGGCGCCGATCAAGGTCAGAGCGGGAGTCCCCACCAGCAGGGTCAGCGTCACCGCCCCCATGGCCACCGGCCCGAGGTTGAGGAAAACAGCCAGAACGGGCGCTGCCAGCACCAGCGGCAGGCCGGTTGCCACCCAGTGGGCAAGGCATTTGCCCAGCACCACCAGTTCCAGCGGCTGGCCGGCCATCAGCATCAGATCGAGCGAGCCGTCATCCCGGTCGGCCTGAAACAGCCGGTCGAGCCCCAGCAGCGCCGACAGCAGCGCCCCGATCCAAAGGATCGCCGGGCCGATGCGGGACAGGAGATTGAGATCCGGCCCGACGCCAAATGGAATGACCGTGACCACGGCCAGAAAGAACAGCACGCCGATCAGCGCCCCGCCGCCAACCCGGATGGCCAGGCGGACTTCGCGGGCAACAAGGGCGGAGAACCAGCCGCTCATGCCTCTTCTCCCTCGTCTGCGGTCTCATCACCCTGTTCTGGCCCCAGCTCTGGCGCAGCCAGATGCAGCGCATCGGCGGGATGCAGCGCAAGCTCGGAATGGGTGGCGGTGATGATCTGACCGCCTGCAGCCAGATGCGCGTTCATGAAACCGAGAAGCTGCGCTTCGGAGGCCTTGTCGAGGGCCGAGGTCGGCTCATCCATCAGCCAGATGGGGCGCGGTGTCACGAACAGGCGCGCCAGCGCCAGCCGCCGGGTCTGGCCCGCCGACAGATAGGCCGCGGGCAGGTTCGCGGTGTGGCCGATGCCGAGGCGGTCGAGAATATCCAGCGGCTGCAGCACCTCGCCGTCAAACCCCTCCGGCCGGGCCGGGACCATGAAGCTGCGCCAGAACTCAAGGTTTTCCAGAACGCTCAGGGCACGCTTCACCGCGCTTTCATGGCCGAAATAATGTGCGTGCTCGGCCAGGCTGCGCTCGCTGGCACCGCCTTCCAGCGTCAGCTTGCCCTCGCTCACCGGCACAAGACCCGCCAGCGTGCGCAGCAGCGTCGACTTGCCGACACCATTGGCCCCGGTGATAACCAGCGCCCGGCCCGCCTCAAGCTCAAAGCCCAACCCGGCAAACACCCGGCGCCCGCCCCGGTCCACGGCAAGTTTCTCGGCAATCAGTTTCAGAGGACAGCTCCGCGCTTCATTCCGGTCCTTGTTAGGATGCCCCCCGGACGATGGCAAGCAGCTAGAACTGCGTAGAGGGAGGGCAGAGCTGCGCCTCACAAGTGAACGGCCGCCGGTCCGGGTCAGATCCGATAGGATCCTCACCGGACGGGCGGCCGCTGAAAGTCAGGCCATCAGAGGCTCAGATGCTTCTGGCGGCTCAGAAGTGAACCGAGCGCGCCGTTGCCAGCTTTTCGACCGGCGGGGAGAACTTGGTCAGGTCAATCCCTTCCACGGCCTGCTTGTACTCGTCCACGTTGGGCGTGCGGCCCAGAATGGCGGCGAGCACCACCACAGGGGTGGAGGCGAGCAGGGATTCACCCTTCTTCTCGGCGCTGTCTTCCACCACACGGCCCTGGAACAGGCGGGTGGAGGTGGCCAGAACCGTATCGCCCTTCTCGGCCTTTTCCTGGTTGCCCATGCAGAGGTTGCAGCCCGGACGCTCCAGATACAGGATGTTTTCGTACTGGGTACGGGCTTTGCTCTTCGGCGCATTGTCGTCGAATTCGAAGCCCGAGTACTTCTGCAGAACGTCCCAGTCGCCTTCAGCCTTCAGCTCGTCGATGATGTTGTAGGTCGGGGCTGCCACCACGAGCGGAGCCTTGAACTCGACGGTGCCATGCACCTTTTCGAGGTTCTTCAGCATCTGCGCGACGATCTTGATGTCGCCCTTGTGCACCATGCAGGAACCGACGAAGCCCAGATCGACCTTCTTCTCGCCGCCGTAATAGGACACGGGGCGGATGGAATCATGGGTGTAGCGCTTGGACACATCCGGGTTGTTGACATCCGGGTCGGCGATCATCGGCTCATCGATCTGGTCGAGATCGACGACGACTTCGGCGAAGTACTTGGCGTTTTCGTCCGGAGCCAGCGCCGGCTTTTCGCCGGAGCGGATTTCGGCGATGCGCTTGTCGGCCTTGGCGATCAGGCCCTTCAGAACCTGAGCGTCATTATCCATGCCCTTGTCGATCATCACCTGAATGCGCGACTTGGCCAGTTCCAGCGAGCCGATCAGCGTCTCGTCATCGGAGATGCAGATGGAGGCCTTGGCCTTCATTTCTGCGGTCCAGTCGGTGAAGGTGAAGGCCTGGTCCGCCAGCAGCGTGCCGATATGCACTTCGATGACACGGCCCTGGAAGACGTTGTCGCCGAACTGGCTCAGCATCTGGGCCTGGGTGGCATGCACCACATCGCGGAAATCGACGTGATCCTTCATGGAGCCCTTGAAGGTCACCTTGACGGACTCGGGGATCGGCATGGTGGCTTCGCCGGTGGCAAGAGCCAGCGCCACGGTGCCCGAGTCCGCACCGAAGGCGACGCCCTTGGACATGCGGGTGTGGCTGTCGCCGCCGATGATGATGTCCCAGTCATCCACGGTGATGTCGTTCAGTACCTTGTGGATCACGTCCGTCATGGAGTGATAGACGCCCTTCGGGTCACGCGCGGTGATCAGGCCGAACTTGTGCATGAAGCTCATCAGTTTCGGAATGTTGGCCTGTGCCTTCAGATCCCAGACCGAAGCCGTGTGGCAGCCGGACTGATAGGCGCCATCCACCAGCGGCGAAATGACGGTAGCTGCCATCGCTTCCAGTTCCTGCGCGGTCATCAGACCGGTGGTGTCCTGCGAGCCGACGATGTTGACGCGCACGCGCACGTCGGAACCGGCATGCAGCACCTTGCCCGGCGCAACGCCAACCGCATTGCGGTTGAAGATCTTCTCCACCGCCGTCAGGCCCTGGCCCGGATGGGAGACTTCCTTGGCCGGAGAGAACACCAGCGGCGCTTCGACGCCCAGCGTTTCGGCCGCAAAGGTCTGCAGCTTCTTGCCGAAAACGATGGCATATGAGCCACCGGCGCGCATGGATTCCATCTTCTGCGGACGGAAGGATGCGGACAGATCGGCAAGCTCTTCCTTGCCGTCCTCGCTGTAGAGCTTCTTGGACTTGCTGTTGATCTTCAGCACGGTGCCCGTGTCGACCGAGTACTTCTGCACCAGAACCGGATTGCCGGCATTGTCGATGACCGGCTTGCCCTCGTCATCCAGCTTCTTGACCCAGTTCTTCAGGTCGATGCCGATGCCGCCCGTCACATCGACAGTGGTCAGGAAGATCGGCGAAATGCCGTTGGTGCCGGCCACGATCGGGGCAATGTTGACGAAGGGAACGTAGGGGCTCGCCTGCTTGCCGGTCCACAGCGCCACATTGTTGACGCCCGACATGCGCGAGGAACCGACGCCCATCGTGCCCTTTTCGGCGATCATCATGACGCGCTTGTCCGGATGCTGCGCCTGCAGGGCGCGGATCTCGGCCTGAGCGGCCTCGGAGATCATGCACTTTCCATGCAGCTCACGGTCGGAGCGCGAATGCGCCTGATTGCCCGGTGACAGCAGGTCGGTGGAAATATCGCCTTCTGCCGCGACATAAGTGACGACCTTGATCTCCTCCTCGACCTCGGGAAGCTTGGTGAAGAACTCGGCCTTGACGTAACTCTCCAGAATGTCCCTGGCGACCGGATTGCCAGCCTCGAAGGCGGCCTTCAGACGGTCGGTGTCGGCGGCATAGAGGAAGACCTGGGTCTTCAGCACTTCGGCAGCGTCACGGGCGATGGAGGCATCCTCGCCCAGCGCCAGATCCAGAAGCACGGCGATGGACGGGCCGCCCTTCATGTGGGACAGCAGCTCGAAGGCGAAGGCGCGGGAGATTTCCGGCACCACCTCGGTTCCCAGGATGATCTCCTTCAGGAAACGGGACTTTTCGCCAGCAGCGCCCGTTGTGCCGGGAATGGTGTTGTAGATGAAGAACTGCAGCGAATCGGCGCGGTGGGCGCTGCCCGTGTCCTTGATATTGGCAATCACCTCGGCGAGGAGCGCGGCATCCTCGATCGGCTTGGGGTGAAGGCCCTGACCCTTGCGGGTTTCGATCTCGGCGAGATAATCGGCGTAAAGGCTCATGGTGATCCCGGAATCCCTTGTTGGTCAGTGCCAACCTCCGGATCGCGGTCACTTCTGGCGGGCCGGGGCAAGCGGGCTGAGTGTTATTTTTCAGCGCGGTATACAATAGTATGCAATGTCATTCAAGCGCTTTCGATCACCCATAACCGGAATGCGGGCCTTTGTCCTTGACCCCTGTTGCCCTTTGAAAAATAAACCCAATATCTGATGTCGAAGCCTTTCACTGCGAGGTGTCCCGAAGGCCGGCCCAAAAGGTTGAAACAACACCTGGGAGACCGGTTCCAGTTGCAGATGCTGCGGGCATGACTCGCCGCAAAAGCCAAATCCGGCTATAGGGGCAGCATACATCAGCCTCTTGCCCTGCCCGCCTGCGGGCAGCGGCTGGGACTGTGCGGCACCAAAGGCGAGGCCCGGCAAGAGGCCAGTCAGATCCGGCTGCGGCCGGGACCAGAGATCTTTAATCCTCCGGGCAGGCACCATCCCGCCGCCGGGCCCGGTCTTGAGAGGAGAGTGCTCGACGTGACCCAATCCCTCGACAGCTTCAAGTCCAGGAAAACCCTTGAAGTCAACGGCCAGACCTACACCTATTTCTCCATTCCGGACGCCGAGAAGAACGGCCTTGAGGGCGTCTCCCGCCTGCCGAATTCGCTGAAGGTGGTGCTGGAAAACCTGCTGCGCTTTGAAGACAACCGCACGGTGACCGCTGATGACATCCGCGCGGTGGCGCAGTGGCTCGTCACCCGCACATCCGAACACGAAATCTCCTACCGCCCGGCCCGCGTGCTGATGCAGGACTTCACCGGCGTTCCGGCCGTGGTCGATCTTGCCGCCATGCGCGATGCGGCAGTGAAGCTGGGCGGTGACCCGAAGAAGATCAACCCTCTGGTGCCGGTGGATCTCGTCATCGACCACTCGGTGATGATCGACTATTTCGGTACAAAGGATGCCTTCTCGAAGAACGTGGAGCTGGAGTACCAGCGCAACCGCGAGCGCTATGAATTCCTGCGCTGGGGCCAGTCGGCCTTCGACAATTTCCGCGCCGTGCCCCCCGGCACCGGCATCTGCCATCAGGTGAACCTCGAATATCTGGCCCAGACGGTCTGGATCAAGGAAGAGAACGGCGAAACCATCGCCTATCCGGACACGCTGGTGGGCACCGATTCCCACACCACCATGGTGAACGGCCTTGCGGTCCTTGGCTGGGGCGTCGGCGGCATCGAGGCGGAAGCGGCCATGCTCGGCCAGCCGATTTCCATGTTGATCCCGGAAGTCATCGGCTTCAAGCTGACCGGCAAGCTGAATGACGGCATCACCGCGACCGACCTTGTGCTGCGCGTCACCGAAATGCTGCGCAAGAAGGGCGTGGTCGGCAAGTTCGTGGAATTCTACGGCCCCGGCCTCGACAACCTCAGCCTTGAGGATGCCGCCACCATCGCCAACATGGCTCCGGAATATGGCGCGACCTGCGGCTTCTTCCCCGTCGACCGCGAGACCCTTGCCTATCTGAAGGCCACCGGGCGCGATCCGCAGCGCGTTGCGCTTGTCGAGGCCTATTCGAAGGCACAGGGTATGTTCCGCGATGCGGCCTCCCCTGATCCGGTCTTCACCGATACGCTGGAACTCGACATCTCCACCGTCGTGCCCGCTCTCTCCGGCCCCAAGCGCCCGCAGGACCGCATCAACCTTGATGCCGTCGCCGCAGGCTTTGCCAAGACCATGGCCGACGAGTTCAAGAAGGCGGACGAGCTGTCGCGCCGTGTGCCCGTCGAGGGCCGCAGCCATGACCTTGGCCATGGCGATGTGGTCATCGCCGCCATCACCTCCTGCACCAACACCTCGAACCCGAGCGTGCTGATCGGCGCGGGCCTCGTCGCCCGCAATGCCCGCAGGAAGGGCCTCAAGGTCAAGCCCTGGGTGAAGACCTCGCTTGCACCCGGCTCGCAGGTGGTGACGGATTACCTCATCAAGGCCGGGCTTCAGGACGATCTCGACGCCCTCGGCTTCACCCTCGCCGGCTATGGCTGCACCACCTGCATCGGCAACTCCGGGCCGCTGGCACCGGAACTGTCGAAGGCGATCTCCGACAATGACCTTGTCGTCAGTGCCGTGCTCTCGGGCAACCGCAACTTCGAGGGCCGCGTAAACCCGGATGTGCGCGCCAACTATCTGGCCTCCCCACCGCTGGTCGTTGCCTATGCGATTGCGGGCAACATGACCATCAATGTTGCCACGGACCCGCTGGGCGAGGATCAGGACGGCAAGCCGGTCTACCTCAAGGACATCTGGCCCTCGACGGAAGAGATCACGCAGATCATTCGTGCCTCGATTGATGATGACATGTTCCGCAAGCGTTATTCGGACGTGTTCAAGGGCGACGAGCACTGGCAGGCAATCAAGGTGGAAGGCGGCATGACCTACAAGTGGCCGGTCTCCTCCACCTACGTGGCCAACCCGCCCTATTTCGAGGGCATGACCATGGAGCCCAAGCCCCTGACGGACATCGAGGGCGCCGCCGTGATGGGCCTGTTCCTCGATTCCATCACCACCGACCACATCTCTCCGGCCGGCAACATCAAGGCCAGCAGCCCGGCTGGCAAATACCTGTCCGAGCATCAGGTTGCCGTTACTGACTTCAACTCCTACGGCGCGCGGCGCGGCAATCACCATGTGATGATGCGCGGCACCTTCGCCAACATCCGCATCAAGAACCAGATGGTTCCGGGCGTGGAAGGCGGCGTCACCATGAAGGACGGCCAGCAGAAGTGGATCTATGACGCCTGCATGGAATATCAGGAAGCCGGCATCCCGCTGGTGATCTTCGCAGGCAAGGAATATGGCACCGGCTCGTCCCGTGACTGGGCTGCGAAGGGCACCAAGCTGCTCGGCGTGCGCGCCGTCATCGCCCAGTCCTTCGAGCGCATCCACCGCTCCAACCTCGTCGGCATGGGTGTCATTCCGCTGACCTTCAAGGAAGGCGAGAGCTGGCAGTCCCATGGCATCACCGGCAAGGAGCGGGTGACGATCAAGGGCATCGCAGACATCACCCCGCGCCAGATGATGAACGTGGAAGTGACCTACGAGGACGGCACGGTGAAGAACATCGAGTGCCTGTGCCGTGTCGATACGCTGGACGAGCTGGAATACATCAAGGCCGGCGGTATCCTGCACTACGTCCTGCGCAACCTCGTGCGCAGCTGACCATTTTTGAACGCAAAACGGAAAGGGCCGCTCCGCATGGGGCGGCCCTTATCTTTGCGCCGCCTCTCCATCGTCATACCGGACGCAGCGAAGCGCGAGCCGGGACGACGATGGAGAGAAATGGACAACTCCCCCCCTACCCCGTCCTCTCCTCCAGCCGCAGCTTATGGCGGGTGCGGGCGAGGTTGAGGGTCTGGTAAAGCTGCGAGGGGGAGATGGGCTTGGGCAGCACGTCATCGAACCCGGCCTGCCGCAGCTTGCGGTCACCCACCGACTCCAGCGCGGCCGTCACGGCAATCAGCGGCAGACGCGCGCCATCCGGCCCGAGGCGCAGGGCGGCGGCGGTTTCGATGCCGTCCATGCCGGGCATGTGCAGATCCAGCAGCACCCCGTCATAGGCGGTTGCTGCCGCCATGTTCACGGCCTGCTGGCCGGTGCCGGCCGCGTCACTGGTCATGGCAAAGGATTCCAGCAGCGCGGCCAGCAGACGCCGGTTGGTTTCGTTGTCATCGACGATCAGAACATGCGGCCCCGGCTGGGCTGTGCCGCCCTCCGGTGCCCTGCTCCCGCCTGGCAGCGGCAGATGCACGGAGAAACGGCAGCCGCCGCCCGGCGCATCGTCGAGATCCAGCCGCCCGCCAGCTGCCTTCACCACCTCCGCAGCCCCCCAAAGGCCAAGGCCCGAGCTGCTGCCGTCCCCGGCCCGCCCGGCCGTCCCGCGCGTGAAAGGGCGGAACAGGCGGCGGCGCTCCATGACGCCGATCCCCGGCCCGGTGTCGGTGATCTCGAGCAAAAGAGTACCCGCCTCCTCGCGCAGCACTGCCCGCACCTGCCCGCGCGGAGTGTAGCGGATGGCATTGTCGATGAGAACCATGGCCGCACGGCGCAGGGCCATCTGCACCTCCGGCGGACAGAAAAGCGGTGCTTCGGGCACATTGACGGCCAGTGCAAGGCCCTTTGCCTTCGCCAGCGGTTCAAAAAGACCGGCGATTTCCAGCAGAAGCCGCCCGGCGTCCGGCGTATCGGCCTGCTCACGCGCAGCCTTCGGCAAGGGTGTGAGACCTGCGGCGGCGCGGCCTTCGTTCAGCACGGCGGCAGTCATGTCTGCCAGGCCATCAATCGCCGAAATCAGGGTTGCGAGGCGCACCTGCTGCAGGGGGCTCAGCGGCTCCATACCGATCAGCTCCGCCGTCAGACGCATGGCATTGAGCGGCGTGCGCAGGTCATGGGCCATCAGGGCGAGCCGCTGGCTCTCGGGACTGCCCTTCTCCTTACCCGTCATGCTGTTCCCCTGCTGCCAGCGTCATAAGGGCTTCCGGTTGACCGGCAAGCCGTGCCTCTTCTACAGTTGTGCTTGTGATGCGGCTGCGCCGCCCGCCTGAATCGCGGTGTATCACCCCATTGTGTCACGGTGCCCTGGGCTGGTCCATGTGCCGTGCGCCCTCCGTTCTGCCTTGTCCGCAGCCCTCTGCTGCGCGCCGCTCTGAAATCCATCCCGGATGCATTCTGGAACCCGCCATGTTCGAGCAGATCCTGACCATCGTTGTCCCCGTTTTCGTGCTTGTCGGGCTCGGCTATCTGGCAGCACGCACCGGCCTGCTACCCCAATCCGTGGGCGAAGGGCTCGGCCAGTTCGTCTTCGTGGTGGCGATCCCTTCGCTCATCTTCAAGACGCTGGCAACGGTCTCGATGGATCACGGCTTTCCCTGGGCACTGTGGGCCGCCTATTTCAGCGGCGTTGCCCTCACCTGGGCCATTGCCACGCTGATCGTGCGCAAGATTTTCGCCCGTGATTCGCGCGCCGGCGTGATAGCCGGCGTTTCCGCCGCCTTTGCCAACACTGTCATGGTCGGCATTCCGCTTGTGTCTTCCGTGCTGGGCCCGGATGGCCTGCTGCCGCTTGTGCTGCTGATTTCCGTGCATCTGCCGGTGATGACCATCGTCATCGCCGTGCTGATGGAGCGGGCGGCCGCCGCCGATGGCGCAGGCGGGTCCCAATCACTCCCGGAACTGCTCAAGAAAATCCTCGGCAGCCTGATCACAAATCCGATTGTCGTGGCCATTCTGGCCTCGCTGGTCTGGCGGGTGTTCTCCCTGCCGCTCACCGGCATTGCGGGAGACGTGATCGACCGGCTCTCCTCCACCGCCCTGCCCGTCGCCCTGTTCTCACTGGGCATGAGCATGGTACTCTATGGCATCCGCGGCAATCTGGCACCCGGCATCATCCTGAGCGTGCTGAAGGTCCTGATGATGCCTGCCATCGTACTGGTGCTCTGCGCCTATGTCTTCGCCCTGCCGCCGGTCTGGACGGCGGCCATGACACTGACTGCCGCCTCTCCGACAGGTGTCAATGTCTACATCTTCGCCACCCGTTACGGCACGGGACACGCCATGTCGGCCAATTCCATCACCCTCACCACCGCCGCAGCCGTCGTCACCTGCGGGCTCTGGGTGCTGGCGCTGGACATGCTGGGGCTGATCTGAATTCAGATCCCGATCCGGCCGCGCACGTCGTCCACCGTCCACCCGGCAGCGCGCAGTTCCCGCAGGGCCGTGTGCCCCTCCGATTTCGAAAGTTTGCGCCCGTCCGCCCCCAAGATCAGCCGGTGATGGTGATAGCGCGGCTCCGGCAGGCCGAGCAGAACCTGCAGCAGCCGGTGCACGGCAGTGGCGTGGAACAGATCCTGCCCCCGCACCACATGCGTCACCCCCTGCCAGGCATCATCCAGCGTGACGGAGAGGTGATAGCTCGCCGGCGTATCCTTGCGGGCGAGGATCACATCGCCCCAGGCGAGCGGATCTGCCGCAACTGTGCGGCCCTGCCCTTGCCCCCCTTCTTCCTGCCAGAACAGCGGCCCGCTCAGCAGGCTCACTGCCTTGCGCATGTCGAGCCGGAGGGCAAAGGGGGTTCCGGAGGCCCGGCGGCGGGCGATTTCTGCCTCATCCAGCAAGGCCGCATCGCCAGGATAAAGCGGCGCCCCGTCCGGATCCCGCGGCCAGAGTTTTCCCTCAGCCTCCAACCGAGCTACAAAACCCCCGATTTCAGCACGGGTCAGATAGGCCTCATAGATCAGCCCCATCTCCTGCAGCCGGGCAAGAGCTGCGGCATATTCGCCGAAATGCTCTGACTGGCGGCGCGGCGGCTCTTCGTAGCCAAAGCCGATCCAGCGGAGATCCTCCAGCATCGCCGCTTCCAGTGCGGGCGTGCAGCGGGCCGTGTCGATGTCCTCGATCCGCAGCAGCACCCGCCCGCCCGCCGCTTGCGCAAGCTGCCGGTTGAGCAGCGCCGACAGGGCGTGCCCCAGATGCAGATACCCGTTGGGGGAAGGCGCGAAGCGGAAAACGGCGGTCATGACGCGTTATGGCAGGTATGCTGAGCCATGAAAAGCTGGTCCGGACTCAAGGCCCGGACCAGCAGAACTTTAGCTTAGCGCGCGATTTCCGCGAGCAGGCTTGCAGCGACCGAGAACTTGGAAACGCTGATCGTGCCTTCCAGAATCTCGCCCACCGAGCGGGTGGTGCGGGCCACGATGGCCTCATGCCCGGCCAGCCAATGGGCAAAGCCACCGGCCCTCAGCGCTGCCGCCGTCAGCTGGCGGTGCGCATCGGAAAGCGTTGCCAGGGCCCGGTCGAGCGCCAGCCCGTCGTAATAATCCGCAACCACCAGATTCCGTGCCCGGATAGCCATTTCGGCAATGCCGAAATGCGCCGCCACCTCGAAGAAGGTGGAGGCTGCCGCATCCAGTTCCGCCCCCGTGTCACCGGCGATGAGCACGATGTCCGGAATGGTCGCTTCCACCGGCAGCCAGGTGATGCGGCGGGCCAGCGGCTCCGGCACACCCTTGGCCACGTTCTCCTCTACTGCGGCGGCCAGAAGCGCTGCCTGTGCGGGCGTGACGGCCTTTTCCAGATGCGGCCGCATCGCGTCAATCCCGGCCCGGAAGCGTTCCACCACCGCCGCAATACCGTCCTTGAAGGAGACATGGCGGCGGAACCAGACCACCTGATCGAGGAACAGGTTCTGCACTTCGGCATAAAGCTCCAGCTGCACCTTGCCGTCGATCTTCGTGTCGAGCGCGTCAATTTCCTCGTTGAGGTCCGTCAGGCCATAGCTGTTGCGCACCGCAACGAAGCCGCGGGCAATCTCGGCGGCGCTGGCGCCCGTCTGGTCGGCAATGCGGGTGATGAAGGTCGGCCCGCAGCGGTTGACCATGGAATTCGCCAGCATCGTGGCGATGATTTCCCGCCGCAGCCGGTGCCCCCGGATTTCCTCGGCATAGGCGTCCGCCATCTGGTCCGGGAAGTAGCGGAAAAGTTCGCGCGCCAGATAATCATCGTCCGGCACGTCACTTTCCAGCAGCGCGTCATAGAGCGTGATCTTGGCATAGGCGAGAAGCACGCCAAGCTCGGCGCGGGTGAGGAACAGCCCGGCCTTTTCCAGCTCGGCCAGCGCCGCATCATCGGGCAGGAATTCCACCTGCCGGTCGAGATGGCCTGCCTGCTCCAGCTGGCGCATCATCCGGCCCTGATAGCCGAAGTCCTCCAGCCCGCGCTGTTCAGTCATAGAGATGGCGAGGGACTGCAGGTAGTTGTTGCGCAGCACCAGCTCCGCCACCTCGTCCGTCATTTGCGCCAGAAGCACGTTGCGGGCGGGAATGTCGAGCTTGCCCGACTGGACGGCAGCGCCCAGCGCGATCTTGATGTTCACCTCCATGTCCGACGAGTTCACACCGGCGGAATTGTCGATGGCATCCGAATTGGAACGTCCTCCATTGCGGCCAAATTCGATACGGGCGCGCTGGGTCATGCCGAGGTTTGCGCCCTCGCCAATGACTTTGGCCCGCACTTCACGTGCAGAGATGCGGATGGCATCGTTCGCCTTGTCGCCCGCATCGGCATCCGTTTCGGTGCTGGCGCGGATATAGGTGCCGATGCCGCCGAACCACAGCAGATCAACGTCGAGCTTCAGGATGGCAGTCATCACCTCCTGCGGCGTTGCCTTGGCCCGCGGGATGCCAAGCAGCTGCTGGGCTTCCTCACTGAGCGGAATGGACTTCAGCTGGCGGGAGAAGACACCGCCACCGGCGGAAATCAGGCTCTTGTCATAATCCGCCCAGGACGAGCGGCCCATATCGAACAGCCGCTTGCGCTCGGCAAAGCTGGACGCTGCATCCGGCGTGGGGTCGAGAAAGATGTCGCGGTGGTCGAAGGCGGCCACCAGCCGGATTTCCTTCGACAGCAGCATCCCGTTGCCGAAGACGTCGCCGGACATGTCGCCCACACCGGCCACGGTGAAGGGCTCGCTCTGGATGTCGCGGTTCATTTCGCGGAAGTGGCGCTTCACCGCTTCCCAGGCGCCGCGTGCGGTGATGCCCATCTTCTTGTGATCATAACCGGCCGAACCGCCCGAGGCGAAGGCATCGCCCAGCCAGAAATCCCGGCTGGTCGAAATGCCGTTGGCCGTGTCGGAGAAGGTTGCCGTGCCCTTGTCGGCGGCCACCACCAGATAGGGATCATCCTCATCGTGGCGCACCACATCCAGCGGCGGCAGGATCTGGTCGCCCTTGAGGTTGTCGGTCACATCAAGCAGCGAGCTGACGAAGATCTTGTAGGCTTCCGTGCCTTCGGCGAACACCGCCTCGCGGTCACCGCCCGCAGGCAGGCGCTTGGGCACAAAGCCGCCCTTGGACCCAACCGGCACGATCACCGCATTCTTCACCTGCTGCGCCTTGACGAGGCCCAGCACTTCGGTGCGGAAATCCTGCGGCCGGTCTGACCAGCGCAGGCCGCCGCGCGCCACCTTGCCGAAGCGCAGATGCACACCCTCGACACGGGGGCTGTAGACCGAGATTTCCCGGAAGGGCTTGGGCTGCGGCATGTCATCGATGCGGCGGGAATCGATCTTGAAGGCGAAGGCCTGCTTCGGCTTTCCGTCCGCATCCAGCTGGAAGAAGTTGGTGCGCAGAATGGCGTCGATGACATTCTGGAAGCGCCGCAGGATGCGGTCATCATCCAGGCTGACCACCGCATCGAACTCGGACGACAGCTCGTTCTCGATCCGCGCCGCATTGAGCGTGCGGTCTGCCTCGCTGAGCGCCGGATTGAAACGCACGTGGAACAGCTCGACCAGCTTGGCGGCAATGGCCGGGTAGTTGTTGAGCGTGGTCCACATATAGTCTTCGGAATAGCGGATGCCCACCTGGCGCAGGTATTTCGACAGGGCGCGCACCATGGCGATGTCGCGCCAGCCGAGGCCGGCCGTCAGCACCAGTGCGTTGTAGCCGTCGCTTTCCGCCTGCCCCAGCCACACGGCCATGAACAGGGCTTCGAGGCGGCCCTTCAGATCGGCCGAAAGCTCGATGCTGCCGCCCTTGGCCGCTTCCAGCGTCATTTCATGCAGGTAGCAGAAGGGCATGCCGGCCGGCGAGATGCGGTAGGTGCGCTCGTTGATGACCTTGAAGCCCATGTTCTCCAGCAGCGGCACGCGGGCCGACAGCGGGATCGGAGCTTCCAGATGGAACACCTTCAGCGACAGGCGCGTATCCGGCGCGCCGGAGCTGCGGAAGAAGGTGATCGCCGCCCGGCGGTCCTCCGACAGGCTCTCGATCTTCTGCACGTCCGCAAGCGCGTTTTCCGCGTTGTAGACCTCCTTGTAGCCGCCGTGGAAGGCGAGAGCATAGCGGTCCGACAGGCGCTCGGCCACATCCGGGCTGAAGTGTTCCTTGAAGGCATCCATCAGCCCGTCCGGCCAGGTGCGGATGATGGAGGCGACGGCCTTTTCCAGCTCGTCCTGGGCCACCGAAGGCGTCTTGCCGCCGGAACGGCCAATGATGAAATGCACCCGCGCCAGAGGCCCTTCCGGATAGGTCACATACCAGGCAGACAGGTGGCCATCGAAGACATGGGCGAAATAGGTGCCGATGTTGAGGCGCACTTCCGTGGTGTAGCGGTCACGCGGCACGTAGCAGAGGATCGAGACGTATCGGTCGAACTTCTCCGGCCGGGCCAGCACGCGGATGCGCGGGCGCTCATCCAGCTGCAGGATCGCCATGGCGAAGTCGTAGAGCGTTTCTTGATCAATCTGGAACAGCTCGTCCCGCGGGAAGGTTTCCATCACATTGGTGAGGGCGCGGCCCGAATGGCTGTCGGAATCAAATCCGGCCTTGGCCAGCACCTTGCTCACCTTGCGCCGCAGGAAGGGGATCGTGCCCGTCGGCTCGTTATAGGCGGTGGAGGCAAACAGGCCGACGATGCGCAGCTCGCCGGTCATCTTGCCGGAGGCGTCAAACATCTTGGTGCCGACATAGTCCATGTAGACGCGCCGGTGCACGCGGCTCTTCACGTTGGCCTTGGCGATGATCAGCGGGTCCGGGCGCATCAGGAACTCGCGAATCTCCGGGGTGATCTGCACGAACTCCCCGCCCCTCCGCAGAACGCGCATGTCCGGATCAGCCAGAAGGCCAAGACCGGTGCTGTCCACCGGCGTCAGCTCACCCTCGCCCGCGCCACCGTCAAAGGTATATTCGCGCATGCCGAGGAAGATGAAATTGTCATCGGCCATCCATTCAAGGAACTGGATCGCCTCCCACAGTTCGTTGCTGGAGCTGTCGGCCTGCGCGGTCTTGTAGGTGTTCACCGCCTTGGTCAGGCGCTTGCGCATGGCCTTCCAGTCTGCAACAGCGGCACGCACGTCATCCATGATGCGTGTCAGGCGCTGCTCCAGCCCGGCGCGGGCTTCTTCGCTCGCGATCCGGCTGACGTGGATATGGATTACGCTTTCCTGATGGTCTTCCCGTGCCGCGCCGCCCTTGTGGCCGCTGAAAGACACGAGTTCGCCCTGCGCGCCGCGCTCCACGTTGTAGATGGGGTGCAGCACCAGATGGACGGTCAGCTTGCTGTCATGCAGCTCGGCCATGACCGAATCCACCAGGAAGGGCATGTTGTCATTGACCAGTTCGATGACCGTCACCTCACCGGCCATCTTGCCCTTGGTCTTGAAGGACGGGTTCGTCACGCTGATGCGGCTGGTGCCCCTCGGGTGCGCGCTGAAGTCCTGGAATGCGGCACGCGCGAAAGCGGCCAGCTCGTCCGCCGAGTAGGCGACAAGATCTTCTGCAGCACCCTGCTGATAAAGTTCAGCGGCAAAATCCGGGAGACCGGCCCCTGCCGTCTCCGCATTTGACGTCAGAATTTTGCTCACCTCTTCAATGAGCTTTGTCTTCTGGATTTCCCGTGCTTGCGCCATCTCTGTCCTCCTGACCCGCGAATCAGCGGCGGCATGCTAGGCTGCCAATGCCGCTTAAAAAATGGCATTCGGGAGGATTCACCAAAATGACGAACAAAGATGTAATGGCGCTAAATTTGCCGGCCGAAGGCGAGTTGAGCGAAGCGACGCAGGGATACTTTGCAAAGTGTGAGGAAAAATAGGATTTATTCCAGATGTGCTGCGCGCCTACGCCTTCAACGACACAAAATTGCGCGCCGTCACCGGCATGTATAACGATCTGATGCTGGGCCCTCAAGCCTCTCCAAGCTGGAGCGGGAGATGATTGCCGTGGCCGTGTCGAGCGTGAACCGCTGCTTCTATTGCCTCGCCGCCCATGGCGCTGCCGTCGGCCAGCTGTCCGGCGATCCGGTGCTGGGTGACATGCTGGTGATGAACTACCGGGTGGCGGATCTGACGGCAAAGCAGTGGGCCATGCTGGACTTCGCCGCGCATCTGGCAGAACGCCCCGCCGCAGTAGTGGAGGCAGACCGGTAGACCCTGCGTGATACAGGCTTCAGTAACCGGGATATCTGGGACATTGCCGCCCTTGCGGCCATCTACAACATGTCCAGCCGCATGGCTGCGGCCACCGGAATGCGCCCAAATGATGAGTATCACTCAATGGCCCGTTGAGAACGCCGACAGCGGCCAGACCCCGCTTGCCCGTGACAGGCTGGCGGAATGTGTGTAAAACCCGCTCCATTCTTATGTCCTTGCAAATGAGGGAGCGGGCGCAATGGTGGCGCGGATTTTCATTGATGGCGAAGCCGGCACGACGGGTCTGCAGATCCGCGAGCGCCTCGCCGTGCGCCGCGACATCGAGCTGCTGTCCATCGCCCCGGAGCAGCGCAAGGACATGTCCGCCCGCGCGGACATGCTGAACAGCGCCGATGTGGCCATCCTCTGCCTGCCCGACGATGCAGCGAAGGAAAGCGTGTCGCTGATCACCAACGGCACCACCCGCGTCATCGACGCCTCCACCGCCTATCGCGTGGCAGACGGCTGGACCTACGGCTTTGCCGAGATGGACAAGGGCCAGAGCGCGGCGATTGCCGCCGCCCGCTTTGTCTCCAATCCCGGCTGCTGGCCGCAGGGCGTCATTGCCGCGCTGCGCCCGCTGGTGGCCGCAGGGCTCGTTCCGGCGGATTTCCCCGTCACGGTCAACGGCATCTCCGGCTATTCCGGCGGCGGCAAGTCGATGATTGCCAGCTATGAGGCACAGGGCGATGCGGCCAACGTGTTCCTGCCCTATGGCCTGGCACTTGGCCACAAGCACCTGCCGGAGATGAAGACCTATTCGGGCCTTGCCGATGCGCCGCTGTTCGTTCCGGCGGTCGGCAACTACTACAAGGGGATGATCACCAGCGTGCCGCTCAATCTGGCGCGCCTGCCGAAGGTGCCCACGGGCGCTGAGCTGCATGCGGCCATTGCCGATCACTTTGCCGGTCAGGCGAAGGGTTTCGTCGAAGTCGCGCCGCTGTCGCCGCTCGACAGGGCGTCGGAGCTGAACCCGCAGGCCCTCAACGGCACCAACATGATGCGCGTCTATGTCTTTGCCAATGACGCCCGTGCGCAGGCCGTTGTCATCGCCGTCTATGACAATCTGGGCAAGGGCGCCTCGGGCGCTGCCGTCCAGAACCTCAACATCATGCTGGGCGCAGACCCGGCAGAAAGCCTGGCCGCCTGAGCGCGGCAGGGCACAAGAACAACAAAGACAATTCAGAGAGCCCTTGGAGAGACCGCCTTGCAGAAGTTCACCTCCCTCACCGGTGTTGCGGCGCCCCTGCCGATCATCAACATCGACACCGACATGATCATCCCGAAGCAGTATCTGAAGACGATCAAGCGCACCGGCCTTGGCACCGCGCTGTTCTCGGAACTGCGCTACAACGAGGATGGTTCGGACAACGCCGAATTCGTGCTGAACAAGCCGGCCTACAAGGGTGCGACGATCCTTGTGGCAGGCGACAACTTCGGCTGCGGCTCCTCGCGCGAGCATGCTCCCTGGGCACTGCTCGATTTCGGCATCCGCTGTGTGATTTCCACCAGCTTCGCCGACATTTTCTACAACAACTGCTTCAAGAACGGCATCCTGCCGGTCGTGGTCACCCGCGAAGAGCTGGACAAGCTGCTGGATGACGCTTCGCGCGGCGCCAACTCCACCCTGACGGTGGATCTGGAGGCCCAGGAAATCCGCGGCCCGGATGGCGGCGTCATCTCCTTCGAGATCGATCCCTTCCGCAAGCACTGCCTGATGAACGGCCTCGACGACATCGGCCTGACCCTGGAGAAGGCCACGTCGATCGACCGTTTCGAATGCGCCACCGCCGAAAGCCGCCCGTGGGCTTAAGCATGTCCGGAGCCTGATGGCCCGCAACGCAGAGCAAGCTGAACAAAGGCCGTCCGCAAGGGCGGCCTTTTGTCTTGCAGTCCCTGCATCTTTCACGCAGGCTTGAAAAATCCTGAAACGCAGGCATCTCGTAAAGAGATACAAGGCTGCATCAGGATTTTCCGGAGCGATTGACGAAATGCCCAATGTGTCAGGCCTGCGCCCCGTGGCAGTTTTTCTGCCCTGGACGGACCGGCAGGGGCGCCTGTCGGGTCTGAAGCTTGCCGTCTTCCTGATCGCCATCGCTCCGGCGCTCTGGTATCTTACCCGCGCCGCCATGGGGCTGGTGCAGCCGGAACCGGCGCGCCAGCTCGTCTTTGTCAGCGGTGACTGGGCCATGCGCTTTCTCGTGGCAGCGCTGGCCGTCTCGCCGCTGCGGCGCATCACCGGCTGGGGCAAGCTGGCAGGCATCCGCCGCATGCTGGGCCTGACGGCTCTGGCTTACGGGCTCGCCCACCTGACGCTCTATGTGATCCGTGAAAATCTCGACCTGTGGCGCATCACATCGGAAATCGTGCTGCGCTTCTATCTCACCATCGGCTTTGCCGCGCTGGCAGCACTTGTGGCGCTTGGAGTGACCTCCACCGATGGCGCCATCCGCCGCATGGGGCCGCGCTGGCACAGGCTGCACAAGCTGGTCTATCCGGCCGCTGCGCTGGCCGCCTTTCATTATTTCCTGCAATCCAAATCGGATGTGAGCCAGGCCACCCTGCTGACGGGGCTGTTCCTGCTGGTGATGATCTACCGGGGGGCCGCACGCCTGAAACTGCCGCTTGCCTCACCTCTGGTGCTGGCGGGGCTTGGCCTTTTGGCTGGCCTTGGGACGGCGGGCATCGAATATCTCTGGTATCACCTTGCAACGGGCGTTCCGGCGGAGCGGGTGTTCCTCGCCAATTTCAACTGGCAGCTCTTCACCATGCCCGCGCAGATCCGGCCGTCCTGGTGGGTGGTGCTGGCCGGCCTGTTGACCGCGCTGCTGCCGCTGATCAGCACAAGGCTGCTGCCGCAACCGGCGCGACGGCAACGCTGAAAGCCTATTCGCCTTTCACGCGGGCCTTCAGCTCATCCATGATGGTGTTCAGTTCAGCCATTTTCTCGCCGATGGGGGCGAGACCGGCGACGGTGGTCTGGAAACGCGCGGCATAGCTGTCGAAGAGGCGGCGGGCGAGTTCGGGGAACTCCTGCACCATGCGCTTGAACAGGGCCCGGCGGATGCGGATGACGCGCACCGGGCCGATGCAGACCGCACGGGCAGGGCGGCGGGTTTCCACCAGCATGGCGGTTTCGCCCAGCAGCACGCCGGGGCCTACCATTTCGACTTCCAGAAAGCCGTGAGTGCTCTTGCGCTGCAGGCTGACATTGCCCTTGGCAATGACGATGCCGCTATCGGCCCGCTCGCCCTCGTCAAAGACGAAGGACCCTGAAATCAGGTCCATGCCCTCGGCGCTGAAGGCAAGCAGGCGCAACTGGTCGTCGGAGAAATCCGACAACATGGGAATCTGCCGAAGAATCGCAATGTCCTGAACGAGGCTCATGCCTCAGTGTTATGCCGCAAATGGCTCACGGCACAAGCTTATATCCACCGGCTTCCGTCACCAGAAGCTCGGCATTGGAGGGGTCACGCTCGATTTTCTGCCGCAGACGGTAGATGTGGGTCTCCAGCGTGTGGGTGGTGACACCGGAATTATAGCCCCAGACCTCATGCAGCAGCACGTCGCGGGTTACCGCCCGTTCGCCCGCCCGGTAGAGGAACTTCAGGATCGAGGTTTCCTTTTCCGTCAGCCGCACCTTGCTGCCGCGGTCATCCACCATCAGCTTGGCAGCGGGGCGGAAGGAATAGCGGCCGATGGTGAAGGTCGCGTCCTCGCTCTGCTCGTGCTGGCGCAGATGGGCACGCACCCGGGCGAGCAGCACGGCGAACTTGAAGGGTTTGGGCACATAATCGTTGGCCCCGGCCTCAAGGCCCAGGATCGTGTCGCTGTCCGTGTCATGCCCGGTCAGCATGATCACAGGCGCCTTGAATCCGGCCTTGCGCAGAAGCTTCACCCCCTCGCGCCCGTCCAGATCCGGCAGGCCCACATCCATCAGCAGAAGATCAACCTGCCCGGCCTTGGCAGCGGCAATGCCATCCGAGGCGGTGGAGGCCTGCTGGGTGGTGAATTCGTCATAGAGCGAGAACTGCTCGACCAGCGCCTCGCGCAGGTCATTGTCGTCATCCACGATGAGAATGGTGCGTGCGTTCATTTGCAGTCCTCGTTCCCTTGCAGCATTTTTGGCCGGATCGGTTGCAGCCCCTATGTGCTTTTCATGCAATGACGGATAGGTGGGAAAAAATCATCGTGATTTTTAGTCTCTGCCGTCAATTCTGCTTCACATCCACTTTACATCCGGTTGATGGCACTGGATCAACGGTACGTTATGCAATTGGGACTGACCATGACCTCTCCTGCCTCCTCTGCGGACAAGCGCCTCACCGTGCGTCCCCTGCCGGGCCATCCCTCACGCGGCACGCTGACGCTGGGAAGCCTGACCGTGCCCTGTGCTCTCGGCAAAGGGGGCCTCACGCTGCGCAAGCGCGAAGGCGATGGCGCAACGCCTGTTGGCCGCTTTGCCGTGCTGGACGTGTTCTACCGGCCCGACCGGGGACGGCGGCCGGAAACGGCCCTGCCCGTCACGGCGCTGCGCCCGGAAGATGGCTGGTGCGACGATCCGCGCCACCCGCGCTACAATGCCCCTGTCCGTCTGCCCTTTGCCGCCAGCCACGAGAAGATGTGGCGGCAGGACGGGGTCTATGACATCGTTGTGGTGCTGGATTACAACCTGAGCCCCGCCGTGAAAGGCAAGGGCAGCGCCATCTTCTTTCACCTCGCCCGGCCCGGCTACACGCCGACCGAGGGCTGCGTGGCGGTGGCAGAACCTCACATGCGCCGCCTGCTGAAGGCCCTGCGACCCGGCGCGGTGATGGAGATCCGCCGTTAAGCCCTGTTGGGCGAAGCACCAGGTCGAAACTCTGGCAATCCGCGGGTATTTCCGCCATATAGGGGAAAAACGGGGTCCGGTGATCCCGCACCTCCCGGCACAAACCTTCTGCAACCCGGCTTGCAGAACCTGACAGGCACAGCGCCGATGCGCAGACCGTTTTTGAAGATGAATGGCCTTGGCAACGATTTCGTTGTCTGGGATGCCCGCGAGGCACCGCTGCGGCTGAGCCCGGAGGTGATTGCCGCGCTGGGAGACCGTATGTCCGGCATCGGCTTTGACCAGATGATCACCGTCGAGCGCTCACCTTCCGGGGCGGATGCCTTCATGCGCATTCACAACCGCGACGGATCGGAAGTCTCTGCCTGCGGCAACGCAACCCGCTGCATTGGCCGCCTGCTGATGGAGGAAAAGGGCGTTGATGCGGTGAGCATCGAGACCCGCGCCGGATTGCTGCTGGCCCGCAAGGCAGAAGACGGCCCGCGTTCGGTCACCGTCGATATGGGCGAGCCGCGCTTCGGCTGGACCGAAATCCCGCTCGCCGAGGAATTTGCCGACACCCGCGCGGTGGAACTGCAGATCGGCCCGATTGATGAGCCCATCCTGCACACACCTGCCGTGGTCAGCATGGGCAATCCGCATGCGGTCTTCTGGGTGTCCGATGTGGAGGCCTATGACCTTGGCCGCATCGGCCCGCTGCTGGAGCATCACCCGCTGTTCCCGGAAGGGGCCAACATTTCGCTGGCGCAGGTGATCTCCCGCAAGGAAATCCGCGTGAGGGTGTGGGAGCGTGGCGCAGGCCTCACCCGTGCCTGCGGCACCGGCGCCTGTGCCGCCGCCGTGGCCGCCGCCCGTGACAACCGCGCGGACCGCACTTCCACCGTGCATCTGCCGGGAGGGCCACTGACGATCAGCTGGCGCGAGAGTGACAATCACGTGCTGATGACCGGCATGACGGAAGTTGAATACGAGGGTGAAGTGGACTTCGAGGCCATGACCTTCACCCGCACCGGACCGGGGGATGCAGAGCTGGAAGCCGCTGCCCCCGCCATGGAGACCGCACTGTGAGCATTGATGTCGTCACCTTCGGCTGCCGGCTGAATTCCTATGAATCGGAAGTGATGAAGCGCGAGGCGGAAGCTGCGGGCCTCAAGGATGCCATCCTGATCAACACCTGCGCGGTCACCTCCGAAGCGGTGCGTCAGGCGCGTCAGGCCGTGCGCAAGGCCCGCCGCGATAATCCGGAAGCCAAGATCATCGTCACCGGCTGCGCCGCCCAGACCGAAACGGCCAAGTTCTCCGAAATGGAGGAAGTGGATCTGGTTCTGGGCAACTCGGAAAAGCTGGAGCGCGCCTCCTATGGCCGCATCGCCCAGTTCGGCCTTGATGCCAGCGAGAAGGTGCGCGTCAACGACATCATGAGTGTGCGCGAGACCGCCGGTCACCTGATCGACGGGCTGGAGGGCCGCGCCCGCGCCTTCGTGCAGGTGCAGAACGGCTGTGACCACCGCTGCACCTTCTGCATCATCCCCTACGGCCGGGGCAATTCGCGCTCCGTGCCCATGGGCGTCGTCGTCGATCAGGTGCGCCGCCTCGTGGAAAACGGCTACCGCGAAATTGTCATCACCGGGGTAGACATCACGTCCTATGGCTCGGATCTTCCCGGCACGCCCCGCCTTGGCTCGCTTGTCGCCAAGATCCTGAAGCTGGTACCGGAGCTGAAGCGGCTCAGGCTGTCGTCGATCGATTCCATCGAGGCCGATGACGAGCTGATGCGCGTCATTGCCGAAGACGAACGGCTGATGCCGCATTTCCACCTGTCGCTGCAGGCGGGCGATGACATGATCCTGAAGCGGATGAAGCGTCGGCACCTGAGGGCCGACACCATCCGCTTCTGCGGCGAGGTGCGGCGCTTGCGCCCGGATGTGGTCTTCGGTGCCGATATCATCGCCGGTTTCCCGACCGAGACGGAAGAGATGTTCGCCAACACGCTCGCCATCGTCGATGAATGCGGGTTGACGCATCTGCATGTCTTCCCCTTCTCCCCCCGTCCGGGCACTCCGGCCGCGCGCATGCCGCAGCTGGCCAAGGGCCTCATCAAGGAGCGCGCCGCACGGCTGCGCCTCAAGGGCGAGGCGGCGCTGGCGGCTCATCTCAGTGCCGAAGTCGGCCGGCTGCGCCCCATTCTGCTGGAGCGCGAGGGGCTGGGGCGGACCGAGCAGTTCACACAGGTCGAGGTGGATGGCGGAGAGGCCGGGCAGATCATCGAAACCCGCATCACCGGGCACACCGGGCGCCATCTTCTCGGCGCGCTTCTTTCACAGGCCGCCTGAGGGCGGGACAGACTTCAGCGGCAGGACAGGTTCATGAGCGAGAAGAAGCGCGGCTTTCTGGGCCGTTTGTTCGGCGGCAAGGACAGCGCCGGCACGGCTGCCGAAGAGTTGAAGCCGGAAACGGAACTCCTGACCGGAGAGGAAGCTGCCACGCCAGCCCCTGAAGCTGAGCCGGAAGCCGCTGAAGACATGGCTACCGGATCGGCGCTTCCCGCAGAACAGCCGGAACCTGAGGCAACCGCCGCAACAGAACCCGAACTGGTGGATGAGCTTGAGGATGAGCCGGCGGAAGAGGCTGCGCCCTCCGCTCCCGTCCCCGTTCCTGCGCCGGTTGCCATGAGTGAGCCGCAGGAAAAGCTGTCCTGGTTCCAGCGTCTGCGCAAGGGCCTTGCCCGCTCGTCTTCCGCGCTGACCGAAGGCATCTCGGCAATCTTCACCAAGCGCAAGCTGGATGCGGGGATGCTGGAGGATCTGGAGGACATTCTCCTTCAGGCGGATCTGGGTCTCGAGACGGCTGGCGCCATCACGGAGCGCCTGTCGGAAGGGCGCTTCGACAAGGAAATCTCGCCGGAGGAAGTCCGCAAGATTCTGGCAGAAGAAGTGCGCAAGGTGCTGGAGCCTGCTGCCCGCCCGCTGGACCTTGACCGGGGCCACCGCCCGCATGTGGTGCTGATGGTGGGCGTCAACGGCACCGGCAAGACCACGACCATCGGCAAGCTGGCAGCCAAACTCTCCGCCGAAGGCAAGACGGTCATGCTGGCAGCGGGCGACACGTTCCGCGCCGCTGCCGTCGAACAGCTGAAAATCTGGGGCCAGCGGACAGGCGCCGAAGTGGTGGCCCGGGAAGCAGGCGCAGATGCCGCCGGTCTTGCCTTTGATGCCCTGCAGGCGGCAAAGGACAAGGGCGTTGACGTGCTGCTGATCGACACGGCCGGCCGGCTGCAGAACAAGGCCGAGCTGATGGCGGAACTAGAAAAGGTGGTCCGCGTCATCCGCAAGCAGATCCCCGATGCCCCGCATGACGTGATCCTGACGCTGGATGCCACCACGGGCCAGAACGCCATGAACCAGGTGGAAATCTTCGGCAAGGTGGCTGGCGTCACCGGCCTCGTGATGACCAAGCTGGACGGCACCGCCCGCGGCGGCATCCTCGTCGCCATCGCCGCAAGGCACAAACTGCCAGTGCATTTCATCGGCGTCGGCGAAGGCATCGGCGATCTCGAATCCTTCTCCGCCAAAGACTTTGCCGAGGCGATTGCCGGACTGGCGCGGTAGGGACCGGCAGACCTACGCGGCGGCGGCCCTCACGTCGCTACGTTGACGGCGTGATGCTCGATCTGGCCGCCGTGGTCCTCGTAGGCGTGGCGGACGACGGCGGGGGGCTGATGGTCGCGGGTGGCGCGCTGCGGCAGGGAGCGGCTGGCCGGAAGGGCGCTGTGCGGCCCAGCCGGCTGGCGCATGGCCCGTTCGGCAGCGGCCCTATAGGCGGCAATGCCATCCAGCGTATGGCTGACTTCCTGATTTGTCTCGACCAGAACGGCCGGCTCCTCACCTCGCGGTCCGGTACCGGCGCCAGCCGGCAGATTGCCTTCGCCCGACAGAGCCTCTTCAAAGCCCTCGCCAGACGGCTGCTCGCCGGACTGCTGGTCGTTGTGCTGCTCGTGTTCCCGCTCGCGGCGGCGCTGATCGCTATGCTCGGTGGCATGAACGATACCGGACGGCGGTAACACCCGTTCCAATCCTGATGACATGGGGCCCTCCTGGCCTGTCTGCTGCCTGTGGCGGCCTGCCGGGCCTTCTGGCCCTCCGTCTCTGCCCCTTTTCAGCGGGGCATGGCCGAATCATCTCAACAAAGAGTTAAGGATTCTTTACGCAAGGTAAACGGCAAAAACCGGGCGCTTTGCCCTTCCCTTTTGCAGAACTGCTGCTAAAAGGCCCCGTTCGCCCCTCGGGCGGTCAACCGGTCGCAGCCTACCCGGTTCCAGCGAAAACAAGGGACACATCTTTGAAAACGCTTGTCGTCTGTTCCGGCGGAATGGATTCCGTCACCCTTGCGCACAAGGTTGCGCAAGAGAACGAGCTGGTCGGGCTCGTTTCCTTCAACTACGGCCAGAGGCACCTCAAGGAGCTGGATTTTGCCAGAGCCTGTGCGGATGATCTGGGCGTTGAACACATCGTCATCGACATTTCCGGCATCGGCCGCCAGCTGTCCGGCTCGGCCCTGACCGATGACGTGGCCGTCCCCGATGGCCACTATGCCGAAGAAACCATGCGCATCACTGTGGTGCCGAACCGCAATGCCATCATGCTGGCCATTGCCTTCGGCATTGCCGCCGCGCGTGGGGCCGAGGCGGTGGCAACTGCCGTCCATGGCGGGGATCACTTCATCTATCCCGACTGCCGCCCCGGTTTTACCGAGGCCTTCGAAACCATGCAGCGCCAGGCGCTGGCCGGTGTCGCGGATGTGCGGCTCTACACGCCCTATGTCCACACGGACAAGGCGGCCATTGCGGCCGAAGGCGTGCGTCTTGGCGTCGACTACACCCGCTCCTGGTCCTGCTACAAGGGCGGGGAGATCCACTGCGGGCGTTGCGGCACCTGCGTGGAACGGCGCGAGGCCTTCCATATGGCGGGTGCGGAAGATCCCACCACCTATGCCGACCCGGATTTCTGGAAGGAGGCCTGTGGTGTTTAGGATCGCCAAGGAGTTTCACTTCTCCGCCTCCCACCAGCTCTTCGGCCTGCCAGATGACCACCCTTGCGCCCGGCTGCACGGGCACAATTATGTGGTCGAGGTGGAGCTGATGTCCGAAACGCTGGACAGCGTGGGCTTCGTGCGGGACTACCGGGAGCTTGGCCCCTTCAAGACCTGGCTCGACGACACTCTCGACCACCGCCACCTCAACGATGTGCTGGGCAACGGCAATGTCACCGCCGAGCGCATGGCCCGGCTCTTCTACGACTGGTGCAAGGCGCGCTGGCCGGAGGTGAGCGCCGTGCGCGTGCGCGAGACGCCCAAGACCATGGCCGAATACCGCCCGAAAGGCAGCTGCGGGTGCAGCGCATGAGCGGCGAGATCTTGCGCATCAGCGAAATCTTCGGCCCGACCATCCAGGGCGAAGGCGCGCTGATCGGCATGGCCACCGTCTTCGTGCGCACCGGCGGCTGCGATTTCCGCTGCTCCTGGTGCGACACCCTGCATGCGGTGGACAGCGCCTACCGGGACACCTGGACGCCCATGAGCGCGGACGCCGTGATGGACGAGGTGCGGCGCCTGTCCGGGGGCGAGCCGCTGATGGTCACCGTTTCGGGCGGCAACCCGGCCATCCAGCCGCTGGGCCGGCTGATTGAACTGGGCAAGCGCGAGGGCTACCGTTTCGCGCTGGAAACGCAGGGCAGCCTGTCGCGGGACTGGTTCGCGGCGCTCGATGTCCTCAGCCTCAGCCCCAAGCCGCCGTCCAGCGGCATGGCGTTTGACCGCAAGGCGCTGGCGGATGCGGTGGCCGCCGCTGGCCCCAATACGGCAATCGCGCTGAAATTCGTCGTCTTTGACGAAGCAGATTACGGCTTTGCCAGAGAGGTGGCGCGCGCCTATCCGCATCTGCCGGTCTATCTGCAGCCCGGCAACCACACACCGCCGCCTGCCGGTCAGGAGGATGCGGTGATCGACATTCCCGGCATCATGGCGCGGCTGCGCTGGCTGATCGGCCGGGCCGCCAATGACCGCTGGTTCCAGGCCAGCATCCTGCCGCAACTTCATACCCTCATCTGGGGCAACCTTCGCGGAGTGTGACCATGAGTGACAAGACCATCTATCAGAACCTGACCCAACTCGGGTCCTCCACCGCCCTGCCCCAGAGCCCGGAAGAGGCGGTGCTGGAGCGCGTACCCAATCCGCAGGCGGGCACCGGCTACATGGTGCGTTTCGTGGCGCCCGAGTTTACCTCGCTCTGCCCGATCACCGGCGCACCGGATTTCGCCCATCTCGTCATCGACTATGTGCCCGCAGACTGGCTGGTGGAGAGCAAATCCCTGAAGCTTTTCCTCGGCTCCTTCCGCAACCACGGCGCCTTCCATGAGGACTGCACCGTGTCGATAGGCAAGCGGCTGGTGGACTTCCTCTCACCCCAATGGCTGCGCATCGGCGGCTACTGGTATCCGCGCGGCGGCATCCCGATCGACGTGTTCTACCAGACCGGCCCGGCGCCGGAGGGTGTGTGGATCCCCGAGCAGGGCGTGCAGCCCTACCGCGGGCGGGGGTGATTCCCCCCCCCACTCCGTCATGCCATGACTTGATCATGGTATGACGAATACAGAGAAGGTGGGGAAAATTTCGAACCATTACCCCCGCCTCTTCCCCCGCTCCGCAGCACCAAACCCGTCGGCGCCGCCGCGGGCAACAAGGGCTTCGCCCACGTGGTCGGCCATGGCGAGGGCCTGAAGGGCGAAGGGAGCAAGAAGCCGCCAGCTGCTGCGTTTGCCGGTGCGGGCCTGATAGGCTTCCCGCTGGGCAGCGCTCAGCGCCAGCAGCACCGGCACGAAGCGCAGGACAAGCGTGACGGCCAGCGCCGGGCGGCGCGGCGAAACACCAAAGTAGGCCAGCGGGCGGAACAGGGGCGAAATCGCCTCCAGCATGTCATCCATGCGCGTTGTCATGGTGACGAGATTGGCCAGCATCACCAGCAGCAAGAGCCGCAGCAGCACCACAACGCCCCCCATGAGCGAGCCGGACAGCCAGTGCAGCGCCAGCAGCACGGCGAACAGCGGCAGCAGCGGGCGCAAGAGCGAGAGCTGCTGCAGGGCCGCCCGGCCCAGCGCCGCATAAACGGCCAGCACCGCGCCGCAGCCCGCCGCCAGAATGACGGCATTTTCCACGGGGAAGAACATCAGGCTGGCGGCGGCCAGACCGGTGAGCTTCACCCCGGCAGGCAGGCGGTGGAGAAGGCTGGTTCCGGGCAGATAGAGCGAGATCACGCGTGCCTCACAACAGGCCGGAGACGGCGGCGCGCCGCTCGATATCATCCACATAGGCGGGCAGCACCGCGCCGGGCTCACCGTCCATGCGGATCTGGCCGTCCTGCAGCCACAGCACCCGGTCGAAATCGCGGATCAGTTCCAGATCATGGCTGACCATGATCAGCTTCTGCTCCAGCCCCCGGATCAGCGACATGATCTGGCGGGTGGCGAGGCCATCGAGGCTGGAAAAGGGCTCGTCAAAGACGATCAGCCCCGGCTGCATCACCAGCACCGCAAGAATGCAGATGAGCTGCTTCTGCCCCTCGGACAGGTCCAGAAAGGGCCGCTCCGCCAGATGGGCGCAGCCGTGAGCCTCCAGAAAACGCCGGGCATTGAGCCGGGCCTCCTGCCGGGACTGGCCCAGCTGGGTCAGGCCGAAGGCAATCTCCTCCTCCACCGTCGGGAAGATCGCCTGATGGTCCGGGTTCTGGAAGACAAAGCCCACATGGCGCGGCAGGTTCGCCCGCGCCTGCCGGGTGTCCGCGCCGTAGATCTGCAAGGTGCCGCTGTCCGGCAGCAGCAGGCCGTTGAGCAGGCGCACGAAGCTGCTCTTGCCAGACCCATTGAGCCCGATCAGCGCAATCCGCCGCTCGCTCAAGGTGAGATTCAGCCCGTCCAGCACGGTCTTGTCCCCGCGCTTCAGGCTCACCTGATCAAACACGGCATAATCAGCCCGGCGCGGGTCGCAAGCCGTCTCCATCTTGCCGCTGCCGGGTTTGAGGCGCCAAAAGGCCATGGGCGGTGATCCGTTCCCTCTGTTGCGGCCTGCATATTCCCCGCCGCTGCGGCAATGTCAAAGGTTGATACCAGTTCCCGCTTCTAAAGCGGCTGGCTGTCGCGGCCCTCGCGGGCGGCCTTGTACCAGGCCCAGAACAGGCGGGCTGCGACACCGCGCCAGGGAGCCCAGGCTTCCGCCAGTTCATCCAGCGCACGGGGACTGGGGCGGTCCGGCAGAGCGAAGGCATCGCGCACCGCATTCTGCAGGGCAATGTCGCCGCTGGGGAAGATATCCGGATGGCCGGCACAGAAGAGCAGGTAGATATCCGCCGTCCAGCGGCCGATTCCCTTGACCTGGCACAGCGCCTCCCGCGCCACATCGGCCGGAACGCTCGCCAGCGCCTGAAGATCCAGCCCGCCGCCGACCGCTTCAGCCAGCGCCCGCACGGCGCGGATCTTGGGCCGGGACAACCCTGCGCCGCCCAGCGCCTCTTCCGTATGGGAGAGCAGAACATGTGCTTCCAGCGGATCGACGAGGGCGGCAAGCCTTGCGCCAATGGCATTGGCGCTGGCGACGGACACCTGCTGCGAGATGATGATCTGCACCAATGCTGCAAAGCTTGGCGGCCGGCGGCGCAGGGGCACTTCGCCAGCAAAGGAAATGACCGCAGGCAGGCGCGGATCGGCGGCGGCCAATGCGGCAAGGCCCGCAGCGATATGCTCCGGCGTTTCGATGATCACGCTCATGGCTTCGCTCCTGCCCTGATCCCCCGTGTCAGCGCGTCGAAGATCCTTGCATAGATTTCCTCCACGCGCAGCGCCTCATGCGGGCCGAGCCGGTGAAAATGACTGAGGCCCGGCGCCGCATTCATCTCAAGAATGGCATAGGGGCCAGACCCTGCCGCAATATCCGGGCAGATGAGATCAAGACCATAGAGCCGCAAGCCCACGGCCTCGCCCGCCTTGCGGGCTATCTCAGAAAAATACGGGCTGATCGCGCCGGTCACATCCACCGCACTGCCGCCGGAAGAAAGGTTCGCATTGGGCAGCAGCGCCACGGCTGCACCGGCTTTCGGCACGTGGGTGAGATCCATGCCGCTGTTGGCGAGAAAGGCGAGAATGCGCGGATCATCCGCCGCAATCTTCGAGCCCTTGCCGCCCGCGGCAAAGCCCTGCGTTGCCTGCGTGATCAGTACCCGGAGGGAAGAAACACCATCACCGGTTACCGAGAAGGGCCGCCGCTCGAACACGGCCAGAACCTCCCCATCCAGCACCAGCACCCGGTAATCCCGCCCCCTCACCTCTTCCTGCACCAGAATGCGGTCATAACTGGCGCCCAGAACGGTCAGCGCGGAGGAAAGCCCCCGTTCGTCCTGCACCCGCAGGATGCCGCGCCCTTCCGAATCATCATTGGGCTTCACGAACAGCGGAAAGCCCGTCTCCCGGGCAAAGGCGATTGCCTCAGCCTCCCCGTTCAGCCTTGCGGCAACAGCCGGGTTTTTCACCTCGATGTCGCGGATGAAACGCTGCGAACTGATCAGTACCCCGCGCGGCACGCTGAGGCCGGCCGCCTCCAGAAAGAAGGCGCCATAGGCCTTGTCGCGGGCGATGGCAGAAGCGGCAGCGGGATTGATGTCGAAGCCCGCGCCCTTGAAGAAGGCACGGCGCCCGCCCGGCGCCTCCACATAGCCCGCATAGCCATAGGCGGGTTCGGCAAAAACGGTCAGCCCGTGCTCTGCCGCATGGCGCCGCAGCAGCACAAGCGCCAGAGGCTCACGGCGGGAAGGATCGGAAGTCATGCTGCGGCGGCGCCCTGAAGCGGGCAGCCGCTGCGCGCGGCCGGATCAGTTCCGGCTCTGGCGGGCGGCTGCCAGATAGTCGATGACGAAGAGCTTCGGATTCGAAGGCCCGTTCGCGGTCACATTATAGATTGCCACCGACGTGTCCATGCCTTGCGCATCCGTCACGGTCCACTGCTTCAGATCGAAGGTCTGGGCGTCGAAGATCAGCGTCAGCTTGCCGGAATTGAAGGTGGTGCGGTCCTCGACCACAACAGTCACAAGATCGGGCTCCACCACCACGCCCACCACATTGGTGTCCTTGGTAAGGTCGATCTGCTCGGCCAGCAGGAAGCGCAGCGGGGTTTCGCTCAGCGGCCAGATGTCCTGCGTCTGCACCTTGCGGTCCAGCACGGAAACCGACTTGCCATCGGCGATTATGTCGAGCTGTGCGGGCGGGTTGTAGTAGAAGCGGATCTTGCCCGGACGCTCCAGATAGAACTTGCCTTCCACCTGCCCGCCCTCGGGGCCGAACTGCACGAAATCGCCATGCATGGTCCGCACCGAGTTGAAGTAGGTATTGACCTCGTTCAGCGTTTCCTGGTCCTGCGGACTCAAGGGCGCCTTCTGCTGCGCGGCGGCAGGCGACAGAGCAGCTGCCACGCTCAGCATGATGGCCGCAGTCCAGGACAGGAAGCGATGCGAACAGTTTGGCTTCATGGTATGCTCAGGGCTCCTTCGAGGCGGCCCGGCAGAAATCCTGCAGCCGCTTCCCTCAATGTCTGAGAGCCGTTCTAGTTCCCGCTTGTGGCAAGGTTGCGGCGGACGGGGCGGATCAATAGTCCTCGTCCACCCCGTTTTTCACCAGAATCTCACGCTTTCCTGCATGGTTGGCGGCGCTGATCACGCCTTCTTGTTCCATGCGCTCGATCAGCGAGGCAGCCCGGTTATAGCCGATGCCAAGACGGCGCTGGACATAGGAGGTCGAGACCTTTTTGTCGCGCAGAACCACGGCCACGGCGCGGTCGTAGAGATCATTGCCCTCGTCGGAGCCGGACACCGCATCATAGGGATTGTCCTGCATCTCCTCTTCCTCGGTCACCGCCTCCAGATACTGGGGCGTGCCCTGAAGCTTCAGATGCGCGACGATCTGCTCCACCTCGTCATCGGCGACGAAGGGGCCGTGGACACGCTGGATGCGGCCGCCGCCGGCCATATAGAGCATGTCACCCATGCCCAGAAGCTGTTCGGCGCCCTGCTCGCCCAGAATGGTGCGGCTGTCGATCTTGGACGTCACCTGGAAGGAGATTCGCGTCGGGAAGTTGGCCTTGATCGTGCCGGTGATCACGTCCACCGACGGGCGCTGGGTGGCCATGATGATGTGGATGCCGGCGGCACGGGCCATCTGGGCCAGGCGCTGGATCGCGCCTTCGATGTCCTTGCCGGCCACCATCATCAGGTCGGCCATTTCGTCGACGATGACCACGATGAAGGGCATCGGCTCCAGCGGCAGATCCTCTTCCTCATAGATCGGCTGGCCGGTCTCCCGGTCGAAGCCCGTCTGCACGGTGCGGGAGAAGCTTTCGCCCTTTTCCAGCGCCTGCTTCACACGCATGTTGTAGCCGTCGATGTTGCGCACGCCCATCTTCGACATCTTCTTGTAGCGCTCTTCCATCTCGCGGACGGTCCACTTGAGCGCCACGACCGCCTTCTTCGGGTCGGTCACCACCGGGGTGAGAAGATGCGGAATGCCGTCATAGATCGACAGTTCCAGCATTTTCGGGTCGATCATGATCATCTTGCACTGGTCCGGCGTCATCCGGTACAGCAGCGACAGGATCATGGTGTTGATCGACACCGACTTGCCCGAGCCGGTGGTACCGGCGACGAGCAGATGCGGCATGCGGGCAAGATCGGCGATCACGCTTTCGCCGTTGATCGTCTTGCCCAGCGCCATGGCGAGCTTCGCCTTCGACTTCTCGAAATCCTCCGCCGCCAGCAGTTCGCGCAGATAGACCGTCTCGCGCTTCTGGTTCGGCAGTTCGATGCCGATGGCGTTCTTGCCGGGGATCACGGCAACGCGGGCGGAAATCGCGCTCATCGAGCGGGCGATATCATCGGCAAGGCCGATGACGCGCGAGGACTTGATGCCGGGAGCGGGCTCCAGCTCATAAAGCGTCACCACCGGACCGGGGCGCACCTCGATGATTTCGCCGCGCACGCCGAAGTCTTCGAGCACGCCTTCGAGAATGCGGGCGTTCTGCTCCAGAGCATCGGCGGACAGGCCCGGCGTCTTGCCGGCCGGCTTGGGCTCGGCCAGAAGCCGCAGAGGCGGCAGTTCATAGACATCGGGCGCTTCCAGCAGCGAAGGCTGGGCCTCGGCCTGGACCCGGCGGCCCGGCTGCGGGCGCGGCGCCTGCGGCACGACACGGGCAGCGCCCTGTGCGGGGGCACCCGGCCCGGCGCGGCCCTGATCGGGGCTGGCGATGCCAACGGGACGGCCCAGCGGCGGACGGTCGAGCGGGGCTTCATCCCGCCCTCTGCCACGGCCACGCGGCGCAACCGGCACAACTTCTTCCATGCCGTAGCCGTCATCATCCATGTCGAACGGCGGCTCGTCATAGGCGGAGGCTTCGTCCCCGCCGTCGTAATAATCCTCGTCCTCTTCCATCTGCGGCGCACGGCCCATGACCGGGCCGCGTGACGTCACTCGGCGCGGCGCCTCGCGGGTGTCCCGGGCGTCGGGATAAAGATCGCCAAGGCCATCGTCTTCCTCGCCGGGAACAAAGCGCTCCTTCAGCGCACGGCGCAGCGAGCCGAAGCGGCTTGCGGGCGGAGCGGCATATTCGTCCTCCGCATCCTCCTCGAAATAGTCGTCTTCCTCATCCTCCCGCACATGGCGGCGGGACAGGCCGATGCCGGTCATGCGCTGCACGGCAGACTGGGCCTGCAGGCGCCAATGCGCGGCAGCCCCCATGAGCGCAGCAAACCGGGGTTCGCGCTCGTCCTCGTCCTCATCATCGAAGTCAATGGGCGGCTCGGCCCTGCGGCCACGCATCTGCTGGCGGGCGGTGCGGGACGGCAGGGACGGCAAGTCCTCTTCGTCATCCTGATAGCGCTCGCGCATGTCGCCAAACCAGGCACCGGCGGCCACCAGCAGGAAGACGGATGGAAGCCCCAGCCCCAGCACACCGGTAATGGTTGCCGCGCCCGGTGTCAGATTGTGGGTCAGCATGGAGGGGACATAGTGCATGGCATCACCGGCAAAGCCGCCAAGACCCGTCGGCAGCGGCCAGCTTTCCGGCACGGGCAGCGCCGCAACGGCACCGGCGCCCAGAAGTGTGCCCACGAACCAGAACATGATCCGGCGGAAGCCGATGCGCATGGTCTTGCCCGAAAGAAGACGCCAGCCCCACAGCACCACCGGCACCAGGAATACAGCCGTCGCCAGCCCGATCGACTGCATCAGGATGTCGGAGATGATTGCTCCCGGCGTGCCCAGCGCATTGCGCACCGGCTCACCCGTCGCATGATTGAAGCTCGGGTCATTCACCGACCATGTAGCAAGGCTCGCCGCCAGTGCCGCCGCCAGCGCTATGACCAGAAGCCCGGCCGCACCCACCAGATTGCGGCGGACGAGACGCTTCAGCGGGCTTTCGGTGTCGAGAATATGCGCCGCACCCCGTCCGGACCCGCGCATGGCTGTTGCCCGTCTCATGCCGCACCTCCCAGCCAGCCGGCCATGCGCTCCAGCGCTTCACCCGTCAGCGAGGACGGGGCGCACAGGCCAACGCGGATATAAGGATCACCCGGATTGCGGCCATCGGCCTGGGTGGAGGCCAGATAGGAGCCGGGCAGCACCTTGACGCCAACCTCACTCCACAGCCGCTCGGTCACGCTGACCGCGCCACCCCAGCGGCTCACATCCAGCCACAGGAAGAAGCCGCCTTCCGGCGTCACCGGCCCGAGAATGGGTGACAACAGCCTTTCGGCAATTTCGTATTTCTCGTTGTAGAGGCGGCGGTTCTCGACCACATGCGCCTCGTCGCCATAGGCGCGCACGGCCAGCGCCTGTGCCGGCAGCGGCACCTGCGGGGCGGCAAGACCACGGAACTTCACCCAGCGCGGCAGAAACTCCGGATCACCGGCAGCAAAACCGCAGCGCAAGCCCGCAAGATTCGACCGCTTCGACAGGGAGTTGAACGCCACCACCATGGAATAGCCTTCACCCAGCGCATGGGCGGCTTCCAGAACGCCCGGAGGCGGGGTGCTGCGGTAGATCTCCGAATAGCACTCATCGGCAAAGATGTAGAACCGGTGGCGGCGGGCAAGACCTATCAGCTTCTGCCAATAGGCAAGGCTCGCCACCGCTCCTTGCGGATTGGCGGGCGACGCCACGTAAAAGGCGACGGTCCGGTCCAGCAGCTCCGGCTCCAGCGCATCCAGATCCGGCAGGAAGCCGGTGTCTGCGCCCGTGTCGAGCATGACCGCCTCGGCCCCGGCAATATGGGCTGCGGCTGCATAGGTCTGGTAGAACGGGTTGGGCAGGATCACCGCAGGGCGCGCCACATCCTTGGCCAGCTGATCGCGGGCGGAAATCGCGCCGAAGGACAGGCCCTCGCGCGAGCCGTTGAGCGGCAGAACACCCTTGTCCTTGTCTATGGTGCCGCCAAGATTGTAACGCCGGTCCAGCCAGGCCGCGATGGCAGCACGGAAGGCCGGAGAGCCTTCGATCGGCGGGTAACGGCGGAAATCGGCCAGATTTTCCATCAGCACCTCGCCCGTGAAGGGCGGCAGCGCATGCTGCGGCTCGCCAATGGTCAGCACAATCGGGTCCGCACCCGGGCGCGTATCACCCAGAAGCGCGGCAAGGCGCTGGAACGGATTGGCGTCGGGCAGGGCCGCGCGCGGGGTTGAGGCAGGCATCGTGGACGTCATCTGACCTTCCGGACACTCGAACACACTTTGCCCGGACGTTAACGTGCCTTTGGTAAAGCCCTCATTAACCAACCAGCAGCAACAGCCTTTTCCCGCTGCCGCGCAGGCAGTTGTCAAATGTCAGAAATCGACGGTGATCCCCTTGATTTCCCAGTCTTCATAACGGGTTGGCTCAAGTCCGCCGCGCCCGTCCAGCTCTTTTGCCATGGCCTGCTGGCGGGCGTCGATTTCTGCGCGGCGCGCTTCGGCTTCCTTCAGCGCCCGCTGCGCTGCGGGGGGAAGATCCTCGAATCGCCGCTGCGGGGCGGGGGCGGGCTCTGCGGCAGCTTCCGGCTCTGCGGGCGCGGCACGCTGGGGAAAGGGAACGACCACGCCACGGTTGTCCGCAGCACCGGCCTCAGGGCCATTCGCTCCGGTGATCTCGTCGTCGTGCATGGATATCTCCATCGTTTGGACCGCCGGCCGCCGCTTCAAGACAGGTTGAAGACCAGCAGGCTTGCGGGAAATCGGGCTCATACCCATCATATAGGGACTTGGCCCATCATTTAGGGTACTGGCGGCAGCCGAAAACTCCCGTCAGGTGTACCACCCGCACTTAAGCGCGACGAGGACCGAAGGCAATGAACTATTTCCGCACTGCCATGCTGCTGGCCGCCATGACCGCCCTGTTCATGGGTATTGGCTTCCTGATCGGCGGACAGAGCGGCATGATGATCGCACTGGTGATTGCCGGTGCGATGAACCTGTTCAGCTACTGGAATTCCGACAAGATGGTGCTGTCCATGCACCACGCGCAGGAAGTGGATGAGCGCAGCGCGCCCGAACTGTTCCGCATGGTGCGCCAGCTGGCGCAGAACGCACAGCTGCCGATGCCCAAGGTCTATATCATCAACAATCCGCAGCCGAATGCCTTTGCCACGGGCCGCAATCCGCAGAATGCCGCCGTGGCTGCGACCACCGGCCTGCTGGAGCGCCTGACCATGGAAGAAGTGGCGGGTGTGATGGCGCATGAGCTGGCCCACATCAAGAACCACGACACGCTGATCATGACGATCACCGCGACGATTGCCGGTGCCATCTCCATGCTCGGCAACTTCGCCTTCTTCTTCGGCGGCAACCGGGAGAACAACAATCCGCTCGGCTTCATCGGCATGCTCGTTGCCATGATCGTCGCGCCTCTCGCTGCCATGCTGGTGCAGATGGCGATTTCCCGTACCCGTGAATATGCCGCCGACCGCATGGGTGCCGAAATCTGCGGCCACCCGATGTGGCTCGCCTCTGCCCTTGCCAAGATCGCGGGCGGTGTGGAGCAGATCCACAATCCGGATGCGGAGCGCAGCCCGGCGACGGCACACATGTTCATCATCAACCCGCTGTCAGGCGAGCGGATGGACAATCTGTTCTCCACCCACCCCAACACCGCCAACCGCATCGCAGCCCTGCGCGATCTGGACGGGCAGATGGGCGGGCGCGGCGGTGGTTCTGGCGGCGGCTGGAACCCGGCTCCGGCGCAGACGCGCAACCAGTCTTGGGGTGGTTCTGCGGGTGGTGCTGGGCGCAGCTCCGGCCCTTCAGGTCCGTGGGGAGGCAGCGGAAACGCACGCCCCTCGGGAAAACCCAAGGGCCCATGGGGCTGAAACCGATGGGGTTGAGCCGGACGGCTGATCTGCGGTAGAAGCTTCGGATCACAGCCTCGGACGCGATGGACGGCACCGCAGCCTGTCCCGCGCCGCAGGACCACCAGACATGTCTTGCCAAGGGCGCCGCGAGCACCGGTTCGCGGCGCCTTGACTCAATCCTGCAACACAGCCAACCCAACGAAGGCCAGCGCTTTGAACGAATCCACTGGCTCCCGCCCGAAATCCCCCTCCCGCCCCGCCGGCGGCAAGGCAGGCGGCACGGCAAATGGCGGCGGCTCGCCCGGGCGGCCCGCTCCCGGCTTTGCCGCCCGCAAGGTGGCCACCGACATTCTGGGCAATGTGGTGCACAAGCACCGCACGCTGGATGCCGAATATGACGTGACCTCGGGCCATTCCGGCTTCCGCGCGCTGGAGCCGAAAGACCGGTCGCTGGTGAAGGCCATCGTCGCTGCAGCCCTGCGCCGCCGGGGCCAGCTCGATGCCATTCTGGCGGAGCTGCTGGACCGGCCCATTCCGGAGCGCACGGGCCGCGTCACCGATATTCTCCACGTCGCTGCGGTGCAGATCCTGTTCCTCGACGTTGCCGACCATGCCGCCGTGTCGCTGGCGGTGGATCTTGCGGGGTCCGACAAGCGGGCAAGGCCTTACAAGGGCCTCGTCAACGGCGTGCTGCGCCGTCTGGCGCGGGAAAAGGACACGCTGTCCGCCATCACCGGTTCGGGTCCGGCAGGCCTGCCGCTCTGGCTCGCCACCCGCTGGCGCGAAACCTATGGCCCAGAGACCTTCGAGGCGATCCTGCGCGCCCATCTGGAAGAACCTGCACTGGATCTCACCGTCAAGAGCGATGCCGAAGGCTGGGCGGAACGCCTCGGCGGCCGTGTGGTGGCAGCCGGATCGGTCCGCCTGTCGCGCAAGGGCGCGGTGGAGGGCTTCGAGGGCTTCAACGAAGGCGGCTGGTGGGTGCAGGATGCCGCAGCCTCCCTGCCCGCCCGCCTGCTGGGGAACCTCACCGGCAAGCGCGCCGCCGATCTGTGCGCTGCCCCTGGCGGCAAGACGGCTCAGCTGGCCACGCAGGGCGCCGATGTGACGGCGGTCGATATTTCCGAAAAGCGGCTGAAGCGCGTCCATGCCAATCTGGAGCGGCTCGGCCTTTCCGCCCGTGTTGTCGCTGCGGATCTGCGCAGCTACGAACCGGACGAGCCTTTCGACGCCATCCTTCTCGATGCGCCCTGCAGCGCCACCGGCACCATGCGCCGCCATCCGGACGTGGCCTGGACCAAGCGCCCTGCGGATGTGACGACACTGGCGGGCATCCAGGCCGAGCTCTTGCGCAAGACCATCACCTGGCTGAAGCCGGGCGGCGTTCTGGTCTATTGCACCTGCTCGATGGAACGGGAAGAAGGCGAAGACCAGATTGCGGCACTTCTGGCAGATATGCCGGGAATCGCGCTGGAGCCGGTACGGCCGGAAGAAATCGGCGGCCTTGGCGAGTGCATCACGCCGGAGGGCTATCTGCGCACCCTGCCCTGCCATCTGGGCGGCGGCACGGAGCCGGAAGGCGGCCTCGACGGATTTTTTGCCGCCCGTCTGCGGCGGCTTTAACTGCCCTGTAACCACTCTGACCCGCAATGGATAACTGAGAGCTAACCCTAACAGTTCGTTACCTCTTATGGTGAAAGGGCAAGTCAATTTCATTCTGGCGCCAGCACAAGGGCGGTGAGACACTGCCATGACGATCCGGGCGATGGGTGAGCAGGGGCGCATCGGGCGCCTGCTGCTCCATCATCTCTGGCAAAATAGCCTGCGCTGGCTGCATGGCGGACCCCTGTTCCGCTGGCAGCCATTTGCGGGAACGCCTTCCCGTTTGCTCATCGCCCCGCAGGATCTTCGCACCGCCGACCAGACCAACGCCCTTGATATCTATGGCGGCCGCTTTCTTTTCTCCGGCAAGGTGGTAGAGGCCAGAGGCCGCTCCCCCTTCGAGCTGAAGGGCGAAGATCCGGCCTGGCAGCGCGAATTGCACAGTTTCGGCTGGCTGCGCGACCTGCGCGCCGCCGAAAGCCTTGTCGCCCGCCAGAATGCCCGTGCCCTTGTCGATGACTGGATCCGCCTGTGCGGCCGCTGGGCCCCCATCGCCTGGGAACAGCCCGTCGTGGCGCGGCGCGTCCTGTCCTGGCTCGCCCAGTCGCCGCTGGTGCTGGAGGATGGCGACGCGGAATTCTACCGCCGTTTCCTGCGCTCGCTCGGCCGTCAGGTGCGCTATCTGCGCCGCACCATCAACGAAACACCGGATGGCGTGCCGCGCCTGCAGGCGGCGCTTGCGGTGGCGGCTGCCAGCATCTCGATGGCCGGTCAGGGCCGTTACGTGCGCCAGAGCCTCCGGCGCCTGGAGCATGAGCTGCAGCGCCAGATCATGCCCGATGGCGGACATGTGTCCCGCAATCCCGGTGCGATCCTCGAAATTCTCACCGATCTTCTGCCAATCCGGCAGGCCTTCATCACGCAAGGGCTGGAGACACCCGCCGGCATGATGCAGGCCATCGACCGGATGATGCCGATGGTGCGCTTCTTCCGCCATGTGGACGGTGCCTTTGCCCATTTCAACGGCATGGGCTCCACCCCCACCGATCTGGTGGCAACGATCCTGGCCTATGATGATGCGCGCGGCGCTCCTCCCGGCAACGCACCCTTCTCCGGCTATCAGCGGCTGATGGGCGGGGACACGGTGGTGCTGATGGACACCGGCACACCGCCGCCGCCGCTTCTGAGCCAATCGGCCCACGCCGGCTGCCTGTCGTTCGAAATGTCCTCCGGCCGCCACCGGCTGGTGGTCAATTGCGGCGTTTCCGGCTGGGCCAGCGAAGGCTGGCGGCAGGTGGCCCGTTCCACGGCAGCCCATTCGACGGCCGGCATGGAAGACAGCTCGTCCTGCCGGTTTCTAACAGAGAAGCCTTTCACCGGCTGGCTCGGCGCGCCGATCCTCAGCGGTCCGACCAGCGTGCCCGTCAACCGCGAGGAAGACGTGATGGGCACCCGCGTCACCGCCTCCCATGATGGCTATGCCCACCGCTACAATGTGCGCCATGAGCGCGACATCCGCCTGTCGAGTGACGGCTCCGTGCTGGACGGCATCGATCTGTTCTCGACGCTGGGCGCCCTTACGCATCACGACCATTTCACCATCCGCTTCCATCTGCATCCGCTGATCAAACCGAGCCTGCTCAGGGCAGGCACCGCCGCATTGCTGATGGCGCCGGACGGCGAAGCCTGGGAATTCAATGCATCCGGTGCAGAACTGGTGCTGGAAGAATCCGTCTATCTGTCGGATGTCTATGGCCACCGCCGCACCCAGCAGCTGGTGCTTTATGGCCGCATCAGCCAGTCCAGCCAGGTCGCCTGGCAGTTCCGCCGCACCGCGACAGCCCGCAATGCCCGGCGCGAACGCAGCGCTGCTCAGGAGCCGGAATTGCCGCTGTAAGCGATCGGGATGCTGATTCGCAGCGCGGGTCTTCTTGAGCTTCCGTTTCTGCCCCGTTCGTGCTAGGGCCACGGCCACTTTCCATCCTCAGATCTGCGAGGCAAGGCCATGGCTGTGGTGTCCAAGGGGGTTCCCGTTCCCCCGCTCGTTTCCATCAAGCGCGCCCTTCTTTCCGTTTCCGACAAGACCGGTCTGCTCGACTTCGCCCGCGGGCTGTCCGAGCGCGGCGTGGAGCTGATTTCCACCGGCGGCACCCGCAAGACGCTGGCGGACGCCGGCCTGCCGGTGAAGGACATTTCCGAAGTGACCGGCTTCCCGGAAATCATGGATGGCCGGGTCAAGACCCTGCATCCAATGGTGCACGGCGGCCTGCTCGCCATCCGCGACGATGCCGAGCATAAGGCAGCCATGGATGCCCATGGCATTGGCGGCATCGACCTGCTCTGCGTCAACCTCTATCCCTTCGAGGATACAGTTGCCTCCGGCGCAGATTATGCAACGGGCGTCGAGAACATCGACATCGGCGGCCCGGCCATGACCCGTGCCGCGGCCAAGAATCATGCCTATGTGACCGTCGTGGTGGATCCGGCAGACTATGCTGACGTTCTGTCGGCACTGGATGAGAACAACGGCCAGTCGCCAATCGGCCTGCGCAAGAAGCTGGCCCAGAAGGCCTTTGCCCGTACCGCTGCCTATGATGCCGCCGTGTCGAACTGGCTGGCTTCGCAGATTGGCAACGAAGCGCCCGATTACCGCGCCATGGGCGGCAAGCTCGCCGAAGTCATGCGCTATGGCGAGAACCCGCATCAGTCGGCCGGTTTCTACACCACCGGCGAGCGCCGCTCGGGCGTGGCCACCGCCCGCCAGCTGCAGGGAAAAACCCTGTCGTACAACAACATCAACGACACGGACGCCGCCTTCGAGCTGGTCAGCGAGTTTGACCCCAAGCGCACCAAGGCCGTTGCCATCATCAAGCACGCCAACCCTTGCGGCGTGGCCGAGGGCTCCAGCCTGAAGGCAGCCTATGAACTGGCGTTGCGCTGTGACCCTGTTTCTGCCTTCGGCGGCATCGTTGCCCTCAACGATACGCTGGATGCGGAAGCCGCCGAAGAGATCGTCAAGATCTTCACCGAGGTGATCATCGCCCCGGCTGCGACGGATGAAGCCATCGAAATCGTGGCAAAGAAGAAGAACCTGCGCCTGCTGGTCACCGGCGGTCTCGCCGACCCGCGTGCGGCCGGTCTGGCCATCAAGTCCGTCGCTGGCGGCCTTCTGGTCCAGTCCCGCGACAATGGCGTCATCGATGATCTCGACCTCAAGGTCGTGACGAAGCGCGCGCCGACCGCACAGGAACTGGCCGACCTCAAGTTCGCCTTCCGCGTTGCCAAGCACGTCAAGTCCAATGCCATCGTCTATGCGAAGGACGGCGCCACGGTGGGTATTGGCGCGGGCCAGATGAGCCGCATCGACAGCGCCCGCATCGCCGCACGCAAGGCGCTGGATGCGACCGAGGCTGCAGGCCTGTCCACCCCTCTCACCAAGGGCTGCGTGGTCGCCTCCGATGCCTTCTTCCCCTTTGCCGACGGACTTCTCTCCGCAGCGGAAGCAGGCGCGACTGCGGTCATTCAGCCGGGCGGCTCCATGCGCGATGATGAAGTGATCGCCGCAGCCGACGCGGCAGGTCTTGCCATGGTGCTGACCGGCATGCGGCATTTCCGTCACTGAGAGTAAGCCCGCTGTAAAAACCACCGCAAGTTGCTTCGGCGCCAAATAGTTGGAAAAATTTTTAGCTTCCAGAGGCAATTGTCTGCTTCTGGAAGCTTTTTCTTAACAAGATTCAGCGCTTCCTGCCTCTAGGAGAATCCTGCCTGGACGCAAGAATTCCGGGCAGTCGGAAGGGGTACCAGGATGTTGAAACAGGCAAAGATCGCAACCAAGCTTGCGGCCGTCAGCGTGACTGCGCTGGCCGGAGTCCTTGCTGTTGGAATTGGTGTCATTGGATATCAGGCCACCTCAGCAACGCAGCAGCTTGCCATTCAGCAAGTGGAAGCCATTGCGCAGGAACAGGCCGAGTATGTTGCACGGGTGATCGAGGAAGGTCTTCTGCCCGCGCAAGGTCTCGGCAATGCCCTCAATGCGCTGAAGCGCAGCGGACCAGTCGACAGGCAGGCCTGGACCAACATTCTGCAGGATGCGATGCAGACCCACCCCAACATGGCCGGCACCTGGGGCATGGTTCCCGACAACAATCTGGACGGGCGTGACGCCGAATTCGAAGGCCAGCCCGGGCACGACGAGGCCGGGGTCTGGCGCCCCTATTTCTACCGGAACCAGGGCAAGGTCGAGTTCAGTCCCATTCCGCCACTCAAGCCATCGCCTGAGGGCGACTGGTTCCATGTCTCCTACAGGACCGGCAAGGACTTCGCCACGGAACCCTACACCTGGGAAACCGATGGTGTTGTCATGACTGGCATTTCCTTCAGCACCCCAATCCGCGATGGCGGCAAGGTCATCGGCGTGACCGGTGGCGACCTTCTCCTCACCGATCTGACGAAAACCCTGTCTTCCCAGAAGCCGATGGGCACCGGCCAGGTGAATCTTCTGTCCCAGGCCGGGGTCTGGATCGCCAACACGGATCCGGCTCTTCTGGGCAAGCCCTGGACTGAAGCCAAGGGATCTCAAGAGGCGGCCTTCGGCGCGCAGGTTCTCAATGCGGTCAAATCGGCCCAGCCCTTCTCCTACACTGCCTACGCAGAATCGGCTGGCGGAGACATGATCAACATCGTCCGCCCGGTTGCCATCGGCAACACCGGTGCCACCATGGCCGTCGTGGTCAGTGTGCCCATGGCAACGGTGAATGCCGCCTCAACGCAGATCATCTACACCATCCTTGGCATTGGCGTGATCCTGCTGGCGGTCCTCGCCATCGCGGTCATGTTCTTCAGCAACCGCATCGTCCGCCGTCCGCTGGAACGGGCCGTCACCACCATCAACGCCCTGATCGACCAGCGCTACGACATCACCATTCCGGACAAGGAGCGCGGTGACGAGATCGGCCACATCAATCAGGCACTCGAGATCTTCCGGGAGAAAGCGAAGCAGGCTGAAGAGCTGGTGGCCGAGCAGGAAGAACAGCAGCGCCAGCGCATCCTGCGCGCCGAGGCTGTCCGCGATCTGTCCCAGTCCTTCGACGCCCGCATTTCAAAGCTCACCACGACGGTCTCAAGCCTCGTCGACGACCTCAACAATGCTTCCAACGTGCTGACGGTGGGCGCAGACGACACCAGCGCCAAGAGCACCGCCGTTGCGGCCGCCTCCGAGGAAGCGGCTGCCAACGTGGAAGCTGTTGCGTCTGCTGCCGAAGAGCTGCTGGCCTCCGTTTCGGAAATCCGCCGCCAGATGGAACAGTCCGCCGGGATCGCCAGTCAGGCCGTGCATCAGGCACAGGCCACCAATGGCAAGATCGAAGCACTGGCCGATGCCGCCAGCCGCATCAATGAGGTGGTGGCGCTGATCCAGGCCATTGCCGAGCAGACCAACCTTCTCGCCCTCAATGCCACCATCGAGGCGGCCCGTGCCGGCGAGGCCGGCCGCGGATTTGCGGTCGTGGCAGCGGAAGTGAAGGAACTGGCCAACCAGACCGCCAAGGCGACGGAGGAAATCTCCAGCCAGATCCAGTCGGTCCAGTCGGAAACGGCCAATGCGGTGAAGGCCATTCAGGAGATCTCCTCGACCATCGAGCAGATCAACGAAATCTCCGGCAGCATCCAGGTATCCGTGGACCAGCAGGGCCTGGCGACCACCGAAATCGCCCGCAACATCCAGGAAGCCTCCAACGGCACACAGGAAGTGACTCGCAACATCGTCGCCGTGTCCGCTTCGGCCAACGAAACCGGCGAAACGGCCCGCAGGGTCAGCTCCTCGGCCGCGATCCTCCAGCAGGAAGCAAGCGAGCTGCGGCAGGAAGTGGAGCAGTTCCTGAGAGATATCCGCCAGAGTGCCTGACCGGCCGCAGCATCCAGCTCAAACACGCAGCCCCGGCAAGCCGCCGGGGCTGTTGCCGTTTCAGCGCGGCTTCAGACCTGCAAGAACGAAAGCCCCGCCGGCAAAGAACACGAGGATCACCGCCATGCCTGCCGCCTGACTGGCGGTGGCTGTGGTGACAAGGGCGACGGCCAGCGGCGCAAGGAAGCTGGTCACCTTGCCCGACAGCGCAAGAAGACCGAAGAACTGGCCCTGACGGCCCTCCGGTGCCAGATGCACCAGAAGGCTGCGCGCCGCCGACTGCAACGGTCCCGCCAGCGCGCCGATACAGCCGCCGAGCACCAGGAACATCAGATCCGGCAGGGACCCGAACAGGGCACCGGGGGCTGCAGGCGTCACATCGAAGACGAAGAACACCGTGTCCCGGTCCACCGAAACAAGGCCGAGGCCGCACAGGATGAGACCGCCAAGCGCCCCCAGAATGACCTTGCGGGAACCAATAAGGTCGTCCAGCCAGCCGCCGGTCAGCGCTCCGATGGTGCCGGTGATGGTGAGCAGGATGCCGAAGGTGCCGATCTGGATCGTGCCCCAGCCGAGCACACCGGCCGCATAAATGCCGCCAAAGGCGAACAGCGCCACCAGCCCGTCGTTGTAAAGCATGTTGGCGATGAGGAACCGCGCCATGCCGGGCACCTGCAGCACGTCTGCAAGGCTGCGGCGCAGGGAAGCAAGGCCCTGCCGGACAGCAGCCCTCACCCCCATGCGGCGCGGCTCATCGGGCGTGAAAAGGAACATCGGCAGCACGAAGACGAGGAACCACAGCGCCGAGAACGGCCCCGATGCCCTGTCCCCCTCGCGCGCGGCCGGATCAAGCCCGAACAGCGGGTCCGCACCCAGCAGGGTCTTGCCCGTTTCCGGATTGGCCGCCATGAAGCCGAGCACGATGACGAGGCTGATCAGGCCGCCCAGATAGCCGACCGCCCAGCCTGCGCCCGACAGGCGGCCGAGCCTGTCACGCGCCACCAGCGAGCCCATCATGGAATTGTTGAAGACCGTGGCAAACTCGATGGCGAGCGTGCCCAGCGCATAGCCCGCCAGCGCCACGGCCATGCCGTAGCCGGTGCCGGGAACGGCCCACCACAGGGCAAGGCAGGACAGCACGTAAGGCACCGTCAATGCCGCGATCCACGGCTTGCGTGCCCCGCCTGCATCGGCAACGCAGCCAAGAAACGGGGCGAGCAGCGCAATGGCAAGCCCCGCCGCCGAGGTGGCATAGCCCCAGAGGGCCTGCCCTTCCGCCGGGGTGGCGGCAAGGGCGGAGGCAAAATAGGGCGCGAAGACGAAGGTCGTCACCAGTGTGAAGAAGGGCTGGGCTGCCCAATCGAAGAGAACCCAGCCGGCGACGCCGGCAGCCCGTGTCTTCCGCCCTGCGGTGCTCATCAAGCGGCTCAGTAGTCGCCGAGCTTGATATCCGGGGTGTAATCGCCCGGCACTTCCTTGGTCACGGCCTGACCGCAGACGACAATGCCGCGGGTGGCATCAAAGGTCAGCTGCGGCGCACCGGCCAGCTCCCAACCCTTGTTGAGGGCCTGCGTGACCCGGTGGCAGAACTGGCTGTCGTCGGGGCCGGTGATGAAGCGGTAGAGTTTCATGGCAATCTTTCCAGGAACAAGAACTGCTCCGGCATATCATTCCTGCGCGGATGCCGCCATGGCTTTGGCAATGGCCAGCACCCTCAACCCCATGTCCGCATGCAGCCGCTCCACCATCTTGCCGTCGATCTGGATCGCCCCCTTGCTGGCATTTTCCGGCAGGGCGAAGGCATCGTTGATCTTCTGCGCCCAGGCGATTTCCGCCTCCGAGGGCGAAAAGGCAGCGTGACAAGCCTCGATCTGCTTGGGATGGATCAGCGTCTTGCCGTCCATGCCCATCTCCGCCCCTTGCGCGCATTCAGCGGCAAAACCGTCCAGATCGTTGAAATCGTTGTAGACACCGTCAAGGATATCAAGCCCGCCCGCCCTTGCTGCGGCCACGCAGGTCATCAGCCAGGGCATCATCACGGCCCGGCCCGGCAGCAGGCGGGCGCGGGTTTCCTTGGCCAGATCATTTGTGCCCATGACGAAGCAGGTGAGGCGTGTTTCCGGGTCCCGTCCCGCCGAGGCAATGCTGGCCGCATGCAGCATGGCGAGCGGCGTTTCCATCATCGCCCAGAGCTTCACGGAGGCAGGGGCACCTGCCAGCTTCAGCCGGTGCGCCACCCGTTCCACATCGGCAAGGGACGAAACCTTGGGCAGGAGGATGGCATCGGGGGCTGCGGCAATCGCCGCCTCCAGATCCGCCTCGCCCCATTGGGTATCAAGCCCGTTGATGCGGATCACCGCCTCGCGCCCAGCAAAGGCACCGGCCGTCACGGCCTCACAGACCTGCTGGCGGGCGGCTTCCTTGGCATCGGGCGCCACGGCATCTTCCAGATCCAGCAGCAGGCAGTCCACGCCGAGGCTGCGCGCCTTTTCCAGTGCCCGGCCGTTGGAGCCGGGCATGTAGAGTGCCGAGCGGCGGGGCTTGAAGCTTGCGGTCACGGGCGGTCCTCCTGCGGGTCTTTGCGGCATTGGGTTTTTGCAACGCAAAAGCTAGACGGTGGCAGCCGCTTTTTCCACTCGCCTTTCGGCGGGTATCTCCTGGGTATCTTTGGGGGCTCTCAGGTGCAGCAGCGCAGAGCGCCCAAAATAAAACCCGGCGAAAACGCCGGGTTCACACACACCAGAGCTGCCGCGTCCAGTAAGACAGAAGATTGACCGCTCAGGCTGACAGGCGGCGCTGTTCGCGGACGACGCCATGAATGGCGTCACGCACGGCCTGACGGATATCAGCCAGCGAGAAAGGCTTGGTGATGACATCATGCACCAGCTCGTCGAGGCCGTTGGCCCGTTCACGCTGATCGGCAAAACCGGTCATCAGCAGGATCGGCAGGCTCGGCCAGTCGCGGGCGGTGGCCAGCGCTAGGGCGATGCCATCCATCACCGGCATCTTGATGTCGGACAGCAGCAGATCGAAGCTGCCTCTCTCGCGAACAAGCGTTTCCAGCGCTGCTCCGCCATCTTCCGAGGCGCAGACGGTGTGGCCATCCAGTTCAAGGGCGCGTTTCACAAAGCTGCGAACCGCCTCGTCATCTTCCGTCAGAAGAATCCGGGCCATATCACACTCCCGTTGTTTCGCGAGGGGGTGTAGCCTCTTCCCCGGCCACATACCCGATGAAGGGCAACTGCCGCCAGGCGTGCCCCATGTCCATCCCGTAGCCCACCACAAACCTGTCCGGACAATTGAAGCCCACATAGTCAGCCTGAATATCGGCCTTTCTGTGATGCGGCTTGTCCAGCAGTGCGGCGACCTTGACCGAACGCGCGCCCCTTTCAAGAAGCCTGTCCTTGGCGAACTTCAGGGTACGTCCGGATTCCAGAATATCATCCGCCAATATGATATCGCGATCCTTAACAAGACTTTCAACGTCACGCAGAACCTGAACATTTCCAGAGCTTACGGTCCCTGCCCCGTAGCTGGATAAATGCATGAACTCCATTTCGAGTTCCAGACCCGCACGGTGCATGGCACGCACCAGGTCGGCGGCAAAGATGAAGCTGCCCTTGAGCACAGCCACGACCAGCAGCTGATGCGGACGGGAAGAAGCCACTTCGCGGGCAAGGCTCTCAACCCGTGCGGCGATCTCGGCTTCATCGTAAAGGGTATGGATCACCGGCTTCATCTTGTTGCTTCTGCTGCTTGTCCTGAACGGCGGTCCACAAAGCGGACCTGAATATCTGCTGCGTCTGCAGGAGGATCTGTCAGCCTGGTCCTGAAGCGCGTGTTCGCGCCCGGCTCCAATGCCACCGCACGCGGCTCGAGGGTCCAGGCATAAATCTCCTGATGATCCTCGCTTCGCAGCGACAGGCGCACCGCGGGTACTGCGGCAGGCTGTTCCGATACGCTCTGGATTGTCCCCTCGACAACCAGAACGATGGTCCCCTCGTCGACTTCCCTGAATGTTCTCAAATCACGGAACTCAAGTCCGCGCAAGTTCACAGGAAGTCCCATCATGTCGAACAGACTGGCAAGGTCCGGAACGTGCTTGACCACGAACTGGCGGTTCGTAAAGATGAGCGTGCTGAATCCCGCTGCTGCAAGAAAGATCAAAAGGCCGCCGGCGCGGCGCAGGTTGTTCACCGTCACGTGACGGGTCAGGAATGACCAGTCACGCTCCCGCTTGGGTTTTTTCGTGTTAACCTTGATCTTCTTACGCTTGGCAAGGGACTCAATGTCAATCGTACGGCGAGCATTTTCCTTCTCGTCCGTTTCATCATTTGCATCGGAGGCCACTACATCTGGGTATTCCGGCGGCGCATCTCTACCATTCTTTGATTTACCCTGAGTATCCACAGATCCTTTGGCAGGTTCGGGCTCATCGTCCTCAAACGCGCGCACCTTGGCAAGGGCTTCTTCCTCCGTGGCATCCTCCACCCATGCCGCTTCATCCTCGTCTGTCTCCGGCTCATCCTCGATGGCCATGGCAGGCTTTGCAGCGCCTCCGGCAGAGGCAGCCGGAGAGGCAGGCGCGGGGATTTCTTCCTTGCGCGGGCTGATGAACCAGCGGTTTCCGCAGCGTGCACATTTCACGCTGCGCCCTTCCGGGCCAACCATTTCCGGCTTGATGTCATAGGAAGTATCGCAGTCCGGACAGGTGATCTTCATGTTTGGGAGACCCTCGCTCCACGGCCTCGCTGGGCCTTGATGGCGCCATCCATGACGCGGATGATAGCAGTCCGGTGCTGAATTGGGGGGAAGACCTGCGTCAGAGCGCCCCCAATTCTGGTCCAGAGGACATTCATATGTTTAATGAAGCGTTAAAGGGATGGCTCTAGGGTAAGCGCCGTCCACGGAGGTTTTGCGTGATCCGTTTCGAGAACGTCGGGCTGAGATACGGCATGGGGCCGGAAATCTTGCGCGACCTGACATTCAGCATCGAGCCGCAGTCGTTTCAGTTCCTGACCGGGCCCTCCGGCGCGGGCAAGACAACGCTGATCCGCTTGCTGTTTCTGTCGCTGCGGCCCACGCGCGGCCTCATTCGCGTGTTCAACCGGGACATGGCCACCATCGCCAAGAAGGAACTGCCGGAGCTGCGCCGCCGTATCGGCGTGGTGTTTCAGGATTTCCGGCTGCTGGACCATCTGACGACTTACGAAAATGTCGCTCTGCCGCTGCGCGTTCTGGGCAAGGAAGAAGCGAGTTACCGCTCGGACGTGGTGGAACTGCTGAAATGGGTGGGCTTGGGCGAGCGCATGCATGTGCTGCCGCCGGTTCTCTCGGGCGGTGAAAAGCAGCGCGCGGCCATCGCACGGGCACTGATCACCCGGCCGGACATGCTGCTGGCGGATGAGCCGACGGGAAACGTCGACCCTCCCCTTGCCCGCAGGCTGTTGCGGCTGTTCATTGAACTCAACAGGCTTGGCACATCCGTCGTGATTGCCACCCACGACATCACCCTGCTTGAACAGGTCGAGGCGCGCCGGATGGTTCTGGCGGACGGGCGCCTGTCCATTTTTGACTGAGGGCATGGGGAAGGCACCGCGCATGGCATCCAAGGCCCCGCCACCAAAGAAGACCGGCGCTAAGGCGCCGCGACAGCAGAAGAGCCGGCCCAAGCTGCCGCGCCCTTCGCTGAAGCTGTCCCTGCGCGGCAAGGCCAAAGCTGCGGCAGGCGGGCAGGACGCACGCCTGCGGCCGTCAGCGGCCATCGTGCCGTCCCAGTCCGTGGCCGGACGCGCCCTGACGCTCGTCGTCGCCATCATGAGTTTTCTGGCCTGCCTCACCGTCGGCTCCGTCTCTGTCGTCTGGGAGGCGGCGCATGACTGGAGCAATGACCTCGTGCGGGAGGTGACCGTGCAGATCCGCCCCGCCGACGGGGTCGACATGCTGCGCGAGATCGACAAGGCCGTGGCGCTGACGCAGGAGTTTCCCGGCATCGGCACGGTGCGCGCCCTGTCGGACGAGGAAACCCGCCAGCTGCTGCAGCCCTGGCTCGGCGCAGGCCTCGACCTCGAAACGCTGCCCGTGCCGCGCCTGATCCAGGTGACCGTCAGCAATCCGCAGGAGCTGGATCTTCCGGCGCTGAAGCAGTCGATCGAACAGAACGTGCGCGGCGCCAGCCTTGATGATCACAGCATCTGGACCTCCCGCCTGGCCGCCATGGCCGGGGCCGTGGTGGCCGGGGGCTTCGGCATCCTGGCGCTGGTGCTGTTTTCCATGGTGCTCAGCGTGATCTTCGCCACCCGTGCGGCCATGGCCGGAAACCGCGACGTTGTGTCCGTGCTGCATTTCGTCGGCGCCAGTGACGGCTTCATCGCCCGCGAGTTCCAGCGCCACTTCCTCGTGCTGGGTCTCAAGGGGGGAATAGCTGGCGGGCTTGCCGCTTCCTTCTGCTTCATTCTGCTGGAAGCCTTCACCCGGCAAACGTCCGGCATGGCCGGTGCCGACCAGATGTCGGCGCTGTTCGGCTCCGTGGCGGTCGGCACGCCGGGCTACTTCGGAGTGGCCGGCATTGTCTTCATCGTCGCCCTGCTGACGGCGCTGACCTCCGGCCTTGCGGTCAAATCCCACCTTGCCAAAATCGACTGACTGCAACATCCATCCAAGAAACAGCGGAATTGGTCTATAATCTTCGCACGATGAAACCTGCGCCTTCGGACAAACAGCCTGATGCTGCCGCCCCTGCACCGGTCCAGGAGGACCGTGTGCGGGCTGAGGCTTTGCTGGCTGCGTCCGGGGAGCGGGCAAGTCACGAGGCAAATCAGATTCTTGCGCCCGAAGCAGGACAGCCGGCAGGAGAGCCCGCCGGGGAACAGGCAGAGCAGCAGCCAGGGCCAGCACCGCAGACGCCGCCGCCGCGCCGCAGGGGCTACAAGCGCTGGCTGGCGCTGAAGGCAGTTGGGATTGCCGCCACGCTTGTAAGCCTGTGGCTGCTCATTTCCTTCATCCGCTTCACCGCCGATGTGGTCACCATCGATCAGCCGCAAGACCCGCGCGCCGATGCCATCGTTGTGCTGACCGGCGGCCAGGAGCGGATCGAGACGGCGGTGCAGCTGCTGCAGCAGGGCCGCGCCCAGCGCCTGCTCATCTCCGGCGTCTATCCGGCCACCACCGCACGCCAGCTGCGGCTGCGCACGGAGGCCGAACGGGACCTCTTCAACTGCTGCATCGACCTCGACAAAAAGGCCCTCAACACCATCGGCAATGCCACCGAGGCCGCCATCTGGGCGAAGACGAACGGCTATGCCTCGCTCGTGCTCGTCACCAGCGCCTACCACATGCCGCGTGCCGAGATGGAGCTGAATGCGGTCATGCCGGATCTGGTGGTCATTCCCTATCCGGTGTTTGCGGGCGATCTCAACCTGGAGAGATGGTACGCGGAGCCGCGGACCTTGCGGCTTCTCCTGAGGGAGTTTGTGAAGTATACCCTCGCGCGGTTGCGGGTGAGCACGCTGGGTGTCTCTGCTGCGGGCTGAGGGCCTCAACCCGGCCGCGCCGCTCAGTCTGCCCGGCTTCCAGCCCGTTCCTGTCTCCAGTCCGGTTTCCTGATGATCTATCTGCGCTCGCTTCTCTTCCAGATTGCCTTCTACCTGCTGACACTGGTCCAGATGGTGGTCTACAGCCCCTTCGTCTTTCTGGCCCCGCGCCGCATGGCCTGGGTGGTGGTGCCGTTCTGGGCGAGGGTCAATCTGGCGCTGCTGCGCTGGATCGCCGGGCTCAAGGTGGAGTACCGGGGCATTGAAAACATCCCGCAGGGAGGCTTTCTGGTAGCATCCAAGCACCAGTCCGCCTGGGAAACCTTCGCCCTCATCCCGTTCTTTCCGGACCCGACCTACATTCTGAAGCGCGAGCTGCGCTGGATCCCGATTTTCGGCTGGTACACGGCCAAGATGAAGCAGATCCCCATCGACCGGGGCAAGCGCTCTGCGGCACTCGCCGCCATGATGGCAGCCGCACGCGAGGCGATTGCCGAAGGCCGGCAGATTCTCATCTTCCCGGAAGGCACGCGCCGTCCGGCAGGTGCAGAACCCGCTTATAAATACGGCATTTCCCATCTCTACCGGGATCTTGCCTGTCCGGTGCTGCCGGTGGCGCTCAATGCAGGGCTTTACTGGCCGCGCAAGGGCTTCCTGATCCATCCGGGCACGGTGGTTGTCGAGTTCCTGCCCGTCATCGGGCCGGGCCTTGAGCCGGCCGTCTTTTTCGAGACGCTGACAGGACAGATCGAAACCGCCTCCAACCGCCTCATCGAGGAAGCCCGGCAGGCGGAGCGGCCCTCGCCGGTGTTGAAAACCATTCCGCCGCGCGGGGCCTGATCAAGGAAAAGCCCCGTCAGGCTGAGGCCATTTGCTTCAGCCGCTGTGCCAGCCAGGAGACGCGGGCATCGTGGATGCCCAGTTCTTCCAGATGGCTCGCCGTGTTCAGCACATATTCCGGATTGGCGCCGGACTGGCCCACCGCCCCATCCACCAGCTCCAGCTGGCGCTCCAGCGGCAGCACGCCCGCATATTGCGGGTGCTGCCGGTCAACAAGATAGGTGAGCGCAGTGGCATTGGTGCCATCGGCAAAGCGCACCGGGCGCAGGGCTTCCAGATAAACCATGGTCGCCTGTTCGCGGGCGCGCAGATATTCGATCGTCCCGTCCCGGTCCTGTTCCCGGACGCGGAAGGCCATGCCCCGGCAGGCGCCGCCCCGGTCCAGCCCGAAGACGAGGCCGGGCCGCTCCGGCGTGCCCCGGTGCACCCAGGAATAGACGCAGAGCGAACGGTGGGCACCGTGCAGCAGCGCCGGACGCTTCTCCTCAAACGGGAAACCGGGCTTCCAGATGAGAGAGCCGTAGCCAAAAACCCACAAATCGCCCATATCGGTCACGATACCTTGTTTTGCCTGAGCCGCGCACTTAGCAATGCGCCGGGCAAGTTTCAATGGCCGTGCTGCAAGTGGACTGTGGCACCAGAGGACAGACATGACCGAAATCCCTTCCGCGCCGCGCAAATCCTCCAGCCGCAAGTTCATCTATCTCGCCGGAGCCGTGGTGCTTGTGGCCGGTGGATGGAGTGCGGCCTGGATTGCGGCCCGCAGCTTCGTCAACAGCCAGATTGATGCCGCCCTGCAGAATGCAGCGGCCATGGGCTTCGAGATCGCCTGCAGCGAGCGCGGCCTTGGCGGCTATCCGTTCCGCTTCGAGCTGACCTGCAAGGACTTTGCCCTGCGCACGCCGGTGGGCCATTTCGTCAGTGTCGCCGGGCTGCGCGCCGTCGCCCTCGCCTATAATCCGCAGCACATGATCATCGAGGCGGACAGCCCGATGGCCGCCTTTGCGCCCGGCGACGGCCCGATCCAGGAAGGCACATGGGAGAGCCTGCGCGCCAGTCTGCGTTTTAATGGCACGAGCCTGCGCCAGCTGGATGGGGTGATCACAGCCTCCCGTTTCTTTACCTCCGAGAACCCAGATGCAGGTGAAGTATCTCTGGCAGGCGGAGAATTGCACCTGCGGCCAAACCCCGCACAGCCGGACGATCTGGATCTGGCCGTCAGCTTCAAGGGCCTGAAGGTGGCGGCAGAGGACCAGCCCGGTGACGGCAGCTTCATCGGCCAGATTTCCGGCGGGGCGCCATTGCTGTCAGGCACCGTGCCGCAGACCCTTTTTGCCAGCACGGACGGCCAGCCGGCGCTGACCGTCAGCGCCCTGAAACTCACCACCGGCAGCACTAGCCTCAACACCACCGGTCAGATCCGGCTGGAAACCAACGGCACCCTCTCCGGCGAGCTGCCGCTGACAGCGGTGGAACCTGATGGCATCAAGGCCGTTCTTGCGCCCTTCTTCCCGTCCGATTCCGGCTTCCCCGAAGCGCTGCAGGGCGCCGTCATCAGCTTCGGCAAGGCGACGCAGGTGGATGGCAAGGCGGCGGTGGAAGCAAAGGTGCAGCTCACCAACGGCTCCGCCCGCATCGGCATCCTGCCCTTCGCACAGATCGACCCGGTGTATTGAGGGGGAGCTTCAAGCCCCTTTGACCGCGTGAGACACCACCGCATTCGTCATGCCATGGCTCCGCCCATGGCATGACGAAAAAGAGGGCGGAGCAAGCGCGTCTGCGACCTAAACTCCGGCCAACCTCTGGCAAGGCTGCCCCGGATCTGACGTTCAGCATCCGGGGCGCTTCGCCGCAAGCTGCGTCAGGCCGACGCCAGCCGGTCGATGGCGATGATGTAGCTCTTGTGATGATCGGGCTCGGCGATCTGGTCATAGAGAGCAAGTGCAGGAGCGTTCTTGCTCGGCACGATCCAGCGCAGCTGCAGCCAGCCACGGCTCTGGCCCTCGGTGACGAGGGTCTGGATCATCTTGCGGGCAATGCCTTTCTGGCGGAACTCAGGGCGCACGTAGATGTGGTCCATCTGGCCGGAGCGCAGGCCCGTGATCAGTTCCGGCAGATCGAAGAAGACCGCAAAGCCGACAAGCTGCCCGTCCACAAAGGCGCCGATCACTTCGGCGGAGCGGTCACCCAGAATGCGCTCGGCATAGAACTGGTCCGGACGGCGCGGGGCGCCGCGCTTGAGGGCCTGGGCATTTTCAGCAATCAGGGGCGCAAGGTGCAGGGCATCGTCGGGGCCAAGAGCCTTGATGTCGAGCTTGGTCAATTCGGTCTCCGCTATGGGTCGGATCATCGTTACATGCGCAAGATGTCCCGAACCGGCGGGACGATCAAGCACCTGATGAGGCGGCATAACCAGCCCATGGGCGCTTGAGCCTTGCTAAAGCTGTGACAGATGCACAATGCACGCAGATGAGGCATGCCTGTCCTTGCGCCACCTCAAGGACTATGTATTTCTGTCGCTGCAAGACCCGACGCACCATTTCCTCAGGATGCCATGACCGATCAAGCCGCCCGCTTCCGCGCCACACTCGTTGGCCTCACGGCCGTGCTCATGTGGGCCACTCTTGGCGTCTTCGGTGCCGGGTCCGGCGCGGTGCCGCCATTCCTGCTCAACGCGCTCTGCTTCGGTCTTTCGGGCCTGCTGGCCTTTTCGTGGCTCGCCTTTCGCGGCAAGCTCTCCGCCCTGCGCCAGCCGCTGAAGGTCTGGGCCTTCGGCACGGCGGGACTGTTCGGCTTTCATTTCTTCTATTTCACCGCGATCCGCAACGCGCCGCCGGTCGATGCCAATCTCATCAACTACACCTGGCCGCTGCTGATCGTGGTGTTTTCCGCCCTGCTGCCGGGCGAAAGACTGAAGCTGCATCACGTGCTGGGGACCGTGCTCGGCCTCGGCGGTGCGGCGCTGCTGGTCAGCAAGGGAGAGGGCCTCAGCCTCGATCCCGCCTTTGCCCTCGGCTATGGCGCGGCGGCCGCCTCTTCCCTGTTCTGGTCCACCTATTCAGTCCTCTCCCGCCGCCTGGGCGAGGTGCCAACGGAAGCGGTGGCCGGCTTCTGCCTGCTGACGGCGCTGCTGTCGGCCATCTGCCATCTGGCACTGGAAGACACCGTCTGGCCGTCCGGCACGGTCGAATGGGCCAGTGTCGTGGCGCTTGGCCTGCTGCCGGTCGGCCTTGCCTTCTTCACCTGGGACATTGGCGTCAAGCGCGGCGACATTCAGGTCCTGGGCGCGGCCGCCTATTCGGCCCCGCTCCTCTCCACGCTGCTGCTCATCACCTTCGGCTTCGGCACCTTCACCTGGATCGTCGGCGCAGCCTGCATTCTGATCACCATCGGCGCGGTCATCGCGGCAAGGGACATGATCTTCAAGCGCGCTGCGGGCTGAGGAACGGGGCTGAAAACCGGGGTGCCCCCCCGGCGCCCGTCAATAGCTGCGCAGCAGCCTCTCCAGATAGTCGAGTTCCAGTCTCGGGCGGGCCGGATCGGAGAAGCGGCGGCGCAGTTCTTCCAAGATCCGGCGCGCCCGCTGCACGTCGATCTCGTCCGGCACCTTCACCTGACTGCCAAGATCCGGCCCCTGATTGCGGCGCGGACGGCCGAGCGGGTCCGTATCCATAGGCGAACGCTGGCTCATGCCCTGCCCTTCGCCCATGCCCATCATCTGCTCGCCCAGCTGCTGGGCGCCACGGCGCAATGCGTCGAGGGCATCGCCCTGCTGACCGACCGCCTGATCGCCCTGCCCCTGCCCGAGCGACCGCTGGGCCTGGCCCATGGCGTCGCCCGCCTCGCCCAGACCTTCGTTCTGCGACAGGCCGTTGCGCTCCATCTGCTCCATCAGCTGCTGCAGCTGCTGGGCCAGATCGCCCTGGCCTTGCTGCAGCTGGTCAAGCAGGTTGCGCAGCTGCTCTTCGGTCATCTGCTGGCCCTGCCCGCCATTCTGGCCGCCCTGCTGCCCCCCTTCGCCCTCACCCTGCTGCTGTTGCTGCTGGTTGAAACGGTGGGTCTGGTCCATCAGCTCCTGCTGGCGCTGGATCATCTGGCCAAGCTGGTTCAGCATCTCCATCATTTCGTTGGTGAGGCCGTCAGGTGCCATCTGCGGGCGGCCGGTCTGCAGGTTCTCCAGCATGCGCTGCATCTGCGCCAGAAGATCACGGGCTGCATCGCGCGAGCCGCTGCGTGCCAGTTCTTCGATACGCCTCAGCATCTCGTCGAGATCGCGCGTGCTCAGGCTTTGCTGATTGGGATTGAACGGCTGCATGGCCTGCGGGTTCTGGCGCAGCTGTTCGGTCAGCGCCTGCATGTATTCCTGCAAAGCCTGCCGCAGTTCCTGTGTCAGGCGGGCAATCTCCTCATCGGATGCTCCCTCTTCCAGCGCCTCGCGCAAAGCCTCCTGCGCGTCGCGCAGGGCCCGCTCGGCCATGGAGAGATCGCCATCCTCGATGGACAGCGCCAGATCCCAAAGAAGCGGCAGCAGCTCCTTCAGCTGCTCGTCGCTGCGGGCGGCCACCAGATTGCGGTAGGCGAAGGCAAGGCCCAGATGCACGCGCGGCTGCACATCAAAGGCCTCGGGCGCCAGCAGCAGCGCATCGAAAGCATCGATCACCCGCAGCTGGGACTTGGCATCCAGCGCCAGATCCCGGCGCTGCTCCACCACGGCCTTGGCCAGCGGCTTGGAAAAGCGGCGCTGCGGCAGGGTGAAAACCGCCGGTTCCGACGTGCCCGTCTGCCCCGCCTCATCGCGGGCAATCAGGGTCAGCAGCACTTCGGAACCCGCCCAGGGGTGAGACGTCAGGTCGCGGATCGTCTCGCCGGGCTTGGCCGAGCCGGGTGCCTGCGGCGGAACGGATAGGGGAAACTGCGGCGCCTCGACCAGCGGGCGCGGCTCTTCATGGGTGTCTGAGGCTTTCGGCGCGGGCTCGATCTGTGCCTCTGCGCCGGTCACCCGGTAGTCGTCCTGCGCCAGATAGCTGAGCTTCAGCGCACCGCTGAGCTGGGCTTCCGGATCATCCAGCAGGCGGATGGTGGGCGGCAGATCCGGCTGCACGTCAAACGGCCAGGTGGCAATGACGGTACCGCCCTGTTGCAGCGCATAGGAGCCGCTTTCGGAAAGCGTCAGGCGCTGTTCTTCAACACCGGTGTTCTGGGCTGCTGCGGGCTCATCCTCCTGCGCCGGAGTGACCGGCTCGCCATCCTTGTAAATGGCAAGGCCCGAGGTGCCCTGCGCCCGCAGGGTCAGCACGCTGCCAGCCGGAATCTTCAGCGGCACGGAAGGGTCACGCAGGGCAGCGCTCTCCCCGGTGAGATAGATGGGCGCGCGGGCCGTGTAGAGCGGCGGCGTAACCCAGGCATCAATACGGCTGGCAACCTCCTGCAAATCGAGCGGCGAGGTGAAGGCCGAGCCGAGCCGGTTCAGTCTCGTGCCGTCCTGTGTGACCGCAAATCCGGTCACCAGCAGCATCAGGGCAACCACGCGCAGCGCATAGGGATCACGGCGGAAGGCTTCCGGATGGGCAAGGCCGGAGCGCATGGAGCGCAGCGTTTCGGCCATGCGGCGCTTGTGCATCTCCCACAGGGCCAGCGTTTCCGGGCTGGCACTGCCGGGCGGCAGGTCATCCTCGATCGCCGTGAGCGGCCGGTTGGAAAGTCCGCTGACCAGTTCCACCCGGTGCAGGGCGTCCTGACGGCTGGGCCAGCGCAGGCCCAGGAGCGGGCGCAGCGACCAGAGGAATGCCCCGGCAAGAGCCGCCACCAGCACAAGCCGCAGCCAGACCGGCACAACGAGCCAGGTCCCGGCCAGCGAGAGACCGGCAAACAGGGTAAGGAGAATGAAAGGCAGATAGAGCGCGGGCCAGAGCCGTTCCCAGAACAGCGCAACGCGGCTGCGCCAGACCACGGCCTTGAGACGCTTGTCCACCGCCGCCCGCGTCAGATCCTGCGGCAGAGACAGCCTGTCGCTATCCGTCACGGCAATCTCCTGCCCGGATGGAAACTTGCGCTCAACTGGGTCCTGTTCCGCCAAACCGTATTTCTCCGCGTTCAGCCCTCAACCCCGCAGTATCCTAGAGTGGGGCAAAGCGGGTCTGACGGCAACCCGCCCCGGTGATCAAGGGCGATCAAATCCGCCGTGATCGTCTTGCCCGCGTCAAAGCCAGTCCGGCATCCTGTCCAGTCCCAGCAGGTCCTCATAGGACGGGCGCGGGCGGATCACGGCATATTGCGAGCCGTTCACAAGCACTTCGGGCACCAGAAGGCGGGTATTGTAGCTGGAGGATTGTGTCGCGCCGTAGGCACCGGCGGTATAAACCGCCAGCAAATCCCCCGCCTTCACCTCCGGCAGATCGCGGCCCAGGGCGAGATAGTCGCCCGTTTCGCATACCGGACCTACCACATCGGCAATGATTCGCCCGCTGTCTGCGGCCGGTTCCACCACCGGTCCAACCTCGTGCCAGGCATCATACAGCGTCGGCCGGATCAGATCGTTCATGGCCGCATCGACAATGACGAAGGACTTGTCCTGGCCCTTCTTCACATAGATCACCCGGGTGACCAGAATGCCGGCATTGCCCGCAATCAGGCGGCCGGGCTCGAAGATCACCTGACAGTCCAGCCGCTCCACATGTTTGCGCACGACAGCGGCATAGTCATCCGGGTGCGGCGGCGGAGTGTTGTCAAACACATAGGGCACGCCCAGGCCGCCGCCGAGATCGACGTGATCAATCTCATGCCCGTCGGAGCGCAGCTGCGCCACAAGCTCGCCAAGCCTTGAGAAAGCCGCGTCGAACGGTTCCAGCTCGGTGATCTGCGAGCCGATATGCATGTCGATGCCGCTGACCTTGATGCCCGGCAGGCGCGCGGCCACCGCATAGGCCTCGCGGGCGCGCTTCCAGGGAATGCCGAACTTGTTCTCCGACTTGCCGGTGGAGATCTTGGCATGGGTGCGCGCGTCCACATCCGGATTGATGCGCAACGACACCCGCGCTGTCTTGCCCAGTCCTTGCGCCACACGCGAGAGCTGGATCAGCTCCGGCTCGGATTCCACGTTGAAGCAGAAGATGCCCTGCTCAAGGCCAAAGGCATGCTCTGCTTCGGTCTTGCCGACGCCGGAGAACATGATGCGCTCCGGCGGAGTGCCTGCGGCCAGCGCCCGGCGGGCTTCGCCTTCCGAAACCACATCCATGCCTGCGCCAAGCCGGGCCAGCGTGCGCAAGACGGCGAGATTGGAGTTGGCCTTCACCGCAAAGCAGACCATGGACGGAATGTCCTTCAGCGCTTGCGCAAACACACGGAAGTGCCGCTCAAGCGTCGCGGTCGAATAGCAGTAAAACGGCGTGCCCACCGTTTCTGCCAGCTCAGGCAGGCTGACATCCTCAGCATGGAGAACGCCGCCCCTCATCTCGAAATGATGCATCACTGCTCCCGGAACATAGGCGCAGCCGGCGGGATTTTACCGCCGGCCTCAGGACTTTCCGGCGTCAGGACTTCGGCGCGGAGGCAGCGGTACTGGCGGCAGCAGGCTCTGCCGAAGCAGCCGGTGCGGTCTGGCTCTGCTTGGCAGACGCGCGGACGGGCTCCAGGGAACCGCGGCGGCCACAGGCCGAAACGGCCAGACCAAGGCAGAGAATGCAGGTGGCAGCTGCCAGAAAGCGCCGGTTCTTCAGCATGTCGGACCTCGTTGCATGAAACGTCTCAGGTGCGATGTCCTCGCACGCCTTCCCGCGCGCGGCAAGCCCCGCGCCGGTTCCTCAGCCCTTGGCCAGCTGCTTCAGCCAGCGGCGGGCCTGCTTGCGCACATTGGCCGGAGCCGTGCCGCCGTAGCTGGTGCGGCTCTTCACCGACTTGTCGACGGTCAGCACGGAATAGATCTCGCGGGTGATGCGCGGCTCGATTTCCTGCATTACGGCCAGCGGCACCTTTTCAAGCTCAACGCTTTCGGCAACCGCATAGCCGACGATCTTGCCAGTGACGTGGTGGGCATCGCGGAAGGGCATGCCGAGCACGCGGACCAGCCAGTCGGCCAGATCCGTTGCGGTGGAGTAGCCGGAGCCTGCGGCCTTCTTCATACGCTTCACCTGCGGCTCCATGTCCCGCACCATGCCGGTCATGGCGGCAAGCGCCAGCGACAGGGACGGCAGCGCGTCGAAGGCCTGTTCCTTGTCTTCCTGCATGTCCTTGGAATAGGCGAGCGGCAGGCCCTTCATCATCACCAGCAGCGCCATCATGCCGCCGTAGATGCGGCCCGTCTTGGCGCGCACCAGTTCGGCCGCATCCGGGTTCTTCTTCTGCGGCATGATCGAGGAGCCGGTCGAGAACTTGTCCGACAGCTTGATGAAGCCGAACTGGGCCGAACACCACAGCACGATTTCCTCGGCAAAGCGAGACAGGTGCATGGAGCAGATGGCCGCGGCAGAAAGCGCCTCGATGACGAAGTCGCGGTCGGACACGCCGTCGAGCGAATTGGCCATCGGCCGGTCGAAGCCAAGCGCCTTCGCGGTTGCTTCGCGGTCGATCGGGAAGGACGTGCCGGCCAGCGCCGCAGAGCCCAGCGGAGACTCGTTCATGCGCTTGCGCGCATCGGCAAAGCGGCTGCGGTCGCGGGCAAACATCTCCACATAGGCCATCATGTGGTGGCCGAAGGTGACCGGCTGGGCCGACTGGAGATGGGTGAAGCCCGGCATCACGTCGGCGGCGTGGGTCTCGGCCTTTTCGGCCAGTGCCACCAGCAGCCCGGCCAGCTGGCCATCGAGCGTATCGAGCGTGTCGCGCACCCAAAGGCGGAAATCGGTCGCCACCTGGTCATTGCGCGACCGGGCGGTGTGCAGGCGTCCGGCCGGCGCACCGATCAGCTCGGCAAGGCGCGCCTCGATGTTCATGTGGATGTCTTCAAGGGCGCGGGAAAAGGTGAACTTGCCCGTCTCGATCTCTGACAGGATCGTGTCGAGACCGTGAACGATCTTTTCTGCATCCTCGCCCGCGACAATCTGCTGCGCGGCCAGCATGCGGACATGGGCCTTGGAACCCTCTATATCCTGCCTGTATAGCTTCTGATCGAAGCCAATGGACGCGTTGATCTCTTCCATGATCGCGTCCGGGCCTTCGGCGAAACGGCCGCCCCACATGCGGTTGCTCATATGACTGCCTCTTGATAGACGCCCCGGAGAGGTGCCCTTGCCAGGTGAAGAAGACATGAAGCCGACAAGACAGACCCGCTCCGGTTACAGACGTCCGCTGGTTGCGGTCGCTGCGGCCGGTCTGCTTTCAGCCATTGCGGCGGTATACGTGATTGGCAGCCCCGGTGGCAACACAAGCGCAGGGAAAAGCTGCCAGGCCTCGCTGGCGGCAGCCTCCGCTGCCAAGCCCTTTGCCCGGGGTGATGTCGCCGCCTTCCTGCCCGCGCAGAAGCCGCTCGACCTCAGGAGCCTGAAATTCAAGGGACCGAACGGCGAGGACGTCAGCATTGCGCAATTCACCGGCAAGACGGTCCTGCTGAACCTCTGGGCCACCTGGTGCGCCCCCTGCCGCAAGGAAATGCCCGCGCTGGACCGGCTGGCGCAGGCCCGCAACGGCGATGATTTCGCGGTGGTTACGGTCAACCTCGACCGGGGCGGTCCTGAAAAGCCCAAGGCCTTCCTTGACGAAATCGGCGTTGCCTCGCTCACCTATTATTCGGATGCGTCGAACGCGGTGTTCCAGGACCTGCGCAGCAAGGCCCGCGCCACCGGCCTGCCGGCAACGATCCTCGCCGGACCCGACGGCTGCGAGATCGGCACCATGTACGGCCCGGCTGAATGGGACCATGAGGACGCGCTGCAGCTGATCGATGCGGCACGGGCAAAGGCGCCAGGGCAGACTACGGGCCAAAGTACGGGCCAGACGGCAGGATAAACGGCAGGTGGGTGGTTGCGGAAACAACCCTCAAAAAGACAAAGCCCCGCCGGAGCGGGGCCATGGATCTGCTAATGAGGCCGTCCACCGTCAGGCGGTGATGTCCACCGCATTGCCGAGACCGGGAATCTTGCGGCTTTCGCGCTGCTCTTCCTGGCGGGACGTCTCCTGCACGGTCTCGCGGCGCTCTTCCGTCTGACGTTCTGCGGCCTGACGCTCAACCCGGGCTGTTTCCTGCGCAGCCCTGGCGGAATAATCAGGACGCACCCGCGGCGCAGCGAGGTCAGCCGATGCAGTTCCGGAAATTGCAACCATAACTCAAGCCCTTTCCAGTTGATGCCTGCTCCAGCCGGAGCCCGGAGAATGCCGGGATCAGACCGTCACATCGACGCGGTTGCCCATGCCAAGGACGGCACGGCGCGCGATGCGATCAGCATCATCACTCAATTGCTCTGCGCGGTTCGCCTTCCTGTCCGCTTCGCGGTTCACCGCTTCGGCCAGCATGGCGCTGCGCCGGGCGTTGAATTCCTCGAACCGTTCAGTGCGGCGTTCCGAGAGGGTCTTCTCCTCTCTCAGCGCAGAGGCTGGAACACCGCGGTAGCTTTCGATCTCCGCCATGTGAACCTCCATCGTGAGCACCGGCCGGCGAACGGCCAGATAGCTGGAATGCCACGAAGGATAAGATAGGCCATGGAGCCAAAGCAAACATTACAACGAATCAGGCAAATTATCTAAAATTTTATTAAAATGTCGAATTACGCTAGGTTAGACTAGAAATAGCTCAATAAAATCAGCCACCCCGGATTCATATATTAACTATTGATTAATCATAGAATCAAGGTGCCAAAATATTACGAAAGCCCTGCCCTGAATTTCGTCAGATGATTTTATCAGAGGAAAACTTGGTAAACGGCCGCAAGGCTGCAGCCTGCACCGGGCTTGGCCCGTGCTCGCACCAGCGGAATGAGGCGAATCTGAAGGTGGTCAGACGGTAACGTCCACGAAACCGCCGGTCCCTGCGGCAAGCGGTGCAGACCCTGAACCGGAAGAGGCCGCCTGATCCAGCATGGCGACAACGGCCTGATCCGGCTGCATCGACATCTTCAGCATTTTGGCCTGAAGCTGCTGCTGGGTCTGGGCCTGTGTTGCCCCGACAAGCGCGGCTGCGATGGATGCGCTGCTCATGGATAAGCCTCTCTTCGAGACCGGCAGTGTCGCCGCAGAAAGTTAATGTGGCGTTAATAGTTTTCAGGAGTTTTCCCGCCACAGCGCCTTGCGCTGCAGCTTTCCGGAAGGCGTGCGCGGCAGATCCGCCACAAGACGGTAGACCTTGGGCCGCTTGTATTCCGCCAGCCGCTCCACCACGAAGGCGGCGACAGCATCTGCGTCCAGCGCTGCGCCCTCCCGCAGCACAAGAAAGGCCGTGACAAGGCTGATGCCATTGGCGGCCGGCACCGCCGTCACAGCCACATCCGCCACGTGCGGATGGCTGGCAATGACGCGCTCCACCTCTTCCGGCGCAACGCGATAGCCGAAGGCATTCATCACATCATCGGCCCGGCCCTCATACCAGAGATAGCCATCCGCATCCTGACGGGCACGGTCGCCGGTCAGAAACCAGCTGCCGCGCATCACCTCCGCCGTATCCTGCGGCCGCTGCCAATAGCCCAGCATCAGGCCCGGATCATCGCGCGAGACGGCCAAAAGGCCTGTTTCACCAAGGGGCAGCGGCGTATCGCCGCCCTCCTCCGGCAGAATGGCGATGGAGCGTCCGGCCTGCGGCTTGCCAGGGCTGCCGGGGCGCGTGGGCACCTGCGGGCCGCTGGAGACATAGGTGGAAATTTCGCTCATGCCCAGCGCCTCATAGAGCGGCCGGCCGCTGCGGCGGGTCCACTCTTCATGCAGGGCTGCGGGCAAGGCCTCGCCAGCCGTCAGCCCATGGCGCAGGTGCGGGAAGCGGTGCGGCGTAACATCGCCGTATTTCAGAATGCGCCGGTAAAGGCTCGGCACCGCTGCAAACAGCGTGGCGCCCGTGGCTTCCAGCAGATCCGGCCAGACATGCGGATCACGCGGGCCGTCATAGACAATGCTGGTGGCGCCATTGGCCCAGGGGTCCATCAGGCCAACGCCGAGCGTGTAGGTCCAGTTGAAGGCGCCTGCATGCAGCAGCCGGTCCTGCGCGGAGATCCCGTACCAGCCCTGATCCATGGGCCTGCGGCCAGAAGCGGCGCGCTGTGCGTGCAGCACGCCCTTGGGGCGGCCACTGGTGCCGGAGGTGTAGACGATGAAGGCCGGATCGTCCGGCTGCGTGTCCGCAAATGCGCCCTGCGGCGCGCCTTTAAGCGCTGCGATGCCCTCCGGCCCGATGAAGCGCACCCCATCACGCGGCTGCGGCAGCGGCGTTGCACCATCATGAATGACGGCAACAGCCCCACTGTCGGCCAGAAGCATGTCGCATTCCGGCCCGGTCAGCAGCGCGGAACTGGGCACCGGCACGAATCCGGCGGCAATGGCACCGAAGAAGAAAAGCGGAAAATCGCTGGAATGGCCGATGCGCAGGAGGATGCGGTCGCCCCGCATCACCCCTTCGCCAGCAAGCCCGCCCGCAACAGACAGCACACTTGTGGTGAGATCGCCATAGGTCCAGCGCTCCAGCAGCGCCCCGCCCGGCCCCACCACCTCCAGCGCCACCGCGCCCGGATCGGGCGCAGCGCGGGTGAGGCAGTAGCGGGCGAGGTTCATGCCGCCGTCAGCGGGTCGGAACCGGAGTTTCGCCGCGATAATCGTAGAAGCCGCGGCGGGTCTTGCGGCCAAGCCAGCCGGCCTCGACATATTTCACCAGCAGCGGGCACGGGCGGTACTTGCTGTCGGCGAGACCTTCATACAGCACCTGCATGATGGACAGGCAGGTGTCGAGGCCGATGAAGTCCGCCAGCTGCAGCGGGCCCATCGGATGGTTGGCACCAAGGCGCATGGCCGTATCGATGGATTCCACCGAGCCAACGCCCTCATAGAGCGTGTAGATGGCTTCGTTGATCATCGGCAGCAGGATGCGGTTGACCATGAAGGCCGGGAAATCCTCGGCCACGGCTGTGGTCTTGCCCAGACGCGCGACGAAAGCCTTGGCGGCCTCAAAGGTCTCGTCTTCGGTGGCAATGCCGCGCACCAGCTCCACCAGCTCCATGACCGGAACCGGGTTCATGAAGTGGATGCCGATGAAGCGCTCCGGCCGGTCGGTCGAGGCGGCAAGGCGGGTGATCGAAATGGACGAGGTGTTGGTCGCCAGCACCGCTTCGGGCTTCAGTACCGGGCAGAGCTGGGAGAAAATCTTGCGCTTGACCTGCTCGTTCTCGACAGCGGATTCGATGACAAGGTCCACATCGGCCAGCATGTCCAGGTTTTCCGCACCATGCAGCCGGTCGAGAGCTGCGGAACGGTCTTCCTCGGAAATCTGGCCCTTGGACACCTGACGGGCCATGTTGCCGTTGATCGACGCCAGACCGGATTCGATCCGGTCGCGGGACAGGTCGTTGAGATAGACCTGATATCCGGCCACGGCGCAGACATGGGCAATTCCGCTGCCCATCTGGCCCGAACCGATCACACCGACTTTCTTGATCTCGACCACCATCGTCTCATCCGATCCTGTTGCAGGCCGTGCGGTACATGCACGCAAACCGCGCTATTCTTTACAAGGTTCACCGCATCGGGCAAGGACCACGGCCATAAAACCGGATCATACCTTCTGCCTTAACCTTCAAAAACAGTTCAGGCTGCCGGGATGTCCGCAGCAGCCTGAACCTCTTGATGCGCCATCAGGCCTTTTCGAGTTCTGCCTTCAGCTGCGGCAGGATTTCGAACAGATCCCCGACAAGGCCGTAGTCCGCCACCTGGAAGATCGGAGCTTCCTCATCCTTGTTGATGGCGACGATGACCTTGGAGTCCTTCATGCCGGCCAGATGCTGGATGGCGCCGGAGATACCGCAGGCGATGTAGAGCTGCGGGGCAACCACCTTGCCGGTCTGGCCAACCTGCCAGTCGTTTGGAGCATAGCCTGCATCGACCGCAGCGCGCGAGGCACCGACAGCCGCACCCAGCGCATCCGCCACCGGCATGATGACTTCCTGGAACTTCTCCGCAGAGCCCAGCGCACGGCCGCCCGAGATGATGATCTTGGCCGAAGCCAGTTCCGGACGGTCGGAGCGGGACAGCTCTTCACCGGCGAAGCTGGAGAGGCCGCCGTCCGCAGGAGCCGCCACATCCTCAATGGCCGCCGAGCCGCCCTCGCCTGCAGCGGCGAATGAGGCGGTGCGCACGGTGATCACCTTCTTGGCATCGCCCGACTTGACGGTCTGGATGGCGTTGCCGGCATAGATCGGACGCTCGAAGGTCTCGCCATCGATGACGGCGGTGACGTCAGAAATCTGCATCACGTCGAGCAGGGCTGCAACGCGGGGCAGTATGTTCTTGCCGCTGGCGGTGGAGGCGGCAACGATGGCGTCATAGCCACCGGCCAGCGAAACGATCAGGTCTGCCATCGGTTCGGCCAGCTGATGGGCGACGGCATCGCCCTCAGCCACCAGAACCTTTGTAACGCCTGCGAGCTTGGCCGCAGCCTCGGCGGCAGAGCGGGCGCCCTCACCGGCCAGCAGCACATGCACATCACCGCCAAGCTTCACTGCGGCGGTCAGGGCCTTGCCGGTTGCGTCGTTCAGGGCACCATTGGCGTGTTCGGCCACAAGAAGTGTCGTCATGGGTGTTTATCCTCCTGTGACGGGTCCTTAGAGGACGCCGGCCTCGTTCTTCAGCTTGGACACAAGCTCGGACACCGAGCCAACCTTCACGCCAGCCTGACGGGATGCCGGCTCGACCGTCTTCAGCACGGTCAGGCGCGGAGCGATGTCAACACCGAAATCTTCCGGGGTCTTTTCGTCGATCGGCTTCTTCTTCGCCTTCATGATGTTCGGCAGGGACGCATAGCGCGGCTCGTTGAGGCGCAGGTCCGTGGTGACGATGGCCGGAAGCTTCAGCGTCACGGTCTGCAGGCCGCCATCCACTTCGCGGGTCACATCCACGCTGCCGTCACCAACGCTGACCTTGGAAGCAAAGGTGCCCTGGCCCCAGCCGAGCAGCGCCGCCAGCATCTGGCCGGTCTGGTTGCAGTCATCGTCGATGGCTTGCTTGCCGAGGATCACGAGACCCGGCTCTTCGGCTTCCACGACCTTCTTGAGGATCTTGGCAACCGCCAGCGGCTCCACCGTGGCATCGGTCTTCACCAGAATGCCGCGGTCGGCGCCCATGGCCAGCGCGGTGCGCAGGGTCTCTGCCGCCTGAGCCGGCCCGATGGACACCACCACCACTTCCGCCGCCTTGCCCGCTTCCTTGAGGCGAAGGGCCTCTTCAACGGAGATCTCGTCGAAGGGGTTCATCGACATCTTCACATTGGCCAGCTCGACGCCGGAACCATCCGGTTTCACGCGAACCTTGACGTTATAGTCGATCACCCGCTTTACGGGCACAAGGATTTTCATGGGTCTTATCCTCCCGCTTCGGCGGCTTTTTTGCCGCACTGCGTCAACAGGTCGAGCCGGCTTAACATCCCGCGGAGAAAACGGCGGGTTTCAGCCAATACTTGCATTCGGCGCGCGACGGTAAACACCCGGACGCCGGGTGTCAACGATGGCGCTACGGAAGGTCCGCCCAGTTCATGCTGCAACGCAAAGGCTTGGGCAAACCTCATCCGGTTCAGGTCCTCATATCCCGGTCGAACAATCTCACGCCCGGACGGCGCATCACCAGCACAAGAACGGCACCGGCCATAATGCCTCCGGCATGGGCCGCCCAGGCCACCTGGCTCTTCTGGAACAGGAAGAGGCTGGCGATCTGCACGATGATCCAGCCGCCCAGCAGCCACAGGGCCGGCAGGCGCAAGGGGATGCGCCCCATGAACAGCACCCAGACCCGCACCCGTGGATGCAGCATGAGATAGGCCGAAACAATGCCCGAGACCGCACCGGACGCGCCGATCAGCGGCACATCCGAAGCCGGATCCAGCAGCGCGAAGGCAAGCCCGCCTGCCGCCGCGCACAGGAGATAGAAGGCAAGGAACTTCACATGCCCCATGGCATCCTCGACATTATCGCCGAAGACCCAGAGAAACAGCATGTTCCCCGCCAGATGCATGATGTCGGCATGCAGGAAGGCATAGCTGACGAGTGACACCTTGGCGGGCAGGACGGTCAGCTCCGGCGCCAGATCCTTCGTGTCGAAGAACACGGACGGGATGAGGCCATAGGAATAGGCGCTGGCAATAGCCGCATCGCCAAAGCCCCCGCCTTGAATGAGCAGATAGACCAGCACATTGGCGAGGATCACCGACCACGTGACCACGGGCCTCAGCACGTGGCGCAAGGAGTTATGGTCGTAGAGGGGAAAAAACATCCGTCTCTGCCTGATCCCTGTTTTCTCATATGCCAGGTCTTGAGATGCTGACGCATCAAGCCCTGAATTGCTCAAACGCCGCACGGGCTTGACCCTTACCGGTTCTTGCCAGGCACCCAGAGCACGTCGCCTGCGCCCTTGTCATTCAGATACCGGGACGCGACGAAAAAGAAGTCGGACAAACGGTTCATATAGCGTGTGGCAGCCGGGTTGATTCGCTCCTCCGCCGCCAGATGCACCATCAGCCTTTCGGCCCGGCGCGACACGGTGCGGGCCAGATGCAGATAGGTGGCCGCCGGCGTGCCGCCCGGCAGCACGAAGGAGCGCAGCGGCTTCAGATCCGCATTCAGATGATCGATGGCATGTTCCAGTGCGGTCACCTGCGCATCGGTGATGCGCAGGGGCTCATAGCCCAGATCCTTGTCCGTCTCCGGCGTCGCCAGATCGGCGCCAAGATCGAACAGATCGTTCTGGATGCGGCTGAGAATAGCGTCCACCTCAGCATCCACACCCGCAAGCGCGAGGCGGACGAGGCCCACCACCGAGTTGGTTTCATCCACCGTGCCATAGGCTTCGATGCGCAGGTCATACTTCGGGCGCCGTTCGCCCGAGCCCAGCGCCGTCGTGCCGTCATCACCGGTCTTCGTGTAGATCTTGTTCAGAACAACCATGCTGCAATGCCTCCCGGGCGCTCATGCCCTTAGGACGCGCTTCAGGCGCGCGTCAGGGCTTGGACCCCAGAAAATAGAGCGCCGCCATGATGATGACGATAGCGAGAAACTGCAGGCCAACGCGCCAGCGCATCAGCTTTTGCGAGCGGTTGGACGAACCGCCGCGCATCATGTTCCAGAGCCCGAGCAGCAGCACGACTGCCACCGCGCCAACAGCCACGGGAACCAGATAATAAAAGAAACTGCCCATTTCCTGTACCCCTCAGGCGGCAGGATGCCCGCCGCCGCTTTGCCCCGTTTACGCAGACCTGCGCAAGGGGGATGATCTCACTCTTCCCCGTCCGCCGCCTTCATCAGCACCCTGTCGAGGGCGCGCGTGGTCAGGAACCGGCGGGCGATGTTCATCCAGATGGTGGGCTTCGTCACCCGGTAGCGCGCCCTGGGCCGGCTCGCCTCGATGGCGTGCACCAGCTTTTCAACCACGGCTTCCGGCGGAAGTTTCCAGGGACCCGGCTCACCGTTTTCCATCCGCTTCAGCCGCCGCTCGTAGGTGGCGCGGTGCGGCGAGGCCATCATGCCTTCCCTGCCGATCCAGTGATGGAAGTTTGCCAGCGCATTTTCGGTAAAGCGCGTGTCAATCGGCCCCGGCTCGATCAGGCTGACATGAATGCCCGTGCCATGCAGTTCCTGCCGCAACGTGTCGGAATAGGCCTCCAGCGCAAACTTCGACGCCGTATAGGCACACCGGTATTTCATAGCGATGAAGCCGAGGATGGACGAGCATTGCACGATGCGCCCTGCCCCTTGGGCGCGCATCACCGGAATGACCTGCCGCGTCAGATCGTGCCAGCCGAAGAAATTCGCCTGAAACAGCGCCTGCAGCGCCTCGACGGGGAGATCCTCCACCGCGCAGGGTACGGCATAAGCGCCGTTGTTGAACAGCGCATCAAGCCGCCCGCCGGTTTTCGCCAGCACAGCTTCCAGCCCGGCATGAATGGTTTCGGGCCGCTCATAATCAATGAGCACTGCCTCAAAGCCTTGTGCGGCCAGGGCTTCCACGTCCTCCGGCTTGCGCGCGGCCGGAAACACCCGCCAGTTGCGCCCCCGCAGCAGCCGGGCAGAGGCCGCGCCAATGCCGCTGGAGCAGCCCGTGATCAGGATGGTGCGCGGGCCAGCTTCGGCACCGGCAGACACTGTTGCCGTCATCTTCTCCCCCGATGCCCATTTATCCTTGATGCCCGCTCAGATCGCTTCGCCTGTCAACAACCGGGGCGCAGGCCCGGCAAAACCGGCGGCCTCGCGGATGAACATGCCCTTGAGCTTCGGCAGCCGGTCCACCAGACCGAGGCCAAAGTCCCGGATGCCGCGCACCACATCAAGATCGTTGGAGAACAGCCGGTTCAGCACGTCGGTGACAACGCCCATCTGGAACGTGTCGAACCGGCGCCAGCGCTGATAGCGCTCCAGCACGTCGAGCCCGCCGATATCTTGACCCAGACGCCGGGCCTCAACGATGACTTCCGCCAGTGCCGCCACGTCCTTGAAGCCGAGATTGAGCCCCTGCCCGGCAATCGGGTGAATACCATGGGCCGCATCGCCCGCAAGGGCAATGCGCGGGCGGACGAAATCGCGCGCCAGCGTCAGGCCCAGCGGATAGGCATGGCGCGGGCCGTCCAGCTCCAGCTTGCCGAGATGGTGGCCGAAGCGGCGCTCCAGCTCCAGTTCGAAGGTGAAATCATCGGCGCGCACCAGCCGGTCCGCATCGCCCGTGCGCTCCGTCCAGACCAGCGACGAGCGGTTGCCCGGCAGCGGCAGAATGGCGAAAGGCCCGGCGGGGAGGAAATGCTCTTCCGCCCGGCCATTGTGCGGCCGCTCGTGCTTCACCGTGGTGACGATGCCCGACTGGCCGTAGGACCAGTGCACCGTGCGGATGCCCGCCAGATCGCGCAGGCGCGAGCGCACGCCGTCGGCTGCCACCAGAAGCTTGGCCCTGATGCGCCCGCCGCTGGCCAGAGCCACGCTGACATGATCGCCTGCCTGATGAAAATCGCGCGCCGTATCGGGCGCATGGAACCGCACACCCAGCGCCAGCGCCGCCTTGTACAGCGCCGGCAGCATCGCACCGTTCGGGATCATGTGCGCGAAGGGCTCGTCACCCTGGGCGCCGCCGGTCTCGCCCGCAAAGGTCAGGAACACCGGACGCACCGTGTCGCGCAGCTTGCTGTCGGTGACGATCATCTCGTTGATCGGCTGTGCGGTGGCGCGAATCTCATCCCAGATGCCGAGCTGGTCCAGCATGCGGCAGGCCGCAGCAGCGATGGCGGAGGCGCGCGGATCCCTGGCAAGGCTGTCCATGGGCTTGGGATCGATGACGGCCACTTCCATCGACGGATCCGCCTGCTTGAGCGCCAGGGCGAGGGACAGGCCGACATATCCGCCGCCGGCGATCACCACATCGGCCGCGCTCTCCTGAGCAGGACTGTCAGCGGCTTGGGACTCGCGCATCTTCATCTCCTTCATCGCCCGGCCGTTTCGCAAGCGCTGCGCAACAATTCCGGGCTATCTTCCCTTTGGTCAGCATTGACACGGACCGGACACCGCGTCCAATCAGGCATTCACGGACGGTGCGCCACGGGTGCATCCCATGCACTCATTTAGCCCCATGCGCTCATTTAGCAAGGAATGCGGCAATGAACACGGCCATCAACTCACTTTTGTCCATTCTTGACCTCGAACAGCTGGAACACAACCTGTTCCGTGGCCGCAGCCCCCAAGCGGGCTGGCAACGGGTCTATGGCGGACAGGTGATCGGCCAGGCACTCGTCGCTGCCTCGCGCACCGTGGTCGAAGAGCGGCAAATCCATTCCCTGCACGGCTATTTCCTGCGGCCCGGCGATCCGGCGGTGCCGATCATCTATGACGTGGACCGCATCCGCGACGGCGGCAGTTTCACCACGCGCCGCGTTGTGGCGATCCAGCACGGGCAGGCGATCTTCTCCATGTCCGCCTCCTTCCAAACGCTGGAAGACGGACTGGAACACCAGATCGACATGCCGGACGTGCCGATGCCGGAAGAGCTGCCAAGCGAGCAGGAACTCAAGGAAAAGTTCCTGAAGGTGGCGCCGGAAAACGTGCGCCGCTACTGGGAGCGGGAACGCCCGATCGAACTGCGCCCTGTCGATCTCACCCACTATTTCAGCGAGAAGAAGCTGGCGCCGCAGCAGTATGTCTGGGTCCGCGCAACCAGCCCCCTGCCCGACGAAACCCGCATCCACCAATGCGTTCTGGCCTATGCCTCGGACATGACGCTGCTGGATACCTCACTCTTTCCCCATGGCAAGTCGGTGTTCAGCCCGCAGATCCAGGCTGCCAGTCTTGACCATTCCATGTGGTTCCACCGGCCGTTCCGGGCCGATGACTGGCTGCTCTACGCCACCGACGCGCCTTCCTCGTCCGGCGGGCGCGGCATGAACCGCGGCCTGCTCTATGACCGCAGCGGCCACCTCATCGCCTCAACCGCCCAGGAAGGCCTGATCCGGCTGAAGCGCAGCTGAGGCGTCACCCCGGCTTGAAGCCTGAGATGGCCAGCGGGTTGTCCATCATGGCCTGAGCGTCCGGCGTATCGCTGACCATGGCGCCGGTGAAGGCATCGAACAGGCGGCGGACGAAGCCCTCGGCCAGATCATAGGTGATGAAGACCAGCCGCGTGCGCCGGTCGCCGTCCGGCCAGCCTGCCAGCGTGACCGGCGGATGGAACACATGCTGCACCCCGTGAATGACCACGGGCCGCGCCGGGTCTTCGGCGATCTGGATGATGCCCTTCACCCGCAAGAGCTTCGGACCATGGGCGGAGCGCAGCAGATCAAGGAACATTTCCAGCGCCGAGGCAGGCACAGGGCGGTTCGCGGTCAGGGTGAAGGCGCGGATCTTGTCGTCGTGGCGGTTCACATCGTGATGATGGTGCCCATGACCGTGGTGATGACCATGATGAGGGCCATGGGCGTGATCATGCCCGTGATGGTGATGCCCGTGAGCTTCATAGGCCTCCGCATTCAGCCAGCGCGCCACATCGGGGATCTTGGTGGCGGGATCATAGAGCCCGGCATTGAACAGATGCGCGGCATCGGCCTCACCCTTATGCCCGTTGAGAAGCTGCGCACCGGGATTGAGCGCCTTCAGCCGTTCGGTCAGTGCGCCAAGGGTTGCCGCTCCCGCATCGCCTTCCAGAAGATCGGTCTTTGCCAGCACCAGCCGGTCGGCCACAGCAGCCTGACGTACAGCCTCCTGATGGGCATCAAGCGTCGCAGAACCGTTGACCGCATCCACCAGCGTCACGACGCTGTCCAACCGGTAGCGCAGTATCAGATAGGGATGCAGCATCACCGTGTGCAGGATGGGCGCCGGATCGGCAAGACCGGTCGTTTCGATCACCACCCGCGCCAGACGCTCCATGCGGCCGTTATCAAGCCGGCGCAGCAGGTCTTCCAGCGTGTTTATCAGATCCCCCCGGATGGTGCAGCACAGGCAGCCGGATGAAAGCTCCAGAATGCCCTCGCTCGACTGGTCCACCAGAAGGTGATCCAGCCCGACATCCCCGAACTCGTTGATGATGACCGCCGTATCCGCCATCGCCGGATCCTTGAGGATACGGTTCAGCAGCGTCGTCTTGCCGGCCCCCAGAAAGCCCGTGACGATGGACAGGGGAATGGGCGGCTTCGGGCCGCGCTGCGGCTGTGCAGCGCCATCCTGAGCTTCGGTCATCTTGAATATCCTTCGCGCAGCTCTGCGTCAGTTGCCGCCTTTGGCTCTGGGGACGGCGGAAGCTGGCACATTGCCGTTGAAGAGGGAGCCAAAGGCCGGGGTGGTCTGGACCGCACCCTGTGCCGCGCCCGGGACAACCACGGAAGGCCTGAGATCCAGCGGCTTGGACGCAGGAAGACGGACGGAGGGCAGCTCAGCGGCAACCGTGGCGTCAGCTGCCGCCGCCGGGGCGATGGCCACAGCAGCAGGGACAGAGCCTGGTGCAAGGCCCGTGCGCACGGTGATGGGCGCATAAGCCACCAGTTCGGTGCCGACCGTGCGGTCGAGGATCATGTTCCAGTCAACCTTGCCGGATTTGGACGAAAATTCAGCGCCCTCTTCTCCCGGTTCCGCATCGCCTGAGGGAACCGCAATGACCGGACGGCCCTCGCCCGTCGACTGGAACGCTACCGAAGAGCGCGTCTTGCCCGCAGCTTGGCGGATATCATAGCGGGCCAGAATCTGTTCCGGTCCGAGCTTCGGGTTGCGCTTGCAATAACCGTCTGCCGGAAGTCCTGCACCACTCGGCGGCAGGGTAGAGACATGCTGGCCGCGCCCGCCAAGACGGAAACCGCGGTCGATCACCTCCCGGGTGAAGGCCGTGCGTTCCAGCCCGGACCCCGCGCCCAGAACCACGGCAATGACGGTGCGGCCGTTGCGCGTGGCGGAAGCGGCAACATTATAGCCCGAATTGCAGATATAGCCGGTCTTGAGCCCGTCAGCTCCCTGCACACGCTGCAGGAACTCACGGTTGGCGGAGCGCAGCGTCTGCTTGCCAAATTTCAGGCCCGGATGACGGTAGTACTTGTGGGCATCGGGAAACTCGCGCTTCAGCGCCATCGCCAGGATCGCCAGATCGGCAGCGGAAGAGACCTGACGGTTGTCGGGAAGCCCGTGCGGATTGACGAAATGGGTGCTGCGCATGCCGAGGCGGCGCGCTTCCGCATTCATCATCGCAATGAAATTCTCTTCGGTGCCGCCCACGGTCTCGCCAATCGCCACGGCCAGATCATTGGCGGACTTGACCATCAGGATGGTCAGCGCCGTTTCCAGCGTCAGCTGCGTGCCCACCTTGAAGCCCATCTTGCTGGGTGGCTGGGCGAGGGAATTGGCCGACTGGGTGACCGGACTGTCCAGCTGCAGCCGCCCCTCGCGCAGAGCCTTGAGCGTGACATAGGCGGTCATCATCTTGGTCAGCGACGCCGGATACCAGGGCCGGGTCGCCTCATGCTCTTCCAGCACGGTGCCCGTGGCTGCATCGATCACCAGATAGGGACCGATGTCCGCCTTGGCAGGAACGGCCAGCCCGCACAGGGACAGCCAGCCGGAAATGGCAGCAAGGCCCAGCAGGCGCTTGTCAATCAATCGCGAAAACACGACACCCTCGTCATCCGAATGCCCCGGATCAGCCCCGGAACGCAGCCCCCATTTCTCCATACCCGATCAAGGTTAAGGAATGCAAAGCCTCGACACGGGGATGTGAAAGGCCGTGAGCAAATAGACTGCATATGTTCTGGGCATTTGCCTGATTTTTGCACATTTTCAGATCAGGTCCAAACATCATAGGCACGGGCGCACAAGGCGCAGGCACATGGCCCCGGCTTTGCTAGCAGCTCTCTTCGGGGCCGGAACCGGCTTCCGGGGGCCCCCTTGCGCGAGACCGCGCTCCCGGCACAAGATCAGACAAAGCCCAAACGGGGCAAGGGATGGAGAGCACAGACAGGATGCGGGCGGATGCGGGCATTGAGGGTGGCGGAGCAGGTGGCGGCGGCAAGGCCCTGCCAGTAATGCAGCGCGCCCGTGGCACGGCCCGCGTCTCCTTTGCCCTGCGTGATGGCAAGACCCGCCTGGATGGGCTTTATCAATCGGGCTCCGCCAAGATCCGCCTGCCGAAAGTTTACGGCACTGTGCCGCTGGCCGTTCTGCTGAACACATCCGGCGGCATCACCGGCGGCGATCGTCTCAGTTACACCGGACACCTCGCCGCCGGAACCCGCGCCATCCTCACCTCCCAGACCGCCGAGCGCGCCTATCGCAGCTCCGGCGGTACGGGCGAAGTGCTGAACAGCCTGTCCGCAGAAGACGGCGCCCATCTGGAATGGCTGCCGCAGGAACTGATCCTCTTTGAGGCCAGCTCCCTCTCCCGCAAGATGGATGTGCGGCTTGAGGGCTCGGCCCGCTTCACCGGCCTTGAGATGGTGGTGCTTGGCCGCAAGGCGATGGGCGAGAGCGTGAAGACCCTTTCCTTCCACGACCAATGGCGCATCTGGCGCGGCGGGCGGCTCACCTTTGCCGACAATCTCGCCATCGGCCCGGACACGCAGATGCTGGACGGCCTCGCCACCGCTGCAGGCGGCTGCGCCTTTGCCACCTTCATCGACAGCGGACCGGACGCAGAAGGCGGCCTTGCCCGCGCGCGCCGCTGTCTGGAACAGATCACCCCCGAGGGCGGCCCCTTGCGCGGCGGTGTCAGCGCCTGGAACGGCCAGCTCGTGGCCCGTTTCGTCAGCGTGGACAGCCGCAGCCTGCGCGATGGTCTCATCACCTTTCTTGAAACCTGCCGGCAGGCCCCCCTGCCCCGCCTCTGGTCCTGCTGAGCAGACCAGGGCCACATAACGGAGGACCCACGTGAACCTGACCCCGCGCGAAAAGGACAAGCTGCTGATTTCCATGGCCGCCATGGTGGCCCGGCGGCGGCTGGAGCGAGGCGTGAAGCTGAACCATCCCGAAGCCATTGCGCTCATCAGCGATTTCGTCGTCGAAGGCGCGCGCGACGGGCGCACCGTGGCGGAGCTGATGGAAGCAGGCGCCCATGTTCTCACCCGCGACCAGGTGATGCCGGGCATTGCCGAAATGATCCACGACGTGCAGGTGGAAGCCACCTTCCCCGATGGCACAAAACTCGTCACCGTCCACCAGCCGATCCGCTAAGGCAGCATGGGCAGGCTTTTTCCGCACGGTGACGGAAGCACAGGGCTGCATGGCAACACCTTGCCATCACGCTTCAGGCACAAGGAGATGAAACGATGATCCCCGGAGAGATTTTTCCCGCTGATGGCGAGATAGAGCTGAATGCCGGGGCGCCGGTGACCGAGCTGGAAGTCGCCAACACCGGCGACCGGCCCGTGCAGGTGGGCAGCCATTATCATTTTGCCGAAACCAATCCGGCGCTCGCCTTTGACCGGGAGGCGGCACGCGGCCAGCGGCTGGATATTCCGGCAGGCACAGCCGTGCGGTTCGAGCCGGGGCAGACCCGCAAGGTGCGGCTGGTGCCCTTTACCGGGGACCGCACGGTCTATGGCTTCAACCAGAAGGTCATGGGACCGCTCTGACAGCGCGAGACGCTGTGCCTATCCCTGACGCCTGTTTTCACACGTGATTTTCGAGGTTCTCCCATGTCCTTCAAGATGCCCCGCGCCGCCTATGCGGACATGTTCGGCCCCACCACCGGCGACCGGCTGCGTCTGGCCGACACGGATCTGATCATCGAGGTGGAGAAGGACTTCACCATCTATGGCGAGGAAGTGAAGTTCGGCGGTGGCAAGGTAATCCGTGACGGCATGGGCCAGTCGCAGCATCCCCGCTCCGCCGGGGCGGTGGATACGGTGATCACCAATGTGCTGATCATCGACCACTGGGGCATCGTGAAAGCCGACGTGGGCCTGAAGGACGGGCGGATCTCCGGCATCGGCAAGGCCGGCAACCCGGATGTTCAGCCGGGCGTCACCATCATTGCCGGGCCGGGAACCGAAGTGATTGCCGGCGAAGGCCGCATTCTCACCGCCGGGGCTCTGGACGTTCACATCCACTACGTCTGCCCGCAGCAGATCGACGAGGCGCTGATGTCCGGCGTCACCACCATGCTGGGCGGCGGCACGGGACCGGCGACGGGCACCAACGCCACCACCTGCACCCCCGGCCCCTGGCATCTGGCGCGGATGCTGCAGGCCGCCGACAGTTTCCCGATGAACCTCGCCTTTGCCGGCAAGGGCAATGCTTCACTGCCGGCCGCTCTCGAGGAACAGATCCTGGCGGGTGCCTGTGCTCTCAAGCTGCACGAGGACTGGGGCACGACACCGGCGGCCATCGACAACTGCCTGTCCGTGGCAGACGAGTATGATGTGCAGGTGATGATCCACACGGACACGCTGAACGAAAGCGGTTTTGTCGAGAACACCAAGGCCGCCTTCAAGGGCCGCACCATCCATGCCTTTCATACGGAAGGCGCGGGCGGCGGCCATGCGCCGGACATCATCAAGGTGGTGGGCGAGGCCAATGTCATCCCCTCCTCCACCAACCCGACCCGGCCCTATACGAAGAACACCATCGACGAGCATCTCGACATGCTGATGGTGTGCCACCACCTCGACCCGTCGATCCCCGAAGACGTGGCCTTCGCCGAGAGCCGCATCCGGCGCGAGACCATCGCGGCAGAGGACATCCTGCATGACATGGGCGCCATGTCGATCATCGCCTCCGACAGTCAGGCCATGGGCCGCGTCGGCGAAGTCCTGATCCGTACCTTCCAGACCGCGCACAAGATGCGGGTGCAGCGCGGCCGCCTGCCCGAGGAGACCGGCGAAAACGACAACATGCGCGTGAAGCGCTACATCGCCAAGGTGACGATCAACCCGGCCATCGCCCACGGGCTGGACGAGCATATCGGATCGGTCGAGGTGGGCAAGCTGGCCGATCTTGTCCTCTGGTCGCCTGCCTTCTTCGGCGTGAAGCCCGACATGATCCTGAAGCTCGGCACCATTGCCGCAGCGCCCATGGGCGATCCCAACGCCTCGATTCCGACGCCGCAGCCGGTGCATTACCGGCCCATGTTCGGTGCCTTCGGCAAGGCGATGACGGCAAGCCGGGTCACCTTCGTCTCGAAGGCTGCCCATGACCATGGCATCAAGGACCGGCTTGAGCTGGACAGTCTTGTCCTGCCGGTGAAGAACACACGCGGCGGCATTTCCAAGCGCTCGATGATCCACAACAGCGCCCTGCCCCACGTCGAGGTGCATCCGGAAACCTATGAAGTACGGGCGGATGGCGAGCTGCTGACCTGCGAACCGGCGGAAGTTCTGCCGATGGCACAGCGTTATTTCCTGTTCTGAAACAAAAAGTTGCGCGCGCAAAAAAAGCGCGCTGCGGAGGCCTTGAAATGAGCACACCCTTGCGCGCAGGTCTCGTCCGGCCGGCCGGGACATGGCCGGACTGGTCGCTGGACACCATCACCCTGGGCGGCGAAGACCGGCACCGGCGCCGTGCACTGCTGACAACCGATGGCGGCACCAGTTTCCTGCTGGACCTTCCCGAGGCCGTCTGGCTGCGCCATGGCGACGGGCTGCAGCTGGAGGATGGCCGGATCATCAAGGTTCAGGCGGCGCCGGAGGCTGTGACCGACATCACCGCGCCCTCACCGGCCGCCCTGATGCGGATCGCCTGGCATCTGGGCAACCGCCATCTGCCGACACAGCTGATGGACGGGACCTTGCGCATCCTGCATGACCACGTGATCGAGGACATGGTGGTCCGCCTCGGCGGCACCCTCACCCACGCGATGGCGCCCTTCGACCCGGAAGGCGGCGCCTATGGCCAGGGCCGCACGCACGGGCATGATCATGGGCATGGCCATTCTCATGAGGGGTATGAGCATTCGCACAGTCACAGCCACTCGCACAGTCATTCTCATGCGCACTCGTACAGTCATGGGCATGGGCATGGGCATAGTCATTCGCATGCTCATGACCACTCGCATTCCCATGAACATGATCACAGTTCCGGCGGCGGGCACGGCCGTTGAGCGCTGAAGTCCACCCTGATTCATGTGAAACACCCCTGCCGGCGATGGGGCTGGCAGAGCTTTACCGTCTGCAGGCCTTCTTCTCGCCGGCCTTTCCGGTGGGGGCCTTCACCTACAGCCACGGGCTGGAGCAGGTGATCGAGGATGGCGAAGTGAAGGATGCCGCAAGCCTGCACCTCTGGCTTGGTGACATTCTGCGCCATGGTTCTGGCCGGACGGATGGCATCCTGCTGGCGGAGAGCTGGCGCGCAGCGATGGCAGGCGATGCGGACCACCTGCGCGAGCTGGCCGCCCTTGGCCTGGCCCTCTGCCCCTCGCGCGAGCGGTATGTGGAGACAAGCGCGCAAGGCACCGCCTTTCTGGCTACTGTCCGAAATGCCTGGGACCACGGCCGCCCGGACGCTGTCCCGGACGCAACCCTGTTCCAGACCCTGGCACAAGGCGGTGCAGCGGCGGAGCCATGGCCCTATCCGGTTGCCGCCGGGCTCGCGCTCGCCGCATCCGGCATCGGGCTCGATGCAAGCCTTGCCGCCTATCTCCATGCCTTTGCCGCCAACATCATTTCCGCTGCGGTGCGCGCCGTGCCCCTTGGCCAGACCGATGGCCAGCGGGTGCTGGCGGGGTTGATGCCTCAGGTTCTTGAGACGGCCAAGACCGCCGCAGCCAGCGGGATCAAGGGGCTTGGCAGCTGCACCTTCATCGCGGACATTGCGTCCATGCGTCACGAAACCCAGTACACAAGGCTGTTCCGCACATGACATCTCCCAACGGACCCTTGCGCGTCGGCATTGGCGGCCCTGTCGGCGCCGGCAAGACAACGATCACCGGCCAGCTCTGCAAGGCCCTGCGCGACCGCTATTCCATCGCCGTCATCACCAACGACATCTACACCAGCGAGGATGCCGAGGCCCTGATGCGGGCACAGGCGCTGCCAAGCGAACGCATCCGTGGCGTCGAGACCGGCGGCTGCCCGCACACGGCCATCCGGGAAGATGCTTCCATCAATCTGGCTGCCGTGCAGGACCTCACCCGCACCTTCCCCGATCTCGACCTGATCCTGATCGAGTCCGGCGGCGACAATCTGGCCGCCACCTTTTCGCCCGAACTGGCCGACCTGACGCTCTACGTGATCGATGTGGCCGCCGGTGAGGACATTCCCCGCAAAGGCGGACCGGGCATCACCCGCTCGGACCTGCTCATCATCAACAAGACCGAGCTTGCCCCCCATGTGGAAGTAAGCCTTGAGGTGCTGGAACGCGATGCCGCCCGCATGCGCAAGACGCGGCCCTTCGTTTTTGCCAATGCCAAGACCGGCAAGGGCATGACCGAGGTGGCGGAATTCATCATCCGCGCCGGCGGATTGCCACAAGCTTGATATCAGCCCCGGCTGGCGCGGGATCAGGTCTCGCGCCAGAAATCCGGGCTGAACACCAGCAGCCCGCCGATGAGTTCCAGCCGGCCCAGGATCATCTGGAAGCCGAGCAGCCATTTGGCACTGTCGGGCAGCTGGCTGAAGGTTCCCGCAGGGCCGATCAACGGCCCGATGCCGGGGCCCACATTTGCCTGCGCCGTGATCGAGGCGCTGATGGCGGTTTCAAGATCGAGGCCGATCATGGCGTAAATGACCGCGAAGACACCGAATGTGCCCGCATAGAGAATGGAAAAGACGAAGACGCCTTCCATGACGCTCGGGCTGACCGGCGCACCGGAGAAGCGCGGCTCGATGATGCGGTGCGGATGAACTGCGCGTTTCAGCAGGGCGCGGATCGAGCTGAGCAGGATCTGGATCCGGAAAATCTTGAACCCGCCCGAGGTGGAGCCGGAGCAGCCGCCGACAAAGGTCAGCAGGAAGAACAGCACGATGGCGAAATTGCCCCACAGCAGATAGTCGGTGCTGGCATAGCCCGTGGTGGTGACCACCGAGACGACGTTGAACATGGCATGGGTGAAAAGCGCAAAGGGCTCCGCGTCGACCCGGTTACGAACACCGATAAAGAGCACGAAACTCACCGCCAGGATCAGCAGAAGGAAGAAGCGCACCTGCTGGGGATGGGGCGACTCGCGCCGTTCGGCAAGCTTGATCAGATAGAGAAACGGCAGGCTCGACAGGGTCATGAAGACAATGGCGATCCAGAGAATTGCCATACTGTTGAACTGGGCGATCGAGCTGTCAGAGGTGGAAAATCCGCCGGTCGACACAGTCGTGAGCGCATGAGCCAGCGCGTTGAAGGCGGACATGCCGGCAAGGTAGTAGAGCAGCCCGCAAAAGACGGTCAGCAGAAGATAGAGCGACAGCAGCCGGAGAATGAAAGGCTCGATCCGGCCATAGGGCTTGCTGGTCTTTTCCGATGATTCGATGGCGAAGAGCTGCGAGCCACCGACCCTGAGGCCCGGCAGGAGCCAGATGCCGATCACAACGATGCCGATGCCGCCGATCCATTGCAGCAGGCTGCGCCAGAGCAGGATGCCCGGCGGCATGTTATCGAGGCCGGTGAGGACCGTGGAACCGGTTGTCGTCAGGCCGGAGGCTGCTTCAAAGAACGCCTCTGCCATGGTCAGGCCAATGCCGCTGGCATAGAGCGGAATTGCCCCGGCGAAACTGAAGGCAAGCCAGGCCGCATTGACGAAAATGAAGGTTTCGCGCGGCCGGAACTTGAATTCCTGCCGGTCCAGCGCCGCCGAGATCAATGCACCGACGCACACTAGAATGGTGGCCGAGCTCGCAAAGACGATCCAGTCCGGATTGCCTTCGATCAGATCGGCAATCGCTGGCGGGATCATGAACAGGGCAACGATGATCAGCAGTCGGCCAATCGGCAGGATTATAGCGCGAAAATCCATCGTGTCTCTTTCGCCGGCCGTCATCACGGACCATGACAGGCCCCGATGACTGGCCGGACAGGCCAGCGGACCGGCAGGGGAAGCTGTGCCCTTCCCATGCCTGACGCGCATGTTCCCTTTTCCGGCGGCGATTTCAAGCCTTGCCCGCCGCAAGACCTGTGCGGAGACCGGTGTGCCGGCTGGCGAGCCCCCTGCCTCAGCCGTTGAACACGGCGGCAATCTTGTTGCCGGAAGGGTCGCGCAGATAGGCTGCATACCAGTCTGGCCCGTAATGCGGGCGCGGGCCGGCTGCTCCCTCGTCCAAGCCTCCATGCGCCATTGCAGCAGCGTGGAAAGCATCGACTTCCTGCGGCGAGGCCGCGGGAAAAGCGGCCATCGTGCCGTTGCCCGCCGAAGCCGGTTCCCCGTTGAAGGGCTCGCAGATCCACACGGTAACCCCTTCGCCCTTGCCATCCTTCGAATATCCCTGCCAGCCGGGAAACTGCGCATGGGAAGCCCATCCAACCGTTGCCAGAACCGCATCATAAAAGGCGATGGAAGCAGCAAGGTCACGCGTGCCGAGGGTGATGTAGAAATTCATGATTGCCTCCCGTTGAAACTGTCCGGACCTTACGCCTTCAATAGGAACAAATAAAGAACATTGAGTCCGGAACGCGCGGAAATTCGCGCCAGTGCCCGGCTTTCCTTGACTCGCTTGCCGTTTCCGCTGTATGTCCGGCGCACTTCACGAAAGTGACGCCAGACATGATCAGCCGACCGGGACCCGCAAAGGTATAAAGAGCGCCCGGAGGTCAACACCCGGCAGCGCGATGCGCCCCCGGGTGTCAAACTGCTTTGTGCAAGGTTTCCCTGGCTCAAGGCTGGCGATCGGAACAGCGGCACCTTAGATGGAGGGGTACCGGCACGAGCGCCGGGGGCCGGACCGCAACACGAAAGGACGAGCGCCATGTTTGAAAGTCTGTCGGAGCGCCTCAGTGGCATTCTCGACAAGCTCACCGGCCGTGGTGCGCTGTCGGAGGCCGATGTCAACGAGGCCATGCGTGAGGTCCGCCGCGCGCTGATCGAGGCCGATGTTGCCCTTCCCGTGGTCCGCTCCTTCACCGACAAGGTGCGCAGCCGTGCCGTCGGCGCCGATGTGGTCAAGTCGATCACCCCGGGCCAGATGGTCATCAAGATCGTCCACGACCAGCTCGTGGAAATGCTCGGCTCCGACGCCGATCCGATCGACATCAACGCCCCCGCACCAGTCGCCATCATGATGGTCGGTCTGCAGGGCTCGGGCAAGACGACCACCACCGCCAAGATCGCCCGCCGCCTGACACAGCGCGACAAGCGCAAGGTGCTGATGGCCTCGCTCGACACCCGCCGCCCGGCGGCACAGGAGCAGCTGAAGGTTCTTGGCGAGCAGAACGGCGTCGACACGCTGCCGATCGTTGCCGGTCAGGGTCCGGTCGAGATCGCCCGCCGCGCCATTCAGGCCGCGCGCCTCGGCGGCTATGACGTGGTCATGCTCGACACCGCTGGCCGCATTCACATCGATGAATCGCTGATGCTGGAGATGGCCGAGGTCAAGGCCGCCGCCAATCCGCATGAAATTCTGCTGGTCGCAGACTCCCTTACCGGTCAGGATGCGGTGAACCTTGCCACCAGCTTTGACGAGCGCGTCGGCATCACCGGCATCGTGCTGACCCGTATGGATGGCGACGGCCGCGGTGGTGCGGCCCTGTCCATGCGCGCGGTCACCGGCAAGCCGGTGAAGCTGATCGGCACGGGCGAAAAGTCCGACGCGCTGGAGGATTTCCACCCCCGCCGCATCGCCGACCGTATTCTCGGCATGGGCGACATTGTCTCGCTGGTTGAGAAGGCTGCCGAAGCCATCGACGCGGAAAAGGCCGCGAAGATGGCGGCCAAGCTCCAGAAGGGCAATTTCGATCTGGAAGATCTGGCCGACCAGCTGAAGCAGATGGAAAAGCTCGGCGGCATGTCCGGCATGATGAGCATGCTGCCGGGCATTTCGAAGTTCAAGAAGCAGATGGATGCGGCGAATATCGATGAGCGCATGTTCAAGCGCCAGATCGCCATCATACAGTCTATGACCCCGGTGGAGCGGCGCAAGCCCGACATCCTGAAGGCCAGCCGCAAGAAGCGTATTGCCTCTGGTTCGGGCGTGGATGTGGCCGAGGTCAACAAGCTGCTGAAAATGCACCGCCAGATGGCCGACGTCATGAAAATGATGGGAAAAAACAAGGGCATGCTCGGCAAGATGATGGGCGCCCTTGGCGGCAGCATGGCCGGCGGCATGCCCAATATCGATCCCAAGCAGCTGGAAGAACTGGCCAAGAGCGGCAAGATCCCCGGCGCCGGTGACCTGCTGAAGGGCCTGCCCGATGGCGGCGCTGGTGGCCTTCCGGGTGGACTGCCTCCCGGCATGGGCGGCCTCGGCGGCCTGCCGAAGCTTCCGGGCCTGGGTGGCCTCGGCGGCATGGGCGGTTTCCCCGGCCTTGGAGGAAAGGGCAAGAAGCGATGAACGATCAGCACAAGACCGCCGCCGGCACCCTGCTCGGCGAAAGCCCCGCCATGACGGAGCTGCGCGCCCTGCGCGCCTCGATCGACAATATCGATGCCGCGCTGATCCACATGCTGGCCGAGCGCTTCAAGTGCACCCAGAAGGTGGGCCACCTCAAGGCCACTCATGCGCTGCCGGCCGCTGATCCGGCGCGCGAACAGATTCAGATCGAGCGGCTGCGGCGCCTTGCTGCCGATGCCAATCTCGATCCTGACTTTGCCGAGAAGTTCCTGGCGTTCATCGTCAAGGAAGTCATCCGGCATCACGAAGCCATTGCCGCCTCGAACGGCAACTGAACAACTGGAGAAACTCAAATGGCTACGAAAATCCGCCTCGCCCGTGGTGGCGCCAAGAAGCGTCCTTACTACCGCATCGTCGTTGCTGACGTCCGCGCTCCGCGTGACGGCCGCTTCATCGAGAAGGTCGGCTCCTACAACCCGATGGTTGCCAAGGGTTCCGCAGAGCGCGTCGTGCTCGACATCGACCGCGTCAAGCACTGGCTCGCCAACGGCGCAACGCCGACCGACCGCGTCGCCCGCTTCCTGGACGAGGCTGGCCTGCTGAAGCGTGAAGCCCGCAACAACCCGAAGAAGGCCGAGATGGGCAAGAAGGCTGCCGAGAAGGCCGCTGCTGCCAAGAAGAAGGCCGAAGAAGCAGCCGCTGCTGCAGCTGAAGCTTCCGAGTAATGCAAACTGCGGGCAGCGCCATGCGTGACATCAGCCTTGGGACACAGGAAGCCCGGCAATGACGAAAGCTCCTGAAAACAAGGTTCTGATGGCCGTGATTGGTGCCGCCCACGGCATTCGCGGAGAAGTGCGGGTCAAGCCTTTCGGCGATGACCCGCTCTCCTTCACGGATTATGGCCCGCTGGAAACCGCAGACGGCTCACGCCGCTTCACGGTTTCCAAAGCCCGAGTGCAGAAATCCGTCGTCGTCACCAAATTCAAGGAGATCGGCGACCGCAACGCGGCCGAAGCCCTCAACGGGCTGGAACTCTACATCCCGCGCGACCGTCTCCCCGAGACGGAAGAAGACGAGTTCTACCATTCGGACCTGATCGGCATGGATGCCGTGGATGCGGACGGAAATCCCGTCGGCAAGGTGGTGATGGTTCAGAATTTCGGCGCCGGTGACCTTCTGGAACTGCGTCCCGCCAGAGGCCGTTCCTTCTACATTCCCTTCACACGGGACTTCGTGCCCGAAATCAGCATGGCCGATCGCCGGATCGTCACCGCCATTCCGGACGGTTACCTGTCCGAGACACCGCGCGATGACGGGGATGAAGACAACCGGATAGGCTGAAGCTCTCCGAAGTCTCCCGTTTCGCCCGCTTGCCCTTCTGCGTCGATCTTCCGGCTTTCCATGCGCCACAGGGCAATGGCGGCAACGACCAGCACCACGCCGGTCCCATTGGCCACCGCGTCCAGCAGCGATGCATCGCGGCCGGGAAGGAACATCTGCACCCATTCGCCAGTGAAGCCCAGCGCCAGCGATGAGATTGCCGAAATCCGCAGGCGGCAGCAGAAGAAGGCGTGGATCGAAAGCATCAGCAAGCCGAAGAATCCGACATGCAGCATCTTGTCATATGGGTGCTGCAGGCCATGATTGAAGATCACCCCAGTCAGCAGTCCGAACAGGCACAAGGCCGCCAGAGGCAGCACGCGGCTGAGCGAAATGTCGATATAGTCCCGGTCCACATAATAGGCAATGACATGCGGCAGGGCGAAACGGATGCGGGGCAAGGGTCAACTCCGGTCTTGAGGGCCCCAGTCTCGGGCGGCAGGTGTTAAGGCCGGCTTGACCGCCGGGGCAAACCTGCCGGCATGGTTGATCACCCCCTTCCCCGATGCAGACAATCTGATCTTTTTCCGGCCATGACAGCCCGGCTGCCCTTGCCTATGCACTGCAAGATCCGTTTGCGTTGCAAAGCCGGACGTTTCATCGCATAGCAGCCGCAGGAATTGTGCCCCGCAGAACAGGAAACCGCGATGAGCTTTGCCGCGACCGTGCTGACCCTTTACCCGGAGATGTTTCCCGGCCCGCTCGGCATCAGCCTGTCGGGACGGGCGCTGAAGGAGGGCACCTGGTCGCTGGAAGCCCGGCAGATCCGCGATCATGCCACGGACAAGCACCGCTCCGTCGATGACACGCCGGCCGGCGGCGGAGCCGGCATGGTGCTGCGGGCGGACATTCTGGCCGCGGCCATCGACGCCGCCACCCTGCCCGGCGACACCCGCCCGCGCCTGCTGATGAGCCCGCGCGGCAAGCCGCTGACGCAGGCACGGGTGCGGGAACTGGCAGGCGGTCCGGGCGCCATCATCATCTGCGGCCGGTTCGAGGGCATCGATCAGCGGGTGATCGACGCGCGCCAGCTCGAGGAAGTGTCCATCGGCGACTACATCCTCTCCGGCGGCGAGATTGCCGCCATCACCGTGCTGGATGCCATCGTCCGGCTTTTGCCGGGCGTAATGGGCAATCAGGAGAGCGGCGAAACCGAAAGCTTCGAAACAGGGCTTCTGGAACACCCGCACTACACAAGGCCGGCCGAGTTCGAGGGCATGACTATTCCGGAGGTTCTGACCTCCGGCAATCACCGCAAGATCAACGAATGGCGCAAGGCAGAAGCCGAGCGGCTGACGCGGGAGCGGCGGCCGGATCTCTGGGCAGCCCATCAGGCGAAGGACTGACGCAGCTTTTCGGCCGGTTTTTCCAGATTCTGCATGACAAGGCAGCGGTCTTCCTGTAAGGAGCCAGCCGTTGTGGCCGGTTCTGTGCGCCGCGCATTGCTTTTGCGCGATCCTGCGGACAGCCGGGTGTCTCCAACATGGCCCGAAGACGGTGAACCCGTCCCTTCCACTTCACGTGGGCTGGACGCTCTGGCAGTCTTTGAAAACTGACAAGGGAAATATGCCATGAACCTGATCGAACAGCTGAACGCGGAAGAAAAGGCAAAGGTTGAAGCCGTCCGCAAGCTCCCCGAATTTTCTCCGGGCGACACCATCAAGGTCAACGTCAAGGTGACCGAAGGCAACCGCACCCGTACCCAGGCTTACGAAGGTGTCTGCATCGCCCGTTCCGGCGGCAGCATCAACGAGAGCTTCACCGTGCGCAAGATCTCCTACGGTGAAGGCGTGGAGCGCGTGTTCCCGGCCTGCTCGCCGATGATCGAGAGCGTTGAAGTCATCCGCCGCGGCAAGGTCCGCCGCGCCAAGCTCTACTACCTGCGCGACCGCCGCGGCAAGTCGGCCCGTATCGTCGAGGCCACCAATGTCCGCGCCAAGCGTCTCAACGAAGAAGCCCGCGCTGAAGCCATTGCTGCCAAGGCCGCTGCTGCTGCCGAGAAGACTGCTGCCGCCGAGGCTGCTGCCGCTGCTTCCGCCGAATAAGAACGGCGCTGCATCACAGATTTTCGGAAGGCGGTCTTCGGACCGCCTTTCTTTTTGCCAGCTTACAAGCTCCACGGCACGGCACCACTTGAACAAAGCTCAAGAGTGGCGGACTGCGAAGCATATTGACCCCCAGAATGCTTCGGGGCATTGAAGAAGCAAGACCGGAACAGGCTGGAAACGGCCAATCCGTGCAAGGGACAAGGGGCAGAACCGCCACGGCGGAGGATCAAGGCCCCGCCCGGTTTCAGGAGACACCCCGATGACCAAGCCAAGAACGCTCTACGACAAGATCTGGGATGACCATGTGGTCGACACCCAGGAAGACGGCACCTGCCTGCTCTACATCGACCGCCACCTCGTCCATGAAGTGACGAGCCCGCAGGCGTTCGAAGGCCTGCGCATGACGGGCCGCAAGGTGCGCCGTCCGGAGAAGACGCTGGCCGTCGTCGATCACAACGTGCCCACGACCGACCGCAGCCAGGGCATCGACGATCCGGAATCCGCACTTCAGGTGCAGACGCTGGCCGACAACGCGGCTGAATTCGGCATCGAATATTACAGCGAGCTGGATCACCGCCAGGGCGTCGTTCACATCGTCGGCCCCGAACAGGGCTTCACCCTGCCCGGCATGACCATCGTCTGCGGCGACAGCCACACCTCCACCCACGGCGCTTTCGGCGCGCTGGCCCACGGCATCGGCACCTCTGAAGTGGAACATGTTCTGGCCACCCAGACGCTGATCCAGAAGAAGGCCAAGAACATGCTCGTCCAGGTGGACGGCAAGCTGCCGGAAGGCGTCACCGCCAAGGACATCATTCTCGCCATCATCGGCGAGATCGGCACTGCCGGCGGCACCGGCTACGTCATGGAATATGCGGGCGAAGCCATCCGCTCGCTGTCCATGGAAGGCCGCATGACCATCTGCAACATGTCGATCGAAGGCGGCGCCCGTGCCGGACTGATCGCGCCGGATGAAACGACCTTCGCCTATATCCAGGGCCGTCCGAAGTCTCCGAAGGGCGAAGCACTGGAGCGCGCGATTTCCTACTGGAAGACGCTGCACACCGACGAAGGCGCGCATTTCGACAAGGTGGTGAAGCTGGACGCTGCCAACCTGCCGCCCATCGTCACCTGGGGCTCCTCTCCCGAAGACGTGATCTCCGTGACCGGCGTGGTGCCGAATCCGGACGACATCGCCGACGAGAACACCCGCAAGTCGAAATGGCGCGCGCTGGAATACATGGGTCTGAAGCCGGGCACGAAGATGACCGACATTCCGGTGGATGTCGTCTTCATCGGCTCCTGCACCAACGGCCGCATCGAGGACCTGCGCGCAGCCGCTGCCATGATCGGCAACGGCAAGGTGAAGGACGGCGTCAAGGCCATGGTCGTTCCGGGCTCCGGCCTCGTGAAGGAACAGGCGGAAGCCGAAGGCCTCGACAAGGTGTTCAAGGCGGCCGGTTTCGAATGGCGCGAGCCGGGCTGCTCCATGTGCCTTGCCATGAACGCCGACAAGCTGCAGCCGGGCGAGCGCTGCGCCTCGACCTCGAACCGCAACTTCGAAGGCCGTCAGGGCTTCAAGGGACGTACCCATCTGGTCTCCCCGGCCATGGCCGCAGCAGCAGCCATTGCGGGCCATTTCGTTGATATCCGCGAGTGGCAGAAGCCCTGATTCGCTTTACCTGGAAGCATGTGGACGGGCGCCCTCTGCGGCGCCCGTTTCTTTTTGGCCAAAATCCTTTCCCGGCTTTACCCTTGAAGCGCGAAGCCTTTTTGATTTCAGAGAGTTGATAGTCAGATGGAGCCTAGTAGGGCAGCTTCTCCATCTTCGGCACTACGGCGCTTTTACAGGCTTCACAAGAGTGTCACACCGGCACTACTATATGTCTCGCATGTAGAGGTAGAACCCGGCATCGGGTCTGCGGTGCCGGTACCTTGAGAGACAAGGAGCCGAAGGTGACGATAGCCGTACCATCGGGCGCCCATCCGGCCTTGGTGCTGAATGCGGACTACAGGCCCTTAAGTTATTACCCCCTGTCACTGTGGTCGTGGCAGGACACTATCAAGGCTGTGTTCCTCGACCGGGTGAATATCGTGTCGGAATACGAGACCACGGTTCGAAGTCCGAGTTTCGAGTTCCGATTACCCAGCGTGGTTTCCCTCAAGACCTTCGTCAAACCGTCGCGCCACCCGGCCTTCACCCGTTTCAACGTTTTCCTGCGCGACAGATTCCAGTGTCAGTATTGCGGTTCCCGCGAGGATCTGACCTTCGATCACCTGATCCCGCGCTGCCGCGGCGGCCAGACCACCTGGGAAAACGTGATCACCGCCTGTTCACCCTGCAATCTGCGCAAGTCGAACAAGTCCTGTGAACAGCTGGACATGTGGCCGATGCACATGCCGTTCAGGCCCTCCATCCAGGACCTGCACAACAACGGCCGCGGCTTTCCGCCAAACTATTTGCACGAAAGCTGGCTTGACTTCCTGTACTGGGATACTGAACTGGAACCGTAAACCGAGAATAACCGCCCCTGCGCAAACTGCTTAAACACTCGTAAACCAAGGATCGATTTCCGATCCGGATTGACTATAATTTTAGTGTTGCGCAATGAATTCCGGTGAATATGAACTCCAGAAAAGCTTTGGAGTTCACCCATGTACAGATTCAGATTCCGCCAGCTCCTGCGGATGATACGCCAGTACAGCCGGAACCAGAACGGCTCCATCCTGCCTCTGGCGGCCTTCCTGATCCTGTTCATGATCGTCATCGCCGGTTCGGGCGCCGATTATGGCCGTGCCGTTATCGTCCGCAGCGCAGTGGCAAATGCACTGGACGCCGCCGTTCTGAGCGTCGCCCGTCAGCTTTCGACCACCGTTCTCACCGACAGCCAGATCAAATCCGCGCTGGAGTCGGCATTCAACGCCAATCTGACATCGACAGGCGTGGACAACGTCCAGCTGGCAAATCTCAGCTATACGCTTGATCCGGCAGAAGGCATCATCACCGCCAATGTCACCGGAACGATCGATACCTATTTCATCTCCATCGGCGGCATCGGCCCCGAGACAATACCGGTACGCTCCTCTTCGCAATCCACCTATTCCAGGTTCGATGTGGAGCTGTCACTGATCGTTGACGTTACGGGATCCATGTCGGGAGACATGGATGCGCTGAAATCAGCAGCAAACAGTGTGGTTGACATTCTGCTGGCCGATCAGACCAGCAATTCCCTGTCAAAGGTTCGCATTTCGCTTGTTCCTTATAGCCAGGGTGTCAATCTCGGCAGTTACGCCAAGACCGTCACAAACGGCGCTGCCCTCGGCGCCAATTGCGTGACGGAACGCATGGGCCCTCAGCAATTTACCGATGCAGCCTATAATTATAACGGCACAAACTCAGAGTTCTTCGGCGGTGGCTCCAACGCCTGCTCCTCCGGCTCATCACTTCTGCCCCTGACCAGTTCCTCAAACGACTTGAAAACAGCCATCAAGAATCTGGTTGCCAGCGGCGGCACCGCGGGCCAGATCGGCATCGCCTGGGGCTGGTACACACTGTCGCCAAACTGGTCGAACCTCTGGCCATCCGCCAGCGCCCCCACCGCTTATGGCAGCAACAAGGTCAAGAAGATCGCGCTCATCATGACGGATGGTGACTTCAACGATTTTTATGACAAGACCTCGCTGACGCAGTCTGTTTGCCGTACCAGATCAGGTTATACAACAAGAAGTCCAACCTACAAGGGATACAGCTCCCACGACACAAGATCTGGTTATTACTGGATTTACGAAACTCTCACGGTTGGATGCAGCTCATCTACCAAATCATACTGGCTTGGACAGTATTTTAACGATGCAACGTACAATGATCAGCCGGCCGTTCGTGCAAGAAAATTCTGTGATGCCATGAAGGAAAAGAACATCACAATTTATACTGTTCTCTTCCAGAACACTTCTGGATCACTGCCCTCATCTGAGAAATTGATGAAATACTGCGCGACCAGCGAAGCAACTACCTATTTCAAGGCGACAGACAGCGCGACCCTGATCAACGCCTTCTCGAACATCGCACGGCAGATCCAATCGATCTATCTATCCAAGTGAGCCCCCGCCAACGGGAAAGGGCACGAACGAAAACAAAGGGCCCGCAACGCGGGCCCTTGATGCTTTGATGGTATAGATCGAGTGCGCCGGAGGGGATCAGGCCCGGTTCTGGCGGTTCTCGATCAAGTCATCCACCACCGCCGGATCGGCCAAAGTGGAGGTGTCGCCCAGGTTCTCGAAGCTGTCCTCGGCGATCTTGCGCAGAATGCGGCGCATGATCTTGCCGGAGCGGGTCTTCGGCAGGCCGGGGGCAAACTGGATGAGATCGGGCGAGGCAATCGGGCCGATTTCCTTGCGCACATGCGCCACCAGTTCCTTGCGCAGCGCCTCGCTGGGTTCCTCGCCCGCCATCAGCGTGACATAGGCATAGATGCCCTGCCCCTTGATGTCGTGCGGATAGCCGACGACAGCCGCCTCAGAGACCTTGGGATGGGCCACCAGCGCGCTTTCCACCTCGGCGGTACCCATCCGGTGGCCGGAGACGTTGATCACGTCATCGACGCGTCCCGTGATCCAGTAATAGCCATCCGCATCGCGGCGGCACCCATCCCCGGTGAAATACATGCCCTTGTAGGTGGAGAAGTAGGTCTGAACGAAACGCTCATGGTCACCATAGACCGTGCGCATCTGGCCGGGCCAGCTGTCGAGTATGACGAGATTGCCCTCCGTCGCTCCGTCCAGAATGTTGCCTTCCGCATCCACCACCGCCGGCTGCACGCCGAAGAAGGGGCGCGTTGCCGAACCCGGCTTCAGCGGCGTTGCGCCCGGCAGCGGCGTGATCAGAATGCCGCCGGTTTCCGTCTGCCACCAGGTGTCAACGATCGGGCAGCGCTTGTTACCGACCACGTTGTAATACCACATCCAGGCTTCCGGATTGATCGGCTCGCCGACCGAGCCCAGCAGGCGCAGGCTTTCGCGCGAGGTGCGGGTGACATGCTCGTCCCCTGCCCCCATGAGGGAGCGGATCGCCGTCGGCGCGGTGTAGAAAATGTTGACCTTGTGCTTGTCCACCACGTCCCAGAAACGGCCTGCGTTCGGATAGGTCGGAATGCCCTCGAACATCAGCGTCGTCGCGCCATTGGCGAGCGGACCATAGACGATGTAGCTGTGGCCGGTGACCCAGCCCACATCCGCCGTGCACCAGTAGATATCGCCGTCGTGATAGTCGAAGACATATTGATGTGTCATCGATGCATAGACGAGATAGCCGCCGCTGGTGTGCAAGACGCCCTTGGGGCTGCCTGTGGAGCCTGAGGTGTAGAGGATGAACAGCGGATCTTCCGCATTCATCTCCGCCGGGATGTTTTCGGCAGAAACTTTGGCCGCTTCCTCGTGATACCAGATATCGCGGCCACCGGTCATGGCAACGGTGCCCCCCGTGCGCTTCACCACGATCATCGTATCCACCGGCGCCTTTTCGGCCGCCCGGTCGGCATTGAGCTTCAGCGGCACGGTGCGCCCGCCGCGCAGGCCTTCGTCAGCCGTGATCAGGCAGGTGGACTTGCAGTCCGCAATGCGCTGCGCCAGGCTGTCCGGCGAGAAGCCGCCGAAGACGATGGAGTGGACCGCGCCAATGCGGGCGCAGGCCAGCATCGCATAGGCCGCTTCCGGGATCATCGGCAGGTAGATGGTCACCCGGTCGCCCTTCTTCACCCCATGAGCCAGCAGCACATTGGCGAAGGTGCAGACCTCGCGGTGCAGGTCCTTGTAGGTGATAATCTTGTGGTCCGCCGGATCATCACCTTCCCAGATGATCGCCGGCTGATCGCCGCGCGTCTCCAGATGCCGGTCGATGCAGTTGGCCGAGACGTTCAGCGTGCCGTCCTCAAACCATTTGATCGAGACATTGTGCGGGTCGTAAGAGGTGTTCTTGACCTTGCTGAAGGGCTTGATCCAGTCGATGCGCTTGCCGTGCTCCCCCCAGAAGCCTGCAGGGTCATCAACCGATTTCCGGTACATTTCCAGATATTTGGCGTTATCGGCGAGCGCACGCGATGCGACCTCGGCCGGAACCGGAAAAACGTTATCCGACATGCCTTCCTCCCAGGATGAAACAGGCGGGCATGCTCTTGGCGGCAACCCGCATTCCGGGCGCATTATGCTGCCGGGATGCAGGCAGGTCTATACGGGATCGCTCGAACTTTCGTAGAGTCTGCCGTGACTTGTGCCGAAACTGCTACATAATGCCGGGATTGCTGCGGCAGGATCCGTTTAACCTCTGCCTCCAAAGATGGCCGAACCGACGCGCACATGGGTGGCGCCGAAGGAGACGGCAATCCCGAAGTCGGACGACATCCCCATGGAAAGCTGCGTCAACCCATTGCGGCGGGCGATTTTTTCCAGCAGCGCGAAATGCGGGCCGGGCGCCTCATTGACGGGCGGGATACACATCAGGCCAGTCACGTTGAGGCCGATCTCTTCCCGGCACAGGCGGATGAAGTCATCCGCCTCCTTCGGCGCGATGCCGGCCTTCTGCGGCTCTTCCCCGGTGTTAACCTGAATGAAACACGGCAGGTCCCTGCCCTGCGCCGTCATTTCGGCCTTCAGCGCCCGGGCGATCTTCTCACGGTCGATGGTGTGGATCACGTCGAAGGTAGCAACCGCCTCCCTCGCCTTGTTGGACTGCAGCGGACCAATGAGATGCAGTTCGATGCCGGGATAGTCCGTCCGCAGCTGCGGCCACTTGCCCATGGCTTCCTGCACCCGGTTTTCGCCGAAGATGCGCTGGCCTGCGTCCAGTACCGGGCGGATATCTTCCGCCTCGAAGGTCTTGGACACGGCCACCAGGCAGACGCTGCCTGCCTCCCGGCCATGCGCGGCCTCCGCCTCGCGGATACCGGAGAGCACATCGTTGAGCTGGGCGGCGGCGCTGTGAGCCATGTCATGATCCTGATCGCAAGGGAAACGGGCCGAAGAATGCCAATCCGGCCATGGTATAGGGCGCGGGCAAGGCCGGTTTCAAGAGTTGAGCCGGGCCATGGCCTGACGCGCCTGCAAAATACGCCGCTTTTCCTGCCAACCGTGTTGACCCATGAGGGAATTTCTGGTGACAGTCCCGCAGACATGTTTTTGGTTTGTGCGCCGCCTCCCGGCGCGCAGACATCTGGTTTGCGCGCTCTCTGGCGCGTGAATTTACGGTTTGCGCGCTGACTGCGCGCGGGTTCTTGGTTCATGCGCCTTGAGGCGCAGGGGTTGAAACGGCGGAATTGATGGCAACGGAACGCTATAACGCGCGCGAAGTGGAAGCGCGCTGGCAGAAGCTCTGGGATGAGAAGGACGTGTTCAAGACGTCCAACGACGATCCGCGCGAAAAATACTACGTGCTGGAGATGTTCCCCTACCCGTCCGGCCGCATTCACATGGGTCATGTGCGCAACTATGCCATGGGCGATGTGGTTGCCCGCTACAAGCGCGCCAAAGGCTTCAACGTTCTGCACCCGATGGGCTGGGACGCCTTCGGCATGCCGGCCGAAAACGCCGCCATGCAGAACAATGTCCATCCCAAGGACTGGACCTATGAAAACATCGCCTTCATGCGCGGCCAGCTCAAGATCATGGGCCTGTCGCTGGACTGGAGCCGCGAATTCGCCACCTGCGACGTGGAATATTACACCCAGCAGCAGCGCCTGTTCCTGAAGTTCCTCGAGGCTGGCCTCGTCTACCGCAAGAAGTCCAAGGTGAACTGGGACCCGGTCGACATGACCGTACTGGCCAACGAGCAGGTGATCGACGGCCGCGGCTGGCGCTCCGGTGCCCTGGTCGAGCAGCGCGAGCTGACACAGTGGTTCTTCAAGATCACCGATTATTCCGAGGATCTTCTCGAAGCGATCGACACGCTCGACCGCTGGCCGGAAAAGGTCCGGCTGATGCAGAAGAACTGGATCGGCAAGTCGGAAGGCCTGCGCGTCCGCTTCGAGTTCACAACTCCTGCTCCGACCGGCGACAAGACCCTCGAAATCTTCACCACCCGTCCGGACACCCTGTTCGGCGCGTCCTTCATGGGCCTGTCGCCGGACCACCCGGTTTCGGCAAAGCTCGCCGAAACCAATCCGCAGATCGCCGCCTTCATCGAGGAATGCCGCCGCATCGGCACCTCGGCCGAGGCCATTGAAACGGCGGAGAAGAAGGGCATCGACACGGGCCTGCGCGTCAAGCATCCGCTCGATGCGTCCATCGAGCTGCCGGTCTATATCGCCAACTTCATCCTCATGGACTACGGCACCGGCGCCATCTTCGCCTGCCCGGCCCATGATCAGCGCGACCTCGACTTTGCCCGCAAATACGGCCTGCCGGTGCGCCCCGTGGTGCTGCCGAAGGATGCGGATGCGGCCAGCTTTACCGTGGCCGATGTGGCCTATACGGATGACGGCACCATCTTCAACTCCGGTTTTCTGGACGGCCTCAGCATTGCGGACGCCAAGGAAACGGTGGCGAAGAAGCTGGAAGCCATCGAGATCGATGGCGCACCTCAGGCCGCCCGTCAGGTGAACTACCGCCTGCGCGACTGGGGCATCTCGCGTCAGCGCTACTGGGGCTGCCCGATTCCGGTGATCCACTGCGATGACTGCGGAGTGGTGCCAGAAAACGATGCGAACCTGCCGGTCAAGCTGCCGGACGACATCAGCTTCGACAAGCCGGGCAACCCGCTGGACCGCCACCCCACTTGGCGTAACTGCAGCTGCCCGAAATGCGGCAAGCCGGCCCGGCGCGAAACCGACACCATGGACACCTTCGTGGACAGCTCCTGGTATTTCGCCCGTTTCACCGCCCCGCAGTGCGATCAGCCGACCGATCCGGTTGCCGCCAACGGCTGGCTGCCCGTGGACCAGTATATCGGCGGCATCGAGCATGCGATCCTGCACCTGCTTTATTCGCGCTTCTTCACACGTGCGATGCAGAAGGTCGGCGCGCTTGATCTGAAGGAGCCGTTCAAGGGCCTCTTCACGCAAGGCATGGTGACACACGAAACCTACAAGAGCGCGGAAGGCAAGTGGCTGAGCCCGGCCGAGATCCGCTTTGTGGAAGGTGCCGAGCGCAGGGCCGTGGAAGTTGCCACCGGCGCTCCGGTCACCATCGGCTCCATCGAGAAAATGTCGAAGTCGAAGAAGAACACGGTGGACCCGACCGACATCATCGAAACCTACGGCGCCGATACGGCCCGCTGGTTCATGCTGTCGGATTCGCCCCCCGAGCGTGACGTGATCTGGACCGAGGAAGGCGTTCAGGGTGCCTGGCGTTTTGTCCAGCGCGTCTGGCGCCTCGTGTGCGAGATCGCCGCCACCCCGGCCCGCAGCAGCACGGCACCGGAGTTCAGCGATGCCGCGCTGGAACTGCGCCGCACCACACACAAGACGCTGGCAGCAGTGTCGAAGGACATCGAGACCCTGTCCTTCAACCGGGCCGTCGCCCGCATCTATGAGCTGGTCAACCAGATCGGCAAGACGGTGCATGGCGGACTGACCTTCGAGGACGTGTCCTGGTCAGCGCGCGAAGCAGCGGAATGCCTTGTGATGATGATGGCCCCGATGATGCCGCATCTGGCCGAGGAATGCTGGAAGGAACTGGGCCACACCGGCCTCGTTGCCGAGGCCAGCTGGCCGGCCGTGGACGAAAGCCTGCTCGTCGAAGACAGCATCGTCCTGCCGATCCAGATCAACGGCAAGAAGAAGGGCGAGATCACCGTTGCACGAGACGCTTCCAACGAGGTGGTCGAAGCAGCTACTCTGGCCCAGGATTTCGTCCAGAAGGCGCTCGAAGGGCGCCCGCCCCGCAAGATCATCGTGGTGCCGCAAAGGATCGTGAATGTCGTTGCCTAACGCCTCTGGCCGCACTGGCGGCACCAAACTGACCCTTGCCCTGCTCGTTGCCGGCGCCGCCCTTCTGGGCGGCTGCCAGGTGCGCCCGCTCTATGGCAGCCTGACGCCCGGTGATGCCTCGACGGCATCCCATGTGCAAAGTGACCTGGCAGCTATCCGGATCGACACGATCGATACGCTCGGTGCCAATACGAGGCGGGTACTTCTGACGGAGCTGATGTTCAACTTCGAGCGCGGCAATTCAACGGCAGAAAAGAAATATGACCTGAGACTCGTCGGCAATGTCAGCTCCACGTCCATTGGTGTCGAGCAGCTGGCCGATGTCCCGGCCTCCTATACGATGACGATGAATGTCACCTTCGTGCTCTATGAAAGGGCGACACAGCGCACGCTGATGACCGGCAAGTCCTTTGCCAGCGCCTCCTATGACTTCTCCAGCCAGCGTTTCGCCAACCTGCGCGCCCAGCGGGATGCGGAAGAGCGTGTGGCCAAGCAGGTGGCGCAGGACATGACTGCCCGCATCGCCGGCTACTTCGCCACGCGCAAGTAAGGACAGGTTTCCGTGGTCGCGCTCAAAGCCGGTGACATTGACAGGTTTGTCGCCAAGCCTCCGGCCAGTGTCCACGCGATCCTCGTCTATGGCCCTGATACGGGCCTGGTGTCCGAGCGGACCCAGGCCCTTGTGGCCGCCGTCAGCGACGGCAACAACGATCCCTTCAGCCTCGCCAAGATCGATGCCAGTGACATCGTTTCAGACCCGAATCGTCTGATCGACGAGGCCCTGACCATTCCCCTTTTCGGCGGCAAACGCACCATCTGGGTCAAGGATGGCGGCGGCAAGAACCTGTCTCCGGCCGTCACGCCGGTCCTTGCCCTCACGGATTGCCCGGCCGTGGTCGTCATCGAAGCCGGAGACCTGAAGAAGGGCACGGGCCTGCGCAAGCTTTTCGAGGCCGACAAGCGCGCTGTTGCCATTCCCTGCTATGCCGACACCGCCCGTGACCTGGAAGCGCTCATAGACGAGGAAACCCGCCTTGCCGGGCTTACCATCAGCCGTGAGGCGCGCCAGAGCCTGCACGGGCTTCTGGGCGGTGACCGGATGGCCAGCAGGGGCGAGCTGCGCAAACTGTGCCTCTATGCCCTCGGCAAGGGCCGTATCGAGACGGACGACATCGAAGCCATCATCGGCGATGCCTCGTCCTTCGAGCTATCGGAGCTGATTGATGCGGCTGCAGGCGGCGACCTTGCCGCCCTTGATCACGGCCTTGAACGGCTGGAAGCAGCTGGCAGCAATGCCTCCGTCATCGCCGGTCAGGTGCTCGGCCACTTCCAGTGGCTGCACCGGCTGCGGGCAGACGTGGATTCCGGCGGACAAGCTGCCACCATCATCGAAAACGTCAAGCCACCGGTGTTCTTCAAGCGCAAGGCCGCCCTCACCCGCCAGCTGTCCATCTGGGCCGCGCCCGATCTGGAACGGGCCATGACACGGCTTGCCGAGACCATGCGCACCGCCCGCCTGAATGACCGGATCGGCATGCCGGTTCTGTCCGAAACGCTACTGACCCTCGCCCGCGTCGCCCGCGCCCGCAGCGCCGCCCGCCGTTGATCTTCCCCGAAACAAAAAACAGCCCGGATTCGCATCCGGACCGCTTCCGATTCGACTTCGTTAACGCCTGTTAACGTGTCTCGATGCCCAGCCTGCGGCACAGCTCATCCAGCTGCTCCAGCGAGGCATATTTGATCTTCAGCTCGCCCGCATCCTTGCCCGGCTTGTGGCCGATGGCGACCTTGAGGCCCAGCGTATCGGTCAGCCGCTTTTCAAGGGCGCGGGTGTCTGCGTCCTTTTCGGCCCGGGTCACCGGATCCTTGGGACCAGAGAGTTTGGAGAGGATTTCCGGGTCTTGAGCCAGCTTCTCCGCTTCGCGTACGGACAGGCCCTTCTCCACGATCAGCTCCGCCAGCGCCGAAGGATCCTCCAGCGTGATCAGCGCCCGGGCATGGCCGGCAGTGATCAGGCCTTCGGACAGATAATCCTTCACCGCATTCGGCAGCTTCAGCAGGCGCAGGGTGTTGGCCACGTGGCTGCGGCTCTTGCCGATGAGCTTGGCAAGTTCGCCCTGGCTGTAGTTGAATTCGGCCGTCAGCTGCTCATAGCCGAGCGCTTCTTCGATCGGGTTAAGATCCGCGCGCTGCACGTTCTCGATGATCGCCAGTTCCAGCGCTTCCTGATCGGTGATGTCGCGGATGATCACCGGCACTTCATGCAGGCCTGCGCGCTGCGCCGCCCGCCAGCGGCGTTCACCGGCGATGATCTCGAAATGGTTCGGCTTGCCTGCTGCCGGGCGCACGAGGATCGGCTGGATGATGCCCTTCTCCCGGATGGAGTCGGTCAGTTCCGTCAGATCCTTCTCCACGAAGGTCTTGCGCGGGTTGCGCGGGTTCGGCTCCAGAAACTCGACCGGCACCTTGCGCGAATCCCGCGGCGGCGCCTTGTCCGCGCTCTGTGCCGCCGGTTCTGCAGCCGTGGTAATGCCCGCATCACCGATCAGGGCTGCCAGCCCGCGTCCCAGCCGCTTGTTGCGTCCGCCTTCTTCCGCCATTGGTCTTCTCCGCTTGCGCGTCACATCATACGAATGAAAGAACGCGGGCCCTGCCCTCACAGGGGCTTTGCTCCGCGTTCCATGAAACTTTCAAGCCTGTGCCGTCAGCCTCAGGCTGCCACTTTCCGCAGCTCCCGCTCGCGCTGAATGATCTCGGACGCCAGCCGCAGATAGGCCTGGCTGCCTGCGCATTTCAGATCATAAAGCAGCGCTGGCTTGCCATAGGACGGGGCTTCCGAGATACGCACGTTGCGCGGGATGATGGTCTCATAGACCGCATCCCCCATCGTCTCGCGCACATCGGCCACCACCTGGCTGGAGAGGTTGTTGCGGCTGTCATACATGGTCAGGACGATGCCATGGATGGTCAGCTCGTTGTTCAGCGCATTGCGCACCTGCTCAACCGTGGAGAGAAGCTGCGACAGACCTTCCAGCGCGAAGAACTCGCACTGCAGCGGCACCAGAATGGAATGCGACGCCGACAGGGCATTGATCGTCAGCAGGTTCAGCGACGGCGGGCAGTCCACCAGCACATAGGTGAACTTCAGCTCCGCAAACAGCGCCGACGTTGCAAACCGCTCGATGGCCTTGCGCAGACGGTAGGCCCGATCGGCGCTGGAGGCGATTTCCAGCTCGAGGCCGAGAAGGTCCATGGTGGACGGTGCGACCCAGAGGCGCGGCACGGCGGTTTCCTTCACCGCTTCTTCCAGCGAGCAATCGCCGCAGAGCACGTCATAGGTCGAGAGATTCCGGTCGCGCCGGTCAATGCCAAGACCGGTGGAAGCGTTACCCTGCGGATCGAGATCGATCACCAGAACGCGTTCACCAATAGCGGCCAGCGCGGTGCCGAGGTTGATGGCAGTGGTGGTCTTGCCCACACCGCCCTTCTGATTGGCCAAAGCCAGCACGCGCGGCAATTCAGGAAGCCTGCTCATCCGTGGGATCCTTCCTTGATAGAACCGGCCTCGTTGGATCGGGGCGACACGCTGGAGAGGGTCAGCATGCGGCTCTCGGGATCAATGAGACTGATCCGTTCTACCAGATCAAAACTCCAGGCGTGAGACGCTTCATCAATCTCCCGCTGAAAATCGCGCCCTTTGTGGAAAACAGCCACAGCTCCCTCCGCGAGGAAGGGATGGGAATAGTCCAGAAGCTCGGCCAGAGAAGCCAGCGCCCGGGCGGAAACTGCATCCACCTTGCCATGGGGCCATTGTTGCGCCACCGATTCGATCCGCTCCGGCATCACCGTGCCTTTCGAACCGGTCTCGCGCAGTGCCGTGCGCAGGAAGGCTGCCTTGCGCTGATTGCTCTCGACGAAATAGACATGGGCCTCCGGCACCTCGGCCAGGAGGATGGCCGTGACGATGCCCGGAAAGCCTGCCCCGCTGCCGAGGTCCACCCAACGCCTTGCCTCCGGCCGGCACAGATGCGGCTGCAGACTGTCCGCCACGTGCCGCCGCCAGATCTCCGGAATGGTCGAAGGCGCAATCAGATTCTGGGCCGGCTGCCAGCGCAGCACAAGATCCACATAGATCTTCAGCCTCTCCTCAGTTTCACGTGAAACAGAAACAAACTCTTGCAGGATCTGAGGGCCATCCCTCAGGTTCTTCACAGCCATATCCACAGGCCCCTCAGGCGGCGCCGCGGCGTTCATGCCGCTTCACTTGAGACAGAAGCAGTGTCAGCGCGGCAGGCGTCATGCCATCCATGCGCGCCGCCTGCCCCATTGTTCCGGGCCGCACCAGTTCCAGCTTCTGCCGCACTTCATTAGACAGACCGGCGAGCGCGGAGAAATCAAAGTCCTCCGGAATGGCCAGCGCCTCATCCCGGCGCAGGGCAGCAATGTCGGAAGCCTGCCGGTCGAGATAGACCGAGTAGAGCGCGTCCGTCGCCACCTGTTCGGCAATGGCGGGTTCGACACCTGCCAGCTCCGGCCACACGCCGAAGAGCCGGTCAATGGTCATGTCCGGATAGGCCAGCAGATCGAAGGCACTGCGCCGCACCCCATCCTGATTGACCGGCAAGCCATGTTTTGCCGCTTGCGACGGGGTTACGGTCAGACCCTGCATCAGCTCGCGGGCCGCCTCAAGCTTACCGAGCTTTGCATCAAAGACCTCACGCCGGTCACTGCCGATGCAGCCCAGATCCAGACCGGCCGGCGTCAGCCGCTGGTCCGCATTGTCGGCACGCAGGGACAAACGGTATTCCGCCCGCGAGGTGAACATGCGGTAGGGCTCCGTGATGCCGCGGGTGACGAGATCATCGACCATTACGCCGATATAGCCCTGCCCCCGGTCCACCACGAAATCGCGCGAGCCGCCCGATGCCACAAGCGCGGCATTGAGACCGGCGAGCAAGCCCTGCGCCCCCGCCTCTTCATAGCCGGTGGTGCCATTGATCTGACCGGCCAGGAACAGCCCCTTGCAGCGCTTGGCTTCCAGCGTCGTCTTCAGCTCGCGCGGGTCCACATGGTCATATTCTATGGCATAACCGGTCTGCAGCACCTCGACCTTTTCCAGACCGGGGATGCTGCGCAGGAAGGCATGCTGGGCATCTTCCGGCAGCGAGGTGGAAATGCCGTTCGGATAGATCGTGTGATCATCCAGCCCCTCCGGCTCCAGAAAAATCTGATGCCCATCCCGGTCACCGAAACGGACGATCTTGTCCTCGATGGACGGACAGTAGCGCGGCCCCCTGCCCTTGATCTCGCCAGAATACATGGCCGAGCGGTGAAGGTTCTCGCGGATGATGCGATGCGTCTCTTCCGTGGTGCGGGTGATATGGCACGGCACCTGCGGCGTGGTGATCGCCGTTGTCAGCGTCGAGAACGGCACCGGCTCGTCATCACCCGGCTGCTCTTCCAGCCGCGCCCAGTCAATGGTACGGCCATCGAGGCGGGCGGGCGTCCCTGTCTTCAGGCGGCCGAGTGCAAAGCCGAGGGCTTCCAGCGAAGCGGAAAGACCCATCGCGGGCTGCTCGCCCACCCGGCCCGCCGGGATCTTGCGGTCACCGATATGAATGAGCCCGCGCAGGAAGGTGCCGGTCGTCAGCACCACCGCACCACAAACGATCCGGCGGCCATCCGCCAGTGTCACTGCCGAGACACGGCCATCCGCAGTCTCTAGGCCATGCGCCTCACCTTCGACGACGGTCAGGTTCGGCATCACCCGGATCTCTTCCTGCATCGCCGCCCGGTAGAGCTTACGGTCTGCCTGAGCCCGGGGACCACGCACCGCAGGCCCCTTGCGCCGGTTCAGCAGCCGGAACTGGATCCCTGCCCTGTCGGCAACCCGGCCCATCAGACCATCCAGCGCGTCAATCTCGCGGACGAGATGCCCCTTACCGAGACCACCAATCGCCGGGTTACAGGACATGACACCGATGGTTTCGAACTTGTGCGTCACCAGGGCCGTGCGCGCACCCATGCGCGCCGCAGCCGCAACTGCCTCACAGCCCGCATGCCCGCCACCGATCACCACCACATCAAAGGTCAGAGACTGATCCATCGCCATTCAAATCCCGATCCCGGACGGGCACATGACTGCACCCGCCAGCGCCGATCACCAGACAAGAGAAAATCACAGCCAGCACCCGAGACCCCTCACAAGGAACCACCAGAAAACAGACCGGCCAAACTGACTTCCTTATACGGAAATCACCTGTCAGGGGTCAAAGCCATTTCACGTGAATCACGCAGGCGAGACCGGAACGGATTCACGTGAAACATTCATCACGCCTCAGATATGATTCACGTGAAACACCCTCAAGACACATTCCGGAGGAGAGATGATTCACGTGAAACAGGCAGATCCATTCTTCGAAACCGGAGCCGAACCAGATTCACGTGAAACACCTCGCCTCACTTGCCGATGCAGAATTCCCGGAAAATCACATCCAGAAGATCTTCCACATCGATCCGGCCGGTGATCCGCCCCAGCGCATCAGCGGCCCGGCGCAGGTCTTCCGCCCGGAGCTCAGCCGGAAGATGATCCCGGCTCACCGCATCCTGCAGGGCACCTAGGCAATCAGTGAGATAATGACGGTGCCGTTCGCGGGTCGCGAGTGCCACCTCACCGCTTCCGAACATATCAGAAGCAAAACGTCCAAGGGCCTTAAAAAGGTTATCAAGACCGGTGCCTTTGGTAACAGATACAGGAAAATACAGCATCGTTCCGGAAAAGTTTCGTTTCGTAGGAGTCTCAAGATCTGCCTTGGTGGAGATGATCCAGACCGGAACCGATTCAGTGCGGATTGCCTCCGGCAGCCCTTGCCCTTCATCCTCCGGCAGAGGACCACCCGGCTCCACCGCCCAGAGGATCAGGTCTGCCGCCCGGCCCTTCTCCATCGCCCGGCGGATGCCTTCCTGCTCCACCCGCCCTGCCCCGCTGCGCAGGCCGGCCGTGTCGGCAAGCGTCACGGGATACCCATCAAGGTCGAGATGCACCTCGATGACGTCCCGTGTCGTGCCGGCCTCTTCGGTGACGATGGCCACTTCCCGTCCGGCTATGGCATTCAGGAGGCTCGACTTGCCGGCATTCGGCGCCCCCATCAGCACCACCAGCAGACCATCGCGCAGCCGCTCGCCGGAACGGGACCGATTCAAATGATCTGCCACTTCGCGCTTCAGAATGGCAGCTTCACCCCAGACCGTGTCTGCCACACTGCCAGGCACGTCCTCTTCATCGGCAAAATCGAAGTCTGCCTCGATCATCGCCCGCATGTGGACGAGCCGCTTACGCCAGCCCTCATAGAGCCGCCCCAGCGCCCCATCCATCTGCCGGAACGCCTGCCGCCGCTGTGCCTCGGTCTCGGCAGCGATGAGATCGGCCAGGCCCTCCACTTCGGTAAGATCCAGCCTGCCCTTCTCGAAGGCCCGGCGGGTGAACTCACCGGGTTCGGCAGGCCGCATGCCGGGCAGGTCCCCTAGCGACTTAAGAACAGCTGCCACCACTGCGCGGCCCCCATGGCACTGAAGCTCGACAACGTCCTCACCGGTGAAGCTGGCCGGACCGGGAAAGGTCAGCACCAGCGCCTGATCCAGCGGCTCCTGTGTCTGCGGATCCCGCAGCACCCTCAGAGCTGCCTGACGCGGCTGCGGCATGGAGCTGCACAGAGAGCCAAGAGCATCAAAGGCTGACGGCCCGCTCAAGCGGATCACGGCGACGCCGGAAGGAAGCGTACCGCTGGAAAGGGCAAAGATTGTGTCCTGCATGAGAGAAGCCTTGGCAGCTGAAAATCCATGCCAAGGCCCATACCTGCTTCGCCCTTCCCTGCAAAGGGGGAACCACCCAATCAATCCGCATCCGATTCAAATGAGCAGGATCAAATGTACCTCATCCCTCAATCGTCATCCCAGGCTTGGGCCGGGACGGTGACGATGGGGTCGATGACCTTCAATACGGACCCGATTCATTTTCTCCCCGCATCCGCCGGGGTGTTTCACGTGAATCAACGTGAAACATGTTCCGCTCCAAAAGCCTTCCAGTTCTCCCGAGAAAGCCGGTAGAGCACATGCGGCCTAAGGGGATGGTCCTCTGGTACGGACGGATGATCGAAGTCATCTGCCGGATCATGGCTCATGCCCAGCCGCTGCATCACCTTGCGCGATGGCGTGTTCGTCACGGTGGTGAAGGCCACGATCTCGTTCAGCTGAAGCGTTTCAAATCCGAATCGAAGCCAGCTTCCCGCTGCCTCGCTGGCATAGCCCTGCCCCCATGCGTGCCGGGCCAGACGCCAGCCGATCTCGACACAGGGCGTGAACGGCACTGGCTCTGGAAACACAGGACGCGACAGTCCGACCATGCCGACGAGGGTCCCATCCGCCTTGCATTCCACCGGCCGGAAGCAGAAGCCGTCCGCGGCTTCTTTCTCCCTCGCACGGGCGATCAGGGCTGCGGTCTCCTCAAGGGTCAGCGGTTTCAAGAAATAGCGCATGACCTGCGGGTCGCCGCAGAGCGCGGCAAAGGGTTCAAGATCTTCATCCCGCCAGGGCCGCAACACCAGCCGTTCCGTTTCGATGATCATAGCTGTTCTCCTACCCGAAACTGATTGATACGAAACCGAATCCATAGGCTCAAACAAAAACCCCCGGCCGTTGCCTGCCGGGGGTTTGAATGAACCGTATCCGAATCGGATCAGGTGTTCATGCTGTCGAAGAAATCATCGTTCGACTTGGTCTGTTTCAGCTTGTCGAGCAGGAACTCAACCGCATCGACTGTGCCCATCGGGTTGAGAATGCGGCGCAGGACGAAGGTCTTCTTGAGACGCTCCGGCGGCACCAGCAGCTCTTCCTTGCGGGTGCCGGACCTCTGGATGTCGATCGCCGGATAAACGCGCTTGTCGGAGATCTTGCGGTCCAGGATGATTTCGGAGTTACCCGTGCCCTTGAACTCTTCGAAGATCACTTCGTCCATGCGGCTGCCGGTGTCAATCAGCGCGGTGGCAATGATGGTGAGCGAACCACCCTCTTCGATGTTACGCGCGGCGCCGAAGAAGCGCTTCGGGCGCTGCAGGGCGTTGGCGTCCACACCACCGGTCAGCACCTTGCCGGAGGACGGCACGACGGTGTTGTAGGCACGGCCAAGGCGGGTGATGGAGTCGAGAAGAATGACCACATCGCGGCCATGCTCCACCAGGCGCTTGGCCTTCTCGATGACCATTTCGGCCACCTGCACGTGGCGGGCGGCCGGCTCGTCGAAGGTGGAGGACACCACTTCACCCTTCACGGTGCGCTGCATGTCCGTCACTTCTTCGGGACGCTCATCGATCAAGAGAACGATGAGATAGCATTCGGGGTGGTTCGTGGTGATGGACTTGGCAATGTTCTGCAGGAACACCGTCTTGCCGGTGCGCGGCGGCGCGGTGATCAGGGCGCGCTGGCCCTTGCCGAGCGGTGCCACCAGATCGATGATGCGGGAAGACAGATCCTTGGTCGCTGCGTCGGCGACTTCCATCTTGAAGCGCTCATCGGGATAGAGCGGCGTCAGATTGTCGAAATGCACCTTATGGCGGGTCTTTTCCGGATCTTCAAAATTGATCGTATTGACCTTGAGAAGCGCAAAATAGCGCTCACCCTCTTTCGGGCTGCGGATCTGGCCTTCGACCGTATCGCCGGTGCGAAGCGAGAAACGCCGGATCTGCGAGGGGGAAACATAAATGTCGTCGGGGCCCGGCAGGTAATTTGCGTCGGGCGAACGGAGAAAGCCGAAGCCGTCCTGGAGTACTTCAACAACACCTTCGCCGATGATCTCAACATCCTGGGCTGCAAGCCGCTTGAGGATGGCGAACATCAGCTCCTGCTTGCGCATTGTGCTGGCGTTCTCGACTTCGAGCTCTTCGGCGAAGGCCAGCAGCTCGGTGGGTGTCTTCTCTTTGAGGTCTTTGAGTTTCATTTCCCGCATCAATAGGGATCAATCTCTGTTGGAGGGTGGGTATGTGAAAAGATGCTTCTGATTCTGGAATGGGAAAACGGAAACAGAAGTGGAGACTGTCACGGAAGACCGGTCGAGGGGATAACCGGCTTTGCTTCGGCAGTGGTGTATCCGGGATTTGAGCCTCGGCGCACCTTACGTGAAGTTGACGCGGACCATAACTCTTAAAACGAAACCCCGCAAGAGCCTTTTGCTCTCGCGGGGCCGGTCAAATCGATTGTATCCGCTGCGTCAGAACGGCGCAGACATGTCAGAATGGCTTACCAATCACAAGAATGACGATAAGGATCATCAGAACCGTCGGCACTTCATTGAGGATCCGGTAGAACTTCGCAGGCTTTGTGTTTTCGTCACGTGCGAATACCTTCACCCGTCCTGCCAGATACCCATGGGCACCGCTCATCAGCAGAACCAGCGTCAGCTTCGCATGGAACCAGCCGTCCCTGAAGGCATTGATTTCATAGGCAAGCCACAGTCCGAAGATCCAGGATGCGATCATCGCCGGGTTGATGATTGCCTTCAGCAGCCGGCGTTCCATCACCTTGAAGGTCTCCGACTGGGCCGATCCCGGTTCGGCGCTGCAGTGATAGACGAAGAGCCGCGGCAGATAGAGCATCCCGGCCATCCAGGCGATGATCGAGATGACATGCAGCGACTTGAGCCAGAGATAGAGATCCATTTTATCCTCCTCAGCCCTGACGGACGCGTTCGACCATACGCGCCACATGCGCCGGATCGGTTTCAGGTGTTACGCCATGGCCGAGATTGAAGATCAGCGGCCCCTGCCCCAGCACCTTCAGAACGTGGGTGATGCCGTCATCAAGAGCGGCCCCGCCGGCCACGAGCCGCATCGGATCCAGATTGCCCTGCACCGGAACCTTTTTCTGGATCGCCTGAGCCACATGAACGGGTGCGGTCCAGTCCAGACCCACCGCATCCACGCCCGTGCCGGCCACATATGCCTCCAGACGGGCCGAAGAGGCCTTCGGGAAGCCGATGATGCGGGCGCCGGGGCGGGCACCCTTCACACCCTCGACGATCGCTCTGGTAGGCTCAATAGACCACCTGCGGAAGCCTTCCTCATCCAGAACCCCGGCCCAGGTGTCAAAAATCTGGACTGCATCGGCGCCTGCATCGAGCTGGCGGATCAGATAACGGATCGAGGCGGTCACCAGCTGATCGATGAACCGCTGCATCAGGGCCGGATTGCGGTAGGCACCCACACGCGCTGCCGTCTGGTCCTGTGTCGTATGTCCGGCGACCGAATAGCAGGCAACGGTCCATGGGGCACCGCAGAAACCAAGGAGCGTTGTCTCCTCAGGGAGCTCGCGGCGCAGCCGCGTTACAGTCTCGATCACCGGATCGAGATGCTTGTCTGCCCGTGACTGGTCCAGCTTATCAAGGATCGCTTTGCTCAAGGGCTCAAGCACAGGACCACGTCCTTCTTCAAAGCGTACCGGATAGCCGATGGCATCGGGAACGACGAAGATGTCCGAGAACAGGATCGATGCATCAAAGCCATAGCGGCGGATCGGCTGAAGTGTGACTTCGGTTGCCAGATCCGGATTGTAGCAGAAATCGAGGAAGTTCTTCGCCTTCGCCCTGACCTCCCGGTACTCCGGGAGATAGCGTCCAGCCTGCCGCATCATCCAGATGGGGGGCGGCCACAGGCGTTCGCCTGCGAGCACCCTCATGACGGCACGGTCGGATGACTTCATGGATTTGTCCTTTATCCCAGGCAGGCCCCTATAAAGGGAGTCTCTGATTGATTTGAATCTGTTTCTTATTCTTGTGAGTGGATTACCGGGATCATTCGTTGTCCACAATCGGTTCAGGTCATTTTCGCGCCGGGAGAAAACGCCGCAGTTTCTGGACAACAGATTTTATTAAAATTGTACGGAACCTGTTACCTGAATGAAATCAGAGGCATGGCCATTTTTTAAGGATCTCTTAAGGAATTGGGCATGAGTGGATAACCTGCCGGCAACGAGTCAGTCCATGTTAATCCACATGTGCGGGAAACCGTTTCGGCGCCGGTTGCCGGAAATTTACGCTCTGTTAAGAAGACAAAGCCTGCGGGCATAAATTTTGGCCTCCAGGGGCCACAAGGGTGATTTGTCCCCGCCCGTCAACAGCGGTGAGGTTTTGTTGTGGGAAAGTCGACACATTACTTTCACCTCCATCTCGTGTCCGATTCGACCGGCGAAACGCTGATGACGGTCGCCCGGGCGGCGACGGTCCAGTATGACGATGTGCAGTCTATCGAGCATCTCTATCCGCTGGTGCGCAGCCACAAACAGCTGGACCGGGTGACGGCTCAGATCGAGTCCGCTCCGGGGATTGTGCTCTATACTCTCGTCGATCCGGAGATTTCCGGCCGTCTGGAACGGTTCTGCCGCGAGATCGGGGTGCCCTTCGTCAACATCCTCGACCCGGTCTTTGCCGTCTTCCAGGCCTATCTTAATGTGCCGCTGACCCGGCGGATCGGCGGCCAGCACGCGCTGGATGCGGAATATTTCAAGCGGATCGACGCGCTGAACTACACCATGATGCATGACGACGGGCAGATCGCCGGAAAGCTGGAAGAGGCCGATATCGTTCTTGTCGGCATTTCGCGCACTTCCAAGACACCCACCTGCATCTATCTCGCCAACCGTGGAATCAAATGCGCCAACGTGCCGATTGTTCCCGGCATTCCCCTGCCGGACCAGCTTCTCGGCCTCCGCTATCCGCTGGTCGTCGGCCTCATCGCTTCGCCCGAGCGGATCCAGCAGATCCGCCAGAACCGGGTGTTGTCCCTGAATGCCGACGGTTACGGTGACACCTATGTGGACCGGCGGGAGATTGCCCGCGAGATTGCCGCGACCCGCCGGCTTTGCGTCGAACAGGGCTGGCCCTTGATTGATGTGACGCGCCGCTCCATTGAAGAGACTGCAGCCGAGATCATGGAGCTGTTCCGGGACCATCGTCAGACAGCCCGGGAAGCGGCGGCTTCTAGCCTCAGCCTGGGTCAATCAGAGCCTGACTGAGACTGGTTTCTTTGTTTTCGTTTGTCTTTTCGGGAAAACCGGTGCCCACTTCTCCCTGACAAACTCCAAGATCAAGACGGAAAGCCTGGAGGAATTCCCCATATGACCCTTGTTCTGGCCAGCGGCAGCAGCATCCGCGCGACGCTTCTGCGCAATGCAGGGCTTGATTTTGCCGTCGATCCGGCCGGCGTGGACGAGCGCGAGATCGAGCGCCCGCTGCTGGAAGCCGGTGCCGAACCGCAGGAAATCGCCCTTGTTCTCGGCAAGGCCAAGGCGCTGGATGTGGCGCTGCGCCGCCCCGGTGATCTGGTGATCGGCGCCGATCAGGTGCTGGGGCTCGGCTCCACCCGCTTCACCAAGCCCGCTGATCTTGCCGCCGCCCGCGCCCAGCTGGCGCTGCTCGCCGGCAAGACGCATGAGCTGCATTCGTCCGTGGTTGTGGCGAAAGGCGGCGAGGTGCTCTGGAGCCATATTTCCACCGCCTGCCTGCAGATGCGCGTCTTGAGCGATACGGAGCTTGATGCCTATCTGGCGATGGCCGGGTCTGCGGCCCTGTCGAGCGTCGGCTGCTATCAGCTGGAAGGCCTTGGTATCCGTCTGTTCGACCGGATCGAGGGCGATTATTTCACTATTCTCGGGCTGCCGCTGCTGCCCCTTCTTGGATTCCTGCGGGAGAAGGGAGAAATTCACCCATGACTGCCATCCGCCGCGCCGCCATCACCGGCTGGCCCGTCACCCATTCCCGTTCGCCCCTCGTTCACAGCTACTGGCTGAAGAAGCACGGGCTTGAGGGAGAATATATCCGGGTGGGCGTCGAGCCTGAGAGAGCTGAAGCCTTCTACCGGGATCTTGCCGCCGCTGGCCTCACCGGCGCCAATGTCACCGTGCCGCACAAGGAGCTGGTAGCCGGGCTTTGCGATTGGCTGGACCCGGCTGCCGAGGCCATGGGCGCCGTCAACACGCTCTGGCTGGAAGATGGCCGCCTGATGGGCGCCAACACCGACGGGCTCGGGTTCCTGGGCAATCTCGACCAGTGGGCCCCGGGCTGGGACAAGGCCGGCGGCACGGCCGTGGTTCTGGGCGCGGGCGGCGCGGCCCGTGCGGTCATCTGGGCGCTGCTGTCGCGAGGCTTCACACAAGTTCATGTTGTCAACAGAACCGAGGAAAAGGCCAGCATTCTTGCTGGTCATTTCGGATCCGCTGTTGTGGCTCATGGGTGGGACAAGCTGGGGACAGTGCTTGGACAAGCTTCTGTCCTCGTCAACACCACATCACTGGGCATGACCGGCAAGCCGCCGCTGGAAATCGATCTTGCCCCCCTGCCCGGCAAGGCGCTGGTGACGGATGCGGTTTATTCGCCGCTGCGGACGGATCTGCTGAAGGCTGCGGCGCAACGCGGCAATCCCACAGTGGATGGCCTCGGCATGCTGCTGCATCAGGCGGTCTATGGCTTCGAGCGCTGGTTCGGCATCCGGCCGGAGGTGGATGCGGAGCTGCGCAGCCTCATACTCAAGGATCTGGGTGTCACGGAATGATCCGTCTCGGCCTCACCGGGTCCATCGCCATGGGTAAGTCGGCCACCGCGAAGATGTTCGCCGAGGCCGGCGTGCCGGTGCATGACGCTGATGCCGCCGTGCATGCGCTCTACGCCGGGCGCGCCGTGCCGCTGATCGAGGCCGCCTTTCCCGGCACCACGGCAGAGGGCAAGGTGGACCGCACACGCCTTGGTGAGGCCGTGCTCGGCAAGCAGGAAGCCATTGCAAGACTGGAAGCCATCATTCATCCGCTGGTGCATGAGGCCGAAGCGAGTTTTCTTTCCAGGGCAAGGGCGGAAGGCCGCCGCATGGTGGTGCTGGATATTCCGCTGCTGTTCGAGACCGGCGGCGAAAGGCGGATGGATGCGGTGGTGGTCGTGTCTGCCCCCGCAGAGGTTCAACGTGAGCGGGCCCTCGCCCGCCCCGGCATGACGGTGCAGCGGCTCGATGCCATCCTCGCCCGCCAGATGCCGGATGCGGACAAACGCCGCCGGTCGCATTTCATCATTGAGACCGGTTCCGGCCTCGAACCGGCGCGCCGGGCGGTCCGTTCGGTCATCCGCGCGCTCTCCGGGAAAGCCTGAGCGAAAAAGCCTCAGGGCAAACGGCCAAGCGGCCGGGGAAAAGCCGAGGAAAGCCTTGCGCCCTGCCCCGTCCGTTCCCACACTCGTCCGGAATACTGGCGGATGCCGGTGCATCAGGATGACAGACAGCCATGCGCGAGATTGCCTTCGATACCGAAACCACGGGCCTTGACCCGCGAAGCGGCGACCGGCTGGTGGAAATCGGCGGTGTGGAACTGATCAATCATGTCGCCACAGGCCGTACCTTCCACGTCTACATCAACCCGGAGCGGGACGTGCCGGAGGGCGCCTTCGCCGTTCACGGCCTTTCTACCGAGTTCCTTTCGGACAAGCCGAAGTTTGCGGAAATCGCGGATGACTTTCTCGCCTTCGTTGGTGACGCCACGCTGGTGATCCACAACGCTTCGTTCGACATGGGTTTCATCAACATGGAGCTGGGGCGGCTCGGCCGCCCGCCGATCCCGCAGAGTCAGGTGCTTGATACGCTGGCTATGGCGCGGCGGAAGTTTTCCTCTGGCCCCTATTCGCTGGATGCGCTGTGCTCTCGTTTCGGCATCGACAATTCCCGCCGCACCAAGCACGGCGCGCTTCTCGACAGTGAGCTGCTGGCGGAAGTCTATCTGGAGCTGCTGGGCGGCCGCCAGACGGCGCTGGGGCTCATGGATGAGGCGGAACGCAAGTCCGGCAGTTCTGACGATACCTCCGGCGGCCCGCTGGTGGCAGCGCCTGCCCGCCCCCGGCCCCAGCCGCTGGCACCACGGCTGACAGAGGATGAAAAGGCCGCCCACGCGGCTTTCATCGCCAAGATGGGCGAGAGCGCCCTCTGGAAAAAATACGAGCCTGCGGGGGAATAAGGGGCTGGAGAGTTGTGCCTTGCGCAGGCGTCTCTCTTGTCTCTCCGTCATGCCATGACTTGATCATGGCATCCATGCCGTGACGCCAACGGCGAGTCAGACCTTTAAAAAATAAAGGTTTTCCTTCGCGCCGCATTTCATGTTTCTGTGCGTGTGCGGCAAGGGAATGGATGCCAGGGGCGAGCCATGGCATGAAGAAAGCTGATGGGCCCGTGTTCACTTTTCCCCTCAGCACTCCGGATACCGGCAACGAACCACCCAACAAAAAGGCCGGAGATCATCCCCTCCGGCCTCTTTTCAGATCCTCGACCGCTCCTCAGAGCATCGACGGCAGCACGCGGTCGGGCGGGCGGTGGCCGTCCATGAAGGTCTTGATGTTGATGATGACCTTCTCGCCCATTTCGATACGGCCCTCTATGGTGGCCGAACCCATATGCGGCAGCAGCAGCACGTTCGGCATCTGCGCCAGCTTCGGGTTCACGGCAGGCTCGTGCTCGAACACGTCGAGACCGGCACCGGCCAGATCGCCGGACTCCAGCTGGCGGATCAGCGCGGTCTCGTCGATCACCTCGCCACGGGCCGTGTTCACCACATAGGCGTCTTTTTTCATCAGCTTCAGGCGGCGGGCTGAAAGCAGATGGAAGGTGCCGGGGGTGTGCGGGCAGTGGACGGATACAACATCCATGCGCGCCAGCATCTGGTCGAGGCTGTCCCAGTAGGTCGCTTCCAGCGCATCCTCGATGTCCGAATGGAGGCGGCGGCGGTTGTGATAGTGGATCGACATGCCGAAGGCCTTGGCGCGGCGGGCAACGGCCTGGCCAATCCGGCCCATGCCGATGATGCCAAGGCGCTTGCCCCAGATGCGGCGGCCCATCATCCAGGTGGGCGACCAGCCGGTCCACTCACCTTTCTCCATCACCTTCATGCCTTCCGCGATCCGGCGCGGCACGGCAAGGATCAGCGCCATGGTCATGTCGGCGGTGTCTTCGGTCAGCACCCCCGGCGTGTTGGTGACGTTGATGCCGCGGTTGTTGGCGCTGACCACGTCGATGTTGTCGACGCCATTGCCGAAGTTGGCGATGAGCTTGAGGCTTGGCCCGGCCTGGGACAGAACGGCAGCGTCAATCCGGTCCGTCACGGTGGGCACCAGCACATCGGCCGTTCGCACGGCCTCCACGAGCTCCGCCTGCGTCATCGGCCGGTCGCTTTCGTTGAGGCGGGTTTCGAACAGCTCTCGCATCCGCGTCTCGACCACATCGGGAAGCTTGCGAGTCACGACAACCAAAGGCTTCTTCTTGCCCATGCCACTAGCCTTCTGCGTTGCGTTGAGGGTGCTTTAACCCTAACGGACCTAGGTTCTCACCATGCGGTATCCCCGCATGGCGGTTCGCTCCTGTTTTCCTTATCAGATGGCCTGCGAGAAACAAGGGGACCAGCCCTTCGGCCAGTATCGACCTTGGTCGGGTGCCGAAGGCCGCAGGCGGCATTTGAGGGACAAAACCGCACCGCTGCATCTGGCCACGGGGGGTGGCTTTCGCTAAAGGGAATGCAGAAGAGGTGAATGAGGACGGCATGACCCGGTTTGATCAAACCCTGTCTGGCACGATAGCCCGCAAACTCCGGCAGCTGGCCGCCGCTGCCGCGGCGCTGATGCTCGTTGCGCCGCAGGTTCTGGCGCAGACCGCCCAGACCGGCTCCACCGGCCTGCCGCTTCCCCGTTTCGTCAGCATCAAGTCTGACCGGGCCAATGTGCGCATGGGCCCCTCGCGCGAGCATGAGGTGGCCTGGACTTATGTTCAGGGCGGGCTGCCGGTGGAAATCACGCAGGAATTCGAGAACTGGCGCCGGGTGCGCGACTGGGAAGGCAAGGAAGGCTGGCTGTTCCACACCCTGCTCTCGTCGCGCCGGACGGCGCTCGTGACGCCCTGGGAGCAAAGCGAGAATACGCCGCTGTATGTGGAGCCGCGTCCGGAGGCGGCCATCAGGGCCTATCTGGCGCCCAAGGTGCTGACGGACATCAAGTCCTGCAATGGCACCTGGTGCCGCGTTCAAGGCCGTGGGTATGACGGCTGGGTGGAGCAGGTCAGGCTCTTCGGCGTCTATCCCAACGAGAAAATCAGCAACTGACCGGATGCAGCGCGTTCAGCAGCGCACATGACAAAGGGGCCGCGCGGGCCCCTTTGCTGTTTCACGAGACTGTTTCACGTGAATCGTGTGGCACGATTAGAGGTGCCTCGGTTGATCTGAACAGCCGGGGCAGCGTCTGCTGAAAGCCCTGGGCGGCGCCAGATCCCGGTATCCGGCTGAGGCACCGGACCGGCAGGCTGCACATGGAGTTCCCGTTCGCGGGCAGCCGGATGCTGCAGGGGCTGAGTGCTTCACGTTGCGACGCTGATGAAGCGCATGGGTTAATGCGGTGCATTATCGCAAGCCGAACACCTCGAAACCCGGATCAAGGCACAAGATTCATCCCCCATTTCTATGATCCTCGCGCTAAAAGTTGTCCTTCCGCCTATGCAAACACCCTGCCGCTGAAGAGCTTGCGGGCCGTCCGGATGTTTCCGGCACCACGGATCGTCCCGTTCTCGGCAATGTCGAGGAAGATCTCCATGTCGCCAGTCGGATGTTCGATGCGGTAGCGGCCGTCGGCAGGCGAATGGCAAAACTCGGCCGCCGGGCTTCCAGCAAGCCGCGTCGCTGTTGCTATGGTGATGGCGGCAAACACACCGACGGAGGCATGGACGCGATGCGGAATGAAGCTGCGCGTGGCGATGGCACCGCCTTGGTCTGGCGCGGAAACCAGCGTCATCTTCGGCACGGATGCCTTTTCGACGTCGCCGAGGTTCATCATCGGCCCGGCCTTCAGGCGGATGGCCTCGATCCGCTCCTTGATTTCGGTCATGGCCTCGAGCTCGTCACGTGCTTCCTTGCCGGACAGGCCAAAATCGGCGGCACGCATGATCACGCATGGCATGCCATTGTCGATCAGTGTGCAGTCGACGCCATCGATAACGTCTATCGTGTTACCGGTCGGCAGAAGTGAACCGCACATCGAGCCAGTAATATTGAGGAAGAGCAGTTGCACAGCCGCATGGGCACCGGGAACGCCAGCAATCCGGGTGCTGCCGGCATAGCTGACCTGACCGCCAGGTGTCTGGATGCGGGCAAGAGCGATCTCACCGCTGTTGACCATGTGGATGCGCACCTGCGTTTCGTCGCCGGCTGCCGGGACAAGGCCGAGTTCGATTGCGGCCGGGCCGACGCCGGCGAGGATATTGCCGCATGCCTGCGCATCACTGACGAGTGCCTGATCCACGAATACCTGCAGAAACAGATAGTCGACATCCGCGTCTGTGCGGCTTGGAGGCGACAGGATGGCGACCTTGGAGGTAAGAGGATCGCCGCCGCCGATGCCGTCGATCTGGCGAGGATCTGGCGAACCCATGATTTTGAGCAGAAGGCTGTTTCGCGCCTTGGAATCGGAGGGCAGATCCTGGGCGAGAAAATAGGCTCCCTTGGAAGTGCCGCCGCGCATCCACAGGCAGGGAATGCCGTCCTCATACATATTTCAGGCCCTTCCCGGCGAGCCGGGCGCGCATATCGTAGATATCGAGCCCAAGTTCGCCCGCGGCCAGCCGTTTACGCTTGGCGTCTTCTGCCGCCATCCGCGTTTCGGCAGCGGTGAGCACCGTGCCTGCCTCCTTGTGCGGGACGACGCAGACCCCGTCATCATCGGCGACGATGATGTCGCCCGGATTTACCTGCGCGCCGGCGCAGACGATCGGCACGTTGACCGAGCCGAGCGTTTCCTTCACCGTCCCCTGAGCCGAGATTGCCTTCGACCACACCGGGAAGCCCATCGACGTCAGGTCGCGAATATCACGCACACCAGCATCAATGACGAGGCCACGGCAGCCCCGGGCCATGGCCGAGGTCGCCAGCAGGTCGCCGAAATAGCCGTTATCGCACGGCGATGTCGGGGCCAGCACCAAAATGTCGCCTGCCTTCAGCTGCTCGATTGCCACGTGAACCATCCAGTTGTCGCCGGGAGGTGCGGAAATGGTGACGGCGGAACCGGCGATCTGTGCGCCGGAATAGATCGGCCGCATATAGCTTGCGAGCATGCCCTTACGGCCCTGCGCCTCATGAACGGTGGCAACGCCGGCTGCCGCGAGCCTTTCGATGATCGATTGATCGGCGCGAGCGATGTTCTGAACAACGACGGCCATGGCTCAATGTCCTTTCTTGTCCACCGGTGGCGTACCGTGAGTGTGGAATGTCTCAATGGTCTTGAGCCCCCAGGCCTGACCCTTTTTGCGGTCTTTTTCCGTCCAGACGACCGGCTTCCAGTCGGGAGCGAGGATGAGCCGCGCACCGGAATTGGCAAGCTCGACGCGGTTTCCCGCCGGCTCCCAGATATAGAGGAAGAAGGTGCCCTGGACGGCATGCTTGTGCGGGCCCGTTTCGATGTGGACGCCGTTCTGCAGGAAGATATCCGCGGCGCGCAGTATGTCCTCGCGCTGGTCGGTCGCATAGGTGACATGGTGCAGCCGCCCCTGGCCGCCGCCATGCTCTTCCGTGCAGGCGAGATCATAGGTCTTGTTGTTGATCGTGAACCAGCAACCGCCGAGCCGGCCGTTGTCGAGCTGGATCATTTCGGTCACGCGGCTGCCGAGGCAGGTTTCCATGAAGTCGCGAAACTCCGTGACGTTTTCGGACAGGAGATTGAGGTGGTCGATCCGGCGTGGGGCCGCGCCCGTGAAGGCAGATGCGGTGTTTTTCAGCGCTGCCTTCTCTGCCTCCTCCTGCGCCTCATACCACACGGTATCCCAGTAGATTTCGAAGACATGGCCGAACGGGTCCTCGAAGCGGAAGGCCCTGCCGTGGCCCCGGTCGCCGTCGACCCAGCCGATCACCTTGTATTTACTCTCCTCGATCGCCTTGACACGGCGCATCAGGGCAACCTGCGACGAGGCACGATAGGCGATATGCCCGACGCCGGTAGTATGGTGGCGCGTGAGCTTCAGCGAATGGAATTCATAGTCATCCCAAGCGCGCAGATATGCGGAAGTCTCGTCCATGCCGGACAGCTTCAGCCCGTAAACCCGCGTGAAGAAATCGAGACTTTCCTCGAAGCGGTCGGTGTACATCTCGACATGCGCAAGATGGGCAAGATCCAAGCAGGGTTCCGTCATCGTATCCTCCCGAAGTTCCGATCAGAGTTCATCGACCGTGCGGGGGAAAATGGACTGGAAGCCCTCGGCATATTTGCAATCGCGCCCACCCGCCTGGCCGCCCGAATTTCGCTTGAAGTGGTTGGCGCGATTGATGGCGACCCGGGTGTAGTATTCCCACAGATGCTCCTGGCCTTCCATGCACTCAATCGCGGCGCGTTTCTTCTCCCACACGGGGGTGATGTCGAGAAAGGTGTCCGGCTTCCAGCCCATCTGCTCGGTCTGGTGTGGTTCGAACAGGTAGAGCTGCGGCGCGCCAAGCACCTTTTCGCCCGGATTGTGCCCCCAGGCCTGAGCGATCATCCGGCACTCCAGCGCCACCTGCGTGGCGTACATGTGATCTGTGTTGTAGGGATCGTATTGTGAATGCGACAACATGAAAGAGGGCTGAACCTTGCGAATGACATCAACCAGGCGGTTCTTGTCGTCGCGGGAAAGCTCCAGCGGATAATCGCCGAGATCCAGGCAGATGAGATCGTGGACGCCAAGCACTTCCGCGGCTTTCTCTGCTTCTGCGCGGCGGGCCTGCTTGACGGCATCCAGCGTCATGCCGGGCTGCTTCCAGAGCTTGGCGGACTCACCGCGCTCGCCGAAGGACAGGCAGACGACGGTCACCTCATAACCTGTGGACGCATGAAGGGCGATGGCGCCGCCGCAGCGCCAGACGAAATCCGCAGCATGGGCAGAAACCACGAGGGCGGTTTTCTTGGCTGACATGTACTCTCTCCTTGGTCTTCGTTGCCTGAGACATTCCATGCCGCCGCCTGTTCAGACAATTCGAAAGCCTGTGCCCTGGCATAAGTTCAGGCTATGATGACTGGCAAAACCGGATGCTGATTACCATTCTGCGGAGAGGGTTGGAGATCGGCATGAAAAGCAATTGCGGCAAGATTCAGCAGCTTGCATTCATCGGTTTCGGTGAGGCTGCCATGGCATTTGTTTCCGGCTGGGGAGAGCGGCGCCCCCGTAAGGTTTCCGCTTTCGATAGTGATGCGGGAGCGGCGATGAGGGCACGATACGTGTCGCATGACGTCTTTGGCTGCGAAACGCTGCAGCAGGCGCTTACCGGCGTGGACGCCGTCTTCTGTGTGGTCACCGCCGATCAGGCGCTGAGCGCGGCGCATGCTGCCGCCAGTGGCATTACTGCCGGCACCTTCTGGTTCGACTGCAATTCCTGCGCACCGGGCACAAAACGCAGTGCGGCGGAGATCATCGAGAAGGCCGGCGGCCGCTATGTCGATGTGGCGATCATGGCACCGGTTCACCCCAAGCGCCATCACGTCCCGATGCTGGTGTCCGGTCCGCATGCCGAAGAGGCGGTCGCTGCGCTACAATCGCTTGACATGCGCCCCGAGATTGCGGGAAGCGAAGTTGGGCAGGCGTCGTCGATCAAGATGATCAGGTCGGTGATGGTCAAGGGCCTCGAAGCGCTGACGGCGGAATGTTTCCTGGCCGCGCAGCGGGCTGGCGTGAGAGAAAGCGTCATTGCCTCGCTCGAGGCGTCTGACCCTGCACTCGAATGGCGCCGCCGTGGTACCTATAACCTGGAACGTATGATGGTGCACGGCATGCGCCGGGCGGCGGAAATGCGGGAGGTAACACTGACGCTCCAGGAACTCGGCATTTCCGGGGCAATGAGTGCTGCCACCGCCCAATGGCAGAAAGAGATCGGCAGGCTGCAAGCAGATCCAGGTCCCGCTGACCTCGGCGCCCGCCTCCAGACTGTGCTGGACCGCACGTGATTTCCCGCAATCTCCGCCATCTCCGTCTGTATCTGTGGGTCGCCAGCACCGGTTCGCTGAGCCAGTCGGCGGAGGCCTGCCATGTATCGCAACCCGCAGTCACGCAGGCGATCGGTAAGCTGGAGAACGAGGCCGGTGGACTGCTTTTCGACCGCACCCGGCAGGGGTTCTTTACCACGCCGCGCGGTGAGGTTCTTGCCAACCGGGTGCAGCGTGCCTTCGCGCTTCTCGATCCGGCGCTCTCCGATATCTCGCCGAGGCTCCGGCTGACCGCCACCACGGCGCAGCTGCAGGCTTTGGTCGCGGTCCACGAGACCCAGAATTTCACGCTTGCCGCCCGCAGACTGGGCCTCGCCCAACCTACCGTGCATCGGGCCATCTCGCAACTCGAGCAGGAGGCTGGCCGCAATCTGTTCGAGCGCACTGCGTTCGGCTCGATTGCCGGGCGCGCGACGCGCACTCTGGTTCAGGCGGTGATGCTCGCCTTTCGCGAACTGGATCAGCTTGAGTCTGATCTCGCCGAGCTCGACGGAGGGGATGCGGGCCGCATTGTCATAGGCGCGTTGCCACTGTCGCGCTCCGTGCTGTTGCCCCGGACGCTTGTGCGCTTCCGTCAACAGCGTCCTTACCATGGCGTGCTGATCATGGACGGACTCTATGACGAATTGCTGGGCGGGCTGAGGCGGGGTGAAATCGACATGATCGTAGGGGCGCTGAGGGTGCCTGCACCGATTGGCGACATCGTTCAGGAGCCGCTGTTTGCGGACAAGCTCACGGTGCTGGCCGGAAACCATCATCCACTGGCGGGCCGGGACGATGTCAGTCTGGCGGAGCTCAGGGATTGCGCATGGGTGGTCCCCCGTCAGGGTACGCCCGCCCGCGACCAGTTCGACGCCTTCTTCGCCGGTGTTGGCCAGCCGGAAAGCATCATCGAGGCTGGCTCGATCCTGTTCATGCGGGAAGTCCTCGACAACAGTGATCATCTCGGCTGCATTTCCAGTGCGCAGGCGCGCGCGGAAATATCCAAGGGATTGGTCACGGAAATCGCGGTCGATGCCGGGTGGAAGGTGCGCCAGATCGGGCTGACCTATCGTGCCAGCTGGGCTCCCACCAAAGCCCAGGAACTGCTTCTGAGGTTGCTGCGCGACAGCGTTGAAGAGGAAGCGCTATAGCCTGAACTAATTCAAGGCCGCCGCCTTTGAATTGGCTAATCAGGATCTTTTTCCAATAGTCTGAAGCCATGAGGCCGACAGGGCTTCGTGCGCAATTTGAATGGGAGGTCGAATGGTGCCGGCGATTATGAACCTGCTGACAAAGGGATGGACCTGCTGGGTTGCGGCAGGTCCATCCCGGTCAACCCAACGGCGCCACTGCGAAGCCGGTTGCGCGGGGGCCTTGCGAAACGATGCGTGACGCCATTGATATCTGGCCGGCCCGGTTCGGGAAGGCAGCCTTCCATCTGGCTGTGGTTGGCGCCATCTGTCTCTTGGCGATTGTCGTCATCGTCACCATGGGTGTCGTTACGCGCTACGTCCTGGGCATTCCAATCCTGGGCGTCAACGAATTCGTGCAATTGACCGCCGTCGCCCTGATCATGGCATCCCTTCCCTACTGCACCGTCAGGCGCGAACATGTCGCCGTCGATGTCTTCGATCGCATTCTCGGCAGATGGGGCCGGTTCATCGGCGACATTGCCGCCCACTGCCTGTCGGGGTTCGTCATGGCCATCCTGGCGCAGCGCGCCGCCCTGAAGGCGCTCGATGCGCTGGAGTGGGGGGATGCTACCAACATGCTGCGCATGCCGATCTGGCCATTCTACAGCATCCTCGCTGCCGGTGCGGCGCTGTGTGTGTGTGTCTTTGCCATGCAACTCGTTGTCCTTCTTGTACAGGGGGCAAAGTAATGACGCCTTTCGCTGCCGGCTTTGTGGGTATAGCCTGCCTGTTTGCTCTTCTTATCGTTCGTGTCCCTGTTGCCTTCTCCATGTTGATCGTCGGTTTCGGCGGCTATTGGGTCCTCGAAGGGGCGCGCAGCGCCGGCGGCGTCCTGCTGACGGAAAGCTATTCGGCCATAGCCAGCTACAATCTCATCGTCGTGCCGATGTTCGTGCTTTTGGGCAATGTGTCATCGGCGGCGGGCTTCAGCCGCGGCCTCTATGACGCGGCCTTCGCCTGGGTTGGCCAGTTCAGGGGTGGTCTGGCCTCGGCCTCGGTGCTCGGCTGTGCAGTCTTCGCTGCGGTCTCTGGTTCTTCCGTTGCCACCGCCGTGACGCTCGGCAAGGTAGCGCTGCCTGAAATGCGCCGCCTCAGCTATGCGCCGGGGCTGTCCACCGGAGCGATTGCGGCGGGCGGTACGCTTGGCTTTCTCATACCGCCCTCGACCGGTTTCGTCCTCTACGCCATCCTCACCGAGCAATCGATCGGCCGGCTTTTCATGGCCGGCGTTGTACCGGGACTGCTGTTGACTGTCCTGTTCATGACCACGGTCTGGGTCATCTCGTTCCTCGACCCCAGGGCCGGTCCGCGGGGTGAGTCCATTGCACTTTCTGATCGCTTCCGGATTTTGTGGGAGGCCGCGCCGCTTCTTCTGGTCATTGTGCTCTCCATCGGCGGCATCTATGCGGGCATCTTCACGCCCGTCGAGGCCTCAGGCGTCGGCGCAGCGCTGGTGATTCTGCTCGCCGTCATCAAGCGGCGCCTGTCTTTGATAGAGTTCCGCGAAGCGGTGATGAGCACGCTCAGTACCTCGGCCATGCTCTATGCGATCGTCATCGGCGCCAATGTACTCAATCCGTTCTTTGCTGTGACCCGCATCCCGGCAACGCTTGGCGACGGACTTGGCGCACTCGGTCTCGGTGCCTATGGCACGCTCTTCGTCATCATCCTCGCCTATATTGTGCTGGGCATGTTCATGGACGGCTTGTCCATGCTTGTCATCACGATCCCGATCGTCTTTCCGGTCATCACGGCACTTGGCTTCGATCCCGTCTGGTTCGGCGTCGTTGCCGTGATCGTTATCGAAATGGGCATGATCACGCCCCCCGTCGGGCTGAACGTTTTCGTGGTCCGGGCTGTGGCGGGGGACGTGCCGCTGACAACCATCTTCCGCGGTGTCGCGCCGTTCCTTCTCGCCATGATCGTCGGCCTGCTGCTGGTTATCGCGATACCCGGGATTGCTCTGTTCCTGCCTAACACGATGTTCGGGTGAGCCGCATGAAGGTTGGAGGGCTCATAGGCTCACATGCCACCCGGGTGTGGTTACGCCGGTTCAATGGCCAGAACCTGCAGAGCTGGTCTGGCTACGTTCAGTCATCCCAAAATGGAGGAATACAGGATGAAACTGAAGACACTCAAGGCTGCACTGGCAGCGGCGTTCACGCTGGCTGCATCCGTTGCATCCGCCGGAGATCTCAAGCTCGCCGACTTCCAGCCGCCGACCCACTTCGTGGTCGATTCCACCTACAAGCCGTTTGCCGCCACCATCGCCGAGAAAACGGGTGGCGCGGTGACGGTTACGCTCTACATGGGCGGGGAGATCGGTCCGGGACCGGCCGAGCAGTATAACCGGGCGCTCGAAGGCGTCGCCGACATCTTCTTCGGTCTTCCGGGATACACGGCGGCGAATTTCCCCAAGACGCTCCTGGCCGAATTGCCGGGCGTGATCACCGCCGACAACGGTACGGAGCGCATGCTCGCCAATCTCGACAAGCTGTCGGACGAATACAAGCGCGTGGTCCTGCTCGGATTGTGGAACAACGCGCCCAATCTGCTGTTTACGGGTGAAAAACCGATCCGCAGCCTGGATGATCTGAAGGGGCTGAAGATACGTGTACCGTCGCGCAATGCCGGTCTCGTCGTCGAGGCCTGGGGTGCCACACCGGTCTCGATGCCGGCGACGGAAATCTACAATGCGATGCAGACCGGCGTTATCGACGGCGCGATGATCGACGCGACGGCGCTCACTTCGTTCAAGCTTGCCGAAGTCACCAAGTACATCACGCAAGGCATGAACACCACGATGTCCGACTTCTTCCTGATCATGAACCGGGACAGCTTCCGGGACCTGACCGAAGACCAGCAGAAAATCGTGCTGGATGCGGGCCGCACCGCTGCAGTCAACGGCAACAAGGCATGGCTCTCGGTTGCCGGCAAGGCGTTGTCGGACTTCGCAGCCACCGATGGCAAGGAAGTCATCACGCTGGCGCCGGAAGAAGCCGCCAAGTTCAACGCCGCCAGCAGCGCGGTCGTCGACAAGATCGTTGCCGACGCCGATGCCCAGGGGCTCGAGGCAAGCGCCTTCGTCGAGGCCCTGAAGGGTAACTGAGACAGGCACCGCGACGGGGAACAAGGATCCGGCGCGCACCGCAGACAAAAAGATGGCCCGCCTGGACAACCGGGCGGGCCATCGCCGTTTCGACCGGACGTCAATCCCCGTTCACGGGTTCACCCGACCGGGCGGCCTTGGCCGCGAGTGCGATGAACTGACGGTACTCGTCCTCGCTCAGCCCTGCGAGAATCTCTTTTTGCAGATCGGCGACGACCGGCATCAGCACTTTAAGCGCACGGCGGCCTTCGTCGGTCAGCGTCAATTCTCGGGCGCGCTTGTCCTGATCGCTGACAACGCGCGTCAGCAGTCCTTTCTGCTCCATGCGGTCAACGACCGCACCCACAGTTGCGCGGTCCTTGGCGATGGAATGTGCGAGGCTGGCCTGGTCGGCGCCCGGCTGTTGATGAATGGCGTCCAGAGCGGCGAACTGGACGGGTGTCAGGTCTGACCCCGCCTCGCGGATCCTCCGCGCAAAAACCTGGGTCGATATCTGGTGCAGGCGCCTGATCAGATGTCCCGGCATCATGGCGCTCCAGGTACTGCCGCTCTCTTCCGTCATCACTCTTCCTCGCGGTTCCGCTCTTTATAGCAAAAAACGATAAGTAGACATACTTTCTTAATTGACCTTCCTGGGACGCTGACGAATTGTAAGTCAACTTACTAATTATCATCACAGGGAGGACTATGATGCAATATCACCTCAATGGATTTCGCCCCGGCGATCCGGAGCTCGAGGCCGCAGGCGCCGGCCGGGATGGCCCCCAGAGCGCCCTGCCCGAGACGGTCGATGTTCTCATCATAGGTACTGGCCCTGCCGGACTGACGCTTGCTGCCCAGCTCTCGGCCTTTCCCGATATCTCCACGCGCATTGTCGAACGCCGGCCCGGCCCGATGGAAAAAGGGCAGGCTGACGGCATTTCCTGCCGCTCCATGGAAATGTTCAACGCCTTCGGCTTTGCCGAGAAGATCCTCAAGCAGGGCTATTGGGTGAACGAGACCACCTTCTGGAAACCGGACACGGCCAATCCCGAGCACATCACCCGCAACGGGCGCATCAAGGATGTAGAGGACGGTTTGTCGGAGATGCCGCACATGATCCTCAATCAGGCCCGCGTGCACGACATGTATCTTGAATTGATGCGCAAGTCGCCATCCCGGCTCGAGCCGGATTATGGTTGGCAATTCGCTGATCTGACGGTTGACCTGCAGGCTGCCGACTACCCCGTCACCGTGTCGCTTGAGCCGTCAGACGGCGGGACCACGAAGCAGGCGAGAACGCTCAGGGCACGCTATGTGGTTGGCTGCGACGGCGCAAGAAGCATGGTGCGGCGGGCGATTGGCCGCGAACTGACCGGCGATTCCGCGAACCAGGCCTGGGGCGTAATGGATGTACTGGCCGTGACCGACTTCCCGGATATCCGCTGCAAGACGCTGATCCAGTCGGCAAAAGAGGGCAATATCATCGTTATCCCACGGGAGGGCGGCTATCTCGTGCGCCTTTATATCGAGCTCGACAAGCTGAAGGCTGGCGAGCGGGCCGCCAATCGTAACATCACGATCGATCACCTGATCGCGGCGGCGCAACGCATTTTCAAGCCGTTCTTTTTCGAGGTCAAAGATGTCGTCTGGTGGTCGGTCTACGAGATCGGCCAGCGGCTCACTGAAAAGTTCGATGACGTTCCGCAAGAGGCGGCCGGCAACCGCCTTCCGCGCGTCTTCATCTGCGGTGACGCCTGCCATACTCACAGTCCAAAGGCGGGACAAGGAATGAATGTATCCATGGGCGACGCTTTCAATCTCGGCTGGAAGCTCATCTCCGTTCTGCAGGGACGCTGCCGGCCCGAAATCCTCCATAGCTATTCTGCCGAGCGCCACGCGGTGGCTGAGGACCTGATCGCGTTTGACCGCGAATGGTCGCGGATTATGAGTGAAAGGCCGGAACCCGGAGAGGGTGGGGACGAGCCCAAGTTCCAGCGCTACTTCATCCAGCATGGGCGCTATACGGCCGGCATGTCGGTCGTCTACAAGCCTTCGGTGCTGACCGGTGGCCAGACGTGGCAGTCACTGGCACCCGGCTTGGAGATCGGCGCGCGCTTCCATTCCGCGCCGGTCGTGCGGCTTGCCGATGCCAAGCAGATCGAGGCCGGCCACCTGGTCAAGGCCGATGCGCGCTGGCGGCTGTTTGCCTTCAGCCCGTCAGGCGATCCTGCCGCGGAAGGCTCGCCGGTACGCCGGCTTTGTGCCTTTCTCGACAGTTCCGCCAATTCGCCGATCCGCCGATACACACCGTCCGGCGCAGACATCGACTCGGTGATCGACCTGCGGGTGGTCTTTCAGCAGCATAGCCGCGATCTGGCCCTGGAAACGCTGCCGGCCTTCCTTCTGCCGCGAAAGGGCAAGTTTGGGCTGATCGACTACGAAAAGATCTTCTGCGCCAATCCCGTAGAGGGACGGGATATCTTCGACCTGCGGACAATCGATCGCGAACAAGGATGCCTCGTGCTTGTACGGCCCGACCAGCATGTCGCACAGGTCCTGCCGTTCGACGCGCATGACGAGCTGGCGCGGTTCTTCGACGGCTTCTTTCTGCCGGCTGCGAAGTGAAAATTTGGTGAGGCCGGTCATCGGCTGCTGATTTGCGCCGAGAACCGGCCCGGGGCTCGCGCCGAGACGTGACCCTCTTCTCGTTATCAGTCGTCGCTGCGGTCCTGACGCTTCAGCTCGTCGAGACGCGGCATGGACACGATGTTGTAGCCGCTGTCGACGAAATGAATCTCGCCGGTCACGCCGCCCGAAAGTTCGGACAGAAGATAGAGGCCGGAGCCGCCGATCTCGTCCAGCGTCACGGTGCGGGCCAGCGGCGAGTGGCGCTTCTGGAAATTGTACATCAGGCGTGAATCCGAGATGACCGAGCCGGCGAGCGTGCGCACGGGGCCGGCGGAAATCGCGTTGATGCGGATGCCCTGCTCGCCGTAATCCATCGCCAGATAGCGCACGGAGGATTCCAGCGCGGCCTTGGCAACGCCCATGACGTTGTAGTTCGGCATGACGCGGGTGGAGCCGCCATAGGTCAGCGTCACCACGGCACCGCCGTCCGGCATGATGGCCGCTGCGCGCTTCACGATCTCGGTGAAGGAGAAGCAGGAAATCAGCAGTGCCTTGCTGAAATTGTCGCGGCTGGTGTCCGCATAGCGGCCGCGCAGCTCGGTCTTGTCCGCATAAGCAATGGCATGAACGAGGAAATCGATCTTGCCCCACTTTTCCTTCAGCACGTCAAAGACGTTGTCGACGGAAGCAATGTCTTCCACGTCGCAGGGCAGCAGGATGCTGGAGCCGATGGACTCGGCCAGCGGCTTGATGCGCTTTCCGAAAGCTTCACCCTGATAGGTGAAGGCCATCTCGGCGCCGTGTGCGGCAAGGGTCCTGGCAATGCCCCATGCAATGGAGTGGTCATTGGCGACACCCATGACAAGCCCGCGCTTGCCCTTCATCAGCCCTTCCATAAAAAACTCCTGTCGGACCGCCTTTGAGGCGCGCGGGAGACGTCTCGAACGTCCCCGGCGCGCCGGCAATCAATCTGTTTAAGCGTATCGTTTGAAAACCACGGAGGCGTTGGTGCCGCCAAAGCCGAAGCCGTTGGACAGAACGCAATCAAGCTTGGCGTTGTCGACGCGCTCGCGCACGATCGGCATATCCGCAAAGGCGGGATCAATGGTTTCGATATGGGCCGAGGCAGCGATGAAATTGTGCTGCATCATCAGGATCGAATAGATCGCTTCATGCACGCCTGCCGCCCCCAGCGAGTGGCCCGAAAGGGCCTTGGTGGCGGAAATCTGCGGGATCTTGCCGCCGAACACGGCACGGATCGCCTCGATCTCCTTGATGTCACCCACCGGCGTGGAAGTGGCATGCGGATTGAGGTAGTCCACCGGCAGGTCCACGGTGGACAGGGCAAGGCGCATGCAGCGCTCGGCACCTTCACCCGAGGGAGCCACCATGTCGTAACCGTCAGAGGTTGCGCCATAACCCACGATCTCGGCATAGATTTTGGCACCGCGCGCCTTGGCGTGCTCCAGCTCTTCCAGAACCAGCACACCGGCACCGCCGGCAATGACGAAACCATCGCGGTTGGCGTCATAGGGGCGCGAGGCGGTGGACGGCGTCTCGTTGTACTTGGACGACATGGCGCCCATGGCGTCGAACAGGGAGGAGAGTGTCCAGTCCAGTTCCTCGCCGCCGCCGGCAAAGACGATGTCCTGCTTGCCCCACTGGATCAGCTCGGCCGCATTGCCGATGCAGATGTTGGTAGTCGCACAGGCTGCGGAGATGGAATAGTTCACGCCGCGGATCTTGAACGGGGTGGCTAGCGTCGCCGAGTTGGTCGAGGACATGGCTTTCGGCACGGCCGTGGGTCCGATGCGCTTCGGGCCTTTCGTGCGGGTGATATCCGCTGCTTCCACAATGGCGTGCGTGGACGGGCCGCCCGACCCCATGATGATGCCGGTGCGCTCGTTGGAGACGTCGCCGTCCTCAAGGCCGGCATCGGCAATCGCCTGCTGCATGGCGATGTAGTTCCAGGCGGCGCCCTGACCCATGAAACGGGTGGTGCGGCGGTCCAGCGCCTCGAAGGGGTTGAGCTTCGGAGCGCCGTGCACCTGGCAGCGGAAGCCGAGATCGGCATATTCCTGCGCCTTGACGATGCCGGAACGGCCCGCCTGCAGGCTCTCCAGAACCTCCTGAGCCGTGTCGCCAATCGAGGACACGATACCCATGCCGGTAACAACCACCCGCCTCATCGCGGTCTCCTGTCTTTCCAGGCTGCCTATGCGCACGGCGGCGCGGCAGCAAACTCATTCGTCAGATGTTGGATGGGCGCGGGCAAGCCGCACCCATGGGCTGATATGGTATCAGGTCTTGGCGAGGCCAACCCGCAGGTCGGCCGCCTTGTAGATCTGCTCGCCATCGGCCTTCAGCCAGCCATCCGCTATGCCGAGCACGAGCTTGCCCTTCATGATGCGCTTGAAATCGACGCCATACTCGACCTTCTTGACCGACGGCGTGACCATGCCCTTGAACTTCACCTCGCCGGTGGACAGGGCCATGCCCTTGCCCTCGAGCCCGAGCCAGCCAAGGTAGAAACCGGTCAGCTGCCACAGGGCATCAAGGCCGAGGCAGCCCGGCATGACGGGGTTCCCCTGGAAGTGGCAGGGGAAGAACCACAGGTCCGGATGGATGTCGAATTCGGCGCGGGCAAAGCCCTTGTCATATTCTCCGCCGGTCTCGGAAAGCTCCGTGATCCGGTCGAACATCAGCATGGGCGGCAGCGGCAGCTGCGCGTTGCCGGGTCCGAACAATTCCCCGCGTGCACAGGCAAGGAGGTCTTCATATTCGTAGCTCGAGCGCCGATCGGTCATTCCGTTCCCGTTTATTTGTTGTTCTGCCCGCCCGGTGAGGCTTGCATTTTCTGCCGCAGGGGCAAGCGGTTCAGCAGTCGTGTGTTCGAGGCCTTCCTAACACAGCAGGTGCAGCTTCGAAAGATCACCAAACGCACAAGACGGGCGAAAGCGGGGCCTGAAGGCAAGGATGTCGCTGCGTCACTTGCTGCGGAGGCCTCCCCCGGGGCCTTGCTACGGCCTGCAGCTCGCCGGACTGAAGGACGCAGGGCTGCTTCTGCGGCCCGCCGGGGCTGTTTCATCACACCGGCGGCAGGACATTTGACCGGTAATTCAAGGAAAAACTTGCATTCCCGGTCCAAGAAATGGCAAAATTGGATTGTTGATATGAAAAAGTCCCCTGCAAAGGGCCATAGAGACCATCAGGACAGGCCTTCAAAGCACCGCGCTGCGAATGCCCATGAATAGCACTAGGTTCCGCCGCTGAGGCTGGCCGACGAGACAGAGATCCAAAGTCAGATATGACCGCGCCCGATCACGCCGACCACCACCACAGCCATGATGTGACTGAAATGCTGCGCGTTTCCGGGCTGCGCCCGACTCGTCAGCGTGTCGCTCTTGCTGAATTGCTCTATTCCAAGGGCCACCGCCACATCTCTGCGGAAATCCTGCATGAGGAGGCGGTCCGCGCTTCCGTGCCCGTTTCGCTGGCGACGGTCTATAACACCCTGCACCAGTTCACCGAAGCCGGCCTGCTGCGGGAAGTCGCCATCGACGGCACCAAGACCTATTTCGACACCAACGTCCACGATCACCATCACTTCTTCATTGAAGGAGAAAACCGGGTCGTTGACATTCCCCACGATGGCATCGGCATTGGCCGCGTGCCCAAGGCGCCCGAAGGCATGGAGATCGTGCGTATCGACGTGGTGGTGCGGGTGCGTCCGAAGGGCGCAGCCTGATCTTTCAGGCCGCGCGCTCCCATCTTTCCCTTTCGAGGCAATGCAGAAGTTGCGGCCGGCCCGGTGCGTTCGGCAGCCGGTAATCCTGCACGGCTATCTCAAAGCCGAGGCGGGCCAGCAGACTGTTTGACGCCTCGTTCCCCGGACTGGTGATGGCGAGAACACGCGGCAGATCCAGCGACCCGAAACCATAGGCGAGCACGGCCCGGGAGGCCGCCATGGCATGTCCCTGTCCACGCGCTTCCGGCAGCAGGGCATAGCCCAGATCCGGCAGATCCAGATTGTCACGTTTGGCAAGGCCCGCCATGCCCAGCGCCGCGCCGCTCGCCCTGTCAGAAATCACCCAGAAGCCATAGTTCTCGCGCCGGTAGGCCGGGCGGATGGCGCTGCGGATGTAGTTGCGGGCATCCTCAACCTGTCTCAGGCCCCGGTCGCCGATATGTTCGATGAACGCGGCATCGTTCATCAGCCGCATGAGGAATTCAGCGTCTGACGGTTCGAACTGGCGGAAGGAAAGCTGCGGACAGTCCGGGATTCTCATGATGCCGCAGCTGCCCCTGCTTCTGCCCCTGCCTGTGTCCCGGACTGTCTTGCGGCAATCTCCGCCGCCGTGCGCAGCGCGATGTCCGGCACCGCATCCATCGGCACCTTCTCATGGCTCTTGCACAGGTCATAGATCAGGCAGCGTGCGCATTCCGGCTTGCGGGCCTTGCAGATGTAACGGCCATGCAGGATCAGCCAGTGATGGGCATGCAGCCCATATTCGGCCGGGACGATCTTCTCCATCGCCAGTTCGACCGCCAGCGGCGTTTTGCCGGGAGCAATGCCGATGCGGTTGCCCAGGCGGAACAGATGCGTGTCCACCGCAATGGTCGGATGGCCAAAAGCCATGTTCAGCACCACATTCGCCGTCTTGCGGCCGACACCTGGCAGCGCCTCCAGCGCCTCGCGGCTTTCCGGCACCTTGCCGCCGTGATCACGCAGCAGCTGTTCGCACAGGGCGATGACGTTCTTCGCCTTGGTCTTGAACAGGCCGATGGTGCGGATTTCCTCGCGCACCCGGTCCTCGCCCAGCGCCAGCATCTTCTCCGGCGTATCGGCAATGCGGAACAGGGTCTTTGTCGCCCGGTTCACACCCACATCCGTTGCCTGCGCCGACAGGACCACGGCGACCAGCAGCGTGAAGGCATTCACATGGTCCAATTCGCCCTTTGGCTCCGGATTATCCGTATGGAACCGGTCGAAGATCGCGTGGATTTCGGCCTTTGTGTAGCGCGGCGCGGCTCGCTTGCGCCGCGATGGACCGGGCGTTTTCGCCGCCGCCGCAGCGGTCTTGCCCTTTTTTGGTGCTTTTGTGATCTTTGCTTGCGTCATGCCTCCTCTATAAAGCTTTCTCATGAGCGGCACCAAGAGCAATCCTGACGGTCCTGATGACGCGGCGCTGGCGCCGGGCGAACGGCCGGTTTTTGCTGCCGTTCTGACGCCGCACCGCTCGCTGGGGCCCAAAGGCTTTCTGGTTCTGATGCTGGCCACGGGGGCGGTCTGTTTCGCCGCCGGGCTTTTGTTCCTTTCCATCGGCGCATGGCCGGTCTTTGGGTTCTTCGGGCTGGATGTGCTGCTGGTCTGGATGGCCTTCCGGCTGAATTATGCGGCAGCCAACCGCTGCGAGGAAGTGACGGTCAGCGCACACGAGATTGTCGTCCGCAAGACCGGGCCGGGCCGTCAGCGGCAGGAATACCGCTTCAACCCCTTCTGGGTGCGGCTTTCGGTGACGCGGCTTGAAGATGAAGGCGTCACCCGCATCACCCTGAGTGCCCGCGGTGACACCATAGGCATCGGCGACTTCCTCAACCCGCCGGACCGGACAAGCTTTGCCACTGCCTTCGCCGCAGCCATTGCCGATGCCAAGGCGGGGCGTATCCCGGCCGTTTCCTGATATTGGACCCATAATTTGCCGCAAATCCGCCTTCCGGTTCCCGTCCATGAGGCGTATCACTCTGGTCTGGGCATATTGGGGAGGCTTTGCATGAAATTCTGGCTGGGGGCCGCTGCGGCCGTGGGCCTTGCGCTGCTTTTGAGCGGCTGCGACACGGTTTCGAAGGAACAATGCCAGGCCGGAGACTGGCGCGCGCTGGGCCGGGCGGATGCTGCATCCGGCCATGCGGCCAACCGGATCTCCAAGGTGGCGGAAGACTGCGGCCAATATGGCATTTCTCCGGATCCGGCGGCCTATCAGTCTGGCTGGCAGGAGGGTGTGCAGATTTATTGCACCCCGCTCAACGGCTTCAACATCGGCCGCCAGGGTGACACCAAGTCGGATATCTGCCCGCCCGCTCTCGCCGGTCAGTTTGAATATGCCTATCAGCTCGGCAACCGCATCTATTCCGCCCGGCGGGAGGTCGAAAATGTCGAATCCCGCCTGCGGTATCTGGAATCCTCCACAGACAGCGCCCGCTTCGACCTGTCGCGGCTCGACTGCGGCTCCGGCAGTCCCGACGAGCGCAACGCCTGCCGCCAGAAGGCAGACCGCCTCCGCGACCGGATCAGCGATAGCCGGTTCGAGATCCAGGACCTGCGCTTCCGTCTGATGCAGCGGCAGGGCGAATATGCGGCAACGGAGGCGGCCGTCAACGCCGAGGCCCGGCGTCTCATTTCCGGCTACGGCGGCTGAGGCTGCAAGGGCGCCTCAGATTGCACCCCGCGGCGGGCGCAGCTGGCTGAGGGCCACCAGAACGGCAAGGCCACTGCCGGCTGCCACGAAGACAACAGTGCGGAAATCAAAGGCGCTGGCGATCAGCCCCATGGAGACCGAGCCGATGAAGGAGCCGAGAAACAGCCCGTTCATGTAGAGCGCCGTGGCCCGCCCCGGCTTGTCCGGCGCATAGCTCTGCACGAAGGAAATCGCGACCCCGGCGAAAAGGCCATAGTAAAGCCCCTCGATGGCCGAGAGGATCACCACATGCAGCACGCTGCTGATCTGGGTGAACAGCAGGAAGGTGACCACAGCGAGCAGCGAAGCACCATAGAGCACCGTTCTTGCGCCGAAACGCGCGGCAATGCGCGCGGCAAGGAAAATGGCGATGACCTCGACGATGCACTTGAAGGACAGTGACAGGCCGGGCGTATAGCCGGGCAGGCCCACTTCCCTGACATAATAGAGCGGCATGGCGGCGGTGAAGAGCACATTGCCAACGGCGAACAGGGTGCAGGTGAAGGCGGCAAGCAGGATGGGCCAGTCGATGCCCTCCAGCCCAGCCGCGCCGCGCGGGCGCTGCGGCGCGCGGAAGTCCCCCGGCACGCCCAGATGCCACAGCAAAAGCCAGATCACCGCAAGGCCTGCCGAAATCAGATAGGCCACCCGGAAACCGGCAAGATCAAACAGAATGAAGGTCATGGACGGCCCGATGACCCAGGCCAGCGACACGACCATGCGCAGCCAGGCATTATACTCGGCAATATCAAGGCCGGTCCGCTCTGCATAAAGCCGGCCGTAGGTGAACTCGGTCGAAGTCGCGCCATTGGCCACCGCCATGATGGGCGCACCGGCAAGCACCAGCACCAGAAAATCCGGAATGGCCGCAAGCAGCAGGGCCATCGCCATATAGGCCAGGATCGAGATCAGCAGCAGCGGCTTCACCGCCACCGCGCCATCCAGCTTTTCGCCAAAGGTCCGGTTCACCACCATGGTCATCGGCGCCACGAGCCCGGTGTAAAGGCCAATCTGCCAGGGCTCCTGCTTCAACCCTTCGACGATGAAATAGCCCATCGCCGGAATGAGCGAGGAGGTGCACAGCGCGCCGAAAAAGACGAGCAGCAGGATGAGGACTGCCTGACGGGGCAGCTGCAGGACGAAAGACATGAGACGGTCCGGGCCGGTCAAACCGGCAAGGGCAAGGCGCAGCGCACGGTCTGCACGCTGAATGGAGGGACCACCAGAATAAGGTGATTTGACGGCTTTGCGCCAGTCCTTCGTGGGGAAAGGGCTGTCACCCTTGCCTGCTATACCAGCGCTCGGTGAGCCCGGCTTATCAAGAGCTGGTCAAGCCCTTGCAGCACCTGAGCAAATTCAAGGCTTGATGCGTCAGCATTCACTACCCCTTTGCCTTGAGCGCCTTCAGCCGGTAGAGCGCTTCCAGCGCCTCACGTGGGGTGAGGTCATCGGGATTGATTTCGCCGAGCGCTTCCAGCACCGGATCGGCCTTGGCCGCAGGTGCAGTGGCGGCCGCCTTGGTGGTCTGGACGACGGCAGCAAACAGCGGCAGTTCGTCGATCAGGGTTTCCGCCGGGGAGCGGCGGTCCTTTTCCTCAAGCTGGGAGAGAACGGACTTCGCCCGCTCCACCACCGCCGCCGGAAGGCCCGCAAGCTTGGCCACCTGAATGCCGTAGGACCGGTCTGCGGCGCCGGGTATGATCTCGTGCAGGAAGACCACGTCGCCGTTCCACTCCTTCACGGAAACGGTGGCATTGGTCAGCCTTGGCAGGCGCTGGGCCAGCGCTGTCAGCTCGTGATAGTGGGTGGCAAAGAGCGCGCGGGAGCGGTTCACCTCATGCAGGTGCTCGATGGCGGCCCAGGCGATGGACAGGCCGTCGAAAGTGGCCGTGCCGCGCCCGATCTCGTCCAGAATGACCAGCGCCCGCTCGCCCGCCTGATTGAGGATAGCCGCCGTTTCCACCATTTCCACCATGAAGGTGGAACGGCCGCGCGCCAGATCATCGGCCGCGCCAACGCGGGAGAACAGCCGGTCCACCACGCCCAGATGAGCGCTGGCGGCAGGCACGAAACTGCCCATCTGCGCCAGAACCGCAATCAGCGCATTCTGCCGCAGGAACGTGGACTTACCGGCCATGTTGGGACCGGTGATCAGCCAGATCTGGCCCGACACTTCCTTGCCCTGCGGCCCGAGGTTGCTGTCATTGGCCACGAAGGTGGCACCGCCACCGCGCCTCAGGGCCTGTTCCACCACCGGATGACGGCCGCCCTTAATGGCAAAGGCAAGGCTCATGTCCACCAGCGGGCGGCAGTAATTCTCGTCCTGCGCGAGCTTCGACAGGGCTGCGGCTACGTCGATCACGGCCAGCGCACGGGCTGCCGCCTTCACCGGCTCGCTGTCTGCCACCAGCTGGGCGGCAAGCCGGTCGAAGATCTCCAGCTCGATGGCCAGCGCCCGCTCGCCTGCACTGGCGATGCGCGATTCCAGATCAGCCAGCTCCGTGGTGGTGAAGCGCATGGCGCCCGCCATGGTCTGGCGGTGGATGAAGCGTCCCGGATCCGCCGACAGCTTGTCCGCCTGTCCGGCCGGCACTTCGATGAACCAGCCCAGCACGTTGTTGTGCTTGATCTTGAGCGAGCGCAGGCCAAGCTCTTCGGCATAATCCGCCTGAAGCCGGGCAATCACCTTGCGCGAGGCATCGCGCAGATCACGCAGCTCATCCAGGTTGGCGTCATAGCCAGCCGCAACGAAGCCGCCGTCGCGCTTGAGCAGGGGCGGCTCGGGATCGAGCGCACGGTTCAGCTCGGCGCCCAGATCATGGGGGGCGGCGGCCAGATCGCGCCAGGCACTGGCGAGTTCGGGCGGCAGATCCTCGGCGCTCTTCATCTGCGTCAGAATACGTGCCGTTGCCTCAAGCCCTTGCGCGATGGCCAGAAGGTCGCGCGGGCCGCCGCGCTGCATGGCAATGCGGGACAGGGCGCGGGCCAGATCGGGCGCGGCCTTCAGCTCGGCTCTCAGGCTGTCGCGCAGGATCTCGTTGTCGAGGAAGAAGGCGACAGAGTCCTGCCGCGTGGCAATTTCGGCCGGATCGGTGAGCGGCCCGGCAAGACGGCTGGCCAGCAAGCGTGCGCCCGCACCCGTCACCGTGCGGTCGATGGACGACAGAAGACTGCCCTGCCGCTCGCCGGAAAGCGTGCGCGTCAGCTCAAGATTGGCGCGGGTGGCCGGATCGATCAGCATGCGCCCGCGTGCAGCTTCGCGGGTGGGCGGGTCCAGTGGCGGGCGCTCGCCCAGCTGGGTCTTCTCCACATAGGCGAGAATGCCGGCCGCCGCGGTCAGCTCGGCGCGGGAGAAATTGCCGAAACCGTCGAGGGTCTTCACCCGGAAATAATTCGTCAGCCGGTCCGCCGCCGTTGCCCCGTCGAAGAAGGCACGCGGCACGGGCGAAATGGCAGCGCCCTGCCCTTCCACCAGATGGCGGATTTCGGTTTCCTGAAGCAGATTGTCCGGCAGCACGATTTCACGCGGGTCAATCTGCGCCAGATCCGCCGGAAGCCGCTGCAGATCCGTCTCGGCCACCTGGAAGCTGCCGGTGGACATGTCGATCCACGCAAGGCCGAAGACGCCCTCGCCTGCATCCGATCCGGCGCGCAGCCTTGTCAGCGCCAGCAGGAAATTGTTGCTTGCCGCATTCAGTAGCCGCTCTTCGGTCAGCGTGCCGGGAGTGACAAGGCGGATCACATCACGCCGCACGACCGATTTGGAACCGCGCTTCTTCGCCTCTGCCGGGTCTTCCATCTGCTCGCAGACGGCAACCCGGTGGCCAAGGCCGATCAGCTTCTGCAGGTAGTCATCCGCCGCATGCACCGGCACGCCGCACATCGGGATGTCCTCGCCCTGATGCTTGCCGCGCTTGGTTAGCGTGATGCCCAGCGCCTGCGAGGCGATCTCCGCGTCCTCGAAGAACATCTCGTAAAAATCGCCCATGCGGTAGAACAGCAGGCTGTCCGGATTGGCGGCCTTGATCTCGATGAACTGGGCCATCATCGGCGTCACGCGGGCATCGCTCGCGCCGGATGCGGCATCGTTCGGGGCAGGGGTATAGGGGCTCTGATCTGTCGGCATGTGCGGACCCTAGCAAAGCCCTCTGCAGCTTTCACAGGTCCTGTGCCCAAAGGTGCCTTGAGGCGGTAATTTTCCGGGGATAAGGTCTTGGTCCAGATAAGAGAAGCGAAGGCTTCGCAGCACGAGGGAAGGACCGGCCAGACCATGTCGTCATCAGGCAAGAAGGGCAAGACAGGCGTCAGCTTTACAGACCAGGAGGCCCTGCTGTTCCATCAGGAAGGCAAGCCCGGCAAACTCGAAATCAACCCCACCAAGCCGATGGCGACGCAGCGCGACCTGTCTCTGGCCTACTCCCCCGGTGTGGCGGTGCCCGTGCGGGCCATCGCGGAAGACCCCTCGCGGGCCTATGACTACACGACGCGTGGCAATCTGGTCGCGGTCATCTCCAACGGCACGGCCATTCTCGGCCTCGGCAATCTCGGTGCGCTCGCCTCCAAGCCGGTGATGGAAGGCAAGGCGGTGCTGTTCAAGCGTTTTGCCGATGTGGATTCCATCGACCTTGAGGTCGATACGGAAGACGCGGACCAGTTCATCAACGCCGTGCGCTATCTCGGGCCCTCCTTCGGCGGTATCAACCTTGAGGACATCAAGGCGCCCGAATGCTTCATCATCGAGCAGCGCCTGCGCGAGCTGATGGACATTCCCGTCTTCCACGACGACCAGCACGGCACCGCCATCATCGCTGCCGCCGGCCTGATCAATTCGCTGCATCTGACGGGTAAGGACCTGAAGTCGGTGCGCATTGTCTGCAACGGCGCGGGCGCAGCCGGCATTGCCTGCATCGAACTGGTCAAGGCGCTGGGCGTGCCGCATGAGAACGTCATCCTCTGCGACACCAAGGGCGTCATCTATCAGGGCCGCACCGATGGCATGAACCAGTGGAAGTCCGCCCATGCGGTGAAGACCGATGCCCGCACCCTCTATGAAGCGCTGAAAGGCGCGGATGTGTTCCTCGGCGTGTCGGTGAAGGGCGCGCTGACGGAAGACATGGTGCGCGCCATGGCCCCGAACCCGATCATCTTCGCCATGGCCAACCCGGATCCGGAAATCACGCCGGAAGAGGTGGCGGCCATCCGCGATGACGCCATCATCGCCACCGGCCGGTCGGATTATCCCAACCAGGTCAACAACGTGCTCGGCTTCCCCTATATTTTCCGCGGTGCGCTGGATGTGCGGGCGACGACGATCAACGATGCGATGAAGGTCGCCTGTGCGCAGGCGCTCGCAGCCCTTGCCCGCGAGGAAGTGCCGGACGAAGTGGCCGCCGCCTACCGGGGCAGCCGCCCGAAATTCGGCCCCGACTACATCATCCCGGTGCCGTTTGATCCGCGTCTTATCTCCACCATTCCGCCCGCCGTGGCGCAGGCGGCGATGGACACGGGCGTTGCCCGCCGCCCGATCATCGATATGGACCAGTACAGGCACCAGCTTTCCGCCCGCCGCGATCCGGTGGCCGGAACCCTGCAGCGCATCTTCTCCAAGGTGCGCCAGGCGCCCAAGCGCGTGGTCTTTGCCGAAGGCGAAGAAGAACCGATGATTCGCGCTGCCGTCAGCTTCGTCAGCCAGGGGCTTGGCGAAGCCATACTGATCGGCCGCGAGGATGAAATCCGGGAAGCCGCCGCTGGCGCTGGCGTCGATCTTGCCCGTTCCGGCATCAGCATCCAGAACGCCCGCAATTCCACCCGAAACGGCGACTATGCGCAGTATCTCTACACCCGGCTGCAGCGGAAGGGCTATCTGCTGCGCGACTGCCAGCGCATGGTCAACAACGACCGCAACTACTGGGGCGCCATCATGGTGGCGCGGGGCGATGCAGATGCCATGGTCACCGGCATCACCCGCAACTATTCCGTCGCGCTCGACACCATGCGCCAGTGCATCGACACCAAGCCCGGCCACCGGGTGATCGGTGTGTCGGTGGCGCTGTGCCGTGGCCGCACCGTGCTCATCGCCGACACCACAGTGCATGACATGCCCAATGCGGAGGAACTGGCCGATATCGCCGAAGAGGCAGCCCATGTCGCCCGCCGGCTTGGCTACGAGCCGCGTGTGGCCATGCTCGCCTATTCCACCTTCGGCCATCCGAAGGGCGAGCGCGCCGAGCGGGTGCAGGAAGCCGTGCGCATCCTCGACCGCCGCCGCGTTGATTTCGAGTATGACGGCGAAATGGCGGCGGACGTGGCGCTCAACATGGACAAGATGGCAGCCTATCCCTTCTGCCGCCTGACCGGTCCGGCCAACGTTCTGGTCATGCCGGCCTTCCACTCGGCCTCCATCGCCACCAAGATGCTGCAGGAACTGGGCGGTTCCACCGTCATCGGTCCGCTGCTCGTCGGCTTTGACAAGCCGGTGCAGATCGTCCCCATGGGTGCCAAGGACAGTGACATCGTCAACATGGCCGCAATTGCAGCCTACAACGTGACGTGATCTATCAGGGTGCCGCCTGCGTCCCGTCCGGGCCAGCCAGGCAGCACCCACTGTCCGTCAAAGATGCGAAAGCCGCAGGAATTCAGAATGCCCAAAACCATCATCAAGATCTGCGGTCTTTCGACCCCTGAAACCATGGAAGCTGCCGTCGAGGCCGGGGCGGATATGGTTGGGCTGGTGTTCTTTCCCAAGAGCCCGCGCCATGTGACACTCTCCGATGCCTGCCGTCTGGCCGATATTGCCCGCGGGCGCAGTGAGATTGTTGCGCTGACGGTGGACATGGACCTGCACGGCCTGCAGCGCATCAATGAGCTGGTGCAGCCGGATATTTTCCAGTTTCACGGCCAGGAAACACCAGAAGCCTGTGCTGCCGCACGGGTCATGATGCGCCGGCGCATCATCAAGGCAGTTGGTGTGAGCAAGAGGGCTGACGTGGAGGCCGCTCTGCCCTATGTCAATGTGGCTGAGCGGATCCTGTTCGACGCCAAGCCCCCGAAAGACTCCGATGTGCCCGGCGGCCACGGGGTACCGTTTGACTGGACGCTGCTGAAGTCGCTTGACCTGCCGTGCCCCTTCATGCTTTCCGGGGGACTGGATCCGGAAAACGTTGCGCAGGCAATTGTGCTCAGCGGTGCCACCGCAGTCGATGTCTCTTCCGGCGTCGAGCGGAGCAAGGGCGTGAAGGACAGCGGGTTGATACGTGCTTTCGTGGCGGCAGTCCGGAGCGCGGAACAGGCGAAGGAGTAACGAGAGTTGACCACAATGGCAAACACCCTGCGGTCCGGCCCGGACGAGCGGGGCCATTTCGGGATTTTCGGCGGCCGCTACGTGGCCGAAACCCTGATGCCGCTCATTCTCGATCTGGAAAAGGCCTATGACGACGCCAAGGCCGATCCGGCCTTCAAGGCCGAGTTGGACAACCTCAACACCCATTATACAGGCCGGCCTTCGCCGCTCTACTTTGCCGAGCGCCTGACCGAACATTTGGGCGGCGCCAAGGTCTACTTCAAGCGTGACGAGCTGAATCACACCGGCAGCCACAAGATCAACAACTGCCTCGGCCAAATCCTGCTGGCCAAGCGCATGGGCAAGACGCGCATCATCGCCGAGACCGGCGCCGGCCAGCACGGCGTGGCAACGGCCACCGTCTGCGCCCGCTTCGGCCTGCCCTGCGTGGTCTATATGGGTGCCACGGATGTGGAACGGCAGAAGCCGAACGTCTTCCGCATGAAGCTTCTGGGCGCTGAGATCGTTCCGGTCACCGCTGGCGCGGGCACTCTGAAGGATGCGATGAACGAGGCGCTGCGTGACTGGGTCACCAACGTTGACAACACCTATTACCTGATCGGCACCGCCGCAGGCCCGCATCCCTATCCGGAGCTGGTGCGCGATTTCCAGTCGGTCATCGGCAAGGAAACCCGCGAGCAGATTCTTGCCGCCGAAGGCCGCTTGCCGGACGCGATCGTTGCCGCTGTCGGCGGCGGTTCCAACGCCATCGGCCTGTTCCACCCCTTCCTTGATGACAAGAGCGTCGAGATCTGGGGCGTTGAAGCCGGTGGACGCGGACTTGACGGCCACGAGCACTGCGCCTCGCTGAATGCCGGCAAGCCGGGCGTGCTGCATGGCAACCGCACCTATCTGCTGCAGGATGACGATGGCCAGATCCTGGAAGGCCATTCCATTTCGGCAGGCCTTGATTACCCCGGCATTGGGCCGGAGCATTCCTGGCTGAAGGAAATCGGCCGCGCCAACTATGTGCCGATCACCGATGACGAGGCGATGGCCGCGTTCCAGCTTCTGACCAAGGTGGAGGGCATCATCCCGGCGCTGGAGCCGGCCCATGCGCTGGCTCAGGTGGTCAAGATGGCGCCGAAGATGGGCAAGGACCAGATCATCGTCATGAACCTGTGCGGCCGCGGCGACAAGGACGTCTTCACCGTCGGCAAGATGCTCGGCTTCGACCTGTGATCTGAGGTTTTTGCCATATCCGGCAGGGTCAGTTCCATACCCTGAGTCGCCCCGGGCCGAACGTCGTGAGGACCCGGGGCTTACTCGTTTGCAGAGCGTGGCCGTTATTTCAAGCCGCGCGGCAGGGATGTCCTGTTTGGCCATTGTACCGGGCTCATCTGGCCGCTCTGCAAGCGAGTGGGCCCCGGATCGCGCTGCGCTTCGTCCGGGGCGGCGCCGGATATCTGGCGTGGCCCAGTGGCCACCCCTCCGAACCTGCACGCCAGCCGGGCCAATTCCCCGCAGACCTTCCCACAAACGCAAAGGCCCCGCAGCCTTCTGAACTGCGGGGCCTTTGCATGAAAAACGGTCCGGTCAGCGGCCGGTCAGGCCGCCTGCAAACATGGCGGTGAGGTAAAACTCGAATGCGCCCGGGCCGTTGTGGTCCTTATGCGGTGCAGCGGCCTGCGGTTCATGGCCGCTGAAGATGCGGCCAATTCCGGCGAGGCGCTTTGTCTTGCGAGGGGTGGTCTCAATGATCATGGGGGAGGCTCCTTTTCTTGTTGTTCCTGGCCAACCCGGCCTTGTCTTCAAGACATAGAGACGCACAATGTGCGCTTCAAGACCCCCCCGTTGCAGACCAAGCCTGCAACCGCTGCATGGCTCAAAGGACAGGATTTCTGCCGCTGATGCGTCTTCCCCTTGCAGGAAAAGCGGCGCGATTCAGCCTTTCTTGCCTTTACCTGCCGCGATGCGTTGACAGAAGGCCTTGAAGCCCCCTACATCCAAGCGCTGGTTTCAAGGTTCAGCGCGCCCGCCCTCCGGGCTGCCTGCCCGGCAAACCAGATCTGCGAACAGATCGTCGAGGATGGGAAGCTGAATGACCGGGACGCGCATCGACCGCCGATTCAAGGCCTGTGCCGAAAAGGGGCGACCGGCCCTTGTCACCTTCATCACGGCAGGCGATCCGGATCTGGCCACATCGCAGGCAATCCTTGAGGCGCTGCCTGCGGCCGGCGCCGATGTGATCGAACTGGGCATGCCCTTTTCCGATCCGATGGCGGAAGGCATTCCCATCCAGCTTGCCACCCAGCGGGCACTGAAGGCCGGCCAGACCATGGACCGGACGCTCGCCATGGTACGCAAGTTCCGCGAGAAGGATCAGGACACACCCATCGTGCTGATGGGCTATTACAACCCCATCTATGTGCGCGGCCCGGAGGCTTTTGTCGCCGGGGCACGTGAGGCGGGCGTGGATGGCCTGATTGTTGTCGATATTCCGCCGGAAGCTGACGACGAGCTGTGCATCCCGGCGCTGAAGGGCGGCATCAACTTCATCCGCCTGGCGACGCCGACCACCGATGACCGCCGCCTGCCGGCGGTGCTGAAAAACACGTCCGGCTTCGTCTATTATGTCTCCGTGACCGGCATCACCGGCTCTGCGGCCCTCAACACCGCCAATGTTTCGGCAGCGGTGAAGCGGATCAAGGGCCACACGGACCTGCCGGTCGCCGTCGGCTTCGGCGTCAAGACGGCTGAGGATGCCGAGGCCATCGGTAAGGATGCAGACGGCGTGGTCGTCGGCTCCGTGCTGGTGGAGGCGATCCGCAACAGCCTCGATGCAGATGGACAGGCGACGGACAAGACCGTTGCCGCCGTGACAAATCTTGTGTCCTCCCTGGCCGGAGGCGTGGCGCGCGCCCGCTGACCGGCCAACAGGCACCAACAACGAACGGGATTTGCCGTGAACTGGATCAACACTGTCGTACGGCCCAAGCTGCGCAGCTTCCTGTCGCGCCGCGAGATGCCGGAAAACCTCTGGATCAAATGCCCGGAAACGGGCGAGATGGTGTTCCACCGCGATCTGGAAGCCAACCTGTGGGTCGTGCCGAATTCCGGCTACCACATGCGCATTCCGGCCAAGAAGCGCCTTGAATCCTTCTTCGACGGCGGCAGCTATGACCGGGTGGCAACGCCTTCCGTGACGGCTGATCCGCTGAAGTTCCGCGACACCAAGAAATACGCCGACCGCCTGAAGGAATACCGCACCCGCACCGGCGAGGAAGACGCGGTTCTGGTGGCGCGCGGCCGCGTCAACGGCCTTGATTTCACCGCTGCCGTGCAGGACTTCGACTTCATGGGCGGCTCGCTCGGCATGGCCGCAGGCGAAGCCATCCTGACCGGCATGATGACCGCCGTGGAGCACAAGACCCCGTTCGTGCTGTTTGCTGCCTCCGGCGGCGCCCGCATGCAGGAAGGCATCCTGTCGCTGATGCAGATGCCGCGCACCACCATCGGCATCCAGATGCTGCGCGAGGCACGCCTGCCCTACATCGTTGTGCTGACCAACCCGACGACGGGCGGCGTTTCGGCCTCCTACGCCATGCTGGGGGATGTTCACATCGCCGAGCCGGGCGCCCAGATCGGCTTTGCCGGCCGCCGCGTCATCGAGCAGACCATCCGCGAGAAGCTGCCGGATGATTTCCAGAGCGCCGAATATCTGCTGGCTCACGGCATGGTGGACATGGTGGTGAAGCGTCACGACCTGAAGGACACCATCTCGCGCCTTGCCGGCATCTTCATGAAGCGTGAGCTGACCCTGCCGGACCTTGATCCGCCCGCGGACGAACCCGCCCGGGATCAGGCTCCCGCCGCCTGAAAAATAGCCCGCACGGCGGCCTGCCGATGCTTCATGTCTGTTTGACACAAGCATGAGAGGCTCGCCTTGCGGGATCATCCCTTCCCGCAAGCCAGAGCAGGGCCGTTCAAGCGGCCTGCCTGAAAGCAAAGAGACGGGGCTTGCCCGGCAGACCAGTGCCGCCGGGCGGCTCCAGAATGTTTGTGCCATCCGCAGGGAAACTCCAGGGACGCCATGGACCAGATCACCGCCATTCTTGACCGGCTTCTCGCCTTGCACCCGCGCCAGATCGACCTGTCGCTGGACCGCATGCACCGCCTGCTGGCGGCGCTGGGCAACCCGGAACGGCGCCTGCCGCCCGTGATCCATGTGGCGGGCACCAATGGCAAGGGCTCCGTCACGGCCACCATGCGCGCCATTCTGGAGGCCTCCGGCAAGCGCTGCCATGTCTATACGTCACCGCATCTGGTAGCTTTCAACGAGCGCATCCGCCTCGGTGAGCATGGCAAGCTGGTCGATGATCCACGCCTGATGGCCGCGCTCGACCGCTGCGAGGAGGCGAACGGCGGGAACGAGATTACCTTCTTCGAAATCACCACCGCCGCCGCGCTGTTGCTGTTCTCGGAAGAGCCGGCGGATGTGCTGTTGCTGGAAGTGGGCCTAGGCGGGCGGCTCGACGCCACAAACGTGATTGACCGGCCGCTCGTGTCGGTCATCACCTCCATCTCGTATGACCACGAGAAATTTCTCGGCAACACCTTGAGCGAGATTGCAGGCGAGAAGGCTGGCATCATCAAACCCGGCTGCCCGGTTGTCTCAGCCCCCCAGGAAGATGAGGTGCAGGCAGTGCTGGACCGGGTTGCCGCCCGCAACCGTGCGCCCATCGCCCGCTTCGGTCAGGAATATACCGCCAGCGAGGATCAGGGCCGGCTCTGCTATCAGGACGATGACGGGCTTTACGACCTGCCGCTGTCGAGCCTGACCGGCGGCCACCAGATCATCAATGCGGGGTTGGCGATTGCGGCGCTGAAGACCGCATGCCTGCTGCCGGATGAGGCCACCATCGCAAAGGGCCTCAAGCATGTGGTCTGGCCGGGGCGTCTGCAGGTGCTGACCCACGGACCCTTCGTCGAGCAATGCCCGGAAGGGGCGGAAATCTGGGTCGATGGCGGCCACAATCCGGGCGCTGCCTTGCGCGTTGCCGCCTTCATGGGCGAGCAGGAGGAGCGCCACCCGCGGCCGCTCTACATGATCTCGGCCATGCTGACGACCAAGGACCCGATCGGCTTCTACCGCGCCTTCCACGGCCTCGTGCGCCATGTGGCGACCGTGCCGGTGAAATCCACCAACGCAGCGCATGATCCGTTCGAGCTGGCCGATTTCGCCCGCACCGCCGGTCTGGAAGCCACGCCCTTCGACAGCCTGCAGGCCGCCGTCGCCGACATCAGCCGCTGCGCCGCCCGCGACGGCGAGCCCCCCCGCATCCTCGTCTGCGGCTCGCTCTACCTCGCCGGCGACGTCCTGGCCGCCAACGGCATGGCACCGAAGTAGGGGCCCGAAGGAGCATCCGCCTGCGAAGACGCGTGAGCGGGCAAGCCCTTCCTCCCCGACGGAGGTCATTCCGGTTTGCCGCAGCGCCCCTTCTCCCCTGAGCTACTGCATGCACACGTCATGCCTGAAGCCGGAGACAGCTTGGGGAAAGCCTGAAGTCTGGTCACCTTGGCACGGTCTTTCAGCCCCCTCCCCACGAGGGAAAGGGGGCGGAGAGGCCCTGCCACCAATCAGATCCAGAGAACGTTCTGCGCGGTGCGGTCTCCGCCGGTGTGGCCGGTGTTGAGGGCGCCGCGCGGTTCGATCAGCAGAAGATGCACTTCCTGCTCCGCATAGGGCTTGTGCTCCACGCCCTTGGGCACGACGAACATCTCTCCGGCGCCAATCGAAATGGCGCCGTCGCGGAAGTCGATCCTGAGCAATTCCTTCAGCACGATGAAGGTTTCATCGGTCTCCGGGTGGCCGTGCCAGACGAATTCGCCCTCGATCCGCACCAGCTTGAACTGATATCCATTCACTTCGGCGGCAACGCGGGGCTGCCAGAGCGCGTCGATCAAGGTCAGTTTTTCAGCGAAATTGATGGCCTTGTATGTCTTGTCCATGCTGTACGCCGGACAATGTGCAGCCGATGGCAAAGGTATAATGCCTGTGCGGCTGGTAGGCAGGTCCCGAAAAATAGGCTTCTATGCGCTCGCAGCCCTCCGCGCCGGACGCCAGATTGATCCAGCCCGCAGCCCTGCCGCCCGGCGTCTCCTCCAGCTTGCCCGTATCTGCATGCAAGATCTTGTCTTTCCTGATCATCCCGGCGCATGGCTTGCAAAGCCGGTAAGCCCGGAACGTATTCCCGGTCTTCCCTGATTATGCCGCCGGGCGGAGCGGCGGGCAACCGGGAGGACGTGGCGGGGAACCGGCGTTCCCCCTCACGCTGCCTGCTTGAGGACATCCTGGCCTCTGTAACTGAGAGCTTCGGCTAGGTGAATGCGGGTGACGGTGGGGCCGCCGTCGAGGTCGGCGAGGGTGCGGGCGAGTTTGAGGACGCGGTGATAGCCGCGGGCGCTGAGGGAGAGGCTGTTGGCCGCATCGGTGAGGAACTGGCGGCCTGACGGGTCCAGCGCCACCACCTCCTCCACCACGGCAGCGGGCATCTGCGCATTGGTGCGGGCGGAAAGGCCCAGCGCCCGGTAGCGCGCCTCCTGCTGATCGCGGGCCATGGCCACCCTTTCGGCCACGGCGGCAGAGCTCTCCGCGCGGCCGGGGGTAAGCAGATCGCTGGCGGTGACGGCGGGAACCTCGATCCTGAGGTCCAGCCGGTCGAGGAAGGGGCCGGAAACGCGGGACTGATATTCGCTGGCGCAGCGCGGGCCACGGCGGCACTCGTGGCCCGGCTCGCCCGCATGGCCGCAGCGGCAGGGGTTCATCGCCGCAATCAACTGGATGCGCGAGGGATAGGTGACCCGGTGATTGGCCCGGGCAATGATGGTTTCCCCTGCCTCCAGTGGCTGGCGCAAACTGTCGAGCACCTGCGGCTGGAACTCCGGCAGCTCATCCAGAAAGAGCACACCATTGTGGGCGAGGGATACTTCCCCCGGCCGCGCCCGCAAACCGCCGCCGACGAGCGCTGCCATGGACGCCGAGTGATGCGGCGCACGGAAGGGGCGCCGGTCGGTCAGCTTGCCATCGGCCAGCTCTCCGGCGAGGGAGGCAATCATCGAGACTTCCAGCAGCTCCTTCGGCGACAGCGGTGGCAGGATGGAGGCAAGACGGCTGGCCAGCATCGACTTGCCCGCGCCCGGCGGGCCAACCATCAGCATGTTGTGGCCACCGGCTGCGGCAATCTCCAGCGCCCGCTTGGCCGTCTCCTGCCCTTTAACATCGGCCAGATCCGGCAGGTTGGCCGGCAGGCCCCGCAGGCGCGGGGAAGGCCGGGAGAGCACCTGCGTGCCCTTGAAATGGTTCGCCAGCTGAATGAGCGATCGCGGGGCAAGAATGGACATCTCTCCGTCTGCCCAGGCCGCTTCCGGCCCGCAGTCCTCCGGACAGATCAGTCCCTTGCCGAGCCCGTTGGCGCCCATGGCCGCAGGCAGCACTCCGGCCACCGGCGCCAGAGTGCCATCCAGCCCAAGTTCCCCCAGCACCACGTAATCGGCCAGCATGTCCGGCGGAATGGCGCCGATGGCGGACATGATGCCCAGCGCAATCGGCAGATCGTAGTGGGAACCTTCCTTCGGCAGGTCGGCAGGGGCGAGATTGACGATCACCCGCTTGGCCGGCAGCGCCAGGCCCGAGGCATGCAGGGCGGCACGCACCCGCTCCCGGCTTTCGGCCACTGCCTTGTCCGGCAGGCCCACCACGGTGAAGGCCACCATGCCGGGCCCCACCTGCACCTGCACATCAACGGGCACTGCCTCGATGCCCTGAAATGCAACCGTCGTCACCCGGCTTACCATACGCGCCTCCCTCATGGGTCGCATTCGAGATTACGGCAACTTCTCAGGGAGTCAAGAACGTAAACAGAACATTAACACCGCTTCTTTGGCCTTGCGCTTTTCCGGCACAGGTTGCAGCATCTTTCCATAAGCCTGAACAGGCAAAGGGGAGCAGCCATGTGTGATGTGTGTGTGATGAATGCCGTGAAGGACCGCATGCTGTCGCGGCGCGATCTTTTCCGGGCCGCAGCCGTTGGCGGGGCGGTGGCGGCCGCTGCGGCGGTGAGCGCGCCCTTTTCCGCCATGGCGGGGGTGCCCAGCAAGGTCAGCGACCTGACCCATGAGCTGCACGAGGCCTTCCCGACCTTCTTCGGCCAGCAGCAGTTCTTTGCCGAAAAGCTGTTCGACTACGCCAAGGACAAGTTCAACCTGTTCGAGCTGCGGGTGAACGAGCACACCGGCACCCATGTGGATGCGCCACTGCATTTTTCGGCTGACGGGCTGCCGGTGGCGGAAATTCCGGTGGCCAATCTCGTCGTGCCGCTCTGCGTCATCGACATCCGCGCAAGGGCTGCGGAAAATGCCGATGCGCAGCTCACCCCTGATGACATCAAGGCCTGGACGGCGGCAAACGGCGATCTGCCGGAAGGCGCCTGCGTTGCCATGCTGTCCGGCTGGGACAAGCATGTGAACACGGAAAAGTTCCGCAACGCCGATGCGGAGGGCAAGATGCATTTCCCCGGCTTTCACGTGGAAGCAGCGCAGATGCTGATGGAAACGGGCAGCATCTCGGGCATTGCCGTGGACACGCTGTCGCTGGACTACGGCATGTCGCCGGATTTTGCGGTTCACTACGCCTGGCTGCCGTCGAACCGCTGGGGCATCGAGTGCATCGCCAATCTGGACCAGCTGCCGGCCAAGGGCGCCACGCTGGTGGTTGGTGCGCCCAAACACCGTGGCGGCACAGGCGGCCCGGCCCGCATCTTCGCGCTGTCGTGAAGGCTGAGCAGGAGAGAGAGCCGGGCTTTACGCCCGGCGCTTGGCCTCGATCACGTCCCAGACGCGCACAGCAATATCCGGTCCGCCGAGGCGCTTGACGGCGCGGATGCCGGTGGGGGCGGTGACGTTGATTTCCGTCAGGTTGCCGTCGATCACGTCGATGCCGACGAGGATCAGCCCCTTGGCCTTGAGGGCGGGCGCGAGGCGGGCGCAGATCTCGCGCTCGCGGTCACTCAGCTCGGATTCCTTCGGCGAGCCGCCGCGCACCATGTTGGAGCGCAGATCGCCCGGTGCTGGCACCCGGTTGACGGCACCGGCATATTCGCCGTCCACCAGCAGGATGCGCTTGTCGCCGTGCTTCACATTCGGCAGGAAGCGCTGGATCACCCAGGGCTCGCGGAAGGTGGCGGCGAAGAAGTCGTAGAGCGAGCCGTAGTTGAGGTCATCATTGGTGATGCGGAACACCGCCGCCCCGCCATGGCCGAACAGCGGCTTCATGACGATGTCGCCATGCTCCTCGCGGAAGGCGTCGATCTCAGCCCGGTCGCGGGTGATCAGCGTCGGCGGCATCAGATCGGCAAATTCGGTGACGAACAGCTTTTCGGGCGCGTTGCGCACCTCGGCCGGATTGTTGACCACCAGCACCTGCGGGTGGATCTTCTCCAGAAGATGGGTGGCGGCCACATAGGCCATGTCGAAGGGCGGGTCCTGACGCATCAGGATCACATCGATCTGCGACAGATCCGTGCGCTGCTTTTCGCCCAGCGTAAAGTGGTTGCCTTTCTCGTCGCGCACCGTTACCGGCTCCAGCGCGGCGAAGACCTTGCCGTCCTTCAGCGCCAGCCGGTCAGGCGTGTAATGGTAAAGCTCGTGCCCGCGCGCCTGCGCCTCCAGCATCAGCGCAAAGGCGCTGTCACCGGCAATGTTGATGGACGAGATATGGTCCATCTGGACCGCGACCTTCAGGGCCATGCCTGTTCTCCGGAAAGCTTCATGTCAGGGGCCGCTTTGCGGCGGGGCACATACATATGTGATTTCTGGACCGGTTTGTCCAGAATAGGAAACCGGATCAGAAACCGGCGGCCTTCAACAAAGAAGGCCCGCTCTGCCCAGGTTCCTTGCGGAAGGGGCAGAGCGGGCCCGGATCAGCTGCAAGCTGTGTGGCCTTGAGCCGGGTCAGACGCGGCGGTCCACCAGCATCTTCTTGATCTCCGCGATGGCCTTGGCCGGGTTCAAGCCCTTCGGGCAGGCCTGCGCGCAGTTCATGATGGTGTGGCAGCGGTAGAGGCGGAACGGGTCTTCGAGGTTGTCGAGACGCTCGCCCTTGGCCTCATCGCGGCTGTCGATGAGCCAGCGGTAGGCCTGCAGCAGCACGGCCGGGCCGAGGTAGCGGTCGCCGTTCCACCAGTAGGACGGGCAGGAAGTGGAGCAGCAGGCGCAGAGAATGCACTCGTAGAGGCCGTCCAGCTTGGTGCGGTCCTCATGGCTCTGGCGCCATTCCTTTTCCGGCGCCGGCGAAACCGTCTTCAGCCAGGGCTCGATGGAGCGGTGCTGGGCGTAGAAGCGGGTCAGATCCGGCACGAGGTCCTTCACCACCGGCATGTGCGGCAGCGGGTAGATGCTGATGGCGCCCTTGGACACTTCATCCATGCCGCGGGTGCAGGCAAGGGTGTTGGTGCCGTCGATATTCATGGCGCAGGAGCCGCAGATGCCTTCACGGCAGGAGCGGCGGAACGTCAACGTCGGGTCGATCTTGTTCTTGATGTAGATGAGACCGTCCAGGATCATCGGGCCGCAGTCGTCGAGATCGACGAAATAGGTGTCGATGCGCGGGTTGCGCCCGTCATCCGGACTCCAGCGGTAGATCCGGTATTCGCGCAGGTTGGTGGCGCCCGCCGGCTTGTCCCAGACCTTGCCCTCGGTCACCTTCGAGTTCTTGGGAAGCGTCAGCTGAACCATTATCGTCGCTCCGCGTTACGGCGCCGGATGAATGTCCGCGCCAGTCAGTTCCCCGTCAGGCCGCCAGCCGGAACAGGATGTTGTCTCTGGTTTCACCGGCCTTGACGTAACCGAGATCTGCCAGAAGGGTCAGGCAGTCCTCGGCCCAGTGCGGCCGGCAGTTTGTTTCAATCAGGATCGCCCGGGGCCAGAGGTCCCGGTTTGCCGTCCGCAGATAGGGCAGGAGGACACGGTCCTCAAACCCTTCCACGTCCAGCTTCATGACATCCACCCGCTCAAGGCCTGCCTCGCTGATCACATCGAACAGCGGGCGCACCGGAACGGTGACATTGGACCAGTTTCCGGCCCATTCGCCGGTGGTCAGATCTTTCACCACGGTGGCAAAACCGGCGTTGGAGGGCTCGCGCCAGAGGGACAACTCCCCCTCCCGGTCCCCCACCGCCGTGCGCACCAGCGTGATGCTGCCCGCGCCATTGGCCGCGATGTTGAAGGCAAGCTTTTCCGCCGTCTCCTCGCTTGCCTCAACCGCCAGCACACGGGCACCGGCAGCAGCGGCAAACAGGGAATAGGTGCCCACATTGGCACCCACATCAACGAAAACCGCGCCCCGGTGGATGAGCGGTGCCAGAAGGCCGTGCTCGGCCCGCTCCGGCAGCCGGCCGCGGGCCAGCATCTTGCGGTCGTCGTAGTTGGCGCCCGGATAGACGCGGAACTTCAGCCCTTCCACCACCGTGTCATAGGGGCCGCCGAACAGGCGGGCCACCAGTGACCTGATCCGCTTGCGCAGAAAGGCGGAAATGTCATGCCGGTCCGCAAGCCCCCAGGCAAGACGCACCAGACCCTCGGCACGGTACGTGCCGAAAGGGGAACTGGTGTCTGGCCGGGCGGTTGCGGACATCGGGTGCCGTCCTTAGTAGACGCGTGCCTTGGGGGCGATCTTCTTCGGGTCGATGCCGCCCTGCTCGTAGGGCGTCAGCGGCTCGAGGACGACCGGACGGTAGTCCAGCTTGACGTTGCCGGCCTCGTCCACCCAGGACAGGGTGTGCTTGCGCCAGTTTTCGTCATCACGGCCACCCAGCGGACCATCCTTGTAGTCCTCGCGGGCATGGGCACCACGGCTCTCCTTGCGGGCCTCGGCGCCGTAGACCGTGGTGATGGCGTTGACCATCAGGTTCTGCAGCTCGAGGGTTTCCACGAGATCCGAGTTCCAGACCATGGACCGGTCAGAGACCTTCAGGTCGCTCATTTCGCCCCAGATGGCGGAGAGGCGCTTGCAGCCCTGCTCCAGGCTTTCCTGGGTGCGGAACACGGCCGCGTCTTCCTGCATGGCGCGCTGCATCTTCTCGCGCAGGGCGGCTGTCGGCGTGCTGCCGCTGGCGTGGCGCGTCTTGTCGAAGCGGGCCATGATTTCTTCGCAGGAGCGCTCGTTCGGCGTGGGCACTGCGGACTTCCGATCGACAACCTCGGCTGCGCGGATGGCAGCGGCGCGGCCGAAGACCACAAGGTCGATCAGCGAGTTGGAGCCAAGGCGGTTGGCGCCATGCACCGATGCGCAGCCCGCCTCACCCACGGCCATCAGGCCCGGCTGGATGCGGTTCGGGTTGGCGGCATCTGCGTTCAGCACTTCACCCCAGTAGTTGGTGGGAATGCCGCCCATGTTGTAGTGCACGGTCGGCAGAACCGGGATCGGCTCCTTGGTCACGTCCACGCCCGCGAAAATCTTCGCGGATTCGGAAATGCCCGGCAGGCGCTCGGCAAGCATGGCCGGGTCCAGGTGATCGAGGTGAAGGAAGATGTGATCCTTGTTCTTGCCGACGCCGCGGCCTTCACGGATCTCAAGGGTCATGCAGCGCGACACCACGTCACGGGAGGCAAGGTCCTTGGCGGAGGGGGCGTAACGCTCCATGAAGCGCTCGCCCTCCGAGTTGACCAGATAGCCGCCTTCGCCGCGGGCGCCCTCGGTGATGAGGCAGCCCGAGCCGTAGATGCCGGTCGGATGGAACTGCACGAATTCCATGTCCTGCAGCGGCAGGCCCGCACGGGCCACCATACCGCCGCCGTCGCCGGTGCAGGTGTGGGCCGAGGTGGCGGAGAAATAGGCGCGGCCATAGCCGCCGGTCGCCAGAACCACCATCTTCGCGGAGAAGCGGTGAATGGTGCCGTCATCGAGGTTCCAGGCGATCACGCCCTGGCACACACCGTCTTCCGACATGATCAGGTCGAGCGCGAAATACTCGATGTAGAACTCGGCATTGTGGCGCAGGGACTGGCCATAGAGCGTGTGCAGGATGGCGTGGCCGGTACGGTCCGCCGCCGCGCAGGTGCGCTGGACCGGAGGGCCTTCGCCGTAGTTCTGCATGTGGCCGCCGAAGGGGCGCTGGTAGATGCGGCCATCCTCGGTGCGCGAGAAGGGCACGCCATAGTGCTCCAGCTCATACACGGCCTTGGGGGCCTCGCGGGCGAGATACTCCATGGCGTCGGTGTCACCGAGCCAGTCGGAGCCCTTCACCGTGTCGTACATGTGCCATTCCCAGCAGTCCGGGGTCATGTTCTTCAGCGAGGCGGCAATGCCGCCCTGTGCTGCCACCGTGTGGGAGCGGGTGGGGAACACCTTGGTGATGCAGGCCGTGCGCAGGCCCTGCTCGGCCATGCCGAGGGTGGCGCGCAGACCGGCACCGCCGGCGCCGACCACCACCACATCGTGGGCGTGCTCGACAAATTCATAGGTCTTGGCCATGTGGATCAGCCTCCAAAGGCAATCTTGATGACCGCGAACACCAATCCGAGGCCGACAGCGGCACAGAAGAAGATGTTGGCCATCAGGGCGAGGAACTTCACGCCGTCACCGTGGACATAGTCCTCGATGATGACCTGCATGCCGAGCTTCATGTGATAGATGCCGGACAGGATGACCAGCAGAAGCAGGATCGACAGCAGCGGGTTCTTCAGAGTTGCAATCAGTTCTGCATGGCTTGAGCCCTGCAGGGAAATGACCAGCACGATGAAGAACGAGATGAGGAAGACGTTGGCAAAAGCCGTGACGCGCTGGCGCCAGAAGTGCTCGGTACCCTCCTTGGCGGAGCCAAGGCCGCGAACCTTGCCGAGGGGAGTGCGCATATCGCTCATGATCTATCTCCTCAGCGGACCATATAGCCGATGATCCAGAGCAGGATCGTCAGCGTCACCGAACCGATGATGGTGGCACGGGCCAGCCATTCGCGCGCTTCACGGCCGAAACCGGCGCCCATGTCCCAGATGAAGTGGCGGATGCCGCCCAGCATGTGGTGAACAAGGGCCCAGGTGAAGCCGAACAGCACCAGGCGGCCAAGGATCGAACCCATCAGGCCATTGACGAAATCATAATAGGCCTCGCCGGAGGCGGCGGCGATGAGCCACCAGGCCAGCAGCAGGGTCCCGAAATACAGCGCCCCACCGGTGATGCGGTGGAGGATCGACATCACCATCGTCAGGATCGGCTTGTAGATCTGAAGATGGGGCGACAGAGGGCGGCTGCCCTTCACATCGACATCCGGCATGGACATTCTCTCCCGTCCGACGCCATGCTGACGTTTACGTAAACGTCAGCAATCTGCGGCGTTGTCTAGTGGGGTAATAGCGCCAAGAACACGGCTCGTCAAAGTATCCTGAGGGTGAAAACTGCATTGAGTTTCTTTCCCTCGAATACGAAGCGCGGATTCTCGCGGGTTTGAACGATTGAAAGACCAGAGCGGGTTAATATGGCGTGAAGTTTAGGCAGGTGCTGAAACGGCTTTAACTTGACGGGAGCCTTCAGGTTTATCCAAAGACAGACCAGCCCGTCTTGCGCGCAAAGGTCTCCATGGCCTCTGTGCCCAACTTGGAATTGCCATACTGGTTCAAGCCCGGAGACCAGACGGCGATGGAAGCCCGGCCCGGTGCAATGACGAGAATTCCGCCGCCAACGCCGCTCTTTCCCGGCAGGCCGACGCGGAAGGCAAAGTCGCCCGAGCCGTCATAGTGGCCGCAGGTCATCATCAGCGCATTGATGCGCCGGCGCCGGTCGCGCGAAATCAGACGCGGCATGCCCGGCCCTTCCAGCAGCAGCCGCCCGGCCAGCGCAAGCTGGCGGCAGCTCATGTCGATGGCGCATTGGTGACAGTAAGTGCCAAGTACCTTGTCGGTGCTGTTCCGCAAATTGCCAAAGGAAGCAAGGTAATGGGCAAGGGCGAAGTTCCGGTTCGAGGTTGCAATTTCTGACTGTGCAACATTCTGGTTGATGCGAATGTCCTCAAAGTCGCAGGCTGCCTGCACAAAGCGCACCATCTGGCCCAGCGCTTCGCGGGGCGAGGAGTCCGCCAGGTAGGTGTCCGTTGTCACCAGTGCTCCGGCGTTGATGAAGGGGTTGCGCGGAATCCCATTTTCGTGCTCAAGTAGCAAAAGACTATTGAAGGCAAGGCCCGAAGGCTCCCGCCCCACCCGGTGCCACAGCTGGTCCCCCACCTTTCCCAGCGCCAGAGCCAGCGCGAACACCTTGGACACCGACTGGATCGAAAAGGGCGTGTCCGCATCCCCGGCGGCATAAACCTCGCCGGATACGGTGGCCACGCAGATGCCGAACTGATTCGGATCCACCCGGGAAAGCTCCGGGATATAGTCCGCCACCTTGCCCCGCTCGCCCGAGGCCATGGCGTCACTGACGATTGCGTCCAGAAGATCCTGCATCTGCTCCCGCCCAAGTTCTGTCACCGGCATGCGGCAGGCTCCTCCTCAGCCGTCACCGGGTGGCGGACACAATCATATCCGGCGGGTCAAGGAAAGCCGTTTGAAAAGATGGACCATGAAAATCGTCGCAAAGACCGGCGTGACCAGGTTCAGCAGCGGTACGGCGAGAACGCCCGCAATCAGCAGGCCCGCCATGAACACCTTGCCGCTGTTTGCCTGCCGCAAGCGGCGGGCTTCCGTTAACGGCATGAAGCGGGACGCGGCGAATTCGAAGAACTCGCGGCCCAGCAGATAGGCATTCACCACGAAAAAGGCGATGAGGTTGATGCCCGGCACCAGCAGCAGCACCAGCGCAAAAAGATTGCCCAGAATGACCACGCCCGTGAACCGCAGGGTCGAGAGCAGCGAAGTTCCAAGTGGCAGCGCCTTGCCCGGCAGATCGGCCGGATAATTGGTCCGCTCGACGATTTCTGCCACATCATCCTGGAAGAACCCGGCGAAAAGCGCCGTCACCGGCGCCACCAGAAAGCCCAGCGCGAAGATGGCGCCGATGCCGGTCAGGATCGTCACCACCGTATCGAGCCATGGATAGGGCAGGTCCACAAACCCGGCGACCAGCGCCTGAAGCCCGATCCATACGGCCATCAGCACGGCCAGCGTGAACGCCAGGGATTTGATCAGGATTGCCCGGAAAGCCGGCTCGAAAACCTGCCCCAGAGAGCGGATTGCATCGGAAATCATCGGCAGTTTCCAGTCCTTGCGCGTGTCATAACAACTTTCGATGCGCCCGGTTCGCCGGGAGTTTATCGAGCCCATCGGGCATCTGAGCAATTTCAAGGCGTGATGCGTCAGCATCGAAAGCCCTGGTGTCACAGTCTTTCATGGCAGAGATAAGCGCGGCCTGCACCGGCCACAAGCCAGGGAACGCGGAACCGCTTTTCACAGTTGAGGCTGCAACAGCGTCCATTGGTGACCCGGGTAAATTGGTGTACCATGCGGGACGGTTGCGGCCTATTTCCGTGGGAGGAGAGCATGCCGGCAAGCAGCAAGCAGAATGCGGCGGATCTGTTCCGCTTTGAATGGGGCATCTACCGCAAGCTCACCAGCACCGGGCTGTTCGGCCATGTGGAAGTGGCCGAAGTGCTGGAGCGGGAGATTTCCGCCCGGTTTGCGGCGCCCTTTTCCATTCTGGAACTGGCCTGCGGCGATGCCACCGTCACCAGCAGCGTGCTGAGCCGCTGCCCGGTTTCCACTTATCGCGGCATCGATCTGTCCGCCATGGCCCTGTCGCTGGCGCGGAGCAACTTCGCCGCTGCGCCCTTCCCGGTGACGCTTGAGGAAACCGACATGCTGGCGGCCCTGTCGCCGGAAAGCACCGGGCCGGTGGATGTGATCTGGTGCGGCCTGTCGCTGCATCACTTGCCGCAGGACGAAAAGCGCCAGCTCTTTGCCCTTGCCCGCAACGCCTTGCGCAAGGGCGGGATGATGGCGGTCTATGAACCGGTGCTGCCGGACAGGCTGACCCGTGACGCCTTCATGGCGCGGATGGCGGGCGAATTGCGTCAGGCCTGGGCCGTGCTTGCCCCGGACGAATTCGACCACATGTGGCAGCACATCAACAGCTTCGACTTTCCCGAGACGCTGGACGGCTGGAAGTCCCTCGGCCTTGCCGCAGGCTTTGCCCAGGCGCAGGAGGTGTTCCGTCTGACCGGGCCCATGCCCTGTTCCTTCCTCGTCTACGAGGCAGGTCCGTCTCACTGACACGAAAAAGGGTCAAAGCCGGGTACGGGCCTTCAGGGCCTGTGCCAGCGTGCCTTCATCCAGATAGTCCAGCTCCCCGCCCACCGGCACGCCGTGGGCGAGGCGCGAGACGGTGACGCCGGAGGCGGCCAGTTCGCCGGTGACGTAATGGGCTGTCGTCTGCCCTTCCACCGTGGCACTGATCGCCAGGATCACCTCGCGGATGCCGCCCCGGTTCACCCGCTCCACCAGCGAGGCGATGTTGAGGTCTTCCGGGCCGACGCCATCCAGCGGCGACAGGGTGCCGCCGAGCACGTGATAGCGGGCATTGAGGGCCGCCGCCCGCTCCAGCGCCCAGAGATCGGCCACATCTTCAACGACGACCAGCAGCCCCTCGTCGCGGGCCGGATCGCAGCAGATGGCGCAAGGGTCGGACGTGTCGACCGTACCGCAGACCGAGCAGACGCCCACCTTCTCCACCGCCACAGCCATGGCGGAGGCGAGCGGCACGAGCAGCAGCTCCTTTTTCTTGATCAGATGCAGCGCTGCCCGGCGCGCCGAGCGGGGGCCAAGGCCCGGCAGCTTCGCCAGAAGCTGGATCAGGCGTTCAATCTCGGGTCCTGCAACCTTCCGGCTGGCCATGATGCTCCTTTGTGATCCGTAGCTGACGCTGATCAGAAACCGCGGTTCTTCTGTTTGCGGGCAAGCGCCCGCAGATACAAGCCGTTGACCAGGGCACCCCTCTCCCCCTCAAGGGGGGAGAGGGGCGCTGCGGCCAAAGGAAAGTGGCTTCCTCTTCTCTTGCAACCGGAGGCAGCCCCGGCCCAATTCCCTCAGAACGGCAATTTGAAGCCTGCGGGCAGGCCCATGCCGCTCATGAGTTCCTGGGTCTTTTCCGCCATCATCGCCTCGGCCTTGGCCTTGGCATCATTGTGGGCGGCGAGGATCAGGTCTTCGAGGATTTCCACCTCGTCTTCCTTGGCCAGCGAAGGATCGATCTTCAGGCCCTTCATGTCGCCCTTGCCCGACAGGGTGACGGTGACAAGACCGGCGCCGGCGCTGCCGGTCACTTCAAGGGCGGCCAGGCTTTCCTGCAGGGAGCCCATCTTCTCCTGCATCTGCTTGGCCTGCTTCATCATCTTGAGGAAGTCCATGGGTGTCTCCTTGTGGTTCAGCGCACGTCGAGGAAGCCGATGATCTTGCGCATGTCGCGCAGCACCGGTTCGGCAATCGCAGCCGCGCTTTCAGCGCCAGCCTTCAACACCTTGTCGATTTCGGCCGGGTCGGCCATCAGGCGGCGCATTTCGCCCGAAAGCGGCGCCAGCTTGTCGACGGCAAGATCCGCCAGCGCCGGCTTGAAGACGGAGAAGGGCTGCCCGCCGTAATCGCGGATGACCTCTTCCTTCGTCTTGCCAGCAAGAGCTGCGAAAATACCGACCAGATTGTCCGCCTCGGGGCGGCCCTTGAGGCCTTCCACTTCGCCCGGCAGCGGCTCGGGATCGGTCTTGGCCTTCTTGACCTTCTTGGAGATGGCGTCTGCATCGTCAGCAAGGTTGATGCGGGACAGGTCGGACGGGTCCGACTTCGACATTTTCTTGGTACCGTCACGCAGGCTCATGATGCGGGTGGCGGGGCCTGCAATCATCGGCTCGGGCAGCGGCAGATAAAGTTCATCGCGCACTTCCGGCGAGGGGGTGGGGTTCGGCACGCCGATGCCCAGCTCCTTGATGCGCTCTGCAAAGTCGTTGTTGAACTTCTGCGCAATGTCGCGGGTCAGCTCCAGATGCTGCTTCTGGTCATCGCCCACCGGCACATGGGTGGCGCGGTAGGCCAGAATGTCGGCGGCCATCAGGTTCGGATAGGCGAACAGGCCAACAGAGGCGTTCTCGCTGTTCTTGCCGGCCTTGTCCTTGAACTGGGTCATCCGGTTCAGCCAGCCCATGCGGGCGACGCAGTTGAAGATCCACGCCAGTTCCGCATGTTCCTTCACCTGGCTCTGATTGAAGATGATGGAGCGCTTCGGATCGATGCCGGCGGCGATATAGGCGGCGGTCACCTCACGGGTCGCGCTCTTCAGTTCGCCCGCATCCGGGAACCCGGCCGTGATGGCATGCAGATCAACGACGCAGAAGATCGACGGCATCTGATCCTGCAGCGGCACCCAGCGGGAAACGGCGCCCAGATAATTGCCGAGATGAAGATTGCCGGTTGGCTGGACACCAGAAAAACAGCGGGGCTGGAAAGCCGTCATGATCAAGTCCCTGAGAGTTGGCCGGTTGGAAGGGCCCGGTAATGGGAAGGCAGAATGCCGCTGTTCTTATGGCGAACCGCTGGCGGCAAGGCAAGCCGGGAGCTTTGGGCTTCAATCGGACATGAAGCCGGGCATGGCATCGCGTTTGCCGTCTTCGCCGTTTTCCCGGCCCTTGCGCAGGCGGCGGGTAAAGCCGATGAGATCGGCACCGCCGGTAATCTGCGCAAAGACCGCGAAAATGGCCATGCCGGATCCCGTCAGGAGCAGCAGCCCGGCAAGACGGATGGAGAGATGGCCACTGGTCAGCAGCGGTTCAAGCGGCCCGGACAGGAGTTCCACCGCCGCGCCCATCAGCAGGCTGGCGAGGAACAGCAGCGCCACCTTGCGCAGCACCAGCCGGTCCGGCACGAAATAGCCGCTGCGCCACAGGGCAAGGCCCAGCAGGCCGGTGTTGACCCAGCCCGAAATGCTGGTGGCGGCGGCGATCCCTATATGCCGGAAGTCCGGGAACAGCAGCAGCGACAGGACAAGGTTGATCACGGCGCTGATCCCTGCGCACCACATGGGGGTGCGCATGTCCTCCCGGGCAAAAAAGCCAGGGGCAAACACCTTGTGCAGCACGAAGGCAGGCAGGCCCCAGGCAAAGGCGGCCAGCGCCAGCGCCGTGCCCTCCACCGCCTCCCGGCCGAAGGCGCCGCGCTGGAACAGCACCGAGACGATTTCCTCCGGGATCAACACCAGAGCCACTGCGGCTGGCAGCGTCAGGGCAAGGGCAAATTCCATCGCCCCGTTCAGCGTCTGGCGGAAGAGCCCCCCCTGACCCGATCGCAGCTGCCGCGTCAGGCTGGGCAGCAGCACGACACCCACGGCGATGCCGATGACACCCAGCGGCAACTGATACAGCCGGTCGGCATAATAGAGCAGCGCATTGGCGCTGGCCTCGCCCGAGGCAATCACCTGCCCGACGACGATGTTGATCTGGGTGATGCCGCCGGCAATCACCCCCGGCACGCCGAGAAGCGCAAGCCTGCGCACGGCCGGCGTCAGGCGCGGGCGCAGCACGGGCACGCGGAAGCCGAGGCGTTTCAACCCCGCCAGCACGAAGACAAGCTGCACGATGCCGGCCAGGGCAACGCCGCAGCTCAAGGACAGAGCCAGGGTCCGCTCGCCGGAGACACCGGCAAATGCAATGGCTGCGAGGACGGCGCACATCACCACATTCAGCATCACCGGGGCAAAGGCCGCCGCAGCGAAGCGGTGATAGGTGTTGAGAATGCCGGCGGCAAAGGCCAGCATCGACATGAACAGGAGATAGGGGAAGGCAATCCGTGACATCAGCACGGTGAGGTCGAACTTCTCCGGCTCTGCCGCAAAGCCCGGCGCCAGCGCCCGGACCACCGCCGGCATGAAAACCTGCGCCAGCGCCGTCAGCGCTATTAGCGTCCAGAACAGGGCTGCGGCAATCTCCCCGGCCACCCGGCGGGCAGCTTCCTCGCCCTCTTCCTCCAGTGTCCGGCCGAAAAGCGGCACGAAAGCGGAATTGAAGGCACCCTCCGCAAACAGGCGGCGGAAGAGATTGGGCAGACGGAAGGCGACGACAAAGGCATCGGCCACCGGCCCTGTACCAACGACGGCCGCCAGCATGGCATCGCGCGCGAAGCCGATCAGGCGGCTGGCGAGGGTGGCGCCGCCGACAGTGGCAAAGTTCCGCAGCATGCTCATGGGGTGTAGATCCGCCCGCTGGTCAGGATTGCGTCACCAGTGCCGCCGCCCCGGAATTTGTTTCAAGCTTGCCGTCGACCGCCTGCACCAGCCGTTCGCGGATCACGTCCTGCCGGGCAATGTTGGAGATCTTCTGCCCCGTCAGGTCGGTGACATAGAACACGTCCACCACCCGCTCGCCGAAGGTGGAAATATGGGCCGAGCCGATGTTGAGGTTCAGCGTCGCCATGGCGCGGGTAAGGTCATACAGAAGGCCCGGCCGGTCGAGGCCGCTCACCTCGATAATGGTGTAATTGTCCGAGGACGAGTTGTTGACAATAACATCCGCCGTGATGCGGAAGGCCTTCATCCGGCCCTTCACCGCTGTCTTCTTGCTCACATGCTCGGGCAGCGGCGCGTCACCGCGCAGGGTTTTGAGGATAAGATCGGTGATCCGCTCACCCCGGCGCTTTTCATCCGCATCATCGGGCAGCTCGCGGCTGACGAAGATCGTGTCCAGCGCAAAGCCATCCGTGGTCGTGTCGATCTGGGCATCGACGATATTGGCGCCCGTGACGAAACAGGCCCCGGCGATGGAGGACAGAAGGCGCGGATGATCCGGTGCCAGCAGGGTGATTTCGGTGACGCCCTCGAAGGCGCGGGTGGTGACGGCGGCGGCAAAGCGCTCATGCTTGAGATCGGCGTTGTGGATCAGCTCGGCATGAGCCAGCGTGCGCTCCGGCTCGGTGCGCAGCCAGTAGGCCGGATAATGCCGCGCCACATAGTCCTTGCGTGCCGCCTCCGGCCAGGACGACAGCTTTTCTTCCAGCCGCGCCTTGGCATCGGCCACCCGTTCCTTGCGGCTCAGCTGGCTGTGGCCGCCGGTCAGCAGCGGTTCGCATTCGTAATAGAGCGTGCGCAGCAGCTGGCCTTTCCAGCCGTTGAAGACGCCCGGTCCCACGGCGCGGATATCGGCCACGGTCAGGATCAGCAGCAGCTTCAGCCGCTCCATGCTCTGCACGATATGGGCAAAGTCGGTGATGGTCTTGCGGTCGGAGAGATCGCGCGACTGGGCATAGGTGCTCATGTCGAGGTGATGCTCCACCAGCCAGGCGACCGTATCGGTCTCCGAGGCGCTGAGGCCGAAGCGCGGGCAGATCTTGCGGGCAATGCGCGCCCCGGCGATGGAATGATCCTCCGGCCGGCCCTTGGCGATGTCGTGCAGGAACATGGCCACATAGAGAACCTTGCGGTTCTGGATGGTCTTGATCAGCTGGGTGGAGAGCGGATTGCCCTCGCCCGCATCGCCGCGTTCGATTTCGGCCAGGACGCCGATGGAGCGGATCAGATGCTCGTCCACCGTGTAATGATGGTACATGTTGAACTGCATCATCGCCACCACCTTGCCGAAATCCGGCACGAAGCGGCCCAGCACGCCGGCCTCGTTCATGGCGCGCAGGGTTTCTTCCGGGTGGTTGCGGGAGGTGAGGATGGAGAGGAACAGCCGGTTGGCTTCCGGATTGTCCCGCAAGGCCCCGTTGATCAGCGACAGGGAGCGGTGGATCCGCTTCATCAGCTCCGGATGGAGATGGTGCTCCAGTCTGTCGGCCAGCTGAAACACACGGATCAGGTTGACCGGATCATCCTTGAACACGGTGTCCGACGTGGCATTGATGCGGCCGTTCTCGACAACGAAACCAGGGGCCTCGCGGATCGGCTGCACGTTGCTGCCGCGCGCGCCGCGCAGGCGCAGCATCAGCCCGCCGATGCCCGAGCCATGCGGCTTTTTCACATGCTGGTCTTCCAGCGCCGAACAGAAGATGCGCGTCAGGTCGCCCACATCCTTGGCCACAAGGAAGTAGTGCTTCATGAAGCGCTCCACATCCTTCTGGCCGGGATGCTGGGTGTAGCCAAGGCGGATGGCGATTTCCCGCTGAAGATCAAACGACAGGCGTTCTTCCGGGCGGCCGGTGAGGAAATGCACGTGGCAGCGCACCGCCCACAGGAAGTCCTCGCATTTGATGAAGCGGTTGTATTCGGCCCGCGACAGCACACCCTGCGACACGAGATCGGACTGGGTGCGCACGCGGTAGTGATACTTGGCGATCCAGTACAGGGTATTCAGGTCGCGCAGGCCGCCCTTGCCTTCCTTGATGTTCGGCTCGACGAGATAGCGCGAGGTGCCCTGCCGCTTGTGCCGGTCATCGCGCTCGGCAAGCTTTGCAGCGATGAATTCGGAGCTGGTACCGGCCACGACTTCCGCATCAAAGCGGGTCTGCAGATCCTCGAACAGCGGCTCCTCGCCCCAGATGAAGCGGGCCTCCAGAATGGCCGTGCGGATGGTCATGTCCTGCCGGGCAAGGCGGATGCATTCGTCGATGTTGCGGGTGGCGTGGCCAACCTTGAAGCCCAGATCCCAGAGCATGTAGAGGATGTATTCCACCACCTGCTCGCCCCAGGGCGTCTGTTTGTAGGGCAGCAGGAACAGCAGATCGATGTCGGAGCCCGGCGCCAGCGTGCCGCGCCCGTAGCCGCCCACCGCCACCACGGCCATGCGTTCGGCAGCCGAGGGGTTCTTGATCTGGTAGACGTGCCAGAGGGCAAAATCATAGATGACGCGGATCAGTTCGTCCTGCAGATGGCTCAGGCGCTGGGCGCAGGCAAGGCCGCTGCCATCGCGCTTCAGGCCTTCCTGCGCCAGATCTCGGCCGGCCTTGTAGGCTGCCTTCAACTCGCCCAGCACGGCAGCGCGCACCTTAAGGTCCGTGCCCTTGCCGTCATGGGGAACGGTCAGGGCGGTCAGCCTTTCGCGCAGGGCCGCTGCATTGATAAGCTCATTCAGGTCTTCTGCGGGAAGCTTCATGTCTGCTCGTCCTGTCTGGGCCTGCCCCGTCAGGACAGTGCTCCGGCGCGCGGGACCCTATATCGGCGCAGCGCGCCCCGAAAGCCTCTAAACTGTGCAAGGCCTGACTTTGGGAACCGTTCCCTAACGTCAGACACCATCCCTGGCGGCAACGACCCGCAGCTGATGCAGCAGATGATCGAGGGAGTCCGGGGACAGGCCCTCGATCTTGCGCGCCAGCAGATTGGTGAACTCCGTCGCCTTCGGGTCCAGCCCAGAGGTGTCGATGGTCACCTTTGGATCGGAAATCTCCGCCAGACGCTGGATTTCCTCTGCTTCATCCCAGATGACATTGAAAAACGTTATGATTCGCTGAACCAGGAACCATGTGGGCTTGCCGCGCTTGCCATGTTCCAGTGCCGAGAGATAGGCGCTGGAGACGGCAAGGCCCGCCGCCATTTCCTTCAGCGAGATGCCGCGCTTGGCTCTCAGTTCCCTGATTTTGGCTCCCAGCGGTGTCATGCCGTCTCTTGCCCCTGCCACTGTTCCTGCTTTGCCGTCATGCCTTGCGCTTGCGCAGGCGCACATAAAGCGCGCCGGACCCGCCATGGGTCAGATGTGCTTCCTCGAATCCCAGCACGATATGCCGCAGATCGGCCATGGCAAGCCATTGCGGCACCACGCGGCGCAGAATGCCGCGCTCGTCCATATAGGGCGCGCGATGGCCGGAGCCCGGCCCGCTGCGTCCACCCTTGCCGGTGATGACAAGCACGATCACATGGCCGCGCTGGTAGGCTACATGCAGGAAGCCGCGCAACCGGTCATGTGCTTCCTGCTGGGTCAGGCCATGCAGATCGATCCGCGCATCAAAGCTGCGCATGCCGCGTACGATCTTCTGCCGCACCCGCCGCTCCAGCGGCGCCAGTGGCGGCGGGCCTTTGGGCTGGGCGGGGGAGCGGATGGCCGTTTCGGGCGCGCCTGCGCACTGTCCTGCGCCCGTCATCACGATACCGGCCCGTGCCATTTCCTCGGCAAGGCTCAGCTCCTGCTCCAGATCCGGGTCCGGCTCCAGAGGCTGCGTAGTCTTCAGCGGCGTCAGTGTTGCCGCCACTTTCGACCAGATCTGCCTGTCTTCGGTCGAAAGGTCCTTGTTGCGCCCGCGCCGTCCGCTCATGAGCCTTGTCCCAAGGGGTTTGGTGTCAGGACACGCGGCAGCAGAATGGTGAAGCTGGCCTTGTGGCGCACGGCTCCGGCCGCAGCCCCTGCCGCATCGCCCGAGCCCATGAAGATGTCGCCGCGTGCGGCCCCACGAATGGCCGAGCCCGTGTCATCGGCAATCATCAGCCGCTGCCACTGCGGCTGCGCCAGACCTGCACCGGACAGATCCGCTCCGACGAAGACCGGCAGACCATAGCTGTGAAAGCGCGGGTCAATGGCAAGGCTCCGGCCCGGCACCAGCGGTAGGCCCGCCGCGCCAATGGGACCAAGCTCCGGCCCCACCTCTGTCACCTCGCGGAAGAAGATGAAGGAGCGGTTGCGGCGGAAGAGGCCGTCCCTCCGCTCCGGATTGGCCTTCAGCCAGGCACGCAGGCCCTGCATGGTGAAGTCCTCGGGCGTGCCTTCACCTGCGTCCACCAGCACCTTGCCGATGGCGGTGTAGGGATGGCCGGTCTTGCCGGCATAGCCTGCCCGCATCACCGAGCCGTCTTCTAGACGGATCCGGGTGGAACCCTGCACATGGACAAAATAGGCATCAACCGGATCGGCCAGCCAGACGAGCTCCAGCCCCTTGCCCTTCAGAGCTCCATCCATGATGGCGCCCCGGTCGGGCATTTCGCGGAAGCCCTTTGACGTCTTCAACGCATGGGTCAGCCCGGACAGCGCTTTCGGGGTGCTTTCCGGCCTCAGCGTGGTCAATCCCTCCGGCGCCCGGTAGAGCGGGGCCGTAAAGGCTGGAGAAGGCTGGCGCGAACCGCGCACTTCCGGCTCGAAATAAGCTGTGACGAAGCCATCAGCTGCAACGCGGTAAGGCCGGAACTCCCGCTCGAAGAAGGCACGGGCAGCAGCATCCGTTGCCGGAGCTTCGGCCTGCGCCTTGCGGCAGGCCGCCGTCAGGGCGCGCTGCAGGCTATTGCGTGCCTGAGCGCCTTGCTCATCGCTGGTGCAAAACCGGAGAAAGGACCGGAGGGCCGCCAGGTGGCCGTCCTGCGCCCAGCCCGGGAGGCTGGAAAAATCCGCCGGTTTCAGCGGCAGTTCCGTATCGAATGTCATGGCCCCTGCCCCGCCGGTTCCCCAAAGGCACAGCGCTGCGGTCAAAGCCCGCAACGTCTGCCGCCGCAAACGCAGAAAGGCCGCAGCAGGGGCTGCGGCCCATCGCAATGCCTGTTCTGACTGCACCGTCATCCTGCCGATTCGGTTGCGACCAGCTTCCAGTTCGGATCGCGTGTCGTGGTGTCGCGCGCGAAGGTCCAGATGTCCACCACTTCCGTGACGCGGTTGGGATCGCCATCAATCACATGGCCGTCCTTGTCGCGGGTGGCGGAAATCAGCTCGCTCTGCAGGCGCACGGTCACCTGGGCGATGCTGCCCTTCATGCTTGCTTCAACGATATCGGCCTTGTCGATGCCGACAAAGGTGGACTCGATGGTCTCCCCGCGCGCTTCGCGCTCGGAGATGGCGCTGTTGAAGCCGTCGAAGACCTCGCGCGACAGGAGCGGCTTGAGCGTCTTGCGGTCGCCCTCGGCAAAGGCGGTGACGATCATCTCGTAAGCCGCCTTGGCGCCTTGCAGGAACTGCTCGGGCTCAAAGCTGCGGTCGGCGGACAGAACCTGGCGCAGGGCCTCGTTCAGCGCGGAACCGGCCGGAGCCACCTTGTCGGCCAGCTGGTCCGGGCTTGCCTGCTCGTCCGGTTCCTGGCGCTGATGTGAACCGGGCAGCGGCACCACGTTGTCGCGCGGGCTTTCGGCGCGGGCCTGGCCGTTCTTGCCCGGTGCAGGCTTGGAATAGGGATCATACGGCGGGCGCTCGCTGCCGGTGCGGCGGCCCAGCACGGAGCGCAGCTTGAAGAAGATAAAGACCGCAAGCCCCAGAAGAATGATGTTCGTGACGTCAAAGATATCGTTCATTTGGTGCTACCGGGCTCTCTCCGCGATCCACAGTCTCCCGTGACCGGCCTGACCGGCCGGAAAGGACTGCGGGACAATCATTCAATCCCATATGTAGGTTCTGTTGAACCAGCATCCAGTGCGCGGGGCAAGTGTCTTGTCCATCCGGATGGTCCAGATTGGGGACATAACCGCCCTGCCCCGGCGGAAGAGTGGCAAAAATGCGCAGATCCCTCGCATTTCCCTGAGCCAGACCCTATCTTGTTCACGTTATATAACTGTCAACGGGTTTGAATCTTTGCCTCTGCTGATCCTGGGCGGCCTGCTGTTGCTGCCGCTTGCCGAAATTGCCGTGCTCATTCTGGTCGGGAAGGCCATCGGCGTGCTGGCGACAATCCTGCTGACGGTGTTCACCGCCGTCGCCGGAACGGTGCTGCTTCGCCAGCAAGGGCTTTCCCTTGTCCGCCGCATACAGTCCGAGCTTGATGCCGGGCGCGTGCCGGGCGACGACATGATGCAGGGCGCGATGATCGTTCTGGCAAGCCTGTTCCTGCTGCTGCCGGGCTTTCTGACCGATGCAGTCGGCCTTCTGCTGTTCATTCCGCCGCTGCGCGTGGCGCTGGCGCGGTTTTTCTCCCGCCGTGCCTCCGTCGTGGCCGTCAACCGCCGCCGCAAGCAGGGCGAGCCGGTGGTGGATCTGGACGGCGCCGAATGGACCAGCACCCGCCACAAGCCTGGTGATGACAGCGCCCCGCGCATCAGTCCCTGGCGCGATGGCAACTGACCTCTGCGGCAGAGTGCCCCTCACACAGAAGTGACTGCTGCCATCCGCCGTTCGGTCCGATAAGTTTCCGCTGGCTCTTGGAATTCTGGACCGCATCACTCTCCTGAAGGAATGCTGTGGTCCGGAATGGACGGCGAGGCCGTAGGGGAGACGCGGAATGGGGCAAGAGGGGCGAATCGGCTGGGTGGATCACGCCAAGGGCATCTGCATCATCTTTGTCGTGATGATGCATTCGGTGCTGGGTGTTGAGGAGGCCGCCGGGCAGATGGGCTGGATCCACCCGGTGGTGCAGTTCGCCGCGCCCTTCCGCATGCCGGATTTCTTCATGATCTCCGGGCTCTTCACCGCCCTTGTCCTGTCACGGTCCTGGCGGCTCTATGCCGACCGCAAGGTGCTGCACTTCGCCTATTTTTACGTGCTGTGGCTGACGATCCAGTTCGCGCTCAAGGCCCCGTCCTTTGCCGTTGAACTCGGCTGGTGCGGCGTCTTGCGGGAGTATCTCATTTCCTTCGTTCAGCCCTTCGGCACGCTCTGGTTCATCTATCTGCTGGCCGTTTTTTTCGTCATCACGAAGGTCCTGCATGACCTGAGGGTGCCCTGGCAGCTGACGCTGACGGCTGCCGCCCTGCTGCAGATCCTGCCGGTCGAGACGGGTATCTACATCGCCGATTATTTTGCCGAACGGTTTGTCTATTTCTTCGGCGGCTATGTATTTGCGAGCCGCCTCTTCGTGCTGGCGGACTGGGCTGCCGCCCATCGCGGCGCTGCAACGGTGGGGCTTGGGCTCTGGGCGCTGGTCAACGGTCTTGCCGTCTTTGCCGGCTTCAGCGAACTGCCGGGCGTTTCCCTGGCGCTTGGCTTTGCCGGAGCTGTGGCCATCGTGCTCGTCTCCAGCCTGCTGGCGCAGCTTCCCCTACTCGATCCGCTGCGCTTCATCGGCCGGAATTCCATCGTCATCTATCTGGCCTTCTTCCTGCCCATGGCGCTGTCCCGCGTGCTGCTGCTGAAAGCCGGTGTGCTGGATATTGGCACGGTTTCCCTGCTGGTGACGCTGGTGGCAAGCCTCGCCCCGCTGCTGCTCCTGTGGTTCATCCGGCGCACCGGCTGGCTCGGCTTCCTCATCGAGCGGCCCGGCTGGGCGCGGATTGCCTGAGATGAAGAAGGCAACGGGCAGAAGCTGATTGGGCAAAGCCACTATTAGCCCTTTCATCCGCACCCGTTCCCCGGCATGATCCGCGCCATGTCGAACGATGCTTCCCTCCCCGCCCTCACCGCCAATGACCACCTGATCCTGGTCGATGGCTCCACCTTCATTTTCCGCGCCTATCACGCCCTGCCGCCGCTGACGCGCAAGAGCGACGGCCTGCCGGTTGGCGCCGTCTCCGGCTTCTGCAACATGCTGTGGAAGCTGCTGACTGAGGGCCCGACCCCGGAGAAGGGCGACGAGCCGACGCATTTCGCCGTCATCTTCGACCATTCGGCCAAGACCTTCCGAAATGACATCTACCCCGCTTACAAGGCGCAGCGCCCGGAGCCGCCGGAGGATCTGATCCCGCAGTTCGGCCTGATCCGGCAGGCGACCCGCGCCTTCAACGTGCCCTGCATCGAGCAGGAAGGCTTCGAGGCGGACGATCTGATCGCCACCTATGCCACGCAGGCCGCCGCCATGGGCGCCCGCGTCACCATCGTCTCCGGCGACAAGGACCTGATGCAGCTGATCAGCCCGCGCATCGGCATGATTGACACGATGAAGAACAAGATCATCGGCGAGCCGGAGGTGTTCGAGAAGTTCGGCGTCGGCCCGGACAAGGTGATCGAGGTGCAGTCGCTCGCCGGTGACAGCGTCGACAACGTGCCCGGCGTACCCGGCATCGGCCTGAAGACGGCCGCCCAGCTGATTCTTGAATATGGCGACCTTGAGACCCTGCTGGCCAATGCCTCCAGCATCAAACAGCCCAAGCGCCGCGAAAACCTGATCGAATTTGCCGAACAGGCCCGCATTTCGAAGCAGCTGGTGACGCTGAAATGCGACGTGCCGGTGGAAACCCCGGTCACCCATTTTGCCGTGGAAGCCGTCAACGGCCCGCAGGCGGTCGGTTTCCTCAAGGCGATGGAATTCACCACGCTCACCCGCCGTGTGGCCGAGGCAACCGGGGCGGAGACGGCCAATATCGACCCGGCGGAGCTGACCATCCCCGGCTGGCATGCGCCCGACGCCAAGGGCCGCATGATGGAGCGCGGCCCTGCCGCAGCCCCGGGTTCTGCGGCTTCTGCCCCGGCCGGTTCCGCAGATCCGTCTTCCGCGTCCGCGGTGGCCGCGCCGGATGGCATGATGACGCCGCAGAGCCTTGCCGCTGCACGGGCGGAAGAAATCCGCCGCATCCCGGTCGATCATTCCACCTATGAAACGGTAACGGATATCGAGCGCCTCAAGGCCTGGGTGGCAGAGGCGATGGAAACGGGCATCGTTGCCTTCGACACGGAAACCACCTCGCTCGATGCCATGCAGGCCGAGCTCGCCGGCGTGTCGCTCGCCACCCGTCCTGGCCGCGCCTGCTATGTGCCGCTGGGCCACGTGGACGGAGAGGGCGATCTTCTGGGTGGCGGCTGTCTCGTGCCCGGCCAGATTCCGCTGCGGGCGGCGCTCGATGTTCTGAAGCCCATGCTGGAAGATCCCGGCGTGCTCAAGATCGCGCAGAACTTCAAGTATGACTGGCAGGTGATGGCCCGTCACGGCATCGAGGTTGGCCCGCATGACGACACCATGCTGCTGTCCTACACGCTGGACGCAGGCAAGGGCGGCAACGGCATGGACGAGCTCTCCGAACGCTGGCTTGGCCACACGCCCATTCCCTTCAAGGAGGTGGCCGGGTCCGGCAAGTCGATGGTCACCTTCGACAAGGTGGAGATTTCGCGCGCTTCGGCCTATGCCGCCGAGGACGCGGATGTGACGCTGCGCCTGTGGCTGGTGCTCAAGCCTCGCCTTGCGGCGGAAGCCATGGCCACCGTCTATGAAACGCTGGAGCGGCCCATGGTGCCGGTACTGGCGCGGATGGAGCAGCGCGGCATTTCCATCGACAGGCAGATGCTCTCGCGCCTTTCCGGCGAATTTGCGCAAGGCATGGCCGCCGTGGAGGCGGAGATCTACGCCCTTGCCGGGGAGACCTTCAACATCGGTTCACCCAAGCAGCTGGGCGACATCCTGTTTGGCAAGATGGGTCTGCCCGGCGGCAAGAAAACCAAGACCGGCGCCTGGTCCACCTCGGTTTCGGTGCTGGATGATCTGGCCGCCGAAGGCCACGAGCTGCCGGTGAAGATCGTCGAATGGCGTCAGCTTGCCAAGCTGAAGTCCACCTATTCAGACGCATTGCCCGGCTTCATCAATCCGGAAACGAAGCGGGTCCACACGTCCTATTCGCTGGCCTCGACCACGACCGGGCGCCTGTCCTCGTCCGAGCCGAACCTGCAGAACATTCCGGTGCGCACGGAAGCCGGCCGCAAGATCCGCAAGGCCTTCGTCGCGGAAAAGGGCAACAAGCTCATTTCCGCCGACTACAGCCAGATCGAACTGCGCGTGCTGGCCCACATTGCCGACATTCCGCAGCTGAAAAAGGCCTTTGCCGATGGCCTCGACATTCACGCCATGACGGCAAGCGAGATGTTCGGCGTGCCGGTGAAGGATATGGACCCGATGGTCCGCCGCCGCGCCAAGGCGATCAACTTCGGCATCATCTATGGCATCTCGGCCTTCGGCCTCGCCGCCCAGCTCGGCATTTCACGCGGGGAGGCTGGTGACTACATCAAGATGTATTTCCAGCGCTTCCCCGGTATCCGCGACTATATGGAAGCGGTGAAGAAGGAAGTTCACGAAAAGGGCTTTGTGACCACGATCTTCGGGCGCAAGGCGCATTATCCGGATGTGAACACGTCCAACCCGTCCATGCGCGCCTTCTTCGAGCGGGCCGCGATCAACGCCCCCATTCAGGGATCGGCTGCCGACATCATCCGCCGCGCCATGCTGCGGATGGAAGATGCGCTGGCGGATGCCGGCCTCAACATCCGCATGCTGCTGCAGGTGCATGACGAACTGATCTTCGAGGCGGAAGAGGCGGAAGTCGAAGCAGCCATCCCGGTCATACGCCGGGTGATGGAAGGCGCCTGCGAGCCGCTGCTGAAGCTGTCCGTGCCGCTGCAGGTCGACGCCCGCGCCGCAGACAACTGGGACGAAGCGCACTGACAGGGCTTTCGATGCTGACGCATCACGCCTTGAAATGGCTCTGGCGCCGCCCGGGCTTGACCGAATCCCGATGAGCCAAGCTCATCGGGATTCGGTCTGGTTTCAGAACCAGGCTTTGGCGGCAATCGCTGCCATGGACAGGGCGATGATCCAGAGCGCGATCCGGCCCGAGCGGTTGTGGCGGGCTTCGGAGCGGCCGATGGCCTCAGCTGTGGCGGCATCAAAGCGCAGGCCTTCGTGGGCCATTTTTTCCAGCTCTTCCGACATGCGGCCCACCCGGTCGGCGAAGATGGGCAGATCGCTGGCGATGCGGCCAAGCGCATTCACAGCAGCGCCAGCATCGCGCAACCGGCCCGCAGGCCCAAGGTGCTGGGCGATCCAGGCCCCCACGACCGGCTCGGCCGTACGCCACATGTCGAGGCGGGGGTTCAGCGTCCGGGCAACGCCCTCCACCACCACCATGGTCTTCTGCAGCATGATCAGCTGCGGCTGGGTGTGCATCTGGAACAGCTCCGTCACCTCGAACAGCTGGGTGAGGAGCCTTGCCATGGAAATTTCGGATGCATCATGGCCGTGGATCGGCTCACCAATGGCGCGGATCGCCTGAGCGAACACATCCACATCCTGATCGGCGGGCACGTAACCGGCCTCGAAATGGACCTCCGCCACCCGGCGGTAGTCGCGGGTGATGAAGCCATAGAGGATTTCGGCGAGGAACCGGCGCTCCGCCTTGCCGAGGCGTCCGGTGATGCCGAAATCGACCGCCACCAGCGTGCCATCGGCCTCGACGAAGAGATTGCCCTGATGCATGTCGGCATGGAAGAAGCCGTCGCGCAGGGTGTGGCGCAGGAAGCTCTGGATCACGTTGGCGGCCAGAAGCTCCAGATCGAGGCCCTGAAGGGTCAGCCCCTCCACATCGGACATCTTGGTGCCGTCGATCCATTCCATCGTCAGCACGCCCTTGGCGCTGCGCATCCAGTCCACGGAAGGCACGCGGAAGCCGGGATCCTCAGCAGTGTTCCCGGCCATTTCGGACAGGGCGGCAGCTTCCAGGCGGAAATCCATTTCCAGCGCCACGGAGCGGGCCAGAGTGTCGACCACGGCGAGCGGCCGCAGGCGGCGGGAGGGCTCGTGGAAGCGCTCGGCGAGGCGTGCGGCCAGATAGAAGCTCTCCAGATCGCGCTGGAAGCGGCGGGCGACACCCGGCCGCAACACCTTGACGGCCATCTTGCGCAGCGAGCCGTCGCTCTGGCGCACAATGGCGGGGTGAACCTGCGCGATGGAGGCGGCGGCAACCGGTTCGCCGAACTCCACGAAGACCTCGTTCACCGGCCGCATCAGCTGCTCGGCGACCCAGGCCTCGGCCTCGCTCTGGCTGAAGGCGGGCAGCCGGTCCTGCAGATGGGCAAGCTCCGCCGCCGCTTCCTTGCCGACCACATCGGCGCGGGTGGCGAGAAACTGGCCAAGCTTCACATAGGACGGCCCCAGCCGGTTCATCGCATCGGAGAGGCGCGAGCGGGCGCTCTTGTCGCGCACGGAGCGGCGTTCGAACAGGCGGGCAAAGCGCAGTGCCAGCCGCGCCGCGGGCGGCAGGTCCGGAATGTTGAACAAGCCGAAGACGCCTTCACGCGCCAGAACGAAACCGGCCTGCGCCAGACGCAGCAAGGGACGTATCGCAAGGGCCATGGATCAGAGTTTCCAGCCCGAGTGCAGGGCGGCAATGCCGCCGGTGTAGTTGCGGTAGGTCACCCGCTCGAAACCGGCGGTGCGGATCATCTGCGCAAAGCGTTCCTGATTGGGGAACTTGCGGATGGATTCCACGAGGTAGCGATAAGGTTCGCCATCGCCTGTCACCGCCTGCCCCATCGCCGGAATGACGTGGAAGGAGAAGGCATCATAGATCCTGTCGAGGCCGGGCATGTCGACTTCGGAAAATTCGAGGCACAGGAAGCGGCCGCCACGCTTCAGCACGCGGTAGGCTTCCGACAGCGCCTTGCCGATTTCCGGCACGTTGCGGATGCCGAAGGCGATCGTATAGGCATCAAAGCTGCGGTCCGGGAAGGGTAGCACTTCCGCATTTCCCTGCGAGAAACGGATGGAGCCGGAAAGCCCCGCCTTGTTCGCCCGGTCCTGCCCCACGGCCAGCATGGAGCCGTTGATGTCCAGCACCACGGCTTCCACCGCACGGCCCGAGCGCTCGACGATGCGCGTGGCAATGTCGCCGGTGCCGCCGGCCACATCCAGCACCTTCCAGCCACGGCCCGGTGTGTGCGGAGGGGCAAGGGTGGAGACCATCGCATCCTTCCACACCCGGTGCAGGCCGCCGGACATCAGGTCATTCATGATGTCATAGCGGTTGGCGACCTTGTGGAACACGTCGTTGACGAGGCCCTGCTTCTCGCCTTCGCGCACGGTGCGGAAGCCGAAGCTGGTCGGCATGTCCTCGGGCGCGCGGCTGGAGGCATAGGCGCCTGCGGAGGAAAAGCCAGTTTCGTCGGTCATGCGGGTCACTCCCTGAATGACGGTCACGGAAGCAGCACTGCTGCCGCAACGCGCGGCCCGGGGCCGGTGTTCCGGGCACAGGCCACAATTGCGCGGACCTTAGTACAAGCCGCAGGCCAGCGCCATTGTTGCGCCGGGCCCGGGTCTCATATAGGCGGTTTGTGCAGTCCATATAGTCTTTTGTTCAAGATCGGTAGGTCCTCCCATGCCCGAATTGCCCGAGGTCGAGACGGTCAGGCGCGGCCTGCAGCCGGATTTTGAAGGCGCGCGCATCCTGAAACTCGAATGCCGCCGCCCGGATCTGCGCTTTCCCTTCCCCGAACGCTTCGTGGAGCGGCTGGAGGGGCGGATTGTCACAGCCCTTTCCCGCCGGGCGAAATATCTGCTGGCCGATCTCGACAGCGGCGAGGTGCTGGTCATGCATCTGGGCATGTCCGGCTCCTTCCGGGTGGAGCAGCAGTCGGACAGTTTTCTGCCGGGTGATTTCACCCATGCCCGCTCGCGTGATGAAAAGCACGATCATGTGGTGTTCCACCTCTCCGCCCCCGGCAGTCTGGGACCGGAGGCGGCGAGCCGGATTGTCTATAATGACCCGCGCCGTTTCGGTTTCATGCAGCTGGTGGCGCGCAGCGGCCTTAGCTCCCATCCGCTCTTCGCCGCCATGGGCATTGAGCCGCTTGGCAATGCGCTGAATGCGGATCTGCTCGACCGGCTGTTTGCGGGCAAGTCCGCGCCATTGAAGGCCGCGCTTCTGGATCAGCGGCTGATTGCCGGGCTTGGCAATATCTATGTCTGCGAGGCGTTGTGGCGCTCCGGCCTCAGTCCGGAGCGGGCGGCAGGTGACATCACGGGGCCGGGCAAGGCGCGGGTGACCGCGCGCGAGCGTCTGGCAGCTGCAATCCGCAAAGTGCTGGAAGAGGCGATTGCCGCCGGCGGCTCCACCCTGCGCGACCATGCGCAGACCGACGGCACGCTCGGCTATTTCCAGCACAGCTTCGCCGTCTATGGCCGCGAGGGCGAACCCTGCCGCACGGAAGGCTGCAAGGGTACGGTTCTGCGGCTTGTGCAGTCGGGCCGCTCCACCTTCCACTGCGCGAAGTGCCAGCGCTGAGGCTCCGCCAAAAAGGCGGGAGGACAGCGCCTTGCACGTGTGCGGCGCGTCAGCTACCCCTTGTTGCCATGGCCCGGCCAGCGGGGCACCACCGGGTGCCGCCGCCGGGCGCTGCCACAGGGGCAAAGCCCGTCAGCGGAGGACTGCAATGGCATATGAGAACATCCTGACCGAAAAGCGCGGCAAGGTGGGCATCATCACGCTCAACCGGCCCAAGGCCCTCAACGCCCTGAACGCGGCCCTGATGGCTGAAGTGGCGGCAGCGCTTGACGCCTACGAGGCGGATGAACGCGTCGGCTGCGTCATCATCACCGGCTCGCAGAAGGCTTTTGCCGCCGGGGCGGACATCAAGGAGATGCAGCCCTTCGATTTCGCCAAGGCCTATATGACCGATCTCATCACACCCTGGGACCGGGTGGCGCGCAACCGCAAGCCGGTGATTGCTGCGGTGGCCGGCTATGCGCTCGGCGGCGGCTGCGAGCTTGCCATGATGTGCGATTTCATCCTGGCCGCCGACAATGCCAAGTTCGGCCAGCCGGAGATCACGCTTGGCGTTCTGCCGGGGGCCGGTGGCACCCAGCGCCTCACCCGCTTCATCGGCAAGTCCAAGGCCATGGAAATGTGCCTGACCGGCCGGCTGATGGATGCCGTGGAGGCCGAGCGCTGCGGCCTCGTCTCCCGCATCGTGCCGCTGGATGACCTCATGGAGGAGGCCATGAAGGCGGCGGAGAAGATCGCCGACTTCTCTATGCCCGTGGTGATGATGACCAAGGAAAGCGTCAACCGCGCCTACGAGACGACGCTGAGCGAGGGTATCCGCTTCGAGCGCCGCATGTTCCATGCGGCCTTTGCCACGGAAGACCAGAGCGAGGGCATGGCCGCTTTCATCGAAAAGCGCACGCCCCAGTTCCGTAACAAATGACGCTTTGACTCGGGTTTTGGCATTGACGGACCGGTTGGGCGGGACTATAAGCCTCGGCCAACCGGTGGCGATCAAATCGCCGCTGCATTCGTTTGACGCGGGGCGGTTTCAGGCCTATGTCTGCCGCCCTGATGTTCAACGGAATTTTTGTTTCACACTCGGACCAGGATTGAGCCAATGGCCAACACTCCCTCGGCCACCAAGGCGGCCCGCAAGATTGCCCGCCGGACGGCTGTTAACAAGGCACGGCGGAGCCGCGTGCGCACCTATCTGCGCAAGGTCGAGGAAGCCATTGCTTCCGGCGATTACAACGCTGCCACCGAAGCTCTCAAGGCTGCCCAGCCGGAGCTGATGCGCGCCGCTTCCAAGGGCGTCGTTCACGGCAACACCGCCTCGCGCAAGGTGTCCCGTCTGAACGCCCGCGTGAAGGCTCTGCAGGCCTGATAACGCCTGTCATAGAATCTTCAAAACCCGGCCCGAAAGGCCGGGTTTTTTGTTGCCTGAACGGCACATGAAAAAATTCTCACGATAAAACTATCACTGCATACCAGCAAATATTCATGCTGGGCTTTGTCAGTTTTTTCTCATATTTTTCAATTGGTTATGGGCATGTCGGCATGGATCCGGCCTCCCCTGCCCGATTCAACCTGAGTCAAGTACGTGGCGAAGTTTTTTTTTGGAGAAGTGCCAGCCTGTTGGCCTCTTCCGAGCACATCAAGAAAAGGCCTTGAGTCAGAACGGATTTGGCCCGGAAGCCGTTCACGAAGGCGTTAATCTGACCGCCCGGAAAAGCCGTCTGCGGCCATTTTGTTAATAGGCAACTGTTGCCGCGTTCCGGCTGCCTGTGTATGTTCAATCCATCGGGGCAAGCTCGAAATTTAAATAAAAAACACAGCAAAACGTGGACTAGGAAAATGGCAAGGCAGGCAAAGAGACATAACTGGCAGAGTTCAGGAGCAGTTTCCTTGCATACCAATGTTATTTTTACGGGTCCAACGAAGTTCGAGCTCTTCTAAGCCCAAATTTCTCCTCAGATTTTGGTATCGATGGTGCGCAATACTCGATATTGCGAAGGGGGTCATTTGTCGAATTCTATGCCTTATGCGGGCGACGTCGACGTTAGGGCGGCTTATGAGGCGCTGACTGCCAGCCCCAATACTGTGCTGGTTGATGTGCGTACCCGGGCCGAATGGAATTTCGTCGGCGTACCTGATCTCCGAGCCATTGGTAAGGAGGTCATCTTTACCGAATGGCAGGGTTTTCCGGCCGGTTCACCCGTTCCGGACTTCGTTGCCACACTTTCGGCCGAACTGGAGCGGAAAGGGCTGGACAAAACGGTTCAGATCTATTTTCTGTGCCGCTCCGGCGCCCGGAGCCTGAATGCAGCCATTGCGATGACGCAGGCAGGATACGGGTCGTGCTTCAACATTGCCGACGGTTTCGAGGGCCCGCTTGACGGGACCGGTCACCGGGGCAGCGCCGGCGGATGGAAGGCCTGCGGCCTTCCCTGGATCCAGAGCTAGGGTCCTTCTTTAGACACTCAGGCAGACCCAACGGGACCACCTCCCCTGGTCCCGGCAGGTTCTGCCGTTCTTGAAACACGGGACAGCCCTCCAGGCGTCCCGACCGTATGAAACGGGAAAGCGGCTGTGGCGGACTGCTTTCCGGAACGAACGAGAGGCGAGGTGACATGCAAGTTCAGGAAGATATGGGCGCTGAACAATGGAACCGCGTCAAAAAAAGCCTGCGGGCCGAGCTGGGCGATGACGTCTTCTCCAGCTGGTTTGCACGCGTTGACCTGGAAGAAAATGCAGATGGCACCGTGCGTCTGTCCGTACCCACCCGCTTTCTGAAGCAGTGGATCCAGTCTCATTACCGCGACCGGCTGATGGGCCTTTGGAAGCGTGAATGCGAAAACGTGCATCGCATCGAACTGACCGTGCGCGGCGCCATGCGCCCCCGTCAGGTCGAGATGCCAATGGCCAGCAGCAGCAGCCTGTCCGCGCCCGCCCGCCCGGTGGCTCCGGCTGCCGCCGAGGCGCGCCCGATTTCGCTGAGCGAGCCGACCAATGCGGTCGCCGCTGCGCAGGCCGCGACCGCCGCTCTTGCCCGCGCCGAAGCCGACATGGGCAGCCGCGACGTGCTGCAGGGTGCAGCGCTCGATCCGAAATACACGTTCGAGACCTTTGTCGAGGGCGAATCCAACGGCCTGGCGCTTGCTGCTGCCAAGCAGGTTGCCGCCGGCGGCGCCGTCACCTTCAATCCGCTCTATCTTCATGCCTCGGTCGGCCTCGGCAAGACCCATCTGATGCAGGCTGTCGCCGCCAAGGCGCGTGCTTCCGGCCGCAAGGTGCTTTATCTGACAGCCGAGCATTTCATGTACCGTTTCGTTGCGGCGCTGAAGGCCCAGTCGGCCCTGTCCTTCAAGGAAACCCTGCGCAGCATCGACCTTCTGCTGATCGACGACATGCAGTTCCTGCATGGCAAGCAGGTGCAGCAGGAATTCTGTCACACGCTGAACGCCCTCATCGACGGCGCCCGTCAGGTCATCGTGGCTGCAGACCGCGCCCCATCCGAACTGGACACGCTGGATGACCGGGTGCGCTCGCGCCTGTCCGGCGGCCTGGTTGTCGGCATCAACGAGCCAGACTTCTCCCTGCGCCGCAACATCCTGTCGGCCCGCGTAGCCAATCTGAAGAAGTCCTACCCGGCTTTCTCCGTTCCCGACATGGTTCTGGATTATGTCGCCCGCCACGTGGTGTCCTCCGGGCGCGACCTGGAAGGCGCGCTGAACCGGCTCGTTGCCCATAACCAGCTCACCAACCAGCCGGTGACGCAGGAAATGGCCGAGATGACCCTGCGGGACCTCATCCGCTCCAGCGAACCGCGCAGGGTGAAGATCGAGGACATCCAGCGGATCGTCTCCAAGCACTATAATGTGACCAAGGCCGACCTGCTGTCGGCCCGCCGCACCCGCACCATCGTGCGTCCGCGCCAGATCGCCATGTATCTGGCCAAGGTGATGACGCCGCGCTCCCTGCCGGAAATCGGCCGCCGCTTCGGCAACCGCGATCACACCACGGTTCTGCATGCCGTGCGCAAGATCGAGGAAATGGCCCGCGCCGATGTGAGCCTGGCGCAGGAGCTGGAGCTGCTGAAGCGCATGCTGGACGCGTGAGCCCAAAGGCTTGCGCGAAGACTTGGGATAGTGGGGGAAACTGCCGCCGTCCTTGCGAAGATTGATGTTTTGAGGGCGTCCAACCGGGCGCCCTCTTGCATTTTGTGGCCATAAAGGGCAGGTTCGGTGCCCCGCTCCTGCCCTGCCGGAGCATACGGTTTCCTGCGTCAGGCCACCTGGTCTGACCGTCACGAGTACACGGAAGACGCGCATGAAAGCGACCCTCGAACGGACCGACCTGCTCAAGTCCCTGACCCACGTGCACCGGGTTGTCGAGCGCCGCAACACGATCCCGATCCTGTCGAACGTGCTGCTGCGCGCCGATCAGGGCTCGCTCAAGCTCAAGGCGACGGACCTTGACCTTGAGGTCGTGGAGACGGTGCCTGCGATGATCGAGCGGCCCGGCGCGACGACCGTGCCCGCGCATATGATCTATGACATCGTGCGCAAGCTGCCCGAGGGCTCGCAGGTCGTGCTGGAAACCTCCAGCGACAATGCCACGCTGGAACTGAGGGCCGGGCGCTCGCGCTTTGCGCTGCAGATGCTGCCCGAGACAGATTTCCCGGATCTGACAGCCGGTACCTTCACCCACCAGTTCACGCTGGCAGGCGGTGCGATCCGCAAGCTGATCGACACGACCCAGTTCGCCATCTCCACCGAGGAGACGCGCTACTATCTGAACGGCATCTACCTGCACACGGTTGCCGGGGAGCAGGGCCAGATGGTGCGGGCGGTTGCCACCGACGGCCACCGCCTTGCCCAGGCCGAAGTGCCCGCGCCGCAGGGTGCTGCCGGCATGCCGGGCATCATCGTGCCGCGCAAGACGGTGGGCGAAGTCCAGAAGCTGCTGGAGGACCGCGAGGCCGAGGTGACGGTGGAGATCTCCAGCACCAAGATCCGCATCACCAACGGGCCGGTGGTTCTGACGTCCAAGCTGATCGACGGCACCTTCCCGGATTACGGCCGCGTCATTCCGCAGCACAATGACAAGGAATTGCGCGTCGACCGGGACGAGTTCAAGGAAGCGGTGGACCGCGTGTCGACCATTTCCTCCGAGCGTGGCCGGGCCGTGAAGCTGTCCATGTCGGAAGGCCGTCTTGTGCTGGCCGTGAACAACCCGGACTCGGGCAGTGCAACGGAAGAACTGGCCGTCGAATATGATGCCGAGCCGATGGAAATCGGCTTCAACTCCCGCTACCTGCTGGACATCGCAGCCCAGCTGACGGGTGACACCGCCCTGTTCCGCCTGGCAGATTCCGGCTCCCCCACCCTCGTTCAGGACAACGCCAACGGCGACAGCCTCTTCGTGCTGATGCCGATGCGGGTGTGAGGGGGCCCTTAAGCGGGGCAAGATTTGACAAGCCGGTTGCGGACATGTGTGCGCAGTGCTGCATCTGGCTTATGGCAGGGCCTTTGCTCTCCCCTCCCGGCGAAGAGGCAATTGTTGATATGGACGCAAGGAGGAGCGAATGCTCTCTTTTGCCGCAGCGCCCCTCTCCCCCCTTGAGGAGGAGATGTCTGCGTCAGCAGACAGAGGGGGGCAGCGTTTCAGCAAAGCAGGGTCTCTCCCAAGCAGACAGTCCGTTACCTCCCTCTGCCCCCTGCCGGGGGCATCTCCCCCTCAAGAGGGGAGAGGAATTTGTGCCCTGGTCAGGCAGGGGGAAACGCAGCCCCGCCGGAGGGAGGGGGGCGGAAAGGCTGCGCGAGAGAGAACAAGCAGCCCCTATGCCTCTGCGTCCTGCCACACCCCATTGCCATGACGGGACACCATGACCGGTATCAGCCAGGTGGCGATTGAGCGCCTCACGCTGACGGATTTCCGCAACTATGCGCAGTTTGTCCTAGCGCCAGAGCGGAAACTCGTGGCGCTGGCCGGAAACAATGGCATCGGCAAGACCAACATTCTGGAAGCCATTTCTCTCCTGACCGCCGGCCGCGGCCTGCGCCGCGCCAGCCTTCCGGATATTGCCCGGCGCGGCGGCGAGGGCGGGTTTGCCGTCAATGCGCTGATCACCGGCCCCCTGGGCGAAACACGGCTCGGCACCGGATATGGGGCGGGCGACAGCGGCCGCCGGGTGCGGATCGATGGCATGGAAGCGCGCTCCTCCGAAGTGCTGCTCGACTATCTGCGCGTCCTCTGGCTGGTTCCGGCCATGGACGGGCTGTTCACCGGCCCTGCCGGCGACCGGCGCCGCTTTCTCGACCGGTTGACGCTGTCGATCGATCCGGCGCATGGCCGCCGGGTGAATGATTTCGACAAGGCGCTGCGCCACCGCAACAAGCTGCTGGAGGATGGCGGTTCTCCCGCCTGGCTGGAGGCCATCGAGGCGCAGGTGGCCGAGCTTGGCGTCGCGCTGGCGCTCGCCCGGCGCGAGACCGTCAGCCTGCTGCAGGGGCGGATCGAGGCGCTCGACCAGCTGGGCCTGCCCTTCCCCCGTGCGCTGCTGGTGCTGGACGGCGAATTCGAGAGCGAGGCCACCGGCCTTGCCGCCAGCGATCAGGAAGACCTGTTGCGCCGGCGGTTACGCGAGGGCCGTGCGCGCGACCGGGCGGCGGGGCGCACCCTCACCGGCCCGCACCGCAGCGATTTTCTCGTCACCCATGCGGCCAAGGTGATGCCCGCAGCACTCGCCTCCACTGGTGAGCAGAAGGCGCTGCTGATCGGACTGGTGCTCGCCCACGCGGATCTGACGGCGGCGGTCTCGGGCATGACGCCCATTCTGCTTCTGGACGAGGTGGCGGCGCATCTGGACCCGGGCCGGCGGGAAGCGCTTTTTGCCCGCCTGACCGCGCTGGAAGCCCAGGTTTTCATGACAGGCACGGACAAGGCCCTGTTCGATGCCCTGCCGGACAGCGGCGAGATTCATCTGCTGGGCAGCTGAGCGGCGGACAGCTTGCTGCCGCGGCGCAACATCCGCCCTCAAAAGGCCGGTTTCCTATGGTTTTTCCACCGGTGAAACCCCTCACACCCGGCCATTTGGCCGGGTTGGTTGAACCCTCCGGCCAGTGCCGTATAAGGGTACATTGATCCCCTGGACCGAATGGTGACTGATTCGGATGAGCGATACTTCGATTCCCGAGAACACCCCGTCTGCGGAAAGCTCTGCAGCACAGGAATATGGCGCTGACAGCATCAAGGTGCTGAAGGGCCTCGACGCTGTGCGCAAGCGCCCGGGCATGTACATCGGTGACACCGACGACGGCTCCGGCCTGCACCACATGGTCTATGAGGTTGTCGACAACGCCATCGATGAGGCATTGGCCGGTCATGCCGACCATGTGACCGTGACCCTCAACGCCGATGGCTCCGTCACCGTGACAGACAACGGCCGCGGCATTCCCACCGACCTGCACCCGCAGGAAGGGGTATCTGCAGCTGAAGTCATCATGACCCAGCTGCACGCGGGCGGAAAGTTCGACCAGAATTCCTACAAGGTTTCCGGCGGCCTGCACGGCGTGGGCGTTTCCGTGGTGAATGCCCTGTCCACCTGGCTGGACCTGCGCATCTGGCGCGCGGGCAACGAGCATTACATGCGCTTCCGCCATGGCGATGCCGAAGCCCCGCTGAAGGTGACCGGCCCGGCCAACGGCCGCAAGGGCACGGAAGTGACCTTCCTGCCCTCGCCCGAGACTTTCACAAAGACCGAATTCGATTTCGACACGCTGGAGCACCGCCTGCGCGAGCTGGCGTTCCTGAACTCCGGCGTGCGCATCATCCTGACGGACAAGCGCGGCGTCGAGCCGCGTGTGGTCGAGCTGTTCTATGAGGGCGGTCTGGAAGCCTTCGTGCGCTATCTCGACCGGGCCAAACACCCGCTGCTGGATGCGCCCATTTCCATGTCGGCCGAGCGTGACGGCATCACGGTCGAAGTCGCCATGTGGTGGAACGACAGCTATCACGAGCAGGTGCTGTGCTTCACCAACAACATTCCCCAGCGCGATGGCGGCACGCATCTGGCCGGTTTCCGCGGGGCGCTGACCCGTCAGGTCACCGGTTATGCGGAAAGCTCCGGCCTTCTGAAGAAGGAAAAGGTGTCGCTGACCGGCGATGACTGCCGCGAGGGCCTTACCTGCGTTCTCTCCGTCAAGGTGCCGGACCCGAAGTTCTCGTCCCAGACGAAGGACAAGCTGGTGTCCTCCGAAGTGCGCCCGGTGGTGGAGAACATCATCAACCAGGCGCTGGCCGAATGGCTGGAGGAAAATCCGGCCAAGGCGAAGGCGGTGGTGTCCAAGGTGGTGGAAGCCGCTTCCGCCCGTGAAGCGGCGCGCAAGGCGCGCGAGCTGACCCGGCGCAAGGGCGCGCTCGACATCGCCTCCCTGCCCGGCAAGCTCGCCGACTGTCAGGAGCGCGACGCTTCCAAGGCCGAACTCTTCCTCGTCGAGGGTGACTCGGCAGGCGGCTCGGCCAAGCAGGGCCGCCACCGCGAGAACCAGGCCGTGCTTCCGCTGCGCGGCAAGATCCTCAACGTGGAGCGTGCGCGCTTCGACAAGATGCTCTCTTCCAACGAAATCGGCACGCTGATCACCGCGCTCGGCACCGGCATCGGCAAGGAAGAGTTCAACGTCGAGAAGCTGCGCTACCACAAGATCATCATCATGACGGACGCCGACGTGGACGGCGCCCACATCCGCACCTTGCTGCTGACCTTCTTCTTCCGGCAGATGCCGGAGCTGATCGAGCGCGGCTACATCTATATTGCCCAGCCGCCGCTCTACAAGGTGAAGCGCGGCCAGTCGGAGCAGTATCTCAAGGACCAGACGGCGCTTGAGAACTATCTGATCGGCACCGGCCTTGAAGACACGTCCCTGGCGCTCGCCAATGGCGAGGTGCGCATGGGCGCGGATCTGCGGCAGGTGGTGGAGCAGGCGCGCGCCATCAGCGGCATTCTCGACGGCCTGCACTCGCGCTATGACCGTGCGGTGGTGGAACAGGCGGCGATTGCCGGCGCGCTCAATCCGGACACGCTCAACGACCGGGAAAAGGGCGAGCAGGCGGCTGCCTATATCGCCCGCCGTCTCGACATTCTCGCCGATGAATTCGAGCGGGGCTGGACGGCCGGGGTGCGTGACGATGGCGCGCTCGTCTTCCGCCGCACCGTGCGCGGTGTGGATGAGGTGGCCACCATCGATCCGGCGCTTCTGGCCTCGGCCGATGCCCGCCGCCTCGATGCCCATTCAGCCCATCTCAACGAGATCTATGGCAAGGCCGCCGTTCTGCGCCGCAAGGAAACCGAGACGGCGATCCGCGGGCCGCAGGCGCTGCTGTCCACCATCTTCGCCCTCGGCCGCAAGGGCCTTAGCCTGCAGCGCTACAAGGGCCTTGGCGAGATGAACCCGGAGCAGCTGTGGGAGACGACGCTGGACCCGAATGCCCGCTCGCTGCTGCAGGTGAAGGTCAAGGAGGCCGATGCGGCCGATGACATCTTCACCAAGCTGATGGGTGACGAAGTGGAACCGCGCCGCGAGTTCATCCAGGACAACGCCCTCAGCGTTGCCAATCTGGACGTGTGATGCCGGATCCGGCGGGCTGACCCGCCGGATTTCCTCCCGCAGGGGCTGGCTTCATGCCAGCGCGGATGTCTCAGGCCCAATTCACGCCCCCTTGCGGGCCAGTGCCTGGGCGATTTCCTGATCAATGATGATGGTGCGGGCAAGACCTGCCTTCATCACCGCCTTCAGGGGCTCGGTCTTGCGGGCACCGGAAGCGATGATGACATTGGTGCCGCGTTTCAGCGCCCCGAAGGAGATGCCGACGCGGCGCTCGTTGAGGGCGCAGTCCACCAGACTGCCATCGGCGGCCAGCAGAAAGCCGCCGATCTCGCTGACGGCGCCAGCGCGGATAGCGTCCTCCACCTCTGCCGCACCGATCCCCGCCAGCCGGAAGAAGGTGCCGCCCGGCTGCACGCCGCCGCAACTCAGCAGATTGAGCGCCGCCGTCTCTCCCTTGTCCAGCATCGCCCGCAGCACCGGGTCCTGCTCCAGTGTCTGGCGCGTTTGCGGGCTGCCGACGTGGCTGGGCAGGGGCAGGGTGCGGGCTGGGCAGCCAATGGTGGCGGCCAGCTGCAGGGCCACCGAATAGGAACTCACCCCGTCATCAATGGATGAGGCACCGATCATCGCCACAACGAGGCAGTCGCTTTTGGAAAGCTGGCGCATGGCATCGGCCATGCGGGCAATGGTCCGCCCGCCGGCAACGCCCAGGATCATATCCGGGGTGCTCAACAGAATGCGGGACAGGTAATTGCTGGCGGCAATGCCGACCGCCTCGCGCCCCAGCCGCTCGGCCAGTTCCGGCTCGGAGGACTGGGCCTCCAGCGGCGGCGTCAGCACGCATTCCTCCACCCCATAGCGCTGGCTGATCCAGTCGCTGAGCGCGAGGGTTTCCGCCATTTCATGCTCGACGGAGATCTTCACCAGCCCCGTGTCGCGGGCCTGTGCCAGCAGCCGGGTGACCTTGGTGCGCGACAGGTTGAGCCGCCGGGCCACCTGTTCCTGCCCCAGTCCATGGACGTAATAGAGCCATGCGGCGAGCACGCCCAGATCGTCATCACCGGACTTGGGTCTTGCCATGTTTCCTCCCTCGGACATTGCCGGAGCATTTCACCTTGCACCTAAATGATGCAGACAGTGCGCCACAGCAATCTGAACAAATGTTCAATATCAGCACGCTTGACACATATCTACATCCGGGTTTAGACAAAAGTGCACAAGATGCACATTTGCCCAATCCTTTGCCGGAGAAGGCCATTGCGCATCGGGCTGGCGGAAAGTGCAGCAGGCCTCCTGGAGGGAGAGTGCCTGCCGCGTTAGGAGCTTTCCGTCCCGGGCCTGCCCGGATTTCTGGCCGGAACCTTGGGAGGAAAAACACATGGATAGCCTGTTGTCTGGGCTGAAGACTGTCGTCGACGGATTGGGCGCGACGGTTCTGCTGCCGGTCATCATCTTCATCATTGCCGTGGTTCTGGGCGCCCGCCCGGGCAAGGCGTTCCGTGCCGGTGTCACCATCGGCGTCGCCTTCATCGGCATCAATCTCGTCATCGGCCTGATGTGGACCAACCTCAGCGAGGTGGCGCAGGCCATTGCCACGAACACCGGCGTCACCCGCGACATCGTCGACGTGGGCTGGCCATCTTCGGCCGCCATTGCCTTTGGCTCGCAGGTCGGCCTCTGGATCATCCCCATCGGCATTGCCGTGAACGTCGTGATGCTGCTCGCCGGCCTCACCCGCACACTGAACGTGGATGTGTGGAACTTCTGGCACTTTGCCTTCGTCGGCTCGCTGGTGGTCGCGGCCACCAATTCGCTCGGCATGGGCCTTGCTGCCGCTGCCATCATTGCCGTCATCTGCCTGATCTTCGCCGACTGGAGCGCCAAGGCCGTGCAGCGCTTCTATGGCCTGCCGGGTGTTTCGGTGCCGCATCTTCTGTCTGTCCAGATCCTGCCCATCGCCGTGGCGGTGAACTGGGTCATCGGCCGTATCCCCGGCCTGCGCGACATCGACCTCAGCACCGATCACATCCAGGAGCGTCTTGGCGTGCTGGGTGAACCGGTGGTGCTGGGTCTCGCCATCGGCGTGGTGCTGGGCACCATCGGTTTCTGGAACCCGGATGATGTTGCCGGCATGATCACCAAGGTGCTGAAGACCGGCATCAACCTTGCCGCCGTGATGCTGCTGCTGCCGCGCATGGTGAAGATCCTGATGGAAGGCCTGATCCCGGTCTCGGAAGCCGCCCGCGACTTCGTTCAGAAGCGCGCCGGCAGCCGCCAGATCAACATCGGCCTCGATTCGGCAATCCTCATCGGCCATCCGGCGGCCATCTCCAGCGCGCTGCTGCTGGTGCCGATTGCCATCTTCCTGTCGGTGGTGCTGCCGGGCAACCGGGTGATCCTCTTCGCCGACCTTGCCGTGATCCCCTTCGTCGTGGCCCTGGCCGCGCCCATCGTGCGGGGCAACGTGCTGCGCATGGTGATCATCGGCACGGTTACGCTGGGCCTCGGCTTCTACATGGCTGGCGCACTGGCCCCGCTCTTCACCAAGGCTGCGGTATCCTCCGGCTTTGCCATGCCGGAAGGCGCCTCGCAGATCACGGCCATAGGTGACGGCTTTGTCTGGCTTGTCTGGGCAACGCTGGAGCTGGTCCAGGTGTTCGGCATCCTCGGACTGGTGATCCTGGCCATCTGTGCTGCTGCGGCCCTGCTCGCCCTTGTCACCAAGCGCGCCACGCTGGAGAAGCTGGCAGGCGGCGAAGACGATGCTGCCAACGGAGCGAATGCATGACGCAATCCCTTGCAGACTGCGTGGTTGAGGACGGTATCTTCCTCAAGGCGCAGGCACAGGACGCAACCTCGGTGATCGGCCTTCTGGCCGGTCACCTCAGGGCCAAGGGCCTTGTCGCAGACACCTATGTGCAGGCTGTCATCGACCGGGAAAAGGTGATGCCCACCGGCCTGCCAATGGAAGACGGGCTGGCGGTGGCGGTGCCCCACACCGATCCGCAGCATGTCATCCGCTCCGGCATTGCCATCGCCACGCTGGCGGAACCTGTTGCCTTTGCCAGCATGGACGATCCGGACAATCAGCTGGCCGTACGGGTGGTTTTCGCGCTGGCGCTGAAGAGCAAGGATGAACAGATCGGCATGCTTCAATCCATCGGCAGACTGCTGCAGGATGGGGCGCGAATCCGCAAGCTGATCGAGGCATCCGATCCTCACGAAGCACGGACGCTTCTGAACGCCGCCTGACCCGCAAAGCGGGCGGCGCAGAAGAACAACAGGAGGAAACTGATGGCGCAGACCAAGACCGTTCTCGTGGCATGCGGCACCGCCGTCGCCACATCCACCGTGGTGGCCAACAGCCTGGAAGAGGCCATGGCCGCGCGCGGCATCCGCATCGAGACCCGCCAGTGCAAGGCAACCGAGGTGCCCAGCCTGATCGATCAGGCCGATCTCGTCGTCTCCACCACGCCGCTGCCGCCCAACCTGCCCAAGCCCGCGATCGTCACGCTCGCCTTCCTCACCGGCATTGGCCGGGATGCGGAAATCGAGAAGATCGCCAAGATCCTCGCAGGCTGAGCCTCGTCTGATACACGAAAACGGGACAGGACCGATGGAGACGATGAAGCGCGTGCGCGTTGGCGTTGAGGGGGGCTTGCATGCCCGCCCGGCTGCCGAGCTCGTCCGCCTCGCCAAGGGCTTCGAGGCAGAGATCGTGATCGGAGCCGGAGCGCAGACCGCCTCGGCCCGCTCCGCGCTGAAGCTGCTGCTGCTTGGCGTCAAGGAAGGCGACGAGGTGGAGCTGCGCACCAGCGGTCCGGATGCCGCCGAGGCCCTGTCCGCCGTCTCCGGCTTTCTGACCGGCGGAACGGCACATGAATCCGCCGAAGCCCCCGTCTCTGTAGCCAGCAAAGCAATCCCTGCCTCTGCTGAGGAACATGCTCCTGCCGCTGGCGCAGGGCCCGCTGGCGCCCTCAAGGGCATCGGGACGGGTGGCGGACCTGCCATCGGTCCGGTGTTCCATTTCATCCAGCCCGCGCTGGAGGCTCCGGCCGGCCCCACCCCGCCGGAAGCCCGCAGCGCAGAGCTGGAGAAAGTTGAAGGCGCCCGCGTCCGGCTGCTGCAGCAGATCCATGACGATGCAGCCCGCGCCGTGTCGCCTCAAAGCCGCGACATTCTGACCGCCATCGCCAGCCTTGCCGAAGACGCAGACTGGGCCGCAGCCATTGCCGCCCATGTGGCTGACGGACAACCGGCCATCACCGCCATTCTGACCTCAGGGCGTGAGACGGCAGCCGCCCTTGCTGCCCTGCCGGACCCTTACGCCCGCGCCCGCGCCGAAGACATGAATGCGGTGGCCCGGCTGCTGGCACTTGCCGTCAACGGCCTGAAGCCGGTCTCCCTTGCTGATTGCCCGGAAGGGGCGGTCATCGTGGCCGAAGATCTCACCGCTCTGGAAATCGGCGCGGCAGACCTGCGCCGCACTGGTGGCCTCATCTGCCGCAATGGCTCGGCCACCAGTCATGCCGCCATTCTGGCCAAGGCCTTCGGCATTCCCGCCGTATTCGGTGTGGCTGACCCGCAAGGCAAGCTTGGCGCCGCGCGGACGGCCGCGCTGGATGGCACATCGGGGCTGGTCTACCCGGACCCTTCATCTGATATCGCGGAGGAGTTCACGGCACGCTGCGCACAGGCGCGCGCCGAGGCGGAGCGGCTCTCCGCGCTCCGGGATGTGGCACCGGTCACGCGCGATGGCACACCGGTCATCGTGGCCGCCAACATCGGCTCGGTGAAGGACATTGAGCTGGCAAAGAAGCACGGCGCCATGGGCGTCGGACTGATGCGCACTGAATTTCTGTTCCTGAGGCGCACCGCCCTGCCGGATGAGGAAGAACAGTTTTCCACCTACCGGACCGTGCTGGAGGCTTTCCCCGGACATCCGGTGGTGATCCGCACCCTCGACATCGGCGGCGACAAGCCGGTGCGCGGCATTTCTGTGCCGCAGGAGGAGAACCCCTTCCTCGGCCTGCGCGGCGTCCGGTTGTGCCTCGCCAATCCGGGTCTGTTCAAGGTGCAGCTGCGGGCGCTCTTGCGCGCGGCCCCTTACGGCGATCTCAAGGTGATGCTGCCCATGGTCAGCGATCCGGCGGAAATCGCCAGCACCCGCAAGCTCATCGCAGCCTGCGAGGCAGAACTGACAGCAGAGGGGAAAACTTTCGGGAGCTTTGATCTCGGCGCCATGGTGGAAACGCCGGCCGCCGCGCTCATCGCCGATGATCTTGCGGCAGTCACGGCCTTCTTCTCCATCGGCACCAATGACCTCACGCAATATGTCATGGCCGCCGACCGGATGAACCCGTCCGTCGCCAGTCTCTGCCAGACGGACCATCCGGCTGTTCTGCGCGCCATCCGCATGGTGGCGCAAGCGGCTGAGGCGCATGGCATCTGGTGCGGCATCTGCGGCGAGGCTGCGTCCGATGCGGGCCTGCTTCAAACCTTCCTTGATGCGGGCGTGCGCGAGCTCAGCATGGCGCCAGCCTCCATCCCCCGCATCAAGCAGGCCATCGGCGCTGCCACCCTCTCCTCCCCGCCTCAGACCCCCTGAGGTCAAACGCCACCTGCCCCGGAAGACCGCTTCCGGGGCATTTTTCTTGGCTAAGCCCGTGCGGCGCTTGAGCATCTTCAAGGCGTAATGCGTCAGCATCGAAAGCCTTGGTATTATGGGGTCTCACTGACAGGTGAAGCTCTCCGCCAAAGCCGGATCGCTGCCGGTGTAGCGGGCCACCTGCGGATGCGGGCAGAGCTTGCGCGTCACCCTGCCCAGCGCCGCCATGCCCTCCCTGTTGCCGTCCGTCACGGACGCAATCACCGCACCGGGCGCTTTGCCCTTTTCCACCCAATCGGTCAGAGAGGTGAAAAAGTCGAAACCGTCTGCCGTGGGGCCACTGGCGCCGTGGGGCATGCCGGCAATCCGGTAGTAGCGGATGAAGCCGTCCAACTCCGCGCCTGCATTGGCCGAGAGTTTTTCGAACCAGCTGTCCGTGTCGCGGATCGAGAACACCGGATCACCCGCCCCATGGAACAGGACAATCTTGCCTCCGGCAGCCCGGAACGCAGTCAGATCCGGATTATCCGCGCCCGGCGGGGTCATGAACTCCATGGCGGATTCGGGAAACTCTTCCGTCTTCGCAAAGATCTTCGGCGCGTCCGTGTCGAAGTTGAAGGCGGCAAGATAGGCCATCAAAGCTTCGGGCGATCCTTCGACGCGGGTGGGTGGAGTGGTGAAGATCTGCGCCAGTGAAGGAGCACCCAGCGCCACGATACGCGGCAGATTGGCAAAGGCCTCCGCTTCGCTGTTGATCCGCCACATGCGCCAGTTGGACGAGGCCATGCCGGCATCCCAGACCCAGGGGGCGTAAAGCTGCCCGCCCTTGCTGTTGTGCGGCCCCTTGAGGATCGTCTGCAGCGCATCAATCTTGGGCTGGCTCAGGCAGCCGGTTTCCCGCCCGGCCTTGCAGGCAAGCGCGGAGACATCAAAGGCCTTCTGGCAGCCATCGATATCCTGCGCCAGACCATCCTTCAGGCCGTCCAGCCCGTCGCAGGCGTCCAGAATTCCCCTCGCCAGAACATCTGTATCGTCCTTTGACAGGGACGTGCGGATGTCGCCGGAGATGGCGGCCAGTGCCTGCAGGTCATGGGCGTGCTGCACGGCGGCCTTGGGCAGATTGAAACCGGGATAGGCAATCAGCAGCCCGTCAAAGGCATCGGGCATCCGTTCTGCCGCCACCATGGCATGGCGGCCGCCATTGGAGCTGCCAAGCCCGTAAGACCGCTGCACCGGCTGGCCGTAGAAGGCCTCTATCATCTGCAACGCCACCGGGTTGAGCCGGGCCACGGCACCATAGCCATAGTCTCTGCGTGCCTGAGGATCGAAGCCGAAGCGCGCTCCGCCTGCGAGACCGGCATCCTTCACCGCCGCGCCATCATGCCCTGCATCACTGGAGACGACTGCATAGCCCCGGCCAAGCGCCGTCTGGCTCCTGTCGCCGCCCAGCACCTGACCAAGGGCGGGCACCACGCGGCCATCATTGCCGCCATTGAACTGATGCACGAAGCCGCCGTTCCAGTTTTCCGGCAGGCGCAGTTCAAAGGAAATGGCGTAGGGCTGGCCATCCACACCGGTGCGCTGATCCAGCTTGCCCCGAACCACACAATGGGAAACGGGCGACACATCGCTGCGGCCAATCGCGGCATCCTTGGCAACCGCATCGCTGCCGGTGACGTCCAGCCCCTCGATCTGGAACAGGCCCGCAGCGGCGGCGCAATCTGCCGCCGCCTGCACGTTTTCCGTGGCCGCCAGAGGCAGCAGCGGCGCCGCCAGCAGGCTGGCAAGCAAGGCTTGTCTGAATTTCATTTCCGTCCTCCCGAAACAAAATCCGGTCTGCATCGTTTTCTGCCTGTGACTCAGCTCCTCCTGTGGTCGCAGCCAGTAAGTGCAGTCCGGATGCAATCCGTATTGCAGGTCGTATGCTAGCGGGCATCCTTTTGGCTGGACAAGTCAAAACCGCGCCACGGTCATGCAGCCGCCACCTTGCTGGCCGTGCCGCGGCATCCGGTTTTGCACGAACTGCCGCTGTCACACGTCCGTAGTGTCATCTGACTAAACAGACGCCCAAGGGGCGATGATTCGAAGAGGCCTGGAATGACCCCGTCGACTGTGCTTTTCGTCTGTCCGGACAACGCTCTGCTGGGGCCGCTGGCCGAGGCGTACCTGAACAGCCTTGCGCCGCAGGGGATTCGTGCCTTTTCTGCAGGCCCCAATCCGCGCGGCACACTGCATCCGCTTGTGCGGCGCCTGCTGCAGGACCATGGCCTCGATGCGCAGGGCCTTGAGCCCAAGAGCTGGGACATCTTCATGCTGCCCCATGCGCCGCAGCCCGACCGCGTGGTGGCGCTGACGGACAGTGTGGCTGGCGGCCATCAGCCGGACTGGCCGGGCAACCCGCGCCGCACCCTGTGGCAGGTGGCGGCCTGCGAGGCTGACAGCCGTCCGGAAAGCCTTGCGGCCTGCAGCGAGTATTTCCGCCGAATCCGCCGCTGTATCGACCAGACGCTGGCCCAGCATAGAGCTCCCATAGAGCGGCAGGCGCAGGAACTGCTCATCGCATCCTGTTGAAGCCGCATGCACCTTGCCGAAACTTTCTGGTGCTAGATACCTGTTGAGCACATAGGCCGGTACTTATATGCAGGCGGCCTTGGCCCGCGAAACTTCCGGCCGAGCATTGGCGCTGCAAAGATGTTGCGATCAGGTGGAAGCCGTTCTTGACCGAGTATCTCAATCAGATCGTCACGTTCCTTGGGGATAATCCCGAACTGGCCGGGCTCATCTGCTTCCTGATTGCCATGGGCGAGGCGCTCTTCATTGTCGGCCTCTTCGTGCCCAGCACCGTTGTGCTGGTCGGCGCGGGCGCGCTCGCAGGTCTCGGCAAGCTCGATCCGGTGTCGATCTTTCTGTGGACCACTCTCGGCGCGATTGCCGGTGACGCGATTTCCTATTGGGTCGGCTATTTCTACAAGGACCGGCTGCGCAATGTCTGGCCGCTGTCCCGCTACAAGAGCATCATGGAGCGTGGCGAGGCCTTCTTCCGGCTGCATGGCGGCAAGAGCGTCTTCATCGGACGCTTCGTGCCGGGGGTGAAATCCGTTGTGCCGGGCATCGCCGGCATGGTGGGCATGGACGCCTGGTACTTCACCTTCGTCAACGTCATCTCGGCCATTGCCTGGGCCGTCTCGCACCTCGGACCCGGCTTCATTGCCGGTACGGCGCTGAGTGCCATCGGCGAGGTCAGCGGCCGTCTGGCGGTGATGCTGGGCGTGCTCTGCGTCATTCTCTTTGTCGTGATCATGCTGGGCCGCTGGCTCATCCAGATCATCATGCCGCTGTTCGCCGGCACTCATGGCGCCATCATCGGCTGGTTTGCCCGCCGTCCCGGCACGGTCTCGCAGTGGGTGGCCCGCTCTTTCGATCCGCAGCATCCCCGCTCCACCGGCATGCTGGCATCCGCGCTCCTGCTGATCATCACCATGCCCGCCTTCTTCTGGCTGGTGACGCAGCTGACGCCGGGCGACAGCCTGACCCAGGCGGATCTGGCGATCCGCAACCTGTTCGAGAGCCTGCGCTCGCCGCTGGGTGACCGCATCCTCGTGCCCATCACCATGCTGGGCGATGGTTTTCTGCTGACCATCTTTGCGCTGCTGGCCGCAGCCTATCTGTTTGTCCGCAAGGCCTGGCGCCGGGGCACCGGTTTCCTCATCGCCGTCAGCACGACGGCGCTGTTCGTGCCCCTGATGAAGGCTCTCGTCGTGCGTGACCGGCCCAATGCCTTTGGTGACGGTGTGCACAGCTTCAGCTTTCCCTCCGGCCACACGACGGTCACCACCGTCATTTTCGGCATCATTGCCGTGCTGATCGCTCATGAGCGCTCGGCCTGGTCCAAGGCCGGCATTTTCACCATCACCGCCATCTATGTGCTGACCATGGCTTTCTCCCGGGTCTATCTCGGGGTGCACTGGACCAGCGATGTGCTGGCGGGCCTGCTGTTCGGCACCGCCATGGTCTCCGCCTTTGCCTTCGTATTTGGCCATGTCCACAACGAAAAGGTGGGCCGGGGCGTGCTGGTGGCGATTGTCGCCAGTGCCTTCGTGGTGTTCGGCGGCTGGCACATCACCCGCAACCTGCCTGCAGCCCTTGCCACCTACAGCCCCGTGGCGAACGAGCAGGTGCTGGACAAGGCGGACTGGCTCGACAGCGGCTGGACCCGCGTTGCCCCGCGCCGCGTCGGCCTCAGCGGTGATGAGGAAGAGCCGTTGATCGTGCAATATGCCGGAGATCTCGGCGCCCTTGCCCGCCGGCTGGAACAGGAGGGCTGGCAAAAGGCTCCGGCCTGGACCGTAAGATCTGCGGCCGGCTTCATTGAGGGACAGACCAGCGCGGAGGTTCTGCCCGCCCTGCCGCGGACCCATTACGGACGCTATGCCGCCCTTGTGATGATCCGCAACAGCCATGCGCCGGACAAGAAGGACGACATCCGTCAGGTGCTGCGCCTTTGGCCCACGAGCTTCGTCGTCGGGAGCGGTGAGGACGTCACCCCCCTTTATGCTGGCGGCATCATTTCGGAAGAGATCCTGCATCCTCTGGGAGAATTCTCCGCCCCCAAGACGGAACAGGCCGCCCCGCTTGCGGACCGCAATCCCTTCCTGCAGCTGCCGGGTGCGACGGAGCGCCAGCGCCCGGATGGATCGGCGGTGACCCTGGTCCCTGCCCCGCCACCGGCGGCTCAGTAGTTTCGTTTAATTGAAAATACGTCTTGGCACGGGCCGCTTAGTTTCCTATGTATGAAACAAGTGGCCGTTTCCGGCTGCCTTCAGGCATATGAAGAGAGGGTCAGAATGCCAACCGAATTCACGCCGCTCCTGTCGCTGGCAGGGGGCGCACTCATCGGCCTTGCCGCCGTTGTACTGATGGCCGTTCATGGCCGCATCGCCGGGATCACCGGCATTCTGGGCGGGTTTCTGCCGGGCTCGGGCGAAAGTGACCGCGGCTGGCGCATGGCCTTCATCGCTGGCATGATCGCCGCTCCCATCACCGTCATGGCCGCGACCGGCAGCATGCCGCAGATCGCTGTGCCGGTTTCCACACTTGCGCTGGTGGCGGGCGGATTTCTGGTTGGCATCGGCGCCACCTTCGGCTCCGGCTGCACCAGCGGCCACGGGGTCTGCGGCCTGTCGCGCCTCTCCGCCCGCTCCATCGCAGCGACGCTCACCTTCATGGCCACCGGCGCTGTGACCGTCTTCCTTGTCCGTCACGTTTTCGGAGGCTGAGACCCATGCGCATTCTCTCTGCCTTTGCGATCGGCCTCGTCTTTGGCCTCGGCATTCTGCTGTCGGGCATGGTCAATCCGGCCAAGGTTCTGAATTTCTTCGATATTGCCGGAACCTGGGACCCCAGCCTTGCCTTTGTCATGGGCGGCGCCCTCGCCGTGACAGCCGCCGGCTACCAGATCCTCTTCCGCAAGGGCGGCGCGCCGCTGCTCGCTCCGCGCTATCTGGTGCCCACCCGCAAGGATATCGATCCGAAGCTCATCGGCGGCGCGGCCGTCTTTGGCATCGGCTGGGGCCTGTCCGGTTTCTGCCCCGGCGGGCTTGTGCCCGCGCTCGGGCTTGGCCAGAGTGAACCGTGGATCGCCTTTGCGGCCGTCGTCGCGGGCATGCTGGCTGCCCGGGCCATCGGCATGCTGCAGGTGCAGCAGAAACCGGCGCGTCCGAAGCTCGCATCCGGCGAATGACCAGACCCCTCAGGAGAGACACCATGAGCACGCAGTCCTATCCGGTTGACATGACGGTGACCCCCGAGGTCACCGCCTTCTTTGATCCGCTGACCAACACCATCAGCTATGTGGTGAAGGACCCGGCCTCGGAGGCCTGCGCCATCATCGACAGCGTCATGGACCTCGACTATGCCGCCGGGCGGATCAGCTATGTCTCGGCGGACCAGATCATCCGCTTCGTCGAGGAGAACGGTCTCAGGGTAGAATGGCTGATCGAGACCCATGTCCACGCCGACCATTTGTCTGCCGCGCCCTATATCCAGGGCAAGCTGGGCGGCAATCTGGGCATCGGCAGCCAGATCACCGTGGTGCAGGAAACCTTCGGCAAGATCTTCAACGAGGGCACGGAGTTCCAGCGCGACGGCAGCCAGTTTGACCGGCTGTTCGAGGACGGGGACACCTATCAGGTCGGCAGCATGACCTGCTTTGCCATCTACACCCCCGGCCACACGCCGGCCTGCATGACCCATGTGATGGGGAATGCCGCCTTTGTGGGGGACACCCTGTTCATGCCCGATGGCGGCTCCGCCCGCGCCGATTTTCCCGGCGGGGATGCCGGCACACTCTATGATTCCATCCAGAAGGTGCTCGCCCTGCCGGATGAAATGCGCCTCTTCATGTGCCACGACTACGGCCCCAATGGCCGCGACATCCAGTGGGAGACCACGGTGGGTGAGGAAAAGGCGCATAACATCCACGTGGGCGGCGGCAAGACGCGTGAGGAATTCATCGCCTTCCGCACCGCCCGCGATGCCGAACTCGACATGCCGAAGCTGATCATCCCCTCGCTGCAGGTCAACATGCGCGCCGGCAAACTGCCCCCGGCAGACGAAAGCGGCAAAACCTTCCTCAAGGTTCCGGTCAATGGGCTTTAAGGAGCGTTTTGCTTCCACGGCACAGCGTTCCAGTCCCCCTCCCCTCAAGGGAACGGGGGACTGAGAGGCATCAGCCAAAGACTGCTCTCCACGTCTGTTTTCTCCCTCCAGCGAGCCCCCAATGAACCGGCTTCAGCGCTATCTTCCGATTCTCGACTGGGCCCGTACCTATGACCGGGCGGCGGCCACCAATGATCTCATCGCCGCCGTGATCGTGACGATCATGCTGATCCCGCAGTCGCTGGCCTATGCGCTGCTGGCGGGGCTGCCGGCGGAGGTCGGGCTCTATGCCTCCATCCTGCCTCTGGTGGCCTATGCCATCTTCGGCACCAGCCGGGCGCTGGCGGTGGGGCCGGTGGCGGTGGTGTCGCTGATGACGGCTTCTGCCGTAGGCGAACTGACGGCGCAGGGCACGGCGGAATATCTGGGCGCGGCCATTGCGCTTGCCTTCCTCTCCGGGCTTATTCTCATCGTCATGGGCTTGTTCCGCCTCGGTTTTCTCGCCAATTTCCTGTCCCATCCGGTGATTTCCGGCTTCATCACCGCCTCGGGCCTGCTGATTGCCGCCAGCCAGCTGAAACACATTCTCGGTGTGCCGGGCGGCGGCACCACGCTGGTGGAAATCACCTCGTCTCTGGCTGCCAATCTGGGCCAGATCAATCTCATCACGCTTGCCATCGGCATTCCGGCCATCGGCTTCCTGTTCTGGGTGCGCAAGGGGCTGAAGCCGCTTCTGATCCGTACCGGACTGAAGCCAAGGCTCGCCGATAGCATCGCCAAGGCCGGTCCTGTCGCCGCCGTCGCCGTGACAACCCTACTGGCTGCGGCCTTCGGCCTCGGCAATAAGGGGGTGAAGCTCGTCGGCCACATTCCCGGCGGGTTGCCCACGCCGGTGCTGCCGCCCTTTGACGCAAAGCTGTGGCTGGACCTTCTGGGCCCCGCCCTGCTCATCTCCGTCATCGGCTTTGTGGAATCTGTGTCCGTGGCGCAGACGCTGGCGGCCAAGAAGCGCCAGCGCATCCTGCCGGATCAGGAGCTGATCGGCCTTGGCGCCTCCAATGTGGCCTCGGCCATTTCGGGCGGCTATCCGGTGACCGGCGGCTTTGCCCGCTCGGTCGTCAATTTCGATGCAGGCGCCGAAACTCCGGCGGCAGGCGCCTTTACCGCCGTGGGCATTGCGCTGGCCACCCTGTTCCTGACGCCGCTTCTCGCCAGCCTCCCGCAGGCAACCCTTGCCGCCACCATCATCGTCGCCGTGCTCTCGCTGGTGGACTTTCCGGCCCTGCGCCGCACCTTCCTCTATTCACGCAGCGACTTTGCCGCCATGGCCGCCACCATTCTCGTCACCCTGCTGGTGGGGGTGGAAGCGGGCGTCACCACGGGCGTCATCCTCTCGGTTCTGCTCTATCTGTTCCGCACCAGCCGCCCGCACATGGCTGTCGTCGGCATCGTGCCGGGCACGGAGCACTTCCGCAATGTTCAACGTCACAAGGTGGTGACCGGGAGCACGGTGCTGACCGTCCGCGTCGATGAAAGCCTCTACTTTGCCAACAGCCGCTATCTCGAAGACCGCATCCTGGAACTGGTGGCAGAACGGCCGCAGATCCGCCATGTGGTGCTGATGTGCACCGCCGTGAACGTGATCGACGCCAGCGCCTTTGAAAGTCTTGAGGAGTTGAACCGGCGGCTCAAGGATTCCGGTGTCACCTTTCATCTGTCAGAGGTGAAGGGCCCGGTGATGGACCGGCTGAACCGCACCGATTTCACCCATCATCTCACGGGGCAGGTGTTTCTCACCCAGTATGATGCCCTGTGCAGCCTCGACCCCGAAACCGCCCACGTCTCCGAATCCCGCCACCCCAAGCGCCGCGCAATGAGCACGCTGTGGGATGGTCCGGAGATTTGAGGGTGGGGGAGCTCAACCCTCAGCTTTTCCATCGTCACCCCGGACGAAGCGCAGCGGAGATCCGGGGCCGGTGAGCCAAGGTTTTTCGGCGATGCTTCTGGGACAACCAACTTGCGCCCCGGCTCACCGGTCCCGGCTCGGGGGCCGGGGTGACGATGGAGGGGCTGAGGATTCGCCAGCAAGCGGCCATGGCGCCTTGTCCGCCCAGTCCACCTTTCACTTGCCTTCCGCACTTCACCCAGGCAAGGGTCGCGGCCATGGAAAAGATGCCCCAGCCCATACCCGCAGAAGCACCGCCCGAGGCGAGCCTCCGGCAGCGGTTCGTATCCGGCCCGCAGAGCGGCGGGAGTGGCATTCTGGCCGTCGTCTACTCGCAGGTGCGTGTGCCCGGAGGCCGGTTCGGGCTGGAGCGGCTGTTCATCGACACGCGCCACGCCTGCCTCTTCCTCAACGACCTGCGCTGGCGCTGGTATGAGGGGCAGGCGGCAGCCATCGACGCGGCGATTGACGCCGCTGTGGCCGAAGCGAAACCCTCGCGCATCATCCACTATGGCTCGTCCATGGGCGGCCATGCGGCGCTGGCGGCGGGCTTGCGCCGGGGAGATGGCGAGGTGCACAGCTTCGGGCCGGAGCTGGAGCCCGGACGGCCCGGCACCCAGAGCGCCGGTTACGGCCTGCCACACCCCGGCACGGCTGCGCAGGCGCTGGCACTTGCACCGGAATTCGCAAGGCTCGAGACCCCGCCCGCCCATCCGCTGCATCTCTACTTCGGCCATTTCGATGCCGCTGATGCCGCAGGCGCGGCACGGGTTCTCAGCCGCAAGGCGGAAGTTCCGGCGATGTCTGGCATCTACGTGCATGAACTGGCCTCCTGCCATGCCAGCCATGATCACCTCTATGCGCTGAACGTCATCCGCAAGATCATCCGCACCTTTGAGCGCGATCCGGCGGCGGAACTGGCCGCCCGCGATCTGCTGCAGCCGCTGCCACCCGCATTCCACGCCGGGTTCTCACAGGCCGCCGAACTGCTGGCGCAAGGCATCTTGCCGGACGAAGCAGACCTTCTGCGGCTGAGCGGCCTTGCCCCGGACCACATCGGCCTGCTGCGCCTGAGAGCGGATGCTGCCGCCGCGTGCGGAAATCTGGAATCCGCCCTTGCCCTGATGACAGAGGCCGAAGCACAGATTGCCAGCCATCCCGGCCTTGCCGCCCTGCCCAAGCGCTGGCGCAAGGACCTGACGCTCGCCCGCATCCGCTGGATGGCGGACCTTGGACGGCAGGGGGAAGCGGCGGACCTGCTGAGGTCTCTCGCCGCGCTGATGCCCCATGACGCAAAGGTTCTGGCGCTGGCGGGAGAGCTTGGCATCAACCTGCCGGAAAGCTGAAATGCAGGGATAGCCCTTGCATTTTCCGAACAAATGCGGAACATTTGCAGGATGAATCCGCTGGACCTTGCCCGTACCAACCGCATTGCCCTGCATGACCCGCTGACGGACGGGCGCCAGTCCGAAACGGCGCTCAAGGTCTGGCGCGGGGCGGCCCGGCTCATGCGCCTGCAGGGCTTTGCCTGCCTGCCCGAGCTGACTCTTTCCTCCGGGCGGCGGGCGGATCTGATTGCGCTGGGCCCAAAGCACGAGATCATCATCATCGAGGTGAAATCCTCCATCGCGGATTTCAGGGCAGACACCAAATGGCCGGACTACCGCGCCCATTGTGACCGGTTCTATTTTGCCACCCATGTGGATGTGCCGGCGGAAATCTTCCCAGAGGATGCCGGGCTGATCCTGTCTGATGGCTATGCCGCAGATATCCTGCGCGAGGCCCCGCACCATCCGCTGGCCGCCGCCACGCGCAAAGCCGTGACCTCCCGCTTTGCCCGTCAGGCGGCGCTGCGCCTGCATGACCTTCTGGACCCGGATGCAAGGGCCATCGCTAGCGTGCTCTGATCCTTGACGCTGGGACTGGCGTAAGAGGGACAGTCTCCACGCGAACCCAAGCCCTTGCCAGACCCCGTCATGCCCACGGCCTCTAAACCCTCTTCATCCGGTCTGCAGGTTGTCTGGTTCAAGCGGGACCTGCGCACCTTTGATCATCAGCCCCTGTTCGAGGCCGCCCGCCTTGGGCCGGTGCTGCCGCTCTATATCGTGGAGCCGGGTCTGTGGGCGCAGCCGGACATGTCCGGCCGCCAGTTCGCCTTCCTGCGGGAATGCCTTGAGGAGCTGCGGGAGGTCCTCGCCCGGCTGGGCCAGCCGCTGGTCATCCGCACGGGCGAGGCGGTGCCGGTGCTTTCCGCGCTGCACCGGGCGCGGGGCATCGCCGCCCTGTGGTCGCATGAGGAAACCGGCAACCTGTGGACCTTCCGCCGCGACCTGGCGGTGAAGGCCTTTGTACGGGCCGAAGGCATCCCATGGCACGAGCCGCGCCAGACCGGCGTGGTGCGCCGTCTGGCGAGCCGCAACGGCTGGGCTGCGCGCTGGGATCATGACATGCGCAAGCCCCTGCTGCCGGAGCCCCTGCTCACTCCGCTTTCCAGCCTTGGCCACATCATTGATCCCGGCCCCCTGCCCCCGGCGGGCGGTCCTGGCCTCGCGCCAGACCTCTGCCCCCAGCGCCAGCCCGGCGGGCGCAAGGCGGGCCTTGCCTGTCTTGAGGGCTTCCTGCACCGGCGCGGCAAGACCTACAGAGCCGGCATGTCGAGCCCTGTTTCCGGCTTCGATGTTTGTTCGCGCCTCTCGCCGCACATCGCCTTCGGCACGCTGTCCTTGCGGGAGATTACGCAGCGGGCGGAAGACCGGTTGAACCATCTGGTTCTTGCGGGGGATGCGCCGGGTGCAGCCACATGGCGCGGTGCCGTCAGTTCCTTTCTAGCCCGGCTGCACTGGCACTGCCACTTCATGCAGAAGCTGGAGGATGCGCCGCGCATCGAGGTCAGCAACCTGCATCCCGCCCATGACGGCCTGCGCCCGCGTGAGCCGGACCGGGCGCGGCTGGAGGCCTGGATGAAGGGCGAAACGGGCCTGCCCTTTGTGGATGCCACCATGCGGGCGCTCCTTGCCACCGGCTGGATGAACTTCCGCATGCGCGCCATGCTGATGGCCGTCTCCAGCTATCACCTGTGGCTGGACTGGCGCACGCCGGGGGAGCATCTTGCCCGCTGTTTCACCGATTATGAGCCCGGCATCCACTGGCCTCAGGTGCAGATGCAGTCCGGCACCACGGGCATCAACACCATCCGCATCTACAATCCGGTGAAACAGGGGCTGGATCAGGACCCGGATGGCCGCTTCATCCGCCGCTGGGTGCCGGAATTGCGCGCCATTGCGGACGCTTTCCTGCACGAGCCCTGGAAAGCCCCCAACGCGGGCGCCGTGCTGGACAAGGCCTATCCGCTGCCGGTGGTGGATCATGTGGCGGCCGCACGGGAAGCGCGGGACAAGGTCTGGTCCTTGCGCAAGGACCGTGAGTTTCACAAGGCGGCTGACACCATTCAGGAGCGGCATGGCAGCCGCAAGTCCGGCATCACCCGCCGGGGCCGCGATGGCGGAGCAAGGCGCAAGCGCCCGGCAGACACCACTTCCCAGCTCAGCTTCGGCCTGTTGCTGCCGCAGGAGGAGGGCGAGGGCAGACCATGAAGATGCGCAAGAAATCCGATCTGCCGGTCAAGACCTGCCGCACCTGCGCAAGGCCCTTCACCTGGCGGCGCAAATGGGCCCGCGACTGGGATAACGTGCTCTATTGTTCGGACCGCTGCCGGAGCAACCGCAACAACTGCGGCCCGCTGGCTGAAGATCCGGGAGAGGAGACGCAAAGTTCCTCCCGCAGGCGCTAGAGGCTGCCGTCTCCGGCTCCAGACGCAAAACCAGCGCGAGACTTCAGGCCAGTCCGTCCGGCCGGAAGGCGTCCATCACATGTTCGGGCCAGCGGAAGGGCACGACCAGAACCAGATCGAACCGCAGCGTCTGCGCGGCAAGATGCGGATGGTGCAGCAGATAGATCTGCGCGGCACGGATGATGCGGTTGCGGGCGGTGGGGGTGACCGCTTCCAGCGCCGCGGAGCGGGTGCGCCGGGCCTTTACCTCGACAAAAGCCACCACATCGCCCCGTTCGGCAATGAGATCCACCTCACCGGTCGAGGCCTTGAAGCGGCGCTCCAGAATGCGCCAGCCGCGCAGGCGCAGCGACAGGGCAGCGAGGCTCTCGGCCAGATGACCCAGCCGGTAGGCTTTCCGCCGCTTGTCCTGCCGCTGGCGCTTCATGACTCTGCCTCTTCCGTGCCGTCCTCGCCCTGCCCGTTCCCGGCGGCTGCCTTCAGCGCCAGCGCCAGCTTGTAAACCTCGTTCCGGTCCAGCCCCGTGCGCTTCGCCACGTCCTTGGCGGCGGCGGCAACGGGCATGCCGGCAAGGGCCCCGGTGAGCAGCGCTTCCACATCGGCGGCATCTTCCTCATGAGCCTGCACCTCCGGCGGGCCGATGAGAACGACGATTTCGCCCTTGGGCGGGTTTTTTTCATAGAAAGCCGCCAGTTCCGGCAGTGTGCCGCGCTGGAAGGTTTCGAACTTCTTTGTCAGCTCGCGGGCGACCACCGCAGCCCTGTCGCCCAGCACCTCAGCCATGGCGGCGAGAGAGGCAGCCAGCCGGTGGGGCGATTCGAAAAAGGCAAGGGTGGCCGGAATGGCCGCCAGCTCCGCCAGCCGGCGGCTGCGCTGGCCTGCCTTCTGCGGCAGGAAGCCCGCAAAAAGCAGCGTATCGCTGGGCAGGCCGGAAGCGACCAGCGCGGCAAGCGGCGCAGAGGCACCGGGAATGGGGATGACCCGGTAGCCGGCTTCCAGCACATCGCGCACCAGCCGGTAGCCCGGATCGGAAACCAGTGGCGTGCCGGCATCAGAGACCAGCGCCACCGCCTTGCCTTCGGCCAGCGCCGCCAGAAGCCGCGGGCGCTGCCGCTCTGCATTGTGCTCGTGATAGGGCAGAAGCGGCGCCCGAAGCCCGAAGCGCTGGGCCAGCGTCGCCGTGACGCGCGTGTCCTCGCAGGCAATCACATCTGCGCCAGCCAGAGTTTCCAGGGCGCGCAGCGTAATGTCACCAAGATTGCCGATCGGCGTCGAGACGACATAGAGCGCGGCCTCCTGCCGGGGCGCCTCGACCACCTGTCCGGCAACAAAATAACGCCGTTCTGGCGGGGCTTCAGCCATCATCATGTCAAAACTCCGGGCAACAACAGCTTGAGGGCTGTCCAACACATGATCCAGTCTCGTGAAACTGGACAGGAACGTTCTGAATTCGTAAAGGTTTTTGAACGCGGACGCGAGGAGGCCATAGTGCAAAACACGATTGAAGCCGCCAAGGGCATGAAAACAGCATCCCCAGATGCGTCCGGACGCGGTTTTCTGCGCCGGAGCCGGCTTCGGTTTGCCGCTCTTGCCGGGGCGCTCGGCCTTCTGGCGGGCTGCATGCCCTCCACCATGGGGCCGGTTCAGGACAACTCCTCCTTCCCGGCGACCCCGGCCTCGCCGACCGTGGCAGGCGAGATGATTGGCGACGGGTCGATTCGCGTCGGCCTGCTGCTGCCGCTCAGCGGCGGCGGCTCTGCCTCCTCCATCGCCACCACTTTCAAGAATGCCGCACAGCTGGCGATCAGTGATTTTCAGGGCTCCAACATCCAGCTTCTGGTGAAGGATACGCAAGGCACGGCGGAAGGCGGGCGCGCGGCGGCCGAAGCGGCCATGTCGGAAGGGGCCGAGCTGCTGCTCGGGCCGGTCTTTGCTCCCGCCGTCACCGGTGCCGCCAATGCGGCGCGCAATGCCGGCATCCCGATCGTCGCCTTCTCCAGCGACACGTCTGTTGCAGCCCCCGGCGTCTATCTGCTCAGCTTCCTGCCTGCCGGCGACGTGCGCCGGATCATCGGTTACGCGGCACAGCAGAACCGCAAGTCCTTTGCCGCGCTGTTGCCGGATGATGCCTATGGTGCTGTCGCCGAAGCGGCCTTCCGCCAGGAAGTGGGCCGTGTGGGCGGGCGCATCGTCGCCATCCAGCGCTACAGGCTGACGGGCAGCGACACGTCGGATCTGGCGGCCAAGGCGCAGCAGCTGGCTCCGAATCTGCCTCAGATCGACGCGCTGTTTGTGCCTGCGGGCGGTGGCGTCGCGCCTTTCGTAGTGCAGACGCTGGTGCAGCAGGGGGCGAACCTTGGCACGGTCAAGCTGCTCGGCAGCGGCCAGTGGGAAACCCAGCAGGTGACCAACAGCCCGATGATGGCCGGCGCCTGGTTCCCCGGCCCGGAAAAGAGCGGCTTTGATGCTCTGGCCAGCCGCTATCAGGCTGCCTATGGCAGCCCGCCGCCGCGCAATGCCTCGCTTGCCTATGACGGCACCATCCTTGCCGCCGGGCTCGTGCGCTCCGCCGGGCCCCAGCGCTTTGCCACGCAGACGCTGACCAACCGCGACGGCTTCCTTGGCATCGACGGCGTGTTCCGCTTTCTGCCGAATGGCCAGAATGAGCGTGGCCTCGCGGTCTATGAAATCACCGGTTCGGGCGTGAAGCCTGTCTCCCCGGCTCCGCGCGATTTCCGCAGCCCCAGCTGAGAAAGCCCATCATGACCGGCGGAAAACGGGTTCTCCTGATCATCGGCGGCGGCATCGCCGCCTACAAGTCGCTGGACCTGATCCGCCGCCTGCGCGAACGCGGCGTGAAGGTGAAGGTGGTGATGACAGCCGCCGCGCAGCAGTTCATCACTCCTCTTGCGGCCGGAGCGCTGACGGCTGAAAAGGTCTACACCGACCTCTTCGACCGGGAGGCGGAACAGGATGTCGGCCACATCCGCCTTGCCCGCGACACCGGTCTCATCATCGTGGCGCCAGCCACGGCGGACCTGATGGCCAAGATGGCGCAGGGCCTTGCCGGGGATCTCGCCAGCACCGTGCTTCTGGCGACCAACCGGCCCGTGCTGGTGGCCCCGGCGATGAATCCAGCCATGTGGGCGCACCCGGCGACGCAGCGCAATGTGGCCACTCTCAAGGCCGATGGCATTGCCTTCATTGGCCCGGAGAGCGGCGAAATGGCCGAGAGCGGCGAGGCAGGCCTTGGCCGCATGGCCGAGCCGCTGGCCATTGCCGAAAGGGCGCTTGAGCTTCTGGAAGCCGGCAGCGCGCCGCAAGCGGGACCGCTCAGCGGGAAGCATGTGGTCATCACCTCCGGGCCGACCCACGAGCCGATTGATCCGGTGCGCTACATCGCCAACCGCTCGTCCGGCAAGCAGGGCCACGCCATTGCTGCAGCAGCTGCCGAAGCTGGAGCCCGGGTGACGCTCATTTCCGGCCCTGTCACCCTGCCCGATCCGGCCGGCGTCACGGTCATCCATGTGGAAACAGCCAAGGACATGCTGGCGGCTGTCGAAGCGGCACTGCCCGCCGACGTGGCCATCATGGCCGCAGCCGTTGCCGACTGGCGTGTGGCGCAGGAAGGCAGCGAGAAGATCAAGAAGGACGGTACGGGCCAGCCCCCTGCCCTGGCGCTGGTCGAGAACCCGGACATCCTCTCCACGGTCGGGCACCTTGCCGGCAACCGCCCAAGGCTGGTCGTCGGCTTTGCCGCCGAAACACAGAACCTCATCGCCAATGCGCAAGGCAAGCTGCAGCGCAAGGCCGCAGACTGGATCGTCGCCAACGATGTCAGCCCATCCACGGGCGTGATGGGCGGCGACGCCAATACGGTGCGCATCGTCACCCATGACGGCATCGAGGACTGGCCGACCCTCGGCAAAACCGAAGTCGCCCGGCGGCTGGTGGCGCGGATCGCGGCGGCGCTGGAAGCCGCTGAGGGCTGAGATCAGCCGGCGCGTATGCGGTCGCCGCTGCCCGATCCTTTGATGGTCTTGAGGATGTAGCGGAAATAGGCGGAAAGGCTCAGGTCCTTCAGCATCCGCGCATCGGTTTCCGCCAGCAGCTGCGGTGTGGACATGTCGATACCGTTGATCTGGGCGAGCCCTGTGATACCCGGCCGCGCGTCAAAGACGCCGCGCGCTGCGCGCTCAGTGATCAGTTCTGTCTGGTTGAACAGGCAGGGCCGCGGGCCGACAAGACTCATCTCCCCCTTCAGCACGTTCCAGAGCTGCGGCAGTTCATCGAGTTTCGTGCGCCGCAGAAAATGCCCCAGCTTCGTCACCGCACGCGGATCGGCCTGATGGGTGGCCACGGATGCCGTATCCGGCCGCATGGTGCGGAACTTGACGAGGGTAAACGGCCTCTGCCCCCGCCCCACCCGCTCCTGGCGGAACAACGGCGAGCCCGTGTCAAACCAGCCCACCACCCAGAGAACAGCCAGAACGGGCAGGCCGATGAGCAGCCCGGACACAGACAGGATCACATCAAAAGCACGAATCATGCTGCACCATAGTCCCAGCAAAACGAATTGCGAAAGCCGGAGATATCAGCAACGGCATCTTCCGCAAGGAAGCAAGAGGGCTATAGCAGCTCCGGCGCGCGATAGTCACCGGAAGCGGCTCCGTTGCACAAATCGGGTGAGAGGCAGAGCTCACCTTTTCCCGGACAGACTTATCCAAAGGCTTCCGTGACGGGGATTCCGAACGCGGTGAAGCCGTTGAGCACGGTCACACGAACCTGGAACTCTGCGACCTGACGATCAAAGTCCCGTGCGGACAGGCGCTGGCCCAGCAGCTTGACGCAATGCATCTTGGTTTCGGCGCGGCTTCGGCGGTGACGGTGGCGATCTCCTGGCCGGGCGGGATCTGGTTGAGCAGTCCGGGCAGCATGGGCGCGTCGCCCACGTCACTGGTGGTGAACTCGGCAGCCCGAATTTCCGGTGTTTTCTCGTCGATCCCGATGTGGATCTTGGGCCAGACCCGCCATTTGGGGCCACCATGCTTGTGCGCGTTCCATTCACCCTCGCCTTCGACCTTGATGCCCGTGCTGTCGATCAGCAGGTGCAGCGGACCGTCCGAACCACGTTAGGGGATGTTCACCTTCAGGGTCTTCTGCCGCCGAGACAGCGTGCTGAAGTCAGGCACTGCCCAGTCCAGGCCGATCAGGCGCAGGAGGCGTTCGACGAACCCGGCCGTCTGGCGCAGGGCGATGCCGAACAGTACCTTCATGGTCAGGCAGGTCTGGATCGCGGCATCACGGTAGTCCGGCTGGCGCCCGCGCTTGCCGGTCGGCGTGGCGACCCAGGTCATGGCGGGATCGAATCAGATCTTCAGCGAGCCTCGGTGCTTGAGCGCTTTGTTGTAGGCCGGCCAGTTCCTGGTCTTGCAGGCAGGGGGTGTCGGTCTGCTCATGAGCCCCAGCTATCACGCTGGATTCACAAGATGAATTCCTCCCGCGATTTGTGCAACAGAGCCAATTCAAGCTGAAGGCAATCCGGGTCCTCTGGGATGGCGAAACGCTTTCAGAGACCAGTTATTGGGGTCATTCCGCCACAACCTCAAGCTACAGCTTTTCGATCAACGCAGGTCTCATCGGGACGGGGCCACACTGTGACCTGACGGTCGTTCTTTATCTGGAGAACACTGGGGCTGATGAGGAGGATCTCCCTCATGCCGTCTATTTCAGCGCAGGGACGATCAAGGTCGAGCGTGTGGCTCCTGCATGGAGCCGTGACAGCGCCGGGGATCCGGCGGCGATCCACCCGCTTCTTGTGTCTGGACTGGGCCGCAGCGGCACGACGCTGCTGATGAAGCTCCTGCTGTCCCACCCCAAGATCGCCGGCTGGGATGTTCATCCCTATGAAGGTCAGGCAGCCCAGTACTGGCTGAATGCTGCCCGCATTCTGCTGCAGCCCCGCGATGTCCGGCCGGACGTTCCGGTAACGGCATTTCAGCAGGCCATGAACAAGATCTTCCGCAATCCGTTCCTCTCTCATCCGTTCATGGCGGATCCGGCAGAGCACAATCCGGTTCTGGAATGGGCCGATCATACCCATGTTCCTCAGACAATCGAGTTCTTCAAACGTCAGATTGACCAATATTACAAGGCACTCGCCAAGGAATGCGGGAAAGACGGAGCCGTGTTCTTCGCAGAGAAGACGCAGCCGAACATGCACTCCGAGATCTTCAATGAAGTCTACGGGAATCCGGCAGAGCTCACACTTGTCCGGCATCCATTCGACGTGCTTTGTTCTGTCCGATCATTTTTCCCGCAAGTGGAGTTCTACAAGACGGATGAATATATTTCTGCGCTGAAACTCGGTTATGAGCGCATGCTTTACAGGCTTGATCTGGAAGACCGCAGGAACAAGGTGATCCTGTATGAGGACATGATCTCTTCACCGCAGGAAACAATGTCCGGTGTGTTTAAGTTCATTGGGCTGGAGGCATTTGAAATGCCTGCCTCAGGCGCAACGGATGGGGCGGCGAATTCACACATCACCAGCGCCAGTTCGGAAAGCTCCGTCCATCGCTGGAAGCAGGACCTGTCCGCGAGCGATCAGGATCTGGCAAAAGCGGTGTTTGAGAGCACGATGAAGAAGATGGCAATGCATTTGCCGGGCTTCGATCCGGGATACCCTGTCTGATACCAGGGCTCTGAATCCAAGTCTCGATGAGCTCGTCTCATCGGGATCTGGTCAAGCACCTGCGGCGCTTGGACTCCGCCACGGCGGGGCCGGCTCGTTATCAGAAAAGTTCGTGGTATACGGCCCGCGTCTGCTCGATAATCGCCTCTTCCGCAAATTCCGCCTCTGCCTTGTGCCGTCCGGCCTCGCCCATGCGGGCGCAGGTGGCGGGGTCCTGAAGCAGGCGGCGGATGGCGGCAGTGAGAGCGGCGGCGTTGCGCGGCTCCACCAGCAGGCCGGTGCCCCCGTCTTCCACGGCCTCGCTGCAGCCGGGCATGGTGGTGGTCACCACGGGCCGGGCACAGGCCATCGCCTCGATCAGCACCTTGGGAATGCCTTCGCCATAATAGGAGGGCAAACAGAAGATATGCGTGGCGGCCAGAACCTCAGGCATGTCGGACCGGTAGCCCCACCATTCCACCACGCCCTCGGCCACCCAGGCCTCAAGCTGCTGGCGGGATACGGATGAGGGGTTCTTTTCATCCGGGCGGCCAGTCAGCACGAAGCGTGCAGATACACCGTCCGCCCGCAGCCGGCGTGCCGCTTCCACAAATTCGCCAATGCCCTTGTCCCACAGCAGGCGCGAGGCCAGCAGCACAACGGGCGCGCCGTCCGGCAGCGGCGTGGCAGCATAGCTGGAAAGATTGACCCCGGCACTGCGGATCAGGCGAACCTGCGACGGGTCAAGCAACCCATTGTGGGTGAGGGCGGCCGCATCATGGCTGTTCTGCACGATGACCCGGCTGCGCGGGTTGCCCAGAAGCAGGCGAAAGAGGCCACGCATCACAGGCCGCAGGACCCGGGCCTTGCGCGAGGTGGAGGAAAACACAAAACCGAGGCCGGCGAGGGCGTTGACGATGGCCGGAACGCCGGTCAGCCGCGCTGCCAGCGCGCCATAAAGCACCGGCTTCAACGCCACATGATGCACCAGAGCGGGCTTCTCGGCGCGGTAGATCCGCATCAGTTCGGCAATGGACCGCAGATCCCGGAACGGATTGAGGCCGGAACGGTCCATGTGCTGCAGCGGGATGACGCGAACCCCTTCAGCGGAGATCACCGCCTCGTCCCCGTTGGTCCGTGCCGCCAGGACCACCTCATGCCCGGCCCGCACCAGCGCCGCCGCCAAAGGCAGCCTGTGTGAGCGGAAGTACCAGTCTTCCGAAACAACAAACAGGATTTTCGGCTTAGGCAATGACATGAAAACCAGTATGGGATGACAGGAATGCTCCACCTTCGCTCAACCCTTACGGATGTTTGGCAGGCAGGGCAAGTGAACTCGCAGAGGCTGCGCACTTGCATGCGCGGCTTCCGCCTAATAATTGCTGTGATCATCGCGCGCCAGCCTACTGCGCGGGAGCCAATGATTTAGCATGTCCATGCAGGAGTTCCGTCCATCGGCCACTGCCCGCTTAGAAGAACCCATATGACGGCAACGATCCCGCTGACCTTTGTCATTCCCTCCTATGGCCGCCAGAAGAAGCTGGAGCGGGCGGTGGCGAGCATTCTGGCGCAAGGTGTGCTGCCGGAGGAGATCATCGTCGTTGATGATGCCTCGCCGGAACCGCTTGTGCTGCCGGAGGCGGTGGCGGCAACAGGCCGGGTGCGGCTGATCCGCCAGCCGGTCAATGGCGGGGCGGCGCAAGCGCGCAACACGGGGATGGAAGCGGCGCGCACGGACTGGGTGAGTTTCCTCGACAGCGACGACTGGCTGCTGCCGGACACGCTGCAGCCGCGCTGGCACTTTCTGCAGGAGGGGGAGGACCGGACGGCGGAAAAAGGACGCACGGTCTATGGCTGCGGCTGGCAGGACACTCTTCCCGATGGCACGGTGCTGCGCGAGCGTATCCCCCTGCCCGCCCATGGGCCGGCGGATTTCTTCCGTGGCTGCTGGTTCTCGCCCGGCTCCTGCATCATCCTCAACCGGCAGAAGGTGCTGCGGCTCGCAGGCGGGGCGGACGGCAGCCTGCGGCGGCTAGAGGATTATGAGTGGTTTGTGCGCATCGGTCTGGCGGGTTTTGTGCTGAAGGTGCAGGACATGGCCGGAGCCGGTATCGAACGGGGCAGCAACACCAGCCTTGCCGCCGTCAGCGCGGCAGCAGATGCAATCAGCCTGCGCATTGCCGGTCTCACGAGGGACCGGCAGGACAAGGCGGTTTTGCGGCGGCGGGCCAATGCCTATCTGCGTTATGAAAGGGCGGCATCCGCCTGGCGGGAAAAGCGCCTTGCGGCCTTCGCCCTGCTCATGGCCGGTTCCCTTGCCGCAAGCCCCAGGCTGAAGCTCTCTCCTCTGCCCGGCTGGACACTGCGCCATGCCCCGGCACGCCAGGTCAGACCCTGACCCGTGCCTTCACCTTGCGCCACAGCAGGCCGCATGTGGCCCGCGGATGCCGGCGCATGGCCTCGGCCAAGGCCTGGAAGGCAAGGCCATGGCTGCGGTTGCGCACCGCGCCATTGAGCAGCCGCATGAGAAAATCGCACATCACCGTTTCGCGCCGTGCCTGCGGGCTCAGCTGCCCGTAGTGTCGCCAGGCTGTCTCCAGCTCATCACGGGCGGCGAGCGACAGATGCGCGTGGCGCAGCACGAAGAGGGCGGCCTCCACATCCTGGCGCAGATGCGCGGGAACGGCCTCGATCAGTCCCGCGTGCAGCTTTTCCGCCCCGCTGGTGGGGTCGGCCAAGCCCGCCACACGGGCCCGGTGCGCCAGCAGGGCCACCATGGTGCCCAGTTCCTGTGTATTCCTGTGGACAGCGGACACATTGGCGCCGTGCATGCGGTAGTTCAGCAAGGGCTGCGGCAGGTTGGCGATGCCATAGCCCAGCTCGCTGATGCGCAGCCACAGGTCATAGTCTTCACAATGGGAAAAGAGCTTGCGGTAGCCTCCGGCCTTCAGCACGGCCTCGCGCCGCATCATGACGGTGGGGTGGGCCACGGGACAGCCATGTTCCATGAAACGCGCTGCCTCCGACACGCTGACCGGATAGTCCCCCAGACGGATGGTCCGGCCGGCCTTGTCCATGATGCGGATGAAGCTGCCCAGTACACCCAGTTGCGGCTCGGCTTCCATCCGGGCATGCTGAAGGGCAAAGCGCTTGGGCATGGCCACGTCATCGGCGTCCATACGGGCGATGAGCCCGGCCTGCGCCCGTTCGATACCCTCGTTCAGCGCCGAGACAAGCCCGCCGTTCGCCCGCTCCACCAGCACGATGCGCTGGTCCCGTGCGGCAAGCTCCCGCAGGATGGCACCGCTGCCATCGGTCGAGCCGTCATTGATGATGATCAGCTCGAAGTCCGTGAAGGTCTGCGCCAGAATGCTCTCTACAGCCTCGCGCACATAGGCTTCGCCGTTGTAGACCGGCAGAACGGCACTGATGGCGGGCTTCTGGCTCATTTCAGCAGGATCCAGTCATCGGGGTAAAGGTCGAGCACGTTGCAGCCGGCCAGCCTGTCCGGGGTGAACCAGCGGGCCGGGGCGATGACGCGCTTGTCCTCGGCGGGGTTCAGCCAGGCGCCCCACCAGGAATAGGAGCTGTTGGCCGTGATGTTGTGGCGGCAGCGCGCCATCAGGAACATGTCTTCCCAGGGCGCAGACGGATCGGAGCGCACCACATGGGCCCGCGGCAGGCCGGCAAAGGCTTGCGCAATGAAATCCGGCTCGTCGGAGAACAGGAAGAACTCCGCCTCCGGCCCCGCCAGTTCCTGCATCAGGGCAACGGCCCGGTCATAATAGCCCCGGTCCAGCGCTGCGCGCACGGCAGAGGCCGCCGCCGTCAGATAGTCGCCCCGGCGCACATGCAGCGAAACGCTGCAGGGCGAGGCGTCAATCTTCGCCGCCCAGCCGGCCGCAAGCTCCGTCAGCGGAGCGATGGGCTGAAACCTCTCGCGCAGCAGCGCCTCTGCGCCCTCGAAATAACGCGGGCTCTGGAAATAGCCGTCGAGCAGGATTTCATCACCCGTCAGGCTGAAGACAGCCGGATCGAAATGGAAATGCGGCTCCCGGTAGACGCCGTCACGGAACCTGTAGCCGCCATTCAGCTTGCGGAACACGCGGGCGGGCAGCGACCTTGAGACAGGCCAAGCCAACGGCGCGCCGGTGTAAAGGTCCTGCGGCACCTTGAGGCAGTCCAGCTGATAGGGCCATGTCCTGTAGGCCTCGAAGGCGGACACATCCAGCCGCAAGGCCCTGCCCTGCCGCTGCGCCAGCCCCAGCGCCGCCGCATACTGGAACATCTGGTTGCCCAAGCCGCCAGTAAGGCGGACGGCAACCGTGCCTTTACCTTGCAATATTATTCCCCCGACTTTCATCAAAGGCAATATTTTCAAAAATGCTCAGATATTCCATGGCAATATTGTCCCAGTTGAACTTCTGCACAACGCTTTGCCTACCCCGCTCCGACATTGCCTTCATTCCGCGCTCGTCAGATATCACTTGCAAGATCGCGAAGGCCAATACTTCTGGATCAACCCGTGTGTAGCCTTCAGTATCAACAGGTGCATCACAGATCGTGCCACCTTGTGTCCAGGCTGAGATCTCCTTCGAATTCCCGACGGGCACCGAGAGAAATGGCAAGCCAGCGGCGCACGCTTCGTAAAGTACAAGTGGAGAATACTCGATGTTCGATGCAAAAATAAACAGGTCCGAATTCAGAAAAGCTTGAACGAGTTCTTGTCTCGGAAGAGCCACTTCGACCACTTTTTTCTTCTGTTCGGGAGACCTGTTCAGCAGATCAGCAATATCATGGTCTCCGGCGGTCTTCCTTGAACTGCGCCGAAGCAGCTTGCGCATGACAACGCCGCCCAGCTCCTGTGTCCCCCGCCACCATCCCCGCGCCTTGTAGAGGCTGATAACCGCTGCAATACGTCCAGTCTTGATCGTGCCGGAATAAGGGCTGTTTCCATTTATGATCAGGACCGCCTCCCTGCCGCCGAAGTCAGCAGCAGCAAAAGCTTCCAGACATTCCCGATGCCCTTTCAGGCCCGTGGCCGATCCGACGGTCAGCAATACAAGGGCCGACGGTGAAATACCGTGCTTCTCTCTGAATTTATCATCCCGGGCGACAAGAAATTCGTCCAGGTCGGCCGCATTCGGAATGAGCACGCCATTCTGGAGCCCGTGCTGGCGGGCAAAATCAAAATCCCGATATGAATCGGCATGGTATACGCACACGTCGATATCATTCAGGACCTTCGGCATATGCTCATAGTATTTCTTCCATTGCCTAAGGTAAAGACCGGAATATCCGCAGGGCACAAAAACCTTCTTCGCGCTCATTTCATCAAGAATATCTATTGCAGCATCAAATGTCCATTGCTGTGCCGCGTAAAAAAGAATGACATCAAACCCGCCGTCGCGAAGAAATTCCCTGTAACTGTCCACTTCGCCGCGAATACCATAAGCCGCATTTCCAGTAATCTTGAACTGTGCAATTTTTACCGAATTGTGTTCTGTGCTCTGCCGGTGCTCTATCCATGACGTTGCAACAGTGACGTCATGACCGCGCGCCGCCATCCGCTCCGCCAAATGCCGGACGACCTGTTGCGAACCTCCCATGCTGGGATGATAGAATTCAACACAGAAAAGTATTTTCACTGGAAAACCTTTCTAAACAGCCATACAGGGAGGCGCCTCAACCGAAGATAAAATCTTCTCATGCCAAATCTGCTTGATATTTTACTTTTAATCTTCTTAAATTCCTTATCAAAATCGTCTTTAGCATCAGAGCGAGAAAGAATGCTAGACGCCGCCATTTGAAATATTTCAAATGCCTTTTTTTTATCTAAAATAATATCATTTATTTTTCGCGAATGCAGGATCATCGATATCTGCATACATTCTTTAAAACTATACTTATCTTTTACGTAGAAATGTATATTCTCCGCACTAAACATAAGTACTTTTTCAATGAACGGGTCTGCCCCAATTCTGGACAGACTTGATCCCACCTCTCTATAAATGGTCAACACCTCTGGAATATTTGCCACTTCGTATTTTTTTGCAATCCTTGACCAAAGCTCGTAGTCTTCAGGGGGCAATCTCCCTGAATCCTCAGTGTAGCACCCCAAATCATTCAAAACTTCTTTCCGTATCATCACAGATGAGTGGACGAATGGATTATCAAAGAGAAGATGAAGTTTGATTGCAGCCGAAGAATAAGGGTGTCTGTGATACCGGTCAGAGGGAAAAGAACCTTCATATATGTGAGCCCAGGTCCCAACCATGGCAACACCGGGGTTGTTTTCTAGAAAATTAAATTGCTTCTCAAGACGAGACGGCAGCATGAGATCATCATGATCCATTCTTGCAATATATGGCGCCTCTGCAAGAGCGATCCCCTTATTCAGGGTTGCCGGAAGCCCAATATTACTATGCCTGAATGCCTTGACCCTCGGATCAGAATAGCTTTTGATTATCTCCCACGTTTCATCCGTAGAGCCATCGTCGAGAACGATAATTTCAAAATCAGTCATGCTCTGGTCAAGGACTGATTTTATTGCATCCCGAACCAGATTTGCGCCATTATAAACTGGCAGCACGACTGAAACACGCGGTTTGGCAGACAACTTATGCGCTCCTTTGCGTATAAAACTTGACCAGAAACGACGTTAACAGACCAACCCCAGTATTTTTAAAATCGCAGTCTGTCGCGATGCGTCATTTTCCGGCCTCAAACCGCAGCCCAATCCAGAACGTGTGCAATCCCACCAGGCCGCCTGCCAAGCCAGTAGGGCGAGTCGCTCAACTCGCCAGCTAGCTGCAGCGGACCTGACTGTTTTTGCGAGGATGCAGCAGCGTTGAATGCAGGTATGATCATATCTACGGTTTCTTTACAGATCATGCTTGAGCTCTTGAACGTTTACTTTCGCTAGGGGATGATGATCCAACCATCCATTAGTATACTAAGCCTCAGATATAATGCGCATTGCCCTCAAGCAGCGACAAATTGAATAAAATGCAAGCAAGTCATATCTACCCTTAAATCTCGCGAAACCTCCACTATGATAAAAATAACGGCCAATCTGAAGAAATCTTAAGCATATCAAATTGAACAGCTTTGATTTTGCAAGAGAATGGACGAATTCCTTCTTGAGAATACGAAAAACCTCATCAAATTCGCGGTCGCGTCCCGTCCCTGAATGACCTGTCAGCGAGCCCTCATGCCTCCAGAAGTTCAGCATGACGGCATTTATATGCGATTTCTTGCTCGCCTTTTTTGCAAGGCGCAGGCCAGCTTCCAGATCACCCGCGATCTTGAAACTGTCATCAAACATAATGCCAAGAAATATCTCGCGCCGGATCAACATGGAAAAAAGGAGAACCTTCCCGTCGATCATCGAGAATTCGTCAAGCGCACAGCTCTTCTTGAAAATTGTCTCGCCTCTGCCATGTATCCGGATGTCAAAGGACACGGCCTCGATATCGCACTGACCGCCCAGATGACTCCTGACCGCGTCAAAGAAGGCCTCGTCCAGAAAGTCATCAGTTGCCAGAAATCCAATATACTGTCCCTTGGCAAGCCGGATGCCTTTGTTAAGGGCGTCATAAAGGCCTTTGTCCGGTTCGCTCATCCATCTGGCGTGAGGCTGGTTCTTCAGCTTCTCAACCGTCCCGTCCGTAGAACCGCCGTCGACAATGATGTGTTCTACCCATGGGCGCACATGCTCCGGAATGGATCCGGTGCAACGGTCGATGAAATCCACCCTGTTGTAGCACGGTGTAATGATGGAAATGAGTGGCGTATCAGTCATCAGCTGCAGTCTCCCGCTGTCCATTGGATTTGAGGTGCAATAATTCCGGGCCTCCACGCGCGCCAGTATGGGGATGCCAGATCATTGAGACTGATGGAAATCCGGTCTGATATCTGCGAACTGTCCGGGGCATAGACCCACTTGATGTTATGATAGCTTGCAATGAAGCGAATATCGTAATTGCCGGCATTGAATATTCTTGCAGGCAATCTGGCGGTCAATTGATACCTTCCGGCAGACTTGATCGGCCACGTATCAAATTCTGAATCCGTCGAAAGAGAGAAAAACAGGTCATTCCCAAGCTCATCATTGACCTGAACGCCAAAATTCAAAGAACGGTCATAGTTTTTTACTTCAACGTCGATCAGAACGCCGACTTCTTCTCCATCGCTGAAACTGACTTTCTTGTCCTTGTAGCTTTTACCGAAAGTGAAGAAGTCATGCAGAATGAAGTCTGCTTCTTCATAAGGAAGGTCCGCCCGCCATGGCTGCAGCGCGGCAGGAGTTGCTGCATAAGCTGCCAGGGCCGCATCCACATCATGGGTGTCCAGCTGCAGGCTGCCGCCGGACAGCCAGACGATGCGCGAACACAGCTGCCGGACGGCGCTCATGTTGTGCGAGACGAACAGCACGGTGCGGCCGGCGCTGGCGACGTCGCGCATCTTGCCGAGGCACTTGTTCTGGAAGTCCACGTCACCAACGGCCAGCACCTCGTCGATGATCATGATTTCCGGCTCCAGATGGGCGGCCACCGAGAAGGCGAGGCGCATCTTCATGCCGCTGGAGTAGCGCTTGATCGGCGTGTCGATGAAGGCCTCGATGCCGGAGAAGGCGACGATCTCGTCAAAGCGCGCCTTGATCTCGTGCTTTCTGAGGCCAAGGATCGTGCCGTTGAAATAGACGTTCTCGCGGCCCGTCAGCTCCGGGTGGAAGCCCGTGCCCACTTCCAGCAGCGAGCCCACCCGGCCATTGAGGATGGCCTCTCCGGTGGTCGGCGTGGTGATGCGGGAGAGGATCTTCAGCAGCGTGCTCTTGCCCGCGCCGTTGCGCCCGACGATGCCGACGACTTCGCCCTCGTTCACGTCGAAGCTGACATCCTTCAGCGCCCAGAACTCGCGCGCGCTGGCGGTGTCTGCTGCCGGTTCCGGGCGCTTGCGGGAGACAAGCGAGGCCAGAAGGTCGCGCAGGGTGTCATGCGCGGGGCCTGATCCGTTCAGCCTGTATTTCTTGCCGATGCCGTTGACACTGATGATGGGCGCCATGCGTCAGATCCTGTCAACAATGGCCGGCTCAAGCTTGCGGAAGGTCCGGAAGCCGAGGGTGAAGATGAGGGCGGTCCAGACCAGCAGGATGCCATAGGCCGAGAGGGACGGGAACGGGCTGCCCAGCAGCACCGCGCGGGCCGTGTCCAGCAGCGTTGCAACGGGATTGAACAGGAACAGCCACTGCCAGTTCTGTGGCACGAAACTGACCGGATAGATCACCGGCGTCACATACATGCCGATCTGCACGAAGAACGGCAGAGCGATGCTGATGTCCCGGTAGATGGCATTGATGGGCGACAGCATCAGCCCGATGCCATAGCCCAGCAGCCCGCCAAACAGCAGCAGCACGGGCAGCAGCAGCACGTAAGGCGTGGGCATGACGCCATAGATCAGCATCAGCACCAGCAGGATGGCCAGCGAGATGCCCAGCTCCACCGCGGCAGAGAGCGCCGGCACCAGCGGCAGGATCAGCCGGGGAAAGAACACCTTGGTGATGATGCCCTCATTCTTGACCAGCGAGCCGGAGGATTCCACCACCACCTTGCTGAAATACTGCCAGAACAGCAGCCCGGACAGAACAAATACCGGATAAGGCACGCCATCGGCCGGGATCTTCGCCAGAAAGCCGAAAATGAGCGTGAAGATCACCGTCGTCACCAGCGGCTGCATCACTGCCCAGGCCACGCCGACGACCGACTGTTTGTAGCGGATCTGGATTTCGCGCAAGGCCAGCGTCCAGGCAATATCCCGGTTCGACCAGACATCATGGATGCTGTCGGCAATCGTGTGGCGAGTCCGTGGACGGATCACGACGCGGGTCGCGCCGTGATCTGCAGGCGTGTCGGGCATCGGTTCGCTTCCGGTTTCTGGGCCTTGCCTCAGTTATTGGCCGCCGTTGCCACTGCATCGTCAAGCGCCTGCCGCAGCAGCGCGAATTCCTGATCGAGCGGATAATGATGGTTGCCGATGAACAGGCCCGAGCTGTCGATGATCTCCGCATTCGGCAGGTTGCCGCTGATGGAGTAGTCGAACCAGCGCAGGACCTCGTTCTTGGCGAAGTTGCCCGCCACGATCGGCCGTACATCGATCTTGTGACGGTTGAAGGCGGCGATCAGGTCTTTGCGGCTGACGGGCGCATCCGGTCCCACCAGCATGGAGAATCCGAACCAGCTGCTTTCGCCGATTTCCTGCTGCGTGCGCAGGAAGGGGAAGTCCGCCAGAACAGCCTTGAAGCCTTCGGCATTCTTGCGGCGCTCGGCGACAAGGTTCGGCAGCTTGCGCAACTGTGCAAGACCGATGGCACCGCTCATTTCCAGCGGACGCAGGTTGTAGCCCGGCAGCACGAAACGGAAGGATTCCGTGAAGGCGTCATCGCTCTTCGGCGTGGTGATCTTGTTGAACTTCGGCAGGTTCCGCGTCCAGCCATGGGCGCGCAGCGCCAGCAGGATGTGGTACAGCTCCTCGTCATCCGTCACCACCATACCGCCTTCCATGGTGGAAATGTGATGGCTGAAGAAGGCGCTGAACGTGCCCATGATGCCATGCGTGCCCGCCTGACGGCCCTCGAAGGTGGCGCCCATCGACTCGCAGTTGTCCTCGATGATGTCGATCTGCCGGTCACCGATGATCTGGCGGATGCGGGCAAAATCGTTGGGATTACCCAGAAGGTTCACCACCATGATCGCCCGCGTCGCCGGGGTGATTGCCCGTGCCAGCTGATCAAGGTCATAGTTCAGCGTGTTGATGTCCACATCCACGAAGCGCAGCTTCAGGCCGTACTGGTAGAGCGGATAATAGGTCGTGCTCCAGGATACGGCTGGCACGATGACTTCCGCACCCGGCAGCAGCGGGGCATCCTTGCGGTAACGCAGCGCGCCCACCATCACCAGGTTGGCGGAGGAGCCGGAATTGACCATGACGCAGTATTTGCTGCCGCACCAGTCCGCAAAGGCCTGCTCGAACTCGGCCACGCGCGGGCCCATCGAGAACATGCCCGATTCCGTCACGCTGCGGATCGCGGCGTATTCCTCTTCATCCCAGCTCGAATTAGCCAGCGGATAGGTCATTTGCGTCATCCAGTTTCAGGAAATACTCATAGGTCTGGCGGATGCCCTCGCGCAGCTCCGTGCGCGGGGCCCAGCCAAGATCCCGCTGGCGGGAAACATCCAGCAGCTTGCGCATCATCCCCACAGGCCGGGATGTGTCAAAGACGAAGCTGCCATCATAGCCGATCACATCGGCAGCGGCTTCATAATAGTCGCGCACGGACAGGTCTGTGCCGATGCCGATGTTCAGGTCGCCGGGCAGGGCCTCCACCCGGTCAAGGCAGAACAGGATGGCTTCGGCCAGATCGCCTGCGAACATGAACTCGCGGCGCGCCGTCCCGTCACCCCAGATTTCCACCTCACGCTGACCCGTCATCCGCGCCACGTGCAGCTTGCGGATCACCGCCGGCACAAGATGCGAGACCTTCGGGTCGAACTTGTCGTAACGGCCATAAAGGTTGCAAGGGATCAGCGTCTTGTACTGCAGCGCCGGATCTTCCTTGCGCATGTAGCTGCACAAACGGGCCGTGACGCATTTGGCCAGCGCATAGCCCTCGTTGGTCGGCTCCAGCGTGCCGCTCAGCACATCTTCCTCGCGCAGGGCATCGGGGCTGTTGCGCGGATACATGCAGGAGCTGCCAAGGTTCAGCACCGTCTGCACTCCGGCCTCACGGGCGGCCAGGAGCAGATTCTGCCCCATCGCCAGATTGCGGGTCAGGAAGGCCACGGGCTCGCGGATATTGGCCTGGATGCCGCCCACATGGCCGGCGCAGTGGACGATCACATCCGGCCCGTTCGCCCGCAGCCATTCAAGAACGGCGGCATGGTCCAGCAGGTTCACGCTGGCACTTGATGGAGCGAGCACCTCGTGGCCCGTCCCTTCAAGACGGTCCAGCAGGTTGCGCCCGACCATGCCCGATGCGCCGGTGACGAAGATCCGCGCCATGTGTCAGATCCCGGCCGGCTGGCTTCCCGCAGTGCGGCGGGCCTCTTCGAGATCGCTCGCCACCATTTCCTTCACAAGGTCATGGAACGGCGTCGTATGCTGCCAGCCAAGCTTTGCCTTCGCCTTGGAGGGATCACCCAGCAGCAGATCCACCTCGGTCGGGCGGAAATAGCGCGGGTCGATCTTCACCAGCTCGGCGCCGGTCTTGCTGTCGAGGCCGACCTCGTTCACGCCTTCGCCCTTCCAGACGATGGTGCGGCCGAGCTCGCCAAAGGCCAGTTCCACGAATTCACGCACGGAATGGGTCTCGCCCGTCGCCAGAACGTAATCGTCCGGCTCGTCCTGCTGCATGATCCGCCACATGCCTTCGACGTAATCGCGGGCATGGCCCCAGTCTCGCTTGGCGTCGAGGTTGCCGAGATAGAGGCTCTTCTGCTGGCCCAGTTCGATCGCGGCCACAGCGCGGGTGATCTTGCGGGTCACGAAGGTCTCGCCGCGGATCGGGCTTTCGTGGTTGAACAGGATGCCGTTCGAGGCGTGCATGCCATAGGCCTCGCGGTAGTTCACCGTGATCCAGTAGGCATAGAGCTTGGCGGCGGCATAGGGGCTGCGCGGATAGAAGGGGGTGGTTTCCTTCTGCGGCGTCTCCTGCACCTTGCCATAGAGCTCGGAGGTCGAGGCCTGATAGAAGCGGGTCTTGCCCTCCAGCTTCAGCAGGCGGATTGCTTCGAGAATGCGCAGCGTGCCGATGGCATCCGCGTTGGCGGTGTATTCCGGCGTTTCGAAACTGACCTGCACATGGCTCTGGGCGGCGAGGTTGTAGATCTCATCCGGCTGGATTTCCTGAATGATGCGGATGAGGTTGGTCGAATCCGTCATGTCGCCATAGACAAGGCGGAACTGCGTCTCGGACTCATGCACATCCTTGTAGAGATGGTCGATACGTCCCGTATTGAACGAGGATGACCGGCGCTTCACACCCCAGACGGAATAGCCCTTGGAGAGGAGAAGTTCGGCGAGATAGGCGCCGTCCTGTCCGGTCACGCCAGTGATGAGTGCTTTTTTCTGCAAGGTTCGATCCGTTGTTCCGGGCGCCTGCCACCGGGGCGGCGCGTCTCATATCTGCTCAGGAAACCTGCAGTCGTTTACACGATGCATGGCCACAACGACAACAAGGAAGATGCCCGCTTTTTCCATGTTCATGTATTGCTGCCGTGGCACAACTGCTGAACAGGCCTGTCTGGCCACCTGTTCCGGCTCCCCATTGCTCCTTTGACAAAGGCCGCAGCCGTTGTAGGAAAAGCAGAAAGTGGCAGGATGGATCACAGGCATGTGCGGCATTGCGGGACTGATGAACTTGACAGCGGGAGGCGATGCCTCCCGGGCGGCCGCCCAGTCCATGATCGGCTGCCTGCGCCATCGCGGCCCGGATGACAATGGTGTCTGGTCGGATGACGGCATCGCTCTGGCGCAGGCGCGCCTGTCCATCATCGATTTGTCGGCTGCCGGGCATCAGCCGATGTTCTCCGCCTGCGGCCGCTTCGTCATCGTTTTCAATGGCGAGATCTACAATCATCAGGATCTGCGCGAGAGCCTGGACCGTGCAGGCACGGCACCGCAATGGCGCGGGCATTCAGATACGGAGACCCTTCTCGCGGCCCTCGCTGCCTGGGGTGTACGTGCGGCACTGGAACAGTCTACCGGCATGTTCGCCTTTGCCCTCTGGGACCGGCAGGCCCGGATGCTGACTCTGGGCCGCGACCGGCTGGGCGAAAAGCCGCTTTATTACGGCTGGCAGGGCCGTAGCTTTCTCTTCGGCTCGGAGCTCAAGGCTCTTAGGGCCCATCAGGACTTTCAGGCGCCGGTAGACCGGAACGCGCTGACGCAGTTCATGCGGCTCGGCTATGTGCCTGCGCCCCACACGATCCATCAGGGCATCTTCAAGCTGATGCCGGGCACATTCGCGGTGCTGGCGCAGGACGCAGCACCCGGCACACCGCCGCAGGCGGAGACCTACTGGAGCGCGCAGGCCGCCGCAGCCCAGCCGCAGGACAGCGGCATGAGCGATGAGGAGGCCATCGCGACGCTCGAGCGGCTTTTGTCTCAGGCGGTTGCCAGGCAGATGGTGGCCGATGTGCCCCTGGGTGCTTTCCTCTCCGGCGGCATCGATTCCACCACCATCACCGCCCTGATGCAGGCCCACTCCACCCGGCCCGTGAAGACCTTCACCATCGGCTTTCATGAAGCCGGATATGATGAGGCCGTGCATGCGAAGGCCGTGGCGCAGCATCTGGGCTGCGATCACACTGAGCTTTATGTCAATGCCCGCGAGGCGATGGAGGTGATCCCGCGCCTGCCGCAGATCTATGACGAGCCCTTCGCCGATGTATCTCAGATCCCGGTGTTTCTGGTCTCGGCGCTGGCCCGCCGCCGCGTGACGGTCAGCCTGTCGGGTGATGCGGGAGACGAGCTTTTCGGCGGCTATAACCGCTACACCTGGGGCGTCAGCCTCTGGCGCAGGCTTGGCGGCATGCCGGCCGGGCTGCGGGCGGCAGGTGGAGCGGCGCTGCAGGGGGTGCCGCCGCATGGCTGGGACAGGCTCTTCTCCCTTGCCTCCCCCCTGCTGCCACGGGGGCTGCGGCAATCCGCTCCGGGCGCAAAGATTCACAAGCTCGCGGGCCTTGCCGGAGCGCGGAACCCGGAAGATCTCTACCGGCGGCTTATCTCCCGCTGGCAGGAGCCGCAGGCTCTGGTCAGGGGCGGCACTGAACCAGCGCTCACCTCCGCCGGAGGCTTGCAGGCGGGCGGCGGCAGCCTGCCTGAACAGATGATGCTCTTCGACCAGACCGGTTATCTGCCCGATGACATTCTGGCCAAGGTGGACCGCGCTGCCATGGCGAACTCGCTGGAAACGCGGGTGCCGCTGCTGGATCATGAAGTGGTGGAATTTGCCTGGCGCCAGCCGCTCCACCGCAAGATCCGCAATGGCGAAGGCAAATGGCTGCTGCGGCGCGTTCTTGACCGGCACGTGCCGCCGGCCCTGGTGGAACGGCCCAAGATGGGCTTTGCCGTTCCGGTGGACAACTGGCTGCGTGGCCCCTTGCGGGACTGGGCCGAGGCCCTGCTGAAAGAGGAGCGGCTTGAGAGCGAAGGCTATCTCGACGCAGGGATTGTCCGCCGGACATGGCGGGAGCATCTCTCGGGGCGCCGGGACTGGTCGCACCAGCTCTGGAGCGTTCTGATGTTCCAGGTCTGGCTTGAGAGCGTCAGCCTCTGACGTTTACACCAGAGACTGCCTGCCTTCACCGCTCCTTCGTCTCCCGCACCGGCAGGGGGCGTTGCTCTTCGATGGCTTCCATGGCGAAGTAGGAGGTGACGCTGTCGAGTTCGACGCCGGAGATCAGGCGGCGGTAGACGGCGTCGTAGCTGGCCATGTCGCAGGTGACGACTTTCAGCATGTAGTCATAGTCGCCGCCGATGCGGAAGAAGTCGATGACTTCCGGGATCTGCACCACGTGGCGCCGGAAAATATCCAGCCATTCCGCCGAATGGTGGCGGGTGCGGATCATCACGAAGACCACCAGATCAAGGCCAAGGCGTGTGCGGTCGAGCTGCACCGTCTGGCCGGTGATCACGCCGTCCTTCTTCAACGCCTGAATGCGGTTCCAGCAGGCGTTGGGCGACAGATGGACCTTCTCCGACAATTCGCGCTGGGTCAGGCTGCCATCCTCCTGCAGCGCCTTCAGGATGGCCTTGTTGAACTGATCAATCATCATGCGCCTTTTTCGAACAGATTCATGGCTATGGGGCGCGATGATGTGAAATGTGGGAACATATCTCAAGGCTGATCGCATAATTTTCGATGCATCAGTCTTTTTCCATTGGAACCATCCCATGCCGATGAGCCTTGAAGCCTTCCAGAGCAGCCTGCGCACCTCCTGCACCGTCGAGGCGCTCAGCGCCGGGCTGATCGGCGAGGGGGCGGAGATCGAGGGCGCTTTCGGGCCGCGCAGGATCACCTATGCGGATTACACTGCCTCGGGCCGGGCGCTGCGGCAGGTGGAGGAGTTCATCCTCGCCGAGGTTCTGCCGTATTATGCCAACAGCCACACGGAGGCCTCCTATTGCGGGGCACGGATGACCACGCTGCGCCGTGAAGCGCGGGCAGAAATCGCCCGCTGCACCGGTGCGGATGAAAACTACACGGTGATTTTCACTGGCTCCGGCGCCACGGCCGGCATCAACCGGGCGCTCAACCTGTTGGGCTTTGGCGGGGCAGGGCAGGAAGTTGGCCGCCCGGCGGTTCTCATCGGCCCCTATGAGCATCATTCCAACATTCTGCCCTGGCGCGAGAGCGGCGCGGACGTGATCGAGATTCCCGAAGCGCCGCAGGGTGGGCCGGACATGGAGGTGCTGGAGGCGGAACTTCTGCGCCTCAGGGACCGGCCGCTGGTGCTGGGCGCTTTCTCTGCCGCCTCCAATGTGACGGGCATTCTGACGGATGTGGATGCGGTGACGCGCCTGTTGAAGCGCAATGGCGCGCTCGCCCTCTGGGACTATGCGGGCGGCGGCCCCTACCTGCCCATCACCATGGCGCCAGAGGCGGACTGCGCCAAGGATGCGGTGGTGGTGTCGCCGCACAAATTTCCCGGCGGGCCGGGGGCGTCCGGTGTCCTGATCATCCGCAATGCGGCGGTGCGCGCAAATAAGCCCACATGGCCGGGCGGCGGCACGGTGTCTTTCGTCTCGCCCTGGGGCCATGACTATTCCGCCTCTCTGGCCGCGCGTGAAGAAGCAGGCACGCCGAATGTGCTGGGCGATATCCGCGCCGGCCTCGCCTTTGCGGTGAAGGATGCGGTGGGCTGCGACTTCATCCTCGCCCGTGACAAGGAGCTGGCCCGGATGGCTTTCGCGGCCTGGGACGGGCATCCTGCCTTGCGCATTCTGGCGGCGGATCAGCGGGACCGTCTGCCCATCTTTGCCTTTCAGGTGCTGGACCGGCAGGGTGCACAGGTGCATCCGCAGCTTTTCACCCGCATGCTGTCCGATTTTCACGGCATCCAGGCCCGTGGCGGCTGCGCCTGCGCCGGGCCTTATGCGCACCGGCTGCTGGGCATCTCTCAGGCGCGCTCGGAAAGCCTGCGCGCCTCGATCCAGGCGGGGGACGAGATCGAGAAGCCCGGCTGGACGCGGCTCAACTTCAGCTATCTGATGAGCGATGAAACCGCCCGTTTCATCCACCAGTCGGTCGCGGAACTGGCGGCCGAAGCGGGCGAGCGGGCAAAGCTCTATGTGGCCGACACGCGCACGGCCCGTTTCCGCAAGGCGGGCTGAGGGCTCGCTTATCGGGTGGCGCAGCAGCAGGGCCGGGGTTAGGGTCAGGATCTGACAATCACCGGACCTGCCGTTGCCATGACCCAGCTTTTCGACCTGAACCTTGCCGGACGCGAGGCGGCCGCCGTTCCCGAAACGGGGGAAGCTGCCGCGCGGGACTATGCCATCGTCCGCCAGACGCTGGAGCGCATTTCCGATACCTGGCGCGACCAGCCGGCACTGGAAGACCTTGCCCGTGAGGCCGGGCTGCAGCCGATCCAGCTGCAGCGGGTGTTCTCGCGCTGGGCCGGGCTGACGCCCAAGCAGTTCCTGCAGGCGATCACGCTGGATCATGCCCGCGAGCTTCTGCGCGATGCAGCCAGCATTCTGGAGACCTCCTATGAGGTGGGGCTGTCCGGGCCGGGGCGGCTGCATGACCTGTTCGTCACCCACGAGGCGATGACACCGGGCGACTACCGCAACCGTGGCGCCGGCCTCACCATCCGCTACGGCTTTCACCCCTGCCCCTTCGGCCAGGTGCTGATCATGGCAACCGACCGGGGCCTTGCCGGGCTCGCCTTCGCCGATGAGGGCGAGGAAGCCTCCGCCTTTGCTGACATGTCCAGCCGCTGGCCTGCGGCCGTCTTCGCGGAGGACGGCGTGGCAACAGCGCCCTATGCGGCGCGGGTGTTTGATCCGGCCAGCTGGTCTGAGGACACGCCGCTCAAGGTCATCTTCATCGGCAGCGATTTCGAAATCCGCGTCTGGCGCACCCTGCTGAAGATCCCCATGGGCAAGGCGACCACCTATTCCGATATTGCCCGCAGCCTCGGCAAGCCCAGCGCCGCAAGAGCGGTGGGCTCTGCTGTGGGCCGCAACCCGATCTCCTTCGTTGTGCCCTGCCACCGGGTGCTGGGGCGCACCGGCGGTCTTTGCGGCTATCACTGGGGCCTGACGCGCAAACGCGCCATCCTCGGCTGGGAAGCCGGGATCACCGGCATGGGAGGCTGACAGGGGGCTTGAAAGGAAGACTGATCGGGGAAGATGAAAAGCCTAAAATTCGAAAGGCTTTTTCAAGGGATTGGACTGCAAGCTTGCTTCCGGCTGTGCCCGCAGAACCTTGTCGGGCCTTCATCAGGATCAGGCCTGCCGCGCAGGCCGCTGGGGACAGGGCATGCGACCGCAATCGGCAGACGGAAAGGGCAGCAAGGCTGAAGCGGAAACGGGCCTGAAGGCACAACAGCCGGACGGCCCCGAGCGCCCGGAGGGACAGAAGCGCCCGCAAAGTCCGAAAGACGCAAATTGTCCGCCGAAGGGCAAGGCCGGTCAGCCCGGATCCGCGCCGGACGAACTCGGCGCCCTGACCCGCGCCGGGCGCCGGTTCGGTCACGAACGGGTTCTCACACTGGCCGCAGCTATTGGCGTTCTGGCGCTGATTGCTGCCCTTCTGCTGCTCGGCGGCGGGCCTTACGAACGGCTTCTTGCGCTGGTTCTCGGTTTTGCCGCAGGCGGGCTTGCCATTGCCTGTGTCATTCATGACGACCGCCACCGCCTGCAGACGGCACTCGGCACAGCGGCGGTGGAGACCCACCGGCTGAACCAGCGCATCGAAGAGCTGGAAGATGCCGCCTGGGAGCTGCGCGAATCCGACGAGCGCCATGCCAGCATTCTCCATGCGCTGGGCGATGTGGTCATCCGCCGCGACATGGAAGAGAACGTCATCTACGCCAATCCGGCGGCTGGAAGCCTGTTCTGGCCGGAGCAGAGTCCGCGCCCCGGCGAAAAGCTGGAGCTGCCGCTGGCGGATACGCCGCAGGACCTGCTCAGCGCCGAAGCCACCGGCGTTTTTGGTGATATCCTGCTCGACACCCGCGAAGGCCCGCGCTGGTTTTCCCGCATCGACGTGACCGTGCGGGAAGGGCCGCGTGGAACACCGGTGCTGCAGACCGTGCTGCGTGACGTCACCGCGCGGCGCAAGATGGAAGAGGAGCTTCTGGCTGCCCGCCAGAATGCGGAAAGTGCCAGCGAGGCCAAGTCCCGCTTTCTGGCGACGGTCAGCCACGAGGTGCGCACGCCGCTCAACGGCATTCTGGGCATGGCGGCTCTCCTGTCGGATACGCATCTCACCCATGAGCAGAGAGCCTATGTGCGGGCGCTGGAAACCTCCGGCGAAACGCTGCTGCTGCTGATCGACGAGCTGCTGGACTTCTCCCGCGCCGAAGCCGGGAAACTGACGATCCAGCCGGGACCGGTGGACCTCGAAAGCCTAGCTGAACACGTGGTGGAATTGCTCGCACCACGTGCCCATGCCAAGGGGCTGGAGATCGGCTTCACCGCCGACCCGGCGATCCCCCGTATCGTCACGGCTGATGCCAACCGGCTGCGGCAGATCCTGTTCAATCTGGCTGGCAACGGCATCAAGTTCACCGAAGAGGGCGGCGTCCTCATCAGCCTTGCCATCACGCCGCAGGGCAGTGGCAGCCTGTTGACGCTGGAAGTGCGCGACACCGGCATTGGTTTTTCGGCAGCCGATGCCGAACGGCTGTTCGGCGAGTTCGAGCAGGTGGACCACGGCCCTGCCCGCCGCTATGGCGGCACGGGGCTTGGCCTTGCCATCGTCCGCCGCCTCGTGGGGCTGATGGAGGGCACGGTGGAAGCACTGGCCGAGGAGGGCAAGGGTGCTGTCTTCCGCATCTGCCTGCCGCTGCCCGAAGCGCCCGATGCTGGCGGTGATGCCGGTCTTGAATGCCTGACAGGCCGCCGTGTTGTGATCGTGTCACAGGGTGTGATCGAGGGGGAGGCGCTGGCGCTGCAGTTCACCACCCATGGCGCCAGGGTGCAGCTGGTGCAGCCGGGAGACGGCATGCTGGCCGATGCCCTGCCCCATGCGGATCTCGTGCTGCTGGAACATGGCGCGGTGGCCGATGGCGCGGGCTGGCTGGCCACGGCCCGGGCAGCGGGCTGTTTGGCGCCGGCCATTGTTCTCGTGACCCCGCAGGAGCGGGACCGGCTGGACCGGCTGCGCGAGGCAGGGTTCTCCGCCTATCTGGTGCGGCCGGTGCGCGGGCGCACGCTCCGGCGCATCATTGCCAGCCTCATGGGCGAAGGCGGCGAAACGCTTGCCTGGGAAGCGGCCGTGGATCTGCCGCCCGAGCGCATTCCCGGTGCGCCGCACCGGCTTGCCCCGGCCCGGCCGCTGCGGCTGCTGCTGGCGGAGGACAATGATATCAACCGGCTTCTGGGCGAAGCGCTGCTGCGCAAGCTTGGCCATGAGGTGACGGTGGTGGCCGACGGTCTGGAGGCCTGGCGCGCGGCCAGCGAGCAGAATTTCGATGCCATCCTGATGGACCTGCACATGCCGGGGCTCGACGGGCTGGATGCCATGGCCCAGATTCGCGAGATCGAAACCGCCCGCGGGCGCCCGCATGTGCCGGTTCTGATCGTCACGGCGGATGTGATGCCGGCTGCCCGCGACCGGGCAAGGGCGAGCGGTGTTGCCGGTTTCCTCACAAAACCGCTTTCCCGCGAAGCCGTTGAAGAGGCATTGGAAAATTTGCCCTCCCGGACATAGTGCCGCTCCCGGATTGTTACCGTCACGAAATATTGTGAACGCTGGCCGTTGTCATGCTAGTGTTGGAAAACTATGGTCTACGGCAAGATCAGGGTTTCGCCGGTTAAGGGGATGAGAATCACTGCAACGGCGCAGCAACCTGACAGGACAAACGAGGCCTGCGGCACCGGTTTCGCAGGGCCCCCGGTGGGAAACAACCGAGGCAGATAGGGGACCGAATCTCGATGATGCGGCCAGGTCTATTTTCTCCGCGCAAGCTCGTGCAGAAGTTCGTGCCCATGATGGGTGAGCAGGGTATTTCAGCGCGTTTCTTTCCCGGCTTTGCAAAGCCCTTGCACGGTGAAGCAGGTCCTGCCGGTGATGTTTCCCTTGGCCGCGTGGGCTCGCTGGAGGTGCGCCTCGCCCGCACCGCGCGTGAAGTGAAGAAGGCGCAGCGCCTGCGCTATCACGTCTTCTACGAGGAAATGTCCGCCATCGCCGATGCGCAGACCCTCGCCGCCCGCCGCGACATGGATGCCTTTGACGCCATCTGCGATCACCTGCTGGTCGTCGATCATGCCTCGATGAAGCGCAACAAGCTGGGCCGCCTGCAGCCGCAGATCGTCGGCACCTACCGCCTGCTGCGACAGGATGTGGCCGAGGCAAACGGCGGCTTCTATACGGCCAGCGAATATGACATCCAGCCGCTGGTCGACGCCAATCCGGGTCTGCGCTTCCTGGAACTGGGCCGCTCCTGCGTGCTCAAGCCCTACCGCAACAAGCGCACGGTCGAGCTGCTGTGGCACGGCATCTGGGCCTATGTGATCCGTCACCGCATCGACGTGATGATCGGCTGCGCCTCCATCGAGGGCACGGATCCGGACCGGATCGCCAGTCAGCTGTCCTTCCTGCACCATCATGCCCGTGCGCCGGAGCCCTGGCGTGTGCGCGCCGTGCCGGAGCGCTATGTCGAGATGAACCGGGTTGCCCGTGATGAGCTCAACGACAAGGCCACCTTGCGCGAGCTGCCGCCGCTGGTGAAGGGCTACCTGCGCCTCGGCGCCTATATCGGTGACGGGGCCGTGGTCGACTATCAGTTCGGCACCACGGACGTTCTCATCGTCATGCCGGTGACGCAGCTGAACGAGCGTTACGTGAATTATTACGGAGCGGACGCCTCGCGCTACTCTAGCTGAGCTGGCGAACGATCCGCAGCCAACGCCAAAGGACCGCTGCCTCTCCGGGGCGGCGGTTTTTGTTTGCGGGGCTCCGCCTCCACGCCTTGCCCGGCGCCCAAGGCTTAACGCCGCCTTAAACCGGCCGCTCTAGTTTGATGCAGACTGCCTGTGCTCCCCGCGCAGGCCCGCAGAGTGACGAGAGGCTCATGGCACGCCGACCGGCTGGCAGCAATCGGATTGAACCGGCGTTTGGCCCTGCCAGCGGCGATCTTTACGATGTGCGCCCGGGAACCGGTGACCTTTCGGCAGAACGCCCGGCCAGGCGGCCCCGGCGGCCGCGTGCCAATGATGCCGATGATGCTCCTGCCCCCCGCCACAAGCGCACCACGAAGGCAGGCGGCAAGGGCAAAAAGAAATCCCGGCGCAGCCGTGCCCGTTCGTCCAATCCGCTGTTCTGGCTGATCCGCAAGCTGTTCTACTGGGGCTTCGTCCTGTCCATCTGGGGCGGTATCGCCGCCACCGGTGTGGTCGTCTATTACGCGGCCCATCTGCCGCCCACCTCCGAATGGAAGGTTCCGGCCCGCCCGCCCAACGTGAAGATCGTCGCCACTACAGGGGAGCTTCTGGCCAACCGGGGCGACACGGGCGGCGAGGCCGTGCGGCTGGAGCAGCTTCCCGCCTATCTGCCGCAGGCGGTGATTGCCATCGAGGACCGGCGGTTCGAAGACCACTTCGGGCTGGACCCGATCGGTCTGGTTCGCGCCTTCACCGTCAATTTCACCTCCGGCAATCTGATGCAGGGCGGCTCGACGCTGACCCAGCAGCTGGCGAAGAACTTGTTCCTCGAGCCTGACCGCACCTTGAAGCGCAAGGTGCAGGAAGTGGTGCTGGCGCTGTGGCTGGAAGCCAAATACTCCAAGGACGAGATCCTGGAGATGTATCTCAACCGCGTCTATCTGGGCGCTGGCGCCTATGGGGTGGATGCAGCCGCGCGGCGCTATTTCGGCAAGTCGGCGCGGCTGGTCACCCTGCAGGAAGCCGCTGTTCTGGCGGGCCTGCTGAAGGCGCCCAGCCGCTATGCCCCCACGCGCAATCCCGAACTGGCTTTTGAACGCTCCAAGGTGGTTCTGGCTGCCATGCGCGATGCCGGGTTCATTGATGCAGCGGCCGCCCGGACCGCCATGAGCGAGCCCGCACATGTGGTCAGCGACAGGAACACCGCCAGCGCCAATTATGTGGCGGACTGGGTGATGGACCTGCTGCCGCAGTTTGCCGGATCCATCGACAGCGACATCATCGTCGACACCACCATTGATCCGGTGATGCAGCAGGCTGCAGAAGCAGCACTGGTGACGGCGCTGAATGCCCACGGACGGGAACTGGGGGTCTCTCAGGGTGCCGTCGTCATCATGGACACGGCAGGGGCCGTACGGGCCATGGTCGGCGGCCGGGATTACCAGAAGAGCCAGTTCAACCGCGCCACCAACGCCCGCCGCCAGCCCGGCTCCGCCTTCAAGCCCTTCGTCTATCTGGCGGCACTGGAAAGCGGCATGACGCCGGACACGATCCGCCGGGATGAACCTTTCTCCCTCAAGGGCTGGCGGCCGCAGAACTACACCAAACAGTATTACGGCGATGTCACGCTGACCGAAGCGCTGGCCATGTCCCTCAACACGGTGGCAGCGCGGCTGGCGGTGGAGACCGGTCCGGCAAAGGTGGTGAAGGTGGCGCAGAAGCTGGGCATCCGCTCGCAGCTGGCGGCCAATCCTTCGCTGGCGCTGGGCACATCGGAGGTGACGCCGCTGGAGATCACGGCGGCTTACGTGCCCTTCTCCAATGGCGGCTACGGGGTTGTGCCGCATGTGATCCGCCGCATCCGCACGGTGGAGGGCCGCACGCTCTATGCCCGGCAGGGGGATGGAATGGGCAAGGTGATCGACGGCCTGCGCCTTGCCCAGATGAACCACATGATGGCGCAGACGCTGGTCACCGGCACGGGCAAGAAGGCGATGCTGGCCGATCAGCGCCCGGCAGGCGGCAAAACGGGCACCAGCCAGGATTTCCGCGATGCCTGGTTCATCGGCTACACCGGCAACCTGACGGCCACCGTGTGGCTCGGCAATGACGACAACAGCCCGACGAAGAAGGCAACGGGCGGCTCGCTGCCGGCGGAGATCTGGAAGGCGGCGATGGACAAGGCGCATGCCGGTCTGCCCGTGGCGGGGCTTCCGGGTGTTGCCGAACAGCTGCCGCAGAATTACGGTCCCGTACCCACCGACAATGCCCCCATTCCCCCGGCGGATGTGGGGGCCGATGGCCGGGTCATACCGCCGCCGCCCACGGAAGGCGGGCCGCTGGGCTTCATCGGAAGGCTGTTCGGCGGCTGATCAGCCGAAGAGATGCAGCTTGCCGCCCTCGTCCTTCAGCCACTGGCGGGCCTTGGGCGTGTGCGGGGCAAGCTGGCGGCACAGCGCCCAAAACCGGTCCGAGTGGTTCATTTCCCGCAGATGCGCCACCTCATGGGCCGCGACATAATCGAGGATCTCCGGCGGAGCGAGGATCAGCCGCCAGGAGAAGGACAGGCGTCCGTTGGAAGCGCAGGAGCCCCAGCGGCTGCGGGTGTCGCGCAGGGAAATGGCCGTGGCCTTCACCCCCAGCGTGGCCGTGTGGCGGGCCACGGCTGCTTCGATATCGGCCCGTGCCTGCCGCTTCAGCCAGTCGGCCACCTTGCGGCCCGTATGTTCGGCAGCGCCGGGCACGCTGAGCACCGCATGACCTTCTGTATCAAGCCCCGCCGTCACCAGCCCGCGCAGGCGGCCGGATGGCTCGATCCGGTGCAGGACGCCCCGGACGGGGACAACCGATCCGGCGGCAAAGGGTGTTGTCTTCGGCAGGGCAGCCAGTTTCTCTTCCAGCCAGCTTGCGTGTTTTTCGGCAAAGCGCTGGGCGGTGGAGAGCGAACCGCCCTTTGGGATGGTCAGCACCGGGCCGGACTGGTCATGCGGCAGGCGCAGCAGATAGCGCCGCGCGCGCGGATCAGGCCGCAGGCGCACGGCAATCTCGCCGCCGCTCAGCGGCAGCACGATGTGGTCCGGAAAAACAGGCCGCCGCAGCCGTGAGAACATTCCGCTTCCCTGCAAGGCCCGCAGCAAGGCGCCGCGGGAGGTGATTCGAACGTATCAGAGGGTATCCGGTTTTACAGGCTGGGGGAGCGGCTTGCAGCGCGTCCACCCTCACCTTGTCATCCCCGCGCAGGCGGGGATCCGTAGCCGAGGCGTCAGCCATCACCAGGACCGTGGGCACTGGAAGCCGGTCTTGCCGCTGCGCGTCAAACCCGATGACAGCCGGTACCAAGGCATTGAGGCTCACTCGTTCCGTCTTGGTATAAACGGCGAAAGCGGCGCAAGGTGCGCCGCTTCCCGCGTGGTGTGCCATACCGGACCGGCCGGTCAGGCAGGGCCAGAGGCGCCGGAGCTGCGGCCACGGGCGGACATGAAGCGGTCGAATTCTTCCTGATCCTTGGCCCGGCGCAGTTCGCGCAGGAAAGTATCGAATTCAGCGCGCATGGCATCGAGCTTGGCACGCTCTTCTTCCAGGCGCTTCAGCTCGCGCTCCCGGTAGTCGTCAAAGGCCACATTGCCGGTCCGGCCAAAGCTTCCCGTGTTCATGGTGTTCAGCGCGCTCTTGACCGGGCTTCTGTTCCACTGGTCACGCGCGTCCTGAAACAGTGTCTGAAAGCGGTCACCCCAAAGAATATAGGCAAGCATTGCCAGTCCGAGCGGCCAGAACAACACGAAGCCCAGCACCATCAGCGCGATGCTTGCTCCGTTCCAGCCAGGCCTCAACACAGTGTTCCCAGTCATCGTCATCCCCTTTCGGATTTCAACAGACAAAGACGTGGGGGCGGCGGCCCGGCCTTTCAAGAACATCATGAAGTCCTGCGCCGGTTACACGGCGGTGCGGGTTGCCTGCGGAATTTGACGCAAAGGCAGAAGGATTTATTGAATCAACGGCTTGGACGGAAGGTTCGCCGCTCAACGGTCCCGGCAGCAGACATGAAAAAAACCGGCTCCGCCCTGATCACCTGCCGTAAAGCGGGCGTTTCGGGATGCGGGGCCGGGTCTGATCCCTGATCTGGTCTCAGGCCGTGTCTCAGGCGGCCGTTTCAGCCAGCTTGCGGGCCTGCTCGATCCAGTTGTCACGGGCCATGCGGCCGCGGAAGTCCAGACGGTCGTCCAGCGCCTCGATCTGTGCGTCCGTCAGGCCTGCGATCTGCCAGAAGTGGAAGATGCCCGCTTCATTCAGGGCCTTTTCCAGCTTCGGGCCAACACCGGTGATGGCCTTGAGATTGTCGGCAACGCCCTTAGGCTTGGCCAGCAGGATCTCGGCCAGCGGATCGGCCTTTGCAGCCACGGCAGCCTTCGGTTCAGGCTTGGCAGCGGCGGCAGCCGCCTCCGCTTTCGGGGCCGGCGCAGGGGCAGCTTCGGCCTCGAGTGCTTCTGCCACAGGCTTTTTCACCTCGGCTGGAGCGGCCGGCTTGGCGGCAGCCTTCTTCAGGCGGTCGCGATTGGCCTGGGAATGGGTCAGGATGAAGTCGATCATGCGCGGGGCAATTTCGGCGCGGAAGCGCGAGCCGTTGAACACGCCGTAATGGCCAACATTTGGCTGCTCGTAGTGCGCCTTCATGTCGTCCGGCAGATTGGTGCAGAGCGTGTGCGCAGCGCGGGTCTGGCCACGGCCGGTGATGTCGTCCTTCTCGCCCTCGATGGTCAGCAATGCCGTGTTGCGGATGGCACCGCAATCAACCAGCTCGCCGCCGTGCTTCATTCTGCCCAGCGGCAAGGAATGCTCGATGAACACGGTCTCCACCGTCTGCAGGTAGAACTCCGCCGTCAGGTCCATCACCGCCAGATATTCGTCGTAGAATTCACGGTGCTTCTCGGCGCTGTCGCCATCGCCCTTCACCAGATGCTGGAAGAAATCGCGGTGGGCGATCAGATGCCGGTCAAGGTTCATGCTCATGAAGCCCGAAAGCTGCAGGAAGCCCGGATAAACGTAACGCATCATGCCCGGATGCGGGAACGGCACCTGCATGATGACGTTGCGCTTGAACCAGTTGATGCCCTTGGACATGGCCAGATCATTAACGGCAGTCGGCGCGACGCGGGTGTCGATCGGCCCGCCCATGAGCGTCATGGTCGAGGGCGAATAGGGGTCGTTGCGCGCTTCCATCACGGCGACAGCCGCCAGCACCGGGACGGACGGCTGGCACACGGCCACCACATGGGTGTCCGGCCCGAGGAAATGCAGCATGGAGATGACGTAATCGATGTAGTCATCCAGATCGAACTTGCCGTCTGAGAGCGGCACCATGCGGGCGTCGATCCAGTCGGTGATGTAGACATCGGCGCGCGGCAGCATGGCCTCCACCGTGCCGCGCAGCAGCGTGGCATAGTGGCCGGACATGGGCGCCACGAGCAGGATCTTCGGGTCATTGCGGCGCTGGGGGGTGCCCCGCTCGAAATGCAAGAGGTCGCAGAAGGGGCGGCGCCAGACCACGCGCTCGCTCACCGGCACCTTCATGCCGCCGATGGTGGTTTCCGGCAGACCGAATTCCGGCTTGCCATAGCGCCGCGTCGTCCGCTCCAGCACTTCGCAGGCCGCCGCAACCTGGCGGCCGAGCTGCGTGTGGCTCATCGGGTTGAACGGGTTCTGGAAATAGAGCCGTGTTGCGTCCGCTGCGGCACGCACCGGGCCCATGGCGGCATGGTTGATCTCGTAGAGATGATAGAAGGGTAACACTTCGGATCCTTCGTCGCTGGCCCGGCGAACACGCGCTGTCTCACCCGCGTATATCAAGCCTGGCTTCTGGCATTGCAGCAGAATAGGCTGATATTGGCCTCTGCATCAATAGCCCGATTGTGAACAGCCTGACACCAACAGATTGACAGCCCGTGAAGCCAGTTGAGGGACCTGTATCATACGAGAAATTATTTGCTGCACCGCTGTTGTCGCAGTGCAGCATGAAAATAGAGGGAAATCCTATTGTGCTTAAGGACTTATTGCCCGCGAGTTGAAGCCTCCGGCGGGGCTGTCCCGGTGGCAGGCACGGGTCTTCAGGCCATCTGGCTCAGGTCTGAAAAACCACGCTGCTCAGGATGTCAGGTGTTCTGGCAGGCATTTCGGAATGGTAGGCCCCGCCGTATTGGGCGGGGCCGCTGCTCATTAGCCGAAGAGGTCACCTTGAACAGGTTCAACTTGGGGGAATTTATATCCCTTGTTGATTTCACTAACTCTGCCCTGATTGATCCGGAAACGCGCAGCAATATCGTGCTGACTCATCCCGGTCTTCAGCAACGCTTTGATCTGCGCAGCCATCTCAGGGGTTACAGTGGGCGATCTCCGCCCGTACGAACCAGGCTCAATAATGGGTCTATCCATCTCGGATATTCTCCATAAATTGTGCCATCGCACTTGTCCCAAAGCTAGGAACACTATATCGTTTTTCATGTAAGAGGGAACGACGATATCGGCTCCTATTCTTTGAGTGACCCATGTGCGATGACGTGTTGCAAATTTGGGTCATCTTTCTTCTGAGGTCGGCATTGAGTGTCTCACCACTCGAAGTCGACCTCAGAAATGTATCCGATACCGGAAAGCAAAATCTACAAAATTTATCTTGAGGAGAGGAATAGTGCGCTCGATCGAGAGTTTTCCCCGATAACCCATTGAATCCCAACTTTTCAAAGGAACGGTTGTTCCTTTTTTGTTCGATCATAAGTTGTTTTTTGATGTGAACGGCTCATCAGGATTCAGTGAAACGAATCTCTGAAAGTTAACAGTTACGCCGCCAGATCCGCCACGACTGCGTCCAGCACGAAAAAGCCGCCGCGGGTGGCGCGGACACGGGTCTCGTCCAGCTTCTCGACCATGCCATGCTCCAGCAAGTCATTGAGGCGGCGCGGGTCGATGGAGCGGCCGGAAAGCCGCTCGTAGCGGCGCATGTCGACGCCCTCGATCAGCCGCAGGCCCATCAGCAGATATTCGTCGCCCTGCTCTTCGTCACTCAGCGGCAGGTCTTCCACCATGCCGTGGCCACGCTCCTCCACATGGGCAAGCCATGTCTCAGGATGGCGCTCGATGGCGGTGGCGCGCTTGGTGGCGCCCAGCGACAGGCGGCCATGTGCACCCGGGCCCACACCGACATAATCGCCGTAGCGCCAGTAGACGAGGTTATGGCGGCATTCCGCGCCCGGGCGGGCGTGGTTGGACACTTCATAGGCCGGAAGGCCAAGATCAGTGGTCAGATCCTGCGTCAGCTCGTAGAATTCGGCGCCCAGATCCGGGTCCGGCACGATCAGCTTGCCCGCCTGATAAAGGTTGAAGAAGGGCGTGCCTTCCTCGATGGTCAGCTGATAGAGCGACAGGTGGTCGGCGGCGAGTTTCACCGCCTGGCGCAGTTCCGCCTCCCAGCCGGTCACCGTCTGGCCGGGCCGGGCATAAATGAGGTCGAAGGACAGGCGCGGGAAGGTTTCGCGGGCAATCTCGATGGCCTGCAGCGCCCCGGCCACGTCATGCAGACGGCCAAGCTGGCGCAGGTCCTGATCATTGAGCGCCTGCACGCCCAGCGACACCCGGTTGACGCCCGCCGCCCGGTAGCCGCGGAAACGCTCGGCCTCGACGCTGGAAGGGTTTGCCTCGAGCGAGATTTCCACGTCCGTATCGATCGCCCAGTGCCGGGCAATCGCCTCCAGAATGCGCTCCACCGTGCGCGGCTGCATCAGCGAGGGCGTGCCGCCGCCAAAGAAGATCGACTGCACCGTCCGGTTCGGTGTCCAGGCAGCAAAATGCGCCAGCTCCCGCTCGAAGGCCGCGACAAAGCGGTCCTGATCGACCGGCTGGTGCCGGACGTGGGAGTTGAAGTCGCAATAAGGGCACTTGGCCGCGCAGAAGGGCCAGTGCACATAGATGCCGAAGCCGCCGTCCGGGGTGGTGGTCATTCTTGCTCCAGGCAGGCCTTCGAAAAGGTCACAAAGGCGCGGGCGCGATGCGACAGGGCGGGTGTGGTTGCCGACCAGCCGTGTTTTTCCGCCGAGGTCATCTCGCCGAAGGTGCGCTCGTGGCCATCGGGCTGGAACATCGGGTCATAGCCGAACCCTTGCGTGCCGCGTGGCGGCCACACGATCTGGCCTTCCACCTCGCCGCGGAAGAACTCCGCATGGCCATCGGGCCAGGCAAGGCACAGCACGGCGACGAAGGACCCGCGCCGGGCTTCCGCCGTCACGGCACCGGCCTGCTGCAGCTTTTCTTCCACATTGCGCATGGCCATGGCGAAGTCCTTGTCCGGACCGGCCCAGCGGGCAGAATAGATGCCGGGATCTCCATTGAGGGCGGCCACGCAGAAGCCGCTGTCATCAGCCAGCGACGGCAGGCCGGAGGCCTCCGCCGCCGCACGGGCCTTCAGCTCCGCATTGGCCTCGAAGGTGGTGCCGGTTTCTTCCGGCTCCGGCAGGTCCAGCTCGCCGGCAGAAACCACATCGAAGCCATAGGGGCCAAGCAGCTCGCGGATTTCGCGCAGCTTTCCGGCGTTGTGGGTGGCCACGACCAGGCGGCCCGGCTCCAGCTTGCGGTGTGCCATGGGATGCCTCACAGGATGGACATTTTCTGCAGGTCGATCAGGCGGCCGATGCCGCTGCGGGCGAGATCCAGCAGAGCCTTGAACTCTTCCTCGGAGAAGGGGGCGCCTTCCGCCGTGCCCTGGATCTCGACAATGCCGCCCGCGCCGGTCAGCACGAAGTTGGCGTCGGTCTCGGCAGCCGAATCTTCCTCATAATCGAGGTCCAGCACCGGGTTGCCCTTGTAGATGCCGCAGGAGATGGCAGCCACGTGATCCTTCAACACCGGCTTCTTGACGATCTCGCGGGCGCGCATCCATTCGATGCAGTCATGCAGGGCCACCCACGCGCCGGTGATCGAAGCCGTGCGGGTGCCGCCATCGGCCTGGATCACGTCGCAGTCGATGGAAATCTGGTTCTCGCCGAGGGCTTCCAGATCAACGACGGCGCGCAGCGAGCGGCCGATGAGACGCTGGATTTCCTGCGTGCGGCCGGACTGCTTGCCGGAGGACGCCTCACGGCGCATGCGCGTGCCGGTGGCGCGCGGCAGCATGCCGTATTCGGCCGTTACCCAGCCCTTGTTCTGGCCGCGCAGCCAGGAGGGGACGCGCTCTTCCAGGCTGGCGGTGCACAGGACGTGCGTGTCACCGAACTTCACCAGGCAGGAGCCTTCGGCGTGCTTGGACACACCACGCTCCAGAGTGACGGACCGCAGCTCACCGGCGGCGCGTTTGGATGGACGCATATCTGGCTCCTGACTTCAAAATGGCCGGTGCGGCACACTGACCCACAGATCTTTCCGCGCTTGTAGCCCTGAGACCCGAGAGCCGTAAAGGCCTGCTTGCACTCTGCGGCCATTTTGGTCCTATATCTTGCAGAAGAGCCGTGAATTGCCCGAAGCGGGCGGAGCACGAAACCTGGCAGAGGATGAGGTTGGATACGTGAGCCTGACCGATCTGGACAAGCGGTCCCGCGAGATTTTCCGCTCCATCGTCGAGACCTATCTGGATACCGGCGAGCCGGTCGGATCGCGCAATGTGGCGCGCGGCCTCGGCATGTCGCTGTCGCCGGCCTCCGTGCGCAACGTGATGGCCGATCTGGAGCATCTGGGCCTGCTGTACTCGCCGCACACCAGCGCCGGGCGCCTGCCCACCGAAACGGGCCTGCGCTTCTTCATCGACGCGCTGCTGGAAGTGGGGGACCTTTCACAGGAGGAGCGCGAGCGCATCGACGTGCAGGTGCGCGCCTCCAGCCACGCCAAGGGCACGATGGAACATGTACTGACGGAGGCGAGCCAGCTTCTCTCAGGACTTTCCAGCGGAGCCGGCGTGGTGCTGACGCACAAGCAGGATTTCCGCCTGCGCCAGATCGAGTTCATCCGCATCGAGCCGCTGAAGGCCCTCGCCGTGCTGGTGGGGGAGGATGGCTCGGTCGAAAACCGCATCATCGACCTGCCTGCAGACTTGCCGCAGTCGGCACTGATCGAGGCGGGCAACTATCTCAATGCCCAGATCCAGGGCCGCACCCTGTCGGATGTGCGCCGCGAACTGGAGCGCCTGCGCGAGGCCAACCAGGCCGAACTGGACAGCCTGACCCAGAAGATCGTCGAGGCCGGCCTTGCGGTCTGGGCCGGGGAGGGTGGCGAAAACGACACGCTGATCGTGCGCGGTCAGTCCAACCTGCTCACCGATGTGGATGTGGCGGAGGATCTGGAGCGGGTGCGCCTGCTGTTTGATGACCTTGAGAACAAGCGCGACCTCATCCAGCTGCTCGGCCTTGCCGAAAAGGGCGACGGGGTGCGCATCTTCATCGGCTCGGAAAACAAGCTGTTCTCGCTGTCCGGCTCGTCGCTGGTGGTCTCGCCCTACCGGGACCGGGAGCAGCGCATCGTCGGCGTTCTGGGCGTCATCGGCCCCACCCGCCTCAACTATGCCCGTGTGATTCCGATGGTGGATTACACGGCCCGCCTCGTCAGCCGCATGCTCGGCTGACGGGCTTTTCAGATACAGACAGGATCCGTCATGTTTTCTCCCGCAGAGCTGGAGCGCTATGCCCGCCACATCGTGCTGAAGGAGGTGGGCGGGCCGGGCCAGCAGAAGCTGAAGGCCGCGCGCGTGCTTGTCATCGGCGCAGGCGGGCTCGGCGCGCCGGTGCTGCAGTATCTGGCGGCGGCGGGCGTAGGTACGCTGGGCATTGTCGATGACGACACGGTGTCCCTCTCCAACCTGCAACGGCAGGTGATCCATGACACGGAGCATCTGGGTGAGCCGAAAGTGTCGAGCGCGGCCGAAGCGATTGCCCGGCTCAACCCCAATGTGACCGTGGAACCGCATCCGGTGCGGCTCGCAGGCCACAATGCCATGCAGCTGGTCCAGCGCTATGATCTCGTCATCGACGGATCGGACAACTTCGCCACCCGCTATCTGGTGTCCGATGCCTGTTTCTTTGCCCGCAAGCCGCTGGTGACGGCTGCCGTGGGGCGGTTTGATGCCACCATCACGCTGCTGAAACCCCATGAGACCGGCGCGGACGGCACGCCCAACCCGACCTACCGCTGCCTCTTCCCGAAGCGGCCGGCGGAGGGCCATCTGCCGGCCTGCGCCGAGGCCGGCGTGCTGGGGGCGTTGACGGGTCTTGCCGGGACGCTGCAGGCGCTGGAAGCCCTCAAGGAGATCACCGGCATCGGCACCGGCCTGACCGGACGGCTGCTGATGATCGACACGCTCGCCATGCGCTTCGAGACCATCAACTACCGCCGCTCGCCCGCCAATCCGCTCAACGGCGATAACCCGAAGACCTGGGCGGAGCTGCTGGAAGAGGCACACTGAACCTTGAAAAGCAAAGGCCGCAGCCCGGAGGGTCTGCGGCCTGAAGCTGTCTTGAAGACTGCGCCGGATCAGTTTGGAACCGGAGCCGTTTCCTGGTTCGCCATGTTCTGGCGGTAGAGCTGGGCGAAGTCGATCGGGTCCAGCATCAGCGGCGGGAAGCCGCCGTTGCGGGTCGCATCGGCCAGGATCTGGCGTGCAAACGGGAAGAGCATGCGCGGGCACTCGATCATGACGAAGGGGTGCAGGTGCTCGTTCGGCACGCCGTTGATGCGGAACAGGCCGCCATAGACCAGCTCCACGTTGAACATGACCATGTTCGGACGCTCGGCCTTTGCGCTCAGCGACAGGACCACATCGAAATGACCATCGGCGACCGGCTGGGCGCTGACGTTCACCGAGATGTCGAGCTTCGGCTGTTCGCCCTGCTGCAGCGAGCGCGGCGCGTTCGGGTTCTCGAAGGACAGGTCCTTGATGTACTGGGCCAGGATGCTGAGGCCCGGTGCTTCGCCGCCCTTTGCATCGCTGCCCTGCGCCGCGGCGCCACCTTCGTTGATGTCCGTCATCTGTCTCGTATCCGTCTTTCAGTTTCAGGCCCGGCAGAATGCTCCGGGCCATCAAGCGGTAAGCCGGTGCCCGCTCGTCGGTCGCAGAACACCATCTGGACTGGCTGGCTAGCACGCGGACACCTGTTCACACAAGAGGCCAGGGCATAGAAGAGGTGAGGGCACGCAAGAAGTGAGGACTTGCCAGGGCACGGATTTCGGCTCAGTTAGAAGCCATGAGCAACCCAGTTGAATCCGGTTTCATCCTTTCCCACCGCAGGCTCAGCCTGGATACGCTGGTGCGCCTGCGCTGGCTGGCGGTTGCGGGCCAGACCGTGGCCCTGCTCGTGGTGCAGCTGGGGCTGGGCTATCCGGTCCCTTCCGCTCCCGCCTTTGCGCTGGTCGCCTGTTCGGCCTGGCTCAACGTCTTCCTGAAGATCCGCTCCCCTTCCGCCAAACGCCTGCCGGACTGGGCGGCGGCCGGGCAGCTGGCCTATGATATCCTGCAGATGAGCGGCCTGCTGTTCCTGACCGGCGGCCTTGGCAATCCCTTCGCCTTCCTGCTGCTGGCGCCGGTGATGGTGTCGGCCACCGGCCTGTCGGGCCGCTTGACGCTGATGCTGGGCTTGCTGGTGACGGTCTGCGCCACACTGCTGGCTTTCGTCCACCTGCCGCTGCCCTGGCCGGAGCCGCATGTCTTCTCACTGCCGGATGTCTATTCGGTGGGCGTCTGGGTGGCGCTTGTCTCCTCCCTCGCCTTCATGGCCGTCTATGCCTTCCGCGTGGCCGTGGAAGCGCGCCAGCTGGCTGATGCGCTGGCCGCCAGCGAGCTGGTTCTGGCGCGTGAGCAGCATCTCAACGCCCTCGATGGTCTTGCCGCTGCCGCCGCCCACGAGCTGGGCACGCCTCTGGCAACGATTTTTCTGACGGCCAAGGAACTCTCGCGGGAATTTGATGAGGGGGATCCGCGCCGCGAGGATGTGGTGCTGATCCGCGCCCAGGCCGAGCGCTGCCGCGATATCCTGCGCCAGCTGACCACCCTGTCGAGCGACAAGGACCAGCTGTTCCAGCGCATGCCCATGTCGCAGCTCATCGAGGAAGTGGTGGAGCCGCACCGCGGCTTCGGCATCGACATCAAGGTGGGCTTTGCCGGCAAGGAGCCGGAGCCGGTGGGCGTGCGCAATCCGGCCATCCGCTATGGCCTCGGCAATCTCCTTGAAAACGCGGTGGATTTTGCCGCTTCCGCCGTTCATGTGAAAACCTCCTGGGATCACCGGACCGTCCGTATCGAGATCCGCGATGACGGTCCCGGCTTTACCCCGGACGTTTTGTCGCGGATCGGCGAGCCCTACATCTCCTCCCGCGCCTCCCGTTCCCAGACCGGTGGAGGCCTGGGACTTGGCTTTTTCATTGCGAAAACCCTGCTGGAACGGACCGGCGCGCGGCTGATGCTGGAGAACCGCCCGGCCCCCGAAACAGGGGCTGTCGTGCGTATTTCCTGGCCGCGCAGCAGCATTGAAGGCGCCACGGATATGGACCCGGCCGCGGTTTCTGGCCATATAAAGGACACTATTCACGAGCGAGGGGCTCCGTGAGCGGCCACACCATGCTGGCAGCGGAGCTGATCACGTCTGTAAATGCAGGACGGCACCCATGAGTGACACAGAGCTTCGCAAGATCGAGGCGGAAGACAAGAGTCTGCTGCTTGTTGATGACGACAAGGCCTTCAACCAGCGCCTTGCCCGCGCCATGGAAAAGCGCGGGTTCGAGGTCGAAACAGCGGAAAGCGTGCGTGAGGCCATCGCGAAGGTGGGGGCCCGTGCTCCGGCCTTTGCCGTGGTCGATATGCGCCTGGAAGATGGCAGCGGCCTTGATGTGATCGAGGCGATCCGCGAAAGCCGTCCTGACGCCCGCGCCGTCATCCTCACGGGCTATGGCAATATCGCCACGGCGGTAACGGCGGTGAAGCTCGGCGCCATCGACTATCTCTCCAAGCCCGCCGATGCGGATGACGTCTTTGCCGCACTGACCCGCGAAGGCGACGAGAAGGCCGTTCCGCCGGAAAACCCCATGTCCGCCGACCGCGTCCGCTGGGAGCATATCCAGCGCGTCTATGAAATGTGCGAGCGCAATGTCTCGGAAACGGCGCGCCGGCTCAACATGCACCGGCGCACGCTGCAGCGGATTCTGGCCAAGCGCGCCCCGCGCTGATGTGAGACCGTGTGGCGCATGAGCAATTTCAAGGCATGATGCGTCAGCATATCTGAGCCTTGCTGTAAGCCGGGCCGCCAGCCTCGCACCAGATGCAATTGATAGCGCTGGGGTACTTCCGGCGCTTCGGGTGCGGGCGTCAAATGAGCAAAATCCCGCCCCAAGTGTTTGCGATATTGCCGTGAGTGGCCTGGCAAGGCTAAAAGCGGCTCGCGCCGGGCTTGTCCCGGACGGGTGCAAACGCATGAAGATGAGGGACGACATGGGGTGGATGTTCAGCGGCGGTGCCCGGGGTGCGACGGCCGGACTTCTGACGCTTCTGGCGGCCACGTTATCTGCGCAACCCGTCTTCGCCCAGAGCCTGCCGGAGCAGATTCGGGTGCAGGTCGTTCCGGCCGAGCCGGGTATCCGCTCAATTCTGGTCAACAAGCGTTACCGCCCGATCATCTCCCGCGGCATTGAAGGCGCCGTAGTCGAGACTGTGACGGGGGCTATCGATCCATCCACTGTCAGCTGTCAGGTCGAGCTTGAAATCACGCTGGAGAACAGCCGTGTCCTGCGCGAGAGCGCCGATATCTGTGCCTCCGGTGGCGCGGTGACGGTGGATGTGAAGCGGGAGGTTGGCGGCCGTCCGCGCGTCGTCGGCGGTGCAGGTGTCACTCCAGCGCCGGCCAGACCCTCGGGCTCCTCTTCCGCACAGCCCGCTCAGAGCCAGAGCACGCAGACCCCGGCCGCAACGGCTCCGGCGGCGCAGGCGCCCCAGACACAGCCGCAGACCCAAACACAAACACAAACACAAACACAAACACAAACCCAGCCTCAGCCGCAGGTCCAGACGCCGCCGCAAACGCAGGCACAGCCGCAAACCCAGAGCGAGCCCCAGAGAGAGGCCCGGCCGCAAGTTCAGGCTCCCGTTCCGCAGAGCCAGCCGTCACCGCTGCCGCCGCTGGACAGCCCCGTCCAGCCGGCTGCGCCAGTTGAGCGGGAATGGAGGGTCACCGGCACCGAGCTTGGCTCGACGATGGCGCGGCTCGTGCATGGCTCGGCGCAAGGCGCAGATGCCGATTTCATTGCCCGCTGCACGCCGCAGTCCGGCTTCATTACCGTCAGCGTGCCCCAGACCGCCGCTCCGGTCTATCAGGGCAGCCCCGTCTCCGTGGCGCTGAAGTCGGAAGAGTTCTACACGGGCTATGATGCCACCGGTTCCGATGCGAACAACCCGCAAGGGCGCCCCCTGCCGGAGTTCACCGTGGCCGCCACCGACCCCGTCTGGGACGTGATGGCGCGCAAATCCGTTCTGGAGGTGATTGTCGAGGGAGCCGTCACGCCGGTGTCCCTGAAGGGCAGTGCCCGTTCCGTGCGCCTGTTTGCCGCCGCTTGCGCCTTGCCGGACCAGATCGTGGATCCCAACTCCAGCCCGGCCATGGCGGGCGGCATGGGAGATCTGGCTTGCGCCGAACTTGGCGGGATCCGCTCGCTCGACGGCGGCTTCCGGGGCCGCATGCTGTTCCGCAACGCCCGGGGCGGACCCATTGATGTGTTCTGGATCGACTATTCAGGCATCCAGCAGTTCTATGCGCGCCTTGAGCCGGGGCAGGTGCTGGATCAGGAATCCATCATCTCCAATGCCTGGCTCGTCACGACTGATGTGGGCCAGTGCCTCGGCATTTATATCAGCCGCGAGCCGCAGCAGACCGTGGTGATCGGACAGTCGAATGCAGGCCCCATACCCGGTCAGCAAGGCCTGCCGCAGGGGGCCTTCACGCCTGCGCCGCCGGTGCAGCCCATGCAGCCGCAGGCTCCGGGCATGCTGCTGCCGCCCGCGCCCATCGGCAATGTCAGCACCACGAACTATATCTGCACTGCCGGTATCGACCTGCAGGTCGTCTATGACACCGCCCGTGGCGTTGCGATGGTGACCGAGTTCGGGCAGGTCTCCGTCACGCTGCCGCGCGTCAATGGCGGGACAGGCTTCCGCTATGAAGCAAACGGCTATGCCCTCCAGGGCCAGCGGGACAACGTCACCTGGTCCCGCCCGGGTCTTTACGACGTCTTCTGCGGGCGGGGGTGAGCCCAGCCAGGCCTTCTCCCGGATTTCAGATGCGCCGCAGGGCGACTTTTGAAATCCGGTGATTGGCATCCTTGGTCAGGATGAGATCGGCGCGCGGGCGCGTCGGCAGGATGTTTTCCTGCAGGTTCAGCAGGTTGATGTTGGTCCAGATGCTCTTGGCCGTCGCAAGGGCTTCCTCATCCGTGATCCGCGAGTAGCGGTGGAAATAGGAGCCGGGATCGCGGAAGGCGGTTTCACGCAGGTGCATGAAGCGCTCCACGTACCAGGTCTCCAGAATGTCCTCCGGCGCGTCGATATAGACCGAGAAGTCGAAGAAATCCGAGACGAAGGGCACAGCCCGGCCATCCTTCGGCAGCTCCCGCGTCTGCAGCACATTGAGCCCTTCAACGATGAGGATGTCCGGCTGGTCGATGGTGACCGAGTGGCCGGGCATCACATCATAGTAGAAGTGCGAATAGACGGGCGCCCGCACGTTGCGCTTGCCGGCCTTGATGTCTGAAAGGAAGGTCAGCAGCGCCGTGCGGTCAAAGCTCTCGGGAAAGCCTTTGCGCTGCATCAGGCCTTCGGCTTCCAGCACAGCATTGGGGAAGAGAAAGCCATCGGTGGTGACAAGATCCACCTTCGGGCTTGCCGGCCAGCGGGCGAGCAGGGCGCGCAGGATGCGCGAGGTGGTGGACTTGCCCACTGCCACGGAGCCTGCAACGCCGATAATGAAGGGCGTCTTGCTCTCCGCCACGCCGAGGAAGCGCTTGGTCGCCTGATGCAGGATCAGCGTGGCTTCGGCGTAATAGGCCAGCAGCCGCGACAGCGGCAGATAGATGCTCTCCACCTGCGCCATGGAAATGGGGTCGTTCAGCGCCCGCAGCTCGCTCACCTCGGCAGAGGTCAGCGTCATGGGCGTGTCGGCGCGCAGCCGCGACCATTCGTTTTCCGTGAAGACCCTGTACGGCGACAGGTCCATGGTTTCGGGGCGGATGACAGTCTGGTCCATGGGCGGCTCTGTCCCGGTTGTTCCAAGGGATTGCATGCGGGCCTTTCCGGTCCGGATGCTGTGTCTCAAGGCATCCGCGATGCCGGCGCATCACGCCTTGAAAGGCTCAGGCGCCGCACGGGCTTCAGCTTGCAGGCCGCGAGGCTTTTTCCTCGAGGCCGGTTTGCCCGGTGCGTGCGGCCAGTTCCGCCATGACCTCGTCAAGGCTCACACCGCAGACTTTCAGCACCACCATGAGGTGATACAGAAGATCCGCGGCCTCACCCTTGAGGCCAGCCCGGTCGCCTTGCACGGCTGCAATCGCGGCCTCCACGGCTTCTTCACCCAGTTTCTGGGCACATTTGCCAACGCCTTTGCCCACCAGCTTGCGGGTGTAGGACATTTCATCGTCGCTCGCCGCACGGGCCGCTACGATGGCTTCCAGATCGGCCAGAGTGAATGCTGTCATCAGAGCAGTCTTTTCCCGTAACAGGTGAAACTTACACCGGATTCCGGCCGAAATCAGGTATCCATTCGCATAGGTATCCCTGCGGCAGCCATGTGGGTTTTTGCCTCACCAATGCTGTAGGTGCCGAAGTGGAAGATCGAGGCGGCCAGAACGGCCGTCGCATGGCCGTCGCGCACGCCCTCTACCAGGTGGTCGAGCGTGCCGGCGCCGCCAGAGGCAATCACCGGCACCGGCACAGCATCGGCAATCGCCCGCGTCAGGGCAATGTTGTAGCCGGACTTGGTGCCGTCCCGGTCCATGGAGGTGACCAGCAGCTCGCCAGCGCCCAGCTCCACCACCTTCTGCGCAAATTCCACGGCATCGATGCCGGTGGCGTTGCGCCCGCCGTGGGTGAAGATCTCGAAGCGCGGTGCTTCACCTTCCGCATTCACCTGCTTGGCGTCGATGGAGACGACGATGCACTGGGCTCCGAATTTCTCTGCAGCCTCGCGCACGAAATCCGGATTGCTGACCGCCGCCGTGTTGATCGACACCTTGTCGGCCCCCGCGATCAGCAGCTTGCGGATATCCTCCACCGTGCGCACGCCGCCGCCGACGGTGACGGGCATGAAGCAGGCCTCCGCCGTGCGCCGTACCACGTCGAAGATGGTGTCCCGGCCCTCGTGGCTGGCGGTGATGTCAAGGAAGCACAGCTCGTCGGCGCCTGCGGCATCATAGGCCTTGGCCGCCTCCACCGGGTCTCCGGCATCCACCAGATCAACGAAGTTGACGCCCTTGACGACACGGCCGTCCTTGACGTCGAGACAGGGAATGATGCGGGCCTTGAGGGTCATGCGCGGGCCTTTGCAATTTCATGGCCACGCAGATATGGAATCTGAATGGCAGAGACGGACAGTTCTTACATCTTCTATGCGGACGAAAGCGGCGATCATTCGCTGACGTCCATCGACGTGAACTTTCCAGTTTTTGCCTTGTCGCTCTGCGGCTTCAAAAAATCAAGCTATTGCAGCCAGATCGTTCCCCGCTTCCAGCGGATCAAGTTCCACTACTTCGGCCATGATGCCGTCATTCTGCATGAGCACGAGATCAGAAAGCAGAAGGGCGACTTCAGGCTTTTCACCGTTCAGAGGCTGCGCGAAAGCTTCCTGCAAGATGTGTCATCCTGAAAAGTGAGCTGAAGCTGGATTTCTTTCCGGACAATCCCTACGCCATCGCCCTTGGGATCTGTCTCGTCAAGGTCCATCAGTTTCTCAAGGCAAAGCAGGAAACCGGCAAGCGGACGTTCTTCATCTTCGAGAAACGCGGGACCCGGGAGGATCAGGAGCTTGAACTGGCCTTCCGGCGCATCATTGCCGGAGACAACCAGATCCGGACGCCAATGCCTGGTTTCGAGGCGATTTTTCTCGACAAGAAATCCAATTCGATTGGCCTGCAGATTGCTGATCTGACCGCAAGGCCCATGGCCCTCAGCGTGTTCCGCAAGGATCAGCCGAACCGGGCCTTCGAGATCCTGTCCAGAAAGATGATCGGCGGCGCCTCTCTGGGTGCAAAGGGGCGTGGAATCTTCGTCTGAAAAGCGAAAGGCCCCGGATTACTCCAGAGCCTGACGCCGGCCGGGAACCCCCAATCCATTTGGTCCAAAGATAAGGGTTTTCAGATTTTGTCAAGCATTTTCATAGGCTTAAGCAAGAAGTCCCAACCCCTTCATCTGATTCAGCTTTCCCTTGCCGCCCGGATCAGGGCCATGGCTTCGGCCGGGTCAAGGCGGCCGTCGTAGAGGGCGCGGCCGGAGATGGCGCCTTCCAGGATGGCGCAGTCCGGCTGCAGCAGGCGCTTGATGTCCTCGATGGAGGCAAGCCCCCCCGAGGCGATGACGGGAATGGACACGGCAGCGGCCAGTTCCAGCGTCGAGGGGATGTTGAGGCCCTTCAACACGCCGTCCCGGTCGATATCCGTATAGATGATGGCCGAAACGCCGGCATCCTCGAAGCGCCGGGCAAGGTCCACGGCGGTGAGTTCGGAAGTTTCCGCCCAGCCTTCCACCGCCACATGGCCGCCCTTGGCGTCGATGCCGACGGCGACCTTGCCGGGGAACTTGCGGCAGGCCTCGCGCACCAGTTCAGGGTCCCGCACCGCGACGGTGCCGAGAATGACGCGGGAGATGCCCTTGGCCAGCCAGCTTTCGATATGGGCGAGCGTGCGGATGCCACCGCCCAGCTGCACCGGGTTTTTCGTTGCGCCGAGAATGGCTTCCACCGCCGCGCCGTTGACGCTTTCCCCGGCAAAGGCGCCGTTGAGGTCAACCACATGCAGATATTCGAAGCCCTGATCTTCAAAGGCCTTGGCCTGCGCCGCCGGATTGTCGTTGAAGACGGTGGCCTGGTCCATGTCGCCCAGCTTCAGGCGCACGCACTGGCCGTCCTTGAGGTCGATGGCTGGAAAAAGGATCATGGAAATGTCTCTCTTGCGGCGCCTGCCGCGCTGTAATCGTGCTTCAGACGGGAAAGCCGGGTCTCAGGGCTTCCAGTCAAGGAAGTTGGCAATGAGGCCGAGGCCGAGCCGCTGGCTCTTTTCCGGGTGAAACTGGGTGCCGACCATCGTGTCGCGCGCCACCATCGCGGTGAAGGTGCCGGCATAGTCGAAGGTGGCCAGCCGGTCTTCCGGGCGGGCGCAGGCGAAATGGAAGGAATGAACGAAATAGGCATGCAGCCCGTCCGGCCCGGTGGCCAGCCCCTTGAGAACGGGGTGGGACTGCGGATGCACGCTGATCGTGTTCCAGCCCATGTGCGGGATCTTCAGCGAGGGATCAGACGGCTGCATTGCCGTGACATCGCCGTCGATCCAGCCGAGGCCTTCCACCGTTTCGAATTCCAGCCCGCGCGCAGCCATCAGCTGCATGCCGACGCAGATGCCGAGGAAAGGCTTTCCCTTGCGGCGCACGCTTTCCTCCAGCGCCTCGCGCATGCCCTCGACGGCCTCAAGCCCGCGCCGGCAATCGGCAAAGGCACCGACGCCCGGAAGGACGATGCGGTCCGCCTTCAGCACCTGGTCCGGATCGGAGGTGACGATCACATCCGGCACCTTCGCATGGTCGCGGGCAGCCCGTTCGAAGGCCTTGGCAGCCGAGCGCAGGTTGCCCGAGCCATAGTCAATGATGGCGACAGTCATCTTGCACCTTCTCCTGCAAAACTGGAGCCGGACAGCGTCAGGCCAATCACCTGCTCGCGGCCAAAGCGCGGCACGAAGCCCTGCGGCTGCGGGGCGGCCGGCGTGTCCACCGGGCGCAGGGCCGGGCGGTAGGCGTTGAAGAAGCGCAGCTCAGCCTCTTCTCTGCCCTGCCCCGTGACAACACCGGCGAAGATCCAGCCCCTGCGCTCCAGCGACCAGCGCCGCAGGTTGCCGCTTTCAAGGCCGATGAGAATGCCGGTCAGGAAGGCCAGAACGCCGGGGATCGACTGGCTGAAATTCTGCGCAATCAGCTCCAGCACCAGCGAGATGGTGAGATAGGCCAGAAACGGCAGCCACAGCCGGTGCAGCAGCATCCAGATGCCGGTAAAGACCAGCGCCGGGGTGGAGAAACCGTCGCGCACGAAAACCGCCCTTTGCGCCATGGCGGGCGTCAATTCACGCCCCTCCGCCTCCGGCGGCAGCATCACCATATATGTGCTCATTGCCCTGCCTCCTCAGCCACCCAGCTGGCCCTTGGTGGTGGGCACGCGGCCCGCCTGGCGCGGGTCGATCTCGATGGCCTTGCGCAGCGAACGCGCTACGGCCTTGAAACAGGTTTCCGCGATATGGTGGCAGTTGCTGCCATAAATATTGGCGACATGCAGGGTGATGCCCGCATTCATGGCGAAGGCGCGGAAGAATTCCTCGAACAGTTCGGTGTCGAACTCGCCCACCTTGTCGCGGGGGAACTCCACCTGCCAGACGAGGAAGGGCCGGCCGGACACATCCAGTGCGCAGCGCGTCAGCGCCTCGTCCATGGCCAGATGTGTGTCTGCATAGCGGGTGATGCCGGACATGGACCCCAGCGCCTGCGACAGGGCCTGCCCCAGCGCGATGCCGGTGTCCTCCACCGTGTGGTGGAAGTCGATGTGAGTGTCGCCCTCGGCGCGCACCTTGATGTCGATCAGCGAATGGCGCGCAAGCTGTTCCAGCATATGGTCGAAGAAGCCGGCCCCCGTCGCCACGTCATAGGCGCCGGTGCCGTCGAGATTGATCTCGACGTCAATGCGGGTTTCCTTGGTGTTGCGCGAGATTGCCGCTGTGCGCATCTGTCATCCTTCCATCGGCCAGCCTTACTACCTGCCTGGCGAAACCGCGCCGTTTTAGCAGGCGGTGCCACGCATTGAAACACAAATGGGCAATCTGGCCAGAGACTTCTTTGCCAGATCATGGAGGCCGGGGAAACGTGCGGTTCTGGCGTTGCTGCAACGGGCCTGCTAGGAAGCGGCAACGCCTCACGCCACCATGAAAGGAAACCCGGATGGCCGCCTCCAGCCGCTTTGCCCCCAAGTCCGCCACTCACCGCCTGATGCTGCCGCTGGATGTGCCCACGGTTGAGGAAGCGCGGGCGCTGATTGCGGCGACGAAGGGCGCCGTCGGGGTCTACAAGATCGGCATGGAGCTGCAGTTCGCAGGCGGGCTGAAACTTGCCGAAGAGCTGGCGGGCGAGGGCATCGAGGTGTTTCTCGACGTGAAGCTGCTCGACATCGACAACACCATCGCAAGCGCCGTGCGCAACATTGCCCGCATGGGCGTGCGCTTCGTCACGCTGCATGCCTACCCCAAGACCATGCGCGCCGCCGTTGCCGCCTTGCAGGAAACGGATGCCAAGAACCTCTGCCTGCTCGGCGTCACGGTTCTGACCTCCATGGACGAGGAGGATCTGGTCGCAGCCGGGTATCGCGGGCCGGTGGCGGGCCTAGTCGAGGCGCGCGCCGGGGATGCGCGGGCGGCCGGCATGGGCGGCATCGTCTGCTCGCCGCTGGAAGCGGGCCTTGTGCGCAAGGCTGTGGGCGGCGAGCTTGTGGTGGTGACGCCGGGCGTGCGGCCTGCCGGCAGCGACAGGGGCGACCAGAAGCGCGTGATGACGCCGGGCGATGCCATCCGCGCCGGGTCCGACTACCTCGTCATCGGCCGTCCCATCAGCCGCGCCGCCGACCCCCGCAGCGCCGCAGAGGCCATCGCCGCGGAAATCGAAGCGGCACTGTGAGGCGGGTCTGACCCCGATCCCTTGAACCGGGCTGCAAGCACGGAGGGAAGGCAACCCAAATGGCCGCTGTGCCCCTCTCCCCCCTCAAGGGGGAGGGGAAATGAGAGGCCTCAGTACGAGAAGTAAGACTCTGAAACTTCTTGTCTTCCCGGCACAAGGCGGGAAAAGCCCATCACCCTTTCAGGGCAAATACCGCATCACCTTACGCCGCTTTTCCGAACCGGTAGTAGGACATGGACAGGGTGCCGTATTCGTAGGTGCGGTGAAGCAGCTCGCCTTTGGCGCCCTTGCCGCCAGCACCAAGCGCGAAGAATACGGGCAGAAGGTGCTCTTCCCTCGGATGCGCCATCCGGAAGCCGGGGGCGGTGCCCAGATCCGTAATCCGTTCCACCTCACCGCTCAGAAGCCCTTCATCCAGCCAGGCATCAAAGGCCGTGGCCCAGTCAGGCGCGGGGCTGCCCTGCGGCAAGATCTGGCGCAGGTTGTGGGTGGTGCTGCCGGTGGCGATGATCAGTACGCCGCTGTCCTGCAGCCCGCTCAGCGCCGCGCCCAGCTCCAGGAGTTCCTGCGGGCCGTAGCTCAGCGGCAGGGAGAGGGCGACGACCGGAATGTCCGCCTGCGGATAGGCGAGAGAGAGCGGCACCCAGGCGCCGTGATCCAGCCCCCATGTGGGGTCGATCTGCGCCTCGATGCCTGCGGCATTCAGCTTGTCCATCACCTCGCCCGTTACATCTTCCGGCGCGCTGGCCGGATACTGGATCTCGAACAGGGCACGCGGAAAGCCGCCGAAATCATGGATGGTGCGCAGCGGGCCGGGGGCGGAAACCCGAAGGCCCTCCGTTTCCCAGTGGGGCGACAGCACGACGATGGCACGCGGGCGCGGCAGGCTGGGCCCAAGCGCCTTCAGAAACCGGTGCGCGGCGCTGTCCGCAATCGCCAGCATGGGCGAGCCATGGGCCAGAAAAAGCGGTTCAAATCCTGTGGCAGACATGTGATCCCTCCAAAGGACACAGGGGTGTCGATCTTGGGTCTGAGAGTAGGAATGTTTCCGGCGTGAATAAAGAGGCGCAAATGCGACGGATCGTTCACGCAGGGGAAACAGAAGCCATGCCCCCGTCCGGCGCCCCGCCGCATGACCTGTTGACCGCAGGCCGCAAGGCTTGCGCTGGGCCGCCAATGCTGACAGCAAGAGGGCCGTATTTCCTTCAAGGAGAATTGCCATGCCCGTTCCTGCTTCCGTCACCGTTGAACTGCTGCGCCTTGAGCATGGCGCAGACCTGCCGCTGCCCGCCTATCAGAGCGCCGATGCGGCCGGGTTTGATCTGATGGCAGCCGTGAGCGAAGATCTGGTGCTGCAGCCGGGCAAGAGGGCGATGGTGCCGACCGGCCTTGCCATGGCCATCCCGCGCGGCTTCGAAGGCCAGGTCCGCCCCCGCTCCGGCCTTGCCGCCAAGAACGGCATCACGGTTCTCAACTCCCCCGGCACGGTGGATGCGGATTATCGCGGCGAGGTGAAGGTCATCCTGATCAACCACGGCGGCGAGCCCTTCACCATCACCCGCGGCCTGCGCATCGCCCAGATGATCATCGCCCCTGCGATGCAAGCCACCCTGACCGAAGTCACCACCCTCGACGCCACCCAGCGCGGCGCTGGCGGGTTTGGGTCGACTGGGGTGGGGTGATTGGGTTTGCCCTACCGGCAGCTGGACTGGTCTTTCCGCGTAAACAGGCCGCCGAGGCAGGACTTTCCTTATTCCTCAGGCTTTTGAGCATGAGAGCACTCGATTCCGGCGGGAATTGTTCCTAGGTTAGGGTTCAGAATTCCGACAGAAGAACAGGTGCCCCGCATCATGGTGCCGGGGCCAGGACGGGAGATGAGAATGACCGACAGGAAGCCGGGCCGCGGCCGGATTTACAGCTCGATCACCGAAACCATCGGCGACACGCCGCTCGTGCGGCTGGACCGCCTTGCGGAAAAGCACGGGGTGAAGGCCACTCTGCTGGGCAAGCTGGAGTTCTTCAACCCGATTTCCAGCGTCAAGGACCGCATCGGCGTTGCCATGGTCGAGGCAATGGAAGCTGCCGGCCAGATCCAGCCGGGCAAGACCACGCTGGTGGAGCCGACCTCCGGCAACACCGGCATTGCGCTGGCCTTCGTGGCCGCCGCCAAGGGCTACCGGCTGATCCTCGTCATGCCGGAGACCATGTCCATTGAGCGGCGCAAGATGTTCAAGATCCTCGGCGCCGAGCTGGAGCTGACGGAAGGGCCGAAGGGCATGAAGGGTGCCATCGCCCGCGCTCAGGAGCTGGTCAGCGAGATCCCTGGCGCGGTGATGCCGCAGCAGTTCGAGAACCCGGCCAACCCGGAGATCCACCGCCGCACCACGGCGGAGGAGATCTGGAACGACACGGACGGCAAGGTGGATGTGTTCGTCTCCGGCATCGGCACGGGCGGCACCATCACCGGCGTGTCGCAGGTGCTGAAGAGCCGCAAGCCGGACCTGCATGTGGTGGCGGTGGAGCCGGCCGACAGCCCGGTCCTGTCCGGCGGCAGCCCCGGCCCGCACAAGATCCAGGGCATTGGCGCCGGTTTCGTGCCGGGTGTGCTGGACACCTCGGTCTTTGACGAAATCGTCAAGGTGACCAATGACGAGGCCTTCGCCATGGCCCGTGAGGTTGCCCGCACCGAGGGCGTGCCGGTCGGCATTTCCTCCGGCGCGGCGCTGACGGCGGCCATAAAGGTCGGCCAGCGTGACGGCATGACCGGCAAGACCATCGTCGTCATCATCCCGTCCTTTGCCGAGCGCTATCTCTCCACGGCGCTGTTCGACGGGCTGGAGTGAGACAGGGCTGAAACGGCCAAGCGTAACAAAACCCCGGCGGATGCTGCATCCGCCGGGGCTGAAGAAAACCCTCTCCATCGTCATCCCGGACGCGCCCTGCGCGATCCGGGACCGGTGAGCCGGGGTGGATGCTGTTTCAACGCGTTTTGACCGAAAGGCTCTGGCTCTCCGGTCCCGGATCTCCGCTTCGCTGCGTCCGGGATGACCGCGGAGAGGCAGAAAGAAAATGCGGCTCGTCGCCGTCCCCGCCTGAGCTTACCGCTCCATCCCGGTCTTGCCCTTCGTCCAGTAGGCAATCGCATACTGGCTGCCCTTGCCGAGGCCGAAGTCCTTGCGGAACAGGGGGCGGAGCTGCTGGGCGGTCTGCTGTTCGCCGGCAAACCAGGCAAAGGCGGGCTTCGTGCCGGCAAAGACCGTGCGGATGGACTGTTCCAGATCCGCATCGAAGGCTTCCGGGGCAAGGCCGTGTACCGTGAGGCCGAGGCGGGCAACCTTGGCGGCGGGAAGATAGGCCTGCACCTCTTCATCCGTGCCGAGTCCGAGGATCACATGGCCGCCGCCGGAAACGGGGGTGCCTTCCCGCTCCATGTCCGCCGCCAGCGCCTCGATCATGCGGGCCACGGCCGGCGCGCCTGTGCCGTCGGCGGCAAGGAGCAGCGGTCCTGCGAGCGGCGGATCCTGGAAGCCGGAAGGGCCGAGCAGCCCGATCACATCGCCTTGGCGGCAGGCCTCGGCCCAGTCCGAGACGGCGCCGCCCGCATGGCGGACAACGTCGATATCGATCTCTGCCGTTTCGCGCCGGGTTTCCTTGAGGGTGTAATAGCGCATGTGCAGTCCGTCCGGCCCTTCAGGCAGGATCAGCGCGCCATTGGCGGCAAGCTTAGGCCAGACAGGGGGGCGGCCTTCAGGCGGCAGCAGCAGCTTCACGTGAATCCCGTCGCTGCCAAAGCGCTCCATCCCCTCCACCTTGAAGGTGAGGCGGAGCATGACAGGGCTGAGCGCCACCTTCTTCAGCATCGTCAGTTCGTGGAAATAGGGCGGGGCCACCTCGCCATCGCGCGGGTCATCGTCGGACCAGCGCAAGGCGGCGGTCGTGCCGGGCTGCAGCTCTTCGAGGTGCTCCATCAGCCATTGCTTCAGCCGGTGCAGCGGAACCAGCCCGTTTGCCTGCACCGTGATGCGCAGCCCTTCGCCCTCCTGAACGCTGAGGCCAACGGTGTTGGGGTCAAGGTTCAGCACCACTTCGGCCGGGGAGGGACGGGTGATGTCCATGCCGTTGCGGAGCATTTCGGACACGAGCGTTGCCAGCAGGCCGGCGGGGGCGCCGCTGGGAAGCGTGGTGAAGGCAATCAGAGGGGCAGGGCCGTTCATGGGCGGACTTCCTCAAACATCGGCGGGGCGGGCTTGCGGCGCAGGAGTGTGGCCGTCAGCAGCACGGCAAGGCAGGACAGGGCCGTGGACAGGGTGAAGAGAGTGCCATAGCCGAGCTTGTCCGCCAGCATGCCGGAGGCGCTCGACCCGGCCAGATAGACCACCAGCTGGGCGCAGGCGAGAATGGTGAAATCCGTACCGGGCTGGTCTTTGGAGGCGACGGACATGAACAGCGAATAGAGCACGACGATTTCCATATAGCGGATCAGCGTCTGGAACCCGGCCGCACCGATGACCGTATAGAGGCTGTCCGACAGACCCAGCGCATGCAGGGCGAACATCAGAAAGCAGATGGTCCTGAGGCCGCCAAGGGTGATCAGGGCCGTGCGGGTGCCTTGCCAGCGCATCAGGCCCACGGCCACCACGGATCCAAGAAGCCCGGCCGTCGCCGCCGAAGCGCCCGAGAGATAACCGATCCAGGACAGCGGCAGCTTGATATCGACGAGGTAAGACCCTTCCATCGCCTTGACGAGGCCTTCGCTGGCGCGGAACACCAGTGCCACGATGAGGATCTGCACGGCCTCCGGGCGGCGGAAGAAGGCGCGGAGCGAGGGCCGGGGAGCAGCGGAGCGTTCGCCGGTTCGGGAAGGGCCGCTGTCCTCGTCCTCCTCCATCATCACGGTCATGGCGAGGGGAATGAGGGACAGGGCGGCGACGAAGAGCAGCGTCGGCTGCCAGCCCCATTTTTCGAACAGGAACAGCGACAGGCTGCCGCCGATGACGACGCCGAAGGCGACTGCCCCGCCCTGACAGGCGTTGCCGATGCCCCGGTCCGCTTCCGTCAGCTTCTGCGTGGCATAGCCGTCCGTGGCGATGTCCTGGGTCGACATGGCAACGGAAATGACCATGCAGATGATGAACAGCCCCACCACATCCGTGGGCTGGATGAAGGCCATGGCGAAAAGAGCGGCCGAGCAGGCGAGCTGCATCGGCACGATCCAGCCGCGCCGGTGGCCGATGGGCAAAAGGCGGATCCGGTCGACGAAGGGCGCCCAGGCGAATTTCGCCACCAAGGGCAGCATCAGCAGCGAGAAAAGCCCGATGGCCGTACGCGAAACGCCCTGCTCGCGCAGAACGGGCGGCAGGGCGGCGGCGATCAGATAGGTGGGAATGCCTTGCGCCAGATAGAGCCCGGCCAGCGTCACATAAAGACGGATCCGGCTCTTCTCTGCTGGCGCTGTCTGGCTTTGGGGTGCTGGTGCATCCCGCATGGCACTGGTCTTTCCGGAAAAAAGGCAAGCCTCCCGCAATCGCCTGCGGGAGGCCTCAGGATCAGAAGGTCACGCGGTAGGTGAGGGCAACCGTACGGCCAAGGCCCGGCACTTCCGCGCCGCGCACGGCGCTGGCCACCGGATTGACATAGTAGGTGTCCAGCACGTTGCGCACGCCCAAGGACAGCTTGCCGGACTTGCCCATGTCCTTGGACATGCCAAGGTGCAGCAGGGTCGCATTCGGCAGATGCTGGCTCGTCACCTTGCGGCCGGACAAGTATTCCACCTCGGCACGCGCCATGATGTCGTACATGAACCGCATTTCACCATAGAGGTTAATCTTGTAGGTGTTGGGGATACGGTTGTTCGGCAGGTATTCGCCGGCATCAATCTTGCCATTTCCATTGGCGTCATACTTGCCCTCCACATAAGCGAAGACGGTGCCGATCTTCAGCCGGTCGGTGGCATCCGCTTCGGCGGTGAGGTCAAAGCCCCAGATCTTTTCCTTCTGCTGGGAAACGCTGTTTGTGGTGGCGTCGAAGGACGTGCCCTTGTCCGAAGTGGAGATATAGGCGCTGGCGGTGCCGCGGAACCGGCCCCAGTCTCCACGCAAGCCCGCTTCATAAGTGTTCACGAGCGCCGGTTCCGGGGCGATGTTCGCATAGCTGATGTTGAGGTTCGGCGCGCCGGTTCCGCAACCATAAGCAGCCAGAATAGAGCCGTATGTCGCGCAGATGTCGGCAACGGAATTGGCGCCGGCCCGGCGTGTGAAACCGCCAATGTCCGCGAGGGAATAACCTTGCGAGAAATTGGCGAAGGCCTGGGCTTCCTCGGTCAGATCAAACACACCGCCGATGTTGTAGGTCGGAGAATTATAGGTGAAGCTGCCGCCGGTGACGCTGACTTCGCGCAGTGGGACCCGGTACCCATTGTACAGGAAAATACCCGACGGCCGGGTGAAGTCTTCGACATCAAGGTAGAACTGGTCGAAGCGGGCGCCACCCTGCAGGGTGAACCGGTCTGTCACGGGCACTTCCAGCTGGGCAAAGGCGCCGATCTGGTTCTGCGTCATCGGTGCAATGACAGCTGCCCCATCCACGCGCTCCTGCGTCGTGTGATCGTAAGTGTAGTCGGCACCCCAGGTGATCTTCGCGCCGTCACGGATGAAGTCCAGGTCACTGTTGACCGTTGCATTGATCCCGGCGCGGTCGCTTTTGAGAATGGTCTGGTTGTAGGGCGATACAACGGTGGACCCATTCGATGCGCCATAGACGAACGAGTTTGCAGTCGAAAGAGTGTTGAACAGGGACTGCTTCCGGATGGAATTGTAGAATGCGGTCACGTTCAAGGTGCCGAAGATGAAGTCATTCTCGGTGAATGTTCCAGTAAAATACTTGGAATCTTCCTTCAGGCGCTCGCCGGTATAGGGGGAGGTGTAGTCCGGGCTGATCGGGTTGCTGGAGTAGTTGGTCAGCCAGTCGGGCTTCTGGTCGAGATAGGTCCAGTCGAAGGACAGGCCGAAGCGGCGGCTTTCATTCTCGTATCCGAGCGAGGTGAACATGTTGCCCTGACGCGTCCGGTCACTGCCACCCTGCCCGATCATGGCATCAGAGGGCATCTCGTTGCCGCGGCCATCATAGGTCTTGCGGGTCATGTCGCCGGAGAGGGAGAAGAAATAGTCGAACTGGCGGATACGGCCTTCCACATTGGCACTCACGGACGGGGCAATGGAATTGCCGATGTCCTGGGTGTAGGCGGATGCCTGGGTGGTGATGGTGGTGCGGATGCCCTCTTCCACCCCGCGCTTGGTGATGAAGTTGATGGTGCCGCCGGTTGCGCCCGCGCCATAAAGGCTGGAAGACCCATTCACCACTTCGATGCGCTCGACCGTGTTGAGATCGATCATCGACAGGATGCGGGAGTTATCGCGCAGCGGCGTGTTGCGCGGCACGCCATCGACCATGATCAGCACGCTGCGGCCACGGAAGGTTTCCGAGGCACCCGAGATGGTCTGGTTAGACGGAGCAAAGCCCGGAACAAGGCGGGAGATCAGATCGGTCGGATCGGTGGAGCCAAAACTGGCAGCCTCGATCTGCTCGCGGTCGATGACGACAACCGACTGCGCCAGCGTGCTGACCTCGTTTTCACTACGCCCCGCAGTGATGACGATCTTGTCGAGGGTGGACGTCTTCTGCGCGGTCTCATCCTGCGCCAGTGCCGGAAAGGCTGCGATAAGCGCCGTTGTCGTCAGTGCAAGTGTCTTGAAATGCATGGCCTGCCACCTGTTGCATGTGCGGTTGAAGTCTGGTCTGCGGTGGCTTGGCCCTTGCGGCCTGGCTTCCTGATATTGGCGCTACACTGCATATATGAATTGGAGATTCAAGTTTTGTTCGGCGTGTGCGCCTTGCAAAAGTTGTACTGTTGCGTTCACGCAACATTTCCGCAACGGCACAAAGGGTTGCGTAGATCCGTGCCCAGGGCTGGCATCGGCCGTTGGGCGGAATCGCCATAGCCGATGGCAAAGCGGACCTTGTTGATGCAGACCCTCGGCATCGACGGATGGAACAGATCGAACATCTTGTGCCGTTCCGCCAGCTCCGGATGTGCCGCCATATAAGCCTCAAGCACATCCGCCAGAAGCCGGTAGAACCTGTCTTCCGGCAGCACGCCGGACGCCTCGAGCCGGGCAGAGAAAAAGCGCAGCACGGTGACGAAATGCGCCGTCTGGATGTTGTGAACGATATAGGCCGGAGGCTTCGACGGCAGCACCGCCCTCACTTCGTCCGGCAGGTCCGCCTGTTCGGGAAACACCACATTGACCAGATCCACGTCACCCTGCAGATCCTTGATGGCAATGCCGGCCGGTAGGTCCCTTTCCAGCACCACGGTGATGTTCTGCCCATGGGCGATGAAGCCCGTGCCGAAGCGGCAGAGCATGTGATAGAGCGGCACCACGCTGACCTCGAACAGGTGCTTCAGCCAGTCCGCGATGTCCAGTCCCGCCCGGCGCGCATGGGCCACGGCGAGCGGCCGCCCCTCCGCATCGCGATGCAGCAGCGCGGCATAGAGACAGGCGCGACGGTGCGGCCCCACCCGGCCGGAGGCATTGTCGCGCCAGATCACGCCCAGCGTTTCGCCATGCTGATAGGGCGCATCCTCCATCTGGCCATAGAGCGGGTGCCGGTACCAGATGCCGCGTGCCTCGCGCAGGATCGTCACGTGCCGGGCAAGCAGGTCATCTGAGGCAACGATGCCTTCCAGCCAGTCAGAGAGCGCAGCGCCGATGGCGATGTATTTGCCCGGAATGCCGCGCCAGGCGGAGGTGTTGAGGATGGTCAGCGCCACCTTCACATCCGCAGAGCCGGGCCGGTCGATGCTGGTGAGCGTGCGCAGGCTGGGACCGGCCACATAGCGCCCGCCGAAGCTGCCGAGAAACACCAGATCGCCGGTGGCAAGATCCGTGACATAGGCCTGCTGGATCACATTGTCCCACTGCCAGGGATGCACGGGGATCAGCGTGTGGGTCTCAAGGCTGAGCCCCTTTTCCGTGAGGCGGGCGAGAAGCTTTGCCGCCTCAGCTTCGCCGAGCTGGCGGCGCAGGAACGCCGCTTCATGGTCATCACCGCCCAGACGGCAGTTCTGCCGGGTGGCTGCCAGCCAGAACAGGGAGAAGGGTTCGGCCGATTCCGGTGAATAGCGGGCAAGGTCATCCGCGCCCCAGCCGAGGCGGCCCTTGTTGGCCACCGCCTTGGGATGGCCTTCCAGCAGGCCGTGCAGCACATGCACGGGCAAGTCGAGCAACCGGTCCGCCTCAAGGCCTTCCGTTTTCTGATGCAGGATCATGTCCTGCCGCAGGGTGTTGGAAAGTTCGCGCAGGAAGGTGGCAAGGGTTTCCGGCGCCATCCCGAGCTCTGCCCTTGCATCCAGCGTGAACTGAAGCGGCGAGATGGCCCCTTCCGGCTCACGGCGGATTGTCCGGCTGTCCGTCAGCAGGTTGCCCCAGGCGCCGGTGCGGGCGGCAAAGCGCCAGGTGATGCCGGACTTGAGGCGCAGGGCATATGCGCTGTCGCCTTCTGCTTCCGGCGCCAGCACTTCCTCATAGGTCAGCTCGTCGAGCATCTTGGCAAGGCCTGCGCGGCATACCTCCTGCCAGCGGGCGTCAGCGGCGCTCCGGCTGTCTGCCGGGGTGGATAGTGCAAAGGGCGCGTTCACAGCCGCACCTCCGCGAAGAACCGGTCACGCGAGCAGCGCATCAGGGCCGAGCGCTTGTGCGGGAAGTCGAATTCCTTGACCTTTTCGTAGCCGACCTCAGCGGCGTAGTTCAGCAGCTTGGCATTGTCGATGCGCGGCTCGCCCATGATGTTTTCCGTCATCGGGCAATCAAGGAAGAGGTAATGCAGCAGGCTGCGCAGCCAGGCGCCGGTCTTGGCCCGGCCAAGGTGGCGGCGCTCGCCGATCAGCCCATGCCAGGCCCGGTCCCAGGGGCCGCTGTCATAGAAGGGGCCAAGCCGGTCCTCCCGCACCCAGTAGGTCTCGAAGTAACCTGCCTCCTCGCCGTTGAAACAGCCGATCAGCGGATAGGTATGCGGGCGCTCCGCGAAGGCGGCGAGATAGTCGCGCAGCTTCGGCTTGTCCCAGGCCAGTTCCCAGAAATAGGCAACACGGCCATCATTCATCCAGCGGTGGAAGGTGTCGAGGTCCCGGTCGATGTCCACCGCACGGAAGGAGACGGTAAGATCGGCCACCGGATCATACCGCTCATAGACCACGCCCACCGGATGGGGCGGGCGCAAGGGGTGATCGCGCCCATCCGGGCCCGGCACCAGTCCGGTGCGCAGCCGTCCAGTGGGCTTGTGCCTGAGCCAGAGCAGGTCTGTCTGGTAGAAGCCGTCACGGCGCACCTCCAGCCCGCCCGCAACCGGATGGGCAAAGGGCAGATCGCGGACGGTGAGCGGCGCATCCGCCGGATCAAGGATCAGCCGGTGAAGGCTTCCGTCAGCAGCAAAGGCCGCTTCCAGCGCCCGCAGCACGGCGCCGGTCAGCTCATCCGCGCCGGGCGTTGTGCCGTTCAGGCGCAGCGACAGAACCGGTGTTTCCCCGGCACTGTCGAGGCGGGTGGTCACGAGGGCTTCCGCCCGGGTGGTGCTGGCAGCATGAATGTTCATGGGCTGTGTCTCCGTGTCACTTCCCGTGCGCGCGCATCAGCGGCAGCAGCGGGTTCGGCATTTCAAGGAAGGCGGCAAGCTGGCCCGATCCATCGCCCGAAGCCTCGTTCACATTGCTGAGGCTGGTGCGGTAATTGCCCTTGCTCACCCAGGTTGGCCGGTTCAGCAGGAAATCATGCAGGCTGGTGTCGCCCTGGCTCTGCACCTTTTCCCGTTGCAGGAAGGTGAGAAGGCAGCGCTTGGCCCGCTCTTCCGGGATGAGCCCATCCAGCACCAGTGTGGCGATCACGCTCATCAGATTGTTGACGATGACATAGTAGCAGACGAGCCCGTCGCCCAGTTCCGGCGGCACGACGTTTTCCGCGTGGCGGCCGATATCGGGCAGGTGCTTTGCCAGCATGCCGTGATGAGTGGTGAGGTGGCCGGTGCCCTGACAGTCGCGCAGCCACAGATGTGCGGGCCAGCCATGCTCATCGAGCGCCAGCGTCATGTTCTGCTGATGCGCGCCAAAAAGCAGGCCGTAGCGGGCCCGGATTTCCAGAAGCGGATGGATCGCCACATCCAGGAAGCCCTGCAGCCAGCTTTCCGCCAGATCCTCCGCCGCGCTGCCATCGCGGGCGGCACGGGTAAGGATCAACTCGCCAAGAGGTGAAGCGCCATCCGGGCGCTGCTCGCACAGGCCCGCCATCATCACCGGACCGGCGGCGGTTTCATCACGGAACGGGTTGTCGCGCAGGACAACGAAACTTTCCTCCAGCGCCCCGCCATCTGCATCCTTCAGCGCCACATAGGCAGGCTCGCGCAGGATCGAGGCCTTCGGGAATTCGGCGGCAAGGCTTTCCCCGACCGGGCCATCCAGCAATTCGGCCAGTTGCAGCCCGCGTTCCACCTCCTTGCGCGCCAGGGTGCGGCGGGAGTTGGTGAGGCGCAGGGAGAGCGAGAATTTCAGCATGAACGGCGCATGCCAGGCATGGACACCCCGGAAAGAGCCGGTGGCGGCAAAGGGCTGGCCCAGCTCGCCCAGCGGGCGCAGCAGGCCTTCGCGCAGGAGGGCGATGACATCCGCCCGGGCAAGAAGCTTTGGCGCCTGAAAGGGATGCCAGGGCAGCGGCACGAAGCCGTCTTCCGGCTGGTGCAGCTCTTGCGGCAAGGACGGATCGCTCTGGGCCAGTGCCCGCAGCATTTGTTCTGCCGGGGTCAGCGTGCCGCTGGCCAGGACGAGAGTGGAGCGGTGGGCGAGGCACCAGAACAGCGGGAAACATCCGCCCAGATCCGGCGCGAAGCGGCGTGCCTCCTCCAGTTCCAGCCCGTCGCGGCTGCGCGGATTGGGATGGGTGGCGTGGCCGCCGGTCAGGGCCTGCTCGCCCTGCTGGAAAGTCCAGCCTGAGGCGAGCCCCAGCGGCGGGCGGGCGCGGAAGGCTTCTTCGGCGGCGAGGCGGCTGTCCATCACCCGCTGCAGCAGCTTCATCTGCAGGGCTTCATCGCCCGCGCTTGCCACCGGATCAGTAACGAGCAGGGCCAGAGCCGTAGCCAGCGGTACCTTGCGCAGGCTGCCATCAGCGCCCATCAGGCAGAAAGGCAGGCGAACGGCGGTGCGGAAGGGGGTGCGGGCCGGGGCGTGGATCAGAAGCGCATCGCCGCCCGCAAGCGGCAGTTTCAGGATTTCTCCGCCCGGCGCGGCAAAACCGTCCGGCAGGGAGGCCTCAAGGCTCGCCCGCTCGCCGGGGGCAAGCGCAGACCAGCCGTCCCACTCGCGCAACAGGGCATTCAGGAAAGCGCTGGCGGCGGAATGATCGGCCAGCGCTGCGGCATCCATGGGCGCGGCAGCGGGTGTCATCCGGTTTGAAGGCAGAAGCTGGTTCATGCCGGGTCCTCGTCAATCGGGATCAGGTCAGCCGCCGCCGCCAGGACCGGGGCAGGTCTGGCAGGCGGCGGCGATGGTGGCGGCCGGGTTAGCCGACGGCCCGGGTGAGCGGGGCTTCATCCGGGAGGCGTTTCGGCCAGTCCACCAGTTCCGGTCCGGCGCTGACATCGAAGAGATCCTCCCCGGTCAGGGCGTTGATGATGACGGCGCTGCGCCAGGCCATGAGGCTCATCTGCGGATCGACGATCCCGTGCGACGACAGGCCGAGATTGAGGCCGAAGAGGCCGATGCTGGAGGGGCCATCCCATTGCAGACGGTAGCTGGCATCCAGAACCGGCAGGCCATTGGCATCAAGATCCAGCCGGTGGCGCAGGGGCTCAAGGCAGGCTGGCAGGGCAGGGCGGGCGCCGGTCGCCAGGATCACCGCGTCAGCGCCGAAAAGCTCGCTCTCGCCGCTTGTGATCGCGTGCGTGTGCAGCAGGAACCCGCCGTTCTGCCGGTCCATTGCCTCCAGATTGCGGCCCGGCAGCAGGGAAATGCAGCTCTCGCCCATGAGGTGGCGGCGGCGGTAGATCTCGGCAAAGAGTGTGTCCACCGTGGCGGGCGTCAGCCCGTCGCTGGCGAGCTTCTGGCCGGAAATCTCGCTGCGCTGGGCCTCGAAGGGGAGCGTCCGATAGGCCGCGACATAGCCCGGCGTGAACACCTGATCGACAAAACCACCTTCCTCCAGCGGCGAGAACCGCGGCAGATTGCTGATCCAGTTCACATGCGCGGGCGCGCCCTCGGCACGGGTCAGAAGATCCAGCACGATTTCCGCGCCCGTCTGACCGCCGCCGATCACGGCCACGCGCTTGCCCGTGAAACTGCGCGGCTGGGTCAGGTAACTTCCCGCATGGAAGCAGTCGGCCCCCAGATGCGCGGCCGTGCAGGGCGGCACAAACGGCACCATGCCTGCGCCTGCGATGAGATTGTGGGCGAGCTCCGTGCGGCCGCTGGCGAATTCCAGCCGCAGGCGGCTGCCGTCCAGATGCACGGCCGTGGCTTCCTCGCCAAAGCTGAGAGTGTCGAGCCGTCCGCTCACCCATTGCAGATACTCGTTGAACTCCATCCGGGTGACGCCGGTGAAGCGGCCGGAGAGGAAATCGTAGAAGCGCTTCTTCTCCACCAGAAAGGCGGTGAAGGAATGCGGGCTGGTCGGCAGGACGGGCGTCACCAGATCCTTGAGGAACGAGGTCTGCAGGATCGAGCCGGGGAACATCAGACCCTGATGCCAGACGAATTGCTTCTTCTTTTCGAAGAAGCGCGCATTCAACCCCGGCACGCTGTCGAGGAGCGCAGCGACGCTGAGATTGAAGGGGCCGATGCCAATTCCGGCAACATCGAGCGGCAAGGCGGGGGTGCCGGCATGGGGGCGCATTTCGAGCACGGGGTTCATTCGGATGCTCCTTTATGAGGGGCGTGGACAGGGGCGGCGGCGGACAGATCCGGGAGGGCGAGCTGAAGTGCCGGGCCGCTGCTGCGGCTGAAACGGGTGAGGATTGGGATGATAATTGCGGTGAGCGCGGTTGCGCCCGCCAGAACGGAAAGGGCCATGTCGAGACTGATGGAGCCCAGAACACCGCCCGCAAGTGAGCCTGCAGCAAGCCCGGCAAATTGCAGGCTGCTGAGGCGTGTGGAGGCAAGGGCGCGGCCTGACTCTGGCATGCCTTCGGCGGACAGGGTCAGGGCCGTATTGGCGCCCAAGGCTACGGAAAGACCGGCAGCGGTGAGCGCTGCGGCAAGCGCCAGCACCGGCAGGCTGGCGGCAAAGGCCAGAAGGCCAAGCCCGGCTGCGCAAAGCACTGTCCCGGCCAGGCGGCCTGCCTGAAGGCGGTGGCCGATGATCCGCTCAAGGCCGAGCTGCACGGCAATGCCCACCGCGACAGAGACGGCCAGGCACAGTCCGGCTGCGCTGGCCGCTTCCGAAGGAGAGAGGGAGAGCCGCCGCGCGATGACGGGGCCAAGGAGCACATAGGCCGCGCCCGTGGACAGCTGCAGCAGGAAACCAAGAGACAGAGGCCCCGCCAGCGGGCGCCACCCCGGTCTGGCTGCACCGGCTTCCATCTTCGGAACCGGGTGGACGGCAGGTTCTTCGCCTGCGTCCTGATGCAGGAAAAGCACAAGCGCCGCCAGATAGACCGGCAGGGGCAGCAGAACGGGCGCCCAGGCGCCAAGCAGAAGCAGGGGCGCGATCAGGGCATTTCCGGCGAGGCGGCCAATGCCGTTCATGGCATTGAGCCGGCCGATGTGTCCGGCCAGCGCCGCGCCCTCTGTTCCGGTGTTCTGCGGTTTCCGGACCGTGCCCACGCTTTGTGCCAGCGGCAGAATGGCCGGGGCGCTGAGGCTGTAGATCAGGCGTCCGGCGGCCAGAAGCGCGAAGGCCGGCAGGGCGGCGAGCCAGCCATATGCTGCTGCGGCAATGCCTGCGCCCATTACCATGGCGCCGAGGCCGCCCCCCGTCAGCGTCAGCTGCAGGGCCCGGTCAAGCCCGTGGCTGGCTGCCACACGGCCCCAGCCCGGAATGGCAAGAGCGGCCGCGAGCAGGCCAAGCCCGACCAGGGCCCCGAGCGTTGCGAGACTGACACCGAAAAGATGCTGCAATACCGGCACAAGGGCGATCAATGCCGCCTGATGGAATGCATTGGCCGCCAGGGCCAGCATCAGCATCCGGAGTTTTGTCACGGGTGCGCAACCTTGAGTTTTTGATTGCACCTTCAATACCTGAGTTTTTAACTCAAGTAAATATGGATGATGATCCCGGCCCGGCGAAATATGCAGGAAAAATTTTTGGAACAAAGTTCTCCGTGGTGTGTTTTGCTACCGTGTGTGGGAAAAACAGGATGACTTTCAGTTGTTTCTCAATTCAGGGATCGGCGAGGTCATCTGCAAGAAATGGAGGATAAATAATGGTCCAAAGGATTCTTGCTACAACCGCTCTTGTTTCTGTACTTATTGCCGCTCCGGCAATGGCGCAGGACATGAATAATGCACCAGGGACGGCGCCGTTTGTCGAAAAACCTGCAGTAATGCCAGGTGTTCCGATGGATACACAGCCGGGCGTGATGCCTGAACAGGACATGAGCCAGCCCTCTGGTACGATGGCTCCGTCCGGCCTTTCCGGCATCGCATCCGAAGTTGTCGCCAGCAGCCTGATCGGTGAGGACGTCCATGCGACCGGTTCCACCGAAGGTGAACGCATCGGCAAGGTGTCCGATGTGGCGATGACCGAGAGCGGTGAGGTTAACGCCGTGATCATCTCGGTTGACAGCACCGCTGAGGTTGAGGGGAAGGACGTTGCCGTTCCCTTTAATCAGTTGACCTGGATCGACCAGAACGGCGAAAGCCGCCTGATGGTGCAGATGACGCCGCAGCAGCTGAATGCAGAACCTGCCTTCGACAAGACCAGCCTGACCGGCCCGTCGGTGATCGATGAGCTGAGCGAATCGGTCGGTTTGACCGACGATACCGCCGGCACCACCACGGTCATGCCGGGTGCCGGTACCGCAGGTCAGGCAGGCAGCACACAGGCTTCAGGTGTCAATGTGATCAGCACTGACAACCTGATCGGCACCAATCTGGTCACGGCAGACGGCAGCACCGCCGGGAAGATTTCCGATGTTGTGATCGCACCCGCCGGCAAGGCCGAGGCCTATGTGATCAACGTGGGCGGTGTGCTTGGCATCGGCAGCAAGCCGGTGGCCGTTGAAGCCTCCAACGTGATGATCCAGCGTGATGCCGAGGGCACCATTCAGGCCACCACGTCGGTGACGCCCGAGGCCATCGAGAATGCTCCGGCCTATACGCTGGAGGCCTACCGGCAGAGCCCGGAAACCACGGTTATCCGCTAACCCTGCCTGAACTTCGGTCAAACCCTGCGTGGCGCCCGCAATCGTGGGCGCCACCGGCCAGACTATTTCCCTTCATCCGGGCCGGCTTCCGGCCCTGACACAGGAGCACATCATGCCTGCAGCAGTTCAGAACGCCGCAAATGACACCAGCAAGTCTGTTTCCGCCAAGGATCTGGAGGAGCGCATCGCCCGCGTCCGGGCCGATGTCGCCGATCTCGGCAAGGCCGTCGCCTGCTATGGCAGCGGCAAGGCCGATGACCTGAAGGCCGCCGGTGAGGATGCGCTGGAGACGCTCAAGAAAGAGCTTGCCGATCTGGAAGGCAAGGTTGCCACGCAGGTTCGCGCCCGCCCGCTCCAGTCGCTGGCCATTGCCGCTGGCGCCGGCGTGCTCGCAGCCCTGCTGATGCGGCGCTAAACCATGCGCCTTCTGGCTTCCCTCGCCCTGGACACCCTGGGTGACGCAAAAGGAAGGCTGCGGCAGCTTCGCCGCAGCGTCCTGCTGCTTGGGGCCTGTGCCCTGCTGGTGCTCACCGCCTGGGGCTTCGGCGCCACCGCCGCCGTGATCTGGGTGATCCGCACCGGATATGATCCGGTTGCCGTCCTTTTCGTTGCTGCGCTGCTGCTGCTGTCTCTGGCTGCGCTGCTGGTGGCCATCATGATGCTTTTGAACCGGCAGGACCGGCGCAAGCGTGAGCAGAAACGCGCGCTCAACGCCATCGCCCTTGCCGCGGCTGCACCCCTTCTGGCCGGAGGGAAGGGCAAGACCATGGGCCTGGCCGTTCTCGCAATAGCCGGCCTGTTCCTCGCCACCCGCACCCGCTCGGCCGGCAGCGAGTAACCCCCTTATGCCAAGGCTTTCGGTTCTGACGCATCACACCTTGAAATTGCTCAGGCGCCGCATGGGCTTGACCAATTCTTGATGAGCCAAGCTTTGTCGAGAGTTGGTATTATAGCCCGCATCTGTCTTCATCCCGGCCTTGTGCCGGGATTTCTGCGTGTGGGGGAAGGGCTGAAGGGGCAGGTCAGGCAGCAGAGCGGATTACGCTGCTCCGGCCGCAGCCGGACGCAGTACGGCAAGAGCCTGCGGCTCGATCTTCACGGTGATCTTCAGCGGCAGGTCGATCAGCTCGCCATCCAGCACGCCAATCTTGCGGCGCATGGAAGGGGAGAGTTCCACCTCGACCTCACGGGCGCGGTCATACATGAGATTGGCGTTGGAGCGCCACGCACCGCGGGCAAGGTCAGCGGCCAGCAGCGTTGTTTCCAGCGAGGTCAGCCGGCGGACGCTGTAGACCCCCAGAACCCCCTCGTCCAGCCGCGCCGCATAGGGCAGCGTGCCCTCGCCATAGACGTTGTTTGACACGGCAATGATGCTGAAGCGCCCGCGCCGGACCTCGCTGCCGGTGCGCAGTTTGGCGCGAAAGGAAAAGGGGCGGAAGGTGGAGCGCAGGAAGGCGCGGAAGCTGCCCCACATCTTGGCAAGGCGCGAGGCATGTTCCGCCTTGTCGCGCTCGCGGATCATCTGCGCCTGCAGGCCGAGGGAAAACTGATGCACGAAGGGCCGGCCATTCATCAGGCCGATGTCGGAGCGCACCACCTCTGCCTTCGCCAGTGCCGCGATGGCCCTGTCGAGCGGCAAGGGAATGGCGAGGGAGCGGGCAAAGAGGTTCATGGTGCCGGCCGGAAGCACGCCCAGCACCTTGCCGGAGCGGTAGGCCATCGCAGCGGCAGCCGAGATGGTGCCATCCCCGCCGCCGGCAAGAATGACCTCTGCCGCCGGATCATCCGCAATGCGTTTCAGATTGTCTTGAAGGCGGGCGGAGGAGGTGACGATACACCGCACCTCATGGCCTGCGGCGGAGAACTCCGTCTCGATAAGGCTGCAGACCGCCTGAATATCGGCCGTCTTCAGGGTGCCGCCATCCCGGTTCAGGAGAGCTGTAACGCGCATTCAAACTCCCTCTCGTGCCGCAGCCGGGGCATCCAGACAGCTCAAGCAGGCAGAACGAAGGAAAGTTCTGCCCGCCGCAGGCAAGGCCACAGGGCTGCTTCGCGGTCAGCCGTGAAATAGCTGCTGGGTGACAGGCGCAGACAGGCTGTCAGGGCCGTAATCTTCTTCGCCGCTGATCTGCAGCCGTTCCTGCAGGCGGTTGCGGGCGCGGTTGACCCGGCTCTTGATCGTGCCGATGGCACAGCCGCAGATCTCCGCCGCTTCCTCATAGGAAAAGCCGGAGGCGCCGATCAGAATGATGGCTTCGCGCTGATCGTCGGGCAACTCTTCCAGCGCCTTGCGGAAGTCCTGCAGGTCGAGCGAGCCATACTGGCCCGGATGCACGGCGAGACGTTCGGTGAACAGGCCATCGCTGTCCTGCACCTCGCGGCCGCGCTTGCGGGCCTGGCTGTAGAATTCGTTGCGCAGGATGGTGAATAGCCAGGCCTTCATATTGGTGCCCAGCTCGAAGCTTTCCTGCTTGGCCCAGGCCTTCATGATGGCGTCCTGCACCAGATCATCAGCCCTGTCGGCGTTCCCGGCCAGCGACACACCAAAGGCGCGCAGGCTCGGCAGGCAGGCGAGCATCTCACGCTTGAAAATCTTGCGCGGGTCTGCCGCCTGCGCCGTGTCTGCCGTCCCCGCTGCCGTCATTTCTTCAAGCTCCTCTCCTCAGCTTCGTCGAGGCGCTCCAGAAGGTCGAGAAACCGGTCGGGAATCCCTTCGTTCTGTACCGTGTCGTAAAGCTGCCGGAGGCGGGCCGAGATCTGCTGGGCATGAGCGCCTTCCAGCGCTCCAGTGCCAGCGTCCGGTGTTCCGGGCTTTTTCCAGTCGTTCATGGGCATCATGCATCCGTTTCGTATCTGTCAGGAAAATGCGGACCGTCAAAAAAAGTTCCAGGCAGGAGGAACTTTTTTGGGATCCAGCCGTTCTTTTCCCAAGATGCCCGTGCGTGCGGGCGGTCACAATCCGGTTTCTCCCCGGCACAGTTCCATTCCGGAGGCCACACGGGGAGCCCTAAGGAGCGTTTTTTAATGTCGCTTTCGACCCGTATTGCACCTCACCTGAGCTATCTGCGCCGCTACGCCAGAGCCGTGACCGGCTCGCAGGCATCAGGCGATGCCTATGTCGCGGCGACCCTCGAGGCCTTGATTGCCGATGTGTCGCTTCTGCCAGAGGCGCAGGACGACCGGGTTGCGCTTTACAAACTCTTTGCCACGCTTTTTGGTTCCACGCTGATCAAGATCGAGACGTCGGAATCGCCGTTCCTGTGGGAGCGCCGGGCCTCCAGTTACCTTGCGTCGCTGCCGCCGCGCAGCCGTCTCGCTTTCCTGCTGGTGTCGGTCGAGGAGTTCACCGCGGCCCAGGCAGCGGATATCCTGTCCGTGACGGAAGCCGAGTTTGGCGCCCTGCTGCGCGAGGCGGCGGAGGACATTTCCCGTCAGGTGGCCACCGATATCATGATCATCGAGGATGAGCCGCTGATCGCCATGGACATCGAGCAGATGGTGGAAGGGCTGGGCCACCGGGTTACCGGCATTGCCCGCACCCATGCGGAGGCAGTGGAATTGTTCCGCGAGACCCGGCCGCGGATGATCCTTGCCGATATCCAGCTTGCCGATGGCAGTTCCGGCCTTGATGCGGTGAACGAGATTCTCGCGGACGTGACGGTGCCGGTCATCTTCATCACCGCCTTTCCGGAGCGCCTGCTGACGGGCGAGCGGCCGGAACCGGCGTTCCTTGTGACCAAGCCTTTCAATCCGGACATGGTGAAGGCCCTGATCAGCCAGGCCCTGTTCTTCGACGAAAGCGCCAGGGCTGCGGCGGCGGAGTAATGCCGTGCCACATGGCGCTTCCGCCTTCCAGGCTTGATGCGTCAGCGCCGCAGGGTCTTGCTATAACAGGTTTGACCCCGCGAGAGCCGGATGCGATGGAACCACACGGGAGTTCAGCCGTTACATGATCAGCACCTTGCCTCTGCACTGCATACTATCGTTGCAAAGCAGAGGTGGTGAAAATCTCGAAGCTGGAGAGCGGAAAGTCCTGTGGCAATGCAGGAACTGTGTCTTTCAGAAGGAGTTGATCATGCTGTATTATGCGGCTGTATTTCTTGTGATTGCGATCATCGCAGGTGTGTTGGGGTTTGGCGGCATTGCCGGTGCTTCTGCCGGTATTGCACAGATTCTATTCTTCGTGTTTCTGGTCTTCCTCGTCCTGTCCCTGATCGCTGGTGTGCTGCGCCGGGGCTAGAGCAGAGGTGATGTTCCGGAGCGAACAGCAGGAGGGGCTGGCTGCAAGAGCAGCGGAGCCCCTTTCTGCGGGAGTTGGAGTGGCGCCGGTGGTTCATCGGTTGATCTGGAAGGATCCGGGGCAGCCGGAGGCCCATCTGCGTGAATATCTGCTGCTGGCGCTGGAGCGGTCGGGCATCTGCCTGACTCTTCAGGACAGCCAGCTGAACTATGTCTATGCCGCCAATCTCCCCGCGCCCTGGAGGCTGGATCCGGAAGCAGGCCATCCGACCGATGCCGCCATTTTTGGTGACGAGTTGGCTGGAATGCTGGCGGCCAGCAAGGCTCAGGTCATGGCCTCGGGCGGGCCGGCTTTTTTTGAGGCCGATCTCGGTGAGGCCGGGGTTTTTTCCTTCAATGTGGAACAGGTGACGTCCTTCGGCGCGCGGCCCTATCTGCTGACGACGATCGCTGACCTCACCGAAAAGACCCGCCGCGAGAAGGTGCTCCGGGCGCTTCTGCGCGAGGTCAGCCACCGGTCCAAGAACCTTCTTGCCATCATCCAGAGCATTGCCTCGCAGACGGCGCGGCATTCCACCCGGATGGACCAGTTTCTGGCCAAGTTCCGTGGGCGGCTGCATTCGCTGGCGCAGTCGCAGGATCTGGTGACGGACTCCAATTGGCATGGCGCCTATTTCGAGGATCTGGTGCGCCAGCAGGTCAGCCGCTATGTGCCGCAGAATCCGCATCTGGTCGAGGTGCTGGGCGACAACGCCCTGCTGGACCCGAATGCGGCCTTGCATGTGGGCCTGGCCCTGCACGAACTGATGGTCAATGCGGTCAGCTACGGAACGGCGCTGACCGTTGGCCCGCCGGTCACGGTGCGCTGCCGGCTGAGCAAGCAGGACGGAGTACGGATGGTGGAAATCGTCTGGATCGAAACCGTGACGCCGCAGGCCGGCGAACCGGGCGCCGGCCAGACATCCCGCACGGCCTATGACCGCCATTTTGGCAGCACCGTGCTGGAGCGGGTTGTACCGCTGGCTGTCAACGGCAAGGCCAGCTACAGCCTTACGCCGCGCCTGGTGACATACAGCATCGAGTTTCCCGTGGAGCCCCATACGGCCTGATTTCTCCGGCCAGATGGGGTTAACCCCGAAAATTCAGCACATTGTCCTAACGTAACCTATTGAAAACTGGCAAGGCACACCGTTTACTCCTGACTCGGCAGAGTGTGTGCATATCACCTGTCCCCTGAGCACGGTTGCAGATGTCATGAGGAAGTATCTCCCCCCGGCCGTGTTCCTTGCCGTGGCCTGTGTTGGGCTTTGGCTGACCTGGGCCGTTTTTCAGGCTGAAACAACGTCGGAACGGCAGCGGTTTGAGGCCGTTGGCCGGGAAGCCATTGACCGGGTCAGCAGCCGGATCGACCAGCAGCTCAATGTGCTGGCGGCTACCCAGGCCTTTTTCGAGGCTGCAGGGGGCGTTGCCGGACATAACGAGTTTCGCACCTTCGTTCTAGGCCTTGAACTGACGGGCCAGCTCCGCGGACTTCAAGGTGTCGGCTTTGCACAACTGATCCGAACCGGGGCAGAGGCCCCTGTGAATGAGGCGCTGTCCGTCCATTTCGGGCGTGAAGCTGCCGTCTGGCCCAAGACCACCGCAGAAGACTGGCGCACGCCCATTGTGATGCTGGAGCCGCAGGATCCGCGCAACGCCCGGGCCATCGGATATGACATGTTCAGCGAGCCCCTGCGCCGGGCCGCCATGTCGCGCGCCATGGAAACCGGCAAGCCCCATGCCTCGGCACCGGTCGAACTGGTGCAGGAGACGGGAACGGAAAAACAGGCAGGCTTTCTGGTCTACAGTCCCTTTCGCGGAAGCCAGCCGCGTGTGCTGGACGATGAGCCCGGCGGGCAGCCGGACGGTTTCATCTATGCTCCGGTGCGCGCAGGAGATCTGATCCTTGCGTCTTTGACGCATCCGCAGGAACTGCCGGTCGAGGTAGAGGTGACGGACACCGGTGCCGACAGTTCCGCGCAGCCTGTGCTGTTCCGGTCTGACGGCTTTGTGAAGCTGTCGGAAAAGGATTTCCAGTCCATGACGGGAGAAATCACCGTTGCCGGCCGCGACTGGCTCGTGCGGGTGCGGCAGCCTGATGCGAAGAACGGCATCGCGGCGCATTGGCGCTCCCTGCTGATCTGCACGTTTTCGCTGCTGTTCGCGGCGGCGCTGGCGGTCTCCATCCGCAATCAGAACCGGGCCGTCGAAGCCCGGCGTGAGCTGGAAACCATGTCGCAGCAGGTCATCGCCGAGAAGGATCTGATGCTTCAGGAAATGAAGCACCGGATCAAGAATTCCATTGCCCGGATTCTCGCCATTGCCCGCCAGACGGCCAGCAGTTCTCTCTCATTGGAGAGCTTTTCTTCGTCCTTTGCCTCCAGACTGCAGGCCATGGCCAATGCGCAGGACCTCCTGACCCGGTCCCGCTGGCAGCGGGCGGGGCTCAACGAGCTTCTGGAGCAGGAACTGGAGCAGGTGTTCGGCGAAGCGCTCCAGCGTGAAAAGCTGTGCGGCCCCCCCGTGGTTCTCAACGAAAAGGCTGCGCACGCGCTGAGCCTCGTCTTCCACGAGCTGGCAACCAACGCACTCAAATATGCCCGTGTCGGCGATGACGGGGCTTCCCTGACCGTGGACTGGACGCTGGAAGCCGCTCCCGAGGGCAAGCTTCTGCAACTGGTGTGGACGGAGAAATCCGCGCAACCCGTGGAACCGGGGACAGCCAAGGGCTTCGGCACACGGCTGATTGACGCCAGCATCCGCGGCGAACTGGGCGGCAAGATCGAGCGCAAATTTACCGGCCATGGCCTTGTCGTGCGCATGACCGTACCGCTGCAGGCCTGAGGCTCGATCCCCCGTTGATGCTCAGCGCCAGCGGGCCGTGGCGGCGAGCCATTCCCGCACGCGCGCTTCCGGATCTGTGTTGCGGGTGATGTCGGTGGCAACCGCTGCACTGTCAGCCCCTGCGGCAAGCGCCGCTTCCGCCCGCTCCGGTGTCAGCCCGCCAATGCCGATCAGCGGCAATGCACCAATGCGCTGCTTCCAGATGCCGAGCCTTTTCAGCCCCTGCGGCGCCCACTTCATCTCCTTCAGGATGGTGGGATAGACCGGACCCAGCGCCACATAATCGGGCTTGGCGGCAAGCGCCGTCTCAAGTTCGGCCTCGTCATGGGTGGAGAGCCCCAGTTTCAGCCCGGCGCGGCGGATGGCGGCAAGATCGGCCTCTGCCAGATCCTCCTGCCCCAGATGCAGCCATCTGCAGCCTTCGTCGATGGCCATCTGCCAGTAGTCATTCAGCACCAGCGTGGCGCCATGGGCCTCGCACACGGCCTTTGCTTCGCGGATCTGGCGTCGCAGCGCTTCAGGTTCGCAGTCTTTGACGCGAAGCTGCACCAGCTTCACGCCCTGCGGCACAAGGCGGGCGATCCAGTCCGAGCTGTCGACGATAAGATAGAACGGATCAAGCGTCATCCGAAGGCCCCCTTGCCAATGATGGGGGTTGATGGCACGGCCATGTCCCTTGGTTCAAGCAATCCGGCAAGATAGCCTTGGCGCCCGGCCTCCACCGCCCCGGCAAAGGCTTCGGCCATCAGCTCCGGATCCGAGGCTCCCGCCACGGCCGTGTTGAGCAGCACCGCATCAAAACCCAGCTCCATCACCGTGGTGGCATGGGAGGGGCGTCCAAGCCCTGCGTCGACGATCAGCGGCACATCCGGGAAGGCGGCACGCATGGACCTGAGGGCGGCAAGGTTCTGCGGGCCCGCAGCCGTGCCGATGGGCGCGCACCAGGGCATCAGCACCTGGCATCCGGCTGCCAGCAGCTTCTCCCCCACGATCAGGTCATCGGTGGTGTAGGGAAACACCTCGAAGCCTTCGGCGCTGAGAATGCGCGCGGCCTCCACCAGTTCGAACACATCGGGCTGCAGCGTGTCGTGGTGGCCGATCACCTCCAGCTTGATCCAGTTGGTGGCGAAGACCTCGCGCGCCATTTTCGCCGTCAGCACCGCCTCGGACGCGCTGTGGCATCCGGCCGTGTTGGGCAGAACCTTGACGCCCAGATCCCGGATCATCTGGAAAAAGGCGCCGCCATTGCGCCCGCCCGCCGTCTCCCGGCGCAGCGACACGGTGACGATCTCAACCTTCGAGCGGCGCACCGCCCCGGCCAGCACGGCAGGGGATGGATAACGCGCCGTGCCCAGCAGCATGCGGGATGAAACGCCGCTGCCATAAAGCGTCAGGCTCATCTCAACCTCCCTGCATCGGCGACAGGATCTCGATCCGGTCGCCCTCCTTCAGCCGGCAGGCCTCGCGCGCTTCGCGCGGCACCAGTTCGCCGTTGACGGCGGTGGCCAGCCAGTCGCCTTCATAATCGAGTTCCCGCAGCAGGGCGGGCAGGGTTTCCGCCGCGCAGGCCACGGCCTCGCCATTCACCAGCACATTCATGTGTTTGCATCTCCCGTGTTTTCCATCAGCCGCCGTGCGGCCATATCCGCTGCCTGCCGGGCGAGGGCCGGGGCGAGCAGGAAACCATGCCGGTACATGCCGGCCACTGCGAGATCCGTGCCGGGGGGCAGATGTTCCCGCTCTGCCACCACGCGCGGCATGTTGTCGTCAAAGGCCGGACGCACACCGGCGCCCAGTTCCACGATGCGCGCTTCGCCAAAGGCCGGATGCAGCGCATAGGCGGTGTTGGTCAGTTCCATGACCGAGCGTGCCGTCACCGGGCCGCCGTCGTCGCTTTCGATCATGGTCGCCCCTACCATGAAGCGCCCGCCGCCGCGCGGCACCACATAAAGCGGATGGCGCGGATGCAGCAGCCTAACGGGCCGCGACAGGGAAATCTCGCTGGTCTCCAGATACAGCATCTCGCCACGAACACCGCGCAGGCCCTGTACCCGGTCTATGGCGCCGGGCCCCGTGCAGTCGATGACGAGAGATGCCTCGCTCTCAGCCCGTTGCGCCGCATCGCCCAAGCGGAAGGTGACGCCTTGCGCTTCCAGCTGCTTCCACAGCGCCGCCATGGCAAGGCGCGGGTCGAGATGCGCTTCGCTCTCGAAGAACAGCCCGGTCAGGAACCGCCCGGCCAGCGCAGGTTCCAGCTCTGCAATCTCCGCCGCATCCACCATGCGGTGGCCTGCGGACCGGCTGGCAAAGCGGCGCAGTTCCGCCTGATCGCGCGGCGGGCACAGAACCAGCGTACCCTTGCGGGACACGAGCCCCGGTACCGCCGCGTCCCACCAGTCTGCAGCTTCAAGTCCAAGTTTCAGCACTTCAGGTCCGGCGGTCTCCGCCTCGCACCAGGGCGCCAGCATGCCGCCGGCATAGAAGGAAGCCCCGTGTCCCGGCGCCGGGCCGGTGTCCGCTACGGTGACGGCAAGCCCAAGGCGGGACAGTTCGAGCGCCGCCGCAAGCCCGGCAACCCCGGCCCCGCGCACGAGCACCGTGGAAGAGCCTGACAGTCTGGAAAGGCGAGAGTGTGTCTGGCGCATCCGCTTCCGGCTTCCGTGGCATTTGTCTTACGGGCGGAAGGGCTTTGTGAGGCGCCCGCCAGCAAATGCCGGACTTGCGCGCATCACACACCATCCCTCCGCCAGTGTGAACTGGATCAGGTTCAACGGGTCACTGCGCTGCATCGCCAGCAGTATCTCAGCCCCTTGCACGGGACTCCCCAAGGTAGAGCCCAACCTTTGCGCCGGACGGCCGGGATTGTCAATTGCATGACAGGAGCTGCATGAAGGCGGCTGCGTTGACAGGGATTGCCGCGCGTCTAGGACAGGTTCAGTCAGCCAGGGAGATTTATGCGCAGAAGCTTCAATCCAGTTTGACCCTATTGGGTGAGCGGCCATCCGGCCGGATGATACTCCCTTTGGCGGACACATCTGACCGCCTTCCGGGACAGTCTTGTCCTCCTTTGGCAGGACGAAGGGGGACAACCTTGTCCGTCTTTTCGCGGGCTGCCGATGCCCTTATGATTGAAGCTCTGGAAGGACAATATTCCGTATTGTGCCCAACGCCGTTCCCGCGCCGGACTTCGAGCCATGCCCGGCTCTCCAGTTCCTTGATGGCGCGCTGGATCGTCTTGACGCTCTTGCCCAGAGCGGTTGCCAAGGTCTGATCGGACGGCCATGCCTTGCCGGTGTGGCCGTTCATGTATGTGGTGGCAAGATGCAGCGCCACGCACTTGGCGCAGTCGCTCGGCTCAGCATCACAGCTCAATTGCTGAAGCCATTGCAGCTTTATATCCTGGAAGGTCCACTCGCCGCTCATCCGCGCCCCCTGGGCGCAAAGCCGCTTGTCTGGAGTGCGATCAGCTGGGTGGACTGTACGGGATTTGTACGGGCTGAGCCGGAAAACAGGCAGATTCGGCCTGCAAAAAGATGCAGAACTGGGGCTGGCAAAAATTCACCAGTGTCGCAAGCGCTTGATTTTATTTGATAAAATGGCGCACCCGAAGGGATTCGAACCCCTGGCCTCTGCCTTCGGAGGGCAGCGCTCTATCCAGCTGAGCTACGGGTGCTGACCGGGCGCCGGTTTGGACCGGCCGGTTCGGTTCTGATACAGGAATGAAACCGTCTCGGCAACGGCTTTCTGTTCTCCCGCGCGGATAGCGGGAAGGCGCAGAGTTGCGAGGTTCCGGCAGGAGCTTGCAGCCTCATGCATTTGCCGGGTTCTGGCCGTCCCTGTTCTTCGGCACGCGGCCCTGCTGGCGGCGGGGGCAGGCGGCGCCCGTCAGCAAGCCGGAAGGAAAGGCTTGCATCCATCTTCCGGCTGTCGGCGATGTTCCTTCAGCCGTACCAGTGATACAGCGCGGCGCCGGTTGCGTAGAGGCAGCTGAGAGCGGCTGCCGTGCCTGTTCTCTTCGTTGTGTCCTCTCCGGCATCCTGCTGACGGCAGGGCCTGCCGGACAAAAGAGCTGCCCTTGCCATGTCCCATCTGCCGGAAGCTGACGCCGCGATTGCCCGTAACTCTGCCTTTGCGGATGCTCCGGCCTTTGCCGCTGCCCTCGCTGCTGAACCGCATGTCCAGGCAGGTCCGGTGGAGACGCTTGTGCCCGTGCTGGGTGACCAGTTGTCGCTGAAGCTGCCCTCGCTTGCTGCCGCAGACAGGGAGCGGTCTGTGGTGCTGATGGCAGAGGTGATGCGCGAGGCGAGCTATGTTGGTCATCACAAGCAGAAGATCGCCTTCATCTTCTCGGCCATGCGCCACTTTGCCATTGCTCTGCGCAAGGCCGGCTGGCGGGTGGACTACATCACGCTGGAGGACCCGGACAATACGGGCAGCCTTGCCGGAGAGGTGCAGCGGGCAGCCGCGCGCCATGGCTGCGGCAGGATCCTCGCCACAAAGCCCGGGGAATGGCGGGTGCTGGAGGACATGAGCGGCTGGGGCGCATTGACCGGATGCGAAACCGTGCTGCTGGAGGACACCCGCTTCCTTTGCCCGCTTGATGAGTTTGCTGCCTGGGCGGAAGGGCGCAAGCAGCTGCGCATGGAATATTTCTACCGAGAGATGCGGCGCAAGACCGGTCTACTGATGGAGGGAGACGAACCGGCAGGGGGGCGCTGGAATTTTGATGCGGAGAACCGCAAGCCGGCGGAAGGCAGCCTGTTCCTGCCGCGGCCCTTCCGCGCCCTACCCGATGCGGTGACGAAGGAGGTGCTGGCGCTGGTGGGTGACCGTTTTGCACAGAATTTCGGGAGGCTGGAGGGCTTTGCCTATGGCGTGACGGCGCAAGACGCGCAAGCAGCGCTGGACTGGTTCCTGCGCGCGGCGCTGCCTTGCTTCGGCGACTATCAGGACGCGATGCTCAAGGGCGAGACCTGGCTCTATCATTCGGTGCTCTCGCCCTATCTCAACACCGGGCTTCTCGATCCACTGGAGGTCTGCCGCCGGGTGGAGGCCGAATGGCGCGCCGGGCGGGTGCCGCTCAATTCGGCGGAAGGTTATATCCGCCAGATCATCGGCTGGCGCGAATATGTGCGGGGGCTCTACTGGCTGAAGATGCCAGGCTATACGGACAAAAACGCGCTGGCGGCGCAACGGCCCCTGCCGGCTTTCTACTGGACGGGCGAAACGGACATGCGCTGTCTGCGCGAGGCGATCACGCAGACGCACGACACGGCCTATGCCCATCACATCCAGCGGCTGATGGTGACCGGCAATTTCGCCATGCTGGCGGGGGTCAACCCGCGCGAGGTGCATGAATGGTATCTTGCGGTCTACATCGACGCTTTTGAATGGGTGGAGGCGCCCAACACCATTGGCATGAGCCAGTTTGCCGATGGCGGACTGCTCGGCTCCAAGCCCTATGCGGCGGGCGGCAATTACATCAACCGCATGTCGGATTATTGCGGCAGCTGCCGCTATGATGTGAAGCAGCGGACGGGGCGTGATGCCTGCCCGCTCAATGCGCTCTATTGGGACTTTCTGGTGCGCAATGGCGAAAAGCTGCGCGGCAATCCGCGTCTGGCACAGGTCTTCCGCACGTATGACAGGATGGCGGAAGAGGCCAAACGCGATCTGCACCGGCAGGCTTCCGCTTTCCTCAAGGCGCTTTAACACCGGGGCATGCGGGAGGCCGGCGCTTCATGCCTAGAAATTGCCCGGACGCCGCAGGGGCTTGAGCAGACCCTCTTGAGCCAGGCGCATTGAAGCTTTTGCATAATTTCTGGGCAGTCTGAAGCAGATGAAAAAAGCCGCGCCCTTCGGACGAAGGTGCGCGGCTCAAGTTTTGTGCACATGGCCCCATCGACCACGACGGCGCAATGTAACGTTCGCCTCTGATGCTGTCATTACTTAATGTCAGAGATCATCATAAATAATGCTTCGCTCTTGCGGCGGAGGATAAAATGGCGCCTGTGCATCCGCATTATTAACAGTGCTTGCCGGCCTTAAGCTCACCATGCGGGCCAACGACCTTGACCCGGGCGGTCCCCTTGCCGGTGAAGCCCAGCTCGTTCGCAGCCTGCCGGGTCACGTCAATGACGCGGGACCGGATGAAGGGGCCACGATCGTTGATGCGGACCTTCACCTGCCTGCCGTTGTCCAGGTTGATGACCGTGACCACGGTGCCGAAGGGCAGGGACCGGTGGGCGGCTGTCAGCATGTTGGGATTGGCGCGCTCGCCGCTGGCGGTCTTGCTGGTCATTGCATACCAGGATGCCATGCCGCACTGGCCGGATGTGGCGGCAGAAGCTGTCGCAGAGGCGGCCGCTGCCATGGAAAAAGCCAATGCTGCCAAAGACCTGGCGTATACCGCGCGCGAGGCGCTGGTCTTCATTTCATATTCGGACTCTATTGTCTCATCCCCCGGTGATCTTCCTGCAGCGGTGTTCAGCACAGGGCTGAAACGGAATGGTAAATCCGCCAGGAGGGGCACGCGGCTACAGCCAGCCCTCGCAGGATAGTCAGCAGTTCATCTGGAGCCAAACCTTCGATGACTCCGGAAGTCGATGGCGGCCTGATGCCTATACAATCGGGCCATATTGTGACGCTGCGTCTGATCGTATCGTGTCCGGGTGCGGCGGAAACCCTCGCCAGCGCGTTAGCAATTTGTTAAGGTCACGGGGAACGCCATTGGGAAAACTGTCCGCGTCCCGGTTGCCCGCAGCGCGGTGGTGGTCCACTTCTGGAGATCGATTTGGGGGAGAGAGGATCAGGAATCCTGGTCCTTTTGCTGAGGGATACGGTTTGACTGAAGAGACCTCGATTTCTCCGCAGACCCATGCAGATGTCAGGCCGCTGACGGAACTTGATCTCGCCTGCGCGGCGGGAACGTTGCTGCACAGCGTGCGCCATCCGGCTGCCCTGCTCACGGCGCGGGGAAGGTTTCTGCTGGCCAATCAGGCCTTGCTGGAAGAGCTGGCCTGCAGCAGCGCGCTTCTGACCGGGCGTCCCCTTGAAGCTGTGATCAATGAACCGGCCCTGCGCCGGCTGAAACCGCTGATCGAGATGGCCGCTCGCGGCAAGCCCGCCATGGCCGAAGGCATGTTTGCCTTTGACGAGGGGCGCGGGGCGCCGATGCGGCTGACCTGCACTCCCTTGCGCACCGCCGCTGCGCCGCGCCAGACGCAGCTGCTGTTTCTGGAGTTCCGCGAGCTTGCATTTGCCGGTCCGGCTGAGCGGCGCATGCGCATTGCCCAGCAGGCGGCGCATCTGCTGGCCGGGCGGGTGCTGATGCTCGGGCGCAATGGCCGGGTGGCCGATGTGCTCCCTGTCGACGACCATGACCCGCAGCTGGCCACGCTTCAGGATATGGATGAGGGCGCCCTCACCGGCATGCATCTGGCAGAGCTTGCCGGGCATGAGCTTTTCCGCCGGACGCTGGAGCCGGCCTTTGCCGCGGCGCTGGAGGGCGAGTGCACCCATGTCACCCTGCCGTCCGGTCAGGTGACCGGTGCGCTGGCGCAGCTGTGCCAGCGCAAGGCCGGCATGTCAGGCGGGGCAGAAATGCTCAAGGATCTGGTGCTGACATTTGCGCCCAGCCGTGACTGGGTTGGCCGCGCCGACGGGGTGATGGTGCTTTTGGGCACCGCCGCCGGAGCCGGGGCAGGCCGCGAGCCGGAAGCGCGCACACGGGAACTGGAGCGCCTCGCCATGGAGGACCCGCTGACGGGCCTGGCCAACCGGCGTGCCTTCCAGCAGGCGCTTGAGGATGAGTTGACCCGGGTGCGGGCGGGCGCCTCTGCCGGCATTACGGTGCTGGTGGTGGATCTTGACCAGTTCAAGATCATCAATGACCGGGCCGGGCATATGGCAGGCGATGCCATGCTGGAGCGTATCGCCGCCCAGCTCCGCCAGATCGCGGGGGAAACGGCGCTTGTGGCGCGTCTCGGTGGTGACGAGTTTGCCATCATCCGCTTCAGCGCCGACGAGGATGGCGCCCATGGCTTTGCCGGCACCATCGCAGCCTCTCTGGCCCAGCTCAACTTCCCGTGGGACGGTGCGGTTTACCGCACCGGCGGCAGCATCGGCTTTGCCGTTCTGGACCGGCAGTTTGCCCGCACGCTCAATGCTTCGGCAGCGGATGTGCTGCGCTGGGCCGATCAGGCCTGCATCTCCAGCAAGGCGCTGGGCGGGGGCAAGGTGCTGCAGTTCCGCTTTGATGAGCATCTTCTGGCCTCCTACAAGGCCTCGCGCTCCAATCTGGAGCGGATCGAGCAGGCGCTGGCCGCTGACCGCCTGCAGCTCTTTTCCCAGCCGGTGTGCTGCACGGCCACGGGCCGCACGGTGATGACCGAATTGCTGCTGCGGGTGGACGATGAGGAACTGGGCCTTCTGGAGCCGCAGGGCGTGCTGTCCGCTGCCGCACGGCATGGCCTGCTGCCGCAGGTCGACCGGCGGGTGGTTGAACTGGCGCTGGCGCGGCTGCGCCGGGGCGGCCGGGCGGCAGCCGGGCAATTCTCCATCAACCTGTCGGAGCAGTCGCTGGGCGACAGTGATTTTCTGAGCTTTCTGGATGGCGCTCTTGCTGCAAACCGGGGCATAGCCACACGGCTGGCCTTTGAGGTGTCCGAGCTGGCGGTCGCGCGCGAGACCGCAGGCATGATGCGGCTGGCCGGTATCCTCAAGGCCCATGGCGCGACGCTGATTCTGGATGATTTCGCCGGCAATTGGCCGAGAACCACGCATCTGAAGGGCCTCGGCCTCAAGTGGCTGAAGATCGACGGCAGCATGACGGCCAGCCTGCTGAGCGACCGGGTGCAGCGGGTCCAGGTCAAGGGCATCGTGCTTGTGGCCGCCTCGCTGGGGGCAAGGGTCATCGCCGAAGCGGTGGAGAATGACGACACCGCCGTTTGCCTGGCAGAGCTTGGCGTCTTCACCGCGCAGGGCTTTCATTTCGGCGCCCCGCAGCCCTGGACCAGCGCCGCTGACCTCCTGAAAAAAGCCGCGTGAGGCGCCCCCGGAGTGACGCGGCGCAGAGCCGGAAGGCTGGGTCCTGCGCAGGAGCGGCTTGACAGCACGGTTGCGCAAGGGCTCAACGAAGGCGGCTCAGGAATAATGCGTAGAGGCGGATAACCGCCCGCAAGCGCAAGGCACAGACCGGAATGACCGGAGCCGCCTTCACATGCAGATGGGGGCGGCACGCCATGCGGATGAACTCCCGCGACTCATCACCCGCGAGCCGGGCAAGCCGCTCAACGGGACCGGCTCCCGCTTCGAGGTGCAGGGCGCTGCCGGTCATCGGCTACAACGATCTGGAGGAGGCGATCCGTGCCGCCGATGACAGCCCATCCGGCCTTGACGGCTCTGTCTGGTCATCCGGTCCGGAGAAGGCGCGGGCTGTGGCCTCGCAGCTCGATTACTGCACCGTCTGGATCAACAAGCACGGCATGATCCAGCCCAACACCCCTTTCAACGGCACGAAGATGTCGGGCCTTGGCGTCGAACTTGGCCAGGAGGTACTGCTCGAATACACGGACATTCTGATGATGATTCTCTGAAGGTTGTAAGACAGTCCACGCCCCGGCAGCAGGAGACTGCGGCCGGGGTCGCTGTTTCAGCCCCCACGGTCTGGTGCAGAGCGTTCTTCCTGCCGGCCAAAAGGAGGAAACTGCCGCAGGTCTTGCGGCTGGCCTTCGCGGCGGGGGCAGGCTAATGTTGCAGCTCAGGGTGCAAGGCCAGTTCTTGCGCCGCTATGACTTCCCGCGGGACCCATGCAGGGACGCGGACCGGGAGCGCAGGGCGCACGGGGGAATGATGACGAGACGGGTTCGGGTCATCGGGATTGGCGCAGGCAATCCCGAGCATTTGACCATGGAAGCGGTCAAGGCGCTGAACAGCTGCGACGCGCTCTTTCTGCCGAGGAAAGGCGGGGAAAAGGACTTCCTTGTCCGGCTGCGCGAACAGATATGCGGCCGCTACATCACCCGCAAAGACCCGAAACTCGTGCATTTTGACATGCCCGTCCGCCGCAAGGACAGCAACTACCCGGCGGCCGTGGACGACTGGCATCTGGCGATTGCCGGGATCTACGAGCAGCTTTTAGCCGAAGAGATTGGCCCGGAAGGGACCGCAGGCGTGCTCGTCTGGGGTGATCCCATGCTCTATGACAGCACCATCCGCATCATGGAGCACCTGCGCGCCCGCGGGCGGATTGCCTTCGACTATGACGTCATTCCCGGCATCAGCAGCCTGCAGGTGCTGTGCGCAAGGCACAGGATCCCGCTCAACCGCATCGGCCAGCCGGTGGAGATCACCACCGGCCGCCGGCTGGCGCAGGGCTGGACCACAGGTTCTGCGGATGTGGCCGTGATGCTCGACGGGGTTCAGGCCTATGAGGGCGCCGGTGAGCCGGACGCGCAGATCTTCTGGGGCGCCTATCTGGGCACGGAGATGGAAATTCTCGTCTCGGGCCGGCTGGGAGACGTGGCGGCTGAAATTTCCCGTCTGCGGCAGGCCGCAAGGGCGAGGCATGGCTGGATCATGGACACCTATCTCATCCGCCGCCCGGCATCCGGTCTGACGGCGCAGGATGAAACCGTCCCCCTGAACCGGGAGGACGCCGCATGAGCGCGCTGAAGACACCGGCTCTGGCCGTTGGGGAGGCCCCGCGCGTTCCGGTCAGGCGGGGGGCGTGCCCGTCTCTGGCCGCGCCCATGGCCACGGGGGATGGCCTTCTCGTGCGGCTGCGCCCGCAGGCGCCTGGCCTCAGCCCGGCCGGATGGATGACGATGGCAGGGCTTGCCCGCCGCACCGGCAACGGTCTTCTGGAGGTGACCGCGCGCGGCAATCTGCAGATCCGCGGCCTGACGCCGGAGAGCGCCGCTCCGCTGGCCGAAGGGTTGCAGGCGGCCGGCATCGTGACGCGCACGGGCACGGCCATCGAGGTGCCGCCCCTGTCCGGGCTTGATCCGTCTGAAACGGCGGATGCCAGAGAGCTTGCCGAAGCGGTCCGGCAGGGCATTGCCAGCCATGTTCCGCCGCTCGCCCTTGCGCCGAAACTGGCAATCACGGTCAACGGCGGCGGCTGTTTCAACCTGTCTACGGCCAGCGCGGACATCCGGCTCGATGCGGTGAAGGCAGAGGGCGGGGTGCTCTGGCGCCTTGCGCTGGCGGGTGATGCCGGATCGGCAAAGCCCGTTGCCCTTCTGCCGGAGGAAGCTGCAGCGGCCCGGGTGATGGAGCTGCTGCGCGCCTTGTCGCGGCGCGGCGGCCACGCACGCGGGCGGGATATTGCCCCTGATGTTGAGGGGAGCGGGGACGGCGCAGGTCCTGAGGCAGGTTTCCCCGCGCCGGTCGGGCCAGCCGGTGTGATCCGCAGCGGCGCTCTCCTCGTTCTGGCACTCCGGCTCGCCTATGGCCGCATCCACGCGGATGAGCTGGAAGCACTGATGGCCGGGCTTCAACGCCTCGGCGCCACGGAAATCCGGCTTGCGCCGGATCACGCGCTGCTGGTGCTGGGGCTGAGGGAAGAGACCGTGGAAGCCGCCGCCGCCCTTGCCGCGGCGCAAGGGCTCATCACATCGCCGTCTGACCCGGCACATTTCATTTCCGCCTGCCCCGGCACCGGCTTCTGTGCGGCAGCAAGGATCAACACCCGCCAGCAGGCAGAACGTCTCATCAGTGCCGCTTCGGCCGCCGCGCCGGGTGTGCTCGATGGCTCCTGCCGCGTTCATGTTTCAGGCTGCTCCAAGGGATGCGCCCATCCGCAGGTGGCGGCATTGACGGTCACCGGCACGGAGCAGGGAGCGGCCATCGTGCTGGGCGGGCGGGCGGACAGCCGGCCGGACCTGCAGCTTTCTCCGCAGAGGCTGGAAACAGTTCTGCCCCGCCTGCAGCGCGGGATTGAACTGAACCGCCAACCGGGGCAAACAGCGCAGCACGTGCTCGGCGCAAGCGGAGCCGCCATCCTCGCCATGGCCGGGGCAGAAAGGGCATGATGCATTACGACTATATCAAGGACGGGACAGCCATCTACGAGCAATCCTTTGCCATCATCCGCGCGGAGGCGGACCTGTCGCGGTTCTCCGTGGCTGAAGCGGATGTTGCCGTCCGGATGATTCATGCCTGCGGTCTGGTCGAGGCCGCCGCGCATTTCAGCTTCTCGCCGGATTTCGTGTCTGCGGCACGCGAAGCCCTGCTGGCTGGTGCGCCGGTGTTCTGTGATGCGGAAATGGTCGCGCGCGGGGTCACCGCGGCCCGCCTGCCGGCCAACAATGAGGTCATCTGCACCTTGCGCGATCCGCGCACGCCGGAGATGGCGGCTGAGATCGGCAACACCCGCTCGGCGGCGGCCATGCGGCTCTGGCTGGACAGGCTCGCCGGATCGGTCGTTGCCATCGGCAATGCGCCAACCGCGTTGTTCTATCTGCTGGAGCTGCTGCGCGACGGCGCGCCGAAGCCCGCAGCCATCATCGGCATGCCGGTGGGATTTGTCGGCGCGGCGGAATCCAAGGAAGCGCTGGCGGATAACCCCTGGGGCGTGCCCTTTGCCACGGTGCACGGACGGCTGGGCGGCAGCGCAATGACGGCTGCCGCAGTCAATGCCCTGGCGAGGCCCGGTCTATGAGTGCGCAGAACGGTGCCCCTGGCCGCCTTTACGGCGTGGGAACGGGGCCGGGTGATCCGGAACTGATGACCGTCAAGGCCGTGCGCATATTGGGCGAGGCGGATGTGATCGCCTGGTTCGCCAAGGCCGGACGCACCGGCAATGGCCGCCGCATCGCGGACAGCATGATCCGGCCGGGCGTGGAAGAGCTGCCGCTGTACTATCCGGTCACCACTGAGATCGGCAAGCACGAGGCGGCCTACACCACATGCCTTGAAGCCTTCTACGAGGAGTCTGCCAAGGCGATTGCCGCGCATCTGAATGCCGGGCGCACGGTCGCGGTCCTGTCCGAAGGCGATCCGATGTTCTACGGCTCCTACATGCATATGCATGTGCGGCTGGCGGACCGGTTTGCCGTCGAAGTCATTCCAGGCATCACCGCGATGTCCGGCTGCTGGTCGCGCACCGGTGTGCCCATTGCGCAAGGGGATGACGTCCTGTCCGTGCTGCCGGGCACCATGGGCGAAGCCGAGCTGCAGCGGCGGCTTGCCGATACGGAGGCGGCGGTGATCATGAAGATCGGCCGCAACCTGCCGAAGGTCCGGCGGGCGCTGGCCGCCTGTGGCCGTTTGGAGGACGCGATCTACGTGGAACGTGGCACCATGGCGGCGGAAAAGGTGGTGCGTCTGGCTGCCAAGCCGGATGACGCGGCGCCCTATTTCTCGCTGGTGCTCGTGCCGGGCTGGAGCGGGCTGCGATGAGCGGGCGCCTCTATGTGATCGGCACCGGTCCGGGCAACCCCTTGCAGATGACACCGGAAGCCCAGGCTGCCATTGATGATTCAACCGCCTTCCTCGGCTATCTGCCCTATCTGGAACGGCTGAGCCTGCGGCCGGATCAGATGCGGATCGCCTCGGACAACCGGGAAGAGCTGGCCCGTGCCCGCGATGCGCTGGAGAGAGCCGCGAGGGGTGAGCGGGTCTGCATGGTCTCCGGCGGTGATCCGGGCGTCTTTGCCATGGCGGCAGCCGTGTGCGAGGCCATCGAGCATGGGCCGGACGGCTGGAAGCAGGTTGATCTCGTCATCGTGCCGGGCATCACCGCCATGCTGGCCGTCGCTGCCCGGATTGGCGCGCCGCTTGGTCATGATTTCTGTGCCATCTCCCTTTCCGACAACCTGAAACCATGGCCGCTGATCGAAAAGCGGCTGCGCCTTGCTGCCGAAGCCGGGTTCGTCATGGCCTTCTACAATCCGGTCAGCAAGGCCCGGCCCTGGCAGCTGGACCGGGCCTTCGAACTGCTGCGGGAAGTTCTGAAGCCGGAGACGCTGGTCATCTTTGGCCGGGCTGCGGGGCGTCCGGATGAACGGATCGCGGTGGTGCTCCTTTCTGAGGCCAAAGCAAGTATGGCGGATATGGCCACCTGCGTCATCATCGGCTCTGAGGAGACACGGCGCGTGCCGCGTGGGGGGCTGCCGGATCTCGTCTACACGCCGCGCTTTGCTGCATCTTCAAGCCAGTGACTGATCAGGGCCATGGCTTCATCGGCACTGCCGGCACTGAGGGGCGCCTCATGAGCACTGCGTTCGATCATCATCACCGGAAGGCCAAGGCGGCGGGCCGCCTCCAGCTTGGCATAGGTGGCCTCGCCGCCGCTGTTCTTGCAGATGATGACTTCGATGCCGTGGCCGGTCAGAAGATCCAGCTCCGCCTCCAAAGAGAAGGGACCGCGCGCCAGAATGTTCCGGGCAAAGGGCACTGCGGGCGGCGGATCGACGGGATCGACGCTGCGGATCAGGTAGTGATGCTGCGGCGCGGCCTCAATGGCCGAGGCCCCCTGGCGCCCCGTTGCGAGAAAGACGCGGCGTGGCACGGCGCCGAGGGCTTCCACTGCCTCCCGGATCGTACGGAACGGGCTCCAGTTGTCCCCCGGCTGCGCCGTCCAGGCGGGCCGCTCCAGCTTCAGCAGCGGTATTCCTGTCTGCCGGCTTGCTTCCACCGCATTGGCTGTCATGCGCCGGGCGAAAGGATGGGTGGCATCGATGAGCAGGCTGATATTCTCCTGCCGCAGATAGGCGGCAAGCCCCTCCGCGCCGCCAAACCCGCCGGAGCGCACCGGTGCGGGCAGGGCGGCAGGATCCAGCGTGCGGCCCGCAAGCGACAGGGTGACCGTCAGGCCGGGGTGCTGCACGAGCCGTGCCGCCAGTGCCCGTGCGTCTGCCGTGCCTGCCAGAATGAGGATATGACTCTTGTCCAAGCGTGATCTCCCGCCGTCTCCCCGGCATCCCTGGCTGACCATCATCGGCATCGGTGAGGATGGTTTAACGGGCATTGGCGAGGCTGCCAAGGCAGCGCTCGCAGCGGCAGAAGTGGTCTTCGGCGGTGTCCGGCATCTCGATCTGGCCAGGGCTGCGATCACCGGCGAGGCCCGCCCCTGGCTCAGCCCGTTCGAGCGCTCAGTGGAGGCGGTGGCTGCCGAACGTGGGCGGGATGTCGTTGTTCTGGCTTCCGGCGACCCGTTTCTTTATGGCGCAGGCGCGACACTGGCGCGGCGGATACCGGTGAGCGAGATGCGTGTCATTCCGCACCCGTCTTCCTTCAGCCTTGCCGCCTCGCGCCTTGGCTGGGCGCTGGCAGAGACGGTCTGTGTGTCCGTGCATGGCCGCCCCGTGGAGCTGATCCGCCCGCATCTCCATCCCGGCGCCCGAATAATTGCGCTGACCTCGGATGAGCACGGACCTGCCGCCATTGCACACCTGCTGACCGGGGATGGCTTCGGCGCCTCGCACATCCATGTGCTGGAGGCGCTGGGCGGGGACAGGGAGCGCATCAGCCGCCAGACGGCGGGGGCCTTTGCGCCTCGGAATTTCCATGCACTGAATGTCTGCGCCATCGAGGTGCTGGCAGGTTCTGGTGCGCGGGTGCTGCCCTATGCGCCGGGGCTGGATGATGCGCTGTTCGAGCATGATGGCCAGATCACCAAGCGGGAAATCAGGGCGCTCACCCTTTCTGCCCTTGCCCCCCGGCGCGGGGAACTGCTGTGGGATATTGGTGGCGGTTCCGGCTCGGTCAGCATCGAATGGATGCTGGCGGATGCTTCGCTCAGGGCAATTGCCATCGAATGCGATGGCGAACGTGCCTCCCGCATCCGCCGCAATGCCGCAAGCCTCGGCGTGCCCGGCCTGCAGGTCCTTGAGGGCGAAGCGCCAGCAGCGCTCGTGGATCTGCCTGTGCCCGATGCCGTGTTCGTTGGTGGCGGCGGCACGAACACCGGCGTCATGGAAACGGCCATCGCGCGGTTGAAGCCGGGCGGCCGTCTGGTGGCCAATGCAGTGACGACAGAGATGGAAGCGGTGCTTCTTGCCCTGCATGCCCGCAGCGGCGGCTCGCTGACGCGCATTGAAATCGCCCGCGCCTCACCCATCGGCTCGATGCACGGCTGGCGGCCGGCCATGCCCGTCACCCAATGGAGCTGGACGAAGCCAGGTGCGGCTGCAGACCCAAGCAAAGAGGAAGAATGATGAAGGTCCATTTTATCGGCGCAGGCCCGGGCGCGGCTGATCTGATCACCGTCCGGGGCCGCAGCCTGATCGAAAGCTGCCCGGTCTGCCTTTATGCCGGGTCTCTCGTGTCGGAAGAGCTGCTGGCCTTCTGTCCGGAAGGCGCGCGGATCATCGACACGGCGCCGCTGTCGCTGGACGAGATCGAGGCCGAGTTCCTGCGTGCTTGCGAAAACGGGCAGGATGTTGCCCGTCTGCATTCGGGCGATCTGTCGGTCTGGAGCGCGGTGGCCGAACAGATCCGGCGGCTGGACCGGCTTGGCATCGGCTATACGATGACACCGGGCGTGCCTGCCTTTGCGGCTGCCGCCTCGGCCCTCGGGCGCGAGCTGACGATCCCGGCGGAGGCCCAGAGTCTTGTGCTGACCCGCGTGTCGGGCCGGGCATCGCCCATGCCGGAGGGGGAAACGCTTGACCGGTTCGGTGCCACCGGCGCGACACTGGCGATCCACCTCGCCATCCATGCGCTTGACAGGGTGGTGGCGGAGCTGACCCCGCTCTATGGGGCGGATTGCCCGGTTGCCATTGTCGTCAAGGCGTCCTGGCCGGATGAACGGATCGTTTCCGGCACGCTGGCGGACATCTGTGCCAAGGTGGCGGAAAACCCGATCGAGCGCACGGCGCTGATCTTCGTGGGCCATGGGCTTGGCGCCAAGGAATTCCGCGAAAGCGCGCTTTATGACTCTGCCTATCAGCGCCGCTTCAGGGGCCGGGAGGGCCTGTGACGCAGCAGGCCGCAGCTTCAAAAAAGAACAGGGCCTCACGCGCAAGCGTAAGGCCCTGAAATCAGGCTGGCTCTGGCAGGGGCTCAGAAATCCCAGTCTTCGTCTTCCGTCGCCACGGTCTTGCCGATGACATAGGACGAGCCGGAGCCAGAGAAGAAATCGTGGTTCTCGTCGGCATTCGGCGAAAGAGCCGAGAGGATCGCCGGGTTCACCTTGCAGGCCTCCGCCGGGAACAGGGCTTCATAGCCGAGGTTCATCAGCGCCTTGTTGGCGTTGTAATGCAGGAACTTCTTCACGTCTTCGGTCAGGCCCGCACCGTCGTAAAGGTCTTCGGTGTAGCGGGTCTCGTTGTCGTAAAGCTCCAGCAGCAGGTCGAAGGCGAAGTCCTTGATCTCCTGACGGCGGGCTTCCGGCTCCCGGTCCAGTGCGCGCTGGAACTTGTAGCCGATGTAATAGCCATGCACCGCTTCGTCGCGGATGATCAGGCGGATAAGGTCCGCTGTGTTGGTCAGCCTGGCGCGGCTCGACCAGTACATCGGCAGATAGAAGCCCGAGTAGAACAGGAAGCTTTCGAGGAAGACGGATGCGACCTTCTTCTTCAGCGGGTCGCCGCTCCCGTATTGCTCCATGATCAGTGCGGACTTCTTCTGCAGGAACTCGTTCTCCTCCGACCAGCGGTAGGCCTCGTCCACGTCCGGCGTCAGGCAAAGCGTCGAGAAGATGGAAGAATAGGAGCGGGCATGCACCGCTTCCATGAAGGAGATGTTCGACAGAACCGCCTCTTCATGCTGGGTGACGGCATCTTCCATCAGCGTCACCGCGCCGACACCGTTCTGGATCGTGTCCAGCAGGGTGAGGCCGGTGAAGACGCGGATGGTCAGGCGCTGCTCTTCCGGGCGAAGGGTGGCCCAGGACTGGATGTCGTTGGACAGCGGAACTTTCTCGGGCAGCCAGAAATTGCCGGTCAGGCGGTTCCAGACTTCCAGATCCTTGTCGTCCTCGATGCGGTTCCAGTTGATGGCGCGCACGCGGGAGGCGGGCTTGATGTGCATGTTCATGATGCTTTCTCCACGGACCGGAGGCTTATACCAGCACTCAATGAGCTTGCCTCATTGAGTGCTGGTCAAGCCCGTGCGGCGCATGAGCAATTTCAAGGCGTAATGCGTCAGCATCGAAAGCCTTGGTATTAGAGAGTGCAGGACACGCAGCCCTGAACCTGTGTGCCGTCCAGGGCCATCTGGCGCAGGCGGATGTAATAGATGGTCTTGATGCCCTTCTTCCAGGCGTAGATCTGCGCCCGGTTGATGTCTCGGGTCGTGGCCGTGTCGCGGAAGAACAGCGTCAGCGACAGGCCTTGATCCACGTGTTGGGTGGCCGCGGCATAGGTGTCGATGATCTTCTCCGGCCCGATCTCGTAGGCATCCTGATAATAGTCGAGGTTCTCGTTCGACATGTAGGGCGCCGGATAATAGACGCGGCCGATCTTGCCTTCCTTGCGGATCTCGATCTTCGACACGATCGGGTGGATCGAGGAGGTCGAGTGGTTGATGTAGGAGATCGAGCCGGTGGGCGGCACGGCCTGCAGGTTCTGGTTATAGAGCCCGCCTGCCATCACCTCGGCCTTGAGGGTGCGCCAGTCGTCCTGCGTCGGGATATGGATTCCGGCATCAGCGAAAAGCTGCGCCACGCGCTCCGTCTTCGGCGCCCAGACCTGATCCGTGTACTTGTCGAAATATTCGCCCGAAGCATACTTGGACTTCTCGAAGCCCTTGAAGCTGCGGCCCTTTTCGACAGCCAGACGGTTCGACGCGCGGATGGCGTGATAGGTCACGGCGTAGAAGTAGATGTTGGTGAAGTCGATGCCTTCTTCCGAGCCATAGAAGATGCGCTCACGGGCGAGATAGCCGTGCAGGTTCATCTGGCCAAGGCCGATGGCATGGCTCTCCGCATTGCCGCGGGCGATGGAAGGCACGGAGGCGATGTTGCTCATCTCGGAGACCGCTGTCAGTGCTCGGATGGAAGTTTCGACCGTGCGGCCGAAATCATCCGAATCCATCGTCTTGGCGATGTTCAGCGAGCCGAGATTGCAGGAAATGTCCTTGCCGAGGTGCGAGTAGGACAGATCCTCCTCATAGACGCTGGCCTCGCTCACCTGCAGGATTTCCGAGCACAGGTTGCTCATGGAAATGCGGCCGGCAATCGGGTTGGCGCGGTTCACCGTGTCCTCGAACATGAGATAGGGATAGCCGCTCTCGAACTGGATCTCGGCGATGATCTGGAAGAACTCGCGGGCCTTGATCTTGGACTTGCGGATGCGCGCGTCCTCGACCATCTCGCGGTATTTTTCCGTCACCGAAATCTCGGAGAAGGGCATGCCATAGACCCGCTCCACGTCATAGGGCGAGAACAGGTACATGTCCTCGTTGTTGCGGGCGAGCTCGAAGGTGATGTCCGGCACGACGACACCCAGCGACAGGGTCTTGATGCGGATCTTCTCGTCCGCATTTTCGCGCTTGGTGTCGAGGAAGCGCATGATGTCCGGGTGGTGGGCATTGAGATACACCGCGCCCGCGCCCTGACGGGCCCCCAGCTGGTTGGCATAGGAGAAGCTGTCTTCCAGCAGTTTCATCACCGGAATGACGCCGGAGGACTGGTTCTCGATGTGCTTGATGGGCGCACCCGATTCGCGCAGGTTCGTCAGGCACAGGGCTACACCGCCGCCGCGCTTGGACAGCTGCAGCGCCGAATTGATCGACCGGCCGATGGACTCCATGTTGTCTTCGATGCGCAGCAGGAAGCAGGAGACCAGCTCGCCCCGGCTCTTCTTGCCCGCGTTGAGGAAGGTCGGCGTTGCCGGCTGGAAGCGGCCGGTGATGATCTCTTCCATCATCGCCATGGCCAAGGCTTCGTCGCCGCGTGCCAGCGTCAGCGCCACCATGCAGACGCGGTCTTCGTAGCGCTCCAGATAGCGCTTACCGTCAAACGTCTTCAGCGTATAGGACGTGTAATATTTGAAGGCACCGAGGAAGGTCGGGAAGCGGAACTTCTTCGCATAGGCTGCGTCAAACAGGTCGCGCACGAACTCGAAGGAATACTGCGCCAGAACTTCGGGCTCATAATAGCCTTCGGTGACCAGATAATCGAGCTTCTCCTTCAGGTTATGGAAGAAGACCGTGTTCTGGTTCACATGCGAAAGGAAATACTGGCGCGCTGCCTCGCGGTCCTTCTCGAACTGGATCTTCCCCTCATCATCATAGAGGTTCAGCATCGCGTTCAGCGCGTGATAGTCCAGCGCCGTGGACTGGCGGGCATTGCTGCCGCCGGAAGCCGGGGCAACGGCTGCGGAGTGGGTCTTTGCGCCCGCGTCCTGCGGGGAATCCGTGTCTAGCATGTCCAAAACCGTTCCAGTCCGTGGGTGACATTCCCGACATCCTCCGCCGTGCCCAGAAGCTCGAACCTGTAGAGGAACGGCACGTTGCACTTGGCGGAAATGATGTTGCCGGCGATGGCATAGCCTTCGCCGAAATTGGTGTTGCCCGCTGCGATGACGCCGCGGATGAGCTTGCGGTTCTGCTCCTCGTTGAGAAAGCGGATCACCGGTTTCGGCACCGCGCCCTTCGCCGTGCCGCCGCCATAGGTCGGCGTCACCAGCACGAAGGGTTCACTCACGAGGGGCACGGGCGCGCTGGCGTCCACGGGCAGGCGGATGGCGTCAGTCCCCAGCTTCTCGACGAAGCGGCGGGTGTTTTCCGAGGTGCTGGAAAAATAGACGAGCCTGCCCATGGTGCACGCGCCCTTCAGTGGTTCAGCCGAGGCCGCCGATAAGGTCCGGGCGGAAACCGGCCCAGTGGTTTTCACCGGCGACAACCACCGGCACCTGACGGTAGCCAAGGCCGGTCACGTAGTCATAGGCCGCCGTGTCTTCGGAAATGTCCACCAGCGTGTAGTCGATGCCCTTGCGCTCCAGGGCGCGGGTGGTGGCATTGCACTGGACGCAGGCGGGCTTGCTGTAGACGGTGACGGTCATCGGTCGATCCTCATATGACGGACGTGACAAAGGGGTCGGCCACACTTCTGCGCAGCCGGAGGCTGATAAAAACTCAGGGACAATTCCCGCGCTGCGGCACCCGGAGCAATCCGGTGGAGCGGAGGAAAACGGGCCGCAGGTGACTACCCGGGCGGAAACTCGAAAACGGCTCTCTTCATCATGCCTGCACCCCGAAGCACTGCTGCCGAAGCAGATGGCGCTGACCAGAGGGAGCGGACAGCCCGGCAGAGCCGGACATGAACTGACCACACCCCTCCGGCACCCCGCCGATGGACGTTACGCTCAAGGCAGGTCTCCTGGCTCACGGGTCATCACGCCGCCCCGCCTTCCCAAGCCTTGTGGCCAAGTGGCAGAATGGGACGAACGCTCACCGTTCACAGTTGCGGGGGCAGCCTGGGAATTGCCGGATTTCCGCCGGTTTCACCCTGTTCCCGTCTTAGCTCATCGGCGTTTCCGCCGGAGAACCCTGAACAGGACTCAACATAGCGTAGATTCGATTTTTATCAATCTCTATGTGAAGTCGCGTGTGATACCCACAAGATGTAGTGATCTGGCTTATGGGTGGCAAGGTGGAAAAATGGCGGAAATCTGCGAAAGGCCGCTTCGGGCGATGAAAAAGGGCACCCCTTTTGAGGGCGCCCTTGATGGCAAGATTGTGTTTTGCGGGGATCAGGTCACAGCAGCCCTTGATGTGAGCCGCGACTCTTGATCCGGGCGGATCAGTCCGCCAGATCCTCTACGCTGACCACCTGGCCGTCTTCGTCCAGGCGGTAGATGACCGGTGCGCCGGTGCCCAGTTCGCGCTTGAGGATCTGTTCCGGCGTCAGCTTTTCCAGTTCCATGATCAGTGCGCGCAGGGAGTTGCCATGGGCGGCAACGATGACGCGGGTGCCTTCCATGACGCGCGGCAGGATCTCGGCGCGGTAATAGGGCAGCACGCGCTCAGCCGTCATCTTCAGGCTTTCGCCGCCCGGAGGGGGCACGTCGAAGGAGCGGCGCCAGATGTGCACCTGCTCCTCACCGAATTTCTCGCGGGCTTCATCCTTGTTCATGCCGGTGATGTCGCCGTAGTCGCGCTCGTTCAGGGCCTGATTGCGGATCGTTTCCAGACCGTCCTGGCCGAGTTCGGCAAGGATGAGCTTCAGCGTGTGCTGCGCGCGGGTCAGGTCCGAGGTGAAGGCTACGTCGAACTTCAGCTTCATGTCGCGCAGCTTGCCGCCGGCAGCCTTGGCTTCGCGGATGCCTTGTTCGGTCAGGTCGGGGTCCTTCCAGCCGGTGAAGAGGTTCTTGAGGTTCCATTCGCTCTGACCGTGGCGGACGAGCACCAAGAGACGTTCCATGCACCGATCTCCTTGAATTTCAAAAGGTCTGTCAGTCGTTGAGGCCGAGCACGTCGGCCATGGAGTAAAGGCCCGGCTTGCGGTCGCGCGCCCACAGGGCCGCCCTGACTGCACCACGGGCAAAGATCTGGCGGTCTTCCGCCTTGTGGGTCAGTTCGATGCGCTCACCTTCACCGGCGAGGATGACGGTATGGTCGCCGACGACAGAACCGCCGCGCAGGGTGGCAAAGCCGATGGTGCCAGCCTCACGCGGGCCCGTGTGCCCGTCGCGCACCCGCACCGAATGCTCTGCAAGGCCGATGCCGCGCCCTTCGGCTGCAGCCTCGCCCAGGAGCAGTGCCGTGCCGGAAGGGGCATCCACCTTGTGGCGGTGGTGCATCTCGACGATTTCCAGATCGTAATCGGGGCCAAGGGCTGCGGCGGCCTTCTTCACCAGCGCTGCCAGCAGATTGACGCCAAGACTCATGTTGCCGGACTTGACGAGCCGGGCATGGCGGGCGGCAGCCTCCAGCTTCGGCAGGTCCTCATCCGTCCAGCCGGTGGTGCCGATGACGTGCACGATGCGCGCCTGGGCGGCGAGTTCGGCAAAATGCAGGCTGGCCTTGGGAGCGGTGAAATCCAGCACGCCTTCGGCGGCCGCAAAGGCGGCCAGCGGATCATCCGTGATCCTGACGCCGAGAGGCCCGAGACCGGCAAGCTCGCCAGCATCTTTGCCGAGGGCCGGTGAGCCTTCCCGTTCGATGGCGGCAGCAAGCACGCTGCCTTCCATGGCGGTGATGGCGCGCACAAGGGCCTGGCCCATCCGGCCGGCAGCCCCGACGACGACAAGACGCATCTGGCTCATGTGTGTTCCTGAATTTGTTTCCGGCCCGATATATCAGGCGGGAGGGGCGCGCGAAAGGGTTTGTGGCGGTGAAGCTGCGTGCCCAGGCCACGTGTATTCGTTCCCGGGGCGCCTTGTCCGCGCACGCGGGAGGGACGCGAGGGTGCCGCAGGCCGCGAGGGACGCAGCGGCAGCGCAGATCAAACCTGCCGGGCGCCGCCGGGCAAAAGAAAAGACCCGGGCTTGCGGCCCGGATCCCATGCTTTCAGGAGGTGAAAGCGGATTATTCCGCTTCCTTTTCCTTCTCGATTTCCTTGCCGGTTGCCTGATCGACAACCTTCATGGACAGGCGGACCTTGCCACGCTCGTCGAAGCCCATGAGCTTGACCCACACCTTGTCGCCTTCCTTGATCACGTCGGTGACCTTGGCCACCTTCTGCGCGGCGAGCTGGGAAATGTGGACGAGGCCGTCCTTGGCACCGAAGAAGTTCACGAAGGCGCCGAAATCGACGCACTTCACGACCGTGCCTTCGTAGATCATGCCGATTTCCGGCTCAGCGGCGATGGAGTTGATCCAGTTGATCGCAGCCTTGATCGCCTTGCCATCGGAGGAGGCCACCTTGACGGTGCCATCGTCCTCGATGTTGATCTTGGCGCCGGTCTTCTCCACGATTTCGCGGATCACCTTGCCGCCCGAGCCGATCACTTCACGGATCTTGTCGACCGGGATCTTCAGCACTTCGATGCGCGGCGCATGTTCGCCGAGTTCCGAACGGGCTTCGGTGATGGCGTTGGCCATCTCGCCGAGGATGTGGATGCGGCCATCGCGGGCCTGATCCAGAGCGACCTTCATGATCTCTTCGGTGATGCCGTCGATCTTGATGTCCATCTGCAGCGAGGTGATGCCGTTGGATGTGCCGGCCACCTTGAAGTCCATGTCGCCGAGGTGGTCTTCATCGCCGAGGATGTCGGACAGAACGGCGAACTTGTCGCCTTCCTTGATGAGACCCATGGCGATACCGGCCACCGGAGCCTTCAGCGGAACGCCTGCATCCATCAGCGCCAGCGAGGTGCCGCAGACGGTTGCCATCGAGGACGAGCCGTTGGACTCGGTGATCTCGGAGACGACACGCAGGGTGTAGGGGAACTCGTGGTGGTTCGGCAGCATCGGGTGAATGGCGCGCCATGCCAGCTTGCCATGGCCGATTTCACGGCGGCCCGGCGAACCCATGCGGCCCGTCTCGCCCACGGAATAGGGCGGGAAGTTGTAGTGCAGCATGAAGTGCTGCTTGTAGGTGCCTTCCAGCGCGTCAACGAACTGCTCGTCTTCGCCGGTGCCGAGGGTGGCAACGACCATGGCCTGGGTTTCACCACGGGTGAACAGGGCCGAGCCGTGTGCACGCGACAGAATTCCGACTTCCGAGACGATCGGACGGACGGTCTTCAGGTCGCGGCCGTCGATGCGGCGGCCGGTCTCGATGATGGCACCGCGAACGATCTCGGCTTCCAGCTTCTTGAACAGCTCGCCGACAACGGTGCCAGCCGGAGCTGCGTCGCCGCCGTTGGTGATAACGGCTTCCACGACCTTGGCCTTGGCCGCGTCAACGGCATTCTTGCGCTCGGTCTTGGAGGTGATCTTGTAGGCAGCGGTCAGATCGGCGGCAGCGATATCCTTGATCTTGCCATAGAGCTCGGAGTGATCCGGCAGGTTGAGAGCGCGGGGCTCCTTGGCTGCGGTCTCGGCCAGCTTGATGATGGCGTCGATCACGGTCTGGAAACCGCGGTGACCGAACATCACGGCGCCAAGCATGACGTCTTCGTTCAGTTCCTTGGCTTCGGATTCCACCATCAGAACGGCGTCATTGGTGCCGGCGACAACGAGGTCGAGCAGCGAATCGGCCATGGTGTCAATGGCCGGGTTCAGGACGTATTCGCCATTGATGTAGCCGACGCGGGCGCCGCCGATCGGGCCCATGAAGGGAACGCCCGACAGGGTCAGGGCAGCAGAGGCTGCGACCATGGCGAGGATGTCCGGGGCGTTTTCCATGTCATGCGACAGGACGGTCACGATTACCTGGGTGTCGTTCTTGTAGCCGTCGGCGAAGAGCGGGCGGATCGGACGGTCGATCAGGCGCGAGGTCAGGGTCTCATGCTCGGACGGACGGCCTTCACGCTTGAAGTAGCCACCCGGGATCTTGCCGGCCGCGAAGGCCTTTTCCTGATAGTTGACGGTGAGCGGGAAGAAGTCCTGACCGGGCTTCGGCTCCTTGGCGGACACGACAGTGGCCAGCACCTTGGTTTCGCCATAGGTGGCCATCACGGCGCCGTCAGCCTGACGGGCAACCTTGCCGGTCTCAAGCACGAGCGGGCGGCCTGCCCAGTCGACTTCAACACGATGAATATTGAACATGCAATGTCCTTACATATGCGTCCGCAGCCCCTTGGCATGCGGGCGGTTTCCGGCTGGCCCCGGACGGGCCGGTTACCGGGGACAGATCATGGGCAAGACGGCAAGACGCTTCCCGTGCCCCCTGGCACTTCGGGAGAGCATCCGGCGATCCTGCCCCATGACTGTCATGAGACTTCCTATACGCAAACGCGGCGGGCAAATCCACCCACCGCGTTTCCTTGTTATCCTTAGCGACGGATCCCGAGTCGGCCGATCAGCGTCTTGTAACGCCCTTCGTCCTTGCGGTTCAGGTAGTCGAGCAGGGAACGGCGCAGGGCCACCAGCTTCAGCAGGCCACGGCGGGAATGGTTGTCCTTCACGTGTCCCTTGAAGTGTTCGGTCAGGTTGTTGATCCGTTCGGTCAGAACGGCGATCTGCACTTCCGGAGAACCGGTGTCACCTTCTTTGATGCCATATTCCTTGATGAGCTGCGCCTTGCGCTCTGCAGTGATCGACATCGGTATGTCCTTTCATGGGATGAAGCTGGCCGCGCCAGCTGTATCTTGGCGGCTCATGGCCACCGTATGCCGCTCCTGCCGTTCAGCCAGGGCCGGGATGTCGTCCAGCAAAGGTCGGGCAGAAGGGATCGGGGCCGTCATTGGCCCGATTGCGCGGGAATATGACGGAGACGGCCTGCAAATTCCAGAAGAATCTTGAAAGGCCGCGCCCCGCCGTTCCTAAAGGTGAAGAATGCGCGAAGGCTGGAACCGGCCCTTGTCGATGAAGCCGAGTGCCACCGGCGTGCCGCCATGGCTGGCGAAGGCCAGATCGCAGGACAGCGGAGCATTGCGCCCGCGCAGCAGCACCGCCATGCCCTGGCGGATGCGGGCGGCATCGTCGCTGCTGACCGGCACTTCCGGCAGGTCCTCCAGCGCCTCACGCACCGGCAGCAGGAAGTCCATCAGCGCTTCCACATTGCCTTCCGCCTCTTCGGCAGCCCCGCTCAGCTCCTCCAGCGTCACCATATCCGCCTCGCCAAAGGGTCCGACCAGCAGGCGGCGCAGCTCGGTGACATGGCCGCAGGTGCCAAGACGGCGGCCAAGATCGCGCGCCAGAGCCCGCACATAGGTGCCCTTGCCGCATTCGGCCTCGAAGACGGCGCGGTCCGCGTCCGGCATGTCCACCAGCGTCAGCCGGTGCACGTCGATGGGCCGGGCTTCCAGCTCCACGTCCTCGCCGCCGCGGGCAAGATCATAGGCGCGCTCGCCGTCCACCTTGATGGCCGAGAACTTCGGCGGCACCTGCAGGATGGTGCCGGTGAATTCCGGCAGCACGGCGCCGATGGCGGCAGCATCCGGGCGCAGATCCGAGGTGGCGATGACCTCGCCCTCGGTGTCATCCGTGTTGGTTTCCGCGCCCCAGGTGACTTCAAAGCGGTAGATCTTGCGCCCGTTCATCACCATGGGCACGGTTTTGGTCGCTTCGCCAAAGGCAATCGGCAGGCAGCCGGAGGCACGCGGGTCCAGCGTGCCGGCATGGCCCACCTTTTCCGGATTCAGAATGCGCTTCAGGCGCGACAGGGCGTCATTGGAGGTGAGGCCATAGGGCTTGTCGAGCACCAGCCAGCCGTCAATGGCATTGCGCGGGCGGCGCTGCTTCTGCGGACGGGACATGTTTGTTTCCTGAAATTCCGGATGGACACAAGGGCGCGGTTCAATCCGCGCGCTCATCACCGTCTTCGTCCGCGCCGTCTGCAATGTCACGCTTCACATCGGGCGTGTGCAGCAGCGCGCAGATGCGGTCGTCGTCGTCAAAGCGGGTGTCGAGGATGAAGCGCAGGTCCGGCATGAATTTCATGGTCATGCGGCGGGACACCTGGCCACGGAAGTACTTGGCGCTGCGGTTCAGCGCCTTCACCACCTTGTCGCCGTTGTGGCCGCCCAGCGGCATGATCAGGCAGGTGGCCAGACGCAGATCCGGCGTCATCCGCACTTCAGGGATGGTGATGATCACCCCGTCCAGGTCCGGGTCGGACAGCTGGCCGCGGGTAAGGATTTCCGACAGTTCCTTGCGCACGATTTCGCCGACGCGAAGCTGGCGCTGCGAGGGCATGCCGGCGCCCTCTCCTGATGTTCTGGCCATTGGGTCATCCACTCAAACAGGCCCACCGGGGACGGCCGGTGCCCTGCGAAAACAAACCGCCGGCGCAAAGGAAGCTCCTCGCGCCGGCGTGCAATCCTGCCAGCATTTCATCTGGCTCGATACCCGGCGGATGCCGCCGGGCCTGGCGCTTGCCTTACAGCGTGCGGGCGATCTGCTCGACGCGGAAGCACTCGATGACATCGCCGACGCGCATGTCCTGGAAGTTGACGAAATTCATGCCGCATTCCTGACCGGATTCGACAGACTTGACGTCATCCTTGAAGCGCTTGAGCGTGCCCAGCTTGCCTTCGTGCACCACGACGTTGTCGCGGATGAGGCGGACTTCGGCGCCGCGCTCCACGATACCTTCCGTAACAAGGCAGCCTGCCACCTTGCCCACCTTGGTGATGTCGAAGATCTCGCGGATCTCGGCATAACCGATGAAAGTCTCGCGCCGCTCGGGAGCCAGCATGCCGGACATCGCCGCCTTCACGTCATCCACGAGGTCATAGATGATGTTGTAGTAGCGGATCTCGATGCCTTCACGCTCTGCCGCTTCACGGGCCTGCTTGTTGGCGCGCACGTTGAACGCGATGATCGAGGCATTCGAGGCGGTCGCCAGCGTGACGTCGCTCTCGGTGATGCCGCCAACGCCGGACAGGAGGATGCGGGCGCCGACTTCGTCGTTGCCGAGCTTCTCCAGCGCATGGGCGATGGCTTCCGCCGAGCCCTGCACGTCCGCCTTGACCACGAGCGGGAAGTCCTTGCGGCCGCCGCTCTGCAGACGGCTCATCATCTGCTCCAGCGAGCCGCGCGAACCGGCCTTCAGCACGGACAGCTTCTCGCGCTTCTGACGCTGACGGTAGTCCACGATCTCGCGGGCACGGGCCTCGTTCTCGACCACGGCGACCTGGTCACCGGCGTCCGGCGTGCCCTGGAAACCGAGGACTTCGACCGGCTTGGAGGGACCTGCCTCCTTCACCTGGTTGCCGTCCTCGTCCAGCATGGCGCGGACCTTGCCCCACTCGCCGCCGGCGACAAGAATGTCACCAACGCGCAAGGTGCCCTTCTGCACCAGAACGGTTGCCACCGGACCACGGCCCTTGTCGAGCTGGGCTTCGATGACGAGACCTTCGGCGGTGCGCTCCGGGTTGGCGCGCAGTTCCAGAACTTCCGACTGCAGCAGGATCATTTCCAGCAGGCGGTCGAGGTTCTGGCCGGTCTTGGCCGAAACTTCCACGTCGATGGTGTCACCGCCCATGGATTCCACGACGATCTCGTCATTGAGCAGTTCGGTGCGCACGCGGTTCGGGTCAGCGGCCGGCTTGTCGATCTTGTTGATGGCAACGATGATCGGCACACCGGCAGCCTTGGCATGCGAAATCGCTTCCTTGGTCTGCGGCATGACGCCGTCATCGGCGGCCACCACCAGCACGACGATATCGGTGGCCTTGGCGCCACGGGCACGCATCTGCGTGAAGGCGGCGTGGCCCGGCGTATCGATGAAGGTGATCTTCTGACCATTCTTCTCGACCTGATAGGCGCCGATGTGCTGGGTGATGCCACCGGCTTCACCCGTCACCACCTTGGAATTGCGGATCGCATCCAGCAGCGAGGTCTTGCCGTGGTCAACGTGACCCATGATCGTGACGACCGGCGGACGCGAGATCAGGGTGCCTTCGTCGTCGGCTGCGGAGAACAGGCCGTCCTCCACGTCCGCTTCGGAGACGCGCTTGACCGTGTGGCCCAGTTCGGAGGCGATCAGTTCGGCCGTGTCTGCGTCGATCACGTCGTTGATCTTCAGCATCTGGCCCTGCTTCATCAGCAGCTTGATCACGTCCACGGAACGCTCGGCCATACGGTTGGCGAGTTCCTGGATGGTGATGACTTCCGGCAGGATGACTTCACGCGAGATCTTCTCGCGCACAGCCTGCATGCCGCCACGCTTTTCCTTTTCACGGCGGCGGCGCAGGGAGGCAAGCGAGCGCGAACGCTGCTCGTCCGACCCGCCGGTCGCGGCAGAAATGGTCAGCTTGGAACGGCGGCGGTCATCACCGGCGCTGCGCTTGGCAACCGGAGCTGCCGGAGCCTTCGGGCGCTTGACGGTTCTGGGGCCGTTCTTGCGCTCTTCCTCGGCTTCTTCCTCGGAAGTGCGGCCGGCGGCCGGGCGCGGACGCTCGGGGGCAGCCGTTGCTTCGGGCTTGCGCGCGGCAGGGGCTTCAGCACGGGCAGGGGGAGCGGCGGGCGCTGCAGCCACCGGCTTCACCGGCTCAGGCTGAACTTCCGGCTCGGCAGCGCGGCGCTCGGCCTCTTCAGCCTCGCGGCGTGCGCGCTCTTCTTCCTCGGCCTTGCGGCGGGCTTCTTCCTCAACGCGGCGGAGCGCCTCTTCCTCGGCCCGGCGGATGGCTTCCTCTTCGGCGCGCTTGCGTTCCTCGATCTCGCGCTGCTGCGCAAGCTTGAGGGCGGCGGCACGGGCGGCTGCCTCTTCCTGGGTCAGGGAGCGGAGCACGGCACCGCCACCGGGGCGCTGCTGCTGGCCGCGGTTCTGCTGCTGCGGCCCACGGCGCTGCTGCTGATTGCGGTCGCCGCCCTGGTTCTGATTCTGGGGCTGCTGCTGGCGCTGGGGCGCCGGGGACTGGGCCTGTGCGGGGGCAGGAGCTGCCCCACGCGGACGCTCGGCCGGCGCAGATGCTGCTGCCGGGGCCTCGCCCTCGGGGCGCCCTTCCTGGCCGGGAACCACCACCCGGCGTTTCTTCTTTTCCACGACGACAGCCTTCGACCGGCCATGGGAGAAGCTCTGGCGAACAGTTCCCTGTTCGATGCCGCCCCGCTTGAGGCCGAGGGTCTTCCGCTCGACGTTGGTCGTCTTGTCGCCTGGATTCTTCGTATCGTTCATATTTGCCTTCAGTCCTGCGCTACCGCACTGTCCGCGCCACAGCGTTCATACGTGACGGAACCTGCCCGGAAAGCTTCCAGTTGACGCACACGTTCAAGGAAGCCTTCGCTCGCCCGGCCAGCGAGCAGTGCAGCATGTATCACATTAGTGCGACCCAATGCCAAATCCAATTGAGTCGAATCGAACAAACGGACGACCGGACGGCCGCTTGCCAGCTCTGTCTGGCTCGCAGCGGCTGCCGCGAGCTTTCGAATCCCGTCCCCGGATGCATCCGAGGCATGAATGAGGGCGATCACCGGATCGCGCCGCAACGCGGCCTCGACCTTGGAAAACCCGGTCACCAGTTCCCCGGCCTTGCGGCACAGGGACAGTGCGGACAGCGCGCCCTTGACGAGCAGCGTATCGATAAGATCCGCCAGTCCGGGCTCCACCTTCACCTCTGCCTTGAAGGCCTTGGCAAAGACACGCTTTTTCACGGCCGTCTCGACGGCCTCACGCCTTGCCGTGATCCAGACCCCGCGCCCTGGCAACTGGCGCTTGAGGTCCGGCACGACCTGACCTTCCGGGTCCAGAACGAAGCGCATCAGCTCCGAAACCGGCAAGACCGCCCGCGAGAGCGCACATTGCCGTTCCAGCGGCTCGTTCTTCCTCGGCACCCGGTAGGCCTCCATTCCTTCCGCCCGCCTGCGCCACAGACAAGGCCGCAGACAGGTTCTGGTTCCCGTTCATCCCGCCAGGCGGGCGCCGGCGCTGTGCCCCTGCCCGCCCTGCGGATGCGCTTCCCGGCGAAACCGCCCCGGAAGCCTTTTTTCGTCAGGCGGTCCCGCCGGCGTGTTCTTCTTCGCCGTCTTCCGCCTCTTCCTCAAGGCCGCCCATATGGGCTGCAAGCTCTTCCTCGGTGATCCAGCCTGCCGCAAGGCGTGCAGCCATGACCATGCCCTCGGCATCCGTGCGCGACACCGCGAAGGACGACAGGGCGCCGTCGAAACGCTTGGTCTCGCCGTCCTTGCGCTCGGTCCAGCCGACCAGATCATCGGCGGCGCAACCCGCCAGATCCTCGATCGTCTTGATGCCTTCCTTGCCCAGGGCAACCAGCATCGCGGTGGTCAGGCCATCGATCTGGCGCAGCTCGTCGGCGACACCCAGAGCGCGGCGCTCCTCGTCCAGCTTGGCTTCCAGCTCGGCGAGGTAATCACGGGCACGGGCCTGGATTTCCTCGGCGGTATCATCGTCGAAGCCTTCGATCATCGAGATTTCCTCGAGATCGACATAGGCCACTTCCTCAACCGACGTGAAGCCTTCGGTCGCCAGCAGCTGGCCAACCATCTCGTCCACGTTGAGGCATTCCATGAACAGGGTGGAGCGCTCCTGGAATTCCTTCTGGCGCCGCTCGCTTTCTTCCTGCTCGGTCATGATGTCGATGGCCCAGCCGGTCAGCTGCGAAGCCAGGCGCACGTTCTGGCCGCGGCGGCCAATGGCCAGCGACAGCTGCTCGTCCGGCACCACGACCTCGATGCGCTCGGCATCCTCGTCCACCACGACCTTGGCGACTTCCGCCGGCTGCAGGGCGTTGACGATGAAGGTCGCCTCATCCGGGCTCCACGGAATGATGTCGATCTTCTCGCCCTGAAGCTCGCCCACAACGGCCTGTACACGCGAACCGCGCATGCCGACGCAGGCGCCGACCGGGTCGATGGAGCTGTCCTTGGAAATGACGGCGATCTTGGCGCGCGAACCCGGGTCACGGGCCACAGCCTTGATCTCAATGATGCCATCATAGATCTCCGGGACCTCCTGCGCAAAGAGTTTCGCCATGAATTGCGGATGGGTGCGCGACAGGAAGATCTGCGGGCCGCGCTGTTCGCGGCGCACGTCGTAGATATAGGCACGGATGCGGTCACCGGTGCGGAACAGCTCGCGCGGGATCAGCTCGTCACGGCGGACGATGCCTTCACCGCGGCCAAGGTCGACGATGACGTTGCCATATTCGGCGCGCTTGACCGTGCCGTTGACCACTTCGCCGATACGGTCCTTGAACTCGTCGAACTGACGGTCACGCTCGGCCTCGCGCACTTTCTGCACGATCACCTGCTTGGCGGACTGGGCGGCAATGCGGCCGAAGTCGAGCGGCGGCAGCGGCTCGGCAATATAGTCGCCGATCGTGGCTTCCGGGTTGCGCTGCTTGGCATCCTCGAGCGCAATCTCGGTGGAGAAATTCTCCACGGTCTCGACCACCTGGAGCAGGCGCTGCAGACGGATCTCACCGGTCTTCGGATTGATCTCTGCGCGCACTTCCGTCTCGGTGCCGTAACGGGAACGGGCCGCCTTCTGGATGGCGTCCTCCATGGCAGCGATCACGATGCCCCGGTCGATCGTCTTTTCCCGGGCAACCGCATCGGCGATCTGGAGCAGTTCCAGCCGGTTCGCGCTGATAGCCATTCTCGTTCACTCCTCTTGCGCGCCTGTTCTCCGCGCGCTTGTCTCAAAGCGTTGAAAAGGGGCAGGCCTCAGTTGGCCCGGTCTCCGGAGGAGCCGGAGCCATCCCCGTCATCATCTTCGTCGTCGTTATCGTGCTCGTATTCGAATTCCGTGTCCTCGTCATCAAGGTCATCGGCATCGATGCCGCGGGCGGCAAGGGCAGCCTTCTCGGCCCGGAGTGCGGCACGGATCAGATCGTCGGTCAGCACCAGCCGGGCTTCGCCGATTTCACCAAGCGGCAGCAGAACCGGGTTCGGCGTGCCTTCCGGCGCGTCGGAAAGACGCAGTACGGCAGCCCCGCCTTCAACGCCGGTGATGACGCCGCGGAAACGCTTGCGGCCATCCTGCGGCACCGACATTTCGACCTTGGCCTCGTGGCCGGACCAGCGGACGAAATCGCTCTCGCGCACCAGCGGGCGGTCGATGCCCGGCGAGGAGACTTCCAGATGATAGGCGCGGTTGATCGGATCTTCCACGTCGAGGGCGGGCGAAACGGCGCGGCTGATCTCTTCGCAGTCATCCACGGTCATCGTGCCGTCAGGCCGCTCGGCCATGATCTGCAGGGTACAGCCGTTTGCGGCGCTGATCTTCACGCGCACCAGCCGGTAGCCAAGGTCGGCGATCACCGGTTCCACGATGGCGGCAACGCGGGCATCAAGGCCGTCTTCGATGACGATACGGGGCTCTTGCAAACTCAATGCGTGTCTCCTGTCCGGGGGCGGTCCGGCGCCGGGATCTCCCGGCCGTCCATTCCGCCAGCATCACGACCGGCCTAAACAAAAAAGAGCGGGTCCTTCGCGGGGCCCACTCTCATACTGCTCCGATCGAGCCGCTAGAGAAGATGAATGACGCCTTTATACGCGAGTCTGCCGGAAAAGCAAGGGCAAAGCCCGGATGCCGCCTTCCGGCAGATGCTCCTTCTGCGGGTTCAGCGCCGCAGGAAGGTGAGATAGCGCGGCACGCGGCCTTCCCTGAGAGCCTTGGCCTCATAGCGGGTGCCTGGCCAGCCGGCCCAGGGCTGGCGCCAGTCATCGGCCGTTTCGGCCGTCCATTCAAAGGCTTCGTGGTCACGGATGTGGCGCAGGGTCCAGTCCACATAGGTGTCGATGTCGCTGGCAAAGCGGAACTGCGATCCCGGACGCAATACGCGGGCATAGCGGTCGAGGTTCTTCGGGCTGATAAACCGGCGTTTCCAGTGGCGCTTCTTGTGCCAGGGATCCGGATAGAGCTGGTAGGCAAGAGACAGGCTTGCCTCCGGCAGCCAGTCAAGGATCTGCACTGCATCGTCGTCATAAAGGCGGACATTCTTCAGCCCGCCATCCACCACCTCGACCAGCGCCTTGCCCATTGAGGTGCTGAAAGGCTCGATACCAATGATGCCGACATCCGGATTCTCGCGGGCCCGGTGCAGCAGGTGCTCGCCGCCGCCGAAGCCCACTTCCAGCCAGACTTCGCGCACGGGCGCTTCAAACAGGCTGGCAAGGTCCGCAGGCGCAGGAACGGACGGATCCAGCCGCAGGCGCGGCATGTCCGTTTCCATCAGCTTGCTCTGGCGCGGCGTCAGCGGCTTACCCTTGCGCCGTCCATAGAAGGAACCGTCGTAGAAATCAGTCATGGGTCCATGCGGTCAAACGAATGGCCGGGCGCTTCAGGAAACGCGCTGCCGGATAGGAAACGCCGGCCGCCATCGGGCAGCCGGCGCTCCGGTTCATGAAGACGGGTTGCCTCAGCCGGCAAAGCCCCTGAGCGCGCCCACCAGATCGGTGGCTTCCCAGGAGAAGCCGCCATCGGCTTCCGGCGCGCGGCCGAAGTGGCCGTAAGCGGCGGTGCGTTCATAGATCGGGGCATTGAGCTTCAGGTGCTGGCGGATGCCGCGCGGGGTGAGGCTCATGATGTCGCGCAGGCTCTTTTCGAGCCTGGCTTCATCGCAGCGGCCGGTACCATGCAGGTCGACATAGACCGACAGCGGCTCGGACACGCCGATGGCGTAGGACAGCTGGATCGTGCAGCGGTCGGCAAGGTCGGCGGCCACGACGTTCTTGGCAAGGTAGCGCGCGGCATAGGCGGCCGAACGGTCCACCTTGGTCGGGTCTTTGCCGGAGAAGGCGCCGCCGCCGTGCGGGGCTGCACCGCCATAGGTGTCCACGATGATCTTGCGGCCCGTCAGGCCGCAGTCGCCGTCCGGACCGCCGATGACGAAGGCGCCGGTCGGGTTCACGTGCCATGCGGTCTGCCCGTCGATCCAGCCATCCGGCAGGGCGCTGCGGATGTAGGGCTCGACGATGGTGCGCACATCCTGCGAGGTGAGCGTGGCATCGAGATGCTGGGTCGACAGCACGATGGAGCTGACGCCAACCGGAACGCCGCCCTTGTAGCGGACGGTGACCTGGCTCTTGGCATCGGGCCCCAGCACCGGCTCACGGCCCGACTTGCGGGCTTCGGCGAGCAGGCGGAGAATCTTGTGGGAGTAGTAGATCGGCGCGGGCATCAGCTCCGGCGTCTCGCGGCAGGCATAACCGAACATGATGCCCTGGTCGCCTGCGCCTTCGTCCTTGTTGTCGCCGGCGTCAACGCCCTGGGCGATATGGGCGGACTGGGCGTGCAGGTGCACGGAGATGTCGCAATTTTCCCAGTGGAAGCCTTCCTGGGCGTAGCCGATATCCTTGACGGCCAGGCGCGCCAGATGGGCCACGTAATCCTTGGTGATGGTCGCAGGGCCACGGGTTTCACCGGCAATCACGATGCGGTTCGTGGTTGCAAGGGTCTCGCAGGCAACGCGTGCCTCGGGCATTTCACGCAGGTAAGCGTCAACGACGGCATCGGAAATGCGGTCGCACACCTTGTCGGGATGACCTTCCGAGACGGACTCGGAGGTGAAGAGATAGTCCTGACGGGCCATAGCCGAACGTCCTTCTGGGAAAATATGAACATGGCGGCGGAATTTCTCCGCCGCCAAGTCAAGTGATGAAGCAGATTGGCCTGCGAGCGTCAAGTTCCCTCGCTGTTGAAGATCATCTGACGCTGCATCCCGGTGAGCCTGTATCACCGGAGCGTAATCAAACCCTTATGCTGTCTCAGCATTTTCGAGGTAAGATGTGGCAGCATCTTCAAAGCTTAGTGTCAGGCCTCGTCGCCGGCAAGCGCGCGGACCAGATCGACGATCCTGCGGCGCACCTTGGGGTCCTCGATCCGCACAAAGGCCTTGTTCAGGGACAGGCCTTCGGAGGAGGAGAGGAAGTCCACCACATAGGAGGTCGGCTGCGACTCGCCAAAGCCTTCGAAGTCGTCCGGCGAACCGGGAGCGTCTTCGAAGAAGAAGGCAACCGGCACCTTGAGCACGGTCGAGATGTGCTGCAGGCGCGAGGCACCGATGCGGTTGGTGCCTTTTTCGTATTTCTGGATCTGCTGGAACGTGATGCCGAGGCTCTCACCGAGCTTCTCCTGGCTCATGCCAAGCATCATGCGGCGCAGACGGACGCGGCTGCCGACATGCACGTCGATCGGGTTAGGTGCTTTCTTGCTGGGCATTGCCCTCATCTTTCGGTTCAGCGTGTCCTCCGGCCAGAAGGTGCACGCGGGTTTTCAAGAACACGAAACACACGTTGAGCTGCCATCCTGGCGCTTCGGGTGCGGACCGGACCACCCACTGCCGGTCCTCTGTTTCGCGGTTTCCACTGCTCCTCCGGAAGCTGCGGTTGTACTACACTATGCTGACGGACTCTCTCATTCAATATCAATTATGACGCGAAGGCAGGTTGAGGCTCGCTAAAGTAAAAAATATAGTAAAAATGATCAGGAGTCCGGCCAGTCCCGCATCGCCATACCGGGCATAAAGCGTTGCCGGCAGCGGTGCAGTGAGGTTTGCGTCAATCACGCCGGACCGGTTGAGGGGGAGGGATCCTGTTACCCGGCCATATGGATCGACAAAGGCTGATATACCTGTATTGGCAGATCTGACAAGGGGTAGTCCCTGCTCAATGGCCCGGAACCGGGCCTGCGCCAGATGCTGATAGGGCCCTGCCGTGTCGCCGAACCAGGCATCATTGGTGACATTGAGCAGCCACTCCGGCCGGTTTCCGGCCTCTGACGCCATTTGCGGAAAGATCGCCTCGTAGCAGATCAGGGGCAGAAAGGGGGGCAGTCCGCCCGTCGCCATGATGCGGGGTGCGTAGCCGGCGGTGAAGGCGCCGGGGGCATTGACCAGCTTGCGGATACCCAGCCGTTCGAGCAGGTCCGACAGGGGGAGATACTCTCCGAAGGGCACGAGCCTCACTTTGTCATAGGCGTCGAGTATCTCGCTGCCATCGCCAATGACGTAAATGCTGTTGTAATATTTTGTTTCGTCAGGACCTCTTTCTGCGCGGATTGCACCTGTGACAAGTGTCTGATGCGGCTCCAGAAGATAATCTATTTCGGATAAAGCTTCAGGAGAACTTGTCAGAAGAAAAGGAAATGCAGATTCGGGCCAGACAAAGACCGTGCGTGTGGTGCTGGCCATTTCATCGTTTCTGGCAGATCGGCTCAACCCAAGATAGCTTCTGAAAATCGAAACTTTATTCTCAGGAAGCCATTTCTCTTTTTGCGCGATATTAGGTTGTATTATGCGGATGACGGCCGGAGGCTGCGCCAGCACGGCTGGTTCTGCAAGCCTTGCCGTGCCCCAGCCCCACAGCCCGGCGAGCAGTGCCAGGCTCAGGCCCAGCGGCAGCCAGTTGCGGCGCCCGGTATCGGCAAGGGCTGCCGGTGAGGCTGCACAGGCGATGACAAGGGCGCTCAGCCCGTAGATGCCGATGACGCTGGCGCTCTGTGACAGGGCAAGGCTGCCGGATACACTGTAGCCAAAGCTGTTCCAGGGAAATCCGGTCAGAATATGGCCGCGCAGCCAGTCCGAAATGGCCAGAAGCCCCGCAAGCAGCAGCATGCGGCCCGCATGTTCGGGCCAGAAACGTGTGGCCAGTGCAGTGGCCGCTGCATGAAACAGCGCCAGCCCGGCCGGAAGACCCGCAATGGCAAAGGGCAGCATCCAGGCATATTGCTCGGCTTCCACCAGAAAGGCGCTGCCGATCCACCACAGGCCGGCGAGGAAATAGCCAAAGCCGAAGCACCAGCCAATGGCAAAGCCGGCACGCATCCGCCGTCCGGGGGGAACGCTGTCCTTTGCGCCCGCCGCGCCGTCGATCAGCCACACGAGAGCCGGCAGGGTGACAAAGAGCACGGGGAGAATGTTGAACGGCGGCAGGGCCAGAACCGAAGCTGCGCCTGCGGCAAAGGCCAGGAGCCACCGTCTCTTGCCGTGCGCCAGAAGGAAGGGGCTGGCGGCGCGCCGTATCAGGTCTGGCAGGAAGGGCATTGTCATATTTCTCCGCCGCTCACGGCCTGCAGCATGTGGGAGGCGTCAGAGCGCAGGTCAAGCCTCCGGAAGCAGCCTTTGAGCTGACAAGCCCGCGCGGCGCCCGGGCAACCTGAAGGTATCATGAGCCGGCGGTTCAAAGCCTTGGCATTTACGTGGCCGCAGGCTCCGTGCCTGCTGTCTTTTCGTCGCGCTTGGGCCGCCGCCGCTGGTCGCCCGTGCGGACTTCCACCCGGCGCTTGCGCACTCTGAGGCGCTTGATCCGGCGCGGGTCCGCATCCAGCACCTCGAATTCGTAGCCAGTGACCTCCTTGGGCGCGATCAGCTCGCCGCGCACCGGCACCCGGCCAAGCAGGGTGAACAGCAGGCCGCCCAGCGTGTCCACTTCCTCGGCCATTTCCCCGGCGTTGAAGTCGGTGCCCAGCTGTTCGGACAGTTCTTCCAGCGGAATGCGGGGATCGGCAATCCAGACGCCGTCCCCGGCCGGCTGAAGCATTGCCTCTTCGTCCTCGTCGTGCTCGTCCTCGATATCGCCGACGACTGTTTCGACGATATCCTCCAGCGAGACGAGGCCATCCGTGCCGCCGTATTCATCGATGACCAGCGCCATCTGCACGCGGCTCGCCTGCATCTTGGCCATCAGGTCGGTTGCCGGCATGGAGGGAGGCACAAACAGAAGCGGACGCAGCAGGCCGGTTTCGGCGAGCGGCAGCGTCAGATCGACCGAGGTCAGATCGAGGGCGGAATTCTTCGCTGGCAGATCCGTGTCTTTTGCGGCCCCGGCCTCGGATGGCGTGGCAAGACGGGCGATGAAGGCCATCAGGTCCTTGATGTGAACCATGCCGCGCGGGTCATCAAGGCTCTCGTGATAGACCGGCATGCGGGAGTGGCCATTCTCGCGGAACACTTCCATGAGGCGGCCCAGCGTCACGCTGTCATCCACCGCCTCGATATCCGCGCGGGGGACCATGACGTCATCGACGCGCAGCTCGCGCAGGCGAAGGATGTTGCCGAGCAGCAGCCGCTCCTCCGGCGAAAACACCGTATCCCCGCCTTCAACCAGTTCGCGGGCCAGTTCATCCTGGAGATTTTCCCGCAGGCTTGACGCGCTGCTGCGCCGCAGCCGTGCCAGGCGCCCGGCAATCCGGGCCAGAGGCCCCGGTTTTCGGGGCCCGGATAGTCGTGGGTCGGCGCCATCTTCCTGAACCGGCACAGAAGCCGGACTGGCCGCAGGCGTTGCGATACTGCCACTGTCAGAAACTGTCATCTGTCCATTCGTTCGTTGTCCCTGCTGTCACCCTTGCGGGGTCAGGGCTCCTGCGGGTCGTCCGCCACAAGCGGCGCATCCGCATAAGGGTCGGCAATGCCCATGCTGGCAAGGATCCGCCGCTCCAGATCTTCCATCTCTTCGGCTTCGGCCTCCATCTGGTGATCATACCCGAAAAGGTGAAGGAGTCCGTGCACTACAAGATGCAAAAAATGATCCTGAAACGAAATAGCCTGCTCTTCAGCCTCCTTCGAGACTGTTTCCAGCGCAAATACGATATCACCAAGCAAAGGGCCGTAAAGCCCGTTCATCTCTTCCCCGCCCGGGAAGGAGAGAACATTCGTCGCCTTGTCCTTGTTGCGCCACTCGGCATTGAGCTCGCGGATGCGCGCATCATCGACGAAAAGGAGCGACAGTTCGGAGCCGGGCATGGCCTTGAGCCCGCCAATGCGGAAGGCGGCTTCCGCAGCGCGCAGGCTCAGGGCCTCCAGTTCGTCTTCTTCCGGCCAGCCATCACATTCGATGCTGAGGTCCAGCAGGAAATCTTCCGGCAGGGCGCTGGCGGCCGTAGAGGCAGGGGGCACAGGGCTTACTCCTGCTGCTGCGCGGCGGCAGCGCGCAGGGCATGCCGGCGCTCCCGTTCCTGCAGCTCTTCGCGGCTGGCGTCGTCATAGGCACGCACAATGCGGGCCACCAGCTCGTGGCGAACCACGTCCACATCGGTGAACTGCACGTGGGCGACGCCCTCGATGTCCGGCAGCAGTTCCAGCGCCTCGCGCAGGCCCGACTTCTGGCCCATGGGCAAGTCGATCTGGCTGGGGTCGCCGGTGACGATCATCTTGGAGTTCTCGCCCAGACGGGTGAGGAACATCTTCATCTGCATCGTCGTGGTGTTCTGCGCCTCATCCAGCAGCACGACGGCATTGGAGAGCGTGCGCCCGCGCATGAAGGCGAGCGGCGCAACTTCGATCATGCCGGACTGCAGGCCGCGATCGACCTTTTCCGGCGGCATCATCTCGTAGAGCGCGTCATAGAGCGGGCGCAGATAGGGATCGACCTTCTCCTTCATGTCACCCGGCAGGAAGCCGAGGCGCTCGCCCGCTTCCACGGCCGGGCGGGAGAGGATCAGCCGCGAGGCATCGCCGCGCTCGATCAGGGCGGCGGCATAGGCCACCGCGAGGAAGGTCTTGCCCGTACCGGCGGGGCCGGTGCCGAAAATCAGATCGGCCCGGTCCATGGAGCGGATATAGGCATCCTGTGCCGCCGTGCGGGCGACAACGGTCTTCTTGCGGGTCGAGATCTGCGCGAAGGAGAGGCGCGAGCGCGGCTCCAGCGTCGGCAGTGGCAGCTGGGCATCGGCGGCTACCGCCATGCGCAGAGCGCCTTCCACGTCGGCCGGGTGGATTTCGTGGCCCTGCTGCAGGCGCTGATAAAGTGATTCGAGGGCGTGGCGCGCCTGCACGCACTGGCGGTGCTTGCCCTTCAGCGTCACCTGATTGCCGCGGGCGATGGCGTCAACGCCAAGGCGCTGCTCGATCAGGGCCAGGTTCTGGTCAAACTGGCCGAAAAGGTCACCAATCAGCCTGTTGTCATCGAACGCAAGGACAATGTGGGTCATGTCAGAGGCGGGGACTGCTCCCCGGTCAGAGGGCTTGCGAAGCGTTGTCTGGCTGTCACGCGTCAATGGCCGCCTCCTTGGCAGGGCTCGTGGAACTGAGCTGAACATCAGTTTGCCCTGCAATCAGCCGTCCGAACAGCGAATTGGAGCCTATGTCGTAAATTTCCACGGTTTGGATTGTACCGATCAGATCCAGCGGCCCGTCCACCTGCACCGGCTGCAGCCAGGGGGACTTGCCGGTGACCTGGCCGGGCATGCGCCCAACCTTCTCGAACAGCACGTCCATCCGCATGCCGACGCGGGAGCGGTTAAAGGCGCGCTGCTGATCAGCCAGCAAGGCCTGCAGCTCGAGCAGCCGGGCGGACTTCACGTCTTCCGGCACCTGATCTGCCATGGCCGCCCCCGGCGTGCCGGGGCGCTGGCTGTATTTGAAGGAGAAGCACGCGGCATATTCCACGCGCCGCACCAGATCCAGCGTGTCCGCAAAGTCCTGATCCGTCTCGCCGGGGAAGCCGACGATGAAATCACCCGAAAGCGCCAGATCCGGCGCCGCCTCGCGGATGCGGCCGATCAGGCGGAAATAGTCGTCGCGCGTGTGCCTGCGGTTCATCGCCGCCAGAATCCGGTCGGAGCCCGACTGCACCGGCAGATGCAGATAGGGCATCAGTTCCTTGAGGTCACGGTGCGCGGCGATCAGCTCGTCATCCATGTCACGCGGATGGCTGGTGGTGTAGCGCAGCCGGTCGAGCCCCGGAACTTCCGCAAGGCGCCGCAGCAGATAGCCAAGGCCGAGGGGCTTTCCGTCCGGGCCATCGCCATGCCAGGCGTTGACATTCTGGCCCAGCAGCGTCACCTCGCGCACGCCCTGTGCGGCCATCTGTTCCGCTTCGCGCAGGATCTGGGCCAGCGGGCGCGACACTTCCGAGCCGCGCGTATAGGGCACGACGCAGAAGGTGCAGAACTTGTCGCAGCCTTCCTGCACGGTCAGGAAGGCAGAGGGCGCCCGCTTCAGGCCCGGCTTTGCCGCTTCCTTCGACAGGTGCTCGAACTTGTCCTCGATCTCGAATTCGGTCTCGACCACGCTTTCACCGCGTGAGGCGCGGGCGATCAGGTCCGGCAGGCGGTGATAGCTCTGCGGGCCGAAGACCATGTCCACCACCGGCGCACGGCGGGCGATTTCCTGCCCCTCCGCCTGCGCCACGCAGCCGGCAACGCCCACCATCAGCGGCTTGCCGCCAGGGCCGCGCTCGTCCTTCAGCTTGCGGATGCGGCCAAGCTCGGAATAGACCTTCTCGGCAGCCTTTTCGCGGATGTGGCAGGTGTTGAGGATCACCAGATCCGCGTCGTCCATGCTGTCCGTGGTGCGGTAGCCCTGCGGGCCCAGCACATCGGCCATGCGGTCGCTGTCATAGACATTCATCTGGCAGCCATAGGTGCGCACGAAGACCTTCTTCATGCCGTCCTGATCACTGCCTTCCGCCCGGCGGCTGACCACAGCCTCGTCAGAGCCTTCGCCGCCCGCCATCTGGCTGCCATTGGTGTGGGCCTGGGGCCTGGAAGGGGCAGTGGAAGGGGATTGGGGCGGACTGGCCGGATGCAGTTCACTGGAACGCTGGGTCATGAGCTCCTCACGGCGCCCGGACGGTCTATACCATCACGCGGGCTCGCGCAGATCAGATATACAGGGGCCATGTGACGGTTTGCCGTCACAGGAGAGGCCACCCTCGATTTCCGCCAGCTTTAGCCGCTTTTGCCGCCGATGAGAATAGGCGAGGCGTCATTGTGTTGCGTCGTCAGCCGGAACGCCAGTCTCACCGGCCCCCGGATCCAGCGGCTCGCGGCCCGTCAGCCCGGCAATGGTCATGCGCTCCACATCGGCGTGAAGGCGTGCGGTCAGGGTCTTGCGGTCGGTTCCGGGGCCCACTTGAACCGGCTCGCCCCAGGTCAGCTCCACATCTATGGCACCATTGCAGAACACGCCCCACAGGTGGCCGCCCAGCTCCATGTCGCCGTACCAGGCAATGCGCGCACGGGTGCGCCGGTCCAGCGGAATGCCGTGCTGGCGGGCATAGACGATGGATAGCGGCTGCACCTCAACCGGCGTGCCATTTTCCAGCGCCTTGGTGGCCGCGCCCAGCAGGGCCGAGCGGAAAGGCAGAACCCGGTTGCCGTCGTTGGACGTGCCTTCGGCAAACAGCACCATGGCATCGCCGCTGGCCATGCGCCCGGCAATCTGGCTGGCGACAGCCCCCGTCTCGGTCCGGCGGGTGCGGTTGACGAAAACCGTGCGCTGAAGCTTGGCGAAAAGCCCGAAGATGGGCCAGCCCTCGACCTCCGACTTGGCGATGAAGGACAAGGGCATCACGGCGCCCAGAACGGTGATGTCCACCCAGGACGCATGATTGGCGACGATCAGCAGCGGCCGGTGGGTGGCGGGCTTGCCCTTCTGCGTGATGCGGATGCCGACAAGCCTTGTGGCAATGCGGTGCCACAGATAAGGCAGCTGCCGCTGAACCGGATGGCCGGCTTTTATCGCCAGCCACTGCAGCGGAATGAGGATCAGGGAGACGATTGTGAGCAGAAAGATGACGCAGACCGCCTTACTCTGCTGCATCGCCGTCCTCCGGGGCCTTGGGCGCCAGCGGCACGCAGTACAGCTCCAGCCGGTGGTCCACTAGCCGGTAGCCGAGCCGCTTGGCGATCAGCTCCTGCAGCGCCTCGATTTCCTCGCTGCGGAATTCGATCACCGTGCCGTTGCGCAGGTCGATCAGATGATCGTGATGCTCGTCCGGCACGGTCTCGTAGCGCGAGCGCCCGTCGCGGAAATCGTGCCGTTCAATGATGCCGGCATCCTCGAACAGCTTCACGGTGCGGTAGACGGTGGAGATGGAAATGCGGGCATCGAGCGCGGAAGCACGGCGGTAGAGTTCCTCCACATCCGGATGGTCCGTCGCCTCCTCGATGACGGAGGCGATGATGCGGCGCTGCTCCGTCATGCGCATGCCTTTGGCAATGCACTGATCGGCAAGCGGGTTTTGCCGGTCACCGGACATGCCTGACCCCTTCCTTCCGCGTTGAACCCTGTCTTGAGCGATTAGCCAAGATCGGCGCGCATGACAAGCGCAGTCCCGTCTTTATCGCTCTGCCGGTAATAGCCCTTGCGCTCGCCCACCTGCTGGAACCGGAGGCTCCGGTAAAGATGCAGCGCAGCTTCATTGGCGGCGTCCACTTCCAGAAAGACACTGGCGCAGCGCTCGCTGTAAAGGCGGAACATCGCTTCCTGCATCAGCCTGCGGGCAACGCCGCGCCCGCGCTGGCGCGGGTCAACAGCCAGCGTCAGCACTTCCGCTTCATCGGCCACCTGCCGCATGATGACGAAGCCGACGGGCGCACGCGTGCCATAAGGGCTGGCGCGGCGGGCAAGCAGCATCAGAACACCGTCCTGAGAACGCAGGCGCGCCAGTTCATCCGCATCCCAGCCATGGGCAAAGGATCTGGCATGAATATCCGCAAGACGCGGCAGATCCTCGTCTTCGACAGGCTCAATCACAGGTGGGGCAGACCAGAACCACCAGAAACTCATATCCGCTCGATCCTCCCTTTGAGCTGCGGCTTGGCATCGGGCGGGCGCAGGTAAAGCGGCACTGGCGGCAGGCCTGTTGCCTGCGCCGCCGCCCCCAGCCGTGCTACAGTGCCAATGTCCGGGACCGTAGCCGTGCCATGCACCGTTATTCCGGCAAGACCGCTCGCCGCTGCCAGAGCAGGTGCTGCGGAACCGGTCAGCACCATGCCGGGCGTGACGCGTGCCGCCAGATCCTGCCGCAAGGCCACCTCCGGCTCTCCGGTCAGCGTGCCTGCTTCGTCGTAAAAGGCTGCGTAGATTTCGTCTTCGCGGGCTTCCAGCACGGCCAGAACGGGCCGGCCTTCCGCCTCTGCCCGGGCCTCGGTGGCAAGGCCGTCGAGGACGGAAATGCCGATGGCCGGGATCTGCCGCACCAGCGCAAAGCCGCGGGCAACGGACAGGCCGACCCGCAGCCCGGTAAAGCTGCCGGGGCCGCAGGTGACGGCAATCCGGTCAAGATCCGCAAAGGTGACGGCCGCTTCGCCCATCACCGCCTCGATCATCGGGATCAAGGCTTCCGCATGGCCCCGGCCGATGGCCTCGCTGCGGGACACCAGCATTTCGCCGCCGTCTGTCAGCGTCAGCACGGCAACCGCGCAATTGGCCTGGGCCGTATCGATGGCAAGCAGTCGGGTCATCGCCTGTCCCGGCCTCCGCAAAGCTTTACTGGAGCGGCACCGGACTGGGTGCGGCTTAAAGAAAATCCGGATGCAGCGGCTGCTGCATCCGGATTGCTGTAGTGGCCCGAACCCCGCTTGTCGAGAGCGGCTTTCGGTGAACCGGCTTACAGAGCGCGGACTTCTTCGACCTCGGGCACGAAATGCCGCAGCAGGTTCTGGATGCCGTGCTTCAGTGTCGCGGTGGAGGAGGGGCAGCCGGCGCAGGCGCCGCGCATGGACAGGTAGACGATACCTTCCCTGAAGCCCTTGAAGGTGATGTCGCCGCCGTCCTGCGCCACAGCCGGTCGCACGCGGGTCTCGATCAGGTCCTTGATCACGGTGACAGTCTCTTCGTCGGCGGCGTCGAAAAATTCCTCGCCATCCACGCCGTCATCCGTATTGCCTGCCATCTGCATGACAGGCTGCCCGGACATGAACTGCTCCATGATCGCGCCCAGGATGGCCGGCTTCATGTGCTGCCAGTCGGTGTCGTCCTTGGTCACGGTGATGAAGTCATGGCCGAAGAACACGGCCGATACGCCCGGCACGTCGAACAGGCGCCGCGCCAGCGGCGAGGCGGCAGCATCATGGGCCGAGCGGAAATCATGCGTGCCTTCCGGCAGCACGACGCGGCCGGGCAGGAACTTCAGGGTCGAGGGATTCGGGGTTGCCTCGGTCTGGATGAACATGGGTCTGATCCTCAGTCGATCGTCGGGGCAAAGTCTCTTCGACTGGCGGTAACGGCTTGCCGGACGCGCCCCAGATTGGAATCCTTATAAACTACTTAGGTGCGTTTGACCACGGGTCAAGCACATCCGCGCGCGTCCGGCAGAAGAATTGGCGCTTCTTGCGCCCTCATGCAAGGGCGGCGATCTCATCATCACCCAGATTGCCCGGCACGATGGTGACGGGGATCGGGAAATTGCCGGCCGCCTTGCCGGCGATGGAGGTGACCAGCGGGCCGGGGCCTTCCGAACTCATGCCTGCTGCAAGCACCAGAATGGCAATGTCGTCGTCGGATTCGATCAACTTGATGATCTCGTCGGACTTGTTGCCCTCACGGATGACCAGCTCCGGCTCGGTGCGGGCGACAGCCCGGACCCGGCCAGCGGCCCTGGCGAGTGTTTTTTCCGCCTCTTCCTGCGCCTCGGCGCGCATGATGTCCTCGACGCCCAGCCAGTGCTGGAAATCGCCGGGTGCAATGACGAAGAGCAGGGTGACCACGCCGCCCGTGCGGGCGGCGCGTTTTGCGGCGTAAATGATGGCACGGTCGCATTCCGGTGTGTCGTCCACGACCACCAGAAACTTGCGTCTGTGCCCTTCTTCAAAGCTTTTGCGGATTGCTACCATGGCCGCATGCTGCCATCTGGCCCGTCCGCCTGCAAGCGCGGCAAATTGCCGGACCTGTGCATGACGCAAAAGTTGCAGGACAATGTCATGTCCTCAGAGGATGAAGCGGGACAGATCGGCATTCTTGGCCAGCTCGCCGATGTTGCTGCGCACGAAGTCCGCCGTGATCTCCACCTTGCTGCCGGACTTGTCCGGTGCGGTGAAGGACACTTCGTCCAGAATGCGCTCCATCACGGTCTGCAGGCGCCGGGCGCCGATGTTCTCGACACTGGAGTTGAGATCAACCGCGATGGTGGCGATCTCGTCAATCGCGTCATCAGCGAAGCTCAATTCCACCCCTTCGGTGCCCAGCAGCGCCACATATTGCTTGATGAGGCTGGCTTCAGGCTCGGTCAGGATGGCGCGGAAGTCCTCCTGCGTCAGCGCTTTCAGCTCGACGCGGATCGGCAGGCGGCCCTGCAACTCCGGCAGAAGATCGGAAGGCTTGGCCACATGGAAGGCGCCGGAGGCGATGAAAAGGATGTGGTCGGTCTTCACCGGCCCGTGCTTGGTCGACACCACCGTACCCTCGATCAGCGGCAGCAGGTCGCGCTGCACGCCCTCGCGCGACACATCCCCGCCCGTGCGGCCATCGCGGGCACAGATCTTGTCGATCTCGTCGAGGAAGACGATGCCGGAATTCTCCACGAGGCTGATGGCCTCGCGCACCACCTTTTCCTCATCCAGCAGCTTGTCGGACTCCTCGGTGATGAGGATATCGTGCGATTCCTTCACCGTCACGCGGCGCGGCTTGGTCTGGCCGCCGAGCGCCTTGCCGAGAATATCGGAGATGTTCATCACGCCGACGCTGGCGCCGGGCATGCCGGGCAGCTCGAAGCTGGGCATCTGCGGCTGGGCGCGGACCTGGATCTCGATTTCCTTGTCATCGAGATCGCCCTCGCGCAGCTTCTTGCGGAAGCTGTCACGGGTGGCCGGGCTGGCGCTGCTGCCGACGAGCGCATCCAGCACCCGCTCTTCCGCCAGCACATGGGCCTTGGCCTTCACTTCCTCCCGGCGCAGCTCGCGCACCAGCGTGATGCCGGCCTCCACAAGGTCGCGGACGATCTGCTCCACATCGCGGCCGACATAGCCGACCTCGGTAAACTTGGTGGCCTCCACCTTGACGAAAGGCGCATTGGCGAGACGTGCAAGGCGGCGGGCAATCTCGGTCTTGCCGACGCCCGTGGGGCCGATCATGAGAATGTTCTTCGGCAGAACCTCCTCGCGCATCGGGCTCTCCAGCTGCTGGCGGCGCCAGCGGTTGCGCAGGGCAATGGCCACGGCGCGCTTGGCATCCTTCTGCCCGACGATGTAGCGGTCGAGCTCGGAGACGATTTCCCGGGGTGAAAAATTGGTCATCGTGTCAGCTTTCAGTCATCAGGATCATTGGGCGGCAGGCACGTAACGCATCAGGCGTGTGCCGGTGAAAGGCGCAACCAGCTGCCGCCGCACGGGCACCCAGGCGGAGCCCAGCAGCAGGATGAAGCTGCCCAGCACCAGCAGCGTGATGGACGTGCCGGCCATGTTGGAAACTTCCGCGCTCCACAGCAGCATGCTGACGGCCACACCAAAGTAGCCGAGGCCCGAGACGAGGATCGCCCGACGGTCCACCAGCACGGCGACAAAGGCCAGCATCAGCACCAGCGACAGCATCACCACCGCCTGCAGGATGTCGCCTGCACCCGAATTGTCCAGGCCGGACAGCAGGAGGAGCTGCGTCGAATGCACCAGCAGGGGGGCCGCCAGAAAATGCAACCAGAAGGCCTTGTCGCTGTTGGCCGTGCGCCGTGTCAGGTCACGGCTGTCAAAGCGCATGGCGGCAGTGAAGGCGGCAAGACCGGCGCCGAGGCTGATCCACGGCAGATAGTTGCCGACGAAGGTCTCATCAATGGCATGTACCGTTGCCAGCAGGCTGCAGATCGCCCCTGCACAGATGACCGACACACCCACCGGCACCCGGAAGCGCCAGTAATGCAGCGCGGCGATGGCCGTTGCGGCCACTGTCAGCAGCACGAGCGCGGAACCGGGGAGTGCATCCAGCGCGGTCTGGAATTTCTGTGATACATCCGGAGAGGATCCTTCCGCAAACTGCGCCGCAACGAAGATCACGGCCAGCAGGGTTGCAGGCAGGAACAGGATCGACAGGATGAAGGAGGGCAGGGCAAGGCGCATGCGCCGGGCGAAAACTTCCGACAGCGCCCAGATGGCGAGTGCCTGAACGGAAAAGTTCAGGCCCCAGTTGCGGGAGAAGGTCAAAAAGAAAAACAGGCCGAAGAGCAGGGTCAGCAGGCCGATGGAGATGAAGATGTCGTGGAAGCCGCGCACGAAGCGCAGTTCCTCGGCATCCACGCTGGAGATGGCGGGCTGGCGCAATCCGTCCAGATAGGTGGCGAGCGCTTCGAGCTGCGGCGGCGAGAGGATGCCGGCACGCACCGCGCCCTGCAGATCCTCCCGTGTGAAGGCCTCGTTGGTCATCTGTGGGTATCCGGTGAAGGAGCGGGATCAGCAGGCGCTGTCGAGGCTTTCGATCGTCAGATTGCCGTTGGTGTAGACGCAGATGTCTGCCGCGATGGCCATGGCCTTGCGGGCGATGGCCTCCGCGTCAAAGTCCGTTTCCACCAGCGCACGGGCGGCGGCGAGCGCGTAGTTGCCGCCCGATCCGATGCCCATGACGCCGCCTTCCGGCTCCAGCACGTCGCCCGTGCCGGTCAGCACCAGCGACACATCCTTATCGGCCACCAGCATCATGGCTTCGAGGCGCCGCAGATAGCGGTCGGTGCGCCAGTCCTTGGCCAGTTCCACGCAGGCGCGCATCAACTGGCCCGGATACTGTTCCAGCTTGGCTTCCAGCCGCTCGAACAGGGTGAAGGCGTCCGCCGTCGCCCCGGCAAAACCGCCGATGACGGTGCCCTTGGCCAGCGGGCGCACCTTGCGCGCGGTGTTCTTGATGACGGTCTGGCCCAGCGAGACCTGCCCGTCACCGGCAATCACCACCTTGCCGCCCTTGCGCACCATAAGAATGGTGGTGCCGTGCCAGGTGCCCATGCCGTGTTCTGAACTCATGCCTTGTCCGATCCTGCAGATGATTGGCTTGCATCGCCAAAAGAAAGGCGGCCGCCGGGCCGCCAGCGTTGTCTTCTATTTAGGAGGGAAAACCCCATCCGCCAAGCGGCAGGCTTTCACGGACCTGACCGGCCGGTGAAAAGCGCGTGGCGGCGAAGCCGGGTCAGACGAGGGCGCGGGTTTCGCGGATCAGCCGCTGCACGGCGGCATCCAGGGCGCGCGATGCCTTCTCGTTGACGAGATTGCCTTGCGGATCAAAGGCAGAGCCTGCATCCGGCACCATGGCCATCTCGGGCAGAACCAGCGCACCAAGGCCCACTTCCAGAACGGTGCGCGTGCCCATGAGCCCGCGGATGCCGCCCAGTGCGCTGGGCGAGGCGGCGCCGAGGCAAAACACCCTGTTCTTGAAGGCAGCGCCCGGCACATCTCCCGGATCACCCACACGGCTGATCCAGTCCAGTGTGTTCTTCAGAAGCGGCGTGATCCCGGCATTGTATTCCGGGCAGGCGATGAAGATGCCGTGCTGCTCCTGCATCAGGCGCTTGAGCTTGCGGGCGGCCTCCGGCGGGCCTTTTTCCTGTTCCAGATCGCCGTCATAGAGCGGCATCTGGTAGTCGGCGAGCGAGATGCGCGTCACTTCCGCATCGGCCAGAGCCAGCCGCTTGGCGGCAAGGCCTGCAAGGCGCGTGTTGAGCGAGCCGCCCCTGATGGAGCCTGAAAAAACCAGAATCTTCGGATGGCGCATGCTGTCTCCTCATGGTGCCGCACCGCAGCTGGAATACCCAGGGGAAGAAGGGGCATTATCAACCGGCGACAGAAATTTCGCACAGCCTGCCATCGCAGGGGCCCGCAGCGCAAGCACAAAGGCAGGCTGTTCACCAGCTGCCGGCGAGCCTGATTACGGCTTGCGGTAGACCCAGACGCGGGCCGGCGGCAGGTTGGCAAAAATCCAGCCGGTCTTGTCGAGGTTGAGAACGCCCGGCTCAGGCTTCACCGGCGGTACCATGGCGTAAGAAAACTGGATATAGGGCGCGCCCGGCTCGCACAGATCGAGCGCATCCAGGATCAGCGCCTTTCTTTTTTCCACCGGCTGGGTGAACAGCGGCAGGCCGGAGACAATGCCGGCGAACATGCCATTCTGTACAGGCATAGCCGTTTCCAGCGTCTCGCGCAGCGTATAGGCATCGCCCTGGATGATCGTCATGCGGGGAAAGCGTTCGCGCAGCATGCGGCAGAATTCGCTGGTGTATTCCAGCGCGGTCAGCTGCGGCTGGGTTATGCCGCGGTCAAAGATGGCCTGTGTCACCACGCCGGTTCCGGGGCCAAGCTCCAGATAGCGCCCATCAGGCCGGACCGGCACGAGGGAGGCGATCCGGCGGGCAAGTTCGGGACCGGAGGGAGAGATGGCACCAAGCGTCAGAGGGCTGCCGAGCCAGTTCCGGAAGAAGCGGAATTCGTCCTTGAGCTTTCTCTTCAAGGGCTTAGCGTCGAGCGTCCTGAATGCCGCCATAATGTCCTCCGGTCAGATTGGTAAAAACATCTAGCCGGGCAACAGTGGCCATTTCAAGGCCCCTGGCGGCAGTCAGCCTCCGGGGCCCTGACTGAAAGCGGCGGTCAATTGCCCAGGTTGTCGAGGAAATCCTTGACGCGGGCAAAGAAACCGGAGCTCTCCGGATTGTTCTCACCAGAGCTTTCTTTTTCGAACTCGGCCAGCAATTCGCGCTGGCGTTTGGTCAGGTTCGTCGGTGTCTCCACCGTGACCTGAATATACATGTCACCGTGCTGCGTGGTGCGCATCACCGGCATGCCCTTGCCCTTGAGGCGGAACTGGCGGCCGTTCTGCGTCCCCTCCGGCACCTTGACCCGTGTCGTGCCGCCTTCAACGGTGGGCACGTCGAACTGGCCTCCAAGGGCTGCCGTCGTCATGGAGATGGGCACACGGCAATAAAGATCGGCCCCGTCACGCTGGAAGAACTCGTGCTGCTTCAGCGACAGGAAGATATAGAGATCGCCCGACGGCCCGCCGCGCAGGCCCGCTTCGCCCTCGCCGGCAAGACGGATGCGCGTGCCATCCTCGATGCCGGCCGGGATGTTGACCGAGAGGGTGCGCTCCTGCGTCACCCGGCCAACGCCGGAGCAATGCGGGCAGGGATCGGAGATGACCTGGCCGCGCCCCTGACAGCTCGGGCAGGTGCGCTCCAGCGTGAAGAAGCCCTGTGCCGCCCGCACGCGCCCCGAACCGCCGCAGGTGCGGCAGGTGGTGGGGCTGGAGCCGGGCTTGGCGCCGGAGCCGCTGCACGGCTGGCAGGTGACGGAGGTCGGCACCTCAATCTCCACGGTCTTGCCCGTGAAGGCCTCTTCGAGCGTGATTTCCAGATTGTAGCGCAGGTCCGCGCCGCGTTCGCGCCCGCCGGACGAGCGGCGCCCGCCGCCCATGCCGAAGAATTCCTCGAAAATGTCGGACATGGTGGAGGCGAAGTCGCCGCCGCCACCAAATCCGGCACCGCCGCCGCCAAATCCGCCATTCTCAAAGGCGGCATGGCCATAACGGTCATAGGCAGCCCGCTTCTGGCTGTCCTTCAGGATGTCGTAAGCTTCGTTGACTTCCTTGAAGCTGGCCTCGGCCGAGGCATCGCCCGGATTGCGGTCCGGATGAAACTTCATCGCAAGCTTCCGGTAGGCGCTTTTCAGCACCTTCTCGTCCGCATCGCGCGCAACGCCAAGGATTTCATAAAAGTCGCGCTTCGCCATGAATTTCTGCCCGCTGGGTATCTGACTGAGGGGGCCTGCCATCCGCCTCTGTCCGGCCATCCGTCAGGCTTCAGACAGGTTCTCCGCCACGCGTCATGCGCATCACCGGGGAAAAACGGTGCAGGCATCACGCCCTGCATCGCAACCGCTCGCGGCCTGCCGGACTGGTCCGGTCGCCGCCAGCTGCCGCTGGAAAGCCGGCACGGCGCGGATCCATGAGGAAACCGCGCCGTGCCAGTGACTTACTTCTTGTCGTCCTTGACTTCCTCGAAGTCGGCGTCGACCACGTCGTCGTCCTGCGCGGAGGAAGCGCCGGTGTCTTCGCCGCCTTCGGCTTCCGCCTGAGAAGCCTTGTACATGGCTTCACCCAGCTTCATGGACACTTCGGCCAAGGCCTGGGTCTTGGACTGGATGTCCGCCACGTCTTCCGTGGTCAGAGCCGTCTTCAGGGCGGCAATCGCGCTTTCGATCGAAGCCTTGTCGTCCGCAGAGACCTTGTCGCCATAGTCCTTGAGGGACTTCTCGGTGGAATGTATCAGGGATTCACCCTGGTTGCGGGCTTCCACCAGCTCGCGGCGCTTCTTGTCCTCCTCCGCATGGGCTTCGGCGTCCTTGATCATCTTCTCGATGTCGGCGTCGCTGAGGCCGCCGGAAGCCTGGATGCGGATCTGCTGCTCCTTGCCGGTGCCTTTGTCCTTGGCCGACACGTTGACGATGCCGTTGGCGTCGATGTCGAAGGCAACCTCGATCTGCGGCACGCCGCGCGGGGCGGGCGGCAGGCCGACGAGATCGAACTGGCCGAGCATCTTGTTGTCGGCCGCCATCTCGCGCTCGCCCTGGAACACCCGGATCGTCACGGCAGTCTGGTTGTCCTCGGCGGTGGAGAAGGTCTGGCTCTTCTTCGTCGGGATCGTGGTGTTGCGGTCGATCAGACGGGTGAACACGCCGCCGAGCGTCTCGATGCCGAGCGACAGCGGTGTCACGTCGAGCAGCAGCACGTCCTTGACGTCGCCCTGCAGCACGCCGGCCTGGATGGCAGCGCCCATGGCCACCACTTCGTCCGGGTTCACGCCCTTGTGCGGCTCCTTGCCAAAGAAGGTCTTCACGACCTCCTGGATCTTCGGCATGCGGGTCATGCCGCCGACGAGAACCACTTCATCGATCTGGCCGGCGACGAGGCCGGCGTCCTTCAGGGCTGCCTTGCACGGCTCGATTGTGCGCTGCACCAGATCCTCGACGAGGCTCTCGAACTTGGCGCGAGTCAGCTTCATGGTCAGGTGCTTGGGACCGGACGCATCTGCCGTGATGAAGGGCAGGTTGATTTCGGTCTGCGACGAGGACGACAGCTCGATCTTGGCCTTTTCCGCAGCTTCCTTGAGGCGCTGCAGGGCCAGCTTGTCGTTCTTCAGGTCGATGCCCTGATCCTTCTTGAACTCGGCCGCGAGGTAATCGACCAGACGCATGTCGAAGTCTTCACCGCCGAGGAACGTGTCACCGTTCGTCGACTTCACTTCGAAGACGCCGTCGCCGATTTCCAGAATCGACACGTCGAAGGTGCCGCCGCCAAGGTCATAGACCGCGATGGTCTTGCCATCGTTCTTGTCGAGGCCATAAGCGAGAGCTGCCGCGGTCGGCTCGTTGATGATGCGCAGGACTTCGAGACCGGCGATCTTGCCTGCATCCTTGGTGGCCTGACGCTGAGCGTCGTTGAAATAGGCCGGAACGGTGATGACTGCCTGGGTCACAGTCTCGCCGAGATAGCTTTCGGCGGTTTCCTTCATCTTCTGCAGGATGAAGGCGGAAATCTGGGAGGGCGAGTATTTCTGCCCGTTGGCCGAAACCCACGCATCACCATTGTCCGCCTTGACGATCTCATAGGGCACGAGGCCCTTGTCCTTCGTCACGGTCGGATCATCGAAGCGGCGGCCGATGAGGCGCTTCACTGCGAAGAGCGTGTTGGTGGGGTTGGTGACGGCCTGGCGCTTGGCCGGCTGGCCGACAAGGCGCTCATTGTCGTCCGAGAAGGCGACCATGGAGGGCGTGGTGCGTGCGCCTTCCGAGTTCTCGATCACCTTCGCATCCTTGCCGTCCATGACGGCGACGCACGAATTCGTCGTGCCGAGGTCGATACCAATGACCTTTGCCATTTCTTCCTCTCTTTCTAGCAAACCGGAAAAACCCGTTTCGGCGTCAATCCGGCTCCCTTTCACAATCAGTGATGCCGGCGCGCTTAAGGCCTGATGCTCCGCCATAGGAGCACTGGCCCAAGCCCCTTTTGATCCCTGAGGCCCTGATCACGAGTTTTGACCCTTGGCCTTGTCCGGGGCTGTCAGCAGGTTTTCCGCCTGTCAGCACTGAGCTTGACCGCTATATAGGCGGGAGACAGGCTTGCTGCAAGGCGTCTGCCTGCCTGATCTTGCTGTGCAAAAGCCCTTATCAGCGCAAGGATCGCTACATGCCTTGCGGACTTGCGTTCTTTGGCTGCCGGAGACTGTGGAATGACTTTGGACAACGCTGCACCGGAAAGTGCCCGCAAGCGGCAAAGCCCGCTGCCGGAGGGGGTGCGCTTCCTGCCCGGCCATCTGGATCTATCCGCACAGGCCGATCTGGCGGAGCAACTGCGGGCCATCGTGGCCGAAGCGCCGCTGTTCCGCCCGGTGATGCCAAAGAACGGCAAACCCTTTTCCGTGCGCATGAGCAATTGCGGCCCGCTTGGCTGGGTGTCGGACATTCGCGGCTACCGCTATCAGCCGCTGCATCCGGTGACGGGAAAGCCCTGGCCGCCCCTGCCGGATGTGCTGAAGGACCTCTGGCATACGCTTGCTCCGGATGCCCCGGAACCTGAAGCCTGCCTGATCAATTTCTATGACGGGACCGCCCGGATGGGCCTGCATCAGGACCGGGACGAGGAAACCTTCGAGGCGCCGGTGCTGTCCGTCTCGCTGGGCGATTCGGCGCTCTTCCGCATCGGCGGCCTCACCCGCAAGGGCTCTGCCCGCTCGTTCCGGCTGAATTCGGGCGACGTGCTGCTGCTGGAGGGCCCGTCCCGGCTTGCCTTCCACGGCATCGGCAGGATTTATCCGGGCACCTCCACTCTTCTGAAAAACGGCGGCCGCATCAACCTGACGCTCCGCCGGGTGACAAAACCTGCCTGACAGCTCATAGCCGGCTGAGCGCGGCCACGGGGTCGAGGCGGGAGGCGTTGCGGGCGGGGAGGAAGCCGAAGACGATGCCGGTCAGGGTTGAGATCCCGAAGGCATAGGCAATCGAGGCATTGGAGAAGATCAGCGAGAAGTCGCTGGTGAACAGCGGGAAGAGCGCGCCGAAACTCAGGGCTGTAGCGATGCCCGCCAGCCCGCCGATGATGCAGACAGTGACGGCTTCGATGAGGAACTGCTGCAGGATATCGGACCGCCGCGCCCCGACAGCCATGCGCACGCCGATTTCCGACACGCGCTCGGAGACGGTGACAAGCATGATGTTCATCACCCCGATGCCGCCGACGATCAGCGAAATCACGGCAATGGCGGCGATCAGCAGTGTCATGGTCGCGGTGGTGCTGGTGATGGACTGGCGGATGTCGTCGGTGTTGAGGATGAAGAAGTCCTTGGTGCCGTGGCGCTGAGTCAGGAAGGCGGTGACCATCTGCTCGGCCAGCTTCATGTCCACATCATCCTCCACCCGCACGGTGATGCTGCGCAGGGTGCTGGAGCCGGTGAGGCGGGCCTGCACGGTGGTGTAGGGCAGGAACACGGAGAGATTCTGGCTGCTGCCGAAGCCGCCCTGCTGGGGCTGGGCCACGCCGACGATGCGGGCGGGCACGTTGTTGATCAGCAGAACCTTGCCGACAGCCCCGTCCGGTTCATTGGCAAACAGGGTCTTGCGGGTGTTCTCGTCGATGACGGCGACAGCATCGAGACTGTGCTCGCTGCGAGCATCGAAAAACTGGCCCGTGGCAATCTTGGTGCCCTTGGCATCGAAATAGGCGGAACTGACTCCGTTGACGAGGGCGGAGGCCTCCTTTGAGCCGTAGCGCAGGGTGACGCTGGTCGAGACGGTCGGGGTCACGGCGCGCAGGTAGGGCTGCCTGGCGAGTTCCTTGGCGTCGGAAATCACCAGCGTCGTCACCTTGCCGGAGCGCGCATCGCCGAAGTCCTTGCCGGGGAAGATTTCCAGCGTGCTGGTACCGAGGCTGGCGATGTTGGCCAGCACCTTCTCCCGTGTCCCGGCGCCAAGCGCCACGACACTCACCACGGAGGCAATGCCGATGATGATGCCGAGCATGGTCAGGAAGGTGCGCAGCTTGTGGGCCTTCATGGACAGAAGCGCCATCTGGAACGCCTCCCGGAAGCGGTCCGCCCAGGCTGTCAGTCCCCGGACCGAACGGTGCGGCGCCTCCTGCGGGGCTGCGGAAACGGCGGCCGCACCGGCCTGTTTGTCCTGCCTGTAATCGGCAACGATCTCGCCATCGCGGATCTCGATGGTGCGCCCGGCCAGGGCCGCCACATTGGCGTCATGGGTGACGATGATGACCGTCTTCCCCTCACGGTTCAGCTCGCGCAGAATGTCGAGGACGTCCTGTCCGCTGCGGGAGTCCAGCGCTCCCGTTGGCTCGTCGGCGAGGATGATGTCGCCGCCGTTCATCAGGGCACGGGCGATGGAGACGCGCTGCTGCTGCCCGCCCGATAGCTGCGGCGGGCGGTGCTCCATCCGGTCGCCAAGGCCCAGCCGCTCCAGAATACCGGCCGCCCGCCGCCGCCGGTCCGCCGGGGCAAGTCCGGCATAAACGGCAGGCACCTCCACATTGCCAAGCGCCGTCAGCTCGGCCAGCAGATTGTAGCGCTGGAAGATGAAGCCGAACCTTTCACGCCTCAGAGCCGCCAGATCATCGGGCTGAAGATCGGCTGTTTCACGCCCGTCAATGCGGTAGCTGCCGCTGCTGGGGGTATCGAGGCAGCCGAGAATATTCATCAAGGTCGACTTGCCCGAACCGGACTGGCCGATGATGGACACGAACTCTCCCTGGGCTATCTCAAGATTGATGCCCTTGAGGACCGCAACTTCGCCGTCCCCGGCAGGAAAGGTGCGGATGAGGCCCTTGAGGCTGATCAGAGGTTCCGCCATGCTCTTTGGGCCTCAAATTCCCATTGCCGGGCCGCCGGGGCCACGGGGTGTGAATGTCCTTGCGGCACTGGCATCCAGTGTTCCGGTCACGACACGGTCGCCTTCGGACAGGCCGGACTTGATCTCAACGTTGATCTTGTCATTGAGGCCCGTTTTCACCCGCCGTGTCTCTATGGTGCCGGTGCCGCCCATGACCTGAACATTGTAGCTGCCATCCGCATTGCGGGCACCCAGCGCGGTTGCCGGGATCACGGGCACGTTTTCCGCCTTGCCCAGCACGATGGTCACTTCTGCCGTCATGTAGGTGCGCAGCAGGCCATCCGGATTGGGTACGTTGAATATGCCATTGTAATAGATGGCTTCCGTGCTTGTGGAACTGGACGAGGACGATGTGGACGAGCCGCTGACGGAACTGTCGCTGGTGATCGATTCCGGTGCGGGCTCGATGGACTCAAGATGCGCCTGATATTTCGTGTCCGGCGCGCCCAGAACGTTGAAATAGACTTCTGCCCCCGGCTTCACCTTCACCACGTCTGCTTCGGATATCTCGGCCCTGACCGTCATGACATCCAGCTGGCCCATGATGATGATCGTCGGGGCCGACTGCGTGGCATTCACGGTCTGGCCCTGCTGGTTGACGATGGCCAGAACCGTGCCGTCCATCGGCGCGGTGATGCGGGTGTAGCCAAGGTTTGCCTTGGCGGTTTCAACGGCCACCTGCGCCTCGATGATCTGCGCATCCAGCGCCTTGATCTGCGCCTCGATGGTTTTCACCTCTGAATCAGCCGTATCGAAATCCGCCCTGGAGGTGGCATTCTGTGCGAGAAGTTTCTGCTGGCGCTCCAGCGAGATGCTGGCAAGCCTGAGTGATGCCTCCTTCTCCACCCGCTGCGCTTCCACATTGGCCAGAGCTGCCTCCGAGGTGCGCAGGTTGTTGGTCTGGGTCGTGGCGTCAATCTCGGCTACGAGGTCACCGGCCTTCAATTCCTGTCCAAGGGACACCTTCAGCGAGGTGATGCGGCCAGAAGCCTGTGCGCCGACGGCCACAAGCTTCGCCGGCTTCAGAATGCCGGTCGCCAGCACGGTTTCCTCAATGGTGCCCTTGCGTACGGGGGCGGTCATGACCGTTGGCCCGGTATCTGCCTGCATGGAGGTACGGGCGTAGTAGATGCCGCCCGCAGCAGCGGCCAGCACGGCGGCCGTGAGGAGCCAGCGCGCCTTCTTCCTCGGTTTGGTTGCGTTCATCGTGAACACTGCTTTCATCACAGGGCAGGGCTGGAGCGCACATGGTTCGCGCCCGGCGCTGCATCAGTTGTCTTTTGCCAGCTTGCGCAGGTGCGGGCCCGTCCGGACGTCCACGACGGCTGGCGTTGCTGTGTCAACTGCACCGTCCCATCCCCCGCCAAGACTGCGGTTGAGACTGATATAGGCGGTCACGATCGCAAGCTGGCTCGTGATCAGCGAATCTTCGGCGCTGTAGAGCGAACGCTCCGCGTCGAGCACATCCAGGAAGCTGCTGGAGCCATTGCGGTATTGCGAACGGGCAAGGTCCGCCGCCTGACGGTATGCATTGACGGCCGTTGCCAGCTTGCCCGTGCGCTGGCGCTGCTGGCTTAGGCTGACCAGTGCATTTTCAACCTCTTCCAGCGCCTCCAGAACACCCTGACGGTAGGCGAGGAAGCTTTCGTCACGCTGGGCTCTTGCCACATCGGCTGCTGCCGCCAGCGAACCGCCATTGAACAGCGGCACACTGAGGGTGGGGCCAAAGGACCAGCTGATGGAGGAGTTCTTTGCAAGATCTCCGGTCTTGGCTGCTGAGGTGCTGATGTTGCCCGTCAGGCTGATGGCCGGATAGCGTGCAGCTTCCGCCGCGCCAATGGAGGCGGTGGCTTGCGCCAGCTTGCGCTCCAGCACCTTCAGGTCAGGCCGGGAGTTGAGAAGATCTGCGGGCACGCCCACGGGAAGCGGCAGCTTCGGCCGGGGAATAGGGCGGGTCTTGGTCATGACGCCAGCTAGAGAGGCAGGCTCCCCGCCCGTCAGCACGCCCAGCCGGTGCAGGGATTCGGCATAGGATATCTGCAGGCCTGGAATGTTTGCTTCGGTCGTTGCGGCCTGTCCGGTGGCGTTGGCCACGTCGGATGCAGACACGGCGCCGGCATCAAACTTGGACTGCGTCAGACGGACAGTCTCGTTCTGAGAATTTGCAGTGCGCCGGGCAAGGGCGATGCGGGCCTGATAGGCGCGGGCCTGCGCGTAATAGGTGGTGATGTCGCCTATGAGCGTAACCATCGTGGCACACAGATCTTCCTCTGCAGCGTCGAGGCCATAACGCGAGGCTTCTGCAGTCCGGGCATTGGCTCCAAACAGATCCACCTCCCAGCTGGCATCGGCGCCGGCCTGAAAGAGATTGCTCATCTTCGGCGCGTCACCGGAAGAGCGGGAGCGGCTGGCGCTGCCGGAGCCATTGGCAGAGGGCAGAAGCCCGCCCGCATCCTTGGCATATGACGCCCGCGCTTCCCGCACCTTTGCCTTGGCCGTGGCGACATCAAGGTTCTGCCGGATCGCGGTTTCGACCAGCTGGTTCAGAACCGGATCGCCCAGGCGCTCCCACCAGCGCGCCAGTTCAGCCCGCTGGTTCTGATCCTTTCCGGCGGAATTGCTGTAGGCCCCGGACAAGGTCATCTGGGGGCTGGTGTAGTCCGGACCAACGGCACATCCCGCAAGGAGTGTAGAAACACTCAGAAGCAATGGGAATGCTATTTTGCGCCTTTTGTTTCTGTCTGGAAACAAATTGGAAGATAATTTTAACGAAATCACGGAACGCATGGACAGAACCGCCGTGGTCGAATTAAGAAACGCAATGGTACCTAAATTTTCGACGATGCTTCGTCAATGGGACTAAGTGTCATTATTTGTAACATGGACGGAAAATGGTAAGGATGGGGAATGCTGCGCACCCTGATCTGCTATGCAACGGCAGCGTGACGGGGGAGCTTCCGGAACCTGCATCGCAACACTTGCCTGACGGGCTCCCGCCAGCCGTCCGCAAGCGTGGCCGCCCGCCAGGGGCGCCCCGGAATGTGCAGGTGCAGATGATCGTGCGGGCCGCGGTGCCGCTGTTTTCTGCTCAAGGCTACGGTGGCACGACGATGGAGCAGGTGGCCAAGGCTTGCCGCATATCCAAGCGCACCGTCTATGAGCTGTTTCCCTCCAAGGCCAGCCTATTTGCGGCCGTCGTCACCTCGCACCGTTTCTCGCTGCTTGCCCTGCCCGGCGACTACAGCCATCTGGCGCCGGAACAGGCGCTGGCAGCCATCGTCCGGCTGGACCTCGACGCAGAGCGCGATCTCGACCGGTTCAACTTCATGCACATGATGATGCATGAATTGCCGCGCAATCCGGACCTGAATCCCTTGATGCGCGAGCATGGCGGCCGTGCGGCCCAGGTGCTGCTGGCCAGTTGGCTGGAAGAGCGGGCCGCTGCCGGTGAACTGGCGGTGGAGGATCCGATGCTGACCGCCAAGATCTTCCTCGACATGGTTCTGGGCATCCTCAAGCCGCACGGCGGACAGGCGGAGCCTTTCCGCGACCACGCACTGCGAAAACAGCATCTGGCGCTCTGCATCCGGATTTTTTTGCAAGGTATCGCCCGGAGGGAAAAGGCATGAAGGGCAATTCCTGCCGCCCGGCACGGCCCTGCAAGTCCTTGGCTGCTGAGCCATTTTTTGTTCTCGCCGGCATACCCGGCAAAAACTGCCGGGCAGATAGGCAAAAAATTCTCATTAAGTATTTGAAAAAATTGAGTTTTTGCATTTTCTCGCGCCTGATCGGGAAGCCTGCCCCGTTATAGGCTGGAGCGCAGCATTCCTTGTTCGCGCGTGACTGGTGCAGCCGAGGGTATGGGCATGGGCTTCGCAACACTTTCCCGGGCTGGGGTAGGGCCCGGAGACGCTGGACAGACGGCAGTGGCAACAGGCGCGCATGGCAGGGATCCTTTGACGCGCCTGCAGGATGCGTCGGATGATGCACTGCTCCATGCCATCGGCCTTGGGAACGATGTAGCTTTCCGCATTCTTGTGGAACGTCATGTCGACAAGGCTTACGCAGTCGCCATTCGCATTCTGCGCAATCCCACGGATGCCGAAGATGTGGTTCAGGACGCTTTCATGCAGGTCTGGACAAGGCGGGGAGAATGGCAGCCCGGCAAGGCGCGTTTCTCCACCTGGCTGTTCCGCGTCGTCACCAACCGCTGCATCGACCAGCTTCGCCGCCCGCGCACAGAGACCATGGAAGCTGCACCCGAGATTGCCGACCGTGCCGCGGATCAGGTTCAGGCAATGATGCAGGAGGAGGCCGCTTTCCTGTTGAGCGCGGCGATGGGGCAACTGCCCGATCCTCAGCGGATTGCCCTTGTCTTCTCCTATCACGAGAACCTGTCCAACGCCGAGATTGCGGAAATCATGGAAACGTCCGTCTTTGCCGTGGAGTCTCTTCTGAAGCGGGGACGCCAGAAATTGCGCCATCTTTTGCGTAACCGGGCAAGTGAAATCCTTGCCTCGTTTACAAATGATTAACAAAAAACTCTGACGGCAGGCTCTTTCCTGCGCCTGAAATGGGCGGCTTCATTCGTTGAAATGGGCAGACGCAAGGACATGCGTCCGTACCGCGCCCGAATACTTGGCGTGGATTCAAGGATATCAGGAGTAGTCCATGCCCGTTATCACGACAAACACCGCAGCGAACACCGCTGTTCGCTATCTGAACTCCAACTCGGCCAGCCAGTCTGACTCTCTGGCCAAGCTGGCCAGCGGCTCGCGGATCACCAAGGCCTCCGATGACGCAGCGGGCCTGGCGATCTCCACCAAGATCAAGTCGGACGTTGCCGCTCTCGAGCAGGCCTCGACCAATGCCTCGCACGGCATCTCGATCCTGCAGACGGCTGATGGTGCGGCATCAAACGTCAGCGACATCCTGCAACGTATGAAGGTGCTGGCCTCGCAGTCCGCCTCCGGTACCGTGACCGATACCGAGCGCGCCTACATTCAGGCCGAGTTCGCCGAACTGCAGGACGAAATCGACGGCATCGCCTCAAGCACCCGTTACAACGGCCAGAGCCTGCTCGACGGCACCAGTGACTTCACCAAGGACATCGCAACGGCCGCGACCGCGGCGACTGCCACCACCACATTGACGGCCAGCATTACCGGTGATGATGGCGATACGCTGAGTTTTGATCTCAAAGGCACGTCCATCGAGCTGACTGTTGGCGCCACCACCGCCGGCGAAATTACCATCGACGACTTGATCACCGCGATCAATGCTCAGACCAGCAAGACCGGCGTGACGGCTTCGGCGGATACCGGCACAGGCGCTCTGGTCCTGACGGACAAGACGAAGGGTGCAACCAGCACGATCTCCGTCTCGAACGTCACCGCCGGCGGCACAAACACCGGACTCACGGCGGCTGACCTGACGACCCTTGGCCTGACGGATGATGGATCCGGCACATTTACGGCAACCGGCACCGCTGCAGTCGAAGCAGATACCAGCGGTTCCAAGATCATCGTCGGCTCGGATTCGTCGGACACCATCACGCTGAAGCTCAGCATCCTGACCAGTTCTGCCCTTGAGGTCGACACGCTCGACATCTCGACGCAGACCGGTGCGGAAGCGGCTCTGGACGCGCTGGATGCCGCCATCAACACGGTGTCGAATGCCCGCGCTGAAATGGGTGCGATCATGTCGCGCTTCGAGTTCCGCAGTTCGCAGATTGCCACCAGCATCGAGAACCTGGACGCAGCCCAGTCGGCCATCGCCGATGTGGACATCGCTTCCGAGCAGTCCAAGCTGTCGGCCACATCCGTGATGGTGCAGGCCGCCGTTGCTGCCGCGTCCCAGGCCAACCAGATGCCGGAAAACCTGCTGAAGCTGCTGCAGTAACCGGCTTCACCTCAGGATGACAGGCAGCCCGCCCTGGAGGCGGGCTGCCTCAGACCCCGGCTTGCGCGCCAGGGGCAGCGCAGCAGAAGGCGGCAGTCATGGCAACGGTCTCCAGCACCACTTCGACCACAACAACCGCGTCGTCCTATACCTATTCGTCATCGACGGATATTGACTGGAGTGCGCTGGTCGAGGTTGCGGTTGCCGCAAAGACGGCTCCGGCTGACGCGATTGACGTCAAGATCGCCGCAAACGAAGTGAAGATTGCGGCCTATGAGGAGATGCAGAGCCTGCTGCAGGCTATCACCTCAGCAGCAGATGCGATGCGCGGCACGACAAATTCGATCGTCACGAAAGATGATGTCTTTTCCCTGCGTGAAGCCTATCTGACGTCGTCGAGCAGCAGTGTCACAGCCTCTTCTGCCGTTGTCGTTACTGCCGAGAATGGGGCGCAGACCGGCACCTATGATCTGCAGATCCTGCAGCTGGCGGCCACGCAGAAAGTTGCCAGCAGCGGCTTTTCAAGCCGCAGCAGCGATCTGGAGCTTTCAGGCACTTTCTCCATTGGCCTTGAAGGTATGGAAAGCGCCGAGATCACCGTCACCGAGGATATGTCGCTTTCCGAGATTGCGAGTGCAATCAATGCTGAGAGCGCGACGACCGGTGTTCAGGCCTCTGTCGTCAAGGTGACGGAAAGCACATACCGGCTGGTTCTGTCCGGAACGGAGACGGGCAAGGAAATCTCGCTGGAAAGCATTTCGGGAGATGATATCGGCCAGGCTCTCGGGCTTACGGACAGTGACGGCGCCTTCGCCAGCGAGATTCAGGCCGCCAAGCAGGCGATTATCTCGCTCGACGGGATCGAGATCACCCGTTCGACAAACACGATTGATGATGTTCTGGATGGCATTTCCTTCACGATCTACCAGACGACGGGGTCTGATGCCACCATCTCGGTGGAGATCGCCAACGATCTGACCTCCATCAAGGACGCGATTGTCGCCCTGGTGGACGCCTACAATGCCTATCGCGAGTGGGCGCTGACCCAGCAGGCTGTGTCCTCCTCAGGCGGCGCCGCAGCCGATGCAACCCTGTTCGGCGACAGCACCCTGCGCAGTGCCAACAATGCCGTTGCCTCCGCACTGTCCACGATGATCGACAGTTCATCCATGGCGCTGCTCGGGCTCAGCTATGACACCTCGAATTATCTCGTCCTCAACGAGACGACGCTCAACTCGGTGCTGCTCAACGATCTGGACGCTTTGGAAAACATTCTGATGTTCCAGTTCGAGTCGTCTTCGGAAGATCTCGTGCTGCTCAGCCGCAACAGCAGCATGCCGTCCGAACTGACACTGGATATCCAGGTCGACAGCGACGGCAACATCACCTCTGTCAGCGTGAATGGCGACACCAGCCTCTTCACGGTTTCTGACACGCGTATCAAGGGGGCAGAAGGGACGATCTATGAAGGTATGACGCTGGTTTTTACCGGCTCCACCAGCCAGACCGTCACCATCCAGACTTCGTCCGGCATCGTCGAGAAGCTCTATAATTCAGTCGATCTCTATTCCAATTCATCCAGCGGTCTCGTGTCCGGGCTGATCGATAACCTGACAGAGAAGAACGAGGATTACAGCACACGGGCGGCTGATATCCGGAGCCGGGCTGAAACCTACAGGACCAATCTGACCAATCGCTACGCCTCCTATCAGGCAGCGATCGAAGCGGCGAATTCCACACTTTTGTATCTTGAGGCCCTCCTCAACTCGGGAGACGACTAAAAAATGTCCTACGCCATGTCGCGCGCCATCTCCGCCTACCGCCAGGCAGCAACTGCGGTTTCTCCCATCGTTGCCGTCGTGATGCTTTACGATGAAGCCCTCAATGCCATCGTTCAGGCGCAGCATTTCCTCGAGCTCAAGGAATATGAAATGGGCCGTGCGCGCGTACAGCGCACTGTCGATATTCTGCGTGGCCTGCGCCAGAACCTTGATCTTGAGCAGGGTGGCACCGTGGGGCAGCAGCTCTGCGATACATATACGCGCAATATCTTCGCGTTGAACGCCACTCTTGGCAAACCCGACGCTGTCGAGCGGCTGCAGAAATTGTTCAACGGCCTTGTCGAACTTCGCAATGCCTTTGCTTCAATTCCCGGAATGCAGCCTCGAGGCTCGTAATTTTTATCTGGACAGAAACAGTTCTGCGCAATCCGGCAAAATGCTGCTGCGGCAGCTTTGCTGGACAGTTTCCGCAAACCGCGTTAACGTATCTCCAGTTTTCCCAGAAGGCTGGATCATGACCTCGCCAAGCCAGAAGATGACCGAAGATGCTTTCCGCGATTGCCTTGACCGGTATGGCGAGGACATCCGCGACTGGCCATTTCCGGAGGCGGCTGCCGGTCTTCTGGTGGAAAGCGCGGAGGCTCGCGGACGGCTTGAGGAAATGAAGCGCCTGCGGTCGCTGTTTGCGCTCGGTTCCCCCAGCGGAATCAAGGCCCCTGCCGGACTCGCGGCCCGGATCGCGGCAGCTGCAGCGCAGACCTGTTCTGACCATCCCTCCGTGACGGCCGGGCATGGCAGCGAGAAGGGCAAGACATCCGGACCGGACAGGGTCTCTCCCCGCCAGGTCCGCTTCGCCTGAACACAAGCGGTTTGCGTGCCGGCCGGACAGGGGACTGTCCGGGGTACCTTGCCGCTTTCTTTTCCAGATATTTCCAGATGCGTTTGCTGCGCCTTGTGCCAGATCCCGATGCGCTTGTCTCATCGGGATTTGGGCAAGCCCATGCCGCGTGGCCGGAAGAAACCGGAGCGGATGACCCGGCCGGCGCGCAACGGGCCGGCGGCTGACTTCCCCCCAAGCGGCTTGCAGGTTCTGGCGATGACCTGACGCGCGCCCGGCTGCGATCTTGTGCTGCGCTGTCAGTGCCGCGGCGTATCCGGGACGGCTTGAAACATACTCTTCGAGAGTTTGTATTGCCCGGTAAATCTTGCCTACGTCAAATATAGGCAAAATATTCCTAGTATTTATTTTCAAATGCAGCGCCTGATTTCGATCTCACCTCCGTTTGAGAAGTGATCGGGGTCGTTCTGTGCATGTTTTCATGCAGGCGCCGGTCGATGATGGGAAAAACATCGCGGGGCTGCCATGAGCATCTCAACTCTGAACAGCTATAGCTCTGCCAGTTCGACCACAACGTCGAGCAGCAGCTCCAGTAATTCTCTCGGACTTACGAGTGCCGATTTTCTTAGTCTGATGCTTCAGCAGCTTCAGAACCAGAATCCGCTCGATCCGACGGATACGGACACCTACCTGGACCGGATGGTGTCCTACGCCAGCTTCGACACGCAGACGGCAATCAGCGAGCAGCTGACATCGTTGTCCGCAAACGTCGCCTCAGTGATTTCAAGCTCCGGTCTCGGCTACCTGGGCCAGACGGTCGAGGCCTATGGCAACACGAACACCCTGACCGACGGGTCTGCGACCTGGGGATACACACTCGACCAGAGTGCGGAGAGCGTCACGATCTCGATCTACGACGAGAGCGGCACGAAGGTCTGGAGCGGCGAAGGCGGGACCGAGAAAGGTTCGCACAGCTTCACCTGGGACGGAACGACCACGAGCGGGACGCAGCTCGAGGACGGCGGTGTCTACACGATCTCCATCACGGCCAAGGACTCCAGTGGCAACGAGATCGACGGCACGACGACGGTCAAGGGCACGGTTACCGGTGTCGATACGAGCGGCACAAGCTCCGTCCTGAAGATCGGCGGAGCATCCGTTCTCGTCAGCAATGTCATCAGTATTGGTTGAGAGTGAGGTGACGTCATGAGCCTGATGGGTTCCCTGAATTCGGCAATCTCCGCACTGGCTGCACAGAGCCAGGCGCTATCCAACATCTCCTCGAACCTGGCGAACTCCTCGACCACGGCCTACAAGGCGAGTTCGACGAGTTTCTCGAACCTGATCGCTGGCTCCAGCACCTCGACGAGCGGCGGCGTAACAGCCTCGACACGTGCGTCTGTCTCCGATCAGGGCCTGCTGACAGCGACAGGCAACAGCACGAACCTCGCCATCGACGGGAGCGGCTTCTTTGTCGTCTCCTCGTCGGTCACGGGCGGACAGACCTACTACACCCGTAACGGTGAGTTCGAAGTCGACCAGAACGGCTATCTGGTCAACAATGGCTATTATCTGATGGGCTGGCAGACGGATGCCGCCGGCAACATCATCGGCGGAACCAGTGAGGCATCGCTCGTTCCGATCGACATTGACGCCATTCAGAGTTCGGTTGGAGCAACCACTGCGGTCGGCATTCAGGCGAACCTGCCTGCGGATGCAGTTACGGGAGACACCTTCTCTACCACGGTTGAAATTTATGACAGCCTGGGCTCCACGCACAACATGAGCGTGACCTGGACAAAGACCGGAGAAAACACCTGGGAGATGACGTTCGACGATCCGACGCTGAACGGCAGCACCAGTGGCACCGTGTCGACGGACGCGATCGAGATTACCTTCAACAGTGATGGCACGCTCGCCTCGACGAACCCATCCCCGGCCACGCTTTCCGTGACCGGCTGGACGACGGGGGCCGCCGACACCGAGGTCACTCTGGATCTCGGGACCTCGGGACTCGCCAATGGCCTGACGCAATATGCCTCCGGTTCCAGCGATCCCTACCTCAAGCTCAACAAGATCACGAATGACGGGCTGCCCTATGGTTCGCTGACGGGCGTTTCGATCACCTCGGACGGATCCGTGATTGCGTCCTATGACAATGGCGACGAGCGCACGATCTACAAGATCCCGATCGCGACTTTCACCAATTCGAACGGGCTGACGCTCAACAGCGACGGCATGTACTCCCGGTCACCGACATCGGGCAACAGCACGCTGCAGATTGCGGGGACGAGTGGAGCGGGGTCCATCAACGGCGGCTATCTTGAAGCGAGCACGACGGATACCAGCACCGAGTTCAGTCGCATGCTGACCGCGCAGCAGGCCTATTCTGCGGCTGCCCAGATCATCTCGACCTCCAACAGCATGTTCGACTCGCTGCTGCAGGCCGTCCGCTGATGACTGACACGCCCGGACAGGATGACGGTCAGCACCTGTTCGGCCAGCTCCGCCGCCTTCAGGCCGAAGCGGAAGCAGCCGCCGCCGCTCTGAAAGCGGGAGACAGCCACGCAAGGCTGAGCGCCCTCGTGCTGCAGGACGAGCTGAAACGTCTGCTCAAGCAGCTCACAGCCGGGCGGGACGCCGCCGTCAGCGAGTTGTCCCGCCTCACCCAGGCCAGTTCATCGGCATCGGCCTACATGCGCTGCGGCGCGGTCCTAGCCAGATCAAGATAATTCTCAGGAGGTTCAGGTGTCAGTTATGAGAGAAGGAATTGCCCCCGAGGCGGCTGTCCGGCGGATGCTGGACCTGACGGAGGAACTGATCAGCCGGACCTCAGCAGAAAATGCAAGGCTTGCCGGGGGACTTCCTGTTTCTCTGGAAGACACCGGTATCAGCAAGCAGGAGCTTGCAGTCGAGTTCGAGCGCTGGTTCCGTGCCGTCAGCACGCAGCAGGTCATCCTGCACGGCGCGTCCGCCGGACTCTCGGCACGGCTCATGCAGCGCATCAATGATCTTGAGCCTCTCCTGGAGGAAAACACCCGGCTGTTGCAGCGGGCTCTTGCGGTCAGCCGCCGCCGGGTGGATGCGATCATGCGCGCCATCTGCGAAGAGCAGCTGCAGCCCATCGCCTATGGCAGCCGCGGCCGGTATCAGCAGCGCCGTGGAAACATGCCGCTTTCGATCCACCAGCCGCGGGAAATCTGACGGAGGCCGCAATGACGACGCTATCCGCAGCAGGCAAGATTGCATCCAGCGCACTGGCCGCAGCCCAAGTCCAGATAGCCGTTACCTCCAGCAACATTGCCAATGCTGACACGGATGGCTACACCCGCAAGACCGTCTCGACCAGCACCACATCAAGTGGCGGGGTCACGGTTTCCGCGGCCAGTTCGGCGGTTGACCGTTTTCTGCTGGCAGACCTGTCCTCAGCAACCTCAGCCGCGGGCGGGGCGTCCGTGACGGCCGATTACATGGACCGGCTGCAATCGGCACTGGGCAACACGTCATCCAGTTCGGATACGGGCACGTCGCTCTCCAATCAGATCTCAAACCTTGAGAGCGCTCTGTCCTCGTTGACGGATACTCCCGAGAGTTCGACGTTGTCTGCGGCTGTGGTCTCATCGCTGGACGAACTGGCCAGCCAGATCCGCAGCCTCAGTTCCAGCGTTCAGGAACTGCGAACATCCGCGGACCAGCAGATCGCGGCGTCCGTCTCCGCCGCAAATGACGCCATAACCACGATCAATGAGCTCAACAAAGCGATTGCCACGGCGAAATCCCAGGGAGCGTCGACTTCCGATCTGGAAGACCAGCGCAATCAGGCGCTGATCGAGCTCTCGCAATATCTGGAGGTGACCAGTTTCACGTCCAGCGACGGGACGCTGAAGGTCTATACCAAGCAGGGCCAGGTCCTTGTGGATTGTTCTGCGCATCTGCTGGAGTTCACGGCCTCCTCATCCGTGGGGGCAAGTGTTTCCTATGACGGATCGGGCTCCGGTCTGTCGGCGATTTCGGTCGATGGCAAGGACATCACCAGCCAGCTCTCGGAAGGGGCACTTGGCGCGCTGATCACCTTGCGCGACGAGACCCTGACGGATGCCCAGGACATGCTTGACGAACTGGCCGGAGCGTTGATTTCCTCGCTCAACAGCGCCTATCCGGACCTTTTGTCAGGAACGGATGGTTCCACCATTTCGGTCAACGCAAGCCTTCTGGCAGATCCGGGGGCACTGGCGGACAAATCCGGGTCAAGCGAGACGGCACAAGCCCTGCTGGATGCCCTGACCGGAGGGGGCAGTTTTGGTGCGACCAGCCGCATTGGTGCCGGCGGCTATGATTTCACCAGCTATGCCAACCGCATTCTGTCTGTCGTGGTTTCAGATGCCACGACGGCACAGACGCGCCTGTCGGCGGCGACCGCCACCCTGACGCAAATTTCGGACACGATGTCTTCGCTCTACGGCGTCAATATTGATGAAGAAACGGCACGGGCATCGGAACTGGAGCAGCTTTATTCCGCGGCCGCTCAGATCCTGACGGTGCTCAAGCAGATGTATGAAGACCTTCTGGCCGCAGTGAAGTGATCACGGTCAGATCGAGGCAAGTTTGTCTTATCGAGAGCCGGCCGCGTCAGGGCGAAGTGCAGTAGTTTCGAGGCGTGATGCGTCAGTCTATCCGCGTCTTGGTGTAAAAAGGGAGTTTGGTAATGGTCGGACGCGTTGCGACATTCGCACATTCGAGCAAGCTTCTCTCCCTTGCCATGCAGACCCAGTCCCGGCTGGCCGAGAAGCAGGTTCAGGAGGCATCGGGGCTGGTTTCCTCCACCTATGGCGGGCTCGGAGCCGATGCCGGGTCAGTCGTGGACCTGGAAGTTTCCCTGACCCGCGCGCAGAGCTATCTGTCTTCTGCCCAGACGGCCCTGTCCCGCGTGGAAATGATGTACTCAGCCGTTGGCGGCATCAGCGACATTCTGACGAGCATCAGAAGCTCGGTGAACGGCGTCATCACGGAAGACCAGATCAGCGATCTTCAGGCCCTCGCCGCAAGTTATCTCGAAGATATATCCAGCCTGCTAAACACCCGGTATGAAGGCCGCTATCTCTTTGGCGGAGGCATGACATCGCCGGCTCCCGTCGATACAGGCTCCTATGTGGTGACGGACCTGGACACTGCGGATACCAGCTACTACAGCGGTGACAGCGTCATCCAGAGCGTTCGCATCTCGGCAGGCCGTGAGCTTTCCTATGGTGTGACGGGGGACAATGCCGCTTTCGAGGAAACTCTGCGCGTGCTGTCCTATCTGGCCAATGCGACAGATCTCACTGTTGCCGGTCTGCCCGAGATTTCCGAGGCCCTTGTCTCCGCTCAGGACAAGGTCATCGCTGTCCAGAGCACGCTGTCCATCAAGGCGGCTTCGCTGGAGACGGCCATCACCCGGGAAGAGGACTACATCACGGCAATCAGCGAGACGATCAACAGCAAGAAATCGGTTGATGTGGTTGCCCTTGCCGCCGAGATTGCCACTATGGAGACCCAGTTGCAGGCGAGCTATTCGATCATTGGCAAGCTTTCGAACTTCTCGCTGCTGGATTACCTGCGCTGATGCGCCGCTGGCCATTGCAGGCCGTCAGCGCCGGGCATGATTGAACGGGTGCCGCTTTGGCATTAGATATGGGGTCTGGAGATCCCTGATGCACCAAGGACGGCAACACACGGCGAACCTGCTGCGCATTCTTTGCGCCATGGGTTTCCTGTTGCTTGGCTTTGCCCATCAGCCGCCTGCTTTTGCCCTTTCCGCCAGCCAGCTGGAGGAACTGGAAGCGTTCCGTCTGCCGGATGGCAGCCTGCCAGTGCTGTGTCTCACCCCCACCGGAAAGGATGGCACGCCGCATCATTCCGGCTCCGAAGGATGCGAGGCCTGCCGCCTCTCGGCCTCCGTGGTTCTGCCCGAGCCTGCGCCGGGCACCGGCGAGGCCCTGTCCTTCGCACAACAGGGCAGCTGGGGTCTCTATCTGCCGCAGGTGCCAGCCTCCGGCGTGCCGCCGGGCAGCAGCGGCTCCAGGGCACCCCCTGCAAACATCCTGATCTAAACCGGCCGGGCCATTCCGGCCTGTCCCTGTTCCGCCAGCCCCGCTGGCGCCAGACCGGATGTCTTCAGATGGAAATGCTCTCCCCGCGCCGCGGCACGCAAACTGCCGTCCCGATTGATTTTCTCATTGACCCGCTGATGAGCGAGAATGGCCGCAAGATCGCCACGGTTGCCGCCCGTGCCAGCATCTTCCTGCCCGGTGTCAACCGCAGCGAGACCTTCCGCATCCTTGAGGGCTGCATCGCGCTTTATCAGCGCCTGCCCGATGGGCGGCGGCAGATCCTCGATGTGCTGGGGCCCGGCAAGATGTTCGGGCGCGGCCTCTCGGATGTGCAGCAGTGCGGGGCCGAAGCCATGGCCCCGGCCCGGCTGGAACTGGTGGCCGCCGGCCAGCGGCGCATGGAGGGCGAGTTGAACGCCGCCGTCCGTCTGCTGCTGCGCCGGGCGCAGGCCCATGCCATGCTGCTGGGGCGCAAGACGGCAACGGAAAAGGTGGCATCTGCGCTGGTGGACCTGTGCCGCCAGTTCGCCAAGGTGGGGGCAGAAACCGCCGTGCTGCGCTTTCCGATGTATCTGACGCGGCAGGATCTGGCCGACTGGCTGGGGCTGACGCTGGAAACCGTCAGCCGCTGCATCAGCCGCCTGCGCCGCGAGGGCTATATTTCGCTGAATGTGCAGGGCGATGTGGCCGTGCATGATCTGCCCGCGCTGAGGGCGCTGGCCATGGGCACTGTTCCGCCGCAAGCCGCGTTCAGCGTTGCGGCGGAGTGAGCGAAATGGAACCCTGTGCCGTGCTTCCGGCTGGTATCAGTCCAGCCGGAGCGCCATCCACGCGGTGACGGCTGCCCAGGCGCAGCGCATGTAGTCCTCGGCCCGGTAAAGCGCCGCCTCCGGCTCGCCCTGCAGGGCGCTCAGCTCCGCCGCCATGGCGAGGAAGGTGTCAAGGGCCGCTTCAGCCTCTGCGGCCTCCGCCGGCCGGTCTGCCGAAGCGGCGGCAATGCCTTCGCGTATCAGCCGCTCGAACACGGCAAGGCCCCGGCCCTGATCGCGCCACAGGCGGCGGGTCAGGAAGTCGATGGCCTGAATGCCGGTGGTGCCTTCGTAGATGGTCATCACCCGGCTGTCGCGCAGGTGTTGCTCGACCGGCCATTCCTTCGTATAGCCCGCAGCCCCCATCACCTGAATGGCCCTGTTGGACACATCAAAGCCCGCTTCCGCGCCGAAGGTCTTGATCATCGGCAGCATGAAGGCACTGAAATCGCGCATGTCTGTCCGCAGCTTTTCATCTGGCGACAGGCGGGCAAGGTCCATCCGCGCCGCGCTTTCCAGAATGGCAGCGCGGGTGACCTCTGTCTGACGGCGCAGAAGCGAGAGCTGGCGGCTCACATCGGGGTGCTGCGCGATCGGCACGGGCGGCCGGTCTGGGGGGCCGCCCTGCTTGCGATCCTGCGCGTAGGCTTCCGCAATATCTGCGGAGGCGGAGGCAAGGCCGAGGCCCTGGCAGCCGGTCTGCAGGCGCATCAGTTCGATCATGTGGAACAGGGCATGCAGCCCGCGCCCTTCCTCGCCCAGCAGCCAGCCGCGCGCGCCATCAAGGCCGAGGATGCAGGTGGGCGAGCCATGCAGGCCCATCTTTTCCTCGATCCGTTGCACGGTGATGCCGTTGGCCTTGCCATCCATCCGGTCGGGCACGAGGAAGAGGCTGAGCCCGGCGGTACCCGCCGTCTTGCCGGTGCGGGCAAGCAGGCAATGGCCGATGCGGGAGGCAAGGTCGTGATCGCCGAAGGAAATCCAGCTCTTGACGCCATTGATCTGCCACAGGCCATCGCTGCCTTGAGCCGCCGTGGTGCGGATGCGGCCCACGTCGGACCCGGCATCGGGCTCGGAAATGCAGATCGTGGCGGTCCATTCACCGGCAAGCAGCTGGCTGATCCATTCCTCCGCCAACGCCGGTTCAGCGACTGCGGCGAGCAGATGACAGGCGGCCCGGGAGGAACCGGCCGCCATCATCATGGAAACGCAGCCGCGCTCAAACAGGGGCAGGCAGGCGGCCTGAAGCGTCAGCGGCAGGCCCTGTCCGCCATGGGTTTCCGGCAGATCCATGCCGAGCCATCCGGCTTCCGCATAGCGGCGGTAGGCCTGCGCAAAGCCGGCCGGGGTTTTCACCCGGCCATCCACAATACGGCAGCCCTGCCGGTCGGAAACCGCGTTCAGCGGGGCAAGTTCGGTTACAGCGAAGGCAGCGGCCTCCCTCAGGACCGCCTCCACCGTTTCGCTGTCATAATCGGGCAGGAGCTCCTGAACGGCCTGCCAGCCGGGGGTTGCCTGCAACAGTCTGGCGGTGCGGTCCGCCTGCGCGCGAAAGCCTTCCATGGCGGTCAGCGCGGCTGCATGCGCAGGGCACCGTCCAGCCGGATGACCTCGCCGTTGACGTAAGGATTGGCCACGAGATAGCGCACCGTATCGGCAAATTCCTCCGGCGTGCCCAGACGCGCCGGGCCGGGAATGGCGGCTGCTAGGCTATCCTGCGCCTCCTGCGGCAGACCCGCGAGCAGCGGTGTGCGGAACAGGCCCGGCGCGATGGTGTTGACGCGGATGCCGAAACGGGCCAGCTCCCGCGCCGCCGGCAGGGCCATGGAGACGATGCCGCCCTTGGAAGCCGAATAGGCGATCTGGCCGATCTGGCCCTCGAAGGCCGCCACCGAGGCGGTGTTGACGATCACGCCCCGGCCCAGCCCTTCGATTTCCGCTGTTTCGGCGATGCGGGCGGCGGCAAGGCGCATCATGTTGAAGGTGCCCACCAGATTGACGCGGATCACCCGCTCGAAGGCATCGAGCGGCATCGGCCCGTCGCGGCCCAGAAGCCGGGCGGCGGTGCCGATCCCGGCGCAATTGACGAGAATGCGCAGGCCATTTCCGGCAGCCGCTGCCGTGTCCAGCGCGGTGCTGGCGTCCGCTTCGCTGGTCACGTCACCGGCAATGGCAATGCCGCCAATTTCCGATGCAACACGCTCAGCACCTGCTGCGTCCCGGTCGAACACATGCACGATGGCCCCTTCAGCGGCCAGCAGCCGGGCTGTTGCCTCGCCCAGCCCCGAGCCGCCGCCGGTGACGAGTGCGCTGGAACCTGAAATCTTCATGCTGCTGCCTCTTCCCTTGCCAGAATGACGTCCGCGCCGCCTGCATAAAGCGCGGCAATCTGCTCGTGCCGGTGGCTGCGCAGGGCGCGCTGGTTCAGCGAACCCTTTTCGGTGATCTCGCCCTTGTCGAGGCGCGGCGGGTCCATCAGCACCGCAAGGCGCATGACGCGGCTGGCCGAACCCGTCGCCTGCTTCTGGTGCCGGTAGAGCCGGGCAGCGAGCGCTGCCTGCACCGCCGGGTGCCTCTGAACGGCGGCTTCATCAAGGGCGTCGCCGCCGTCGATCAGCTTGCGTGCCGCAGGCAGGGAGAGCAGCACCAGGGCGCCGAGCTCAGCCTCGTTCTCACCGGTGATCACCGCATCGCGGATCAATCCGGCGAACTGATCGACCAGTTGTGCGCGCAAGGGGCCGACAGCCACCCAGGTGCCGGTCTGAAGCTTGAAGTTCTCGGCAATGCGCCCGTCGAAGAAGAAGCCACGGGTGGGATTGCCTTCCTCGGCGAACTTCAGCGCGTCACCGATGCGGTAGAAACCTTCCTCGTCAAAGGCCGCTGCCGTCAGCTCGGGGTTGCGCCAGTAGCCGGGGGTCACATTCGGGCCCTTCAGCCGCAACTCGTATTTGTCCTCCACCGGGATCAGCTTCATGGTGATGCCCTGTGAGGGAATGCCGACATTGCCGGCCTTGTCTTCCTGAGTGGTGCAGAAGAGCGAGAAGGGGCTTGTTTCCGTGGCGCCAAGGCCGGTGCTGAGCAATACGCTGCGGCCAAGGATGGCTTGCGAGATTTCGCGCAAGGAATCCCATGTGTGCTGCGCCATTCCTGCGCCCGCATACATCATCAGCTTCAGGTTCTTGAAGAAGTTCCGCGCCAGCTCCGGATCGGCCTCGAAGGCATGCACCAGCATCTCGTAACCGGCCGGCACGTTGAAATACCAGGTCGGGGAGACGTCCTTGAGATTGCGGATCGTCTCACCAATGTGCTGGGGTGAGGGGCGGCCGTTGTCGATGTAGAAGGTGCCGCCGTTGTAGATGACCATGTTGAAGATCTTGCTGCCTGCAGCCACATGGTTCCACGGCGCCCAGTCAACGATGACCGGCGGCTCGTCCTTCAGGAACTGGTAGCAGTCGCGGATCATCTCCTGATTGGAGCAAAGCATCCGCTGGGTCTGGATCACCGCCTTGGGTGAACCTGTGGTGCCGGAGGTGAAGAGGAACTTCGCCACCGTATCCGGCCCTACCGCCTCAAAGGCAGCATCAACCGCCGCCGTGGCTTCTGTCTTCACAAGATCTTCAAAAAGGAAGCTGTTGGGCCGGTCTACGGGGAGATTGCGCGCCGCAACGAGAATGCAATCCATGCCGAAAGCTGCATCGACGGCAGCGCGGAAGCGCATGCCGTCTTCCACGAAGGCAAGGCCCGGCGTGATCTGTTGCGCGATTTCGGTCAGCTTGCCGAAGCCGGTGGCCAGTGTCACGTAATTGGGGGAGATGGCTGCCGACGGAATACCCGCATGCTGGGCACCGAGGGCCATCAAGCCATGTTCGAGCGAGTTTTCGGCCAGAATGGCAACGGGCCGGTCAACGGAAAGGCCATGATCCAGAAAGGCCTGCGCAAGGCTGCGCACATGGGTGAGGGCTTGCGCATAGGAAATGCGCTTCCAGCCATCGCCTTCGCGGGCCGCCATCCAGGTGCGGTCCGGGGCTGCTTGCGCCCAGTGAACAAGCCGTTCGTTGATCTTGCTGGCATAAGCGCCCAGTTCGTCCTTCCGCCAGATCAGGATTGAGCCGTCGGCCCGGGTTTCCCATGCAAGTTCCGGCGTCCAGAATCCCTTCCGGACCATAGCTCCTGCGGTCATGACTCCTCCCAGACGTCAATCACGTGAATAAACTTTTCAGGCCGGATGGCCCCTCCTGAAAATTGTTTACAAGGAAACAATTCATATGTAAACAATCAAAATCATGCACACGAAGATGGGCAGCGGGAGTAACGCCATGGACAGCACCGTCACCGGGGACATCGTCACCTATGAACTGAAGGGCAATGTCGCCCATGTCGGCCTCAACCGGGCCGAAAAGCGCAATGCCATCAGTGACCGGGTGGTCGAGGCGCTGGCTGTTGCCATTGCCCGGGCCGGGCGCGAGGCCAAGGCCGCCGTGCTGTTCGGATACGGCAATCATTTTTGCGCCGGGCTGGATCTGGCCGAGCATGTGGAGCGTTCGCCGATCGAGGGCGTGCGTAACTCCCGCCGCTGGCATGCGGTGTTTGGCGGCATCGAGCATGGCACCATTCCCTGGATTTCGGCCCTGCATGGCGCCGTTGTCGGCGGCGGGCTTGAGCTTGCGGCCTCCACCCATATCCGTGTTGCCGATGCGACCACTTTCTTCGCCCTGCCGGAAGGCCAGCGCGGCATTTTCGTCGGCGGCGGCGGCTCGGTGCGCGTGGCACGGCTGACGGGTGTTGCCCGCATGACCGACATGATGCTCACGGGCCGTGTGGTGCCGGCCGCCAGCGCCGAAGCCTGGAACCTTGCGCAATATGTGGTGGGGGAGGGCGAGGCTCTGGCCAAGGCCACCGAACTGGCAGAGGCCGCTGCCGGCAATGCGGAACTGTCCAACTATGCCGTCATCAATGCGCTGCCGCGCATTCAGGACATGTCAAAGGAGGATGGACTTTTCGTCGAATCCTTTATTGCATCCTTCACGGCCACGAGCCCGGAAGCCGAAGAGCGCCTGCGAGCCTTCCTCGAGAAGCGCGCCGCGCGGCTGAAGGCTCCGGGCGCCACCTGAAGGAGATGCCATCATGGCCATGGATGCGGACGTGATCTGCCCGAAGCAGGGTGAGGTGGAAATCGGCAAGCTGGATGGCGCCGTCGGCTTCCTGCTGCGCATGGCTCAGCTCAAGGTCTACGAGCAGTTCTTTGCCGATGGCGCCGAATTGATGATGAAGCCGGGCGAATTTTCCGTGCTGTGGGTCATCTTCTGCAATCCGGGCATCCGCCAGAGCGCGCTGGGCAACCGGCTGATGATCAAACGGGCGCATATGACCAAACTCATCCGAGCCTTCGAGGATCAAGGGCTTGTCTCCCGCCGGGTGCCGGACGAGGACCGCCGTGCAGTGGAGCTGACACTGACGGCGGAGGGTGAGGATCTGGTGGAGCGGACGAGCCGCTGGTTCTTCCACCACGAGGAAAGAATTGGCGCCAATCTGGCCGCGGAGGAGCGCGATCAACTGGTGCATCTGTTGCGCAAGTTCATCGGGATTGAAGGGAGGCCCACATGAACATCGACGATCTGATTGCCATCGACTTTCACACCCACGCGGAAGAGCCCTGCTGCGGCCCGCGCGATGACGGCTATGACGAGTTTCAGGCCGGCATGGCCAAGTATTTCCGCAATCCGGCGTCGCACAATCACCTGCCCACGGTTCAGGAGACGGCGGACTATTTCCGCGAGCGCAAGATCGGCGCGGTGATCTTCCCCGTCGATGCGGAGCGCGAAACCGGCTTCCGCCGCTATGACAACGAGGAAGTAGCCCGGATCGCCGCCGAAAACAGCGACATCCTCATCCCCTTCGCCTCCATCGATCCGGCCAAGGGCAAGGCCGGTGCGCGCGAAGCACGCCGTCTGGTGCGCGACTTCGGCGTGCGGGGGTTCAAGTTCCACCCCACCATGCAGGGCTTTTATCCCAACGACCGCTCGGCCTATGTGCTCTATGAGGCGATTGCCGAGGAAGGGGCGATCACCCTGTTCCACACCGGCCAGACGGGTGTGGGTGCCGGCATGCGCGGCGGCATGGGCATGCGGCTTAAATACTCCAACCCGATGTATCTTGATGACGTGGCGGTGGATTTCCCCGGCATGCCCATCGTGCTGGCGCACCCGTCCTTCCCCTGGCAGGAAGAGGCGCTGTCGGTGGCGACCCACAAGCCGAATGTCTACATCGACATGTCCGGCTGGTCGCCGAAATACTTCCCGCCGATCCTGGTGAAATATGCAAACAGCCTCCTGAAGCACAAGATGCTGTTCGGCTCCGACTGGCCGGCCATCACGCCGGACCGGTGGCTCGCCGATTTCGAGCAGATCGACATCCGCGACGACGTGCGCCCGCTGATCCTCAAGGAAAACGCAAGGCGCCTTCTGAAGCTCTGAAGCTGCGCAATATCCCACAAAAAGAAAACACCCGGCGAAGCTTCGCCGGGTGTTTTGTCATGTAAACGCGCTTGACTTCAGAGCATGAAGCCGCTGTCCGTGGCGAGGGACTTGAGGCTTTTCTGCGGGCGGGCGCCTACGTGGGCAATGACTTCAGAGGCACACAGGCAGCCGAGGCTGGCGGAGGTGGCCAGATCGAAATCATGAGCCAGGCCATAGAGGAAGCCGGAGGCGAAGAGATCGCCCGCGCCGGTCAGGTCGGTGACCTCGCTCACCTCGTTGGCGTGCACATGCACGGTTTCGTCGCGGGTAATGGCCATGGCGCCATCCTCGCCGCGGGTCAGGGCGGTCAGCTTGCAGCTCCCGGCTGCGGCGCGGATGGCCGTATCGATGTCGGCGGTCTGGTAGAGTGCCTTCAGCTCGTGCTCGTTGGCAAACATCAGGTCCACCACACCGTCGCGGAGCAGTCCCTGGAACTCGCTGCGGAAGCGGTCAACGCAGAAGGAATCGGACAGGGAGATGGCGACCAGCCGGCCATTTTCATGGGCGATCCGGGCAGCCTGCAGGAAAGCCTCCTTGGCAGCGGGGGGGTCCCACAGATAGCCTTCCATGTAGGTGACTGCCGAGGCGCCGACGACCGCCGGGTCCACGTCTGCCGGCGACAGCTCGACACAGGCCCCCAGATAGGTGTTCATGGTGCGCTCGCCATCCGGCGTGATCAGGATCATGGAGCGGGCCGTCGGCACGCCGTCCACCAGCGGAGCCGTCTCGAAATACACGCCCGTGCCCTTCATGTCATGGGCGTAGCTGGCGCCCAGAACGTCATTGGCCACCTTGCCGAGATAAGCCGGCTTGCCGCCGAGCGAGGCAATGCCTGCCGCCGTGTTACCCGCGCTGCCGCCCGAGATCAGCACGGTCTGGCCCATGCGCTCGTAAAGGCGCAAGGCTTCCGCCGTGTCGATGAGGCGCATGGAGCCCTTCACAAGGTTCTCCCGCACGAGGAAATCTTCCTCCACATGGGCGAAGACGTCGCAGATCGCATTGCCGATGCACAGGGCATCAAAGGCCGGTTTGGTCATAGAGCAGTCCACAGTTGCCGGGCCGCGCAGACAGTGCGCGGCCGGAAGGATTGAGATCAGACGGAAGGGGTCGGGCGCAGGGCGCGGTTGGCCTCGGGCTCGCGGATCTTCTCGCGGAAGGGGCTGGCCCGGTAGACGCCGAGGATCTTCAGTTCGGCGCAGTAGAAGGCAAGCTCTTCCAGCGCCAGCGCCACGGACGGATCATCCGGATGGCCCTCGATATCGGCATAGAACATGGAAGCGAAGAACTGGCCTTCCAGCTGGTAGGACTCCAGCTTGGTCATGTTGACGCCGTTCGTGGCAAAGCCGCCGAGGGCCTTGTAAAGCGCGGCCGGCACGTTGCGGACGCGGAAGATGAAGGTGGTGATCACCGGCTGGCCGTTGTTGGCCGCACGTGCCGGGCTGCGCGAGAGAATGAGGAAGCGCGTCGTGTTGTGCTCCGCATCCTCCACATTGCGCTTCAGGATATCAAGACCATAGACATCCGCGGCCATTTCCGGGGCAAGCGCAGAGGCCGTCAGGTCGCCGCTCTCCGCGATCTGGCGGGCAGAGCCTGCGGTGTCGGCGCCGACAATGGCTTTCAGGCCCAGTTCGCGGATGATCTTGCGGCACTGGCCAAGGGCCATCACATGGCTCTGCACGCTCTTCAGCCCGTCCAGCGTCGCGCCCTTCAGCGCCATCAGCTGGAAGCGGATCGGCATGAAATATTCGCCGATGATGTGCAGGCTGGAGCGCGGCAGCAGGTAATGGATGTCGGCCACGCGGCCCGCGATGGAATTCTCCACCGGGATCATGCCGAAATCGGCCTCACCCGATTCCATGGCCGTAAAGCAGTCCTCGAACGTCGCGCAAGGGATGGCCTGGTAATCCGGATAAACGCTGTGGCAGGCCATGTGCGAATTGGCACCGGTCTCGCCCTGGAACACGATTTTCTTGCGGTCAGACATGGACGTCCGCTTTCTGCTGTTTGAGGCTCTCTGCGATTAAAGAGGAAGTGCCCGGAGGGCAAGGCCGCAAGAGGGGCTTAGCGCCCCTCGAACAGCTTGCGCACGTGATCGAGATCCTCCGGCGTGTTCACGTCGATGGGCACGGTCGGCGTCAGGCACACATCGATTCGCATGCCGTCTTCCAGCGCCCGCAGCTGCTCCAGCTTTTCCCGCAGCTCAAGGCCGGAGGGCGGCAGGGAGACAAACCGGTCCAGCGCGCTGCGCCGGTAGGCATAGACGCCGATGTGCTGGTAGAGCGGGCCAGGGCCGGTGGGGGCAGTGGCACGGGTGAAATAGAGGGCGCGGAAGCGATCGCCCTCCAAAGGCGTCACCACGGCCTTCACGAAGGCCGGGTTGTTGCGGCCCTCTTCGGTGCGGATTTCCGTCATGATGGTGCCGATGTCCACGGACGGATCGGCCAGCGGCAGGAAGGCGGCGCGGGCCGCTTCCGGGGCAATCAGCGGCACATCCCCCTGCAGGTTCAGCACCACATCGAACTTGCGCTCCGGATCGAGAATGTTCGCCGCTTCCTGGATGCGGTCCGAGCCGGACTGGTGATCGGGGCTGGTCATCACGGCATGACCGCCGTGATCGCGGACGGCCTCGAAGATGCGCCTGTCATCGCAGGCAACCGCCACCGGGCCGATATCGACGGCCAGAGCCTGCTCCAGAACCCGCACGATCATGGGTTTGCCAGCTATGTCTGCAAGGGGTTTTTCCGGCAAACGAGTCGCTGCCAGACGCGAAGGTATAATAACAAGTGCCGATGTCACGCCTTGCTCCGGGTGCTGCCGGGCCTCCACTTCTGCGTCTTAATGCGTAGAAGGCCCAATTTCCTTGTGCCGGGACTTTTATACCTATGGACAGCGGCGTCAAAAAATTTGTAGTTTCCAGCCCAAATTCATGGAGCAGATTATGGTTCCGCCTCTGGGGGTGCGGGCCATGGACGCGTTAATCTGGAGCCAGACCTGATGGATTCCTTCGAGCTGAACAAGGCCGCGGGAGCGGTTTTGATGGTGCTTCTTCTGACGATGGGCGTGGGCATCGTCTCTGATGTGATTTTTGAGACCAAGGTGCCGGAGAAGCCCGGGTATGAAATCGAAGTGGCTGAGGCCGCTTCGGGCGAGGCTGCGCCTGCTGCCGTCGAGGCCGTTCCGCTGCCGCAGCTGCTGGCTGCAGCCTCCGTGGCTGATGGTGAAAAGGCCTCGAAGAAGTGCGCTGCCTGCCACAGCTTTGAAAAGGGCGGCCCGAACAAGGTTGGCCCGGATCTGTGGGGCATCGTCGGCCGTGCTCCGGGTGCGCATGAGGGCTTCGCCTATTCCGCAGCGATGAAGGCTTATGGCGAGACCCATCCGGTCTGGACCATCGAAGAGCTGGATGCTTTCATCGAGAACCCGCGCGGCCACATGCCTGGCACGGCTATGGGTTTTGCCGGTCTCAAGCGTGCAGAGGAGCGCGCTTCCATGCTGGTTTACCTGAACAGCCTGTCGGACAATCCGGCTCCGCTGCCGCAGTAAAGCTGCACGGCACAGAAAACGCAGGAACCGCGCCCCCCAGGGCGCGGTTTTTGTTTGTGCGGTTTTTGTTTGCGCAGATTTCCGGTTCCCCGGACTTGCGCTTCCGTGTCCGGCGGGCACTGCCGGTTAAATTTCTGTCATCTCCCGTTTTACCCGGTGACGGCACGGCACATCGCCTTTTACTATAGCGGTGGTGGCGGCTGATTTGAGCCCGCGGCAGGCTGTATCCATCATGGACGGCTGGCCGGCGGACCGCTGGACAGGAGAACAGTTGATGACGCTAGCCCGCAAGGCTTCCTTCCCTGCATTGATGACAGCGGCGGTCATGACCATGGCTTGCTGGCAAATGAGCGGGGGGCAGGCAAGGGCTGCAGAGGAGCCGCAATGGCGCCACGCCACGGCACTCACCGGTGAACCGCGCTACGGGGCGGATGCCACCCACTTCAACTATGTCAATCCGGACGCCCCAAAGGGCGGTACGGTCAAACTGTCTTCCATCGGCGGCTTCGACAATTTCAACGTGCTCGCCCCGCGCGGCAATCTCGCGCCGGGCCTTGGCCTCATCTACGAAAGCCTGATGGAATCCTCGCTCGACGAGTATGACATCAGCTCGATGTATGGCGTCATTGCCGAAGCCATGCGCTATCCTGACGATTATTCCTGGGTCGAGTACCGGCTCAACCCCAAGGCCCGCTGGCAGGACGGCACGCCCATCACGGCGCAGGATGTGATCTGGTCCTTTGAAAAGGCGATCGAACTCAGCCCGCAGCAGAAGTTCTACTACAAGGACGTGAGCAAGGCGGAGGAACTGCCGGGCGGCGTCATCCGCTTCAGCTTTGCCTCTGCCGGCAACCGCGAACTGCCGCATACGGTCGGCCAGATCCTCGTCTTGCCGAAGCACTGGTGGGAAGGCACGGACGCGCGAGGCAACAAGCGCGACATTTCCCGCACCACGCTTGAGCCGCCGCTTGGCTCAGGTCCTTACCGGATGAAGAGCTTCGTCGCCAACCGCGAAGTTGTCTATGAGCGTGTCCAGGATTACTGGGGGGAAGACCTGCCGATCCGGGCAGGCACCAACAATTTCGATGAAGTCCGCTACATTTCCTTCCTCGACCGCACGGTTGCCTTCGAGGCTTTCAAGGGCGGCCAGTACGACTTCCACGTAGAGAACAGCGCCAGCGCCTGGCTGAAGAACTATGACTTTCCGGCTGTGCGCGATGGCCGCGTGGTGAAAGAGGAGTTCATTGACCACGGTTCGGGCCGGATGCAGGCCTTCGTGCCGAACCTGCGGCTGAAGAAGTTCCAGGATCCGCGCGTCCGCCTGGCGCTGAACTACGCCTATGACTTCGAAACCAGCAACACCATCATCTCCGGCGGGTTGAACAAGCGGATCAACTCCTATTTCGCCGGCACCGATGAACTGGAAGCCAAGGGCCTGCCCGAGGGCAAGGAGCTGGAGATTCTCGAAACCGTGCGCGACGAGGTGCCGCCGGAGGTCTTCACCACGCCCTATGTCAACCCGGTCGGGGGCTCTTCTGAAAAGGCGCGTGCCAACCTGCGCGAGGCGGTGAAACTGCTGCGCGAGGCAGGCTACAGCCTTCAGAACGGCAGGATGGTGGATGCACAGGGCACTCCGCTCTCCTTTGAGATGCTCTATTTCGACCAGGGCGCGGAGCGCACGCTGCTGCCCTATCAGCAGAATCTGCGGGACATCGGCATCACGATGACCTTGCGGGTCGTTGACATGCCCCAGTACATCAACCGCGTGAACAGCCGCGATTTCGAGATGACGACGCTGGTTTGGGGGCAGTCCCTGTCACCGGGCAACGAGCAGCGCAACATGTGGGGATCGGAAGCGGCTGACCGCGAGAATTCGCAGAATTACGCCGGCATCCGGAACCCGGCCGTCGACAAGCTCATCGACAGGGTCATTTTCGCCAAGGACCGCGAAGAGCTGGTGGCCGCCACACGGGCGCTGGACCGGGTGCTGCTCTGGAACCACTACGTGATCCCGCAATTCTACGCTGACGTGGACCGCACGGCCCGCTGGAACCGCTTCGGCCATCCGGACAACATGCCAGAGTTTACCTACGGGTTCCCAACGATCTGGTGGTATGACGCCAGCCTGGCAGCCAAGACGGGAGGTGCGCGATGAACCGGCATGACACCCTTTCCCGCCGTTCCGTTCTCAAGCTGGGCGCTTCGGCATCCGCGCTCGGTGTCCTGCCCTGGGGCGCTTCGGCCCTTGCGCAGGGGACAAGTCCTGCGGCAGCCGATGCTGCGGCCACTGCAGCAGCGGAAGCGGCGGCAAGGCCGGATTTGCGCCACGGCCTGTCGGTCTTTGGTGATCTGAAATATGCGCCTGATTTCACTGCATTTGATTATGTGAACCGGGATGCGCCGAAGGGCGGGCGGATCGTTTTCACGCCGCCGAGCTGGGCCTTCAACCAGAACCCGCAGACCTTCAACACCTTCAACACCTTCATCCTCAAGGGTGATGCGCCGCCGCGCATGGAAATGTGCTTCGACACGCTGATGACCCGGGCGCTGGACGAGCCGGATGCGGTCTATGGCTTGCTCGCTTCGGGCGTGGAAATTCTGGATGACGGCAACCGCTATGTTTTCCATCTGCGGCCCGAAGCCGTGTTCCACGACGGCTCGCGCCTGACGGCGGAAGATGTGGCCTTTTCCTTCAATCTACTGAAGGAGAAGGGCCATCCGCTGCTCGTCCAGATGCTGCAGGAGTTCACCTCCGCCAATGCGCTGGATGTGTCGCGGGTGGAGGTGATCCTCTCCGGCAATCACAGCCGCCAGCTGCCCCTGACCGTGGCCGGCCTGCCGGTCTTTTCCAAGCGCTACTACACGGCCTACGACTTCACCCAGTCGACGCTGACGCCTCCGCTTGCCTCCGGCCCCTACAAGGTGGGCCGCTACGAAGTCGGCCGTTTCATCGAATATGAGCGGGTGAAGGACTGGTGGGCCAAGGACCTGCCCGTCAGCGTGGGACAGGGCAATTTCGACGTGATCCGGCTGGAGTTCTTCCGGGAGCGTCAGGTCGCCTTCGAGGCCTTCAAGAAGGGCGTGATGACCTTCCAGGAGGAATTCACCGCCAGAACCTGGGCGACCGAATACAACTTCCCCGCTGTGCAGGACGGCCGGGTGGTGAAGAAGGAATTTCCCGACAACCGGCCGAGCGGGGCACAGGGCTGGTTCTTCAACACCCGCCTGCCGAAATTTGCCGATCCGCGCGTGCGTGAGGCGATTGGATTTGCCTTCGACTTCGAATGGTCGAACCAGAACCTCTTCCACGGCGCCTATACCCGCACCCAGTCCTTCTTCCAGAAGACGGAGATGATGGCCGAAGGCACGCCTTCGGCGGAGGAACTGGCGCTGCTGGAGCCTTTCCGTGCTGATCTGCCGGAAACCGTTTTTGAGGAAGCCGTCGTGGCGCCGGTCTCCGATGCGTCAGGCAATGACCGTAACCTGCTGCGCCGTGCCGCCGGCCTTCTGGCCGAAGCCGGGCTGAAGCGGGATGGCGGCACGCTGCTGGATGTGGATGGCAGGCCCTTCACCATCGAATTCCTCGACAATTCCTCCAGTTTTGACCGTGTGGTCCAGCCCTTCATCACCAACTTGCGCCGCCTCGGCATCGCGGCAACGTCCCGCGTTGTCGATCCGGCGCAGTATGAGTCGCGGTTGAACAGCTTCGACTTCGAGATGACGAGCCGCCGGTTTTCGCTGTCGCCGACGCTGGGCGAATCGGTCCGCAGTTTCTGGGGCAGCCGGGCCGCCACGACCAATGGCAGCTACAATCTGGCCGGCATCAGCAGCCCGGTCATCGATGCGCTGCTTGAAAAGGCCATCGGCGCAGCCACCCGCGAGGAGATGAACATCGCCGCGCGGGCGCTCGACCGGGTTCTGCGGGCCGGGCATTACTGGGTGCCGCACTGGTTCAAGCCTGTTCACACGGTGGCAATCTGGGATGTGTTCGGCTATCCCGATGAGCCGCCGTATTATGATTTTCCGGTGGAATCGACCTGGTGGTTTGACACCGAAAAGGCAAAGAAGATTGGCATGGGGGGCTGAGAGGCACTGACGCCTCGCATCCATTCCGGCACAAGGGCACAAGACCAGACACATGGGCGCCTATATTCTCCGCCGCTTGCTCCTCATGATCCCGACGCTTGTGGGGATCATGGCGATCAATTTCGTCATCATCCAGTTTGCCCCCGGAGGTCCGGTGGAGCGGGTCATTGCCCAGCTTTCGGGCACCGATGTTTCGGCCACATCGCGCATCAGCGGCGGTGGCGGCGGCGACTTCGGCGGTGCGGGCGGACAGGCGCAGGCCACCGCCGGCGACAGCGTCAGCTCGAAATACCGCGGTGCACAGGGGCTGGATCCCGATTTCATCAAGCAGCTCGAGGCTCAGTTCGGCTTCGACAAGCCGCCGCTGGAGCGGTTCCTCACCATGCTGTGGAATTATGCCCGCTTCGATTTCGGCGAGAGCTATTTCCGCGACATCCGCATCATTGACCTGATCAAGGAAAAGCTGCCGGTTTCCATGTCACTCGGCATCTGGATGACGCTGATTTCCTACACGATTTCCATCCCGCTCGGCATCCGCAAGGCGGTGAAGGATGGCTCGCGCTTCGATATCTGGACGTCAGGGGTGATCATCGTTGCCTATGCGATCCCCAGCTTCCTCTTTGCCGTGCTGCTGATCGTGCTGTTTGCCGGCGGCTCCTTCTACGACTGGTTCCCCTTGCGCGGCCTCACCTCCGACAACTGGGAACAACTGTCGCTCTTTGGCAAGATCGCGGATTACTTCTGGCACATGACCCTGCCGCTGGCCGCCATGGTGCTCTCCGCCTTTGCCACCACGACCCTGCTCACCAAGAACTCGTTCCTCGACGAAATCCGCAAGCAGTACGTGATCACCGCCCGTTCCAAGGGCTTGACAGAGCGCCAGGTGCTCTATGGCCACGTGTTCCGCAATGCCATGCTGATCGTGGTGGCGGGCTTCCCCGGCGCCTTCATCTCGTCCTTCTTCGCCGGATCACTGCTGATCGAGACTATCTTCTCCCTCGATGGTCTGGGGCTGCTCGGCTTTGAATCGGTCATCAACCGGGACTATGCGGTGGTCTTTGCGACGCTTTACATCTTCTCGCTCATGGGGCTTCTGGTGAACCTCCTCTCCGATCTCACCTACACCTGGATCGATCCCCGGATCGACTTTGAAAGCCGGGAGGTCTGAGCCATGGACAGCACCAGCACGGAATCCGCCTCTCCCGTGGCAGCGCCTGCCCCGCGCGGCCGCTTCTCCCTGTCGCCGATCAACCAGCGCCGCCTTGCCAATTTCCGGGCCAACCGGCGCGGTTACTGGTCACTCTGGATCTTCCTCGTGCTTTTCGGCCTGTCGCTCATTGCGGAGGTTCTGGTCAACGACAAGCCGGTGCTCGTCTCCTACAAGGGCGAGTTGCTGGCACCGGTTCTGATTGACTATCCGGAAGAGAAGTTCGGCGGATTTCTCGCCGTCACCGATTACCGCGATCCCTTCATTCAGGACGAGATCAGCGCCAATGGCTGGATGATCTGGCCGCCGGTACGCTATTCCTACCGGACGGTCAACCGCGACATTCCGGTGCCGGCCCCGGCGCCGCCCTCCTGGATGATGGACAAGGAGCAGCGCTGTGCCCGCTATCCGCTGGGTGCGGAAGATCCCGGCTGCACCATGGGCAACTGGAACTGGCTCGGCACCGATGATCAGGGCCGCGATATCCTCGCCCGCCTTGTCTACGGGTTCCGCATCTCGGTCATCTTCGGCTTCGTTCTCACCATTGCCTCCTCCGGTATCGGCATTGCCGCCGGTGCGGTGCAGGGCTTTTATGGCGGCTGGGTGGACCTGCTGTTCCAGCGTTTCATCGAGATCTGGAGCGCCATCCCAACGCTCTATCTCATCCTCATCATCTCTTCCGTGCTGATACCCGGCTTCTGGACCTTGTTCTTCATCCTGCTTGCCTTCTCATGGGTGTCGCTCGTGGGCGTCGTGCGGGCGGAATTCCTGCGCGGGCGGAACTTCGAATATATCGCCGCAGCCCGTGCGCTCGGCGTGTCCAACCGCACGATCATGTGGCGGCACCTTCTGCCCAACGCCATGGTGGCGACGCTGACCTTCATGCCCTTCATCCTCAACGGCTCGATCTCGACGCTGACGGCGCTGGATTTCCTCGGTTTCGGCCTGCCGCCCGGCTCCGCCTCGCTGGGCGAAATGCTGGCGCAGGGCAAGAACAACCTTCAGGCCCCGTGGATCGCCATCACCGGCTTCTTCGTCATCTCGCTCATGCTGAGCCTGCTGATCTTCATCGGCGAGGCGGTGCGCGACGCCTTCGATCCGCGCAAGAGTTTTGTGTGATAGACTTGCGCCAAAGGAGCTTGGCCATGAACAGGATCGTCAAGACAGGGTACCCGGTCGAGAACCTGCCAGAAGACCTGCGCGCAGGCCTTCCTGCCGGTACGCGTGTGCAGGTGACTGTAGAAGGACCAGGTCTTGAGCATCAGCAGGCCGGCCATAGTCTGGAGGCGCTTTTTGCGCAGGTTCCTGCGGGGCTTCGCTTGTCCTCTCAGGCTCTCGCAGAGGTCCTTGATGCCGAGCGCGACGGGTGGGGGCAGCAGAGCTGATGCTGCTTTACCTCGATACCATGGTGTTCATCAGCGCGATCGAGGGATTGGCTAACGATCCGGCCGCAGAATGCGTCCGGCAAGTCCTGCGTCTGGTCGCTCATAGGAAACTGAGTGCCGTGACGAGCGAGCTGACGCTTGCAGAGGTCTTGTCCTTCCGTTCAGCAGAGTTTGGTGCTGAAGACCGGAAATTGATCCGCTCCACCTACGAAACGCTTCTGATTGACAGTGGTTACGTTGCTCTCTTGCCTGTGCTGCGAGATCACATGTTTGTCGCAGCTGATCTCGCCACAAGTCTCTCGGCCAAGGTTCGTTTGCCGGACAGGCTTCATCTGGCGGCGGCTCTTTCAGCCAATGCAACGTATTTCATGTCTCTGGACCGGCGCCTGACGCCGCCTGCCCCATTGCAGAAGCTTGGCCTTGATGAGGCCGCTCTGACGATGTTGAGAACCCAAGGTGCCTGACCCAATGACCGACACGCCGCTTCTTTCCGTCAAGGATCTCTGCACCGCCTTTACGCAAGGTGGCGCGACCAGCCTTGCGGTCAACAAGGTGAGCTTCGATCTGCGGCCCGGCGAAACGCTGGCACTGGTGGGGGAAAGCGGATCGGGCAAGTCGGTAACGGCCATGTCGATCCTCAAGCTCCTGAACTATCCGGCCGCGTCCCATCCGGGCGGGACGGTCCATTTCAAGGGCAAGGAGCTTGTGTCAGCCAGCGAAGAGGAGATGCGCAAGCTTCGAGGTAACGACATTTCCATGATCTTCCAGGAGCCGATGACCTCGCTCAACCCGCTGCATACGGTGGAGCGGCAGATCGAGGAAATCCTCAAGGTCCATCGCGGCATGGGCGGCAAGGCCGCACGGGCGCGGGTGCTGGAACTGCTGACGCAGGTAGGCATTCCCGAGCCGGAGAGCCGCCTTGGCTCCTATCCTCATCAGCTGTCCGGCGGCCAGCGCCAGCGTGTCATGATTGCCATGACACTGGCCAATGAGCCTGAGCTCTTGATTGCCGACGAGCCAACCACGGCCCTCGACGTGACCGTGCAGGCGCAGATCCTGAAGCTCCTGAAGGACCTTCAAACGGCGCGCGGCATGGCCATGCTGTTCATCACCCATGACCTTGGCATCGTGCGCAAGATCGCCGACCGGGTCTGTGTGATGACGAAGGGCGAGATTGTCGAGCAGGGGCCGGTGGAAGAGGTGTTCCGTAATCCCCAGCACGCATACACCCGCCATCTGCTGGCTGCCGAGCCCAAGGGTGAGCCGCCTGCCGAGGACCTGAGCCGCCCGGTGGTGGTGGAGACAAAGGACCTGAAGGTGTGGTTTCCCATCCGCCGTGGCCTGCTGCGCCGCACCGTGGGGCACGTGAAGGCGGTGGACGGCATTGACCTCACCCTGCGAGAGGGGCAGACGCTGGGCATCGTCGGCGAAAGCGGCTCCGGCAAGACGACGCTGGGCCTTGCCATCCTGCGCATGATTTCCTCTCAGGGCGCCATCCGTTTCAAGGACAAGACCATCTCGGGCCTCTCCTGGGATGACATGCGCCCGCTGCGGCGCGACATGCAGATCGTGTTTCAGGACCCTTTCGGCGCACTCAGCCCGCGCATGTCGGTCGCTGATATCGTTGGCGAGGGACTGCAGGTGCATCAGCCGCGCCTGAACGAGGCAGAGCGGGACCGGATCGTTGCCAAGGCACTGGAGGAAGTGGGGCTCGATGCTGCCTCCCGCTTCCGTTATCCGCATGAGTTTTCCGGCGGCCAGCGCCAGCGTATTTCCATCGCCCGTGCCCTCGTGCTTGAGCCGAAATTCGTCATGCTGGACGAGCCGACGTCTGCCCTCGACATGAGCGTGCAGGCGCAGGTGGTGGATCTCCTGCGCGATCTGCAGATGCGGCGCGGCCTTGCCTATCTGTTCATCTCGCACGACCTCAAGGTGGTGCGGGCGCTGGCGAATGACGTCATCGTCATGCGCCATGGCAAGGTGGTGGAGGCAGGTCCGGCGACACAGGTCTTTACCAATCCCGCGTCCGACTACACCCGCGCCCTCATGTCCGCCGCCTTCAATCTGGAAACGGCCGATGCCGGAGTGGTGAGTGAGTGATACCGGTCCCCTGCGAGCTCGTCCCGCCGGGTGCAAATCCATGCTGCGTCCGGGTTTGCTTAAGGCGCTGAGCGCAGTGTCTCAAGTCCTTTGTAGAGTTGGTATTTTAGCCTAGGTATTTGTATTTACTCAGAGGTAGTTGGCCGGTTTTTTGTGCCATACAGGTTTATTTCGTCTGAAGTACCTCTTTTGGGCCGTTGTTATTCGATCGGGTTTACACTTTGTTATGCGCTATCCCTGAGAGTTGGGCTCTGTTTCCTTTTGGGAATGAGTCTGAGTTCGGGAGAGAACTGGCATGTTCGGGATGAAGCGCAGGCCGGAGGCAGCAATAGAGACGCAGAACCTGCCGGTGCCCAAGATGGAAGCCGCGGCAGAGCAGGGAGAGCACGCCGGGCCGCCCGTGCGCACGATTCGGACGGATGACAGCCTGTCCGGCCTCGCTGCGGCAGACCTTCAAATCAATGGCTCTGCGCCCCGTCTGGTTCTGGCCTATGTCTCGCCGAATGTAGACTTCCAGACCGTGATGAGCCGGCTGCAGTGCCTTGCGGAAGGGGCCATGGTCATCGGCACCACCACCGCAGGGGAATTGTGCGCCGAAGCGGGCGAAGGTGTTTACTGCAGTGCCTCGGGCAATTGGCGCTCTGTCGTGCTGCAGGTGTTCGGAGGTGCTCTCGTGGAGAAGGCCGAAGTCTTTGCCGTGCCGCTGCACAGCGAGGACCTGCGCGGCGGACAAAAGCCGCTGGACCGGGAAAGCCGCATTCATCGCATCATGTCCGGCCTGGAAAACGTGCGCCCCTCTTTCCCGCTGGAGGCCAGATCTGCCTTTGCGCTGACCTTCATCGACGGCCTGTCGCTCTCCGAAAACTACTTCATGGAAGCGGTCTACCGCACCCGGCGGTACCCTTGCTGCTTCATCGGCGGTTCGGCCGGCGGCACGCTGGACTTCAAGACCACGCGGCTTTTTGACGGAAAGCGTGTGCTGGAGAACCATGCTGTCGTCGTCTTCATCAAGGTTGCCGACGCCTACCGTTATGGTGTGATGCGCAGCCACAACTTCCGCAAGACACAGACCCGTTTTGTCGTTGTGGATGCCGACATGGACCGGCGCACGGTGAGCGCGGTGATGGACCCGGCCTCAGGCCAGACCATTTCCCTTGTCAGAGCCCTGTCGCATGCCCTTGGTGTCAATCCGGACGGGCTGGAAAAGGCGCTGCAGAACCGCACCTGCGGCGTGGAGATCGGCGGTGAGGTTTTCGTCCGCTCGATTTCCGGTATCGATCTTCAGAACGAAGTCATCACCTTCTACTGCGACATTGCGCCGGGTGATGCGCTCTACCTCCTGGAAGCAACAGGCTTCATCGAGCAGACCCGCCGGGACATCGGCCAGTTCCTGTCCGGCAAGCCGAAGCCGGTTGCGGTGATGATGAACGACTGCATCCTGCGGCGCCTGTCCAATGGCCCGGAGCTGCGCAATGCCACGGGGCTTTGGCCTGCGCCGGTCGCCGGGTTCTCGACATTCGGCGAGCTTCTGGGCGTTAACATCAACCAGACGCTTGTTGCTCTCGTCTTCTTCGAGAACGACGGCCGCAGCTGGAAGGACGAGTTCATCGACAACTTCCCCATCCACTACGCCAGCTTCGTCGAGTACTTCACCCGCCGCCGCCTCAATCAGGTGCAGGTGTTGAATATGCTGCGTTCGCAGGTGGTGGATGACATTGCCCATTACCTGGGGGCCTCCAGCCGGATCGAAAATGTCTTGGCGGAGGTGTCGGAAGTTGGCAACGTGATCAACAACATCCGCGGTGCCATGGCGGTTGATAGCGAGACTGCGGAGGGCGCGGGGGAAGACAAATCCGCTCAGCTCGCCAGTAAGTTCGGCAGTGTGGCTGAATCGCTCAACTCCCTGCGCCAGGTGCTCGGGATCATCGACAACATCACCGCTCAGACCAACCTTCTCGCCCTCAACGCCACCATCGAGGCGGCCCGTGCGGGAGAAGCAGGCAAAGGCTTCAGCGTGGTGGCCGGGGAAGTGAAGAAGCTCGCCAATGACACCAAGGCTTCGCTTGGCCACACCCAGAAGGCCATTGGCGATATCGAGGTGTCACTCGGCGAGCTGGGCGGGATCATCGATGCCACCCGTGACCAGTTCGCACGCGAGGGCGAACGGTACAAGCAAATTGTTTTACGGGTGGATGAGGTGTTCGCTCAGGCCGGCAACATCGAACGCTCACTGCATGACTTGACCGAAATCAGCCAGATGCACCAGCAGGGCTCTGCACAGGTCATGGACCGCATCGCATTCCTCAAGCGTCTCGACGAGACCAGCGAGGGGCGAAATGCCAAATCCAGGTGACGCTTGAGTCATCGGGATTTGGTCCAGCCCGTGCGGTGTATGAGCATGCTCAAGGCGTGATGTGTAAGTATCTCACGGCCCTGGTACAATACGGCGGGGTGAGGGAGGCTATCTCTCTCACTCCAGCCAGCATGTTGCAGTGCGGCCAGCTCTTTCCTGCATCATGCCAAGCGACCGGCGGGTCTTGAAGCCGATGAGGCCGTCGGGCTTGCCGACGTCATAGCCTGCCTTCTGCATCTTCAGCTGAAGGTCGCGCACGGCGCCGCGGGACAGATGCGGCGTGGGGTCCCAGTTCGCGGCAAAGCCCTCGTCGCGGCCATAGCGGTCGGCGAGGTGTCCGACAAAGAGGGCGTAGACATCGCTCTCGTTATAGGCCTTCAGCACATAGAAGTTTGCCGTCGCCAGAAAGGCCGGGCCATGGCGCCCGGCGGGCATCAGGATATTGGCGGACTTGCCGAGTTCGGCCTTGGGAAATTCGCGCCCGCGCACCCGGGTGACGCCCTCGCGGACAAAGCGGGAGATCGCCTGCTGCTGGTCCGGCCCCTCTCGGGAACAGGAGACGGACGGCGGCAGGACCACCTCATAGCCCCAGTCGCGGCCGCGCTCCCAGCCGTGCTGGCTGAGATAATTGGCGATGGAGGCCAGCGTGTCGGGCACGGAGCGCCAGATGTCGCGGCGGCCGTCGCCATCGAAATCGACGGCATATTTCAGGAAGGATGAGGGCAGGAACTGCGGCTGGCCCATGGCTCCGCCCCAGGAGCTTTTCAGTTCAGCGCGGGTGATATGACCATCGGCAAGGATCTGCAGCGCGGCCACCGTCTCACCCAGAAAGAATTCCCGCCGTTCGCCCATGAAGGCGCGGGTCGCCACCACGCGCAGGCCGTCATGCGGGATCTTCGCCGCGCCATAGCCGGTCTCCCGGCCCCAGATGGCGACGATGATCCGCGCTGGAACGCCATAGCGCGCTTCCACCGCCTTCAGGGTGGCGCCATGTTTCTGCATCAGGCTGCGGCCCGGACCTGCCAGTGCGCGGAACTGCTTATCCTGAAAATAGCCGCCGGGGGCCTTGAACTCGGCCTGGAAATTGACGGCAGGCGGGGCTTCCGGCCGGTCCGGGCGGCTGAGGCCAGGCAACTTTTCATCCGGCGTCAGGCCGGCGAGTTCCCGGTCGATCACGGATTGCGGAACGCCGGCGGCGCGGGCGGCAGGCGCCACCTTGCCGGACAGGAAGGCACGGAACTCGGCCTCATAGGCGGCCTGTACCGGGCAGAGGGCGGCAAGAAGCGCAGAAAGCGGCAGAAGTGCAGAAAGGAGCCTGCGGTGAACCAGTCTCATGCGCCTTCCTCCGCCAGCCAGCCTGCGATCAGCTGATGGGCAATGGAGATGGGCGGCGGGGTGCGGTGGCCGAGTGGATGGGTGCCGGCCATCATCTGGCGGACTTCTGCCCGGTCACACCAGCGGCAGGCTTCCAGCTCGTCCTGCTCGAAGGCAATTTCATCCGTCAGCGCCTTGCCCGTGCAGCCCAGCATCAGGTTGGCGGGGAAGGGCCATGGCTGATTGAGCACAATGGAGACATCACCCACACGGATGCGCGTTTCCTCGTAAGTCTCGCGCCGCACCGCGTCTTCGATGGTCTCGCCCGGCTCCATGAAACCGGCCAGGACGGTGAAGATGCCTTCCGCAAGGCGCGGCGGGCGGCCCAGCAGCACCTTGTCTCCATGGGTGATGAGCATGATCACCACCGGATCCGTGCGCGGGAAATGCATGGCTCCGCAGGCCGGGCAATCGCGCCTGTAGCCTGCCTCTGCCATGACGCTTTTCTGGCCGCAGCGCGAGCAGAAACGGTGGCTCATGTGCCAGTGCACAAGTGCACGCGTCTGCGCCAGCGCGCTCAGATCGGCCTCCGGCAGATCGGCGCGGACGGCCAGGCTGCGCAGATCGATGACCTCGAGATCCGGCCGCAGTTCCAGTTCCTCGTCCGTGCCGGTGCAGGCGAAGGCGAACAGCGGACGGCGCTCATCCCCTTCCAGATCCAGCAGAATGGCCTCCGCCGGATCAAAACCCAGCCGGCCGGCACCGGCCCGGCCATGGCGGATCGAGGGCGCGCCACCCTCACGGGTCAGCACCAGCTTTCCTGCAGTGGAGGCTACGAACCGGGCATCGGGCCGGGTCATCTGTTCGATGAGCCACTCCGTCTTGCCGCGCAGCTCCGAACAGCGGTCCAGCGGGTTCACGGTAAAGCTCATGCCGGCCGGTGTGTTTGCCAGGGCCACAGCGTCAGATGCCATCGGTTCAGTCTCCCTCGGAAATGCTTCGGCTCAGACTTCCAGCGCGGAGCGCAGACGGTTGATCAGATCTTCCGCGACGCCCGGTTCATACGGCTTTGCCGGAACGGCGCCCCACACCGGGCCGGGCCAGGCCGGGTCCTCGTGGAATCTGGCAATGATATGCAGGTGGAGCTGGGAGACCATGTTGCCAAGGGCGCCGACATTCAGCTTTTCGCAGACCGTGATGGCGCGCAGCGCCTCGCTGACACGGGCAATCTCACGCATCAGCTGCAGCCGGTCCTCTTCGGAAAGATCGATGATCTCAATCAGGTCGCTGTGGCGCGGCACCAGCAGTACCCAGGGATAATTGGCATCCTTCATCAGCCGCACTGCGCACAGCGGCAGATCGGTCACGTGCAGGCTGTCGCCTTCAAGGCGGGGATTGAGGTCAAAGCGGATCATGAGCGTCCCGGCGTCCTTCCAGCGCCCCGGCATCCGGGGCAGAGGCGGCAGACTACACGCGCCGTTCCGTCTTGGCGAGAGATGCCCCCGCACAAACAAAACGCCCCGGCTTTTGACCGGGGCGCTCCAGTTTCAGGTCAGGTGACCGGACGGGGATCAATCCTCGTCGCGGGCCTTCAGAGCGGCGCTCAGGATGTCGCCGAGCGAGGCGCCCGTGTCGGAAGAACCGTACTGTGCCACGGCTTCCTTCTCCTCGGCGATTTCAAGCGCCTTGATGGAGACGGAGATGCGGCGGCTCTTCTTGTCGAACTGGGTGATGCGGGCGTCGAACTTGTCGCCAACCGAGAAACGCTCGGGGCGCTGGCCGTCGCGGTCGCGGGCCAGATCGGCGCGGCGGACGAAGGTGGTCAGATCGCTGTCCGCAACCTTCACTTCCAGACCGCCATCCTTCACTTCGATGACTTCACAGGAGACGATGGCGTTCTTGCGCAGTTCGCCAGCGGCGCCAGCTTCGAACGGATCACCGCCGAGCTGCTTGATGCCGAGCGAGATACGCTCCTTCTCCACGTCCACGTCGAGCACCACGGCCTTGACCATGTCGCCCTTCTTGTATTCCTCGATGACCTGCTCGCCCGGACGGTTCCAGTCGAGGTCGGAGAGGTGCACCATGCCGTCCACGTCGCCTTCGAGGCCGATGAACAGACCGAATTCGGTCTTGTTCTTGACTTCGCCTTCGACTTCCGTGCCGACCGGGAAGCGTTCTGCGAAAGCATCCCACGGGTTCTGCAGGGTCTGCTTGAGACCGAGCGAGATGCGGCGCTTGACCGGATCGACCTCCAGGACCATGACGTCAACTTCCTGAGAGGTCGAAACGATCTTGCCCGGATGGACGTTCTTCTTGGTCCAGGACATTTCGGACACGTGGATCAGGCCTTCGATGCCCGGCTCCAGCTCGACGAACGCACCGTAGTCGGTGATGTTGGTCACGCGGCCCGAGAACTTGGCGCCGATCGGGTACTTGGCTTCGATGCCATCCCACGGATCAGTTTCAAGCTGCTTCATGCCGAGGCTGATGCGGTGCGTGTCCTGGTTGACGCGGATGATCTGCACGCGGACGGACTGGCCGATGGTGAGAACTTCCGACGGGTGGTTGATGCGGCGCCATGCAATGTCGGTGACATGCAGCAGGCCGTCGATGCCGCCGAGGTCGACGAACGCACCGTAATCGGTGATGTTCTTGACCACGCCTTCCACGGTCTGGCCTTCTTCCAGGCTCTGCACCAGCTCCGAACGCTGCTCGGCGCGGGTCTCTTCCAGCACGACGCGGCGGGACACCACGATGTTGCCGCGGCGCTTGTCCATCTTCAGGATCTGGAACGGCTGCGGGGTGTGCATCAGCGGGGTGACATCGCGCACCGGGCGGATATCGACCTGCGAACGCGGCAGGAAGGCAACGGCGCCATCCAGATCGACGGTGAAGCCGCCCTTGACCTGGTTGAAGATCTGGCCGGTGACCTTCTCGCCCTTCTCGAACGACACTTCGAGACGGACCCAGCTTTCTTCGCGGCGCGCCTTTTCGCGCGACAGCACGGCTTCGCCGAGAGCGTTTTCGACGCGCTCGAGATAGACCTCGACCTCGTCGCCAACCTTCAGGTCGCCATCACGGCCCTTGACGCCGAATTCCTTCATAGGAACGCGGCCTTCGACCTTCAGACCGACGTCGATGACGGCGAGGTCCTTCTCGATGGCAACGATGATGCCCTTGACGACGGACCCTTCATAGAGGTCGTTCGTGGTGAAGGACTCGTTCAGAAGGGCGGCGAAATCCTCGGTGGAGGGGTTCATTGCAGACATAAAAACTCCTGGTGCCATTGCTGGCGTCGCCGGCTGGGCTGGTGTTGATCATGGACCCCCATTCCTTCCGGGACACCACCGCGAGGCGGCATCCTTCCACGCAGAACCTGCCCCAAAAGCAGACCCGGCGCGGGCCGGCGGACGGAAGGCGGAAATCCGTAACGTCCTTGGTCCAGGCACTGCATCAGCGGCTGCCCGAACCGGAATTCCTTCATGCGGCCCATGCCGGCGGAGAGGGGGGCTGACCCGCCTGCCCGTCACAAGGCTGCCTGTTTGATCAAACCGAAATCCCGCTCTCCGGCACGGCCGGGCGGGTCTTTCCGAGGCTCCTGATCAGGATGCCCGGGCGGAGGTGACGATATCCACAGCCGCCTGGAACGCCGTCTCTATACCCATTCCGGTCGTATCTAGCAAGTGCGCACCGTCAGCCTGGCGCAGCGGAGCGACGGTTCTGTTCATGTCCCGCTCGTCCCGGCGCTTCAGATCCTCCAGCACGGAGGCGAATTCCGCCTCCTTGCCCTGCGAGAGGATTTCCGCCGTGCGGCGCTTGGCACGCGCCTCGGGGGCGGCGGTGACATAGAGCTTCACATCCGCATCCGGGCAGACCACCGTGCCGATGTCGCGCCCGTCCAGAACCGCACCGGGAGGGGTCTGGGCAAAGGCGCGCTGCAGGCGGACGAGTTCATCCCTGAGGCCCGGCAGCACGGCAATGCGCGAGGCGGCCTCGCCAACCTCATGGGCGGAGAGGGCGCTGCGGTCCATGTGGCCAAGGTCAAGGCGCCCGGCAATATCGACGGCCACCTTCTCGTCCCCGAGCGGCAGGCCCTGCGCCAGAAGCGCTGCGGCAACCGCCCGGTAGGTGAGGCCGGTGTCCAGATGCCGCAGGCCGAAATGGGCGGCGAGGCGGCGGGCAAGCGTGCCCTTGCCGGAAGCAGCGGGTCCGTCGATGGCGATGATCATGCGCGGGCGTCCTCCAGCTCGCTGATGTCTGCACCAAGGCCTGCAAAGAGGCTGGTGAAGGTGGGGAAGCTGGTGGCGATCACGGCGCCGTCGTCCACCGTCACGGCCTTGCTGCTGGCAAGACCGAGCACGAGGAAGCTCATGGCGATGCGGTGGTCGAGATGGGTCGTCACGATGCCGCCGCCAATGCCGGAGGCGCCGCCGGTCACGGTCAGTTCGGCCTCGCCTTCCTTGCAAGGAATGCCGTTGGCTTCCAGCCCGCGCGCCACGGCGGCCAGACGGTCGGATTCCTTCACGCGCAGCTCTTCAAGGCCGGGCATGTGAGTATCCCCTTCGGCAAAGGCCGCTGCCACGGCGAGCACCGGATACTCGTCGATCATGGACGGCGCGCGGTTCGCGGGGACGGTGACGCCCTTCAGCTTGCTTGCCCTGACGCGGATGTCGCCGACGCGCTCACCGCCCGCCATGCGCTCGTTCTCGATGGTGATGTCGCCGCCCATCTCGATCAGCGTGGTGATGAGGCCGGTGCGGTGCTCGTTCAGCAGCACGTTTTCCACCGTCACGTCGGAGCCGGGCGTGATCAGCGCGGCGACGATCGGGAAGGCGGCAGAGGAGGGATCGCCCGGCACGTCGATGGCCTGCGCCTTCAGCTCCGGACGGCCCTTGAGGCGGATGATGCGGGCGCCCTGCTCGTCCACGGTCACGGAGATATCGGCGCCGAAACCGGCGAGCATCTTCTCGGTGTGGTCGCGGGTGGCGATGGGCTCGATCACGACCGTTTCGCCCGGCGTGTTGAGGCCGGCCAGCAGCACGGCCGACTTCACCTGCGCCGAAGGCATTGGCACGCGGTAAGTGATCGGCAGCGGCATGCCGGCGCCGCGGATGGACAGCGGCAGCCGGTCCCCGGCGCGGGCGACAACCTGCGTGCCCATCTGGCGCAGCGGGTCGAGCACGCGGCCCATGGGGCGGCGGGACAGGGAGGCATCGCCGACGAAGGTGGCGGCAATCGGATGGGTGCCGAAGATGCCCATGGTCAGGCGCACGCCGGTGCCGGCATTGCCGAAGTCGATCACGTCTTCCGGCTCCAGCAGGCTGCCGAGGCCAACACCGTCGATGTGATAGGTGCCGCTCTCATCCTTGTGGATGCGTGCACCGGCCGCGCGCATGGCGCCGGCGGTGTTCAGCACGTCCTCGCCCTCCAGCAGGCCGGTCACGGTGGTGCGGCCGACAGCCAGGGCGCCGAACATCAGCGAGCGGTGCGAGACGGATTTGTCCCCCGGCACGCGGATGCGGCCCGTGAGGGCGGAAGCGGCGCGCGAACGCAAGGGGCGGGGCGTCGAAGCGTGAGACATGGTCAATTCCGGAAGTTGCGGAGCCTGAAAATTGGTCACTCCTAACACGGGTCCATGCCCCCGTCATCCGCGAGTGCGGGATGGCACGAATTTTTGCTTGCGCAGCGCCTGAGAATGCTTCAGTCAACGAGGCCGGTCATTTGGCTTTGACATGAGGGCGCGCCGCATTTAAGGGCCGCGCCTTGAGCAAGACGGCCCCGGCGTTTGCGGACTGGACAGAGGCGTTCCAGCCCGGAAGTGCCGGAGACAGTATTTTGGACAAACCCTCGAGCACGAACAAAGGGTAAGCACGGTGGCAAAACCTGAACTCGGCACAAAGCGGCTGTGCCCTAGCTGCGGCGCCAAATATTACGACCTGAACCACAACCCCATCACCTGCCCCAAGTGCGGCACCCTGTTCGACATCGTGTCGAGCAGCCGCGCTGCCAAGGCTTCCCGCGTCGTCCAGCAGGAGGACGAGGACGAGGATGAAGAGGATCTGGTGGCTCCCGAGCTGGTCTCCCTGGAAGAGGCTGATGCCGAGGTCGAGGGCGATATCGTTCCGGATCTGGACGATGACGACGACGCGGCCATCGACGATGACGCCGATGACGATGTTTTCATCGAGGACGAGGAAGACGAAGACGAAGCCGTCCCGGGCATCGTTGTCGAGATGGACGACGATACCGACCGCTGAGACCGGCGACTGTTGAAATGGGCATCCGGTGAGCTGCTGCTGCCGGACCCTTATTCTCCAGTCTTCAAGGGGGCGGGGCTGCAGGCCATCGGGGCAACCGGTGCGCCAGAGCCTCGCCCTTGCTGTTCCGGGCCTTCGCCGGCTCACGGATGCGCAGATTTCTGCGCGGCTTTTCAAGGGGTTGAGTTGTCCACAGGCGGTTTTTGATTTTTCTGGCGAAAGCCTCTTGATCAATTCGAAGACCCCCTCTATAACCCGCCTCCACAGACGCCGGTGACCCAAGCCGGTTCAAAAGTTTCGGGGCCATAGCTCAGTTGGGAGAGCGCTTGAATGGCATTCAAGAGGTCGTCGGTTCGATTCCGATTGGCTCCACCACTTCGAGGGTGACCTCGGCGAGGCAGGTTCAGGAAACTGAACCTGCCTTTTTCGTTTTCCCGTCCTGTGCCATGGTCCGGAACCGTCTTCGGAAATGCAGCGAGGCCGCATGAAGCACTTTCTTCCGCTCGATCTGGATCAGCTGACGCCGGAGCACGATGCGCCGGCCCCCGAAAAGGTAATCTCGGGGGAGCCGCGCTTCACCACCTGGCTGCTCGAGACCCGCGATGGTGAGCGGCAGTTCACCGGCGCCTGGGAATCAACGCCGGGCGCCTGGCGTGTCTCCTATGATGAATGGGAGTTCTGCACGATCCTGTCCGGCCATTCCCGCCTGACCGATGCGGAAGGTTCTGTGCGCGATCTGAAGACCGGCGACAGCTTCATCATCCAGCCCGGCTTTTCCGGCATCTGGGAGGTGATTGAAACCACCCGCAAGCTGTTCGTCATCCGTTTGTGATACCAGCTCCCGGTGAGCTTGGCGCACCGGGAGCTGATCAAGCCCGTGCAGCGCCTGAGCAATCCCGAGGCGAGATGCGTCATCATCGAAAGCCTTGGCATAAGAGTATCTGACTTCACGCAGAGGCGTCTGCGGCTTCCTGTCTGGCGCTGGGCAGCACGCGGTCGCGGCCGATGATGATGACGCGCTCCATGGCCTTTGCAGCAGCCTGAGGGTCGCGCTGGCCGATGGCATCAGCAATGGCGCGGTGCGTGCCGGCGGTTTCGGCAAAGCCTTCGCGGCTGCCCGTGGGAGAGCTGAGGCGGAAAATGCTGACAAGGGCCGCGCCAATGAGGCTGCCGACCGAACTCATGAACGGATTGCGCGAGGCTTCCAGCACGGCCAGATGGAACTTCATGTCGGCTTCGGCGAAGGCGCGGGCGTCTTCCGCGTCGCGCATGGCATCGGTCAGCCGGTGCAGGGTGCGGATGTCATCGTCACTGGCATTGAGGGCGGCCATGGACGCGGCCGCTGGCTCCAGCGCCAGCCGCACATCGGACAGATGATTGAAGAGGGCGGCATCGACGCCGCCGCTGAAGTGCCAGCTCAGCACATCGCCGTCGAACAGGTTCCAGAACTTGCGGTCGGTGACCTTGGTGCCGATGCGCGCGCGGGCCTGCACCATGCCCTTGGCGGCCAGTGTTTTCATGGCCTCGCGCAGCACGGTGCGCGACACCTGAAAGCGCTCGGCCAGCTCATTGTCACCCGGAAGAACGGCGCCGGAAGGGTATTTCCCGTCCACGATTTCCCGGCCCAGCACATCCACCACGCGCCCATGGCTGTTGCGCGGGGAGAAATTTGCGATACTGGGCTCCATCACGTTCATGTCCGGTTCCCAAGGCCCCCCGGGGGCCTCCTCTAGCTGGCTTGATGCATGCGCCTGTCCACCCCGCCGGTAAACCAAACCAGGCCCTTCTGCAACAAAATGAAGGCAAAGAGCAGCAATCCGATCACGATCTTGGTCCACCAGCTCGAAAGTGAGCCATCGAAGATGATATAGGTCTGGATCAGGCCCATGATCAGGACCCCGGCAAAAGTTCCCGCCACATAGCCGCTGCCGCCTGTGAGCAGGGTTCCGCCGATGACGACGGCAGCAATCGCGTCCAGCTCCACCCCCACCGCCGCCAGCGAGTAGCCGGCAGACGTGTAGAGTGAAAAGACGATGCCCGCGAGGCCCGACAGGAAGCCGGAAAGGGCATAGACCTGCACCGTGGTGCGGCCCACCGGCACGCCCATCAGCCGGGCCGTCTGCACTCCGCCGCCAAGGGCATAGACATTGGTGCCGAAGCGCGTGCGGTGGGCCAGGAAGATGCCGGCCGCAACGGTCAGCAGCATGACGCCGCCAATCAGCGTCAGGCGGCCCTTGCCGGGCAGGCGGATGAACATGTTCTGCAGCGTGCCGTAGAACTCATGCATGACAGGGATGGACTCCGTCGACAGCACGAAGGCAAGCCCCCGCGCCAGAAACATGCCGGCCAGCGTGACGATGAAGGCCGGCATGGCGAGGGCGTGGATGATGCCGCCCATCGCCGCACCGAAGGCAGAGGTCAGCACCAGCACCAATGCAAAAGCCGCCAGCGGGTGAATGGATGTATCACGCAGCAGTACCGCGAGCAGCACGCCGGTGAAGGCGATGACCGAACCTGCCGACAGGTCAATGCCGCCCGAGAGGATGACAAAGGTCATGCCGACGGCGGCGATGCCGAGAAAGGCGTTGTCCGTCAGAAGGTTGCCCGCAACGCGGGTGGACAGCATGGCCGGATACTGGGTGTAGCAGATGGCATAGGCCAGCACGAAGACGGCGAGCGTGATGAGAAGTGGAAGCTGGCGGGATGTCATGGCTTGGACAGCTCCCTCTTGGCTGGTCTTTCCGGCAGGCGCCGCAGCACGGTGAAAAGGCTCTGGATGGCAGGCGACTGGATCAGCAGGATCACGATGATGATGCTGGCCTTGATCACCAGATTGAATTCCGGCGGAAAGCCGGAGATCAGAATGCCGGTGTTGATCGACTGGATGATGAGTGCGCCAAGGGCGGTGCCGAACAGGGTGAAGCGCCCGCCGAGCAGCGAGGTGCCGCCGATGACGACGGCCAGAATGGCGTCCAGTTCCAGCCACAGCCCGGCATTGTTGGCATCGGCGCCGCGGATGTCGGCGGCGGCAATGATGCCGGCCACGGCTGCGGCAAAGCCGGAGATCATGTAGACGGCAACGATCAGCACCCCGGCATTGACACCGGCGAGGCTGCTGGCACGGCGGTTGATGCCGACGGCCTCGATGAGCAGGCCAAGAGCGGTGCGGCGCACCAGAAGAGCTGCAATGAGGGCGGCGGCCAGCCACAGCACCACCGGCATGGGCAGGCCGAAGAGCGAGCCGCTGCCGGCGAAGATCAGCCCCTCATGGGTGAAGGTCAGGATGGTGCCTTCGGTGATGAGCTGGGCAATGCCGCGCCCGGCGACCATAAGGATGAGGGTGGCAATGATCGGCTGGATGTTCAGCAGTGCAACGAGAATGCCGTTCCACAGCCCGCAGGCCAGACCAATCCCAAGGGCAACGGTGATGGCCGCCACGGCGCTGCCGCTGCTGGCCACCGTTGCTGCCGCCGCCGCGCCGCAAATCGCCATGACAGCACCCACCGACAGGTCGATGCCGCGCGTGGCGATGACCAGCGTCATGCCGATAGCGAGCAGGGCCACCGGAGCGCCGCGGTTGAGAATGTCGATCAGGCTGCCGTAGAGCCGTCCATTGGCAATGCCGATGTCGAGAAAGCCGGGAAACAGCAGGGTGTTCAGCGTCAGCACCACGGCGAGGGTGATCAGCTGCGGGGCAAAGCGCCGGAAAAAGCCGCCTGCGGCCTCGAGGAAGGGCTTCATTCGGCTGCTCCTCTGGCCTCGGCCTGAGCGGGCACATGTCCATGTCCGGCCTCTGCGATGGCCTGCATCACCTTGTGCGGGGTCACGTCCTCTCCTGTCAGTTCGGCCACATGCGCCCGGTCGCGCACCACGATCACCCGGTGGCTGTAGACCACCAGCTCCTCCAGCTCGGAGGAGATCACCAGCAGCGACATGCCCTTGGCGCAAAGATCCCCGATCAGGCGGATGATTTCCGCATGGGCGCCCACGTCGATGCCGCGTGTCGGCTCGTCGAGGATGAGAAACTTCGGATTGAGTGCCAGCCAGCGGGCGAGAAGCACCTTCTGCTGGTTGCCGCCGGAAAGCTGGCCGATGGGCTTTTCCCGGCTTGTGGTGCGGATATCGAGGGCCTTGATGTAATTGTCGGCGAGTGCCACCTGCTCCTTGCGCGGCACGGGCCGCATCCAGCCGCGCCGCGCCTGCAGCGCAAGGGCGATGTTCTCGCGGATCGAAAGCTCGGCGATGATGCCGTCATGCTTGCGGTCTTCCGGGCAGAAGGCAAAGCCTTCGGCAATGGCCTGACGCGGCGAGCCGAGTTTCAGCACCCGCCCATCCATTCGTGCCTCGCCGGTATCGGCGGGGGCGGCGCCGAACAGAACTTCAGCGGTTTCCGTGCGGCCGGAGCCGAGCAGGCCGGCCATGCCCACGGCCTCGCCCGCATGGACCGCCAGGTCAAAGGGGGCGACATGGCCCTTGCGGCCGAACTGGCGGAACTGCAGCGCAGCTTCACCTTCCGGTGCCGTGTGCACAGCCCGTTCCCGCGTTTCGGCCTCCAGATCGCGGCCGAGCATCAGGGCCACTAGATCAAGGCGCGGCAGCCCCTGGGCGGCGCGGGTGGCAACCTTACGGCCATTGCGCAGGATCGTCACCGTGTCACAGATTTCGTAGACCTGATCGAGGAAGTGGGAAATGAAGACGATGCCGAGGCCACGCGCCTTGAGGCCGCGCACCACGTTGAACAGCATCGCCACTTCCTGGGTATCAAGGCTGGCGGTGGGCTCGTCCAGGATCAGCACCTTGCCGGAGAGATCCGCTGCACGGGCGATGGCGATGATCTGCTGCACGGCGACCGGATAGGCCGACAGGCTGCGCCGCACGTCGATGTCAAGGCCGTAGCCGGCCAGCAGCACCTTGGCGCGTGCTTCCATCGCACGGGAGTGGACCATGCCGAAGCGCATGGGCTGGCGGCCGAGAAAGAGGTTTTCGGCCACCGTCAGGTTACCGAGGAGATTGACCTCCTGATAGACGGTGCCGATGCCCATGGTCTGGGCGTCCAGCGTGTCGCGCGGGTCGATCCTGCGGCCTTCCAGCAGGATGTCGCCCCGGTCGCGCCGGTAGGCGCCGGTCAGGCATTTCACCAGCGTGGATTTGCCCGCGCCATTCTCGCCGAGCAGGGCATGCACCTCGCCCGCCTGCAGGGTGAAATCCACGTTGTCGAGGGCGAGCGCGCCGGGAAAGGATTTGGTGATGCCGGTGGCCTGCAGCAGATGCTGCGGCCCGGCGTGGGTAGATCTGTCTGTCACGGCGCTGCTCCGCAGGCATTGGCCGCCGCAAGGGCGGTCAGAAGCTGGGGGACCGGCAGGAGGGTGTCTGCCGGTCCCCCAATCAGGACCGGCTCAGTAGCCGAGATCCTTCTTCTCTTCGTAGACCTTCTGCGGGTCGTCAGCCTTGGTGTAGAGCTTCGATTCCGTCTGGATGAACTTTGCAGGCAAAGTGCCGTCCTTGCGGAAGGCTTCCAGCGCGTCGAAGGCGGGGCCTGCCATGTTCGGCGTCAGTTCCACCGTGGCATTGGCTTCACCGGCGGCCATGGCGAGGAAAATGTCCGGCACGGCGTCGATGGAGACGACGAGAATGTCGGTGCCCGGCTTCAGGCCCGCTTCCTTGATGGCCTGAATGGCGCCGACCGCCATGTCATCATTGTGGGCATAAAGCGCACAGATGTTCTTGCCGCCGTTTTCCGCCTTGAGGAAGCTTTCCATGACTTCCTTGCCCTTGGTGCGGGTGAAGTCGCCGGTCTGGCTGCGGATGATCTTCAGGTTGTCATGCCCGGCCAGCGCCTGCTCGAAGCCCTTCTTGCGGTCGATGGCGGGGGACGAACCGGTCGTGCCCTGCAGCTCCACCACGTTGCAGGCCTTGCCGTTCACTTCCTTGACCAGCCATTCGCCAGCGACGGAGCCTTCATGCACCAGATCGGACCCCACGGCCGTCAGGTACAGGTCCTTGTCGCTGTCGACCATGCGGTCGAGCAGGATCACCGGAATTTCCGCTTCCTTGGCTTCCTTCAGCACCGCGTCCCAGCCGGTGGCGACGACGGGTGCCAGCAGAATGGCGTCCACGCCCTGTGCGATGAAGGAGCGCAGCGCCTTGATCTGGTTTTCCTGCTTCTGCTGGGCGTCGGCGAATTTCAGGTCGATGCCGCGCTGTTCCGCCTGCTGGCGGGTCAGGGTGGTCTCGGCGGCGCGCCAGCCGGATTCAGATCCGATCTGCGAAAAGCCAACCGTCAGCGCCATCGCCGAGGTTGAGGCAAGCGCGACCGTTGCGAGCATCGTCATGCCCGCCAGAGCTGTCTTCAATTTCATTGGTTCCTCCCAGAACACGAATGGCCGTGGCCAGAAGTAAAAAATCATACTATATTATTATTGTAAAGATGGCGCTTGAGTTCTGGTGCAACATTGCGTTGTGCATGTGCGAAAGCGCGCAACGCCGGGTGTCCGGATGGTGCGAATAAAGATTTGAAATGTATGAGAAATCTGCGGTGTCTGTATTGTCTTAGGCCGTCTGCTCCTGCATCTGGCTGCTGCGCCCGGCAAGGCGGCTTTCGAGGATCAGGCCCTGTTCGGCGAGAATGGGATGGGCGACGGTGACCAGCAGGGAGTTGATCTCCTTGAAGGCCCGCACCAGCTCCAGATGCATGTTCGAGGTCGCCATGCTGGCCGGATTGCCGGTCTGCAGCCGCTTCAGGTGGCGGTTCTGGCTGTCCCGCTCCAGCTTGCGCAGGACTTCCTTCTCGCGCATCAGCTGCTCGGCTGAATCGATGTCGGCGGATATCAGCACATTCATCGCCATCTGCATGTTGGCCAGAACCCGTTCATGCAGGCGGGTGATCTCGGCCCAGCCTTCGTCTGAGAAGCGCAGGCCCAGCCGGTTGCGCTCCTCGGCCAGCGGCAGCAGCATCTTGGCGATGATGTCGCCGATATGCTCCAGGTTGATGGCAAAGTCGGTCAGCTCGATGCTGCGCCGGGCATCTTCCTGCTTCAGCTCGCCCCGGTTCACCTCGGCAATGAACAGCTTGATCTCGGTGTGCCGCCGGTTGACCTCCTCATCAAGAGCGCGCAGCGCGGCAATCTGGCCGTCCTGCGCCCCGGCCAGAAGGTCGATGACTGGCCGGTACATCTGTTCCACCGTTTCGCCCATCAGCAGCAGCTCGCGCTTGGCCGAAGCCAGGGCAAGGCTGGGGATCCTGACGGTCGAGCGGTCCAGCGCGGAGCGCGGGCGCGTCTGCACCGGGGCCGCCACCACCGGCGGACGGGGCAGAATCAGCGCCGTCAGAGCCTGCATCGGCCCGGTAAAGGGCAGCGCCAGCACCAGCAGACCGGCATTGAACAGCACATGGGCGTTGACGATGCGGCTTTCCGGAGCCGCGCCGAGCCAGTCCAGCGGAGGACTGGCAACCCACAGCGCCAGCAGAGCGGCACCGGCGCCGATGGCCCTGAAGACAAGATTGCCCATGGGGATGCGGCGCGCCTCGATGCTGAGCCCGCGCGTCAGCCACACGGCGATGAGCCCTGCGCCCAGATTGGCACCCAGAACCATCGGCAGGGCCGCATTGAACGGCAGCAGGCCTGCGCCGGCAAGACTGGCGAGCAGCAGCACCATGGCAACAGAGGAATGCATGGCCCAGGTCAGCAATGCGGCAAGGGCGAAGGCGGTGAGCGGGTCGCCCTGCAGATAGGTGATCACCGCCGGCAATGCCTCGCTGTGGCGCAGGGGCGCGGTCGCCTCACCGATCATCTTCAGCGACAGCAGCACGAAGCCGATGCCCAGAATGATGCGGCCCAGCTGGCGCACCTGCCGGGCTTCAAATTTGAGGAACAGCACGCAGCCTGTCAGCAGCAGGAGGGGTATCAGTTCGGAGAGATCGAAGGCCAGAATGCGCACCACCAGCGCAGACCCAAGATCCGCCCCCAGAAGCGCAGCGAGCCCCATGGAGGCACCCAGCAACCCACTGGCGGCAAAACCGGCGGCCAGAACGCCCACGGCCGTGGAGCTTTGCAGCAGAATGGCCAGAACCATGCCGGCAAATGCCATGCCGAAGCGTCCGCCCTTTGCCTGCCTCAGCGCGTCCCTCAGCGCCGGGCCATGCGCCCGCTCCATGCCGGTGCGCACCATCCGGACGGCCCAGAGCAGAAGCATGACGGCCGCAGCCAGATGCAGGATGACGAGAAAGGGATGCATGGCGGCTCCAGGAATAGCCCGTCAAACGGGAAGGCTGATTGTATACGCTCTGTACAACCTGTTGTTCCTTCATACGCCTGAATGATGCAAATGATAAGGCGGAGAAGGAAAAATGCCGCTGAAACGCGCCATTTTGGCAGTAAAGAGAAAATAAGCTGGCAAAATTAATGAAGCCTGGCAAGGGGGGGTGTGGTGCGGCGCTGCCGTGGTGATTTGGCGCGCAGGCTTGCATGTCGTTATGCCCCTTCCGGAGGCGGCGGCACGGATATGGCCGTTGTCCTGTTCAAGGAACTGTCGTACAACGTTCATATGAACGACATATGCCGTTCATATGAACACAATAAGAAGCGCAGGGACAAACACGGACCGCTGCAGGAAAGCACGTCTTTCAGGTGCAGCTGATGTGTTCCAAGCGCTGTCAGGAGCCGGACCCGGAAAACGGGGCGGCCCTACGTTAGGGAGCAGAAAACCAATGGCTAAGCGTCATATCGCAGCCGGCCTCTTTGCCGCTGCCGCCCTCATGGGCACCACCTCTGCATCGTTCGCTGTCACGGAAATTGCCTGGTGGCATGCCATGGGCGGTGAGCTGGGCCAGAAGCTCGAAGAGATCGCCACCAAGTACAATGCCTCGCAGAGCGAGTACAAGGTTGTCCCGACCTACAAGGGCAGCTACGCCGAGACCATGACGGCCGCTATCGCCGCCTTCCGCGCCGGCCAGCAGCCGCATATCGTTCAGGTGTTCGAAGTCGGCACCGGCACCATGATGGCAGCCAAGGGCGCCGTTTATCCGGTCTACCAGCTGATGGCTGACGCTGGCGAAGCCTTTGATCCGAAGGCCTTCCTGCCGGCCGTCGTCGGCTACTACACCGACACGGACGGCAACATGCTGTCCATGCCGTTCAACTCCTCCACCCCGGTGCTCTATTACAACAAGGACGTCTTCGAGAAGGCTGGCCTTGATCCGGAAACCCCGCCGAAGACCTGGGAAGAGGTCGAGAGCTTCTCCAAGAAGATCATGGAATCCGGCGCTGCCAAGTGCGGCTTCACCACTGCCTGGGTTTCCTGGGCGCAGACCGAAAACTTCTCTGCCTGGCACAACCTGCCGATAGGCACTCTGGAAAACGGCTTCGGTGGCCTCGGCGCCGAGCTGACGTTGAACGGCGAGATCCAGGCCCGTCACTGGGGCAACCTGAAGAAGTGGCAGGACGAGGGCATCTTCCAGTACGGCGGTCCGGCCGGCGGCAACGACGCCCCCCCGAAGTTCTACTCGCAGGAATGCGCCATCTACATGAACTCCTCGGCTGCCCGCGCTGCCGTGAACGCAAACGCCAAGGACTTCAAGGTCGGCGTTGGCATGCTGCCCTATTACAGCGACGTTCCGGGCGCTCCGCAGAACACCATCATCGGTGGCGCCACCCTGTGGGTGCTGCAGGGCAAGCAGGCTGAGGAGTACAAGGGCGTAGCCTCCTTCTTCAGCTACCTGTCCTCCGCTGAAGTTCAGGCTGAATGGCACCAGGCCACCGGTTACCTGCCGATCACCCAGGCCGCCTATGACCTGTCCACGGAACAGGGCTACTACGAGAAGAACCCGGGCGCTGACGTCTCCATCAAGCAGATGACGCTGAATGCCCCGACTGCCAACTCCAAGGGCCTGCGCTTCGGCAACTACGTCCAGATCCGTGCGATCATCGACGAAGAGTTCGAGCAGATGCTCAGCGGTTCCAAGACCTCGCAGCAGGCTCTCGATGACCTCGTCAAGCGCGGTAATGCGCTGATCCGCGAGTTCGAAGCGGCCAACAAGTAAGCCTCAAACGGCAGGCAAGCCCGCGCATACCGCGCGGGCTTGCTTCTTTTTGCGTTCAGGGTGGGACCCATGCAGACAAAACGCGCCATCTTTCCCAACAGGCTGCTGCCTTATCTCTTGCTGGCGCCGCAGCTTGCGATCACGGGCGTCTTTTTCCTCTGGCCGGCCAGCCAGGCGATCTGGCAGTCGTTCCTCAGAGAGGATGCCTTCGGCTTCAAGACCACCTTCGTCGGGGTGGACAATTACATCCGCCTGCTGGCAGATCCCACCTATCTGAATTCGCTCTATGTCTCGGCGATCTTTGCCGTTTCGACGGCGCTGCTGTCGCTGGGGCTGGCGCTCGTTCTGGCCGTGGCGGTCAACAGCCTGATCCGCTCGCGCAATGTCTATTCCACCCTGCTGGTCTGGCCCTATGCGGTGGCCCCTGCGGTGGCGGGCATCCTGTGGTGGTTCATGTTCAACCCGTCCATCGGCATCTTCCCCTATCTGCTGCATGGGCTCGGCTACAACTGGAACCACAGCACCAGCAAGGTGGACGGGATGATCCTCGTGATCCTCGCCGCAAGCTGGAAGCAGATCTCCTACAACTTCATTTTCTTCCTGGCGGGGCTTCAGTCCATTCCCCAGTCGCTGCTGGAAGCAGGAGCCATTGACGGCGCCCGTCCGGTGAAGCGCTTCTTCACCATCGTGCTGCCGCTGCTCTCGCCCACCACCTTCTTCCTGATGGTCGTCAACTTCGTCTATGCGATGTTCGACACCTTCCCGGTGATTGATGCGACCACCAAGGGCGGCCCGGCGCAGGCCACCAACATTCTCGTCTACAAGGTCTATTCCGACGGCTTCGTCGGCCTCAACCTTGGCTCCTCGGCGGCTCAGTCCGTCATTCTGATGGCGATCGTCATCGTGCTCACCATCATCCAGTTCCGCTTCATCGAGCGGCGCGTGGCTTACTGAGAGAGGCGCAAATGGTTGAGAACAAACCCTGGCTGACCGCCCTCACGCATCTCGTGCTGCTGGCTGGCCTCTTCATCGTGGCCTTCCCGGTCTATGTTGCGGTGATAGCCTCCACCCATGGCCCGAGTGACTTCATGTCCGGCGTAATTCCGATGCTGCCGGGCAGCGAGGCGATTGCCAACTTCAGCACCATGATCACGAGGGGCAACAGCTCGGCCGGCGCGCCGCCGCTCGGGCCGATGATGTTCAACTCGCTGATCATGGCTCTGGCGATCGCCATCGGGAAGATCACCATCTCGATCATCTCGGCCTTCGCCATCGTCTATTTCCGCTTTCCCTTCCGCCAGCTGGCCTTCTGGCTGATCTTCATCACCCTGATGCTGCCGGTGGAAGTGCGCATCCTGCCCACCTACAAGGTGGTGGCGGATCTGGGCATGCTGAACAGCTACTCCGGCCTTGCCATCCCGCTGATTGCTTCGGCAACCGCGACGTTTCTCTTCCGCCAGTTCTTCCTGACGGTGCCCGAGGAACTGATGGAAGCCGCGCGTGTGGACGGGGCAGGCCCGATGAAGTTCTTCCGCGACATCCTGCTGCCTCTCAGCCGGACGAATATCGCGGCGCTCTTCGTCATTCTCTTCATCTACGGCTGGAACCAGTATCTCTGGCCGCTGCTGGTGACCACCGATACGTCCTATTACACGATCGTCATGGGCATCAAGCGCATGGCCGACGTGGCTGATGCGCATCCGCAATGGCATCTGGTGATGACCACCGCCGTGCTGGCCATGCTGCCGCCGGTCATCGTCGTCATCGTCATGCAGAAACTCTTCGTCAAAGGTCTCGTGGAGACGGAAAAGTAATGGCTACCATCACTCTTGATAACGTCCGCAAGGTCTATGCCGGCGGCGTCGAAGCGGTCAAAGGCGTGTCCATGGATATTGCCGACGGCGAGTTCATCGTGCTGGTCGGCCCTTCCGGCTGCGGCAAGTCCACCCTGCTGCGCATGATCGCGGGGCTTGAGGAAATCTCCTCCGGCGACATCCGCATCGGCGACCGGGTGGTAAACCGGGTGGACCCGTCCGAGCGCGACATCGCCATGGTGTTCCAGAACTATGCGCTCTATCCGCATATGACGGTCTACAACAACCTAGCCTATGGCCTGCGCAACCGCGGTGTGCCGAAGGACGAGATCGACCGCCGCGTCAGGGAAGCCGCGCGTATCCTTGAGATCGGCGCCTATCTCGACCGCAAGCCCAAGGCGCTGTCCGGCGGCCAGCGCCAGCGCGTCGCCATGGGCCGTGCCATCGTGCGCGAGCCGGCGGCCTTCCTCTTCGACGAGCCGCTGTCGAACCTCGATGCCAAGCTTCGCGTGCAGATGCGCGTGGAAATCAAGCGCCTGCAGAAGTCGCTGGCCACCACCTCCGTCTATGTGACGCATGACCAGCTCGAAGCCATGACCCTGGCGGACCGGCTGGTGGTGCTCAGCGGCGGCCAGATCGAGCAGATCGGCGATCCGATCTCCGTCTATGAACGCCCCGCGTCCACTTTCGTGGCCTCGTTCATCGGCTCTCCGGCCATGAACCTGATCACGACGGCTTCAGCCAACGGCCGCCTGTCGCTGCCGGGCGGTGCCGGTCTTGATGCGCCGGACATGGGCAAGGGCGCAGAGGTCATCCTCGGCGTGCGGCCGGAGCATCTGGCCCTCGCCAGCGAGCAGCCTGCGGAAGCGGGCGGCCTGACGCTGGACGTGGTGGCCGGTGTGCTGGAGCCGGTGGGGGCCGAAAGCTTCCTTTATGGCACCGTGGGCAGCGAAAGCGGGCCGCAGGTGGTCATCCGCGTGCCCGCCCATGCCCGCTACGAGCTTGGCCAGCGCGTCAGCTTCACCGCCAGCGCCGCCAAACTCCATGCCTTCGACAAGGCAACCGGCAAGCGCATCGAAGACTGAACGCGGCACGCCCGCTGATCTGAAGGCCCGGCCCCGCGCCGGGCCTTTGCATGTCCGGACTCAGAACCAGTGCGGCCTTGTCTGCGGTGCGGCGGGAGCCGTGCCCATGACATCGAGATCCACCGCACCGCTGATGCCGTTGACCGTGCCGCTCTGGCTGTACTGCCAGAAGGCGTAGCTGGCCCATTCCGGCGGCAGGGTGGGCGCCGGGGCCGTTGTGTAGTCAGCAACCCACAGCGGATATTCCGAAAAATCCGGATTGCCGAGACTGTTCCAGAAGCCGGGCGAGGCATGGATCAGCGGCTTCACGCGCAGATATATCTGCAGGACATGCAGGAGCTGCGGCAGGGCATAGCTGAACTCGGTATTTGTCACCCCATTGGTCTCTTCGCAGTCAATGGCGGGTGGCAGGTCCGTCTTGCTGTCATAGCCTGCTGCCTTCAGCTGCCGGATGAACAGCTCGGCCTGATCGAGAAAGCTCTCGCTGGGTTCAAAGAAGAGATAGGGCCTGCATTTCAGCCCGGCCGCCTTGGCGCCCTGCCAGTTGGTCTGGAACATGGGGCCGGCATGGGTTGTTCCTTGGTTGCCTTGATGAATGTGAAGCTGACACCGCCCGCCGCCACCTGTGCCCAGTTGACCGTGCCCGGATAATGCGAAACGCCGATGCCATTGACCGAACTGCTCATGCTTCATCTCCACTAGGAGTTGATGTCCACCAAGACGCGGCAGACGGCTTGCCGTGAGGCTGGTGCCCGGCGCGGCATGGCGTCGCGGGCACCCTGCAATCTGTCGCGCCGTCCCGCGTCCTGTGGCAGATCAGTTGTGCTGGGCTCAAGGGGAACTCAGGATGCGGACGCAGTCAAGGGATGTATCTCGGCGCCTGTTGATCGTCGAGGATGATCCGAAGCTCGGTGCAACGCTGTCAGCAAGCTTCACGCAGCGTGGTTACCAGGTGCAGGTGGCCAGGTCGGTGGAAGATGCATTGCTGCAGATGCAGCATCAGACACCTGACCGGGCGATCGTTGATTTGAAGCTGGCAGAAGGCAGCGGGCTGGATGTGATTACCGCGTTGGCCTGGCTCGATCCTGCGCCCCGGATTGTCGTTCTGACCGGCTTTGCTTCGATCGCCACAACGGTGGAGGCGATCAAGCTGGGGGCGACTCATTATCTGGCAAAACCTGCGACTGCGCGGGAGATCGAGGCAGCCTTCGAGCATGTGGCGGGGCGTGAGCCGGTGGAAATCAGCCCGCCGCGCGTATCTTCCTTGCGTACGCAGGAGTGGGAAACCATCCAGCGCATGCTTGCAGAAACGGATTTCAACATTTCGGAGGCTGCCCGGCGTCTTGGCATGCACCGGCGCACGCTGGCCAGAAAGCTTGCCAAACAGCCGGTTCGCTGACCCCTGAAAAGCAGCGGTGCCCGATGGTCTGGGCAATCCATCGGGCACCCTGTTGCGAAGGCCGGACTGGGAACGGCCCCCGGTTCACAGATCAACGTTTGGCGCGGGCCGTCAGGGCGCGGTCTGCGGCCATCTCAAGCCACATGGCATTGACAACGGCAAACAAGGCGGCGGGCAGTCCGAGAAGCCAGGCGAAGTACCACATCTTCCGTTCCTTTCAGTAGGCGTTGGGGTTACTGGAGATCTCGTCACTGCCGACCTTGCCCCACAGCACCTTGTAGACCCATGCGGTATAGGCAAGGACGATGGGCAGGAAGATCAGCGTGCAGATCAGCATGATGAACAGTGTCTGGTGCGAGGAGGAGGCATTCCAGACGGTGAGCGAGGCTCCCGGCTGCTTTGATGAGGGCAGGATGAAGGGGAACATGGTCAGGCCCACGGTGGAGATGACCCCGAAGATGCCGAGCTTTGAGGCAAGCAGCGAGAATCCTCCCAGCCCTTTGCGCAGGCCAAGTGTTGCAAGGCCGATACCGGCAAAGCCCATCAGCGGTGCTACGGCAATCCACGGGCGGATGGCGTAGGCATCCAGCCATGAACCGCCGCGCGCAATTTCCGCCAGAAGCGGGTTGGACGGACCCGACGGATCAATGCTCCCGGCGTAGCTGTAGGCGGGAATGCCAAAGGCAAGCCACACACCGGCCAGCGCGAAGGCGAGCATTGCCACCGGACCGCTGACCGAACCGATGGCCATGGCCCGCCGGGCCACGATGCCCTCGGCCTTGAAGGCCAGCCACGCAGCGCCATGAGTGACCAGCATGGCAGCGGAAACAACGCCTGCAAGCAGGGCAAAGGGGTTGAGCAGGCCAAGCAGCTTCAGGATGGCATGGCCTTCGTAGAGCGGCACGAGATGGCCGGTCAGTTCAAAGGGCACGCCCTGCAGGGCATTGCCAACTGCGACACCAAACACAAGTGCCGGAACGGCGCCGCCTGTGAACAGGGCCCAGTCCCAACGGCTGCGCCACGCGGCATCCGGCCGCTTGTTCCGGTATTTGAAGCCGACAGGCCGCAGGATCAGGGCCGAGAGCACCAGAAACATGGCAAGGTAGAAGCCGGAGAAGCTGACCGCATAAAGCGGCGGCCAGGCCGCAAAGATGGCCCCGCCGCCGAGAATGAGCCACACCTGATTGCCTTCCCACACCGGGCCAACCGTGTTGATGGCAATGCGCCGCTCCTCATCAGTGCGGCCAACAAAAGGCAGGAGCGCGCCCACGCCCAGATCAAACCCATCCGTCAGGGCAAATCCGATCAGCAGAACGCCGGGCAGAGCCCACCAGATGAGACGCAGAACATCATAGGAGAGCAGTTCATGAAGGATCATGGGAGTTACTCCGCAGGGAAAAGAGCCGGGTTGCTGGCGGTCAGCCGTGCCTCGTGGCTGGCCTGCCATTGCATGGTCACATCCACGTCCTGCACCGGTCCCTTGCGGATCGCAGCCAGCATCAGCTTCATCTCGATCACCAGCAGGACGGTGTAGAGCGCGACGAAACCGGCAAGCGTCAGGGCAAGGTCGAGCATGGAAAGGCGGCTGACAGAAAGGGCCGTGGGCAAAATGCCGTCGACAGTCCAAGGCTGCCTGCCGAATTCGGCAACGAACCAGCCTGCCTCAGCAGCAAGCCATGGCAGCGGCAGCAGGATGACAGCCGCGCGCAGGGCCCAGGCCGGATAACGTGCCTGGCGGAAATTGCCGTACCAGAACATCACCGTGATGAAGGCCAGCATCAGGAAGCCCGCGCCAACCATGAACCTGAAGGTCCAGAACATCGGCAGCACCGCCGGAACAGTATCCCAGGCTGCTTTGGCGATCTGCTCTTCCGTTGCCTGCCGTGGATCTTCCACATATCGCATCAGCAGCATGGCATAGCCGAGATTACGGCCATTGGCCTCGAAGGTTTCGCGCACGTCCGCCGGACTGGTATTGCGTTCGGCGCGGATCGTCTCCAGCGAGTCATAGGCCAGAAGCCCCGACCGGATGCGGCCTTCCGCTTCTGCCACCAGTTCCTTGATGCCGGTGATTTCTTCCGTCAGCGAGCGGGTGCCGATCAGGCCCATCACGTAGGGGATTTTGATGGCATAATGGGTTTCACGGGCCTCCTGATAGGGCAGGCCGATAAGGGTGAAGGCGGCAGGTGCAGGTTCCGTCTCCCACATGCCTTCCATGGTGGCGAGCTTCATGCGCTGGTTAAGCGTGCTTTCGTAGCCGCTTTCGTCGCCAAGCACGATGACGGAGAGAGCTGAGGCGAGGCCGAATGAGGCCGCAACGGCGATGGAGCGGCGGGCCATTTCCATGTGACGGCCATGCAGCATGTACCAGGCGGAAACGCCCATGACGAACATGGCTGCCGTGACATAGCCGGCCGAGACCGTATGCACGAACTTGGCCTGGGCTACCGGGTTGAACAATACGTCGAAGAAGCTCGAAAGCTCCATGCGCATGGTGTCCGGGTTGAACACGGCACCGACCGGGTTCTGCATCCAGCCATTGGCGATCAGGATCCACAAGGCCGAGAAATTGGACCCCAGCGCTACGCACCAGCCGACGATGGCATGGGCACGGGCCGACATCTTGTCCCAGCCGAAGAACCAGAGGCCGACGAAAGTCGCCTCAAGGAAGAAAGCCATCAGGCCTTCAATCGCCAGCGGTGCGCCGAAGATATCGCCGACATAGTGGCTGTAGTAACTCCAGTTCATACCTAACTGAAATTCCATTGTGATGCCGGTGGACACGCCCAGCACGAAGTTGATGCCGAACAGGGTTCCCCAGAATTTCGTCATCTGCCGCCACACCGGGCGGCCCGTCATGACGTAGACGGTCTCCATGATCGCCACGACGACCGACAGGCCGAGAGTGAGCGGCACGAAGAGAAAATGATACATGGCCGTCGCTGCGAACTGCAGCCGTGACAGGCTGACGATATCGAGCTCCATTGACTGGCTCCTCTTGCGTTTGACCCGGTGATTGCCGGGCGTGGAGCCAGTTCATGCCTTTTGACGTGTGGTGAATTGACATCCCGCAAGCAGGAAGAGGCGCCGCCCCGGTTTCTGCATGCCTTGGACACTCTGTCCAATCCGGTTTGGCTAGACGCTCCGGCCCCACATCTTCAGATTGCGCCTGTGTGGGTCAAAGTGGGAAGGGTGATGCAGGCGCGGGCACCGCCGCCGGGCAGATTGGAGAGGACGAGCTCTCCATTCAGCCGCCGCACCACGGACTGAACCAGCAGTAGACCAAGGCCATGGCCCTGTTTCAGGCGCGCTGCCTGTCCTCCGGAGTCTCGATTTGTTCGGCCTTCCAGAATAGGGGCAGGAAAGCCGGGTCTGTTGTCCTCGACGCAAAGGGTCAGGGCAGCGCCGGTATCGGCCAGTATGAGGGTCAGGGTTGTTGCGCCCGCTTCCCGCGCATTGTCGAAAAGGTTCTCCAATGCGCGCTCCAGCAGAATGTCTGCCAGCACGGCTCCGCCCGACTTCCGCTGGTCCTTGAGCATCAGCGTCACACCGGGATGTGTTGCGCACCAGGTCTCGACGATTGGCCCGGCAAAGGCGGCGGCATCCACTGGCCGGGAGTTTTCCAGACGGCTCTGCCCGGCGCTGCGCAGCATGTGCGATATGCTCTCCCGGCAGGTGGTCACGGCTTCCTGCATCAGCAGGGCCTGCTTGCGCAATTCCTCCTGCGGCGGAGGCCCAAGATCCACCCAGTCATCCAGAATGACGGCAAGGTTTGTCAATGGTGTGCCGAGGTCGTGGGCGGCCGTCCCTGCCATAAGTCCAAGGCGCAGAACCACAGTCTCTTCTTCCATCTGCCGCGTCATGCGCGTCATCTGCCGGTCGCGCCGGGCCAGATTGGATCGGATGCCGAGGATGAACATCACGGCCAGCGAGCCGCTGAGGAAGAAGCTCAGGAACATGCCCTGCAGATGCAGGTCAAAATGGCTGGGGCCTGCAGCGCCGTGCCCCATGTGATGCGTGCCGGGCATGTTCAGCGGCAGGCCGTTGCCCAAGAGCCAGAATTGTGCGGCCACCGTTGCCACGAAGATGGTGATCGCCTCCCAGGGCCTGAGCAGGATGGCCGCGACGATAGCCTGCAGCATGAAAAGTCCGGTAAAGGGATTTGTGGCACCTCCGGTCAGGAACAGCAGCGCGGTCAGCGCCGACACATCCAACAGCAGATCGCCCAGAATGGCGTTGGGCAGAAGCTTTCCGGGCCGCCAGGCGCGCCAGGCCGCGACAAGGTTCACCACCACGAGAAAGCCTAGCAGCAGCAGAATTTGCTGCATCGGCAGCGGCACCTTCAGGACGTAATGCGTGAAGATGACAGCAAGCATCTGCCCGCTGATCGCCAGCCAGCGCAGCCAGACAAGCAGCTTCAGGTTTCTCTGCTCTGCCCGCCGCTCGATATGAAGGGCCTGCTGACTGTTCATGGGATCTGCCGGTTCCTGTCTGGTGAATGCCAGGTACAGCCGGTCTGGAAACCGGCTGCCCCTGTGATACGGACTATTTTATGGAGCATTCCCGCAGGAGCCTGTCCCTGGAGCAGATCAGTTGCCTGTGTCATTCTGAAGCGCCCGCTTGCGGGCGTCTTCTGAAAGGGCACGGAATGTCTCCGTCTTCTGCTGCACGAGCGCCTGATGATCATCAATCGCTGCCTCGCGGTACATGTGCCGTCCCGCGCCCATCATGATCATGATGGCCAGCATTGAGATTGCCACCGAACCAAATCCATTTCCCGTCGTGGTATCCGGCCGGCGGATTTCCGCATAGACCGTAACGCAGAGAAAAAGCGCGACCACCATCGAGGCGAGGAAGATGGCCGTTGCCATGCCCGTAGGGCCCGGAACTTCCGGCAGGGTCAGCATGGCCCAGGGGCCCACAAGGAACTGAGCGGCTGTCGGCCACAACAGCCAGCGGTAGCCCAGCCGGACCATCTCTGCCCGGTCAAGGCCATGGGAAGCAAGCTCCTCCTGGTCGCGTCGGCGGTACATCCATACGACCATCAGGCCAGCCATGGCCGGGCAGGACAGGATGAAGTGAAAGTACCGCGGCCAGACGTTCGGCAGCATGAGGGCGTCGAAGAAACCCTTCACCTCCGGCCAGCGCTCCGGATAGAGCATCAGGTTGACATTGGTCAGGAAAATCAGCGGCACGAAGGCGAAGACCGCCACCACAATTGAAATCAGTCCCAGATGCAGCCAGACCGGCAGCCTTCCCCAGAGATACTTGTGGGCATAGGTCAGCAGGAAGGCCCCGGCGACCAGCGGGATGATCATGATCCAGAAGTCACCGGTCAGCGCATTTGCGGAGTAGAAATACACCGTGTAGAGCGTGTTGATGGCCAGCAAAGGCCCAACGCCAAGCACCACGGCTATGGACTTGTTCACGGTGATGGTTGCTGCCAGATCATGGGCCAGAGCTTCCCACTTGCTCTCCTTCAGCCCCTTCACCTGATACACCAGCGTCATGAACGTTCCGCCCACCATCATGGTGATGAAGAAGATGTGCATCAGGAAGAAGCCAACGAGCACGGCAACCAGAACCCATTCCGGTGCCGGCAGCGGCAGTGGAATGCCGTGAGGGACAGGGGTTTGGGAGTTCATTGCGGCTTGTCCTCCGGCGCGGCGGCAACGGCTTGCATGGCATCTCTGTTGACCGTGACGACGCCGCTGTGCTGGGCGCCTTCAATCGTGATGGGCGAGTGCTGCATCAGGGCAATGTATCCTGCGAGCTGGGCGAGTTCCGTATCCGTACCGGGGAAGGGCGGCATGTAGGGCCGTGCCTCATGCATGAAGGCCATGTAGCCGCCGGTCAGATCCGGGGTCCATTCCTGGCCGGGGAACATGCGTTCCATGTGGGCGCGGATGCCGTTGACGCCGTTGCCGGTGTGGCAGCGCGAACAGGCGATCATGAAGACGTCTTTGCCTGCCTGAATGTCCGCAACCTCTGTCCCGGCAGGGATGGCAGATCGTTCCTCTTCCGTCAGTGGATGACTGTAGGTGGCGAAGGCGAGCAGCCCCTTTTCCTTGTAGAGCGGATAGTCCTCCACCCTCAGGCCATTGGCATACATGTACTGACCGATGACATAGGGCTTGCGGATGAACTCGCGCACGCGCTCGAAATGACCGGTCAGCCAGACAATGCCGAGGAGAGGGACCATCAGCAACAGGCGCGGTATATAGTGCGGACGCAGGACGCCGAGTTGAGCCACCAGCAGAACGGACCCGGCAACCAGCGCCATGCCCCAAAGGAGGGTGCTCTGCCAATCCTCGAATTGCAGCGTCAGCAGGGATGTTGCCAGATTGTCGAGCATCGCGGCGGGCACGGCGGTATAGTACCAGTATCCCCCGATGACGACGAAAGGCGCTGCCATGACGCCGAAAAGCGACACCGCCCGAACCGCCTGATAACGGAATGGGTCATGACGGCTGGTGAAGAACAGGATCAGCACCAGCGCGATCACGGCGGCAAAGGCCATGGCAAGCGCCGTACGGAAGGCCAGCTGCGGCAGGTAGACCGGATTGGTGAAGCCGTTCCACAGGCTGTTGCCGCTCAGCCAGTTGCCGGGATCCATCATGAAGCCAAGGATCGAGACGATGATCGCCATTGTGATCCAGGAGAAAATGGCCAGAGCAAAACCAAGCCGGATGTGCGCGGCCTTGCGGGCCCCGGTCCACTTCTTCCATGTCAGGAAATAGGCGAGGATGAGCACCACTTCGGTGATGAACACCAGCCACTCGATGAACCAGCCCCAGAAGAAGACCCGGATCAGGCTGGCGATCGAATAGGGATTGACCAGCGACACCGACAGCCAGATACCGACACCTGTCAGCGCCCCTACCGTTGTGGTGATGAGGAAGGCGAAGAAGAGAATGCGGTGGGCCAGCTTGTCCCAGCGCTCGTCCTTTTTCCTGGCGCCATACCATTCCATGGCGGCAACCAGCGGCATCATACCCACTGCGAGCCCATGGTTGATGATCACATGCAAGATGGCAATGACCGCAATCAGCAGCCGGTTGCCCATCATGTCCAGATGAAAGATTGGAAAATCCATTACAGCACCTCCACCCGGCGCGGGGCTGCAACCTCCATGTGTTCCGGGTTTTCGAGGTCGCAGGCCCACCATGCAGCGATGACGGCGTGGAACGCGAAGATGGCGAGGCCCGGCAGCTTCATGCCAGGCAGCGTTGTCAGCCATAAGCCGATTGCAGCGACAGTGAGCGCTGCGGTCTGGGGCATGATGGCCAGAACCACATCATAGGCATGCACCGTCCGAAGGCTGCGGAGCCTGGCGAGACCTGCTCTCCAGGACAGAAAGGCAAGTCCTGCCAGAACAGCCATGGCAATGATGGTGAAGACCTGCCCGGCAAGGGCCAGAAGAAGAGCCGCCTGAATGACATTGAACAAATGCCACCGGCGGGGACTGGCGTCGAGCCAGTCAAGCAAGGGTGTGAACATGAGCGCGTCCGTAAAAGTCCAGATACAGCGCTTGACCACATCCTGAAGCTGAAAGGGATTGGACGGATTGTCCAAGGGGGAGGCAAGCCGAGCTTGCGGCCAGCGGCACCTGCCGCCAGCCGCAAGCGGGAGTGGATTACATCGCAGGCTGGATGGAGATGGCCCGCAGGGGCTGGCTGAGGCCGGTGATCTCGCCGGCCTTTGTTGCGGCGCCGGTCATCAGGTCAACCGTGTAGAGCACATTGTCCGCCACAAGCCAGGCCGTGTTCTGGCCATCGGCCGTTGCTTCAATGTCGAAGGCATAGGTCGCGGGCTTGCCTTCGAGGCCCAGCTTGCCGACTTCCTTCAACGTTCCGTCATTGGGCTTGGTCTGCTGCACCAGCGCGCCAAGGGTGGCGTCGATGTTGTACATGGCCGTCTTTTCCGGCTTGCCGCGTGAGTTGGTGTAGGCAGCAGCAGCGATATCCGGCGTTTCGCCCTTGTGCATGCTGCCCTCCTCATAAGCGAGGCTGCCATCAACGGTAACAGCGCCCGTATCGGGATGAACGCGGTGGTTCACCGTGCCTGTCATGTAGCGCAGCCGGTCGGCAGCAGGGTTGAAGTTCACGATAACCGGCATCTCGCCCATCGTCAGCGGAATGTCCATCTTCGCCACTTCCGTGGCTTTGCCGGTCTCCAGATCGATGGTGACGATTACATTTTCTGCCGTCACGCCGGTCAGCGCCTGATTGGCCGGGCGGAAGTCGATGCCTGCAAGGCGTCCGGCGCCTGTGATGTCCAGCGTGCGGGTCTGGCCCGGATTGGCCGTGTCGAACAGCACCAGCGTGTTGTCACCGGCAAGTCCGGCCACCTGCGCGGCCTGCGCGCCGCTGATTGCCAGGGTGGAAACCGCAGCAAGGGTCACAAGTCGGATCATGGTCATCTGCATCTCCTCAATCTTCGGGATGCACGGCCTTTCAGTGCCGTACAGTTTCCAGACACGGGAGAGCCGGGCATTGGATGCAGGGAGCCGGAATTTTTTCGCATCCATTTGCGCCGCTCACGTGTTGATGAGGCAGGATCGCCCGCAAGGAAAGGCTTGCCACGGGGGGGGCCGGGATACTCTCGCATCGGCAACAGAGGGAAAATTGCATGCAGGACCCGCAGCAGCGGCTGGAACAGGCCTTGAAGGCCTGTGCGGAAGGCAGCAGGGATGGCCTTGCCGCGATCTACGAAAGCGAAGCTGCGCGCATGGTCACCATTGCCTTGCGCATCCTGCGCCGCCATGACCTTGCCGAAGAAATTGTTCAGGAGGCATTCCTGCAGATCTGGCGCAAGGCCGGGCAATATGATCCTGCCCGTGGCAGCGCGCGGGGCTGGCTTTACACGATCGTCCGCAGCCGGGCGCTCAATGCCCTGCGCGATGCGGGCCGGGAGGAACTGGCATCCGCCGAAAGCCTTGACCAGCTGCGCGAGGATGGAGACGAGACGCTCTACACGGACCTGTTCGACGAACTCGATACCTCCAGCCGGCTGAAGGCCTGCCTGTCCCGTCTTGATGCCCTGCGCCGCAAGACGATCCTGATGGCCTATGTGTCCGGTTACAGCCACGGGGAAATTGCCGGGCGCCTGCGGCTGCCGCTGGGCACGGCCAAGGCCTGGATCCGCCGCTCTCTTCTGGCTCTGCGGGAGTGCATGACATGACCGGCTCCCTGACAGATGCCGAGATGGCCGACGCCTATGTCCTTGGGCTGATGGATGATGAAGAGCGGCGGGCCTTTGCACTCCGGCTGGAAACGGAACCGGAGCTTGCACGGCTGACCGGCATGGCGCAGGACCGGTTTCTGGAACTGGATCTGGCAGGGCCAGCCGCTGAGGTTTCCGCCGGTCTTTGGCAGAAAATCGAGGCGGAGCTGGACGGCCAGCCGCAGGCGGCCGGCGGAGCAGAGAAGGCCCCGCCACCTGCAAATGACAATCTGCTGGCACCAGCTGCAGGCCGGTGGAAGCGGCTGGCTCTGGCGGGCATGGCGGCTTGCCTGTTGCTGACGGCCGGGCTGACGTCTGTTCTCCTGCGCCAGCAGACGCCGCAAGTCATTGCCGTTTTGATGGATGCTGGCGGCAATCCGGTCGTGATGATCGAGGATTTTGGCGGCGACTCTGCCAGAGTGGTGCCGCTGGCCGATATCGCGGTGCCGGATGGACAGTCGCTGGAGGTCTGGACATTGCCGCAGCAGGCGGGTGCACCGGTCTCCATGGGGGTGCTCAATGCGCTCAGGGGGGCAACGCTGTCTCTGTCTGGCCTGCCCGAACCGCAGGAAGAACAGCTGTATGAGATCACCTTCGAACCGGCTGGCGGCTCTCCAACCGGCAGGCCTACGGGCCCCATCCTCGGCAAGGGCTTTGCTCGGATGCCAAGATCCTGAACCTCATCCCAGTCCCAGTCCCAGTCCCAGTCCCAGTTCCTGCCGCAGCTTGCGGGTAAGCTTGGCGGCAACGAGGCTGTGGGCGGCGCGGATATAGGCGAAGAGGTCCGCCTCGCTCAGGGCACCAAGCTCATGCAGCTGGATCCATTTGGCGCGGGCGAGATAGGGGGCGGGGGCAAGGCCGGGCTGTTCGCTCAGCATCTGATAGGCCATGTCCGAGCATTTGAAGCTGACAGCGGGCGTGCCCTTCCAGTCAGACCAGATGGCGAAGATCTTGCCGCCGACCTTCCAGACGGACGCCCCTTCCCATTGAATGACGTGGGTGGTGGCGGACAGCGAGGCGCAGAAGCTGTCGTAGCTTGCTCTGGTGGCCCGGCCGGACGCTTCCTCGCCGATGTGCTCTTCATGAGCCTTTTTGTTAGCCATATTTGGTCTCCCCTGTGCAGGGCGCTGCTGCCCCTTGCTTGAAACTGCTGCCGCCAGCCGCCATATTGAGGACAAACGGGGTGATTGGCACCCCGGCTCCGGATGCCTCAAGAGAGGGTCCGGTTCTCAAGGTCGCTTTGTAGAGGACTTTGACGATGACGCGAATGTCAGCGTTTTCAAGCCCGTTCATGCTCGGCTTTGACGACATTGAACGGGTTCTCGACCGGGTGTCAAAAGCCGCCAACGACGGCTATCCACCCTATAATATCGAACGCCTTCCCAAGTCGGACGAGCATGGCGAAGTCATTCGCATCACGCTGGCCGTGGCAGGCTTCACCCGTGATCAGCTCGATGTCTCCGTGGAGGAGCGCCAGCTGGTGATTCGCGGGCGCCAGTCCGAAGACAAGTCCCGGCAGTATCTGCATCGCGGCATCGCTGCCCGCCAGTTCCAGCGCGCCTTCGTGCTGGCGGAGGGCATCGAAATCCTCGGAGCCGATCTCAAGGATGGGCTTTTGTCGATCGATCTTGTCCGTCCGGAGCCCGAACGCGTGGTGCGCCGGATTGAGATCACTGCAAGGGACTGACTTTCAAGGGGGCAGGATCTGCCGCCCAATCAAGGAGACAATGCCATGACGCGCGACACCAATGAACGCGCAATAGGCCCGCATGAGCTGACGCCGGAGCTGTTCGCACGGCTCGGCGCCGGACAGGTGGGTTATCTGCGCCAGATAAGTTCCGATGATCTTGCCCGGCTCTTTCCCGGCGCAGCGCACATCGCCCGGGGCCTGCGCCTGTGGGCGCTGCTCAACGCGGACGGCACGCCGATCATCGTGGCCGACAGCCGCGAGGCGGCCATCGCCAATGCTTATGAGCACCACCTGACCATGCTGTCAGTTCACTGACCGGCAGCCGCCAGGCCAGAATAGAGAAAAGGCGCAGCCCGTGCAGCTGCGCCTTTCGCGTTTCAATAGATCTGGCTGGCGTGTTCAGGCACCTTGCGGCAGGGCGCCCGGTGTCCGCGCCGGCCGCGCCGGCCGCGCCGGCGGCCCGTAGACGGGAACTGCAGTCCGGCCGGACGGAGCCGCAACAGAGGGCTTGGCCGGTAGCGGTGCCGGAGCAGGCTTGGGCACCTTGCGCCAGGGCTGGCTCTTGAACCAGGCAGCGATATAGGCGACCGCAGCAATGGCGGTGAGGCCTGCAATGTTGGAGATGGCCTGGATCAGCCAGTCACCGCGCCCGCCTGCCATGTCGCGCAGGATCGCCGTGGCCTGGGCGATGGGAAGGCTGGCGAGGAACACCGGCAGCGACTGCTGTCCCACCTTGCGCAGCACCGCCACCACCGGGCCGGTAATGCGCCCCCCGGCATGCAGGCGCACGCCATTGGGGCCAACTGCCACATAGGCAATATAGGCCAGCGCCAGGAAGTGGACATAACGCAGGATGCCGAAGTCGGTCTTGATCCAGAGCGGCTTTGAGGCCTCGCGCAGTGCCTGGAAGCCCGGCACAGCCTCGTAGATCCGGAAATTGGTGAAGGGGATGCTGGCCAGAACCAGCGCAACCGCCAGCCAGACAAGGCGCCGGTCAACGGGGGGCGCCGGAATCCAGCCCTTCATGAAGGCAAAACCGGTGAAGAACACCAGCTGCCAGGCGAAGGGGTTGAAGAACCACTGGCGGTTCGACCAGGGCTCGGCCGGAAAGCTGACCAGATGCAGGGTGGCGGCAACCCACATGCCGATCACCGCGGCAAAGAAGGCAATGCGGCTCTTGGCGGCGATGAACATCATCACCGGAACCATGGCGAGCAGCGCCACATACATCGGCAGGATGTCGAAGTAGTTCGGCACATAGGTGAGGCTGAGCAGGCCCGGCAGGTTGCCCACCGGATCATTGAAGAAATAGCGCAGGTTCAGAGCCTGAACGTAATCTTCCTTGAGCCCGCAGCAGCGCTCCAGATAGCCGCTGTTCATGAGCGCGGCAAGGCCTGCGGCGATCACCAGGAACTGGCAGATATGCGCCCAGTAGACCTGCCACATGCGGTGGCCGATGCGGGCAGTGCCCATCAGCATGCCGCTCTGGTCGAAGATCTTGCCGAAGGCAATGGCCGAGGCCATGCCGGAGCAGAACACGAAGATCTCCGTGGCGTCGGAAAAGCCGAAGCGCGCCGGAATCCAGTTCGCCCACCAGCTCTGCGGCAGATGGGAGATGAAGATGATGAACATGCCAAGGCCACGAAACACATCAAGGCGAATGTCTCGTGGTCTTTGCACGGCCTGAGCCGGCAACTGAGGGGTCGGATGGAAGGTCAAGCGCTTCAGGCTCCCCGCTGGACAGTTGATCGAAATGCCACCCCGGAGCGGCACGGGGCCTCGAACCGGGCATGAAAGCTGTGCAACGCCGCGCAGTGGCACGGGCGGCAAATTGCTGTCCGGCGGTCGCGGCTGTCCCTGCGGCCCGGGTGAGGGGCGTGGGGCTTGGACGGCCGGACATCTCCGGCCGGACTTGCGCGCAAGGCTCCGGTCAGGCCTCTTGGCCTGCAGCCGGTGCGCCGTGCCCGTGATCGTCCAGATGCAGACAGTCCGGGTGCAACAGAGCGGCAAAGCCAGCCTGGCACGGGCATGGTGGGGGAGGCATAGCCCCCCGGCCGCCCATCCTCAACCCTGAAAGGTCCTGCCGTATGAGGGGTCTCCACAGATTTAGCCAGCTCATGACCGGCATGCGGACATGCAACTAAATGTGTCAGCCTGCCGGCCTTATGCAATTGCCGTTGCATCGCAGCCTCCCTGTTGGACAAGCCAGAGTGCAGGATCCTGATGGCGGATCTGGGGATGATCTGTGGCGATCTTCGCCCAAATTTGCCGCCATCGTGCACCGGGTTTCATGCGGACTGGAACGCAGCGGTCCGCCATTTGGTTGCCTCTGGCGGCACAGAATCTGCAAAATTGTGACGGCATCTGGAAGAGGGTGAATAAATTCAGGGGCTTGCGTGCGTTCGTCGCAGCGGCATTCACGGGCAATTGATCTTGCGCTTGCGGAGTTGCGCGTTAAGCTCATCCTGTCTGCAACTGTTGAAAGGAGGTGAGCCCATGTCGAGTGAGACCCCGAGCCTGACCCCGATGCCTGGGCGGAACGGAACGGTGCTGGAGCAGCCTCTGGCAGCGCGAGGTTTTGCCGGGATCTGATCCGGACACGAGGTCAGCCGATCTCACGGAAGGGCCGCCATCGCGGCCCTTCTTTGTTTTTATGGGCTTTGTTTTTATTGGCTTTGTTTTTGCAGGATCGGACAGTCAGCCTTCTGCGGCCCGGGCGTGGGAGGTAAGGCCAAAGACCTTGCGGGCCATGCCGAAGGCAAAGCGGCTCCAGTTGCCAAGCGGATCGGCAGGCGGGATGCCGGCGGACTGCGGCAGAAGATGTCCCACCACGTCGCCGCATTCGAACCTTAGATCGGCGGAGAACTTGCGGGCGAGGGCCTGCATGGAGCGGTTGGTGGCCAGGCAGTTCATGTAGATATGCTGGCAGTCGCGCGCTCTGGCGGCAATCAGCAGCAGTTCCATCAGTTCGGTGCCCAGCCCCATGCCGCGCCAGCCTTCTTCCACGCAAAAGGCGGCTTCTGCAGCCGCAGCGCTGCCGACGGGGCGCAATTCTGCCGTGCCGCGCAGCACGCCGTCCTCGAAATAGCCGTAAATGACTGTATCAAGCGCGAAGCTGGTTTCCACATAGGCCCGCAGAAAGCTGTCGCTGGCGAGCATGGCAAAGCGGCTGCGGCGGGTCTCTGGGTCCAGACGCAGGAGATGATCACGGAAGAGGTGTTTGTCTGCGCTGCCCAAGAGGCGGATACGCCCATTGGTGCTGCCATTGTTGTTAAGGTGCGGCATTCCAGCGGTCCTTCGGTGAAGTGACTCGCCGCCCTTGGGTCCTCCATAGACTTGGACCATATATGACGCGGAATGGCGTCCGGATCAATCACGTTTGCCCCATACGGTGAATTGGGGCATAGCGGGGGAAGAAATTTTTCGCCCTTGCGGTTAGACTAAACGTCCCTGTGGGGCAGGAAGGACTGATTCGACATGACACGAGTTGCAACGATCGCGGTTCTGGCATTTGCCGTTGGTGTGGCCGGCTGTTCGCGGCTGGGCATGGATGGCGGCCGGGCTCCGGCGCCGCTGCCCGCTTCCCCGACGACGCCGGTGGCCGGTGGTCAGCTGCAGCCGCTCACGCCTGCGCCGGGCGTGGTGATGAGCGATCCGTCAATGTCCGGGCCGCAGCCCGGCCAGCCCATGGGCCAGCCGCTGGGTGCGCCGCAGCCAGGCACGGCTGCGCCCGGTGCCATGGCTTCGGTCACGCCGCCCGCAGGCGCCGCGGAAGTGGGACGCAATGACATGCTCGGCGGCTGGAAGATTGCCTCCGGCAGCTCCAATTGCATGCTGTTCATGACCCTGACCACCTGGTCGGGCGGCTACCGCGCCAACACCCGCGGCTGCAATGACAGCACGCTCGCCGGTATTGCCGCCTGGGACCTGAGCGGCAAGCAGGTCGTGCTCAAGGATGGAACCGGCGCCACAGTGGCCCAGCTCTATGGCGCAGGCGGCGAGCGCTTCAACGGCCAGACCGTGGGCGGCATGCCGGTATCTCTCTCCCGCTGAAGCCGGAAACGCCTGAGCGCATACGGACTTGCACCCCAAAACCCGTTTCCCGGAAATTTCACGGGAAACGGGTAAGTGTGCCGGGGTGTAACTATCGGATGCTGCTGGCCCATGGCAAAATACGACCCGCTGCGTGAACATCTGGCCCGTCTGGACGAAGTCGTCTGGGCTGCGAAGCTTGACGAACTGGAGATGATCCTCGGCGTTAGCCTGCCAATGAGTGCCCGGGAGCACCGGACCTGGTGGGCCAATTCCGGCGGCAGCCTGGTGCATCAGAATGCCTGGCTCGACGCTGGCTGGCGGGTCGATCATACGGATCTGCGCCGGGATCTGGTCGTCTTCCGCCGTCTGCGTATTTCCGGCACCTCGGCTGCTGCCGAAAATGCCGGGCCCTCGCGCTCCGGACGTCATCAGGAAAACCTTGATCAGTTGCGGCGGTATGCCCGCGAAATGCGGGAGCCGGTCAATCTGACCGTTCGTGCGGAATGGACCGGGATCGGCATCGTGACTGAAACCCCCTGCAACAGCCGCCTTGTGCCTGCGCTTCCGGGCCTCTACCGGCTGGCGGTGCTGGCGGGCGGCAAGGTTCAGACTTTCATTCTGGATACGGGCGATCTGGGCGCGCTGCACCGGGATCTTCAACGGCTCAGCCATCCGGATGGACCGGATGTCACCCGGATCGCAGAGAAGCTCGGCCTTGCGGCGGGAACAGCCGCCATGGCCGACATGGTGACGCCCGGCAACATCTGGCTGATTGCAGATGGCCGCGGCAAACCGGCTGATCTGGCCAGCCCGGCCGGGCGCGAGCTTGCGGGCCGCCTGCTGTGCCTTCACGAAAGGCAGAACGGCCGCAAATCCCGTTTCGTGCGCCTGTGACGGCCTGCCGTTCCTTGGTGACGGATACCAGCTCACGATGAGCTTGATGCCACGTAAGCTGGTTGAGCCCGTGCGGCGCTTGAGCAATTTCAAGGCGTGATACGTGAGCATTGGAAAACTGAGCATCCGAATGCAGCCGCATGTCTGAGCGGCTGCGCATTGCTGTACTCTGTCTGCCAGCCGTCTCCCGCAGCTGAGCGGTCAACGTGTGCCCGCCAACCAGCCGTCTGGCCGCATTTTTCCTGAAACTGTGCCGATTGCAATCCCGCGGGATACACCTTCCTGCCGGCGCCTCTGATGGTTGTGTTGCGGAGGCGCCGGGTCCGGGAAAGGCCGCGCTTTTGCCGCTTTCCTCTTGCAATTGACGAAGAAGCTTTACGTTTGGGTGCCCGTCTTGTGCTAAAAATCGCGCGCCGGCTGGAGAAGGGGCTTGCGCCGACGTGGCTTTGTCCGTATCGCAGCAGCGGAAAATTGTATGCGCTTGTGCGCAGTCGTGCAGCAGATGCCCGTCTGGCAGACCGTACAGGAAGGCGGAAGGCCATTCGGTGCAGGCGGAGAGCCTACATTGAAGCCGACGATGAACATGGATCTTCCGGTTGCAACCGCACTGGCCAGCAGGTACGACGCGCTGGTTGCATCCGGTGCAATTGCCCGTGACGACGCCCAGGTGGAAGTCGTCCGCAAGCTCGATTCCCTGAATACCCGCCTTGCGGAAGTCCGCCTCGCCTCGAAGAAGAGCGCACTGGGCTGGCTGTTTGCGCGCAAGAAGAACGAGATGTGGGCCGCCGTGCATGGCCTCTACATCTGGGGCGGTGTCGGGCGTGGCAAGACCATGTTGATGGACCTCTTCATGGAGGTGACGGTTATCCGCCGCAAGCGCCGGGTGCATTTCCATGAATTCATGGCCGAGACGCATGAGCGCATTTTTGCCTGGCGTGAGGCTCTGAAAAGGGGCGAAGTGAAAGGGGATGATCCCATTCCCCCGGTGGCTGACCAGATCGCCGCCGAGACCCGCCTCCTGTGCTTTGACGAGTTCTCCGTGACCGATATTGCCGATGCCATGATCCTTGGCCGGCTGTTCACACAGCTCTTCGCAAGAGGGGTTGTTATGGTTGCAACGTCGAATGTTGCACCCGGCGATCTTTACAAGGACGGGCTCAACCGGCAGCTCTTCATGCCCTTCATCAACCTGCTGCAGAAACAGGTCGAGGTGCTGATGCTCGATTCGCCAACCGACTACCGGATGGAGAAACTGGGCGGCGCCGAGGTCTATATCAGCCCGCTTGGCGAGGCGGCAAAAGCGGCTGCGGACGGCATCTGGGCGAAGCTCACAAACGGCTTTCCGGAAGAGCGCCAGCAGCTGGACATGAAGGGCCGGCATATTGACGTGCCGCGCGCCGCCAACGGCGTGGCCCGCTTCACTTTCGCAGATCTCTGCGCAAAACCGCTGGGTGCAGCGGACTATCTGCGCATCGCCCATACCTATGATACGGTCTTCATCGAGGATGTGCCTGCGATGGACCAGACCCGCCGCAACGAGGCCAAGCGCTTCATCAACCTCATAGATGCTCTCTATGACAACGGGGTGAAGACGGTGGTCACCGCAGAGGTTGAACCCGATGGCCTCTACAGGGCGCCAAGCGGGGCAGAGATGTTCGAATTCGACCGGACAGTGTCCCGTCTCATCGAGATGAGGTCCGAGGCTTACCTGTCCGGAGACAACAGAAGCCATGCACGCGTTGATATGCATTCCGTATAGGTCATGCACGTAAGCGCGCAAGGGACGCCAGAATCTTCGGGTGTCCTGGCGTAATATTCTTTTGATTGGCTTGCGTGAGCGGATCAAAGGGAGTAGTGCCATCCCCAGTCATTGGCGGATGGCATTGAGTTCCATCTTACGTAAAGGGAAACGTTCGGATATGGCGCGCAATAAGATTGCTTTGATCGGTTCGGGTCAGATCGGCGGCACGCTCGCTCATCTTGCCGGTCTCAAGGAACTCGGGGACATCGTCCTCTTCGACATCGCCGAGGGCACGCCGCAGGGCAAGGCGCTCGACATTGCCGAGTCTTCCCCGGTGGATGGCTTCGATGCCAAGCTGGCCGGTGCCAACTCCTACGATGCGATTGCCGGCTCCGACGTGGTGATCGTCACCGCCGGTGTGCCGCGCAAGCCCGGCATGAGCCGCGATGACCTTCTGGAAATCAACCTGAAGGTCATGGAGCAGGTGGGTGCGGGCATCGCCAAGCACGCTCCGGACGCTTTCGTCATCTGCATCACCAACCCGCTCGACGCGATGGTCTGGGCCCTGCAGAAGTTCTCCGGCCTGCCCGCGCACAAGGTTGTCGGCATGGCCGGCGTCCTGGACAGCGCCCGCTTCCGCTACTTCCTGGCCGACGAGTTCAACGTTTCCGTTGAAGACGTCACGGCCTTCGTTCTGGGCGGCCACGGCGACACCATGGTGCCGCTGACCCGCTACTCTACGGTTGCCGGCATCCCGCTGCCGGATCTGGTCAAGATGGGCTGGTGCACGGCCGAGCGTCTGGAGCAGATCGTCCAGCGCACCCGTGACGGCGGCGCCGAAATCGTCGGCCTGCTCAAGACCGGTTCTGCCTTCTACGCTCCGGCTTCCTCCGCCATTGCCATGGCTGAAAGCTACCTCAAGGACAAAAAGCGCGTTCTTCCCTGCGCTGCTGCTCTCAGCGGCCAGTACGGCCTCAAGGACACCTACGTTGGCGTTCCGGTCGTGATCGGTGCCGGCGGCGTCGAGCGCGTCATCGAAATCGACTTGAATGCCGACGAGAAGGCCATGTTCGACAAGTCCGTCGCATCCGTCAATGGTCTGGTTGAGGCCTGCAAGAAGATCCAGCCGTCGCTCGCCTGAGCCCGGTTGTAACCTCACAGGAATGACCTCCGCTGCCGGGTGCCCCGGCGGCGGTTCTCCGAACACACGGGGGAGAGAATGAACATTCACGAGTACCAGGCCAAAGCGGTCCTGAAGGAATATGGCGCTCCGGTTGCCGAGGGCGTTGCAATCTTTTCGGCGTCTGAAGCCGAAGCGGCTGCAAAGCAGCTCCCTGGCCCGCTCTGGGTCGTCAAGTCCCAGATCCACGCCGGCGGCCGCGGCAAGGGCAAGTTCAAGGAACTGCCTGCTGATGCCAAGGGCGGTGTGCGTCTCGCCTTCTCGCTGGAAGAGGTGGTCAAGCACGCTGGCGAAATGCTCGGCAACACCCTCGTCACCGCCCAGACGGGCGATGCCGGCAAGGTGGTGAACCGCCTCTACATCGAGGACGGCGCCGACATCGAGCGCGAGCTGTATCTCTCCATCCTCGTGGACCGTTCCGTTGGCCGCCCGGCCTTTGTGGTTTCCACCGAGGGCGGCATGGACATCGAGGCCGTTGCCGAACACACCCCGGAAAAGATCGTCACGCTGCCGATTGATCCGGACACCGGTGTGACGGATGCCGACGCTGCCAAGCTCTGCGATGCGCTGAAGCTTGAAGGCGAAGCCCGAGCCGACGCGATGAAGCTTTTCCCGGTCCTCTACAAGGCCTTCATGGAAAAAGACATGAGCCTTCTGGAGATCAATCCGCTGATTGTTATGAAGAACGGCCGCGTGCGCGTTCTCGACGCCAAGGTCTCCTTCGACGGCAACGCCCTGTTCCGTCATCCGGAAATCGTTGCCCTGCGCGACGAGACCGAAGAGGACGCCAAGGAAATCGAGGCTTCCAAGTGGGACCTCGCCTACGTTGCCCTCGACGGCAACATCGGCTGCATGGTCAATGGCGCTGGCCTTGCCATGGCAACCATGGACATCATCAAGCTCTACGGCAAGGAGCCGGCGAACTTCTGTGACGTCGGTGGTGGCGCAGGCAAGGAGAAGGTCGCTGCGGCCTTCAAGATCATCACGGCTGACCCGAAGGTCGAGGGCATCCTCGTCAACATCTTCGGTGGCATCATGAAGTGCGACGTCATCGCGGAAGGCGTTCTGGCCGCCGTGAAGGAAGTCGGCCTCAAGGTTCCGCTGGTGGTGCGCCTCGAAGGCACCAACGTCGAACTCGGCAAGAAGATCATCGCCGAAAGCGGTCTGAACGTGATCGCCGCTGATGATCTGGACGATGCCGCCCAGAAGATTGTCGCTGCCGTGAAGGGAGCCGCCTGATGTCCATTCTCGTCAACAAGGACACCAAGATCATTGTCCAGGGCCTGACCGGCAAGACCGGCACGTTCCACACGGAACAGGCTCTGGCCTATTACGGCACCCAGATGGTCGCGGGCGTGCACCCGGCCAAGGGCGGTGAGAAGTGGACCGGCTCCAAGGGCGAAAGCCTGCCGATCTATGCATCCGTGGCTCAGGCCAAGGATGCCACAGGCGCTGATGCTTCCGTGATCTACGTGCCGCCTGCCGGTGCTGCTGCTGCCATCATCGAGGCGATCGACGCCGAGATTCCCTTCATCGTCTGCATCACGGAAGGCATTCCGGTTGCCGACATGGTGAAGGTCAAGGCGAAGCTGGAGAAGTCCAAGTCGCGCCTGCTCGGCCCGAACTGCCCCGGCATCCTGACCCCTGAAGAATGCAAGATCGGCATCATGCCGGGCTCCATCTTCAAGAAAGGCTCGGTAGGTATTGTGTCGCGCTCCGGCACGCTTACCTATGAAGCCGTATTCCAGACCTCCAAAGCCGGCCTCGGCCAGACGACGGCTGTCGGCATTGGCGGTGACCCGGTCAAGGGCACCGAGTTCATCGACGTGCTGGAGATGTTCCTGGCCGACGACGCCACCCAGTCGATCATCATGATCGGTGAAATTGGCGGTTCCGCCGAAGAGGATGCAGCCCAGTTCCTCAAGGACGAGGCCAAGAAGGGCCGAAAGAAGCCGATGGCCGGCTTCATTGCGGGCCGCACGGCTCCCAAGGGGCGCACGATGGGGCACGCCGGTGCCGTGATCTCCGGCGGCAAGGGCGGTGCGGAAGACAAGATTGCCGCCATGGAATCGGCCGGCATCCGCGTCTCTCCGTCTCCGGCCAAGCTCGGCGAGACCCTCGTCGAAGTCCTGAAGGGCTGATACGATTTCCGGGCGGGGCGCATGGCGCCCCGCTTCGGCAACCACCGGGCCCCCGGCGGCCACGCGGTAATCCAGGGGGATTTCCGCCAGCAAAGTGCCGGAAACGTGTCTTGGCTGCGTAGTTTGTTTACGTATCGTAAGGCATAAGGGGCACCCGAGCGGACGCGGCGTTGCCGTCTCGTTCGCACTCTTGAGCGGGGTCCGCGCCGCAAGGCCGGGCCCGAACGTGCAAACCAAGGGCCTGCCCTCCGGCTGGTCCGCCAAAATAAGGGCGGAGTAACCCTCCGCTGATGCAGCATGGCTCGGCAGGACGCGAACAATGTCTTCGCGATGACGTCGTTTCTCTACGGCGCCAACGCAGCCTATATCGAAGAACTCTACGCCCAGTATCAGGAGAACCCCGCCTCGGTTGACACCGAGTGGCAGGACTTCTTTGCTGCGCTGAAGGACGACAAGGCCGATGTGCTGAAGGAAGCGCGTGGCGCTCCCTGGAAGCGCGCCGACTGGCCGCTCGCCGCGAAAGGCGATCTCGTCAATGCCTGTGACGGCAACTGGGCTCCGGCCGAAAAGGCCGTGGGCGACAAGCTGAAGCAGAAGGGCGATGCCAAGGGCAAACCGCTCTCGGATGCCGAAGTGCAGCAGGCGACCCGCGACAGCGTGCGTGCGCTGATGATGATCCGCGCCTACCGCATGCGCGGCCATCTGCATGCCGATCTTGATCCGCTGCGCCTCTCGCCCCCGGGCGATCACGAGGAGCTGCACCCCTCGTCCTACGGCTTCACGGATGCTGACTGGGACCGTCCGATCTTCATCGATCACGTGCTGGGCCTGGAATATGCCACCCTGCGCCAGATGCTGGAGATCCTGAAGCGCACCTATTGCTCGACTCTCGGCGTCGAGTTCATGCACATTTCCGATCCGGCTGCCAAGGCCTGGATCCAGGAGCGCATCGAAGGGCCGGACAAGCACGTCGAGTTCACCCCGCAGGGCAAGCGCGCCATCCTGAACAAGCTGGTCGAGGCCGAAGGCTTCGAGAAGTTCCTTGATGTGAAGTACACCGGCACCAAGCGCTTCGGCCTTGATGGCGGCGAAGCGCTGATCCCGGCTCTGGAGCAGATCATCAAGCGCGGCGGCCAGCTCGGCCTCAAGGAAATCGTTCTCGGCATGGCCCACCGCGGCCGCCTGAACGTGCTGACCCAGGTGATGGGCAAGCCGCACCGCGCCGTATTCCACGAGTTCAAGGGCGGCTCCTACGCCCCGGACGATGTGGAAGGCTCGGGCGACGTGAAGTATCATCTCGGTGCGTCTTCCGACCGTTCCTTTGATGGCAACGATGTTCACCTGTCGCTGACGGCGAACCCCTCGCATCTGGAAATCGTCAATCCGGTGGTGCTCGGCAAGTCCCGCGCCAAGCAGGACCAGATCTCCGCCGTTGACGGCCGCTGGTTGATGGACACGGCGCAGATCGACCGTTCTCCGGTTCTGCCGCTGCTGATCCATGGTGACGCAGCCTTTGCCGGCCAGGGTGTCGTGGCTGAGTGCTTCGGCCTGTCGGGCCTGCGCGGCCACCGCACGGGCGGTTCAATCCACGTCATCATCAACAACCAGATCGGCTTCACCACCAATCCGCGCTTCTCGCGCTCCTCGCCCTATCCGTCTGATGTGGCGAAGATCATCGAAGCGCCGATCTTCCACGTCAACGGTGATGATCCGGAAGCCGTGGTCTATGCTGCCAAGATTGCAACCGAGTTCCGCCAGACCTTTGGCCGCCCGGTCGTGATCGACATGATCTGCTACCGCCGCTTCGGCCATAACGAAGGCGATGAGCCTGCGTTCACGCAGCCGATCATGTACCGCAAGATCCGCAAGCACCCGACGACGCTGCAGCTCTACACCGACCGCCTGATTGCGGAAGGCGTGGTTTCGGCTGAAGAGGTTGAGGGCATGAAGGCCGCCTGGCGTGCCAAGCTCGACACCGAGTTCGAGGCAGGCCAGGTCTACAAGCCGAACAAGGCCGACTGGCTCGACGGCAAGTGGTCCGGTCTGAAGCGCGCTGACGACGAGGAAGATCCGCGCCGCGGCTCAACCGGCGTTGCCATGGATGACCTCAAGGCTCTGGGCAAGAAGCTCACGGAAGTGCCGGAGGGCTTCAACGTCCACCGCACCATCTCGCGCTTCCTTGCCAACCGTCAGACCATGATGGAAACCGGTGAGGGCATCGACTGGGCAACGGCCGAGGCGCTGGCCTTCGCGAGCCTGCTGAAGGAGGGGCACCCGGTCCGCCTGTCCGGCCAGGACTGCGAACGCGGCACCTTCTCCCAGCGCCACAGCGTGCTCTACGATCAGGAAGACGAAAGCCGTTACATCCCGCTGAACCATATCAGCGAGGATCAGGCCCGCTACGAGGTCATCAACTCGATGCTCTCGGAAGAGGCCGTGCTCGGCTTCGAATACGGCTACTCGCTGGCAGAGCCTAATGCGCTGACCATGTGGGAAGCCCAGTTCGGTGACTTCGCCAACGGTGCCCAGGTGCTGTTCGACCAGTTCATCTCCTCTGGCGAACGCAAGTGGCTGCGCATGTCCGGTCTCGTCTGCCTTCTGCCGCATGGCTATGAAGGTCAGGGTCCGGAGCACTCCTCCGCCCGTCTGGAGCGTTTCCTCCAGCTCTGCGCGGAAGACAACATGCAGGTCGCCAACTGCACCACGCCGGCGAACTACTTCCACATCCTGCGCCGTCAGCTGAAGCGCGACATCCGCAAGCCGCTGATCCTGATGACGCCGAAGTCGCTGCTGCGCCACAAGCGTGCGGTGTCCAAGCTCGTCGAGCTGGGTGAGGATTCCACGTTCCACCGCCTGCTGTGGGATGATGCCGAGTACCAGCCCGATGGCGCCACCCGCCTCGTCGCGGATGACAAGATCCGCCGGGTCGTCATGTGCTCCGGCAAGGTCTACTACGACCTGCTGGAAGAGCGTGAAAAGCGCGGCATCAACGACGTGTACCTGCTCCGTGTCGAGCAGATCTACCCGTTCCCGAAGAAGGCCCTCGCCCAGGAACTGGCCCGTTTCCGCAATGCCGACATGGTCTGGTGTCAGGAAGAGCCCAAGAACATGGGGGCCTGGTTCTTCGTCGAACCCTACATCGAATGGGTGCTCGACCAGATCGGCGCCAAGTGCCGCCGCCCGCGCTATGCCGGCCGCGACGCCATGGCCTCGACGGCAACGGGCCTGATGTCCAAGCATCTGGCCCAGCTCCAGGCATTCCTGGACGAAGCATTCGCAAGCTGATCCGGTCCGGCCTGCCATCCCCGGGATGGCGGGCCACCGGTCTACAGAATTGGCCAAGGCAGATTTTTTTAAGAGAAGGCGACCATGGCAACCGAAATCCGCGTGCCCACCCTGGGCGAATCCGTGTCCGAAGCGACGATTGCCCAGTGGTTCAAGAAGCCGGGCGAAGCCATTAAGGCCGACGAGCCGCTGGTGGAACTGGAGACCGACAAGGTCACCGTTGAAGTTCCCGCTCCCGCTTCCGGCGTTCTGGAAAGCATCGTCGTCAAGGAAGGCGAGACCGTAGGCGTCAACGCTCTCCTCGGCTACATCGCAGCTGGCGAAGGCGCCGCAGCGGCTCCCGCAGCCAAGGCAGAGGCTCCGGCCGCCGCTGCTGCACCTGCCGCTGCAGCTCCCGCTGCTGCTGCACCTGCCGCTGCTCCCGCAGCTCCGTCCTCCATGCCCCCGGCCCCGGCTGCCGGGAAGCTGCTGGCCGAAACCGGCCTGCCGGCTGATCAGGTTGCCGGTTCCGGCAAGCGCGGTCAGGTACTGAAGGGCGACGTGCTGGCAGCTGTTGCCGCTGGCGTTTCCGCAGCTCCGGCTGCCGCTGCAGCTCCTGCAGCCGTACGCGCCGCCGTTCCGGTGGAAGACGAGGCCCGCGAAGAGCGCGTGCGCATGACCAAGCTGCGCCAGACCATCGCGCGCCGCCTGAAGGATGCCCAGAACACCGCCGCCATGCTCACCACCTACAACGAGGTGGACATGGGCCCGGTGATGGACCTGCGCAGCGCCTACAAGGACGTGTTCGAGAAGAAGCACGGCGTGAAACTCGGCTTCATGGGCTTCTTCACCAAGGCCGTCTGCCACGCCCTGAAGGAGATCCCGGCCGTGAACGCCGAGATCGACGGCACGGACGTGATCTATAAGAACTTCTGCCACATCGGTGTGGCCGTCGGCACGGACAAGGGCCTTGTCGTGCCGGTGGTGCGTGATGCGGACCAGATGTCGATCGCAGAGATCGAGAAGGAAATCGCCAACCTCGGCCGTAAGGCCCGTGACGGCAAGCTCGGCGTCGCCGACATGCAGGGCGGCACCTTCACCATCTCCAACGGCGGCGTCTATGGCTCGCTGATGTCCTCGCCGATCCTCAATGCCCCGCAGTCGGGCATTTTGGGCATGCACAAGATCCAGGAACGTCCGATGGCCGTGAACGGTCAGGTCGTCATCCGTCCGATGATGTATCTGGCATTGTCCTACGATCACCGCATCGTTGACGGCAAGGAAGCCGTGACCTTCCTTGTCCGCGTCAAGGAAAGCCTGGAAGATCCGCGCCGTCTGGTGCTGGATCTCTAAGCGCTCCACAGCTCATCCGCCGCCGGCTCTCCGGCGGCGGGCCTGCAAAAGGGCCGCTGGTCATGAGAGGCACGCTCGAAAGGCTGCAAGCCAACTGGGTCTACGGCGGTTTCCTCGCCGGTCTCGTCCTGCTGGCCATGACCAGCGTCTTCACCAAGACCTGGCCCTTTCCGGAAAAGCTCGTCTATCTGAGCCTTCCCTTCTATATGCTGCATCAGCTTGAAGAGCATGATGCCGACCGTTTCCGGCGCTTTGTGAACTATGTCATCGGCGGGGGGCATGATGTGCTCACGGCTCGGGCCGTGTTCATCATCAACGTGGCGGGTGTGTGGGGCGCCGTGGCGCTGTCACTCTGGCTCATGCGCTCCATCGCGCCGGGCTGGGGGCTGATTGCGGTCTATCTGCTGCTGATCAACGCAGCCTTGCATGTGGCGCAGGGGCTTGTCCTGCGCCTCTACAATCCGGGCCTTGCCACCGCCGTGGCCCTGTTCTTTCCCCTGGGCGTCTATGCGATCTATGGCCTCTGGCCTCTGACGACGCCCCTCCAGCACGGGGTTTCGATCCTCCTTGTGCTGGCGCTCCATGGCGCCATTGCCTTGCGCGTGCGCCAGAGGCTGCAACGGCTTGAAGCCGCTGCCGCATCTTCAAACGATTTCCCTTCGCAAACCTAGAGGCGACCTCATGTCCCAATACGATCTCGTCGTCATCGGCACCGGCCCCGGTGGTTATGTCTGCGCCATCAAGGCGGCCCAGCTTGGCCTGAAGGTCGCCGTTGTCGAAAAGCGCGCCACCCATGGCGGCACCTGCCTGAACGTCGGCTGCATTCCCTCCAAGGCACTGCTGCATGCCTCCGAGCTGTTTCATGAAGCCGGCCACGGCTTTGAAAGCCTCGGCATCAAGGTGGGTGCACCCACGCTGGACCTGCCGGCCATGATGCAGCACAAGCAGGCCACAATCGACGCCAATGTCGGCGGCGTCGGCTTCCTGCTGAAGAAGAACAAGATCGATGCCTTCCACGGCACCGGCAAGATCCTGGCGGCCGGCAAGGTCTCCGTCACGGCGGAAGACGGCAAGGTCACCGAGATCGGAACCAAATCCATCGTCATCGCCACCGGCTCCGACGTGATGCCGCTGCCGGGCGTCGAGATCGACGAAAAGACGGTCGTTTCCTCCACCGGCGCGCTGACGCTGGAGAAGGTTCCGGGTCACCTGGTGGTCGTCGGCGGCGGCGTCATCGGTCTGGAGCTTGGCTCCGTCTGGGGCCGTCTGGGCGCCAAGGTGACTGTCGTCGAGTTCATGGACAAGATCCTCGGGCCGATGGACGGGGAGATCTCCAAGCAGTTCCAGCGCATCCTTGCCAAACAGGGCATGGAATTCAAGCTGTCGTCCAAGGTGACGGGCGTTGAGAAGAAGGGCGGAAGCCTTGCCGTCAGTATTGAACCGGCCGCCGGTGGCGCTGCCGAAGTGCTGGAAGCCGACGTTGTGCTGGTCGCTATTGGCCGCCGTCCCTACACGGCCGGTCTTGGCCTTGAGGAAGCGGGCGTCAAGCTGGACAACCGTGGCCGCGTCGAGATTGACGGCCATTACCAGACCAGCGTCCCGGGCATCTATGCCATTGGCGACGTGGTCGTTGGCCCGATGCTCGCCCACAAGGCCGAAGACGAGGGCGTGGCTCTCGCCGAAATCCTCGCCGGTCAGGCTGGCCATGTGAACTATGACGTCATCCCGGGTGTGGTCTATACCTCGCCGGAAGTCGCCTCCGTTGGCAAGACCGAGGAAGAGCTGAAGGCTGCTGGCGTCAACTACAAGACCGGCAAGTTCAACTTCACCGCCAATGGCCGCGCCCGCGCCATGAACCACACCGAAGGCTTCGTCAAGGTTCTGGCCGATGCTGCGACGGACCGCGTGCTGGGCGTGCACATCCTTGGCCACGGCGCCGGCGAGATGATCCACGAAGCTGCCGTTCTGATGGAATTCGGTGGCTCCTCGGAAGACCTCGGCCGCACCTGCCACGCGCATCCGACCATGTCGGAAGCCGTCAAGGAAGCCGCCATGGCCACCTTCGCCAAGCCGATCCACGCCTGACCGGCGCTGGACCTGCAGACATGAGAAAAGGCCGGAGCGGCAACGCTCCGGCCTTTTTGCTTTACGGGCGGCCTGCCAATTCCCTCCTTCATGCCATGGCCCGGCCATGGCATCCATGCCGTTTCACCTCCGCACGCTCGCGAGCTTATGGGTGGACCTTTCTGAAACCGGCATGATTGGAAAGGTCAGGGAATGCATGCCATGATCAAGTCATGGCACGACGAAAAACAGATATGCCCCTCACCTCTGCGGCACATACCACAGCCCGTCCGGCCCCTTTTCCAGCATCGGTGTCTCGAAGCAGCCCACGGTGCGGGTGGTCCAGTGGTCCGGGCCTTCTGCGCCCTCGCACCAGCGGCGTGATTGCAGCATGGCGGCGCCGATCACCACGGGGACATGGCCAAGACTGGCCAGAAGAGCGAGGGCGGCGCGGATGGAAGCGCCGCTGGAAATCACGTCATCAACCAGCGCGATCCGGCGGCCCTGAAGCAGGGGCAGCATACGCGGGTCTACATAAAGCCGCTTGATCTGGTCCGGCGTCGTGATGGAGGTGAGCGGCACCGAAAGGCTGTCGTCGTACCAGAACTTGCGCGAGGTGCCGAGCGGCACATAGCGGCTGTGGCCAAGCCTGCGGGCCGTCTCTGAGGCGAGTGTCAGGCCCAGCGTCGGCAGGCCCACCACCACATCGGGACCGAAAGGTGCGAGCCTCTCCGCAAGCCCTTGCGCCAGTGCATCCAGAACGGCAAAGCCCGCCTGATTGACGATGAGCGAGGCAAGCGCATGCTGCCCATTGGCCAGCGGGCGGACCGGCAGGCACAGCTGTTCGCCGCCGGGAAGCGTTGCCGGGAAGAAGGTGCGATGGCCAATGTTGACCGGGAAGCTGCCGGGCGCATGCAACTCCTGCCAGAACGCATGAGGTTCAAGCGCGGGCGGGTGAGTTTCAGTCATGGGCTGCCTCACCGGAAAGCTCCCGCTCCACCAGCCGCACCCAGAAGCGCACGCCGGGGCCAATGGCCGCGTCGTTGAAGTCATAGGCCGTGTTGTGATGCAGCGCGCCATCCACCGCCGGGCCATTGCCGAGCCAGACATAGCAGCCCGGTGCTTCACCGGCAAAGTAAGCGAAATCATCGCCCGCCGTGGAGGGCGGGAAGGCGGTGCGCAGCTTCTCGCCAAACACATCCCGCGCCGCGCCTAGAGCCCGCTGCGTTGCGTCTGGATGGTTGATCACTGGCGGAATGCGGCGGATGTAGGTATAATCTGCGGCAATGGCGAACATCTGCGCTGTGCCTTGGGCCAGACGGCCGAGTTCCGCCTCCAGCTGATCGCGCACGTCAGGTGAATAGGCGCGGGCCGTGCCGCCGATCTCCACCAGATCCGGAATGACATTGAGCGCCTTTGGGTCTCCGGCCTGAACGGAGCAGGCGCTGACGACGGCAGGCTGCAGCGGATCGACAACGCGGCCCGGAATGGTTTGCAAGGCGGAGAGGAAAGCTCCAGCGGCAGTAATCGGATCGCGGCCCAGATGCGGCTTGGCGCCATGGGTGCCGGTGCCCCGGAAGGTGACCCGCCAGCTGTCGGACGAGGCAAGCTGCGGGCCTTCCACAACGGCCATCTCGTCCGGGTCCAGCCCCGGCATGTTGTGCAGGCCATAGACCGCATCGCAGGGGAACAGGCGGAAGAGGCCATCCTCCACCATGCGCTTTGCCCCGCCCAGGCCTTCTTCGGCGGGCTGGAAGATGAAATGCACCGTGCCGGAAAAATTGCGCGTCTTGGCCAGCGCCCGTGCCGCACCCAGCAGCAAGGTGGTGTGGCCATCATGGCCGCAGGCGTGCATCTTGCCCGGGACGGTGGACTTCCATGGCCGGTCTGCGGTTTCCGGCATGGCGAGCGCATCCATGTCGGCGCGCAGGCCAATGCTGCGCGGGCCGTTGCCGCAGCGCAGGGTGCCGACAACGCCGGTGCCGCCAAGGCCTCTGTGCACCTCCAGCCCCGCTTCTTCCAGCAGATTCGCAACGATGGCGCTGGTGCGCTCCTCCTCGAAGCCCAGCTCCGGGTGGGCGTGCAGGCCGCGGCGCAGGTCCGTCAGAAACGGCAGGTCAGCGTCGATCAGGTCGCTCATGGCGGGCTTTCCCTGTCAGCTCAGGATTTCGAGAACGGGGGACTCCAGCACGCGTCCGGTCTCCACATCGGCAATGCCCCGGTCTGTCTGGTGCGGTCCCGCATTGCAGGCCAGCGTGGCGCCGAAACAGGCCTTGAAGACGAGATAGGGCGGCTGCCAGATGACAACCTCATTCATGGCGGCGCGGATGCGGGCAAAGCCTTCGGCCACTTCGCCCAGCGGGGCATCCGACACAAGGCCGGAGAGCGGCAGGGGCAGCACGGCCAGCACCTTGCCTTGCGAGGCGACTGCCATGCCGCCACCTGCCCCGATCACCGCATTGGCCGCCGTGGCAAGGTCTTCGGCGCTGCCGCCAAAGACCGTCAGGTTATGGCTGTCATGGGAAACAGTGGTGGCAAAGGCGCCGTTCCAGCGGCCCCACTCGCGCAGGAAGCCGACACGCGGGCGGCTGTCCGCCCGGCCATGCCGGTGGGCAACGGCAATCAGCGTTGTTCCGTCCGGCGGCACTACAAAACCATCGCGCACGTCTGCCTCCACCGTGCCCCAGCGGGTGAAACGGGGCCGGTCGATGGTGGCGAGTTTGACGCGGGAGCCTGCGGCGGTAATCCGGAAATGATCCTGATTTAGCTGGCTAATTTTCATCGATCCGCGCAGGCCAGAGAAGGAGTTGGAGAGAGTTTCATAGCGCGGCGCTGCCAGCATCTTCCCGTCCCGAGCCACCACTTTACCGCTGACGATCACCTGCCGTGCGGCGAAGCTTTCAAGATCCGCGAAAACGACGAGGTCGGCCCGGCGCCCGGCGGCGATGAGGCCCAGATCCTCGCGGCCGAGCCGCCTTGCGCCGTTGAGCGTTGCCGCCTGCAGCGCCCATTCGGGCTTCAGGCCATAGCGCACCAGCCGCCGCACCACGTCATCAAGGCCGCCGGCCTTCGCAAGGTCGTCCGGGAACACGTCATCGGTGCAGAGCGTCACGGTCTGCGGCAGGTGGCCCAGCGTGTTCAGGGCTTCCACGAATTCCGGCAGCAGATGATCGTGGGAGCCGCGCAGCTCGATGGAGAGCCCGGCGCGCAGCTTCTCCATCAGGTCAGCGGCGGAGGTCAGCTCGTGATCGGAGGTGACACCGGCGGCCATGAAGGCGGCAAGGTCCGGGCCGGTGAGGCCGCGTGCATGGCCGCAGACCGGCTTTCCGGCGGCAAGCCCGGCCTGCACGATACTGCTCATGCGCGGCTCGCCCGCGATGACGCCGCGCATGTTCATCACTTCCGCAATCCCGGCAATGCCGGGGCGGCCGAGCAGGGCGGCGATTTCTTCCGGCCCGAAGTCGGCCCCGGCCAGCTCCAGCCCCGGCGCGGAAGGCACGCAGGAAGGGGCGAGCACGGCAAGGCGTAACGGCAAACCGGCACTGGCGGCAAGCGCAGCATCGACACCCGCAAGCCCTTGCACATTGCCGAATTCATGCGGGTCCCAGACGGCGGTGGTGACGCCCCGGGGCACAACGGCGGCGGCATAGGCGGCGGGCGTCACCATGGAACTTTCGACATGCATATGCGTGTCGATGAGGCCGGGGGAGAGATAGCCGCCCTGCGCGTCGATGATGCCGCCTGCATCGCTGCGGCTGCCGGGGGCGTGGACGGACGCAATCAGCGGCCCCGTCAGCCCCACATCGGCGGCGCGGCGCTCGCCGGTCACCATGTCGATGAGGATGGCGTTGACGATCAGCCGGTCAAACGGGGCATCGCCTCTGGCGGCAGCAACGGCTCGCAGGCGAAGGGCGGGATCTGCAAGATCGAACGGCTCGTGTGTCTGGTGTGCGGTCATGGCCGGGCTGCCTCCCGCGTCAGGGCGGCGAGGATCATGCCGCGCACGGCGTCCACATCGCAGGCCGAGGCATAGGCGGCGTTGAAGCGGGCGTGGCTGGCGCGGGTTTCCACCACGGTGCGCCCGCGCGTGTGCTGACCGGCCGTTTCCATGGCGATATGCGCCGGGGTGAAGGTGGCGAGTTCCGGCCGGGCGAAGATGGCAGCAGCTGCCGGATCATAGAGCGCCATGGCGGGCCGTCCCCGGCTGGTGGCGATGGCGATGAAGCCTTCCAGCATGTCCGCCAGAAGCGCTGCATTGCGCCCGCCTGCGGCCCGCACGGGAGCGGCGTCCTCGGGGCTTGCGAGGATCTGGCGGCAGAAGTCGAGGTCCACCATCTTCAGCGGCAGGCCATGGGCCAGCACGATGGCCACGGCCTCCGGATCGGCATGGGCGTTGAATTCGGCAGAGGCGGTGTGGTTGCCCTTCGTCAGGCCGCCGCCCATCCACACCAGCTCGTCAATGCGGGCGGCAAGGGCGGGGCGGGCGAGCGCCAGCGCGGCAAGGTTGGTCAGCGGCCCCAGTGCGAGAATGCGGTGGGGGGCAGGGGCGCTCTCCAGCCAGTCACAGAGTGCGGCAAAGGCATCGCCTTCGGGCAGCGGCTGATCCTGCGGCACGGTGAGGCCAATCGTCGGAATGCCTGTGGCGCCGAGAATGGCTTCCGCCGTCTCCATCTGGCCCATGACGGGGCGGGCAAGGCCGCTGTGCAAGGGCACGCGCCAGCCGAAGGCCGAAGCCGCGCCCGCAGCGTTGCGGCGTACCTGATCAAGCGGCGTGTTGCCGAAGACCAGCGAAATGCCGTCCACCTCAAGCCCTGCATCCATCACGGTCACAATGGCCGCGATGTCGTCAAAGCCCATATCCGTGTCGATCCACACACCCATGGTCTATCCGAACCTGTTGAGTTCCGCCGCACCGGAAACCGGCAGGTCGAAGGCAAGACTTGCCCCCAGCGCATGGGCGGGAAGGGCAGCATCGGTTTCGGCTTTTACCAGCCCCAGCGGCGTTTCCAGCACATATTCGCGGCTGCTGCCTGCAAAGGATACGCCGCGCACGATGCCCTTGTGCGGTCCCGTTTCAAGCTGGATGGCGCGGGGGCGCCAGGCAAGGCCAGCGGCTTTCGGCAGCGGGCCGGATACTTCCAGCGCGCCTGCGTCCGTCACCAGCTTGTTGCCATCGATCCGGGCGATGTTTTCGAAGCCGACAAAGTCGGCGACGAAGCTTGAGGCGGGGTGATTGTAGATCTCCTCCGGCGTGCCAATCTGTTCGATGGCGCCATTGCGCATGACGACGATGCGGTCAGCCAGAGCCAGGGCTTCCACCTGATCATGGGTGACGAAGATCATCGTCACGCCGCTTTCCTTCTGCACGCGCTGCAGCTCCGTGCGCATTTCAAGGCGCAGGCGGGCGTCAAGGTTGGACAGCGGCTCGTCCAGCATCAGGAGCTTGGGCTGCATCACCAGCGAGCGGGCCAGCGCCACACGCTGCTGCTGGCCGCCGGAAAGCTCCGGCGTCTTGCGGGCGGCAAAGGCGGACAGGCCCACGGTCTTGAGCCCGGCCTCCACCGTCTGCTTCAGCGCCTCGCCGCTGATGCCCTTCAGCCGCAGGCCGAAGGCGACATTCTCGAACACGGTCAGATGCGGGAACAGGGCGTAGGACTGGAAGACGAGGCCGATCTCGCGCTTGTTGGCGCCCACGCGGGTGATATCGCGGCCATCCAGCACGATGCGGCCCGACTGCACCGGCATCAGCCCGGCGATGGCGCGCATGGTTGTCGTCTTGCCGCAGCCGGACGGGCCGAGCAGGGCGAGGAGCTCGCCGCGCGCGATGGTGAGGTCGAGATCCTTCACGGCCGTGGTCTTGCCATAGGCCAGCGACAGCTTGTCCAGGGTCAGATAGGTGGCGTCAGACATAGCGTGAGAACCCCAGGAAACGTTCGGCGGCAAAGACGATGCCGATGGACAGGAAGGCGAGCAGCGACGACAGGGCGGCAATGGAGGGATCGAAGACGATCTCCATGTAGCCCAGCATGTCGATGGGCAGGGTGCGCACGCCGGGACCGGAAAGGAACAGCGACACCGGCACCTGATTGAAGCTCGTCACGAAGCCGAGGATGAAGGCGGAGAGAATGCCGCCGCGAATGTTGGGCAGCACCACCTGGAAGAAAGCGCCGGGCCGTGAGGAGCCGAGCAGCACGGCCGCCTCCTCCATGTCGGAACGCAGGTTCGCAAGGCTGGCGGACACCACACGCACCGCATAGGGCAGCACCAGCGCCGTATGGGCGACGAACAGCGCCAGGCTGATTGACAGGCCGATGGGCAGAACAAAATAGCGCAGGAGGGCAAGGCCGACGATGATGCCCGGCACGATGATGGGCATCGACACCATGAAACGCACGGTCTCCGCCCCCGGCAGGCGGTAGCGCGACATGGCATAGGCCGCAGGCACGCCCAGCACCAGCGCCGACAGGGTGCCGCCAATGGCAAGGATCATCGAGGTGACGAAACTCTGCTGGAAGCTCTCCACCGTGAAGACCTTCGCAATCCAGCGGAGGGAAAAGCCCTGCGGCGGGAAAGCCAGCGTTTCGCCGGCAGAGAAGGACGCGGCGACGATGATGAAGAACGGACCGGTGAGGAAGGCCAGCACCAGCGTCAGGATGATCCAGCTGGACAGTCTCTGGGTCATGACTTGCTCCGGGCCGTGGCAATGCGGCGCAACAGGATGTTGGCGGCAAAGCTCATGACGATGAGGATGAGGGCGATGACGCTGGCGGCAACGAAATTGCCTGCTACGGTGACCTGCTGGTAGAGCAGGGTTTCCAGCATCAGCACCTTGGAGCCGCCGAGGATGGCCGGGGTGATGTAGGCGGTGAGCGAGCCGGTGAAGACCAGTGTGCCGCCAACCACCAGCCCCTCGCGGGAGAGCGGCAGGATAACCTTCCAGAACACCTGGAACCAGTTGGCCCCCAGGACCCGCGCGGCAGGCACGGCATCACGCGGCAGGTTCTCCAGCGCGCTGATCAGCGACAGGATCATCAAGGGCAGGAACAGCTGCAACAGGCCGATGAAGACGGCGGTCTCGGTGAAGAGGATGCGCAAGGGGCCATCCGTCAGGCCGATGCCCTGCAGCGCCTGATTGACGATGCCGGTGCGCCCCAGAATGACAATCCAGGCATAGGTGCGGGCCACCGGCGAGATCATCAGCGGCAGCACGATCAGGCCGGTGACGCGGCCCTTGGAGCCCGGCGGCAGGGTGACGATGGCATAGGCTGCGGCATAGCCGATGACGGCGGCCACCACGGTGACCATGGCGCCCAGTTTCAGCGTGCGCAGGAAAACCGTGCGGTTGAGCGGCTCGGAGAAGAAATCCGTATAGGCCGACAGCGTCCAGCCTTCGGCAAAGCGGAAGCCCTCCGACAGCAGCAGCACGACAGGCACGAGAAAGACCACGGCCGCGAAGAGCGCCGCAGGCAGCGCAAGTGCCAGAGCTTCCGCCCGGTTCTGGAACATGATGTCCGCCTTAGCTTCTGGAGGGAGAAAAAGTCGGGGCGCGGCGGCAGAGCGGAGCCCGCCCGCCGCACCCCCAGCCTTGGGAGGCATTCGTCCGGCAGCGCGAAACTGCCAATGCTGGTCCGGAAGCCCCGGGCCTTACTGGCCGACCTTCGCGTTCCACTCCGCCAGCCAGGCGTCGCGGTTGTCCAGGATGGTGGCGGACGGCATCAGTTTCAGGGTCTCAGCTGTTTCTTCGCCGAAGGTGATGTTGTCGGCGATGGCCGGGGAAACGGTCACTTCCTTGTTGGCCGGGCTGTCGACCAGCTTTTCGGCAAGCTTGGTCTGCACTTCGGTGGAGAGCCAATAGTCCATGAACTGCAGCGCCAGATCCTGGTTCTTGGAGCCCTTGGTCAGCACCATCACGTTCATGCCGCCGGTCTGGCCTTCATCCGGCATCGCCCATGCCAGCGGCAGGCCGAGCTTGGTGAAGGGCGCCCAGGAGAAGCGGCCGATGGGGGCAGCCCAGATCTCTTCCTGCTGCATCAGCTGCACCAGCTGGGAGGACTTGACGTAGAAGGTGACGATCTCGTCCTTCTTGGCGCCAACGGCCTCGATCGGGCCCTTCAGATCCGGCGTGTTGTTGCCGAGCGCTTCGCCCAGCATGTAGAGCGCCGGCGGGCCCTGATTGGTGGTCACGTTCGGGAAGGCGACATGGGAGACATATTCGTCCTTGAGCAGGTCGGCCCAGGAGCGGATGGTCATCTTGTCGGTGCGGTAGACGATCGACGTCGCATAGAAGGTATAGCCAACGCTCATGCCGTCGCCATTCGGGTCCTTGGCGATGTCATAAAGCTTGTCGAAGTTGGACAGCTTGGCGGTGTCGATCTTGTCGATCAGGCCCTTGCGGGAAGCTGCCAGCGCATCGGCCATCGAAACGACGGCCATATCCACCACCGGATTGGCCTTGTTGGCTTCCATCTTGGCAAGACGCTCGACGCTGTTGCCGGTCTCCACCACCAGCTTGCAGCCGCATTTCTCTTCAAAGGGCGTGTAGAGCAGTTCCTTGAACTCGTCCTGCGCAAAGGCATAGACGGAAATCGTCAGGGTCTTTTCCTGGGCAGCGGCTGCGCCCATGGTCAGGGCAAGTGCGGTGGCCGCGCCGAGCATCCGTTTGACGGTCATTGGTTGTCTCCTGCTGGTCTCTGTTGTTGTTCTGCGGTTATGCGGGGGGATGGGCCGCAGGTCTGGCGGACCACCAGGCTCATGGGCACGCTGGGGCGGCTGGCGCGGGCAATGCCCGGGTCGCGCGGAGCAGTCCCCGTGTCCTGGCTTTCGATGAGGCGGAGGAGGGCCTGGATCGCCTCTTCCGCAATGGCGGGCATGTCCATCCGCACGCTGGTGATGGCCGGCGTGATGGCGGAGGACCAGATGAGATCGTCAAAGCCGGTAAGGCTGGCGTCCTGCGGCACGCGCAGCCCTGCCTGCTGCAGTTCGGTGAGGGCGCGCAGGGCCTGAAGATCGGAGAGGGCGGCAAAGGCGGTGAAGCCTTCCGCCACACGGGCCGCGAGCCCAAGGCTTGCACCCGGTCCATGCAGGGCTTCATGCGGTTCGGTCCACAGCACCTCCACCCGCCGGTCCGGCCCGAGGGCGGAGCGGATGCCGCCCACCCGGTCGTTCTGCACGTTGGAGGCCGGATTGCTGCCGATGATCACCACGTCCCTGTGGCCGAGGGCTGCAAGATGGGCGCCGGCCAGCGCACCGCCCTGCCAGTGGTCGGCTGAAACCGTGTTGCCGGGGGTGGAGGGGCTGTCGATCACCGCAACCGGGCTGCCGGTGCTGATGATCCGCGTGCCGCGGCGTGGCACGATGATGATGCCGTCCACGCCCCGGTCTTGAAGGCGGGTGATCGCTTGCGTCTGCATGGCCGCATCACCGCGCGAGTCGGCGATGAGCACGCCATAGCCGGCAGCTGCGGCCGCATGTTCGATGGCCTGTGCGATCTGCGGGAACAGGGGATTGGCGATATCCGGCAGTACGAGGCCCAGAACCTTCGACCGGCCGGTGCGCAGTGCCCGTCCCGCCTGGCTGGGCATATAGCCGAGTTCGGCCGCCTTCGTCCGGATCCGCTCTGCCAGTTCAGCCGAAACGCGGCCCTTGCCGGACAGCGCATTCGACACCGTCGCTGCGGAGACATCCAGCAGCGCGGCAATCTGGGTGAGGTTTGGCCGTGACCGGGGGGCGTTCATCCTGTGAGCACCTGATTAATCGATTAATCCGAGTGCTAGATGAAGTTTCTGCCGCTGTCGATGGCTTTTCAGGCCCAGAACGGCTCTTGCCTAAAAGAAATGCAACTTCATGTATCGTGCTGGTTGAGCCTGGCGCCGGGGCGCCGCTTCTGATCAGTGGTCGCCGGCGCAAAGGGCGTGATTGCCAAGCGCACGCAGCACCTGACAGTCGGCTACCACATGATCATGTCCACAGGCGGCGACGATGCGCTTGAGTTCGGATTCAAGCCGCTTCAGACGGGCAATCTTGTCCTGCACGGCCTTGAGCTGGGTCGCGGCGATCTCGTCGGCGCGGTTGCAGGGGGCTTCCGGGTGGGCGCTCAGCTCCAGCAGGTCGCGGATGGCCTCCATCGGCAGGCCGAGATCGCGGGCATGGCGGATGAATTGCAGCCGCTCCAGATCCGGCTGGCCAAAGCGGCGCTGGTTGCCTTCCGTGCGCACCGGCGGCGGCAGCAGGCCTGCCTGCTCATAATAGCGGATGGTCGGTACCTTGACGCCGCTCAGCCGTGCCAGATCGCCAATCGAAAAGTCCATTGCCGCTCTCCCCTCTTGCGCTTGCAAGGAGAAGTCTAGGAAGCCCCCGGAACCTTCGCAAGAGGCTGGCTGCCTATCTGCGGCGTGTCAGAATATGGGTGGTGATCGTCTCCACGAGACGCGGATCATGAGGATCGGCAATCACGGTTGCTTCCATCCGCTGGTCCCCGAACATGCGCATATCGATGATGCGCATGCCATAAAAGCCCTTGAGTTCCACTCTCAGGCTGCCATCCGCCCTGTAGAAGGCCTCGGTCCAGCCCCATTTGCAGTCGCGGGGGATGCAGGAGGTGAAGGCGCGCGCGCGAATGAACACACGGCCGTCCTCGCAGCGGCTGGTGACCTCGATCTGCGTCAGCTCCCTGGGCTTTGCGCCACGGGTGACCCAGGTTCCATGTTCGGGAATCGGGCAATAGCTGCGCTGCTCCTGTGCTGTGGCGGGCACAACGGGCAGGATGAAAAGACCGGTCATGAGCGCCAGGGCGGCAAGGCCAGCGTTGAACATCACGTCCTCCTGTCCTCAGCCTGCAGCCTGCGCATTAACGTTGCGTTAACGGATTGGCAGGAAGGGGCACAGGGTGTGACGGGCAAAAGAAAAACCCCCGCTGGCAACAGGGGTATCCCGTGTCAGTCAGGGGTCTTTTCATCCGGCTGTCCGGAGACGCCCTGCCAGATGCTTCCATCCGGCAGACCGGCAATTAGCGGCGCGGACCTGCGGCGGCCTTGCGCTTCGGACCTGCGATCAGGCCTTCGCGCTGGGCGAGCTTGCGCGCAGCCTTGCGGGCGCGGCGAACAGCTTCGGCCTTTTCACGGACGCGCTTTTCGGACGGCTTTTCGAAGGAGCGGCGCGCCTTCATCTCACGCAGCACGCCCTCGCGCTGCAGCTTCTTCTTCAGGACGCGGAGCGCCTGCTCGATGTTGTTGTCGCGAACGAGTACCTGCAAGGTAAATCCTGACGTTGCCTGCGCCGCAGCACTCATGTGAGGGCAGCAGGGGTTAGACCTAAAGCCATATGGCACGAGAAGTGGCGCAACCTAACAGGTTCCGCGCAAATTGCACCCCCTTGGGCGCAAAAAAATGCTGCGAGCCCGAACTTTCTTTGCGGCGCGCCAGTTCTGACCGGCTTTTCCGGGGCCGATACATGGCGTTCCGCGCTGTCTGCTGAACTGCGGGGAAGGTTTCCTTGGCCCGGACAGTCCCCATTTGGGCAGAGCTGCCGGTCAACAGAAACGCCGCAGATACAGGCTGGCACCACGCTGAATGCAGAAACGGGCACCCCATGGATGCCCGATCCTTGTCACGTGCAGAGGAAGCAGGTCTGCTGCCGTGCCCTTTCAGGCTGGCGCAGGGGGGGGCTTCCGCCTGAAATCAGGCGATCTGCAGGTTGGCAGCGGCGCTGCGGCCCTGACGGTCGGTTTCCAGCTCGAAGCTGACCTTCTGACCTTCATTGAGGTGGCCGATGCCAGAACGCTCGACGGCACTGATGTGAACGAACACATCGCGCTCGCCGTTATCCGGCTGGATGAAGCCGAAGCCCTTCTGGGTGTTGAAGAACTTTACGGTTCCAGTTTTCATGATGATAGTACCTTGCAAAAAGAGTCATACCCATCCCGCAGGACAGGCGTCGATACATCGCCGGATTTTCGAAGAAAGATTTGGCGGGTCGATATCGTTGACACCGCAAACAGCCAAGTCTGGCCCAAAAAGACGATGGCTTACTGTGACGGGAGAATGAGGCTTATGCAAGGCATTCTTTTATTTTATTTTCGCGGGTGAGCCTTGTCATAGGCCTCCAGCAGCCGTGCCGCATCCACTTCCGTATAAATCTGGGTGGTGGAAAGGCTTGCGTGGCCCAGAAGCTCTTGAATTGTACGCAGGTCCCCGCCCCCGGCCAGAAGGTGGGTCGCGAAGGAATGACGCAGGGCATGCGGCGTGGCGCTGTCCGGCAGGCCGAGTGCTCCACGCAGCTTGGCCATGGCAAGCTGGATGAGACGCGGATTGAGCGGCCCGCCGCGTGCGCCAAAGAACAGCGGCCCGTCGGGCTCCGGCGTGTAGGGGCAAAGCTTGAGATAGGCCTCCACCGCCTCGCAGACGACGGGCAGCACCGGCACCACCCGCTCCTTGCCACCCTTGCCCATGATGCGAAGGCTGCGCGTGCCGGTGCGCGGCGCATTGCGCCCGGTGATCGACAGGGCCTCGGAAATACGCAGGCCACAGCCATAAAGCAGCGTCAGCACCGCGGCATTGCGTGCCCCGATCCAGGCCTCGCTTTCCATGGCCAGGTCACCGGAGGCAACTGCTGTTGCGTCAGGTGCGGACAGGGGCTTGGGCAGGGACCGGGGCTGGCGCGGCGCACGAACGGCACCGGCTGCCGCAGCATTCACCTCGCCCTTGCGTTCCAGAAAGCCGAGAAAAGACCGGATGCCGGCCAGGCCCCGCGCCAGCGAGCGGCTGCCCGTCCCGCCGGTGCGGCGCCGGGCCATGAAGGCGCGGAAGTCGGCTGGCTTCAAATCCTGCACGTCCTTGAGATCCGGAACCCCGCCCAGATGACCTGTCAGAAACCGCAGGAACTGGCGCAAGTCGCGCTCATAGGCAACCAGCGTCTTGTCCGCGAGGCGCCGCTCATCGCCCAGATGATCCAGCCATGCTCCAACGCGGGCGTTCAGCTCCGGTGTTGCGGTGACCAGCAGGGAATCAGTGTCGCTCATCGTGTGAGTTTACCGTGGCCAAGGGCAGCGCCAAAGCGAAAGAGGCGGCCCCTGCCGGGTGCCGCCTCCTGATAAGGTTGCGCGTGTGTCTGGGGATCAGGCCGTGGTGTCGACGCCGCCGGTCTGGCCACCAGTCTGGCCTGCCTGCGGGGCTTCCTTGGGGCCGCCCTTGGACACGCCAACGAGGGCCGGACGCAGCACGCGGTCGCCGATGACGTAACCGGCCTGCACCACCTGCACGACGGTGTTGTTCGGCACTTCGGTGTTGGGAACTTCGAACATGGCCTGATGGAAGTTCGGGTCAAACTTCTGGCCTGCCGGGTCCAGTTTCTTGACGCCGTGCTTGTCGAGCTGGTTCAGCAGCTCGCGTTCGGTCATTTCCACGCCTTCGATCAGCGCGGTCAGCCCGGCATCGGCGCTCTCGCGGGCGTCAGCAGGCAGGGCATCCAGCGCGCGGCGCAGGTTGTCGGAGACGGTCAGGATATCGCGGGCAAAACCGGTCACGGCATAGAGGCGGGTGTCCTTGATTTCCTTTTCCGTGCGGCGGCGCAGGTTTTCCATCTCGGCCATGACGCGCAGCGCACGGTCCTTCAGCTCCGCGTTCTCCGCCTGGAGAGCCTCAATGGGATCGACGGTGGTCCCGGCCTCGGGCGCAGCGGCTGCTTCGTTCTCCGCTTCGGGGGTCTTGTTCTCGTCGGTCATCTGGGTTCCATCAATTGGGTCTGCGAATATGAAAACGCAGGCCGTTCAACCGTCGGGCAGGCGGTATTTCCGCAAGGGAAACTTTCACCTGTTGCTTGCCCGTGACTGGAGGCGGCCTGCGGCTGTCTTTATCCATTCCCGCCGCTGCTGCCAACCTCTGCGAGCAGGGGCAGGCGGCGGGAATAAAGAGGTGGGGGATCAGAGCGCGCTCTTGATCCAGTCGGACAGCTTGCTCTTGGGAGCAGCGCCGACCTGAACAGCCATCGGCTCGCCGTCCTTGAACATGACGAGCATCGGAATGGACCGGACGCCATACTTGACGGCCATGGCCTGGTTCTCGTCGATGTTGATCTTGGCGATCTTCACCTGGCCGGCCAGCTCTTCGGAAATTTCCTCCAGAGCCGGGGCAATCATCTTGCACGGGCCGCACCACTCGGCCCAGAAATCAACCACGACCGGCTCGGACGACTTGAGGACGTCGGCATCAAAGCTGGCGTCGGTGACTGCGGTGGTAGCCATTTGCGTTCACTTTCCATGCGGTGCCCCCCTGAAGCACCCGGCTTCATGGACTCACCTTGTTGCGTTGTCCCGAACGTAGGAAGGCGGACCCGTCCCGTCAAGTAATCCCGCCGCTCAAGCAACGGGCCTTCAAGCGATCTTGCCCGTGCTCTTGAGGCTGGCGAGCACTGTGTCCAGCGCATCTTCGGGGGCCATCATCAGCTTCGGCGCGCTGGTCCACAGCAGTGCCGCCCTCACCTTGCGGTCCGGATAGATGTCCGAAACCAGCCGCCGGTAGACGGCAAGCTGGGCCAGATAGTCCGGCGGGATGCCGGCGGGGTCCGCCGGCACGTGCCGGTTTGTCTTGTAGTCGGCAATCAGCACCTCGTCCGGGCTCACCACCAGCCGGTCAATCTGGCCGGAGACGAAAGCTGTCACTCCGTCTGCCGTCACCATATGGCCGGAGATGGGCACCTCCGCCCGCCCGCCAGGGGCAAAGAGGGGGGCAAGATCCGGGTCTTCCAGAATGGCCATTACCTCGTCCAGCAGCTCGTCCTTGCGGGATGCAAAACGGGCGGGCAGGGAGGTTGCGACAAAGCGCCGCCCGGCGGCAGCGCGTTCCGCCTCCGGCAGATCCGGCAGCAATTCCAGCAGCCGGTGCATGAGGCGGCCGCGCTCCAGTGGATAGGCTTCCGCCTGCCGGTGTGCTTCCAGCGCCGAAAGCCCGTCCGGCGCCTCGATGCCCTCCTTCATCTCCATCGCGTCAAACACGCGGGAGGGCTGAAGCCGGGGCATGCGGGCGGGCGGAGTCACCGGGCGGGTCAGCCACTCCGGCACAGGGACGGCAGGTTTCTTTGCTTCCGGCTCAGCGTGGGCGCCGTGTGTCCTCAAGGGAGCTGCCGGATCCGTGCCGGGCTTGCGCCACAACCATGCGGTGACAGTTCCATCGGGGGCGGTGACTTCCTCGGCTTCCGGCTTCAGCGCGCTGGCAGCCAGCTCATACCAGCAGCCTTCTTTGGGGCCTTTGGCAGGCTGCCAGCCGCAGATGATCAGCCGGTCCTCGGCGCGGGTCATGGCGACATAAAGCAGGCGCCTGTATTCCTCGGCGGCACTGGCGCGGAATTTTTCGATGGCCTCAGTTTGCCAGCTCATGCGCTCTGCCTTCACCGGCAGCCACACCAATGCGGGGGCCTGTTCTGCGTCATCCTTTGGTTTGAAAGGCAGGAAGGACGGGTCGTGATGGCTGCTGACGGGGGCGTTGCATGGGTCGACCAGAATGACGATCGGTGCCTCCAGCCCCTTGGAGCCATGCACCGTCATGATGCGCACCAGCCCGGCGGCATTGGTCAGCTCGCGCTTGATCTCGGTGGGGGCCGCGGCGAGCCAGGCAAGGAAGCCTTCAAGGCCGGGAATGCCGGTCTGCTCATAGCCCATGGCCAGCGCCAGAAACTCGTCCAGCACGTCATCCACTTCAGGTCCCATGCGGCCGCGGAAGGCCCGCCGCCCGCCATCGACGGACAGAAGCCTTGCGTAGAATTCGAAGGGCGGCATGAAGTCGGCTCGCGCGCGCCATGCTTCCAGCTGCTGGCGCACATGGTCCCAGCGGTCGCCCTCCTGCGCCTTTTTCAAGAGCCCCTGCCATAGGGTGCCGGGGCGGAGCCGCTCCACCGGATCGCGGGCAATTTCCAGCAGTGCATCGTCATCCAGGCCGAACAGCGGGCTTTTCAGCACGGCGGCCAGCGACAGGTCGTCTTCCGGCAGCAGCATGAAGCGGCCAAGGGCAACCAGATCCATCACCGCGATATGCTCGGTCAGCACCAGCCGGTCACTGCCCGCTGCAGGCACGCCCAGCCGCTTCATTTCCCGGTTCAGCGCTTCCACGAAGGGGCCGCGCTTGCGCACCAGGATCATCACGTCGCCGGGCCCTGCGGTGCCCTCGTCCATCCACCGGCGCAAGGTGGCGGCAATGCGCCTGGCCACCCGCAGCATGGGCGAACCGGTGCCAAGATGATCCACCGGCAAGGTCCAGTCCTCCGGCTCCTCGCTCTCCAGCGGCTCTTCCAGCGGCCAGATTTCAACGAGCCCGGGATCGCGGCGGATCGCTTCATGCACCGGGGGCTTCACTTCCTGCGACAGGCCGGCATGGGCTTCGGCGGGCAGGAACACCCGGTCCACCGCGCCCAGCACATCAGGCGTCGAGCGGAAGGAAAGCTGCAGCTCCACCGGATGGAACGGCTGGTCCGCCTGCGCGGCGCGCTTGTCGAAATAGCGGCGCATCTCGTCGAAATAGGCGGGCACGGCGCCTTGAAAGGAATAGATCGACTGCTTCTCGTCACCCACGGCGAAGATGGTGCGCGGGCCGCGTCTTGCGCCCTCGCCGGAGAAGAACTCTTCCGCCAGCGAGCGGATCACCTGCCACTGCCGGGGGCTCGTGTCCTGTGCCTCGTCCACCAGAATGTGGTCCAGTCCCTGATCCAGCTTGAACTGCACCCACTGGGCCGCATCGCTGTTGGCCAGAAGATTGGCGGCGCGCACCACGAGGTCTTCGAAATCCAGCACCCCGCGCCGGGCCTTGCCCGCCTCGTAATGGCCGATGACGCCATCGGCGAGGCGGAAGATCGCAGCCGTGCCTTCCAGCGTGACGATGGCGCGGCGTTTCTCCAGCAGGGCCACAAGCCGGGCCTGTTCGGCCTGCATGTCCTCTGCCACTTTCGGAAACTGTTTGATGATGCCGGCCGTGCACAGGCGCTTGGCCGGTTCCATGGCCTGCGTGAAGAATGCCCGCAGCCAGTTGTGACGGAAGGTGGCGGGATCGCCGCCGGGCTTCAGTCCTTCGGCGGCAGCAGCCAGAAGGTCCGCCTTCTCACCGTCGGCCTTGGTGCCCAGCCGCAGCGCTTCGGCAACGGCCAGCGGATCGCGGATGAGGCGGCCTTCCAGAAGCTCTTCGTCCAGCGCCTCAAGACTTGCGCCCGGCTCCAGCCCGAAATCCCGCGCAAGGTTTTCGAGTGCCGCGTCCAGATCTCCGGCGCTGACGATCCAGTTGCGCAAGGCATCGCGCCGGTTGATGGCCTCGGCCAGAACCTCCTCGACAGCCGCGTCCGGCATCAGGCCGATCAGCCGTTGCAGTGCTGCGCCCAGCGGGCTTTCCGGCTCGGTCTCTGCGGCATGCAGCACGAAGGCGCGGGCCTCGGCCATCAGCTCCGCCGCCAGCCGGTCGTCCAGCACGGAGAAATGCCCGGCCACATTGGCTTCCAGCGGAAACTGGTGCAGCAGCGCCTCGCAGAAGGCGTGGATGGTCTGGATCTTCAGCCCGCCCGGCGTTTCCAGCGCCTGCGCAAACAGCCGCCGCGCCCCGGCAAGCCGTGCGCGGGACGGGGGCGTTCCGTCGATGGCGGCAATTTCCTTTGCCAGATCATCATCGCTCAAGGCGATCCACTGGCCGAGGATCTTGAACACACGGGTTGCCATCTCGGCAGCGGCCGCCTTGGTGAAGGTGAGGCAAAGAATGCGCGAGGGATCGGTGCCATCCAGCAGCTGGCGCACCACCCGGCGGGAGAGAACAAAAGTCTTGCCCGAGCCCGCATTGGCGCTCACCCAGGCCGAGGCGTGAGGCCGGGAGGCAAGGTCCTGCCGCTGAAGCGTTGCAAGGGGGATCTGCGGCCCGCTCATTCGCTGTCCTCCGAACCGCTGGCCCATTCCTTCACCCGGGCAAGGTGATCATAGGGGCCGTTGAGGTCGCGCTCCTTCTCCACCCTTGCCCGGGAGAGATAGCCGCGCCCCTCGTCCTGATAGGCCGCCACTAGCTGCTCCAGGCGTTTCCAGGCATCTTCGGCCAGTTCCTCGATGGTGCGGTCCTTCGGCTGGCGTGATTCCACCTTCAGCGCCGTGCGCCCGCCCTTCAGTTCGATGTAGAGCATGTCGGACACCGGGTCGCCCGCAGGCACGCTGCCGAAGCCGCCGCGCCGGATCATGGCCACTTCCAGCGGCAGCTGCGGCGACAGCAGCGCTTCCACCTGTTTGATGCTGGGCACGGCGCCGGTCTTGTAGTCGATCACCGCCAGCGTGCCGTCCTGCATCAGATCGATGCGGTCGGCGCGGCCGGTCAGGCGGAATCCGGCTCCCGGCAGGGTCAGTTCTACTCCGCCGGAAATTTCGAGGAAGCGCTGGCGGATCAAGGGTTCCCGCTGGCGTTCAAAGGCGACAAACTCCTCGGCAATGCGCAGGAAACGCGGCCACCACAGGGCGCGGATGGCCGGGAAGGCATCAAGCGGGGCAAACAGTTCCGCGCCGATCTCCACCAGCCGCGCCACGGCCTTGTGATCCAGATCGCCATGCCATTCGGACAGGAACAGCGCCAGCGCGTCATGGATGATCGACCCCTTGTCGGCGAGCGTCGGCGAGCCGCCGATGGGGTCCACCGGCTCAAGGCCCAGGATGCGGCGGGCGAAGATGGCATAAGGATCACGCACCAGCCGTTCGACTTCGGTGACTGACAGGCGCACTGGCCTTGCGCTCAGGGGCGGCTTCGGTGCGGGCCGTTCCGCCGGGGTGACGGGGCCTTCGGCAAGATCGAGCTGGCCAGCGAGCTCCGTCCAGCGCCGCCCGCGTTCCAGCAAGGCAGCTTCCGCCTCAGGCCCGGCCAGCGTCAGCAGCCTTTGCAGCCAGCGGGAGGCAACGGTGGGCGCGCCATCGGCGCGGCTGGCACGGGAGAGGATTACGCGGCGCGCGCCCAGCCCTTGCACGAAGTCATGGGCGCCAGCCCCGATGCGCCGCTCCGGCGGCTCCAGCCCCATGTCGCGCTTCATCGGGCGGTTGAGCCATGGATCGTTGCGGGTGCGCTGCGGCCAGATGCCTTCGTTGAGACCGCCGAGAATGACCAGATCGGGCCGCTGCAGGCGCGCTTCCATGGGGCCGAGGATCTGCACCCGCGGATCGCCCGGCAGGCGGCGGCGCACGGCGGTTCCGGCGATCAGCGCGGCGAAGACGGAGGGCCACTCGCGGGCAGGCACGGCAAGGCCGGCACGGCTGCTGTCCATCAGCCCGGTCAGCATCAGCGCCAGTGCATCGCCCGTCTCGCCCCGGTAAAGCTCCGCATCCGATCCGGTAGGGTCGCCAGCAATCTGTTGCAGCACCCTGGCATGGGCACGGGCGAGTTCGTCGACGGGAACGGGCTCCTTCCGCTCCAGCAGGCATTCCAGAGGCTCCAGCGCGGTGATCAGACGGTTGGCAAGATCGCTGACTGCGGCCCAGTCCTCTTCCACCAGCTTCTTCCAGCGCGGCGTATGGGCATCCTCGGCGGCAAGACGCGCGGCGGCAATCGCATCCGGCAGCCCGCGAGAGCCGAATTTCGGCGCGGGCCCGCGTAAGACGCCGCGCTCCAGCGAGCGGGCGGCGGAGCGGATGTCTTTTGTCTCCAGCCCCAACCGGGCCAGCGGATGTTTCAGCAGGGCCAGCAGATCCAGCGGCGCGCAGCCTTCCAGTGCAAGGCGCGCAGCCAGCATGGCCAGCACGGCGGGCGGCGTCTGGTCGAGCGGGCGTCCGGCGCTGTCATCCACGGTGATGTTCCAGCGGCCCAGCTCTTCCGCCACGCGGCGGGCGAGCAGGCGGTCGGGGGAGACAAGCGCCGCCGTTTCTCCGCGCTCCACCGCCTCGCGCAGGGCGATGGCAAGGCTCAGGGCTTCTTCCGCTTCATTGCGGGCGATCACCAGTTCGACCCCGTCAAGCGCGGCCTTGCGCTGCTCTGCCGGGGTCTGCTGCAGGAAGGAGGTCCATGCGTCGGTGGTGGAGGCCGGGCGCAGGGCTTCGCTCACCAGCGCCTCGCGGGCGGCGAGCTGCGGCGTTTCCGGAGGGCAGAGCGGCGTGACCTCGCGCCGGTCCACGCCCAGCCGGTCGAGCAGCTGCTTCAGGCCGTATTGCGGGTGGCCGTTCGTGCTGGGCTCATCCTGCGGCAGGGCGGCCTTGCCTGCAGCCACCCGAGGCTGCGGGGCGCGGCCAAGGGCGGCCCAGGACGCATCATCCATATGCATGTCCAGCCCCGGCAGCACGATGGCGCCCTGCGGCAGGTTTGCAATGGCTTTCAGCAGCTCGGCTGTGGCGGGCACGGTACCGGTCGATCCGGCGGCAATGACAGGGCCCTTGGGGGGATTGAGGCGCAGGCGTTCCGCCTCGCGCCGGATCAGCGCCGACCGGCGGGCCTTGGGGTCCATGGCGCCGCATTCGGCCAGATAGGCCGGCCAGGCAAGGCGCACGATGTCGAGGAATTCCAGCGTCACCTGCCAGTAGCGGGCATGATCCTCCGGCACGAGGCTGGCGAGCGCCGACCAGTCCGCTTCCTCGGTTTCCAGCTCGTCCATCAGGGTGATGAGGTCACCGGCCAGCCACGCGGCATCAGCGGCGGAAGCAGGAAGGCCCAGCGGCTCGTCCTCGCCAAGGGCCAGAACCTGACGGCGCAGGGCCGCCTTCCAGCCCATCACCAGCCGGGTCATCGCCAGCTTGCGCTCCAGCGGCGGCAGTTCGGGTGGCAGCGCCTCGCCGTCACCGGGGGCAGAGAGAAGCTGCAGGTCCTCATCCGCATCGCCCAAGGGGCGGATGTGCGGCAGCAGAACAGGCCGGCCGCCGAACATTTCCTGCACCAGCGCGGGCAGGGCACGGGCGGCGCGGCGGGTCGGCAGATAGAGGGTCACATCGGAGAGCAGCAGCGGATCATCGAGCGGCCGGAAGCCTTCGATCAGCCGCCCGTCCACCAGCGCTGCGATCAGCTCCCGGGAAAAATCCGCCGAGGGCGGAATGGAGAAAATCCGCGCTGCCATCAGTCCTGCCTGCCGTCCGGATCGGGTTTCAGTCTGCGCTTTCGCGCACGGCGAGTTCCGCCTCGGCGATGGCTTCCGGCGTGCCGATATGCAGCCAGATGCCTTCCATCAGCGTGCCATGCAGGCGCCCGGCCTCAATGGCCCGGTCAAACAGCACGTTGAGCGAGAACTTGCCCTCCGGCGCATCGTGGAAGAGGCGCGGATGCAGGATCGCCGCGCCCGCATAGGCAAAAGGCGCTACCGAACGCTCCGGCCGGCGCTCCAGAATGCCGTTCGGGTCCATCAGGAAATCGCCGCGCCCGTGATAGCCGGCGCTGTGTACCATGTCCGAGAGCAGCAGCAGCGCATCCATGCGCTCCGGATCAAAGGCGTCGATCATGTGTTCCAGATTGGGCTTCACGCCTTCCACCCAATAGGCGGTGTCGGCATTCAGCACGAAGAACGGATCATTACCCAGCAGCGGCAGGGCCTTGGCGATGCCGCCGCCGGTTTCCAGCAGGGCCTCGCGCTCGTCGGAAATCATGACCTCAAGGTCCTTGCGGCGGCGGGCATGCACCTCCACCAGATCGGCAAGGTAATGCACGTTGACGACGCAGCGCTTCACCCCGGCAGCCGCCAGCTTGTCCATGCCATGGTCGATCAGCGCCTTGCCGTTCACCTCGATCAGGGGTTTGGGTGTTGTCGCCGTGATCGGGCGCATGCGCTTGCCAAGCCCGGCAGCCAGGATCATTGCGCTATGGGGACGGAAAACGCCGTTCGTCATGAGAAACCTGCAAACTGCTCCGGTTGAAATCGCCTGCCGGAGATAGGAAGTACCGAAGCCGCCGGCAAGCCGGAGCCCCTCACCTGGTGCCTTTGTTTCGTTTGTCTTTTCGGGAAAACCGGTACCCACTTTTCCCTGACAAACTCTAGCAGTGCCTGCTTCGCGCCCTTAAGGCAAGTGCGGTCAGGCGCTGCACGGACCTAGCCAGTCCGTGCCCGGAACCAGTTCGCCAGTTCCGCCAGCGCCGGATGGGCGAGGGTGCGGTTGAGATAGTCCGTCATGCGCGGCATGTGGGCCATGTACTGCGGCTTGCCATAGGCATATTTCAGCCGCACGAAGGCCCCGAGGATCTTGGCGATGCGCTGCGCGCCCATGACCGCATAGGCAGCCCGGAACAACTCTTCGTCAAAGCCCGCGTCCTGCGCCTTGCGGCGGGCGAGGTAGCCGGTCAGCAATCCGTCTTCCAGCGCGCGCGGGATATCCACCCTGGCATCGAGCAGCAGGGAGGCAAGGTCATATGCAACGGGGCCAAGGACGCAATCCTGGTAGTCGATGAGGCCCAGTTTCGCGTGCCCCTCGCGCCCGTCCAGCCACAGGATGTTGGGGGAGTGATAGTCCCGCATCACCCAGCCGGTCTGCGCATCCTTGATCCGGGCAAAGGCCGTCTGCCACAGGGCGCGGTAATCCGCCCGCTCCTGCGTATCCGGCGCTGCGGGCAGGGTGGCGGGATCCGCTCCGGCACGCCAGGGCACATACCATTCGAGAAAGAGATCAGCCTCCGTCAGCAGGGCATTTTCCGAATAGGCCGGGATGATGTGGCGGGCCAGAAGGGCTCCGCCCATGCCGGTCACGGTCAGCTCCTGCGGCCAGTCCGTGTCCGAGTGCATGTCCGCCAGCAGCTGTGCTGCGGCGGCGTAGCGCTCCGCGATGGGGTGCCTGTCCGGCGTGATGATGCCTTCGCCGCCAAGGTTCTCCTGCAGCAGCAGGCCCGCATCCCGGTCGATGGCGTAAAGCTCCGGCGCGCTGTAACCGCGACGGCGCAGCTCGCCGGTCAGCGCGATGAAGGCATCGACAGTGCGGGCGCGGTGGACGGTTTCGCTGTAGCTGGGTATTTCGCCCGGCTTTGCCAGTTCATAGGCAGCGGGAGAGTTCATCAGCACCGCAGATTTCTGCGGCGTGCGGATCAGCTCATAGGCCCGCGCCGAGGCGTCTCCTGTCAGATAGCGCCGCTCTGCGCCTGCGAAACCTGCCTCCTCTGCCAGTGCCCGGATGCGCTGCGTCCGCGCCAGCCGCTGCGCCCAGCGGCTTTCCGCGGCAGGGCTGGCAAATGAGAAAGTCACCGCACGGGCATCATTCTCGCCGCAATGGGCGATGGACAGGATCAGCCGGCTGGCGGGAAGGAAACGGCCGGCCTTTTCCGGCCATTCGATCAGCGCCGCGCCCGTGGCCGTCAGATCCTCCAGCCCCAGTTCTTCCAGCTCTTCCGGCTCTTCCAGCCGGTAAAGATCGAGATGGGAGATGGTCAGCCGGCCCAGATCATAGGTCTGGACGAGGGTGAAGGTGGGGCTCGGCACTTCCAGCGCGGGGTCACCGGCAAAGGCGCGCAGCAGGGCGCGGCTGAAGGTGGACTTGCCCGCGCCCAGGTCACCGCTGAGCGCAATCACATCGCCGGGGCCAAGGATGGCGGCCATGTCTTCGGCCAGCCGCACCATGGCGGGTTCATCGGCTATGGTGAGGCTGAGTGAGGGCAGCGTGTTCATGCCGGGCTTACTCGGCAGCAACCCGGCCAGTCACTTCGGGCTTGGCGGGAAACGTGCAGGTGACGGTCGTGCCGCTCCCCTCCCGTGACTGGATCTCCACCTGACCGCCGTGCAGTTCCACGAAGCTCTTGACGATGGACAGGCCCAGCCCTGCACCGCGCCGCCTAGAGCCTGAGTCATGACCGACGAAGCGGTTGAATACGGCCTCGATCATCTCTTGCGGGATGCCGCAGCCATGATCCTTGACTGTGAAGACGACATTCGCGCCCTGCCGTTTGCAAGTTACGTCTATGATGCCACCCTCTTCGGAATAGCGGACGGCATTGGAAATCAGGTTGAACAGCACCTGCCGCAGCCGGCGCTCGTCTGCCAGCATGGTGCCAATATCGTCCGGTACGTGGGTGCGCAGCACGATCTGCGATTCGACCAGCCGGTCCTTCAGGCCCTCGACGGCGGCAGACACGGTCTGCGCCACATCCACTTCGCTGAGGTCCAGCTCCATGATGCCCGCATCAATGGTGGCCAGGTCGAGAATGTCGTTGATGATGGCGAGCAGAGCCGAGGACGAGGACAGGATATATTCCGCGTATTCGCCCTGCTTGTCGGAAAGCTCGCCGAATTTCGGATCGGACAGAAGCTGGGCAAAACCGATGATGTTGGTCAGCGGCGAGCGCAACTCGTAGGAAACGTGCTGGATGAAGGCGTTCTTCAGGTCATCCGCCTGTTGCAGCGCCTCGTTCTTTTCAACGAGGGCGCGCTCCACATTCACGCTGTCGGTAACGTTAACGAAGGTCACAAGGGTGCCACCATCCGGCAGGGGTACGGTGGCGTAATCCAGCACGGAGCCATCGCGCCGCTCCATACGGCCGGCCAGATGCGTGCGGCTGTCCATCAGCCCGGTGATGGAGCCGGCCAGCCGGCGCCAGGCTTCCATCTCGCCTGTGTTGGCGGCGCAGGTGTTCACGATGTCATTGACATGCGGCATGACCGAAAGCTGGTCTTCCGGCATGGCCCAGATTTCGCTGAAGGCCGGGTTCCACAGGCGCAGGCGGCCGTCAGAACCGAACACGGCGACAGCTTCGGACAGATTGTCCAGCGTCTCGCCCTGCACGCGGATCAGCGCGTTGTATCGGCTTTCCAGATCCAGCCGCTCGGTCACGTTCTCGTAGATATAGGTGACGCCGCCCTGCGGGTGCGGGTTGGCGATGACGCGCAGCGTGCGGCCGTCCGGCAGGTGCCACCAGCTTTCGCGCGCTTCCAGCGACTGGTAGCTTTCCAGCATCTTGGTGCGCCAGACGCGGTAATCGGCCTGCTCGGGCAGTTTGCGCCCGGCACGTAGCGTGTCGAGCACGATGCCATCTTCCGGCTGGCCGTCGAGAAAAGCGGTGTCCAGATCCCACAGGGCACGGAAGGCAGCGTTGTAGAATTGCAGCTTGCGGTCGGCGCCGTAGATGGCCACCGCCGTTGCCAGCTGGTCCAGCGTGCGCCCGTGAAATTCCTCGGTGCGCTTCAGTTCCTTCTTGGTACGGTCCAGCTCGGAAATATCGATGGCGATGCCGGCGCTGCCAACGTTGGAGCGCACGTCCGTCACTTCAAAGACGCGGCGCTCGCCTGCTGCCACAATCGGCATGCGTGAGCGGAAGCAGCCGTCATCGTTGCGCTCGCGGCTCATGGCCTCGCGGGCCGGGGCATCCAGGAATTCGACAGCGCCGCTGACGGCCGCCTCGGGTGAGGCGCAATCGACGGCGCGGGCATAGGCGCGGTTGGCCCAGTTGACCTTGCCTTCCGCATCCGTCTGCCACGCCGGGGCGGGCATCGCCTCCAGCAGGGCATGGAGCATGTAAAGTTCGCCGGAGAGCCGCGCGTTGCGGGCGGCAAGTTCTGCCTGCGACTGGCGGTCACCGGTCAGGTCACGCAGGCGCAGCACGGAGGCAGCACCCGCCGTGCGGCCCACAGCCTCGATATAGGTACGGTGGCGGGTTTCCAGCGTGATGCAGAAAGCCTCGCCAATGCTGCGCAGGCGCGCCAGATGATCTTCCAGCAGTTCGGCCGATTTCGCATCCAGCCAGCTGCCGAAGCTCAGAAGCTGCGCGGCGCTGCGTGGTGCGCCGCAGCTGTCCGGCAGATTGCCCCAGACATGCGGCGTCAGGCCCTGGCGTTCGCCAAGCCCGGTCCAGGCGATGATCCGCTGCTCTTCGGTGTTGAGCATGGATTCCAGCCGGTCGACGAAAAGCTTGAGATCGCGGTTCTCGCGCGAAAGTGCATCGATGCGGGCAGCGCTGGTGCGGCGGTTGCGCAGGAAGGCGAAGGAGGCCGTGACGGCAAAGGCGCAGGCCCCGCCAAGGGCGGCCAGCCAGACTATCTGGTCGGCGCCGAACTGTCCGTTGGAGGCGCTTGCCGCCTGTGCCAGGCTGCTGCCCATGCTGGCGGCGAGGGCAAAGGCGCTCACGCCCGAGAGGGAGAGCGTTTTCAGAATCCGTCTCCGCCGCCCTGCGCCCTTGCGCAAGCGTGAACCGCCGTCTACCGGCATCTGCCTACCTCTTTTGCCGCCATTCAGTCCGGCCGGAGGCCGGAGTCGTCAGGGATCTGCCTCAATCCCCTGATTCGTCCTGACCATACCTTGTTCGGGAATCGCGCTAAAGAGTCTGTTGATGAAAAGTTAACAGGCCCCGTCCGGGTGGACGGGGCCTGCATTTGTGCTTCTACGCAAGTCAGATTCCATGCGGCACAATATATAGTGTGCCGCGCGCTTGAAATCAGTACTTGTAGTGCTCCGATTTGAACGGGCCGGTCTTGTTAATCCCCAGATATTGGGCCTGGTCGTCCGTCAGTTCGGTTAACGAGACGCCCAGCTTGGCGAGGTGCAGGCGGGCCACCTTCTCGTCCAGATGCTTCGGCAGCACATAGACCTCATTCTTGTACTGATCACCACGGGTGAAGAGTTCGATCTGCGCCAGCACCTGGTTGGTGAAGCTCGCCGACATCACGAAGCTCGGATGGCCGGTGGCATTGCCAAGATTGACGAGGCGGCCCTGCGACAGAAGGATCATGCGCTTGCCGTCCGGGAAGACGACCATGTCGACCTGATCCTTCACCGGGCGCCACTGCAGGTTCTTCAGCGCGGCAACCTGGATCTCGTTGTCGAAGTGACCGATGTTGCAGACGATCGCCATGTCCTTCATCGCCCGCATATGGTCGAGGGTAATGATGTCCTTGTTGCCGGTGGCAGTGACAAAGATGTCAGCCGTGCCGGCCACCTGATCCAGCGTCTTGACTTCGAAACCGTCCATGGCGGCCTGCAGGGCGCAGATCGGGTCGATTTCGGTGACGATGACGCGTGCGCCCGCGCCTGCCAGCGACTGGGCCGAGCCCTTGCCGACATCGCCATAGCCGCAAACCACGGCGACCTTGCCCGACATCATCACGTCGGTGCCGCGGCGGATGCCGTCCACCAGCGATTCACGGCAGCCATAGCGGTTGTCGAACTTGGACTTGGTGACGCTGTCGTTCACGTTGATGGCCGGGAAGGGCAGCTGGCCCTTCTTCTGCATCTCGTAAAGGCGCAGCACGCCCGTGGTGGTCTCTTCGGTGACGCCCTTGATCAGATCGCGCTGCTTGGTGAACCAGCCTGGGTTCTTGGCCATGCGCTTCTTGATCTGGGCAAAGAGGTATTCTTCCTCTTCGGACTTCGGATCTTCGATGAGGCTTGTCTCACCGGCTTCGACGCGGGCGCCGAGCAGGATGTAGAGCGTGGCATCGCCGCCATCGTCGAGGATCATGTTGGCGCCTTCCGGGAAGTCGAAGATCCGGTCGGCATAGTCCCAGTATTCTTCCAGCGTCTCGCCCTTGATGGCGAAGACCGGAATGCCGGCAGCGGCAATGGCGGCAGCGGCCTGATCCTGGGTGGAATAGATGTTGCAGGATGCCCAGCGGACTTCGGCGCCAAGGGCCACCAGCGTCTCGATGAGCACGGCCGTCTGGATGGTCATGTGCAGCGAGCCGGCGATACGGGCGCCCTTCAGCGGCTTGGACGCGGCGAATTCGGCGCGGCTGGCCATCAGGCCCGGCATTTCGGTTTCGGCGATCTCGATTTCCGTCCGGCCCCAATCGGCGAGCTTGATGTCCTTGACGATATAGTCGGTCATGACCTGATCCTGTTCTGATCTGTTTTCAGCAGCCACCCAACGGCGGCACGAAGGTGCACTGCACCCGGCCAGGCCTGCCCGCCTCACGGCAACAGCCCCGGAATCCCGTTCCGCTCCTTATATAGCGGCCTTTCAGCCCTATCAATGCGGATATAAAGATTTCTTTATATGAGGAAGGAAATGTGGGAATGGGGTTAAGGGAGTGTTGGCGGGGCGTCAGCGCAAGGATGATGGCTTCAACGATTTAAGAGGAAGTTCGAACATCGAGCCGGGTGCGACATTTGCAGCGATCGATTCTATGGCAGGCCACAGAGCAATCAGGCGCTCAGCCTGTTTCAGGACGGGCGATTTATACAGACCTGATGACAGGAACATCCCGATAATCTTGGAGGACTGGAAAGCTGACTTTTCAATCTTGTTGCGGGTAATGCGCCGGTCACCCGATATCAGAACCCAGCCCCCTTCGCGGTTAAGTGCAGTGATAAGATCTACGTCTTTGATGCTGGGATCGAATTTTTCTTTCAGAGCATTGATCTCATATCCATCGCCCATCAAGGCATGTAATGCCCCGGGGAATGCGTGGTGACAGATTATGGTCAAACAACACTTTCAAGCGGCTAGCTGTTCCTCATATGCGACGGCGTCACGGACGACTTGAACAGGAACCTCATAAAGTTCTGAAACCAGCTGCTCTGATCCCTCGGCTTTGACCGCTTGTGCCAGGGTAATGGTGGGAATGTTGTAGTGAGCAGTCGTTGGCTGGCCGAAAACAAGGTCCGGGTCGATGATGATGGAAGGCTTTCCCTTGAACGGCCGCCAGCGGGTAACCGAGCCCTCTTCAATATCAAGATCCTTGAACGTCCGCTCAATCACGCTCTTCAGGACATATTGTTTCTGGCGCAGGTCAAGCAGTGTTTCCTGGTCGTCAGGTGAAACACTGTTGAGAAATATGGTCCGTCCATCGGTCAGGAAGCGCTGGGTCGAAAATGGATGTGAGGCCCCGACACACTCCTGAGCATGGATGAGACAGCGCCTGATTGTCTGGACTGCAAGTCCTGCACTGATGAATTCCTTCACGAACCGAAGTTCTATCAGGTCCCTGAAGCCCAACTCGAGAGTGTCATCGTCTGTCTGGAGCTGTGGCTGCCAGAGGGGGGCACTTGAACATGTTCCGCACCATGCTTGTAGCTGTAGCCGCCAAGCCAGCGGCGGATGCTGCGCACAGGTATGCCAAGCAGGCGGGCTGCGTCGCCTGCCGTATAGAAACCCGTTCCAATGGCTGCTGATGGCGCACTCATTAGTGAGCACCCTTATGCGTCAAGCTTCAGATAAAGTATCGGCCAGAACTGAAGCCGGTCAAATGAGAAAGATAAAAACTGCAAATATAAATAGATGTAATATCCCGGTTGAGCGTGTGAGGAAGCAGCGCCCCTCAATCTTCCTCGCCAAACTTGTCCGCCACAAGCGCGGCGATGGCGGTCAGGGCGGCTTCGGCTTCGGGGCCGGTCACTTCCACGTGGATGCAGCAGCCGGGTGCTGCGGCCAGCATCATCAGGCCCATGATCGAGGTGCCGCCGACGGTCTGTCCGTCCTTTGACACGCGCACATCCGCGTTGAACGTATCCACCAGCTTCACCAGCTTGGCGGAGGCGCGGGCGTGGAGACCGCGCTGGTTGACGATCAGCAGGCTGCGTTCGAGGCGTGTCATGTTTGGCGCGGCATCCATCGTGGTCAGTGACTTTCTTCGGGGCGCTGGCGTCAGCCGTTGCCGGACAGAACCTGGCTGGCGACGGAGATGTATTTCTGGCCGGCCTTGCGGGCTTCCTCCACCGCATCGGCAAGGCCCCGGTCGGCGCGCACGCTCGCCAGCTTGATCAGCATCGGCAGGTTCACCCCGGCAATTACCTCGATGGTCTTGCCGTCCATTACGGAGATGGCGAGGTTCGAGGGCGTGCCGCCGAACATGTCGGTCAGGAGCACGACACCTGCGCCGGTGTTCACCTCCTCGACAGCGCCGAGGATATCCTGGCGGCGCTGCTCCATGTTGTCCTCCGGGCCGATCGCAATCGTTGCGACCTGCGTCTGCGGGCCAACCACGTGCTCAAGTGCCGCCTTGAACTCTTCCGCCAAGCGGCCATGGGTCACGAGTACCAGTCCAATCATGCCTTGCCGACCTGTGTCTTTCGTCGTGGGTCCGGTCTGTCCGGTTTCCCGGGGCTTGCGCCGGATCTGAACGCTGTTGCCGCAATGTCGGCAAGCGTGGCGCCCAAAGCAAGCAGTTTTCTCATTAACACGGCCTAAACAGGCGGCCGCTTTCCCGGATAAATCGCGCGCAGGGCCTCCCGGATCAAGGCCACTGCGCCTGCCGCATCGCCGGAGGGCACCGGCTGGCGGGCAATCAGCCGGTCCAGCAGCACCGTGGAAAGGGCATCTGCCTCCGGCATGCGCTCGAGTTCTGCTGCCGGCTCAAGATCGGCCACAAGGCTGATCAGGGCCGCAGGCTCATGGAGAACCGGCACGATGCCGCGCCCGCGCAGCTCCGCCAGCCCGGAGATGGTCTGCGGCGCCCGCGCCCTCAGACCTGCCTCTGTGGCATCCAGCAGGCACTGGTCATCGGCCACATGGGCGGCGAAATGGCCGTTGCGGCCAGCCCGCTCGACCAGTTCTGCCGCCAGCCTCGACTTGCCGGAGCCCGAGGGGCCGCGGATCAGCACACCCGTGGTGCCGAGGATGACCGCGCAGCCATGCACCAGCAGGCCGCCATGAGCTGCATGGCCGCTCATGCGCTGCCGCCTGCGGGCAGGGTGATGATGAAGCGCGCACCCAGAATGGTCTTCTCACCGGTTTCCGGATCGGTCTCAGTGCGGTTTTCCGCCGTGATCGTGCCCCGGTGCGCCTCGATGATCTGGCGCGAGATCGACAGGCCAAGGCCGGAGTTGTTGCCGAAGGCCTCGCCATCGGGCCTGTCGGTATAAAAGCGCTCGAAGATGCGCTCGATCTTCTCGGCCCGGATGCCGGGGCCGTCATCATCAACGGTGATGACAACCGTGTTGCCTGTGCGGCTGGCGCCAATGCGCACGGTGCCGCCGGGGGGCGAGAAGGAGCGGGCATTGTCGATCAGATTGTTGATCACCTGCGCCAGACGGCTGTCATGGCCGAGGATCAGATAGCCTTTCTCCTCCGCCTTTTCGGCGGCCTTGTCGGCATGCCGGTCCTGACGGGTGCTGCTGCCCTTCACATCCGCATTCTTCACGTCCGCGATGGTCAGGATCACGCGCGGTGCATCTTCGGCGGCACGCTGGTTGGCCATGTCGGCAACATTGCGCAACAGGCGGCTGGCATCCAGCGCTTCCGCACTGCCGCGCGCCAGTTCCGCATCCAGCCGCGAGGCATCGGAAATGTCGGTGATCAGGCGGTCGAGGCGGCGCACGTCATGCTGGATCACCTCCAGCAGGCGCGCGCGCGAAGTGTCCGATTTCGCCAGCGGCAGGGTTTCCACGGCGCTGCGCAGCGAGGTCAGCGGGTTTTTCAATTCATGCGCCACATCGGCCGCAAAGCGCTCGATGGCATCCATGCGGTTATAGAGCGCATTGGTCATGTCGCGGAAGGAGCGGGCAAGATGGCCGATTTCGTCCTGCCTGTCGGAAAACTCCGGGATCTCCTGACGTGACTTGCCGCCGCGCCGCACCCGCTCAGCCGCCGCAGCAAGGCGGCGCACGGGGCCGGCAATGGTGCCGGCCGTCAGGATCGACATGACGAGCATGACGCCTGCGGCCACCATGAACACGCGGATGATCGCGATCCGTTCGGCGCTGACGATGGCGTCAATGTCTCCCCCTTGCGTGGAGAGCAGCAGCGCGCCCACCACCTGCCGGAACCGCTGGATCGGCACGGCCACCGAGACGATCAGCTCGCCGCGCGGCGACAGGCGCACGATGCTGGCGGGGGAGCCGGAAACGGCGGCTTCCACCTCAGGATAGATCAGCCCGTCACCGGCACCGGCTTCCTGATAGACCGGCAGGTCGCCGCGCCGCAGCCAGATCTTCACCGACTGCCAGATCCGGTCAAAGAAGCCGTCCTCCTGCACCGTGGGCGGGGACAGGTCGTAGCGCATCACCTGGCTGTAAAGCTGGCGCGAATCAAGGATCAGCATGCCTTGCGTGTCATAGATCCGGGCGCGGGTCTTGGTCGGCGAGATCAGCCGCCGCAGCACCGGCCCGACACGCTCGGGATTGACCGGGAAATCGAGGGATTCCAACGTGGTGGTGCTGGGCATCAGGGTTTCGCCCGCCTGCATCTGCAATAGGCGTTCCGGGTCAACCGTAATGGCGCCCGTGTCCACCGTGGCCGAGGCGGCGATGGCGCCGGCGATGATCTCGCCCTGCGTCAGAAGGCTCTGCACACGGGCGTCGATCAGCCCGGCGCGGAACTGGTTCAGGTAGAGAATGCCGGAGACCAGGGCGATGAGGCCGGCGAGGTTCAGCACCACGATGCGCCGGGTCAGAGAGGAGAAGACATAGGTGCCGAGCAGTGCCCCGGCCCGGTTCAGGAACCTCCGGCGCAGGCGCGGGTTGCCAAGGTGGCGCAGGGCAGCCGGAGACGTGCGTTCGCCCGCGCTGTCCTCTGCGCGGGCGTTGCCATCTTGCTCCTTCGTGTGAAGGCGCATGTCTTCCCCGGTGTCAGTTGCCATCTGGCGTCAGGAACCCTCAGGTCTCCCGGAACCGGTAGCCGACGCCATAAAGGGTCTCGATCATGTCGAAGTCGTCGTCCACCATCTTGAATTTCTTGCGCAGGCGCTTGATGTGGCTGTCGATGGTCCGGTCGTCCACATAGACCTGATCATCATAGGCCGCATCCATCAGTGCATTTCGGCTCTTCACCACGCCCGGGCGCTGGGCCAGCGCCGAGAGGATGAGGAACTCGGTCACGGTCAGCGTCACCGGCTTGCCGTTCCAGGTGCAGGTGTGGCGCTCCTGATCCATCAGAAGCTGGCCGCGTTCCAGCAGCTTGTCGCCATCCTCGCGCGGGGCGGAGGCATCGCGCGGCTGTACCCGGCGCAGCACGGCGCGCACACGCTCCACCAGCAGGCGCTGGGAGAAGGGTTTGCGGATGAAATCGTCCGCGCCCATCTTCAGGCCGAACAGCTCGTCGATCTCGTCATCCTTGGAGGTGAGGAAGATCACCGGCAGATCCGAGGTTTGGCGCAGGCGGCGCAGCAGTTCCATCCCGTCCATCCGCGGCATCTTGATGTCGAAGATCGCGAGATTGGGGGTGTCGCTGAGAAGACCATCCAGGGCGGAAGCGCCATCCGTATAGGTCTGGACCCTGTATCCTTCCGATTCCAGTGCAATGGAAACCGAAGTCAGGATGTTACGGTCATCGTCGACGAGTGCAATAGTCGGCATGATGCGGGTCTTCGTCCTTTGATCCGTCAATGTCGTAACTCACCTTCAGCCTTTGGCCCCGCAATTGCGCATAAAATAAGGCAAAGGCAATTGCATACCAACTCTTTAATCTTCTGCCGGTTCCATTAGCCGCCGTTTTTGTAAGGCGGGAACCTCGGCGCCCGTCTGTCATGTGGGTGTGATCTGCGAAAGACAAAGTGCTCTGCGTCACAGTTTTGCTTAAATTCACGGTCCAAAATAAATCGTTCTGCCAAGTCTTTGTTTTTTAATCGATTAAATGGTCAAATCATCCTTTCTGTTCTCTTGTTGCGCAGTGGCAGATCAACTAGGGTCCGCCTGCGCCGGGACTTGAGGGGCAGCAGATCAGGTGCGATCCCCTGGTCCTCCGGCGCGTGTAGACAGATTAAGGGACTGCGCGATCATGAAAGAGACAGGTGTCCGGAACCCGGCCTGCGGCCTTGAAACAATCGGCCTGACGGGGCTCGGTGCGATTTATTGGAACCAGAACGAGCCGTCTCTTTACGAATACGCGCTGCAGCGCGGTGAGGCGCGGCTGTCGGCCGGCGGGGCTCTGGTGGCTGACACCGGCACCCACACGGGCCGTTCGCCGAAGGACAAGTTCGTTGTCTGTGATGCTTCGACCGAAGATCAGGTCTGGTGGGACAACAACGCGAAGATGACGCCGGAGCAGTTCGACGTTCTGCTGGGCGACTTCCTCGATCATGCCAAGGGTAAGGATCTGTTCGCGCAGGATCTCTACGGTGGCGCCGAGGCAGCCTATCGTCTTCCCGTGCGTGTCTATACCCAGTTTGCCTGGCACTCGCTGTTTATCCGCAACCTGCTGATCCGGCCGAAGGCGGAAGATCTGGCCACCTTCGTGCCGAAGATGACGATCATCGATCTGCCGGACTTCAAGGCCGATCCGGCCCGTCACGGCTGCCGTTCCGAAACGGTCATAGCCTGCGACCTGTCGCGCATGATCGTGCTCATCGGCGGCACGTCCTATGCCGGCGAGATGAAGAAGTCCGTCTTCACCTTCCTCAACTACCTGCTGCCGCCGCAGGGCGTCATGCCGATGCATTGCTCTGCCAACGTCGGCAAGGACGGCGACACGGCTGTCTTCTTCGGCCTGTCGGGCACCGGCAAGACCACGCTCTCCGCTGATCCGGAGCGCACACTTATTGGTGACGACGAGCACGGCTGGGGCAAGACCGGCGTCTTCAACTTCGAAGGCGGCTGCTACGCCAAGACCATCAAGCTGTCGAAGGAAGCCGAGCCGGAGATCTTCTCCACGACGCAGCGCTTCGGCACCGTGCTGGAAAACGTGGTGCTGGATGAAGCCCGCGTGCCGGACTTCGACAATGGCTCGAAAACCGAGAACACCCGTGCGGCCTATCCGATCCACTTCATCTCGAATGCCAGCGCCACCGGCGTCGCTCCGCAGCCGAAGACGATCATCATGCTGACCGCCGATGCCTTCGGCGTGATGCCTCCGATCGCCCGTCTGACCCCGGCGCAGGCCATGTATCACTTCCTTTCCGGCTACACCGCCAAGGTGGCCGGCACGGAAAAGGGCGTCACCGAGCCGCAGGCGACCTTCTCAACCTGCTTCGGCGCACCCTTCATCCCGCGCCACCCGAGCGAATACGGCAACCTGCTGCGTGACCTCATCGCCGAGCAGGGCGTGGACTGCTGGCTGGTGAACACCGGCTGGACGGGCGGCGCCTATGGCACCGGAAGCCGCATGCCGATCAAGGCAACCCGCACGCTGCTGCGCGCCGCGCTGGATGGCTCGCTGAAGAATGCCGCCTTCCGCATGGACCCGAACTTCGGCTTTGCCGTTCCGGAAGCCGTGCCGGGCGTCGACAGCGCCATCCTGAACCCGCGCGAAACCTGGGCCGACAAGGCCGCCTATGACGCGCAGGCCAAGAAGCTGGTGCAGATGTTCATCGACAACTTCGCCAAGTTCGAAGACGCGGTGGACAGCTCCGTTCTGGCTGCAGCTCCGGCTTCGCGCAACGCGGCTGAGTGAGCCACTTTCCCGTACGGGAATGACATGAGAGACAGCCGCAGCCCCGCTGCGGCTGTCTCGCGTTTTACAGCTTCCCAAACGGGCCCCGGCATGCGCACCCATCATGCCTGGTTCCGCTGCAGCGCCCCGGCCCTCCGGGGCGCTGTTCTTTTCTTGTCCGCATTCTTGCAGCTGAACCGGCTGAGCGGGTTTTTCTTTCCAGTGCCTGCATCCTCCCTATATCCTTGCGGGAAAGACCATGAGGGAGAGTGCCATGGCGGATGAGCTGGCAGTGGCAGAAGCTTGGGTGAAGGCGGGCCGCAAGGTGGCGGTGGCAACGGTGGTGGAGACCTGGGGCTCTGCGCCCCGGCCGGTTGGCTCCCATCTCGTCATTGATGCGCAGGGCAATTTCGAGGGCTCCGTCTCCGGCGGCTGTGTCGAGGGCGCGGTTGTCGCTGAGGCGGCGGATGTGATTGCCTCCGGCAAGGCCTCGATGCTGGAATTCGGCGTCGCCGATGAAACCGCCTGGCGGGCCGGCCTGTCCTGCGGCGGGCGCATCCGCGTCTATGTGGAGCCGGTCACCCATGCAGCTTGATCTTCTTGCCGCTCTCAATGAGGAGCGTGCGGCCCGCCGGGCCGTCATTCTGGTGACGGAGCTTGCCAGCGGCGCCCAGCGGCTGGTGAAAAAGGGGGCGGCCGCGGCTGAGGACCCTCTCGCCGCAGAGCTGGAAAAGCGGTTCCTGTCCGGCGCGTCCGGGCTGGTGAGCACGGAGGATGGAACGCAGTCCTTCCTCACCGTGTCCGTGCCATCGCCGCGCCTCGTGATCATCGGCGCGGTGCATATCTCGCAGGCGCTCTTGCCGATGGCGCAGATTGCCGGGTTTGACGTGACGGTGATTGACCCGCGCACCGCCTTTGCCAGTCCCGAGCGGTTCCCGGCGGATGTGCTGATGGCCGACTGGCCGCAGGATGCACTGCGCGAGCGCCCGCTGGATGCCTATACGGCGCTGGCCGCCGTCACCCATGACCCGAAGATCGATGACTTTGCGCTGGAAAGCGCGCTGCGGGCGGGGTGCTTTTATGTGGGCGCGCTGGGCAGCCGCAAGACGCACGCCGCCCGCCTGCAGCGGCTGGCGGCGGCGGGTGTCGCAGAGGCGGATCTTGCCCGCATCCGTGCCCCCATCGGCCTCGATATCGGGGCAGCCTCACCGGCCGAGATCGCCGTCGCGGTGCTGGGTGAGGTGATTGCGGCGCTGCGCAAGCCGGGCCGGGGGCGCTGATGCAATTTGGTTCAGTCCCCCTGGCGCAAGCCGAAGGCGCGCTGCTCGTTCATGCGACGCGCACGGCAGACGGGCTGCTGAAGAAGGGGCACCGCCTCACCGCAGCCGACATCGAGGCGCTGGCCGCAGCGGGGCTGACGGATGTGACGGTGGCGCGGCTTGAACCGGGCGATGTGGATGAGAATACAGCGGCGCAGAGGCTGGCAAAGGCCGCAGCGGGCAGCGGCTTGATCCGCGACGGAGTGCAGACCGGCCGCGTCAATCTTCATGCTGAGGTGAACGGCGTGCTGGTGATCGACCGGCAGAAGGTCGATGCCATGAACCGCATTGATCCGGCACTGACCTTCGCCACCCTGCCGGAATTTGCCGCCGTTAATGCGGGCCGGATGGTGGCAACAGCCAAGATCATCCCCTATGCGGTGGCCGAACACCATCTGGCTGCGGCGGAATTGGCCGGGACAGGGGCCATCCGTGTCGCGCCCTACTGCGCCCGCCGGGTGGGGCTTGTTGCAACCCTGCTGCCCCAGCTGAAGCTGGTCACCATGGACAAGACCCGCAAGGTGCTGGAGCGGCGGCTGGAGGCTTCCGGCAGCGAGGTCATCGCCGAGCACCGGGTGGCCCATGACAGGGACGCGGTGGGAGAGGCGCTTGCGGCCCTGAAGCGCCAGGGGGCGGATTTCTTCGTGCTCTTCGGCGCCTCCGCCATTGCCGACCGGCGCGATATTCTGCCCGCCGCCATCGAACAGGCCGGTGGCCGGGTGATCCACTTCGGCATGCCGGTGGATCCGGGCAATCTGATGCTGCTGGGCGAATTGGACGGCATGCCGGTCATCGGCGCGCCGGGCTGTGCCCGCAGTCCGGCGGAAAACGGCTTCGACTGGGTGCTGAACCGCTTGCTTGCCGGGCTTCCCGTGACGCCAGAGGTGGTGACCGGGCTTGGTGTTGGCGGGCTCTTGATGGAAATCGCCAGCCGCCCGCAGCCCCGGCAGCAGGGGGCGGGCAAGTTTTCAGCCGCCAGTGCCAGCGGGCGCTATGGCGGCATCATTCTGGCGGCGGGCAGTTCCAGCCGCATGGCGGGCGGCAACAAGCTTCTGGCGCAGCTGGATGGAAAAAGCGTCATACGCCATGTCATTGACGCCGCAGAGGCCAGTCAGCTCGAAAAGGTCATCCTGGTCACCGGCCACATGGCGGAACGGGTGATTGGAGAAGCAGATGGCAGCCGTGTGCGGGCGGTCATAAACCCCGGTTTTGCGGAGGGTATGGCCAGTTCCATCCGTCTTGGGCTGCGGGCCTTGCCGGACAATCTTGATGGCGTCGTGATTCTGCTGGGTGACATGCCGCGCATCACCGGCGCCATGATTGATGCGCTGATTGCGGCCCATGACCGCAGCGAGGGGCATCTGATCGTGCTGGCGACGGCAGAGCGCAAGCGCGGCAATCCGGTGCTCATCGACACGCGCTTCCGCGAAGATCTCATGCAGCTTCAAGGTGATACGGGTGCCCGGCATCTCATCGGCGCGCATGATGATGTGTGTACCGAAGTTGAACTGGGCCGTGCCGCGCGGCTTGATCTCGATACGCGTGAGTCTCTGGCCGCGGAGGGCGGAGTATTGACAGAAGGTTAACTGCAGTTGCAGCCATGCTTTGCCTGCAGGTCTTCCATGACGGCTAAGCTCTTGCGCAAAGTCTGCAGGGGCATTATGTAACCTGCGCTTGATTTGCGGTTGCTGACCTGACTTTGTTCCGGTCCGGCGCCGCCATGAGATCCCAGCACGAGAATGCGACGTCTGGCCGCCCGGCAAGTTCCGGAGGAGCGGCCGGTCTTTTGCGTTTTCGTGCAACAGAGACCGGCAAGAAGGAAAAGAAGATGGATAATGCTCTGAGCCTCCCGCGTCCTGGCCGCTGCAAGTGGGCCGAAGGTGACAGCGGCAACTACACGTTCCCGTGCAATGTGCGCGTCGAGTCCGGCACGTCCTACTGCACGGACCACCGCGCGCTGGTCTACATGCCGCCGGAAGAGCGCCGCCGCTCCAGAAGCGCGTCTGCTCCGGCCTTCAAGCGTATCGCGGCCTGAGGCACGGAAACTCAAGACAGGGCAGCTTTCCTTCTCCCGGCTGTCCTTCTCAACCCGGCTCCCCGTTGAGCCGGGTTTTTTCTTGTTCAGGCCAACGTGGAGCAGGGAGGAGGATTGTCCTGCGGCAAACAAAAAACGCGGCTCCGGAGAACCGCGTTTCGAAAAATGTCCGCTCTGACCGTGACCGGCCGTTATCCTCAGGCTGCCTTGAGCGCAGTCTGGATTTCGATCAGCTGGGCCAGTGTTGCTTCGGCCTTGGTGCGCGCTTCGTCGTCGCGGGCGTCGGCAACGTCCTCACGGGCGTCCTGCACCTGCTGGGCGATGACGTCGGCCTTCAGTTCGGTCACCGGAATGGCCTGTTCGGCCAGAACGGTGAGACCGCTGGTGGACACGTCGGCAAAGCCGCCGCGCACGAAGTACTCGACCAGCTTGCCTTCGCCGGTGCGGACCTTCAGCAGGCCCGGACGCATGGTGGCCATGAACGGGCTGTGATCCTTCAGGACACCAAACTCGCCTTCGCTGCCGGGAACGGTGACCTCGAGAACCTTGTCCGAGAGGAGAAGGCGCTCAGGGGAGACAAGCTCAAACTGAAATGGCTGTGCCATCTGGCGTGTCCTTTGTTCGTCGCAATGCGGGCGGCAAAGCCGCCCTGCAAGAAGCGGCGCCGCACGGGCGGCCGCCAATTATACCAAGTCTTACGATGCTAACGCATCACGCCTTGAACAGGCTCAAACGCCGCACGGGCTGGTATTACATGCCGCGGCCGGGGAGCCCGGCTGCGGCAGTTTGCATCAGGCAGCTTCAGCAGCCAGGCGCTGGGCCTTTTCGATCGCTTCCTGAATGTTGCCAACCATGTAGAAGGCAGCTTCTGGCAGGTGATCGTATTCGCCTTCGACCAGGCCCTTGAAGCCCTTGATCGTATCCTCGAGGGCGACGAGCTTGCCCGGCGAACCGGTGAAGACTTCGGCCACGAAGAACGGCTGGGACAGGAAACGCTCGATCTTGCGGGCACGGGCCACGGTCAGCTTGTCTTCTTCAGACAGCTCGTCCATGCCCAGGATCGCGATGATGTCCTGCAGGGCCTTGTAACGCTGCAGGGTCTGCTGCACCTGCCGGGCCACATTGTAGTGCTCTTCGCCGATGATGCGGGCATCCAGCATGCGCGAGGTCGAGTCCAGCGGGTCCACGGCCGGGTAGATACCCTTTTCGGCGATCGAGCGGTTGAGAACCGTCGTTGCGTCGAGGTGGGCGAAGGTCGAAGCCGGCGCCGGGTCGGTCAGATCGTCTGCGGGCACGTAAACGGCCTGCACCGAGGTGATCGAGCCCTTGGTGGTGGTGGTGATGCGTTCCTGCATGGTGCCCATGTCGGTCGCCAGCGTCGGCTGGTAACCCACGGCCGACGGGATACGGCCGAGCAGAGCGGACACTTCGGAACCGGCCTGGGTGAAGCGGAAGATGTTGTCCACGAAGAACAGCACGTCCTGGCCCTGGTCACGGAAATGCTCGGCGACGGTGAGACCCGTCAGAGCAACGCGGGCACGTGCCCCGGGGGGCTCGTTCATCTGGCCATAAACAAGTGCAGCCTTGGAGCCTTCGCCACCACCCTTCTTGTTCACGCCCGATTCGATCATTTCCCAGTAAAGGTCGTTGCCTTCACGGGTACGCTCACCCACGCCGGCGAACACGGAGTAACCGCCGTGTGCCTTTGCGACGTTATTGATGAGTTCCATGATCAGAACGGTCTTGCCGACGCCGGCGCCGCCGAACAGGCCGATCTTGCCGCCCTTGGCGTAAGGAGCCAACAGGTCCACCACCTTGATGCCGGTGACCAGGATCTGGGCTTCCGTCGACTGCTCGACGAAGCTCGGAGCTTCCTGGTGGATAGCACGCTTGGCGTCATGGGGGATCGGGCCGGCTTCGTCAACCGGCTCGCCGATCACGTTCATGATGCGGCCGAGGGTGCCATCGCCAACCGGCACGGCAATCGGTGCGCCGGTGTCGGTGACCTTCTGGCCGCGCACGAGGCCTTCGGTGGAGTCCATCGCAATGGTGCGAACGGTGTTTTCGCCGAGATGCTGGGCAACTTCGAGCACCAGACGGGTGCCCTGGTTGTCCACTTCCAGGCTGTTCAGAATCTGCGGCAGGTGGCCGTCGAACTTGACGTCGACCACGGCGCCGATGACCTGGGTGATCTGTCCGACTTTATTGTCAGCCATCCCTCAATCCTCGATCCGGTCAGAGCGCTTCGGCGCCCGAGATGATTTCAATCAGTTCCTTGGTGATCTGAGCCTGACGCTGGCGGTTGTAGCGCAGTGTCAGTTTCTTGATCATGTCGCCTGCGTTGCGGGTCGCATTGTCCATGGCGGACATGCGGGCGCCCTGCTCGGAGGCGGCGTTCTCAAGGAGCGCACGGAAGATCTGCACCGACACGTTGCGGGGCAGAAGGTCAGTGAGAATAGCGGCCTCGTCGGGCTCGTATTCGTACACCAGCGACGCGCCACCGGCTGCCTTGGCCGTCTCCGGCAGCTTGGCCGGAATGAGCTGCTGCGCCGTCGGCACCTGGCTGATCACCGACTTGAATTCGGCAAAGAACAGGGTGCAGACGTCGAACTCGCCGGCCTCGAACATCTTGAAGATGATGTCCGAGATGTCAGTTGCGTTGGCATAGCCAACGGACTTGACGCCGCGCAGCTCGATGGTGCGGATGACGTACTTGCCAAGCTCGCGTTTGATGGCATCGAAGCCCTTCTTGCCGACGCAGAGGATTTTCACCTCCTTGCCCTGTGCAATCAGGCTCCGGGCCCGCTCGCGCGCCAGCTTGGCGATCGAGGAGTTGAAGCCGCCGCACAGGCCGCGTTCGGCAGTGGCAACGACCAGGAGGTGTACCTGATCGCGCCCCGTGCCGGTCATCAGCTTCGGCGCATCATCGCGGCCTTCAAAGGCAGCGGCAATGTTGGCCAGCACCTGCTCCATGCGTTCCGCATAGGGCCGGGCCGCCTCCGCCGCGTCCTGGGCGCGACGCAGCTTCGCCGCGGCCACCATTTTCATGGCCTTGGTGATCTTCTGCGTCGCCTTGACCGAGGCGATACGGTTTCTTAGGTCCTTCAGGCTCGGCATGGCCGCCCCTGCTCCTTATCCCGACAGCGTTTCTGGTTTACGAGAAGCTCTTGGCGAAGGCTTCGATCGCGGCACGAAGGCGCGCGGTCAGCTCATCGTCGAGGGCCTTCTTCTGCCAGATGGCGTCGAGGAGGTCCGCATGCTCACCACGCAGGGAGAGCAGCAGGCCCGCCTCGAACTCGCGAACGCGCTCCACCGGGATCTTGTCCAGGTAGCCGTTCACGCCGGCGTAGATAACCGCAACCTGCTCCTGCGTCTTCAGCGGCGAGAACTGCGGCTGCTTCAGCAGTTCAACCAGACGGGCACCACGGTTCAGCAGGCGCTGGGTGGTGGCGTCGAGGTCAGAGCCGAACTGGGCAAAGGCCGCCATTTCGCGGTACTGAGCCAGCTCGCCCTTGATCGGACCTGCCACCTGCTTCATCGCCTTGATCTGGGCCGAGGAGCCGACGCGCGACACCGACAGGCCCACATTCACGGCCGGGCGGACGCCCTGGTAGAACAGGTCGGTTTCAAGGAAGATCTGACCGTCGGTGATCGAGATCACGTTGGTCGGAATGTAGGCCGACACGTCGTTTGCCTGGGTCTCGATGACCGGCAGCGCGGTGAGCGAACCGAGGCCATTGTCCTCGTTCAGCTTGGCCGCACGCTCCAGCAGACGGGAGTGCAGGTAGAACACGTCGCCCGGGAAAGCTTCGCGCCCGGGCGGGCGGCGGAGCAGCAGGGACATCTGACGGTAAGCCACGGCCTGCTTGGACAGGTCGTCATAACCGATCACGGCATGCATGCCGTTGTCACGGAAGTACTCGCCCATGGCGCAGCCGGCGAACGGAGCCAGGAACTGCAGCGGGGCTGCATCCGAAGCGGTCGCGGCGACGACGATGGAGTAGGCGAGAGCACCGCTGTCTTCCAGGGTCTTCACGAACTGGGCAACGGTGGAGCGCTTCTGGCCGACTGCGACGTAGATGCAGTACAGCTTGTTGCTCTCGTCCGAGCCTTCATGAAGCGGCTTCTGGTTGAGGAAGGTGTCGAGAATGATCGCGGTCTTGCCGGTCTGGCGGTCACCGATGACGAGCTCGCGCTGGCCGCGGCCGATCGGGATCAGGGCGTCAATCGCCTTGAGACCGGTGGACATGGGCTCGTGCACGGACTTGCGCGGCAGAATGCCGGGAGCCTTGACGTCGACGCGGCGCATTTCGGCCGCTTCGATCGGGCCCTTGCCGTCCAGCGGGTTGCCCAGCGGATCGACAACGCGGCCGAGCAGACCCTTGCCGACCGGGACTTCCACGATGGCGCCGGTACGCTTGACAATGTCGCCTTCCTTGATGTCGCGGTCGGAACCAAAAATCACGACACCGACGTTGTCGGTTTCAAGGTTGAGCGCCATGCCCCGGATACCGCCCGGGAACTCGACCATTTCACCGGCCTGGACATTGTCCAGACCGTAAACGCGCGCAATACCGTCACCGACGGAAAGCACTTGACCGACTTCGGACACTTCGGCTTCTTGGCCGAAACCCTTGATCTGGTCCTTGAGGATAGCGGAAATCTCCGCGGCCCGAATATCCATCAGCCGACCTCTTTCATTGCGAACTTGAGAGTATTGAGCTTGGTGCGCAGCGACGTGTCGATCATGCGGCTGCCGACCTTGACGACAAGGCCGCCAATGAGGGCAGGATCAACGCTCGCGGCGATCTTGACGGACTTGCCCGTGGAAGCAGCGAGCGCTTCCTTCAGGGCAGCGACATGCGCATCCGACAGGGGAGCAGCGGAAACGACTTCAGCAGTCGTCTCGCCACGCTTCTCGGCGAGAAGCGCCCGGAAGGCCTTGATCATGTCGGGAAGAACGAAGAGGCGGCGGTTCTTTGCAGCCAGCTTCACGAAATTCGCGGCAAGACCGGTGATACCGGCCTTGGCAAGCAGCGCGTCCAGAGCCGCAAGCTGCTCATCGGCGCTGAATACGGGGCTGCGCACCAGACGGACGAGATCTGCGCTTTCGGCAAGCATGCCTTCAAACGCATTGAGATCACGCTCGACGTCTGCGGTCACGCCGCCGTCCCCGGCAAGGTCCAGCAGGGCAGAAGCATAGCGCTTCGCGACGCCGGATACGAGAGATACGTTGTCAGTCACCAGGTCCGAGCTCTCTGACACATTTCTTGGCACCGGCAAGGGGGTGACCCCGAGTCAATGCCTTGAAAATTATTGGTTTTTCAGGGTCATAAGGTTTGACGGCAGAACCGCACCCCCCAGAAGCCGCGCCTCGAATAACACAGCCCACCGAGGTGTGCAACTTTGCCAGTGGGCAGAAATGCTGCATTTTGGCGGAATCTTGCCGCAGCGCGCAACAGCGGTCACAAAAACTGCTGCGGGTCGATATCGATCTGCAGCCGCAACCCGCCGCGGGCGGGTGGGACGAGGCTCATCCAGTGCCGCAGATAGCCCTGAAGGTCCACCTGCCGGGGTGCCATGGCGAGCAGGCGGAAGCGGTGCCGGCCGCGCACCAGCGCCATCGCCGCCTCGGCCGGGCCCAGCACGGTGATGCCCTGATGAGGCGGGGCAGCGCGCAGCACGGCGCGGGCAAAGCCCTCCGTCTGCGCCTTTTCGGGGCCTGAGATGATCAGCGCCGCCAGCCGCCCGAACGGCGGCAGGCCGGTGACGCGGCGGGCCTCGATCTCGGCCTGGTAAAAGGCCTCGCGGTCGGCGGAAACCAGCGCTTTGAGCACGGGGTGCTCGGGCGAGTAGCTTTGCAGCAACCCGCGCCCGCCGCCGGTCATGCGTCCGGCGCGGCCCGTCACCTGCGCCAGCAGCTGGAAGGTGCGCTCGGCCGCACGCGGGTCACCATGGGCAAGGCCGAGGTCAGCATCGACCACGCCGACAAGCCGCATCAGCGGAAAGTTGTGGCCCTTGGCGACGAGCTGCGTGCCGATGATGATGTCGGCGCCGCCCTCCTCGACGATCTTCATCTCCCGCCGTAAGCGCTCCGGGCCGCCGCTGATATCCGACGACAGGATGAGAGTGCGGGCCTGAGGAAACAGCCCTTCCACTTCTTCGGCAATTCTCTCCACGCCGGGACCGCAGGCGACAAGTGCATCCTGGGTGCCGCAGGCGGGGCAGGCGCGGGGCACGGGCTCCTGATGGCCACAGTGGTGGCATACCAGCTTGCCCTTCATCCGGTGCTCCACCAGCCAGGCGCTGCAATGGCTGCACTGGAACCGGTGGCCGCAGGAGCGGCAGAGGGTGAGGGGGGCATAGCCGCGCCGGTTGAGGAACAGCAGCGACTGATGCTTTTCGGCAAAGGTCTGGCGGATGGCCTCGATCATGGCAGGTGCCAGCCAGCGGCCGCGCTCCGGTCCTTCGGTGCGCATGTCGATGAGCCCCAGCTCCGGCAGGGCGGCGCCCGTGGCGCGCTCCGGCAGCACATGGCGCACATAGCGGCCCGTATCCGCATTCACCCGGCTCTCGACCGATGGCGTGGCGGAGGCCAGCACCACGGGAAAGCGCGCCAGGTGCCCGCGCACCACGGCCATGTCGCGGGCGTTGTAGGACACCCGGTCATCCTGCTTGAAGGCGGTGTCGTGCTCTTCATCCACGACAATCAGCCCCAGATTGGCAAAGGGCAGGAACAGCGCCGAGCGCGCGCCAACCACCACGGGGATCTCCCCCTTCGCCACCCCGCGCCAGACGCGGGCGCGCTTCTTCGGCGTGATTTCCGAGTGCCACTCGGCAGGCGGCACGCCGAAGCGCTGCTCGAAGCGGCGCAGGAACTGTTCCGTCAGGCCGATTTCCGGCACCAGAATCACCGCCTGCCGTCCGCGCCTTATGGCCTCCGCCACGGCCTCGAAATAGACCTCCGTCTTGCCCGAGCCGGTTACGCCATCGATGAGCGACACCACGCTGCCCTTGTCGAAACTCTCCACCAGTGCAGTTGACACGGCACTCTGGGCCGGCGTCAGCTGCGGCGGGGCAAAGGCAGGATCCGGCGGCAGAGGCAGGGGGCTGGCAGTCATGGCCACGGTTTCCAAAACGCCCTGCTGCAAAAGCCCGTCGATGACCGAGGCGCTGACTCCCGCCGTGGCGGCAAGCCCCGGCTTCGTCCAGGCCATGCCGTCTTCCATCAGCGCCAGCACCTTGGCGCGGGCCGGGGTTGTCCGGTCGGGTGTTGCGCCCTCGACGCGGATCACGCCGGAAACGGGCGCCTCCGGCTCCAGCGCATCTTCCGAGCGCAGCACCATGCGCACCACCATGCCCGGCGCGGCCAGCGTCCAGTTGGCGACCCAGTCGATGAAGCGGCGCAGTTCATCACCCAGCGGCGGGGCGTCATAGACATGGGTGATGGATTTCAGCTTGCGCGGATCGATGCCGGCCTCCGGCTCCACATCCCAGACAACACCCACCACCTCACGCGGGCCCAGCGGCACACGCACGATGGCGCCCGGCCGCACGCTCATCTCCGCCGGCACCTTGTAGGTATAGGGCGCAGGCACGGCGACCGGCACCAGCACGCTGACGATGGTTTCATGGTTGCGGGGCAGATCGTCAAACAGCATCGGCCCTCGCTTCGCGGACGCTCATGCGTCCTGCGCCAGAAAACCGGGTCAAATGCTGAGGTGCGTTCCGCAATCGCTTGTCACATTCCGAATCGGGGGTGTTGCTCGGCGCAATCCTACGCTAAAGAGGCAGGGACGGGACAGACGCGCGGCACCTCCATCGCACGCGTCTCAACTCATGCCTGATTGCCCCAGAGGGCAAGCCGGGCGCAAGGGGAGTGGATACTCGCATGAAATTCTTTGTCGATACCGCAGACACCGCCGAGATTGCCGGGCTGGAATCCACCGGCCTGCTCGATGGCGTCACCACCAATCCGTCGCTCGTGATGAAGGCCGGCCGCCCGATGAAGGAGGTCATTGCCGAGATCTGCAAGATCACCAAGGGCCCCGTGTCCGCCGAAGTGGCGGCGACCGACTATGAAGGCATGATGCGCGAAGCCAAGGTGCTGGCCGCCATTGCTGACAATGTCGTCATCAAGCTGCCGCTGACCATGGACGGCCTTAAGGCCTGCAAGGCGCTGACCTCTGCCGGTCACAAGACCAACGTCACCCTGTGCTTCTCGGCCACGCAGGCGCTGCTGGCTGCCAAGGCCGGTGCCACCTATGTCTCGCCCTTCATTGGCCGTCTCGATGACATCAACATCGACGGCATGGAACTGATCCGCGAGATCCGGGTGATCTACGACAACTATGGCTTCCAGACCGAAATCCTGGCCGCGTCGATCCGCACCATCAACCACGTCAAGGATTGCGCCATCGCCGGTGCCGACGTTGCCACCATTCCCCCGGCAACGCTCAAGGCACTGGTCAAGCATCCGCTGACCGACAAGGGCCTCGAAACCTTCCTGGCCGACTGGGCCAAGACCGGCCAGTCGATCGCCTGATTGTCGGATTTTCCGGCTTCTGAAGATGCACGGCGCCCTCAGCGGGCGCCGTTTGCGTTTGGCAGGCTATTCCGCATCAGGCTGATTCTGCGGGGCGGCGGCGGTGAAGGCGGGGAGGTCCATGGCGGCGGCGTGGATGCGGGAGATCACCGGATAGGGGTTCATGTCCACGCCGAAGCGGCCATTGTTGGCCACCTGCGCCACAAGGCAGAGATCGGCCATGGTCACCGCATCGCCGTGGCAGAAGCGGCCGGTTTCCGGGCTCTGCGCCAGCAGCATCTCAAGCGGGCCGAAGGTCTCGGCCACCCATGTGCGGAACCAGTCCGCAACTGCCGCATCATCAGCGCCGAAGCGGCTGCGCAGGGCGTTGAGGATGCGCAGGTTGTTCACCGGGTGGATGTCGCAGGCAATCATCTGCGACAGCATCCGCACCCGTGCCCGGCCTCTGGCATCCTCCGGCAGCAGCCGGGGCTCAGGCACCATCTCGTCCAGAAACTCGATGATGGCCAGCGACTGGCTCAGCACCGTGCCGTCGCTCCACTCCAGCGTGGGCACCAGGCCTTGCGGGTTGACGGCGAGGTATCCGGGCTCCCGGTGCTTGCCGAGGCGCAGGTGGTGGAACACCGGCTCATAGGCAATGCCCTTCATGGCCAGCGCAATGCGCACCCGGAAGGACGTGGAACTGCGGAAATAGGTGTGAAGGACAACGCGGCCCATAAGCCCCTCCCAAGGCGGACTGGAAGCACAATTGATTGCAAATGCAACTATATGCCGTCAAGCGGGAAGGGGAATTCAAGGGGGACACGAACGGCCAGCCGCGCGCTTCCCTCAGACGTGCACCACCCCCCTCCCCACGAGGGCTACCGGATTCACACATCGTGCTTGAAGCCGGAGACGGCTTGGGGAAAGCCCGCAGTCCGGTCATTCCGGCACGGCGTTTCAGCCCCCCTCCCCACCAGGGGGAGGGGGGCGGCGAGGTCCTGCCACAGATCAGATGCATCACTGCGGCCGATGTCTGCAACGGATGTGTGCATGCCGTAGCTCAAGGAAGGAGAGATCGGCAAAAGGAGGGGGTCTTTCGGCCCCTCACAGCCCGTCGAACCAGGCCTTCCACTGCGGGGTGGCGCGGGCGAAGGTGCCGCGGTGGGTGGTGCCGCCGGTAGACACAGCTTCCACGGCCGGGTTTCCGGCGCCGATGGCCTGCTGATAGGTCATGGCCATGCGGCCGATACCCACGGAGATGGCTTCGTCCGATTCGCCGTAATAGTTGCGCACCGGGGTCTTGTAGATCCAGCGGAAGACCTCGTTCTGTGCCGCAAGGCGGCCAAAGGCGGAGGCGGCGAAGAACTGGGTGTCGAAATATTCCGGCTTCAGCAGCTTGTGCAGGTCGCCCGGGATCGTGGACGGATCAATGGGCTCGCGCAGATAGGCCTTCTGCGCCACGTCATAGTATTCCTCCGCGATCATCGAGCGGGCAAGGCCGGGCAGGCCGTAATAGTGCTCGTAGGAGAAGGACGACAGGATGAACAGGCTGTTGACCCAATCCGCATCGAATTTGCGCGGGAAATTCAGGAAGCCGTTGAGCGCTGCGAAAATGTCGATGGGCGCGCTGGCGGTGGCCGCGGCCGTGACGGGCACACCGGCCTGTTCGAGTTTCTGCACCATGGCCATGGTGACATAGCCGCCCTGCGACCAGCCGGCGAGGAACAGCTTGCTGTCCTCCAGCTTCATGGCAGTGAGCACGGACCGGCTGGCGGTGAGCATGTCATAGGTGGCCTGCTGGTGGCTGGCCTTGACCATGTAGCCTTCCGTCTCAGGCGAATCGCCAAGGCCGAAATAGTCCGCACCGATGAGCAGATAGCCCTGACCGGCGAACTGGGCGATCATCAGCTGGGTTTCCGGCGACTGATCCGGATAGGACGGCACCTGCTGCTTCAGGTAGACCGTGCCGTGCTGATAGGACACGAGGGGGAAGCTGCTGCCTTCGATGTCCGGAACGGCGAGCAGGCCAGTGGCAACGGTCGGCTTGTTGCCGCGCTCCGGGATCACGGACGGATAGGTGACGCGGTAGAGCTTCACTGCATTGCGGGCCGGGGTGTAGGTCTCGGTGATCCCGGCAAAGGCAGGCGTATCCTTGGTCAGGATTTCGTTCAGCTTGTCCACGTCCCAACGGTCGAGATATTCGTAGGTCACGCCCTGTTCGACGGAGACAGGGCCGTTATCTGCGGCGTGAGCTGCGGGCGCCACGGCGAGAACGGCGGCGCAGAAGCTGGCGGCGGTCAGCAGATAACGGAAAACCGAAAGCTGCCCTTGCATGGTAGGTCCCCTTCATGGCTGCGGCGCACCCCGCGCCGGATGCCGTGTTCTACCGCAAGGGAAGCGAAAAAAGCGTTAGGACCGGAAAACTCCTGATGTCAGGCGTGCTCCATCACCAGCAGCAGCACCGTTCCGGGCTCAAGGGCTTCGTAGAGATGGGCCGTATCGCCGGGATAGGTGTAGTAATCGCCGGGTGAGAGGTCTTCGGTTTCCGTCTCCGGGCCGACGCGGGCGCGACCGGATGCGACCAGCACATGTTCCGTCGTGCCTGCAATATGGGCCGGAGAGCGCCGCGCGCGTCCGGGCTCAAGATCCATGCGGTAGATGTCCCGCCGTGTGCCGGTGCTGCCGGTGGACAGAAGTGTTGCGCGGACGGCCGCCTCCTCGGACAAGGTGTAAGGGCCTTCGCCCGCCCGCACCAGACGGGTGCTGCGCTCCGGCCGGTCGACAAGGCGGCTGAAGGGGATGTTGAGCGCGACCGCCAGCATCCACAGCGTTTCGATGCCCGGATTGCCGTTGCCCGCTTCCAGCTGGGACAGGGTGGACTTGGAAAGACCCGCCCGGCGTGCCAGTTCGCTGAGGCTCAGACCCGCCTTCTCCCGCTCGGTCTTGAGTGCGATGGAAATCCATTGCCGGAGGGCTTCGGCGGTGTCTGACATGCGGGGCCTTTGCGTCTTGCGGTTCGTTCTTGATGACGAACGTCTGTTCGGCTTGACGAACGATATGGCTTTGTTCATTTTATCGCACATGCGGACGATATTTCAAACACTCACGCGCCGGGACTGGATGGACGTGCTGCTGATCTGCGGCGCCACCACCATTGCCGGTGTCTCTTTTGGGGCCATAGCCACGGGCGGCGGATTGCCGTTCTGGGTGCCGCTGGCCATGTCCACCATCGTCTTTGCAGGCGCCTCGCAATTTGCGGCCGTTGGCGTTGTGCTGGCGGGCGGCGGGCCGGTGGCTGCGGTTCTGGCCGGGCTGGTGCTCAATGCCCGGCATCTGCCCTTTGGCTTCTCGGTGGCTGGCCTTCTGCGCGGCGGGCTCTTGCAGAAACTGCTTGGATCGCACCTGCTCACCGACGAGGCGCTGGCCTTTTCGCTGAAGGACAGCAATCCGGAGCGTGCCCGCGCGCTCTACTGGGCCTGCGCCATTGGCCTCTACATCCTGTGGAACGTGGGGACATTCGCCGGGGCATTGCTCGGTCAGGCGGTGGGCGATGCCTCGGCGCTGGGCCTTGATGCGGCCTTCCCGGCGGTGCTGCTGGCACTGGTGCTGCCAGCGCTGAAGGATGCGCGGCTGCGGCTTGCCGCGGCTCTCGGGGCGGCCATCGCCTTCGTGCTGACACCGGTGCTGCCCGCAGGTGTGCCCGTGCTGGCGGCGCTCTGCGGGCTGGTGGTGTTCATCGTCTGGCCGCCTACGCCCGCACCTGCCCGTGAACTGGCAGCCCGTGAACTGGCAGGGGATTGCGCAAATGACTGAGAACCTGATGCCGCTGGCCGCCATTCTGGCGCTGGCGGCCGGCACCTTCGCCTTCCGCGCCACCGGCCCCCTGCTGCATGGGCGGCTGGTCCTGTCGGGGCGCATGCAGCAGCTGTCTCAGGCTGCAGCTGTCGTGATGCTGGTGTCGCTGATGGCCAGTTCCGCCTTGCTGGACGGGACCGCCTTCGCGGGCTGGGCGAGACCTGCGGGCGTAACCGCTGGTCTCGGCCTCTATCTGCTACGGGCGCCGTTCCCCGTCATCGTCATTGGCGCAGCGGCCGTAACGGCGGCACTCAGGGCCTATGGCATCGCCTGAGGTTTGATCAAAGGCATCAATGCTAATGCATCACGCCTTGAAATTGCTCATGCGCCGCACGGACTTGACCAAAACTCGATGAGGCAAGCTCATCGAGTTTTGGTATGAGCCCCTTATCCGAAGAAATAGAGACCGGCAAAGCCCGCAAGGCCCACGGCAATGCGCCACCAGGCGAAAGGCGCAAAGCCGTGGCGCGAGACGAAGTCCAGCAGCTTGCGCACCACAAAGACAGCTGCCACGAATGACATGACAAAGCCGATGGCGATGATCGTGGCGTCGTCCATCGAAAGAACATCGCGGTTCTTGTAGAGGTCATAGGCAAACGCGCCTGCCATGGTCGGCATGGCCAGGAAGAACGAAAATTCCGCCGCAGAGCGCTTGTCTGTGCCCATCAGCAGGGAGCCGGCGATGGTCGAGCCGGAGCGCGACACGCCCGGAATCATGGCAAGGCACTGGACGAAACCGATGGCAAGGCACAGGTGCAGGGGGAAATCCATGGCGTTGTGATAGCGCGGCTTCAGCGGCAGCCGGTCGATCACCAGCAGTGCAACACCGCCCAGCAGCAGGGTGGTGCAGATCAGGGCCGGTGATTCAAACAGCACCGACTTGATGAAGCCATGCGCCAGCACGCCGATGACGGCCGCCGGCAGGAAGGCAAGCAGGATGCCCGCGACAAAGCGCTGGGCGCGCCGGTCGTTCGGCAGGGCGGTGGCGATGGACCACAGGCGGCCGAAATAGACGCTGAGGATGGCGAGGATCGCGCCGAGCTGGATCAGCACCTCGAAGGTCTTGCCCGTGCTCTCAAAGCCGAGGAAGTGGCCGAGCAGCAGGATGTGGCCGGTGGAAGAGACCGGAATGAACTCGGTCAGACCCTCGACAATGCCTAGAATGAAGGCGCTGATGATCGTATCGCTTGTCATCGGAAATGAACTCCTGAAAAGACCTGTTGAGAGGCTATTGAATCCCGCTGCGGGACATGATCTATGCGGGCGCGCTGGCTCGCGGGAAAAGAGGGCGGCAGCAACAGGATGCTAACCATATCCTACTAGAGTTGTGGCGGGCGCTTGGGGGGCACCCGGCGCTGAAGGTCCAAATCACTGAATGCTCACGCTTTATCATCATCCGTTCTCGCCGTCTTCCCGTTTTGTGCGTCTCATCCTCGGGGAGTACGGCGCAAATTACGAGATGCACACCATCAACCCCTGGGAACGGCGCCGGGAATTCCTGATGCTCAATCCGGCCGGAACCGTGCCGGTTCTGATCGAGAACGGCGGCACGCCGGTCTGCGGTCCCTATGCCATCATGGAATATCTCGATGAAACGCGCGGCTATGCGATGGGCGACCGGCGGCTGATGCCGGACCATCCGGAGCTGCGGGCAGAGACCCGCCGTCTGGTGGAATGGGGCCTGCGCAAGTTCGATGACGAGGTGGCCGGCCATTTCGTGCGCGAGCGCATCTACAAGCAGGACATGCCCCGCTCTGTCGGCGGCGGCGAGCCTGATTCGGCCATTCTGCGCGTGGCGCGCGCCAATATTCACCATCACATGCGCTATTTCGGCTATCTTGCGGCCTCGCGCAAATGGCTGGGCGGCGACCGGCTGAGCTTCGCGGATTTCGCGCTCGCCGCCGAACTGTCCTGCGCCGATTATCTGGGCGAAGTGCCATGGGAAACCGAGGAGAACGTCAAGGCCTGGTATGCACGGGTGAAATCGCGCCCGAGCTTCCGTCCGCTCCTGAGCGAAAAGATGCTCGGCATGCCGCCGTCGATGACCTATGCGGATCTGGACTTCTGACACAGAGCCGCAACAGCCCGGCTGTGCCTTCAAACCCGGTGTTTCCGGCAAAGGCTCTGGACCGCCTTTGCCGCCAGCTCAAGGATAAGGCCGCCCAGCTGGGCTTCGATGATCTCGCCATCACCCGGCCCGATGCCATTCCGCTAGCACCTCAGCGGCTGGCGCAGTTTCTGGCCGACGGGCATCATGGCTCCATGGGCTGGATGGCGGAGACGGCGGACCGGCGCGCCAGCCCCAGCGTTCTGTGGCCGGACGTGCGCTCCGTCATCATGCTGGCGATGAACTATGGCCCCGCCGGTGATGCTCTGGAGAATCTGGCTCATCCGGACAGGGGCAACATTTCCGTTTATGCCCGGCACCGGGACTATCACGATGTCATCAAGGGCAAGCTGAAAGAGCTGGCGAGCTTCCTCGTTTCCCGCGCTGGCGGCGGCGATGTGAAGGTGTTTGTCGATACGGCACCAGTGATGGAAAAGCCGCTGGCACAGGCTGCAGGCCTTGGCTGGCAGGGCAAGCACACCAATCTGGTGTCGCGGCGGCTCGGCTCCTGGTTCTTTCTCGCCAGTATCTTCACCACGCTGGATCTTGCTGCCGGAGAGCCGGAGCGCGACCATTGCGGCTCCTGCCGGGCCTGCCTGTCCGCCTGTCCGACAGACGCCTTCCCGCAGCCCTACCGGCTCGATGCCCGCCGTTGCATTTCCTATCTGACCATCGAGCACGCCGGACCGATTCCGGACGAGTTCCGCGTGGCCTTCGGCAACCGCATCTATGGCTGCGATGATTGCCTTGCCGCCTGCCCCTGGAACAAGTTTGCCGTGGAGGCCCGCGAAGCCAAGCTGCAGGCGCGGGAGGATCTGGAGGCGCCGTCACTGGCCACACTCTTGAGGCTGGATGACCCGGCCTTCCGCCAGCTTTTTTCCGGCTCGCCGGTGAAGCGCATCGGCCGGGACCGCTTCATCCGCAACTGCCTGATCGCGGCAGGAAACAGCGCCGATGCCGGTCATGTGCCACAGGCCGTGGTGCTGCTGAATGATGATGCGGCTGTTGTGCGCGGTGCCGCCGTCTGGGCCCTGTCCCGCCTGCTTGCGCCGGAAGCCTTTGCGGCATTGGCAAAGGACCGGCTCATCCAGGAAACAGACGCAGATGTGCGCCGCGAATGGCAGGCCGCAAAAGCCAGGGCGGCATCAGAGACAGGGTAACGCCGGTACCTGCCGCAGGCCCGGACGTCATGAATGCGCTCTGGAGCAGGATCAAAGCCCCGGCACTAGCCTTGCGAAGGCTTCGACCACCTGCTGATAGACATGCCGCTTGAAGGGGACGATCAACTCCGGAAGCCTCGCAGCCTCCTCCCAGCGCCAGCCGTCGAACTCCTGGGAATGGCCTTTGGGCGGGGTGAGGATGTTGATCTCGCTGTCCTCGCCTTCAAAGCGCAGGGCATACCATTTCTGCGCCTGTCCCCGGTATTTGCCATGCCGGGTGCTGGCGAGCACTTCGGGCGGATAGTCGTAGGTGAACCAGCCGGGGGCTTCGGCAATCAGCGATGCGGAGCGGACGGAAGTTTCCTCATAGAGTTCGCGGAAGGCTGCGGTCAGCGGATCTTCACCGGCATCGATGCCGCCCTGCGGCATCTGCCAGGCGTATTCCTCCTCGATCCTGCGCCCCGTGTGTGCGGCCTTGGGATCGAACCGGTGACCGGCCCAGACACGGCCTTCCCGGTTGACAAGCATGATGCCCACACAGGGGCGGTAGGGCAGCTGGCCGGGTGCACCCGTACCCGGAACATCATGCAAGGCCTTGCTCACGTCTTACTCCACATACCGTCAGCCAGGTCAGACTATCACAAAACCGCAGGCTGCCATCTGCTGAAACACGGGCGTACTCTCCGGTATCAGCCTTGCGGTGCTCTGTCGATGGTGGCGCTGACGGGAACCAGCTGCAGGCCGCGCCGTTCCAGATCCGCAGCCCATTCCTGCAGCGTCTTGATGGTAACGGGCAGCGCCGTGCCCGATGCAACGGCAACTCCGCGGGCCCGCGCCAGAGCCTCCAGCTGCAGAAGCTGACCTTTGATATCTTCGGCCCGCGGGACGGCATCCAGCACCACATCGACCCGGGTGAAGGGGGTGCGGGCCGCAGAGGCGGCCGCCGGTGCAACCGTGCGGGAGGACGTTCCGTCATCCACATACATCAGGCCCCGCTGGGTGATCTGTTCCAGCAGCAGCTGCATGGATGGCTCGGCTGCGGTGAAACGGCCGCCTTGCGTGTTGATTACACCGGCATAGTTGGTGGTCCGCGACAAAAGCCAGCTCAACCGGTCAAGAAACTCGGGGCTGCGCAGGCTCACCAGCAGCGTGTGCGGGCCGGGATCATTGTCCGGATAATCGAACGGCTCCAGCGGCAGCTGCATCAAAAGCTCATGGCCTGCCGCCCGCGCCTGTTTCATCCAGCGGTCGGGTGTGGCGGCATAAGGCGCGATGGCCAGCGTGACTTCCGGCGGCAGGCTCTTCAGCGCATTCTGGCTGCCCGCTTCCGACAGGCCGATCCCGCCGATGACAACGGCAATGCGCGGTGCGGACAGAAGATCACCCGGCAGCGGTCTTGCATAAAGATCCAGCGGCCGGATGCCATCACCGCCAACCTTGGGCAAATAGCCATATTCGATACGCTCTGTGACCCGCTGATCGGGCGTCACCGACAGGCCTTCTCCGATGCGGCTCGGCTGGTTGGCCTCATCGTCAAAGCGCGGCCCCAGGGTGGCGTGCTGCTTGCCAGTCCGGCCATCTTCGCCGGAACTGAGATCCTGCTGCACGCTCAAGGCCGCGATGTCACGGGCGGCGAGGTCCTCGACCGTGCGTTCCAGCGGCACCACGGCGGTGGGCTCACCGCCCAGCGGGTCATCGACGACGCCCATCCACAGCAGGCCGGTGGTGATGACCACCGTCATCAGTCCCATGCCGATCAGGCCGAACGGCAAACGGATCAGTTTCCGCTTGCCCATACCCAAAGGCGCTGTGAGGTCCTTCGCCGCCATGACACTCCAAATATCCTTGCGCCGCCTTCCGGATGATGGAACGCGGCGCCTGCTTGCTGGTTCAGATGCTGCTCAACTCCGGCAGGCCTGCAAGCGACGAAGGGCCTGCCGGAGAGTGAATTGGCCGGCGTCTCCGGTCAGTTCGGAACGGCTGCCTTCTGCTGGTCAGCCGACGGCGGGAAGGCGCTGTTGGCCTGCACGCCGCGCAGGAGATCCAGCGCAAGGTTCAGCTGCTTGTCGTCCTTCGGGTCGGCCGGCACATAAGCCTGGCTGCCGGACTCTTCCTTCTGCCCGGCGTCTTCCTGATTGCCGGCCGAGAGATGCCCGCGCAGGCCTGCCTCGCCGGTGGTTTCAGCGCGGCCCTGCATGTCTTCCGGCAGATCCTGCAGGGCAACGATATCCGGCTGGATACCCTTGGCCTGGATCGAGGTGCCCGACGGGGTGTAGTAGCGTGCCGTCGTCAGCCGGATTGCCCCATTGGCGCCCAGAGGAATGATGGTCTGCACGGAGCCCTTGCCGAAGGACCGGCTGCCCAGAATGGTTGCGCGGCGGTGGTCCTGCAGGGCGCCAGCCACGATTTCTGAAGCCGAGGCCGAACCGCCGTTCACCAGCACGATGACCGGCTTGCCGCGGGTCAGATCACCGGCGCGGGCGTTGTAGCGCTGGGTCTCTTCAGCGTTGCGGCCGCGCGTCGAGACGATCTCGCCCCGGTCAAGAAAGGCGTCGGACACGGCAATCGCCTGATCCAGCAGACCGCCCGGGTTGTTGCGCAGGTCGAGCACATAGCCCTTCAGCTTGTCGCCGCCGATCTTGGTGGAGATTTCGTCGATGGCCTTCTGCAGCCCGTCATAGGTCTGCTCGTTGAACTGGGTGATGCGGATATAGCCGACGTCGCCTTCCTCGCGCCAGCGGACGGAGCGGATGCGGATGGTGTCGCGGGTCAGGGTCACGTCGAAGGGCTCGGCACGGCCGTCCCGGCGGATGGTGACCTTGATCTGGGTCTTGACCGGACCGCGCATCTTCTCGACCGCCTGGTTCAGGGTCAGGCCCTGCACCTGCTCGCCATCGATCTGCACGATGAAATCGCCGGCCATGAGGCCCGCCTTGGCGGCCGGGGTGTCATCGATCGGCGAGACGACCTTGACGAGGCCGTCTTCCATCGTCACCTCGATGCCCAGGCCGCCGAACTCGCCGCGGGTCTGCACCTGCATGTCGCGGAAAGCCTTCGGCGGCATGTAGCTGGAATGCGGATCCAGCGAGGTCAGCATGCCGTTGATGGCGGATTCGATCAGCTCAGCGTCATCCGGCACCTCGACATAGTCCGAGCGGACACGCTCGAACACGTCACCAAACAGGTTCAGCTGGCGGTAGGTATCCGAAGCTGCTGCGTTGGCTGCGCCGCTCAGACGAATGGGCAGGTTTGAAAAGGTTGTGACCGCCACGGCGCCGATCAGTGCGCCGGTGAACAGCAGAGAAGCTTTCCGTATCATCCGCGAGCCTTTTCTTCCTCTGTGCTGGCCCACCAGGGGGTGGGGTCAATCGCACTGCCATCTTTTCTGAATTCAACATATAAGACCGGGCTGGTCGATCCCAAGCCATAGGTCGAAGCACTCGCCCATTGGGTGGAGCCCATCACACCGACGGGCTCTCCGGCAAGAACAAACTGCCCCAGTTCGACATCAATCCTGTCCATTCCGGCAAGCAGCACATGATAACCGTCGCCGGCGTTCAGGATCAAGAGTTGGCCGAAGGACCGGAAGGGGCCGGAATAGACCACCCAGCCGTCGCCAGGGGCGGTCACCTGCGCGCCCGGACGGGTGGAGAAGGTCTGGCCTTCCGTCTGCCCGCCATAGTCGTCGCTCTGGCCGTAGTCCTTCAGCATGCCGCCTGCAACTGGCCGTGCCAGCAGGCCTTTTGTCTCTGCAAAGGCGACCGCCGGTCTGAGCCGGCCCGGATCAGGCGGCGCCGTGCGGGAGGGGGCGCGGCCGCTCTGGCGCAGGGCCGTGGCAGCCGCTGCCGCCTCCGCAGCCTTGCGGGCGCTCTCGATTTCCGTCTCCAGCGAGGCGATCAATTCCTTGAGAGATCCAGCCTGCGCTGCAAGATCCTCTGCCTTTTGCCGCTCTGCGGCCAGCTCCCCGGCCGACCTTTCCCGCTTCTGCCGCTTGGCGGCCATCAGCAGTTCCAGACGTGATTTTTCCTCTGCAAGCCGTGTGGCATCGGCCCGCAGCTTGTCCTTCTCGGCCACAATACCGGACTTGAGGCGGTTCAGTTCCTCAAGGTCGGAGGCCAGTGCTTCTGCCTCGATGCGCAGGCCCGGCATCACCGCGTTCAGCAGGATGGCGCTGCGCACCGCTGACAGGGCGTCGCTCGGCTGCACTACCAGCGCAGGCGGCGGACGCCGCCCGATCCGCTGCAGCGAAGCGAGGATTTCGGCCAGCGTGTCCCGGCGCTGCCACAGGGAGGCGCGCACAGTATCTTCATTTGCCGTCAGCCGCTCCAGCCGGCGTTCGGTATCGGCAATATTGCCTTCCAGCCCCTTGATCCGTCCGGCTGTGCTCAGGATCGAATTGGTCAGGGCTTCGCTATCCCGGTCGAGCGAGGCAATTTCCTGCTCGATTTCCTGCTGGCGCCCGGAGGACAGCTCGATGTCCCGCGACAGGGCCGCCAGTTCCGCTTCGCGCTCCAGCTTGCGCTTCAGCACCTCTGCCGCATGGCCGGACACGCCGGCCTCCACGGCCGGAACTGCCTGAGCCGCGGCGGGTTGCGGAAGTGCCGAAATGAGCGCAAGCAGGCCCGCCAGCGCCAGAGGGCGCCGCGACTGCAAAGCTCTGCTGCTTCCCGCCATTCGCAAGGGCTGCACCACGATCGTCCTGTCAGATGTGCCGGAGGCACCTGTCTCGGCATACCCTCCGCCCGGAGAGTGATTCCACCGGGACAGCCAGATATGTGAGGCGAGGATGCGGCCTTGTCATTAACGAAGCGTTTACCGTCCCGTTCGCTCCACAGCAGAGAAACTAGAGCGCAAATGCGGCGGGATCCGGGCCGGAAAAGCCGGTGCAGATGATCATTTTGTCATCTTGCGTGAAGCTGACCGCAGATCTTGCCCATGCCAGGGACAGGGATGCCGGCGCATCACGCCTTGGCCTCGCTCAGACACCGCACGGGCCTGCCATCAAACCCTGTGATAGGGGTGGCCGGACTGGATCGTCAGCGCCCGGTAGACCTGTTCTGCCACCAGAATGCGCACGATCTGATGCGGCCAGGTCATGGCGCCAAAGGCAAGCTTCAGGTCGGCACGGGCCAGAAGATCGGAGCCGTGGCCGTCCGCGCCGCCGATGGCCAGCACGATTTCCGGACAGCCTTCGTCCATCCAGCCGCGCAGAACCTCTGCAAAGGCGGGGCTCGCCATGGTCTTGCCGGTTTCATCGAGGGCAATCAGCCTTGCGCGCGGATGCAGGCCCGAGAGCAGAATCTGTGCTTCTTCCGCCTTGCGGTCCTCTGCGCGCTGGGCACGGCTTTCCACCGTCTCGGTGACATCGACCGCAGTCACGCCAAGAGCCCGGCCGGTCTTGCGGGCACGGTCGAGATAACGGTCCAGCAGCTCGCGCTCCGGACCGGATTTCATGCGGCCGACAGCCGCTATGACATAGCGCATGAATTACGTTCCCCCGGCGTTTGCTGCCGGGAGCTCCAAGGGCCGTCAGGCCAGATACCTTTTGCGCATCTGGCCGGGCCAGCTTTGGCCTTACTGCACGTCGTTCGCGTCGGCAGACCACATCTTCTCAAGATTGTAGAAGCCGCGGACTTCCGGACGGAAGACGTGGACAATCACGTCACCGGCGTCGATCAGCACCCAGTCACAATGGGTCTGGCCTTCGATACGGGCATTGCCGAAGCCCAATTCCTTGATGTCGCGCAGCAGGTGGTCGGCGATGGCGCCCACATGCCGGTGCGAACGCCCGGAGGCGATCACCATGAAATCGGCCAGCGAGCTTTTGCCCGCGATGTCGAGGGAGACGATCTCTTCCGCTTTCGAAGCGTCGAGACTGGAGAGGATCGCGTCGATCAGAGTGCCTTTGGGAGCTACGTCCAAAGACGGCTGAGTGGGAGAGGACACGTGTGCCTCTCCGGAGTGCAAGGTCATGCTCAGGTGTTTCGCCTTTCGCCACAGGTTGGATAGGGATGCCCGGGCATCCCCGTTTCGCACCACAAGGACGGCAGAGTTTCAGACCCTGGATCTGCCATCTGCCCCGAGAATAGTGCTTCATATCTGTCATTTTCAAGACACAAGCCGTGTCAGTGTTAATTCTTTGACGCCTCAGGTTTGGGCTGCCGGACGCAGAGGCATCAGGCCCCGCCCGTGTCCGGTTGCCGCAAGTGCCTGTATTCAGAGCCCTTCCTTCTGTCTGGCGCGCAGGAGTGTCGAGGAGACCGGGTCCAGCGGCGCATGCAGGAAAACCCAGTGCGGCGGCTTCATGGACAGTGCCAGCGGCGCATCCACTTCAGCCAGCCGGTAGCGGGCAAAGGCTCTTGCTGCGGGAGCAAAGAGAGGTGACAGGGACGCGCCGGGCCGGTTGACCACAGCGACGGTGACCTGATTGAGAATTCCCCGCCAGTCCTGCCAGCGGTGGAAGCTGGCGAGATTGTCCGCTCCCATGATCCAGGCGAAGGCAAGATCCGGCCGCAGGCCCTTCAGCCGTGCCAGCGTCTCAGCCGTATAGGCCGTGCCCAGCCGCGCTTCAATGGCCGTCACCTTCATGCGCGGATGGCGCGCAAGGGCGGCGGCCTGTTCCAGCCGCTGGCTCAGCGGCGCCAGATCGCCATGGTCCTTCAGCGGGTTTCCGGGCGTCACCAGCCACCACACCTGATCCAGCTTCAGCCGGTTCAGCGCCGTTTCCGCCACGAGGCGGTGCCCCGAATGGGCCGGATTGAACGAGCCGCCGAAAAGGCCGATCCGGTTGCCCGGCTCCGCATGCGGCAGTCTGGTCCAGCGGGGATCGGCCTCGAACCGGCCGGTGGCGGATGATGTCACGTCATGGGTCCGTTACGGGCGAAGCTGGCCGTTGCCGTGTACGCGGTACTTGAAGGAGGTCAGCTGCTCGACCCCCACAGGCCCGCGCGCATGCATGCGGCCCGTGGCAATGCCGATTTCCGCGCCCATGCCGAATTCGCCGCCATCGGCAAACTGGGTGGAGGCATTGTGCAGCACGATGGCCGAATCCACCTCGGCAAAGAAACGGCACGCCGCCTCTTCGTCCTCGGTCAGGATGCAGTCGGTGTGATGCGAGCCGAAGGTCTCGATATGCTCGATCGCTTCATTCAGCCCGCCGACGATGCGCACGGAGAGGATCTTGTCGAGATACTCGGTCGTCCAGTCCTCATCCGTTGCGGCAAGCGTGCCGGGGCACAGATGCTGCACCTCTGCATCGCCGCGCACCTCGCAGCCCTTGTCCTGCAGCGCCTTGATGATGCCGGGCAGCAGGTCCCGGGCCACGGCGCGGTCCACCAGCAGCGTTTCCAAAGCGCCGCAGATGCCGGTGCGGCGCAGCTTGGAATTGACGATCACATCCGTTGCCTTTGCCGGATCGGCCGCCTTGTCGAGGAAGATGTGCACGATGCCTTCCAGATGCGCGAAGACGGGCACGCGCGCGTCGTTCTGCACCCGTGCGACAAGGCTCTTGCCGCCGCGCGGCACGATCACGTCCAGATTGCCGCCAAGGCCCTTCAGCATTTCGCCGACGGCATCGCGGTCTGCCACCGGCACCAGCTGGATGGCATCGCCCGGCAGGCTGGCCGCTTCCAGCCCCTTCTGCAGGGCAGCGTGTATGGCAAGGTTTGATTGCAGTGTGTCGGACCCGCCGCGCAGGATCACCGCATTGCCAGCCTTCAGGCACAGCGCTCCGGCATCTGCCGTAACGTTGGGGCGGCTTTCGTAAATGACGCCGATGACGCCGAGCGGCGTGCGCACGCGCTCGATCTTCAGCCCGTTGGGGCGCTCCCATTCGGACATGACGCTGCCAACCGGATCGGGCAGGGCGGCGATAGCCTCAAGCGCCCGGGCGATATCCTCGATCCGCTCCGCCGTCAGCGTGCCGCGGTCGAGGAACGAAGCCGTCTGGCCGTTGGCCGTCATCGTTTCCACGTCCCGCGCATTGGCGGCAAGGATCGCGGGCGTTGCCTCGCGCACGGCAGAGGCCATGGCGCGCAGGGCGCGGTTCTTCTGCTCCTCTGGGGCAAGGCTGAGCTTGCGGGCTGCGGCGCGGGCACGCTTGCCCAGATCCGCCATCAGTGCCGTAATGCTGCTTGCTTCAACCTTGTCCTGCATCGGATTTTCCTCAGGCTTCTTTCTCGAACTGGGCGTCGTCCAGCGCCAGATCATCGCGGTGGATCATCTCGGCGCGGCCCGGATAGCCGACGATGGCTTCGATCTCGCGGCTGTTGCGGCCCGCGATCATGCGTGCCTCTGCCGCATCATAGGCAATGAGGCCGCGCCCCAGCACCCGGCCTTCCGGGGAGATGATCTTGACCGTATCCCCGCGCGAGAAGCCACCCGAAATATGAGTGATACCCGCAGGAAGCAGGCTCTTGCCGGATTTGAGCGCGGAAACCGCGCCTGCATCCAGATGCACTTCGCCGCGCGGCTCCAGATGGCCGTTGATCCAGGCCTTGCGGGCCGTGGCGGGGGTGGAGGCGGCAAGGAACCACGTGCAGCGCACGCCCTCATCAATGGCGCGCAGCGGGTTCATGCGCTTGCCCGAGGCAATCGCCATCACCGTTCCGGCGGAGGTGGCAATCTTGGCCGCGTCGATCTTGGTCTTCATGCCGCCGCGCGACAGCTCCGACCCGGCGCTGCCTGCCATCGCCTCGATCTCCGGCGTGATGCGCGGCACTTCGGGCAGGAACACCGCATCCGGATTGGTCGCCGGGGGGGCGGTGTAGAGCCCGTCGATGTCCGACAGCAGCACGAGACAGTCGGCGGTTGTCATGGTGGCAACGCGGGCGGCGAGCCGGTCATTGTCGCCATAACGGATTTCCGAGGTGGCGACCGTGTCATTCTCGTTGATGATCGGCACCGCCCCCATGCGCAGCAGCGTGCCTATGGTGGCGCGGGCGTTGAGATAGCGGCGGCGTTCCTCCGTGTCGCCCAGCGTCAGCAGAACCTGCCCCGCCTTCAGCCCCTTGCGGCCAAGGCATTCGGAATAGGCCTGCGCCAGCGCGATCTGGCCCACGGCGGCGGCGGCCTGGCTTTCTTCCAGCTTCAGCGGCCCGCGCGGCAGGCCGAGCACGCCGCGCCCCAGGGCGATGGAGCCGGAGGACACCACCAGCAGCTCGCAGCCCTTTTCCGCCAGCGCGGCTAGGTCATCGACGATGGCTTCCAGCCACTCGCGCCGCAGCTTGCCGTTTTCGACAAGCAGAGCCGAGCCGATCTTCACAACAATGCGCTTGAATTCACCAAGCTGCCGGGTTGCCTGCTTCACGGACGCCATCCTTCTTCAGGACGGGAGGGAACCTCGTTTGCGGCATCCTCCTTGTCCTTGTCGATTGCCCTGATGATCATGCGCAGCGCCGTGTCCACATTCTCGCGGCTGGCCGACGAGAGGATCAGCGGCTTGCGGCCACAGGCGGCTTCCAGCGAGGCGGCCCGTTCGGCCCGCAGCTCCGGCGACAGCGCGTCGGCCTTGGACATGGCGACGATTTCCGGCTTGTCTTCCAGTCCGTTGCCATAGGCCTCCAGCTCGCCGCGCACCACGCGGTAGGCTTCGCCCGGATCTTCGACGCCCGAGCCATCGACCAGATGCAGCAGCACGCGGGTGCGCTCGATGTGGCCAAGGAAACGGTCGCCCAGGCCCGTGCCTTCATGCGCGCCCTCGATCAGGCCCGGAATATCGGCCAGCACGAAGCCGCGCCCGTCCAGCTCGACCACGCCGAGGTTCGGATGCAGCGTGGTGAAGGGGTAATCGGCGATCTTCGGCTTGGCCGCAGACACGGATGCCAGGAACGTGGACTTGCCCGCATTGGGCAGGCCGACGAGGCCGGCATCGGCGATGAGTTTCAGCCGCAGCCAGATCCACTTCTCGATGCCCTCAAGGCCCGGATTGGCATGGCGCGGCGCCTGATTGGTGGAAGACTTGAACTGGGCATTGCCGAAGCCGCCATTGCCGCCGCGCAGCAGCAGCAGGCGCTGGCCGGGTTCGGTCAGGTCGGCGATGACGGTCTCGTTGTCCTCTTCGAGGATCTCCGTGCCCACCGGCACGCGCAGCACCACATCACTACCCTTGGCGCCCGTGCGGTTGCGGCCCATGCCGTGGATGCCGGTTCCGGCCTTGAAATGCTGCTGGTAGCGGTAGTCGATGAGCGTGTTCAGCCCCTCGACGCATTCGACCCAGACGTCGCCGCCGCGCCCGCCGTCGCCGCCATCGGGGCCGCCGAATTCGATGAACTTCTCCCGACGGAAGGAGACAGCACCGGCACCGCCATTGCCGGAGCGTACATAAATCTTGGCCTGGTCGAGGAACTTCATATCATGTCCATTTCTGCTGCCCGCGCGTCAGGCATCACTAGATTCCAGAAAACGCGCGCGCTCAAGGCGTGTGCGGATTGAAGCCGCCGCCGTGCCGGTGGCAAGGCTGGCGCAGGTGCCGGTGCCCGTCTCGCGGAACCCCAGCCTGCGCAGCGCAGCCAGCGACGCGGCATTGCCCGTCATGACCTCTGCCTCCAGAGCCTCATGATCTGTGACGGCAAAGAACCAGCCAAGCGCAGCCTTCAGGGCTTCGCTCATCAGGCCCTGACCCCAGAAGGGGCGGCCAAGCCAATACCCGATCAGGGGGCTTGCGTGCAACTCGCGAAACGTGATCGAGCCAATGAAGGCATCATTCCGGTCAATGACCAGATTGATGGTGGTCAGATCCGTCCCGTCCATCGCCGCCTGCAGCCAGGCTTGCGCATGGTCTGCCGTATAGGGATGCGGCATCCGCGCCAGCGTGCGGGAGACCTCGATATCCCCGGCCAGCGGGACAATATCAGCGGCATCGGCGGCCCGTGCCGGGCGCAAGGTCAGCCGGGGTGTGCCGAGCGGCAGGCCCTGCCATTTGCCGCCGCTCTGCGCCGTGCCCATCAGGCTGCCGCCTTGCGCTGGCGGAAGGCCTTGCCATCCAGCCGCACGACGATGTTGCGCACCTTGCGGTCCAGTGCCCTTGCATAGCGCTCGGTGATGGCTTCCGGCTGGAAGCCAAGCTTGCGCAGGAGTGCCCGCGAGGCGGCATTTTCCTCGAACACCCGCGCGGCAACGGCCGTGCAGCCATGGGCGGCAAAGGCCCAGTCGAGCGCCGCTTCCGCTGCTTCCCCGGCATAACCGAAGCCCTGGAAGGGGCGGCCCAGCCAGTAGCCGATGGTCGGGCAGCCGGCCGCTTCCGCCAGCTCGCCCGGCGCGTCGATCGCCATGACGCCAATGAAGACGCCGCCCAGCGTGATGGCGAAGACGGCCGCCTCCTCCACCGGATCACAGGTCATCGCCCGGGCCGTGAAGGCCTCGGCCGAGCCCTCTTCATAGGGCCAGGCCATGCTTGTCAGCCAGCGGACAACCTCGAATTCCTGCCCGCACAGGCGGGCGATGGCCTCCGAATCCTCCCCGCGCAAGGGGCGCAGGATGAGGCGGCGGGTGCGCAGTTCCGGCAAGCGGCTCATGACTGGCCTCCCCATTGCTTCAGCGAGCGCCAGACGGAGCGCTCCAGCACGAAGCGCTCGATGGGCACATTGCCGCCGGCCCCCAGCGACCGGGCCATGCCCTGGTCGCGGTACTGGAAGCCGCTCTTGATCAGCACCCGGCGCGAGGCCGGATTGGTGACGCGGCAGCTGCCCTGCAGCTCATACATGTCGCCGTTGCTGAAGGCGTGATCGACCAGCCGGTGCAGCGCTTCGGTGGCAAAGCCGCAGCCCCAGAAGGGCTCGCCCAGCCAGTAGCCGACCTGGATCGGCCCGCCCGGTTCGGCGGCGGCATACTTGGCCTGTCCGATGAAGCGGCCGGTGGCCTTCAGGCGGATGGCAAAACTTGCGTAATGGGGAGTTGCCGTCTGGCTCTTCCGCACGATGGCCCGCGCATCCTCCAGAGCGAAGGGATGGGGCATGGTGGCCAGATGCGAGGCAATCTTGCGGTTGTTGGCGAGAAATACAATGTCTGCCAGATCGTCCTTGCGCGGCATATCGAGCCGGACACGAACCCCTTCCAGCGGCATCCGGGCCGCAACCAGACTGCTTTCGTCTAAGTATCCTTCACTCTCGACAACCATAACTTCCTCCGGTCAAAGAAAAACGAAAAGGGGAGATGGCGTCCCATCTCCCCTTGAACTTTGACCGGTTCACCAGAACCGCCGGGTCGATCAGGACGCCGGCGAACATGGTTTCACTCGGCTTTACTCCGCTGCTACCGCTGCCGGCAGCACGTTAATGAAGGTTCGGCCGTTGGATTTGGCCTGGAATTCCACTTTGCCCTCTACGGTCGCAAAAATGGTGTGATCCTTGCCCATGCCGACGCCGTTGCCCGGATGCCAGGTGGTGCCGCGCTGACGTGCGATGATGTTGCCCGGAATCACGGCTTCGCCGCCGAACTTCTTGATGCCGAGGCGGCGGCCGGCGGAGTCGCGGCCGTTGCGGGATGAACCGCCTGCTTTTTTGTGTGCCATGACGAAACTCCTCGTCTTTCGCTGTTCAAGTTGCGCTGAGGTGGCGGCGATTACTCGCCAGCAGCTTCCTCAGCCTTTGCCTTCTTGGTGGTCTTCTTCGCCGGCTTTGCGTCGCCGGTGGAGATGGCCGTCACCTTGACCAGCGTATACGACTGACGGTGACCGTTGCGGCGCCGGGAATTCTGACGGCGGCGCTTCTTGAAAATGATGATCTTGCGGGTGCGGGCCTGATCGACCACTTCCGCAGTCACGGTGGCGCCAGCCACGAGCGGCGCGCCAACGGTCGTTTCCTCGCCATTGCCGATCATCAGGACCTCTTCAAAGGTCACGGTGGCGCCGGCTTCGGCGTCGAGCTTTTCGACCTTCAGGAGGTCGTCCTGTGCGACGGTGTACTGCTTACCGCCGGTCTTGATCACTGCGAACATGTCTTGCACGTCCTTTTTTTCGTTCTGTTGCCGCATCTCGGGAACCCCTCCCACCGGCCGAAACCACGCCGCAGGCCGTCTGGCCCATGCCGGAGTTTCTTCTCTTCGGGAACAGCCAGCCCTGCGGAAAATCCGGCAGCAATGCTGGATGGTTGGAGGCCTGGAGACAGCACAGTGCACAAGGCCTATTGACCCTATTTCACTGAGCGTAGGCTGTATAACGCCGCGACCAAAGGAAAGTCAATCCACACCCCGCCGCAAACCGCCATTTTTCCGCCCCCGGCAAAGGCGGGCAGGCATGGCGCGGCAGCTTTTCTCTGGCAGTCAGGCGCAGCGCTGCCCGCAGGCACTGGGTCACCCCGGCCTTTGAGCCGGGACCACTCGCTCGCAGAGGGGCGCCATCGTCCTGAGCCTTGGCAACGGGTTGCCGCCGGAAGCTCCACCGACCGCTCTGCGCACGAGTGGTTCCCGGATCTCCGCTGCGCTTCGTCCGGGACGGCGCCTCGTGTGCCGGTTCCGTGCAGTCTGCACCGGGGCGCGTGCGGCCCCGGCAAGTGGCGTCTGCTGGTGGCGCCACGTGTGTATTGAGGCGGCGTTGCTGCCGGGCATGACGGCTTGCCAAGGGTGGGGCTGTCATCCCCACGAAGGTGGGGATCCAGTATCCCCGGAAATCATGCAGTTTACTCCGGCAGACATGGCGGTGAAGGCCGGGCGTGTGGCGGCATTGACCGGGGAACGGCCTGCTCATCACCGGCGGACGGGTGGCTGAACGGAAAAAGGAGACGCAAGTGAAGCCTGCTGCTCCTGAAAACACCCTCAATCCCTTGCCGCTCAAGGCTTTCTGCCGGTCCCGGCTGTGCATGGCAAAAAAACCGGCAAAAGCCGAAATTGCCTCTTGCGGGGGTCGGAACCCTTGTCTATGTTCCGCGCCACTTGAGACCACGTTTGACGTGTGCCGCGGAGAGGTGCCGGAGTGGTTGAACGGGACGGTCTCGAAAACCGTTGTGCGGGCAACCGTACCGTGGGTTCGAATCCCACCCTCTCCGCCATTCACTTCCCTGAAAATTGACACGCGTCCGCAGCTCCGCAACGGGCCAGCGCTTGCAGCGGCGTGCCCTCTACGCTTTCAACCCCGCCATCACCAGATCCAGATGCCCGGCGATGTGGGTGTCGAGGCCGGTGGGCTGGCGGCCGGCGAATATGAGGTGTTCGATCATCATGGCCAGCACGGGACCTGCGATGACGCTGGCGGTGGCGGCGGGGCTTTTGCGGAATTCGCCTGAGGCGATGCCTTCGTCGAGAAGGCTCTGGATCTGGTCCATCAGCGGCTCGACGAACTGGGTGTGGTGCAGGTCGATGACCTGCGGAAAACGGCTGCTCTCCGAAACGACGAAGCGCATCAACTCGCGCATGCGCCGGTCCTCCACCACCTTTTCATAGCTGAGCAGGATCAGCCGCTGCAGCCGCTCCGTGCAGGTGCCGGTGAGGCTGCGGGTTTCTGCCACCAGATCTTCCAGCGGCACCGCAATGTGATTGAGCATGGCGGTGAACAGCTCGTCCTTGGTGGGAAAATAGACATAGACCGTGCCTTTGGTCACGCCGATGCGCCCGGCGATGTCTTCCACGCGTGCGGCGGTGAAGCCGTGTGTCACAAATTCCTCAAAGGCCGCATCCAGAATCTGGGCGGGGCGCAGGGCCTTGCGTTCGGCACGGGTGAGCTTGGCCTTTGGTGTCATTCTTCCAGGTCCGGTTTTTGTTCTGGCGCATCATTTCTATCAAGACTTTCGATGCTGACGCATCACGCCTTGAAGAGGCTCAACCGCCGCGCGGGCTTGACTACTGCCCGGTGAGGCAAGCTCATCGAAAAGTGGCATTTACCTGATTGCTGTTTTTCCATTGACCTTCGAGTCAGTCAATAATAATTTGCCGCATCTTTCTGCGAAAGGGGCAATCATGCGACGGATAGCCACACATATTCCCTGGATGCTCGCTGCCGCCTTTCTGGCGGCCTGCGGGCCGCAGGATGAGCCGCAGCAGAAGCCTGAGCGGCTGGTTCAGGTGACGAAGGTGCGCGAGGTCTCCGTGCCGGACACGGTGACGGCGACGGGGGAAATCCGCGCCCGGGTGCAGTCGAACCTCTCCTTTCAGGTGACGGGCCGGATCATCGAGCGGCTGGTGGATGTGGGCGGCCGCGTCACCGCCGGTCAGGTGCTGGCGCGGATCGATCCGAGCGAGCAGCAGGCGGATCTGGACGTGGCGGTTGCCTCGCTCAATTCCGCCATGGCCGAACGCACGCAGGCGCAGCAGGCCTTTGACCGGCAGCAGCGGCTGTTTGAAAGCGGAGTTACCACGCGGGCCTCGCTGGACAGCGCCCAGGAGCAGCTGACGCGCGCGCAGGCCAATGTGGAAGCCGCGCAGGCGCAGGCCGGCCGGGCGCGCGATGCGCTTGAGCGGACCAGCCTCAAGGCCGATGCGGATGGGGTCATCACCGCCCGCAGCGCCGAGGTGGGGCAGGTGGCGCAGGCCTCGCAGCAGGTCTTCTCCCTTGCTCATGACGGCCCGCTCGACGTGGTGCTCAATCTGGATGAATCGGTCTTTCTGGACCGCAAGCTGGAACCTTTGGTGCTGGTTTCGCCCCTGAGCGGCGGCACGCCGGCCAAGGCGGTGATCCGCGAAATCTCCCCGGCGATTGACCCGTCCACCGGCACGATCCGGGTGAAAATGCAGCTTGAGGACACCGCCTCCCTGCGCCTTGGCAGTCCGGTGACCGCCACCTTGAGCTACAAGCCTGTGCCTGTGATCGAGCTTCCTGCCCCGGCGATGGCCTCGGATGCCGGGCGCACGGCTGTCTGGGTGGTGGACCCGGCTGAGCGCAAGGTCTTGCTGCGCCCGGTCGAGGTGCTGGCCTATAGCAGCGGTGCCTTCACGGTCGCCTCAGGCGTCACGGCGGGGGAACTGGTGGTCATCAACGGCACCAAATTTCTGAGCCCCGGCGAAACCGTCAGTTTTGAGGAGGCCGCCCAATGAGACGCGCTGCCAGTCTTTCATTCCTGTTGCTGGCCGGCTTTTCTCTGGCGGCATGCGAGCCGCATGAGGCCGAAGAGGCTGCGCCGGTCCGCCCGGTGCTGTCCGTGCGGGTGGAGGAAGCGCCTGCCACCCGCCTGACCCTGCCCGGCACCGTGGCAGCCCGTGTCGAGACGGACTACGGCTTCCGCGTGCTTGGCCGCATCGTCACCCGCGATGTGCAGACGGCTGATATCGTCCGCAAGGGCGATGTGCTCGCCACCATCGATCCGGTGTCACTGGAACTGGCGGTGAAAAGCGCCCAGTCCGATCTGGTCAATGCCAATGCCCAGCTGAGCAATGCCATCACCACCGAAGCGCGGCAGAAGACCCTGTTCGAGCGCCAGTCCGGTGCTCTGGCCACTTTCGAGACGGCCGAGCAGGACCGCAAGATTGCCGAGGCGGCGGTAGCAAGGGCCAAGGCCAATCTGGACAAGGCGCAGGAGCAGCTGGGCTATGCCCGCCTGCTGGCCGAGTTCGACGGAGTTGTCACCGGCACCTCGGCGGAAGTGGGGCAGGTCGTCACCGAAGGGCAGACCGTGGTGACGGTTGCCAAGCCGGACGAGCGCGATGCGGTGATCGACGTGCCCGAGGAAGCCAGCGGCAAGCTGAAGCCGGGTGCCGTCTTTGGTGTAGCCCTGCAGCTCGACCCCAGGGTGCAGGCAAAAGGCATCGTGCGTGAAATCGGCCCGGAGGCTGACGGGGCGACCCGTACCCGGCGCGTGCGGCTGACACTGGTGGACCCACCCGAGGCGTTGCGGCTGGGTGCCGTCATCATGGCCTTTGCCGATGTTCATTCCGAAGCCCGGTTCTGGCTTCCGGCATCCGCCATCCGCGCGGAAGGGGAGGCTCGGTCTGTGTGGGTGGTGGACGAGGCTGCCGGCAAGGTGGTCTCCCGCAAGGTGAGAGTGGATGAAACGGCCGCTCAAGGCGGCCGGGTTGCGGTCTTGCAGGGGCTTGAGGCGGGCGACCGCGTGGTCGTGGCAGGTGTGAACATGCTCACGGAAGGCCAGGCCATTCGAGTTGATCAGGAGACGGTCAAGTGAAGAAGTTCAATCTCTCTGACTGGGCGCTGGAGCACCGTTCCCTCGTCTGGTACTTCATGATCGTCTTTCTGCTGGCGGGCGTCTTCTCCTACATGAACCTTGGCCGCGAGGAAGATCCGGCCTTCACGATCAAGACCATGATCGTCAGCGCCCAGTGGCCCGGCGCCTCTGCGGAGGAAATGCGGCTGCAGGTGACGGACCGGATCGAGCGCAAGCTTGAGGAGCTGGAGGCGCTGGACTACACCCGCAGCGAAACGCGGGCCGGCCAGACGACGGTCTTCGTGGAGCTTCTGCCGACGACAAAGGCGAAGGACGTGACCGGCAACTGGCTGCGCGTCCGCAACATGATCAATGACATCAAGGGTGAGTTTCCCAGCGGTGTGCTCGGGCCGTTCTTCAACGACTCCTTCGGCGATGTGTATGGCAACATCTTTGCCTTCACGTCGGATGGGCTGACCCAGCGCCAGCTGCGCGATCTGGTGGAAGATGCCCGCGCCAAGCTGCTGACCGTGGAAAATGTCGGCAAGATCGACATTCTGGGTGCGCAGGACGAGGTGATCTATCTGGAATTCTCCACCCGCAAGATTGCCGCGCTCGGCATCGATCAGCGGGCGATCATCGAGACCTTGCAGGCACAGAATGCTGTCACCCAGTCCGGCTTCGTCGAGGCCGGAGCCGAGCGGATTGCCCTTCGCGTCAACGGCCAGTTCACCTCGGAAGAAAGCCTGAAGGCAATCAATCTGCGTGTGAATGACCGCTACTTCCCGCTGACGGACATTGCCACGATCAGCCGCGGCTATGTGGACCCGCCGTCTTCGCTGTTCCGTTTCAAGGGCCAGCCTGCCATCGGCCTTGCCATCGGCATGAAGGCGGGCGCAAACCTGCTGACCTTCGGTGAGAAGCTGGAAGCCGAATTGCAGCGCGTCGTCCGGGATCTGCCGGTCGGGGTGACTGTAGAGCTGGTGTCGAACCAGCCGAAAGTGGTGGAGGAGGCTGTCTCCGGCTTCACCAAGGCCCTGTTCGAGGCGGTGGCCATCGTTCTGGCGATCAGCTTCATCAGCCTTGGCATGCGCGCCGGCCTGGTGGTGGCGGTCTCCATTCCGCTGGTGCTGGCCATTACATTCGTCTTCATGGAATACACCGGCATCTCGCTGCAGCGCATTTCGCTGGGCGCACTGATCATCGCGCTCGGGCTTCTGGTGGATGATGCCATGATCGCTGTGGAGATGATGGTGTCGCGCCTGGAAGCGGGTGACACCCTCAGGAAAGCGGCCACCCACGTCTATACGTCCACCGCCTTCCCGATGCTCACCGGAACGCTGGTGACGGTTGCGGGCTTCATCCCGGTGGGGCTCAACAGCAGTGCGGCGGGCGAGTTCACCTTCACGCTCTTTGTCGTCATTGCCGTGTCGCTCATCGTGTCCTGGATCGTGGCGGTTCTGTTCACGCCCCTCCTTGGTGTGACGATCCTGCCGAAAACGATGAAGGCGCACCATGAGAAAAAGGGCCGCACCGCTGCGGCCTTTGCCTGGATGCTGAAGCTCGCCATGCGCTGGCGCTGGGTCACCATCATGTTGACTGTTGCGGCCTTCGGCCTTTCGGTTGGCGGCATGAACTTCGTCCAGCAGCAGTTCTTCCCGGCCTCCGACCGCGTCGAACTGATCATCGACTGGAACACGCCCCAGAACAGCACGATTGCCGAAACCAACCGTCAGATGGCCCAGCTGGAGCAGGAAAAGCTGGCTGGCAATCCGGATATCGACCATTGGTCAACCTATGTCGGCCAGGGCGCGCCGCGCTTCATCCTGTCCTATGACGTACAGGCGGCGGCCCCGTGGTTCGGCCAGATCGTCATCGTCACGAAGGATCTGGAGGCCCGCAACCGGTTGCGCGCGGATCTGCAGGCCTATGCGGCGAAGACCTTTCCCGGCAGCGATGTCTTCGTGAAGCTTCTCGACATCGGGCCGCCGGTGGGCAAGCCCGTCCAGTACCGCATCAGCGGCCCGGACGTGCAGCAGGTGCGCCAGCTGGCGCAGAAGTTCGGCACCATCTTCAACGCCCATCCGTTGCTTTCAAACGTCGCCTACAGCTGGAACGAGCCCACGCGTGTGGTGAAGGTGGATGTGCTGCAGGACAAGGCCCGCCAGCTCGGCATTTCCTCGCAGGATATTGCCTCGGCACTGGGCAGCATCGTGCAGGGCTCCTCGGCAACACAGGTCCGGGACGATATCTACCTGATTGATGTCATCGGCCGCGCCCAGGCCTCCGAGCGGGGCTCCGTCGAGACGCTGAAGAACCTGCAGCTGCCCAGCACCAGCGGCAAGTCCATCCCGCTGTCGACGGTCGCCCGGTTCCGCAATGAGGTGGAACAGCCGCTGATCGCCACCCGTGACCGCATCCCCACCATCACGGTGAAGGCTGCGGTGATCGGATCGACCCAGCCGGCGACGATTGTCAATCAGTTGAAGCCGCAGGTGGAGCAGTTCCAGAAGGAGCTTCCGGCCGGCTACAACATCGAGATCGGCGGTTCGGTGGAATCGAGCGCCGAGGCGCAGGGGCCGATTGCGGCCGTGGCTCCGCTGATGCTGTTCATCATGGCCACGATCCTGATGATCCAGCTGCAGAGCTTCAGCCGCCTGTTTCTGGTGTTCGCCGTGGCACCGCTTGCCCTCATCGGGGTGGTGGCGGCGCTGCTGCTCAGCAATGCACCGATGGGCTTCGTCGCCATCCTCGGTATCCTTGCCCTCATCGGCATCCTCATCCGCAACTCGGTCATCCTTGTGGTGCAGATCGAGCATCTGCGGCAGGAGGGCATGCCGGCGTGGAAGGCGGTGATCGAGGCAACCGAGCACCGCATGCGGCCGATCATGCTGACGGCCGCGGCGGCGACGCTCGCGCTCATCCCGATCTCCCGCGAGGTGTTCTGGGGGCCGATGGCCTATGCCATGATGGGCGGCATCGTGGTGGGCACGGTTCTGACGCTCCTGTTCCTGCCGGCGCTCTATGTGGCCTGGTTCCGCATTCCGCGCGATGACAGCCCGGCAGAGCCGCATGGTGACGCGCACGAGGGTGGAGCCGCACACGCCTGAGGTCAGGGGTGAGTTGAAAGAAGACGGGCGGCCAGCCGGAAGACTGGCCGCCCGTTTTGCATGTCAAGGGAGAAGGAAATCAGTGCCGGCGGCGGCGCAGGAAACCACGTGCCGGGTAGAGGATCGCTGCGTAGACGGTGAGGGCGGCACCTGCCAGCAGCGTCAGCGTGGCAAAGGGCACGAGCGCGCCGAGGCTTTGCGGCAGCAGGCTCGAGAACAGCACCAGCGTCTGGTCCTGCAGCAGCATCAGGCCCGCCATCAGCACGGTACCGGTCAACAGCAGAACGGTCAGCCGGGCGGGCGGGGTGCCCATGTAGTCGCGGTGGCGTGCCGTCAGATAAAGCCCCATGGCGTAGATCCACACGCCTGCGGAAGTGCCGGCCGCAAGGCCCGCTGCTTCCCAGGGGCCGGAGAGGGTCGCCTTCAGCGCAACATTCACCAGCGTGGCCACGGCGAGGATCTTCAGCGGCGTCACCATGTCGCCGCGCCCGTGGAAGGAGGCAACGAGGGAGCGGACAGCCAGCGCCGCAGGCAGGCCGAGCGAATAGGCCAGCAGCACCGCGCCTGCCCCGGCGGTGGCGGCGGCATCAAAGGCCCCGCGCTGGAAGAAGGCGGCAATCGCCAGTTCCCCGAGCCCTGCCATCAGCACCGCCACCGGCAGCCCGACGGCAAGGCAGATGTTGAAGGCCTGATCCATGGTGGCGCGCAGCTTCTGCCGGGCTTCGTCCGTCTCGGCTGCAGCGCCCCGGCTCACCTCCGGCAGCAGTGCCGTTCCCAGCGCGATGCCGATGACACCCAGCGGCAGCTGATACAGCCGGTCGGCATAATAGAGGTGGGAAAGGGCGCCGGAGGGCAGGAAGCTGGCGAGGATCGTGTCGGCGAAGATGGCGATCTGAACGACACCGGAAGCAAGCAGCGCCGGCCCGAGGCGGCGGAAGAACAGGCGCACGCCCGGATCAAGCTTCGGCAGGCAGAAGCTGACGGAGAACTCACTGCGGAAGGTGGCTGCCGTCAGCAGCAGAACCTGCGCTATGCCGCCCGCCAGCACACCCCAGGCCGCCGCGCTGCCTGCATCGGGGAACTGGCTGACGGCCAGCAGAGTGCCGATCATGGCGATGTTCAAAAGCACGGGCGCAGCCGCGGCCGCAGCAAAGCGCCGCTCCGCATTCAGCACCGCCGACAGCAGCACCACGATGGACATGCACAGGAGATAGGGGAAGGTGATGCGCGTCAGCTCGATGGCCATGGGCCGGGCGGGGTCTTCTGCGCCCAGCCCCGGCGCCAGCAGGGTGATCAGCGTGCCCGTTGCCACCCAGGCAAAGGCGAGCAGCGCCAGATTGGCGAGCATCAGCCAGGACAGGATCTGCGATCCGAAATGGCGTGCCTTGTCCGGTCCGTCCTTTTCCAGCGTCGCAGCATAAGTGGGCAGGAAGGCTGCGTTGAAGGCGCCTTCGGCAAAGATGGCGCGGAAGTGGTTCGGCAGGCGGAAGGCCAGCATGAAGGCATCGGCAATGGGGCCTGCCCCAAGCACGCCAGCCATGATGAGGTCGCGGATGAAGCCGAGCAGCCGGCTCAGAAGGGTCAGTCCGCCGATAAGGCCAAGGCGACGCAGCATGTCTTGACGTTCCGCACATCAGGCCGGACACCGCGCCCGCCTGCGGCGTGCTGCTTACCCCATATCCGCGCCGCCGTCACGCCGCGGCCGCTGGGGGGCTGTTCTCCGGCGGCCTATTCCGGTGCCATGGTGAGGGACACCCGGTCCCCGGCAAACCAGGTGATGCCATATTCGATCGGCTTGCCATCCTCCGTCACATTGACCGAGACGGAGCGCAGGATCGGTGCGGCTTCGGCGATCTGCAGCGTCAGGGCCTGCACGGGGCGGGCCAGCTTGGCTGTCAGGCGGGTCTGGGCACGGGTGTAGTCGGCGATGCCGCAATCGGCCAGCGCCTCGGTAATCGACTGCCGCCCCGCCATGGCCTGCAGGAAGCCGGGCACGCGCGCAGCCGGAAAGACCGAGCGGAACAGCGCCAGCGGCACCCCATCGGCCAGGGATACGCCCTCCACCACATGCACCGGGTCACCGGGAGCAAGTTGCAGCGCTTCGGCTTCCTTTTCGCCGCAGGCCCGGGTTTCCATCAGGCTGATGCGGCGCGAGGCCAGGCGGCCGCTGGCGGCTAGGTTCTGCTGAAACCGCACCCGCCGGCCGATGGCATAGTCCGTCGGCTGGATGGTGACGAAGACACCCGCCCCGCGCCGCGAATGCACGGTGCCCGCCTCTGCCAGCGCGCCCAGGGCATGGCGCACCGTATGCCGGTTCACGCCAAAGCGGGCAGCAAGCTGCGCCTCTGTCGGCAGCTTGTCTCCGGGCTTGTAGTGGCCTTCGGCAATCTCGGCCGAAAGCGTGTCCACGATGGATTTCCAGATTGCGCTGCGCGCCATTGCCCTGCCCCGAAGTCTCTGCATGCCCGATGCTGAATGCCGCCCGTCGCAAAAATTTCACAAGACGGCGGTTGAACCGCATGGCCCCTTGCGATATCAATATGTCTAGTTGTCTATTATTATATAGACAGGATCCAAAGATGTCGAGGTGCCGATGAAGTCCGCCGTTTCCCCCAAGGAGGACGAGCCGCACAGCCAGCGCAAGGTCTGGCTGTCGCTGCTGGCCAAGGCCAGTCCGGCGCGTCTGGCCGTGCTGTTTCCGGAACTGCCGGACCACACGCTGCTGCGCCGTCCCGAAGCCGGGGCGGTGATGGTGCGGGGGCGGATGGGCGGCACGGGCGCGCCCTTCAATCTGGGTGAGATGACGATCACCCGCTGCTCCGTCCAGCTCCCCGGCGGCGAGGTGGGGCATGCCTATGTGCAGGGGCGCGACAAGGCCCATGCCACCCGCGCGGCCTGTGTTGATGCGCTGATGCAGACAGAGGCCGCGGCAGATCTTCAGGCCCGCGTGCTGGATGTGCTGGCCGCAGAGGCAGCCAGCGCCCGGCAGCTGCGGGCGGAAAAGGCCGCCGCCACCAAGGTCGATTTCTTCACCCTCGTGCGCGGAGAAGACTGATGACGCCCAACAACGCCCTGACCGGCGCCCTGACCGGCGGCTTCGCCGACGCGCCCATCGAAGCAGCGCGCGCCTTCCGCTGCCTGCTGGAAGCGCTCGCCCGCCCCGGCACCATCCGCACGCTGGACGCGGCCCAGCCGCCGCTGCCCGTTTCCCCTGCCGCCGGAACCGTGCTCCTGACCCTCGCCGATACCACGACGCCGGTGTTTCTGGCAGGTGACGCGGATTGCGAGGCCATGCGCGGCTGGGTCACCTTCCACACCGGCGCCCCGGTGCTGACGGCGGCCAGCCTTGAGGCAGGGGCAGATGCCGCCAGCATCCGCTTTGCCCTCGGACGCCTTGAGGACCTGAAGCCCTTCATGGAGCAGTTCTCCATCGGCGGCCCGGATTATCCGGACCGCTCTGCGACGCTGGTGCTGGAAGTGGAGCGGCTTGCTGCCGAAGGCTGCCGCCTGAGGGGGCCGGGCATTGCGGATGAAGCCCTGCTGAACCTGCCCGATCCGGAGCTGTTCCGGCAGAACCATGCACTCTTTCCGCTTGGGCTCGACTTCTTCCTGACCGCAGGCCGCCAGATCGCCGGGCTGCCGCGCACAACCATCGTGGAGGCTTGCTGATGTATGTCGCCGTCAAGGGTGGCGAACGCGCCATCGGCAATGCCCATGAATGGCTGGCGGAGGAGCGGCGCGGGGACACCTCCGTCGCCGAACTCACCGTGCCGCAGATCCGAGAACAGCTGAAGCTCGCCGTCAACCGGGTGATGGCGGAGGGCAGTCTTTATGATCCCGATCTTGCCGCCCTCGCCATCAAGCAGGCGCGCGGCGATCTGATCGAGGCCATCTTCCTCATCCGCGCCTACCGCACCACCTTGCCGCGCTTCGGTGCCTCGCTGCCGGTGGAAACGGCCGGCATGGCCGTGGACCGCCGGGTTTCGGCCACGTTCAAGGACCTGCCGGGCGGGCAGATCCTCGGGCCGACATTCGACTACACCCACCGGCTGATCGACTTCAAACTGGTCGCCGAAGGGGATGTTGACCCGGCCCCGCAGGCCCCGGCAGAAGGCGGACCGGTGCCACATGTCACCGGCTTTCTTGGCCGTGACGGGCTCATTCAGGAGGAGCCGCTGAGCGATGCCACCCCGCCGGACCTGACCCGCGAGCCGCTGGAGCTACCCGCCAGCCGCCCCTTGCGGCTGCAGGCGATCACGCGCGGGGATGAGGGCTTCATCCTGTCGCTCGCCTATTCCACCCAGCGCGGCTACGGGCGCACCCATGCCTTCGTCGGCGAATTGCGCATCGGCACGGTGGCGGTGGAAATGGATATTCCGGAACTGGGCTTTGCCATCGAAATCGGCGAAATCGAGCTGGCGGAATGCGAGACAGTCAACCAGTTCACCGGCTCGCGCACCGAGCCGCCGCAGTTCACCCGCGGCTATGGCCTCGTCTTCGGTCAGTCGGAGCGCAAGTCCATCGCCATGTCGCTGGTGGACCGGGCTCTGCGCTGGCAGGAACTGGGCGAGGACTACATCGGCGCCCCCGCGCAGGATGAGGAATTTGTGCTGTCTCACTGCGACAACATCCAGGCGACAGGCTTTCTGGAGCACATCAAGCTGCCGCATTACGTGGATTTCCAGGCGGAGCTGGAACTGGTGCGCCGCCTGCGGGCGGAAGCAGAAGCCGCCCGCAACGCAACCGCCGGCAGGGAGGCCGCCGAATGACCGACGATGCCTACAACTTCGCCTATCTGGACGAGCAGACCAAGCGGATGATCCGCCGCGCCATCCTCAAGGGCATTGCCGTTCCCGGTTATCAGGTGCCCTTTGCCAGCCGCGAGATGCCGATGCCCTATGGCTGGGGCACAGGCGGTGTTCAGGTGACGGCGGCCTGCCTTGTGCCGGAGGACCGGCTGAAGGTGATCGATCAGGGAGCGGACGACACCACCAACGCGGTCAGCATCCGCCGCTTCTTCCAGCGCACGGCCAGCGTTGCCGTGACCGAGCGGACCGGTGAGGCAACCCTGATCCAGACGCGCCACCGCATTCCGGAAACGCCGCTGACCGAGGGCCAGATCCTCGTCTATCAGGTGCCGATCCCCGAGCCCCTGCGCTTTCTGGAGCCGCGTGAGACGGAAACACGCAAGATGCATGAGTTGGAGGAATACGGCCTCATGCATGTGAAGCTCTATGAGGACATCGCCCGCCATGGCGAGATCGCCACGGCCTATGATTATCCGGTGAAGGTGGAAGGGCGCTATGTGATGGACCCTTCGCCGATCCCGAAATTCGACAATCCGAAGCTTTCGGGCAATCCGGCGATCCAGCTTTTCGGCGCGGGGCGCGAGCAGCGCATCTATGCCCTGCCGCCCTACACGCAGGTGGTCAGCCTCGACTTTGACGATCACCCCTTCGTTCCCGGCAAGGCGCCGCATACCTGCGACCTGTGCGGGGCGGAAGACAGCTATCTGGACGAGGTGATCACGGATGACGCCGGCAGCCGGATGTTCGTCTGTTCCGACACCGATTATTGCGGCCAGCGGCAGGCCTGCGGCCACACCGGGCGGCTGAGTGCAAGCCCGGTTGCCGGGGCAGGGGAGATGGTGCGATGAGCCTTCATCAGACCATCACGGATACACCGCTTCTGAAGGTGTCCGGCCTTACCCGGCGCTATGGCGCCCGCACCGGCTGCGCCGGTGTGTCCTTCGATCTTTACCCCGGCGAGGTGCTGGGCATCGTCGGGGAAAGCGGTTCGGGCAAGTCCACCCTTTTGTCCTGCCTTGCCGGACACCAGCAGCCGGATGAAGGCGCCGTGCTCTATGACGGGCACGATGTGCTGGCCATGGCGGAAACCGCCAGGCGGCGGTTGTCGCGCACCGAATGGGCCTATGTGCACCAGAACCCGCGTGACGGGTTGCGCATGGGGGTGTCCGCCGGCGGCAATGTGGGCGAGCGGCTGATGGCTGTCGGCGCCCGGCATTACGGCGCGATCCGCGACAAGGCCACGGACTGGCTGGGACGGGTGGAAATCGCCGCCGACCGCATCGACGACCGCCCCTCCGCCTTTTCCGGCGGCATGCAGCAGCGCCTGCAGATCGCCCGCAATCTGGTCACCGGCCCGCGCCTTGTCTTCATGGACGAGCCGACCGGCGGGCTGGACGTCAGCGTGCAGGCGCGGCTTCTCGATCTGCTGCGCGGGCTGGTGCGCGACCTCGGCCTGTCGGTGATCATCGTCACCCATGACCTTGCGGTGGTGCGGCTTCTCGCCGACCGGCTGATGGTGATGAAATCCGGACGCGTCGTGGAGCAGGGCCTCACCGATCAGGTGCTGGACGATCCGCAGCATGCCTATACCCAGCTCCTCGTTTCCTCCGTCCTGCAGGTGTAGGCCATGATCCGGATTGAAAACCTGTCGAAGTCCTTCACCCTGCACAATCAGGGCAGCGCCGTGATCCCGGTGATGGAAGGGGCGAACCTCACCGTCGAGCCGGGCGAGTGTATCGGCCTCACCGGCCAGTCGGGCGCGGGCAAGTCCACGCTGATGCGGATGATCTACGGCAATTATCTGGCCGCCGGCGGGCGGATCCTCGTGGGCGGCACCGATGTGACGAAGGCCGGGCCGCGCCAGATCATCCGCCTGCGCCGCGAGACGCTGGGCTATGTCAGCCAGTTTCTGCGCGTGGTGCCGCGTGTGCCTGCACTGGATGTGGTGGCCGAGCCGCTGCTGCAACTGGGCACGCCGCTGGAGGAGGCCCGGGCGCGCGGGGCGGATCTGCTGCGGCGGCTCAATGTCCCCGAAAGGCTCTGGCAGCTCTCGCCCACCACCTTCTCCGGCGGGGAGCAGCAGCGCGTCAACATCGCCCGTGGCTTTGCCCATGCCTATCCGGCCCTGCTGCTGGACGAGCCCACCGCAAGCCTTGATGCCGCCAACCGGGAAGTGGTGCTCTCGCTCATTACCGAAGCCAAGGCGCGCGGTGCGGCTATTGTCGGCATCTTCCACGACGGGGAAGCCCGCGCCCGCATCTGCACCCGGCTGGTGGATGTGACCGGATTTACGCCAAAAACGGCGGCGTGATCCGGGTGCACCTCCCGCGTATTCTTTAAGGACGCAGGCCACCCTGCGTCCTGCCCCCGGTCCTTTGCTGTCAGCAGGAACAGCACACCCCGGATTGGCAGCAATTTGGCATAGGTTTTTCCTCTTGGCGCCTGCCGAAGACCGCCATGCCTCGTGTCCTGCCATGCCTTGATTATGCTTCTGGCAACATCAAACCGGGGTTCCCATCATGACATTCAAGGCTCTTCTGGCAGCCGGTGCTGCTGCCGCCGCACTTCTGACCGCGCCGCTGCAGGCCTCTGCCGCCGACAAGCTGCTCAATGCCTCCTATGACATTTCCCGCGAACTGTTTGCCGAGGTCAACACGGCCTTCATTGCGGACTACAAGGCAAAGACGGGCAAGGATGTCTCCATCGACCAGTCGCACGCCGGCTCCTCCAAGCAGGCCCGCGCCATTCTGGAGGGCATGGAAGCAGACGTGGTGACCTTCAACCAGACCACGGATATCAACGCCCTGGTCAAGGGCGGTGCCGTGTCGGCGGACTGGGTGGAAGACTTCCCGAACCGCGCGTCTCCCTATTACTCCCTGCCGGCTTTCCTGGTGCGCGAGGGCAATCCGAAGAACATCAAGGACTGGAGTGATCTCGTCCGCGACGACGTGAAGGTGATCTTCCCGAACCCGAAGACCTCCGGCAACGCCCGCTACACCTATCTGGCTGCCACCGCCTATGCCCGCGAAGCCTTCAACGGTGACGAGGCCAAGGTGGACGAGTTCATCGCAAAACTCTTCGCCAATGTGCCGGTGTTCGACACGGGCGGGCGCGGCTCCACCACCACCTTCGTGGAGCGCGGCACCGGCGACGTGCTGATCACCTTCGAGGCCGAGACCAAGGGCATCGCCAAGGAATTCGGCGAAGACAAATTCGATCTCGTCACCCCGTCCGTCAGCATTCTGGCCGAGTTTCCGGTAGCCATCGTTGACCGTGTGGTGGATGCCCGGGGCTCCCGCGATCTCGCCAAGGCTTACCTCGACTTCCTCTATGCGCCGGAAGGCCAGCGCATCGTGGCGGCCCGTGGCAACCGGGTGCATGATGAAGCTGTGAAGGCCGAGTTCAAGGACAGCTTCCCCGAAGTGCGCCTCGTCACCGTGGAAGACGTCTTCGGCGGCTGGGACAAGGCACAGGAAGAGCACTTTGCCTCCGGCGCCAAGCTTGACAAGCTGTTCGGAAACCGCTGATTTCCCTGCGCAATCACAGCATCTGAGACCGGCGGGCCCGTGCCTGCCGGTTTCGGCTTGAAAGGGGCCGCACCCCGCAACCTGAAGACCGCCACACCAGGAGAAGCCGGATGAGGCACCGCCGCGTCCTGCCGGGACTGCCGTTATCGCTCGGCGTCACGCTGTTCTATGTCAGCCTGATCGTGCTGCTGCCGCTGGGCGCACTGGTCTACAAGGCCGCCAGCCTCGGCCCAACGGCCTATTGGCAGATCGTCTCCTCCGAACGGGCGGTGGCGAGCTACATGGTCACGGCCGGTTCCGCGCTGGCGGCAACGCTGTTCAATCTGGTCTTCGGCCTCATCCTGGCCTGGGTGCTGGTGCGCTACGAGTTTCCTGGCAAGCGGCTGATCGATGCCATGGTGGACCTGCCCTTTGCCCTGCCGACAGCAGTTGCGGGCATCGCGCTGACCACGCTTTTCGTGGAAACCGGCTGGATCGGGCAATTCCTTGCCCCGCTCGGCATCAAGGTCGCCTACACGCCGCTCGGCATCATGGTGGCGATGGCCTTCACCAGCCTGCCCTTCATCGTGCGCACGGTGCAGCCGGTGCTGGAGGATCTCGATCCGGCGCTGGAGGAGGCGGCCCAGTCGCTCGGCGGCTCGGATGCGCGGATTTTCCGCAATGTGATCCTGCCGCTGCTGACCCCGGCGCTGCTGGCAGGCACATCGCTCGCCTTTGCCCGCAGCCTTGGCGAGTTCGGCGCAATCATCTTCATCGCCGGCAACCAGCCGTTCCAGACCGAGATCACGGCGCTTCTCGCTTTCATCCGGCTGGAGGAATACGAGTATCAGGCTGCCGCCGCCATCGCCTCGGTCATGCTGATCACCGCCTTTGTCATGCTGGCCATCACCAACCTGCTGCAGGCCCGTGCCCTGCGCTACATGACGAGGGGCTGAGCCATGGCGCATGCCCATACCTCCCGCAAGCCGCCCCGCGTCGGCGACAGTCCGGCGATCCGCCGCACGCTGACCGGCATCGTGCTGGGCGTTGGCGCCATCGTGCTGCTGGCGCCGCTGCTCGTCATCTTCGCGCAGGCCTTCAGCAAGGGCTTCGGCTTCTTCGCGGCCACCATCGCCCAGCCGGACACGCTGCATGCCATCGGCCTGACGGTGCTGACCGCGCTCATCGCCGTGCCCATCAACACGGCCTTCGGCATTGCCGCCGCCTGGGCCATCACCAAATTCGACTTCCCCGGCAAGCGCCTGCTGATCGTCGTGATCGAGATCCCCTTCTCCATCTCGCCGATCGTGGCGGGCGTCGCCTATATGTTCGTCTATGGGCTGCAGGGCCTGTTCGGGCCGATGCTGCAATCGGCGGACGTCAAGATCCTCTTCGCCCTGCCGGGCATCGTGCTCGCCTCCATGTTCGTCACCGCGCCTTTTGTCGCGCGCGAGCTGATCCCGCTGATGCAGGCGCAGGGGCGTGATCTGGAAGAGGCAGCGACCTCGCTGGGCGCTTCGGGCTGGCGCACCTTCCTGACGGTGACGCTGCCGAACATCCGCTGGGCCATGCTCTATGGCGTGGTGCTGTGCAACGCCCGCGTCATGGGCGAGTTCGGCGCGGTTTCCGTGGTGTCGGGCAATATCCGCGGCCAGACCAACACGCTGCCGCTGCATGTGGAACTGCTCTATCACGACTACAACACGGCTGGCGCCTTTGCGGCGGCCGCCATTCTTACGGTGCTGGCGCTGGTCACAATCATCGCCAAGCTGCTTCTGGAACGCGTTGGTGCAGGCCGTGCCTCCCGCCCGGCGCTTGCCGGTGCTCCGCTTTCCGGTGATCAGGCCAAGGGTGAAAAGCCATGAAAATCGTCCTCGACACGGTGGTGAAGACCTTCAACACCTTCCGCGCGGTGCGCGGTGTCTCGCTGGAAATCGGAAGCGGTGAGCTGGTCGCGCTGCTCGGTCCTTCGGGCTCCGGCAAGACGACGATCCTGCGCATGGTGGCGGGCCTGGAATATGCCGATGAGGGCCGCATCCTCTTCGGCACGGAAGATGCCACAAACATCCCCGTGCGCGACCGGGGTGTGGGCTTCGTGTTCCAGCACTACGCCCTCTTCCCGCATATGACCGTCGCCGAAAACATCGCCTTCGGCATGAAGGTCTCCAAAACCCGCCGCAGCCGTCAGGAAATCGCGGAGCGGGTCGCGGAACTTCTGTCGCTGGTGCGCCTTGCCGGTCTCGGCAGCCGCTTCCCTTCGCAGATTTCCGGCGGCCAGCGCCAGCGTGTCGCCCTTGCCCGGGCGCTCGCCGTTGACCCGAAGGTGCTGCTGCTGGACGAGCCTTTCGGCGCGCTCGACGCCAATGTGCGCCGCGACCTGCGCCGCTGGCTGCGCGAGATCCACGACGAGCTGGGCATCACCACGCTGTTCGTCACGCACGATCAGGAAGAGGCGCTGGATCTGGCCGACCGGGTGGTCATCCTCAACGAGGGCCGCATCGAACAGCAGGGTACACCGCGCGATGTCTGCCGCACCCCGGCCTCGCCCTTCGTCACCCGCTTCCTCGGCGATGCCAACCGCTTCACCGGCGAGGCACGCGGCGGCATGCTTCTGGTGGATGGCCAGCCGGTGGGCACCAGCGGAGAGGCGAGCGGGCCGGTGGAAATCTACGTCCGTCCTGCGGATCTTGGCTGGCAGAGGGAAGCGGAAGGCGGCATCCCTGCCACCGTGCAGCGCGTCATCGACCATCCGGGCGGCCGCCGCCTGATCGTCCGGGCCACCGGCAACGGTGCACCGGAAGAGGCTCTGGAGCTGGAAGTGCCGTCGACGGCTGACGTCAGCGCCGGTGAAACCGGACGCCTCATCATCCGCAAGGCCGACATCTTCCCGCTTGCCGGGCTCTGAGCTTCAGACCCGCCCGGGCCTCAGCTACCCCAAGCCCTCAACGGGCGGTCAGAACCTCGCCGCAGGTCTTCGGCAGGGCGGCAAGGGCCAGGGGGCGCTTCTTCTGCACCGGGGGCGGTTTGCCGGTTTCCGGGTCGATCTTCGGCACCCACGGGCCATCTGCCAGCCAGGACGCTAGTTCTGTGCCGCAGCCGTCGCCCTGCGGCGGCTCGTCCTGATCGGCGCAGCCCACACTGCCGGCCGGGCAGGACATGCGCACGTGGAAATGATAGTCGTGGCCCCACCAGGGCCGCACCTTGCGCAACCAGGCCCGGTCGCCGGTTTCGAACTGGCACAGCGCCTTCTTGATCGCGGGATTGACGAAGATGCGTGCAACGCGCTGGTCTTTCGCCGCAAGGCGGATCAGCGCCGCATGAGTATCGGTCCAGCGCCGCGGGTCCACGCTGCGGTCTGCGCCTGCTACATCCTGCGGCTGCTTGACCATGGAGACGGCGGAGATGTTTTCCCGCTCGTCCCGGCTCAAGACCCGGTCCGGCATCGGCGTCAGCCAGATATCCGCGTCCAGGCCGATCTGGTGGCTGGAGTGGCCAGAGGTCATCGGCCCGCCGCGCGGCTGGGACAGATCGCCCACCAGCAGCCCGCGCCAGCCCACCTTCGGAGCCTTCGCCGCGAAATCCTCCAGAAAGCTGATCAAGGCCGGATGGCCCCAGTTGCGGTTGCGCGACAGGCGCATGACCTGCCAGGAGGGGCCATTGATGGGCAGGGCCGACGCCCCCGCAAGGCAGCCCTTGGCATAGGAGCCGATGGCGCGGGAGGCGAGCGGCGCCGGGTCTCTCATGGCACCGAAATAATCCTTGGCCGGAGCATTGGGATCCAGATTGCGCGGCAGCCGTGACGCCGCCGCCTCGCGTGCGGCCGGCTTTGCCACAGGCGTGCCGGAGGCTTCCACCACCTGGGCAGCATCAAACAGGCCGGAAAGCCCCAAAGCGGCGAGGGCGAAGGCAAGGCGCCGGGCCGCAGTTGGCCGGGAAACACAGGAACGATAAGCCATGAGCACTGAAATCCGCAGCCAGGGCCATGATGGCCCTTGCCGGTGAATCTCAACAGAGTCGGGCGCTGAGGGCAAGCCTGCCGCGATCACGGATCATGTCAGCCGCCGCTTCCGGGCTTGTCCTTCATGCGCCTTTTCAGCCCCCTTTCAGACTGCTTCCCGCTCCTTTCCCGCAGTCGCGCCGGCCTCCTCAGCCTCTTCGCAGCTGGCCGCTATCAATGCTGCCAGTTCATCCAGCATCAGCGTCTGATCGCGGATGATCCGGTCGGCCGCGCCGTTGAGCAGGATGAGATTGCCGGGCCGGCCATTGTCCATCTCCTCGGCTTCCGGCGGCAGCTCGCCGTCAAAGCGGTAATAGGCCGGGCCGTCGAGATCGGCGAAAACCTGTTCCGCCAGACCGGCGGTGGCGGCCGCATGCCCGTCCTGCAGCACCGAGAGTAGCGGTGCGCCGTTCGACGGCAGCATCCAGCCGAGCGCGCCCCAGCGGCAGGCGGGCCCGAATTCGAAGGCCCGTCCGCCGGCATGGCCGGTGCCCAGCGAGATCACCACGATATCTTCCGCAGCCCAGCCCATGCGGCGGGCCTGCGCATAGGCGGCCATGGCCGGATTGCCGAGAATTGCGCTGCCGCTGATCATCGCTTCGTTGCAGCCACGGGTCAGATTGTCGATGCGGGCAGGCTCAAAGAACGATGGTTCGGCCATCGAGGCGCGCACTGCTTCCCAGAAATAGTAGTCATCCGGCCGCGCCCCATCGGTCCCCGGCGCGCTGGACATCATCACCAGATTGCGCCGTTCGATGTCATAGGCCGGCAGCATCACATGGGTGAGGGCGCTTGCCATGGAGGTCCAGCCGAACCGGTCCTTGAGCATCCGCTCCAGCGGGCGGGCATCATAGCGCTCGTCGAAGAGGCCAAGCGGGTTGGTGACAAAGCGGCCAAGGCGCTTGCTGAAGCTGTAGGTGAACAGCTCGCGCGCCTCGACCTCGAAGAAATGGCGCAGGTCCGACAGGGTGCCCGCCGCCTCCCCGCCGGCGCCGCCGTTGCGCGGCGCGGCGAGGGCCGCTGCAATCAGGCCGCTGGCAGAGGTGCCGCAGATCAGGCTGAAAATCTGGTGCAGGGGCCGGGTCACGCCCGCGCGGCGCAGGCGCCCGTCGAGCGCCTCCAGAACGCGCAAGGGGATGATGCCTCTGATTCCGCTGCCGTCCATGGACAGGATGAAATGCTTCGCCTTTCTGCTCACCGCAGGCCTCCTTGGTCTACTTCCCGGCCAACAGGTCTCTTTCCCCCGAGTGAAGATCACTGCCGGGCGCTGTCCCGTACCCGGAGGTGAGTGTTGACGAGGATTGCGACGAAGGGAAGGCGGAAGACTGCGTGTTTTCCCTGGCCGCTTGCGCAGGGTCAAGGTTCTGTCATGGGCGATGCTACCAAAATGGCGGAGGTGCGCCATGGATGAGCATGATATGACCGCCGTAAAATCCGCCGCTGATGCAAAGCCTGCAACTGCCCGCAAGAACCCGGCCCGGACACGCAAGCCCGCAGCATCAAAGCCGAAGGCGCCAGAAGGCACGGTGCCGCCCGCAGATCCTGCACTGGTGGAGTTGCAGGCAGATGTGGCCCAGCTTGCCGCCTCCGTCGCCGCAGATGGCGCTGCATTGGCCACGCGCTTGGGCGGCTGGGTGGAGACGCCGGACTTTGCCCCGAGCGCGGCGAACCTTTCGCATTATCTTGCCCTGCGGCACAGGGATCTGCGGCTCTTGCAAAGACGGCTGATGGCGGCGGGCCTGTCCTCCCTCGGCCGGGCGGAGAGCCGCGTTATGCCCACGCTTCATGCGGTGGAGCGCCTGCTGGGCGCCGTCACGGGACAGGGGCTGGCGGCATCCGCCTCTTCCGCGGCGCAGGTTGAACATTTCTTCGCCGGTGAGGAGCGCATCCGGCAAAGGGCCGATGCCCTGCTGGGCGCTTTGCAGGAAACGCGCCCCACACGTCTGCTCGTCACGGTGCCGGGTGAAGCTGCAGGTGATCCCGCTTTCTTTACTGAGCTGGCTAATCTTGGCGTGGAAGCGGTGCGCATCAACTGCGCCCATGACGCGGAAAGCACCTGGGCTTCAATGATCGCCCATGTGGAGGCCGCCGCCCATGCCTCCGGCCGCCGGATGAAGGTGATGATGGATCTGCCGGGCCCGAAAATCCGCACCGGGGCCCTGAAGACAGGCAAGAACGGCAGCCGGGTGTTCCCGGAAAGTGAACTGGCTGTGGTGCGTTCGGGCCACCTTGACGCGGCGCCGCGCAAGCTGCCGGCGACCGAATGCGAGCTGGGTCAGGCGCTGGAAGCGGCCGAGCCGGGGCACCGCGTCTTCATTGATGACGGCAAGCTGGCCGCAACCGTTCTGTCGGCACAGGACTGGGGGCTGGTGCTGGGCATCGACACCGGTCCTGAAATCGAAGGTTACAAACTGAAGCCCGGGAAGGGCATCAACTTCCCCGACAGCGATGTGCTGGTGCCGGCCCTGACCGCCGATGACCGGGACTTGCTGCCATTCGTGGCGCGCCATGCGGACGGGGTGGAGTTCTCCTTCGTACAAACCCCGGAAGACGTGGAAGAGCTGCAGGCAGCGCTTGCCCGGGAGCGTCTGGAAGACTGGCGCAGTATCGGCCTTGTCCTGAAGATCAAGACCCGCCGCGCCGTGCGCAACCTGCCGGACATGCTGGTGCGCGCAGCCGGGCGCCAGCCCACCGCCGTGTTGATCGCCCGCGGCGACCTTGCGGTGGAAATCGGCTTTGCCCGGCTGGCAGAGATGCAGGAGGAAATCCTCTGGCTCTGCGAAGCCGCGCATGTGCCGGTGATCTGGGCGACGCAGGTGATGGAGAGCCTGATGAAGACCGGGATCGCCTCACGCGGGGAAATGACCGACGCCGCCATGGCGGCACGTGCCGAATGCATCATGCTCAACAAGGGCCCGCATCTCTTCCGGGGCATTGCCGTGCTGGAAGGCCTGCTGACGCGCATGGGCGGGCACATGCACAAGAAGGCCCACCTGCTGCGCAGCCTGCAGAGCTGGTAGGCTTCACCTTGGGTTATGCACCTGGAGACGCCAGCACCTTGTAGAAGAAGGTGCAGCCCTCCGGCTCACCGCTCTGCGGGTGATTGGCATAGGCAGGAATGCGGCCGAGGATCTGGTAGCCGAGCTTGAGATAGAGCCGTTCGGCTGAATCGCCTTCGCGGGTGTCGAGGGTGATGAGGCTGCGGCCCCGCTCGTGCGCCAGCCGCTCCACCTCACGCATCAGGGCTTCTGCGATGCCACGGCGGCGGAAGTCCGGGTGGACCAGCAGCTTGCGCACATCGGCCCGGTGCGGCTGGTTGGGCGGCGTGCCGCAGGCAAGCTGCACCGTTCCGGCAATGCGGCCCTCCACAACGGCCAGCAGCAGATCGCTGTCGCCGCTGGCAACGGACGGGGCCACCTTCTGTTCAAAGAAACGGCGGGCGTCCTGCCGCGTGAAGGGCTCCACAAAGCTGACGCTGGCCCCGCCGCTGACGCAGCCGAGAAGCACGTCTGCAAGGCCATCAAGGCATGCGTCATCCAGCTGCGCCGGACTGCGGCGCAGGTCAAGGGTTATACCGGACAAGGAAGATCTCCTTACGTAAGGGGGTCAAACCATGAAAATCAGGTAGCAAGCGCCGGTTTCTGCCGGCGTTTCGAAGCTGTTGCCGCCGTAGAGCTGGAACCGCAGGCAGTCACCGGGCGCAAGCTCATGCGCTTCGCCGTCGAGTGTGACTGTCAGCTTGCCATCCAGCATCACCAGATGGTGCTCAAGGCCGGGGCGGGGCGGGGCTTCATAGGTGATGGATGTGCCGGGCGGCAGAACGGATTCCAGCACCTCACCCGACAATGCGCTGGTGGGCGGAGAGATGACACGGCGGCGGTGGCCGGTTTCCGGGTCCGTCCAGACGGGCTGGGCCTCCCGCCGCACCACGGCGGGAAAGGCATCCTCCGCCATCTGCATCAGCCGCGACAGGGTCAGCCCATGCGCTGTGCAGAGCTTGGCCAGTACGGCCGTGGTCGGACTGACTTCGGCATTCTCCAGCCGCGACAGGGTGGCGCGGCTGACGCCGCTGAGGGCTGCAAGCTGATCAAGCGAAAGCCCCTTCTCCTGACGCAACTGGCGCAGGCGCAGGGCGATCTGCTGATCAAGTTCAGCCTGATCTGATCTTTTCCTTTCCATATTTGGGATTAAATCCCGAATATGGAAATCCGTCAAGCGGGGATGAGGGCGGGCTTGAAAAACTCAGCAGGCCGCTTCCAGAACGTGCTGTGCCGCGCCGCTCAGCGGCACGGCCAGCGGTGTCTGCTCAACACCTGCCGGGGACAGCCGGTAAAGATGGCCCTGTTCCACCGGACGCCAGCGCGCGCAGGCGCCCTCCAGCGGCTCGGAGGCAAAGGCGCGGCCGCCGTGGTCCAGGCATTCGGAGATATAGAGCGTGGGGGCAGCCGCATCGTCGGCGTAGCGGAAGGCGAAAAGCTCCGTGCCCTCGGTGAAGACACAGGTGAGCCGGATGGGTTTTTCGCCCGTGGTCCGCCGGGCGGCTATATCCAGCACCTGCGAGAGCGTCAGATCCAGCGCCGCGCGCGGATTCTCTTCGAGGCCGTTGGTCAGGAGCAGCAGGAAGAAGAGTTCGGAATCCGTCGTGCCCCGGCGCAGCGCGTAGAAATCCTCATTGATGAGCATTTCCATCTCGCGGCGGATGCGCGCGAAATCACCGATGTTCCCATTGTGCATGAAGGCCCAGCGGCCATGGGCGAAGGGATGGCAGTTGTCCCGTGACGTCGCTCCCGTGGTCGCTGCGCGCACATGCGCCAGAAACAGCCGCGAGGTCACCAGCCGGCAGATGCTCTGCAGATTGGTATCGGCCCAGGCCGGCAGCACGTCCTTGAACAGGCCCGGCTCTGCTGCATGGCCATACCAGGCGATACCGAACCCGTCGCCATTGACCCTGAGCTTTGCCTCCTGCGCATCCAGGCTCTGAACGAGCAGGGAATGCCGGGGCTTGGCAATGATATTTTCGAGCGGGATCTCGGTTCCAAGATAGGCAGCCAGACGGCACATGGTTGGGGACGGCCTGCAAACTGTTGCGACGGGATGGGAATGGGCGGCAGCCAGCGAAGCAACCTTCCAATCCCGGCAAGATTAAGGACAGTGCTCCGGGATTGGATACGGATTTTCCGTCAGGATCCGTCCTATCCTGGGGAATCGTCCCACTCAGACGTTAACATTTCGATATTTTTCGCCCCCGGCGGCTGAACGGGACTGCGCGTTCCATGCGACGCCGGTCAGGTGTATTGCGCAATGCCCCGGCCGAAGGACCAGCAGTCGCGCGTCACCTCGACGAGCGACACCATCACGTCGTCATGCAGGACGCCCGCCTTGCGGCCGAGCTTGTCGCAGATGGCCTTGTAGAGGTTCTTCTTCATCTCGACGCTGCGGGTGTTGCTGACGGTGATCTGGATCAGCAGAAAGGCGTCGCTGCGCTCCATTTCGGGGAACGAGCCAAAGAAGAAGTCCTCCCGCGCCTTCTCGTTGAAGATCATGTACTGGTCGTCATGAGGGATGTCGAAACGGGTCATCAACGCCTCATGGATGCATTCCATGATGAGCTGTTTTTCCTCGGCGCTGCGGCCGGGAAGCGAGAAGATCTGTGTGACCGGCATGATCGTTTCCTCCGTTTCAATCCTCCCCGCCCCGGCCTCCCAGCCCATCAGTTAGGTCCGCAATCCAGCTTCCGGAAAGATTGGTTAATGGTGCGTTAATCTTTTCCCCCGACACTCTGCTTCAGATTCGCCGCCCGCAGCCCAGGATGGAGCCCGGCATGCAGCTTTCGATCCAGACCACGACCACCTCTGCCAGTATGTTCGCCATGACCCAGTCCTCCGCTGGTGCGTCCGGCAACCCCGCGGCAGGCAAGGCTGGCTCAGGATCTTCAACCAAAGATAGCGCAAGTACTTCTCTTCTGGAAGCTGCAGCCAAAAAAGCTGAAGAAGATGCCGTCGTCATCAATGCCCTGCGGGACGCTGCGCAGAAGGGCAAAACTGACGAAAAGGAAAGCGGGAAGAAATCTCTCGCCAGCATTGAAGATTATACGGATACCGCCAGCAAGATCCGTTCGGCTATCGGTGAAAATGCGAGCGGCAGCTCCGGTTCCGCGTCTGTTGCCTACGAAAGCGCAACCATTACGGAGACCCTGATCGAAGGCGAGATCGGCGGCCAGAAGATTTCTGCCTCCTTCGTGTCCTATGACCGCATTTCCTATGACAGCGCGACCGGCCTCTCGGCCCGTTCCGCCAGTGCAGGCAGTATCAATGTCAGCGGCAATGGCGTCTCCGCCAGCTACCTGAGCGCTTCGGTTTCCTCGCTCTATGCCGGCACGCGCGAACAGATCGGCACGCTTCTCTCCAGCGCCGCCTGAGGCCTTCCTGCCCGGCCAGCATCCGTAATGCTGCGGACCGGGCCGCTGCATCGAAGCCTTGAGCCGGCCGCTCCGCTCGGATACACCCGGACAAAAGAGGTTCGGCGGCCGGTTTCTGGGTGACTTCAGGTGGATAATCTCAAGGCGGAACTTCTGCGCGGTCTGTGGTACGTGGCCTGTCCGGGGGCGGAGATCAAACCCGGCGCGATGACCGGCAAGAAGCTGATGGGCGGCATGGTGCTGCTGGGCCGGGACAAAGCCGGCAAGGTGTTCGCCCTGCGCGACATCTGCCCGCACCGGGGCATCCCCCTGCGCCACGGCAAGTTCGACGGCGAGACCGCGCAATGCTGCTATCACGGCTGGCGCTTTGATACGGATGGCGTCTGCGTCGATATCCCCTCCACCCATGAAGACCAACCATCGACTTTTCCAAGATCACCTGCGGCGCCTATCCCGTCGTGGAGCGGCAGGGGCTAATCTGGGTCTATTTCGCCGCCAATGGCGAAAGCCCGGCGGAAGGCCGCCAGCCGCAGCCGCCGATGCTGCCGGACTTTGCTGTGGAGCAGGGCCCGGCCCTGCACATCATGCAGCACTTTGTCTGTTCGGTGGACCATGCGGCCCTTGGCCTGATGGACCCCACGCATGCGGCCTTCGTGCATACCTCCTGGTGGTTCAAGAAGAACGCTGCGAAGCTGCGCCCCAAGCGCCAGCTGTTCGAGCCGTCGGAACTGGGCTGGGCCATGGTGCGCCACAAGCTGCCGCCGCAGAACATTGCCTACAAGCTGCTGGGCGATGATGTGACCACGGAAATCCGCTACATGCTGCCGGGCCTGCGCATCGAGCATATCAAGGGCTCGAAGCACTCCGTCGTCGGTCTGACCAGCATCACCCCGGTGAGCGAGGACGAGACGGAAGTGCGGCAGATGTTCTGGGCCAGTATGGGCTGGACCGGGCCGTTCAAGCCGCTGATCCGTCATCTGATGAATGTCTTCCTCGGTCAGGACCGCCGCGTCGTCATCCTGCAGCGCGAGGGGCTGGAGTACAATCCCAAGCTCATGCTGATCAATGATGCGGATACGCAAGGGCGCTGGTGGATGCAGCTGAAGCGCGAGTGGTCCGCCTCACAGGCCGAGGGGCGCGCATTCGTCAATCCGGTGCGTGGCCGTGAGCTGCGCTGGATGAGCTGAAACGTCCGCCACAGCCTGCCTTGTCATCAACCTCCCGGCCTTCCCCCGAAGGGCGGGATTTTTGTGAACGCCTGCAGGTCATCTGAACAGCGCAATGCAGGATTGATATTTAGCCGAAGAATAAATCCTTCAGAATTTCCCTTTTTATTTCAGTATATTGCTGCATAAAATAATCAAAAAGATAACTGGCTGAATCCATTCGCACGATCTTCATGCTTCTTACAAGAAAATGTCATGCAGGAGCACTAGGTTACGCCGAGCAAAAAGGGGTGGCCAATGCTGGAAGTCAGGGAAGTTACGCGTCTGTTCGGTCAGAAGGCAGCCGTGAACCGGATCAGTTTCGAAGTCACCGGTCCCGCCTTCGTCGGCATCATCGGCCGGTCCGGAGCGGGCAAGTCGACGTTCCTGCGCATGATGAACCGCCTGACGGATGCCAGTGCCGGCGAAATCCTGGTTGAGGGCCGCAACATCCTGGCGCTGAAGGGGGCGGCCTCGCGGGCCTGGCAGTCCCAGTGCGCCATGATCTTCCAGCAGTTCAACCTGGTGCCGCGCATGGATGTGGCCTCCAATGTGCTGCACGGCATCCTGAACCGCCGCTCCACGATGCAGACGCTGTTCAGCCTATGGTCCCGCGCCGATATTCTCAAGGCGCTTGAAATTCTGGACCGGCTTGGCATCGCCGAGCAGGCGCCTAAGCGTGCGGAGGCTCTCTCCGGCGGCCAGCAGCAGCGCGTCGCCATTGCCCGCGCCCTGATGCAGGATCCGAAGATCATTCTGGCTGACGAGCCGATCGCCAGCCTGGATCCCATGAATGCGCAGATCGTCATGGACACGCTGAAGAAGATCAATGTGGAAGACGGCCGCATGGTGATCGCCAACCTGCACACGCTCGACACCGCGCGGCACTACTGCGACCGGGTGATCGGCATGCGCGACGGCGAAGTGGTGTTTGACGGCACGGCGGACGAACTGACGGCCAGCGTTGCCCGCGAGATTTACGGAGCCGGTGACAGCTTCAACGAAGCTGCCACCTCCACAAGCATTCCGGCGGATGCAAAGGCTGACGACCCGGCGTGGTCCCAGCCCGCCTACGCCGCCGCGATGGTGTCCTGACGGTCCCGGCCTGATTCCGGACCCAAGCCGGTGCAGGCCCCTATTCTGTGAAAATGGAGTTCTCATGAAGAAGCTGCTTCTGGCGACTGCCCTCTCGCTTGCCTGCACCACCGTTGCCGGTGCGCAGGAAAAGATCACCCAGTTCAACATCGGCATCCTCGGCGGTGAAAACGCCCAGGACCGCATGACCTCGAACGAATGCTTCCGCGTCAAGGTGGAAGAAGCGCTCGGCGTTCCGGTCAAGCTCTTCACCCCGGCCGACTATGACGGCGTCATCCAGGGCATGCTCGGCGGTTCGATCGACTTTGCCGGCCTCGGCCCTTCGGCCTATGCCAAGATCTACCTGACCAACGCTGAAGCCGTTGAGCCGGTTCTGATCAAGCAGAATCTCGACGGCTCCACGGGCTACTACTCGATTGGTTTTGCCCGCAAGGACAGCGGCATCACCTCGATCGAAGACGCCAAGGGCAAGCGCTTTGCCTTCGCCGATCCGAACTCCGCCTCCGGCTACCTGGTCCCGGGCGCAGAGCTGCAGGACACCTATGGCAAGCTGGACCAGTACTTCGGTGAAGTGCGGTTCTCCGGCGGCCATGAGCAGTCCATCGTTGGCGTCGCCAATGGCGACTTTGATGCCGCTGTGAGCTGGGCCGACGGCCTTGGCGAGTGGGAAGACGGCTACAACTCCGGCGCCTTCCGCAAGGCAGTTGACGCTGGCATCGTGGACATGAACGATCTCGTCCAGATCTGGAAGTCCAAGCTGATCCCGGAAGGCCCCTTCGTCATCCGCAAGGCTCTGCCGGACGACGTGAAGGCCAAGGTCACCGCCATTGCCGACACCATGTGGCAGGATGATCCCAAGTGCGCCTATGCCCTGTCGCATGGCGAAGCCAAGGATCTGGTGCCGGTGACCCATGATGCCTACCTCGGCATCATCGCAGCCCGCAAGCTGCAGGAAGCCAAGTAAGCCTTCCGCATATTCATGCCGGGCTCCAGTGATGGAGCCCGGCACTCGCATTTTTCAGGGCACCATATCAGGGCACCATGACCAATCTCGCGTACGGAGCTGATGGCGGCAGCCGCAAGGGCGTTGCCTCGCATCATGAAGCCTATCTGGAGATGACGCGGCGCAAGCGCCTTTATGGCGGCGTGCTGCTGCTGTTCTTCATCATGCTGTTCTCCTCCGGCTGGATCATGGCCGACGGGCGCAATGCCGGCGGCTTCTGGAACGGCCTGTCGCAGATTTTCGACTTTCCCTCCGAAGTGCTGGCTGAAGCCTGGGCCGAGCGGGCGGTCCTGCCCGGCTTGATGGCCGGTCATTTTGCCTCGCTGGTTGAAACGGTGAACATCGCCGCCACGGCAACACTCATGGGCGCGCTGGCCGCCATGCTGCTGGCGCTGCTGGCCACCCGCAGCCTTGCCCGCTGGCCCCGTCTTGTGCCGCTGTTCCGCCGGATGATGGACGCCCTGCGTGCCATTCCGGAGATCGTCGTGGCGCTGGTGCTCGTCTTCGTTCTCGGCGGCGGTCCTGTGCCAGCCGTCATCGCCATCGCCCTGCACACGGCAGGCGCGCTTGGCAAGCTGTTCTCGGAAGTGGCGGAAAACGCCGATCTGAAGCCGGTCGAAGGCCTTGCCTCCGTGGGTGCCTCCTGGATGCAGAAGATGTGGCTCGGCATCATTCCGCAGGTGTCACCGAACTGGCTCTCCTATGCGCTGATGCGTTTTGAGATCAACGTCCGCGCTTCCGCCATTCTGGGCTTCGTCGGCTCCGGCGGCATCGGCTATGACCTGAAGATCGCCATGCAATGGGGCCAGGGCCGCTACGGCGAGGTGGTGGCCATCTTCCTGATGCTCTTCGTCACAATCGTGCTGATCGACCGGCTGTCGGACCATGCCCGTCACAGGCTGGTGAAAGGACACTGACATGGCCACCATGGACATGCCGCCGACGGCGGACCTCAACAGCACCATCCTCACCCGTTTCCGCAACCGCCGCATCGCTGCCTTCGCAGTGCCGGGCCTGATCCTGGCCTATCTCGCCTATGCGGCCTTCGCCTTCGATCTGGCGGGCCTTGCGCAGCGGGCAAGGCTGGATAATGCGGCCATTCTCCTGTCGGACTTCTGGTCCTACAAGGTGCATGTGACGCGCGACAACCGCAACGGCGCGCTGTCCGTCTCCGTGGAGGGGGAGAACAAAGGCGCCTATCCTGCGGGCATGCTGCCGGACTGGGTCACCAGCGACGGCACCACAACCGTGGTCGATCTGGGCAATGGCCATCTTGTCACCTATGACGCGGCTGGTGCGCGTTATGACGTGCCGGGCTATGGCGTCATCGACGTCCGGCCCGAAGGCAATGGCCTGAAGCTGACCGCCCCGCAGCCTCTGCCGGACTGGATCAATGCCTCGGACTCCCGCGTGTCCGTGACGACAAAGGCGGGCCGCTTTGCCTACACCCGCTCCAAGGTGGAAACCTTCCGCTACTTCCCCGGCTGGGAGCTGTTCTTCTTCACCCTCGACAGCCCCTTCTACGGCAAGAGCCCGCTTGAGCTGATGAACCTTGCGCTCTGGGGCGAGCGGCTCAATCCGGAGCTGGCCAATGCGCCGGCCATGCTGCATGACTTCTGGACCAACCGGATGTGGCGGCATGGGGATGTGATGTGGGCCATATTCGAGACCATGCTGATGGCCTTCCTCGGCACGGCTGGCGCTGCGCTGATCGCCTTCCCGCTCAGCTTCCTTGCGGCCCGCAACTTCAACCCGCTGGGGCCGTTCCGCTTTGCTGTCCGCCGGGTGTTCGACTTCATCCGCGGTGTGGATGGCCTGATCTGGACCATCATCCTGTCACGCGCCTTCGGCCCCGGCCCGATGACCGGTGCCCTGGCAATCATGATCACAGACACGGGCAGCTTCGGCAAACTCTTCTCCGAAGCGCTGGAAAACATCGATGAGAAGCAGGTGGAGGGCGTGCGCTCCACCGGCGCCAATGCGGTGCAGCGTGCCCGCTTCGGCGTCATCCCGCAGGTGATGCCGGTGCTGCTCAGCCAGGCGCTCTACTTCCTTGAATCCAACACCCGCAGTGCCACGATCATCGGCGCCATCGTGGGCGGCGGCATCGGCCTGCTGCTGACGCAGGCCATCCAGACCCAGCGCGACTGGGAAGAGGTGGCCTATTACATGACGCTGATCGTGCTGATGGTCATGGCCATGGACAGCCTGTCCGGCTGGCTGCGCAAGAAGCTGATCAAGGGCGAGTAAGCTGGGGCGAGTAAGCTGGGGCGGGTGAGCAGGGGCGAATACTACAAGATCCCGGTGAGGCAGCCTCCCCGGGAGTGGGTATCAGACCGCAGAGCCGGCCGGCGGGGCGGCAGTGTCTGACAGCACCTTGACGACGAAGATCAGATCCATCCACTGGCCGAACTTGAAGCCGACCTGCGGCAGGCGGCCTGTTTCGGTGAAGCCGAACCGGGCGTGCAGGGCGAGGGAGGCGGCATTGTCCGCATCCACCGCGCCCACCAGCGTATGCAGCCCGGCAGCCTTGGCCCGTTCGATCAGCTCTGCCAGAAGCGCCTTGCCAGTGCCTTTGCCCTGCGCCGCCTTGCTGACATAGATCGAGTGCTCCATGGTCAGGTTATAGCCCTCCTTGGCGCGGAAGGGGCCGTAGCTGGCATAGCCCAAAAACCCGCCGTCCTCATCAGCGGCGACGATCACCGGCAGGCCTGCGGCCTGGCGGCCCTCCAGCCATTTTTTCCGGTCCTCCAGCGTTTCAAGCCGGTCGGTCCAGATGGCCCGGAGCTCCCGCACGGCGGTGTTGTGGATGTCGAGAAGGGCGGGCAGGTCGTCGTGTGTGGCAGGGCGCAGCAGCATGGTTCGGGTTCCCGATTGCATTAGATTTATGCTTTCTATACCCTCTCAACGCAAAAGAAATTATCTCTTCCATAAGAAAATTCAATCGATGGACTTCGATCAGCTCCACACCTTCGACCGTGTCGTGCGCGATGGCAGCTTCACCCGGGCCGCTGCCCGGCTCAATGTCACGCAGGCGACCGTTTCCATGCGCATCAAGGCGCTGGAAGACGCGGTTGGCGGATCTTTGTTCCTGCGCGGGCGCAATGTGCGCCTGACGGATGTGGGCATCAGCTTCCTGCCCTATTGCCGGCGCATGCTGGGGGTGATGCAGGAGGCGCGCGAGGCGCTCAAGCGCGCCGAGCGTGGACGTGTCGCCATCGGTACGCTCAGCACCATGATCATGCCGCTGGTCAGCCGCGCGCTGCTACGGTTTCAGCGCCGTCATGCCGGGGTGGATGTGATCGTGCGCGATGGCCGCCATACACATGTGGCCACCATGCTGCATGAGCGCGAGGTGGATCTGGCCGTCATGTGCTGGCCCAACATCGATCCGCTGCTGACCCATGTGGAGCCGCTGTTCGTTCTGCGCGAGGATCTGCCGCTGGTGGCGGCCCCTGTCGTAGCGGCGCGGATCGGCGAGGCGCCGGACATGCAGGAGGCCCTGCGCCTTGCGCCGCGCTTCCTCAATCTGCGCTGGTGGCAGATCGCTCCGGCGCGGATGACGTCGCTGACGCTGGCGGCCCCGTCCTGTGTGGAGCTTCCAACCGAGCCGGGGCGCTATCTGGTGGAAGCGGGCGAGGGGATCGGCTTCTTTGTCCGCTCGGCGGTCGAAGCGTCGCTGGCGGCGGGGCGTCTCGTCGAAATCCGCCCCGCCGACTTTGAGCCGCTGACCCGTGACATTGCGCTGGTGGTGCAGTCGCGCAAATCACTCGAACAGGAAATGCTGCTCGATTTTGCCCTCGAAATTGCTGACGAAGCTGCCCGGTTCGGCACCATCCTGCGCCGCGATTTGCCGCCCCGGCCCGGAATTTGAGTCAAGTCTTCGCATCAGGGTTAAAAAATACGCCGGAAACCCATGCCTCAACTGCTGCAATCCCCTTTGCGGAAGCCAAAGGGAGTGGTAAACGGGCAACCATGACGAGCCAGCCCATTTCCAATATTCGCAACTTCTCCATCGTGGCCCATATCGACCACGGCAAGTCCACGCTTGCGGACCGTCTCATCCAGATGACGGGCACGCTGACGGACCGGGAGATGACCGATCAGGTTCTTGACTCGATGGACATCGAGCGGGAACGCGGCATCACGATCAAGGCGCAGACCGTGCGCCTCGTCTACAATGCCAAGGACGGGCAGCAATATATCCTGAACCTGATCGACACGCCGGGCCACGTCGACTTCGCCTATGAAGTCTCGCGCTCGCTGGCGGCCTGCGAGGGCTCGCTTCTGGTGGTCGATGCCAGCCAGGGCGTGGAAGCCCAGACGCTGGCCAACGTCTACCAGGCCATCGACAACAACCACGAGATCGTCACCGTCCTCAACAAGATCGACCTGCCCGCCGCCGAGCCGGACCGGGTGAAGGAGCAGATCGAGGAAGTGATCGGCATCGATGCCACCGATGCCGTGATGATCTCCGCCAAGACTGGCCTTGGCATCGAGGATGTGCTGGAAGCCATCGTCACCCGTCTTCCGGCGCCGAAGGGTGACAGGGACGGGCCGCTCAAGGCCATGCTGGTGGACAGCTGGTACGATCCCTATCTGGGCGTGATGGTGCTGGTGCGCATCATCGACGGCACGTTGAAGCGCGGCCAGCGCATTCGCATGATGGGCACGAATGCGTCCTATGAAGTGGACCGCGTCGGCGTGATGACGCCGAAGTTCCTGCAGGTGGACCAGCTTGGCCCCGGCGAGATCGGCGTTCTGACCGGTTCCATCAAGGAAGTGGCCGACACCCGCGTGGGTGACACGATCACCGACGAGCGCAAGCCCTGCGCCGAGGCGCTGCCGGGCTTCAAGCCGGCGCAGCCGGTGGTGTTCTGCGGCCTCTTCCCGGTGGATGCCGGAGACTTTGAGGATCTGCGCGCTGCCGTCGGCAAGCTGCGCCTCAACGATGCCAGCTTCTCCTTCGAGATGGAAACCTCTGCGGCGCTGGGCTTCGGCTTCCGCTGCGGCTTCCTCGGCCTCTTGCATCTGGAAATCATTCAGGAGCGCCTGTCGCGCGAGTTCGACCTCGACCTCATCGCCACGGCGCCTTCGGTGGTCTACCAGATGACGCTGACCGACGGCTCGGAAGTGGAACTGCACAACCCGGCGGACATGCCGGATGTGGTGAAGATCCAGGAGATCCGCGAGCCGTGGATCCGCGCCAACATCATGACGCCGGACGAATATCTCGGCGCCATCCTGAAGCTTTGCCAGGAACGGCGCGGCGTGCAGGTGGATCTGGCCTATGTCGGCTCGCGTGCCATGGTCACCTATGACCTGCCGCTGAACGAAGTCGTCTTCGACTTCTACGACCGCCTCAAGTCCATCTCAAAGGGCTATGCCTCTTTCGACTATTCCTTGTTGGATTACCGGGAGGGTGATCTTGTGAAGATGTCGATCCTCGTCAACGAGGAGCCGGTCGACGCCTTGTCGATGCTGATCCACCGCTCTCAAGCCGAGCGCCGTGGCCGTGCCATGTGCGAGAAGCTGAAGGATCTGATCCCGCGGCACATGTTCAAGATCCCGATCCAGGCCGCCATCGGCGCCAGGGTGATCGCCCGCGAAACCCTTGCTGCCCTTCGCAAGGACGTGACCGCCAAGTGCTACGGCGGTGACGCCACCCGCAAGCGCAAGCTTCTGGAAAAGCAGAAGGAAGGTAAGAAGCGGATGCGTCAGTTCGGCAAGGTCGAGATCCCGCAGGAAGCCTTCATCAAGGCCCTCAAGATGGACGAGTGAAACAAAATACCGGCGAACCTGCTCTGCCGGGTATTGTTTCAGTCCGCAAGGATCAGCCAAGGCATGGCGCCAGCGCCATGCCTTTTTCAGTGTAGCAGGGCTTTCGATGCTGACGCATCACGCCTCGAAAATACTCAAGCGCCACACGGGCTTGACCAACTCTCGATAAGTCGAGCTCATCGAGAGTTGATTTTACATCACGGCACCAACCTGCCAGGGCACGAACTCGTTGTCGCCGAGGCCGAGGGCTTCGGATTTCGACTTCTGGCCCGAGGCAACGGCAAGGATCATGTCGAGGATTTCCTCGCCCTTGGCTTCAAGGCTGATGCCTTTCGACAGCACGTCACCGGTGTTCAGGTCCATGTCTTCCGGCATGGCGTTGAACAGGAAGTCATTGGTGGCCACCTTGATGGTGGGCGCAGGCTTGGAGCCGAAGGCAGAGCCGCGGCCCGTGGTGAAGACCACCAGCTGTGCGCCGCCCGCAATCTGGCCCGTCGCCGACACGGGGTCATAGCCGGGGGTGTCCATGAAGACGAGGCCGGGTTCCGTCACCTGTGCGGCATAGTCGTAGAAGGCGGTCAGCGGCGTGGAGCCAGCCTTGGCGACGGCGCCCAGCGACTTTTCCAGAATGGTCGTCAGCCCGCCCGCCTTGTTGCCGGGGCTCGGATTGTTGTCCATGCTGCCGCCGTTCATTTCGGTGTAATGCTCCCACCAGCGGATGCAGCCGATGAGATCTTCCGCCACCTTCTGCGTGGCAGCGCGGCGCAGCAGCAGCTGTTCGGCACCGTAGATTTCTGGCGTTTCTGACAGGATCACCGTGCCGCCAAGGCCGACGATCATGTCCGATGCCTTGCCGAGCGCGGGGTTGGCGGTGATGCCGGACAGGCCGTCCGAGCCGCCGCACTGCAAACCGATGCGCAGGGCCGAGACAGGGCAGGGCTGGCGCTGTGCCTTGTTCACCTCGGGCAGGATCTCCAGCACCTTGGCCTTGATGGCCGCGATGGTGGCACGGGTGCCGCCGGTTTCCTGGATGGTCAGGCTATGGAAGTGGTCCGCGCCTTCTGCCCCGAAGGTGTGCTTCATGCGGGCGATCTGCATCACCTCGCAGCCGAGGCCGACGAAGACGGCCGCGCCCACGTTGGGATGGGTGGCATGGCCCCACAGCACGCGCTGAAGGATATCAAAGCCGCGCCCCTCGGAGGCCATGCCGCAGCCGGTGCCATGGGCAAAGGCGACGATGCCATCCACATTCGGATAGTCTTCGAGCACGCCGGAGTTTTCCAGCTCGAAGGCTGCCCGGCGGATCACGGTGGCAGAGCAGTTCACCGTAGCGCAGAGGGCGATGAAGTTGCGGGTGCCAACCCGGCCATCCTTGCGCAGATAGCCGTTGAAGGTGCGCGGGGCGGGCGAGGGCACGGCGGCCTTCGCCCGCTCCAGATCGGCACCGGTCTGATACTGCTGATCGTGGTCCCCGAAGGCGCAGTTGTGGGTATGCACATGCTCCCCGGCGGCAATGTCCTTGCTGGCCCGGCCGATGATCTGGCCGAACTTGAGGATTTCCGCTCCTGTGGGGATTGCGGTCAGGGCCACCTTGTGGCCCGGAGTGAGGGGGGTGGCGAGTGCCACGCCCAGCCCGAGAGGGTCGCTGCCTGCGGCAAGGCGCTCCTTCACGATACCCACATTGTCGTCGGGATGAAGAACGATCAGCTGGCTCATGGCTTGCCTCGGTTACAGGGACTGCAAGGTCTTGCGGGCGCCCTGGCTGAGCAGCAGGCCTAGGGCCTCTGCCACCGGGGCCTGCAACTGGCTGGCAAGGGCGGGATCAAAGATCTCGCGCACACCCAGAAGGGCTGCGGCCTTGCCTTCCGCCGTTGCGGCGCTGTCGAAGAGCTCACGCAGGCGTGCGGCCAGCGGGTCCTTCACCTCGATCGGCGCGCCCGTCTCGTCCACACCGCCCACATAGCGCATCCATGCGGCGACGGCGAGCATCAGGCGCGGGCTGCTGCGGCCGGCCTTCAGGTTCTCGCCCAGGGTGGCGAGAATGCGCTGCGGCAGTTTCTGGCTGCCGTCCATGGCGATCTGCCAGGTAAGGTGGCGGATGCCGGTGTTGGCAAAGCGTGCCTTGAGGGCAGCCGCATAGCCGGCGAGATCCACGCCCGGCGGCGGGGTGAGCGCAGGGATGATTTCCTCGCTCCACAGGCGGGTGACGAAACCGGCCAGAGCCTCGTCGGCCATGGTGTCGGCAATCGTCTTGTGGCCGGAGAGGTAACCCAGATAGGCGAGCGAGGAATGCGCGCCGTTGAGCATGCGCAGCTTCATGTGCTCGTAGACGGCAACATCGGACACCAGCTCGACGCCGGCGGCACCGAGATCCGGGCGCTCGCCGCCCACGAAGTCATCCTCGACCACCCACTGACGGAACGGCTCATGCACCACGAGGCCGTCTTCATTGCGGCCGGTGGCGGCGGACAGGCGCTCGATGTCTTCCGGTTTGGTCGCCGGGACGATGCGGTCCACCATGGTGGAGGGGAAGCGGCCTTCGCGCTCGATCCAGTCCGCAAGGGCCGGGTCGATGAGGCGGGCGAGATCCAGCACCACGCCGCGCACCACCTTGCCATTGTGCGGCAGATTATCGCAGGTCATGACGGTGAAGGGGGCAAGGCCAGCGGCAAAGCGGCGCTGCAGGGCACGCACCAGATAGCCCGGCGCGGAGACGGGCAGGGCGTTGACCAGATCCTTCTGGATGTCCGGATGGGACTGGTTCAGGCGGCCGGTGCTCGGCTCGTGGCAATAGCCCTTCTCGGTGACCGTCAGGGTGACGATCTTCACATCGGGGCTCGCCATGGCGGCAAGCACGGCTTCCGGGCTTTCCGGGGCCACCAGCACATCACGGATGATGCGCACGTCACGGCGGGTTTCCCCATCGGGGCCCAGCTCCACGGCGGTGTATTCGAAATTGCGCGGTGCCATGCGGTCGCGTGTCGTGGGGCTCTGCAGCGAAACGCCGGTGATGGCCCAGTTGCCGCCGGAGCGGGCGACGGCTTCCTCGATGAAAATGGCACCATGGGCACGGTAGAAGGCACCAAGCCCCAGGTGGACGATACCCACCTTGGCATTCACGACACGTTCGATTTCCAGATCAGCGGGCAAGCCAGCCTCCGTCAACATTCAGCACTGCACCATGGATGTAATTGGCAGCCGGAGAGGCAAGGAATACGGCGGCTTCGCCGATGTCCGAGGCCTGGCCCCAGCGGCCGGCAGGGATACGCTCAAGGATGGCCTTGTTGCGCACCGGGTCCGCCCGCAGTGCTTCGGTATTGTTCGTTTCGATGTAACCGGGGGCGATGGCATTCACATTGATGCCCTTCGCCGCCCATTCGTTGGCCAGAAGCTTGGTGATGCCTGCAACACCATGCTTCGAGGCCGTGTAGGACGGCACCCGGATACCACCCTGGAATGACAGGAGCGAGGCAATGTTGACGATCTTGCCGTTTCCTCCACGGCCAAGAACGGCCTTGCCGAAGGCCTGGCAGGTGAAGAACACGGCCTTCAGGTTCACGTCCATCACCTCATTCCAGTCGGCCTCGGTGAAATCCACCGCATCGGCGCGCCGGATGATGCCCGCGTTGTTGACGAGAATGTCCACCGGTTCGGCGCAGAACACGTCACGGGCGGCCATCGGGTCGGCGAAGTCGAGCACCATCTCACGTGCCTTGCCATTGCCGCCGGTGATGAGGCCAACGGTCTCCGCACAGGACGAGCGTCCCGCGCAGATGACGTCCGCCCCGGCGCGGCCAAGCGCCATGGCGATGGCTTGACCGATGCCCGTGTTGGCACCGGTCACAAGGGCAGTCTTGCCCTCAAGCGAGAAGGGGTTCACCGCAGATCCTCCATGGCGACCATTTCCACGTCCTTGTAGTCGACGTTGTCGCCGGCCATGGCCCAGATGAAGGTGTAGCTGCCGGTGCCTGCGCCGCAGTGGATGGACCAGGGCGGGGAGACCACCGCATCCTCGTTCTTCATCACCAGATGGCGGGTTTCCTGCGGCTCGCCCATGAAGTGGAACACGCGCTGCTCCGGCTTCATGTCGAAATAGAGATAGGCTTCCATGCGCCGGTCATGCACGTGAGCGGGCATGGTGTTCCAGACCGAGCCGTTGTGCAGCTGGGTGTAGCCGACGACCAGCTGGCAGGAGGTCATCACCGCCGGATGCACGAACTGGTAGATGGTGCGGTCGTTGGAGGTCTCGGCCGAGCCGAGCTTCACTTTCTCTGCTTCGCCGATGCGGATCAGGCGTGCCGGATAGGCAGCGTGTGCGGGCGCGGAGAGAATGTAGAAGCGGCCTTCGCCTTCGAAGGTCACCTTGCCGGAGCCCAGCGGCAGATAGAGCACGTCACCGCGTTCCATGGCGTAGGTTTCGCCTGCTGCAGAGACCTTGCCGCTGGCGCCGACGTTGACGACGGCCATCTCGCGGCGGTCGAGGATGCTGGCGGTGCCGCATTCCTTCACATGGTCCAGCACCAGCGGCGCGCCGGAGGGCACGGCGGCGCCGATGATCATGCGGTCATAATGGGTGTAGACGAGGCGGATTTCACCGGCAGCAAACAGGCTGCCCATGTGGAAATGCTTGCGCAGCTCTTCCGTGTCCATCCGCTTTGCGGTCTGCGGATCAATGGCGTGGCGGGTTTCGACGGTCAGCATGGAACGGATCCTTCCTTAACTTCAAACTCAGAGAAAATCGTCGCGGCGGGGCGTGAAGGTGTCGATCAAGGTGCCAGGCTCAAGGCAGCGGCAGCCGTGGATGGCCATGGAGGGGATGACGAAACTGTCGCCCGGCCCCACCTCGGTCTCCTTGCCGTCCACCTGAAACAGAAAGCGGCCGCTCTCCACATAGGTGGACTGGATATGCGGGTGGTTGTGCAGCTTGCCCTCGGCGCCCTCGTGGCCGAAGCGGAAGGCAACGACCATGAGTTCCGGGCTTTCGGACAGAACCTGGCGGGTGACGCCAGGATCTGCAGGGACAGCGGGATAGGTCTTCAGCATGGAACAGTCAGCCTCAATGGAAGAGTGAAGGGAGCCAGAGCGAGAATGCCGGCACATAGGTGACCAGCATCAGCACGGCCATGGCCGCCCCGTAGAAGGGCCAGATGGTCTTGATGGCATCCCAGACGGAGATCCGCCCCACGGCACAGCCGACGAAGAGCACGGCGCCCACGGGCGGTGTGCACAGGCCGATGCCGAGATTGAGGATGAGGATCACGCCGAAATGCACCGGATCGACACCAAAGGCGGTGGCCACCGGGAGGAAGATCGGCGTGGTGATGACGATCAGCGGCGACATGTCCATGAACGTGCCGAGGAACAGCAGGGCGGCGTTGATCAGCAGCAGGATGATGATGGGATTGTCGGAGATACCGCGCAGGAGCGCGACCATTTCGGCCGGTACCTTCAGGAAGGCCATCAGCCAGCCGAAGGATGCCGCACAGCCGATGACCAGCAGCACCATGGCCGTGGTGCGCACCGCCGCGAAAGTGGAGGCGGTAAAGTTCTCCCAGGTCATGGTCCGGTAGGCCAGAACCGTCACCACCAGCGCATAGACCGCAGCGATGCACGAGCTTTCGGAGGCGGTGAAAACGCCCGAGCGCACGCCGAAGAAGATGATGCCGATGAGCAGCAGGCCGGGAATGGCATTGGCGAAGAGCCAGCCAAGCGCCTGCCAGCCGGGGAAGGCTTCGGTGGGATAGCCACGGCTGCGTGCCACCCACCAGGCCGCGATCATCAGGCTGAGTGCCAGAAGGAAGCCGGGGATGATGCCGGCCGTGAACAGATCGGCGATGGAGATGCGCCCGCCTGCCGAGATCGAATAGATGATCATGTTGTGCGAGGGCGGGATCATCAGGGCGATGATTGAAGAGACCACCGTGACATTGACCGCATAGTCGACGCCGTAGCCGCGCTCCTTCATCTGCGGGATCATCAGCCCGCCGATGGCCGAAGCATCGGCCGCTGCGGAGCCGGAGATGCCGCCGAACATGACGGAGGCGGTGATGTTCACCTGGCCAAGGCCGCCGCGAAGATGCCCGACAGCCGCCCCCGCAAGGGCCACGAGACGGCGGGCAATGTCGCCGCGCACCATCAGTTCGCCGGCGAAGATGAAGAAGGGGATTGCCATCAGCGCGAAGACGGAGACACCCGAATTCAGCCGCTGAAACACGATGACCGGCGGCATGCCGAGATAGAGCACCGTCAGCAGCGACGAGATGCCGAGGCAGAAGGCCACCGGCGTGCCGATGAGCAGCAGGACGGCAAAGGAGCCGAACAGAATCCAGAGTTCCATCTCATGCCTCCTGAATGCCGGTTTCGCCGAAGCGGGCGGTTGGCAGGCCTGCGGCCCGGCGGGCGATGCGCTCCAGCGAGAACAGGAAGACGAGTATTCCGCCGCCGATCAGCGGGGCGAAATCATAGGCACCGGAGATGCCGATGGACGGCAGCTTCACGTTCCAGGCAGACATGGCAAGCTGCAGCCCGTACCAGAACATGCCTGCCCCGAAGAGGGCGACAAGGGAATCCGACACGGTGTAGAGAACCAGTTTGGCTTTCACCGGAATGACGTAGAGCAGCACGTCGAAGCTGAGGTGATAGCCTTCCCGGATGCCGACTGCGGCGCCGAAGAAGATAAACCAGCCCATGAGAATGACCGCGAGCGGTTCACTCCAGATGAGGCTGTCGTTCAGAACGTAGCGGAAAAAAACCTGAGCCGAGATGATGGCGGTCATCAGGACGAGACCGGCGCCAGCCAGCCAGAGAGCGAGGCGAGCGATGAGGCCCAAAGCCTGCGCGATTGATTTCATGGTGTCCTGCACCTGACGTCTCCACGCAAAAGAAGGCCCGTGCCGCGGGGCGCGGCACGGGGTTGGGCTTCACATCACTCGGTTGCCTGAATGCGGGCAACCAGATCCTTCAGCTTGTCGGACGTCACGTGCTTCTCGTAGACCGGCTTCATCGCGTCGATGAAGGGCTGTTTGTCAATATCCGTGACGACCGTGGCACCGGCAGCGCGCACCTTTTCCTCGGAGGCCTTTTCACGGGCCTGCCACATCTCGCGCATCATCGGCACGGAGTCCTTGGCGGCCTGGCGGACGGCGGCCTGATCTTCGGCGCTGAGCTTGTCCCAGGATGCCTTGGACATCACCAGCACTTCCGGAACGATCAGGTGCTCATCCAGCGTGTAGTAACCGGCGACCTCGAAGTGGCCGGAGGATTCATAGGACGGCCAGTTGTTTTCTGCCCCGTCGATGACGCCGGTCTGGATCGAGGAATAGACCTCGCCATAGGGCATCGGGGTGGCATTGGCGCCGAGGGCGGTCATCATGTCGACGAAGATGTCCGACTGCATGACGCGGACCTTCATGCCCTTCAGGTCGTCGATGGTCTCGATCGGCTTCTTGGCATTGTAGAAGCTGCGCGAACCGCCGTCATAGAAGGCGAGGCCGACATAACCATGCGGTTCAAAGGCGGCCAGGATTTCCTCGCCGATCGGGCCATCCATCACCTTGTGCATGTGATCGACCGAACGGAAGATATAGGGCAGCGAGACAACCTTGGTTTCTTCAACGAGGTTGTTGAAGGGGCCCATCGAGACACGGTTCATGTCGATGACGCCGAACTTCGTCTGCTCGATCGTGTCCTTCTCCTGGCCGAGCTGGGCGGAGTGGAACACTTCGATGCAGAGTTTGCCGCCGGTGCGCTCCTCGAGCATCTTGCCCATGGCCTTGACGGCCTCGACGGTCGGATAGCCGTCCGGGTGGGTATCAGATGACCGGAGCGTTACCTCGCAGGCCGTTGCAGCCCCGGTCATCATCACACTGGCCAGCAGTGTGGCTTTCGCAATCGTCATGAATGTCATTTGCTTCTCCTCCCAAGTGAACGGCCCTCCTCAGAGCCGGTAGGCTTGCTTGGCAAGCCTGTAGGTGAGGTCATAGGCAACCTCACCCGCCTCGTCCTCATCCAGCCGTCCTGTGGCGACCAGATGGGCGAGGTAAGCGCAATCCACGCGCCGGGCCACATCGTGACGGGCGGGGATGGAACAGAAAGCACGGGTGTCGTCATTGAAGCCGACGGTGTTATAGAAGCCCGCGGTTTCCGTAACCTGCTGACGGTAGCGCATCATCCCTTCCGGGCTGTCGAAAAACCACCACGCGGGCCCCAGCTTCAGTGCCGGGTAAACGCCGGCGAGCGGTGCAAGCTCGCGCGAGTAGGTGGTTTCATCAAGCGTGAAGGCGATGATGGACACATCGTCCCGCATGCCGACTGCATCAAGCAGCGGCTTGAGCGAGCGCACATAGTCGGTGCGGCTCGGGATATCGAAGCCCTTGTCGCGGCCGAAGGTGCTCAGCACCGCGCCGGAATGGTTGCGCGAGCTGCCGGCATGGATCTGCATGACGAGGCCATCGTCAATGCTCATGCGGGCCATCTCGGTCAGCATCTGGCCACGGAAGGCGTCTGCCTCTTCCGCAGTGCATACGCCGCGCAGCGCCTTGTCGAAAAGATGAGCCGCCTCAGCTTCGCTCAGATTCTCGGTGCGGGCCGTGGCATGGCCATGATCGCTCGAGGTGGCGCCGCCCTGCTCCTTGAAATAGGCGCGGCGGATACGGTGCGCTTCCAGATAGCCGGACCAGGTGGTGGTATCGGTGCCGCACAATTCGCCCAGCTTCTCGACTGTCTCGGTGAAGCCTGCATATTCCGGGTCAACGGCCTGATCCGGGCGGTAGGCGGTGACGACGCGCCCCTTCCAGCCGCTTTCGCGGATCATGCGGTGCCACTTCAGATCATCCAGCGCGCCTTCGGTGGTGGCGATTACCTCGATGCCGAAGCGCTCGAACAGGGCGCGGGGGCGGAATTCGGGACGCTGCAGGCAATCGGCGATGTGATCGTAGGTCTCGTCCGCGGTTTCCGCAGACAGGCGCTTGGTCAGGCCAAACACGTCCTGGAAAGCGTGATCCAGCCACATGCGCGACGGAGTGGCGCGGAACAGGTGATAGTTGGAGGCAAAGATGCGCCAGATCTTGCGGCCATCGGTCTCGGTCCAGCCGCCGTCGGCGCGCGGCACGCCGAGGTTTTCCAGCTTGATGCCCTGCGAGCAGAGCATGCGGAAGACATAGTGATCCGGGGTAACGAAGAGCTGGGCTGGGTCGGGGAAGGGATTGTTTTCTGCAAACCAGCGCGGGTCCGTGTGGCCATGCGGGCTGATGATCGGCAGATCCTTCACGCCTTCGTAAAGGCCGCGCGCAATGTTGCGAACGCCGGGTTCAACGGGGAACAATCTGTCAGAATCCAGCAGCGCCACGCTTGCTCTCCTCCCGAATGATGACTTAAGCCGGAGAACGGCTCTTTTCTTCGCGTATTTCAGCTAATATGCTAGTATCCAATAGGAGTCAATGGGAGGACAAAATGCCGGATTCGCTTCACCTGCGAGCGCTTGAGCCCGTCGGAAGGCCACTCGTCGCCGATGCGGTTTTCGAGCAGCTGCACCGGCAGATCCTGTCGCTTGAGCTGCCCCCCGGCGCCAAGATTTCGGAGATCGACGTTGCCAGGGCGATGGGGGTTTCGCGCCAGCCGGTGCGCGATGCCTTCTACCGTCTGTCCAAGCTCGGCTTCCTGCATATCCGGCCGCAGCGGGCCACATCCGTGTCGGTGATTTCCGAGCGTGCCGTGTTTCAGGCGCAGTTCATACGCACCGCCATCGAGGCGGAAACCGTGCGCGTGGCCTGTGCCCAGCTGACGGAGGCAGATCATCAGGCGCTGGTGGATATCATCGAGCAGCAGCGCGAAGCCGTCACAGGCCAGCGGCCGCTGGATTTTCATGCGCTGGACGATCTCTTCCACAAGGAGATCTGCGAACGCTCCGGTCACGCCCATGCCTGGGAAATGATCCGTGAGAACAAGGCGCATATGGACCGGGTGCGCTTCCTGTCGCTGGCCTTTGCCTCGCAGGATGCCTTTGACGATCATTGCCGGGTGCTGGAGGCCATCCGCCAGCGCGACGCCGATGCGGCGGTTGCCCAGATGCGCAGCCACCTTGCCCGCATCCGCCAGCAGCTTGAACGCATCCGTGCCGGTCATATGAAATACTTCGCCCATGAGACGGGAGAGGCGTGAGGGGAAGCAGTTTCAGGGGGGGGGATGAGTCGGAGAGTGAGGATGAGGGAGACGAACGTGCAGATCTTCCACACACTCAGCGTCGCCCCGGCTCGCGCTGCGCTTGGCCGGGGTGACTCAGTGCGGGGGAGAGGATGGTGGCAACTCTGGCCGCTGCGCTTCTGTTTCAGTCACCGCAGCGAAAACGGCACGATGCCACGCGAATCCCGTTCCACCTGGATTTCCTTGTCGAGGGCGGGGAAGGCCCGTTCCGGGCAGCTGGCGCGGGGGCAGATGCGGCAGTTGATGCCGATGCGGGCCGGATTCACCCGGTCCGTCAGGCCCAGTTCGTCACCGTAGACCAGCATGTCCGCATATTTCAGCTCGCAGCCAAGGCCAAGGGCATAGCGCCGCTCGCGCTCGCCGAAGCGGGTGGCGGGCTTGGAAATGCTGCGGGCCAGGCAGAGATACTGCGTGCCGTCCGGCATCTCGCCCACCTGCGCCGAGACGCGGCCCTCGTTCAGCTCAAAGGCCTCATGCACGTTCCACACCGGGCATGAGCCGCCATAGCGGGCGAACTGGAAGCGGGTGGCGCTGTGCCGTTTGATGACATTGCCCGCCCGGTCCACCTTCAGGAAATAGAAGGGCACACCCTTTTCCCCCGTTCGCTGCAGGCTGGAGAGCCGGTGGCAGATCTGCTCGAGGCTTGCCCCCGTCGTCACCATCAGCCGGTCAAGGTCATGCCGGTAGGATTTGGCGAGGGACAGGAAGGCTCCGTAAGGCAGCAGCAGGGCGCCCGCGAAATAGTTGCGCAAGGCGAGGCGGCAGATCTCCCGTGCCGCCAGTGTGGAGAAACCGGCCTTCTCCACGTGGCTGGAAATGAGCTTTTCCGCCGTCAGATCCGCAACGATACAGCCCAGCTGGAATTCCATGGCGGCACGCGGCAGACCCCGGTCGAGGGTGACGAGCTTCGCTCTGGCATCGAAGGCGACAATGGCACCATCTGCGGCCTGCCGCTCGGTGACGTCCACCCGAACGCCGTGGGTGTCCCGCAGCCAGGCGCTGAGCCGCCCGAAGCGGTCCGGCGTCCAGGCTAGGCTCAGTTTGCTGGCCAGCTCCTCGGCGCTCACATCCAGCGCATCGACATAGTTGTCGATGTAGTGGAAATGGTCGCGCACCTGATCATAGGGCGGGGTCATGCGCGGGGCGCGGCCGCTGGTCTCCCCATGGGCATCAATGGCGTCGTCCAGCGAGGCCTGCTGTTCGCTCATGCGCCTGAGGGTGCCGTAGAGATCCAGAAAGGCGCGGGCGAAGTCCGGCGTGTGGGTGGCGACGCTCTTCAGGTCCTGCAACCCGACGCTGCCGTCATGAAAGCGGGTGTCCGCGAGCGCCTCGCCAAGGTCGGCCACCAGCCGGTCAAGGTCGCTCGCCTCGAAACTGGCGAGGTCGGCACCGAACTCACGGCTGACGGCGATCAGCACCGAGGCGGAGACAGGGCGGATGTTGCTCTCCAGCTGGTTCACATAGGAGGGCGACAGATCCAGCCGGCTGGCAAAGGCCACCTGCGTGAGACCTGCCCGTTCGCGCAGCTTGCGCAGCACATGTCCGGCGAAAAGCTTTCTGGCCATCGGTTTCTCAAATTGCGAAGGTTTTACAGTTTAACATGACACACTTTTGCATATCGCAGAAGGCCCGCCAAATGGCTATGGTCCTTTTCATCACAAAGGCCCTGGAGGAGGCGGCTGCCCGGGAGGCGCCGCCGGACGGGTCTTAAACAAAAGGGAGCGCACATGCTGGATCAAGTCGTGGAGAGCTGGCACCATCCGGCCGAACTGCATCCGGTGATGCCGAAGCCTGTTGCCGGTCTGACGGTATCGCAGGAGCGGGTCGCCCTGCTCACCGAGCGCCAGAAGGACGTGATGCGCATGCTGGCCGACGGTCTGATCAACAAGCAGATCGCGCACCGTCTCGACATCAGCGTCGCCACCGTGAAGACCCACATTGCCGCCGCCGTGCGCCGCATGCGCGCCAAGAACCGCATTCACGCGGTGGCAATGCTGATTCGCGCCGAGGGCGGCTGCTGACAAGCCCGTGTAGCGCCTGAGCCTTGCCAAGGCAGCCAGGCAAACAGCTTCTGGGAGGAAGCCGCCGCTCATCACTGATGGGCCGCGGACATCGCGGCAAGTTCTGCCGCGAAAAGAGGCCGGAGGGCGCTGGGCTCGATGAGCTCGGCGCCCGGGCCCAGCCAGCGCAGCAAGGGAAACAGGCGTTCCTTTGATATGTCGGTAACGGTGATTCGCACCTTTCCGTTCGCGGCTGGAGAAAATGCCGCATGCCGGTAATACCAGTCCCGCGCCAGCGTGCGCGCCTGTTCGGCGGTCACCAGAATGATGCCGGTCGGGTCTTCTGACTGCCAGCGCCGCATGGCGCGTGACAGCCAGGCACCATTCAGCAGGGCCTGCACCGAAAACTCCTTCGGCGGACGGAAACGCAGGCCGCTCACCTCCATGTTGAAGATCCGGTCGGCCCGGTAGATCCTGAGATCATCCGCCTCGACGGAGCGTCCCGCCAGATACCACAGGTCCCGGTCAAAAATGACGCCCAGCGGCTCCACCTCATGGGCACGCGGTTCTGTCCGGCTGGGGTTATGATGCTCGAAGCGCACGCGCTTGCCTTCCAGCAGGCCTTCCATGAACCGGTCCAGCGCCTCCTGCCAGCCTGCATTGGGCTCGATCGAGGGCGAATCATGGAAAATATCCGGCGGCAGCGGCTCGACCCCGACGATCCGCTCGCCGTTTGTCAGCAGCTCCTGCGCCGGGCGGGGCAGGGAAGCGATGAGCTTGCGCTCCGCCGTTTCAAGATCAGCGGCCAGCGGCGTGGTGCGCAGACCGCGCGCCACCGACAGCACGATCAGCAGCGCCGCCGTCTCGCGGCGCGTCAAGGCGACAGGCGGTTGGACATAGCCTTTCGCAAGCCGGTATCCGCCTTCCGCCCCGCGCTCGGCCTCTACCGGAACACCCAGAGCAATCAGCCGGTCCACATCCCGGTAGATGGTGCGCAGCGATACCTGGAACCTCTCCGACAGGGCGGTGGCCGTCACCAGTTTGCCGCTGCCCAGCAGCAGCAGGATGCCAAGGGCACGTTCGATCGGGTTCATGTCGGCCTGCCGGTTCTCAGGAAGCGAAAAAAGAATCAGAATGAGAACATAACAGGATCAAACCTGACTCGCAGCTGTCAGGTTTGGGCTGGCATCCTTGCTTTCACTGGCCCGGCAAGAAGGGACTTGAGCGGGCGCGTGAGAGGAGACAGGACGATGCATGGAAACGAAACTTCAGACCGCAAGGCATCCGCAGCATCAGGGTTCCTGCCGTATCTGGCGGGTATTCTGGCACAGTTCAGAGACTGGCTCCATGAGGAGCGCCTGCGCCGCATACGCCGCCGCAACATCGCGCATCTGGACGAGCGGCTGCTCAAGGACGTCGGGCTGACGCCATCGGGCCACTGGCTGGAGCCGAGGCGGAAAAAGGGGGCGAGCACCCAAAAGAACAGGGGCGTCAGATGACGCCCCCAGAGAATCGCCCCTCTCGATCGTCATACCGGACGGAGCGAAGCGGAGATCCGGTCCCGGCTCGCGCTGCACTTGGCCGGATGACGATGGGGGCAAAAAATGAGGGGCGCCAGATGACGCCCCTGCAAATTCAACCGTGTTCCGTGGCCCTTCAGGCCACCCAGAGTCTTTATCCGCGTGGCCCTTCAGGCCACCCAGAAACCCCTTGCTCTGCGTGGCCCTTCAGGCCACCCAGAAACCCTTTGCTCTGCGTGGCCCTTCAGGCCACGCGGTGGGCATCATACTGCCCGTGCTCGCGGAAGCGGGTCAGGTAGGACGGCAGGATGGCGGCGAGCGAGGACGGGTTGATACCGAGCCCGGCCAGCGTGCGGCCTTCGGCTTCGGCAGCTGCCGAAACCACGTTGTCCACACGCAGCATCTTCACCTGGTCCACCGTCAGCAGCGGCTTGGGCAGCAGCTGCAGCACCCGGGCCAGCATTTCGGCCGCGCCAAAGGGCAGCGGCAGCAGCAGGCGCTTGCGGCGGGTGATCTCCAGCATCAGCTCAAGGCACTCCTTGAAGCTCTTCACTTCCGGGCCGCCCAGTTCATAGACGGTGCCCGGCTTGCAGCCGCCGTCCACAGCTTTGGCAACCGCGGCGGCTACATCACCGACGTAGACCGGCTGGAACTTCGTGCCCCCGCCTCCAACGAGTGGCAGGACCGGGGACATGCGCGCCATTGCGGCGAAGCGGTTGAAGAAATCATCTTCCGGGCCGAACACGATGGACGGGCGCAGGATGACGCTGTCCGGCAGCGTCTCCAGGACACCAGCCTCGCCGGCTGCCTTGGAACGGGCATAGGCGGCCGGTGACGCCGCATCAGCGCCGATGGCCGAGACGTGGACGATGCTGTTCAGGCCTGCCGCGCGGGCGGCTTCCGCAATGGCGCGCGGTCCGAAGCCCTGCACGGCATCAAAGCTCTGGCGGCCGGACTGATAGAGAATCCCCACCAGATTGACGACCGCATCCGCCCCATCGACGGCGCGGTCCACAGACCAGCGGTAACGCAGGTTCGCCTGAACCGGCATAATCTGACCCACGCCGCCCAGCGGCTGCAGGTGCTCTGCCAGATCCGGACGGCGCACAGCTGCGCGAATCCGGTAGCCGCGGCGTGCCAGTGCAAGCACTACATGGCGGCCGAGAAAGCCGGAAGCACCGAAGACGGTAACGAGTTTTCCATTGAGCGCCGAATGCATAGCGGCCGGCTCCTTGTCGCGTCACTTGAAGCAATGGGCCGCCCGGATGGCGGCGCACCTTGGGTTCTTAGCCCTTTGCTGCCCGCCTGTGAAGGCGGCATGTGTGCAAATGCATTTTTCTCTCAAAAGGACGATTGACAAGCCCTCAGAGCCCCCCTAAAAGCCCTCCTCACAGCCCAGGTGGCGGAATTGGTAGACGCACTAGTTTCAGGTACTAGCGCTCACAAGGCGTGGAGGTTCGAGTCCTCTCCTGGGCACCAAATTTCTGGATCACTACCAAGGTCCAGACCGAAAAGGTCCGCGAAAGCGGGCCTTTTTCGCTTTCATGCCTCCTTCATGACTGTGCCGGATCTTGTCCGGTGCCGGGGAATGTGCTGAAAGAAGCCGACGCAACTTCAGGATTTCCGCCGATGACCATCCGTTACCATAAGCACGACCTGCCCGATCTGTCCCACTATGAGGGTGTGGAGGCCGTGGCTGTGGACACGGAAACCCTAGGTCTCAACCCGCACCGCGACCGGCTCTGCGTGGTTCAGCTGTCGCCAGGCGATGGCACGGCGGATGTGGTGCAGATCGCCCGGGGCCAGAAATCGGCGCCGAATCTCGCCCGCCTCTTCACCGATCCGGCCAAGGTGAAGATTTTCCACTTCGCCCGCTTCGATCTGGCGGTACTCTACCAGTATCTCGGCATCACCGTGTCGCCGGTCTGGTGCACCAAGATTGCTTCCAAGCTGGTGCGCACCTACACGGACCGGCACGGCCTGAAGGACATCACCCGTGAGCTGGTGGGTGTGGACCTGTCGAAGCAGCAGCAGAGCTCGGACTGGGCGGCTGAAACGCTGACGGATGCGCAGCTTGCCTATGCAGCTTCCGACGTGCTGCACCTTCATGCGCTGCGCGCCCAGCTGCAGATGATGCTGGAGCGTGAAGAGCGCACCGGTTTTGCGCAGGCCTGTTTTGAGTTCCTGCCCACCCGTGCAAGGCTTGATCTGCTTGGCTGGGAAGAACAGGATATTTTTGCACATAGCTGAACAGGTGCTTCCGGCTGCTTGATTGTCCTTGCGTTGCATCTTTTTAACGTTCGTCGCATACCCCATATGCGGATGCATGTATGGAAGGCAGAGTGACGCAATTCCCGCATGGCGTGCAGATGCGCGATCACGGTGCGGTGAGCCTGTGGGTGCGGCCATGAATCCGGCGCAAGTCTGCGCCAGGTGAATGGGGCCGGCCCCTTGCAGGCGGGGTTCGCATGACGGTGTGACGCGGCCGTGAGCCGGGAGAGAAGATGGATCAGACGACACAGCGCTCCGGGAATGTGACAGGCGGGCGGGTCAACAAGGCCCGTGCAAACGCACGCCGTCATTCAGGCCGTGTGCGCGCCCTTCGCATCCTGCTGCCTGTGCTTGGGCTGATCGTGCTTCTGGGCATGGGCGGGCTGATTTTCGTCTTCAATCTTCTCAACAGCCTTGGCATTGGCAATGTGACGCTGACTTCCGAGGGGCTGGTCATGGACCGGCCGGAACTGTCGGGGAATGACGGTGAACGCACCTACCGGGTTCTGGCCGAGCGTGCGATCCAGCGCCTGACCAATCCGCGCATCATCGACCTGGAAATGATCACGGCAGAGATCGTCTCCAACCCGGAAGAAAAAGCCCAGATCACGTCCGACAAGGGCACCTATGACAGCAGTGCCGAGACGCTGACGCTGTTCGAGAATGTCAGGATCAACTGGAGCGGCAAATATGCCATCGAGTTCCAGCGCGTTGATGTGAACATGAAGACGGGCGCGGTCGTGACCGACCGGGCGATGCAGGTGCAGTCGGACGGCGGTGATATTCAAGCCAATGGCTTCACATATGATCAGGAAAATGGCATTGCCCGTTTCACTGATGGTATCAAGATGGTGCTGCGACCCGGCGCCAACAAAACGGAGAACCCGCAATGAAGGGTATCAGGACTTTGCTGACCCTCGCCGCACTGGCGATTGTACCCGTCGGGGCCTCCGCCCAGACCTTCAACAACGCGTTCCAGGGCTTCGGTCAGGACAATGACAAGCCCATTCAGATCGAGGCCAGGGAGCTTCAGGTCGAGGACAACTCCAAGGTGGCAACCTTCACCGGCGACGTGGTCGTGGTGCAGGGGGAGACCACGCTGAAGACCCAGCGCCTGAAGGTGTTCTACGATGGCTCGGCCACCCAGGGCGCCCAGCAGGATATCTCGCGCCTCGAGGCTTCCGGCCGTGTCTTCATCACCTCGAAAGACCAGACGGCAACCGGCGATGAAGCCAACTTCGACATGACCACAAACATGATGGTGATGACCGGCCGCGAGGTCGTGCTCAGCCAGGGGCCGAACGTGGTTGTCGGCAACAAGCTGACGGTCAATCTCACCACCGGTCAGGCGGATCTTGAAGCGCCCAAGTCGGGCCGTGTGAAGGTCCTCATTCAGCCCAACAGCCTGAACAGCACTCCGCCCGCCGGAAACTGAGCCTGTCTTCCGCCGCAAGGGAGAGCGGCGGCCGGCTGGCCCAGGGTGTGTGCAAGAGCTGTCTCTTACCGTCAGGATGCTTCCCGCGTGAAATGGTTGCCCTTCCCCTTCTCCGGCCGTGACGCCGCCGGTCCTGTATCCGACGAAGCCTATGCTGGCGGCGCATTGACGGTCGAAGGCATCGGCAAAAGCTACCGCAGGCGCCAGGTGGTCAAGTATGTCTCGCTGACCGTCAACCCGGGCGAGTCCGTCGGGTTGCTGGGGCCGAACGGGGCGGGCAAGACGACCACCTTTTACATGATCACGGGTCTCATCCGCCCGGATCAGGGGCAGATCACCCTGTCCGGCTTCGATATCACCAGCCTGCCCATGTACCGCCGCGCCCGCCTCGGCATCGGTTACCTGCCGCAGGAGGCTTCGATCTTCCGGGGCCTCAACGTGGAAGACAACATCCGGGCGGTGCTGGAAGTGGTGGAACCGGACAAGCGCCAGCGCGAAGCCGATCTCGACGAGCTTCTGGCCGAATTCGGCCTCACCCATCTGCGCAAATCGCCTTCCATTGCCCTGTCGGGCGGCGAGCGCCGCCGCGTGGAAATTGCCCGCGCGCTGGCAACCCGCCCGTCCTTCATGCTGCTGGACGAGCCTTTTGCCGGTATCGACCCCATCGCCGTGGGCGATATTCAGCAGCTGGTGCGCCATCTCACCCAGCGCGGCATCGGCGTGCTGATCACCGACCATAATGTCCGCGAAACGCTTGGCCTCATCGACCGCGCTTATATCATCGCGTCGGGCGAAGTGCTGACGGAAGGGGCCCCGCATGACATCGTGGCGGACCCGGATGTGCGCCGTCTTTACCTCGGAGAGCAATTTACGCTTTGAACAGGGCGGCGGTGCTAGGTTATAGGCAAGAAACGGACCAAAAAGCACCAGGATAGGAAACGCCCTCCGCCCATGGCAATCTCGACCAAGCTTGAGATGCGGCAAAGCCAGTCGCTGATCATGACGCCGCAGCTCATGCAGGCGATCAAGCTGCTGCAAATGTCCAATCTCGATCTGGTTGCCTATGTGGAGGCGGAGCTGGAGCGTAACCCCTTGCTGGAGCGCACGGAAAGCGTCGATAGCACTGGGGCGGCCGACGGGCAGGGCGGTGACCACGATGGCGCCTCCGATGCATCCGGCGGGGATGATTTCGAGGCCGGCGGCGGCGAGTTCAGCAGCAGCGATGGTGCCCCCACCGAGTGGCTGAAGAGCGACCTTGAGCCGCAGGCCGAGAGCATCGCGTCGCAGATGGACACCGACCTCGGCAATGTATTTCCCGATGAGCCCGGCGTCTCCGCGGCGCCGGAACCGGCTTTGCTTCTGGGCATCGACAGCCGCCGGGCGAGCAGCTCAGCCTCCTCCGAGGACTATAATCTCGAAGCCTTCGTGGCGGAGGAAGAGTCCCTCATTCAGGTGCTGATGAACCAGATGCATCTGGCCTTTGCCGATCCGGTGGACAAGATCATCGGCCAGCACCTGATCAACAGCCTGGATGAAAACGGCTATCTTCAGCTCGATCTGGAGGAAGCCGCTGCGCAGCTCGGCATTCCCGCCACGCGCATCGAGGCCGTTCTTGCCGTGATGCAGGGGTTCGAGCCGTCCGGCGTCTTTGCCCGTTCGCTGGCCGAGTGTCTTGCGCTCCAGCTGAAGGAGCGCAACCGCTTTGACCCGGCGATGGAAGCCATGATCGCGCATATCGAGTTGCTGGCACGCCATGACTACCCTGCACTGCGCCGCATCTGCGGGGTGGATGAGGAAGACCTTGCCGACATGATCGCCGAGATCAAGGCGCTGGACCCGAGGCCTGGCCGCGCCTATGGCTCGTCCATCGTGCAGCCGATGGTGCCGGATGTGCTGGTGCGCCCTGCCTCTGACGGCGGCTGGATGGTGGAACTGAACACTGAGACACTGCCGCGCGTGCTGGTGAACCAGACCTATTTCGCCTCCATCACCCGCACGGCTCGCAACGAGACCGAGCGCAGCTATCTGACCGATTGCCTGCAGACGGCGAACTGGCTGGTGAAGAGCCTCGACCAGCGGGCCAAGACCATCCTGAAGGTGGCGACGGAGATCGTGCGCCAGCAGGACGGCTTCCTGACCTATGGCATCGAGCACCTGCGGCCGCTGAACCTCAAGACCATTGCCGATGCCATCGGCATGCATGAGTCCACGATCAGCCGTGTCACCTCAAACAAGTACATGGCAACGCCGCGCGGCATCTTCGAGCTGAAGTACTTCTTCTCCTCCGCCATCCCGGCGACGGAAGGGGGCGATGCCCATTCGGCCGAAGCCGTGCGCCATCGCATCAAGCAGATGATCGATGCCGAATCGCCGGACGATATACTTTCCGACGACACGATCGTGAAGCGCCTCAAGGACGACGGGGTGGACATCGCCCGCCGCACTGTGGCCAAATACCGCGAGGCCATGCACCTCGGCTCTTCCGTGCAAAGACGCAGGGAAAAGAAGGGCATGTCCTGAAGACAGCAAAAATTAATCGGACTCTCGTCCAGTAGGTGCTCACAAAGCCAAATTGTGATCCTATATGTTTTGGACGGGAGGTTTGATCCGCCCGGCCACTGAGGCTGTTAGAGCCGCCAATTGACTTTACGGGCAGTGCCGCCTATAGCACCGCCCGCGAAAGCAATGTCAGGGGTGTGGCGCCGAAGTGCCGTTTGGGTCATGCTGTTCCGTCCGGGGCGAAAGCTCCGTGAGCCGGCTCCCGCCGGCAGGAAACGGTCCATGAAACAAGAAGAGGTCCCCATGACACTGCGGATTTCGGGTAAGAACGTTGATGTTGGCGATGCAATGCGCGTCCATGTCAACGACCGGATCGCCGACGCTTTTTCGAAGTATTTCGACGGCGGTTTTAACGGGCACGTCACGCTGACGCGCGAAGGCGCGGGCTTCAAGACGGAATGCTCGCTGCATCTCGACACGGGGATCGTGTTGCAGGTGTCCGGAGAGGACCATGATCCGCGCGCGAGCTTCGACCGCGCTGCGGACAGGATTGAGAAGCGGCTTCGCCGCTACAAGCGCAAACTGAAGGCGCACAACAGCGCCAACGGTGCGCGTGAGTTCTACGAAGCCCCGTCCTACGTGCTGGCTTCGCCGGAGGAGGATGAGGAAGTTCCGGCGGATTTCAATCCGCTGGTGATTGCCGAGACCTCGGCCCGGATCAAGACCCTCACCGTCGGCATGGCGGTCATGGAGCTGGATCTGTCCGAAGCTCCGGTCGTCGTCTTCAAGAGCGCCGCGAATGGCGGGGTGAACGTCGTTTACCGGCGCCCGGACGGCAATATCGGCTGGATTGACCCAGCCTTGATTGGACAGCAAGCGGCCAACTAGGCCATCTTGTCCTCAAGTTCTGCACTCCCGGCGGGGCAACCTGCCGGGAGCGTTTTTGAGGACCAAACGGAAAAGAATGATGGATCTGAGCGATCTGATATCTCAGGAAGCGGTTGTCGTCGGGTTGAAGGCGAGCAGCAAGAAGCAGGCTATTCAGGAGCTGGCCGCCAAGGCCGCGGAACTGACGGGCTTGTCTGAACGCGAAATCTTCGACACGCTGCTGCAGCGTGAGCGGCTTGGGTCCACCGGCGTTGGACATGGCGTGGCCATCCCCCATGGCAAGCTGGTGAAACTCGACAAGCTGGTCGGAGTCTTCGCAAGGATGGAGAAGCCGGTCGACTTCGATGCACTGGATGACCAGCCGGTCGATCTCATCTTCCTGCTGCTGGCCCCGGAAGGGGCAGGTGCGGACCATCTCAAGGCATTGGCCCGGATCGCCCGCCAGCTGCGCGACACCAAGATTGCGAGCGGCCTGCGCACGGCCACTGACGCGGAAGCGGCCTTTGCACTTCTGACCCAGCCGCAGTCGTCCTCGAACGCGGCCTGACCGGCGGGCACTTTGGGCGGGCACCTCCCGCTCAAGCGCCGAAGAGTTTTCAAACACCCTGCCTGGGCATCCCCGGCAGGGTGTTTTTGCATGTTCTATATTTTGCGCCCTCAGGACCTGTGCGAACAGCTCCAGTCTGTGCGACCCTGCGTATGAGAAGCAAGACATGCCAACTGCAGGACAGGCAGCAATGACAGTTGATGAGAACGCCGGGAACGGCCAGCGGGCAGCCACGGCGCTCTGGTATGTGGCTAAGGGTGCCTGCGAGCTGCGCCGAGAGCAGCTTGCTCTTCTGGAACCCGGCCACGCACGGTTGCGCACACTGGCAAGCGGTGTCAGCCGGGGGACGGAGCGGCTGGTGCTGAGCGGGCTGGTGCCGGAGACCGAGTGGCAGCGCATGCGCGCGCCGCTGCAGGGCGGCGCTTTCCCTTATCCGGTCAAATATGGCTATGCCGCCGTGGGCAGCGTCGAGGCTGGTCCGCCGGAACTGCTTGGCCAGACCGTCTTCTGCCTGCATCCCCATCAGGATCTGTTCGATGCGCCGCTGGAGATGCTGGTGCCGGTGCCGGAACATATCCCGGCGGAGCGGGCCATTCTGGCGGCCAATATGGAAACCGCGCTCAACGCCCTGTGGGACGGTGCGCCCGCCCCCGGTGACCACATCTGCGTGGTGGGCGGCGGCGTTCTGGGACTGCTCTGCGTGTTTCTGGCTGCAGGCATTCCCGGCACCCGCGTGAGGCTTGTGGACATCGATCCCTCCCGTGCAGAGATTGCTGCGTCCTTTGGGGCTGGCTTTGCCTTGCCCTCTGAGGCGCCGGGGGATCAAGATCTCGTTATCCACGCCAGTGCCTCGCCCGAAGGGCTTGCCACCGCGCTCACCTGTGCCGGGGATGAAGCCACCGTGCTGGAGCTGAGCTGGTATGGCGCAAAGCCGGTATCCGTGCCGCTGGGGGCTGATTTTCACAGCCGCCGTCTGGTGCTGAAATCAACGCAGGTCGGCCGCATCCCGGCGCAGCGCCGCAACCGCTGGACCTTCCGCCGCAGGCTGGAGACGGCGCTGGCGCTGCTGGCGGATGACCGGCTCGATGCGCTTCTTCACCCCGTCCTTCCCTTTGCCAGCCTGCCCGGGCGCCTGCCTCATGTGCTGTTGCACGACCGTTCGGCTCTGGCGCCGCTTGTTGTTTATGACCAACCGGAGTGAGTGAATGTTTGCCGTTGAAGTTCGCGACCACGTGATGATTGCCCACTCCTTCAAGGGCGAACTGTTCGGCCCTGCGCAGGCGCTGCATGGGGCGACTTTCGTGGTCGATGCCGCCTTTCTGGCTGACCGCCTTGATATCAATGGCGTTGTCATCGATATCGGCCGGGCCCATGAGGTGCTGAAGGAAGTGCTGTCACCGCTGAACTACCGCAACCTCGACGAGGTTCCGGAGTTCGCCGGGATCAACACGACGACGGAGTTTCTGACCAGGCACGTGCATGACCATCTGGCGCAGGCCGCAAGGGACAACCGGCTCGGCCGTCCCGGCTCCGAAATCCGGGCGATCCGGGTGACCATCTCCGAGTCGCATGTGGCCCGTGCCTGGTATGAGGCGCCTGTGGCATGACACGTGAAGCCTCTGCTCCCAAAGTCCCCATTGTCTTTGCCTTTCCGGGCAATCTCGACATGCCGACCGGCGGCTATGGCTATGACCGGCGCATCATCGCCGGGCTGAGGGAGCTTGGCCGGGACGTGGAGCTGCTGGAACTGGGCGAGGGGTTTCCTTGTCCGGAGCCGGAGATGCTGCGCAAAGCTGAAACGGCCCTTGAGGCCCTGCCGGACGGCACGCTGCTTGTGGTGGATGGCCTTGCCTATGCAGTGCTTGGGGCGGTTGCGGCGCGGCTGGCACCCCGCATCACGCTCGTCTGTCTGCTGCATCATCCGCTGTGCCTCGAAAACGGTCTGGATCCGGAACTCGCCGGACAGCTTGAGGCGGCCGAACGCGAGGCTTTGCGCCATGCCCATGAGGTGATCGTCACCAGCCATGCGACGGCGGCACGGGTGCGTGAGCTTTTTGCCGTGCCGTCTGCGCATCTGCATGTGGTGGAGCCGGGCACGGACCGGGCGCCGCAGGCGCTGGGCAGCGGCGGGCCGGGCCTGCGTCTCCTGTCCGTTGGCTCCATCGTGCCGCGCAAGGGGCATGACGTGCTGGTGGAGGCGCTGGCGGGCCTGAGGGAATTTGACTGGCAGCTGGACGTGGCGGGCGGTTTTCTGGACGAAGCCTGTCACGCTGCGCTGGTGCGGCAGGTCACGGCGCATGGGCTGGAGCGGCGGATCACCCTGCACGGCGCACTGTCCAGCAACTTGCTGGAGGCCGCCTATGCAGCGGCAGACCTTTTTGTGCTCGCCAGTCATTATGAGGGCTTCGGCATGGCCTTCACCGAAGCGCTGGCCCGCGGGCTGCCGGTCATCGGCAGTGGCGGCCCTGCGGTGGAGCGCAGCCTGTCCGGCGGCGGCGGGATCTATGTGCAGCCCGGCAGCGTAGAAGGTTTGCGTTCAGCACTGCGCAGGCTGATGGCGGACAGCGCCTTGCGCCGGCAATTGGCAGGAGAAGCGCGCGAAGCAGCTGACCGCATGCCGGACTGGACAGAGGCCGCGCGCCAGTTCTCGGCTGCGCTCGACGCTGCTGCGATCCGCATCCCGGCGTGACCAGGAGAGAGGAAAGACGGATGGCGGGATTTTCAGCTGAATGGCTGGCACTGCGCTCCCCCGTTGATGAGGCGGCGCGCAATGCCGCTGTGGAAGCAGCATTTCTTGACGCCCTGCCGCGGGGGCGGGTGCCGCATCTGACGGATCTTGCCAGCGGCACTGGCGCAACCGTTGCTGCACTTGCGCCCCGGCTGGGCGAGGGACAGCGATGGCTGCTGACCGATCATGATCCGGTCCTGCTGGCACAGGCCAGGGCACGGCTGGTGGGGCTGGCGGGAGTTGCCATCAAGTACCGGGAAACCGATCTTGCCGCGGGTTTTGGAGGCCTTGATCTGACTGCAACGGATGGGGTGACGACCTCGGCCTTTCTGGATCTGGTCACGGCCGGATTTGCCGATGCTCTTGCTGCAGCGGTCAGCGCTGCGGGCAAGCCTTTTCTCGCCAGTCTGACCTATGATGGCCGGGCCGTGTGTTTCCCGCCCCATCCGCTGGATGAAACCGTGCGTCTTGCGATGAATGCGCATCAGCAGACAGACAAGGGCTTTGGCCCGGCGCTGGGCCCGGATGCTGCGCCTTATGCTGCGCGTGCTTTCGAGAGAGCTGGCTACCGGGTGGTACAGGGCACATCCGACTGGCAGGCCGGGCCGGAGCATGGTGCCTTTCAGGAAGCGCTTGTGCGCGGCTGGGCGGATGCCGCCGGCGAGATGGGCGTCGATGCTGCGGGCATTGCGGGCTGGCTTGCCTTCCGGCTGGCGGAGATTGCCGCCGGCCGCTCAACCCTTCAGGTTGGTCATCTCGACATCGCTGCCTTGCCTCAGGAATAAACCGGGCAGGACCGCAGGTCGCAGTCGAGCAGCACCTCGTCACCGGCCTGATGCGGCGTCATGCGCGGGCGCAGGGCCTCCTGCAGGGTCTGGATCGGCGAGAGCTCCAGCCCCATCTTCCCCGCACCAATGATCATCGGTGCGATGAGCAGGTGCAGCCGGTCAAGGCTGCGGGCGGTGATGAAGCGGGAAATCGTGTGGCTGCCGCCTTCGATGAGGATACGGCGCAGGCCCGCCTTTGCCAGTGCCTGCACGATGGCCGAGGGGCAGAGCCCGCCACAGGCAAGCCGTTCCAGCCGCAGCACCTCCACCCCTTCGGGCCAGTCTCCTTGCGTCTCTGCCGCTGTGATGACGAGACGGCGCACGCCGTCACCCTCGAACAGGCGCAGGCCGCATGGCACGCGGCCATTGGGATCAATGATGGCACGGGCCGGGTTTGGCCCTTCCACAAGGCGCACATTCAGCTGCGGATCATCGGCAATCGCCGTTCCGGCGCCAATCACCACCACATCGCAGACCGCGCGCAGCCGGTGCAGATGCGACAGGCAGCCGGAGCCATTGATGTATTTGGAATGGCCGCTGACGGTGGCGATGCGCCCGTCGAGGGACTGGCCGAGCTGGCCGACCACGCGGGTTTCACCGGCTCTCATGTAGATCAGCGGGCCAAAGAGGCTCTCCCACCGCTGCGGCAGGGGCTTTCCGGGCGCGCGGGCGGCAGCCAGCACGGCACGCCAATCCTCGTCATCGGCAAAGGCGGTCAGGCGGAGAGCAGGATCACGCTGAGGCCGAAGCGTCACCGCTTGCGTCGCCGTCAGCGTCGTTTGGCCTGCCGTCAGGGCCGCTGGCATCCGTGTTGACCTCACCTTGCGCCTCTCCACCCTCTGGTTTCCGGGCCAGTGCTGCTGCGGCATTCTGCCCTGAAATACTCAAGCGCCGCTCTGGCACACGCTGTTCCGAAGTTTGCCTCCGAACCAGTTTTAGCAGAGGTAAATAGGGTTTACCTTGCCTTTGTCGACACTACGCATGGTGGAGGCGTTCCGATGCAGGGCTCACGTAATCGTGACAGGCCTTGCCTTCGGCGTCCCGCATGCGATCCTGTTTGACGCATGGCAGCAGGGAGAGGCTGTGATGAGCAGGGATACGTACCGGTATGGGGGTGGTGCCCGCCTGTTTCACTGGGTAACGGCGGGGCTTGTGCTCGCCATGGTGCCCGCCGGGTTTGTCATGGTCCGTGTCGGCCCCGGCAGCCTGCAGAACAGCCTGTTCGACTTTCACCGCTCGGCCGGCGCCGTGCTGATGGTGCTGACGCTGGCGCGCCTCTTCTGGCGGCTGCGCCATCCGCCGCAGCCTTTGCCTGATGCCATGCCTGTCTGGCAGCGCCGGGCGGCGGGCATCGTCCATGCTCTGCTTTATGGGTTTCTGCTGCTCAATCCGTTGATCGGCTGGGTGGCGACCTCCGCCTATGGCGCGTCGATCGAAGTTTTCGGCCTCTTCACCCTGCCGCCGCTGACAGGGCAGGACCGGGAACTGGCAGCCAGTCTCTTCCGCCTGCATATGGCGCTGGGGCTGGCCTTCACCGCGCTCATCTTCCTGCATATCGGAGCGGCGCTGCATCATCATTTCGTGCTGCGGGATGATACGCTGCGCCGGATGCTGGGATGAGGCAAGGCAGCTATTCTGCTCGAAAGCCTCATGCGGGTATGCTGCTTTGGCGGTTTCCTAAGGGAAAAGATCTAAGCACGCAGAGTAAGTTTATCGCAGGTTAATGAAAACGGACGAATTGCAGTCTTGATTTAACTGTATTGTATCTTTGCGCGTGCCATGATCCCTGCGATTGCCTATCCTCCGCCAAGTTCCATCACGGCCCGGTGCGAGAGGGTAGGGCTGGCATTGTTGGGGGTTGATAATTCAATGACTGCTACGATCCGTGACCTGATTTCCCGGCATGGCGGATTGCCTGTGCCCGTCGATACGCTGCGCGATGAGGATGACCTCTACGAAGCGGGCCTGTCGTCTTTTGCTTCCGTGCAGCTGATGCTGGGGCTGGAAGAGGCCTTCGATATCGAATTTCCCGAGACGCTGCTGAACCGCAAGACCTTCGCCTCGATCGCGGCGATTTCTGCGGCCATCGCCTCGCTGACAGCCGGACAGGTGGCGTGATGAACGAGTTGCGGCCGGTTCGTGCCCTTGCCCTGGCCGAGCGTGCAAGGCGCGCTGCGGCCGTGGCTGGCGCCCATGCGGATGATGTGGACGCTTCCGGGCGCTTCCCGCAGGAGGCGCTGGATGCCATGCGGGCGGAGCGTCTGCTTGGTCTGCAGATTCCGGCGTTTCTGGGCGGCGAAGGCGCCTCCACCGCAGAGCTGGCGGAAGTCTGTTCCATTCTCGGTCAGGCCTGTGCCGCGGCGGGCATGATCTTCGCCATGCACCAGATCAAGGTGTCGAGCCTTGTGGCGCACGGGCAGGGCGATGCGTGGCACGAAGGCTTCATGCGCCGGATCGCGGATGAACAGCTTCTGCTTGCCTCCGCCACCACCGAAGGCGGCATTGGCGGCAACCTGCGCAACTCCATCTGCGCCGTCGAGGTGGCGGACGGGGTCTGCCGGCTTGAGAAGGATGCGACTGTCATTTCCTATGCGGAGGCGGCGGATGCCATCCTCGTCACCTCGCGGGCAAAGGCCGATAGTGCACCGTCCGATCAGGTGATGACCGTATTTCTGAAGGGCCAGTACAGCCTCGACAAGACCCATCACTGGGACACGCTGGGCATGCGCGGCACCCGTTCGGACGGGTTCCTGTTCAAGGGCGAGGCGCCGGCCTGCCAGATCCTGCCCAAGCCCTTTGCCGAAATCGCGGCCCAGTCCATGCTGGTCTATTCCCACATTCTGTGGAGCGGCGTGTGGTTCGGCATTGCCGCCGATGCCTTTGCGCGGGCACAGGCCTTCGTGAAGGCGGCAGCGCGCAAGAGCCCCGGCTCCGTGCCGCCCGGCGCCTTGCGCCTGGCCGAGGCGTCCAATCTGCTGCAACTGGTGAAGGCCAACATTCTGGCGGCGCTGCAGCAGTATGAGGCAGCGCGGGAGGACGAGACGCGGCTGTCCTCCATGAGCTTTGCCGTTTCCATGAACAATGTGAAGATCGCCTCATCGCAGACGATCCTCGACATCATCAATCATTGCCTGCTGGTCTGCGGCATCATGGGCTACAAGAATGGCACGCCCTACAGCCTTGGCCGCCATCTGCGCGACGCGCATTCGGCGCAGCTGATGATCTCCAACGACCGCATTCTCGGCAATACCTCCACGCTTCTGCTGATGAACCGGCAGGACACCAGCCTGCTCGGCTGAGACATTCCAGACACAGACCTCTGGGGGACACATGGACATGCAGGCTTCCCTTCTCGACCGGCTGTTTGCCGCCGGTCATCTCATCGACACGGGTGTTGACGGCCTCTATGGCCGGGGCGGGGTGTTCGAGGATGTGATCCAGCGCTTCGATGCGCTTGTTTCGGCCTTCGGGGCGGACCAGAATGCCGAGGTCATCCGTTTTCCGCCGGGCATGAACCGCGCGCATTTCGAGGGCTCGGGCTACATGAAGAGCTTCCCGCAGCTGGCCGGCACGGTGCACAGTTTCTGCGGCTGCGAGCTGGACCATGTGAACCTGCTGCAATGCATGGCCGGGGGCGGTGACTGGACCAAGGGGCAGGAGGCAACGGATATCGTGCTGACGCCGGCCGCCTGCTATCCGCTCTATCCCACCGTGGCGCGGCGCGGGCAGCTGCCGGAGCGCGGCGGCATCTTCGATCTTCAGTCCTATTGCTTCCGTCATGAGCCGTCGAAGGACCCGGCGCGCATGCAGCTGTTCCGCATGCGCGAATATGTGCGCATGGGCACGCCGGACGAGGTGATGGCCTTCCGTCAGTCGTGGATGGAGCGCGGGCAGAAGCTGATTGCCAGCATCGGCCTGCCGGTTGCCATCGATGTGGCCAATGACCCGTTCTTTGGCCGGGCCGGGCGCATGCTCTCCAACAACCAGCGCGACCAGAATCTGAAATTCGAGCTGCTGGTGCCGGTCACCTCCACCGAAAAGCCGACCGCATGCTTGTCTTTCAACTACCATCAGGACCATTTCGGCAAGACCTGGGGCCTCACCACGGCTGACGGTGAAGTGGCCCATACCGCCTGCGTCGGCTTCGGGCTTGAACGTGTGGCGCTGGCGCTGTTTGCTCACCACGGCCTCGACACCGGCAGCTGGCCGGCTGAGGTGCGCAAGGTGCTGTGGGGCTGAGATGGCCGTGACGGACAAGGTGTTTCCGGCGCTTTCGCCCGAGACCTATCAGCGCCATGCCCTGCATGACCTGTCGCGCGACTGGCCGGAAACCAACTGCTATCTCGACATATGGATCGAGGTTCTGGCCGCGCTCGGCCTGCCGCCGGAGGCAGCGCTGGGCTTTGCCATCACGCAGGATTTCGAGGGCGACCAGTTCACCTTCTTCAAGGTGCCGCTGGAGGATCTGGAAACGCTCTTCGGCCTGCGGGTGACGGAACTTGCCATCTACGACCGGGTGGAGCTGCATGTGGCAGAGCAGATCCGCCGCGGGCGCCTGTGCCTCGTCGAGCTGGACAGCTTCTTCCTGCCGGACACGCAGGGCACCGCTTACCGCAAGGAACACGGCAAGACGACAGTGGCCGTCAACCGGCTCGACCTTGAAGCCCGGCAGATGGACTATTTCCATAACCTTGGCCTGCACCGGCTGGAGGGGGAAGATTTCGACGGCATCTTCCACCGCAATGCTGCGCCGGACGCCCTGCCGCTGCTGCCCTACACCGAGTTCGTCAAGTTCCCGGCTGCATTGCCGCAGGAGCCGGAGATTGCGGATCGCGCCGCGAAGATCCTCGCCCGCCATGTTGCCGCAAGGCCTGAAGCCAACCCGGTGCGCAGCTTTACCGAAGTCTTTGCCGGGCAGGTGGAGGCGATTGCGGATCGGCCCTTCGGCTTCTTCCACCTCTATGCCTTCAACACCCTGCGTCAGCTGGGCGCGAATTTCGAGCTGTTCGCTGCACATCTTGAGTGGCTTTCAGCCAACCAGGCGCAACTTGGCGGCCTGGCGCCGCTTGCCGCTCATGCCAGGACCATTTCATCCTGCGCCAAATCGGTCCAGTTCCAGCTCGCCCGCGCCGTGATGCGCAAATCCTTCGACCGGCTGACACCGGCGCTGATGCCGGCTGCCGATGCCTGGGATGAGCTGGTGGCGGGGCTGGTGGCGGTTTGTGGTGACGTGCGTGGCTGAGTTGCCTGACATTTGGCCGCAGCGCCCCTCTCTCCTCTTGAGGGGGAGAGGAAGGGTAGCGAGATTGCAGGCCTCCTCTGAAGGCCCGGGCGTATGATGATGGCAGGGCGCAAGCTTCTTACCACAGACTGGCGCATGGTGGTGCTGCCGGTTGGGACCGTTGCAACGCTTGAGGGACTGGCGGAGCTGGAGAGCATTCCCGCGCCCGTGCCCGGCACGGCGGCGGAAGCGCTTGCGCGGGCGGGACGGTTTGATCCGGCGGTTCCCATGCCGCTGCAGGACCGGGATATCTGCTACAGCGCGGAAGTTCCCGCCCAACCCGGCCGTCACCGGCTCATCTTCGAGGGGCTGGCGACACTCTGCGAGGTCTGGTGGAATGGCACTTGTGTGCTGGAGACGGGCAACATGTTCCGAAGCTACGCCGTTGAGGTGGAGGCTGAGGCCCGGAACACGCTCGTTCTCGTCTTCCGGGCGCTGACCGGGCTGCTGGCCCGCAAGCTGCCGCGCGCCCGCTGGAAAACCATGCTGATCGATGAGCCTGCCCTGCGCGGCATCCGCACCACGCTGCTCGGCCATATGCCTGGCTGGTGCCCGGAGATCGAGGCCGTGGGACCGTGGAAGCCGGTGTGGATCGAAAGGGGGGATGCAGATGCGCCCGTTCTGCAGACCATGGCAGCACATCTGGATGAAGACGGCACCGGGCATCTCGTTGTGCACATGTGCGCAGCAGCGAAGATGGCGGGCGCCATGGTCCGCTGCGCCGGTCACACTGCGAAGCTGAAGCAAACCGGCCCCGGCACATTCACGGCCGGTCTCCACTTGCCCGGTGTGGCCCCCTGGTGGCCCGCAACCCATGGCACCCCAGCCCTGCATGACGTGGTGCTGGAGCAGGACGGCGTTGAGACATGGCTCGGCCGCACCGGCTTCCGCCGCATCGGGGTGGACCGGGGAGCGGATGGCAAGGGTTTCGGCCTGGTCCTCAATGGTCTGCCGGTTTTTGCCCGTGGCGCGGTCTGGACCAGTGCGGACCTCTTGGCGCTGCGCGATGACCGGAAGGCCTGCCGCCCGTATCTGGAGGCGGCGGTGGCGGCCGGGTTCAACATGATCCGCGTGCCGGGCCTGAGCGTTTATGCCAGCGATGACCTGCTCGATCTGTGCGATGAACTGGGACTGATGCTCTGGCAGGATTTCCAGTTCGCCAATTTCGATTATCCGATGGCTGATGAGGCTTTTGCCGCCTCCGTCGAGGTGGAGGCGCGGCAGGCGCTGGCCCGCCTCAGCCTGCATCCCTGCCTCACCGTGCTGTGCGGCGGCAGCGAAATGCAGCAGCAGGCGGCGATGATGGGCCTGCCTGCAGAGCGGCGCGCCTGTTCGCTTTCGGGAGAATTGCTGCCGTGCCTTGCGGCGGAAGAGGCGCCGCGCATTCCCTTCGTGCCCAACTCCCCCTCCGGCGGCAGCCTGCCATTCTATCCGGGGGAGGGCATCGGCCATTACTACGGCGCCGGCGCCTACCGCCGCCCGCTGGAAGATGCCCGCCGCGCCAATGTGCGCTTTGCCGGCGAGTGCCTTGCCTTCGCCAATCTGCCGGATGAAGCAGGCCTTGCCGGCCGTAAACCGTCAGATGCGGACTGGAAGGCGCTGGCTCCCAAAGACCGGGGTGCAGACTGGGATTTCGCGGATGTGCGGAATCATTATCTCAGGGAGCTTTACCGGGTGGACCCGCAGGCGCTCGCGGCAGAAGACCCGGCGCGCTATCTCCTGCTGTCGCGCGCCGTCAGCGGCGCGGTGATGGCGGAGACCTTTGCCGAGTGGCGGCGGGTTGGCTCTTCCTGCCGGGGTGCTTTAGTGCTGGCTCTGAGCGATCTTGCCCCCGGCTGCGGCTGGGGCCTGATCGCGGCGGGCGGGGAGCCCAAGCCGGCGTTGCAGGCCCTGGCGCATGTGCTGCGCCCGCTTCAGGTGCTGGCGCTGGACGAGGGCACCAACGGCCTCGACGTGCATCTACTCAATGAGACGGGGGAACCGCGCCGGGTGAAGCTCACCTTGCAGGCCCTGCGGGACGGCCATGTGCCGGTGCTGAGTGCTGCCCGCGAGATGGAACTTGCCGCCCGTTCGGGGCAGATCATCCCTGCCGTTGATCTGATCGGCAGCTTCTTCGACATCACCTATGCCTATCGTTTCGGCCCGCTGCCGCATTCCGTTACGGTGCTGCGCCTCATAGATGCGGAGACGGGAAAATGCCTCAGCGAGGCGTTCCATTTTCCCGCAGGCCGCAATCTGCCGCTGCAGGATCTGGGTCTGACGGTGGCGGTAGAGAGATGCGAAGACGGCAACTGGGCGCTGGAGGTGGCCGCCAGCCGCTTTGCGGAAAGCCTGCATGTGGAGGACCCATGCTTCATTGCGCAAGACAACTGGTTCCACCTTGCGCCCGGAGCACCGCGCCGCATTCGTCTCAGGCGCAGAGCCTCTGCACCGGCTGATGCGGCACCGCGCGGTCTCGTCTCGGCGGTCAATGCGCTGGCAGGTGCGGGTTACGAGGGCTGAGCTGCCTTCAACAGATGGGCGAGCCAGACGGCCCGCGCTGCGGGCGGTGTCAGATTGTGATCGGCCGTTTCAAGGAAGGTGACGGACACACCCGGCAGGCTGGCTGCCTTGGCGCCATTGGGCCCAAGCGCCTGTTCCAGATAGGGCAGGCCGGGGTCGTTGGGGCTGTAGATCAGGTCTATGGTCTGGTCGCGTCCGGAAACAAGTGCCAGATCCGCGGCGATCTGCCGTTGCAGGCGGGATGAGGGCGTCAGGCCCATGGCCCAGGGCGCCGTTTTCTCTTCGGCCTTTTGCAGCGCCCGTCCGGCCATGTATTTCAGCAGCCGCAGCACCGGCACGCCGCCGGAGAACAGCTTGCGCAGCTTGTCCGGGTCCAGCAGCTTGCCCGCATAGCCGGCGGCATCGTCATGGCCGAAATGCAGCAGGTCGGCGATATCCTCGCGCCGGTCCCACAGCAGCCGCTGCAGGTTGACGCAGACCGCTGCCTTGATCCGTGTGTCTGCCACGGCCCCGCGAAGGGCGAGATAGGCGCCGCTGCAGGCACCCGTTGCGATGACTTGGGAGTAGCCGCGTGCGCTCAACCAGTCGAGCGCATCCGTCACGTCCTGCATCTGCGGGGCGCTGTAGTGGACGGGATAGAGCCCCTCCGGTGCGGCCACGCTGTCGCCAATGTCCGAAGCATCAACCCGCAGCGAGGCAATGCCCCTTGCGGCCAGTGCCCGCGCCATGTCCCGCATGCCATGGGCCCAGCCGGTGCGCGGCGTGCCGCCTGCGGAAAAGGCCAGAACCACGGGGCCGGCTGTTTCCGGTTGGCTCACAGGCTTGCACCAGGTTCCGGCCATCTGGCCGTACCGGCCCAGCATGACGGTTTCCTCGGTGAAGCTGGCGGCGGTCAGGATCGCCGGACTTGCCGGGGCAGCAGCGCGGGCAGGGGGCTCGGCCGGCAAGACCTGTTCCAGCCACAGGGCCAGTCCGGCGAGATCATCCAGCGGCGCCTGCGACAGGGTCGGGTCCGTGACCATGGCGTCATAGCCGGCAAAATCGAGCCGCGTTGCCTTGGCATGCGTGGTGGCAAGATCCGAGGCAAAGTCCTCTTCGGCCGTCCGTCCGGGACGGGGCATGACGAGGACGGGCAGGCTGGCCGGAATGTCCTGCGCAGTCATCCGGCGTGAGCGGATGGCGCCCGCCAGCCCCTCAGGCATGGCGATCCCGGCCACATGAAAGGCGATACCCGGCACCGGCGGCGTGGAAACACCCGTGCGCTCTGCGATCATGGCCGCATTCAGCTGATTCTCCCGCAGCCAGCTGCGGCCCGAAACGGGCGGCGCCATGAGGATCAGCGCGGCGGCACTCTGCGGCTGACGGGCCACCCGGTCCAGCGCCAGAAGCGCGCCAAGGCCAAGCCCTGAGAAGATGAAGCGGTTGCAGGCGTGGGCGGCGCTCAAGGCTTCGGCCGCCTCATCGAGGGCGGTTGCGGCCTGTTCCAGTCCGTCAATCTCTTCCGGATTGCGCAAGGAAGCACCCATGCCGGGCAGATCGAACCGCAGCACCGGATAGCCTGCAGCGGCCAGCCGCTCGGCCAGCAGCCGCATGCTGCGCCGGGCGCAGAGGCCGGTGTAGCCCCAGTCTTCGATCAGGATCACGCCCGTTTCTGCGGGTGGCCCCATCACCAGCGCGGGCTCATGTGTCAGGGCAACCGGGGTCTGTGCCGTCACAGTGTCAGCGCGCGGGGGCATCGGCCGAACCGGTTCCTTTCTGGCTCCCGTCCGGGCCGCGCAGCTGCCAGGCCCCAGCCGGAGCCAGCGAAGCGCAGGCCGGGATCTGTCCGGTCACGGGATCAAGGATATAACGCTGCACCACCCGCATCTGCGGCCGTTCGATGCCATTGTCATCGGGCTGGATGGAGAGCGGATAATCGCCCCACCAGTCACCGGCGGCCCAATAGGTCCAGCCGATCCAAGTGTCCGGGTTGTCATTGACGAAACCGGCCATGCGGCCGATGGCATCGAGACAGTCCGGGCTGGCGGTGCCGCCGAATTCGCCCAGCAGCGCCCGGTTGCCGGTGGCCTTCAGCCAATCCGTGACCCGGCGGAGGGATTCAATCGCCGTATCCGTCGCCGGGCAGGTTCGGTTGGTGCCGGAAAAATCGTGGTCGGGATACTGGTGGATGTCGAAGGCGAAATTGTTCAGAGGGTCAATGACTCCGGTCATCACCTCAGCATTGCTGCCGCCGTTTTGCTCCGCGAACCAGTGATAGGCACTGGTCCAGATGGTGCCGGGCACCAGGATCATGTTGTCCGCGCCATTTTCCCGGATCGCGGCGATGGCCGCATTGACGGAGGGCAGCCAGAAGGCTGCATCCATGTAATCCGGCTCGTTCTGCAGCTCGAACATGACTTGAGGATCGCCCGCGTGAAAGGCGGACATGCGGCGCCAGAAATCCACGAAGGCGGCGGTTGGCACCTCCGGCGAGCCGATCTGCATGCCGGCAAAGCGGGCGTTGGTGTGCGGGTCCAGAATGACGGTGAAGCCCATCTGCCGCGCCATGGCAACGCTGGCCAGCAGGGGCGTCAGTTCCCGGTCATCAAGCGGGCCGTAGAGTTCGGGCTGCAACCGTTCCCACTTGAAGGGAAAGCGGACGATGTTCATGCCCTTGCCGGCCAGATAGGTGAGGGTCTTCTGCGTCGGGTAGAAATGGGTGGTGCCGAGCTTGCCGACCGTATCGCCAAACTCTGCCCCGGCCACATTGGCGCCGCGCAGGCAGGTGAGGGTCTGTGCTGATGCAGGCAGTATCGCAGCGGGCAGGCACAGCAGGGCGGTCAACAATCTGGCGATGAGCCTTGCGGGTGCAGGCCCGGCCGATGCGCGCCCCGCCATCATTGCCCGTCCTTATGGCCGGGTGTGGCGCTGGCCACATTGCCCTGCCGCCAGTTGCGCAGAACGGTGACGATGGTGCTGGCCATATTGTCCACCCCCATGTGCTTCAGCGACCAGTTGCGGCAGAGATAGAGCACGGCAACGCTGTGCAGCGTGCCAATCGCCGCAATGCCGGCCATGCCATAGACCGGCGCGGCCAGCGCCAGTGCGCCGATATAGAAGGCAAAGGCGACCGACCGCATGGCTAGAAAGTAACGCTCGCCGCCGCCGATCATCAAAAGGCTGCTGCCGGGACCGAAGAAGGCATGCAGCACCGGCAGCAGGCACAGAATCACCAGAACGTCGAAGTGTTCGGCAAAGCTCGGCTCGAACAATCCGAGCGCAAACTTGCCGATCAGCATCATGAACATATAGGCAAGCAGCGTTCCGGCAAAGCTGGCGGCGGAGAGGATCGAGATCAGATATTGTGCCCCGGCGGTGTTCCGCTCCTGAAGCTTTGCAGAAACCATGGGCACGCCGACGGTGTCGATGATGGTGACGGGCAGCATCAGCAGCGCGGCAAGGCGGAAGGCGACGAAATAGAAGGCGGCGGCCTCAAGGCTCAGGAAGATGCCGATGAGGATGGTTTCCAGATAGAGCGAAGCCGAGACGAAGAAGCTGTTGGCGGTGAAGAACAGGCTTTCATGCGTCCATTCCCGCTTCTGGCTGCTGCCGCCTGCCATGTGCGTCTGCCGCAGGAAGCCCCGGCCTTCCAGCGCCAGCATGCGCAGCACCTGATAGCCGACCACCAGTACCAGAAGCACCGTGGTGATCTCCATCGCCCTGGCACCGGAATTCATGAATCCGGTCCAGGTGAAGAACGGGAAGCAGAGAAGCGTGAGGATGCGCCAGATGTTTTCACGCGGTGTCAGCGCCAGACCGACATTGCCCTTCACCCGGAAATAATACTGCATGTACTCGCTGACGGAAAAAACCGCAGCGAACACGAAGGCCACATGCAGGGCCTGATAATGCAGCTCAAGACCCTGCCGGAACGGATAGATGAGGGCCGTTGCGGCCGCCAGAAACAGGGCGCCGCAGGCAAGCCAGACCGCGTTCATGCGCAAGAGGGCCGCATTGCCGGGCGCGTCTTCTGGCTTGCCGGTGTTGCGGTAATGCTTGAGCAGCAGCACGTTCTGGCCGAGCACCAGAACGAGGCCCAGCGACGAGCCGACCGAGAACAGGAAATTGTAGAGGCCGTATTCCTCGATGCTGAGCATGCGGCTGGCCATCAGCAAAACGGAAAAGCTGAGCACGGGCGAGGCCAGCCGGCTGACCAGCGACCAGAGAAACTCCTTCACATTGACGCGGGACAGGGCCTGACGGATTGCATTCATTCGGCGTCGGCCTCTTTCAACACCGGTGCGGCCGCTGTTTTGCGCCTGCGGATATGCTCCAGGAAGCCGCTGAACTGCGGTCCGATCACCTCAGGCAGATATGTTCGGGCAGCGGCCAGCGCGCCTGCACTCAGCGCGGCATAGCGGTCTGCACAAGCAGCAGTTTTCAGGATTGCCTCCTTGAGGGCGGCCGCATCGGCTGGCGGCACATGGAACCCATTGACCCCATCTACGATGTTTTCGGCCACGCCGCCTATATTGGTCGAAATGACAGGAATGGCATGGGCAAAGGCTTCGATCGATGACCGGCCGAAGGCCTCGCGCCCGATGGACGGATAGGCCAGAACGTCGATGCCTGCAAGGAACTCGTCCGCCTTCACCCAACCGTGAAACACCGTATTGTGTTCGGGAAACCGGCTGCGCACTTCTGCCGCGTAATTGTCCCGGCATGCACCTTCCCCTGCGATGTGGAACTCGATGCTCCGGTTGTCCGCCAGCAGGCGGGCGGCATCAGCGAGATAGGCAAGGCCCTTGAAGTGGCTGTGCAGCCCCAGAAAGCCGACCCTGAGCGGCCGTTCTTGCGGGAAGGGGCGCGGCGCAGAGGCCTGCAGTCCGGGCAGAACGGCGGGGATGCGGCGCATTTCCGCGTTGGGGAAATAGCCCTCCAGCCGGTGCCGGTCCAGCACGTCCTGCGACTCGCCCACCACCCCGTCGACAAAGCGGGTGAAGCCGCGCTTGCCCAGAGAGCTCAGCTTGCAGCTGGTACACTGGCGCGCGCAGTTTTCCGACCGCTTCTGCATCACCGAATTCCAGCAGATCAGGAAGGAATTGAAGGCCGTATGCACCACAGGCAGGCCTGCCATCTTCGCCGCTGCCCAGCTCGCCACATTGATATTCTCGATGCTGACGGTCAGAAACAGATCAGGCTGCGTGCGCGCAATCTGCCGGCGCATGGCCAAAAATGCGAAGGGATTGCCGTTTTCAAGGGCATGCCAGACCGGCTTCTTCCAGCCGGCCTTGCGCTTCATGTAGTCCCAATAGACATTCGGGCTGGCGATCCGGTGCACCCGGATGCCGGACACCTCTTCCTCCGCATCCGTGTCGCCCACATTGACGACGGTCAGGTCCGCTCCCTGCGACTGCAGCATCTTCGCCAGCATGAAGGAGGACGTCTGGGCTCCTCCGGGCAGGTTGGGGGGGAAGGCGGCACAGGCCATCAGGATGCGCATAGTCTGGGCTCGTCGTCGTTGCGGTTGGTCCTTGATAGCCGAGGAGTCTTGAGGAAACGTAAGGTCAGCCGCAGAGCAGACACGATTACGCCGCCGTATTGGTCAAATCTGACCCTGCGGTAAAGACGGATTTGATCAAGCCCTTGTTAAAACAGCTGTGCGATTGTCGCCTTGAGATGACGGCAGCAGCTGGAAGCGGCAGATCGGAAACGGAAACAGGCCCTCATGACACCAGTGGTGCCCGGCATTCCCCTGAAGGCGAGGATCAGGGCGTCGGTTCTCTCGGGAACCGCGCGCCTTCTGCATGGCCTTGGCCTGGATGCCGTTGTCGGGCGGCGTTATGGCGGCAGCGGCGTGGTGCTGATGTTCCACGAATTCGTCCGCGACAGTGCACAGACGCTGGGGCATGGCTGCCGGATCGATGATTTCGAAGCCATCCTTGCCGGACTTCAGCGACAGGGCCGCGCGTTCGTCACGCTGGACGAGGCACAGCGGCGGCTTGAGACAGGCGATACGCGCCCTTTCGCTGCGCTGACCTTTGATGATGGCTACCGCTCCAACGTGGAACTGGCCCTGCCGGTGATGGAACGCCACGGGGCATCTGCCACCATCTTCGTGCCAACGGATATGCTCAACCGCTCCGTCAATGCCTGGTGGCTGGGCCTGCGCGAACTGGCATTGCACCATGACAGGCTCGCCATCGAGCCCATGGGGCAGATCATCGAGAGCCGTACCCGGGCTGAAAAGGCAGCGGCGCTGGAGCATATGACCGCCTGGGTCTGGGCTGACTTTGCCAGAGCCGCCTTGCTGCCGGATGTCTTTGCCGCCCATGGGCTGGACATGCCGGGCCTCGTGGACCGGCTGGCGATGACGACGGACGAGGTGAAGGCCATCGACCGGCACCCGCTCGTCGAGATCGGTGCCCATACCACCACTCACCGGGCGCTGGCGCTGCTTGCAGAGGCGGACGTGGAGGCGGACATCGCCGCCAACAAGACGCATCTCGAAGCCTTGCTGGGCCGTGAGGTCCGCTGGTTTGCCTATCCCTATGGGGCGCCGTCGATCAGCGGCACCCGGGAGGCGGAGATCCTGCGCAGGCTTGGCTTCCATGGCGCGGTAACCACCGAGCCGGGCTGCCTCTTTCCGCAACATGCGCAGGCGCGCTGGCTCTGGCCGCGGCAGAATGGCGAGTTCGCCGCGCATACCGTGCCGCAGGCGCTCAGCGGTGCCCATGGTGTGTTCCGTGCCCTGCGCAGCGGCTGGGGCGAGCCTGCCGCCAATACGCACCCAACCTCAGGACCTTCTTCATGACGGCACCGCTTCCCGAACCTGTCTCGCCTTTCGCAGGCAAGACCATCGTGCACGTGGTGCGCCAGTTCTACCCGATGATCGGCGGGCTGGAGGATGTGGTGCGCAATCTCGCCGGCCGCCAGATTGGGCGCTTTGGCCGGGTGAAAGTGGTGACGCTGAACCGCCTGTTCATAGAGCCGGACCGCCTGCTGCCAGCGAAGGAGACGATCGACGGCTTCGAGGTGCGGCGCATCCCGTTCCGGGGCTCGCCGCGCTATCCGCTGGCCCCGTCCGTCTTTGCAGAGCTTGGCGAAGCCGATCTCATCCACGTGCATGCGGTCGATTTCTTCTTCGACAGCCTTGCCTGGACATCGCCTTTCCGCCGTACACCGATGGTGGCGACCACCCACGGCGGCTTCTTTCATACCGCCGATCACAAGCGGCTGAAGACGCTCTGGTTCAATACCGTCACGCGGCTTTCCGCCAGCCGTTACCGGGGCATTGCCTGCTGCAGCGAAAGCGATCTGGCCACCTTCGCCCGCATTGCACATTCCCGCGTGCGGCTGATCGAGAATGCGGCGGATCTGGAAAAATTCGGCGGCGCCGCCTCGCCCGTGCCGGTGAAGGGGCTGATGACCATCGGCCGCTTCTCCCACAACAAGCGGCTTGATGCGCTGCTCGACATGATGAAAGTGCTGGCGGCAAAAGACGGTGCGTGGCATCTGCACATCGCGGGCAGCGGCTCGGACTGGAGCGAGGCGGATGTGCGCTGCATGATCGCGGAGCGCGGGCTTGAAGCTGCGGTGTCGCTGCACTGCAATCCGTCCAACACCCGTATCCGCGAGGTGATGGGCCGTTGCAGCCTGTTCGTCAGCGCCTCGAATTACGAGGGCTTCGGCGTTGCCATGATCGAGGGGCTGAGTGCCGGTCTCCTGCCGGTGGTGGAGCCCAATACGGCCTTCGTTTCGCTCGCCCGCAAGCATCCGATGGTCCGACTTGCCGGCTTTGGCGATCCGGCCAAGGCGGCGCAGGCGGTGGAAGAGGCATGGGCGGCGTTGACGGCAGATCCTTCGGCTCAGCGTCAGGCGGCCATTGCCTCGGCGGCGCAGCACGGCTGGGCTGGAACGGCGGCCGCCTATGAACGGCTCTATGCGGATGCCCTGAGGTTGACTTGATGTAAGGCCGGTCAGGCCCGGCGCCCCCTGTCGAAGCCCGGCGGAAGTTTCCAGCGGCTGGGGACGGCGGGGTGAGGCCGCGTGCGGCGGCGGAACAGGGCGGGCTGGGCAAGGCGGCTGGCTCCGGCAGGGTGCTTGCCGTTCCAGGCATCGGCGGCCCCGGCGCAGAGCCAGAGCAGGCCGCCGGTCTTGATGGTCGAAAGCGAGTAGGACACGATCATCAGCAGGCAGATGTAGGCGGCCATCAGCACCTTGAAGCGCCAGCCCGCATCCGATTCGGCCGGGGCGTAGACATAGAGCACCCAAAGGCCCAGAAGCCCGATGGCCCCTGTCTGGAACAGGGCAAAGGCATAGCCGCTGTCGGACAGATAGGTTTGTACGGTCGAGATGCCGAGAATGCCCTTCCAGTCCAGCTTCATCAGCAACTGGCCAGAGTAGAGCCAGCGGCCTGTCAGCGTGTCGTCCCAGCCGAGCCTGTTGCTGGCAGCGGCATAAATGATGAGCAGCAGCACGATCAGGATGGGCGCTGCCACCAGCACGGCGCGCGGGGTGATGCGGTTGAGCGGGGCGATGAGGAAGAAGCTCAGCGACACGAACATGCCGAAGCGGGCATCGCCCAGGATGATCGCTGCAAAGGCTAGGGCAAACAGCAGCAGACGGCCCTGCATGTCCTGCCGGAACACGGCCCACATGACGAGAAAGGCACCGAAGTTGCCCATCGACACCGGTTCCAGGAACACCGACGAAACACGGTGGGTGCCAAGAAAGGCAAAGAAGTTGCGCCCGCCCAGCCGCACGCCGCTGTGGAACAGGGGGCTGTCCTCACCGAGGAAATTGCTGTCTGCGGTGATGGTTCCACGGGCGACGTAATAGTCGAAGATGTTGATGTTCTGGAGAAACAGGTCGAGGAACAGGTACTCGATCAGGCCAACGGTGATGACGAGCAGGGCCGACCAGAGCACCAGCCGGTCCACCTGCCGGATGTCATGGATCTGGCGGCCCAGAAAATAGAAAATCACCGGCACCAGCGCATCGCGCACCGATTTGGGATCAATGACCCCGCGCAGGGCCATGATCATCAGCATGTAGGCCAGATAGACGCCGATGACCACATAGAGGTTTGCCCGGCGTGTCATGGCCAGCAGCAGGGCGCAGACGGTCAGCAGCAGCTCGCTCAGCACCACATGGTTCTGCGAGATGCCCATCACCCTGGTGTTGATGAAGGCAAGACCAAGGTTGAAGATCAGCGTGCCGAAGATGACCGCATAGACGGCCATCAGCCAGGCGGGGCTGCGCTCCTGCGGACGTGCAGGCAGCGCCCTTGCACCAGCCGGGGGCAGGCGGAAACGGGTGTGCGCCGTTCTCTCAGGCCGCTTCAAGGACGACATTGCCGATCACCCGGTCCTGCCAGGGTTGGATATAGGCGAGCACCCGGTCGAGGTCCGCCATCCGCGTGGCGCCCAGCTGGCTCACCAGCACGATGGCATCGCAGTTCTTCAGAAGCACCGGCAGGATCGGATTGCTCTCGGACGGGCCGCAGTCGATCAGCAGGAAATCCTGGCCTTCGTCCATCAGCGAGGCGGGGCCGGCGTATTTGCGCCGCTCATTGACCCGTTCGACGCTGAGATAGCGCGACAGGGCGGCATTGCGTCCCGGTGACTCACCGGTTGTTCTGGCCAGATCGTCCTTGCGCGGCTTGGGCCGGTCGTCCGGCGTGCCCTGTTCTGACTGCGGCAGGGCCTGGGCCAGCAGCACATCCTCGTTCATCTCGTGCAGCGCCTCGGCGATGCCCCGGGCGACGGGGCGGGTGTCCAGCATGTCGGAGGTGCGCAGGATGAGAATATTGGCGGGAAGCTCTTCCGACAGGGCATAGCGCAGGGCATAGGCAACACGGGTCATGCCCATCTGCGCCTCGTTGCGCAAGGCAAGAGGCTTGCTGCCACTATTTTTTCCCAGAAGCTTGCGCGCGGGGGCGGCTGCAAGAACCGGCAGGTTTGTGAGGACGGGAGCGCCGGTCCTGTCCACGAGGTCCCGCTCGGAGTTGAGCCGCCCGCTGACGATCTCGGCACCAACAGCTCCGCCTGCGGACAGCACAAGCCCAAAGATCGCTGCAGCGGCGATGATGAGCACGGAAGACGGCCCATTGGCCGAAAGCGGCGGCTGGGCAGCGGAAAGGATGCGGGAATTGGTGGCCGTCACGTTCTGCTGTTCGGCCAGTTCCTGCGCGCGCTTCAGGAAAAGCTGATAGACGCCCCGGCGGGTATCGGCCTCCGCCTCCAGCTGCCGCAGTTCGATCTGCGCCCGGCTCTGGGTGGAATTGGCGGATTTCAGCTGATCGATCTGGGCCTCAAGTCCGTTGAGATTGGCCTGCGCCCGCTCAAAGTCGCTACGGATGTTGCGCTGCACGCGGGACAGCTCATCCGAGATCTGGCGGCGGGTGTTCTGCATCTGCGCCGCGATCTCACGCATCTGCGGATGATTGGCGCCCAGTGTTGTCGAAGCGCGGGCCTCCTGCTCGGCAAGGTTCGCATATTGCACCCGAAGCGAGCTCAGCACCGTGTTGGCCATATCCACCGGAATGGCTCCCGCCTCAATGTCGGAGGGGCTCAGGCGGCGGATCAGCTCGAAGGTGTTCTTGGCCTTTTCCAGGTCCACCCGTGCCTGGGTCAGCTGGGTGTTGAGATCCTGCAGCTGCTGGTCCACCACAAGGCCGCCCTGCGTGGTGGAGATCAGGCCATTGTCGGCGCGGTATTTTTCCACCGCAGCCTCGGCCTGCTGCACCTGCGCCTGCAGCTGGTCGGCCTGCGTCTTCAGCGACTGGCTGGTGCGCTGGAAGCCTTCCGCGCGGGCCTTGGCGGCTTCCGCCAGATAGGCCGCAGCTGTGGCATTGGCAATGTCGGCAGCACGGTCCCGGTTGGGATGTGTCGCCGCGATCTGGAAGATGAAGGTCTTCTCGATCCGCTGCACCTGCAGCCGCTTGCGCAGCGCCTCGATCACCGCCATCCGCCGTCCGGCCGGATCGGGTGCGGAAAACAGGAAAGGCAGCAAGGTCTGCCGCAACCCCTTGCCGGAGAAGGCCGGATCATTTTCCAGTTCAAGCGAAGTCACCACCCGGTCAAGAACCGGGGTGGACATCAGCACGAAGGCCTGGCTGTCCACATCGAAACCCTCGAGAGGTGATGCGCCTTCCCGGCCGGAGAATTCCCGTCCAAGGATCTGCAGGCTCGGCGGTTCCACGAGAAGTTCGGCCGACGCCGTGTAGGCCGGAGCGCGCGTCAGCGCGAAAAGCACAGCCAAGCCGGTCAGCAGCACGGGAACAACAATGATCCACCGCAGGCGGCGCGCGAGAATTGCCGGAATGTCAGAAACTTCAACCATGACTGAAAACCGTTGGCGGGGCGATGGGCGGCAAACCTCTGGAGCTGACCGGGGCAACGGGCATGCCCGTGCCGTAATGTTAGGAAAGATGAAGAGATATGATTAACATTTGGAAAATGCGGCACTATCCCGGATTGAGGCTGCCCTAGCGTTTTCAAACGGGCCGGAGCATCATGGTAAATGAAACCATGACGAGAATGTAAGAATTCTTGGGGTGGCGTTGACGGCCGGTAATCTATAAAATGCCTTTGTCTTGGGAGTTAAGGCGTTGTTGAGTTGTTTTAGCCAGTTTCCCTCATGCAAAACTCTGTTGATGTGGGGCGCTGGGGATGTTGATGCCTGAATTGACCTTGGGGATGCCTTTGGGGGCTGGGGTCGCGCAAATTGGTCCGCTTGGTATCAATAGATTATCACGCGCGCAGGCCATTGATATGCTGCGCACATCCCTGTTGTTGCGGATCAAGATGGATGTCGCCATCTGCAACGCGCACACGGTCCTGCAGGCTCTTGATCATCCGGAATATGCGGAGATCTTATCCCGCATGACGCTGTTCAATGACGGGATCGGCGTAGACATTGCTGCGCGTGCCATCACGGGCAAGGCGTTCCCGGAAAATCTCAACGGCACCGACCTTGTGCCCGCGATTCTGGAGAACATTGGGCTGCCCTTGCGGATCTATCTGCTGGGAGCAAAGCCGAGTTCGGTGGCAGGAGCGGCAGAGTATATTGCTGCGCATTACCCGCAGCATCACGTCGCAGGTTTCCATGACGGCTACTTCGCACGTGAAGACAGGGATGCGGTCATTGCGCGGATCAACGCCGCCAATGTGGACCTGCTGCTCGTCGGCATGGGAAATCCGGTGCAGGAACGCTTCATTGTCGAGAACCGGGACAAGCTTAATCCGACCATCTGCATCGGTGTTGGAGCGCTGTTCGATTTCCTGTCCGGGGAAGTGGTGCGGGCGCCGCGCTTTCTTCAGGCTGCGGGTCTCGAGTGGCTTTTCCGCCTGATGCAGGAGCCGCGCCGCCTGGGCAAGCGCTACACGGTCGGCATCTACCGTTTCCTTTCTGCTGTCTTGCGGCTGCGCGCCGAAGCCCGCCGTGACCGGCCGGGTGGCCGGGCCAGGCCCCTGCTGTAACGCCCACTCCGGTTCGCACGAGAGCGCAAGGTCTTCCGCACGGCCATCTGTGGCCGCTGCATCAGACATTCGGCGGAGGCCGGTGCATCCGGCTTGGCCGCTGGCGGCAAGGCGGGTAGAACGGGGGCATGACACGTTCTGCCACATCCCTTGTGCTGCCGCTTGCCCTTCCGGTTTTCGAGCCCGGCTGGGTGTGGCTGGCGGGTGCCGGCCCCGGCGATCCGGGGCTTCTGACGCTTCACGCCCTCAACGGACTGCGGCAGGCCGACGCGGTGATCTATGATGCGCTGGTTGATACCAGCATCCTCGATTTCGCCCGGCCCGGCGCCTTGCTGGAATATGCCGGCAAGCGCGGCGGCAAGCCGAGCCCAAAGCAGCGCGACATCACCCTGCGTTTGATTGAAATTGCCCGCGAGGGCAAACGGGTGCTGCGGCTGAAGGGCGGCGATCCTTTCGTCTTTGGCCGGGGCGGGGAGGAGGCACTGGGCCTTGCCGGCGCGCATGTGCCTTTCCGCATCATTCCCGGCATCACCGCCGGCATTGGCGGCCTGGCCTATGCGGGCATTCCGGCCACACACCGCGACACCAATCAGGCGGTCACCTTCCTGACCGGGCACGACCAGACGGGCCTTGCGCCGGAGTCGATCAACTGGAAGGGCATTGCCGAAGGCTCGCCGGTGATCATCATGTATATGGCGATGAAGCATCTTCCGGAGATTTCGCAGGCGCTGATAGCCTGTGGGCGGTCTGTGGATGAGCCTGTGGCTATCGTGTGCAATGCGTCGCAGCCGGACCAGAAGGTTCTGGTGACAGCGCTGGGCCGCTGTGCGCAGGATGCCGACGCCGAGGGGCTGGAGCCGCCCGCCATCGTCTGTATCGGCGAAGTGGTGCGCCTGCGCGAGGGGCTCGACTGGATTGGCGCCATGGCGGGGCGGGCGCTCGTCTCTGATCCGCTGAGCCCGTCCAGTGGTCCGCAGCAGGCGGCAGGATCAGGCGCATGAGCCAGTCTCTTCCGCCTGCACTCATGCTGGCTGCGCCGTCCTCCGGCTCGGGCAAGACGGTGCTGACCCTTGCCCTGCTCGCCGCCCTGCGCCGCAACGGCCTTGCCGTGCGCGGGGCCAAATGCGGGCCTGACTATATCGATCCAAAGTTCCATGAGGCAGCCGCAGGCGCGGTTTCCGTCAATCTCGATCCCTTCTCCATGCCGCCGCCCGTGCTGCGCCAGCTTGCAGCGCAGGCCGGGCAGGGGGCAGATTTGCTGCTGATCGAGGCGGCCATGGGCCTTTTCGATGGCGCTTCCGATGGTTCCAGCAGTGCCGCCGATGTGGCGGCGGCACTGGGTGTGCCCGTGGTTCTGGTGATCGATTGCGGCCGTCAGGCGCAGTCCGTGGCGGCCGTCGTGCGCGGTTTCCGCGATCACCGCGCCGATGTCGAGGTGGCGGGCGTTATCCTCAACAAGGTGGGCTCTGCCCGGCATGGCGCCATGCTCCGGGCGGCGCTCGCTCCGCTTGGCCTGCCGGTGCTGGGCGAGGTGCCGCGCAGCGGGGCGCTGGTTCTGGCCGAACGGCATCTGGGGCTGGTGCAGGCCTCCGAGCGGGAGGGTCTGACGCAGTTTCTTGAAGGAGCAGCGGATGCGGCTTCCCGCTCCGTTGACCTGGCCGCGCTGGCCGCGCTTGCCCGTCCGCTTGCGGCAGCTGAGGGTGTGCCGTCCGGCTGGCCCATTCTGCTGCCGCCTCCGGGGCAGCGCATTGCCGTTGCCAGTGACGTTGCCTTTGCCTTTGCCTATCCGCACCTTCTGAAAGGCTGGCAGGCGGCGGGGGCTGAAATCCTGCCCTTTTCGCCCCTTGCGGACGGGGCGCCGGACGCAGGGGCAGATGCGGTCTATCTGCCGGGCGGCTATCCGGAGCTTCATGCAGGCCGGCTTGCGGCAGCCTCCCGCTTCAAGGCCGGGATGCAGCAGGCGGCGGAACGCGGCGCTGCGGTTTACGGCGAATGCGGCGGCTACATGGTGCTGGGCGAAGGGCTGATCGATGCTGGCGGCGAGAGGCATGCCATGCTGGGTTTGCTGCCGCTCGTCACCAGCTTTGCCGCGCGCAAGCTGCATCTGGGCTACCGGCGGCTGACCGCGCTGGGCGGCCTGCCCTTTGCGGGAGTTGAAAAAGGCGCGGGGCTCTCCGGGCACGAATTCCACTATGCCAGCATCATCCATGAGGGCGAGGCGGAGCGGCTGTTTACCGCCCGTGATGCGCTCGGCGATGAACTTCCTGCAATGGGGCTGCGGTGCGGAACGGTTTCGGGCTCATATGCCCATCTGATCGCCCGCGTTTGATTTTCCCCTGATACGCAAAAAGGCCACCGGCTCTGATGTGAGCCGGCGGCCTTCTGCTTTGTGGTTTGATTGCTTATTCGCCGCGCGGCTGCAGGGCGATCTGCCGGGCCACGGCCAGCGACAGCAGCGTGCAGACAGCGCCCGAGAGCAGATAGAGCCCTGCGGCAAAGAGGCCGAACCAGGTGGAGAGCAGCAGTGCGCAGAGCGGCGCAAAGCCTGCGCCGAACATCCACGACAGAGCCGAAACATAGGCCGATCCGGTGTAGCGGTTGCGCTGGTCGAACAGCGATGCCACGGCGCCGGAGGACTGGGCCAGGTTGAAGCCGAGGATCAGGAATCCGATCATCAGATAGGCCGTGACACCGGCCGGTCCGCCATTCAGCAGCAGCGGCGCGCTGAGGGCAAAGGCCGCAATGGCCCAGGCACCCCAGACGAGGATCTTCTGGCGGCCGATACGGTCGGACAGCCAGCCGGAGAACAGCATGGCGAGGATGCCAAGCCCGGCTCCCGCAGCCTCGATCAGCAGGAACGAGCCAAGCGTCTCATCGGTGTAGAGGAAGATCCACGACAGCGGGAAAACCGTGACCATGTGGAACATGGCAAAGCTGGCCAGAGGCACGAAAATGCCGACCAGCATGGTGCGCCCATCCTGCGACAGGGTGGTGGAAAGCCGCGTCGGCGTCAGCTCGTTCGACTTGAACAGCTCGGTGAACTCCGGCGTATCGACAATGCGCAGGCGGGCAAACAGCGCCACCACGTTGATGGCGAAGGCCACGAAGAACGGATAGCGCCAGCCCCAGTCGAGGAAGTCGGCGGAAGATAGCGTCATCACCAGATAGGCAAACATGACTGCCGCAACCGCAAGGCCGGCGACGGCCCCAAGCTGCGGGATCATGGCGTAAAAGCCGCGCCGGTCCTTTGAGGCGGTGATGGCCAGAAGCGGCGCGAGACCATCCCAGGTGCCGCCGAGAGCCAGCCCCTGCCCGATGCGCAGCAGCACCAGCATGCCGACGGCCCACCAGCCTGCGGTTTCGTAGGACGGCACGAGGCCCATGGCCACCGTGGAGGTGCCGAGCAGGAAGAGCGCCACCGTCAGCTTGGTGACACGGCCATGGCGCCGGTCGAGCGCCATGAACATCGCCGTGCCCAGCGGACGGGCGATGAAGGCAAGCGCCACGAGGGCGAAAGACCAGAGTGTGCCGGTCAGCGGATCAACGAACGGGAAAATCCGAGCCGGAAACACGATGACCGAGGCGATGGCGAAAACGAAGAAGTCGAAGAACTCCGACGTGCGCCCGATGATCACACCGACCGCGATATCGGACGGGGAGACATCATGCTCCGACGTGCCGCGCCCGCTCGAAGAGGAATTCGTGGATGAGATATCGGCTGTGTTCGCCATCGGATCCGGCCATTTTCATGAGGACTGACGGAGTGCGGCTGCAAGCCTGCGGCCTGTTGCTGCACCGGTAACTACGTATTCAGGGCTCAATGCCGCAGTGCGAAATTTTTTAACAGGTGACAAATTGTCGTATGTGCGCCCGCACAAAATCGCTCTAGGTGCATTGCGCAAGATCAAATCGCGTCAGTTTGCGTTCGGGGGGAGGCGGCTGACGGGTGCGGCAAACTGTCAGGGTAAACCATGTCGAAGCTTCGCCTCCCGAGAATACTCGCTGCGTGCGGCGCCTTTCTACTGCTGTCCGCCTGCAAGGCCGAGGTCCTTGCACCGTCCGGCGATGTTGCAGCGCAGCAGCGCGACCTGCTGGTCATCTCCACGCTCCTGATGCTGATCATCATCATTCCGGTGATGCTGCTGACCTGCTGGTTCGCCTGGCACTTCCGTTCTGCGAACAGGAAGGCGGCCTACGAGCCGGAATGGTCGCATTCCACCAAGCTGGAACTGGTCATCTGGGCCATTCCGCTGCTGATCATCGTCTCGCTGGGCGCGATCACCTGGGTTGGCACTCACCTTCTTGATCCCTACCGCCCGCTCGACCGGATCGCCAAGGGCCAGCCGGTGAGCCCGGACGTGGAGCCGCTTCAGGTGCAGGTCGTGGCGCTCGACTGGAAGTGGCTCTTCATTTACCCGCAATATGGCGTGGCTTCGGTGAACGAGCTGGCGGCGCCGGTGGACCGGCCGATCCAGTTCACGCTGACCTCCTCCTCGGTGATGAACGCCTTCTATATCCCCGCAATGGCCGGCATGATCTATGCGATGCCGGGCATGCAGACGACGCTGCACGGCGTCTTCAACCAAGAGGGCACCTATCAGGGCCTTGCCTCGCACTACTCCGGTGCCGGCTTCTCCGGCATGCGCTTCAAGGCTCTGGCCAGCGATGCTGCCGGTTTCGAGGCCTGGGTCGAGGCTGCACGTGCAGGCGATCAGACGCTTGACCGCCCGTCCTATCTGGAGCTTGAGCGCCCCAGCGAGAATGTGGAGCCGGCCACCTTCGCCAGCGTCGACCCGGAGCTTTTCCCGCGCATCGTCAACATGTGCGTCGAGAACGGCAAGATCTGCATGGCCGAGATGATGGCGCTGGATGCGCAGGGCGGCACCGGTCTTGCCGGCACCGTCAACATGTCCTCGCTCATCTATGACAAGTACGACCGCCGCGGCACCCGCGCGCCGGTGCTGGGCTGGACGCCGTTCCAGGTGGTTGGCTTCTGCTCCACCGAAGAACTGCAGCAGATGCTGTCGGTGAAGCCGGCCTGGGCAGATGCGCGCCCTGTCATCTCCGGCCCGCTGCGCGGCCACGGGCTCTCCCAGCCTGCTTCGCTCTTCGGTCGGCGCGATGACCGTTCCATCACTTACGCACTGCCGCTCTCCGGCTCTGCGCCCCAGCTCTGACAGGATCCGGGCATGGCCACGATAGATCACTCGACCACATTTCTTCTGGGGCGCCTCAACTGGAGCGCAATCCCCCAGGACCCCATCGTCTGGGCAACCTTCGCCGTTGTGGCGGTGGGCGGCATCGCGCTTCTTGCGGGCCTGACCTACTTCCGCCTCTGGGGCTATCTCTGGAAGGAATGGTTCACGACCGTCGATCACAAGAAGATCGGCATCATGTACATCATCCTCGCGCTGATCATGCTGGTGCGCGGCTTTGCCGACGCCATCATGATGCGCATCCAGCAAGTCTGGGCTTTCAACGGCTCGGAGGGCTATCTCAACGCCCACCATTACGACCAGATCTTCACGGCCCATGGCGTCATCATGATCTTCTTCGTGGCGATGCCTTTCGTCACGGGCCTGATGAACTATGTGGTGCCGCTGCAGATCGGGGCGCGCGATGTGTCCTTCCCCTTCCTGAATAACTTCTCGTTCTGGATGACGGTCGGCGGCGCCGTGCTGGTCATGGCCTCGCTCTTCGTGGGTGAATTCGCGCAGACCGGCTGGCTGGCCTTCCCGCCGCTGTCGGGCATCGGCTACAGTCCATGGGTGGGTGTCGATTACTACATCTGGGGCCTGCAGGTCGCGGGTGTGGGAACAACGCTATCGGGCATCAACCTGCTGGTGACCATCATCAAGATGCGGGCCCCCGGCATGACCCTGATGCGCATGCCCGTGTTTACCTGGACCTCGCTCTGCACCAACGTGCTCATCGTCGCTTCCTTCCCGGTGCTGACGATGACGCTGATCCTGCTGACGCTTGACCGCTACATCGGCACGAACTTCTTCACCAATGACCTTGGCGGCAACGCCATGATGTACATCAACCTCATCTGGATCTGGGGCCACCCGGAAGTGTACATCCTCATCCTGCCGCTGTTCGGCGTCTTCTCGGAAGTCACGTCCACCTTCTCTGGCAAGCGGCTGTTCGGCTACAGCTCCATGGTCTATGCCACGGTCTGTATCACGGTTCTCAGCTACCTCGTCTGGCTGCACCACTTCTTCACCATGGGCTCGGGCGCCTCGGTGAATGCCTTCTTCGGCATCACCACGATGATCATTTCCGTGCCGACGGGTGCGAAGATCTTCAACTGGCTCTTCACCATGTACAAGGGCCGGGTGCGCTTCGAACTGCCGATGATGTGGACCGTCGCCTTCATGCTGACCTTCACGGTCGGCGGCATGACGGGCGTTCTGCTGGCCGTTCCCCCGGCCGACTTCGTGCTGCACAACTCGCTGTTCCTGGTGGCGCATTTCCATAACGTCATCATCGGCGGCGTGCTGTTCGGCTGCTTTGCCGCCATCGCCTACTGGTGGCCCAAGGCCTTCGGCTTCAAGCTGAATGTGTTCTGGGGCAAGGTGTCGTTCTGGTGCTGGATCGCCGGCTTCTGGCTGGCCTTCATGCCGCTCTACATCCTCGGCCTGATGGGCGTGACGCGCCGCATGCGGGTGTTTGATGATCCGGACCTGCAGATCTGGTTCATCATCGCTGCCCTTGGCGCGGCACTGATTGCCGCCGGTATCGCTGCCTTCTTTGTGCAGATCGCCGTTTCCATCTGGAAGCGGAAGGAAAACATGGACCTGTCGGGCGACCCCTGGGATGGCCGTACGCTGGAATGGGCAACCTCCTCGCCCCCGCCGGCCTACAACTTCGCCTTTACCCCGGTGGTACATGACCTTGATGCCTGGCACGACATGAAGCAGGCCGGTCAGACGCGCCCGAAGGCAGCCTACATGCCGATCCACATGCCGCGTTACACCGGCACGGGTGTCATCCTCTCGGGTCTTGCCACGCTCTGCGGCTTTGCCCTCGTCTGGTACATCTGGTGGCTGGCGGCCCTGTCCTTCCTGGCGCTGATCGCAGTGGCGATTGCCCATACGTTCAACTATGACCGCGACTATTACGTGCCGGTCGATGAGGTCGAGCGGGTGGAAGGTGCCCGTGATCTCGAACTTGCCAAGATTGGAGCCTGAATCCGATGAGCACCACGGCCCATTCGGCAGGCGCTGCCGCAACCTACTGGGAAACCGAGCCGCATCACCATCCGGAAGGTGCGTCGACCAAGCTCGGCTTCTGGATCTACCTGATGAGCGACTGCCTGATGTTCGCAGTCCTCTTCGCCTGCTTCGGCGTGCTGGGGCAGAGCTATGCGGCCGGTCCCGGCCCCAAGGCTCTGTTCGACCTGACCCTGATCGCGATCAATACGGGCTTCCTGCTCGTGTCGTCGCTCACCTTCGGCTTTGCCATGCTGGCGATGTATGAGGGCCGTCAGGCCCGCATGCAGATGTGGTTGGCGGTGACGCTTGTGCTTGGCCTCGCCTTCCTGGCGCTGGAACTTTACGAGTTCCACCACCTGATCCACCTGGGGGCCGGGCCGCAGCGCTCTGCCTTCCTGTCGGCCTTCTTCGCACTGGTCGGCACGCACGGCCTGCACGTCGCCTTCGGCTCCATCTGGCTGGTGACGCTGATGGTTCAGATCAATCGCAAGGGTCTCATTCCGGCCAACACCCGGCGCATGGAATGCCTCAGCATGTTCTGGCATTTCCTCGACGTGATCTGGATCGGTGTCTTCACCTTCGTCTATCTTCTGGGGATGATCTGATGTCCGCACATTCCATCAAACCCCACAGTCATCACGGCGGTCATGGTCATGACAATACCGGCCATGATCACGGCAGCTACAAGTCCTATCTGACCGGCTTCATTCTGTCGGTGATCCTGACGGCGATCCCTTTCGCCATCGTCATGACCGGTGGCTTTGAAAGCCGCGCTGTGACGGCGGTGATCGTGATCGGTTTCGCCGTCGTGCAGATCCTCGTGCACATGGTTTACTTCCTGCACATGAACAGCCGTTCGGATGAGGGCTGGACCATGCTGTCGATGATCTTCACCGTCATCGTGGTGGTGATCATGCTCGCTGGCTCCCTGTGGGTGATGTACAACCTCAACACCAACATGATGCCGCAGATGGACCACAACCAGATGCAGGGCTTCGGCTCCTGATCTGAGGCAGGTGCGTTCCGGCGGAACGTTTGCCACCTCCCTCTCCACGAGGTGGCAGTGTTTACTTTGGACGCATTCAGAAGGATTGGGCCTTCGTTTTGCCGCAGCGCCCCTCTCCCTCCTTTGAGGGGGAGATGAGTTGGAGCTTGGCTTAAAGTCCGTTGTAAAAGCTGCCCCCTTTGTTCAGAAGAGGGCGGCAGGACTGTGCCACAGCAGCCAAAGTGGGGCGCTGCGGTTCTTGTCGAGTGCCCGTGAAAGGCTAGCCAGAGGAGGCGTGATGTCTGCCGGAACGCGCAAATGGCTGCTTCTTGGCCCCGGCCTTCTGGCCGTGGCCATCCTGGCAGGCCTTGGCATCTGGCAGGTGCAGCGGCTTGGCTGGAAGAATGCTCTCATTGCACGGGTTGAGGCCGGTCTTGCGGCGCAGCCCGTTGCCGCGCCCGGTCCGGCGGACTGGCCGCAAATCACCTTCGACAGCGCCGAATACCGCCGCATCACCGCCCGCGGTCATTACCTGCCGGAAGCCGACCTGCTGGTGATGGCGGTAACGGTGCGCGGACCCGGCTTCTGGGTCATGTCACCCTTCGAGACGCAGGACGGCTGGCGGCTGTTCGTGAACCGGGGCTTCGTGCCGCAGGACCGGCAGAACCCGGAAGACCGGCCCCGCCCCGAGGGTGAGATTGAGGTTTCAGGCCTTCTGCGCCTCAGCCAGCCGGATGGCGCCTTCCTGCGTTCCAATGATCCTGAAGGTGGACGCTGGTTCTCGCGCGATACGGCAGCGATGGCGCAAAGCCTCGGGCTTGGTGAGGCCGCGCCCTACTTCCTCGATGCCGGTGTGACGGAAGGGGCGGCTGACAGCCTGCCCATTGGCGGGCTCACCGTCGTCAGCTTCCCCAACAATCACCTGCAATATGCGCTGACGTGGTTTGCCCTCTCCGGCGGCCTTGCCTTCCTGCTGTTCTGGGCGTTCCGCAGGAGCGGGGAAGACTGACGCTTCCCCTGCCTGTGGCGGCTCACCTGCGCGGTGCGTGGCGCAGAACGCGGTAGCTGTAGCCGTCGCCCTCGCAGCCGATCCATTTGCTGCCCGGCTCCGGCGCGATGTTGACGGCGACCCGCAGCGGCTTCTTGCGGTTGCCCGAACGCTCGTAGGTCACCCTTTGCTTCTGCGCCGTGTTGTTGCGGATCACGATGCCGCCGGCATTGGCAGGGCACTGGCGGTCGAAGGCAGTCTTGGTGATTGCAACAGGCTGATTCGAGCCTTCCGCCCGCTTCTCGCCTGTCGTTGCGGCGCAGCCGCCAGAGGCGAGGGTGAGGGCGATCAGGGCATATTTTGTCGCAGACATGTCTGAGGTTCCCATCATTCGCAAGGCGTCCCGTCTTTCTGGACAGGGACTTGCAGTCCTTCTCTTGCCTGTTCATGTGGCAATGCCATGGCCGTAGCCAGAGCGATGGCCGCCTGTGGTGACTTGCGTCTGGCAAGCACCAGATGCCCGCCCGGTCCTGCGGCGGCCAGCGCCGCGCCCTCGCAGACGCTGTGGCAGCCGACGGCCGCAAAAACACGCGCTGAAGGTGTGGCCAGACGCGGCGTTTCCTGCTCCAGCCGCGCTGCGCCGAAAGCAAGCAGCGGCACGCCGAAATGCGCCGCAAGCGCGCTGATGGCCGCCTCCCCAGCCTTGAGATCCAGTGTGGCGATGGCGGCAACAGCTTCCGCCGGAAGGTCTGCCTCCTCCAATGCGGCGCCTGCCAGGCCGATCAGTTCCTCAGAACCACAGCCCTGGCTGCAGCCTGCTCCAACAATCACCCGCCGGGCCCCGTGTGGCTGGTGCCCGGATGCGGCGGAGGTCATGGGTCCTGCTTGTCCTGCGCCTTTTCCTCGCGCAGGGAAGGCAGGCGCTTGGGCCTTATGGAAAGGTCGCTGGGCTTGGCGGCTGCGTCAGGGGCGGGCGGTGCCGTGACCACCTGCGTATGCATCCTGCGCCCCCGGGCCCGGCGGGGTGGCTCACCGGAGGCTGAACCGCCATGGGACAGGAAACCGAGGGACCTCAGCCCTTTCGGATTGCCAGCCTTGCTTGCCGGCACGCGTTGAGGCGCGGCTGCTGCGCTACGGATCGACCGCATGGGAGCGGGAGCCTCAGGGGCGGGGGAGGGCGCAGCCTGCCGGGGCAGCGGCCCTGCCTGATTGGCAAGCGCTGCCACGCCTGCCCGCCGTCTGGATGGCTGGGTGCCTGTTTCGCTCTCTGGCAGACCGGAGCCATCAGGGCCATTGCCCTGTTCGCTGCCCACTCCGCAGCCCAGTACGCTGCCAAGCCCGCTTCCCAGTCCCTTCACGTCAGTCTCTCCTGCTGGCGGGGCGCTGCCAGAAGCCGCGCCGGATAGGTCACACACCTGAAAAAGAGCGCACAAGAGCCACTGCGCGCCATCAGGCCCGACCCTAATTGAGCCATCCTGACCTCGCAAGGTCCGGGTTTCCCCTATTGTTCCAAAGAAGGTGATCGGCTAGACAGCAAGAGAGGAAAGCTTGCACCGGGCAGCTTGGGGGCTTACGCGTTTGTCTTCCCTGTGGACAGATCTGCGCCATGATGCGCGCGTACTGGCGGTGTGGATTGCACTGCTCGCCGTGCTGTTTCATGCCCTCATTCCGGCCGGTTTCATGCCGGGCCGTTCCAGTAGCGGTGATCTGACTATCGTCATCTGCGCGCCTTCTACGGCTGAGGGCTTCCAGACCATGACGATGGATGCGTCTGGCGAGGAAAAGCCCGCAGGCCCGGAAGACCAGCGCAACGGCAAGGGGCAGGCTGCGCCCTGTTCCTTCTCTGCCGTTCTGGCACTGGCCACTCCTGAAGCCTCTCCCGCCCTGCCTCTGCCGGTTCTCTCCGGCGGCCATCTTCTCTCCGTTTTCGACAATGCAGGCCACACGGCGGGCATTTATGCCGGTGCCGGCGCGCGCGCCCCGCCCGCTCTGATCTGATCCACTCACCTTTCATTCCAGAACACCCTGCCGGCTGATGCTGCGTGCCTTGAAGCGCGCGTCTCCGGCCATGAGGATCAGACCATGACCGATGTTATTTCCGGCACCGCGCAGGACGCGGACCGCGCCGCCGATGCTTCTCTTCTCGCAGCTTTCTACCGTGCCGCCTGGCGCTGGCATTTCTATGCGGGCCTGTTTGTCGTGCCCTTCTTCTGCATCCTTGCCGTCACCGGCATGATGATGATGTACATCGGCTACTTCGATGGCCGGGATGGCGAGAATATCCGCGTGACCGTGCCGCAGGGTGCGGTGGCGCTGGCTGTCTCCGAACAGGCGGAAAAGGCCGTTGCCGCGCTTGGCGGCGGCACAATGGTGGAATGGCTCAGCCCCCGCGCGGAAGACCGGGTCGGGGTCTTCCGCATCCGCACCGATGCCGGGCAGGAGATGGTGGCCATCAACCCCTACACGGGCGAGGTGGTGGAGACCTGGGGCCGCCGCGCCGGCTGGTATGACTTGGCCGACGATATTCACAGTGACCTGTTGCTGGGCACGCCCGGCGACCGGATGCTGGAGATCGCCGCCGGTTTCGGCATCATCCTGATCATCACCGGCCTTTACATGTGGTGGCCGCGCGAGGGCGGGCTCGGCGCCGTTCTGTTGCCGCGCTTCAATCAGAAGGGCCGCGCCTTCTGGAAGACGCTGCATGGCACGGTTGGTTTTTATCTCTCCGCCTTCCTGCTGCTGTTCCTTCTGTCCGGCATGTCCTGGACGGGTGTCTGGGGTTCGAAGCTGACACAGGCCTGGAGCACATTCCCCGCTGCCAAGTGGGACAACGTGCCCCTGTCTGACGTAACCCACGCCGAAGCCCTGAACCATGATGGCGTTGCCAATGTGCCCTGGGCGCTGGAGCAGACCCAGATGCCGGAATCCGGTTCCGCCGGCGGCGTGATCGGTGTGGCGCCGGGTGTTGCCGTCGATATCGACAGCCTGGCTTCGCTCGCCAAGGCCGTGGGCTTCAACGCCCGCTACCGCATCTCCTATCCGAAGGGCGAAACCGGTGTCTGGACCATCAATCAGGACACCATGAGCTCGGACGCCAAGGACCCGTTCTCTGACCGTACTGTGCATGTGGACCGTTATACGGGCCGCATTCTTGCCAGCGTCGGCTTTGAGGACTACTCGCTCGCCGGCAAGGCCATGGCCGTCGGCATTCCGCTGCACATGGGCCTCACCGGTCTGTGGAACCTGATGCTGAACACGGTGATCTGCCTGTCCGTGATCTTCCTGTCCCTCAGCTCGGTGGTCCTGTGGTGGAAGCGCCGCCCGGCGCGCGGCGGCGCCCGTCTGTTCGCGCCGCAGGTGCCGTCCAACCTGCCGCACTGGCGCAGCGCCATGCTGGTGATGCTGGCCGTGTCCCTGTTCTTCCCGCTGGTCGGCCTGACGCTGATCGCGGTGCTGGCGCTGGACATTCTGGTCATCTCCCGCATTTCGCCGCTGGCCCGCGCGCTGCGCTGAGCTTGAGGGCATGATCGTGAAGGGGCGCGGCAGGGGACTGCCGCACCCTTTTATCTTTGTCAGCAGGTGTTTCCCTGCCGCGGCAAAGCGGTCTAGTCTGACCGTACAACGGGAGGACAAAACCACATGGCAACAGTGAAACTGATTTCCGATGCAGAGGCAGGGCCGCAGGTGGCGGCAGTCTTTGCCGACATCCGCAAGACGCGCGGAACGGATTTCATCAACAATTTCTGGCGCGCACTGGCGGCAGACCCGGCCGCACTGGAGCGCACATGGGCCGAGGTGAAGGCGGTCATGGTGGCGCCAGGCAGCCTTGATCCGCTCATTCGCGAAATGATTTACATCGCCGTGTCGGTGGCCAACGGCTGCTCCTATTGCGTCCACTCGCACACCGCTGCCGCCCGCGCCAAGGGCATGAGCGAGGCGCAATATGGCGAGCTTCTGTCTGTCATCGGCCTTGCCGCCAAGACCAACCATCTGGTGACGGCGCTGCAGGTTCCCGTTGATCCAGCGTTTGATATGAGCACCTGACACCCGATAGGCTTTGCCTCCAGCCCGGAGCATGCCTAAGGTGCGGGCAGAAGGGGTGGGCCGTATGACGGCCTGCCGGACACATCGAGAGGAAGAAGAGCCATGGGCCGCCATATCGTTCTGACTGCCATCGCCAAGGACCGGCCAGGCCTTGTGGATGCGCTGGCTGGTGTCATCGCCGCAGCAGGTGGCAACTGGCTGGAAAGCTCCATGGCGCGCCTCGGCGGCGAGTTTGCGGGCATCGTCAGCGCCGATGTGCCGGAAGACCGGGCGGCGGAGCTGGAAGCAGCTCTCGCTGCGCTCTCAGCGCAGGGCATTTCGGTCAATGTGGTTCGCGGCGGTGGCGGCAATGGCACGGAGGGCCGCCGTCTGCGGCTGGATCTGGTCTGTCAGGACCAGCCGGGCATCCTGCGTGCGGTCACGCAGGTGATTGCCGCCCAGGGCGCCAGCATCGAGACGCTGGAAACCATCGTCTCCCCCGGCTCCATGTCGGGTGAACTGCTCTTCCGTGCCAGCGCCGACCTGATCCTTCCGGACAGCACCAGCATCGCCAGCCTCGAAGCCGCCATTCAGGCGATTGCCGCTGACATCATGGCCGATATCGAGATGAGCGAGGACACGGAGGACTGAGGCCGCCCCTTTCCGCCTATGCCGCAACGGCCCAGGCGGCGGCGTCTTCGCGGGCGCCGATGAGGGAGAGGCCCTTGGCGACGGAGGACATTTCCTCACCGCCTGACAGGCGCTCCGCTCCGAAGCGGTCTGCGAAGAGCTTGCGGATCGCGGGCACGAAGGAGGTGCCGCCGGTCAGGAACACCTTCTCTACGTCCTTTGCATCCAGGTTGGCGCTGGCGAGCGTTGCCGCCAGCGCGTCGCTGATGCGGGTGAGGTCGTGGGCGATCCACTCCTCGAAGTCTGCCCGGCGCACGGTGGCGGCGAAGTCCTTGCCGATAGGGGCAAAGCGCAGTTCCGTCTCCTCATCAAAGGAAAGCCGTGCCTTGCACTCCGACACGGCCTTGTAGAGCGGATAGCCCTGATCGGTATCGACCAGCTCGATGAACAGCTCGATCTTGTCCTGATCGAGACAGGAACTCAGCATCTTCTTCAGCTCGCGGTAATCGGCGGAAGCCTTGAAGACCGACAGCATGTGCCAATGGGCGAAGTTGGAGAAAAGGTTCTGCGGCACTTCCAGCACCTTGCCCATGCTGCGGTACTGGCTGCCCTTGCCCAGTTCCGGCAGGATCACCTTGTCGACGATGCGGTAATCCAGCGTATTACCTGCGATACCAAGGCCGCCGTGGCCCAGTGGCTCGGCGGTCAGGCCGCTGGCGTTGCGGGCAAAGCGCATCAGCGAGAAGTCGGTGGTGCCGCCGCCGAAGTCGGCGACGAGAACGGTGGCCTCGCCCTCAAGCCGCTGCGCATAGGCAAAAGCCGCAGCCACGGGCTCATAGACGAACAGCACTTCCTCAAAACCGAAGCGGGAGAGGGCCGAGCGGTAGCGCTGCATCGCCAGCGCATCATCCGGTGCGCTGCCCGCAAAGGTCACCGGGCGCCCGATCACCAGCCGGCCACCGCCCCTATCCAGCGCCTCGTCGCGGTGCGCGCCTGCACGGCGCAGGAAGGTCTCCAGCAGATCCTCGAATTCATAATGGGTGCCGAATACACCGGTGCCCTTGAACAGCTTGCTGGCAACGAAGGTCTTGAGCGATTGCAGGAAACGGCACTCGCCCGTGTGGTCCATGAACTGGCGGATGGCCCACTGGCCGACGTCGGCGCACTCGTCCGGATGGACGCCGCGAGGCGGCTCCAGAAAGGACAGCACGGAAGGCAGGCTGTCCACCTGATCCGGAGCATGACCAAAGGTGATGCTGCTGGCATTGCCTGCTGCGGTGCAGGCGGTCAGCACCGTGTTGGACGTGCCGAAATCAAGACCGATGGCCGGACGCATGGCGGGCTTCCTGAAATGTCGCTGGAGTGGGACGCCGTGCAGGCGCGCAAGGGACGTGCGCATTAGCCGATCCGGCAGCCTGGCGCAAGGGCAAGGGCCTGTTTTCCGCCTGTCCGGCCGATGCCTTCCCGCCTGCGCCAGCCGTACCGGCAGGGCCGGGGTCGAAAGCCTCGGACAAGGTTGACGCCCTAGTACTGTTACCGAACGCCACAACAGGCTTCGGAGAGCGACGTTGGAACCTGTCTATCTGAACAGTCTTGCATCCCGTCAGGCCAACTGGCTGGCGGTGCGCCAGGCAACGGTGGCGCAGAACATCGCCAATGCCAACACGCCCGGCTATGCCGCCCGCGACATCGAGGCTTTCACCACGCTTCTGGATGAAACCAGCCTGGTGATGACCGCAACCCACGGCCGCCACATGGGCAGCCTCCGGGATGCGCCGGAGCCGTCCAAGGTTGGCAAGGCGGAAAGCTGGGATGTCTCCCACTCCGGCAACAGCGTCAATCTGGAGCAGGAACTGATGAAGGCGGGTGAGGTTGCGCGTGACCATGCGCTCAACACCAGCATCATCAAGTCCTTTCACCGCATGTATCTGGCAAGCCTGAAGGGATAAGTGATGATCGACCCGCTGGCCGCAACTCTCAAGATCTCCGCTTCCGGCCTGCGCGCCCAGTCCGACCGTCTTCGCATCGTGTCGGAAAACCTGGCCAATGCGCAATCGACCGGCAAGACGCCGGGCTCAGACCCTTACAAGCGCAAGACCATCACCTTCGAAAGCGAGGTTGACCGGGCATTGTCCGCCGATCTGGTGAAGGTCAAGGGCATCGGGTCCGACAAGGCGCCTTTCAACGTTGAGTACGATCCGGGCCATCCGGCTGCCGACGAAAATGGCTACGTGAAGATGCCGAATATCAACATGCTGGTCGAAATGGCCGACATGCGCGAGGCGAACCGCTCCTACGAAGCCAACCTGAAGATGATGACGCAGGCCCGCAGCATGATCATGCGCACCATCGACCTTCTGAGGGATTGAAGATGATCGACCAGATTTCCGCCATCAAATCCGCCGGTGACGGTATCACGTCGCAGGTCTCCCAGACCCGCTATGTCGCAGGCGGCGTGCCGCTGGGCGGCACAGCGCCCGCCAATGCGGTGCCCGAGGTCAGCTTCACGGACACGATGGCCTCCGTGACGCAGGAAGCCATCGAGCGCGTGAAGGAAGGTGAAGCCGTTTCTATCGCCGGCATCAGCGGCAAGGCCTCGGCCCAGCAGGTGGTGGAAGCCGTGATGGCCGCCGAGGCCTCACTGCAAACCGCCATCGCCATCCGCGACAAGGTCGTTTCCGCCTATCAGGAAGTCAGCCGCATGGCCATTTGAGGCTCCGGCCCGGATGACCAGGAATTCAGCCCGCACCAGGGGAGTTTGACATGAAAGCTCTGGCAATCGCAGCGACCGGCATGAGCGCCCAGCAGCTCAATGTCGAAGTTATCGCCAACAATATCGCCAACATCAACACCACCTCCTTCAAGCGGGCGCGGGCCGAGTTCACCGACCTGCTCTATCAGGCCGAGCGCCTGCAGGGTGTGCCGAACCGGGGTGGTGAGGATCCAGTACCGGAAGGCGCACAGCTGGGTCTTGGCGTGCGTTCCGCCGCCATCCGCAAGCTGCACATCCAGGGTACCATGAACCAGACCGGCAACGAACTGGACATGGCCATCGACGGGCGCGGCTGGTTCCAGGTAACCGGGCCGGAAGGCGAGCAGCTCTACACCCGCGCCGGCACCTTCAACAAGAATGCCGAAGGCCGCCTCGTCACGCTGGATGGCTACCTGATCGAACCGGCCATCATCATTCCGCCGGAAACGGTGAATGTGGTCATCAACGAGTCCGGCGAGGTTTTTGCCCAGGTGGCAGGCGAGGTAAACCCGCGTGAACTGGGGCAGCTGGCCATGACCAATTTTGCTAATGACGTCGGGCTTGAGGCCATCGGCGGCAACCTGTTCCGTGAAACCCCGGCCTCCGGCCCGGGCATTGCCGGTGTCGCCGGTGATCCGGGCTTCGGCATCATCCGCCAGGGCTATACGGAGGCCTCCAACGTGGATCCGGTAAAGGAAATCACCGAGCTGATCTCGGCACAGCGCGGCTACGAAATGAACTCCAAGGTCATCAAGGCTGCGGACGACATGTTTGGCGTGGTGACGCAAGGGATCCGCTGATCCCTGGAAGCGGGCGAGGAGAGCAGCGATGCTGACACGGCTTTTCATCTGCATGATGCTGGCAGGCCTTGCCCTCACGGCCGCCATGACCGGTGCGCGCGCCTCTTCACTGGATCTGCCGGTGCTGCGGTCCGGCGTCCGGCAGGGCGAGGTGATCAGTTCCGATCAGGTGATCATCCGCCGCTTCCCCTTGAGGACGGTTCAGCAGTTTTCCGTGGTGGCAACAAGGGAAGAGCTGGTGGGGCGGGTTGCCCGCCGCTCGCTGCAGCCGGGTGTGCCTGTGCCTGCAACCGCCGTTGTGGTGGAAACGCTGATCAAGCGCGGCGAACCTGCCCGCCTGATCTTCCGCGAAGGCGGCTTGCAGATCATTGCTCAGGTCGAGGCGTTGCAGAATGGATCCGTCGGATCCTTCATCCGCGCCAGAAACATCGACAGCGGCCTCATCATCACAGGCCGGGTTCAGCCGGACGGCTCCATTCTGGTAGGTGATTGACCATGCGGCGGATTTTCCTTGCAGTTCTGGCCCTGGCCATGGGCGCCGCCAGCCTTGCGGCGCCAGCTGGCGCCATGGTGCGCATCAAGGACATTGCCTCGCTCCAGGGCGTGCGTGAAAACCAGCTGGTCGGCTACGGCCTTGTCATCGGCCTGCAAGGGTCCGGCGACACGCTGCGCAATGCCCCTTTCACCGAACAATCCCTTCAGTCCATGCTCGACAGCATGGGCATCAACGTGCGTGACGCGCGCCTGCGCACCCGCAATGTCGCGGCTGTGGTGGTGACGGCAAACCTTCCGCCTTTCATTGGCCAGGGCTCGCGCATTGACGTCAATGTCTCGTCCCTCGGCGATGCATCCTCTCTGGCCGGCGGTACGCTGGTCGCCACGCCGCTGCTGGGCGCGGACGGGGCGGTTTATGCGGTGGCGCAAGGTGCTGTTGCGGTTTCGGGGTTTTCCGAAGCCGGGCAGGCCGAGAGCCTGCGTCAGGGCATTCCGACAGTCGGGCGCATTCCCAATGGCGGCATGATCGAACGCAATCTGCCGGACCGTTTCGCCAATATTCCCGGACTGGTGCTGGAACTGTCCAACCCGGACTTCCGTACGGCGGTGCGGGTGGCCGATGCCATCAACCGCTACACCAAGACCACCTATGGTGTTTCGTCAGCCCGTGAAAGAGATCACCGCTCCATCGATCTGACCCCGCCGGCCAAGGTCAGCCTCACCCGCTTCATGGCAGAAATCGAGGGGTTGATGGTGCAGCCGGATCAGTCGGCGCGCGTTGTCATCGATGAGCGGACGGGAACAGTGGTGATCGGCCGCGATGTGCAGATTTCAACTGTCGCCGTCACCCATGGCAATCTGACGGTCCGCATCACCGAGGCGCCGGAGGTGTCCCAGCCGCAGCCCTTTGGCAATGGTGAAACGGTGGTGACGCCCCGCACCTTCATTGATGCGGCTGAAAATGGCGGGCAGCTCGCCATCATCGGCGGCACTGACCTGCAGACGCTCGTGCGCGGTCTGAACCGCATCGGTCTCAAGCCGACCGGTATCATCGCCATCCTTCAGACGATCAAGACAGCAGGCGCCCTGCAGGCGGAACTGGTGATCCAGTAAGCCTTGCACGGTCAGCAATCCCGGATTCTCCCGGCAGCCCCCTGCCCACACAGCTCCGGGGGAGGGCACGGTCCGCAGCCTGATGGCTGTGGACCGTGCTGCATTTCAGCCTGCCCTCGCGTCTGCAAGCCTTTCTCTTCCGCAAGGCTGCGCTGCCTTCACGGCATTCCGGCCAAGCTCCGCACAAGCCTCGGCCGCCATAGTCGGGCCAACAGCGACTGGAAGGATTTCCTGCCCATGATCCCGTGCATGACCCCGGCTGGAGCCCTGCGCCCTTTGTTCCGGCTTTCTGTCTGCCGCATCCTGACTATCTCCTGCTTGCTGTCTCTGGCAGCGCTGGGTTTTGCAGCTCCGGCTGGCGCCCAGACGGCCTCCAACCTGCGCAATGCATCGGCTGAGGATCTTCCGGTGCCGGCTCCGGCTGAGCCTGGAGACGCGGGCGCGCCGAGCGATGCGGCGCTCTACTGCCAGAACATGGGTGGAGCGGCGAGTGATGCCCGTCTTGCCTGGCAGACATGGAATCTCATTGCGCTGGAAGAGCGGCTTCAGAACCGGATCCGCGAGCTGGAGCAGAAGCGCGCCGAATACGAGGAATGGGTCAAGCGGCGCGAGAAGGTTCTCGGTGAAGTCGAGGGGCATGTTGTGTCGATCTTTCAGCGCATGCGGCCCGAGGCAGCTGCAGCCCAGCTGGCGACGTTGGACGAAGATACGGCCGTTGCCGTGCTTGTGAAGCTCAATGCCCGCGCAGCCAGCCAGATCCTGGACGAAATGGATCCCGCCCGCGCGGCCCAGCTGACCCACTCCATGGCTGGACTTTCCAAATCCGAAGCACAGGGGAGCCTTTGATGCGCCTGTTGATACCTTTCGCCCTTTGTCTTGTGTCAGCAGGTTGCGCAGGTCAGATGAATGAAATCGGCCGTGAGCCGGCGATGTCACCCGTGGGCTATGGCCTCGCGTCCCAGCCAGCTGCGGTCTATCCGCTCAACACCTTCAATCCGAGCGGCCGCAAGGACTATAATTCGCTCTGGGTTTCAGGCCGCGATGATTTCTTCTCTGATCCACCCCCATTGAACGGGTCCACCTTGAAGTATGGTTTTGACCCTGAAGGAGGACCACAATGGCAAACAAGCGACACAAGCCCGACGAGATCGTCACGAAGCTTCGGCAGGTTGAGGTTTTGCGCGGCCAAGGCATGGCGATGGCGGATGCCGTTCGCCAGATCGGCGTTTCCGAGCTGA
>NZ_LIPT01000001.1 GCF_001418225.1 Pannonibacter indicus | reverse complement strand
CCCTGCAACCCCAACCAGCAATGCCGCCCGCGCTGGCGCCACGACCATCATTGCACTAACAATCAAATTGGACCCGTCCGTGGGGGCCGATCAGTGGCGCCCATCAGCTGGCGGCGCGTGAGGCCGCCGGTTTCATTCGTATCAGACATGTGCTTGTCCTTTTTGCTGGCTTGGCGTGTTGATCACGGGCTTGTGGCCCTCGGACGGGGCGGGGCGTTCGCCCGTGCCGGCCGCTGCCCGCCGTTTCAGCTTGCGCATGACGACGGGGCATCTCGTTTCGGACTGGTAGAGCACCTGGCAATTCATGCAGTTGACGCATTCATTGGGGTTGATCTCACCGGTCGGGTGAATGGCCTGCACCGGGCAGGTGTTGGCGCAGGTCTGGCAGGGGTTGCCGCACTCGTGGTAGCGCTTCAGCCAGTCGAACATCCGGACACGGGCCGGAATGGCGAGGGCGGCGCCCAGCGGGCACAGGTAGCGGCAATAGAAGCGCTCGACGAACAGCCCGGCCACCAGCAGCGTGCCGGCATAGAGGACGAAGGGCCAGCCGCGCGCGAACTTCAGCACGATGGCGGTCTTGAAGGGCTCGACTTCCGCCAGATGCTCGGCCTGTTCCAGTGAGGCGAGCGAGACGCCGAAAAGGCCGAGGAAGATGATATATTTCACCGCCCACAGCCGCTCGTGCAGGCCCCAGGGCAGGGTGATCTGCGGCACGCGGAAGGCACGGGCGATGCGGTTGGTCAGCTCCTGCAGCGCGCCGAAGGGGCACAGCCAGCCGCAATAGGCGCCCCGGCCCCAGAAGATCAGCGCGGCGGCCACCGAGAACCACAGGATGAAGGTCAGCGGATCGAGCAGGAACGCTTCCCAGGTGAAACCGGACTTCACCGAAGCGGCCAGCGCGAAGATGTTGACCACCGACAGTTGCGCATTGGCGTACCAGCCGAGAAACACGAGCGTCACGGCGAGGAAGCTCATCCGGAACCAGTGGGTCACCCGCGCCGAGCGGGTGAGGAAGGTCTGGAAGAAGAAGGCAAAGGTCAGCACCGCCAGCATGATGGTGACACCGGCGATTTCCAGCGTCTTGCTGCGCCAGATGCGCTGCCACAGCTGCGCCTTGGCGCTGGCTTCGTCATCAAGGCCTGCCTGAGGGGTATCAGAGGCCACGGGCGTGGATGCGGCCGGGCTTTCGGACGGGGCAGGGCTCAACGTCTTGATGAAGGCCGCCGGGGGCTGCCAGCCGAGGTCAAAGGTGGTGAACAGCTTCTCGATCGGGCCCACGTTGCGCTGGACCAGAAGCTGGATGCGGAAGGGCTCTGCCGGGTTGAAGCCGGAGTCTGCCGGAATGCGGAAGATGTCGCGCTCGCTCAGCTCCGGTGCCCCGGCAAGAGCCAGCGGGCCTGCACGCTTGTGGTCCCTGTCGCGGAAGCGGACGGAGATGTCTCCCTGGATCAGATGCACCCGGTCGAAGATGCCGCCGCGCACATAGCCAGAGCCCTTGAAGGAATAGCGGCCTCTGGCGGCCAGCAGCAGCGCGCTGTCCCCCGGCTTCAGCCAGGCATCGATGGCGGCCTTTTCGCCCGGCTCCAGCAGGCTTTCGCCAATGCCGGGAATGCTGACGAGCGTGGCATAGAGGTCGATGAAGGTGGCATCTGCGGGACCTTCCTCCGGGCGCTCAGCAGCGCGCTGGTCGGGCAGGGCGGCAAAGGCGGCATTGACCTGTCCCACGTCCAGCGACAGGCGGCGGAGGGTGCCGTCTCCTGTTTGCGTCAGCCAGTCGTCAGCCGCTTTCACTTCCGGATCGATGACACGCAGCGGGCCTGCGGCGGGGGCTTCGGTGGAAAGCCCGCCGAGGCCGAGGCTGCGGGCCACCTTGATGCTGGCGCGCACGACGGAATCGTCGATCACCATCACCGTGACCGTGGCGCCGGAAATGATCTTGAGGTCGTGGCTGGAGCCGCCGGATGCGGCTTCCTTTGCGATGTCGAGGCCCTTGTAGCCCTCGATTAGCTCCACCATCCGCGCTTCGGGAATGCCGACCAGGACGATGGGCTCGGAATGCTTGAGAAGCTTCACGCCCTTCAGCAGCCCGTCGGTGCCGATGGCCACCATCACGTGGATGGGCTTGCCGGAATAGCCTGTGGTGTCTGCAAAGTCGGAGGTGACGAAAGCATAGGCAATCGTTTGTCCCCCGCGCAGAACGGGCGCGGCGGCAAGATCCGGCCGGACAGGGCCAAAGGCATCTGCCCCTTCCACCAGCGAGGCCGGGGTGACCTGCGGCAGGAAATGGGAAAGCTGTGAGCTGTCCTTGATCTGTTGAGCCATCACCGGCCCGGCCGGTGTGATCAGGAGCAGGAAGGCGGCCAGCAGTCCGGCGAGCAGAGTGCGGACGAATGAGGGAGGGGCCGCAGGGGAGGTGCGGAAGCGCAAGTCTGTCATCGGCCTGTCCTTGGCGGTGCGCGCTGGGAGGCGCGCGTCAGCACCCGACCGGGTGCAAACGCGGCGGCCCATGCGGGCGCGGGCTGGCTGGAGGCGGGGGCGGGAAGGGAAAAGACCGCAGGCAGGTTTCCTGCCGAAGAAGAACACAGGGTGCAGCCCAGGCATTGGCCGTCGCAGCAGGGCGCCGGGTGGCTGGTTCTCGCGTCTTCGTCCAGCACCTGCCCGTGCTCATCCATCCTGACGATGCGCATGCCATCGTCAGTGCAGATGACGAATTCGATGACCTTGGCGCTTTGGCCCCTATGGGGCACCCCCGCCTTTGCCCCCATGCCAAAGCCCGTCAGCACTGCCACGGCCACCAGCAGGCAGGCGAGCAGGACGGAAATGACGGGCCGGGGGACACGGGTGTTCATAGCCCGAGTTAGGTCAACCGGGCCCGGGAGTTCTTTGATGCTCGTCAATCAAATTTGAAAAAATCAATCGAGTTGATTCTTTCATGTTTCTGAAAGTTCGTGTTTCTGACGCTTGCGCCGGTCCGCTGGCTTGCAAGCGTCTATTCAGTCCGGGCGTTTGATAGCGCCGGAGGAAGCGCGTGTCGGTGTGGTGCTTCCAGAGCCGCACCCAGCTGCCAGATACGGCAAGGCCCCATTTGTCAGCGATCGCCCGCCCGGCAGGGAGATGAGTGCAAGCCCGCTGCGCTGCAGCCAGCCAGGTGCTCCGCTGGAGGTGGCCCAGACCACATCATCGGCCGCAAGCTGCCTGCCGCCGCGCGCCGTCAAGCTGAACCGCCCCGGATTTGCCGGAGGCTGATTGTCTTCAGTTACGCTACCATGGGTTCAGTTTCCAGAGCTGCGTAGAAGTTGGCCTCGGCTTCTGCTGGCGGGATGTTCCCGATGGGCTTGAGGAGACGGCGGTTGTTGAACCAGTCGACCCATTCGAGGCTTGCGTATTCTACGGCCTCGAAGCTGCGCCACGGACCAGGGCGGTGGATGACCTCGGCTTTGAAAAGACCGTTGATCGTCTCAGCCAATGCGTTGTCGTAGCTGTCGCCGACGCTCCCGACAGAGGGTTAGATGCCCGCTTCGGCCAGTCGCTCGGTGTATTTGATGGACAGGTATTGCGATCCGCGTTCCGAATGATGGACGAGCCCCGTGCCCTTGGCCGGGCGCCGTTCATGGACCGCCTGTTCGAGGGCATCGAGAACGAACCCGGCATGGGCTGCGGAGCTGACCCGCCACCCGGCGATCTTGCGGGCATAGGCATCGATGGCGAAAGCGACATAGACGAACCCCTTCCAGGTCGTGACATAGGTGAAATCTGACACCCATGACATGTTGGGCGCTGGAACCTGGAACTGCCGTTTCACCTTGTCCAGCGGACACGGCGCCTTCTTGTCCGGGACCGTCGTGCGATGCGGCTTGCCCCGGATAATGCCCTGAATACCCATGTCCTTCATCAATCTCGCGGCGGTGCAGCGCGCGACATCGAAACCCTCGCGGCCAAGCGGCCGCCAGATCTTCCGGACACCGTAAACCCGCCAGTTCTCTTCGAAGACCCGAAGGACCTCGGGGCGCAGAGCCTCATCCCGGCGCACACGGTCCGACAGCCGCGCCGGATCGGCCCGTTTGGCCAGATGTTCATAATAGGTGGACGGGGCGATCGGCAGCGCACTGCAAACCGGCTGGACCCCCGTGCGCATCCCGATGCGCGTCAATGAAATCCACCATCACTTCGACCGGTGGTCGAGCTCCGCCATAACAAAATACGCGCTGGCCTTGCGCAGGATCTCGTTCGCCTGGCGCAACTCGCGGTTCTCTCTCCAGCGCCTTCATCTTCTCGGCCAGCTCAGCCGGAATGCCGGCGCACCGGCCACTGTCGATCTCGGCCTTCTTGACCCAGTCATTCAGCGCATGCGCCGAGCAGCCGATCTTTGCGGCGATCGACACGATGGCCTGCCAGCGCGACCCTTGCTGGCCTTCGGTGTCCAACACCAACCGCACTGCGCGTTCGCGCACCTCAGGAGACAACTTGTTCGTGGTCTTGCTCATGATGCTCCAGCCTACTCAGGAGTTGGAGCCTCCGGCAAACCTGGCGCGGTTCAGTCCGTGGGGGCACGTGTTTTCAGAGAGGAAAGGCTCACCCGCCCTCTTCATCCCGGCTGATGCCGAGGCGGCGCATTTTTTCCCACAAGGTGCTGCGGGAAATGCCGAGGCTGGCGGCGGCGGCGGTGGTGGAGCCCTGAAACCGGGCGAGCGCGGCCGTGATATGCGCCTTTTCTGCGGCATCACGCACATCGGCAAGGGGTGTCTCCGGCGCGGCTGCAGAGGCTTGAGGCGCAGCCGCATCTTGCTCCCTGCTGACGCCTTCGGGAAAGAGATCGGCCTCCGTCAATGCGCTGCCGCTGCCAAGCGCGACGGCCCGCTCCACGCGGTTGATCAGTTCACGGAAGTTGCCCGGCCATGGATGCAGCCGTGCCGCCTCTTTTGCAGCTTCGCTCAGCGGCGGCGCGCCAAGGCCCATACGGGCGGCGGCTTCTGTGGCAAGGCGTTGCAGCAGTGCAGGTATTTCCTCCTGCCGCTCGCGCAGGGGCGGCAGCTTGCAGGTGATGACATTGATGCGGAACCACAGGTCTTCGCGGAAGGCGCCGCTCGTAGCCATCGCTTCCAGATCCTTGTTGGTGGCGCAGACGATCCGTGCTTCGAAACGCCGGGTCTGGCTGGCGCCGAGGCGCCGGAATTCCCGCGTTTCCAGCACGCGCAGCAGCTTCACCTGCAAGGCAGGGGGCAGATCGCCAATTTCGTCGAGAAACAGCGTGCCGTCTTCTGCTTCCTCGAAGAAGCCGCGATGGGCGGCGCCTGCGCCGGTGAAAGCCCCGCGCTCGTGGCCGAAGAGCAGGGAATCAGCGAGGTCCGCCGGCAGTGCGCCGCAGTTGACCGGCACGAAGGGTTTGCCCTTGCGTGGTCCTGCCTCATGCACATAACGGGCGGCAACTTCCTTGCCTGTGCCCGTTTCTCCAAGCAGCAGGACTGGCAGATCGACGGCCGCCGCACGGCGCAAGGTGCTGCCGGTCTTTTCCATGGCAGGGCTGTCTGAGAAGGGATCTGCGGTGCTGCCTGCCGGACTGCTGCGGCGGCTGGCGATCACCTGCAGCGTATCGACAAGGGCATCGAGATCGAAGGGCTTGCTGACGTAGTCAAGCGCCCCGTCGCGCACCAGCCGCACCGCCTGGTCGATGTCGCCATAGGCGGTCATGAAGATCACGGGCACCATGCCGGACCGCGCGAAATGCTGCCGCATGAGGCTTTCGCCATCCCCGTCGGGCAGGCGGATGTCGGAGAGGATGATGTCCGGCGCATCCCCGTCCAGCGCGGCGCGGGCCTCGCTGGCCGAGCGGGCCCAGCGGACCTTGAAGCCTTCCAGCTCCAGCCGCTGGCGCAGGGAGGCGCCGAGGGTGGCGTCGTCCTCGACCACGAGGATACGGCTTGCCGTCATTTGGCGGCGCTCCCGTTTTCAGGTTCACTTGTAAGGGTCAGCTGCACCGTGGTGCCTGCACCCTCCTTGCTGCGGATCGACAGGTCCGCGCCGATCCGCGCCACCAGATTGGATACCACCCAGATGCCGATGCTGCGTTCCACCGGCACATCATCGACCTGGCCGGAGATGATGGCTGCCACCAGTTCCGGCGGCATGCCGGGGCCTTCGTCGCTGACCCTCAGCACAACCGTATGCGCGGCTTCATCCTGCGACAGGCCCACGGTAATGGTGCCGCCGGGCGGGGAGGCGCGCACCGCGTTGAGCATCAGATTGATGAGGATCTGGCGCAGGGCGTCCGCATCGGTCATCACCTCAGCCGTCTCATCCAGCTCCCACGCGAGGATGACGCCAGCGCGCCGGGCCTCCGGTGCAATCAGCAGTTCAAGATCCTGAATGTCCCGGGCACTGAGGAGCTTGGCGCCTGAACGCCGCCGGTAAGTGGACAGGGTGACATCGACGACGCGGCCGATGCTGTCGAGCCCGTTCTCCAGAAAGTCAAGGGTCTCCTTGCGCACCTCCTCCCGTTCGCCGAACCGGCGCAGGGTGGAAATGCCGTTCTTCAGCCCGGCGAGGGGATTGCGCACCTCATGGGCGATGCTGGCGGCCATGCGCGCCAGCAGTCCGTCCCGCTCCTGCTGGGCCATCTGCTCCAGCATGCTCACCCGCTGGGCCTCGGATTGTTCCCGCAGGGCCAGGGCTGCTTCCAGCTGCCGCAGCTCGTCGCCGCGCCGCCATCTGGCAGCCCCGGCAGCCCCGGTTTCCTGATCGGCAAGGCGTTCGATGAACCGGTCGAGCGGCATGAGGGCCCGGTGCGTCACCGCATAGGTGGCAAGCGCAGCGATGATGGCGACAAGAATGTCGATCCCCAGCGCCACGCTTGTTGCCATGCTGGCTGCGTCTTCGAGGGGCGTGGTGTCAAAGGTGGCGGCAAGATAAAGGCGCCGGTCCTCGAGAGGATAGCTTCGGGCAATCAGCAGCACCTGCCGGTCCGGCACGCTGGTGAGGCTGACACCTTCCGGCCCGAGCGTTTGCGCTTCGCCGAGCGCCTGCTTCAGGAGGTCTTCGTCTGTTTCTGTCAGCACCGCCGTGCGGACGATGCCGGTCCTGCCGGTCCACCGGGCTGCCATGCCTTGTTCAAGCAATGCCGTCCGGAAGGTGAGGGAAGCTGCCAGCTGGGCGCCGACGGTATCCTCCGCATCCTTTTCCTTGATTTCAGCGGCAATATGGCCTGCCACAGCATCCAGAAACACCAGGGCCTGATCCCTGAGGCCGGTTTCATTGCTGGAGCGCAGCACCATGACGCCAATCTGGGTCGTGCCCACCGCCACGACGAACATGGCGATGGCCACAAACAGGGGCAGGGTTACGGACAGAGGCAGCTTTGATCGCAAAGGTGTCGTCATGTCCAATTGCAATAGCCCAACCAAAAGCCGGCGTGCCAGAGCTTTATGCCGGATTGCCGGTCTGCGGCTCCATGATCAGCACGTCGCTTTCCAGTCCCGGTGCGATGCGCTCCCGCCAGGGCGTGCCGTACCAGCTCGTGCGCAGCGGCCGGGGTGTGTGGCCGAGTATGACGGCGCGCACGCCTTCCGCCCCTGCCGGGATGGAACTGTCGTCACCTTCTGCGGCCAGCTGCACATAGTCACAGCCAAAGCGGCGGGCAACGCCTGCAAGATGTGAGGGGTTGTCGGGCCGGCTGGTGACATGGACAAGCAGCGTCACGTCCCAAAGGCCGCTGAGCAGTGCCCATTCGGTCAGGGCGGGCAGGTGGTCTTCGCCGCAATCGCGCACCACGAGCGTGCGGGCGCTTTCCGGCAGTGTCTTGCCGGAGGTGAACAGGACCGGGCCGCGATGGCTCGACGGCAGCCGCAGCAGCCCGTCCGGATCCCAGGTGGTCAGGTCCCGCCGGCCTTCGGCCTGATGGTGGAACCAGCCTTTGCACGGTAGCACCAGCAGGGTCCGGCCCGGCTCGTCCGCACATAGGAGAAGCTGCTCTGGATCCCCCTCGTCATAGACGAGGACCGGCTCTGACGAGGCCCGGGACGTGCAGGCCTTCAGGGCCCGCAGCGCTGCGCTGGCCTTGTCGCGTATCCGCCGGCGCATCTGTGCGTGATCACTGGACGCGGCAATGGCGTGGGTGTCGATCAGCACATAGGCCGTCAGACTGGCACCATTGCCTTTGGCGATGGCGCAGGCCCGGTCGGCCGGCGGCTGCACTTCACCGTCGATCACCGCAAAGCGGACAGCTTCCAGCGCCGCAAGCGGCTTCAGGGCTCCGCGCGGCTCCACGAGATGGCGGAACGGGGCCTTTGACTGGCGCTCATCCGCCTCAAGCACGGCGTTCCCGGCGGGCCAGCCGGCCGGCCATTTGGTGCGCTCGTCCAGCGGCTGGGGTGCCCGGTGCAGCACGCCATCCAGCGCATCCCCTCCGGCGAGCGCCAGACGGGCGCCGGAAACATAGGCGGCCCGGCCCAGAAGATGGCCGGCAACCGGCACGGTCAGCAGCAGAAACAGCAGGGTGAACAGGCCCAGCACCACGGCGTCCATTTCACCATGGGCGATGATGCTGCCGAGGAGCACGAGGCCTGCGCCAAGGGTACCCGCCTTGGTGGCGGCATGCATGCGCTGGAACGGGTCGGGCAGCTTCATGACCCCGAGGGCCGCGATGCACAGGAAGCCGGTACCGGCCAGCTTCAACAGGACGGAAAGCAGCAGAAGCATCACTTGTCCTCCTTCTTCTTCTCAAGCAGCGCCGACAGCGAGCAGGTGGCCAGGAAGCCGATCAGCGCGATGCCGAAGGCGATATCCAGAAACTCGCGGCGCCCGGTGCCGATCATGGTCAGGGCCGCAATGGCAACGGCGATGCCGGTCAGCATGTCCAGCGCGACGAAACGGTCGGCATAGCCGGGGCCGGTGACCATGCGAATGGCGGCAAGCGTCAGGGGCACCATCAGGATCGCGATCAGGATGGCGGCGAAGAGGGTCAGGTAGCTGTCCAGAAACTCGATCATCCTTCAATCTCCTTGATGCGCTTTTCGAACGTGCCCTTGATGTTGGCTGCCACCACATCCGGGTCCGGGGCATTGAGAACATGCACATAGAGGGTGCTGAGGTCCTCGCTGACATGCAGCGAGGTGGTGCCCGGTGTCAGGCTGACGCAGTTGGCCAGGGTGGTTACCCCGGCGCGGCTGCGCAGGTTGACCGGCACCGCCACGATGGCCGGGCGCAGTGCCGTGCGGTTGCCCAGAACCTGCCGGGCCACCGTGATGGACGAGGCCACCAGTTCTCTCAGGAACACGAGCCCGAGAATTGCAGACTGGCCGATGCGAATGGCGAGAGTCATTGCGTCACTCCTGCGGTCTTGAGGCCGGTATCGAAGGCGCTGATGAACTCCGACGGATTGCCGAGGCTCTCGCCGGCGAGGTTGGAGAAGGCGATCAGCGGCTCCGGATTGAAACCGATGGCGAGGGTGATGACGCCCAGCACCGCGATGGGGGCCACCATGGCCAGCGGCACCGGGCGGGCCTTGAGCTTGCGGACCGGCTCCTTCCAGAAGGCCTCGATCCAGATCTTGCTCATGGAGAAGATCGTCAGGAGGCCGACAAAGAGCGCGACGGCTGCAAGCCAGGCGGCATCATTCTGGAAGGAGGCATCCACCACCATGAATTTGGCCCAGAAGCCCGACATCGGCGGGATACCGGCCAGAGACAGGGCGGGAATCGCGAAAAGCACCGCCAGCAGAGGCGAGGACTTCATCAGCCCGCCGGACTTGCGCAGGTCGAAGGACCCGGCCGCACGGTGGATGGCGCCTGCGATGAAGAACAGGTTTGCCTTCACCACGATGTGGTGGATTATGTAGAAGACCGCGCCTGCCAGAGCCAGCGGCGTTGCGATGGCAAGGCCCAGCATGATGTAGCCGATCTGGCTGATGATGTGGAACGACAGGATGCGCCGCACGTCCCACTGCACCGCCGCGCCAAAGACGCCGAATAGCATGGTTCCGGCCGCGAACAGGGCCATCAGCGGCTTCAGCCCGCCGTTGTCCACCTCGAAGAGCAGTGTGAAGACGCGGAACAGCGCATAGACGCCCACCTTCGTCAAAAGGCCCGCAAACACCGCCGAAACGATGATCGAAGCCGTGTGATAGGAGGCCGGCAGCCAGAAGAACATCGGGAAGAAGCCTGCCTTGATGCCGAAGGCCAGCAGGAACATCATCGCCGCCAGGCTGAGTGCTGCCGATGACTCCGTGCGCGGCAGAACGGTGGCGAGATCCGCCATGTTCAGCGTGCCGGTGGCGCCATAGAGCAGCCCGATCGCCATCAGGAACAGGATGGTCGAGAACAGGTTCAGCACCGCATATTTGATCGCCCCGTCGATCTGCGCACGGGTGCGGTCCAGCGTGATGAGGCCGAGCGTGGCGATCAGCATCACTTCAAACCAGACATAGAGGTTGAAGATGTCGCCGGTCAGGAAGGCGCCGTTGACGCCGGTCATCAGGCCGAGGAACAGCGGGTAGAAGCCCGAACGGATCTGGCGCTGGCGCAGGTCGGCGAGGGCAAAGACCAGCGCACACAGGGCCAGCAGGCTGGAAATCACAACCATGGCCGCGCTGAAGCGGTCCGCGGCAAAGACAATGCCGAAGGGCGGCGCCCAGCCTCCGAAGGCCTTGGTCAGGATCGTGCCGGTCATGGTCTCGCGCAGCACCAGCACGGAGGCGGCCAGCGTGAGGGTGATGCCGGTGAGGGCCACGGCGCGCTGCACGGCCGGCCAGACATGGAAGGCGGCGGCCAGCGCGGCGGCGGCCAGCGGCAGGATGACGGGCCAGAGGAGAAGCGTGTCAGCCATTGCGGGTGGCCTCCTTGTCAAATGGCGAGCCGAGTTCTTCGGCGGCGTTCTGCTCGTCGGTGAAGACGGAGCCGAGGGCCGAGTAGGCCTTGAGCACGAGGGCGGCGGCAAAGGCCACCAGCGCAAAGCCGATGACGATGGCGGTCAGGATCAGCGCCTGCGGCAGGGGGTTGGCTGCTTCTGCGCCGAGCACCTGCGCGCCCTTTTCGATGATCGGCGGGGCGGTGAACTGCAGACCGCCTGCAACGAAGATCAGGAGGTTCACAGCTGCCGACAGCAGCACAACGCCGAAGAGAATGCGCATTACGTGCCGCGACAGCAGCAGATAGATGCCTGCGCCCATCTGGGCCGAAATGGCGAAAGCGTAGATGAGGCTCACTGTTCCACTCCCTCATAGAACCGGAAGACCAGCGACAGCACGCCGCCAATGACGACCATGAAGACGCCGATGTCGAAGATCGTGGCGGTGCCCACATGGGCAGAGCCGAGTTCCGCCCACCAATGGGTCAGGAACGAGCCATCCGAGAACAGCCCCGGCAGCCCGCTGACGAAGGACAGGAACAACCCGCAGCCCATCAGAACGACGGGGTGAACCATCAGAGCGCGGCGGGCCGTCTCCACGTTTGCGGCCAGCGCCAGCAGCGCGAAGCCGAGGGCTGCGAACAGTCCGCCGATGAAGCCGCCGCCCGGTTCGTTGTGGCCGCGGAACAGCATGTAAACGGACACCACGAGCAGCAGCACGAAGACGAGGCGGGACATGGTTGAGAAGATGATGGACATGACTGTCACTCCTTCGTGGTGGCTGGTGCGCTTATGGGCGTGCTTGCGGGCTTGACTGCAGGTTTGCGGGCACCGCGCAGCAGGCCCCAGGCGGCGATGGTTGCGAGGGCGACGACGGCGATCTCACCCAGCGTGTCGATGGCGCGGTAATCCACGAGGATCACGTTGACGACGTTGCGGCCATAGGCCTCCAGGTAGCTGGTCTCGCCGAAATATTCGGACAGGCGCAGATCAACCGGAGTGACGCCGATGGAGGCAAGCGCGACGAACATGATCACGGCAAAGCCGGTGGCGATCAGGCCGTCGCGGCGGCGCTCGGTGACGCTGCGCGAATGACGGCGCCGCGAGGGCAGGCGCAGCAGCACCGCCGTCATCAGGATGACGATCAGCGTTTCAACAGCCGTCTGCGTCAGGGCCAGGTCCGGGGCGCCGTTGAGCATGAACACCACGGCAGAGCCGAAGCCGGTGACGCCCGCTGCCACGAGCCCGGCGATCAGCGAGCGCACGAAGACCGTTGCAATGGCACCTGCAGCCGTGAGCAGCAGCACCAGCACCACGGAGATGCGGATGCGGCCTTCACCAGCCAGGAAGTCCCAGGACGGCGCGGCGAAGAAGGCGAAGGCAAGGCCTGCAATCACCGTCAGCAGCACGATGGTGGTGTAACGGTGCTGGTCGCCATTCTGCAGCACGCGGGTCGACAGGCGCGCCGTGCCCAGAAGGCCGTTGAGCGCCTTGTGATAGAAGCGGTCACCCAGCCAGGCATAGAACCGGTCATAGTGGCGTAGCGTGTTGTGAATGCGGGTCCACTGCAGCACGATCACGGCACCGATGGTGATGACGAGAGCCGACAGCATCAGCATCGGCGTCAGGCCGTGCCAGAGCTTGAAGGACACATCCACCGGCTGGCCGTAGAGGGCCGAAGCAGCAGGGGCGATGAGCCACTGGGCCACCGGGCCCGGCACGAGGCCGATCAGGATGCCGCCGGCGGCAAGCAGCAGCGGTCCCACGAGCAGGCCCGGTGTTTCGCCATGGTGCACTTCACTGACACGCTCTGCCTTGAAGTAGAACGGGCGGACCGACACGACACCGGCCACGCCCACCATGACCGCGTTGACGAGAACGGCGGCGGCGACGGGCAGGAAGTTCCAGTCGCTGGCAAGCTGTGCCTCGAACAGGTACTCCTTGGAGATGAAGCCGACGAAGGGCGGCAGGCCGGCCATCGACAGGCTGGCCAGCACGGCTGCAACCGCAGTGACCGGCAGGAAGCGGGCAAGGCCGCCGAGCCTGTTCAGGTTCGCTTCGCCCGTGGCATGGATGGCGGTGCCTGCACAGAAGAACAGCGCCGCCTTGTACAGCGCATGGGCGAGGATGAACCCGGCCGTGGCCACGGCTGCCACTTCCCCGGTGAGGCCGATCAGCATCACCAGAATGCCGAGCGAGGCAACGGTGGACTGGGCCAGCACGGCCTTGAAACCTTCGGCGCGCAGGGCCTGCAGGGCGGCGACGATCATGGTCAGCGAGCCGACGATGACGAGCGTGTGGCCGAAGGCGGGCATCCCGGCAAAGACGCCGTCAAACCGCGCCAGCAGGAACACGCCCAGCTTCACCATGGTGGCCGAATGCAGATAGGCGGAGGCCGGCGTCGGTGCGGCCATGGCATTCGGCAGCCAGAAGTGGAACGGGAACTGCGCGCTCTTGGTGAAGGCGCCGATCATGATCAGCACTGCGATCGTTCCGGCCCAGGGGCTGGCAACGAGTTCGCCGGAGCGGGCCAGAACCTCGGTGAACGAGAAGGTGCCCATCGTCATGCCGATGACGAGAATGCCCGCAAACAGCACCAGGCCGCCGCCACCGGTGACGACCAGCGACTGCAGGGCAGACTTGCGCGCCGCTTCCTTGTGGCCGTCAAAGCCGATGAGCAGGAAGGAGGCAAGGCTCGTCAGTTCCCAGAAGACGAACATGACGATCAGGTTGTCGGAGAGCACCGTGCCGAGCATCGCGGTCATGAACAGCAGGATGAGGCCGAGGAAGCGGCCAATCTCGGAACTGGGCTTTTCGGCGAAATAGGCGCCGGCATAGATCACCACCAGCGTGCCGATGCCGCTGATCAGCAGGCCAAAGAGCAGCGAGAAGCCGTCCAGGCGGAACGACAGCTCGACGCCCAGTGAGGGCACCCAGGCCAGTTGCGCGGTCAGCGCCCCGCCGGATGCGACCTGTCCGGCCTGCATCAGCAGTGAGGCAAAGATGGCCAGGGGGATGAGGCACATCACCCAACCGGTATTGCGCCCCAGAAATGATGCAGCTGGCCGCGCAATCACTGCGCCCGCCAGTGCGGCAACTATGCTCCATTCAAAGCTCACGGCTTGCATCCCTTTTGCTGTTTGCCCTGTATTGGCAAGAGGTGTGCCAGCCAATTTTTCTCTTTATTTTCAGTGGGTATAATGCTCAGTGCAGCCCTCTTGTCCGGATTTCCGGACGAGGTTCCGATGCCCCCGTCCGGAAATCCGGACAGGGGGGAGGGTGGGGCAAAGGGCCTTTCGGGTCCTCTTGTACGGCATGCCTATAAAACGGGCAGGGGGTGATATTGCGCTGCGGAAAAGCCCCGGCATAATCGCGCCATGGACGCAGCCCTGACCGTACTCGTGATCGATGAGAACGACATTCGCGCCTCGATCATCGAGCGCGGATTGCGGGAGGCCGGGCATGAGCGGGTGATCCTTCTGTCCAGCATGGACGGGCTGGTGCGCCGCATCGTCGAGATCGACCCGGATGTGATCGTCATCGACCTGGAAAACCCCAACCGTGACCAGCTGGAGCATCTGTTTCAAGTGTCGCGCGCGGCCCAGCGGCCGATTGCCATGTTCGTGGACCGCTCGGAAAGCGGCATGGTCGCGGCGGCGGTGGAGGCTGGCGTGTCCGCCTATGTGGTCGACGGGCTCAGGCAGGAGCGGGTGAAGCCGATCCTCGACATGGCCATTGCCCGGTTCAATGCCTTCACCCGGCTGCAGCAGGAACTGGCCGAGGCACGCAACGCGCTGGAAGAGCGCAAGGTGGTGGAGCGGGCCAAGGGCATTTTGATGAAATCCCGCGGGCTCAGCGAGGAAGAAGCCTTCACGCTGCTGCGGCAGACGGCGATGAACGAGAAGAAGAAGATTGCGGACATCGCCCAGAGCGTGGTGACCGCAGCCGGGCTGCTGCTGTGAACGGCAGGCCCGCGCGGGGGACGCGCAGAAGGAGCAGGACAGGATGAACGCACACCCGGCACATGCCCCCGATCTTCCCCTGCCCGGCAAGGCGCCGGGCCGGGAGCCGCGCGTGCTCAGGGCCGGCTTCATTCCGCTCGTTGATGCCTCGATCCTGCTGGCCGCCGCCGAGGCGGGCTTTGCCGAACGCGAGGGCCTGCGGCTGGAACTGGTGCGCGATGTGTCCTGGGCCAATGTGCGCGACCGGCTTGCCTTCCGTCAGTTCGATATCGCCCACATGCTCTCGCCCATGCCGGTGGCGGCGCAGCTCGGGCTTGGCTCCAATCCGTCGCCTGCGGTCACGCCCTTCTTTCTGGGGCAGGGCGGCAATGCCATCACGCTGGCGCTTCGGCTGTTCGAGGAAATGGCAGAACTTGCCGAAGGGGTGGAACGGGCTGATGCGCTGGGCTGCGCCCGGGCTTTGGCGCTGGTGGTGCAGGCGCGGCGGGAAGGCGGCATGGCGCCGCTGACGCTGGGCGTCACCTATCCGTTTTCCTCGCATAACTATGAGTTCCGCTACTGGCTGGCGGCAGGCGGCATTGATCCGGATGCGGATGTGCGGCTGGTGGTCGTGCCGCCGCCCATGACCTCCGATGCGCTGGAAGCGGGGGCCATTGACGGTTTCTGTGTCGGTGCGCCGTGGAACATGATTGCCTGCGAACGCGGTGTCGGGCGCATCGTTGCGGTCAAGCAGGACATCTGGCCGCTGGCGCCGGAAAAGGTGCTGGCCATGCGCCCGGAATGGGCCGATGCCAATCAGGACACGGTGATGCGGCTGATCGTGGCGCTCGACCGGGCGGCGCGCTGTTGCGAGGCTCCGGAAAACCACGATGATCTGGCCGCGATCCTGGCCGATCCGCGCTATCTGGGTGCACCGAAGGACATTCTGCGCCGCGTTCTGGCGGGCGAATTCAGCCTCGATGCCCATGGCCGCACCCGCCGGATCGACAGCTATTTCCGCTTTCACGGGCAGAGCTCGAATGTGCCGAGCCGCACGCTGGCCCTGTGGATCTACAGCCAGATGATCCGCTGGGGGCAGGCCGGGTTTTCACAGGCGCTGGCGGAGAAGGCCGCAGGCTCCTGCCGCCCGGATCTCTACCGCATGGCCCTTGGAGCAGAGGCGGATGCGGATCTGGAGGATGCCGCTCTGGCCGCAGCCGCCTTCATGGATGGCGCACGCTTCGATCCTCAGGACATCATGGCCCATGTGGAGGGCTTCCCGGTGCGCCGCAGACCCGGTGAGCCGGTGCCGCTGTCTGAAGTGTGAGTGGATTCAATTTGTGCAGATAAGTTGCTGCACTGCATGATGGTGCATAAAAAGGCGGGGTTCTGATAAGCGCCTGCCGGAGGTTCAAAATCCGGCTTCTCCAAAAATCCTTGTAAATCAATATTTTATCGCAGAGGCCAGCATCTGGCACGGCGCTTGCATTTAATAACTCGCTCCGGTCAACGGCGACCGGAACCATCGAACGCACATATCAGCGTTCACGAGAGACATCGACGTCGCTTGGTTTGCTGCCGGGAGCCTCCCTTCCCGCGCGCAGTCACCGGGCGGCGTTTTTTGTTTTGGGCTCCAGGAAAAACAGAAGGGCCCGGGCAAAGAAGGGGACAGACACGATGAGCATCACCACAGCCGGCCTCAGCCGCCGCACCTTGTTGAAGTCCAGCGCCGCCGCCGCCCTTGCCGGGGCTGTGAAGTCGGCCTTTCCCTCCGGCGCCTTTGCACAAGGGGCAGGGCCAGAGACAACCCGCGCCGTTCTCGGCTTCATCGCGCTCACCGATTCCGCGCCGCTGATCGTGGCCAAGGAGAAGGGGCTCTTCGCCAAATACGGCATGCCGGATGTGGAAGTGGTGAAGCAGGCCTCCTGGGGCACCACGCGCGATAATCTGGTGCTGGGCTCGCAAGGCAACGGCATTGATGGCGCGCATATCCTGACACCGATGCCTTATCTCATCTCCGCGGGCAAGGTGACGCAGAACAACGTTCCGCTGCCGATGGTCATCCTCGCCCGTCTTAACCTGGATTCTCAGGGCATTTCGGTTGGCTCTGCCTATGCGGATCTGAAGGTCGGGCTCGATTCCAGCGTGCTCCGCGATAGCTTCGCCGCCCGCAAGGCCAAAGGCAACCCGGCAAAGGCTGCCATGACCTTCCCCGGTGGCACCCATGACCTCTGGCTGCGTTATTGGCTGGCTGCCGGCGGCATCGATCCGGACAAGGACGTTGAAACCATTGTCGTGCCGCCCCCGCAGATGGTGGCCAACATGAAGGTTGGCACCATGGATTGCTTCTGCGTGGGCGAGCCCTGGAACGAGCAGCTGGTCAATCAGGGCATCGGCTACTCGGCCCTGACCACAGGAGAGATCTGGAACAATCACCCCGAGAAGTCCCTGGGCATGCGCGCCGACTGGGTGGAGAAGAACCCGCGCGCGGCTCAGGCGTTGCTGATGGCTGTCATGGAAGCGGCCCAGTGGTGCGATGACATGGCCAACAAGGAAGAGCTGGCCGAAATCGTCGGCAAGCGCTCCTGGTTCAATGTTCCGGCAAAGGACATCGTTGACCGGCTGAAAGGCGAGTTTGACTACGGCAACGGCAAGCTGGTCGAAAACAGCCCGCATTTCATGAAGTTCTGGCGGGACCATGCCTCCTATCCGTTCCAGAGCCACGATGCCTGGTTCCTCACCGAAGACATCCGCTGGGGCAAGTTCGAGCCAGAGACGGACATCAAGGCGCTGATTGCGCAGGTGAACCGCGAGGACCTGTGGCGCGAGGCGGCCAAGACGCTGGGCGTCACCGATATCCCGGCCTCCACTTCGCGCGGGTTGGAAACCTTCTTCGACGGCAAGGTCTTCGACCCGGAGAACCCCGAAGCCTACCTGAAGAGCCTTGCGATTACGCGGATCGCCTGAAGGCAGCATGAGATGTTCCGGAGCGGGGACGCACCGCTCCGGAACAGATGAAGACCCGAGGGAGAACCTGATGCCCCAGACCCAGCTGAAGATGAAGGACGCCGCGATACGCAAGGCAACGGCCAGCGTCATCGCCTTTACCCGCCCCATGAAGACAAGCAGCCAATTCAATCGCGCGCTCACGCTGGCCCGCAGCGCAGGCCAGACTCTGTTGCCGCCTGTTCTCACTCTTGCCGTTCTGCTCGTCGTGTGGGAGGTGCTGTGCTCCTCAACCACCGCCAGCCTGCCGTCACCTTCGAAGGTGCTGTCTGAGAGCTGGGAGATCATCGTCCATCCGTTCTATGAAGGGCAGGGCATTGATCAGGGCATGTTCTGGCAGATCCTTGCCAGCCTGCAGCGCGTGGCTGTCGGTTATGCCTTCTCCGTGGTGGTGGGTATCGGCCTTGGCGTGCTCGTCGGCTCCAGCCAGTGGGCCATGCGCGGGCTTGATCCGATCTTCCAGGTGCTGCGCACCGTGCCGCCGCTGGCCTGGCTGCCCCTGTCGCTGGCTGCCTTTCAGGATGGCAACCCGTCAGCCATATTCGTCATCTTCATCACCGCCGTCTGGCCGGTCATCATCAACACGGCGGTCGGCATCCGCAACATTCCGCAGGACTATCAGAATGTTGCCAGGGTGCTGCGGCTGAACGGCTTCGAGTATTTCGCCAAGATCATGCTGCCGGCTGCCGCGCCCTACATCTTCACGGGCCTGCGCATCGGCATCGGCCTGTCCTGGCTCGCCATCGTGGCGGCGGAAATGCTCATCGGCGGCGTTGGCATCGGCTTCTTCATCTGGGACGCATGGAACTCGTCGCTGATCAGCGACATCATCGTCGCCCTCGTCTATGTCGGGGTCGTCGGATGCTTCCTTGACCGTCTCATCGCCTTTGCAGGCCGCCTTGTCACCCGCGGCACCGCGAACGCCTGAACAGGAGAACCGGCATGGCACAGTCCTATCTTTCCCTGCAGCTCGTCTCCAAGACCTACGAGCGTGCGGGCCTCAAGTCCGAGGTGCTGCGTGAGGTTTCCCTCAATGCGGACAAGGGCGAGTTCATCTCCATCATCGGCCACTCCGGCTGCGGCAAGTCCACGGTGCTCAACATCATCGCCGGGCTGACCCCGGCGACGACGGGTGTCGTGTTTCTGGAAGGGCAGGTGGTGGATGCCCCCGGCCCGGAGCGGGCGGTCGTCTTCCAGAACCACAGCCTGCTGCCCTGGCTGACCGTCTACGAGAATGTCGATCTCGCCGTCTCCAAGGTGTTCCGCGGCCGCAAGAGCAAGGCCGAGCGGCACGACTGGGTGATGCACAATCTCGATCTGGTGCAGATGGCCCATGCCGGCAGCAAGCGCCCGGCGGAAATTTCCGGTGGCATGAAGCAGCGCGTCGGCATCGCCCGGGCGCTGTCAATGGAACCCAAGGTGCTGCTGCTGGACGAACCCTTCGGCGCGCTGGACGCGCTGACCCGCGCCCATCTGCAGGATGCGGTGATGGAAATCCACGCAAGGCTCGGCAACACCATGATCATGATCACCCATGACGTGGACGAGGCCGTGCTCCTGTCGGACCGCATCGTGATGATGACCAACGGCCCGGCCGCCTGCATCGGGGAGGTGCTGGAGGTGCCAATCGCACGTCCGCGCAACCGCATCGAGCTGGCCTCAGACCGCACCTATCTGAAGTGCCGCGAGGCTGTCCTGAAATTCCTCTACGAGCGTCACCGCTTCGTGGAAGCGGCGGAGTGACACCCATGCGCCAGAAACTCGTTATCGTCGGCAATGGTATGGCTCCGGGGCGGATGCTGGAGCATCTGCTGGAGCAGGCGCCGGATCTCTACGACATCACCATTTTCAACGCCGAACCACGTGTGAACTACGACCGCATCATGCTGTCACCGGTTCTCTCGGGTGAAAAGGCCTTTGAGGACATCATCATCCACGGCGATGGCTGGTACATCCGTCATGGTATCACCCTCTACAAGGGGCACCGCATCACCGCCATCGACCGTGAGGCGAAGACCGTTACCTCCGATCAGGGCGAGACGGCAGCCTACGACAAGCTGGTGATCGCCACCGGCTCGGTGCCCTTCATTTTGCCTGTGCCGGGCAAGGACCTGAGAGGCGTCATCACCTACCGCGATCTGGATGACGTGGATGCCATGCTGCTGGCCGCGCAGGCCCGCGAGACGGCAGTGGTCATCGGCGGTGGTCTGCTGGGGCTGGAAGCGGCTGCCGGGCTGAAGGCGCGCGGCATGGATGTGACCGTGCTGCATGTGATGCCGACGCTGATGGAGCGCCAGCTCGATCCGGCGGCAGGCTATCTGCTGCAGCGCTCGCTGGAAGAGCGCGGCATCAAGGTGATGACCCGCGCCAACACGCAGGCGCTGCTGGGCGATGACACCGGCAAGGTCCGCGCAGTGGCGCTTCAGGATGGCACGGAGGTTCCCGCCACGCTCGTCGTCATGGCGGCGGGCATCCGCCCCAACGCAGGCCTTGCACGCGAGGCAGGCCTTGAGGTGAACCGGGGCATCCTTGTGGATGACCACATGCGCACCAGCGATCCGGACATCTTCTCCCTCGGCGAATGCGCGGAAGTAGGCGGGCAGGTCTATGGCCTTGTCGCGCCGCTCTACGAGATGGCACGGGTGCTGGCGGGCGAGCTGGCAAAGCCGGTGACGGGCGCAGACGTGAAGGGCTTCGTCCACCAGGACACGCCCACCAAGCTGAAGGTGACCGGCATTGACCTGTTCTCGCTGGGCGATTTTGCCGAAAGCGAGGACCGGGAGGAAATCGTCCTGCGCGATGCCAGCGCGGGCATCTACAAGCGGTTGATCCTCAAGGACAACCGCATCATCGGTTCGGTCCTCTTCGGCGAGACCGGCGATGCCGCATGGTTTGCTGATCTGAAGAAGAAGGGCACGGATATCTCGGATCTGCGCGAGACGCTGATCTTCGGGCAGGCCTTCCAGGGAGGGGGCGCACTGGACCCTACGGCGGCCGTTGCGGCGTTGGCGGATGATGCGGAAATCTGCGGCTGCAACGGCGTGTGCAAGGGAACCATCGTCTCGGCCATCACGGCCAAAGGCCTGACCAGCCTAGAGGAGGTCCGCGCCCACACCAAGGCCTCCGCCTCCTGCGGCAATTGCACGGGACTGGTGGAAAAGGTGATGCAGCTGACGCTGGGCGACAAGTTCCAGGTGCAGGCGGTGAAGCCCATGTGCGGCTGCACCACTCACAGCCACGACGAGGTGCGCCGCCTGATCAAGGCGAAGAAGCTGAAGTCCATTCCGGCGGTGATGCAGGAGCTGAACTGGTCCACCTCCGGCGGCTGCGCCAAGTGCCGGCCTGCGCTTAACTACTATCTGATGGCCGACTGGCCGGGCGAATATGAGGATGACAGCCAGTCGCGTTTCATCAACGAGCGCGTCCACGCCAACATCCAGAAGGACGGCACCTATTCCGTCGTGCCGCGCATGTGGGGCGGCATGACCTCGGCGGCAGAACTGAGGGCCATCGCCGATGTGGTGGACAAGTTCGCCATTCCCGCCGTCAAGGTCACCGGCGGCCAGCGCATCGACATGCTGGGGGTGAAGAAGGAAGACCTTCCGGCTGTCTGGGAGGATCTCGGCAAGGCCGGCTTCGTCTCCGGCCACGCCTATGCCAAGGGCCTGCGCACGGTGAAGACCTGTGTCGGCTCGGACTGGTGCCGCTTCGGCACGCAGGATTCCACCGGTCTGGGTGTGCGGCTGGAAAAGTTCCTCTGGGGCTCCTGGACGCCGGCCAAGGTAAAGCTGGCCGTCTCCGGCTGCCCGCGCAACTGCGCCGAGGCCACCTGCAAGGACGTGGGCGTCATCTGTGTGGACAGCGGCTACGAAATCCATTTCGCGGGCGCAGCCGGGCTCGACATCAAGGGCACGGATGTTCTGGGCCTTGTCCATACCGAGGATGAGGCGCTGGAGCACATCACGGCCTTGATCCAGATGTACCGCGAGCAGGGCCATTATCTGGAGCGTATCTACAAGTGGGCCAAGCGCATCGGCCACGACGAGGTGCGCCGCCAGATCATGGAAGATGGCGAGCGCCGCCGCGCCTATTTCGAGCGCTTCGTCTATTCGCAGAAATTCGCGCAGACTGACCCCTGGTCCGAGCGTGTCTCGGGCAAGGACAAGCATGAATTCCGGCCCATGGCCGTGCTGGGACTGGAGGCGGCGGAATGAACGCGATGACACCAGACTGGATCGAGATCGGCAGCCTGTCCGACATTCCCCGCTCGGGCGCCCGTGTCGTCAAGACACCGGCCGGCTGTATCGCCCTGTTCCGCACCGAGGCGGACGAGGTCTATGCGCTGGACGACCGCTGCCCTCACAAGGGCGGCCCGTTGAGCGAGGGCATCGTGCATGGCCGGCATGTCACCTGCCCGCTGCACAACTGGGTGTTTGACCTTGCAACGGGTCTGGCTCAAGGGGCGGATGAGGGGGCTGTAGCCACCACGCCTGCCCGTATCGAGGGCGGGCGGGTGTTCCTCACCCGCGCCGCGCTGACCTTGCATGGCCGGACCGCGCAAGGGGAGAAGCTGGATGGCTGAAACCACCCGCACCGCCTGCCCCTATTGCGGTGTCGGCTGCGGCGTGCTGGCCATCCGGCATGACGATGGCTCCGTCACCGTGAAGGGCGATCCGGAGCACCCTTCCAACTTCGGGCGGCTCTGCTCCAAGGGTTCGGCGCTGGCGGACACGCTGGCGCTGGAGGGCCGGCTGCTGCATCCTGAAATCGGCGGGCGCCGGGCCTCCTGGGATATGGCGCTGGATCTCGTCGCCCGCCGGTTCAGCGAAGCCATCCGCGAGCATGGGCCGGAGAGTGTTGCCATCTACGGCTCCGGCCAGTTGTTGACGGAAGATTATTACGCCGCCAACAAGCTGATGAAGGGTTTCATCGGTTCGGCCAATATCGACACCAACTCGCGCCTGTGCATGGCCTCTTCCGTGGCTGGCCACCGGCGGGCCTTCGGGTCTGATACGGTGCCGGGCAGCTATGAGGATCTGGAAGAGGCAGACCTTGTGGTGCTGGTGGGCTCCAATCTCGCCTGGTGCCATCCGGTGCTGTTCCAGCGGCTGGAGGCAGCCAAGGCGGCGCGGCCTTCCATGCGGGTCGTCACCATCGACCCGCGCCGCACCGCCACCAGCGAACTGGCGGACCTGCATCTCTCCATCCGCCCGGATGGCGACACGGCGCTGTTTGCCGGGCTGCTCGCCTATCTCGACGAAGGCGGGCGCATCGACCGGGCTTATGTGCGCCAGCATGTGAATGGACTGGATGAGGCGCTAGCCATCGCCCGCCAGTGGCCGGTGAGCGCCGTGGCTGCGGCAACGGGGCTTTCTCCGGCCGAAACCGGCGCCTTCTTCGAGCTTTTCGCCCGCACGCCGAAAGTGGTGACGGTCTATAGCCAGGGCGTCAACCAGTCCGTCTCCGGCACGGACAAGGTCAATGCCATCGTCAATGTGCATCTTGCCACGGGCCGCATTGGCAAGCCCGGCATGGGGCCGTTTTCCGTCACCGGCCAGCCCAATGCCATGGGCGGGCGCGAGGTGGGCGGCCTTGCCAACATGCTCGCCGCCCATATGGACCTCGACAATCCGGCGCACCGGGACATCGTGCAGGGCTTCTGGAACGCACCAAAGCTGGCGGCGAGGCCCGGCCTGAAGGCGGTGGAACTGTTCGACGCCATGCATGAGGGCCGCATCAAGGCGGTCTGGATCATGGCCACCAACCCGGTGGACAGCCTGCCGGATGCGGACCGGGTGCGCGAAGCCTTGGGACGCTGCCCCTTCGTCGTGGTATCTGATGTGCTGCGCGACACGGACACCACCCGCCACGCCCATGTGCTGCTGCCTGCCGCTGCCTGGGGCGAGAAGGACGGTACGGTGACCAATTCCGAGCGGCGCATCTCCCGCCAGCGCGCCTTCCTGCCGCTGCCGGGTGAAGTTCTGCCCGACTGGGCCATTATCTCCGCCGTGGCGCGGCGCATGGGGCATGGTGAGGCCTTTGCCTATACGAGTGCGGCAGATATTTTTGCCGAACATGCCGCCCTTTCCGGGGCTGGCAATAACGGCAGCCGGGATTTCGATATCAGCACCCATGCCGGTATCAGCAAGCCGGACTATGACGCGCTGCAGCCCTTCCTCTGGCCCGCGCCCGCAGAAGGAAATGGCCCGGAAAATGGCCGCTTCTTTGCGCAGGGCGGCTTCTTCACGCCCGACCGCAAGGCGCGGATGGTGCCGGTGGCGCCCGCCGCAACCGGACCGGAAGAGGAGGGCCTGCTGACGCTCAACACCGGCCGTATCCGCGATCAATGGCACACCATGACGCGCACCGGCCGGGCAGCGCGGCTGCTGACCCATATCGCCGAGCCCTTCGCCGAAATTCACCCCGAAGACGCCGCAGCGCAGGGCATCGCAGCGGCGGATCTGGTGGAGATTTCCAACGCGCGGGGCAGCGTTCTCGTGCGGGCCGTGGTGACGGACCGGGTGCGCCGGGGCGAGGTTTTCGTGCCGATCCACTGGACCGGGCAATTTTCCGCCCGCGCCCGCATCGACGTTCTGGCCGGGCGCCAGCGCGACCCGTTCTCCGGCCAGCCGGGATTGAAGCGCAATGCGGTGCGTCTTGCTCCGGTTGCTGCCCGCTGGCACGGCTTCGCCGTGCTCTCCCGCGCGCCGGAGCATCTGCCCTTTGCCTATTGGGCGCTTGCGCCGCTGACTGATGTGGGAACGAGCGAGGCGGTGAAGATCGAGTTTGCTACGCTGGACGAGGACACACCGGAAGAGATCGCGGCAAGCCTTTTGCGCCGCTGCGCCCTGGGTGGGGCTGGCAAGCCGGAGCAGACGTCCTTCCATGCAGCCTCTGACGGGCTTTACCGTTGCATGGTCTGGCAGGACGGGGTGCTGGCCGGGGCCGTGTTCCTTGCCCGCACGCCGGTTGCCGTTTCCCGCAGCTGGGCCAGCAGCCTGCCCGGCACGCGGGACGATGGCCCCACCACCCGCTGGAGGCTGCTCGCAGGGCGCCCGGCGGCGGATGTGCCGGAAAAGGGGCCGGTGGTCTGCACCTGCTTCCAGATTGGGGCCAATGAGATCCGCCGCGCTGCGGCTGAGGGCTCTGACACGGTGGCTGCGATCGGCGCCTGCCTGGGCGCTGGCAGCAACTGCGGCTCCTGCCGCCCGGAAATCGCCCGCCTGCTGGCGGAGTGCAAACCCCATGAGGAGGCGCATGACCATGCCGCACGTTCAGCCTGAGACCTCTGGCCTTTCGCCTCGTTCCGCCCGCCCGCAGCGTCCTGCCCGGATGGAGCCTCTGGCCGTGCTGCCGGTGTTCCTGCCGCTCACGGGCCGCAAGGCGGTGCTGGCCGGGGGCGGGGAGCCTGCCGCCTGGAAAGCCGAGCTGCTGCTGGCCGCAGGGGTGGAATTGCATCTCTTCACCGATAGCCCTTGCGAGGATCTGGCGGCGCTGCTGGCGGATCCGGCGCTGAGCCCGCGCATCCATCACGCCTCCCGGCGCTGGCAGCCGGAAGATCTGACCGGTGCGGCCCTCGCCATTGCTGATGCGGAAGATGACGAAGAGGCCGCAGCCTTCTTCGCAGCGGCCCGTGCGGCGGGTGTGCCGGTGAATGTCATCGACCGGCCAGCCTTCTGTCAGTTCCAGTTCGGCGGCATTGTCAACCGTTCGCCGCTGGTCGTCGGCATCTCCACCGATGGCGCGGCACCTGTGCTGGGCCAGACGGTGCGTCAGAAAATCGAAACCCTGCTGCCGCCCGGTCTCTCGCGCTGGGCGCAGCTTGCAGCCCGCATTCGCGCAGTGGTGAGTGAACGGCTGGAAAGCGTGGCCCTCAGGCGGCGCTTCTGGCGGCAGTTCAGCGAAGCCGCCTTTGCGCGTGGAGCGCCGGAACTTGAGGAGGATTTCGGCGCCCTTATCGATCATCTGGCTGAGGAAGCCCCTGCCACCGGTGAGGTGGTTCTGGTGGGTGCAGGGCCAGGCGATGCTGCCCATCTGACGCTTGGCGCGATGCGGGCGCTGCAGTCGGCGGATGTGATCCTGTTTGACGATCTCGTCAGCGCCGAAGTGCTGGAGCTGGCCCGCCGGGAGGCGAAACGCATGCTCGTCGGCAAGCGCGGCGGGCGGGAAAGCTGCGCGCAGGAAGACATCAATGACATGATGGTTTCGCTCGCCCGGCAGGGACGCAAGGTGGTGCGGCTGAAGTCTGGCGATCCGATGGTGTTTGGCCGGGCAGGGGAGGAAATTGCGCGTCTGGAAGCCGAAGGCATCCCCGTTTCCGTGGTGCCGGGCATCACGGCGGCCTCGGCCATGGCGGCGCGGCTGAAGGTGTCGCTCACCCACCGCGATCATGCCCAGAGCCTGCGCCTGATGACAGCCCACTCCCGCCACGGCGGCCTGCCGGACACGCTGGACCTGACAGAGCGCGCCACCTCTGCCGCCACCACGGTGTTCTACATGGGCCGCCGCATGGCAGACGGCTTGCGCCAGCGGCTCCTGTCGGAAGGCGTCTCCCCTGACTTGCCCGTTGTGGCCCACGGCTCCGTCAGCCGCCCGGATGAGAAAATCTGGACCGGCCGTCTTGCAGACCTTTCCAGCACCGCCATGGCCGCCTTCGGGGACGCTCCGGTGCTGATCGGCATAGGGCAAGTTTTTGCGGCGAAGGCTGAAGAAGAGGCGGCATCATCTGAAACGGAGCTGATGCTTCCGCTTTCCCGTCAATCCCGTGCCTGAAGGGGATTGCCGGACCATGAAACACCGGCGGCCCCTTCCAGAAAGCCGTCGCAAAAAGCGCCGCCCGGCGCATGGGGGAGGGCTTTGGCGCTCATCTCCTCCGCGCCGATGCGGCCTTGCACCAGATCATCGAACAGGCTGATCACCTCGAAGAAGCCTTGCGTCTGCGGCGAGAGCCTGAGGCCGCTGACGCCGGCGCTCTTCAGGCGCGGCAGCGTGTGGGCCATGTTGGCGCATTGGGCCGAGAGCGTCTGCACGCCGTTGATGGCCAGAAACTCCTGCCCGTCCAGCGTATCCACCGCCAGCCCGTCCGGATCTTCGGCGCAGACGAACTGGCACTGATCCTTGGCCCGGTCGTGGTAGCGGGCGTGATAGCAGCGGCCGGAAATGGCCAGCGGCAGGCGGCCCCAGCCCCAGACCTCCACCGGCACGGGGTCTGCGGCCGCAGCCAGCCGCTCCACCGACGCCATCGGCAGTTCCGGCGGCAGGCAGAAACGTACGGCACCGCGTGCCTTCAGGAAGGACACGGTTCCCTCGTTGTAGACGTTGATCAGGGGACCCGCCGAAAAGGCGGCGCCTTTCGGCAGATGCGCGAGGGCGGTGATATCATTCACCTCCAGCACAAGGCCCATGTCCGCCAGTTCGGCGGTCTGCTTGCGCTCGCGCTTCAGGGTGACCAGCGCAAGGCTTGTCACTGCCACCTCCTTGCCGCCCTCCTCCAGCCGCTCGATGGCTTCCGGCAGGCGCGTCTGATAGAAGGGCAGGCGCTTGGAACAGACCAGCTCGCCGATGACGGCGCGCTTCACGCCCGGTGTTTCGGCCAGTCTTGCATAGAAATCGCTCCACGCCGCAGCGTCCCAGAAGCCCATCACCGGGCCAACCGTCAGCTCCATCCTGTCATCTCCAGATCTTGTTATAGGCCCCGGCGGTGGAGCTTTGGCCCTCGGTCAGCTGCGCCAGCATGCCGGCCGGCACCGGGCGGCCTGCTTCCAGCGCCTCGATGGCGGCGCGGAAGTTGCGCACCACCTGCGACACATAGGCCCGCGACCGCTGGCGGCCCTCGATCTTCAGCGCCGAAACCCCGGCCCGCGCCAGCGCGGGCAGCAGTTCGGACGCATCAAGGCTTGCCGGGTCTTCGAAGACGTAACCCGTGCGTTTGCCCACCTTGAAACAGCCCTTGCACAGGGTGGGGTAGGGGGCAGCTTCCCCCTTGGCCGAGCGGTGGATGGTGTAGCCGCCCAGCCGTGCTGCCAGATACTGGCCCTCTTCGGCATAGTCCACATGGCTTGCGGGCGAGCACACGCCGTTCATGTTGGGCGAGCGGCTGGTGATATAGGACGACAGGGAGCAGCGCCCCTCCGCCATGACGCAGAGCCCGCCGAAGATGAACACCTCCGTCTCGATGCTGATCTCCCGGTTGATCGCGGCGATTTCTTCCACGCTCAGCACGCGCGGCAGCACCACCCGCTTCACATCGAAGGTCTCTGCATAGAAGTTGATGACATCGGGGTTTGCCGCAGCCGCCTGCACCGACAGATGCCGCCGCAGGCCCGGATGCCGCTCCGCCGCATAGGCGATTAGGCCGAGATCGGCCAGGATCACCGCATCGGCACCTGCCTGTTCCGCATCGGCGACGGCGCGGTGCCACAGGTCCTCGTTTCCGGCGCGGGGGAAGGTGTTGATCGCGACAAGCACCTTTGCCCCGCGTGCATGGGCATATGTGACGCCCGCCGCCAGCTCCTCGCGGGAGAAATTGAGGCCGGGGAAGTTGCGGGCGTTGGTGTCATCGGCAAAGCCGCAATAGATGGCATGGGCTCCGGCATCAGTGGCAGCCCGGAGCGCCGCAGGCGTTCCGGCGGGACAGACGAGCTCCATCATCGGAAAGCCTCCATGGGGGCCGGACGGCTCAGCGGCACGCCGGTCATGGACTGCAGCAGGGCAATCACCCGCTTGGCAGCACCGGCGAGCGGGCCGGTAAGACGGGCGATTTCCGCGCCCAGATCCAGCTCCGCATCGTCAATGGCATTGCGCAGGGCCAGGGCCGCCGAAGTGTCGCCCTCAATGGTGAGATCGCGGGAGAAGAACAGCGCATCTCCGTCCCAGACCCCATGCACCAGTCCGACAAGCGCCGACAGCTTTCCGGTGATGCGCGCATCGGCGGCGGGCGGAACGGCATGCAGGGTGATGGTCAGCGGCTCCTGCGACAGGTCCATCAGGAAGGTCAGCGGCACGTCGCTGGCCGTCAGCGCAAAGCGGCTGTGGCGGTAGGCGCCGAGCCGGCTCATCAGGCCGGGATGGCGCGCCACGATCTGCCGTGCGGCGCCCGTCAGCACGAAAGCCGCAGGTGCAGCGGGGGCAAGGCGCAGGCCGAGGGCCAGAAACGGCGGCATTCCGGGAATGGACGGGGGCTGGCCAGCGCCAGAGGGGCTGTCTGGGCTGATAGTGGGGCTGCTATTGGGGCCGGAAGGGATCATGCGGGGCTCCGTCTGTCGCGTTGCCCGGCACCATAGGCAGCGCAACCGGCGCTGTAGTTGATGCGCATCAACTCCAGCGGCCTATCCCGCCTGTTGCTGATCCTTTTTCTCGCCGTTGGCGTTCAACTGCGCCGTTCCAGAGCCAGCCTGAGGCCGAAGGCGATCAGGACGGAGCCAGTAAGCCCGTCGATGCCGCGGGTGAAGGACGGGCGGCGCAGCAGTCCGGTAATGGGCCGGGTGGCCAGAATGATGACGGCAAACCAGAGCACGCCCATCAGCCCATGGATGGCCGCAAGTCCGGTGCTGAAGGCCGTGACGGGCACATCTGCCGGAATGAACTGCGGCAGGAAGCTGACATAGAAGACGCCGACCTTGGGATTGAGCAGATTGGTCATCAGCCCGCGCCAAAACCAGCCCCGGCTGACGCTCTGGCCTGCGGCAACTTCAGCGGCGGCCTTTTCCAGCTGCGCCGGATCGGCAGGGCGCAGGGCGGCGCGGAGCATCTTGAAGCCCAGCCAAATGAGATAGGCTGCACCGGCATACTGCATCACCCGGTAAGCCGCTTCAGAGACAGCCAGCAGCGCGCCCAGCCCCACGGAGGCGGCAAAGCCCCAGGTCACGACACCGCCGGAGATGCCAAGCCCGGCGGCAAAGGCCTGTTTCGGGCCCTCCACCGTGGCCGTGCGCAGCACCAGCGCCGTATCCAGCCCCGGCGTTAGCGTCATCAGTGCAGCTGCAATCGAAAAGGCGATGATGGCCGATACCGGGTCCATGGCTGTCTCCGCATGACAGAAGGGCAAGCCGTCATATTGCAGCTTTGGCAGGGCAGGCCAAGTGAGAAAAGTTTCACCAAAGCTCGGACAGGTTCACGTCAGCGTTGCGGGTTCTGCCAGAAGTGCCCCGGCGCGTTGGCGGGCGCTTGATGCGCTACAAGCAACCTAAAAAACCGGCCGCAGGGCAAATCTGCCTGCGGCCGGTGTTATCAGATCAGACGCGTTCGATGGCCACGGCGATGCCCTGGCCGACGCCGATGCACATGGTGGCCAGTGCCAGCGAACCGCCGGTTTTGGCCAGCTGCAGGGCGGCGGTGCCGGTGATCCGGGCGCCGGACATGCCGAGCGGGTGGCCGAGGGCGATGGCGCCGCCGTTCGGGTTGACGCGGGCATCATCATCGGCAATGCCGAGGTCGCGCAGCGTGGCAAGGCCCTGCGAGGCGAAGGCCTCGTTCAGTTCGATCACCGACAGCTTGTCCTGGGTGAGGCCGAGGCGGGCCAGCAGCTTCTTGGAAGCCGGGGCCGGTCCGATGCCCATGATGCGCGGCGGCACGCCGGCAGTGGCACCGCCCAGAATCCGGGCAATAGGGGTCAGGCCGTAGCGCTTGGCCGCTTCCGCCGAGGCGATGATGAGTGCGGCGGCACCATCATTCACGCCCGAGGCATTGCCCGCCGTTACCGAACCACCGGCGCGGAACGGCGCCTTGAGGGCGGACAGCGCCTCGATCGTCGTCTCGCGCGGATGCTCGTCCTTGTCCACCACTTTCGGCTCGCCCTTGCGCTGCGGGATCATGACGGGCGTGATTTCCTCTGCAAGGCGGCCATTGGCCTGCGCGGCGGCGGCCTTCTGCTGGCTGCGCAGGGCGAAGGCATCCTGATCGGCACGGGAGATGTTGTAGTCTTCGGCGACGTTCTCCGCCGTTTCCGGCATGGAATCGATGCCATATTGCGCCTTCATCAGAGGGTTGACGAAGCGCCAGCCGATGGTGGTGTCATAGACGGCATTCTCACGGGCGAAGGCGGCGTCGGCCTTGGGCATGACAAAGGGCGCGCGCGACATGCTTTCCACGCCGCCTGCGATGATCAGCTCCGCTTCTCCGGCCTTGATGGCGCGGGCGGCGGCGATCACCGCATCCATGCCCGAGCCGCAGAGCCGGTTCATGGTGGTGCCCGGCACTTCGACCGGCAGACCCGCCAGCAGCAGGCTCATGCGCGCGACGTTGCGGTTGTCCTCGCCCGCCTGGTTGGCGCAGCCGTAGATCACCTCGTCCACCGCACCCCAGTCGACGCTGCGGTTGCGGTCCATCAGCGCCTTCAGCGGAATGGCCCCCAGATCGTCGGCCCGGACGCTTGCCAGAGCACCGGCATAACGGCCGATGGGCGTGCGGATGTAGTCACAGATATATGCGTCGGTCATCATCAAAGCTCCGGAACGGTCAGGTCTGCCACGGGGCCGTCCAGATGCAGCTTTGCACCGGTCTGGGCCTGCAGCGCTTCGAGTGTCAAGGCTGGCAGTTTTTCGCGCAGGACGAAATGCCCCTTTTCGATATCTATGACAGCGAGCGAAGTATAGACACGGGTGACGCAGCCAACGCCGGTGAGCGGCAGTGAGCAGCGCTCCACCAGCTTCGGCTTGCCGTCCTTGGTGACGTGATCAGTGATGACGGCAACGCGCTTGGCGCCATGCACCAGATCCATCGCCCCGCCAACGGCCGGCACGCCCTTCGGGCCCGTGGACCAGTTGGCAAGGTCGCCGTTTTCCGCCACTTCATAGGCGCCGAGGATGGCCACGTCCAGATGGCCGCCGCGCACCATGGCGAAGCTGTCGGCGTGGTGGAAGAAGGCTGCGCCGGGCTTCAGCGTCACCGCCTTCTTGCCCGCGTTGATCAGGTCCCAGTCCTCTTCGCCTTCCGCCGGAGCCTCGCCGAAGCCAAGGATACCGTTTTCGGTGTGGAAGATGGCTTCGCGGCCCGGTGGCTGGAACTTGGCCACCATTTCGGGGAAACCGATTCCGAGGTTCACATAAGCACCATCGGTGATGTCCTGCGCGGCGCGCCAGGCAATCTGGGCGTTGGAGAGCTTGCTGGTCATGGGTGATGGGCTCCTGCGCGGTTGAGGGCTTCCTCCTGCTGAGGGGAGGGCACCTCCACGATCATGTCGACGAAAATGCCGGGGGTGATGACCGTCTCCGGATCAATGCTGCCTGCCTCGACGGCGCGGCTCACCTGCACGATGGTGCAGGCAGCGGCCATGGCCATGACCGGACCGAAGTTGCGTGCGGCCATCCGGTAGGTCAGGTTGCCGTGAGTATCGCCTGTTTCTGCCTTGATCAGCGCGAAGTCAGCCTTCAGCCAGCGCTCCTGCACATAGTGGCGGCCATCGAATTCGGCCACCGGCTTGCCCTTGGCCAGATCCGTGCCATAGGCAGTGGGGGTGTAGAAGGCGGGAATGCCTGCGCCACCGGCGCGGATGCGCTCGGCCAGCGTGCCTTGCGGCACCAGTTCCAGCTCGATCTTGCCGGACAGATACAGCTCGGTAAAAACGCGCGGATCGGCAGAGCGGGGGAAGGAGCAGACCATCTTGGCGACCATGCCCTGCTCGATGAGCGCGGCAATGCCCACATGGCCGTTTCCGGCGTTGTTGTTGATGACCGTCAGGTTCTTGGGGCTGCCGGTTGCGAGATAGCGGTCGATGAGGGCGTGAATGAGCTCGATCGGCGCACCGGAGCCGCCGAAACCGCCGATCATCACCGAGGCGCCGTCCGGAATGCCGGCGACAGCTTCCGCAAGCGTGGCAATTCTCTTGTCCATGAATTTCCTCCCAGGGAGACTTCCGGCCAGGAAGCTACGCTGCCTTGAGGCGGCAGAAAACGGATTTGTGCGGATGTTGACTTTTGTTCAATTCCTGTAATTTTTTGTGCGTATGTTGAACAAGACCGATTTCATAGCGTCGCTCGCCAAGGGGCTCTGCGTACTGGAAGCCTTCCGGGCCGACCGCTCGCGCCTGTCCATCTCCGATGTGGCAGAAGCCACGGGGCTGGACCGGGCCACCGCCCGCCGCTGCCTGCTCACCCTGCACGAGACAGGCTATGCCGATTATGACGGCAAGTTCTTCACCCTGACGCCCAAGGTGCTGCGCCTTGGCATGGGGGCGCTGGCCGCCCTGCCTCTGGCGCAGGTCGTGCAGCCCTGGCTGGATCAGCTTTCCGAGCAGATCGGCCAGTCTGCCTCCGTCGCCATCCGGGATGAATTGGAAATCGTCTATCTCGCCCGGGCCGCGCAGCGCCGGGTGATGTCCATCGGCCTGATGCCGGGCTCCCGCCTGCCGGTGCATTGCACCTCCATGGGCCGCGTGCTGCTGGCGGCGATGCCGGAAGCGGAGGCCGCTGCCCTGATCGAGCGCTGTGATCTGACCCCGCGCACCCCGCGCAGCCTGACGGCACCGCAGGAGATCATGGTCCGTGTCGCCGAGGCGCGGCGGCTGGGCTATGCCATCATCGATCAGGAGGTGGAACTGGGTCTGCGCTCCATCGCCGTGCCGGTCTATTCCTCACGCGGGCTGGTGGTGGCGGCGCTCAACGTGGGGCTTGCAGCCGTGCAGGCCAGCGCGGAGGAACTTCCAGGCCTTTATCTGCAGCCCCTGCTGAAGGTTCAGGAGGGGCTGCGCCGGGTTATTCGCTAAAGTCCGGTCCAGCAATCTTGCCCGCAGCGCTGTGCCGCCAGAGATTGCCGGCATACTAGCATATGAGATTCGCCCTTTGGGCCGTTCGATGATGCGCCGCGTCTGGCCTGCCCAGGTCTATTGTTGAGTTTCCTGCAATTTAATTCGGGCAGCGAAGTAATTTTATTGCTTGGATTGGTCTGACTTCGTTCCAGCGCGCACGTCAGGTGCCCGCCAATTCTCGAAATTTTCCAGAAGCCTCCGCCCTTTTGGATGGGAATGCGCAAGATTGTTGCGCCGATGCGATTGTTGAGAAAAAATCTTGATAAACAGGGCGCGTATTTTCTTGCGCAGTGCGCTAGTGTGTTTCATCAAGCTCCCGTGGTTCATGGAATCCGTCCTCAGCGGAAGGGTGATGAAGCCTCGGGGCTGGGGGACGGAAAAGCCATTTTCTATATCGAGGTACGGGATGAAGATTGGATCACCGCGCGAGGTCATTGACGGGGAAGCGCGCGTCGCGATGACCCCGGACAGTGCCGCGCACCTGCAGAAGCTCGGCTACAGCTGTGTCATCGAAAGCGGCGCGGGCAAAGCCGCCGGTTTTTCTGACGAAGCCTACCGCAAGGCCGGTGTGGAAGTTGCAGCTTCGGCTGCCGACCTTTTCGCCGCTGCGGACATCATCGCCAAGGTGCGCCCGCCGCTGGAAAGCGAAGTGGCGCTGCTCGGCGAAGGCAAGACGCTGATTTCCTTTTTCTATCCGGCGCAGAACAAGGACCTGCTGGAAAAGGCGAAGGCCACCGGCGCCAATGTGATCGCCATGGACATGGTGCCGCGCATCTCGCGCGCCCAGAAGATGGACGCCCTGTCCTCCATGGCCAACATCGCCGGTTACCGCGCCGTGATCGAGGCCGGAAACAACTTCGGCCGCTTCTTCACCGGACAGGTGACGGCGGCAGGCAAGATCCCGCCCGCCAAGGTTCTGATCATCGGTGCAGGTGTCGCCGGCCTTGCCGCCATCGGCACCGCCACTTCGCTGGGTGCGGTCACCTATGCCTTCGACGTTCGCCCTGAAGTGGCCGAGCAGATCGAATCCATGGGCGCCGAGTTCGTCTATCTGGACTTCGACGACCAGGTGCAGGACGGCGCGGCCACCGGTGGCTATGCGGCTCCCTCATCGCCAGAGTTCCGCGAGAAGCAGCTGGAGAAGTTCCGCGAGCTGGCGCCGGACATGGACATCGTCATCACGACGGCGCTCATCCCGGGCCGCGATGCGCCCAAGCTGTGGCTGGCCGACATGGTTGCGGCCATGAAGCCGGGTTCGGTCATCGTTGACCTTGCTGCCGAGCGCGGCGGCAACTGCGAACTGACCGTCGCCGACCAGCGCGTCGTCTCTGACAATGGCGTCATCGTCATTGGCTACACGGACTTCCCGAGCCGCATGGCCGCCCAGTCTTCGACGCTTTATGCCACCAACATCCGTCACATGATGACCGACCTGACCCCCGCCAAGGACGGGCAGCTTGTGCACAACATGGAAGATGACGTGATCCGCGGTGCGACCGTCACCTTCAAGGGCGACATCACATTCCCGCCTCCGCCGCCGAAAGTGCAGGCCATCGCCGCACAGAAACCGAAGGAGAAGCCGAAGGAACTGACGCCGGAAGAAAGGCGGGCACAGGAAGCGGCCGCCTTCAAGGCGCAGACGCGCAATCAGGTGGCGCTTCTGGCTGGCAGCGGTGCGCTCATCCTGCTGGCCGGTCTCTTCGCTCCGGCGAGCTTCATGAGCCACTTCATCGTCTTCGTGCTGGCCTGTTTCGTCGGCTTCCAGGTCATCTGGAATGTCTCGCACTCGCTGCACACACCGCTGATGGCCATCACCAATGCCATCTCCTCTATCATCATTCTGGGCGCCCTGATGCAGGTTGGCTCCGGCAGCTTCCTCGTGATCCTGCTGGGTGCGCTGTCGGTGTTCATGGCCGGTATCAACATCTTCGGCGGGTTCCTGGTGACCCGGCGCATGCTTGCCATGTTCCAGAAGTCGTAAGAGGGCGGGAGAGACACGATGGAATATGGTTTCACCACAGCCGCTTACGTTGTTGCGGCAGTACTTTTCATTCTCTCGCTCGGCGGCCTCTCGGGGCAGGAAAGCGCCAAGCGCGCCGTCTGGTACGGCATCGCCGGCATGGGCCTTGCGGTTGCCGCAACGCTCATCGGGCCGGGCTCGGGCCTGTGGCTCCTCTCCGTGCTGCTGATCGCGGCAGGCGGTGCCATCGGCTGGGTGGTCGCGCAGCGCGTCCAGATGACCGAAATGCCGCAGCTCGTGGCCGCCATGCACTCGCTGGTCGGCCTTGCGGCGGTCTTCATCGGCTACAACGCCCACATCGAACTGGTGCGCGTGCTGGCGATGGACGAGGCCACCCGCGCCTCGCTTGAGGGCTTTGCCGCCGTGCTGGCCCACAAGAACGGTGTCGAGCAGATCATTCTCAAGGTCGAGGTGTTCCTCGGCGTCTTCATCGGTGCGGTCACCTTCACCGGTTCCGTCATTGCCTTCGGCAAGCTGGCGGGCAAGGTGGACAGCAAGGCCACGAAGCTGCCGGGCGGCCATGCGCTGAATGCCAGCGCTGCGGCCCTATCGCTGATCCTGCTGTTCATGTATGTGAACGGCGCGGGCATCTGGACGCTGATCCTGATGACGCTGCTGGCCTTCTTCATCGGCTACCACCTGATCATGGGCATCGGCGGCGCTGACATGCCGGTGGTCGTGTCCATGCTGAACAGCTACTCGGGCTGGGCGGCTGCTGCCATCGGCTTTTCGCTGTCGAACGATCTGCTGATCGTCGTCGGCGCGCTGGTCGGCTCCTCGGGCGCGATCCTGTCCTACATCATGTGCAAGGCGATGAACCGCTCCTTCGTGTCGGTCATCCTGGGCGGCTTCGGCGGCACCACGGGGCCGGCCATGGAAATCGCGGGCGAGCAGATCGCCATCGATGCGGAAGGCGTGGCCTCGGCCCTCAACGATGCGGACAGCGTCATCATCGTCCCGGGCTACGGCATGGCCGTGGCGCAGGCCCAGCAGGCCGTGTCGGAACTGACCCGCAAGCTGCGGGCCGCCGGCAAGGAAGTGCGCTTCGCCATCCATCCGGTGGCAGGCCGTCTGCCGGGCCACATGAACGTGCTCCTCGCCGAGGCCAAGGTGCCCTACGACATCGTGCTGGAAATGGACGAGATCAACGAGGATTTCCCGAACACCGACGTGGTGATTGTCATTGGCTCCAATGACATCGTCAATCCGGCGGCCCAGGAAGACCCGAACTCGCCAATCGCCGGCATGCCTGTTCTGGAAGTGTGGAAGGCCAAGCAGGTCTTCGTCTCCAAGCGCGGCCAGGGCACGGGCTACTCCGGCATCGAGAACCCGCTGTTCTACAAGGAGAACACGCGCATGTTCTACGGCGACGCCAAGAAGTCCGTAAGCGAACTGCTGCCGATGATCAAGTAAGATCCTTCAACCGGATCATCAGGGCGGAGCGGGCAACCTCTCCGCCCTTTGTTTTGTTGGGGGGAAGGTGGTAAACGGCGGGTGCCACTGAGCGCCGCGCTGGCCGCATCCGCGATGCCTGCCCCACCCACCGCGCCGTCCCGGCCTCCGTGCCGGGACCTGTCAGGGACGCAATGCGGTTGATCTTTCCTTCGGACGCAGAGCATCCGTTTTGGACAGACCCTGCCCGCCCTACAGGCCCCGGCGCAAGGCCGGGGCGGCGCGGAGAGGGACTATCGGGGAGTTCCCATCCCCCTCACGCCGAAGCCCCCCGCAGCAACCGGAAGCCTGTGTCGAGGCGGGTGGGGGTGGGGGTGCCTTGGAAGCGGGAGAGGATCATGGCGGCGGCCTGCTCGCCGATGCCGGTGCGGCCGGATTCGATGGTGGTGAGCGGGCAGGGCAGCTGCTGGCCGATGTCGAGGCCGTTGAAGCCGCAGATGGCAAGGTCGCCGGGCACATCAAGGCCTGCCGCCATGCAGTGGAAGATGCCGCCGACGGCCATGTCGTCGTTGGAATAGCATATGGCTTGCGGCCGTTGCGGAGCCTCAGCCAGCAGCCGGGCGGTCAGGTCCCGGCCAAGCGCCACGGAGGAGGGGGCGGGGGCGGTGAGTTCCGCGGTGATGGTGGCACCCGTCTCTCTTGCGGCGGCAAGGAAACCCTCGCGCCGTTTGCCGGCGCGCCGGTCGGCCTCAAGGTCGTGGCCGATATAAGCGAGACGCTCATAGCCCCGGCCCGTCAGATAATAGCCGAGCGCCTTGCCAGCCTGAACCTGTGAGATTCCGGCGGCCATGTCGATGGGCTCGATGTCGCAATCCATGATCTCGACAATGGGCACATCCGCCTGCTCCAGCATCTTGCGGCTGATGTCCGTCAGGCTCGCCGTGCCGATGACGAGCGCGGCCGGGCGCCAGGCTAGGATGGTGCGGATCATCACCTCCTCGCGCTCCGGCAGATAGTCGGAGACGCCGAGAATAGTATGGTATCCGGCAGCGGTCAGGCGGCTTTCGAGGCCTTGCAGAACCTGCGGAAACACGTTGTTGGTGAGGGAGGGGACGATGACGCCGATCTGGTTGGAGGCAGCTCCCGCCAGCGATCCGGCGATCCTGTTGGGCAGATAGCCGAGCTGCTGGGCCGCTTCCGCCACCTTCTTCTGTGTCTGCGGGGCCACATTGGCGCCATTGCGCAGCGCCCGCGAGGCGGTGATTTCACTGACACCGGCCAGTTCGGCCACCTGACTGAGCTTCACACGCTTCATGCTGCATCATCCGCGCTGGATTGGCCAGTGAACGGAGAGTGACAGAAATGATCAGCGCTGTCATTTGCAGAATTTACGGAAACTTGCGGTTATCCGCTGAAATCGTGGTGTGCATTTGATCGGCTTTGATGGATTGACAGCGCTGTCATTCCTGAACTACCGTTTCATCCATGCCGGTCTGGGAGGTCCGGCGCGCAGGCCCGTGATGTCATCCGGGCTTGCCAGCTCAGGTCTGCCCGGCCGGAAAGGCGGGGCGCGTCTGTCCGGTGGTCCGGGCAGGCAGTCAGGGAGGAAAACCGCCGTGTTTCATTTCAGGAATCTGATGATCGCTGCCAGCGCACTGGCGCTCACCGCAGGTGCTGCCCAGGCGCAGGAAGTCATCACCGTCGCCCATGCCATTTCCGCCCAGTCGCATTATGGCGCTGGCGCGCGCGCCTTCATCGCCAAGCTGGAAGAACTGTCCGGCGGCAAATACACCGGCAAGGAAGCGCCGGCCGGCACGCTCGGCGGCGAGCGTGACATGATCGAGGGCCTGCAGATCGGCTCCATCGACGTGGTGATCACGTCCAGCGGCCCGCTCGGCAACTTCGTGCCGGAAGTCTATGCCCTCGACCTGCCGTTCCTCTTCCGCGACTATGAGCATGCCCGCAAGACGCTGGACGGTGAAGTCGGGCAGGAACTGCTGGCCAAGATCGGCGAGAACAATCTTGTTGGCCTCGCCTGGTCGGAAAACGGCTTCCGCCACATCACCAATTCCAAGACTGCAATCTCCGGGCCGGATGACCTGAAGGGTCTGAAGGTGCGCACCATGGAAAACAAGGTGCACATGAAGGCCTTCACCGACATGGGGGCCGCGCCGACGCCGATGGCCTTCCCGGAAGTCTTCGCCGCGCTGCAGCAGGGCGTGGTGGACGGGCAGGAAAACCCGATCCCGGTGATCACCGCCTCCAAGTTCTGGGAAGTGCAGAAGCACATCTCGCTCACCGGCCACGTCTATTCCCCGGCCATCGTGCTGGCTTCGCCCATCCGCATGGATGGCCTGAGCGAGGAAGAACGCGGCTGGTTCATGGAAGCGGCCAAGGCCTCTGTCGCGGCCACCCGCGCCGAAGTGGACAAGCAGGAGGCCGAGGGCGTGCAGCTGATGAAGGACAACGGCATGGAAGTGACCATGACTGTTGACAAGGAAGCCTTCGCCAAGATCGCCGAACCCTCCTACGAGATCTACACCAGCCAGTACGGCCCGGAGATGATCGAGCGCATCCGCGCCGTGCAGTAAGGCTTTTCCAGCGGTCCAGATGTGCCCGGGCCGCTCTCAAGACACCCCGGCGGGCTGCCGGCCGTTATGCGCCGGCAGCCCGTTCCCTTCCTGTCGGGTGAGGCGTCATCATGTCCTTCTTCCTCAAAATCGATGAAATCCTGTCGGAAACGGCCTTGCGGCTGGCGATGGTGTTTCTGGTCATCGCCACGGTCATGGCGCTGTATCAGGTGACGACCCGCTTCGTCTTCGGCACGCCCTCCACCTGGTCGGAAGTTGCCGCCCGTTCCGCGATCATCTGGTGCGTCTTCCTGGGTGCGGCCGGGGCCATCCGCAGCGGCTCGATGATCTCGATGGAAATCGTCCAGCGGTCGCTGCCGCGCCGCCTTGGCCTTGCGCTCTATCAGCTGGCGATGCTGCTCTCCTTCGTCTTCTTCGTCATCCTGTTCTGGCAGGGCTGGAATATGACCGGGCGCGTGATGCGCCAGACGCTCGCGGCCCTCGAGATTTCCATCGCCTGGGTCTATGCGGCGCTGCCGGTCGGGGCGGTGTTTGCCTGCATTGCCATCCTCGGCGCCATGCTGCGCGCCGCACGCGATGGCCTGCCGGGTGAAGCGCCTGTGGAAGGAGCGCAGGGATGAATGCCGTCATTGCCGTCTCGCTGCTGATCTTCTTTTTCATGGGCGTGCCGATTGCCATTGCCATCGGCCTTGCCTCCATCGCCGGCATCCAGTTTGGCAGCAATCTGCCGCTGCTGCTGGTGGCGCAGCGCATGTTTGTCGGGCTGGACAGTTTTCCGCTGATGGCCATCCCGCTCTTCATCCTCGCGGGCAATCTCATGTCCGCAGGCGGCATTTCGCGGCGGCTGGTGGAACTGGCCAAGGCGCTGGTCGGCGGCATCCAGGGCGGGCTGGCCTGCTCCTGCGTGCTCACCTGCATGATGTTTGCCTCCGTCTCCGGCTCTTCCGTCGCCACCACCTTTGCCATCGGCTCCATCCTCATCCCGGCGATGGTGAAGCATGGCTATGGCAAGCCGCTGGCCGCCTCCATTCAGGCCAGCTCGGCCGAACTCGGCGTTCTGATCCCGCCGTCCATTCCGCTCATCCTCTATGGCGTGTCCACGGAAACCTCGGTGGGCCAGCTCTTCATCGCCGGTTTCGGCCCCGGCCTGCTGGTGGCCAGCGCGCTGATGCTGACGGTGCTGGTCATCTGCCGCCTGCGCGGCATCGGCACCCATGATGGCGATGACCGGCAGGTGCTGTGGCCCGCCTTTGTCAATGCGGTGCCGGCGCTGCTGGTGCCCTTCGTCATCATCGGCGGTATCTATGCGGGCGTGTTCACGCCGACGGAAGCCTCTGTTGCCGCCGTGGCCTGTGCTGTTGTTGTTGGCATGATCTGTTACCGGGAACTGCCGCTGAAGGCGCTGCCGGGCATCCTGCGCCAGACGGTGATCTCCACCACCACAATCATGCTCATCATCTCCGCGGCGGCGCTGTTCTCCTTCCTCATCGCCCGCTCCGGCCTGCCGGGCGAGGTGGCGAACTGGATCAAGACCGTCTTCTCCGAGCCCTGGTCCTTCCTGCTGGCGGTCAACGTGCTGCTGCTGATTGTCGGCATGTTCATCGAGACCTCTGCCGCCATTCTGGTGCTGGCGCCGATCCTGACGCCGGTGGCGGTCAGCTTCGGCATCAATCCGGTGCATTTCGGCCTGGTGGTCGTCGTCAATCTGGCGCTCGGCATGATCACGCCGCCGCTCGGGGTCAATCTCTTCGCGGCCTGTGCCGTGGCGAAGATCCCGCTGGAAAAGATCATTCCGCAGCTCATCTGGTTCGTGCTGGTGGTGTTCTGCTGCCTGATGCTGATCACCTACATCCCGGCGATCACGCTGTGGCCGGTCGAAATCTTCATGGGGTCCTGATCATGGTTCTGAATGTTGCGGTCGTGGGGCTTGGCTCGATGGGCTACGGCATGGCGCAGTCGCTGCTGCGGGCCGGTCACAGGGTGCATGGGACGGATGTGAATGCCGCCGCCGTCTCCCGTTTGATGGCGGAAGGCGGGCAGGCGGCGAGCGCCGCCGGCACGGCTCCGCTGACCGATGTGCTGGTCGTCGTGGTGCTGAATGCGGCGCAGACGGAAACGGTGCTCTTCGGCGCCGAGGGCTGGGCGGACCGCATGCGCAAGGGTACCACCATCATCTCTTGCGCCACCGTGGCCCCGTCCTTTGCCAAGGATATGGCAGCGCGCTGTGCGGGCCTCGGGCTGCATTATCTTGATGCGCCGATTTCCGGCGGTGCGGCCAAGGCGGCGGCGGGCAAACTGTCGATCATGGCCTCGGGCTCGCAGGAAGCTTTCAACGGTGCAAGGCCTGCGCTTGATGCCATGGCCGAAACCGTCTTTGACCTCGGCAGTGAGCCGGGGGCAGGCTCGGCCATGAAGGCCGTGAACCAGCTTCTCGCCGGGGTGCATATCGCCGCCATGGGCGAGGCGCTGACTTTCGGCATGACGCAGGGGCTGGAGCCGGGCCGCATTGTCGAAGTCATCTCCAGATGCGCCGGCACGTCCTGGATGTTTGAAAACCGCGCGCCGCATGTGGTTGATGGTGACTATACGCCCCGCTCAGCCATCAATATCTGGCCGAAGGATCTCGGTATCGTGCTGGGCATTGCCGCGGAAGCGCGGTTTGGCGCGCCGCTGACGGCCGCCGCCCTGCAACAGTTCATGGCCGCCGCAGGCTCCGGTCTTGGCGGCGAGGATGATGCCGCGGTGGCCAAGGTCTATGCCCGCAACGCCGGGCTCACCCTGCCGGGAGGCGCATGATGCTGCTGGGCTGTATTGGCGACGATTTCACCGGCTCCAGCGATCTGGCCAACACGCTGGCGAAGCAAGGCATGCGCACGGTGCAATATACCGGCGTGCCGGATGCCCCCGCCGCGCCGGATGTGGAAGCCGGTGTTGTGGCACTCAAGTCCCGCTCCATCCCTGCCGCCGAGGCTGTGGCCCTGTCGCTGAAGGCGCTGGACTGGCTGAAGGCGCAGGGCTGCCGCCAGTTCCTGTTCAAATATTGCTCCACCTTCGACAGCACGGATGAGGGCAACATCGGTCCGGTGGCCGAGGCGCTGGCGGCTGCGCTGGAGGAAGAGGCGGTGATCTTCTGCCCGGTGTTTCCGGCCACAGGCCGCACGCTGGTGCATGGGCATCTCTTCGTCGGCGGCCGCCTGCTCAGCGAAAGCGGCATGCAGCACCATCCGCTGACCCCCATGACCGATCCGGACATCCGCCGCGTGCTCGCCCGTCAGGTGAAGGGCGGCGTCGGTCACGTGTCCTACGCGGAGGTGGCCAAAGGTGCGGCGGCCGTCGAGGCAGCGCTTAAGCGCGAGAGCGGGGCAGGGCGGGGGCTGATCGTGGTGGATGCGCTGTCGGATGAGGATCTGATGACCATCGGCGAGGCCGCAGCCAGCCGCAAGCTGGTGACCGGCGGCTCCGGCATTGCCATGGGTCTTCCGGCCAACTTCCGCAAGGCGGGCCTTATCAGCGGGGCTTCTTCCGGCTGGCAGGGGCAGGTCCAAGGCAGGGCGGCAGCCGTCTGCGGTTCCTGCTCGGTGATGACGCAGCAACAGGTTGCTGCCCACAGGCAGACGAGCCCGGCCTTCGAGATTGATGCGGACAAGGTGATCGCCGGGGAACTGACCGCGCAGGCGGTGGCGGACTGGTGCCTTGCGCAGCAGGGGCTGCCGCTCGCCTATTCCTCCGCAGATCCCGCCCGTGTGCGCGCCGTGCAGGAGCGGCACGGCAAGGAAAAGGCCGCCGCCGCGCTGGAAGGCTTCTTCGCGGAACTGGCGCGCAGCCTCGTGGCGGGCGGCGTTACCCGGCTGATCAGCGCAGGCGGGGAAACCTCCGGCGCCGTGGTGGAGGGGCTGAAGCTTGGCACGCTGGAAATCGGGCCGGAGATTGATCCGGGTGTTCCGGCCATGCGGGCGGGCCCGGGGCTTGTCATTGCGCTCAAATCCGGCAACTTCGGTGCGGAAGACTTTTTCGCCAAGGCCGCAAGGCGGCTGGAGGGGCAGGCATGAGCAGCGAGGCGCGCCTGAGGGAACAGGTCTGCGCGATGGCCCGCTCCATTTTCGAGCGCGGCCTCACCGGCGGTTCTTCGGGCAACATATCGGTGCGCACGGAAGATGGCGGCTTGCTGGTTACACCTACTGGCAGCTCCATGGGCAGTCTTGACCCCGCCCGCCTCAGCCGGTTTGACGCAACCGGGCGCCTCATTGGCGGGGACGAGCCCACCAAGGAAATGCCGTTGCATGCCGCCTTTTATGAAACCCGCAGCACGGCTGGGGCGGTGGTGCATCTCCATTCCTGCCATTCGGTGGCCCTGTCGCTGCTGCCGGACACGGACCCGGACAACATGCTGCCGCCGCTGACGGCCTATGGCGTGATGAAGCTGGGCAAGGTGGTGATGCTGCCGTATTTCATGCCCGGCGATCCGGCCATGGGCGATGCCATCCGTGGCCTTGCGGGTAAGCGATCCGCCGTCATGCTGGCCCATCATGGCCCCGTCGTGGCGGGCAAGGATCTGGAATCCGCCGTCTATGCCATCGAGGAGCTGGAAGAGACGGCAAAGCTTGCGCTGCTGACGCGCGGGCTCAATCCGAAGCTGCTCACGGACGCGCAGATCCGCGGTCTGGTGACGAAGTTCAATGTGGAGTGGGACTGATGCCGCGTTATTCCGCCAATCTCGGCTTTCTGTGGTCCGCCCTGCCGCTGCCGCAGGCGATCCGCGCCGCAAAGGCCGCCGGTTTTGATGCGGTGGAATGCCACTGGCCCTATGATACGCCCGCTGACGATGTGAAGGCTGCGCTTCACGAGACCGGCCTGAAAATGCTGGGCCTCAACACCCGCCGGGGGGACGTGGCCGCCGGTGACAACGGTCTCGCTGCCCTTCCGGGCAGTGAGGCGGAGGCCCGCGCCGCCATCAGCGAGGCCATCACCTATGCCGCCGCCATCGGTTGCGGCGCCGTGCATGTGATGGCGGGCAAGGCCCCGGTGACGGATGCTTCCGAAGCCACCTTCCGCGCCAATCTCGCCTATGCCGCGGAACTGGCCGCGCCGCATGGTATCACCATCCTGATCGAGCCGCTGAACCGCTACGATGCGCCGGGATACTTTCTCAGCAATGCCGGTCAGGCACTGTCCATCATCGCCGCCGTGGGCGCGCCGAACCTCAAGCTGATGTTCGACTGCTACCACATCCAGATTCAGCAGGGCGATGTGCTGCGCCGGCTTGAGGCAGCGCTCCCCCATGTCGGCCATATCCAGATTGCCGCCGTGCCCGACCGGGGCGAGCCTGACCGGGGTGAACTGGACTACCGCTGGCTCCTCCCGCGCATCGACGCCCTCGGCTGGTCCACCCCCATCGGCGCCGAATACCGCCCGCGCGGTGGTTCCGTGGAAGAGGGGCTTGGCTGGCGGGAACTGTGAAGCAAACCGAGGTCTGGTAAGGCTCACCGCCTGCTGTAGGCGTCGAAGGTGAAGGGGCCGGACTGGGTGTTGTCGACCATTTCCAGCACGTGGCGGGGGATCTCAGGGTCTTCGGGCTGGAACAGGCCGCAGTTGCGCAGGGCGCCGGTGACATTGAGCCGTGCGGGCGTGCGCTCCAGATAAACGCGGACGCAGCAGGGCATGTGGATCTGGTCGGCGGAGACGCCGAGCTTCACCCCGTGCAGGCGCGTCCAGCGCAGGGAGTAATCCGGATAGAGGATGGTCTGGGTCAGTTCGATGCCGGCGCTGTATTCATAATCGGACATGAACACCCGGTCGCCGGTGAGGAGCGCAGCGCCCTGATAGCGGTAGTGGCGCAGGCAGGGGCGGTCATGCTGGCCCATGCGCTCCAGCCGCCGGTAGAACATGTGCCCGTCTTCCATCGTGAAAACGATGAGCCCCCGGATGATCTTGCCCTTCTGCGACATGGAGTAGTAATATTCATAGAACATGCCGGTCAGGTTCTGTACGCGGGCATCGCTCAGCGTCATCACCTGGTCGAAATGCTGGCGCAGGCGCCGCGTCACCGTGTCATTGCCGAGGCCGCGAATGCGGACGATCTCCGCAAATTCCTTGTGCGGCAGCATCATCTCGTAGGGTTCGACGCCGAAGTAATCGCAGATCTTGCGCATCAAGGCCGTGCGCGGCGTCGACGTGCCCGCCAGATAGCGGTTCAGCTGGCTGCGGTTGATGCCGAGATCGCGCCCAACGTGCGAGATCGAGGGGCGGTACGAGCAGAGCAGGCGAAGGTTCCCGGCGATTTCGTCCATTTGCGCTCTTTGATGCCATAAATGCACAAGAGTGCGTCGCTTAGTGGGCATCTGCCGAATTGTCAAGAAAGCAGCGGAGTTGCACCATCCGGCAAAAAGGGGGAACTCCATGAACCAGAGAGCTTACACGCTTGGCATCATCACCGGATCAGGCCCTGAGGCGGGTCTGGACCTGTGGGCCAAGATCCTGCGCCACACCCAGGACATGATGGGCTGCAGTTTCCGAGGCGATCTTGATGCGCCGCGTCTTGTCGCCGTGTCCGAGCCGGAACTCGGCCTGTCGATGGACCTGCGCGAAAACGAGGATGCCGTCTGGGCCGCGATGGAGCGCGCCGTGTGCCAAATCGCGCCGCAGGTCGATGCCTTCGCCATTGCCTGCAACACGCTGAACTGGTTTGCGCCGAAGATCGAGGTGCTGCTGGCCAAGATGGGCGTAAGTGCGCGGCTGGTGTCGTTCCAGTCCGTGGTGGCTTCCGAAATCCGCCGTTCCGGCTCCGGCCGGGTTGGCCTGCTGGGTGCAGCGCCGGTTGTCGCACTGGACGAATATTCCGCCTATGCGACGCTGACGCCGGTCTTTGATCTGGAAACCCCGGCGGAGCCGCAGGCACTCCAGAGCCTCATTCACGACGTGAAGCGCCTTGGCAGCACGGATGCCTCGCTTGCCCCCCGGCTGGAGGAAATCGTTCTTTCCATGGAGGCGCAGACGGTGCTGCTGGCTTGCACCGAACTGCCGCTGATCGCCCGTCCCGTTCAGGGCAAGACGCTGATCGACGTAACGGATGCAGTGGCTGCCGCGCTGGCCGGCCTTGCGCTTGAGCATCACCGGGCAGCAGCGTGATGGAACTTCTGCTGATACATACGGGTGGCACCATCGGCATGGGTGACACCGATCACGGTCTTGCGCCCGTGGCAGGGATCGTGGAAGAGGCGCTGAAAGCCCGCCTGCCGGAAAGCGCGGTGCTGGCCACCCACGTCTTTACCCCGCTGCTGGACAGTTCAAATGTCGGGCCGTCTCACTGGAACGAAATGCTGGATGCCATAGAGGCCCATCCCGGTGCGCCGGTGATCATCACCCATGGCACCGATACCATGGCCTTTACGGGTGCGGCCCTGTCGCAGGCGCTGGCGGGTCTTGGCCGGCATGTGGTGCTGTGCGGCTCCATGGTGCCGCTGCATCACGGCGGTGACGCGGAAGGCAATCTCGATCTTGCCATCGGCGCGGCCTTTCAGCCGGGTGAAGGCGTGTGGCTGGCTTTCAACGGCAAGCTGATGCCCGCCGAAGGGCTGGTGAAACACGATAGCCAGGATGCCGATGCCTTCCGCGCCACGCCGCAGCTGAAGCCGGGCCTGCCCGCCCGCCGCCGCTTCGAGGACCGGCGCATCGCTGTCCTCTCCTTGTCACCGGGCCTGCCCGCCGCGATGCTGCGGGCGGCGCTTGCCGAACTGGACGGGGCGGTGCTGCGCGTCTTCGGCTCGGGTACGGCCATGTCCTGCGAGGACGTTCTTGGCGCCTTGCGCGATGCCGTGGCCTCCGGCAAGCGCATCCGCGCCGTCAGCCAGTGCGAGCAGGGTGGCCTTATCCCCGGCGGCTATGCCGCGGGAGCCGGCCTGTGGTCCTGCGGCGTCGAAAACGGCGGCCTCGAAACGCCGGAAGCCGCGCTGGTGCGGCTGTGGCTGAATTGAGCAGCGGAAGTACCGCCTGAAACACGAAACACCGCCGCTCCATAGGGGGCGGCGGGTTTTGTGTGTTTCCCGAAGGTGGCAAGGGGCGGCGCTGGGTGGGCTTGGACCGCCCCTTGCCGTATCACTGCAGCATGGCAGTGATTTCCTCCGCCGTGCCAAAGCCAAGCTTGACGGCGGTTTCGGTGACGCTGGCGTTTTCGGAGAGCGCGGTCTTGGCCACCTTGGCGGCCTTGGCGTAGCCAATGTGCGGCACCAGCATGGTGGCCAGCACCAGCGAGTTTTCCAGCGTGCCTTCGCACTGGGCTACATTGGCCTCGATGCCGCTGACGCAGCGCTCGTTCAGCGTGTCCATGGCGCGCATAAGGATGCGCATGGACTGGAGCACGTTGAGGATGATCACCGGTTCGAAGGCATTGAGCTGCAGCTGCCCGGCCTCGGCGGCCATGGTGACGGTCAGGTCGTTGCCGATCACCTGGAAGGCCACCTGATTGACCACTTCCGGGATCACCGGGTTGATCTTGCCCGGCATGATCGAGCTGCCGGCCTGCATCGGCGGCAGGCGGATCTCGTTGAAGCCCGAGCGCGGACCGGAGGACAGAAGCCGCAGGTCGTTGCAGATCTTCGACAGCTTCACCGCAATGCGCTTCAGTACGCCGGAGAAAGTGACATAGGCACCGGCATCGGATGAGGCTTCCACAAGGTCGGTTGCAAGCTTCACCTTCATGCCGCAGACGGCCGACAGTTCCTCCACCGCCCGTTCGGCATAGCCGTCCGGTGTGTTGACGCGGGTGCCGATGGCCGTGCCGCCAAGGTTCACCTCCAGCAGCAGTTCCGACAGGCGGCCGATGATGTCGATGTCCTCGCGGATGGTCGCGGCAAAGCCGGCGAACTCCATGCCGAGGGTCATCGGCACCGCATCCTGCAGCTGGGTGCGGCCGATCTTGCGCACATTGGCAAAGGCTTCGGCGCGCTCTGCAAAGGCGCCTGCAAGCCGGGTCTGTGCCTGACGGAAGTCCTCGCACTGGCTGACGATGGCAAGGCGCAGGGCCGTCGGGTAGACGTCGTTGGTGGACTGCGACCTGTTCACATCGTCATTGGGGTGCAGCTGGGCATAGTCGCCCGGCCGGTAGCCCATGCGGATGAGGCCAAGGTTGGCGATCACCTCGTTGGTGTTCATGTTGGTCGAGGTGCCGGCCCCGCCCTGGATCATGTCCACCCGGAAATGCTCGTGATGGTGGCCTGCGATGATCTCGTCGCAGACTGAGGCAATCACGTCATGCTTTGCCTGCGGCAGCACGCCGAGGGCAAGGTTGGCGGCAGCGGCGGCCTTCTTCACCCAAGCCAGCGCCCGGACGAATTCCGGAAAGGCGCTGAGCGGAATGCCGGAAATCGGGAAGTTCTCGATGGCGCGGGCGGTATGAATGCCCCACACACAGTCTGCCGGCAGGGACATGCGGCCAAGACTGTCTTCTTCGATACGCATCTGCTGTTGCATCGCTCTATCACAACAATATCGGGAATGTGAAATGGGCCGCCAGTTGGCGGCCCATGAGATTTCTGTCCGGATTACTTCCAGATGCTCGGGTCCCAGGCCTTGCGGTCAAGGTCGAGGTCGTTGAACTTGGCCGGATCGAGGACCGGGCGGGCAACGCCTGCCTTCAGTTGTGCCCGGTAGTCATCGATAACCCGCATTGCAATCGGGAACAGCATGATGATGGCGATCAGGTTGACCAGCGCCAGCAGGCCCATCATCGGATCGGAGAAGAAGAACACCGAGGTGGCCTGCGGAGCGACGGCGCCGAGGAACACCACGCCGAGGATCAGCAGGCGCAGGACGAAGATGGCCGGCTTGGAGCGGGTGACGACGGCCAATGCGTTCTCACCGAGGTAGTAGTTGTAGATGATCGACGAGAAGGCAAAGAGCAGGATGGCTGCAGTGAGGGCATACTTGGACCATTCCCCCACATGGCTGACCAGCGACTGCTGCGTCAGAACCACGCCGTCGATGCCCTGCGCGCCCGGCACGTAGACATCGCCCAGCAGGATGATCAGCGCCGTGCAGGTGCAGATCAGGATGGTGTCGATGAACACCGACAGCGACTGGGTAATGCCCTGGCTGACCGGGTGGCGGACGAGCGCGGTTGCTGCAACGTTGGGAGCCGAGCCGAGGCCGGCTTCGTTTGAGAACAGGCCGCGGCGCAGGCCCTGGGCAATGGCCGCACCCATACCGCCAGCCACCGCTTCTTCAAAGCCGAAGGCGGAGCGGACGATGTGCAGCAGCATCGAGGGCACTTCGGTGATGTTCAGCAGGATGATGACCAGAGCCAGTGTGATGTAGCCGACTGCCATGACCGGCACGACAACATCGGCCGCCTTGGCAATGCGCTTGATACCGCCGAAGATCACGAGGCCGGTCAGGGCTGTGATGGCAAAGGCGGAATACATGCGCTCGATGCCGAGGGAATCCTGCACGGCGCCGGCCATGGTGTTGCCCTGGAAGGCGTTGAAGCCGAAACCGAAGGAGGCCAGCAGGCAGATGCCATAGACGATGGCGAGCCAGTTGTAGCGCTGGCCAAGACCGCGGCGGATGTAGTCGGCCGGGCCACCGCGGAAGCTGCCGCCGGGTTCCTTGTTCTTGTAGAGCTGGGCAAGGGTGCACTCGATCAGGCTGGTTGCCATGCCGCAAAGGGCAATCGCCCACATCCAGAACACGGCGCCCGGCCCACCGAGGGTAATGGCCACGGCCACGCCGGCAATGTTGCCGCCGCCCACGCGTCCGCCGACGGAGACAAGCAGGGCCTCACGTGCGGAGATGGTGTTGGGATCGGAGTTGTTGGCATTGGAACCGAGCACACGGAACATGCGCCCGAAAAACTCGAACTGCACGAAGCCCGACATGATGGTGATGAACACACCGAACACGACGAGGATCGGAATGAGCGCCCATCCCCACGTCAAATTGTCAATCAAGCCGAAGAACGACTGAATGTACTCCATGGTTTCCTCCTGACCACCGGCCTTGAATTGGCCGCTATTCATCCCCACTGTTTTAAAGTGAGTATTGCTACTTAAGGATTCCGCACTTCGCTGCGGAGTGGCGCTATTTTGCGCTATTTGCGCGCAAAGCGGAGCAAACACCTCTATCTTCCGTAGTTCTTACAGTAAAAAAGGGACGTCCGGATGAGCGTCCCTCTCGTTTCTTCGCAGGGCCTGCCTTTACTCGGCTGCCGCCAGCCGTAGTGTGTTGTCCGCGATGGCTCCCACCAGATTTGCGTCATGGCTGACGAGGATCAGCGCCAGGCCCTGTCCGGCCACGATGTCCGTCAGCAGGGTGATGGTGTCCTTCTGGGTGATAGGGTCGAGGCGGGACGTGGGCTCGTCGGCAAAGAGCAGGACAGGGTCCAGCAACAGCGCCCGCAGCATGGAAAAGCGCTGCAATTCTCCGCCGGAAATCTCGTCTGCACGCCGGGTCAGCAAACGGTTTGCGAGGCCCAGCTGTTTCATGAGGGGGGCAACGCGGCCGCGGTCCAGCTTGTGCAGGCGGATGAGGTCCGTGACGAGCTGTTGCATGGTGGAATGGCGCGGGAAGCTGGCGGGCGGGTCCTGATAGAGCTTCTGGAACAGCGGACGTCCTGATGCTGTCTTGCGCTCGATCCGGCCTTCGTCCGGCTTCATCAGGCCGATGAGAATATCCCCCAGCGTGGACTTGCCGCAGCCGGAGGGGCCGGTGATACCGGTGATCCCACCGGGCTGAACAGTGAGGCTGACGCCTGAGAACAGCCGCCGCCCGCCGCGCGAGGCGGCCACGCCTTCTGCGGTCAGGACAGGTGTGCCGTCCTTGCGGGTAGAGGCGCGCTTTGGCCAGTGCAGCGGGTCGCTCTGCGCCAGTTTCCGCGTATAGGCCGGCCGTTCGGACGAGAGCAGGTCTTCCGTCCTGCCCTGATCGGTGATCTGCCCCTCCTTCATGATCATGAAGTCCCCGCCCAGCTGGCGGGCAAGCTCCAGATCATGGGTGATGGTCAGCAGCGCGCCATCCGTGCCAAGGCCTTGCAGCAGCATGCGGGCGACGTCATCGCGCCGGGCAGCATCCAGCCCCTTGGTTGGCTCGTCGGCAAAGATCAGCCGTCCGCCGCCAGCCCGTGCCACGGCAAAGGCCAGCCGCTGTGCCATGCCGCCGGACAGCTCATGGGGCCGCTTGGCACCGGACCCGGCGAGGCCGAGGCTTGAAAGGTCTTCTGCCGTCATGGCGCGCGCATCGGCGGCGCCACCGACCAGGGCATGGGTCTCGCGGATCTGCTCCGCTCCGCGCATCAGCGGGTCGAGCGCAAGCCAGGGTTCCTGCGGCAGGATGGCGAGAAGACGGCCCCACAGGGGGCGGATGGCATCCGCATCGCCTGCGGCAAAGCGCTGGCCCTCGAACAGGACTTCGCCCGTGGCGGTGAGGCCCTCCGGCAGGGTGCCGAGCACGGCCTGCAGCAGCAGGCTCTTGCCCGAGCCGGTTTCACCAAGGATTGTCAGCGGCCGTCCGGGTTGCAGCTCCAGCGACACGGGCTGCACGAGCACGTCCTTGCCCGCCAGGACACTCAGATTTCGGATGGAAACGGAATGTGTCATGCGCGCGAGCCTGCGATCAGGTTGAGGCCAAGGATGAGGCTGAAGATGGCGGCGACCGGCTGCAGCAGCGCCCAGGGCGCTTCGTGCCAATAGGGCATCAGCTCCACCATCATCTGGCCGAGTTCCGGGGTGGGCGGGCGCACGCCGGCGCTGACAAAGCCGAGTGCGGCAATGGTCATGATGCAGGTGGCCATGCCGAAGGCGGTGGAGGTCAGCATGACAGGTGCCAGTTCCGGCCAGACATGACGGCGGAATATGTAGGCCTTGCCGAAACCGAGGAGGCCAGACGCCTGAACCGCCGGAGAGGCAAAGATGGGCCGTGAGGCGGCGCGGGCGAGGCGGAAGAACTCGACCCACAGAACCAGCGTCAGGCCGAGCCAGAAAGCGAGCGGTTTCCACGGCACGATGACGCCCACCATCAGCACGATCAGCAGGCCGGGAATGGCCATGACGGAATCGGCCAGCAGCGTCAGCAGCCGGTCGGTCATGCCGCCCTTGCGGCTGGCGGTGACGCCAAGGGCAAGGCCGATGGCTGCCGCGCTGAGTGCGCTGAGCGCTGCCACCGTCAGCGACAGGCGCAGGGCTTCGCCAAGGCGGGCCATCAGCGAGCGGCCCAGATGATCATAGCCGAAGGGGGCGGCAAGGTCGGGGGCGGCAAGCGCCAGCCTCAGGCTCTGGCGCACCGGGCTCAGCGGCGAGATCATCGGCGCGATGATGGCCAGAAGCACAGGCAGGCCCACGAGCACGATCCCGGCCCAGAAGGGCAGGGGGCGGAAACCGCGCCTCTGCAGCGGCACTGCGGAGATATCCATCAGGCAGCCCTCCGGGGATCAATCCGCTGGATGACGAGATCCAGAAGCGTGTTGAGCAGCACGAAGCCGAGGCCCAGCACCAGCGCGGTGCCCTGCACCATCGGGATGTCACGGCCGAAGATGGCATGAACCAGCGCATGGCCGATGCCGGGCCAGCCGAAGATGCTTTCCACGATGACGACGCCTTCCACCAGCGTCACGAACTGCATGCCGAGGAAGGCGATGACCGGTGCGCCGATGTTGCGCAAGCCGTGGCGCAGCAGCACCTGAGTTTCGCTCAGGCCCTTGGTTCTGGCGAACTGGTAAAAGGGGGCCTTGGCAACGCCTGCCATCACGTCCCGCGTGACACGGGCGGAAAAGGCGGCAAGGCCGAGGGCGAGGGTGACCGCGGGCAGCACGAAATGCACCGGCTTGCCGTGCCCTGCGGCGGGCAGCCAGCCGAGCTGCACGGCAAAGAGCAGGATCAAGACCAGCGCCAGCAGGAACTGCGGCAGCGCACGGATGCCGGCCGAAACCGTCAGCAGCACCCGGTCCAGCATCCCGCCCGGCTTCAGCCCGGCGAGAATGCCAAGCGGCGGGCCCATGAACAGGGACAGCAGAATGGCCGCACCGGCCAGCTGCACGCTTGCACCCAGCTGGTGGCGGATTTCGTGCCACACCGGTTCGCCGGAAATCAGCGACTTGCCGAGGTCGAAGGTGGCCAGATCCCGCATCCAGATGAAGAAGGCGGTGACGGGGCCACGATTCAGCCCCAATTCCTGGCGCACGGCACCGGCGGCGGCGGCGCTCACCATGTCATAGCCATAGCGTCCGGCGGCGATCCGGTAGGCCATGTCGCCAGGAAGGCTCTGCATCATCAGGAAGGTGAGAATGCCGACAAGCAGCGCCACCAGCACCGCCTGTGCAGCCCGCATGGCAAGGCCGCCGGAAAAGCGGCCCGCACGCGTTGCAAGGGAAGGAGAGGACATCAGTTCTTCCAGCTCGCATCCTTCAGGCCGAGCTTGCGCTCGTAGGGATCAAGCATCACGCCCTGCAGCTTGCCGGAGATGGCGGCATTCTGCTGGTACCAGGCGATGGGCAGCACCGGCAGCTCTTCCTGCAGGATGGTGGTTGCGGTGGCGAACTGCTCTGCGCTGCCGCCGTTGCGGCCGATGGATTTCAGCAGGTCCGCGATTCCGGCGTTCTGCCAGTTCATCGCGCCCCAGTCGCCATTGGGGGCATAATCCTGCAACAGGGTGCCGATCGGGTTCGGCACGAGGGCGAAGTTACGGGCCAGCAGCGCCAGCTCCAGCGAGCCGTCATTGTGACGGGCCGGGATTTCCGAGGAGTTGGTGGAGTTGATGGTCAGTTCGATGCCCACTTCCTGTAACTGCTGCTGCAGCACGGCAGCCACCAGCGGCAGCTCCGGCCGGTCCGGATAGGTCAGCAGTTCCAGTGTGAAGCGCTCACCGTCCCTTTCGAGAATACCATCGGAACCGGCCTTCCAGCCCAGCTCTGCCAGCAGTGCGGCAGCTGCCTCCGGGTCATAGGCGAGCGGGGCAAGGGCCGCATTGTGCCAGTCGCCCACGGACGGCGGGAACAGCTGAGTGGCGCCGGCCTGATAGCGCAGCACGGCGATGGCGAGGCCTTCCCGGTCGATGGCAAGGCTCAGCGCCTTGCGGGCTTCCACGGTGTTGAGCTTCGGGTTGGCCGCGTTGACCTTGACCAGCAGCGAGCGCGGGATCGGCACGGAGCGTACGTCCAGTCCGTCCTTGTCCTTCAGCCGTGCAACAGAAGCCGGGTCAAGGTTCAGCACATAGTCGGCATCGCCGCTTTCGGCCATCAGTGCGCGGGTTTCGGCGCGGCTGACGGAGTTATAGGTGGCCTTGCCGATCCTGGCCCGGCCGCCCCAGTACTGGTCGAAGCGGTCCGCTTCCATCTTGCCCGGCGCCTGCAGGAGGGTGATCTTGTAGGCGCCCGAGCCAATGACCGAGGTTGCCATGCCATCGGCGCCATAGGAGGCCGGAGCAAGGACCTGCGAGCGGTATTCGGCGAGGAACGCGGGCAGGGCGGCGAAGGGCTCCTTCAGCTTCACCACAAGGTCTTCGCCGTCCGCTTCGATGGCTTCAATCGGTGCACGCTGCAAGAGGCCCGGCTTGGCGCGGGCGATGTTGAGGGCATTGGCCGCCGCTGCCGCATCCGCTGGGGTGCCGTCATGGAATATTGCGCCGTCCTGCATCTTGAAACGCCAGATGAGGCCATCGCTTTCCACGGCCCAGCTCTCTGCGAGGCCCGGTGTCAGGTGCCCGTCCTGATCCGTGTTCACCAGGGTTTCGGCCACGTCCATGGCCAGGAAGATATTGCCGGAAAGTGAGGGGTCTGCACCCTTGATCTCGAAGGGGCCTGCCACGTCGATGCTGTCATCGGCGGCAAAGGCGGTGCCTGAAAGCAGGGTGCTGGAAAGAGCCATCGCCAGCGCGAAGGTTTTCAGGTTGGAACGGTAACGCATCGCAGACCTCACTTGGGTTTGAAATGCGTTACGACATAACATAACGATCTTGAGGCGCAAGGCGTCAGCCCTGAAAATTTGTGCGCAGCAAAAACAACGGCGCCGGTGAAGCGGACCCCACCGGCGCCTTTCGCGCCGGAAGCTAAAGGCCTCCCGAGGCTTACTTCTTGCCCCAGATCTTGCCGTATTCCTCGCGGTAGCCGTTGCCCGGATCAAAGATGTTCCGGTCGCCGCCGTCGAAGGAGATGTTGTCCTTCGTCACCACATGCAGCGGCGAGGTGTAGCCAGACCACGGAGCGCCGTTGATGGCGCGGTTCAGCTCGTCCACCAGCTGCCAGCCTTGCAAATTCAGAGGCTCTGCAACCGTGACAGCCTGATACTGGCTGGAACGGATGCGCTGGTAGGCGCTTTCCGAACCGTCACCGGCTGCAACGGCCTTCGGGGCGCCGTCGCCGGGGATGCCGGCTGCGGCAAGGCTCGGGCCCATGAAGTCGAAGTAGATGTCATTGATCGCCAGTGCGTGGGTCCAGCTTGCACCGTATTTCTGCAGCAGGGCGGTGGTCAGCGTCGGCATGCGGCTGGAGGTGTCGGCAATCGGCGTGTCGACATATTCCAGCACGGTGCCGCCGAGCTCTTCGATCGTTTCCTTGATCTTGTCGGCCTTGGCGATGGCGATGGCATAGGTGGAGTCGGTGAAGATCACCACACCTGGCTTGCCGCCGGCATCTGCATAGGCCCACTTGGCCGCAGCCGCCGACACTTCCATGGCGTCGGTGGAGACATTGGCGAAGATGCCGTTTTCCGGATCCGGGCCGATGACCGGGCTGGCGTGCCAGCTGACCATCGGAATGCCTGCAGCCTTGGCCTGATCAAGAGCTGCCTTCTGCTCCACCGCATCAAAGCCGTTGATGATGATGCCATCCGGCTTGAGGGCGAGGGCCTGGCCGAAGGCTGCGGCGCGGCTCTGGATGGATCCGGCACCGTCCAGAACGTTGACGTTCCAGCCGATCATGAAGGCCGCTTCCTGGATGCCGTTGGTGACGCCAAGGACGCCGCCGTTCTTCATGTCTGCGGCCAGAACCACGATGTTCTTGCCTTCAGCGCCAGCCGGGCCGGACGTGGGGCCGTCCCATGTGGTCTTCTGGCCAGCGTATTTCTGCACGTCCGCCATCGCGTCGGATACGGCGTCGGCATGGGCTGCCAGCGTGGTGCCGGCCAGCAGTATGGTTGCAGTCACGAGACGTTTCAGCATGTCGTTTTCCTCCCGGTTGCTGAGTGTCATCAAGGGTCAGCGGGGCTTTGCGCCTTTCTTGCGCTGGGCATAGCCCGCAATGCCAATGGCGATGAGCAGGGTGGTGCCGTTGAACAGCGGCTCGACCCAGAAGCTTCCGCCAAACTGCTGGATGCCGGAGATGCCTGCAGCGAGGATCATCACGCCGGCAATGGTGCCCCAGACATTGACGCGGCCCGGCTTGATCGTCGTGGAGCCCAGGAAGGCGCCGACGAGGGCGGGCAGCAGGAATTCAAGACCCACCGAGGCCTGGCCGATGCGCAGCTTGGAGGCGAGCAGGATGCCCGCCAGAGCCGTCATCAGGCCGGAGGTGAGGAAGGCGCCGATCACGAACTTGCGCGTCGGAATGCCGTTGAGTTCGGCCGAGCGCTGGTTGGCGCCGATGGCATAGAGGTAGCGGCCGACGGGCGTGTATTCGAGCACCACCCACATCACCAGCGTGATGGCCAGCACATAGAAGGCGGTGATGGGCAGGCCGAAGATGAAGGTGCCGTTGATGGCATAGAAGGCATCCGGCAACTGACCCACCATCTGCCGCCCGCCCGTGTGCCACAGGGCGAGAGCATAGAGGATGGTGCCGGTGCCGAGGGTGGCGATGAAGCTGTCGATGCGGGCGACCTCGACGAGGATACCGTTGAGAATGCCCGTGACAATGCCCAGCATCAGCACGAGGCCGATGGCCACCGGCCAGGGCAGGCCGTAGACCGTCTGCAGCGAGATGGCGAGGATGTGCCACAGCACGATGCCGTAGCCGACCGTGAGGTCGATGCGCCCGGCCACCATGGGGATCATGGCCGCAAGAGACAGGAGCGCGATAATCGCCTTGTCCGACAGGATTGCCCGCAGGTTCAGCATGGTCGGGAAAGTGTTCGGCAAGAGGATCGAGAACAGGATGATGAGGCCGAACATGAGGATGACGAGGCCATAGGTGGGCGCAAGACGCAGGGCCCGGCCCATCAGGGACAGGCCCTGCAGTTCATCCTTGGTCGGTTCGATGGCGTTGGATTCGATGGAGGGCATGAGGGGCCTCAGGCAGCTTCACCGGCCGATGCGGCCTGGATGAGGGATTCAGTGGACAGTTCGACGCCGCTCAGCTCCGCGACCGCCTGGCCGCGGGAGAAGACGATGGCGCGGTGGCAGATGTTGGCGATTTCCTCGAAGTCGGTGGAGACCACGAGCACGCCCATGCCGCTGGCGAGAGCTTCGTAAAGCAGATGATAGATCTCCGCCTTGGCGCCGACATCGACACCGGCGGTCGGATCTTCGGTGATCAGCAGCCGCCGGCCGCTGTCCAGCCACCGGCCAACGATGACCTTTTGCTGGTTGCCGCCAGACAGCGCCTCAATGGGCAGCGCCGGGTCATTGGGCGAAAGACCGACCCGGCGGCCGATTTCCGCCGCCATGTCCTCTTCCTTGCGCGGGCTCATCAGCGACAGCATGGCCCGTCCGGTCGCCGCCGGATTGACATAGGCGTTCTCGCGGATGGTCAGGCCCGTGGCGACGCTTTCTGCCACACGGTCGCGGGCGACAAGGCCGATGCCCGAAGCCATGGCGCTGATCGGCGACGTCAGATCCGGCGTGCGCCCATCCAGAACCACGGTGCCGGAATGCGGCATGACTCCGAAGAGCGCACGGCCGATATCCTCATGGCCCGCACCGCGCAGCCCCGCAAGGCCCAGCAGCTCTCCGCGCCGCAGTTCAAAATCGACAGGCCCCACCTGCCGGGTGAGCAGGGAGCGGACAGAGAGAATGGCCGGGCCTTTCTGCACGTCCGGACGGCTGATCTCGCGGGTCTTGCGGCCAACGATCAGGCTCACCAGCTCCTCCGGCGTGGTGTGGCCGATGGCGCGCAAGCCCGCCATCTGTCCGTCGCGCAGCACGGCGACCCGGTCGGCAATGCGGAAGATCTCGTCCAGCCGGTGGCTGACATAGATCATGCCGACGCCGCGGGATTTCAGCGGGCGCAGCGCGTTGAACAGGCGCTCCACCTCGTCGGCGGGAAGGCTGGCGGTGGGCTCGTCGAGAACCAGAAAGTCGCAATCGGCAGCCAGCGCGCGGGCGATGGCGACGAGGGATTTCTGCGTGCGCGTCAGATTGGCAACGCGGGCGGTAGCGGGGAAATCCGCATCCACCAGCTTCAGCGCTTCAGTGGCCATGGCCTCCGTGGCGCTCCAGTCGATCCGGCCGCGCTTGCGCACATAGCCAAGCGCCAGGGCGATGTTTTCGGCCACGCTCATCCATTCGATGAGGCCGAGATCCTGGTGGATGAAGGCGACCTTCTGATGGCCGCCCTTGCCCGCTTCGTGGTGATAGGGCGCGCCATCGATCGACACCGTTCCGCTATCGGCCTGGTAGGTGCCGGACAGAACCTTGATCAGGGTTGATTTGCCCGCGCCGTTCTCGCCCAGAAGCGCAAGGATTTCTCCCCGCTCGACCTTCAGCGAAACCCCGCGCAGGGCCTGCGTGCCGCCAAATGACTTGACGATACGGTCAAAAAACAGACCATCATGTGCCGGTTGCATACCGGTGTCTCCTCCCATGTCTCCGTCTCGGCTCTTGCGGCTGAGTTACCGGTAACGTTATGGAGCGTGTATCGGCCCAGATGGGTTGTCAAGCGTAAAGTTATCGATAACATAATCTGCATATGCGGCAGTCTGGAAGCATGATGGACCGGCGGAACAAGGCCAATATGGATGACATCGCCCGCGTGGCGGGGGTGTCGAAGATGACGGTGAGCCGTGTCCTGCGCGGTGGCAGCGGATTTTCTGAGGAAACGCGCGGGAAGGTTCTCGCAGCGGCGGAGACGCTTGGCTATGTGCCCAACCGTCTGGCGGCGGCCTTCGGCTCAGAGCAGGCCTCGACACTGGTCGGCATGTGCGTGCCACGTCTGAGTTCCAGCCTCTTCGGTCAGGTGCTCGACGGGGTGGACCGCGCCCTGTCGCGGCTCGGCTATCAACTGATGATCGGGGCCAGCAATCACGCGGTGGAGCAGGAAGAGGACTGGGTGCGGCAGGTAGTGAGCTGGCGCCCGGCCGGCGTCATCCTCTCCGGCAGTCTGCACACGCCTGGCACAGTCGAGATGCTGCGCCAGTCGGCCATGCCGGTGGTGGAGGTGTGGGAGCTGACGACAAGCCCCGTCGACATGGCGGTCGGCTTTTCCCACTTCGATTGCGGCATGGAAATGGGCCAGTTTCTGCTGCGGCGCGGGCGGCGCAAGGTTGGCTATGTCGGGGCCTTGGGTCTGTCGGATGTGATCAGCTCGGCCCGGCTCGATGGCTTCGAGGCGGCACTGTCGGCGGGAGGCCATCCTCTGGCGGCGAAGGAAGTCCTCATCGACAACCCCGGCTTTTACCGGGGCTTCTACGGGCTCGAAACCCTGCTTGCGCGTGAGCCGGACCTTGATGCGGTCTATTTCCACAATGACGAAATGGCCATCGGCGGCCTTGCCTATTGCGAGGCGCGGGGCATCCGTGTGCCGGAAGATCTGGGCATCGCCGGCTGGGGCGGCATGGAAGCAGCCTCCGTCCTGCCGCGCCGCCTGACGACCACGGTTGTTCCTGCCACGGCCATCGGCAAATCCGCCGCCGAAGCCCTCGTCGCCCGCCTGCGCGGCGAACCGGGGCAGGACATCACCGTTGTCCCGACGCGGCTGGTTCCGGGGGAGACGGCGTAGGGGCTTCTGCTTCAGCTTTGTGAGTGCCTCAGCCGCTGGGCACTGCGTTGCGAACAGGCACTGAGTTACCCCGGCCAAGCGCAGCGCGAGCCGGGGGCTACTCGTTTGCAGAGAGGTGCTGTTGTCTCACTCGGGGCGGCAATCACCGGCCCTGCGCACGCCTCTTTGCCGCGTTCCAGTCTTGCCGCTCTGGAAGCGAGTGGTTCCCGGATCTCCGCTGCGCTACGTCCGGGACGATGCGGAATGTGTGGTGGGGAACTGCGCTCTGCCCCTTTCTGGAGTCACAGTCAAACGCTGCCCCATCCCCTGAAGGAGGGGCAGTGTTCAGTTTTGCCGTCAGGATGCCGAGAGGCCCCAGGGGCCATGGTGGGCGTCCTTGCCGTCGAGGCGGTCGAAACCGTGGGCGCCGAAGAAGTCGCGCTGGGCCTGGATCATGTTGGCGGTGCCGCGTGCCGTGCGCATCAGGTCGAACCAGGCAAGGCCCGAGGCCAGAGCCGGAACCGGCAGGCCGTTGAGCGCGCCGAGGGCGACGATCTTGCGCAGGGCCGGAAGCGCTGCCTCGATGCGGCGGGCAAAGTCCGGCGCCATGATCAGGTTGCGCGTGGCATCTTCCGTAAGGGCACTGGCCATGTCGTTCAGCATGTCCGAGCGGATGATGCAGCCGGCACGCCACACGCGGGCGATGTCCGGCAGCGGCAGATTCCAGCCGAAGGTGGCCGAGGCTGCGGTCATCATGGTGAAGCCCTGCGCATAGCACAGGATCTTGCCTGCGATCAGCGCCTGCTCCAGCTCGTCAGCGGACGGTGCATCCGTCAGCTTCTGCGGGGCCGCGCCATAGAGCGCTTCACCGGCCTTGCGCTCGTCCACGCGGGACGAGACGTTGCGCGCCATCACGGCGGCCTCGATCACCGGCACTGGAGCGCCCAGATGCTGGGCTTCGATGACGGTCCAGCGGCCCGTGCCCTTCTGCCCGGCAGCATCCAGAATGACGTCGAGCATCGGCTGGCCGGTCAGCGGATCGGTGGCGGCGGCGACGGCGCCAGAGATTTCCACCAGATAGGAGCGCAGTGTGCCTTCGTTCCACTTCTGGAAGATGGCGGCTGCATCGGCGGCGCCAAGGCCCATCCCGTCGCGCATGATGCCGTAGACTTCGGCGATCATCTGCATGTCGGCATATTCGATGCCGTTGTGCACGGCCTTGACGAAGTGGCCGGCACCTGCCTCGCCCATCCAGGTGGCGCAAGGCGTGTCACCGTAGCGGGCGGCAATGGCAGTGAGAACCGGCTTCACCCGCTCGAAATCGGCCGGGTTGCCGCCAGCCATGATCGAGGGGCCGTGACGCGCCCCTTCCTCGCCGCCGGACACGCCGATGCCCATGAAGCGGACTCCAAGGTCTGCGGCGGCGCGGCGGTTGGTGTCGTGGAAGTTGGCGTTGCCCGCGTCGATGATCAGGTCATCCTTGCCGAGCAGCGGAGCCAGAGCCTCGATCTGGTCATCCACGGCCTTGCCGGCCGGGACCATGAGGATGATGGCGCGCGGCGGCTTGATGGCCGCCACCAGCTCCTTCAGGCTTTCGGTGGGAACCACGTTCGCGGCCAGATCACCGGCTTCTGCATGGAAGCGGCGGGTTACGTCCGTGGTGCGGTTCCACACGGCAATGCGAAAGCCTTTTTCGGCGATATTCAGCGCCAGTGCGGCACCCATCGTGCCAAGTCCGATGAGCCCGATCTCTGCCGAAGTCATGGCCATTGTAGTCCTTTCCGGTTCAGGATCACGGAGTAGACGCTGGTCGTCGCCGTGATGAAGAGCTGATGTTTCGCCCTGCCGCCGAAACAGAGGTTGGACACCAGTTCCGGCACAAGGATCTTGCCCATGAGGTGGCCCTCCGGGGCGATGCAGTGGACGCCGTCAGCAGCCGAGGACCACAGATTGCCGTCCCCGTCCACCCGGAATCCATCGGCACAGCCTGGCTGGATCGTGTGGAACACACGCCCCTCGCTGGGTCTGCCGTTTTTCATGACATAGGCCCGGATGTGCTGGGGATCGCTGCCGAACATGCGGCCGGTATCGGCAACATAGAGCAGGCTTTCATCCGGGCTGAATGCCAGTCCGTTGGGACAGGCCATATCATCGATCACTTTGTCAATGGTGCCGTCGGGATCAACCCGGTAGACCGCGCAGGGCAGTTCCTGTTCGGACTTGAAGCCCTCGTAATCGGTCATGATCCCGTAATGGGGATCGGAGAACCAGATGGCGCCATCGCGCGAGACGATGACATCATTGGGCGAATTCAGGCGCTTGCCCTCGAACCTGTCGGCGATCACGGTGATCGAGCCGTCCCATTCGGTGCGGGTGACGCGGCGCGTGCCATGTTCGCAGGAGATCAGCCGGCCCTGCCTGTCGCGGGTGTGGCCATTGGCATAGTTGGAAGGCGCGCGGTAGGTGGTCACCCCATCCGGCGTCCAGCGCATGATGCGGTTGTTGGGGATGTCGGAGAACAGCAGGTGCCCCGCATCGCCGAACCAGACCGGGCCTTCCACCCAGTCAAAGCCGGTGGCGATCCGCTTCACCGGCGCATTGCCGAGGACGTAGGTCTGGAAAACCGGGTCAATGACCTCGAAAAACGGCATGAGACCTCCCTGTCCCTGCGGGCCGTTGGTCCGGCCTGATTGCAGGTAGCGTTACCACCTGAGGCGTGGGCAAGAAAGGCGTTTACGCGACGAGGCGGTCTGAGTTTGAGAGAGGCCGCGCCCGGCTGTGGTCCTTGCGGGCCAGTGGGGTGCCGGGCGCGGCAGCTGGATGGAGAACCCGTCAGGAAAAGGCGATCTGGGCCTTCATGGCCTGGCTGCGGTCGGATGCCAGCAGGAAGGCTTCCTCTGCCTTGTCGAGGCCAACCGTGTGGGTAATCAGCGGCTTCACGTCGATGAGACCCTTCTGCATCAGGCTGACGCCCACGGCGAATTCCGGATGGAAGCGGAACGAGCCGCGCAGATCCAGTTCCTTTGCCGTGATGGCCATCATCGGCACGCTCATGTCACCGCCAAGGCCAAGCTGCAGAATGATGCCGCGCGGGCGCAGGGCCGCGATGCCGCCAGCCAGTGCAGGGGCAGCGCCCGAGCACTCGTAGAGCACGTCGAAATAGCCCTTGTCAGCGTTATAGGCGGCCAGCGCATCCGGTTCGTTCGCCATGTTGATGGTGCGGTCTGCGCCCACCTTGCGGGCCAGCGCCAGCGTAAAATCGGAGAGGTCGGTCGCCACGATTTCCTGCGCGCCCGAGCGGCGGGCGGCAAGAATCGACAGGATGCCGATGGGGCCGCAGCCGGTCACCAGCACGCGCTTGCCCAGCATGTCGCCCGCGCGGCGGGTGGCGTGCAGCGTAACGGCCAGCGGCTCAGCCATGGCAGCTTCGCCCGGCGTCAGGCCGGTTGCATCGACGCACTGGAACTGGTCAGCCACCAGCACTTCGCGGAAGGCGCCCTGAATATGCGGGAAGGGCATGGCCGAGCCGTAGAAGCGCATGTTGAGGCACTGGTTCGGCAGGCCTTCCAGGCAGTACTTGCAAGCGCGGCAGGGGCGGGACGGGGACACGGCCACAAGCTGGCCTTCGGTGTAGCCGGTGACGCCGGGGCCGACGCTTTCCACATAGGCGGAGACTTCGTGACCGAGAATCATCGGCTCGCGCAGGCGCACGGTGCCGAAGCCGCCGTGGTTGTAGTAGTGCAGGTCCGAGCCGCAGACGCCGCCGGTGGCAAGGCGCAGGCGCAGCTGGCCTTCGCCCGGGGTTTCCTCCGGGCGCTCTTCGACGCGAAGATCCTTGGCGGCGTGAATGACGATGGCACGCATGGGTGTGATCCTTACAGAACCGGTGCCGGCAGGGGCTTGCCGGCAAAATGGGCGGTCAGGTTGTCGCGCAGCAGCTGGCCCATGGCCTTGCGGGTTTCGATGGTGCCCGAGGCATGGTGCGGCTGCAGCAGCACGTTGTCGAGCTTGAGGAAGCGCGGGTTGAGCTTCGGCTCGCCTTCGAACACGTCAAGCGCGGCCGAACCGAGCTTGCCGCTCTCCAGTGCGTCGAGAAGCGCCTCTTCGTCAATGTTGGAGGCGCGGCTGATGTTGATCAGCATGCCTTCCGGCCCCAGAGCCTCGATCACCTTCGGGCCGACGATGTGCCGCGTGGCAGCCGATGCGGCGAGGGTGACGAACAGGAAGTCGGAACGGGCAGCCAGTGCAACAGGGTCCTGAATGAACTCCCACTGCGAGGCGTAGTCCTTGGCGGACACGTCCGAATAGGCGATCTCCATGTCGAAACCGGCGAGGCGCTTGGCCACCTCGTAGCCGATGCGGCCAAGGCCCAGAACGCCGGCCTTGCGGCCCCAGACGCGGCGCTTCAGCGGATAAAGCCCCTTGGCAGCCCAGGAGCCGTCCTTGACCCAGGTTTCCGCGCCGATCATGCCGCGCGACTGCACCAGCATCATGGCAACGCCAAGGTCGGCCACGTCATTGGTCAGCACATCCGGCGTGTTGGTGACGCGGATGCCGCGAGCCTTGGCAGCGTTCAGATCCACCGCATCATAGCCGACGCCATAGACGCTGATGACTTCGAGATTCGGGCAGGCTGCGATCATGTCAGCATTCGCACCCAGCTCGCCGCGCGTGGCGATGCCGCGGATTTGCGGGCCCACCTTAGCAAGGAAAGCCGCCTTGTCCGCCGCCTCGAAATAGCGGTGCACGGTGAAGGCTTCTTCAAGGGGGATCTGGTCCCACTCCGGGTAGGGTCCAACCTGGAGGAGGTGGGGCTTGCTCATTCTTGTCTCCGTAAGCTTCGGGCTTGACATCAAATGTTATCGATAACATAAACAGGGTCAGACGAACTTGTCGAGTGGTTTTCTGATAAAGGGGAAGAGAGTGAGCCTTCAGCTATTTGACCTGACCGGACGCCGTGCATTGGTAACCGGTTCCTCGCAGGGTATCGGTCTTGCGCTTGCCAAGGGGCTTGCGGCGGCCGGTGCGCAGGTGGTCCTGAATGGCCGGAATGCGGCGCGTCTGGCCGAAGCTGCAGCCCAGGTTCCGGGTGCCGAAACCCTCGCCTTTGACGTGACGGATCACGAAGGTGTCCGCGCCGCCGTCGATGCTTTCGAGGCGGAGAATGGCGCCATCGACATTCTTGTGAACAACGCCGGCATGCAGCACCGCGCCCCGCTGGAAGACTTCCCCGCAGATGCCTTCGAGCGCCTGCTGCAGACCAACGTTGCCAGCATCTTCCATGTCGGTCAGGCCGTTGCCCGCCACATGATCAAGCGCGGCAAGGGCAAGATCATCAACATCGCCAGCGTGCAGACCGCGCTCGCCCGCCCGTCCATAGCCCCCTACACCGCCACCAAGGGCGCTGTCGGCAACCTGACCAAGGGCATGGCCACCGACTGGGCCAAGTATGGCATCAACTGCAACGCCATCGCGCCGGGCTACTTCGACACGCCGCTCAACGCCGCGCTCGTGGCCGATCCGGCCTTCTCCGCATGGCTGGAAAAGCGCACGCCCGCAGGCCGCTGGGGCAAGGTGGAGGAACTGGTTGGCGCCTGCGTGTTCCTGTCCTCGGAAGCGGCCTCCTTCGTCAACGGCCACGTGCTGTTCGTTGACGGCGGCATCACGGCCTCGCTGTGATGAGCACCCGCATCATTCTGATGGGCGTTGCCGGGTGCGGCAAGTCGAGCGTGGGTGAAGCCATCAGCGCCCGCACCGGTATTGCCTACCGGGACGGTGACGACCTGCATCCGGCTGCCAATGTCGAGAAGATGCGCTCCGGCATTCCCCTGACCGACGAGGACCGCTGGCCCTGGCTCGATCAGGTGGGCCGGGAGCTTGCGGACAAGGCACCGATCATCATCGGCTGCTCGGCGCTGAAGCGGATCTACCGAGACCGCATCCGTGCGCTGGCTGGCGGGCCGGTGACCTTCGTGCATCTGGCCGGCTCGCGCGATCTCATCGCCGGGCGCATGGCGCAGCGCACGGGGCACTACATGCCTCTGTCGCTGCTCGACAGCCAGTTTGCGGCGCTGGAACTGCCGCAGCCGGACGAGGGCGCGCTCACTGCCGACATTTGCCAGCCGCTTGATGCGCTTGTGGATGGCATCGTCAAGGGGCTGAATCTGGAGGAGATCAAGGCATGACTGGACATGTTGCGCTGATTGGCGCAGGCGCCATGGGCGGTGCCATCGGCGCCCGCCTCGTTGAAACTGGCACGCTGCTGAAGGTGTTCGATCTGGACACCGCCAAGGTGGATGGTCTCGTGGCCAAGGGTGCAGTGGCTGCGGCCAGCGCTGCCGAGGCCGCATCGGGCGCAAAGGCTGTGATCCTCAGCCTCAATGCCCCGCGCATCGTCCGTGCCGCCGTATTCGGTGCTGGCGGCGTGTCGGAAGGGGCGGCATCGGGCACGCTGATCATCGACATGTCGTCGATCGATCCAGAAGCCACGCGCCAGCTTGCGGCAGACGCAGCCGGAAAGGGTCTGCGCTGGGTGGACAGCCCGCTGTCCGGCGGCATTCCGAAGGCGGCCATCGGCCAGCTTACCCTGATGCAGGGCGGAGCGGAGGCCGACGTCAAGGAAGCCCAGCAGGTGCTTTCCGGCGTTGCCAGCAATCAGACCCACATGGGCCCGGCGGGCGCAGGCCAGACCACCAAGCTGATCAATCAGGTGCTCTGCGGCCTTGGCTTCCTGGCCGTCGCCGAAGCCACCGCGCTGGCGGAAGCTGCCGGTGTGGAGGTGACCCGCATTCCGCAGGCGCTCAAGGGCGGGCGCGCCGACAGCGCCATTCTGCAGGAATACATGCCCCGCTTTGCCGCGCGCGACTACCGCCGCACGGGGCGCATCGACAACATGGTGAAGGATCTCAACGGCGCGCAGGATCTCGCCCGCCAGACCCACACCGCCATGCCGCTGACTGCCATCTGCGCCGAAGTGCACCGCATGCTGACCGCAGCGGGCCTTGGCGGCGAAGATCAGGCCGCCTTGATGGAGTTTTTCAAGGGGCCCAACCAGGAGAACTTCGAATGATCACCCGTTATGCCCTGTTCGAGGGCAAGGTTCATGAAGGCCAGGACGCAGCTTTCCGTGAGGCCGTGCTGTCGGAAATCCTGCCGAAGTGGAAGGGTTTCCCCGGCGCGCTGGCCGTGCGTGTCACCTTCGCGGAAAGCCGCGACGAGGGCGCCCCGGAATATCCGATGATCCTCGCCATCAGCTATCCGGACCTTGCCACGGTTGATGCCGCTCTTGCCAGCCCGATCCGGGCCGAGGCGCGTGCTGCGACCGAGTCGGTGCTGGAGCGCTTCTTCACGGGCCGCATCCATCACCACATCACCACGGCACATGACCACGTTCTGGCTGGCTGACTTGCCAGCTGGACAGCCCTTCGGATACTCCGGAAGGTAACTGTAACCCCAGCTCCACGGCCCCAGATGCGCCAGACCCGCAAACCGCCCACCATGGCTGATGTCGCCCGCGCCGCAGGCGTCTCACCCATGACCGTCAGCCGGGCCTTCAAGGACGGCAGTTCGGTCTCCGAGGCAACGCGCACGGCGATCCATCAGGCGGCCGAGGAGCTGGGGTATGTGTTCGACAGCACGGCCTCCAACCTGCGCTCGCAGCGCACCGGCTTCGTCGCCGTCAGCATTCCCTCGCTGAACAACGCCAACTTTGCCGAAACGGTCGGGGGCCTCTCCGACACGCTGAAGCAACATGGCCTCCAGATCCTTTTGGGCTACACTAATTATGACATTCACGCCGAAGAGCAACTGATCGAGCAGCTGCTGCAGCGGCGCCCCGAGGCAATCGTCGTCACCGGCGGCAGGCACACGCCGCGTGCCCGCAAGCTGCTGGAAAACGCCGCGATCCCGGTTGTCGAAACCTGGGATCTGCCGAGCGCGCCCATCGGCCATGTCGTGGGCTTTTCCAACGCGGCTGCCGTGCAGGCGATGGTGGACCATTTCGTGGCACGTGGCCTGCGCAAGATCGCCTTCATCGGCGGGGATGCTGACCGCGACACACGCGGCACCGACCGCCGCAACGGGTTCATCTCGGCCATGAAGGCTTACGGACTGGACACGGGGCGTCTGATAGCCGCCGGGGTGCCGCCCATTTCCATGCGGGAAGGGGCCAATGCCATGGGCCGCCTGCTGGAAGATATGCCCGATACGGAGGCCGTCATCTGCGTGTCGGACCTGTCGGCCTTCGGTGCTCTTACCGAATGCCAGCGCCGGGGTGTGCCGGTGCCGGAGCGCATTTCCATTGCAGGCTTCGGTGACTACGAGATTGCCGGCATTTCCGTGCCCTCGCTGACCACGATCAACCCGCATCCGCGCCAGATCGGCGAGCAGGCGGCAGGTATTATCATCGAGGCCCTCGGCAGCAAGCCGCTCTCCCGCCAGACCATCGCCATCGCCCCCGTCCTGCAGATCCGCGGCAGCAGCGTTTAAGGCATTGGGGTGATCCCACGCGCCGTCATGGGGTGATGATGGTATAGTGATGTTTCTGATTTTAAGGGGTTTTCTTCTTTTGTGCCCTCGCGCCCACCCCACGCTCCGTCCTGCCATGACTTGATCATGGCATCCATCCCCTTTCGTCTCAGCGGTGTAGGCGTGTGATTGGGTCTTGGTGACGGTGCGGGGTTTCGAGGCTGTGCCGTGCGGATGGGGAGCGGCATGGATGCCATGGTCGAGCCATGGCAGGACGAAAACAGATGAGTGCAGGGCCCCCACCGAATACAAAAGGGCGGCCCGTTGCCGGACCGCCATTCTGAATACTCATGCGCTGCAGATTACTTCTGCAGGGCGACGATGGCGTTGACGAGGGTGTCGCCGTTCTCGGCAATGAAGTTGTCCCACACCGGGCGGACGACTTCCTGGAAGGCGGCGGCGTCGACGTCGCTGTTGACGGTCATGCCGGCAGAGGTCAGTTCGGCGATCATGGCCGCTTCCTTTTCCTGGGCCAGCTTGCGCTGCATGGCGACGGCTTCGGCAGCCACTTCGGTGATGACCTTTTGCTCGTCGGCGGTGAGGCTGTTGAACTTGTCATTGTTCATGACGAGGGCCAGGTTGGAGTAGGCGTGCTGGGTGAGCGAGAGGTACTTCTGCACTTCGTAGAACTTGAAGGACAGAACGATGCCGATCGGATGGTCCTGCGCGTCCACAACGCCGGTTTCCAGGGCGGTGTAGAGCTCAGCGACCGGCAGCTGCTGCGGGTTTGCGCTCAGCAGGGTGAACATGTCGTTCAGAGCCTTGGAGTTGTTGACGCGCATGCGCAGGCCCGCAAGGTCAGCCGGGGTCTTGATCGGGCCGCGGTTGTTGGTCATGTTGCGGTACCCGTTCTCCGGGAAGCCCAGAACCTTCATGCCCAGCGGCTCGAACTTGGCGGCAATGCCCTGGCCGATTTCGCCGTCCAGAACCTTGTAGGCAATTTCGCGGTTCGGGAACATGAACGGCAGCTCGACCACGCCGGCATCCTTGACGAGGCCGGTGAAGTTGTTGAGGCCCGACATGGCGATGTCGATGATGCCCGAACGGGTGCCGTCGATCATTGCCGCATCATTGCCCAGCTGGCCCTGCGGGAAAATGTTGACCGTGACGGAACCGTTGGTGCGCGCCTCGACCTGCTCCTTGAAGAACACGGCAAGGTTCTGCTGCAGATCCGTTTCCGGCGCGGCATGTGCGAACTTCAATGTGGTCTGCGCCTGTGCGCAGACAGCGGCAAGGGTGAGGGCCGTGGCAAGGCCAAGGGCTTTCAGGATTTTCTTCATGCTGTACTCCTCCCAGAATGATGGCATTGAGCCAGGGTAACGGTTATCCGCCCATGAAACGGGCCGGAACGGTGATCAGCTCGGGCACCAGGATGAACAAGCCGAGCAGAAGGGCGTAGGCGATCACAAAAGGCCAGACGCCCTTGACGGCGCGGCTCATCGGGACGCGGCCCACGCCGCAGATGACGTTCAGAACAGTTCCGACCGGCGGGGTGATGAGGCCGATGGAGCAGTTCATGATGAACATGAGCCCGAAGTACACGGGATCGATCCCCGCCATTTTTATAACCGGCATGAACAGCGGCACGAGAATCAGAACTGTTGGTGAAAGATCCATGATCATGCCTACTGCCAGCACGATCAGCATGATGACCAGCATCAGGAGGCGCGGGCTGTTGATCAGCGGCTGCAGCAGGGCTGCGAGCTGCTGCGGCAGCTGGGCAACCGTAATGAGCCAGGCGGCGACCATTGCAGCGCCAACAAGGAACATGACCATCGCCGTGGAGCGGCCCGCGCTGATCAGAACCTGCAGGAAGTCCCGGAATGTCAGCTCGCGGTAGACAAGCGTGGAGACGAGGATCGCATAGACCGCCGCCACCACCGCCGCTTCCGTCGCTGTGAAGGCGCCGGTGCGGATGCCGCCGATGATGATGATAGGCAAAAGCAGCGCCCAGATACCTTGCTTCAGGGCCATCCAGCGCTCCGCTCCCGAGGCCTTGGGCAGGACTTCCAGGTTTTCCTTGCGGATCATGAAGCTCCAGACCAGCACCAGCGTCAGGCCCATCATCAGACCGGGTGCGATACCGGCGAGGAACAGCTTGGCAATGGAGATGTTGCCCGCAACGCCCAGCAGGATCAGCGGCAGCGACGGGGGGATGATCGGCGCGATGATGCCGCCGGCGGCCAGCAGGCCAAGGCTGCGCCCTTCGGGATAATTGCCGTCGCGCATCATCGGATAAAGGATCGAGACGAGCGCGGCCGCATCGGCCACGGCCGAGCCGGACAGGCCCGCGAGCACGATGGACGTCATGATCGCCACATAGCCAAGCCCGCCCTTGCGGTGGCCGACGAGCGAGGAGGCGAGACGCACGATGCGCGTGGACAATCCGCCGCGCGACATGACTTCACCGGCAACCAGGAAGAAGGGGATGGCCAGCAGCGGGAAGTTGTCGACGCCGTTGATGAGGTTCTGCGCCAGAATGCCGGTGCTGAGCATATCCATCTGCAGCATCAAGGCCATGGAGGCGAGCAGCAGGGCGAAGGCAACCGGCAGGCCCAGCAGGATTGCGCCGATCAGAACGGTCAGAAAGAGAATGAGGGTCATTCCGCGCCATCCTCTGCAAGGACTTGCTTCACGCTGTCAGGATTGATGATGCGGACCACCGCAATGGCCGTCATGAGCACCGAGGACACGACGCCCGCCAGATAGAAGAGGCCTGAGGGCAGGCCTGTCAGTGGCGAGATGTTGGACATGTTCATCATGGCCTGCTTCATGCAGCCCCAGAACAGCATCAGCACGGTGACGAGGATCACCAGCCAGCAGGCGCGGCGCAGGAGGCCGATGTATTTCGGGAAGGCAGCCTCGGCGAATTCAGCCAGAGCCAGATGCTCGCCCCGGCGCAGGGTGACGGCAGCACCCAGCATGACCACCCAGACAAACCACAGGCGCGAGAGTTCCACCGAAACGCGGATGCCGGAGGAGAAACCATAGCGCAGGACGACATTGGCAAAAACGATGGCAATCATCGCGGTCAGAAGCGCCGCCATGATGAGATCGATCGAGCGCCATATGAGGCGGATTATGCTGTGCATCCGTCCTCCTCCCAGAAGTTGGAATGCTTCAAATTGCACGGGATGTGCGTTTGAGTTATCGTTAACCCACCATGGATGATATCGATAACAAATTGGATGATATCGATAACAAATTTGAGCGTCAAGCTCTTCCGGAAGAGCGTCCCGTGACCATCGCCGATCTGGCGGTGCGGGCAGGGGTCAGCCCGATGACCGTGTCGAAGGCGCTCAGGGATACCGGGCGGCTGAGTGCCGGGACACGGGCGCGAATCAAGCAGCTGGCCGACGAACTGGGCTATGTGCCCAACTCGCTTGCTGGTGCGCTCAGCTCACGCACCAGCAAGCTTGTGGCGGTTCTCATCCCCTCGATCAGCGATCATGTCTATGCGGAGGTTCTGGGCGGCATTCACGGGGTGCTGCGGCCGGAGGGGCTGCAGACCTTCATTGGCGAGACCTTCTTCGATCCCGGGCTGGAAGAGAGTCTGCTGCGGACCATGCTGTCGCTGAAGCCCGCAGGATTGCTGGTGTCGGGCGGGATCCTGCGCACGGAAAAGGCGCAGGCGCTGCTGGAGCGGCGGCAGGTGCCGGCGGTGCAGATGTGGGATCAGCGCAATGCCGGTCTTGATGCGGCGGTGGGGGTTGATCACGCCGGGGCTGGGCGCATGGCGGCACGGCGGCTGCTGGATGCGGGCCTCCGGCGCCTGGCCTATGTCGGCTCGCAGCTGGAGGCCGATCTATGCGCCCGTGAGCGCTTCAAGGGATTTGCGGCGGAGGTGTCGGCCGCCGGTGCACGCCTGACCGTTCTGGATGGCGGCACTTTGCCGCGGCAGGTGGAAAGCGGCACCCTGCTGGTCCAGCAGCTGCTGGGAAGCGTGCCGGATGTGGAGGGGATCCACTTCCTCAATGATGCGATGGCGGCAGGCGGCCTGCGCTATCTGTTTGAGACGGGGATCGATGTGCCGGGGCAGGTCTCGGTCATCGGCTTCAACGGCACCGCGCATGCCTTTTCCATCCGCACGCGGCTGACCACGCTGGACCTGCCGCGCCTGCAGCTTGGGCGCCAGGCGGCCTGCTGCCTCCTCCAGCTTTGCCGCAAGAATTCTCCCGTGCCCGGTCAGGAAATCGGATTGCGTATTATCGAGGGCAACACCACGCGTCCGCTGTTGCCGGACTGGGGCAGGGAACGGGCTGTGGCAGAATCTGCTTCCTAACGCCCGGAAATAGCACGAAATTCCGCGGTCAGCTGTTAGACTCGTCCTGACCGCAACTTGAGGGAGCAAGCGCGTGCAGGCCGGTCTGACCAAGACGCTCGACACCTACGAGGTGACCCTCACGGACATGCTGCCGGATGACATTCCCCGCTTGCATGAGCTGTCGATTGGCGTCAACTGGCCGCACCGTCCCAAGGACTGGGAACTCGCCATCGGCCTCGGCCATGGCTATGTCGCCCGCGACGAGATCGGCCGTGTGCTGGGCTCTGCCATGTGGTTTCCCATTGGTCCTGAGCTTGCAACCATCGGCATGGTCATCACATCGCCGCGCCTGCAGGAGCATGGGGCGGGGGCCTGGCTGATGCAGCACGTGCTGGCGGATACGGCGGACCGGGGCAAGGTGCTCAATGCCACCAAGGCAGCCTACCGGCTCTATCTGTCGCTGGGCTTCATTCCACGGGCGGCCGTCTATCAGCATCAGGGCATGGCGGTAAAACTGCCGGATGGGCCTGAAACCGCGGTGCCGATGCTCCCGGTCCATGCTTCGCAGATCGTTGCTCTTGATGCCAGTGCCTATGGCGCAGACCGCAGTCAGGTGTTTGAGCGGCTCTTCGGGCTTTCCGAGGGCACGGTGATCCTGCGTGAAGGCAAAGTGGCCGGTTTTGCGTTGAGCCGGGAGTTTGGCCGCGGGCGTGTGATCGGGCCCGTTGCCGCAGAAACGGAAGAGGATGCGATTGCCCTCATCCGTCCGCATGTGGCAGCCCATCAGGGTGTGTTCCTGCGCATGGACACGCGGGCTGAAGACGGTCCGCTGCGCCGTTTCCTGCAGGAGGCCGGGCTTGGCCTTTACGACACGGTGACGACCATGACCCTGGGCAACGTGCCAGAATGCGGTCCGGTCACCACATTCGGCCTTGTCAATCACGCCTTGGGATGATGCAGACAGAGAGATGCGGACTGGCCCTGTCTTAGAAATCGGCAACCTTGCCCCAGGAACTCTCGCTGAAGCGGGAGGGATGATAGGGCTTGGCGTCTAGCGCCGGCTCCCGCCCCATGACGATATCGGCGATCATGTCGCCCGCGCCGGGGCCGATGCCGAAGCCATGGCCGCTGAAGCCGGCGGCAAGCACGAAGCCGGGGATCTGCGTTTCACCAATGGCCGGCACGCCATCCGGCGTGCTGTCGATATAGCCCGCCCAGGCTGCGGTAACCTCACTCTGATTGAGCGCCGGGATCAGTTCACGGGCGCGGGCCAGCGTGTCGCGGATCTGAGACGGATCAGGCGCCGGGTCCAGGATGCGCATGCGCTCCATTGGCGTTTCCCGGTCGAGCCGCCAGCGCGACAGGCCCTCATGACCGCTGCGCAGGCCCTCAAGTCCGCCGATGGCGAGGGACTTGTGCCGCTTCAGGAACATCGGAACGAAGGTGGTGCCGAAGCGCAGCATCTGCGCGGTCGGGTCAACACGGGCGCGGCCGGAAATGGCGAGCGTGTGCCCGCCCTTGCGTGCGGTCAGAGACACGCGTGCCGTGTGCAGTGCATCCGGAATGCCTGCTGCCTCGCTGACGGCGAGGATCGAGGCGCGGACGGAGGCCTGCGGAAAACGGATGCCGAGCTGGCGGCAGAAGCTGGAGGCCCAGGCACCGCCCGCCATGACGGCAGTCTTTGTGCGGATGGTGCCGCGCTCGGTCACGACGCCGCTGACACGGCCGCCGGAGAGTTCCAGCCCGCGCACGGCGCAGTTCTGCAGTACGCGGCCGCCATGGGTCTCGGCGGCCTTCGCAATCAGCGGCACGGCGCTGGCCGGATCGGCAATGCCATCGGTCGGGGAGAAGACGCCGCCCTTCCAGCTCTTGCCCGTTGCCCGCCCGCGCTCGGCGGCCTCTTCGGCGGTGAGCATGTGGGTGATGACATTCTGCGTACGGGCGAAATCGCGCCAGCGCGCCCAGCCCTCGATCTCGGCCTCGTTGTTGGACAGATACAACAGGCCGGAGCGGCGGAAGCCAAGGCCAGGGCCGATCTCGGCGGCAAGCTCATCCCACAGTGCGAGGCTGCGGGTCGCCATCGGGAGTTCGCGTTCATCGCGGTTCTGCTGGCGGCACCAGCCCCAGTTGCGGCTGGACTGCTCGGCACCGGGGCGGCCCTTTTCCGCCAGCACCACCTTCACCCCGCGCTTTGCTAGGTAATAGGCTGCGCAGGTGCCCACGATGCCGGCACCGATGATCACAACATCGGCCTTGGCTGGCAGGTCATCGGCGGTTTCGATTGTCAGCAGGGGTGCGCGCATGGAAAGCTCCTTTGACTTGCACCCTAGCGGCGGCCTGTCAGGCATGGCTACTGCAGTGATGCCATGATGCGGCATTTTCTGCTGAAACTGGATGCGTGGGCGGCGGGGTGGTGTTCGTTCCGTGGAGAAATCTTTTTGTATTGAGGGAGATTTGACTGATTGCCTGTCCGGCATTTTCTGCTTACTCTCGGCAAATTGCGAGAGGGCATCATGAAGCTGGACCGGATCGACATCCGCATTCTGCACGAGCTGCAGAAAAATGGCCGCATCACCAATGTGGAGCTGGCCGAGCTTGTGCACCTGTCGCCCAGCCCCTGTCTGATGCGGGTGAAAAAACTGCAACAGGCGGGCTATATCACCGGCTATGCGGCGCAGATCGATCTTGCCAAACTCGGCCCGACGCTGACGGTTTTCACCGAAATCACCTTGAAGAACCACCGCAAGATGGACTTCGACCGCTTCCAGCAGGCGGCGGAAAAGGTGGAGGAGATCATCGAATGCCACCTGATCTCCGGCGGCTATGACTACCTGCTGAAATTCGTCACCGGCAGCATCGGCGATTATCAGGCGATCATGGAGCGGATGATCGACATGGATGTCGGCATCGACAAGTACTTCAGCTTCGTGGTGATTAAGTCGCCTTTCGTGAAATCCCACCTGCCGCTGAAGACGATTTTCCCGATGTGAGGGGGCGGCGACAGGTGGTCCTGTTCCTCCGCCGTCCGCCTGACGTGCCTTGCGCGAGATGGAGCCGGTGAACCGAGGTATCTGTTGATTCAATAGGTTAAAGTCGAGACTCTTTGGCTCACCGGCTCCGGATCTCCGCTTCGCTGCGTCCGGGGTGAAGATTGAAAGGGCGCGTGAATCCTTCCGCCGGAGCCGTTCCGGCGAGAACTTGCGCCCCCAAAACCAAGCCTCTCACGCCCCCGTGCTGGCGAAATTCTCGGGCAGGCTGTCGAGCCAGCCGGTGTCGAGTTTCGGCACGGAGGAGAAGAGCAGCTTGGAATAGGGGTGGGTGGCGCCGCCCGGCAGCTGGTTATTGGCCAGAAGCTCCACCATCTCGCCATGCTGCATCACCATTACCTGATCGCAGATCGACTGGACGGTGGAGAGGTCGTGGCTGATGAAGACGTAGGAGAGGCCCAGCTCCCGCTGCAATTCCTTCAGCAGTTCGATCACGGCTGCCGCGACGACCGTGTCGAGGGCGGAGGTGATTTCGTCGCACAGGATGATGTCCGGTTTGGCGGCAAGGGCTCTGGCGAAGTTGACGCGCTGCTTCTGCCCGCCGGAGAGTTCACCCGGCATGCGGTGGCGCAGGGCGCGGGGCAGTTGCACCATGTCCAGCAGTTCGTTGACGCGGGCCTCCTGCTCAGCGCCTTTCTGGCCATGGTAAAACGCAAGCGGACGGCCAAGAATATCTGCAACGGACCGGGAGGGATTGAGTGCCGTATCAGCTAGCTGGAAGACGATCTGCATGCGCCGCAGCTCTTCCTTGCTGCGCAATCTGGCTTTCGGATCAAGCTCCTTGCCATCCAGCTGCACATGGCCGCGCACCGGCGGCAGCAGGCCGGCGATGACGCGGGCGAGGGTGGATTTGCCCGAGCCGCTTTCGCCGATGACGCCGAGATTATGCCCGCGCTCCAGCTTGCAGCTGACGTTCTTCAGCACGGTCTTGAAGGGCAGGCCGGTTGGTTCGATCGGGCCATAGCCTGCGTAAACGCCGCTGACTTCGAGGATCGGCCGCTTGACAGGCATGTCCACCGCAGCATCTGCCGGCGCTGTGAAGGGCACCGGCTGGAAGGCGGCCAGAAGCTCTTTCGTATAAGGGTGGGTGGCCGCATGCAGGATCTGCTGTGTCGAGCCTTCCTCCTGGATCTCGCCGCCCTTGAGCACAATGATCCGGTCGGCAATCTGCGCGACGACGGCAAGGTCGTGGGAGACATAGACCCCGGCCATGCCGCCCTTGCGCATGACGGACTTGAAGGCGCGCAGCACTTCGATCTGGGTGGTCACGTCCAGCGCGGTGGTGGGCTCATCGAAGATGACGAGCTGCGGGCCGCCAATGAGGGCCATGGCGGCGGCAAGGCGCTGCAACTGGCCGCCGGAGACCTGATGCGGATAGCGCTCGCCAATGGTTTCCGGATCGGGCAGGGCGAGGGCGCAGAACAGGTCCACAGCCTTGGCACGGGCTTCTGTCCGGCTCATCAGCTTGTGGATGCTGGCAACTTCGACCACCTGATCGATGAGCCGGTGCGAGGGGTTGAAGGCGGCAGCCGCACTCTGCGGCACATAGGCCACATCCGTGCCGCGCAGCTTCTGGCGCGACGCCTCGCTCATGGTCACCAGATCCTGCCCGCCAAGCAGAACCTTGCCACCGCTGATCTTGCAGCCAGCGCGGGTGTAACCCATCAGGGTGAGGGCAATCGTGGTCTTGCCCGATCCGCTTTCGCCGATGAGCGCAACGATCTCACCCGGGTTGATGGTCAGGCTGACGCCCTTGATGATCTCCACCCGGCGGCCAGAGTCCGTGCGGGCTTCGACGTGCAGATCCTGGATTTCGGCAAGAGGTTTGGTCATCAGGCGCGGTCCCGGATCTTGACTGGCAGGTTGTCGATCAGAAGGTTGACGCTGATCGTCAGGCTGGCGATGGCGAGGCATGGTGCAATTACCGCCGGGGCGCCAAAGGGCAGGCCGCCGATGTTTTCCTTCACGAGGGAGCCCCAGTCCGCATTGGGCGGCTGCACGCCAAGGCCCAGGAACGAGAGGCCGGACAGCAGCAGCACGATGAAGACAAAGCGCAGGCCAAGGTCAGCCAGCACCGGGCCGGTGATGTTGGGCAGGATTTCCTGGAAAATGAGATACAGCGTCCGCTCGCCGCGCGCCCGTGCCACAGTGACGTAATCCATCGTGTTGCAATTGACCGCCAGTGCCCGGGCAAAGCGGTAGGAGCCAGGGGTATAGATGACGGCCAGCAGGATGATGAGCACCGGAATGGACGAGCCGATGGCCGCGACCATGACGAGGCCGAAGAGCTTGGACGGGATCGAGTTGAGTGCATCCAGCACGCGGCTCAGCACCGTGTCGAACCAGCCGCCGGTGACGGCCGCCGTCATGCCCAGAACCACACCGGAGAAACAGGCAATGCACACAGACGCAAAGGAAATGCCGACGGTGTAGCGCGTGCCCAGCAGGATGCGGGAGAAGATGTCCCGGCCAAGATAGTCCGAGCCCAGCCACAGCTTTTCCGAGATGGGGCCGTAGAAATCGAAATCGACGATATCGCCGGGCGCATAGGGGGCAACCGAAGGTCCGGCGATGGCGACCAGCGCCCAGAACAGGATGATCAGCCCGGCCACGATGCCGGTGGTGTTCATCCGGAACCCGAAGCGGGCCGGGAAAACGGGCGTCTGGCTCATGTGCGCAGCCTCGGGTTGGAAAGAATGGCGATGATGTCGGCGATGGTGATCAGCAGCAGGAAGCCGAAGCAGAAGATCATCGCGCAGCTCTGGATAAGCGGCAGGTCACGGGTGGAAACCGCATCCACCATCAGCTTGGCAATGCCCGGATAGTTGAAGATCGTCTCGACAATGATCACGCCGCCCAGCAGGTAGGACAGGGACAGGGCGACCGCATTGGCGATCGGGCCGATGGCATTGGGCAGGGCGTGGCGCATTACCATGCGGCTGCGCGAGGCTCCCTTGAGAAGCGCCATCTCCACATAGGGCATCTTCAGCGCGTCGATCACGGCGGCGCGGGTCATGCGGATCATCTGGGCCGAGATGACACAGGTCAGCGTGATCACCGGCATGGCAAAGACCTTCAGGAGCTGGCTGAAGCTGCTTACGTCATTGGCCAGCGACAGGGCGGGCAGCCAGCGCAGCCAGACAGCAAAGACCAGTACGGCGAAGGTGGCGATCATGAATTCGGGAACGGAGATGACGGAAACCACCGTGGTCGTGACGGCCCGGTCATAGAGCGAGCCCTTGTAGACGGCCATGGTGATGCCGAGGAACAGGGCCAGCGGCACAGAGATTGTGGTGGTGACGGCAGCCAGGCGCAGGGTGTTGGCAAGGCGGGTGCCGATCATGTCCGCAATCGGCATATTGTTGGCATAGGAAATGCCAAAATCGCCCTGAACCATACCCAGAAGCCACTGGCCGTAGCGGATGAGCGCCGGAGAATCGAGATGCATGGCCTCGCGCAGCCCGGCAACGGCTTCGGGCGTGGCGGCCTGACCCAGCAGGATCTCCGCCACATCGCCCGGCAGCAAGAGGGTTGCGCCGAAGACCACGAAGGACACGATCAGCAGCGTGAGCATAGTCACGCCGAGCCGTCCAAGCACCAGGAAAGCGATTTGCCCCGACATTCAGGCAGCCTCCGCAGATAGGGAAAGATGAGACCGGAGGCGGCAAGCGCCTCCGGTTCGATGCTGGCAGACTGTCAGGCTTCGAGCCAGACGTATTCGGCCATGGCATAGCCCATCTGACCGCCCAGCGGGTTCGGCTCCAGGCCCTTCAGCTTGGTCTGCTTGGCATCCACGTTGGAGAGGTAAGCCGGGATGACCGTGCCTGCTTCGTTGGCCACCATCACCTGCATTTCGCCGTAGATCGTCTTGCGCTTCTCGTCGTTCAGTTCGCCGCGGGCTTCGGCCAGCATGCTGTCGAACTTCTCCGACTTGTACTGGCTCTCGTTCCAGGGAGCGTTGGAAGCATAGAGCAGCGAGAACAGGATGTCCGGCGTCGGGCGCGGGTTGATGTTGCCGAAGTGGACCGGGGCCTTGAGCCAGTAGTTGGACCAGTAGCCATCGGAGGGCACGCGCTGGATGTCGAAGTTCATGCCGATCTTGCTGCCAGCCTGCTGCAGCACCGTGGCCATTTCGACGGAGGCGGTTGCGGCATCGGAGGCAACGACCGGGATCGTCTGGCCCAGAAGGCCTGCCTTCTCGAAGTGATGCTTGGCCTTTTCCGGGTCGAAGGCACGTGGCTTCAGGTCGGCGTTGTGATAAGCGTTCATCGGCGAAATTGGCTGGTCGTTGGCGACTTCGGCGAGGCCGCGCATCACGGCCATCTGGATCAGTTCGCGGTCGAACAGGTACTTCACGCCCTCAATCAGGTCGAACTTGCTGCCCGGTTCCATGTCCATGCGGAAGTTCAGGTTGGTGTAGTTACCGGCGGTGGACTTCACCAGATCAACGCCGCTGGCGCTTTCGAGGAGGCGCATGGACTGCGGTTTGATGGAAGCGCCGAGGTGAATGTCGCCGGAGATGACGGCGCTGACGCGAGCCATTTCGTCTGGGATGGCGAAATACTCGAAGCTCTCGACATGGGGGCCGCCCGGCTTGAAGTAGTTTTCGTTGCGGCTCATCAGCGAGCGCACGCCCGGTTCGAAGCTTTCCAGTTTGAAGGCGCCGGTGCCGATGCCCTTGCTGAAGTCGGTGGTGCCGTCCTGCACGATCATGAAGTGGTGCATGGCCAGGATGGTCGGAAGGTCGGCGTTGGGGGCTTCCAGCGTGATTTCCACGGTCAGCGGATCAACGGCCTTGATCTCCTGCATCTGCTTGGCGATGGCATTGACCTTGGAGCCGGTTTCCTTGTCGAGGTGGCGCATCAGCGAGAACACCACGTCGGCCGAGGTGAGGGATTTGCCGTCATGGAAGGTGACGCCGGACTTCAGCTTGACGATCCAGACCTTGGCATCCGAGCTTTCGATGCTGTCGGCCAGTTCCATGCTCAGCGCGCCGCCATCGTTGAGGAAGGTGAGGCGGTTGTAGAGCGAGCAGCAGCGCACATAGTCGGTCGAGAGCGAGGCCTTGGCCGGGTCCAGCGTGTCCGAGGTGGACGAGGACCAGCCAGCAGCCTTGAAGTGGCCGCCCTTGACCGGGGTTGCAGCGAGCGCCGAGGTGGCGCGGGCAAAGATGGAGCCGCCGGCCGCAAGGCCGATGCCGCCGGCAAGGAACATGCGCATGATGTCGCGGCGGCTGGCGCCACGGCGGATTGCGTCCTCGACCATCGCATCGTCGTTGCGGGTCCAGTTGTTGATTTCGAATTTGCTCATCAGTGTTCCCCTTGTCGTAGATATGCCCGGCTTGTTGTTTTTATTGCCGCGAACCTGCCTGCCGGCTGTCAGGAGGGTCCGGCCTCCACGGCTGCGGCGAGCCCGGCCATGGAGGTGAAGTGGTAATCGGGCTTCGTGAACTGCGCGGGCTCGATGGTGCCGCCGTATCCCGGCTGGGCGTGCCTGCGCTCGATCCAGCAGTTGGTCATGCCAAGGCTGCGGGAGACGCCGATATCGTGATACTGGCTCTGGGCCACGTGCAGGATCGCGTTCTTGTCCGCGCCTTCCTGCTCCACAAAGCGGAAGACCTGCTCGAAGAAGGCCGGATCCGGCTTCTCCGTTCCCGTGTCATCGGTGGTGAAAGCCGCATGGAAGGGATAGCCGAGCTTTTCGTTGAAATGCTCGAAGGCCCACCGCTGCGCATTGGTCATGGCGATCAGGCGGTACTTCTTCTTGAGTTCCGCAAGCGCCGCGACGCTGTCGGCAAAGGGCTGCCAGTCTGCAACGGCCGCCCTCAGCTTTTCGCCGTGTGCCGGATCCGGGTCCAGTCCGAGCTTGGGTGCGATGACCGTGTAGACACGGGCGAGATCATCGGGAAAGCGCAGCGCTTCCGGCATGTAGCGGGCAGCGCGGTAGTGGGTGAGAGCCTCCTCTCCGTCGAGGCTGACACCCTGATCTGCCGCAATCTGCGACAGGGCGGAGATTAAGCCGCCTTCAAAGTCGATGAGCGTCCCGACGACATCAAATGTCATATAGCGGAACGAAGCGAGAGGCTGTGCCGTCATTCTGAGTCCTGTGTTGCCGCAGAAGCTGCGGCGTCCTCTGGTTGGTTTCCGGCATTTTCTGCCAGTTTTTTGGCCCGGTCTGTTTTGCAGGCTTGGCTCGCATTTTGTATGCTTTGCCTTGATTTCTGCAGATCAGTTTGCGGGTCTTTTGCGCGGCATATGCTCCGAATCCAATCGCGCTTCGGCACAATCTGCTGTTTTATGGCATTTGCCGCGCATGGAGCTTCAGTAACCTCTGGCGCGGTCGATCAGTCCCGGCACCGGTAATCCCGCCTGATGCGCACGTATTCCGGCAATGACGTGCCTTGCACCATCATCCGCCCGCGTCTGGCAGGCCACATGCGGTGTCAGCACAATCTGCTGATGCTGCCAGAAGGGATGATCCGGTGGCAGCGGCTCGGGGTCTGTTACGTCCAGCCAGGCGCTGGAGAGCTGGCCATTCTCAAGGGCCCGCAGCAGGGCATCGTGATCCAGTTGGCGCCCGCGCCCGGCATGAACCAGCGCCGCACCATGCGGCAGCTGGGCGAAAAGCTCCGCATTCAGCAGGCCCGTTGTCTCCGCCGTCAGCGGCAGCAGGCAGATGAGAATATCCGTGCGGGCGAGAAAGGCAGGGAGATCCGTAAAGGTCTCGACGCCCGGAATATCCTGCGGACTGCGGCTCCACCCGGCCAGCGGAAAGCCGAAAGGGGCAAGGGCTTCCAGCACTGCCTTGCCCAGCTGGCCAAGGCCCATGACGCCCAACCGCCGCTCTCGTGCCGGGACGTTGCGTCCCGCTTGCCAGAGGCCGGCGGATTTCTGGCTGATGTAGCGCGGCAGGTCCCGGTGCAGGCCAAGGACGGCGAGCGTCACATATTCCTTCATCTGCTCGGCAAGGCCGGGCTCCAGCATGCGCACCACGCCCACCTGCGGCGGCAGGCCGGCAAGGTTCAGCTGGTCGACGCCAGCGCCTACCGAAAACAGCAGCTTGAGATTGGGGTAAAGGGTGCCAACATCCTGCGGTACCGTCCAGGCTACGAGATATTCCACCGCCGCCGGATCGGGGGCTTTGTCGCGGTGGAAGGGCAGGGCGGGCAATTCGGCGGCAAAATGCGCGGCGAATATCTCGCCGCGCCTTGCCTCTGAGGTGTAGAGGACCGCCACCGGGTCAGGCCATCGCCGCGCGGACGTCCGGGTCCGACAGTGTCTGGTCCAGCGTGAGCCTGGTACGCTCGACGATCTGGGCAATCTCGTCTTCCGTGCAGCACAGCGGCGGGGCATAGCCAAGCACGCCTTGCGCAAAGGCGCGGATGACGAGACCGTTTTCCCAGGCCCGGTCAAAGATGCGGGTGGCGGGCTTGGCGGCAGCGGGGAGCGGCGCCTTCTTCGCCTTGTCGGTGACGAGTTCCACCGCCGCCAGCATGCCGCGCCCGCGCACCTCACCCACCAGCGGGTGGTCTGCGAGAGAGGCAAGGCCCTGCTGCAGCAGATGGCCCATCTTTACGCCGTTGTCGAACAGGCCGTTTTCGTAAAGATCCAGCACCGCAAGGCCGACAGCCGCGCTGACCGGATGGGCGGAATAGGTGAAGCCGTGGCCGATGGCGGCAGCGCCTGCGGCATCCGCCATCACCTGATACATGTGGTCCGACAGGAACACCGCCCCCATCGGCACATAGCCAGAGGTGAGGCCCTTGGCGGTGGTCATCATGTCCGGCACTATGCCTTCCTCAAGGCAGGCGAAAATCGGGCCGGTGCGGCCGAAACCGGTGATCACCTCGTCGGCGATGAACAGAATGCCCATGTCCTTGCAGGTGTCGCGCATGGCCTTGACCCAGCCCTTCGGCGGCACGATGACGCCGCCAGAGCCCTGAATCGGCTCCAGATAGAAGGCCGCAACCTTCTCTGCGCCGCCCAGTTCCGCGACCTTGGCCTTCAGGGCTGCCAGAGAGGCAGCAATGATCGCCTCTGCGCCGTCACCTACCGGGTTGCGGTAGCTGTAGTGCGAGGGAATCTTGTGCTGCCAGGTGTAGGGCACGCCGAAACCGGCGTGGAAGGCGGGCAGGGCGGTGAGGCCGGAGCCAACGGTGGTGGAGCCGTGGTAGCCCTGCTCGACGGAGATGAAATGCTCTTTCTGCGGCTGGCCCTTGGCCTGCCAGTAATAGCGCACGAAGCGCACCGTTGTGTCCACCGCATCCGAACCGCCGAGCGTGAAGTAGACGTGGCTGAGATCGCCCGGCGCATGTTCGGCAAGGCGGGAGGCAAGGCGGATTGCCGGTTCCGAGCCGAGGCCGAAATAGCCGGTGGCATAGGGCAGCTCGCGCAGCTGCTTCGTGGCGGCCTCGATGATGCTTTCATGCCCGTAACCGGCATTGACGCACCACAGGCCGGCAAAGCCATCCAGCAGGGTGCGGCCGCTGGCGTCGGTCACCGTGGCGCCCTTGGCTGATTTCAGCACGCGGACACCGGCGGCCTCGTGGCCGCGCCAGCTGGCAACCGGATGGATGAGATGGGCACGGTCGAGTTCGACCAGCGAGTTGGCAAGCATGGGACGTCCTTTCTTTCCGGCGGGCTCTGCGGCCGCCGGATCATTCGTTCAGCCGAGCGCCTGTGCGGCGAGGGCAAAGGTTTGAACCGGGCCGGCAGCTTCGCTGGTGGCGCCAAGGCGCATGGGGATGCCGCCGCCCGCATGGGCCAGGCCATGCTTTGCCAGCCAGGGGGCAAGGCCGGTCTCGGTGCCCGTATCCACCCGCAGGAAGCGGCCTTTGCATTCCTTCAGGATATGGGACAACAGCAGCCGCGCCTGATCCGCATCGCGCGCGATGACGGGGCCTGCCACCTCGCCGCGCCCGAAGGGGCGCAGGGCGGCATAGGCGGTGATCTGTCCGTTCTCGCGGATGGTGAGGATCTCGCCGAGCCGGAACAGCGCGCCGATCAGCGCTGCCCGGTCCATTCCAGTGGCGGCCTTGTCGAGCTGCGCCAGAACGGGTGCATCCTCAGGGCCTGCCAGATGCAGCCCGTCAGCGTCTTCTGCGGCAAGGGCTGGTACCTGTTCCGGTGCCTGGGCGATGCCCTGATGCTGGAAGATTTCGCCCACCGCACGAAAGCCCAGCTTTTCATAAAGCGGCAAGCCGTCCTTCGTTGCCACCAGCCGCCATTGCTTCGGCTGGATCAGGCTCATGACGCTGGTCATCATCTTGCGGCCAAGGCCGCGACCGCGCATGCGCCCGTCAACGATGATCATGTTGATGGTCGCCACGTCACCGAAGGGGGTCGTCAGCGCGGTGGCGGTGACCTCGCCATTTTCAATGGCCACGGTGCCTTTTGACAGGCTGTGGAAGAGGCTCCAGTCCTCCGCCCGGTGTGGCCACTTTTCGGCCTGCGACAGGCGTAGCGCCCCGGCAAGGTGTTCCGGTTCCATCGGCCGGATGGTCAGTGTGTCATCGGTCAGCATGTGAACCTGCGCTGGAAGACTGGTGATGTTCTCAGCCTATGCCCCGCCCGGGCAAACTTACGGCCCTTGGGCTCCGTGCTGGCGGTATCTTCCGCTGTTCGCCGGGGCGTTCTAAGCATGATCTGCCACGGAGGCCGGGCGTGAGGGAGGCTGACAGGGGAGGCTGGAGGCCATTGCGCAATAAGGTGCCGTGGAGCCCATGTGATACGGCGGAATGTGCTTTGGGACGGCGCGAAAGCGGCGGGGGCTTTTTTGCCGGCTGTCTAGGATAGGTCCGCAGGCAAGCAATGACCTGCCTCGGCCTTCTTCCTTCCGGCACTTTCAGCACGGGGACCCAAATGACCTTCCGCCCGAAATTCGTGACCTTCGACTGCTACGGCACGCTGATCAACTTCGACATGGCCGGTGCGGCGCGCCGTATCTATGGCGAAATGCTCGACGAAGCGAAGATGAACGTATTCATCCGTGACTTCTCGGCCTACCGGCTGGATGAGGTGCTGGGCGCCTGGAAGCCCTATGCGGATGTGGTGCACAACTCCCTCAAACGCACCTGCAAGCGCAATGGCGTGATCTTCCGTGAGGAAGATGCCTTGCGCATCTATAATGAAGTGCCGACCTGGGGCCCGCATCCGGATGTGCCGGAGGGCCTTGCAAAGGTGGCCAGGGAAATTCCGCTGGTCATCCTCTCCAACGCCATGAACAGTCAGATCATGTCCAACGTGGAGAAGCTTGGCGCGCCCTTCCACAAGGTGATCACGGCAGAAGATGCTGGCAGCTACAAGCCGCAGATGAACGGCTTTGAGTATATGTTCGATGTGCTGGGCTGCGGCCCTGAGGACATCACCCATGTGTCGTCCTCCTTCCGCTATGACCTGATGACCGCCTATGATCTGGGCATCAAGTCCAAGGTCTGGGTCAACCGCCAGCACGAGCCGGCCAACCCCTTCTACGAATACACCGAGATCAAGGACATTTCCGGCCTGCCGGGCGTGTTCGGCATCTGAAATCCGGCTGTGATCCGCGCAAGCTCCGGGAGCTGACCCATGAAATTTGCATCCTACTGGCAGGATACGGCGCCCGCCTTCACCGGCGGCGCCACGGCCGCCCCTTCGGGCCTCTATGATGTTGCGGTGATCGGGGCCGGGTTTACCGGCCTCGGCGCGGCACGCCGTCTGGCCATGGAGGGCCGCCGGGTCATCGTGCTGGAGGCGGCAACGGTGGGCTTCGGAGCTTCGGGCCGCAATGGCGGCCACCTCAACAACGGGGTGGCCCACAGTTTCACCGGCGCGATTTCCACCTATGGCGTGGAAACCGCCAAGGCCATGTACAAGGCCTTTGACGATGGCATCGAAACCATCGAGCGCATCATTGCGGAAGAGGGCATCAACTGCAATTTCCGCCGCGCAGGCAAGCTGAAACTTGCCTCCAAGCCGCAGCATTACGAGGGGCTGGCCCGTAACCTCGAAGCCATCAACCGCACGGTTGACCCCGATACGGCAATGCTTACCAAGGCAGAACTCGCCGGAGAGATCGGCTCGGACATCTTCCATGGCGCCATGCTGCAGAAGAAGAGCGCCATGATGCACATGGGCCGCTTTGTCGTGGGCCTTGCGGAAGCGGCCGCCCGGCATGGGGCGGAAATACACGAGAACACGCCTGTCACCGGCCGCCGCCAGACGGCTGCCGGCCACGAGCTGGAAACGCCGAAAGGCATTGTGCGGGCCGCCAAGGTGGTGCTGGCGACCGGTGCCTATACGCCCAAGACCTTCGGCTTCTTCCGCCGCCGTATCGTGCCCGTCGGCAGTTTCCTGCTGGCCACCCGCCCGCTGACGGACACGGAAGTGCTGTCGGTGATGCCGGGCAACCGCACCTGCGTCACCTCGCTGAATGTGGGCAACTACTTCCGCCTGGCACCCGACAACCGCCTGATCTTCGGCGGCCGGGCCCGCTTTTCCGCTACCTCCAACCAGACCTCGGACGAAAAGAGCGGCCGCATCCTCAAGGACGCGCTCAAGAGCATCTTCCCGCAGCTGGGGGATGTCGAGGTGGACTACTGCTGGGGCGGCCTCGTCGACATGACCAAGGACCGCTTCCCCCGCGCCGGCGAGGCGGATGGCGTATATTTCTCCATGGGCTATTCCGGCCACGGCGCGCAGATCGCCACCCACATGGGCGAGATCATCGCGGACCAGATCCTCGGCCGCGCCCGCACCAACCCCTGGGCCAGCCTCCCCTGGCCCGCCATCCCCGGCCATCTCGGCCAGCCCTGGTTCCTGCCGCTCGTCGGGGCTTACTACAAGTTCAAGGACAGGATCGGGTGAGGGCCAGATTCTGTGTCCTCAAGTTGAAAAGGGCAGGCGCCCGGCCTGCCTTTTTTGTTGTGAGCGGCCTTCACGCTTGCGGCTCTCCATCTCTCTCCGTCCTGCCATGGCTTGACCATGGCATCCACGCCGTTGCCTGTCATGGCTGCGTGGATGACCCGTAACCATCTGTATTTTCTTTTGTTTGTCCCTGTTTGCGAGGTCAGGGAATGGATGCCATGGTCAAGTCATGGCAGGACGAACAAGGAGGGGGCGTGGGTACGGCACGAAGGCGGAGAGAGTTTGCAGCTTTTTCACCCTGAAAACCAAAGGAGCGGGCCGTTTGGCCCGCTCCGGTCTTGTCAAAGCCCGCAAATGTGGAAGGATTTGGTTTCGAGGTATTCCTCGATGCCCTCGCGGGCGCCTTCGCGGCCGAGGCCGGATTGCTTGACGCCGCCGAAAGGGGAGACGGCCATGGAGATGGCGCCGGTGTTGAGGCCGACCATGCCCGATTCCAGTGCTTCGCCCACCCGCCAGGCGCGGGCCATGTCGCGGGTGTAGAAATAGGCGGCCAGGCCGAAGGGGGTGCCGTTGGCGATCCGAACCGCCTCTTCTTCCGTCTCGAAGCGGAAAAGCGGGGCGACGGGGCCGAAGGTTTCCTCGCTGGCGAGCTGCATGTCCGTGGTGCAGCCGGTCAGCACCACGGGGGCGGCAAACTGGCTGCCTTCCGGTGTTGCAGCCCTGGCGGCGACCTTTGCGCCCTTGGCAAGGGCGTCGGCCACGTGGCGCTCGATCTTTTCCACGGCGGCGCGGTTGATCATCGGGCCGATGGCAACACCCGCTTCAAGGCCCTCGCCGACCTTCATCGCAGCCACCCGTTCGGCAAGCTTTGCGGCAAAGGTATCGTAGATGCCGGACTGGACGAGGATGCGGTTGGAGCAGACGCAGGTCTGGCCGCCGTTGCGGAACTTGGAGGCGATGGCGCCTTCCACGGCTGCATCCACATCCGCATCGTCAAAGACGAGGAAGGGGGCATTGCCGCCCAGCTCAAGGCTGAGCCGCTTCACCGTCGGGGCGCACTGGGCCATCAGCAGGGAGCCAACGCGGGTGGAGCCGGTGAAGGACAGCTTGCGCACCACCGGACTGGAGGTCAGCTCCGCGCCGATTTCTGTTGGCAGACCGGTGAGGATGTTGATGACACCCGCCGGAATGCCGGCCCGCTCGGCAAGAACGGCCAGCGCCAGCGCCGAATAGGGGGTGAAGTCGGACGGCTTGATCACCACGGTGCAGCCAGCGGCCAGCGCCGGGCCGACCTTGCGGGTGATCATCGCGTTGGGGAAGTTCCACGGGGTGATGATGGCCGAAACGCCCACCGGCTCCTTCAGCGCCAGGATCTTGCGGTCATTGGTGGGGGCCGGGATGATGCCGCCCTCGATGCGCCGCGCTTCCTCGGCAAACCACTTCACGAAGGAGGCGCCATAGGTGATTTCGCCCTTGGCCTCGCTGAGCGGCTTGCCCTGTTCCAGCGTCAGGATGAGCGCGAGGTCGTCCGCATGCTCCTCCATCAGGGTGAACCAGCGCTCCAGCATTGCGGCGCGCTCGCCATTGGGCACCTTGCGCCAGGCGCGGAAGGCGGTGTCTGCGGCCTCGATGGCGCGGCGGGTGTCTTCGGCGGACATGTCCGGCACGGTGCCGATGGCCTTGCCCGTGGCCGGGTTGGTGACCTCGATGGTCTTGCCCGTCGAGGCATCACACCAGACTCCGCCGATCACGCTCTGCTGGCGGAACAGGTCTGAATCCTTGAGACCGGGCAGAAGGTCAGAGATTACAATCGTCATGGCTTCATCCTCAATCCAGCGCTGCCATCACGGCACGGGTGATTTCATCGGTCTTGTTCTGCCCTGGCACGGTGCCGATGCCGCGTGCGGTGGCCTGTTCCATGGCGGTCATGATGCGGCTGGCGGCTTCTGCCTCGCCCAGATGCTCCAGCATCATGGCGGCGGACCAGATGGCGGCCAGCGGGTTGGCGATGCCCAGATGCGCGATATCGGGCGCAGAGCCATGCACCGGCTCGAACATGGACGGGGCGGAACGGTCCGGGTTGATATTGGCGGAGGCGGCAAAGCCGAGGCCGCCCTGGATGGCCGCGCCCAGATCGGTGAGGATGTCGCCGAAGAGGTTGGAGGCGACCACCACGTCGAGGCTTTCCGGTGCCATCACCATGCGGGCCGCGATGGCATCGATATGGTAGTGGCTGACGGCAACATCCGGGTACTCGGCGGCCAGTTCCTTCGTCACCTCGTCCCAGAACACCATCGTGTGTTTCTGCGCGTTGGACTTGGTAACCGAGGCAAGGCGCTTGCTGCGCTTGCGGGCCTGCTCGAAGCCGAAGCGCAGGATGCGCTCGACGCCCGTACGGGTGAAGATGGCGGTTTCAATGGCCACTTCATCGGACGTGCCCTGATGCACGCGCCCGCCAGCGCCCGAGTATTCGCCCTCTGTGTTCTCGCGGATGCACAGGATGTCGAAGCCGCCCTTGCGCAGCGGGCCTTCGACGCCTGCCAGCAGGCGGTGCGGGCGGATGTTTGCATATTGCACGAAGGCCTTGCGGATCGGCAGCAGCAGGCCATGCAGAGATACCGAATCCGGCACCTTCTGCGGCCAGCCGACGGCACCAAGGTAGATGGCGTCAAAGCCGCGCAGGGTCTCGATGCCCTCTTCCGGCATCATCCGGCCCGTCTGCAGATAATAGTCGCAGGACCAGGGGAAGGTGACGGTTTCCAGCTTGCCGGGCAGGGCCTTGGCTGCCACGGCGAGTGCTGCTTCCGTGACCGGAATGCCGATGCCGTCGCCGGGGATGACTGCAATACGATAGGGGGCCATGTTCCCTCACAGGTCGATGAGCACGCTCTTGGAGCGGCGGTTGGCGTTGCAGGCGTCGCGGCCCGGATCCTTGCCGATGCCGGAGGATTTGCAGCCTCCCACTGGCTGGATGTGAATGCGTGACCGGCCGTTGCGGTTGATGCGGGTGGCGCTGGCCTCGATGTGCCTGAGGCTTTTCAGCGCCCGCGAAACATCGCGGGTATAGACCCCGGCTGCAAGGCCATAGGTGGGGTGAAAGGACAGGGACACTGCAGGGCTCCGGTAAATCTGCAGAGATCCTAGGCCGCAGCCGGCACAACCATGCGCCATATGTTTGCAGCGCGCGGCCGATTGCGCTGTTCGGGAGCCCTTCGGCGCAATTCTGTGCGGCGGGGGCTTGGGGCTGGTAAAGTCCATCCGCAAGCAGGAGGCCAGCCTGCCGCAGGATATCCTGCGGGGCGGCGTGTCTTCGGCAGGAACTGCGCGGCAAAGCGCGGATGATGGCAGGCAGAGACTTTGTGGACTGACTGGAGAAATGGGAATGGCGCATTCGGCTGAGGCACTGCTGGCGGATCTGGTTGGCCTCAACGTGCTGCCCGGAGCGGCCAATGGCACGATTGCGGATTATGTGCGTAACTATCTGGCGGGCTATGGTGTGGACTGTGCCGTGCTGCCGGGGCCGGAGGGCGACCGGGTGAACCTCTTTGCCACCATCGGGCCGAAGGATGTGCCGGGCTATGTGCTCTCCGGCCACATGGATGTGGTGCCGGTGGAGGGGCAGGTCTGGACCTCCGATCCCTTCCGCCTGACGGACCTTGGCGGGCGCCTGACGGGGCGCGGGGCGACCGACATGAAAGGCTTTCTCGCCTGCGTGCTGGCGGCGGTGCCCCTGTTCAAGGCGGCAAGCCTGAAGCGTCCGGTGCATATCGCCTTTTCCTATGACGAGGAAATTGGCTGCCGGGGCGCGCCGCACATGATTGCGGAACTGCCGGAGCTGTGCGCCCTGCCGGCGGGCTGCATCGTCGGCGAGCCCTCGGATATGCGCCCCGTCCTCTCGCACAAGGGCAAGCAGGCGGTGGAAATCACCTTCACCGGCAGGGCTGCGCACAGCTCCCAGCCCGCGCTCGGCGAGAATGCGCTTTATCCGGCGGCGGAACTGCTGCTGTTCATCCGCGATCTCTCGGCGAAGATGGAAGTGGAAGGCCCGTTTGATGCGCGCTTCTCGCCGCCCTCCTCAACGGTGGTGGCAGGGATCGTGTCGGGCGGCAGCGCCGTCAACATCATTCCCGATCTGTGCCGTTTGGCTTTCGAGGTGCGTTGCGTGCCCGGTGCCGCGCCGCAGGACGTGAGTGCAAAGGTGCTGGCCAAGCTTGATGCGCTGATGGCGCAGGCACAGGCGGAAGGGCGGGCGCTGTCGGCGAGCTGGCAGGAACTGGCGAGTTACCCCGCGCTGGCCCCGGCGCCGGATGCAGGCTTCATCACGCTGATCGAGCGGCTGTCGGGCGGCGCAGCGATCCAGTCGGTCAGTTATGGCACGGAAGCGGGGCTGTTTCAGGCCGCAGGCGTGCCCTCCATCATCTGCGGCCCCGGATCCATCACCCGCGCCCACCGGCCCGATGAATATATCCTGCGCGCAGAACTCGCCGCCTGCATGGCGATGCTGGCACGGCTGGCGGGGGAACTGGCGGGGTAGGGGCACTGGAAGCCCTGCCTCAGGGCGCAAGTTTGAAGGCGCAGCACCCCCCACTCGCGCCGTCCCGGCCTTGTGCCGGGACCCGTGATATGGGTACGGCGGCTGTTATGATGGGTTGGTTAGGATATTGATTTAAAAGCTTAGATTAGCGTTGCTCGCCTGACAGGTCCCGGCACAAGGCCGGGACTGCGTGGTGGCTGGTGTTTGCGTGTATAGAACGGCTCAGTAGCAAACCACGTAGATCTTGCGCACGGTTTCGATGGTGCGCCAGGTGCCGGCGAAGCCGGGCTTCATGACGAAGCTGTCACCGGCACGGTAGGTGATGGGCTCCTTGCCGTTCTCGGTGATTTCGACGACGCCTTCCAGGATATGGCAGAATTCGAAGGTCTCGCCCTTGATCGAATGGGTGAGGCCGGGAGTGGCCTGCCAGATGCCGGACTTGATCTTGCCATCGCGCGATTCGTCCATGGCCCAGGTGGAGAATTCCGGATTGCCGGAAATCAGCCGCTCGGGGGCGGGCAGGGCGTGGGTGGGCTCGAAGGTGGGGGTGTGGTCGATGGTCTTGATGAGGCTCATGACAGGCTCCTGAGGGGGAAGGATCGCTGCCATTAGACCCGCCCGCCGCACGCGGGATCTGCCGTCCGCTGCCGCACGGCAGGGAAATTCTGCCGTATTGCCCCCTCTACGCCCAAGATCCTGCGGCGGCGGGGCTCAGCCTTGCAGGGCCTGCCGCGCCGCTTCGCGCCCGGCGATCCAGCCGAAGGCGATGGCCGTGAGAAGGCCGTTACCGGACAGATAGCCCGAAACGTCAGGCCCGGAAACGCCGCAGGCTGCGCCGCCGCCGGCAAAGAGGTTCGGCAGCGCTGTGCCATCGGCGCGCAGCACGCGGGCGTCCCCGCCGATGACGAGGCCGCCCTGGGTGTGGAACAGGGCGCCGGTCACTTTTACTGCATGATAGGGCGGCGTGAGGGCAGGCTTGACGGTGAAATCGCGGCCAAATTCATCGGTTATGCCCGCCCCGCCTGCCGCCAGACGGGCGGCTTGCGCCAATGTTTCCACCAGCTGCGTTTCCGGCAGGCCGGTGGCTGCGGCAAGGCTGGCGGCATCGGGGGCAGAGTGGATGGCCTTCGCGGCCACGGCCTCGCAGTAGTCGGGAAAGCCAAGGGCGAACTGGTGGATACGCTCGTCGTAGATGTTCCAGGCAACGCCCTGCGGCTGGGCCAGAACATGCACCGCCTGTTCGGAATAGCCCTCGTTCTCGTTGGAGAAACGGCGTCCCTCCAGGTTCACCTGCAGCCCGCCTTCCATCATCAGCGCCCAGGAAATCAGGATGCCGTGCGGATGGGCGAGGGAGCCGTGGCCCTGATAGGCGCCAAGATGGGCAAGCTGCGCGCCGAGCTGCTCACCCCAGGCGATGGCATCACCCGTGTTGCCCTCGTGTCCATAGTAAAGCCCGCCCGCCATCTCCGGAATGTGCCGGGCGATGGCCTCGCGGCTGCCGCCATAGCCGTTGCAGGCCAGCACGATGGACTTTGCGGCGATGATCTCTTCTGCGCCGTCCGGGCGCTGGATGGCAGCGGCGAGGATGCGGCCGTCCGTTCCGGCATAAAGCGTGCTGCACCACGCGTCCGTGACAAGCGGAATGTCCCGCGCTTGCGTGGCAGACAGGAGCCCGGCGATGAGGGCGGCGCCCGTCTTTTCCTTCACCGCATGCATCCGGTGGCGGCTGTGGCCGGGATAAAGGAAGCCCTCCAGCACGATCCACTCGATGCCCGCATGCTTGCCCAGCCACTCCACCGCAGGGCCAATGTTGCGGCTGGCAAGGCTTGCCAGATGAGGCAGGGCGCGGTGCTTCGTCTTGGCCTGAATATCGGCCTCGAACCGTTCCGGCGTGTCATCGCTGACGCCGATGGCCTGCTGGTAGCGGGTGGCGGGCGCGGGGACGAAGCCGGAGGACATGGACGTGGAGCCGGAGGGTGAGGCATCGCGCTCCACCACGATCACCTCGGCCCCCGTACCGGCGGCATGAAGCGCAGCGGTGAGGCCGCAGGCACCCGCGCCAATGATCAGCACGCCGGTTTCGATGTCGATCCGGGGCGGTTCTCCAAAGACGGTCTTCGGGTTGCCTGCGTTTTTCATGGCCTTGCTCTCACAGGGTGTTGACGAGGGCGGTGGCCTCGGCGGTGGTCATCACTTTCGAGATAGTTGAGATGTCGCCCATCGCCTGTGCGTGGGTGGCCGGGGAGAAGGCGGCGCAGCCGTCGGACAGGGCAATGGTGCGGAAATCCCGCACATGCGCGTCCCGCAAGGTGGAGGCGACGCCGCCATTGGTGACGATCCCGCAGACCATCAGCGTGTCGATGCCCGCCTTCTTCAGCACCCATTCAAGGCGCGTCATGTAGAAGGCCGAATAGGCGATCTTCTCCACCGTCAGATCCGCAGGCTGCAGCAGGTCCACAAGCTGGTGGCCCCATGCGCCGGGGCAGAAGTCACCCTTGGCAAGGAAGGGCCGCAGCGACTTCAGATGCGGCGAGATGAAAGGCTCACCGCCCTTGCCGGGCACCAGCGTGAACTGGGTGGAGATGATCCAGCCGCCCTTCTTCCGCAGTGCCTCTGCCAGAGGCAGAATGCGCTGCGGCAGGGCGGTGATGTCCGGGCTGGTCTGCCCGGCACGGCCATAGGCGCCCTTCGGGTCAAGGAAGTCGTTCTGCAGATCGACGATCAGCAGGCCGGTGCGGGCGGGGTCGAGGGTGTCCAGCTCCATCGCTCATGCCTCCGGACGGATGATCAGGTTGCCGAAGGCATCGACGGTTCCGGCAAGGCCAGGGTCCACGAAGATCGTCGTGTCCGGCTGTTCCAGAATGGCAGGACCTTCGATGCGGGCGCCGGTCATCAGCTGCAGGCGCTCATAGATGCCTGTCTCATGCCAGCTGCCGCCCGCGTAGACGCGGCGGGTGCCGGTTCTGCATTCGGCAGCGGACTTTCCATCCACGGGGGCGAAGAGGCGCATGTCCAGCCCCGGACGGCGGCCGATGACGGCGATGCGATAGTTCATCACGCGCATGGGGATGCCATCGAGCAGACGGCCGAACTGGGCCTTGTAGGCGGCCTCGAATGCGTCGCGGATGGCCTCGCGCGTCAGGCCGTCTGCCGGAATGGTCAGCGGCACATTCACCGTGTGGGTCTGGCCGAGATAGAGCATGTCCAGCTCGAACACCCGGTCAACGGCGGCAAAGGCGACACCGGCAGTGGCCAGCAGATCTTCCGTTTCTGCCGCAGCGGCCAGCATGCCGGCGCCAAGCTGACCTGCGTCGATCGTGTCCAGCACCCGGTTGACGGTCTGCACCCGGTCATGCCGCATGTCGGCGACGACGCAGCCAAGCGCCGAGGTGACGCCGGGAAAGCGCGGGACGAGGGCGGAGCCGAGGCCTACTTCCTTGATCAGCGCGCCTGTGTGCAGCGAGCCGCCGCCGCCGAATGGCATGGCGGCGAACTGGGCCGGATCGTGCCCTTTCTCGATGGAGACGAGGCGGATGGCGCCGGCCATCTTGGCATTGGCAAGCCGCAGGATTGCTTCGGCTGCATCCTCGATGGAGAGGCCAAGCGGTTCAGCGATATGGCTGCGGATTGCCTCGCGGGAGGCGTTGATGTCGAGCTTTGACAGCTTGCCGCCGATGGGCCGGTCCGGATTGATGCGGCCCAGCACGAGGTTGGCGTCGGTCACGGTCGGGCGGGTGTTGCCGAGGCCGTAGCACACCGGGCCGGGGTCGGAACCAGCCGATTCCGGGCCGACCTGAAGCAGGCCGCTCTTGTCCACGCAAGCAATGGAGCCGCCGCCTGCGCCGATGGTGGTGATCTCGATCATCGGCGTGCGCACGACCATGCCGAAGTCGATGGCCGTCTGTGCAGCCAGCGCTGCCTTGCCGTCTGCGACGAGGGACACGTCAAAGGAGGTGCCGCCCATGTCGCAGGTGATGATGTTGGGGAAGCCCGCTGCTTCCGCGATGGCTGTTGCCGCGATCACTCCGGCTGCGGGGCCGGAGAGGGCGGTGCGCACCGGGTACTTCTTCGCCGTGCCGATGGACATGACGCCGCCATTCGACTGGACGATGAGAATGTCGCCGGTGAAGCCCTGCGCCTTCAGGCCCGTTTCCAGACGGTCAAGATAGGAGGCGACGGCGGGCTGGAGATAGGCGTTGAGCGTTGCCGTGGACAGGCGCTCGAACTCGCGGATCTCGGGCAGGATCTCCGTTGCCGCGGTGACGTAGGAATTCGGCCAGACGGAACGCACGGCCTCGACGGCGCGGCGCTCGTTGTCATTGTTGGCGTATCCGTTGATGAAGAAGACGCAGACCGCATCGCAACCGCTTTCGGCGAGGGCTTTCGCCTGGGCACGGACTTCGTCCTCATCCACCACCTGCAGCACCGAACCATCGGCGAGCACGCGCTCCTGCACCTCCACCCGGTCCGGGCGCTCCACCACGGGGGTAAAAGCGCCCTTCAGGCCCCACGTCGTGGGCCGGTCGCGGCGGCGCATTTCCAGCACGTCGCGGAAGCCTTCCGTGGTGATGATGCCGGTGCGGGCGCCCTTGCGCTCCAGCAGGGCGTTGGTGCCCACCGTAGTGCCGTGCACCACTGTGCTGATGTCTCCGAAATCGGCCACGCGGGAGGCGATGCCCTCAATGAAGCCCTTTGACTGATCGCCCCGGGTGGAGGGCACCTTTGCGGTGACGATGGTGCCATTGGCCTCATCGAGCACGAAAACATCGGTGAAGGTGCCGCCAACATCGACGCCGATCACATAAGCCGGTTTGTTCATTCTGCAGCCTCCTGACGGCGCAAGTCATTGGTGCGGGTCATGTCGACGGAGCCATCGGCGTTGAGCCTGACGCCATAGGCTGCTTCGGCAGCTTCCGGTGTGACATAGCCAAGGCGCACGTCACGGGCGACGGCCTGCGGATCACGCAGGCGCGGGTCGCCATAGCCGCCGCCGCCGGGTGTCTCCAGCCGCAGCTTCTGGCCGCGCTCGATGTGGATACCGAGCATCTTGGAGACCATCGGCGGGCTGTGATCGCCATCGGCCTGCTCGTAGGTGAAACGGTTTGTCAGGGCAGATCCGCCGCCAGCAACGCCGGGAGGGGCATATTTGCCGCGCTCGCCGAAGAGGAACACATCTGCCTGCTGTTCCAGCAGCTCAATCTCGTAAACAGCGCCAAGGCCGCCGCGAGTCTGGCCGGGGCCGCCGCTGTCCTGCCGGAGGCTCCACCGGGTGAAGCGGACGGGGTAGGCGCTTTCCAGAATTTCCAGCGGCGGAATGGTCGCCGTCGAAATCGGGGCGTTGCCGTGGTTGAGGCCATCGCCGCCAGCATGGGCGCCGTGGCCGCCGCCGAAGAAGGAGAACATGACCCAGCGCTTGCCATCCTGCCGGTGTCCGGCCAGCGACAGCGCGTTGATGGTGCCATAGGCGCAGGCCATCGCCGGCTCCGGCGCAATCTTCGCCACGGCCTGGAACACCACGTCGATGAGACGCAGGATCGTTTCGGTGTAGCCGCCGACCGGCTTGGGCGCCTTGACAGACAGAAGGCTGTCTTCGGGGATGATGAAATCCACCGGCTCCAGTACGCCCGCATTGGCCGGCACATCGCCGAAGATGTGCTTCAGCGCTACATAGCAGGCTGCAATCGCCGTTGCGCGGGAGATGTTGACCGGGCCGAGGCAGGCGGGGGAGGAGCGGGAGAAATCCATGACCATCCGCCCCTCGCGGATCGTCAGATCCAGAGCGATCTTCAGCGGCTCGTCGCGGATGCCGTCATTGTCGAGGAAGTCCTCCGCCGAAACGGTGCCCTCTGGCAGCTCGCGGATCTGCGCCCGCATCATCTCTGCGGCGCGCGCCTTCAGCTCGCCCAGGCACTGGGCAACGGCGCTGGAGCCATATTCGTCCAGCAGGCTGGCAACGCGCTTGCGGCCAAGGTCCAGCGCATTGATTTGGCCGTTGAGGTCGCCGTAAAGCGACAGGGGCAAACGGGAATTGGCGGAGAGAATGTCCACTACGTCCTGCCGGAACTCACCCTTGTCGAACAGCTTCACCGGCGGGATCAGCATGCCTTCCTGGAAGCACTCGGTGGCTGCCGGGTTGTAGTTGCCCGGAACATTGCCGCCCACATCATGCCAGTGGCCGACAGAGGCGAGGAAACAGAACACCTTGCCATCCCGGAACACCGGCGTGACGAGCCGGAAGTCGGACAGATGGGTGCCACCAGCGTAAGGATCGTTGAAGATCCACACATCGCCCTCATGGTGCCCGCCCTGTGCGGCGGCCTTGTCGATGACGGCCTTGACCGCAAAGGCCATGACGCCGACGAAAATCGGCAGGCCCGACTTGCCCTGCACAAGGGTTTCGCCGGTTACCGCATCATAGATGCCGTGCGAGGCATCATGTGCTTCGGCGATGATCGGGTTGAAGGCGGAGCGGAACAGGGTCGCGTCCATTTCGTCGGCGATCTGTTCCAGCCGGCCCTTGAGGATGGCCAGCGTGACGGCATCGATACTCATTCAGGCACTTCCTTCGTCATAACGGCTGCCGGCGGCCAGCATCTGCGGTGTCCCGATCACGCCGTTGATCCCGGCAAGATCGAGCATGCGGTTGCGGAAGGCTTCATTGGAGCCATTGGCGATGAGATTGGCGTAATAGTCGCGGGCGGTGGCCGCGATGGCGCGGACAATGCCGCCCGGGAAAATGACGAAGCTGAAGCCCAGCTCCCCCAGACCGGCGGCATCGACGATGGGCGTCTTGCCGCCTTCCACCATGTTGGCCATCAGCGGCACGCGCCCGGCAAAGCGGCGGACGATCTCCTGCATCTGGGCAAGCGACTGCGGCGCCTCGATGAACAGCATGTCCGCTCCTGCATCCACATATGCCTCGGCCCGGTCCATGGCGGCATCGAAGCCCTCCACGGCGATGGCATCGGTGCGGCCAATGATGAGAGTTTCACTGCTGGCGCGGGCATCGCAGGCGGCGCGGATCTTGCCCGCCATCTCGCGGGTGGAAATCAGCATCTTGCCATCCAGATGGCCGCAGCGTTTGGGCATGGTCTGGTCTTCAAGCTGAAGCCCGTTGGCGCCCATGCGCTCGAAACAGCGCACCGTGCGCTGCACGTTCAGCGCATTCCCGAAGCCGTTGTCCGCATCCACAATGATCGGCAGGGTGATGCGGTCACGCACAGCGGCGATGGTTTCAGCCACCTCCGTCATGGAGACGAGCCCGATATCCGGCCGCCCAAGGCGGGTGTAGGCAATCGAAGCGCCTGAGAGATAGACGGCCTCCGCCCCGGCCTGTTCGGCCATAAGCCCCGTGAGCGGATCGTAGATGCCGGGGGCGAGCAGGATCTGCTTCTGCCCCAGTCTTTGCTTCAGGTGCATCATACCTGCTCCTTGCCGCGCTGGTTCGCGAATCTTTTCTTGAGGTGAGGCACCAGCCCGCCATCGGCGAGCAGGGCCTTGAGGTTTTCCGGAAGCGGGTTGAGCTGCACCACCGGCCCGTTTTCGAGCCGCAGTGCATCCGCTTCCATGTCGAGTACTGCCCTTGCGCCGTCCGTCACCGGGCCAAGGTCACTGGCGGTCAGCACCGGAAGGCCGAGGTTGATGGCGTTGCGGTAGAAGATCCCGGCAAAGGACCGGGCTATGACGGCAGCAAGGCCCAGATGCTTCAGCGCCTCAGCCGCCTGTTCGCGGGAAGAGCCCATGCCGAAGTTCTTGCCCGCCACCAGAATGTCGCCGGGGCGCACGCTGGCAGCAAAGCCGGGTAGAACGCCTTCAAGGCAATGGGCTGCCAGTTCGCCGATGCCGCCTTTCATGTACTGGCCGGGAGCGAGCTGGTCGGTGTCGATATCATCCCCGGCGAGGAAGATACGCGCTGCCGCAGTGGCGTTCCTGTCTGGCGTGCTCATGCGCAGGCCTCCCCATTGGCGGTCAGAAACTCGCGCGGGTCGGTGATGTGCCCGGTGATGGCAGCCGCGGCGACCGTGAAGGGCGAGCCGAGCCAGACCTTGGAACTGGCCGCGCCCATGCGGCCCTTGAAGTTGCGCGCCGTGGAGGAGATGCAGGTCACGTCCCCGCCCAGCCGGTGGGTGCCATAGCCCGCGCAGATGCCGCAGGCGTTGGGCAGCAGCTTGGCGCCTGCTTCCTCCAGCGCGCCAAGAATGCCCTCACGGGCTGCCCGTTCCTGATCGCGGCGGGAGGAGGGGGCAAGCAGCAGCTCGACGCCGGAGGCCACCTTGCGGCCCTTCAGGACGCGGGCGGCGTTCTTCATGTCCTCATATTTGGCTCCGGTGCAGGCCCCGAGATAGGCCACCTGCACCGCCGTTCCGGCGGCGTCGCCCACCGGCCCGGAATTCGCGGGCGAATGCGGGGCGGCCACCTGTGGCGCGAGAGCGGCGGCATCGAAGATGTGATGCTCAAGCAATGGCGCGCCTTCATCGGTGCGCAGGCGCTGCCAGTCCGTTGCCGTGAGGTCTGCGCCGCCTGCGGCCAGATAGGCCGCGGTTGTCTCGTCCGGGGCGATAAGGCCGGTCTGGCCGCCCAGTTCCGCTGCCATGTTGGAGAGGGTCATCCGCTCCTGCATGGACAGAGCGCGGATGGCCTCTCCGGTGTATTCCACCGCCTGATACTTGCCGCCATCCATGCCGAGGCGGCCGCAAAGGGCGAGCATGATGTCTTTGGCCGTTACCCCGTCACCAAGGCGGCCCTGCCATTCGATGAGAATGGTCTGCGGCACCTGCAGCCAGATTTCGCCCGTGGCCAGCACTCCGGCCATTTCCGTGGCGCCAACGCCGAACATGTAGGCCCCGAAGGCGCCGCCCGTGGGGGAGTGGCTGTCTCCGCCCACGGCCAGCATGCCCGGCTTCAGGTGCCCGCGTTCGGGCAGGATGACGTGGCAGATGCCTTCCCCGTCATGGAAGGCAACGCCGGTTTCCCGTGCAAAGGCGCGGGTGAGTTCGAGGATCTTTGCCCCTTCCTCCGTGTCGCCGGGGACGAAATGGTCCGAGATCAGCACCACGCGGGAGGGATCGAACAGGCCGGTGCCCAGCTCTTTCAGGAGCGGCGCCACCCGGCGCGGGCCGCCGCTGTCGTGGATCATGGCGAGATCCACCTTCGCGGTGACGATGCTGCCCGGCTCCACCGTCTCCTGTCCGCAGGCGCGGGCGATGATCTTCTGTGCCAGCGTGGTCCGCATCACGAAAGCCCCAGGTAGGAGCGCTTCAGCTCCGGATTGTCCATGAGTTCGGATGCCGGGCCGGAGAGGGTGATCTCCCCGTTCTCCATGACGAAGGCGCGCCCGGCGATTTCCATGGATTGCAGCACGTTCTGCTCCACCAGCAGGATCGGCAGTCCATCGGCATTGAGGCGGCTGATGAGGGTGAACATTTCCTCCACCAGCAGCGGCGACAGGCCGATGGAAGGCTCATCGAGGATCAGCAGTTCCGGCTCGGCCATCATGCCCCGGCCAATGGCCAGCATCTGCTGCTCGCCGCCGGAAAGGGTGCCCGCCTTCTGGGCGAAGCGCTCCTTCAGGCGCGGAAAGATGCCAGTGACCTTCTCCACGTTGCGCGCCCTGTTTGCCTTGCCGCGCCGGTAGGCTCCCAGCTCCAGATTCTCCCGCACGGAAAGGTTAGGGAAGATGTGGCGCCCTTCAGGCACATGGATCAGGCCGCGTTCCACGATCTTTTCGGAAGGCAGGCCAGCAAGTTTCTCGCCCTTGAACAGGATCTCGCCGCCCCATGGCCTGATGAGGCCGGAGAGCAGGGCGCTTGCCGTTGTCTTGCCAGCACCGTTGGAGCCCAGAAGCGCGGCGATCTCGCCGGGGCGGATGTCGAAACTGACGCCGCGCAGCACTTCCACCGGGCCATAGCCGCCGCGCAGGTTCTTCACCTCAAGCATGGCTTGCCTCCGCCTTTGCATTCATCCGGGCGGCCATGCCCTTGCCGAGATAGGCCTCGATCACCACCGGGTCGGCGACCACATCCTTCGGCGCTCCTTCGGCGATCAGCGTGCCCTGGTTCAGCACCCAGGTGTGCTCCGAAAGGCTCATCACCGCCTGCATCACATGCTCGATCAGCAGGATGGTGATGCCCTCGTCCTTGAGAGAGCGGATGACGGGGATGATGTCGCGGATTTCGGACGGATTGAGACCGGCCAGAACCTCATCAAACAGGATCATGCGCGGGTTCGTGGCAAGGGCGCGGGCCACTTCCAGCCGCTTGCGGCCTGCGACGGTGAGGCTTGCGGCATCCTGATCCAGCCTGTCTCCCAGCCCCACCTTGCGGGCGACGGCCTCTGCATGGGCCAGCGCCTCGCGGCGGGAGCGGATCTTCAGATGCGCGCCAACGGCGATGTTTTCCCGCACCGTCTGACCCCGGAAAGGCTGCACGATCTGGAAGGTGCGGATCATGCCCATGGCAGCGATATCCTGCGGCTGGCGGCCGGTGATGACCTGACCGTCGAAGGACACCCGGCCGGCATCCGGCTGATAGAAGCCGGTGATGACCGCAAAGAGCGTTGTCTTGCCTGCGCCATTCGGTCCGATCAGCGAGGTGATGCGGCCTTCCGGCACCTTCATGGAGATGTTGCTGGAGGCAACCAGCCCGCCAAAGCGCTTGGTGACGCCGTGGACTTCAAGCAGCGTGGTGTCAGTCATGGCTCTGCCCTCCGTTGACTGCGGTATTGGCGGACGGCCTGGCAGACTTGCGGGTCTTGCCGTTCAGCAGTCCGGCCAGTCCGCGCGGGGCGAACAGGACGACGATGACCAGCAGCACGCCATAGAGCACGAGGCTCGCCCCCGGCAGTCCGCCGGTCAGCTCGCGGGTGATTTCTGACAGGCCATGCAGGGCGGCAGCGCCCGCCAGCGGGCCGAAGAGCGTGCCCATGCCGCCGATGATCGGCACCAGCAGGCTTTCCACGGATACGGCCGGGCCATAGGCGATGGATGGATCGAGATAGAGGAAATACTGGGCGTAGAAGACCCCTGCGAGACCGGAGAAAAGCCCGGACAGGATGATGGCGCTCATCTTGATACGGAACGGGTCCACACCAAGTGCCCGCGCTGCATCCTCGTTGTCACGCACGGCCATCAGCCTTGCACCAAAGCGGGAATTGCCGATCCACCAGACGGTGAGGAAAGCCGAGAAGGTGATGGCGAGCAGCAGCCAGAAGAAGCCGTCCTTGCTGGCAAACTGCAGGTTGGCCGCGCCCGGCTGAAGCGGAATGAGGATGCCGACGCCAGCCCCGGTGAAGGGCACGGAATTGGCGAGAATGCGCAGCACCTCGGCAAAGGCGAGGGTGACGAGCGCAAAATAGGAGCCGCGCAGCCCATAGCGGAAGGTGGTGAAACCGATGAAGGCAGCAACGGCCATCGCCAGCACCGCACCTGCCACAAGACCCGCCCAGGGGCTAAGGCCGGCGCTGACCTGCAGCACCGCGACCGTATAGGCCCCCGAGCCGAAGAAGGCGGCATGGCCGAAGGAAAACTGGCCGCCATAGCCGCCGAGAATGTTCCAGGCCTGCCCCAGCAGGGAGGCATAGAGCGTCATGATGATCAGGTTCAGCCAGAAATCGGACGCGATAACCAGAGGGGCCAGCGACAGGAGCCCGAACAGCACGAGGAGAATGACGAGGTTGCGCATGGTCCTACACCTTGTGTCCGAGCAGGCCGGCCGGGCGGAAGACCAGAACCAGGATGAAGATCACGAAGATGCCGAGCTGGCCGAGGCTTTCGCCGAGGAACAGGCCGCCCAGTGCTTCGACGACGCCGATGATGAGGCCGCCGATCAGCGCCCCGGCGAAGGAGCCCATGCCGCCCAGCACCACGATGGTGAAGGCAATCAGCACGAAGCCCTGACCCACGGTGGGGCTGACGTAGTAGCTCGGCAGCAGCAGGCAGGCCGCGGCGCCCAGGCAGGCAACGCCGATGCCGAAGCTCATGGCGAAGACATGGCCCGTGTTGATGCCCACCAGCCTCGCGCCCTTTGGCTCTTTGGCAAGCGCCCGTATGGCGCGGCCAAGATCGGTGCGGGCCATCATCACCCACAGGAGCGCGGCCGTGACCAGCGCGCCGATGAGGGCATAGACCTTCGGCTGGGGGATGAAGGCGCCGAAGATCTCGAAGACCTCGAAACTGTAAGGCGTGTCTATGATGCGCGTGTCGGACTTGAACAGCGTCAGCGCAAGGTTCTCGATCACGATCGAAAGTCCCAGGGTGACGAGCAGGATGTTCTCGTCCCTTCCGTGGCTGGCGCGGGTGATGACACAGCGCTGCAGGCCATAGCCGAGCGCGAACATGACCGGCGGCACGATGACCAGCGCAACGTAAGGATCAACGCCCAGACTGGCGTTCAGGTAGAAGACGCCATAGAGCGCCAGCATCAGCAGCGCACCATGGGCGAAATTGATGATGTGCAGGACGCCGTAAATGAGCGTAAGCCCGAGGGCGACAAGGGCGTAAAGCGCACCTGTCGTGAGCCCGTTCAAGACGGACGGGATGATGATCGCAAGATCTGGCATGACGAACCGCTCTGCTGATGATGAGGGCGCCGGGCAGTCAAACTGCCCGGCAGCCAGATGCAGGGGCGCCTTGCTTATCCGTTCATCGGATAGACGGGCATGGCGGAGGCGAAGTTCTGCGGGAATATCACCTCGATCTCACCCTTCTGGATCTGCGTGTTCACCGGCAGGGCACCAACGTTCTGGCCGTTGATCATCTGCGTCTCCTTGTAGGGCATGAAGGACATGTCCAGAGTGGAGGCGGCGAGGGCCGCATTGACGGCAGCTTTGTCCGTCGTGCCGGCGCGCTCATAGGCATCGGCCAGGGCGAGCACCGCGTTGTAGGTCAGGAACACCTCGTAGGTGTAGATGAGCCCCTTTGCTTCGGCTGCGGCCTTGCGCTTCAGGGCCACTTCGGACCTCGGATTGAACCAATGGTTGCAATCCATGATCAGGTCAGCCGCTTCCGGGAATTCCTTGACGAACTTGTAGTTTGAGGCAGCGCCGCCGAGCACCGAATAGATGCCCTTGGCCTCGACCTTCTGCTGGCGCATGGAGCGGGCCAGAAGGACATATTCGTTGTAGTAGTTCGCCGGAATGATCAGGTCCGGCTTCTTCGACTTCAGCTGCAGCACGATGTTGGTGAAGTCGCGGGTCGGGTTGGCATGCTTGATGACCTCGATCACCTCGATGCCGATTTCCGGCAGGCGCTTGGACAGCAGTTCCGCCGTGCCGGTGCCGAAGAGGGATTCCTCGTGGATGATCATCGCCGTCTTGGACGGGGAAGAGGTCAGGCTGTTGAGGGCGGCCAGGTTGCTGATCGCGAAGTCCGCGCAGGCGCCGTAGCCGGGGCTGAACCGGAACGTGTTGGTCAGGCCACGGGACATGATGTTGTCGGCAACGCCAACGTCCACCACGTGGGGAATGTTGGTCTTGGCTGCTTCCTGCGAGGTCGCCAGCGAGATGGCGGAAGAGTAGCCCGCAACGATGCCGTCAACGCCAGCTTCTGCCAGCTTGGTCACCTCTGCCGCGCCGATCTCCGGCTTGCCCTGGCTGTCCGACAGCAGAGCTTCCAGCTTGGCGCCGCCCAGTGACTTGATGCCGCCTGCCGCGTTGATGTCCTCAATCGCCATCATCGCGCCCTCGCGGCACTGGGTGCCGGAGAAGGCAACAAATCCCGATACGGGATGAATGAGGCCGATCTTTACGGATGCGGGCTGGGCCCGCAGCACGGCAGGAAAGCCGCTGACGCCCGCGGCAAGGGCCGCTGCGCCGGTTGCTGCCAGAAAATCACGCCGTCTCAGTTCACCAGTTCCAACCTTCTCAGTCATGTCTGTCTCCCGGACACGCTGCATCCCGCAGCTGTCAGATCCCCGGAATCCCCTAGCTTTTATCCCCCGCCGGCCGGGACCGGCGCGGAGCTTGTTGTGGTCCACCGCGGGCTGCCGTCACCGGTGACCCGCCGCATGGACATTTCGAAACGGTAGAGATCGGGCCTGTAGAGAACCCGGATGTACTCAACAGGCCGCTCGGTGCTGTCGCGCACCACGCGGCGCACCTCGATCAGCGGGGCGCCGGCGTGGATATCGAGCGCACCGGCCACATCGGCCTCAGCCAGCGTTGCGGAAATGGTCTGGCGGGCAGAAGCCACTGCCACGCCCGCGCGCTCCAGAAGATGCAGCAGCGGAATGCGGTTCAGCTCTTCATGCTCGTAATTGCGCCCGATATCGCCGGGCACATAGGTGACGAGATAGGACATGGGCTCGCCATTGAGGCGGCGTACACGCACGGCGCGCTGCACCTCGCCGCCCGGCTCCATTTCCAGAGCATGGGCAATGTCCTCACTGGCGGGCAGATAGCTGAACTCCAGCACGGTTGCCTCGGTGGAAAGGCCCATGAGGGAGATGTTCTCAAGCCAGCCTTCAATGGACGAGGTGACAGCCGGTGAGGGCGGGCGCTGCAAAACACGGGTGCCGCGTCCGCGTTCGCGCACCACCAGCCCGGCATCCGCCAGCTCGTTCAGGGCACGCTTGGCGGTGATGCGGGAGACGCCGAACTCGTTGGTGAGATCCTGCTCGGAAGGCACAAGCTGCCCTTCGGCCAGCTCGCCTGTGTAGATCCGGTTCCGCAGGATCATGAAGATCTGGTGATAGAGCGGGACGCGGCCAGCCATGTTGAGCCGGGCCGTTGCCCTGGGCTCTCCGGTTTCAGCTCCGGTATCTGGCGTGTTTGTTGCGTCTTGCATCAGGCTGTCCTCTCCCGAACGTCTCAAGTTGATATGAAAATATACCATTATGTCAACTGAGGCTGTTGCACATATTTTGCCATGGCTGATATCCGCTCGTCCCGCAGCGGGGCAAAACCTCCGGCGGGGACCGGAAACCGCCTGGATGGACGCGACTATTGCATGGGAATCAGTGGGTGCGGCAGGCATCTGGGATGCCTGCAATTTGAGCGTCTAGCGCTTGGCCCGGCTGCCTTCGAGGATGAGACCGGCGATCTTGCTGGCGGCGGGCGTCAGCGTGCTGCCGCTGCGGCGGATGAGGCCGTAGGGTTCCACCTCGATGCCCAGTTCCACGGGCAGCACGCCGTAAACGGTGCCTTCGTCCTGGGCAAAGGCGTCGGCGACGGCTTTGGCGACAGGTGCGATGGAATCGCTGCCGCGGATGATGGCGAGCGTCAGCAGGAAGGATGCGGTGGAGAGCTGCTGGCGCGGCGGGGGGAGCCCAAGGCTGCTCAGACGGCGGATGACGGCGCGGCCCAGCACGCTGTCGGGGCTTGGCATCACCCAGTCGTGCCGGATAATGTCTTCGAGGGCCGCATTGCCCGACCGCAGAAGTGGATGGTCAAGCCGGACCATCAGGCTGACAGGCTCTGGCTCCATCACCTCCATCTCCACCAGCGTGGGATCGCTGATGCCGACGAGGCGCCCCACGGCAAAGTCGATCCGGCCCGCCATCAGCGCCTTGCACAGATTGTCGGACGTATCGACGATCACTTCGATCAGCAGGCCTGGATTGAGCTCGCGCGCCCTCTGGACGGCCGGCAGCACGTGCTCGATGGACGGAGCCGTCACCGAGCCGATGCGCACCTCGCCCTTGCTGCCTTCCGCCAGTTCCTCGATTTCCCGGCCCGCGTCATCCAGCTCCTGCAGGATGCGGGCGGCACGGCGGGCCAGCGCCTGTCCGCTGCTGGTCAGCGAGAGGCCGCGCCCCTCGCGCTGGTGCACTGGCTGGCCGATGATGCGCTCCACGTCCGCAAGCAGGCGGGAGGCGGCAGGCTGCGTCATCCCCAGAAGTGTTGCGGCGACGCTGACCTGCGGCCGCTCGCCCAAAGTGGCCATCAGCCGAAGATGTGACAGTTTCAGGCCGCGCTGGTGCAGGCTGCTGGTGCGGAAGGAGTTATTCATATCTGATTTGCTATATTTGATCGATATAATCGAATTTGACAGTTATGTTTGGCCGGTGCAAGCCTTCCCGCGGTGAATGGACCCCAAGCTGCGGAGAAGCGGCGGGGCCAAAGACCATTTGACGCCCTATGCGCTTAGGGCGGGGGAGGAAACTGATATGAAACTGACGAAACGCGCCTTCATGGCACTGACCCTTGCTGGCACCCTGCTTTCTGCTCCGGCCATGATGACGTCCAGCGTCCTCGCACAGGACAAGGGGTCCATTGGTATTTCGATGCCGACCAAGTCGTCCGCCCGCTGGATTTCCGACGGCAACTCGATGGTTGAGCAGTTCCAGAAGGCCGGTTTCCAGACCGATCTTCAGTACGCAGAAGATGACATCCCGAACCAGCTGGCGCAGATCGAAAACATGATCACCAAAGGGGTGGATGTGCTCGTGATTGCCGCCATCGATGGCACCACCCTGTCGAACGCGCTGGAGAACGCCAATGCGGCCGGCATCAAGGTGATCGCCTATGACCGCCTGATCCGCGACAGCGGTAACGTCGACTATTACGCCACCTTCGACAATTTCAAGGTCGGCGTGCAGCAGGCCGAAAGCCTGGTGAAGGGCCTGAAGGAGCGGTTCCCGGATACCAAGCCGTGGAACGTGGAGCTGTTCGGCGGCTCGCCTGACGATAACAACGCCTACTTCTTCTACAACGGCGCCATGTCCGTTCTGCAGCCGCTGATCGATTCCGGTCAGGTTGCCATCCCGTCCGGCCAGATGGGCATGGATGTTGTCGGCACCCTGCGCTGGGACGGTGCCGTGGCTCAGGCCCGCATGGATAACCTGCTCTCCGCCAACTATGGCAGCCGCCAGGTGAACGGCGTGCTGTCTCCCTATGACGGCCTGTCCATCGGCATACTGTCCTCGCTCAAGGGCGTGGGATACGGTTCCGGCGACCTGAAGATGCCGATCGTTACCGGTCAGGACGCTGAGATTCCCTCAGTGAAGTCGATGATTGCCGGTGAGCAGTATTCCACGGTGTTCAAGGACACCCGCGAGCTGGCCCGTGTCACCGTTGGCATGGCCGAAGCCCTGCTGGGCGGTTCCGAGCCGGAAATCAACGACACCACGACCTATGACAATGGCGTCAAGGTGGTGCCGTCCTACCTGCTCGAGCCGGTTTCGGTTGATGCCAGCAACTATGAAGAGGTCCTTGTCGGCTCCGGCTACTACACCGCCGATCAGCTGAAATGATATGACATCCGCATGCAGGGCCCGCTCCGCTGAGACCGGGGCGGGCTTCCTGCATCCTGCAAGGTTCCCCCTGCAAGGCTCCTCTGAGAGGTTCGATGGCAACCCTTCTGGAAATGCGCGGCATCTCCAAGGTCTTCCCCGGCGTCAAGGCGCTTGACCGGGTGAATCTGACCGTGGAAGAGGGCGAAATTCACGCCATATGCGGCGAAAACGGCGCGGGCAAGAGCACTTTGATGAAGGTGCTGTCCGGCGTTTATGGCTACGGCTCCTATGAGGGCGATATCATCTATGCCGGCGAGACGCTGCAGATGCGCTCCATCAAGGACAGCGAAGCCAAGGGCATCATTATCATTCACCAGGAACTGGCGCTGGTGCCGCTCCTGTCCATCGCCGAGAACCTGTTTCTCGGCAACGAGGTGGCCACCAATGGCGTGATCAACTGGCCGCAGACCTTCTCGCGCACGGCTGAATATCTGAAGAAGGTGGGCCTCAGCGAATCTCCGGCCACCAAGGTGGAGAAGCTGGGTGTCGGCAAGCAGCAGCTTGTCGAAATAGCCAAGGCACTGGCCAAGGACGTGCGGCTGCTCATCCTGGATGAGCCGACGGCGGCATTGCAGGAGAACGACAGCCAGAAGCTGCTCGATCTGATGCTGGAGCTGAAGGCGCAAGGGGTGACCTCCATCCTGATCTCGCACAAGCTCAACGAGATTTCCCGCGTTGCCGACCGCATCACCATCCTGCGCGACGGCACGACCGTGTCCACGATCGACCGGGCGGATATCTCGGAAGAGCGGATCATCCGTGACATGGTGGGCCGCGACATGGCGCACCGCTATCCGGACCGGGAGCACAAGCCCGGCGAGATACTGATGGAAGTGTCGGGCTGGAACGTCTGGCATCCGGAAGTGCGCGAGCGCCAGGTCATTTCGGATGCGGCCTTCACCGTCCGTCAGGGCGAGATCGTCGGCATTGCCGGTCTGATGGGCTCCGGCCGCACCGAACTGGCGATGAGCATCTTCGGCAAGGCCTATGGCCGCAACATCTCCGGCTCTGTCCGCATGCGCGGCAAGGAGGTCGATACCTCAACCGTGTCGAAGGCCGTGGACGCGGGGCTCGCCTATGTGACGGAAGACCGCAAGGAACTTGGGCTGATCCTGGACGAGCCGATCGTTCGCAACATCAGCCTCGCCAATCTGGCAGGCATTGCCACCAAGGGCATTCTGGACAAGCACCGGGAGAAGAAGGTCGCGGAAGAATACCGCCGCGCCATGTCCATCCGCACCCCGGGCGTCCACCAGAAGGCGGTGAATCTTTCGGGCGGAAACCAGCAGAAGGTGGTGCTGTCGAAGTGGCTCTTCACCGATCCGCAGGTGCTCATCCTGGATGAGCCGACGCGCGGCATCGACGTGGGCGCCAAGTTCGAAATCTACACGATCATGAACGAGCTGGTCGCGCAAGGACGCGGCGTCGTCATGATCTCGTCGGAGATGCCGGAACTTCTGGGCATGTGCGACCGCATTTATGTGATGAACGAGGGACGGATCGTTGGCGAGCTCGGCAAGGCGGAAGCCAGCCAGGAGCGGATCATGGCCATGATCCTCAAGACAGCGAACAAGGAAAAGGTGGCGTGATGGCGGGGCAAACGGCATCTGAACGCAAGGATCTGAGCACGCTTCTGGGCGGACATCTCAGGGAAAACGGCATGCTGATGGCGCTGGTTGCCATCGTTGCCTTCTTCACCATCGTGCTGCAGCTCCGGGATCAGCCGGTCAACTTCCTGCAGCCGCAGATCATCACCAACGTGTTCCTGCAGAACGGGCATATCATCGTTCTGGCGCTGGGAATGCTGCTGGTCATCGTTGCCGGACACATCGACCTGTCGGTCGGTTCGGTCGCAGCTTTCACCGGCGCCATCGCGGCCTGGCTGACTGTGCAGCAGGGGCAGCCCTATTACGTGGTCATTCCGCTGACGCTGATCGTCGGCGGCATCATCGGCGCCATGCAGGGCTACTGGATCGCCTTCTGGCGCATTCCCTCCTTCATCGTGACGCTGGCCGGCATGATGGTGTTCCGCGGTGCCACCATGTGGATGCTCGGCGGGCAGAACATCGGCCCCTTCCCGAGGGAATTCCAGGCCATGTCCAATGGCTTCATCCCGGATCTGCTGGGCATCGGCCGCCCGCACGGGCTGACGCTGCTGGTCATCGCCGTTGCCATCATTGCCGTGTTCTTCTTCGGCCTGCGGGGGCGGGCGCGTGAACAGCAGTTCAACGTGGTGCAGGAACCGATGGCCTTCTTTGTGGGCCGTAATGTCCTGATCGCGCTGGCTCTGGCTTTCGTCGGCTATCAGCTGGCCTCGTTCCGGGGGCTGCCGAACGTGCTGGTGGTGGTGACGCTGCTCACCGTGCTCTATGCCTTCCTGACTGAAAACACTTCGGTTGGCCGCCGCATCTATGCGGTGGGCGGCAACGAGAAGGCTGCCAAGCTTTCCGGCATCAAGACCGACCGGCTGGTGTTCTTCTGCTTCGTCAACATGGGCGTTCTGGCCGCGCTCGCCGGCATGATGGTGACGGCCCGCCTCAACTCGGCAACGCCGAAGGCCGGCACGGGCTTCGAGCTGGTGGCGATCGCCTCGGTCTTCATCGGCGGCGCCTCCATGACGGGCGGCTCCGGCAAGATCATGGGCGTGGTTATTGGCGCGCTCTTCATGGGCGTGATGAACATGGGCATGTCGATCATGAGCATCGGCATCGACTATCAGCAGATGATTATCGGCCTCGTCCTCCTCGCCGCCGTCATCTTCGACGTCTACAGCAAGAACAAGTGAGGCTTTCATGCTGATTTCCCAGCTCCGCAATCCGGATGGCTCCATCTCCGTCGTGGTTCGTGATGGAGACAAGGCCGCAATCCTGCGCGGCACGGCCAGCACCTATGAACTGGCCATGGCGGCGGCTTCCAGCGGACGCGGCCTCAAGGCAGTCATCGAAGAGCGCGGCCTTGGCGAGGCCGTCGATCTGGCGCAGGCCGCCGTAGAAGGCCGCCTGATGCTGCCGGTCACCCATCCGGATCCGGCGCATCTGCACCTGACCGGCACGGGCCTCACCCATCTGGGTTCGGCTTCGGCCCGCGATGCCATGCATGCGAAGCTCGAAGGCGCCGAGACGCTGACCGATTCCATGAAGATGTTCCGCATGGGCCTTGAAGGCGGCCGCCCGGAAAGAGGCGCTGTGGGCGCGCAGCCGGAGTGGTTCTACAAGGGCAACGGCTTTGCCGCCGTTGCCAGCGGTGAGCCGCTGGAAGCGCCCGGCTTTGCCGAGGACGGCGGCGAGGAGCCGGAGCTTGCCGGCATCTATGTGATCGCCCCCGATGGTACGCCCTGCCGCGTTGGCTGGGCGGTGGCCAACGAATTCTCCGACCATGTGACCGAGCGGGTGAACTATCTGTGGCTTGCCCATTCCAAGCTGCGCCATGCCTCCTTCGGCCCGGAAATCCTGGTGGGTGACATGCCCGCCGATGTGCGCGGCACGTCCCGCATCCGCCGTGATGGCAAGGTGCTGTGGGAAAAGCCGTTCCTGTCGGGCGAAGCCAACATGTCCCATACGCTCGCCAATCTGGAGCACCACCACTTCAAATATAGCCTGTTCCGCCAGCCGGGCGATGTGCATGTGCACATGTTCGGCACGGCGACCCTGTCCTTCGCCGATGGTGTGCGCACGCAGGCAGGTGATGTTTTCGAGATCGAGGCAGAAGGCTTCGGTCTTCCGCTCGTCAATCCCCTGGTCTTCGCGCCCAAAGAGACCGGCGCCCTGACCGTCAAAGCACTGTGAGACCGAGATGACCTTCAAACCCGCTCCCTGGCCCCGCAAGCTCCGTTCGCAGGAATGGTTCGGCGGCACGTCGCGCGATGCGATCTATCATCGCGGCTGGATGAAGAACCAGGGCTTCCCGCATGACCTGTTCGATGGCCGCCCGGTCATCGGCATCCTCAACACCTGGTCCGAACTGACCCCGTGCAACGCCCATCTCAATGATCTGGCGCAGCGGGTGAAGAACGGCATCTATGAGGCAGGCGGCTTCCCGGTGGAAGTGCCGGTGTTTTCCGCCAGCGAGAGCGCCTTCCGCCCGACCGCGATGATGTTCCGCAACCTTGCGGCCATGGCGGTGGAAGAGGCGATGCGCGGCCAGCCGATGGATGGCTGCGTGCTGATGGTGGGCTGCGACAAGACCACGCCCAGCCTGCTGATGGCCGCTGCTTCGACAAACCTGCCGTCGATCGTCGTCACCGGCGGGCCGATGCTCAACGGCTATTACCGCAATGAGCGCGTCGGCTCCGGCACGCATCTTTGGAAGTTCTCCGAAGCGGTGAAGGCGGGCGAGATGACCGCTGCCGAATTCGCCGAGGCCGAAGCCTCCATGTCGCGCAGCCCCGGCTCGTGCAACACCATGGGCACGGCTTCCACCATGGCCAGCATGGCCGAAGCGCTCGGCATGGCCCTGTCCGGCAATGCCGCCATTCCGGCGGTGGACAGCCGCCGCCGCGTGATGGCGCAGATGACCGGCCGCCGCATCGTGCAGATGGTGAAGGACGACCTGAAGCCCTCCGACGTAATGACCAAGCAGGCCTTCGAAAATGCCATCCGCACCAATGCGGCCATCGGCGGCTCGACCAATGCGGTGATCCACTTGCTGGCGATTGCCGGCCGCGTTGGCATCGACCTGTCGCTGGACGATTGGGACCGCTGCGGCCGCGACGTGCCGACGATCGTCAACCTGATGCCTTCCGGCAAGTACCTGATGGAAGAGTTCTTCTACGCAGGCGGCCTGCCGGTGGTGATCAAGCGGCTTGGCGAGGCGGGGCTGCTGCACAAGGATGCGCTGACCGTGTCGGGCGAAAGCATGTGGGATCAGGTCAAGGACGTTGTGAACCACAACGAGGACGTGATCCTGCCCGCAGAGAAGGCACTGACCCAGTCGGGCGGAATCGTCGTCCTGCGCGGCAATCTGGCGCCGAAGGGCGCGGTGCTGAAGCCATCCGCCGCCACGCCGTCGCTGATGAAGCACCGTGGCCGGGCCGTGGTCTTCGAGGACATCGACGACTACAAGGCCAAGATCAACGACGAGGCCCTCGACATTGACGAGACCTGCGTCATGGTGCTGAAGAACTGCGGCCCGCGCGGCTATCCCGGCATGGCCGAGGTGGGCAACATGGGCCTGCCGCCGAAGGTGCTGCGCAAGGGCATCACCGACATGGTGCGCATTTCCGACGCCCGCATGTCCGGCACCGCCTTCGGCACCGTGCTGCTGCACACCTCTCCGGAAGCTGCCGTTGGCGGCCCTCTGGCCGTGGTGCAGAATGGCGACTACATCGAGCTGGATGTGGAAGCACGCCGCATTCATCTCGACATTCCGCAGGAAGAGCTGGACCGCCGGCTCGCCGCCTGGACGCCACGCATCACCCCGCCGGACAGCGGCTATGCCATGCTGCACCACAAGCATGTGACGGGCGCTGACACCGGGGCTGATCTTGACTTCCTCAAGGGCTGCCGTGGCGCCCCGGTGGGCAGGGACTCGCACTGATGTCTGCAAGCCTTCCCGTTGCACTGGTGGGCATCGGCAAGATCGCCGTTGACCAGCATGTGCCCGCTCTGGCCGCCAGTTCCGACTGGCGGCTTGAGGCAACCGTTTCCCGTCAGGGGCAGGTGGAGGGAGTGCCGTCCTACCGCGATTTTGCGCAGATGCTGGCGGAGCGGCCGGACATTTCCGTGATTTCCCTGTGCCTGCCGCCGGTGCCGCGCTTCACCTATGCGCAAGCGGCGCTGAAGGCCGGCCGTCACGTGATGCTGGAAAAGCCGCCGGGAGCCACGCTTGCCGAAGTGCATGCGCTGGAAGCGCTGGCGGCTGAACGGGGACTGACGCTGTTCGCCACCTGGCACAGCCGCATGGCCAATGCGGTGGAGCCGGCGCGCCAGTGGCTCTCCACCCGCAAGGTTACTCGCGCCCACATCACCTGGCGCGAGGATGTGCGCAAGTGGCATCCCGGTCAGGACTGGGTGTTCGAGCCGGGTGGCATGGGTGTGTTCGATCCGGGCATCAATGCCCTGTCGATCCTGACCGCCATCCTGCCCATGCCGGTGCATCTCGTCAGTGCCGAACTCACCTTCCCGGAAAACCGCCAGACGCCGATTGCGGCGGGTCTGACGTTCTCCGGCAATGTCTCGGCGGACTTCGACTGGCGGCAGGAAGGCCCGCAGACCTGGGATATCGAGGTCGAGACGGACGCCGGATCGCTGGTGCTGCGCAAGGGCGGGGCGGAGATGGAAACCTCGGACGGGGAACGGATTGAAGGTCCCGACCGTGAGTATCCGCGTCTTTATGCCCGCATGGCAGAGCTTGTCCGTGCCGGAAAAAGCGATGTGGACTTGACGCCCATGGTCCATGTGTCCGATGCCATGACCCTTGGACGGCGGCTTGTGACCGGGCCGTTCCACTTCTGAAGCAAAGAGAGAGATCATGCTGACCGGAAAGCACCTGATCGCCGGAGCCTGGGTTGCAGGTTCTGAAGTCTTTTCCTCCTCGCCCGTCACGGGCGAGCCCCGCCAGTTCGCCGCTGGCGGCCCGGCGGAGGTGGATGCGGCGGTGAAGGCCGCCGAAGCAGCTTTTGCCGCCTATGCCGCAACCTCGCGTGAGGAGCGCGCCGTCTTCCTGGAGCGCATCGCCGCGGAAATCGAGGCACGCGGCGCGGAGATCACCGAAGTTGCGACCGCCGAAACCGCGCTGCCCGCCGCCCGTCTTGAAGGCGAGCGCGGCCGCACCACCGGCCAGCTGCGGCTGTTTGCTGCCCATATCCGCAAGGGCGAATATCTGGATGTGCGCAAGGACGTGGCCCTGCCGGACCGCGCACCGCTGCCGCGCCCGGAAATCCGCCTGATCCAGCGCCCCATCGGCCCGGTGGCCGTGTTCGGCGCTTCCAACTTCCCGCTGGCCTTCTCCACGGCCGGTGGTGACACCGCCAGTGCGCTGGCCGCTGGTTGCCCGGTGGTGGTCAAGGGTCATCCGGCCCATCCCGGCACGGGGGAGCTGGTGGCGCAGGCCATCGATGCGGCCATCAAGGCTTGCGGCATGCCGGCAGGCGTGTTCTCGCTGATCCAGGGCCCCTCGCGGGAGCTGGGCGAGGCGCTGGTGCGCCATCCGCTGATCAAGGCTGTCGGCTTCACCGGTTCGCTGGGCGGCGGGCGTGCGCTGTTCGACCTGTGCGCCTCGCGCCCCGAGCCGATCCCCTTCTTCGGCGAGCTGGGCAGCGTCAACCCGGTCTTCGTTCTGCCCGCAGCCCATGCGGCACGCGGCGAGGCGATTGCCAAGGGTTGGGCCGGAAGCCTGACCATGGGCGTCGGCCAGTTCTGCACCAACCCCGGTCTCGTGCTGGTCATGGACGGGGCAGGGGCAGATGCCTTCATCGCCACGGCGGAAGCAGCCCTGAAGGACGTCGCGCCGCAGACCATGCTGACGGACGGCATCGCATCGGCCTTTGCAAAGGGCGCTGAAAAGATCGCCGCCACGGGCGCTGCCAAGGCTCGCCTCACCGGCACCTGCCCGGCCCGTCAGGCTGCACCGCACCTGTTCGAGACGACCGGCGCGCAGCTTCTCGCCACTCCGGCGCTGACGCATGAAGTCTTCGGCCCGCTTGGCATCGTCGTGCGCGTCAAGGACAAGGAAGAACTCGCCCGCATTGCCGAAAGCTTCGAGGGCCAGCTGACCGTGACCCTGCAGATGGATGAAGGCGACGTGGAACTCGCAGCCAGCCTGATGCCGGTTCTGGAGCGCAAGGCTGGCCGCATTCTGGCCAACGGCTTCCCGACCGGCGTGGAAGTCTGCGATGCCATGGTTCATGGCGGCCCTTATCCGGCCTCGACCAACTTCGGCGCCACTTCGGTCGGTACCATGGCCATCCGCCGCTGGCTCCGCCCCGTCAGCTACCAGAACCTCCCCGAAGCCCTGCTGCCCGCAGACCTGCGCTGATCCGGCAAGAGCTTCCCTGAATCACCAGGCCCTCGGCAAGCGATTGCCGGGGGCTTCTGTTTGTGCGGCTTCTTCCTGCAGCCTTTCGATTTCCGTCATGCCACGGCTTGACCGTGGCATCCATCCCCTGACTTGCCGGTTCTGAGGAAGTGTATATGAATACAATGAGTTAAGGCTACGCCATGCCGTTTGGAGAGGGTGCGGCGTGGATACCATGATCAAGTCATGGCATGACGAAGATGGTGGGACTGGTGTGCTTTTCTCAGGCTTGGCTCATCACCCCTCATGCCGGCGGCGGATGGTGGCCGGGCGGCCGGGGAGGGTGAGACGGGCGTTGTTACGGGGGCGCTCGGCCACGACCTTGCCTTTGGAGACAACCGCCAGCCGGTCAGGCCGCAGGCGCAGGGCTTCCACCGGGTTGCCTGCATCCAGCACCACCAGCGAGGCCTTGCAGCCGGGCGCAAGGCCATAGCCTTCCAGATTGAGGATCTTTGCGTTGTCTTCCGTCACCATGCGGAAGCAGCGGGCCATTTCCGCCGGGTGGGTCATCTGCGCCACATGCAGGCCCATGAAGGCCACGTCCAGCATGTCGGCGGTGCCGAGTGAATACCACGGATCGAGCACGCAATCCTGACCCCAGCCCACGGTGATGCCGTGGGCCTGCATCTCCTTCACCCGCGTCAGGCCGCGCCGCTTGGGGTAGGTGTCATGGCGGCCCTGCAGGGTGATGTTGATCAGCGGGTTGGGAATGGCCGCCATGCCGCTTTCCGCGATCAGCGGCAGCAGCTTGGAGACATAATAATTATCCATGGAATGCATGGAGGTGAGGTGGCTTCCGGCCGCCCGTCCGCCAAGGCCATGGCGCGTTACTTCGGCGGCCAGCGTTTCCACGTGGCGGCTCATCGGATCGTCGGTTTCGTCACAGTGCAGGTCCAGCATCAGCCCGCGTTCCGCAGCGATGCGGGCGAGATCCTTTACCGACTCCATCCCGTCTTCCATGGTGCGCTCGAAATGCGGGATACCGCCGACCACATCGACTCCCATGTCCAGCGCGCGCAGCAAATTCTCGCGGCCCGTCTTCGTGCGGTAGAGCCCGTCCTGCGGGAAGGCAACGAGCTGCAGGTCGAGATAAGGCGCGACCTTGCGCTTGACCTCCAGCATCGCTTCCACGCCGCGCAGGTGGTCCGGCGTCGTGTCCACATGGGTGCGGATGGCGAGAAGGCCCATGGAAACGGCCCAGTCGCAATAGGTGAGGGCGCGGGAGATCATGTCCTCGACGCTGGCGATCTCGCGCAGTTCGCCCCATAGCGAGATGCCTTCCAGCAGCGTGCCGGAGGCATTCACCCGGGGCAGGCCGTAGGACAGCGTTGCATCCATGTGGAAATGCGGATCAACGAAGGGCGGGGAGACAAGATCGCCCGTGGCGTCGATCACGCGGGTTGCATTGGCAAAGGCGGCTTCATCGAGACGGCCCACCTCGGCGATGCGCTCGCCTTTGATGGCGATGTCGGCGGCGGTGCCATCGGGCAGGGTGCCGCCCTTGATGATGAGGTCGAACATCAGCGTTCCCCCTTGTTGAAGGGCTGCATCAGCGCAGCAGGCACTTCGGCCCGCCGTGACATGAGGATGAGCGCCAGAATGGACAGGATGAAGGGCAGCATCAGGAACACCTGATAGGGCACGATGGCGCCAAAGCCCGTTTGTTGCAGGCGCACCTGCAGTGCATCGAAGGCGGCAAAGAGGATGGCGCCCAGCACCGCCTTGCCCGGCTTCCAGGCGCCGAAAACGACGAGGGCGATGCAGATCCAGCCGCGCCCATTGATCATTTCGAAGAAGAAGGACGAGAAGGCCGAGAGCGTCAGGAACGAGCCGCCGACCGCAATCAGGCCCGAGCCGAAGACGACCGCGCCCATGCGCAGGGCCGTGACCGAAAGCCCCTGAGCCTCCACCGCTGCCGGGTTCTCGCCCGCAGCACGCACCGCAAGGCCGAGCGGCGTGCGGTAGAGCACGAGTGCGATGATCAGCGCCGTCAGGAAGGCGGCATAGGTGAGGGCGGTCTGGGTGAACAGCGCCTCGCCCACCAGCGGCAGGCTGGAGAGGCCCGGAATGGGCAGCGGCTGGAAGGGGGTAATCTTTGGCGGGCTTGTCACCTCCGGCAACAGCAGGCGGTAGGCGAAATAGCTGGAGGAGGTGGCCAGCATGGTGACGCCAAGGCCCACCACATGCTGTGACAGGCCGAAGGGCACGGTCAGCACCGCATGGATGAGGCCGAAGGCCATGCCGGCCAGCAGCGCTGCGGCGACGCCCCACCATAACGGCGCGCCCATATAGACGGCCACCCAGCCGGTGAAGGCGCCGATGACCATGATGCCCTCGATTCCGAGGTTGAGGACGCCCGCCCGCTCGCAGATGAGTTCGCCCATAGTGGCGAAGATCAGGGGCGAGGCGATGCGGATGGCCGCAGCCCAGAGGCTGGCGGAGAGCAGGATGTCCAGAAGCTCGTTCATCCGCGCCTCACCCGGTAGCGTGTCAGAAGAATGGCCAGCACCATGAAGAGCAGCGCGATGGCCAGCAGCATGTCGGCAATGTAGGACGGCACGGCTGCGGCTCGGCTCATGCTGTTGGCGCCGACGAAGATGCCGGCCACGAAGATGGCGGAAGGCACGACGGCAAGCGGGTGCAGCAGGGCGAGCATGGCAACGACGATGCCCGTGTAGCCGAAGTTGGCCGACAGATCGAGGCTGAGGTGGCCCTTGAGGCCGGAGACCTCGCTGAAGCCGGCCATGGCGGCAAGGCCGCCGGAGAGCAGTGCGGTTTTCACCAGCACCATGTTGACCGGAATACCGGCAAAGCGTGCGGCCTTCTGGTTGAGGCCGGTGGCGCGGATCTCGTAGCCAAGGGTGGTGCGGGTCTGGATGATCCAGACGGCAACGGCGGACATCAGCGCCAGCGCAAAGCCCCAGTGCAGGCGCAGGCCCTCCATGATGCGCGGCAGGCGGGCCTCCCTGGCCAGCGCCGCAGACTTCGGCCAGCCCATGCCCGCCGGATCCTTCATCGGGCCTTCCAGCAGGTAGGAGACGAAGAGCAGCATGATGAAGTTGACGAGCAGGGTCGTCACCACTTCATCGACGCCGAAGCGGGTTTTCAGCAGAACCGGCGGCAGCAGCATGGCAGCGCCCGCCAGCATGGCGGCAAAGGCCATAAGTGCCAGCAGCGGCAGTTGCGGCAGGCCGGTGACATGGGCACCGATCAGCGCCGCGACGATGGCCCCGGCATAAAGCTGGGCCTCTGCGCCGATGTTCCATAGCCGCGCCCGGAAGGCGACGGCAACGGCAAGGCCAGTGAAGATGAGCGGGGTTGCCCGGTTGAGGGTTTCAAGCAGGGCAAACTTGCTGCCCGCAGCGCCCTTGACGATGAGCCCTAGCGTCTGGAAGGGGGCAGCCCCGGCAATGAGCGCGAGCAGCGAGCCCGCAACGACAGTGAGCGCCAGCGCCAGGGCCGGAAGGCCCGCACGGCGCAGGAGGCTGGGGTTGGCGACCGGCTCAAGCCGCATGATCAAATCCTTGTCCGGTCATCCAGAGACCAAGCTGTTCCGTGGTGAGACTGCCGCGGGCAAAGCCGGGAGAAATGCGGCCTTCGTAGATCACGTGAATGACATCTGACAGCCGCTGCACCTCGTCCAGATCCTCGGAGATCAGCAGCACCGCTGCCCCTGCATCGCGGGCTGCGATCAGGCGCGAATGCACGAAGGTGATGGCGCCGATGTCGAGCCCGCGCACCGGCTGGTTGGCGAGGATCACATGCGGGCCCGGCTCCAGCACGCGGCCGAGGATCAGCTTCTGCATGTTGCCGCCGGACAGCAGGCGGATGCGGGTGTCCGGCCCCGGGCAGCGGATGTCATAGGTGTCGATGATGTGCTGCGTGAAATATTCGGCGGCCGCCCGGTTCATCCATCCGGCGCGGGAGAAGGGGCGCTGGTGGTAGGTTTCCAGAATGGCGTTCTCGGTCAGGCTGAAGTCGGCGATGGTGCCGGTCTTGTGCCGGTCTTCCGGAATGCGGGCGATGCCGGCGCGCACGGCCGCTTCCGGTGTCCAGCGCAGAGGCACGGTGCCTTCCACGTGAATATGGCCCTGATCCGGGCTGGCGAGCCCGGCGACGAGATCAGAGAGCGTTGCCTGGCCATTGCCGGAAACCCCGGCCAGCCCGGTGATCTGGCCTGCCTTCAGCTCCAGCGTCACCCGCTTGAGGCCTGGCGCGCCTTCCCGGTCCGGCGTTGATACATTGCGCAGGGCAAAGATGGTGCGGCCCGGCTTGGCGGTGGACGGCGCCAGTTCCGGCACGTCGCCGCCGACCATCAGCGCTGCGAGTTCGCGGGCGGAGGTTGCGGAGGTGCCGCGTTCGGCCACCACCTTGCCGTGGCGCAGCACCACGCAGCGGTCTGCCACGGCCATCACCTCATGCAGCTTGTGGCTGATGAAGACGACGGACAGGCCGATTGCCACGGCGCGCTTCAGCGTCGCAAACAGGGCATCGGTTTCCTGCGGCGTCAGGACGGCCGTGGGCTCATCGAGAATGAGAATGCGGGCATTGCGGTAGAGCGCCTTGAGGATCTCGACCCGCTGCTTTTCACCCACCGACAGGCTTGAGACGCGGGCATCGGGATCGACCTTGAGGCCGAAGTCCCCGGAAAGGACGCGGATGCGCTGGCGGGCGGCACCAAGGCCGAGCGACAGGCGGAACAAAGGCGCCGTGCCCAACACGATGTTTTCCGCCACGCTCAGGTGTTCGGCCAGCGTGAAATGCTGATGCACCATGCCGACGCCTGCCGCAAGCGCAGCACGCGGGCGGCCCGGTGGCAGTTCCCTGCCGAAGACCTCGACCGTGCCCTCATCGGCGGTGTAATGGCCGAAGAGGATGTTCATCAGCGTGGTCTTGCCAGCACCGTTTTCCCCGAGCAAGGCGACAATCTCGCCCCGGTTCAGGGTCAGACTGATGCTGTCATTGGCGGTGAGGGCCCCAAAGCGCTTGGTGATGCCGTCGAGGCGCAGGACGGTCTCCTGCGCCTCCTTGTCAAAGATACTCACGAGGACTTGGGCTCGTCGTCATTGATGGTGACGGTGAAACTGCCATCCTTGATCGCGGCCTCGCGGGCCGTGACCAGATCCATCGCTGCGGCAGGAACCTTGCCCTCGAAGGTGCCGAGCGGGGCAAGCGAGCAGCCGCCTTCCTTCATGAAGGAATAGACGCCGTAGTCCTCCGCCTTGAAGCTGCCTGCGGCAACGGCCTCGATGGCCTTGTTCAGCGTCGGCTCGAAGTGCCACAGGGCCGAGGCCACCACGGTTTCCGGATAGTCGGACTGGGTGTCGATCACGTTGCCGATGGCCAGCACACCGCGCTCCTTGGCTGCGTCCGACACGCCGAAACGCTCCGCATAGAGAAGGTCGGCGCCGCCGTCGATCATGGCGAAGGCGGTTTCCTTGGCCTTCGGAGGATCAAACCAGGAGCCGATGAAGCTGACCTGGAAGGTGGCATCCGGACGGGTTTCCTTGACGCCGGCCATGAAGGCATTCATCAGCCGGTTCACTTCCGGAATGGGGAAGCCGCCGACCATGCCGATCTTGCCGGACTTGGTCATGGCACCGGCGATGATGCCGGAAAGATAGGACGCATCCTGGATGTAGTTGTCGAAGACGGAAAGGTTGGCAAGGCTCTCTTCCGGCTTGAAGGACGAGCCCATCAGGAAGGCGGTTTCCGGATAGTCGGCGGCCACTTCACGGGCTTCCTGCTCCACGCCGAAGATCTCGCCGACGATCAGCTGCGCGCCGCCTTCGGCATATTCGCGCATGACGCGCGGATAGTCGGTGTTGCTGGTGTTCTCCGAGAATGTGTACTCGATGAGCCCTGCCTTCTTCGCTGCTTCCGCTGCAATATGAATGCGGCTCACCCACTGCTGCTCGACGGGAACCGTGTAGATTCCGGCAACCTTGAGAGGTGTTTGCGCAAATGCAATCCGGGGCAGCAATGCGCTGCCTGCAAAGGCTGCGCCTGCGCCAAGAAGAAGGCCGCGGCGGCTGACGTCAAAACTGGATCTGCTCTTCATCTGGAGTTCCTTCTGTCGTTATCCCTGCTTTTTGACCGGATGGTAAGGCGATCAAAACTGCGCCTGCAAGATGAATATCGAGGCATGCCATTCTGCGCGTCACTTTGCCGTCTTGCTCCTGTCATGTTTCACGAGTCGGCCCATGAGTCCATCATCGGCAGAGCCTTTTCCGTCCTGAAAACGGGCGTTGCTATGCGTCAAAAAAAACGCTTGAACCTCTAGCCGCTAGAGGTGCTAGCCCATGGGTCATGACCTGAAATGACCGTTCGTTGGGCAAGGAGATGACCATGAGCAAGCATGATGCGGCGCCAGTTCTTGAGTGGACCGTGACGGGCATGGACTGCGGGTGCTGCGCGGGCAAGATCAAGGGTGCGGTGGAGCGCCTGCCGGGGGTGAGTGCCGTCGAGGTGGCGCTGATGAGTGAACGCCTGCGGTTGAGGCTGGACGAAAGCCAGACCGGGCGGCAGGTGGTGGAAAAGGCCGTCAGTGCTCTGGGGTTCGGCATCAGCCCCCGCGCCGGACAGGAGCAAGGCCAATCCGGCAAGGCCGCTGGCTGCTGCGGGCATGAGCATCACAGCCATGATTATGAGCATGAGCATCACCACGATCATGCCCATGGGGGCGTTCACAGCCACAGTCACGGTCACGAAGACGACAAGCCGCAGGCCGATGGCGCCCGCCGGGCATGGTATCAGACGGGCAAGGGGCGGCTGGTCATCCTGACCGGCGCGCTGCTGGCTCTGGCCTGGGCCGCGCATTTCGTGTTGCCGCCGCAGGTTGGGGCCTGGGTCTTCACCGTGGCCTGCGTCATCGGCGTTGCGCCTGTTGCACGGCGTGCCTTTGCCGCGCTGGCGGCCGGCATGCCCTTCACCATCGAGATGCTGATGACCATTGCCGCCGCCGGTGCGCTGGCGATCGGGGCGGCGGAAGAGGCGGCGCTGGTGGTGTTTCTCTTTGCCGTGGGCGAGGTGCTGGAGGGCGTTGCCGCCAACCGCGCACGCGATGGCATCCGGGCTCTGGCGCGGCTGGTGCCGGAAACTGCGCTGCTGGAAACGGACAGCGGAACGCGGCAGGTGGCGGCGGAAAGCCTTGCGCCGGGGCAGATGGTGCTGGTGCGGCCGGGAGATCGCATTCCCGCCGATGGCGTCATCCGCTCCGGCATTTCCGGCATTGATGAAAGCCCGGTCACGGGGGAAAGCGTGCCGGTGACCAAGGGCGAGGGGGCGGAGGTCTTTGCCGGTTCCATCAACACCGAAGCCGCCCTCAGCATTGAAGTGACCCGGGCTGCGGCGGACAACACCATTGCCCGCATCATCAAGCTGGTGGAAGAGGCGGAAAACGCCCGCGCCCCGACCGAGCGTTTCATCGACCGGTTCAGCCGCTACTACATGCCTTTCATCGTGCTGCTGGCCGCCACAGTCGCCGTTGTGCCCCCGCTCGGGTTTGGCGGGGAGTGGAACACCTGGATCTACCGTGCCCTGTCGCTGCTCCTGATCGGCTGCCCCTGTGCGCTGGTCATTTCGGTGCCGGCCTCCATTGCCTCGTCCCTGTCCGCGGGCGCACGCCGTGGCCTCCTCATGAAAGGTGGTGCCGTGATCGAAGCCATCGCGCAGGTGAAGACGGTCACCTTCGACAAGACCGGCACGCTGACGGCTGGCCGCCCGCAGGTGGTGGACGTGGTTCCTTTTGGCGGGTTTGACGTGCTGGAGGTGATCTCTGCCGCAGCCTCCGTCGAAGTGGGGTCGTCGCATCCGCTGGCGAAAGCCATCCTCACCCGTGCGCAAGAGACCGGGGCGAGCGTTCTTCCTTCATCCGGGGCGCGGGCCATGGCCGGGCGCGGTGTCGAGGCACTGGCCGCCGGAGAGTTACTGCAGGTGATCTCTCCGCGCCATGCCAGCGAAACCGGCCTGCTGCCGGAAAGTGCTGCGGCGCAGGCGGAACATCTGGAATGCGAAGGCAAGACTGTGGTCTGCGTCATCCGGGCCGGACACCTTGCCGGACTTGTGGCCCTGCGCGATGAACCGCGGGATGACGCCCGCGAGGCGGTCGGTCAGCTGGAACGGCTGGGGGTTCGTGCGATCATGCTGACGGGTGACAATGCCCGCACGGCGGCCGCGATTGCCTCCGGTCTCGGCCTCACGCAGCGCGCGGAGCTGATGCCGGAGGACAAGGTGCGTGAAGTGCGTGCGCTGGCGGCCTCCGGCGGGGTGATGATGGTGGGCGACGGCATCAATGATGCGCCCGCCCTTGCGCAGGCTTCGGTGGGTGTCGCCATGGGCTCGGGCACGGATGTGGCGCTGGAAACGGCCCATGCTGCAGTCCTGCGCGACAGGGTGGCCGATATACCCGCCCTTATCCGCCTTGCCCGCAAGGCGATGGGCAACATTCACCAGAACATCACCATCGCGCTGGGTCTGAAGGCGGTGTTTCTCGTCACCAGCATTCTCGGCGTAACCGGCCTGTGGCTGGCGATCATGGCGGATACGGGAGCAACCGTGCTGGTGACGCTCAATGCGCTGAGGCTGCTGGCCTATGATCCGGCGAAGGAGGTTTGATCAAGGCTGCTGAAGCACAACCGGCAGGCCTGTGCCTGCCGGCCGTAGGACGGAAAATCCAGTCATCATGCAAGGCGCCCTTCCGGGTAAACATGCCTTGCAGCTGGCATCACTTCCACTGCTGGACGGTCGCTGCCTTGCAACCTTAAGGCGGCAGCTGGTTGCCGAAATTCACTTTCAGCTGCTTGCAGCCCCATTGGCTGAGGGGAGCAGGCATGTAGCTGTTCAGCGTTATTCCGATTTCGTCATAGGGGGCGTATTGGTGTCATACTGATGTCAACGGAAGCAAAAGTATCCGCCGATGACGGCAAGCCCAATGGTTATAGTGATAAAAACTTGACAAGTTTCACGAATTTATTTCATAAAAATTTATATTGATGGGTGGTGAATCCTAAATCTCTGCGCCTGATTCTTCAGGCGCATGGATAAGATTTCTCGTCAGAGAAATGATCTTAGGGATGGCTTGTGCCAAATCCTGATGAGCTTGACGCGCCCGGATCTGGTCGAGCCCGTCCGGCATTTGAGCTTTCTCAAGGCGTGATGCGTCAGCTTCGCAAGACTTGGTATTGTAAGTCCGGGTGCCGCCGGTCTGTAAATTCTGGCCTTCAGGACACTGCAGCAAGGGATAATGCTGCCCGCCAGCAGCTGCAGGCATTGCTTGCAAGGCAGGGGCAAGCCCGGTTAGGTAGGCGGGTGTTGTGTGAAGGTGGCGGCTGCGCTGCTTTCCGGTCATCGGGATGAGATTCATGAATTTAAAGCTGGCATCCTCCCTCGCTGGTGCTGCAATGATTTTTTCCGCCGGTCTGGCCACCGCCCAGACACCAGGCGGCCTGCCATCGGGTGCTTCCTCCGTCAAGGAGACCTTCGACGACTGGACTGTGACCTGCCTGTCAGGTGAAGGCGGCAAGCGCTGCGCCATCTCGCAGCAGCAGCAGGATCAGCAGACCCGCCAGATGGTGCTGCTGGCCGAGTTCGCTCCGGCCGCTGATGGCACCGTGAACGGCACGCTGGTTCTGCCTTTCGGCCTCAACCTTGATGGCGGCGTCAAGCTGACCGTCGATGATCAGGAAAAGGTCACCGGCGCCCGTTTCCAGACCTGCATGCCGGTCGGCTGCGTGGTGCCGCTGACCCTCAACAAGGATACGGTTGCCGCCATCCGCAAGGGCAACATCCTGAAGCTGGGCGTTCAGGCGGTTGCCGGCAATCCGCTGCACCTGCAGGTCTCGCTGAAGGGCTTCTCCGCCGCGCTGGACCGTTCGGCCGCGCTGTTGAAATGAGGTTTTCTTCAAGGAAAAGCCGGGCTGCGGTGCTCCGGAGTCCGGCTTTTCGTCTTGTTTATTGGTATCAGGATGCGGCCAGTTTCTGCCGTGCCTTGATCTGCAGGAACGCCACCGGCAGCAGCAGGACAATGCCCGCCGCCATCGTCTCAAGGCCCGGCGAGATGAACAGCAGCGACACGATACCCGTCCACCAGCGCTCCAGCTTGCGCATCGGGGCGATGAAATAGCCGGAGAAGGCCACGCCGAGGCAGGCGATGCCGAAGGCGGCGCCCGTGAGCGTGATGGCAAAGGCGGACCAGGTGAAGTCCGCATTCACCAGCAGCAGCGACGGCGAATAGACGAAGACAAACGGCACCAGCGCCTTGGCGATGCCGAGGCGGAAGGCGGTGTTGCCCGTCTGGAACGGGTTGGACCCGGCGATGCCCGCCGCCGCATAGGCCGCAAGGGCTACAGGTGGCGTGATGTCGGCCAGAACCCCGTAGTAGAACACGAAGAAATGGGCGACCAGCGGTTCCACCTGCTGCACGGCAAGGGCAGGGGCGGCCACAGCGACCAGAATGATGTAGGTGGCGGTGGTCGGGATGCCGGCGCCCATGATGATGCAGGCGATGGCGATCAGGATCAGCGAGACAAACAGGGTCCACTGGCCTGCGGTGAACAGCGACAGCGGCCACAGGGAGCCCAGGGTTGACCCGATATCTCCAGCGGTCTGGACGATGACATAGCCGATGCGGAAACCGACGCCGGTCAGCGTCACCACACCCACGACGATGCCGACAGTGGCTGCCGCTGCGCCCACCGCGAGTGTGTTGCGGGCACCGGCCGCCAGCGCATTATAGAGATCCTTCAGGTTCAGCCGGTCGGTGGGGTTCAGCACGCCGACGACGACACAGGCGATGATGCCATAGACGGCGGCATAATCGGGCGTGCGGCCGGAGAGGATCAGATAGACCAGAATGACCAGCGGGATGACCGACAGCCAGTGCTGCTTCAGCACGATGCCCAGCTTCGGCAGTTCGTCCCTGGTGAGGCCGCGCAGGCCGAGGCGCTTGGCTTCCAGATGCACCATGATGAGAATGCCGAAATAATGCAGCAATGCTGGGAACAGGGCTGCGGCCAGCACATCACGCAGGGGGATCTGCAGATATTCCACCATGATGAAGGCGGCAGCGCCCAGAATGGGCGGGGTGATCTGCCCGCCGGTGGAGGCGGTGGCTTCCACGGCGGCGGCGAAACGGGCCGGATAGCCGACACGTTTCATGGCGGGGATCGTCAGGGCGCCGGTGGTCACCGTGTTGGCGATGGACGAGCCCGAGATCGTGCCCATGAAGGCGGAGGAGAAGATGGCGACTTTTGCCGGGCCGCCAGAATAGCGCCCGGCCAGCACCATGGCCACGTCGATGAAGAGCTGCCCCAGGCCGATGCGGGTGGCCAGCACGCCGAAGACGATGAACAGGAACACGTATTTTGCCATCACGCCGATGGCGATGCCGTAAATGCCCTGATTGGTCATGTAGAGGTGGTTGATGAGGCCCAGCCAGGAGGTGCCGCCATGTTTCAGCGCGCCGGGCATCCAGGGGCCGAACAGGGCAAAGCCCATGAACAGCAGCGCGATGATGGGCAGCGTCGGGCCGACAGAGCGGCGTGTCGCCTCCAGCGTCAGCAGCAAAAGTGCCGAGCCGAAGAAGATGTCCTGTGGTGATGGATTGCCGACGCGCATGGCCAGCGTCTGGGCCGATTGCAGCGGCAGATACATTGCGGCGGCCACGCCCAGGACCGCCAGAACGATATCGAGGATTGCCACGCCCTCGATCCGGTACCAGGCCTTTGGCGGCAACTGGTCATTCATGCTGCGCCGCCAGGCGAACATCAGGAAGACGAGCGACAGGACGAAAGAGAGATGGATGGCCCGGTGCATCAGTTCCGGGATGAGGGCAAAGCCGGCAGCATAGAAATGATACACCGACATGGCCACGAGGATGGCGGTGATCAGATGGCCGATGCGTGGCCCGGTCGGGCGGAAGGCCGTCTCGGGATCGTATTTGCGCTCGATCTCGGCCAGTTGTTCGGCCGTCAGCGCGGGAGCCGGGGACGTGGTCATCGTGTGTCCTGTAACACCAGCGCGCAATGGGCGTGACACGTTCCGATCTGCCCAAGCCCTTGCGGCAAATGAAGAATATCAAGGTGACGTGGTAAGGGCTGAATCCCCGCGACAATAGCAATCGGCCCGGAAACGGGTGTTCCGGGCCGTGCTGTGCCGGGTCAGGCTTACTTCAGGAGGCCGGCTTCGCGGTAGAACTTCTCGGCGCCCGGATGCAGCGGGATGCCGATGCCGTCGAGAGCGGATTCCTTGGTGATCGACTTGCCCTTGGCGTGGCCGGTGTCCAGCAGCTTGCGGGTATTGTCGTTCCACAGCGCTTTGGTGATCTCGTAGACGAGGTCTTCGCTTTCGTCCGAGCTGGTGATCCACTGGGCGCCAACGGCCACCGTCGTTGTGGCCGGAACGCCTTCATAGACGCCTTCCGGCACGTCGGAGCTGGCGAAGAAGGCATGCTTGCTGGTCAGGCTTGCAGCTGTTTCACCGTCGATTGGCACAAGCTTGATCTTGGCGGCGGAAGCCAGTTCCACGATGGCGCCGGTCGGGTAGCCGCCGACGAAGAAGAAGGCGTCGATCTGGCCGTTGCGCAGCGCGTCGCTGGCAGCATCCGGCTTCAGGGCTTCGGCGGTAACGTCCGCAACGCCAAGACCGGCGGCTTCGAGGATCAGGTTGGCATCGACATAGGTGCCGGAGCCCGGCTCATCGAGGGAAACGCGCTTACCCTTCAGATCGGCAACCGAGTTGATGCCGCTGTCAGCCAGGGCCACCAGATGGATATGCTCGGGGAAGAGGGCGGCGATGGCGCGCAGCTTTTCCGCCGGGGGCTGGCCCTGCATGGTGCCTGTGCCGGTATAGGCCCAGTAGGCAACGTCCGACTGGGCAAAGCCCGAATTGCGCAAGCCCGAAGAAATGGCGTTCAGGTTGTCAACCGAACCGCGCGAGGACACGGCCGAGGCAATCAGGCCCGGAACGCCGCAGCTTCCGCCTTCCTCGCAGGGGCGCGAGCCGGGAGGATTGGAGATGGCATTGGCGATGACGCCGCCCACCGGATAGTAGGTGGCAGCCGTGCCGCCCGTACCGATGGTGAAGAACTTGATATCCTGCGCAGCAGCAGGCGCCATGAGGCTGGCCGTCAGGGCTGCTGCGGTAAGGGCGCTTTTGAAAAAGAAAAACATGTAGTCCCGTTCCTCTCTGCTGTTTTCAGCTTGTTTTTCCCGGTCCCTGTTCCTGCTACGCAAAGGCAAGCCTCCGCTATTGAGAAAAGGGCGAGGTGAAGGGCTGACACGGATGACCCGGACATCTGCCCGGAATCGCATCATGAAAAAAACTCTATCAGGTTTGAACAGAACTGCACCGGCAAAATTGCCGGTGCGCCATGATATTTTCTCAGTTTATCTGGGAACTGAGGGTTTCTTCAGGCCGCATGGTCCTTAAGCCTGTTGGCAAGGCTGTGAATGTGGCTGGCGCCGATGCCGCAGCAGCCGCCGACGAGGGTGGCGCCAGCATCCACCCAGTCGCAGGCAAAGCCGGTGTAGCGGTCGCCGGTCAGGTCGGCGCGGGTGCTGTGCAGGGTTTCATTGGCCGCGCCGTCATCGGTGTTGCTTTCAAAGGCATTGGCATAGACGCCGAGGTCCAGCTTCACGCCTTTTGCGGCGAAGACGGCTGAGGCGGCCTTGATGGCGCTGGCCATGATTTCCGGCTTGGCGCAGTTGAACAGGAGTGCCGCCGCGCCCGAGCCTGCGGCCCATTCGGCAGCCTCTGTCACTGTTTCCCCACCGCGCAGCTTCGGTTTGGCGATGGCCGCTTCCGTGTCTGCATCTTCCAGCGTGAAGGACACCCAGAAGGGGCGGTTGGTGCCCCCGGTGGCGATGCGCACGGCTTCGCCTTCGGCAATGAGGCTCAGCGTCTCTCCCAGCCAGACGTCCGCATAGGGGCTTAGTTCTTCAACCAGGACGGAGAGATAGTCCTGCACGCGGGCGGGATCGAAATTCTGCGGCTCGTAGGAGCCGAAGATGGGGGGCAGGCCGCCCGCGACCAGCACCTTGCGGGAGGTTTCCGCGTCTGCGGCTTCCCGGGCAAGGCGGCCGGAAAGGGCGATCAGGGCGCGGCCTTCCTTGGCAAAACGCTCTTCGCCGATGTGGTAGGGCACCAGCGCGTAGCTGTTGGTGGTGATGACATCGGCGCCCGCAGCGATGAATTCCTCATGCACCTGCCGCACGATGTTGGGCGTGTCTATGAGGGCAAGGGCCGACCATTCCGGCTGCTTCAGCTCGGCGCCGAGCCGCACCAGTTCGCGGCTCATGCCGCCGTCGAGGATACGGATGTTGCTGGCCATGGGATGCTCCTTCGCGGGTTCGGGGGCTGCAGGGTTGCGCCGTCAGCGGCGCACGGGCACCTGCGCCTCCACATGCTTGAAAATGCGGGTGAGGATGATGGTCAGGCCCACATAGAAGAGCGTGACCACGATCAGCGGTTCATAGACGAGCAGCGTATCCTGCCGCACCTTGTAGGCAACCGCGTAGAGATCCATCACCGTGACGGTGAAGGCGAGCGGGGTGGCCTTGAGCTGCAGCACGATTTCGCCGGTGATGCTGGGCAGCGCCGTGCGGATGGCGCGTGGCAGCCAGATGCGCCGCAGCAGCAGGAAGGGCGTCATGCCGAAGGCGCGCCCGGCTTCCAGCTCGCCCTTGGGCACGCTCAGCAGTGCGCCGCGCAGGATTTCGGCCTGATAGGCGGCGTGGTTGAGCGTGAAGCTGACGGCGGCGAAGAAGAAGCCCTCGCGCAGGATGGGCCAGAGGAAGCTGCCGCGCAGGCCTGGCACCATCGGCAGCAGCGAGCCGACGCCATAATAAAGCAGCCAGAGCTGGATCAGCAGAGGTGTGCCCCGGAAGAAGCCGCAATAGCCGCGCGCCAGCAGCTTCAGCCAGCGCGGCCCGGATACCTGCGCCAGCGCCAGGCCGATGGCGAGGACGAAGCCGATGCTGACGGAAATGCCGAGAAGGGCAACCGTCTGCCAGGCGCCGGACAGAAGCAGCGGGGTGTATTTGCCAAGCCAGGAGAAATCCATCCGCTCCTCCTATGCCCGGCTGTGGGCCGGCTGGCCGCGGCGCGTGCGCCGCTCCAGCAGGTTGAACACACGGGTGGAGACAAGGCTGATGATCAGATAGAGCACCGCCGCCGCCGCGAAGAACAGGAAATACTGCTTGGTGTTACCCGCCGCGATCCGCGTCGCCAGTGCCAGCTCCTGATAGCCGACAACGGCAATGAGGGCACTGTCCTTGGTGACGGACATCCACAGATTGGCAAGGCCCGGCATGGCATTGGGGATCATCGCCGGCAGGATGATGCGGCGGAATCGCAAGGAAGGCCGCATGCCGAAAGCGGCCGCCGCCTCGATCTGGCCGATGGGCACGGCAACAATGGCACCGCGGAACACTTCCGTCATATAGGCGCCCTGGACGATGCCGAGCACGGCGACGGCGGCCACGAAGCCGTTCACCTCGATGGTGGGCAGTCCGATGGCAGTGAGCAGCCGGTTCAGGCCGTCGGTGCCGGCATAATAGAGGCCGATGATCAGGATGAGTTCGGGAATGGCGCGGATGGCGGTGGTGTAGCCATCGAGCAGGGCAGAGGTCACGCGCCCGCCCTTGAGCTTGCCCCAGGCCCCCAAGAGGCCCAGCACCATGCCGGTGAGGTAAGCGCCGAGCGAAATGGCGATCGTCGACGCAGCCCCGGCCAGCAGCACACCGCCCCAGCCGGGAGGCGAGGGTGCCAGAAGCTCAAGATAGGTCAGGTTCGCCATGCTGCCTCTGGGACAATCCAATAAAGTCTTTGGCCTGCGGCCTTTGCCCCCAATGAGGGGTGTTGAATTCGGACCGTCAGCCAGGCTCCAACTCCTCTCCCCTCCCTTGAGGGGGAGATGCCCCCGGCAGGGGGTAGAGGGGGTAACGGACTATCCGCTCATGAGAGGTGATGCTGTGATGAAGCGCTGCTACCCCCCTTTGTCTGCTGGCGCAGACATCTCCCCCTCAAGGGTGGAGGGCGCTGCGGCCTGTTTGCACGCTCAGCCTCTCAGAAGAGGCCGGAAGAGGCGCTGACGCCTCCCCCTGCCTCGTTGTTCCCTCAGATCACTCGCCGTAAGGATCGAACGTGAAGTACTTGTCCGAGATTTCCTTGTACTTGCCGCTGGCGCGGACGGCGGCGATGGCCGCGTTCAGCTTGGCCTGAAGTTCCGTGTCGTCCTGACGCAGGCCGCCGCCGATGCCGGAGCCCAGCACGGCCGGGTCGTCGGCCACGTTGCCCTTGTCCTCGCAGCAGCTTTCGCCGTAGCTGGACTTCAGGAACTCTTCCAGCGGCATGGCATCGCCGAACACATAGTCGATGCGCCCGGCGGCGAGGTCCTGGAAGGCCTCATCCAGGGTGGCATAGGTTTTTTCTTCTGCCTTGTCCTTGAAGTACTTGGCATAATAGTCGGACTGGATGGTCGAGACCTGAATGCCGATGATCTTGCCGGCGACGTCATTGGGGCCTGCACCCATGATGCCGTCCTTGGCGCCGATCAGCTTGCTGGGCGTGTTGTAGTACTTGTCCGTGAAGGCAATGGTCTTCTTGCGCTCTTCGGTGATGGACATGGAGGACCAGATCACGTCGATCTTCTTTGCCTGCAGGCCGGGGATCAGCCCGTCCCAGGCGATGTCGACGATCGAGCACTGCTCCTTCATTTCCTCGCAGACGGCATTCATCAGGTCGATTTCCCAGCCCACCCACTTGCCGGAGGCATCCTTGGTGAAGAAGGGCGGATAGGGCTCGTTCATCACGCCGAAGCGCAGTTCGGCGGAGGCGGAGACGGAGCTTGCCGCAAGCGCGGCGCTGGTGAGGAGAATGGACAGAAGCTTTTTCACGGTGTTTCCCCGTTTATGCTGGTGATTGGGTCTCAGTGTCTCAAAGAGGCGGTGAATTCGCGGCAGCGGGCGCTTTCCGGTGCACCGAACACCTTCTCCGGCGTGCCTTCCTCTTCCACGCGGCCCTGATGCAGGAACATGACGTGGCTGGAGACATCGCGCGCAAAACTCATCTCGTGGGTGACGAGCACCATGGTGCGCCCTTCGGCGGCCAGATCGCGGATGACTTTCAGCACCTCGCCGACAAGTTCTGGATCAAGCGCGGAGGTGGGCTCGTCGAAGAGCATCACCGAAGGCTCCATGCACAGGGCGCGGGCGATGGCGGCGCGCTGCTGCTGGCCGCCCGACAGAAAGGCCGGATAGGCATCGCGCTTGTCATGAAGGCCGACCTTGGCCAGCAGCGCCTCGGCCCGCTCCACGGCCTCGCGCCGGTTCTGGCCCAGCACATGGACAGGGGCTTCGATGACATTTTCCAGTACGGTCATGTGCGCCCACAGATTGAAGTTCTGGAACACCATGGACAGCCCGGTGCGCAGGCGCTCGATCTGGCGCCAGTTGGCCGGGTGCAGGCGGCCATGCCGGTCCGGCTTCAGCGCCACTTCCTCGCCATTGACGACGAAGCGGCCCCGGTCGGGCTGTTCCAGAAAATTGAGGCAGCGCAGGAAGGTGCTCTTGCCAGCTCCCGATGAGCCGATGAGGGAGATCACATCGCCCTTGCGGGCGGTCATCGAAATGCCTTTCAGCACTTCGTTGGGGCCGTAGCTTTTATGGACGTCCTCCACCTCAAGGGCAAAGGCGGGCTCATGCGTCATGGGCAGCCGTTCCGCGTTGTTTCAACCGCCTGTTAGCCCGGTTTTGCCAGCTTGCCAATTGGCATGCGGACGTTTGGGAAAGATATTTCCTTTGGAAGGCGGCAGGCAGAGCTGCTGTTTTGTTGGGGCCTTGCCAAGAGGGAGAGGCTCCCAACGTCAAAAACAGTTCACCCCGGATCACGCAAGCATGTCCGGGGTGATGGAGAGGTTTCAGGTCAGTCCGTTGCCCGCTTCTACACAATCCCCCCGCCAGCGCCGGACACCGCCGGGCGGACTTCTGCGGCGCGGGCGCGGTAACCGGAGGCGCGGTAGGTGGAGACGGGATCGATGGCGCCGCCCGATTCCAGACGGGCCATGGCGAGGATGGGCTCCACATCGGTGCGGAAGGCGGTCTTCAGCGTGGTGGTGGCCATCAGCGCATCATTGCTGTCCTGGAAGCCGTCGAGCGCCTTGCGGTCCACCAGCAGGGCCTGAGCATAGGCGCGCTGCACCTCCATGGCGCTGACCATCAGGCTTTCGATCGGGTCGGTGACATTGTGCGACTGGTCCAGCATGTGGGAAGGAGCAAAGCCCGGCGCCTTGCGGGTTTCCGCGTCCACCAGCTCGTTGAAGACGAGGAACAGCCGGTAGGGATCGACCGAGCCGGTGTCGAGATCGTCATCGCCGTATTTGCTGTCGTTGAAATGGAAGCCGCCCAGCTTGCCGAACTGGATGAGGCGGGCGACGATCATTTCGATGTTCACGTTGGGCGCGTGGTGGCCCAGATCAACGAGGCAGAAGGCCTTGGGCCCCAGTTCCCGCGCGATGAGATAGTTTGTGCCCCAGTCCTGCACCACGGTGGAATAGAAGGCGGGCTCATACATCTTGTGCTCGGTGAAGAGCCGCCAGTCCTCCGGCAGGGCGGCGTAGATCTGGCGGGCAGCCTCCAGATAGCGCTCGAACTGGCGGGTGAAATGCGCCTGTCCGGGGAAATTGGAGCCGTCGCCGATCCACACGGTCAGCGCCTTCGAGCCAATGGCGCGGCCAAGCTCGATACATTCGATGTTGTGTTCCACCGCTTGCGCACGGGTGGCAGCATCCGTGTGGGAGAGGGAGCCGAACTTGTAGGAATGGGCCTGTCCGGCCTGATCCTGGAAGGTGTTGGAGTTCATGGCGTCAAAGCCGAGGCCGAGGCTGTCCGCCTTGGCCTTCAGGTCTGCCGGATCGGCCTTGTCCCAGGGAATATGCAGGGAGACGGAGGGCGTTGCCCGGGTCAGCTGCTGGATGACGCCGCAATCTTCCAGCTTGTCGAAGATGTGGCGCGGCTCGCCTGCGCCGGGGAACCGGGCAAAGCGGGTGCCTCCGGTGCCAACGCCCCAGGAGGGCACGGCGACGCCATAGGCGGCAACCTTCGCCTTCACCGCGTTGATATCGATGCCCCGGCGGGCGAGCCGCTCGCCAAGGCTGTCATAGTCGCGCAAGAGGTCCGCTTTGCGGGCGGCATTGTCCTTCTCAAGGACATCAGAACCGATCATCTGGGGCATGAATGGCCTCCGTCAGCGGGTGAAGGACTGGACGTTGCCTGCGTCCACGTTGATGATGTTGCCGGTGGACTTAGCGGAGGCCTCGCTGGCGAAGAAATAGGTGGCCTCTGCAATGTCTTCCGGCAGCACGGAGCGCTTCAGCAGCGAGCGCTGACGGTAATGCTCTTCCAGATCCGCCGTGTCCTTGCCATAGGCCTGTGCCCGTTCCTTCAGCCAGTCGCCCGACCAGATCTTGGAGCCGCGCAGCACCGCATCCGGGTTGACCACGTTGACGCGGATGCCATCCGGCGCCCCTTCCAGCGCAAGGCAGCGCGCAAGGTGGATTTCCGAGGCCTTGGCCGTGCAATAGGCGCTGGCGCCGGGGGAGGCGGCAAGGCCGTTCTTGGAGGCGATGAAGATGATCGAGCCGCCAATCCCTTGCGCCTTCATCACCTTGAAGGCGCTGCGGGAAACAAGGAAATAGCCGGTCGAAAGGATCGACATGTTCCTGTTCCACAGCTCAAGGCTGGTTTCCTCGATGGGCGCCGAGGAAGCGATACCGGCGTTCGACACCAGAATGTCGATGCCGCCGAATTCCGTGCAGGCTTCCGCATAGGCCCGCTCAACGGCGTCCTCGCTGGTCACATCCATGACCACGGTGCGCACCACGTCGCCGGAATGGCGGGCGGCCAGGCGCTCTGCCGTCTGGGCGAGGGAGTTGGCGTCGATATCAGCCAGCACCACGCAGGCGCCTTCGCTCATCAGCCGCTCCGCCGTTGCCGAGCCGATACCGCCAGCTCCGCCGGTGACAAAGGCGACACGGCCGGCAAGGCTCTTGGGTTTGGGCATGCGCTGGAGCTTGGCTTCCTCAAGCAGCCAGTACTCGATGTCGAAGGCTTCCTGCTCCGGCAGGCCGCAATAGGTGGAAACGCCTGAAGCGCCGCGCATCACGTTGATGGCGTTGACGTAGAACTCGCCCGAGATGCGGGCCGTGGCCTTGTCCTTGGCGAAGGTGATCATGCCGACGCCGGGCACCAGATAGACAACGGCATTGGGATCACGCAGGGCCGGGCTGTCCGCATGCTTGCAGCGCTCGTAATAGGCCGTGTAGTCCTGCCGGTAGGCGGCAACGGCATCGGGCAGACCCTTGAGCACCGCGTCCACATCCGGGTTTGCCGGATCAAGGTTTACCACCAGCGGGCGGATCTTGGTGCGCAGGAAATGGTCCGGGCAGCTGGTGCCAAGGGCCGCGAGGGCCTCCATGTCCTTCGCGCAGACGAATTCCAGCACGGCACCGCTGTCGTCAAAGTGGCCGGCCATGTGCTGCTGGCCGCTGACCATGCCGCGTATTGCGGGCATCAGGCGGGCGGCAATGGCGCGGCGCTGATCACGCGGCAGGATGGGGTGCTTCTGGCCGCCGAAAGCGGCCTTGCCGGCCAGCTTGCCCTCGAACCAGGCCATCGCCTTGTTGATGATTTCGATGGTCGTTTCGTAGCAGGTGCGCGCATCATCGGCCCAGGTGAACAGGCCATGGCTTTCCAGCACGACGCCGCGTGCTTCCGGGTTTTCAAGGCAGAATTTTTCCAGCCACAGGCCCAGTTCATAGCCGGGGCGCTTCCACGGCAGCCAGCCGATGTCCTTGCCGAAGATCTCTTCCGTCAGCGCTTTGCTGTCCTTTGAGGCGGCAATGGCTATGATCGCGTCCGGGTGCATGTGGTCCACGTGCTTTTTCGGCACATAGGCATGCAGCGGCGTGTCGATGGAGGCGGCACGCGGGTTGAGATTGAAGGTGCAGTGGGGCAGCAGTCCCACCATCTCGTCCTCGAAGGCGGCGCCCCGGTAAATGCCCTTCAGCGCCCGCAGCTTGTCCATGTAGAGCGTGGCAAACCCGTCGAGCTTGATGGTGCCCACGTCACCGCCGGAGCCCTTGACCCAGAGCACTTCCACCATTCCACCGGTCAGCGGATCCTTTTCCATCACCTTGGCAGAGGTGTTGCCGCCGCCGTAGTTGGTGATGCGCTTGTCGGACCCGAGCAGGTTCGAGCGGTAGAGCAGGCGGCCGGATTCGGTCATGGCAGAGGCCTTGGCCTCATCCCACAGGTTTGCGAGCCGGGAACCGGCGGCGGAATCAGTCATGTCTTCCTCCCAAGGACAAGCTGGACCGATGCCAGCTTTTGACCGGAGACTTGCCGTGATGCGTCTCTTTGTCAATCAGTTTCGATCACTATCGATCAAAAATGACGCTGCATTGCATCAATATGACGAATCGTGATTGACACTGCGCGAATTTGATGGAAGTCTGAGCGGGACTTCGGGAGGAATGCATGCACGAGAAAGAGCGCCACAGGATCATCTTGTCCGCCGTTCAGGACCGTCCGGTCGTGACTGTTGCGGAACTGGTGGCGCTGACCGATTCCTCGGAAGCGACCATCCGCCGGGATATCGCGGCGCTGCATGTGCAGAAGAAGCTGCGCCGGGTGCGCGGCGGGGCGGAATCGATCACGCCGCCGCAGTTCGTCGGGCTGGCAGGCCGTCCCTTCAGCGTCAACGAGGCGATCAACGCGCAGCAGAAGCGGGCGATTGCCCGGGCAGCGGTGGAGCTTTGCGCCGACGGCGATGCGATCATCATCAATGGCGGCACAACCACCTTCCAGATGGTGCATCCGCTGGCCAGCAAGCGCATGCAGATCTTCACCAACTCGTTCCCGATTGCCGAGCACCTGCTCAAGCATTCGAAGAACACGATCATCCTCTCCGGCGGGGTGATCTACCGGGAGCAGAACATCATCCTGAGCCCCTTCGACAATGACGTGACGCGCAATTTCTATGCACGGCGCATGTTCATGGGGGCGCAAGGTCTGGGCCCTCTGGGGCTGATGGAGGCGGATCCGCTTCTCATTCAGGCGGAGCAGAAGCTGATCGGACAGGCGGATGAACTGGTGGTGCTGGCGGACTCATCCAAATTCCGCAGCCGCTCCAGCCTGATCCTTTGCCCGCTTGACCGCATCACCACGGTGATCACTGACGAGGGTATTCCGGACAGCGCTGTGCAAATGCTGGAGCAGGCCGGGGTGCAGGTGATCGCAGCGCCCGTCGAGGCCGCTCAGGCGAGTGCCGCCGGCGGGGGCTGACGGAACAACGATTTCTGACCGGCGGGAGGAACAGCCGGTGGAATGACTGGGAGGAAGACAATGACATTCATGAAGACGCTTCTGGCGGCGACAGCTGTTGCCGCGCTCGCATTCTCCGCACCCGCTCATGCCGAGACCAAGCGCATTGCGCTGGTGGTGAAGGCGCTGGGCATCGGCTTCTTTGAAGCCGCCAACAAGGGCGCGCAGGAGGCTGCCAGGGAACTGGGCGATGTGGAGATCATCTACACCGGCCCGACCGGCACCACGGCTGAAGGCCAGATCGAGGTGATCAATGCGCTGATCGCCCAGAAGGTGGATGCGATTGCAATCTCGGCCAATGATCAGGACGCGCTGGTTCCGGCTCTGAAGAAGGCAATGGACCGCGGCATCACCGTCATTTCGTGGGACTCGGGCGTGGCACCGGAAGGCCGCCAGCTGCATCTCAATCCCTCGTCCAACCCGCTGATCGGCAACATGATCATCAAGCTGGCGGCAGATCACCTGCCGGAGGGCGGTGATGTGGCCGTTCTGTCGGCCTCTGCCACGGCGACGAACCAGAACATCTGGATCGAGGAGATGAACAAGGTCAAGGACAGCTACAAGGGCATCAATGTGGTCGCCACCGTCTATGGCGATGACCTTGCCGACAAGTCCTACCGTGAAGCCCAGGGCCTGATGCAGACCTATCCGGATCTGAAGGCGATCATTGCTCCGACCTCCGTCGGCATCGTCGCGGCGGCGCAGGCTGTCACCGATGCGGGCAAGGTTGGCAAGGTCAATGTGACGGGCCTTGGCCTGCCGTCAGAGATGGCCGGTCACATCAAGTCGGGTGCGTCCAAGTCCTTCGCCATCTGGAACCCGATCGACCTCGGCTATGCCGCTACGATGCTGTCCTACAACCTTGCCACCGGCAAGGCCGAAGCCAAGCCCGGCGCGCAAATTCCGATGGGCCGCATGGGCACCTTGACGCTGGATGGCACCAACACGGGCGCGATGGCTGACCCGTTTGTCTATGACAGCTCCAACATCGACGCCTTCAAGGACATTTTCTGAGACCTCCCAGGCCTCAAGAAGTGCCCGGCCGTGACATGCCGTCACTGATGCCGTCACTGGCCGGGCACCGTCCGCGATCCCGATGAAACATCACACATGACGCCGGGGTTCCATGCCCCGGCATAACCGGGGCATTGCCATGCTTGCCAACTTCCCGGATCAGCCGGGCGCCGCCTTGTATCCAGCCAGTGCGAAGGACCATCCGGTTCTTTCGCTGACCGGCATTTCCAAGTCCTTTCCGGGCGTCAAGGCGCTGTCGGGCGTGTCGCTGGATCTCTATCCGGGGCAGGTGACGGCGCTGATCGGAGAGAATGGCGCGGGCAAGTCCACCATCGTCAAGGTTCTGACCGGCATCTACCAGCCAGATGCAGGCGAGATCCGCATTGACGGCCAGTTGGTGACCTTTCCCGCAGCGGAAGCGGCCGCAAAGGCCGGGGTGACGGCAATCCATCAGGAAACCGTGCTCTTTGACGAGCTGACGGTCGCAGAGAACATCTTCATCGGCCATGCCCCGCGCGGCCGCTTCGGCCTCATCGACTGGCGCAAGATGCGGACACAGGCGCGGCGCCTGCTGGAGCGGATCGGCGCACAGATTGACCCGGATGTGCAACTGAAGGACCTCGGCATCGCCAGCCGCCATCTGGTGGCCATTGCCCGGGCACTGTCAATTGACGCCCGCGCCGTCATCATGGACGAGCCGACGGCGGCACTGTCGCACAAGGAAATCGAGGAAACCTATGAGCTGGTGGACCGGCTGAAGGCCGAAGGAAAGGCCATCCTCTTCATCAGTCACAAGTTCGATGAAATCTTCCGCGTGGCTGACCGTTACACAGTCTTCCGCGACGGGGAACTGGTGGGCGCAGGGCATATCCGCGATGTGCGCGAGGGCGACCTTGTGCGCATGATGGTGGGCCGCCCGGTGGATCAGGTGTTCCCCAAGCGCATCCCGAAGCTGGGCGGAGAGCTGCTGAAGGTGGTGGGCTACTCCCACCCGACCGAGTTCGAGGACATCAACTTCACCCTGCGCGCCGGTGAAATCCTTGGCTTCTATGGCCTTGTCGGTGCCGGGCGCAGCGAGTTCATGCAGGCGCTGTTCGGCATCACGAAACCTTCCAAGGGTGCGATCCGCATTGACGGGGAGGTGGCGGTGATCCGCTCCCCCAATGCGGCCATCCGGCAGGGCATCGTCTATGTGCCGGAGGACCGGGGCAAGCAGGGGGCCGTGAAGGGCCTGCCGATCTTTCAGAATGTCACCCTGCCGTCGCTGCAGGCAGTCTCCCGCAAGGGCTTTCTGAAGATGACGGAAGAGTTTGCGCTGGCACGGGACTACACCCGCCGGCTGGACCTGCGGGCGGCTGCGCTCGATCAGGATATCGGCCTCCTCTCGGGCGGCAACCAGCAGAAGGTGATTATCGCCAAATGGCTGGCGACCCGGCCCCGCGTCATCATTCTGGACGAGCCGACCAAGGGCATCGACATCGGCTCCAAGGCGGCGGTGCATGAGTTCATGGCAGAACTGGCGGCCGAAGGGCTCGCGGTCATTCTCGTCTCGTCCGAGATTCCGGAGGTACTGGGCATGTCCGACCGCGTGATCGTGATGCGCGAAGGGCGGATTGCCGCCGAATTCGAGGGAGAGGCGATGACGCCGGAAAATCTGGTGCGGGCCGCTGCCGGGATCGAGGAGGGCCACGCATGAACATCCGCCTTCCCCATGGCCGCGAGCTGGTGCTGGCAGGCGCAATGGTGGCGCTGACGGGGCTGATCGCCTCGCGTTTTCCCGGTTTTGTAGCGCCCGGCAATCTTGCCAGCGTGTTCAATGATACGGCACCGCTGATCATTCTGGCGCTGGGGCAGATGGCGGTGATCCTGACCCGTTGCATCGACCTGTCAGTGGCAGCCAATCTGGCGCTCACGGGCATGGTGGCGGCGCTGGTCAACACCATGATGCCGGATCTGCCGGTGCCGCTGATCATTCTCCTGTCCATCACTCTGGGTGCGGGACTCGGGCTGATCAACGGCCTGCTGGTCTGGCGCCTGTCGATCCCGCCGATTGTGGTAACGCTGGGCACGATGACCATCTTCCGGGGCATCATCTTCCTGATTTCCGAAGGGCGCTGGATCAACGCGCATCAGATGAGCGATGCCTTCAAGGCCTTTCCGCGCACGGTGGTTCTGGGCCTGCCGGTGCTGTCCTGGATCGCAATTGCGGTTGTCACCGGCTTTGCCATTCTGGTCACCCGCACCGCGCTGGGCCGCGCTTTCCATGCGGTGGGCGGCAATCCGCATGCGGCGCAATATGCAGGCATCGACACGGGCCGCACCCAATGCGCCGCCTTCGTGCTGTCCGGCGCGCTCGCTGGGCTCACCGGCTATCTCTGGGTGGCGCGCTATGCGGTTGCTTATGTGGATATTGCCGCTGGCTTTGAGCTGGACGTTGTGGCGGCCTGCGTCATCGGCGGCATTTCCATCGCTGGCGGTGCGGGCAGCGTGGCGGGTGCGGTGCTGGGGGCGCTGTTCCTCGGCATCATCAAGAACGCGCTGCCGGTGGTCAATGTTTCGCCCTTCTGGCAGCTCGCCATCTCCGGTTCGGCCATCCTGATTGCGGTGGCGGTGAATGTTACCCAGAACCGGCCGAAGGGCCGGGTCATCCTGAAAGCGGCGGAGCATACGGCATGACATCCGTTTCCCTTCCCACCCCCGGCTCCGGCTCCAGCTCTGGGGCGCCCAGCGGCGGGCGGCAGATCCCCGACCGGCTGCGCAGCCCGCTGCAGCGGATCACTTCAAGCTGGGAACTGATGCTCTTTGGCGTCGCCGTGGCGATTTTCATCCTGAATGCGCTGGCTTCGCCCTATTTTCTCGATCCGTGGAACCTGTCGGATGCCACGTTCAACTTCACCGAAAAGGCGATGATCGCCTTTGCCATGGCGCTGCTGATCATCTCCGGCGAGATTGACCTGTCGGTCGCCGCCATCATCGCACTCGCCTCAACCGCCATGGGCTATGCGGTGCAGATGGGGGCCGGCACGCCCACGCTGGTGGCCATCGGCCTCGGTGCCGGGCTGCTGTGCGGGGTGGTGAATGGCGCACTCGTTACAGGTCTGGGCCTGCCGTCGATTGTCGTCACCATCGGCACCATGAGCCTCTTCCGCGGCATCTCCTACATCGTGCTCGGCGACAAGGCCTTTACCGGCTATCCGGCGTCCTTCGCCTGGTTCGGGCAGGGCTATGTCTGGTGGGTGATCTCCTTCGAGCTGGTGCTCTTTGCCGTGCTAGCCGTGCTGTTCGGCCTGCTGCTGCATGCCACCACCTTCGGCCGGGCGGTCTATGCCATCGGCAACAATCCGGTGGCGGCGCTCTTTTCCGGCATCCGGGTGGCGCGGGTGAAGTTTGCCCTGTTCCTGCTCACCGGCCTCATGTCCGGCGTTGCCGCCGTATGCCTCACCTCCCGGCTCGGCGCCACGCGCCCGTCCATCGCCTCGGGTATGGAACTGGAGGTGGTGACCATGGTGGTGCTGGGCGGGGTCAGCATTCTGGGCGGAGCGGGCAGCATCGCCGGGGTCGTCATCGCGGCGCTGGTGATGGGGCTCGTCACCTTTGGTTTTGGTCTTCTCAACGTGCCGGGCATCGTCATGTCGATCTTCACCGGCCTGCTGCTGATCGGCGTCATCGCCCTGCCGCGCCTTGCCCGCCAGATCCTGCAGCGCCGCAAGGAAGCGTGAGATGGAGAAATATGCCTTCAAGATGAAACTCAATCCCGGCATGGAGGCCGAATACCGCCGCCGCCATGACGAGATCTGGCCGGAGCTGTCCGCCCTGCTGAAGGAGGCCGGCATCCGCGACTATTCCATCCATCTCGACCGGGAGACGAATATCCTCTTCGCCGTGATGTGGCGCGAGAGCGCGGAAAAGGTGGCAAGCCTTCCGGCATCTCCGGTGATGCAGCGCTGGTGGGCGCATATGGCCGATATCATGGAGACGAAGCCGGACAACGAGCCGGTGGCGATTGCGCTTGAAACCGTCTTCCACATGGACTGACCCGGCATGACCAGCTTGCGCAACATCGCGGTGATCGACATCGGCAAGACCAACGCCAAGGTGGCGGTGGTGGACATCGCGCGCCGGCAGGAACTGGGCGTGCGGCGGCGGCCGAACCTTGTGCTGAGGGATGGGCCCTATCCGCATTTCGATGTGGAAGGGCTCTGGAGCTTCTTTCTGGAAAGCCTGAAGGAACTGGCGGCAGAGCACCGGATCGGCGGCCTCAGCGTCACCACCCATGGCGCCTCCGCCGTGCTGCTGGATGCCTCCGGCAAGCTGGCCACACCTGTGCTCGACTATGAATTCACTGGCCCGGATGACCTTGCCGGCCAATACGATGCCCTGCGGCCCGATTTTGCGCAGACGGGCTCGCCGCGCCTGCCCATGGGGCTTAATCTTGGGGCGCAGCTTCACTGGCTGCTGGAAACGCAAGAGGGCCTGCGGGAGAGCACGGCGCAGGTTCTCACCTATCCGCAATACTGGACCTATCGCCTGACTGGCGTTGCTGCCTGCGAGGTGACGTCACTGGGCTGCCATACGGATCTGTGGAACCCGTTCGAGGGCGTGTTTTCGCCGCTGGTGTCACGGCTCGGCCTCGAGGGCTGCATGGCGCCGGTGCGCAAGGCTGGTGACGTGCTGGGGCCGCTGCTGCCGGATGTGGCGGAACGGGCCGGGCTGCCGGAAGGCCTCCCCGTTGCCTGTGGCATCCATGACAGCAACGCTTCGCTCTATCCGCATCTTCTGGTCCGGCAGGGGGCTTTCTCCGTCGTCTCCACTGGCACCTGGGTGATTTCGCTCAGCGTTGGGGGGGGGCACGTAACGCTCGATCCGGCCCGCGACACGCTGGTCAATGTCAATGCACTGGGTGGCGCGGTGCCGTCTGCCCGCTTCATGGGCGGGCGCGAGTTTGATCTGATGATGGAGGGGCATGACAGAGCCAGCACGGCTGCTGACGTGCAGCAGGTTCTGGACCGGTCCATCCTGCTTCTGCCCGCCGTCGAGCCGCGCTCCGGTCCGTTTCAGGGCCGGGTGCAGCGCTGGAGCGTGGACGAGGCCAGTCTGTCTGATGGCCAGCGCTACGTGGCGGTGTCCTTCTATCTGGCGCTTGTAACGGCGGAATGCCTTGCCATGACCGGAGGTGAAGGGCCGGTGATTGTGGAAGGACCGTTTGCCGCCAACCGGCTTTACCTCGCCATGCTGGAAGCCGCCACGGCCCGCAAGGTGCAGGTTGGTGACGGGTCGGTTACCGGTACCAGCACCGGCGCGGCGTTGCTGCTGGCGGGTGATGAAGGGCAGGCCGGGGAGGGCGCGGCGCAGGATGAGGCGGCGGCTGTCAGACCGGAAGACGGTCTTGCTGCCTATGCCGCAGCGTGGCGGCGGGCGGTGGCTGAGGGGTGAACTCCCCTCACACCAGCTTGTCCGGCGGGCAGCCCAGCGCGGTGGAGGCCTCGCGGGAGGCGGATTTCAGCAGCCCTGCGTATTCGGCCTTGCGGGTTTCATCGAAGCGGAACAGCGGGAAGGAAATGCTGATGGCGGCGATGGAGCGGCCCAGGTGGTCCAGAACCGGAATGGCCATGCAGCGCACACCGGCCTCGCTTTCCTCGATCTCTTCGGCAAAGCCCTGCGCGCGGACCTGAAGAATGGCGGCGAAAAGGGCGTCCGTGTCGGTGATGGTGCGCGGGGCCAGCTTCGGCAACTCCATGCGGGAGAGGCGCTCGCCGATCTCTTCGTCGCTGCGCCAGGCGAGCAGGGCCTTGCCCAGCGAGGTGCTGTGCAGAGGATTGCGGCGGCCGAGGGTGGACTGGGTAGAGAGGTTGTAGAAGGAATCATATTTGTGGATGTAGGCGACGCGCTGCTCCCGGTCGTCCATGACACCGAGATTGATGCATTCGCCCGTCGCCCTGGACAGGCGTCCCATCACCTTGTCGGCGATGCGGATCAGATCCGATTCCTCGTTGAGAGAGCGGGCGCCAAGGCTGAAGAGCTTGAGGGTGAGGCGGTATTTCTCCGTGTCCCCGTCCTGTTCGGCATAACCGAGGTCCACCATGGTCTGCAGCAGACGGTGGGCCGTGGTCTTTGACGTCATGGCCCGCTGGGCGATGACGGCAAGGCTTGCCTGCCGCTCGTCAACCAATGCCTCCAGCACGGCGAAAACCTTGAGGACCGCAGCGGCATTTTCGGTTTTGGATTCGGTTCTGGAAGAAGCCTTGAACTTGCTATCGGGCATTTTTCTCGTTCATTATTTTTTGAAATATCATTCTGAAATTTGAATTCCCATCTGTCAAGCTGCTGCTCGCAGGGCATGAACAAAGATTATGCAGGCGTGTAAAAATAACGATTCAATCGGTTTAATTGATTGCCAAGGCTTGAGGATTGTGGTTGCCTGATAATAACGGAATTGCGTTCCGAAAAAATTTCAAGCGGTATCTGGGAGGAGATCGCGCATGCATCCGCTGTTGCGGCAGAAGGAGAGGTTTGTCACCCGGGACGAGGTCTGCAGCCTCATCGACCGGCTGACCGGGAACCTCGTCAGCATCGAGGACAAGACGGGGGAATTCCTGCTCCGCCTCGAGGATGGCCGCGTCATTGATACCAAGGGTTGGGCCGGCTGGGAATGGACCCATGGAATCGGGCTCTATGGCCTGTTCCGCTACTGGCAGCTGACCGGCAATGCGGAGGCCATGCGCATCATCCGCGACTGGTTTTCGGCGCGGCTGGCGGAAGGCACGCCGACGAAGAACATCAACACGGTTGCCCCGTTCCTCACCCTCGCCTGGTTGCATGAGCTTGCGCCCAATCCGCAGTGGGTGCCCTATCTGGAAACTTGGGCCGAATGGGTGATGCATGAGATGCCGCGCACCCGCGAGGGCGGATTGCAGCACATCGTCTACAACAGCGTCAATGACCAGCAGATGTGGGATGACACGCTGATGATGAGCGTGCTGCCGCTGGCCAAGATCGGGCTTGTGCTGGGGCGCCCGGAGTATGTGGAAGAGGCAAAGTACCAGTTTCTGCTGCATATCCAGTATCTGATGGACACGCAAAGCGGCCTCTGGTTCCACGGCTGGAGCTTTGATGGCAACCACAACTTCGCCCGTGCCCTCTGGGCGCGCGGCAACAGCTGGATCACCATTGCGATCCCTGAGTTTATCGAGATGCTGGACCTGAAGGAGGGCGACGCGTTGCGCCGCCATCTGCTGTCGGTGCTGGGCCGTCAGGCCGCCGCGCTCAAGCAGTACCAGCACGAAAGCGGCCTGTGGCACACGCTGCTGGATGATCCTTCAAGCTATGTGGAAGCCTCGGCCACGGCGGGCTTTGCCTATGGCCTGATGAAGGGCGTGCGCAAGCGCTACCTGCCGGGTGGCTATCTTGAGGTGGCCGAGCGCGCCATGCGCGGTGTCGTTGCCAACATCAGCGAGGATGGCGAGCTGCAGCAGGTGTCCTTTGGCACCGCCATGGGCCATGACCTCGATTTCTACCGGGAGATCAAGCTGACCTCGATGCCTTACGGGCAGGCGATGGCCATGCTGTGCCTGACGGAGCTTTTGCGCAGCTACATCTGACAGGGCTGCGGGAGAATGCGGCGGGGAGAGGAGCCCTGCCGGAGCACAAAGGCCGCGGAATGGAGGTTCCGGGCCAAACAGGGAGGAGACCAGAATGACTGTCACACGCAGAACCGTCCTGGGGGGAATGGGTCTGGCTGCACTGGCCGCTGCCATGCCGGGCGGCGCGGCACTCGCCCAGAACCGCACGATCCGCCACTACTGGTGGGGCAATCCGGAGCGTGACAAGCGCACCTTTGCCGTGATCGAGGCCTTCCAGAGGAAGCATCCGGGCATCACCGTTTCGGGCGAGACCATCGGCTGGGGCGACTACTGGACCAAGATGGCCACCCAGACGGCCGGCCGCAACATGGCCGATCTGGTGCAGATGGATCACCGCTTCCTGTTTGAATATGTGGGCCGCGGTGCGCTGCAGCCGCTGGATGACCACATCGGCAAGACGCTGATGCTCGACGGTTTCGACCAGGGCCCGCTGGATGGTGGCAAGGTGGACGGCAAGCTTTATGCGCTGAATATCGGCTCCAATTCGCAGATGGTCGTCTTCAATGCCCGCGTCTTCAAGGACGCCCGCGTCGAGTTCGATCCCTACAGCTGGACGCATGAGGATTTCGCCCGGATTGCGGCTGAGATCACCAAGGCGTCCGGCGGCCGGGTGAAGGGCACGGACGATTTCTCCACCTATATCGAATATCTGGAAGCCTGGGTGCGCCAGCGCGGCCACGAATTCTACGACAACGATGGCAACGTGGCGGCGACGGCCGAAGACGCCGCGTCCTTCTTCCAGTACTGGGATGATCTGCGCAAGGCCGATGCCGTGGCCCCCAGGGACCGGGCGCTGATGCTGGATCCGGCGCTGGCCGATCGCGGTGTTGTCAAGGGCGATACGGCCATGTCGCTGATCTGGTCGAACCAGATCGTGGGTGTACAGGATCTGATGCAGGACGAGGCAGGCCCCGCCATGCTGCCGCATCTGGCCGGCGGTCAGCCGGGCCAGTTCATCAAGCCATCCATGTTCCTGTCCCTGTCTCGCGATGCCAAGGACGTGGATGCGGCCATGGCCTATATGAACGACTGGGTGAATGATCCGGAGATCACCGCAATTCTCGGCCTTGAGCGCGGCATTCCCTGCTCGCCGAAGGTGCGCGAAGCGCTGGCGCCGTCCTTCAGCTCCATCGAGAAGCGCACGGTCGATTACTTCACAGCCATTCAGGACAAGGTCGGCCCGCTGCCGATGCCGCAGCCCAAGGGCGCGGGCGAGGTGCGGGATGCCTTCATGCGCACAGCTTCGAATGTGATCCTCGGCACGCAGACACCCGCCGATGCCGGTGCGGAATTCATCGACGACGCTCAGTCGATCATCGAGCGCGCGCGCTGATACGCGCATCGCCTGGAACCATCCGCCCCACCCTCCGGCGGGGCGGATGCCTGCAAGACAAGGCCTGCCTTTCATGAAACGGTTCCTCGCCCGCAACGCGCCCGGATATCTGTTCCTGTCTCCGTGGCTGCTCGGCTTCTTCCTTCTGGCCCTCGGGCCGATCCTCGTCTCGCTCTACCTGTCCTTCACCAGATACGACATGGTGAGTGATCCGCGCTGGGTTGGTCTTGGCAATTATGAATACATGTTCAGCCGCGACCGCCGGTTCTGGAAGGCACTGGAGGTGACCTTCACCTACGTGGTTCTGGCCGTTCCGGCCCGTCTGGCCTTTGCACTGGCGGTGGCGATGCTGCTGGACAAGGGACTGCGGACCATCGGGCTCTACCGTGCGATCTTCTATCTGCCCTCCCTGCTGGGGGCTTCCGTGGCCATTGCCATTCTCTGGCGGGAGCTGTTTGCGGCCTCTGGCGTCGTCAACGAGGTGCTGGGCTTCTTCGGCATTGCCGGCACGGACTGGATCACCAATCCGAAGACCTCGCTCTACACGCTGGTGGCGCTGGCTGTCTGGCAGTTCGGTTCGCCGATGCTGATCTTCCTGGCTGGCTTGCGCGGCATTCCAAGGGATCTCTATGAGGCGGCGGAAATTGACGGCACGCCGAAATGGCGCCAGTTCACCCGCATCACCCTGCCGCTGCTGGCGCCGGTCATCTTCTTCAATCTGGTGCTGCAGACAATCGATGCCTTCAAGACCTTCTCCAGCGCCTTCATCATTTCGAACGGTGTCGGGGCGCCGGCGGACAGCCTGCTGTTCTTCACGGTCTATCTGTTCAACGAGGCCTTCAAATTCTTCCGCATGGGCTATGCCTCGGCACTGGCCTGGGTGCTGCTGCTGATCATTGCGGCCTTCACGGCGCTTGCCTTCTTCACCTCGAAATACTGGGTGCACTATGACAACGACCGCGACTGACCTTGACCGGGCCATCGAGGCCGATGAAGCCGCACGCATCGCCCATGAGCTGCGCCTCAAGCGCGACCGGCGCGAGCGCAACGGCCGTTACCTGAAGCATCTGTTCCTGATGCTGTTTTCGGTGGTGATGCTCTATCCGCTGTTCTGGCTGACGGCCTCCTCGCTGAAGCCGGAAAACGAGATTTTCGGCAGCCTGTCGCTGTGGCCGTCGAGCTTCCAGTTCGACAATTACACCAAGGGCTGGTTTGCCCTGCCGGTGCCTTTCACCACCTTCTACGTCAACTCCACCATCGTTACGGTGCTGTCGGTCATCGGCAACCTGATCTCCTGCTCCTTTGCGGCCTATGCCTTTGCGCGGCTGCAGTTCACGGGGCGCAGCTTCTTCTTCGCGCTGATGATGATGACGCTGATGATCCCCTATCACGTGGTGCTGATCCCGCAGTATGTGATGTTCCTCAATCTTGGCTGGGTGGACACCTACCTGCCGCTGGTGGTGCCGCGCTTCCTGGCGGCAGATGGTTTCTTCATCTTCCTGATGGTGCAGTTCTTCCGCCAGCTGCCGCGGGAGCTGGACGAGGCGGCGATGATCGACGGTTGTTCGCCTTTCAAGATCTACTGGGCCATCATCGTGCCTCTGTCGCTTCCGGCCATGGCAACGGCGGCGATCTTCTCGCTGATCTGGGTGTGGGAGGATTTCCTCGCCCCGCTCATCTACCTCAATGACATCAAGAGCTACACCGTGCCGCTGGCGCTTCGCCTGTTCCTCGATCAGGAGGGCCAGTCCCTCTACGGACAGATGTTTGCCATGTCGGTGCTCTCGCTCGTGCCGGTGCTGATCTTCTTCGTGGCCTTCCAGAAGCTGATCGTGCGCGGCATCGCGACCTCCGGAATGAAGTGAGAGCAGGGCTCCAAGGGAACATAACTATGGCTGGATTGACACTTCGCAACGTCGGCAAGAGCTACGGCAAGCTCAGCATCATCAAGGGGCTTGATCTCGACGTGGTGGACGGGGAATTTCTTGTGCTCGTCGGCCCTTCGGGTTGCGGCAAGTCCACCCTGCTGCGCATGATTGCCGGGCTTGAGGATATCTCCGAGGGCACGATTTCCATCGGCAGCACCATCGTCAACGATCTGCCTGCCTCCAAGCGCGAGCTGTCGATGGTGTTCCAGAGCTACGCTCTCTATCCGCATATGACCGTCGCCAAGAACCTCGCTTTCGGTCTGCAGAATTTCAAGGTGCCGAAAGCGGAGGTGGCCCGGCGCGTGGCGGAGGCGGCGCGAATCCTGCAGATCGAGGCGCTGATGGAGCGCAAGCCGCGCCAGCTGTCCGGCGGGCAGAAGCAGCGTGTGGCCATTGGCCGGGCCATCGTGCGCGAGCCGAAGCTCTTCCTCTTCGACGAACCGCTTTCGAACCTTGATGCCGAACTGCGCGTGCAGATGCGCGCCGAGCTTGCCGCGCTCTACAACCGCCTCGGCACCACGATGATCTACGTGACCCATGATCAGGTGGAAGCCATGACCATGGCGAGCCGCATCGTTGTGCTGCGCGGCGGCAAGATCGAGCAGGTGGGCACGCCGCAGGAGCTTTACACAAAGCCCCGCAACCTCTTCGTCGCCGGCTTCATCGGTTCGCCCAAGATCAACCTGATGACGGCCAGCCATTCTGCCGCGGATGGTGCGTCTACGGCGGATGTGGAGGGCTTTGGCCGCTTCACCATTCCGCAGCTGGCCACACGTGATGCGAAACTGACGATCGGCATGCGCCCTGAGTCCATGCGCATCGGCGAAGGTGAGGTGCAGGGGCAGGGCAGCCTCCGGCTGGTCGAGTATCTCGGCAGCGAGACGTTGCTGCATGTGGCGCTGGCGAATGGCCAGGTGCTGCTGGTCAGCGATTCCAGCCGCCGCGCCTTCCGCGCCGGAGACATGGTGCCGGTCGGCTTCGATCCGTCAGACCTTCATTACTTCGATGCCTCGGGCGAGCGCACCGGGGCTGCCAATGCCGGCATTCAATGAGCTTGTCTCATTGAGTGCCGGTCAAGCCCGTGCGGGCATGAGCAATTTCAAGGCATGATGCGTCAGCATCGGAAGACTTGGTATAACGAGAGCCAGACCAGTGAAGATAGCTATCGTTGGATGCGGATCGCGGCACAAGATGTTCCGCGATTCCGTTGTCGAGGATTACTCGGACAAGCATGAGATCGTCGCCCTGTGCGACAGCAACGGCCACCGGCTGCGGCTGGCGGCGGAAGCCGCCTCGCAGCCCGGCACCAACGGGGTTGCGACCTATCTGGCGGGCGACTTTGACCGGCTGATCGCCGAGCAGAAGCCCGACACGGTGGTGGTGGCAACGCCGGATTTCCTGCACAGCGACTACATCATCCGCGCCTTCGAGGCGGGCTGCGATGTGATCTGCGAAAAGCCGCTGACCATTGATCTGACACGGCTGAAGATGATCCTCGACGCGCAGGCCCGCACAGGCCGCAAGGTGATGGTCACCTTCAACTACCGCTATTCACCGGCCCGCACGCAGATCAAGGAGCTGATCATGTCGGGTGCCATCGGCACAGTGACGGCGGTCGATTTCCGCTGGCATCTCGACCGGGTGCACGGGGCTGACTATTTCCGCCGCTGGCACCGGCAGAAGGAAAACTCAGGCGGGCTGCTGGTGCACAAGTCCACCCATCATTTCGACCTGCTGAATTGGTGGCTTGGCTCCGTTCCGGTGGATGTGTTCGCCTCCGGCCGCCGGGCTTTCTACCGGCCGGAAATGGCGCAGGAGCTGGGCCTGGGCGGACGCGGCGCCCGCTGTGCGGACTGCGCGGTTGCCTCGTCCTGCGAATTCGAGCTGGACATGGACGGGGACGAAAACCTGCGCAGCCTCTACCGTGAGGCGGAGGACGAGGATGGCTACTTCCGCGACCGCTGCGTCTTTGATGCGGATATCGGCATCGAGGACACGATGCAGGCCCACATCCGCTATGCTTCCGGTGTGACGGCCAACTATACCCTGACCGCCTATTCCCCATGGGAGGGGCTGGAGATCAAGTTCCAGGGCACGAAGGGGGACATCACCCACCGGCACGTGGAAGTGCATGGCGTGTTTGGCGGCGAGCGTGCCCATGCGGGCGGGGATGCGGTGACGACCGAGCTGCATCTGGCTGGCGAGCACCCGCGCATGCTCGACGTACCGCATGGCGAAGGCCACCATGGCGGTGCTGATCCGGTGATGCTGGGCTACATTTTCGATCCCGACGGCATGGAGCCCGACCGCTTTGGCCGTGCTTCGGACCATGTGGCGGGCGGCTGGTCGATCCTGACCGGCATTGCCGCAAACATGTCCATCGAGACCGGCTCCGCCGTGAACATTCCCACCATGCTGCGGGCCCGCGGCATCAAGCTTTAAGTCCTGAAGAGAAACAGGGAGGCCGTCATGGAACGGGCGATCCGGGTTGGCGTCATCGGCGTTGACCATGGCCATATTCTCGGCATGGCCGCATCCATGCGCGCGGCAGGTGCGCAGATCGTTGCCTGGAGCACGGGCGTAGACACGGGTGACGCAGAGCGCGCCGCCTTCCGCAGCCTGTTTCCTGACGTGCCGCAGCGCGAGGAGGCCGCCGTTCTGGAGGATGGCAGCCTTGATATCATCCTGAGCGCGGCGGTGAATGCCGACAGGGCGCGGATCGCCATTGCCGCCATGCGCCACGGCAAGGACGTGATGGTGGACAAGCCGGGCTGCACCTCGCTGGAGCAGCTGGCACAGATCCGGCAGGCGCAGGCGGAAACCGGGCGGATCTGGTCCGTCTGCTTCTCCGAGCGCCTGCAGGTGGAAAGCGCAACGCTGGCCGGGCAATTGATCGCCGAAGGGCGGATCGGCAAGGTGGTGCAGACCGTTGGTCTTGGGCCCCACCGGCTGAATGCGCCAACACGCCCGGACTGGTTCTGGTCCCGCGAGCGCTCCGGCGGCATTCTTACGGATATCTGCGCGCATCAATTTGACCAGTTCCTGTTCTTCACCGGCTCCACCGCCGCAAGGGTGGTCAGCGCCCACGCGGGCAATGTGGCCAATGCGGAGCGGCCCGGTTTTCAGGACTTCGGCGAAGTGCTGCTGGAGGGGAGCGGCGGGCGCGGATATGCCCGGGTGGACTGGCTGACGCCGGATGGCCTGCCGGTCTGGGGTGATGGACGCATGACCATTCTGGGCACTGAAGGCTTCATCGAGCTGCGCAAATACATCGATATCGCGGGCCGCCCCGGCAAGGATCACGTGTTCCTGTCAGACCGCAGCGGAACGCAATATCTCAACGCCGAAGGGGCCGGGAAGCCCTATTTCGCGGCGCTTTGCGCGGACATCCTGGCGCGGGGCGAAAGCGCGATGCCGCAGGCGCACGCCTTTCTGGCAACGGAACTGGCCCTGACAGCACAGCAGATGGCGGAAGCGGCAGGACAGGGGGAGACTGCAGAATGAGCCGTCCCATAGGTATTGCCGTTCTGGGGGCCGGCATCGGCAAGGCGCATGCGCTGGCCATCGCCGGTCTGCCGGATCACTACCGCCTGCTTTACGTCTGCGATCTGGACAGGGCGCGGGCGGAAGAGGCTGCCAGCGCCGCGCCGGGTTGCAAGGCAGTGACGGACATGGCCGAAGTGCTGGCGGATCCTGAGGTGGAGATTGCCGCTATCTGCCTGCCGCCGCGCCTGCATCATGCGGTGACGCTCAAGGTGCTGGCCGCGGGCAAACATGCCATCTGCGAAAAGCCGCTGGCCGGTTCCCTGCGCGAGGTGGACGAGATCATCGCGGCGGCAGAACAGGCAGGCCGCCATGTGTTTCCGGTGTTCCAGTACCGCTACGGCGCCGGCTACCGGGGCGTCCATGCGCTGAAGCAGGCCGGCCTGCTGGGCAAGGCCTATACGCTGTCCATCGAGACCCACTGGCAGCGCGGGGCAGCCTATTACGCGCCGGCCTGGCGCGGCACCTGGGCGGGCGAGATGGGCGGCGTCATCGTCAGCCATGCCTGCCATGCCCACAACCTTGCCACCTTCCTCATGGGTGACGTGCAGGAGGTGGCGGCCTTCCTTGAGACGCGGGTGAACCCGATCGAGACGGAAGACTGCGCCGCCATCATCCTGCGGCTTGAAAGTGGTGCGCTGGCCACATCCTCGGTGACGGTGGGGGCGGCAGGAAATTCGTCCCGCTTCCGTGCCTGTTTCGAGCATGTGACCGCGACATCCGGCACGCATCCCTATCAGATCGGGGCCGGTCCCTGGACGTTCGAGGCCACGGATCCGGCCCGTCAGGCGGAAATCGATGCCGTCGTGGCTGCCGCAGCCGAACCGCCGCTGCGCTATGCCGGCCAGCTTGCCGACATTCACGCAAGGCTCAGCGGCCAGCCGGATCTCTACCTGCCCAGCCTGGCCGAGGCGCGCCATTCGGTGGAACTGATGACGGCGCTTTATGCTTCTGCGCGCGGCGAAGGCCTCGTCAGATTGCCGCTCTCCGCAGACCATCCGCTCTACGGCGGCTGGCAGCCCTGACCGGGCTGTGCCGGTGCTACCAAGCTACCAACTTTCAATGAGCTTGACCCGTCAAGAGCTGGTCAAGCCCATACGGCCTGAGCAATTGCAAGGCGTTACGCGTCAGTGTTCATAGCCTTGGTATGAGCGATTGCCAGAGGGGGCTCCTCTGCTACTTCAGAAACTGGATATGCGGGCCTTTATGGTGGTCGGAGGGGCTGACGTGGGCTCTGACGCAGAAGACGCAGCGAAGCAGGTCTTCGGTCAGGATCTCTGCGGGCGTGCCATTGGCGACGATGCGGCCCTGTTCCAGCACGATGATGCGGTCGCAGAACATCGCGGCGTGGTTGAGGTCATGCAGCGCGATGATGCTGGTGACGGGCAGGCCTGCAATGAGCTTCAGCAGGCTGATCTGGTGCTGGATGTCCAGATGGTTGGTCGGCTCATCAAGGATCAGTTCGCGCGGGCTCTGGGCCAGGGCGCGGGCGATGTGGGCGCGCTGCTTTTCGCCGCCCGAGAGATGCTGCCAGCGCTCGTGCCGCTTGGCGGCCATGCCGGAGCGCTCCAGCGCCTCTTCCACCGCGTGTTCATCGGCCTTTGTCCAGCCGGAGAACATGGAGCGGTGCGGGAAGCGGCCGAGCTTGACCACGTCCTCAACCTTGAGATTGGCGTTGGTGGTGGCGTGCTGTTCGACGAAAGCCACACGCTGGGCCACCGTCTTGCGGGAGATCTTTTGAATGTCCCGGTCTTCCAGCAGCACGCGGCCGGAATGGGGCTGCTTGAGCCCCGCCAGCAGGCGCAGCAGCGAGGTCTTGCCTGAGCCGTTCGGCCCCAGCAGCCCCAGCATTTCGCCGGGCCTTGCCTCGAAGGATATGTCCTCCAAAACGGTTTTGGCGCCAATCTTCCAGGCAATGTTTTCAGACCTGATGCTCATGATGCACGCTGGAAACGGTAGAGGATGATGGAGAAGACCGGCACGCCGACAAGGGCCGTCACGACGCCGATCGGCAGAACCTGCTGCGGGATGAGCAGGCGCGAGGCAATGTCCGCCAGCACCATGAAGATGGCCCCGCCAATGGCGCAGGCCGGCAGCAGCCGGATGTGCAGCGGCCCCACAAGGAAGCGTGCTGCATGGGGAATGACCAGCCCGACGAAGCCGATGGAGCCCACCATGCTGACGATGGTGGCGGTGAGAAGCGCGGTCAGGCAGAACAGGCTGAGGCGGGCGCGGCTGACGTTGACGCCGAGCGCTGCGGCCGATTCATCACCAAAGGCAAAGGCATCCAGGATCCGCGAATAGGCGAGGCAGGCGATGAGGCCAATGCCGACGACGGCGGACACCAGCGCAAATTCCGGCCAGCGCACGCCACCGAAGCTCCCCAGCAGCCAGAACATGATGTCGCGCGCCTGCTGGGCATTGCCCGAGGTTGTCACGACATAGGATGTTGCCGCATTGAAAAGCTGGGAAGCGGCAACGCCGGCCAGGATGGTGCGGTCAGCACCGCCTCTGGTGCCGTTGGACAGCAGTGCGACGAAGAGAAAGGCGGCAAAGGCACCGGCAAAAGCGCCAGCGGAGAGCGAGACGGCTCCCGACCCGAGCCCGAGAATGACCACACCCACGGCACCGGTGGAGGCGCCCGCCGAAATGCCCAGCACATAGGGTTCGGCCAGAGGATTGCGCAGCAGCGACTGCATGATTGCGCCGGACAGGGCAAGGCCTGCGCCGCAGAAGGCGGCAACCAGCGCACGGCTGAGCCGGTAATCCCAGATCACCGTCTCATGAATGCGGTTAAGCCCGGCTGTCGTCCAGCCGAGCTTGTTGGTGATCGCCAGGAACGTAGTGGACACGGGGATCGGCAGATCACCGATCCCGACGCTGACCGCTACCGCGAACAGCACCACCAGAAGCGACAGGAAGACTGCCGCGGTAACCGTCACGCCCTGACGCAATGCCTGCGATGACGATGTCACTTCAGCAGACCGCGCTCTTTCAGCTGCTGGGCAACCTCTTCGGCACCATAAATGGTGCGGACGGTCGGATTCATAGCCTGGCCGTCCATGACGACGATGGCGTTGTTCTTTACCGCCGGCATCTGGCTGGTGGCCGGGTCTGTGGTCAGGAACTTGATCTTGGCATCAGCCTTGTCGAGTTCCCAGCGGTTCCGGTCAAGACGCGACACGACGATGACTGAGGGATTGGCAGCAATGATGCCTTCCCAGCCGATGGTCGGCCATTCGGCTTCCGCCGTGATCGCGTTCACGCCGCCCAGCACATCGGCGATATAGCCCGAAGCGCTGTACTTGCCGCCGACATAGGCATCTGCCGTGGGGGACTGGCTGGAGAACCAGAAGACATAGGACAGCTTTTCGCCGCTGGTGCTGACGGAGGAGCGCAGGGCTGCCTCACGGGACTTCAGGTCGGCGATCAGCGCCTGGCCACGGTCTGCCACGTCGAAGATCTGCGACAGCTCGTCAATTTCCTGGAACAGGACATCCATGTTCCACAGCTTGTCACGGCTGCCGTAAACGTCCTTGCCGCCTGCAGTCTTCAGGCACGTGCCGGGCGACAGATAGGCGGGAACGCCAACCTTTTCGAAATCTTCGCGCTTGGCAACCTTGCTGTCCGGGCCAAGCAGGCTGGGCAGGGCGGCTGCGACAAAATCCGGGTTTTCGGCGAGGATGGATTCGAAGGTGGGGAACTCAACCGTCAGCAGCTTCACCTTGGCATTGGCGTCAGCCAGCTGCGGCATCACCTTGCTGGGCCAGAAAGCGGTGCCGGCCATCTTGTCCTCAAGGCCGAGCAGCAGCAGGATTTCCGCGCTGTTCTGGCCAAGGCCGATGGCCCGATCCGGTGCCTTGGTGAAGGTGACCGGCACGCCGCAATTCTCGATGGTCAGCGGATACCGGGTCTGTGCAGCGGAGGCTGCCGTTGCCGTGGCGGCAAGGCAAGCGGCGACGCTCGAGGCGATCAGAAGAGATTTCATGGGGGTGTTCCGGCCAAGCTGTTGAAGCTGGCGCCTTGTAACTGCACGCGCTGAAGCAAACAAGACTCTAAAACTCATATTTTGTGGGCCTGTGAGTTTTTTGAGCCGCAGCCTATGCGGGGCGTTCGTTCACGGTTTTCTGCCCTGCCAGCCTTGTCCCCCGGGACAAAAAGAAAGCGCGGATGACCGGGGTCATCCGCGCCAAGGTGCGTCTTGGGAGGACCTTGAAAAAAGGCCCGGGTTTGCCGGCAGGGCCGGTGCCCGTGCTCTTCTTGTTGTGGCGGTCCTCGGACCGCCGGGGTTCTTGCGGCGGACGCTTCCGCCCGCCTTTGACGTCAGGCAGCCGGAACGGTGACGGTGGCGCCGTTTGCTGCCGCGACGCCATTGACGCTCAGCTTGCGCGTTTCACCTGCCGGCAGGATCACCTTCGCCTCTGTCCATGCCGGGGAGTAGGCGCCCGTGCGGGAGAGGGTGAGGCTGATGCTGTCTGCATCGCTGGTCAGTTCCATGCGGATCAGGGCATGGTTACCGTCCAGCGCGTTGGCGGCAAAGCCGTCGTCCGCATATTCATGACTGACGCTGGAAGCTGCTCCTTGTGCCGGGAAGATGGCGAAGGTGCGGGCCGTGTCCTTGCGGCTGTCGGCGCGGGTCAGGCCTTCGGCCAGCGGCAGCACGCTGCCTGCACGCACGAACAGCGGCATGGAGCCGAGCGTGACGGGCAGGGTGAGTTCCTGACCGCCTGCATACCACTCGCCGGTCCAGAAGTTCCACCAGCCTGTGCCGTTCTCCGGCAGATATAGCCTGCGGGACGTGGCACCCTTGTCCATGACGCTTGCCACCAGCAGGTCACGGCCGATCAGGAACTCGTCGCTCTCGGCGAAGGTGCGTGCGTCGCTTTCGTGGTCGAGGAAGGTCGGGCGCAGCATCGGCTCGTCGGCCGTCACCGCCGCATGCAGCACCGTATAAAGGTACGGCAGCAGGCGGTAGCGGAACTTGATCGCGTCGCGGATGTGGTCCGTCACTTCCGGGAACATCCAGGGCTCGTTGACCGTGCGGTCGTCGTTCCAGGAATGGATGGTGAAGCGCGGATGGAAGATGCCGTTCTGCACCCAGCGGACAAACAGCTCCGGCTCGGGACGCGGACCGGCAAAGCCGCCCACGTCATGGCCGATGTTGTAGAGGCCGGACAGCGACATGCCGAGGCCCATGCGGGTGTTGTAGCGCACGGTTTCCCAGGCGGTGCGGTTATCACCGGACCATGTCTGGGCGTAGCGCTGCAGCCCCGGTGCGCCGGAACGGGAGATGAGATAGGGGCGCACATCCGGCTGGTGGCGCACCTGTGCCTCGTAGCTGGCGCGGGTCATCAGCACTGGCATCAGCGGGCGGATGAGACCGATGTCGATGGTCTCGCCGAAGCCGTTGCAGCGGGCGTGGCTGTCCCAGATCTCGTATTCGTTGTTGTCGTTCCAGGTGGAGTTGATGCCGTAACCAAGCAGCTTTTCGGTCACGTTCTGCTGCCACCAGGCGATGGTTTCCGGGTTGGTGAAGTCAAGGTGTGCGCCTTCGTCATCCCAGAACACGGAGCGGGCGGGCGTGTCGCTCTCGCTGTCGAGAACGAAGAGTTTCTTCGCCGCCACATCGGCGAACATCGGGTGGTCCTGCAGCAGGCAGGGCTTGATGTTGGCCGCCAGATGCAGACCGGCGGAGGCGAATTTCGCCGACATGCCCGCCGGGTCCGGCACCTTGGCCGTGTTCCAGTTGAAGACGTAGCGCTTCAGGCCGATGGAGGTGTAGCCCGAGGACAGCTGGAAGCTGTCGCAGGGGATGTCGTGTTCTTCCACCAGCCGGACGAAGCCTTCCAGCTGCTCCTGCGCGTTCTCTGCATCTGTGTAATGCATCGTCGAGCCGGAGTAGCCGATGGTCCACAGCGGCGGGAAGGCGGTGCCGCCAGTGAGGCGGACATTGGCCTTGACCACATCCAGAATCGAGGCACCCCAGCTCATGTAATAGTCGAGGTCGCCGTCTTCGGCACGGTAGGCGCGGTAGGGCTTGTGGTAGTTGTCCAGCTCGTTGCCGAGATCGAACCAGCTGCCTGCAAGGTTATCGTAGAAGATGCCGAAGGCACCGGCCGAGGCCGTGCGGGTGATGCTGAAGGGCCAGTGCTTGTAGAGCGGGTCCGTCGAGCGGGCGTCATAGCCCATGGCATCGAGGTTGCGCATCTCGAAGCGGCGGCCGGAGCGCTCCACGTCGCCTGCCTTTTCGCCAAGGCCGTAGACCCGCTCGCCGGTCTTGCGCAGCAGGAAATGGGCATGGGCGTGAGACTTCACGTCCAGCAGATAGGCGCCGGTGGGGCGGTCTTCGGCAAAGACGAGGAAGCTGCCATCGGCCTGCTTCGCTTCCCAGACGAAAGTGAGCGGCTTCGTGATGGTGAGGCGGAGCTTGTCCGTGGTGATGACGATGCCGGCCTCGCCATTGTCGGTCAGCTTGAAGGCCGGGCAGGAGAAACCCGAAAGGTCACGCCGCGAGCGGCCTTCCCACGGGGTTTCGCAAGGGGTGGCCGTGCCTTCGGGCTTGGGCGCTACGGTCCAGCTGCGGCCGAGGCGGAAGTCTCCGTTCTTACGCAGCTGCACGCGGAACAGGGCGTCTTCCAGCACTTCCACGGTCATCACGTGGCGGCCTTCGACGGCCAGCTCGATGCCGGCCTCGATGGAACGGGTGAGGGTGAATGTCTCAAGCGTTTTCATGACTTGTCTCCAGCGTCAGCCGCCATAACCCAGCAGCAGGCGCGGCAGCGCCAGGCTCAGGTCCGGAACATAGGTGATCAGCAGCAGCACGGCGAACTGCATGGCCATCATCGGCAGCAGCGGGCGCAGGACGCGGGCGATCGAGACCTTGGCCACGGAGCAGCCGACGAACAATGCAGAGCCGACGGGCGGGGTGCAGATGCCAAGGCAGAGGTTGAAGGTCATCATCACGCCGAAGTGGACCGGGTCCATGCCCAGATCCTTCACCACCGGCAGGAAGATGGGGGTGAAGATCAGCAGTGCGGGCGTCATGTCCATGAACATGCCGACGACCAGCAGGGCGATGTTGATGATCAGCAGCAGCACCAGCGGGTTCTCGGACAGCGACAGCAGCAGGTCGGAGATGGTGTAGGGAATGTCGGCAAAGGCCATGACGCGGGACATGGCGATGGAGCAGCCGACCATCAGCAGCACGATGGATGTGGTGACGGCGGACTCGATCATGATCCCCGGCAGGTCGCGGATGCTGATTTCCCGGTACCAGACGAGAGCCAGCAGCAGCGTATAGACCACAGCGACGGCCGACGCCTCGGTGGGCGTGAAGATGCCCCTGATGATGCCGCCCATGATGACAATGATCAGCCCAAGCGGAAGCAGTGCATCGCCGGTCTTCCGGATCACTTCCCTCCAGCTTGGGCGCGGAGCGACCGGATAGCCGCGCTTCTTCGCCACGATACCGGCGACGAGCATGATGCCGAGCCCCATGAGGATGCCCGGCACGTAACCTGCGACAAACAGCGCTGCAATCGAGGTGCCGCCGGAAATCAGCGAGAAGACGATGAAGGTGGTGGAGGGCGGAATCAGCAGGCCGGTCGGGCAGGAGGCAATGTTGACGGCAGCGGAAAACGCCGGGTCATAGCCTTCCTTCTTCTGCAGTGGTGCCATGACGCCGCCAACGGCTGCCGCTGCGGCCACGGCCGAGCCGGAGATCGAGCCGAACATCATGTTGGCCAGCACGTTGCAGTGGGCCAGCGAGCCCGGCAGGCGGCCGCCAAGAACCTTGGCGAGCTCGATGAGACGCAAGGCGATGCCGCCCCGGTTCATGATGTTGCCCGCCAGAATGAAGAAGGGCACGGCCAGGAGCGTGAATGTATCGAGGCCCGAGGCCAGCTGCTGCGCCGTGTTGTTGATCGACTGGTCGTAGGTCAGGAACAGGGTGAAGGTCAGGACCGTCGAGATGCCGATTGCAAAGGCAATCGGAACGCCGATGAACATGAGCAGGAAGAATGCGCCAAACAGGGTGATGGCGCTCATCAATTCGGTTTCCATCGTCGCTTATCCTTTGCCCGGTTCTGCGCCGGATGAGGCATCGGCGTCGAGATCTTCAACGGGGGCGTAACGGCCTGTGAGGAGCCCTGCGGCGAAATCGGCGCAGTAGTAGAGCATCAGGCCGCCGGAAATGGGGACGGCTGCGTAGACGTAGCCCATCAGAATGTTGAGGACAGGAACGATCTGGCCGGAAGACAGCGTCCGCTGCACAAGCGCCATGCCGCCCTTGACCATCACGATGGCGGCAAAGGCCGCGATCAGGGCCGTGACCAGCAGCGCAAGGTTGCGGGCGGCTTTCCGGGATGACATCTGGATCAGGAAGTCGATCGCCAGATGCTTGCGCTGGCCCAGAGTATAGGCCGCACCGATCAGGCCGACCCAGATGAACAGAACGCGTGCGATGCTTTCCATGATGACGCTTGGGGTCGGCAATACGTATCGGGAAAGCACCTGCCAGACGACGCAAACCGTCATGACGGCAAACATCGCGGCGATGAACAGGCCCAGCACGCGGTCAACGTGGGCTTTCAGTGCATGCATGGCTGCATGTCCTCCAAGTGGGGCAGGCAGCCTGCCCCGGTTTCCTCCCGGGACCTTTTATGTCCCGGCCTGCCTTTCAATCTTGGTCTGCCGGTCTGCTGCACCGGTTGTCCGCATGTCCTGGCAGCAGCCGGTGCCTCGTTGGGCAGGAGCATGCTGCGGTTCGGTATGGCGGTTGGGCCGCCGCTGCTGACAACTGTCCCGGTGTTGAAGCCCCCAGACAATGCCGGAAAATGAGGCGGATTGCCTCCATAACCGGCTGGTCAGAGAAAACCTATTTCCGGGAATTGGTCAACCAATTTCCAAAACAGGTTGACAAAGACGGTGCTTTGACGAAATTTCTGGTCGCGCGCCGGGCCTTTTTGATCAACCAATCTGGTCGGAGGGTGCCGCCGGTTTCCGATGTGGCCGGCAGGGGGAGGTTCCTCGCCGCGCGCATCCTGAAGTATCATCGGGAGGTAATTTGACATGCGTATGACCTATCGTCTCGGCGCTCTGGCTGGTGCAGCCCTGCTGGCTTTTTCCGCAACTGCCGACGCCCGCACCCTGAAGCTCAACCACAACAACCCGGAAGACCATCCGCTGCACAAGTCGATGGAATTCATGGCCAAGCGCGTCGATGAACTGACCAGCGGCAGCCTGAAGATCCGCATCTATGCGAATGCGCAGCTGGGCAACCAGCGCGAATCCATGGAAATGCTGCAGAACGGTTCGCTCGACATGGCCCGCTCCAACGCCAGCGAGCTGGAAGCCTTCGAAGAATCCTACACGCCGCTGAACCTGCCGTTCCTGTTCAAGGACGAAGAGCACGCCTACAAGGTGTTCTCCGGCGAGATCGGCACCGACATTCTCGAAGCTTCCAAGGACAAGGGCTTCATCGGCATCGCCTACTACGTGGAAGGCGCGCGCTCCTTCTATGCCAACAAGGAAATCAAGTCCCCGGCCGACCTGAAGGGCATGAAGATCCGCGTGCAGCCGAGCCCGACCGCTATCCGCATGGTCGAGCTGATGGGCGCAAGCCCGACCCCGATTGCCTATGGCGAGCTGTACAGCGCCCTGCAGCAGGGAGTGGTTGACGGGGCCGAGAACAACCCGCTGGCTCTGACCACCGCCCGCCATGGTGAAGTCGCAAAGATCTTCTCCGAGGACGAGCACACCATGGTTCCGTCCGTGGTGCTGGTCTCCACCCAGACCTGGGATACCCTGTCCGACGAGGAAAAGGCTGCCCTGAAGCAGGCTGCCCATGAGTCCATGGACCTGCACCGCGCCAGCTGGAACGAGCAGGTTGCCGCCGGAAAGGTGCAGGCGGAGAAGGAAATGGGCGTGAAGTTCGTGGCCGTCGACAAGGCTCCGTTCGCTGAAGCCGTGAAGCCGATGATCGAGGAAGCTGCCGCCAAGTCTCCGCGCGTTGCCGACCTCATCAAGCGCATTCAGGCCGCTGGCGAGTAAGACAACTGGAATCCGGGTGTTCTGCACCCGGATTCGTCTTATGTTTCAGGGGGAAGGTGGGCAGATACGCTGCATCGTGTAATTGACGCAAGGTGGCGGTCTGCCGGACACTTGAGGGAAGAGGCAGACCGGCAGGAGGAGAGGGCCACATGAACGGGGCCTGACGCCGGATGGAGGACGAAGATGATCGAGGCATCCGGCAGGCGGCGCTACGAGGAGGTGGCGGAGGCCCTGCGGCGGGAGCTGGCCGGGGGAACCTATCAGCCCGGCGACCGCATGAAGCCCGAGCGGCAGATTTCTGACGAGCTGGGTGTTTCGCGCTCCATCGTGCGCGAGGCGATCCTGAGGCTCGAAATCGAAGGCCTTGTCGATGTGCGCAAGGGCTCCGGTACCTATGTGGTGAAGGTGCCCGCCGGTGACGACACCGGCACGCGCGGAGACATCGGCCCTTTCGAATTGCTGCAGGCGCGGCAGGTGCTGGAAAGCTCCATCGCCGCCTTTGCAGCCACCACGGTGACCAAGGCCGACATCCTGCGCCTGCGCGAGGCGATGGAGATGGAGCGCCGGGCCATCGCAGAGGACACGGGTGACTATTCAGGCGACGAGCTGTTCCACCATCTCATTGCCGAAGCCACCCAGAACAGCGTGCTGGTCGACATGATCGACGAGCTGTGGCGCAAGCGCGAACAAAGCCCCATGTGGGCCCGCCTGCATGCGCGCATCTTCGACCGGACCTACCGGCACCGCTGGCTGGAGGATCATCAGGCGATCCTTACCGCCCTGCAGTGCCGTGACCCGCGCGCAGCCAGGCAGGCGATGTGGCAGCACCTTGAAAACGTGCGCCAGACCCTGATGGAACTGTCCGACGTGGATGACCCGCAGTTTGATGGCTATCTCTTCGACAGCCGCCCCGCAGCAGCCGCTGTTTCCTGATGGCGCCATGGACGGGGAAGGAGTGACGCACCGACAAAGGGCATTGGCCCGGTAAACCGAGTTTCTGCTGGAATGGCCTGCTTGCGGCGGCGCAAGGCAGGCCATTCCAGCCTTTCCTCCCAAGACCCCAACCGCCTCCAATTGAGGAACCTCATCCATGGAACAGACATGGCGCTGGTTCGGCCCGGCCGATCCCGTCTCGCTCGCCGATATCCGTCAGGCCGGTGCCACCGGCATCGTTTCCGCCCTGCATGACCAGCCCAATGGCACGGTCTGGCCGGTGGAGCGCATTCTCGAGCGCAAGGCGGTGATCGAGGCGGCTGGCCTCACCTGGTCCGTGGTCGAGAGCATTCCGGTTCATGAGGACATCAAGACCGCCGCGCCGGGCTGGGAGCGTTACGCCGAAGCCTGGGTGGAGAGCATGGTGAACCTCGCCCGCTGCGGCATCCGGACGATCTGCTACAACTTCATGCCGGTGATCGACTGGACCCGCACGGATCTGGCCTATGAGCTGCCGGACGGCGCCCGCTGCCTGCGCTTTGATGCCGATGCCTTCGCCGCCTTTGACCTGTTCATCCTGAAGCGTGAAGGCGCCGAGGCTGAGTACAGCGCGCAGGAGATCGACCAGGCCCGCGCCGCCCATGCGGCCATGAGCGAAGCTGACGTGGCCAAGCTGATGGCCAACATCATCGCCGGCCTGCCCGGCGCCGAGGAGAGCTATTCGCTCGACAGCTTCCGCGCCCGCCTTGCCACCTATGCCGAAGTCGATGCGGAGCGCCTGCGCGCCAACCTTGCCGCCTTCCTGAAGATCGTGATTCCCGTGGCCGAGAAGGAGGGCGTCGTGCTCGCCATCCATCCCGATGATCCGCCGCGCCCGCTGTTCGGCCTGCCGCGCGTGGTCTCCACCGCCGCTGACATGAAGGCGATTGCAGCGATGGTGGACAGCCCCGCCAACGGCTTCACCTTCTGCACCGGCTCCTATGGCGTGCGGCCGGACAACAATCTGGTCGAGATGTTCGAAGCCCATGCGGACCGGGTGCATTTCCTGCATCTGCGTGCCACCAAGCGCGAAGCCGATCCGCGCAGCTTCCATGAAGCCGCTCACCTTGATGGCGACGTGGACATGGTTGCGGTGATCAAGGCCGTGCTTCTGGCCGAGCGCCGCCGTGGCATCGAACTGCCGATGCGTCCCGACCATGGGCACCAGCTGCTGGATGACCTGCGCAAGACCTCCAACCCCGGCTATCCGGCCATCGGCCGCCTGCGCGGCCTTGCCGAGTTGCGCGGGGTCGAACGCGCCATCCGCGCCTTCATCTGACCGCTGCGTCAGATCATGAACGTCAAAGGCCGGGCAGCGATGCCCGGCCTTTGTGTTTGGAGGTTGATGTAGGTATTTAGTACTTCGTCATGCCATGACTTGATCATGGCATGACGGATGATGCGGAAGTTTTACGAAAGTTTATGTCACACCTGCGCCAGCGCCCAGATGTCGTCCTTTGCCCCCGGTCCTGCTGCGATGACAGGGGCGCCCTTGCCGAGGCCGAAGGCGGTGGCGGGGAAGGGTTCGTGGAAGCCGCCAGCCTCCTTGACAAGGCAGAAGCCGGCCATGCAGTCCCAGGCGTGCATGTAAGGCTCGTAGAAGCCGACGAGCCGGCCGGCCGAAACATAGGCCAGCATCAGCGCGCCCGAGCCGTTGCGGATCATGTTGCCGCCCCTAGCCGTCAGCGCCGTGACGATTGCACCGGTGCGCTCGGGCGTCACATGGCTGTTGCTGCTGATGCCGGTGAGGCCGTTCTGCATGGTGCGGGACGGGTCGAGCTTCAGCGGCTTGCCGTTGAGTGTGGCGCCATGGCCTTCGGCGGCGGCAAAAGTCTCCTGCAGCACGGGGGCGAGAATGACGCCGATGACCGGATCACTCTCCCGGGCAACGGCAATCGAAACGCACCAGGTGGGCAGGCCGTTGACGAAGGGGGCCGTGCCGTCGATCGGGTCCACCACCCATGTGTAGGGCGAAGTGCCGCCCGTCTGGCCGTATTCCTCGCCGAGGAAACCGTCATCGGGGAAGGCGGCAGCAACCCTTTCGCGGATGAGCTTTTCGACATTGCGGTCGGCGATGGAGACAACGTCCTGAAGGTTCGCCTTGGTCTCGATCACCAGTGTTTCGCGCCGGTTGAAATAGTCGAGCGCAAGGGCGGCGGCTTCGGTTGCGATGGATCTGGCCAGATCGAAGCGGTCGGCGATGGCGGCGGAATGCAGGTCTGCGGTCATTTCGGGGACTGTGTCCTTTAACTGGCAGGATCAGGCTGCGATGAGGGCAATGCCGCGCTGGCGCAGGCGGATGGTCACGTCCGTGCGGGCGGGCAGGGGGGATGGGGTTTCATGGTCTACCACAAACAGCGTCCCGGCAACGGTTTCCACCTCATATTCGGCATGGTCGCCGAGATAGGCCGAGGTGAGAATGCGCCCGGGGAGGCTGCCCGGCGCGGCTTCTCCGGCAGCGAGGCTTACGGCGCCGGGGCGGATGGCGAGCTGGACGCTGCCGGTTCTGGCCCCAGTGGCGGAAAGCTGATGCTCCAGCGGGCCAAGGCGGACGCGGGCGCTGGTGCCATCGGTCTCGATCACCTCGCAGGGCAGCACGTTGGCCTCGCCCATGAAGTCGGCGATGAAGCTGGAGGCGGGCGCCTCGTAAAGCTCGCGCGGGGCGCCGGACTGGGCGATGCGGCCATCCTTCATGACGATGATCGTGTCCGACACGGCCAGCGCCTCGTCCTGGTCATGCGTCACATAGACGGCGGTGAAGCCGAGGCGCTGCTGCAATTCGCGGATCTCGGTGCGCACCCGGCGGCGCAGGCGGGCGTCGAGGTTGGACAGGGGCTCGTCGAGAAGCAGGACCTGCGGCTCCAGCACCAGCGCACGGGCCACGGCAACACGCTGCTGCTGGCCACCGGAGAGTTCCGCCGGCAGCCGGTGGCCCATGCCGGCAAGGCCGACCTGCTTCAGCCCCTCTTCGGCGCGCTCGCGGGCCTGCCTGCCCTTGATGCCGGAGGATTCAAGGCCATAGGCCACGTTCTCCAGGGCGCTCATGTGCGGGAACAAGGCATAGGACTGGAACACCATCGACACGTCACGGGCATGGGCGGGCAGCATGGTCACGTCCTTGCCGCCGATGAAGATCTTGCCCCCGGTCGGGTGCTCCAGCCCCGCCAGCATGCGCAAGGTGGTGGTCTTGCCGCAGCCGGAAGGGCCGAGCAGGGTGACGAGGGTTCCCGGTTCGATCGTCAGTGACAGATCGGGAACGGCGGTGAAAGTGCCGAAGTCCTTGCGCACATGCTCGAAGACCACGGAGCCGGGCTTGTGGGATGTCATGCGGTTTTCTCCTGAGCGGACTTGAGTTCGGAAGATGCTGCAAGGCCGGAAACCCGGTTCTCGCGGCGCAGGCGCCGTTCGCCAACGAGGAACTGGAACCCGGCAATGACCGTGATCATCACGGCGATGAGCATCGAGGAATAGGCGATGGCGACGCCGTACTCGCCGTTTTCGACGAGGCCGACGATGTAGGACGTGGCCATGTTGTATTCCGCGCTGACGAGGAAGATCACCGCGCTGATGGAGGTGATGGCCCGCACGAAGGAATAGACCAGCGCAGCGGTGATGGCCGGGCGCAGCAGCGGCAGGATCACCTTGCGCAGGGTCCGGGCGCTGGTGGCCCGCAACGTCAGGGAGGCCTCGTCAAGGCTCTTGTCCAGCTGGCTCATGGCCGCAATGCCGCCGCGCACGCCCACAGGCATGTTGCGGAAGACGAAGCAGGCGATGAGGATCAGTGCCGACCCGGTCATTTCCAGCGGCGGCAGGTTGAAGGCCATGATGTAGCTGATGCCGATCACCGTGCCGGGGATGGCAAAGCTCATCATCAGGGCAAACTCGAAGGCGTTCTGGCCTGCGAATTTCTGCCGGACGATGATATAGGCCGTCAGCAGGCCGACAGCCGCCGTCAGGGGAGCCGCCAGCAGGGCGATTTTGATGGTCGTCCAGAAGGAATTCCACGCAACGCCGGTCCAGGCAAGGCTGCCGCCATCGAAGCTGACAGAGAAGGCCTTGGCATAGTGGGCAAGGGTCAGCGTGTGGTCGAGGCCCCAGGTCTTCACGAAGCCGCCGAAGACGATCATGCCGTAAATGACCAGGGTGAAGGCCATCCACGGCAGCACGATGGCATAGACCACGCGCGAAACGCTCTTCGGCAGGGGAATGTGCGAACCGCTGTCGCCCTTGCCGGTGACGGTGGCGAAGTTCTTGCCCTTCAGCCAGAACCGCTGGGCAAGGAAGGCCGTCAAGGTGAAGCCAAGCAGGATCATCGCCAGCACGGCAGCGCGTGAGGGATCATTCTGCGAGCCGACGACGGCGAAGAAGATTTCGGTCGAGAGCACGCCATGGCTGCCGCCGAGCACGAGCGGGTTGCCGAAATCGGCCATGCTTTCGATGAAGCCGATGAGGAAGGCGTTGGCGAGGCCCGGCTTCATCAGGGGCAGGGACACATGCCAGAAGGTGCGCCAGCGGCCGGCCTTGAGGGTTTGCGAGGCTTCTTCCAGCGAGGGGCTGACTCCTTCCACCACGCCGATGAGCACGAGGAAGGCGATGGGCGTGAAGGAGAGCACCTGCGCGATCCAGATGCCGGTGAGGCCATAGAGCCAGCGGCCCGGCTCGATGCCGAAGAGATCCGACAGGCCTTGTGTGACAATTCCGGAGCGGCCGAACAGCAGCACCAGCGCAAGGCCGATGACGAAGGGCGGCGTGATGATCGGCAGCACCGTGATAAGGCGCAGCCCCTTCTTCAGCGGGAAGCGCGTGCGGGTGGCGGCCAGCGCAAAGGCAAGGCCGAGCAGCGTGGAGCCAAGGCCCGTCATGATGGCCAGCCAGAAGGTGCGCCAGGCAACGCCGCAGCGGCCGTCTCCGGTCAGGCAGGAAAGGCTCCAGATGCTGGGGTCCACCACGTTGCGCAGGAAGCCGTCCGGCTTGAACGAGCCGTCGAAGTCCTGCACCGATCCGGCAAACATGCTGCCGATGGGATAGAAGACGAAGACCGCGACAAGAAACACCAGCAGCGAAATGGCCCCGGCGATGAAGGCATCGCCTTTCATGGCGCCCAGTTCCGCGCAGCCGAAGGCGACCATCAGCACGAAGACGGTGGTCAGCGTGATTGCCCCTGCGCCCATGGCGGGCTGGCCGTTGGAGAGCGCACCGAAGAGGGTTTCGCTGATGGTCCAGTTCCAGCCCGTGAAACCGATGGCAAGCCCTTGCAGGCTCATGAAAAGCACCCCGGCGGCTCCTGCCACCGCCAGAAGGCGGCCACGGGCGGGCTGGGCGCTCATCAGGCGCGATGCGCCGCCTGCTGCAAACAGCGCGATGGCCACGAAAACCCACGGGCGGCCGTTGGCGGCTGCCTGCAGCAGGCCTGGTTCCAGATCAGGGGTGGAGAGAAAGCTGGATATCCAGCCCAGGCCGAAGAAGCCGCCTTCGACCCTGTACCACGGCAAAAGAATGAGGGCGGCTGCGCCGAGGGCCAGAAGCAAGTCCAGTCGCCGGTTGCTCGTCTGCATGGAAACTGCCTGTCGTTTAAGCGGGAAGGAATGCCGGATGCAGCACCCGGGCGGTAAACCCGGGTGCTGCAGGCTCAAAGGCCGGATGTCACTGCGCGATGGCGCCGATTTCCCGGTCCCAGCGCTCCAGCAGTGCCTTGCGGGTTTCGGCGCTGCCGAACTTGCCGAAGTCGTAGTTGATCAGCTTGATCTGCTCGAAGCGGGGAGCTTCCTCGGGGATCTCGGCACTCTTGTTAGACGGCAGCTGGAAGGACTTGGCGTCCTTCATGCGCGACTGGACTTCCGGCTTCAGGGCCCAGTCGTACCAGATCTTGGCGTTTTCCATGTTCTTCGCGCCCTTGATGATGGACATGGAGCCGATCTCGTAACCCGTGCCTTCGCAGGGGGCGACAACCTTGACGGGGAAGCCTTCGGACACCATTGACACGGCATCATGCATGAAGACGATGCCAAGGCCGGTCTCGCCGCGCGCGGCGGCCTTCACCGGGGCCGAGCCGGATTTGGTGTACTGGGAGACATTGGCGTTGAGGCTCTTGAGGTAATCGAAGGCACGGTCCTCGCCCATGATCTGCACCAGCGTTGCCAGCGCGGTGTAGGCGGTGCCGGAGGAGTTCGGGTTGGCCATCTGGATTTCGCCCTTCAGTTCCGGGGCAAGCAGCGATGACCAGCAGGTGGGTTCGGCAAGGCCCTTCTTGGCGAAGATTTCCGTGTTGTAGCCCCAGCCAAGTGCACCGGCATAAATGCCGACCGTGCGGTAACCGGAGCTTTCCGCCTGGCTCTGTGCCCAGGTGTGCAGCTGGTCCAGCATTGGCGACTTGTATTCTTCCGTCAGACCGTCAGAGGCGGCCTGAAGATGCGGATCGCCCGTGCCGGCCCACCAGATGTCCGTCTTCGGATTGCGGGCTTCGGCGCGGATCTTGGCATAGGTCTCGCCCGACGAGAGACGCACCATGTTGACCTTGATGTCGTGGTCCTTCTCGAAATCGCCCTTCATCTGCTCGCAGATCACCACATCAGCAGAACAGATGAGGTTGAGGTCTCCAGCGGCCTGCGCAGTGCCAGTGCAAAGGGCGGTGCCGGCAGCAAGGGCAAGAAGCGTGAATGCGGATGCAGTCTTCATGGGTGGTTCTCCTCCGATATGATCCGCCTTGGTGCGGCGGTTTTGATAGTGCGGGCGGCGCAGGACATGGCTATCCCGTGCGGCCCGCCTGTTGGCGGCCCGCCAGTCAGTTGTCAGATCCTTGAGACTGGCCGGTGCGGGACCGGTTTTGTGCGAGGAAGGCCTATTGTGTTGGCGGCACTTCCCGCGCGAAACGTTTGAGCAGGCGGCTTCGCTCTGCCGGTGAACCGAAGGTGGCAAAGTCGTAATCGACCATGCGCATGAGAGAGATATCCGGCGCGGCTGCCGGGAGAGCGGCCTTTGCGTTTGCGGGGATCTGGTTCTGGCCTGCCTGTGCGCCGGTCGCCTGCCCTTCGGGGCTGAGGGTGAAATCGGCAAAGGCGCGGGCCAGTTCCGGATTGCGGGATCCCTTGATGAGGCTGACGGCGCCGATCTCGTAGCCCGTCCCCTCGCAGGGGGCGACGATGACCAGCGGGGAGCCCGCCAGCTTCTGAGTGACGGCATCGTGGATGAACGAAATGCCGATCAGCGTATCCCCCCGTGCGGCGGCCTTGACGGGTGCCGCGCCGGATTTCGTGTAGCTGGAGACATTGGTGCCAAGCCTTGCGAGATAGGCAAAGGCCTCGTCTTCGCCGAAGAGCTGCACCAGTGTGGCCAGCGCGGTATAGGCAGTGCCTGAGGTTTCCGGATTTCCGGCCTGGATTTCACCCCTGTAGGCCGGATCGGTCAGATCGTTCCAGCAGGAAGGGGCAGGCAGGCGCCGCTGTGCCAGAAGATCCCTGTTATAGGCAAAGCCGAGGGCGCCCGCATATACGCCCGAACTGAGACTGCCCGACATGGTATGAAAATTCTGCGCCCAGGGCAGCAGGTCTTTTTCATGGGGAGAGGTATAGGCCTCCAGCAGGCCTTCGGCGGCGGCCTGAAGATGGGTGTCGCCCGTGCCGCCCCACCACACGTCGACGGTGGGTGCTGCGCTGTCCTTGCGGATGGCATCAAGGATTTCGCCCGTGCTGAGCCGGGTCATGGTGATCTCAAGGCCGGAGTGGCGCTCGAACGCGGCTTTCATGGTGGCGCACCAGTCCTCATCCACACCGCAAAGCACGTTGAGTGTGCCAGGTGCAGGGCCGGTTTCTGCAGGGCCGGTTTCTTCTGCCAATGCGGTGCCGCCCAGCCAGAAGCCGAGCGCAGCCGCCAGAACGGTTGCTGCCTTCACCTTGTTCCTCCCGCCAGACATCCTCCATGTCCGGACAGGAGAAGCATGCGCAGGAAACGGAGGCTGTGCAATCAAAGAATGGTTTCAGTTGTTTCAGTGCTCCGGAAAAGTTGTTTCAGTTGTTGCAAATATTACAAATATTACAGCGTGCCACTTCAACAGATGCTTTGAATACGGGGCTGGCAGCTTCTATAGTGTGATTGGGAGGACTGAAAATTGCTGGCACAGAAAGTGAGGATTCTGGTCGTCGAAGACGATCCGGACATGGCCGAGCTGATCTGCGATCTGCTCGAAGCGGAAGGCTGGGAGCCTGCGCATGCGGCTTCTGCCGAGGCGGCGGCGGAGGTGCTGGGGCGCGAGCGGCTGCATCTGGTGTTGATCGATCACAATCTGCCGGGCACCTCGGGCCGCGCCTTTGCGCAGCGCCTGCGGGCCAGCATGGATATTGGCATCATCATGGTGACGGCGGCAGGAAGTGCGGCCGAACGGGTGCTGGGACTGGAAACGGCGGCAGACGACTATGTGGTGAAGCCTTTCGAGCCCATTGAACTAACGGCTCGCATCAAGGCGCTGCTGCGGCGCATGAACCCCTCGCTGCGCGGCGGAGATGCCACCGAACGGCCGGGCAGCAGCACGAGAGAGACGGGCAGGGCAGCGGCGATGACGGAGGGTATGGATGGGGCGGCCCTCGTTCTGGGAGACTGGTCCATCGACCTGCAGAACCGCCGTGCCGTCTGCCGCCACGATCCGGGCCGCACGCTGACGGCGGCGGAATTCGCGCTTTTGGAGATCCTCGCCGCAACGCCGGACATGCCTGTCAGCCGCGCCCAGATCCTCGACCGGCTGGGCGCTGAAACAGACAGGCATATCGACCGGAATGTGGATGTGCTGGTGCTGCGATTGCGGCGCAAGATCGAGCCCAATCCCGACCTGCCGCGCCATGTACTGACCCGGCGCGGCAAGGGCTACATCCTGCATATGGGTGCAGGCGGACCGCACACGTGATCACCCGCGTCCTGAGCCGTCCATATCTCTCCTCCATCGCCTTCCGGCTGCCCTTTGCCATCATCTTCATCTGCGCGCTGGTCTTCGGCCTGTCCGGTGTGGCGATCTTCGGGCTGGTGCGGGCGCGCGATGAAATGGCGGCCTACAGGCTGGATGCCTATACGAGCCTGGCTAAGGCCTCGCTGGTGTCGCGGCAGGTATCGGATCTTGTCTCCAGCGCACCGCTGCTGATGAATGCGACCTTACCCTACCGGGTCTCCAGCAAGAGCCGGGCGCTGGTGGAGCAGGTGGACACATTGCTGGCTGCCATGGCCAGCCAGCCGTCCGGAGGTCCGGTGACTGGGCCGGAGGAGCAGCGGATCTTGGATTTGCTGCAGGCCATCCGTGAGCAGACGCGGGTTTTGGCGGCCAATGCGGATGCTGCCCAACAGCACAAGGAAAGGGCCGCCGCCGCGCTGGGAGAGATCGCAGTGGCGGGCGATGTGGCCAATACAGGTGTGCGGCGGCGCCTCAATGCGATTGTGCAACTGGCGGCGGTGTCTGACAGCCTGTTCCAGCTGGGCGAGCTGAAACGGCGCTATGTGCAGGAAACGGCAGGCTCTGCCGAAGTGCCCGGTCCGCCGCCGGTTTCACCGGCGCTGCTGGCGCCCTATGACCGGGTGTTCGAGGCGCAGACCCGGTATCTGCTTGAGATGTATGCGATCCGCTCGTCCGTTTCCCGGCTGCATGCGGTGGCGCGGGAACTGTCGCTGGCCTCCGAAACCCAGTCGGATGCGGTGACCCGCAGCCTCAACGAGAACATTCTGGCCGCTTCCGAGGCGCTGACACGGCTGCTCATCATAGTGGCGCTTGCGGCTGTCCTGGTGCTGGGCCTTGCCATCCTCTCCATCCGCTCAGCCATGCGGGTGTCGCGCGGGATTGTCGATCTGTCGCAGGGCATGCAGGCGCTGGCCAAGGGCCAGAAGGATGTGGGTCCGCCGTCCTATGCGGGCGGGGAGAGCGAGCTGTTGCAGCTGCTCGATGCCTTCCGCGCCTTCCGCGACAGCGTGGAGCGGGTGACGCGCCTGCGCAAGACGGCGGAAGCGGCTGCACGCACCATCCGCTCCACCTTCCGCAGCATGAATGAAGGGATCGCTCTGTTCGATCCGCAGGGGCAGCCCATCACCATGAACCGCCGGGTCATCGAACTGGTGGGCCACAAGGGCGCTGCCCGCAAGCTGCCGGCGCGGCGTTTTGTGGCGCCAGTCGCTGGCCTTGATCCGCGCCTTCTGCCGGGCGATGGCGAGCCGGGACTGCTGGCGGGGCCTGTCTCCCTGCGCCACCGGGACAGCACCGGCCGGGTGACGGAAATCTCCCTCTCGCGGCAGGCCGACGGCGGCATCGTGCTGCTGGCGCGGGATGTGACGCAGACCGACCGGCAGGAGGCGGAAGCGGCGCGGGCGCAGCGGCTCGACGGCATCATGCGCATGACCCATCAGGTCAGTCATGAGGTGGGCAACATGATCGGCATCATCACCGGCAGCCTTGGCCTGCTGGAGCGGGACGACGGCTTCAACGAGCGCCAGCGCCGCCACCTCGCCCGCATCCGCAAGGCGGCAGACCGGGGCCGGGCACTTGCCTCCAGCATGCTGTCCGTTGGCAGCCAGCAGCCCATCACCCCGGCCAGCGTCGATGTGGGCGCGCTGCTGCGCAGCATGGCTGATGTGCTGGAAATTGCCGTGGGCGAAAGCTGCAAGGTGGAGATCCGCTGCGAGGAGCCCTTGCCGAGGATCGAGACGGATGCGGCCCTCTTCGAGCAGTCGGTGCTCAACCTCTGCCTCAACGCAGCCGCTGCCATGCCGCAGGGCGGCAGCATCGTTCTGGCCTGCCGGGCCGAGGCGGGCATGCTGGTGCTGGAGGTGAAGGACACCGGCACGGGCATGACGCCGGATGTCGCCGACAAGGCTTTCGAGCCCTATTTCACCACCCGCCCGGGCAGCGGCGGCGCGGGGCTGGGGCTTGCGCTGGTCTATGGCTTCATGCGCCAGTCCGGCGGTGACGCCCGCATCCTCTCCGCCCCCGGTGAAGGCACGGTGGTGACGCTGGTGTTTCCGGCACCCGCCGGGGCTTGACGCTCAGCCGCGTCCAAGCGTGCGGCTGACGGACTGGGCGATGATTTCGCGGATCTGGCGGTGAAGCGGGGACTTGTGCACCCTTTCGGTCCAGACCATCAGCACGTCGAAGGGGGCGGGGACCGGGCAGGGGGTGATGTGCAGCTCGTCCGAGAAATACTGCGCCAGCAGGCCCGGCATGGTGGCCACATAGCCGGTGGTGCGGATGAGGCGCGGCAGGCCGGCCGGGCTGGGCACTTCAAGGCTGGCCTTCAGCCGGCGGCCCATGGCCTCCAACTCCCTGAGATAGCCGGATTTCCATAAGCCGCCATAGGTGGCAACGACATGATCCAGCGCCAGATAGTCCTCCAGCGTCAGCGCCTTGCCCGCCAGCGGATGCTCCTTGCCCGCCAGCGGATGCTCCTTGTCCATGGCGCAGACATAGTGCTCGTCCAGAAGCTTGCGGCTGTAGAAGGCGGCATCGTTGCGGCGGAAGGGGCCAAGCAGCAGGTCCGCATGCGAGCGCACCAGCTGGTCCGGGCCGATATCGGCCGAGGGAATGATCTCGATGCTGAAGCCGGGCGCAGCCTGGCGCAGGTCGCGCACGATCTCGGGGATGATGATCATCCGCTCATAGTAGTTGCAGGCGATGACATAACGCCCTTCGATGCGGGCGAGATCCAGCGGGTCCGGCTCGGCAAGGCGCAGAAAGTCATCCAGCATGGTGCGGGTGCTGGCGAGGATCTGCTCGCAGCGCGCGGTCGGCATCTGCTGGCCTTCGACCCGCAGGAACAGCGGATCGGCAAAGACCTTGCGCAGCTTGTCGATCGTGTAGCTGACGGCCGACTGGTTCAGCCCCAGCACCTCCGCGGCCCGGCTGAAGGAGCCTTGTGCATGCACAATATGCAGGGTGTTGAGCGCGGCAAAATCCACCCCCAGCGGCCCCGCCCGGCCTGTGCCCGGTCTGGTATCCGGCTTTTCCTCCTGCATGGCGCGCTCTCTCAATCGCTCCATCAAATTTTCCGATTTCAGGTATCAGGGAAACCGCATTGCCGCGTCAAGGCGCATGCGCTTTCGTGGGGGCACGGATTGCAGATCAAGGGAGGAGGACTGCACATGCCGCTCGCGCCACTCGACGAGACCACCACGATTGCACAGCTGACGGATGACCCTTATCCGGTCTACCGCCGCATGCGGGCTGAAACGCCTGTCATCCGCGTTGCTTCGGTCAAGCGCACGTTCCTGACCAAGGCGGTCCACACCAAGGCGGTGAAGGACAACCCGGCCCTGTTCAGCTCCGATGATCCTAACACGCCGATGAAGCCGGCCTTTCAGGCCCATACCCTGATGCGCAAGGACGGCGAGGAGCACCGGCGCGAGCGCATGGCCATGCAGCCGGCCTTTACGCCGAAGGTGATCCGCAGCAACTGGGCGGAGCTTTATCAGTCCATCGCCGAGGACTATGTCTCCCGCCTGCCGCGCGGGGAGACGGTGGATCTGTTCACGGATCTTTGCGGCCCGGTGGCGGCGCGCATTCTGGCGCATATCCTTGGCGTCGAGGAAGCGACCGACGAGGAGATGCAGCGCTGGTCGCAGATCCTGATTGATGGCGCGGGCAATTTCGGCTGGCGGCCGGAGCCCTTCGAGGCCAGCGACAAGGCGAATGCGGAGATGAATGCCCTGTTCGACAGGCTTCAGGCCCGCCACAAGGCAGAGCCCAATGCATCGGCCTTCTCGGTCATGCTGAATGCGCCGGACCCGATTCCGGTTGGCCAGATGTATGCCAACATCAAGATTGCCATTGGCGGAGGCATCAACGAGCCGCGTGATGCGCTGGCGACAATCATCTATGGCCTGCTGACCAACCCGGATCAGCTGGCTGAGGTGCGCCGTCAGGAGGCCTGGGAGCAGGCCTTTGAGGAAGGCGTGCGCTGGGTGGCGCCGATCCAGGCCTCATCCCGCCGGGTGCTTGAGGACACGGAGATCGGTGGCTTCGAGATTCCCAAGGGTGACACGGTGATGACCATTCAGGCCTCCGCCAACCGGGATGAGGAGATTTACGAGAACGGCGAGGAGTTCTTCGTCTTCCGGGACAAGAACCCGCATCAGGCCTTTGGCAGTGGCCCGCACCATTGCGCCGGTGCCCATATTGCCCGCCGCACGGTCGGTCAGATCATGCTGCCGCTGCTGTTTGACCGGTTCCCGGACATGGAATTGCCGGACCCGTCTGCGGTGAAGTGGAAAGGCTTCGGCTTCCGCGGGCCCATCAATCTGCCGGTGAAGCTGAATTAGGCTGGCAGTTTCAAGTTTCGCAAGGTCTCGAATGGAGGAGGGAGAGACATGGTGAAGGTGACCTATGTGCACCACGACGGCACGCGCACCGAGGTGGACGGCAAGGAGGGCGACACCGTGATGCACACGGCGGTGGCTCATGATGTGGACGGCATCGTCGGCGAATGCGGCGGGGCCATGATGTGTGCCACCTGCCATTGCTATGTGGACGATGAATGGCTGGACGCTGCCGGAGAGCGGCGCGACGGCGAGGAAGACATGCTGGACTGCGGTGCCGCCGAGGTGAAGCCGAACTCGCGCCTGTCCTGTCAGATCCGGCTCAGCCCGGCGCTGGATGGCCTCGTCGTGCATATGCCCGAAGAGCAGATGTGAGCCTCTAAGGGCAGGAGAAAAGAATGCAGCGGATCGTCATCATCGGGGCCGGGCAGGGCGGCCTGCAGGCGGCCATGAGCCTCAGGCAGGAAGGCTTTACCGGCGCCATCACGCTGATTGGTGCCGAGTCTGGCCTGCCCTATCAGCGCCCGCCGCTGTCCAAGGCCTATCTGAAGGATGGTGACGGCTCGCGGCTGGACCTGCGCCCGGCCGCATTCTTCGAAAAGAGTGAGGTTACGCTCGTTTCCGGCGTCCGGGCGGAACGTATTGACCGCGAAGGCCGTGAGGTGCATGCGGGCGGCAGGGTCTTTTCCTACGATCATCTGATCTTCGCCACCGGCACCCGCAACCTGCGCCCGCCGATTCCCGGGCTGGAGCGGGCGCTGGATCTGCGCACGCTGGAAGATGCGGCAAGGCTGCGCGGCGAGTTGGAACGGCCCCGGCGCATTGCCATCATCGGCGGCGGCTTCATCGGGCTGGAGTTTGCCGCCGTTGCCCGTGCTGCCGGGCACGAGGTGACGGTGGCGGAGGCCGCGCCCCGCTTGATGGCTCGGGTGCTGTCGCCGGAGCTTTCCGCCCGCTTCCTGTCCTTGCACGAGGGCATGGGCACCTGCGTTCTGCTGGGCCGGCCGGTGAGTGCGGTGACAGACGAGGGCATCATCCTTGCAGATGGCTCTGGCATCGCGGCGGATCTGGTGATCCTGGCGGCAGGTGTCGTGCCGAATACTGAGCTTGCTGTAGAGGCAGGGCTTGAGATTGCCAATGGCGTTGCGGTGGATGGTCAGCTTCTGACGTCCGATCCGTCCATCTCGGCGCTGGGGGACTGTGCGTCCTTTCCTGATCCGGTGACTGGGGCGCGCATCCGCCTTGAAAGCGTGCAGGCGGCCACCGATCACGCCCGCTACATTGCCCGGCGTCTCGTGAAGGGGGCGGGCGCGCCCTATGCCGCCGTGCCGTGGTTCTGGTCGGATCAGACCGACTGGAAGCTGCAGATCGCAGGCCTCGCCGGGCCGGGAGATGAAAGCCTTGCCCTTGGGCCGGATGCCGTGCTGCGCCTGCGCGATGGTGTTCTCTCGGCTGTCGAGACGGTCAATGACGCCAAGACCCACATGCAGGCCCGCAAGCTGCTTGGTGGCCCCAACCCGCCCTCCCGCGCAGAACTGGAAGCCTGCGGCTTCGATCTGGCAGCGCTTGCCAAGGAGCGGGCGGCGGCGTGAGCGCGTTTCCGGGTCTGCCACGCAGTCAGCATCAAGAGGGGCAGTACGCGCGGGCATGAGCCCGCCGGATACATTCTGGTACAAATTTTCCGGGGCTTTTCGCCCAATGCCACCAGATTGACCAGCTTTGCCGCAAATTTCCGCTGGCGCCAGAGTCAAAAAATTTTGATGTTTCCTCGTGTAACGTTCACGCTACATATTCTGATGGTAGAAGGGCGATACCGGTTTTGAGCTTGGCGGCCGAACGGAAAATTTGAACTGGAGTTTCATGTGTCGCTCTGGAGACAATCGCTTTTAAGCCTTGTCATTATTGTTGCTGGCCTTGGCCTTTGGGCCAGGTTTTATCCCGGTGCAGGTGAAATTCTGGCACCTGCAGGGCTTGGCTGGCTCGCAGCTGCCTCCACGCCTCCGGCATCCGGTGGCGGGCAGGGTGGCGGCCAAGGGGGAGGTCAGGGTGGCCGCGGGCCGCAGGGGATCGTCAACGTGGCGCCGGTCACGCAGCAGACGATCAACGACCGCCTCTCCGCCATCGGCACGGGCCGCGCTGTCCGGTCCGTCGAGGTCCGGCCGTTCGAATCCGGCCGCATGACGGAAATTCTTGTGAGGTCTGGTGCCGTCGTGAAGCGTGGCGATGTGATTGCCAAGCTTGATTCCGAGGCTGAGGAAATTGCCGCCGAACGCGCCGAGATCGCCCTCAAGGATGCCGAAGCGCGGCTGGGCCGCACCCGGCAACTGCGCCAGTCCAATTCGGCCAGCGAGGTGCAGGTGACGGATGCAGAGCTGGCTGCGCAGAATGCGAAGCTTGCCCTGCGCGATGCCCGGCTGGCCCTGTCGCGCCGCTCGGTCGAAAGCCCGATCGATGGCATCGTCGGCATCCTGCCGATCACGGAGGGCAACTATGTCACCTCGTCCTCGGTGATTGCCACCGTCGAGGACCGTTCCGAGCTGCTGGTGGATTTCTGGGTTCCTGAACGCTTTGCCGGAATTGCCGTCGGCACTCCGCTGAGGGCCGTGTCCGTTGCCAGGCCTGGTGAATATTACAACGGCGAAGTGAGCGCCGTGGACAACCGGGTCGAAACCGAAAGCCGGACCCTGCAGGTGCAGGCGACTATCCGGAACGATGGTGACCGGCTGCGTCCAGGCATGTCATTCCAGGTGGAAATGCGGTTCCCCGGCGAGACTTTTACCGCGGTCGATCCTCTGGCTGTTCAGTGGGGCGCGGATGGCGCCTTTGTCTGGGCGGTGCAGGACGGCAAGGCAAAGCGGACGCCGGTGCGCATCATCCAGCGCAACACCCGCAATGTGCTTGTGGAAGCTGAGCTGAAACCCGGCGACGAGGTGGTGACGGAAGGGCTGCATCTGGCCCGTGAAGGCGCGGCGTTAAACATCGCCGGACGGCAGGCGCCGAAACCGTCAGGTGATACGGCCGCAAAGCCCGCCGCCGCGCCGAGTGGCTCCTGAGAGCCCGGGCGGCTGGATTTCGTCCTGCCGCTGCCGCGCATGACCGCACTGGAGCTGCCGATTGTGTTGCGCCGCGGTCATGCCTTTGAGGACAAACCTGCCCACAGTCCGCACCACCTGATGTGGCGGGCTGCCCGGGATATTGGAACGAGGCCAAGATGAGCTCCAGCCACAAGCCTGACCGCAGCTTTACAGCCCTCTTCGTCCGCCGCCCCGTGCTGGCCTTCGTGATGAACATGCTGATCGTCGTTGCGGGCCTTGCCGCCTTCTTCGGCGTGGAAGTGCGCGAACTGCCGGATGTGGATCAGCCGGTCATCTCCATCCGCACCACCTACAACTCCGCCTCGGCCGAAACCATCGACCGGGAAGTCACTGGCGTCATTGAGGGCGCGGTGTCGCGGGTTTCCGGCGTCAAGTCGATCTCGTCCTCGTCCTCCTACGGTGAAAGCCGTGTGACGGTCGAGTTCTATGACAACGTCAATCTGGATGCGGCAGCGGCGGACATGCGCGATGCTCTGGGCCGCATCACCAACAACCTGCCCGAGGATGCCGACGCTGCCCGTATCATCAAGGCTGACTCCAACGCCCAGCCCGTGGTGCGTCTGGCGCTGACATCCGACAGCATGTCCGTTGAGGATCTGACGGTACTGGTGGAAGACGAGGTCGCAGACGTTCTGTCCGCCGTGCCCGGTGTGGCCGATGTGCAGTTGTCCGGCGACCGGGACAAGATCTTCCGCATCGATATCGATCAGGCAAAGATGGCCAGTCTCAACCTGACGGTTGGCGATGTGGCGTCGGCCCTGTCCACGATGGCCTTCGATACGCCTGCCGGCTCGCTGACCAGCCAGACGCAGGATCTGATCGTGCGGGCAAGTGCGGCCATCGATACGCCGGAAGCGTTTGAGAGTATCATCCTGAACCGCCGGGCCCGTCTGGGGGATTTCGCCACGGTTACGCTGGGGCCGGATATCGGCCAGTCGCAGCTCAGGGCCAATGGCAAATCAGGCATTGGCCTTGGCATCATCCGCGCGGCCCAGTCCAATACCCTGGAAATCTCGCAGGGGGTTGCAGCTGCCGCCGCACGAATCCAGCAGACCTTGCCGGAAGGCACGAAGATCGAAGTCACCAGTGATGATGCAACCTTCATCACCGGCTCCATCCATGAGGTGGAGATTGCGCTGATAATTTCCGTCAGCGTGGTGCTGCTGATCATCTTCCTCTTTCTGCGGGACTGGCGGGCAACGCTTATTCCGGCCGTAACCATGCCGGTGGCTTTGATCGGCACGCTGGCGGCGATCTATCTGGCCGGTTTCTCCATCAACATCCTCACCCTGCTGGCGCTGGTTCTGGCGACGGGCCTTGTGGTGGATGACGCCATCGTGGTGCTGGAAAACATCGTGCGCCGCCGCAACCAGGGCATGGGGCCACGGGCGGCCGCAGTTCTAGGCACGGACGAGGTGTTCTTTGCCGTGATCGCGACGACGGCGACGCTGGCGGCTGTCTTCGTGCCGCTGTCCTTCCTGCCCGGACAGACCGGCGGCCTGTTCCGGGAATTCGGCTTCGTACTGGCGATTGCAGTGCTGCTGTCGTCTGTGGTGGCGCTGTCGCTCTGTCCGATGCTGGCGTCCCGCCTGCTCAAAGGCAAGGTCGCCAATATGGGGGCGGACGAGACCGTCATGCTTGAAACAGAGGCACAGGACGATGCCGGGAGCGTGCAGACGGCTGCTACGGCAAAACAGGCGAATGGTGGTCTGGCTGGTCTCTACCGGCGCACGCTGATGGCCTGTCTGAATGCGCCCCTGGTGGTGCTTGCCGTGTCGCTGCTTTTTGCCTTGTCGGCGGTGGTGTTGTTTGGCTCCATCAAGTCCGAGCTGACGCCTTCCGAAGACAGGTCCATGGCTTTCATGCGGATTTCGGCCCCGCAGGGCGTGAGTCTTGACTATCTTGCGGAACAGATGACGCGGATTGAAGAGCTGATCCAGCCGTTGCGCGACAGTGGTGAAATCACCAGCACCTTCTCTGTCGCAGGGCAGGGCGGACGGTCCAACAACGGCTTCATGGTGATGCGCCTTGCGCCCTGGGAGGCACGCACGCGTTCGCAGCAGGAGATCGTTGCGGATGTGTCGCGGCTGGTGCGGGATGTGCCGGGCGTGCGGGCCTTTGTGTTCCAGCCCAACAGCCTGGGCATTCGCGGGGCTGGTTCAGGCCTTCAGTTTGCAGTGGCTGGCAGCAATTATGCGGCACTTGGGGAGAGCGCCGCGAAGATCGTCGCGGAGCTGGAAAAGGATCCGCGCTTCACGCAGCCGCGCCTGTCCACCGAGGCAACGCAGCCGCAGCTCTCCGTCTCCATCGACCGGGAGCGGGCGTCTGACCTCGGCATCGACATCAACGGCCTTGGCAATGCCATGCAGGCGATGCTGGACGGGCGCCGCGTCGGGCAGGTCTTCATCGAAGACCGCAGCTTCGATGTGAAGTTTGTTTCCACCACCAACCCGATCAACGACCCGACGGATCTAGAGAACGTGTTCCTGCGCACCGGCGACGGGCGTTTCGTGCCGGTGTCTACCATTGCGACGCTGACCGAAAAGGCCGTGCCGCCGCAACTGGACCGGGAGCAGCAGCTGCGTGCTGTGGCGATTACTTCCAGCCTTGCCCCGGATTTTGCTCTGGGTGATGCCTACAAGGTGGCACAGGAGATTGCAGCGCCGCTGCTGCCGCCGGGCGGGCGCATCGTGCCGCTGGCGGAAGCCGCAACACTGGGCGAGCAGTCGGCCAGCATGGCCCGCACCTTCGGCTTTGCTCTGCTGATCATCCTTCTGGTGCTCGCAGCGCAGTTCGAAAGCTTTGTCAGCGCCCTGATCATCATGTTCACTGTGCCCCTTGGCCTTGCCTGCGCCGTCTATGCCATGGCCTTCAGCGGCACATCGCTCAATGTCTACAGCCAGATCGGCCTTGTGCTCCTTGTGGGTATCATGGCCAAGAACGGCATTCTGGTGGTGGAATTTGCCAACCAGCTGCGGGACAAGGGCCTTGGGGTGCGAGAGGCGGTGGAGAATGCGGCCAACATCCGCCTGCGGCCCGTGATGATGACGATGATCTGCACTATCGTCGGTGGTATTCCTCTGGTTCTCGCCTCCGGTGCCGGGGCTGAGGCCCGCATCGCCCTGGGATGGATCATCGTCGGCGGCCTTGGTCTTGCGACCTTCTCCACCCTCTATCTGACCCCGGTTGCCTATCTCCTGCTCGGCCGCTTCATCAAGCCGCAGGCAGAACAGGAAAGCCGTCTGGAGCGGGAAATGAGAGATGCGCGTGACGGTACCGCGCGGATGACGCCGGGCGAGTGAGATCACTCCGTAAAGACAGAAAAGCCCCCGCCAGTGACCCTCTGGCGGGGGCTTTTGCTTCTGTGCTTCGGACTGGTTCAGCCCTTGGCATCCCCCACCGGCAGGCGGATGTTGCGTAAGGCGAGGGCGGCAACGAGACCAACTGCGGCGATGAGGGCGGCTGTCAGGAACAGCGGCTGGAAGGCGGACTGGTAGATGCTTCCAAGCAGGTGCCTTGCGGTGTCCGGCAGGGCCGCTGTCTGTGCAGGCGACAGCTTTTCCAGATGCTCGACACCGGGCACCTCGCCCATGTGGCGGCCGAGGCCAGCGGAGAGGATTGCGCCATAGATTGAGATACCGATGGAGGCACCGCCGATGCGGGTGAGGGTGACGCTGCCGGTGGCCGCGCCCACGTCCCGCCTGTCTGCCGCATTCTGCACGCCCAGCACGGGCACCTGCTGGCCGATGCCGACACCGATGCCCTGCGCCAGCATGATGAACCCAAACAGGATGGCCGGGGTGTTGCTGCCGGTGAAGCTGTAGGCCAGAAGCATGATGACCCCGGTCAGTGTCGAGAGCACGGAGAAGATCTTGTAGTTGCCCGAGGCCGACATCAGCCTCCCGGCGGAAAGCGACCCGATGGCGATGCCGGCGGTCAGCGGAATGAAGAACACGCCGGCTGCCGAGGGGCTGAGGCCAAGGCCTGACTGCAGGTAGAGCGCATAATAAGTGACCAGGCCGATGCCGATGGCGCCGCTTGCCGCCGAGATGGTCAGGAGCAGGCCGATCTGGCGGTTGCGGAAGAGCGAGAGCGGCAGCACCGGTTCCGGCGCGCGCCTCTCCACCAGGATGAGGGCAAGGAGGGCCAGCATGCCTGTGCCGAGAACGGCAAGGGCCGTGGGTGACAGAAGCCCGCCGAACAGTTCCGAGCCATCGGCCCACAACACGATGCTGCCCGTCACCATGGCGGCCAGGATGGCGCCCGGATAGTCGATCTTCGGCTTCCGGTCCGGCCGCTTGTAGGGCAGCATGATCGCAAGGGCGGTGAGGACGATGATGCCGACCGGCAGGTTGATGAAGAAGATCGAGCGCCAGCCGAACAGCTCGCTCATGGTGCCGCCCAGCACCGGGCCGATGGCGCCTGACAGCATCAGCACGAGGCTGGAATAGCTCTGGTAGCGCGCCCGCTCGCGCGGGGCGAAGAGATCGGCGTTGATCGAAAAGATCGTCACCATGATGCCGCCGCCGCCAAGGGCCTGCAGCACGCGCGCTGCAATCAGCGTGTTCATGGAGACGGCAAGGGCACAGGTGAGCGAGCCAATCGTGAAGATGGCGATGGCGGCCAGCATCACGTATTTGCGCCCGAACAGATCACCCAGCTTGCCATAGACCGGCATCACGGCGCTGGAGGCGAGAAGATAGGCGGATGCCACCCAGCCGAAGCGCTCGATCTGGCCAAATTCGCCGACGATGGTCGGCAGGGCCGTGGCGACGATCTGGTTATCCAGCGTCGCCATGAAGACGCCCATCAGCAGGAACAGGAAAATGATGATCCTGCGCGGGTGGGGTGGTCTTTCAGGCGAGGTGGTGTGGGGAAGAGCCGCGGATGCAGCCGCACCGGCTTCAAGCTCTGCGGGCTCTGTAAGATGTTTGTTCATGGCAATGGCGCGTCCAGAAATTCCCCCCTTGCGGGACCCCCGCAATCCATCCGGCGGATGATTGTGAAAATATGTGCTTTTCGCATATATGTGTCAATGTCAAATAAGTGACAAGCGCACGCGGCGGGATTATGCTGCTTCTGGGATCGATACAGGCAGGGGATGAAGGAGCAGATGGCAGATCAGGACCGCGGACGGCAGGAAGAGGATTTCGCGTTGATCTCCGCAAGTCTCGGCCGCATGCGCATGATGATCGGCCGCCGCATCATTGGCCGCATCGCCCTGCAGCAGACCGAGCCGGGGCTGGAGCTGACCCATCTGGATGTTATCGACGCCGTGCGCCGCCGCGCGCCCGAGGGGGAGGTGACTGTCGGGGCGATTGCCGAATTCATCCGGGTCGACCCCTCCCGCAGCAGCCGGCTGGTGGCGGATCTGGTGCAGCGCGGACTGTTGCGCCGGACTGTGTCGCAGGAGGATGCGCGCCGCAGCGTCGTGGAGTTGACGGAGCGCGCCCACGAGTATTTCCGCGTTGCCGACCGGGTGAAGCAGGGCTTCATCCGCGATATCACCGCAGACTGGAGCGCAGAGGATCTCGACCGCTTCGCTATTCTGCTCGACCGTTTCGTCACGGGACTGGAAGAGCGCTCTCGCCTGCCGGGGGATGCCGGCTGAGCAGACTTGCGGGCCCCGGCCCCAGTCCGGGGGGGCGGTCCGTGTGGAGGCGTTATTCCGCGATGACGATTTCCTGCGGACGCGGGTGAGACAGGAAGTCGAGATGGCTCATGGAATAGCCATAGGCGCCCGCGAGCCCGACGACGAAGAGATCGCCGATATCGGCCGCTTCCAGATGCACGGGGGTGGCCGTCAGCTTGTCGGCGGAATTGCACAGGGCGCCGCCGATGAAGGCGGTTTCATTGCGCACCGACTGCTGGCCATCGAAAATGGCGGGGGCATCCATGCGTACCACGTCCACCGGATGATTGATCTTCAGCGCGATGGGGCGGCGGAAATGGTGTGAGCCGCCTTGGCAGACGATCTGCTTCATGCCGACGCTGGTCTTGATGTCGATGATTTCGGTGCAGTACCAGCCGCTGTCGGCGGTGAGATAACGGCCCAGTTCCAGCACGAAGTGGCGGCCTGCAAAGCCATGCTCCGCGATCAGCGCCGTCAGGCGCGCCGCGTAGGCTTCCGGCCGGAAGCCGCGGCCTGTCTCCAGATAATCGATGCCGAAGCCGCCGCCGAAGTCGATGGTGCTGCACATGAGGCCGGGCACGCGGGCTTCCGTTTCCTTGGCCAGCTCGAACACGCGGCGGCAGTTTTCCAGAAGATCATCAAGCTGCAGCACGCCAGAGGCAGAATAGACATGCAGGCCCCGGAAGGCGAGATGGGGCAGGGCGGCGATCTGCGGCAGCTGGCCGAAATAGAGTTCCTGATCGATGCCAAACTTGGAGCTGTCACCTGAGAAGCTGGCCTGTGCATCATGCACATGGAAGTTAGGGTTGACGCGGACAAGGATCTCCTGCGTTACGCCATGGCGGGCGCAGATCTGTTCCAGCCGGTGCGCCTCGGTAAGCGATTCCAAATGCACCAGCTTGATGCCGGTTGAGACTGCCCATTCCAGCTCTTCTGGCGACTTGCCGGGGCCGGTAAAGACGATCTGCTTCGGCGCAAAGCCCGCTTCCAGAGCCTTGCGGCCCTCTCCGATGCTGGCGATTTCGACACCAGCAACATCCGCCGCCAGTGCCGCCTTGAGGAAGGAAGCATTCGGATTGGCCTTCATCGCATAGAAGATGCCGACTTCCTGCGGCAGTGCAGCCTTGAGGGCGGCAATCTTGGCCTTCATGACCGTAAGGTCATAGACGAAGAAACTGCGTCCATTGGACTTGTCCGCACCAAGCTTTGCGATGGACTGGCGGACATGGGCAGGGAGAAACATGGATGAGGCCCCTCGGGGTTGCGTGCCGTCCTATGGCTGGTCCTCTGGCTGGCTCCGCATCCTTTGCCGCTGGCAAGGCGGCTCTGCACATGGTCCTGTGCAGGGCGGAGGGCCTTGACGGGCTGCAGGCGCGGGGGAGGGGCTTGAGGGGCCACCGGCTGGTTTCAGCCTGTGATAGACCGCCTTGCCCTTCCGGTGCCAGCCATTTTTACGGGAATTTGCAGAAGCATTTCGTCCGCAAGAGCGGGGTCCGATCCGGGGGGGCAGTCAGGTGCCAATTCCTCTCCTTCGAGGCGGGGCTTCTGAATGCACACATCTTGCAGAAAGATGTCTCAGGGCTCAGGCACAAGGTGGCTGCCGTTGCTTTAATGGCAAGGCCTGTCTGTTCCCCTCCCCACGTGGGCTACCGGATTCACATATCGTATAAAAGAGGCTGCAAGCGCTGCTTTGATGCTGGAAAAGATAAGCAGTTTCAGAACCTTCCTTTTTTGCTGGAGCCTCTCGTTTCCCCTCCCCTCAAGGGGGAGGGAACAGACAGGCTGTGCCGGATAAACAACGGCTGCCACCTTGTGCCAAATCCCTGAATATCCTTCTGTACGCTGTGTGCATGCAGTAGCCACCAGGGGGAGGGGAAATGAGTGGCCTCAGCCAGAGAACCAAAATTCTGACGCTGCTTACTTTTTCCGGCATCAAAGCTGCGTCTGTGGCGTCTTCCTGCGCGATGTGAGAATCTGGCGGCCTCAAGGGGGGAGAGGGGCGCTGCGGTCCTATGGAAGCGCTTTGCCTCTATACCGCCTCTCCGGCATCCAGATCGGCGAATGTCTTGCCCTCGGCGGCAAGGCGGACGAGCAGGGGGGCGGGGCGCCAGAAATAGGCGTCGTCTGCCGACAGCCGCTTGATGTCCTCCAGCACCGAGGCGATGCCCACCGTATCGGCGTAATGCAGTGGCCCGCCGCGCCAGCGGGGGAAGCCGTAGCCGGTGAGCAGCACCGTGTCGATGTCCGATGCCCGGCGGGCGATGCCTTCTTCCAGCACGCGGGCGGCCTCGTTGATCATTGCGGCCATGTAGCGCCGCTGGATCTCGTCTGCCGTGAAGCTGCGCGGGATGATGCCGGCCTCCTTGCGGGCCTCGTCCAGCAGGGCGAGGATCTCCGGGTCCGGGCGGCCCTTGGGGCTCTGCTCATCATAGATGTAGAAGCCGCGCCCGGTCTTCTGGCCGAGCCAGCCCCGGTGATAGAGCCCGTCGGCAAAGGTCACCACCCGCTCTTCCGGCGGGCGGGTGGGCGCGCGGCGCTGGCGGGAGGCATAGCCGATGTCGATGCCCGCCAGATCCGACACCTGGAACGGACCCATGGCAAAGCCGAAGTCTGTCAGCGCAGCGTCGATCTGGTAGGGGCTGGCCCCGTCCATCATCGTGTAGTCGGAGGCAAGCCGGTACTGCATCATCAGCCGGTTGCCAATGAAGCCGTCGCAGATGCCGGAATAGACGCCAATCTTGCCGAGCTTGCGCGCCAGATCGAAGGCGCGGGCCACGTGGGCGGGCGCCGTCTTTTCCGCCACCACGATCTCCAGCAGCCGCATCACATGGGCTGGGGAGAAGAAGTGCAGGCCGATTACGTCTTCCGGGCGTGAGGTGACGGCGGCAATCGCATTCACATCCAGATAGGAGGTGTTGGTGGCGAGCGTTGCACCCGGCTTGGCGATGGCGTCCAGCTTGCGGAACACGTCCGTCTTCACCTCAAGGTTTTCAAACACCGCCTCGATGATGATGTCGGCCTCCGCCAGCGCCTCGTAGGTGGTGGAGGTTGTCAGCTTGCCGTTCAGGATTTCATCGTGCTGTTCCGCGCTCAGCTTGCCGCGCGCGACGGCGCCTTCGAGATTGCGGGCGATGGTCGAGCGGGCCTTTTCGGCAAAGGCTTCCTCGCGCTCGATCAGGGTGACGGGCAGACCAGCCAGAAGCGCGGCCGTGGCAATGCCTGCGCCCATGGTGCCGCCGCCGATGACGCCTGTGGAGGCATAGGGCGGAGGCGTCAATCCGGCGATCTCCTTCACCTGTGCAGCCTTGCGCTCGGCAAAGAAGGCGTGGATGAGGGCTGCGCGCTGGGGTGTCTGCATCAAGTCAAGGAAGCGCTTGCGCTCGGCGGCGAGGCCCTCCGTCCGGTCCATGCGGGTGGCATCTTCCACCGCGTCGATGGCGGCCAGATGCGAGACCTCACCGCGATTGCGGGCGCGCACCTTCTTGCGTGCGGCTTCAAAAACGGAAGTCTCGGCGACCGGGCGGGGGCGCAGGCCAGACGCCACGGGGCGGCTGACGGAGCCTTCTGCCACGGCGCGGACCTTGTCCTTCGCCGCTGACAGCAGGTCTGCGGCGGGCACCACGGCATCCACAATGCCGAGGGACAGGGCTTCGGCAGCACTCACCTGACGGGCGGTGGTGATGATGTCGAGGGCCGCTTCCACGCCCGCAAGGCGCGGCAGGCGCTGGGTGCCGCCTGCGCCGGGCATCAGGCCCAGCGTCACTTCCGGCAGGCTGATCCTGGCCGTCTCAGAAGCAATGCGCAGATGCGAGCCGAGGCCCACTTCGCAGCCGCCGCCGATGGCCGCGCCGTTGAGGGCGGCTGCAATGGGTTTGGTGCTGTCCTCAATGGCATTGATCACATCCGGCAGATAGGGGGGCTGCGGCGTCTTGCCGAATTCGGTGATGTCGGCACCGCCGACGAAGATACGTCCAGCGCCGGTGATGACGCCGGCAATGGCGTCACTATCCGCCGCCAGCCGCGCCACCGCCTCCAGCAGCCCGGCCCGCACTGCCTGCGACAGCGCGTTGACCGGCGGGTTGGCGATGGTGATCACGGCAATGCCGTCCTGAACTTCATATGAAACGGGAGTGGTCATTGCGCCCCTCTGTTCTCTCTCTCCGCATGCCGGCGCAACTTGCATGACCAGCGCCACAAGTTCAACCAGCCAGAGGGGGGATGCTGCCGAAAGCGGCGGGGTGTTCAGGTAAGGGTGAAGTCCCTGATTGATGGCATCTCCTTTACCGCGAGCGCTTGTCCGCCGGTTTGCGTTCCAGTCTTTCGTAGGCGCCCAGGATGAAGCGTTCGGCCTGTTGCAGATAGGCTTCCAGCTTTGCCGCGGCGCCCTTGGCGTCGCCTGCGGTCAGCAAGCTGAGGATGATCTGGTTCTGGTCTACATAAGGCCCATGCAGATATTCCGGATCGTGCAGAAGGCCGAAGACAAGCCGTAATTCGGCGGAAACCTGCGCATAGAAAGCCGATAGGCGCGGGCTGTCGGCGAGCTCCACGATGGCCGAATGGAAAGCGATGTCGGCGCTGCCGACGCTGAGCCATTCGCCGGCTTCACGGTGGGCGCGGGCGGCGTCAATGGCCGCCTGCATCTTTGCCACGGCCGGGTGCAGCGGATGGGCGCTGGCAAGGGCAGGGCATTCGATCAGGCGGCGGATGCGGTAGATATCCACAATCGTCGACATGTCCGGCGTGACGACAAAAACACCCCGGTTTGCCTCGTGCCGCAACAGGCCTTCCTTGGTGAGCAGGCGGAACACTTCGCGCAGGGTGTTGCGGGAAACCTGCATGGCTTCGCACAGCTGCACTTCCGACAGATGGCTGCCCGGTGTCAGCACGCCGTCGATGATCTTCTGCCGCATGCGCCCGGCAATCACGTCCGCCAGAGGTTGCGCCTGTTCGTCTGCCGGGGCCGCAAGGCCTGCCGGAGCGGGTTTCTTCATGTGTGCTCCCTCCGGAATGGCTGCCCCGCCACCCTCTCCCATCCGGCCTACTGGCGCCCGTTCCGGGGCCGGAGAATCGGATATCCGCGCAAGTTATGAGGCACTGCGCACCGCTTCAAGCGGCATGCGTGCGACTGCCGGCTGCCCTGCTGCATGCATGTGCAAACCTGCAGTATTTGCTAAAATTGTAGGCGTCAACATGCCGCATTGCAGTGCAATACAATAAAATTGTTCAACAATATGGACAAGCCTGTTCGCCTTTGCTACGCCTTGAAGCAAGGGGGCGTGCTGTCCTCCTGTCAGGGTTGTGAGGCAAGGCAGGGCAGATGCGGGTGATCGACCTCAACAGTGATCTGGGCGAGAGCTTCGGTGCATGGACCATGGGCGATGACAGCGCCATGCTGGACATCGTCAGCAGTGCCAATGTGGCCTGCGGTTTCCATGCGGGCGATCCAGCCGGTATCCTGCGCACCCTGAAGGCTGCTGCCGCGCGCGGCGTCACGGTCGGTGCTCATGTGGGCTACCGCGATCTTGCCGGTTTCGGCCGCCGTAATATGGATCCGTCCAGCGAAGAGCTGATTGGCGACGTGATTTATCAGATCGGCGCCCTCAAGGGTCTGGCGGCGGCTGCCGGGACGCAGGTTACCTATGTGAAGCCGCATGGCGCACTCTACAACACCATCGCCTTTGATGCCCGGCAGGCCGCTGATGTCATCCATGCCATCAAGGCGGTGGATCCCTCGCTCGTGCTGGTGGCGCTGGCAGGTTCGCCTCTGATCGTGCAGGCCCGTGCGGCCGGTCTTGATGTGGTTGGCGAGGCATTTGCCGACCGGGCCTATACGCCGGAAGGAAAGCTGGTGCCGCGCCGCGAGGCTGGTGCCGTGCTGCATGATCCGGAGCTTGTCGCCCGGCGGATGCTGCAATTCGTCACCGAAGGGGCCGTGGAAGCCATCGATGGCAGCCTTGCCCCGGTCGATGCACGGTCCATCTGTGTGCACGGAGACAGCCCTGATGCGGTCGCCATGGCCCGCCGGGTGCGCGAGGTGCTGGAGGCAGCCGGTCACCGCATTGCCCCCTTTGCAGCGGCAGGCAAGGCCTGAGATGCCGGCGCGCTGGTCCATGCGGGTGCTGATGCTGCGCGAGGGCGCAGTGCTGCTCGAACTCGCCAGTCTCGATGTGACGCTTGCCCTGTTTGATGCTCTGGAAGCCGATCCCGTGGCCGGGGTGCTGGAGATCGTTCCGGCGGCCCGCACGCTGCTGATCACCCATGATCCGCTGACCATTTCTGCCGAACAGGTGGCCGCCGAGGCCGTTGTGCGGCTCGGCATGCCCCGCAAGGCGGGAATGGCCAAGGTGGTGGAGATTCCCGTCCGCTATGACGGGGAGGATCTGGCCGATGTGGCGGAACTGCTGGGCATTTCCACGCATGAGGTGATCCGCCGCCATGTGGAGGCTGACTATCTCGTTGCCTTCCCCGGCTTTGCGCCGGGCTTTGCCTATCTCAGTGCGCCTGACGCCGGTTTGCATGTGCCGCGCCGCGCTTCGCCGCGCACCCATGTGCCTGCGGGCGCCGTGGGGCTGGCGGGCGAATTCAGCGGCATCTATCCGAAGGTCAGCCCCGGCGGCTGGCAGCTGATCGGCACGACACCGCTTGCCATGTTCGATCTTGGCCGCAAGCCTGCCGCGCTGCTCCAGCCGGGCCAGCATGTGCGGTTCCGTGATATGGCGGGAGCCACGGTTCATCCGGGGGCGAAGATCCCCGCAGAAGTTGCGAAACCTGCTGCCGCCGCGCTTGAGGACAGGATTGAAGGCCTGTATCTGGACGTGTTGAGTGCCGGGCTTCCGGCGCTGTTTCAGGACCATGGCCGTCCCGGACTGGCAGCGCAGGGCATCAGCCGTTCAGGCGCGGCGGACCGGGCCAGCCTGTCACTGGCCAACCGCATTACGGGTAATCCGGCAGACGCGGCAGCTCTCGAACTCGCGCCAGCCGTCTTCACCTTCCGTGTGAGCGGCCGTGCCGTGATCGCGGTGACGGGCGCGGAGCGGGCCATCACCATTCAGCCGGAGCGGGGCCCGCGCATTTCCGGGGCCATGAACCGGCCTCTGGCGCTGGAGCCGGGCGACCGTGTGACACTGGAAGCGCCTAAGGCGGGCCTGCGCAGCTATCTCGCCTTGCGCGGCGGTTTTGCGGTTGAACCGGTACTCGGCAGTGCTTCGGCAGATACGCTGGCGCAGATCGGTCCTGCTGCGGTGACGTCCGGGGCGCGGCTGCGAGCGGCATCCGGGATGAAGCTCTCCGCCGTCGAGCCAGAGGCGCTTTCTGCCTTCGCCATGCCGCGCGCCGGGGAAACCATTGTGCTGGACGTGGTGCCGGGGCCGCGCACGGACTGGTTCACGCCTGTCTCTGCCGAACAGTTCCTGACCGTTTCATGGGCCGCGACCTCGCAGGCAAGCCGCACAGGCCTGCGTCTGTCAGGGCCGGTGCTGGAGCGGGCTGTCACGGGCGAGTTGCCGAGCGAAGGTACGCTGCGCGGGGCCATTCAGGTACCCGCCAACGGCCAGCCGGTGCTGTTCCTTGCCGATCATCCGCTGACCGGCGGCTATCCGGTCATGGCCACGGTGGCAGCGCATCATCTTGATCTGGCCGGGCAGATTCCGCCCGGTGCCTTCATCCGTTTCCGGGCCGTCCGTCCCTTCACGGCCTATTCCCTTTGCGCAGGTGACACTCCATGAAAAAAGTGCTGATTGCCAATCGCGGCGAGATTGCCGTGCGCATCATCCGGGCCTGCCGGGACTATGGCCTCGCTTCCGTGGCCGTCTACGCAGATGCCGACGCCGGGGCGCTGTTCACGGAATTTGCGGACGAGGCCTATGCCCTCAACGGCGCTTCGCCGAAGGACACTTATCTCGACATCGCCAAGCTGATCGCCATCGCCCGCCAGTCCGGCGCAGATGCGGTGCATCCGGGCTACGGGTTCCTGTCCGAGCGCGCCGAATTTGCCCGTGCCGTGATGGACGCAGGCCTCACCTGGATCGGGCCGGACCCGCAGGTGATCGAGGTGCTGGGCGACAAGCTGCAGGCCCGGCGCATCGCCCAGAAGGTGGGCGCACCGCTGGTGGCGGGCAGCGAGGGCGCGCTGTCGAGTGCTGCCGAAGCGCTGGCCTTTGCCCGCCAGTTCGGTCTGCCGCTGGCCATCAAGGCTGCCCATGGCGGCGGCGGGCGCGGAATGAAGATTGCCCGGCATCTGGACGAGGTGGAAGAGCTGTTCGAATCCGCCACCCGCGAGGCTGTCGCCGCCTTTGGCCGGGGCGAATGCTATGTGGAGCAGTTCCTCGACCGCCCGCGCCACATCGAGGCGCAGGTTCTGGCCGACAAGCATGGTAATGTGGTGGTGGTGGGCACGCGCGACTGCTCCCTGCAGCGCCGGAACCAGAAACTGGTGGAGGAGGCGCCCGCGCCCTTCCTCAGCGCTGCGCAGCGCGAGACGATCCACCGGGCCGCACGCGATATCTGCGCTGAGGCCGGCTATTCCGGCGCCGGCACGGTGGAGTTCCTGCTGAGTGCCGACGGGCTGATTTCCTTCCTGGAAGTGAACACCCGCCTTCAGGTCGAGCATCCGGTGACGGAGGAGACCACGGGGCTTGATCTTGTGATCGAGCAGTTCCGCATCGCCGAGGGGCAGCGGCTCTCCTTCACCTCGACGCCGGAGCCGCGCGGCCATGCGTTCGAGTTCCGCATCAATATCGAAGATCCGGGCCGCGGCTTCCTGCCGTCCGCCGGTGAAATCAGCCGCTGGCGGGAGCCGTCGGGCCCCGGCGTGCGGGTGGATAGTGGCGTAGAGACCGGTTCGCTCATTCCGCCAGTGTTCGATTCCCTTTGCGCCAAGCTCATCGTCCATGGTCCGACCCGCGACAAGGCCATCGCCCGCGCCCGCCGCGCCTTGGCTGAATTCGTCATCGAGGGCGTGCCCTCGGTGCTGCCGTTCCACCGGGCGGTTCTGGAGCATCCGGATTTTACCGGTGCCGGCTTCGAGGTCCACACCCGCTGGATCGAGACAGATTTCGCCGGAACACTGGAGGAAGCGGCCCGCCCTGATGCGCCCGCCAGCCGCCCGCTGCTGCGGGGCCGGATAGAGATCGATGGGCGGCTGGTCGAGGTGGGGATCCCCGATGGTTTCCTGCGCCTGCTTGGGGCAGTGGCGCCTGTTGCCGGTGAAACAACTGGGGAGACTGAAGACGCAGGCGCGGTGCGGGCGCCTGTCGCCGGAACGCTCGCCCATTGGGCCGTTGAGGAAGGGGCCGCCGTCGAGGAGGGGGCCGTCCTTGCCATGATGGACGCCATGAAGATGGAAACCGCCGTCACCGCGCCCTGTTCCGGGCGTATCACCGGACTTGCAGCTGCAGGCTCCACGCAGGCTGCCAATGCAATCCTTGCCCGTATCACGCCCGCAGTGGCACAGCCGGAGGCCAAGGCATGACGCTTTCAACGAGCCCGGAAACCCCGCAGGCCGCAGCGCCGCTCCTGATCATCGATGGCCTGACCGTCCGCTTCGGCAGCACAAAGGTCATCGAGGATCTGTCTTTCTCGGTCCAGCCGGGCCGCACGGTTGCGGTGGTGGGCGAATCCGGCTCCGGCAAGTCGGTCACGTCCCTCTCCGTAATGCGCCTTGCGGACATGATGGGTGCGCACTTTGATGCGGGGCGTATTCTCTTCGGCGGCCGCGATCTGCTGGAAACCTCCCAGAAGGACATGCGCAGCATTCGCGGCAAGGAGATCGCCATGATCTTCCAGGAGCCGATGACCTCGCTCAATCCGGTCTTCACCATCGGTGACCAGATCAGCGAAGTGCTGATGCTGCATGAAAAGAGCAGCAAGGCGGCAGCTCTTGCCGAGGCGCAGCGCCTGCTGGAAATGGTGCGTCTGCCCGATGCTGCCGGGCAGTTGAAGCGCTATCCGCACCAGCTCTCCGGCGGCATGCGCCAGCGGGTGATGATCGCCATGGCGCTGGCCTGCCGTCCCAAGCTGCTGATTGCCGACGAGCCGACCACGGCGCTGGACGTGACCATTCAGGCGCAGATCCTCAACATCCTGCGGGACCTGCAGAAGGAACTCGGCATGGGGATGATCTTCATTACCCATGACATGGGCGTCGTCGCGGAAATGGCCGATGACGTGGTGGTGATGTGGAAGGGTCGCAAGGTGGAAGAGGGCCCGGTGGGGCAGATCTTCAACAGCCCGCAGCATCCCTACACCCAGGCGCTTCTGGCCGCCGTGCCGCGCCTTGGCAGCATGACGGGGCAGGACTTCCCCAAGCGCCTCGCCGATCTTGCCGGTGCTGACGGCAGCATGGAGGGCAAGCAGGAGGAGCGGGTGCAGGACACCGCCCGCTATGACAGCGCGCCGCTCCTGTCGGTCAAGGACCTGTTCGTGCGCTTCGATGTGCGGCGCAACGTTCTGGGCCGCACGACGCACCGGCTGAGCGCGGTCTCCAACGTGTCACTCGAAATCTATCCGGGCGAGACGCTGGCACTGGTGGGCGAGTCCGGGTCCGGCAAGTCTACCATCGGCCGCACCATCCAGCAGCTTCAGGAAGCCCATTCGGGCGATATCCTGTTCGGCGGGCGCAGCTTCGCGCAGATGAGCCGGGCCGAGCGCCATGCCATGCGCCAGAAGGTGCAGTATATCTTCCAGGACCCCTTCGCCTCGCTCGATCCGCGCAAGACGGTGGGCTTCTCCATTGCCGAGCCGATCCACACCCACGGCCTGATCGCCGATCCCAAGGCCGTGCGCCGCCGGGTGGATGAGCTGCTGGAGCGCGTGGGGCTCGGGTCCGAGCATGCGGCGCGCTATCCGCACGAGTTTTCCGGCGGCCAGCGCCAGCGCGTGTGCATCGCCCGCGCCCTTGCCTCCAACCCGGAACTGATCATCGCCGATGAGGCCCTGTCGGCGCTGGATGTGTCGATCCAGGCGCAGATCATCAATCTCTTCATGGATCTGCAGGCCGAGCGCGGCCTCGCCTATCTCTTCATCAGCCACGACATGGCGGTGGTGGAGAAGATGAGCCACCGGGTCGCGGTGCTCTTCCTTGGCCAGATCATGGAAATGGGCAGCCGCCGCCAGGTCTTCGAGACGCCGGCGCATCCCTATACCCGCAAATTGCTCGCCGCCGTCCCGGTCGCCGATCCGTCGCGTCCGCGTGGCGGTGTGCTGATCGAGGGCGAAATCCCGAGCCCGGTCCGCCGGGTAGGGGATGAGCCTGCCATCCTCACCCACGAGGAAATCAGTCCCGGCCACTTTGCCGCCCGCGGCGCCTGACCGTGACCCGCAGACCCAAAGCCAATCAGCAGAGGACTTGGAAATGAAACTGAAGACATGGGGCATGGGCGTTGCCGCCCTTGCGCTGGCCATCTCCGGCGCATCCTTCACGGCACAGCCTGCATTTGCGGCTGGCAAGCTGACGGTTTCCTCCCCGCAGGATCCGGGCAGCTGGGACCCGATCGACACCTTCCTCGTCGCCTGGGCCGCCGTTTCGACCAACATCTTTGAGGGCCTGACCTACCGCGGGCCGGACCTGAAGCTGGTGCCGGGCCTTGCCGAGAGCTGGGAAGAGCTGGACGAGGGCAAGCGTATCCGCTTCACCCTGCGCAAGGACGTGAAGTTCCACAACGGCGAACCCTTCAACGCCGCTGCCGTGAAGTTCACCTTCGACCGCCTGCTGGGCGAAGAAGGTGCCAAGGGCCCGCAGCGCTCCAACTACGTCGTCATCGACAGCGTCGAAGTCATCGACGACTACACGGTGGACCTGAAGCTGAAGAACCCGGATCCGGTGCTGCTGACCAAGCTGGCCGGCTATGGCGCCATGATCGTGCCGCCGCAGTATATCGCCGAGAAGGGCGAGGAGTTCTTCAACACCAATCCGGTCGGCACCGGTCCGTTCAAGTTCGTCTCCTACGCGCCCAAGGCCTCCATCTCGCTGGCGGCAAACCCGGATTACTGGGGCGGTGCGCCGAAGCTGTCCGAGCTGGAATACCGCTTCATCTCCGAGCCTGCGACGGCCGTTGCCGAACTGCAGTTCGGCCGCGTCGATCTGGTGATCCCGCCCACCATTCCGATCGGCATGATCCCCACCATTGAGAGCGACAACAACCTGGAGATCGTCAGCGTTCCCGGACCGACGGTGGATGCCCTGCGCTTCAACACCCGTGACGGCATCACCGCCGATCCGCGCGTGCGCAAGGCCATCATCATGGCCGTGGACCGCGCTGCGATCGTTCAGTCGATCCTCGCCGGTCAGGGCGCAGAGATCGCCAGCTTCCAGAGCGCCCTGTCCTTCGGTTACGACCCGGAGCTGAAGCCTCTGCCGTTTGATCCGGAAGGCGCCCGCAAGCTGCTGCAGGAGGCCGGTGTCCCGGAAGGTGCCACGCTGCAGATAGACGTGCGCGGTAATGACGCGACCATGAACGAAGTGGCGCAGGCCATTTCCTTCTACCTGCAGTCCATCGGCCTCAACGTCTCCGTTACTCCGCATGAGACCAGCACGCTGATCAACGACATCATCCCGCAGGGCAAGACCGGCGCGATGTTCCAGCAGAAGTGGGGCGGCTGGACCTTCGATTACGACAACACCGCTTACGCCATGTACCACACGGGCGAAAAGTGGAACCCGTATGACAAGGACGAGACGCTGGACAAGCTGCTGGAATCCCAGCGCCCGATGACCGGCCGCGCAGAGCGCGAGAAGGTGCTGAAGGAAATCGGTGCCTATGTGGCCGGCAAGGCGCTGGAGCTGCCGCTCTACAACACCAACGCCATCTACGCGATCAACAAGCGGGTGAAGGGCTTCGTGCCGGCGCCGGACACGCGCCTGAAGCTCAACGAAGTCACCGTCGAGTGACCTCATGACAGCGGCTGCCGCCTGCCCGTGCGGGCGGCAGCTTTCCTGCCCTGAAGGAGAAGAACGTGGCCAGTTTCCTCATCAAGCGCCTGCTGCAGGCCATTTTCGTCGTCATAGCGCTGACGCTTGTCGTCTCGTTTGCCATCCGCCTCACCGGCGACCCTGCCGTGATGATGTTCCAGGGTGGCGGCAGCATGACCGAGGAAGACCTTGCGCGCATCCGCGCCGCACTGGGCACGGACCAGCCGTTCTTCGTGCAGTATTTCAGTTTCCTGAAAGGGCTGCTTACCCTTGATTTCGGGCGCAGCTTCGTGGGCGGCACGCCCGTGTCACAGCTGATTGGCGCGGCACTGCCGGCAACCCTGCTGCTTGCCTTCATCTCCATGGCCGTGTCCATCGCCATCTCGATCCCGCTCGGCATCAAGGCCGCCACCTCGCGGGGCAAGGGCGTGGACCAGGTGATCCGCATCTTCTCGCTGATCGGCCTGTCCTTTCCGAATTTCTGGCTGGCCACCATGCTGGTGCTGCTCTTCGCCATCACCCTGCGCATCCTGCCGCCCAGCGGCATGAGCGGCATCGAGAGCTACATCATGCCGGCGCTGACCATGGGCGTCATCCTGACCGCCACCAACGTGCGGCTGGTACGCACCGCCATGCTGGAAACGCTGCAGTCGCAATATGTGATGGTGGCCCGTGCCAAAGGCCTGAGCGAAAGCAAGGTGCTTTACAAGCACGCGCTCAGGAACTGCGCCATTCCGCTGATCACCTATTTCGGCCTGCAGTTCGGCGGGTTGCTCGGCGGCATCGTCGTCATCGAGCGGGTGTTCAACTGGCCAGGCCTCGGCACGCTCGCCTTTGATGCGGTGGGGGCCCGAGACTATCCGCTGCTGCAGGGCGTCATCACGGTTCTTTCGCTGATGATCGTCGGCATCAACCTTCTGGTCGACATCGCCTACGGGCTGGTCGATCCCCGCATCCGGACGGAGTAAGCGCCATGGCTTCCGCAACCTCGCGCCTGTGGCGCTTCTCCAACCTTGAGTTCGTGCTGGGCGCCAGCCTGACCACGGTGATCTGCCTTGCCGTCATCTTCTCCGGCCTGCTGTTTCCCGGCGGCGTGGACAAGATCGACTTCATGGCCCGCAATCTGGCGCCCTTCACCTCCTGGGCGCATCCCTTCGGCACCGATGCGCTGGGCCGCGACGTCCTGGCGCGGGTGGTGGCCGGCGGCAAGATCTCGCTGCTGGTCGGCTTCGTGTCGGTGGCCGGTGCCGTTGTCTTCGGCGTCATCATGGGGCTGATCGCCGGTTACTACCGTGGCTTCTGGGACATGGTGGTGATGCGCTTTGCCGATCTGCAGCTCGCCATGCCCTTCATCCTGCTGGCGATCACCTTCATCGCCATCGTTGGCGGCAGCCTGACCAACACCATCATCCTGCTGATCGTCTCGCAATGGGTGCAATATGCCCGCCTTGTGCGCGGTTCGGTGCTGACCCTGCGCGAGCGGGAGTTCATCCAGTCCGCCAAGGCCATCGGCGTGCGCGACTGGCGTATCATCCTGCAGCATCTCCTGCCCAACCTGCTGGGACCGGTGATCGTGCTGATGACGCTGAACGTGGCCAACAACATCCTGCTGGAGAGCAGCCTCACCTTCCTCGGCCTTGGCGTTGACCGTACGGTGCCGAGTTGGGGCGGCATGCTGGCCGATGGCCGCACCTATCTGCAGACGGCCTGGTGGATCAGCGTATTCCCCGGCCTTGCCATCCTGCTGACGGTGCTGGGCCTCAATCTTCTCGGCGACTGGCTGCGCGACAGCCTCGACCCCACCGGACGCAGCACGAGGTAAGCCGATGACCAGCACGGCCATCTGCCTGAAAGACGCCGGCTTTTCCTCCACGCTGGACCGCCTCTCGGCGCTGCTGCGCCCCGGCATCACGGCGCTGGAGGCCTGGACCTTCGATGATCTGAAGACCCGCCGCGCCATCGAAGCGGCGCTGGCGGAAAAGGGCATCACGGCAATCATCCGCAGTGCCTACAAGCCGCTGGTTCATGCGGTGCAGGAAGAGGTGGATCTGGACGGCGTTGCCGCCGCAGAGCTGCGCTATCCGGTGCATCCGCTGGCGCCGGAAAACCGCTTCCGGCTGGAGGCCTATCCGCTCGCTGCCCTGATTGCGCCGCGCCCGCTCACCTTCTCGGCGCGGACGGATGGCAGCCTGCAGTATGAGCTGGTGCTGACCCATCACGATGGCAGCACACAGACCGTCACCATCCTTGCCCCCAACCGGGAGCATCAGGATCTTGCCGGACAGATGAACCTCTCCCCCTGCGGCTGGGTGAAGCTGAATGGCGATACGGTGGGCATGCCCTTTGAGACGCCCTACGAGGCGCTGTTTGCGCAAGCGCTGGATGCCGTCAGCAGCCATGACTGGGGCGTGGCAGAGCCCTGGTTCGAGGAGCTGAACCTTGCCGTCCGCCTGCCTGCAGCTGATCTGCCGCTTGCCCATGCGCATGAGGTGATGAGCCTTGCCGAGGCGATGCACGAGGATCTCTATTTCTCGCTGCTGGAATTCTTCCAGATGAAATCCGGCCGCCCGCAGGGCGACCGGGGGCTGAAGCCGGGGCAGATCGTGCCGGAAGTGCTTGGCGGGCAGGAGAGCTATCACCTGCGCATCGAGTTGCGTCCGCTCTCCAGCGAAACCCGGCCTGCGACGGTGCACAGCCCGGCAGAGCAGGATCTGGCGCAGGCGGCTGCGCCCCTGTCCCCTGCGCAGATTTCCGCAGAACTGGCGCGGGTGGGCGGCGAGGCTTTTTCAGCGTCTTCACGCGCGGGCCGGAAGGTTGAGGCCCGTTACCGGAAGGGCACAGATGTGCCGGTGATGATCAGCGCCGGCCAGCATGCCAACGAGACGACCGGGGTTGTGGGCGCATTGCGTGCCGGGCAGGTTCTGGCCGCCCGCGACGGCGCGCATTTCACCCTGTCGCCGCAGGAAAATCCGGATGGCTATGCCCTGCACCAGCGGCTGATTGCGGACAATCCCTTCCACATGCATCATGCCGCCCGCTACACGGCGCTGGGGGATGACCTTGAATACCGCAGGCCCGGAACCGCCGGGGATCTTCTCCTTGAGAAGGCCATCCGCATTGAGGCAGAAGCACGCACGGGTGCGCAACTGCACGTCAACCTGCATGGCTATCCCTCACATGAGTGGACGCGGCCGCTTTCCGGCTATGTGCCCCGGCATTTTGCCATGTGGACGCTGCCGAAAGGCTTCTTCCTGATCCTGCGTTACCTGGAGGGCTGGGAGCGGCAGGCCGAGGACCTGATGGACCGGGTGACGCGCCATCTCGCGGCCATCCCGGGCCTGCTGGAGGAAAACGCCCGGCAGATCGCGCTCTACGAAGCCCACGCTGGCGGCACAGGGTTCCGCATGGTCAACGGCTTCCCGTGCCTGTGCTCGGTGGACGCGCGCCATACGGTGCCGGTGACGCTGATCACCGAATACCCGGACGAAACCATCTACGGTCCGGAGTTCATCACCGGCCACACCGCCCAGATGGAAACCGTCCTGTCCGCCTATGACGCCTGGCAGCAGATCATGGCTGTGGGGTGAAGGCGGGCAGAGCGATAGAGCTTGCCCGGCTGAGCAATCTGACAGCAAGGTTCCTGCGTAAGGATTGCAGGTGAGAGCCCGTAACTCTGTGGGGCCCCGCTGCAAAGCCTTTCGCCGGAGTGGCCGCTGATGCTGTCGAATGAAACCTCAACAGGGCATGGTACCTCGATACCGTTCGCGGGTGGAGCAAGGGGCGCACCCGCTCAGCAGTCCGCCTTGAGACTGGATACTCTTCGCGTTCTGGCGGCCGTCCTTGCCTTGTCTGTTGCGGTCTATGCGGCGGTATCTGTCTCCCTGTCTCTGGGGCTCGATGTGCCGCTGGCCGCATCCGCTGTGCTGCTGGCGGTGTTTGGTCTGGTGCTGCGCGGGCTGGTTCATCACCAGTTCCACAAATTCGGTGCGGCCAACACGGTGACGGCCATCCGCGCGGCGATGGTCAGCCTTGTTGCGGCGGTGGTGCTGTTTGCGGAGATGCACCGGGCCGGCGTTGAGGTTCACTGGACGCTGGCCGGGCTCGCGGGCCTGGCGCTGGCTCTGGACGGGCTGGATGGCTATCTGGCGCGGCGTCTCCATCAGGAATCGGACCTTGGGGCCCGCTTCGACATGGAAGTGGATGCCTTCCTGATCCTGTGTCTTTCGGCTGCCGTTTGGCAGCTGGACAAGGCGGGGCCCTGGGTGCTGCTCATCGGGCTGATGCGCTACGGCTTCGTGCTGGCGCAATATGTGCAGCGTCGCCTTGCCGCGCCGCTGCCGCCGTCTTTCCGGCGCAAGCTGGTCTGCGTGGTGCAGGTGGCGGCGCTCTGCGTGCTGCTGCTGCCGTTCGTCACGGCGCCGCTTTCTGTCTGGATCGCAGCGGTGGCGCTAACGGCGCTCGCCTGGTCCTTTGCGGTGGACACGGCCTATCTGCTGCGCAAGCCGGAGGCTGGCCTTTGACCGGAAGGATCTCAGTCCGTGCCGCACTGGGCCTTGCCCGTTCGCTTGTCATCTATTACGGCCAGCCCTGGCGGCGCTGGCAGCTGAAACGGTTCTACCGGCGGCTTGTTGCCCCCGGTGATCTCGTCTTTGATATCGGCGCCCATGTCGGCAGCCGCAGCGCCACGCTGCTGGGTCTTGGCGCCGAAGTGGTGGCGGTGGAGCCGCAGCCCGTCTTTGCGCGGATGATCGAGCGCCATCTCGCTCACCGCCTGCGCGGCTTCGAAACGGTGGCTGTGGGGGCTGAGGAGGGGGAGGCTGTGCTGCACATTTCCAGCCGCTACCCGACGGTGACGACCATTTCGGACCGGTTCATCGATGGTGTGCGCGGAACGGAAGGTTTCCGCGACGTGGTGTGGGATAGCGAGATCCGCTTGCCTGTGACGACGCTGGACCGGCTGATCGAGCGCTATGGCCGCCCGGCCTTCTGCAAGATCGACGTGGAAGGTGCGGAAAGCGATATCCTGCGCGGCCTGTCGCAGCCTATCCCTCTCGTGGCCCTTGAATATATCCCGGCCCTGCCGGAGGTGGCACGCGAGGCGGTGGCCTTGCTGGAGAAGCTCGGCCCCTACCGCTTCAACCGGGTGGTAGGCGAGCAGCACCGCTTTGTCAGCGGCCACTGGGTGACAGGGGATGACGTGCTGGCGGAGATTGCAGGGCTGACGCCGGAAAGCCCCTCGGGCGATATCTATGCAAGGCTGGCGGCCTGATGCGGCTGGCGGGATCAGCGTTTCTGGCGCAGAAGCTCCAGCGCCAGGAGAGCGAGCCCCGGCAAGGCCGCTCCGGCCAGCGATATCATTCCATACAGCAGGCTCGCCGCCAGCCCTTGCGCTGCGGTGAAGCCGAACAGCGGCCAAAGGGCTGCTGCCGCAGCCTCCCGTGTGCCCCAGCCGCCGACGCCCACCGGGATCAGCATGCTGAGCAGGCACAGGGGAATGATGGTGACCACTGCAAACACTGGCAGGCTGGCTCCGACAGCATCGGACGCGACCGTGAAAGTCAGCAGGTAGCTTCCGGTGATCAGCAGGCTGAGGCCCACCTGCACGGCCAGTGCGCCTCTGCTCCAGAAGGCGGCACGCAGCGCCTGATGAGCCACCGGCCCAAAACGGCGCAGGCGGGCGCGCAAGGCCGGGCAGAGCAGTGGCAGGGCGAGCGCAGCCAGCACAAGACCTGCGGCGGCCAGCCAGACGAGGGGCGGTGCGGAGGGCGCGGAAACCTGCGGCAAGGCGGGGATGCTCTCCGCTGGCAGAATGACGGCCCAGGCGAGGAGCCCGCCGCCCATGAGAAGCGCGAAGGCAAGCTGGCCGGACATCCGCTCCAGCGCCACGGCCGTGGCCGCCTGTTTCCAGCCGCCCTCTGCGCTCTCCTTCACCCGGTAGATCCGCGCCGCATCCCCCGCCATGCCGCCGGGCAGCAGCAGGTTGAGCGTGCCGCCGAGGTAATATTCCCGGATGGCCGCGCCAAGCGGAATGGAATGGCCAAGGCGGGCAGCGGTGAAACGCCAGCGCACCGCCGACAACACTGTCTGAAGCTGGACGAGCAGCAACCCGGCCAGCAGATGGCCGGCTGGCGCTTTGGCGAGGGCGGCCGCGATGCCGGCCGGATCCAGGAGGGCAATGAGGCCAGCCAGAAGCGCCAGACCCGCAAGCGGCGCAAGCAGCCTCACCTTGCGCAAGGGGAAGTCTCAGGCTGGCGGTCGGATGGGGCGGGGGGCAAAGGCGGCTCCGGAACAAGAGAAGGCAAAGTGAATGACAGGCCATAGATGGAGCGGCAAGACCCCGAAGGCGAGGGCAGGGGAAGATGATCTGGCCCGCAGCGGCTCACTGAGGCCCGTTGTGGCGCTGGCCGTGTTCCTGTTGGTCATCATGACGGCCTGCAACCTGCCGGACCGGCCGGGCGGCTACACGCTGGGTGCTTTCGCGCACCTGCCCTTCGAGCTGCCGCTGGCGGGGCTTGCCTTGCTGCTGCTGCCGAAGCGGTCTGCCTATGGCGCCGCTGTCTTGACCACTGTGCTGGTCTTCGTTCTGCTGGTCCTGAAACTTGCCGACACCGGCGTGCAGATGGCGTTTCAGCGGCCGTTCAACCCCTACCTCGATATCAGGATGCTGGGCGATGGCTGGAACCTTCTGTCCGGCACCATCGGCAGCTTCACCGCTGGGCTGGCTGTGGCTCTGGCCTTTGCCGTGCTTGCAGGAGCGATGGCGGCGTTCTTCTGGTCGGCAGTCTGCCTCATCCGCATGCGGGCCCCCTTGCGCCTGCCTGCGCTGGCTGGCTTTGCCATCCTGCTGGCAGGGGGGCTTGCGATGCTCGCCGCCGGCGGCAATGCCGGGTTCCAGAGCGCCAGCCTCGGAGAACGGCTGAAGGTGGTGGCCCGTTCCATCGCTGACCTCAGCGCCTTTGAGGCCGAACTGATGCAGCCTGCGGACCTGCCGCCGCCCGGGCAGCTTTTCGCCCGCGTCCGGGGGCAGGATGTGGTGCTGGCCTTCATCGAATCCTATGGCCGCAGCGCCATCGAGGACCCGCGCTATGCCCCGCTCACCGGCCCGCGCCTTGCCGCCGTGCAGGCAGAGCTGGAGGAGGCGGGCTATGCCATGGCCAGCGGCTGGACCCGCGCGCCGACCGTGGGCGGCCTCAGCTGGCTCGCCCATGGCACGCTGCTGTCGGGCCTGTGGGTGGACAGTCAGGCGCGCTATGACCTGCTGATGCGCAGCGGCAGGCCGAGCCTCAACCGCCTGTTCCGCGATGCCGGGTGGCAGAGCGTGGCGGTGATGCCCGCCATCACCATGGACTGGCCGGAGTCTGCCTATTATGGCTATGACACGGTGCTGGCGGCCGAGGACCTTGGCTACACCGGCAAGCCCTTTAACTGGGTGACGATGCCGGACCAGTATACGCTCTCCGCCTTTGACAGGCTGGCGCGCCTGCCCGCAGCGGCAGAGGGCAAGCCGGTGATGGCGGAAATCGCCCTTATCTCCAGCCACGCGCCGTGGACACCGGTGCCAAGCCTCATTGACTGGGACAAGGCCGCAGAGGGCAGCAATTTCAACGCTCAGGCGGAAAGCGGCGACAGTCCCGCCGTGGTCTGGGCCGACCCGGAGCGGGTGCGCGATCACTATATCCGCACCATCGATTATGCGCTGGAAACCCTCGGCAGCTATATCGCCCGCTCGGACGGCGAGGCGCTCTATGTGTTTCTGGGCGACCACCAGCCGGCGGCGATCATCACCGGGCAAGGGGCCTCGCGTGCCGTGCCCGTCCATGTGGTCAGCCGCGACCGGGCGCTTGTCTCCCGCTTTCTCGAGCATGGCTTCACCCCCGGCATGATGCCGGCCGCCACGCCGCAGGCAGGCCGGGAGCCGGGCATGGACGGCCTGCGCGATGTGCTGATCCGGGCGATGAGCGGGGACTAGGGCCCTGTGCTGCCTGCGCTGATGGCAGCGGCCTAAGGGAAAACCCTGATGTTGCCATCAGCCGGGGCGGGGCCTATACCCCGGCCATGGACACTTTGCCCCCTTGCCCCGAATGCCGCTCCACCTTCACCTATGAAGTGGAAGGCACCCTGACATGCCCCGAGTGCGGGCATGAATGGCCGCTGGCCGCCGCACCCGAGGCGGGCCTTGAAGTGCGTGATAGCGTTGGAACCTGCTCGCCGATGGCGACACGGTGACCCTGATCAAGGACCTGAAGCTCAAGGGCTCCTCCTGTGTCCTCAAGATCGGCACCAAGGTCCGCGGCATCCGTCTCGCCGACAGCGGCCACAACATCGACTGCAAGATCCCCGGCATCGGCCCGATCGGCCTGAAGTCCGAGTTCGTCAAAAAGGCGACGTGAGGGGCCGAGGCGCCCGATTTACGAGGCTTTGCAGGGCGAAGCCCCGCGGCAGTATTCGAGCCAGACCGTTTCGTTGTCATGTACGCCGTCGAGGCGTATATCTCGCGCTGCTTCAGGTCTCTGGAAAGCAGCCATGCCTGCATTTGATGACACAACGAAGGACATTGACGGCCGTGCAAGCGAGCGAATGAGCTTTCGTGCCAAGCCGCATGTCAAGCAGGCCATCCAGCGCGCTGCGGCACTGAGCGGCGTGAACGGCAGCGTGTTCACCATGAGCGCCGCCTACCAGTCCGCGCTTGCGACAATCGCCGCGCATGAGCGCACGTTGCTTGAACCTGTCGATCACGCCGCTTTCTTCGACGCGCTCGAACCACCGCCGCAGCCGTCCGCGAAGCTGAAGGACGCATTTGCCCGCCATAAGTCGCTTGTACTGTCGAAGTGACTGGCGGTGAATCGCCGAAAAGCCTCATAGAGCCGTTCGATCCGGACAAGCACGACCGGACGGCCTTCTCCTGCGGTGTTGAGCAGGTTGACAACTCCTTCAAGAAGACCGCGAAGAAGCTGGCTGATGCCGGTAATCTGCGCGTCCATGTGATGACTGCCCCGGATGGCGCGGTGATCGGCTTCTATGCGCTCAATGTCCATGCGATCGACTATCAGGACCTGCCGGCGAAATACGCCCGCACCCGGCCCGCGCATGGATCCATTCCGGCGGCATTTCTGTCCATGACCGGCGTGGACCAGCGCAATGCTGGTCAGGGCTACGGCGGCGACCTTCTGGCCGATGCACTGCCGCGCGTCGCCCGAGCTGCGGAGCATATGGGGCTCGATGTTGTTGTGCTCGATGTTTTCGACGATGGCAACTCTGACTTCGCCGAACGGCGGATGAGACTCTATGCGGGCCATGGGCAAAAAAAGGTTCAACCAAAGCCCATTCCCGATCTATGATGCCGCTTGCATAGCGTGCCGTCCGCCGGTCATAGTGCCGGCGGGTGATTTCGCTCCAGGCCATTTTGAACTCCATCGAATCTCGCAAATCCGGAGGAATCATAGCCTGTTGAAATCACTCACCTCTTTTGAGGCAGACTCTGGGAGTTCAGCCATTTGTGTAGCTAAAACAATAAAATAACTGGAAAAGTGGTAGCGGAGGAGGGACTCGAACCCCCGACACGCGGATTATGATTCCGCTGCTCTAACCAACTGAGCTACTCCGCCATCCATCCGTCTGCCGTTTTGGAGTGCCGGAGAGGTTGGTGCTGTCCGGCGGGCAGAGGCTTGAGCGCGGCGCGGTGGCGCCGGTGTGGGGAGCTTATAGGAAGGGGCGGGGGCTCCTGTCAAGCGGGGTTTGACGGGATTTTGACAGGCGGCAGAAGTGGCTGTTCTGCCTGTGGATGACGGCGGTGAAGCTGTCCGGCAAATGCGGGGAAAATGGCGGATTTCTGGTGCCTTGGGGCGGTTGCCCCATGGCGTTGCCTGGCTTTTGATGCGGCAGGCGCGATGTGGCGCCGTATGCATGAATAATTCAGCTTATTGTATGGATGATCCTCCGGCGCGGATGGAGCGGATGGTGCGGCGGGCCAGGGCCTTGCGTCCATGACAGGTCCCGGCACGGAGGCCGGGACGGCGCAGCGGGGGCGGTTTGCGGATGAACTGACAGGGACCTTGCGGCAGCTTGTCTTTTATACAAAATTTTGTATACTCGGATTATGGCGGGATCCATAACCAGTCGCTTTCTGTGGCAGCTCTCCTGATGACATGCGCGCCTTTCCGCCACAGGTGCGGCGGGACGCCGGGTATCAGCTTGACCGGGTGCAAAGCGGTCTTGAGCCGGATGACTGGAAGCCGATGAACAACGGTGGGGCAAGGGGTGAAGGAAATCCGGATCCGCGATGCGTCCGGTGCGTTCCGCGTCATCTATGCCGCCAGGTTTGCTGATGCTGTTTACGTGCTTCATTGCTTTCAGAAGAAGACGGAAAAAACGGCAAAGTCCGATCTTGATCTCGCTGCGAAGCGTTACCGCGACTTGCTGAAGGAACAGGGCCGATGAATGAGCCGCAGTTTGCCAATGAGCGGTTTGCCAGTGTCTGGGACGCCATCGAAGACACGCCGGAAGAAGTGGAGAACATGAAGCTTCGCTCCATGCTGATGATGGCGTTGAAGAGCCATATCGAGCGTGCCGGACTGAATCAGGCGCAGGCCGCGCAGATGTTTGGCGTGACGCAGCCGCGTGTGTCTGACCTGATGCGCGGCAAGATCAATCTGTTCGGTCTTGATGCGCTGGTGAATATGGCAACAGCAGCGGGCTTGCGCATCGAGATGCAGGTGCGCGAACCCGCCTGATGCTTCCGGGGTTTTCCTCTCCGTCCGCAGCGGACGGAGAGGAAAATAGCCTCACGCTGCCGGCAGCGTCCGGTTTTCCTCGCGGGTGAAGGCGGGGCTGGTGAGGCCGAGGGGTCTGGCGCGGGCGATCCAGCCGCCGCCCAGAACCTGCGCGCTGCTGCCGTCGCTGTCATAGAAGACGCAGGCCTGCCCCGGCGCGACACCGGTTTCCCCGTCTGTCAGCTCCACCTTTGTCACGCCATCCGTGATGGTCAGCACCGCCGGGGTCGGCGGGCGGGTGGAGCGGACCTTGGCGAAGACTTCGGCGCGCATGCCTTCCGTGGCAGGCGTTGCGCCCAGCCAGTTGAGGTCGCGCAGTTCCAGCGTGCGGGTGGCGAGCGCCTCCTTGGGGCCGACGAGCACCCGCTTCTGCGCAGCGTCCAGATGCACCACGTAAAGCGGTTCGCCGGTGGCCACGCCAATGCCACGCCGCTGGCCGATGGTGTAGTGGATGATGCCCTCGTGCCGGCCCAGCACACGCCCGTCCAGATGCACGATGTCGCCCGGCTCCAGCGCATCGGGGCGCAGCTTCTGGATCACGTCGGAATACTTGCCCTTGGGCACGAAACAGATGTCCTGGCTGTCCTGCTTGTCGGCAACGGACAGTCCGAATTCGCGGGCCAATTCGCGCACGACCGCCTTCGGCATGCCGCCGAGCGGGAAGCGCAGGAAATCCAGCTGCTCCTGCGTGGTGGCAAAGAGGAAGTAGCTCTGGTCGCGGTCAAGGTCCGCCGGGCGGAACATCTGGTGGTGGCCGTCAGTGCCCGGCGCCGTGCGCACATAATGGCCGGTGGCCAGCACATCGGCACCCAGCGTGCGGGCGGTGGCCAGCAGGTCGGAGAATTTGACCGTCTGGTTGCAGGCCACGCAAGGCACCGGCGTTTCGCCGTTGAGATAGCTGTCGGCGAAACGGTCGATCACCTGCTCCTTGAAGCGGCGCTCGTAGTCCAGCACGTAATGGGGGATGCCGAGGCGCTCGGCCACGCGGCGTGCATCGTGAATGTCCTGCCCGGCGCAGCAGGAGCCTGCCCGGTGGACGGCGGCGCCATGGTCATAAAGCTGCAGGGTGATGCCGATGACATCATAGCCCTCGCGCTTCATCAGGCCGGCGACAACGGAAGAGTCGACGCCGCCGGACATGGCGACAACGACACGGGTCTCTGCCGGGGGCTTCGGCAGATGAAGGGTATTCAGCATTTTGCGTCCTCTCGTTCCGCCGGGGTCAAGGGCCGGGGGCGGGATGGGCGTTGGCCGGAAGGGCATGACTGCAGCAATGCCGAAGGTCAAGCTGTCCCGCATGTGCCGCAGGCAGCCCGGCGGAACTGCGGTCAGGCCGTCCGGGAGATGGGGGCAGTATACAGGCAAGGCACGCTGCTGCCAATCGGCCCGGCAAAAGGTGCAGGTTACCGGGCAAGCCTTGCCGTGCCGGGCAGGATTTGCCGGGCTGAGGGCGTGAGGGAAGTGACGTCCACCGGTCATTTTCCTGATTCAAAACAACAATTTGCGGGTGCTGAAATTGGCCCCGTCCTTGCTTTTGGCTGACAAGGACAAATTCGCCCCTTGTGGGCAAGCGTCGAGGGTTGCCGTGCAGGCATTTCAGCTTCGGATCGATCTTGGTGGCATGGGCGCACCTGCTGGGGCAGGCGCCGGGGCTTCGGCTGGCGGTCAGGCGGCGGAGGGTGTCTTCGCCGGTGTTCTGGCAAGCGCTGGCGTTGAAGGCGCTGGGGCGCCGCTTGCGGGTGTGCAGCCTGTGCCGGTGAATGCGTCTGCTTCCGGCAGCCTTCCGGCGCAGAAGGCCATTGATGCGCAGGGTCTGCAGGTGCTGCAGCCCGGCGCCGTGGCGGAGCCGGCGGCCATTGATGCGGATGCAGCGCTGCCTGTGCCCCTGCCTCAGGTGCCGGTTGCAGCTCCCGGTGAGCTGCCGTCCCAGGTTCCCGGCAAGTCGGCTGGTGAGGCTGCGCCTGATGGTTTGCCGTTTGTGGATGCGCCGGTGCCGGATGGCGAAGACGGTGCTGAGGCCGCGGATGCGGCGGCGATGGTGGTGGCATTCGTCATGCCTGCCCCTCTTCCAGCGCCGCAGCCGGTTGTCTCTGCTCCCGTGCAGAATGGCCTTCAGGATGGTGCGCTGAATGGCGCGGATGGCCTGCGCGGCAGCATCACTCCGGCCTTGCCGGATCTGCCGCAGCCGGGCGGGCAGCCGCAGGTGCAGCCCGGCATGGCCCGGCCGCAGGTTGATGCGTCTCTTTCCGCGCCCCCTGCACCTGCTGGCGGGGATATGCCGTCCGCTGAGGCTGGCAAGGCTCCCGCGGCCACGCAAGCGATGGCTCCTGCTGGTGCTGATACCGGATCCGCCCCCGCTCCGGGCGCCGTGCCGCAGGCGGTTCAGCAGCTGACAACTGCCTGGCCGCAGGCGGGTGCCGGTCTTGAGGTTGCGCTTGCCGCTGCAGGGCTCACAGCCAGCGAGGCTGAAGCTCTACAGCCAGATGTTCTGGCAGCGCTTGCACGCTCTGCCCAGGGGGAGGCAGTGGCCATCAGGGCAGGCTCAACCGGTTCCGCTGATGCCCAGATTCAGACCCAGTCTCAGCCTCAGCCTCAGGCAGCTGCTGCACCCCAGGCCGGGACCCAGGCTCAGGCGCGTCCGCAGCCGGTTTCTCCGGCAGGCACGCCTGTGGCAGCAGAGGGTGCTGCGTCCCAGCCGGTGGCCGCAACGGCAGCTCCTGCGGTTGATGCCCAGCCGGACGGGGTCGAGACGCTGCGTTTTGCCATTGCTGCCGGTGCGGATGATGTTGCCGGGGCTCCCGCTGCCCGGCCCGAAATTTTGGCCCAGCAGGCGGTGGCCAGTGCTGTCGCAAATGCGGCTGCCAGCAGCCTGACGGCCAAGGCAGTTGCGGGAACGGCCGCGCAGACAGCTCAGGCTGACGAGGCCGTGCAGCTGGCAGTTCAGAAGCAGGCTGCGGACAAGGATGGTTCTGGCAGCCGCTATCGCGTTGCGGATGAGGTTTCGTCTGAAAAGCCGGTGACACAGCCTGTGGCCATGAAAGGCACGCAGGCGGCTGATCTGGCGGGCGCATCGGCTACCGTCAACGCCGGTCAGGCTGCCGCAAACGCTGCTGCGCCGGATGACGCAGAGGCGGACAAGGGACCGGACCCGGCCGTGGCACTGGATGCCCGTGCCGGACGGATGGATTTTACCGGTTTTGGCCGGGCTGACGGGCAAACGGCCACGGGCGCGGGCACGGCGCAGGCATCTGTGTCCGGGCAGGTGCCCACGCAGGCACAGGCCCAGGCTGCCGCCAGCCAGATTGCCGGACAGATCCAGCTGCAGTCCCGCGCCGGGCAGAGCCGGTTCCAGATGCGGCTCGATCCGCCGGAGCTCGGCCGGATCGAGGTGCATATGAGGGTCAAGGCCGGCGGTGAAGTCGAAGCTCACCTCATCGTCGACAAGTCCGAAACGCTGGACATGTTCATGCGCGACCAGAAGGGCCTTGAGCGGGCGCTGGAGCAGATCGGTCTGAAGGCCGAGCAGGGCGGGCTGCAGTTTTCGCTGCGCGATGAAGGCAATGGCCGCCAGTTTGCTTTTTCCGGTGACGGGCAGGGCAATGGCTCCGGCCAGTCCGGCCGTCAGGATCAGCAGCGGGGACAGGACGGGCAGGCAGCAGAGCGCGGAATCAGCGAACGCGTGGTGCAGCTCTACCGCCAGAATGGGCGCAGCGGCGTCGATATCCGGATCTAGTATGCGTGCAAACTCCGGCTTGGCTGCAGGCCGCCGGTGTCAGGAGTGAAGAGAATGGCGACGGTTACAGGCACAAACAGCACTCAGACAAGCGCCAGCGCAATCAGCCAGCAGACACTGCTTGGCAGCTATGACCTGTTCCTGACGCTGCTGACCACGCAGATCAAGAATCAGGACCCGCTTGAGCCTCTGGATGCCTCGCAATACACCCAGCAGCTGGTGCAATATTCCAGCGTTGAACAGGCCATCAAGAGCAATCAGCACCTTGAAAGCCTGATTGCCATGATGCAGGCGGGGCAGGCTTCCTCCTATGTGAACTATCTTGGTTCCCAGGTCACTGCATCCGGCGCCAGCAGCGTCCTGACCAATGGCGAGGCAATCTGGAAGGCCAATGTTTCAGAGGCGGCATCGGGCACTGTCGAGATCCGCAATTCCGCTGGCGCCAAGGTCTATGAAGGGCCGGTTGAGTTCAACAGGGGCAACAACACCTTCATCTGGGACGGCAAGACCGCCACTGGCGCCGTCATGCCGGATGGGGCCTATACGGTCTCCTTCAGGCTGTCGAATGCAGCCGGGAACAAGGTGACACCGACGACGCAGATATCCGGCGTTGTCGACCGCGTCGATCTGTCGAGCGGCACGCCTTATCTTGAGATCGGCGGCATCTCGATCCCGGTCAGTTCGGTCACGTCGGTCGCGAGGGCGAGTTAAGACGAGCTGCCGGTGAGAATGACTCACTGGCATTCGCTCCGGCCCGTGCGGAGCTTGAGCAATTTCAAGGCGTGATGCGTCAGCATCTCAGAGCCTTGCTATAAGACCGGCCTGCCAAAGGGCAGGCACAATCCGTCGGTCTGAAGCGTGGGAGTTTTCTCCTGCGCTTTTTTGTTTGCTGCCGGAGGGGACGGGGAAGGCCGGGAATGGTCTACAGATTACCGTATGGTAAACAAACTCTCAATTTGGCTAAACAAAGGCGAACTATTTTGAAATGCTTTCTTAAGCGCTGCCTCAAGAAATCGCAATTTCATAGTTAATACAATGTAACTTCTCGCTTAGGTAAATTTTAAACTCCGCTGTCTATTCTCTCTTCAAGACCTGGTCATGGTTTGTGTGAGAGTAAAATGACCGAGCAAATTCGTTCGCGTGTGAAATATGTGATTGGGCCGGATGGAAGCCCTCTCACCATCGCTGATCTGCCGCCGCCCAGTACAAAGCGGTGGGTCATCCGGCGTAAGGCGGAAGTCGTGGCAGCTGTCCGCGGCGGCCTCCTTTCCCTGGAAGAGGCTTGCCAGCGTTACACGCTGACGGTCGAAGAGTTCCTGTCATGGCAGAGCTCGATTGAGCGCCATGGGCTGGCGGGTCTGAGAGCGACACGTATCCAGCAATATAGAAACTGACGGTTGGGTCTGCGGCTTGCCGCAGGCGCGGTCTGTACCTCCAAAAACTGGCCGGGCTCGAAAGAGGCCGGCCTTTCTGTTTTGCCCTTGCCCGGACCGGCCGCGGAGGCGGGACTGCAACCATCTGTGGTCAAACCGGTCTGACGCTGATTCCCGGTGGCGCGATGCTGCTGCCGGCCGCTAGAAGCGGATTCAGCTGGCGAGCTTCAGATGGCCCGCCTCGTCAAAAGTTACCCACTGATTAACGGAAACCGGCAGAATTTCGCTATTTGCAAGAGATGGCGGTAATAATTGGCGGCGGAATTCCGCCGGTTTTCCGGCTAGCGTCAATACTCGTTAATAACTTGTTTACCTTCTAGCGGGCAAATTTTGCCTATCGGACAATGGGGCCGGGTCAGAGTAGGCCGTGATTCCCTCAACTGCCGGGTAGGGCCAACGAACGCGAGCGGGCAAACGTGAACGGATTGATCGAATTCATCAGAACATTGGGTGCAGCGCGCGTGGCCGCCATGGGGGCGGTCGCGGCGATCCTTATTGGTGTTTTCGCCTTCATCATTCTGCGGGTGACGGCGCCGCAGATGGCACAGCTCTATTCGGACCTGTCGCTGGAGGATTCGGCGGCAATCATCAACTCGCTGGAGCAGCAGGCGATTCCCTTCGAGCTGCGGCGCGAAGGGTCGACGATCTTGATCCCGCAGGAGCAGATCGCCCGGGTCCGCATGCGGCTTGCCGAGAACGGCCTGCCGACCGGCGGGTCCATCGGTTATGAGATTTTCGACCGTTCGGATACGCTGGGCGCCACCAGCTTCATCCAGAACATCAATCACCTGCGCGCGATGGAAGGGGAACTGGCCCGCACGATCCGATCCATCGACCGCATCGTCTCGGCGCGTGTTCATCTCGTGATCCCCGAACGCCAGCTGTTTCAGCGCGATGCCCGTCCGCCTTCGGCCTCAATCGCCGTCAAGGTCCGCGGTTCGCTTGGGGCAGGCGAGATTCGGGCGATCCAGCATCTGGTGGCTGCAGCTGTTGACGGACTGACGCCGGAACGCGTCTCCATCGTCGATGACGCCGGGCGGCTGCTGGCCTCCAGTTCGGACGACAATGCGCAGGCGATGCTCTCCACCCAGCTGCAGGAGCGCACCTTCGAAGTGGAGCAACGGCTGCGCAATCAGGTGGAGGAAATCCTCAACAGCGTCGTCGGGCCGGGGCGGGCCCGCGTGCGCGTCGCCGCTCAGATCGACCACAACCGTGTCACGGAAACGCAGGAGCGCTTTGATCCCGAAGGCCAGGTCGTGCGCTCGACCCAGACCAAGGAAGAAGCGAGCTCGCGGGGAGCTGGCCAGAATGCCGTGACTGTCGGGAACCAGCTCCCGAATGCGGATCAGGGCGGGGCGGGAGCTGGCGACGTCGAAGCGTCGAACATCAACGAGGAAATCGTCAACTACGAGATTTCCAAGGCGACCCGGACTGAAGTGGTCGAGGCGGGCAGCATCAAGCGGCTGTCGGTCGCTGTTCTGGTGGATGGCGTCTACACGCCGAATGCGGATGGTGTGCTTCAGTATGAGCCGCGCACACAGGAAGTGCTCGACCGGATCGCCGTGCTGGTCCGCTCGGCAGTGGGCTTCGACGCTGCCCGCGGTGACGTGGTTGAGGTCGTCAATCTGCGCTTTGCCCAGGCGCCGGAAGCTGACTTCGAGCCTGCAACAACCAGCATGTTCGACTTCACCCGCGATGACATCATGCGCTTTGCCGAGTTGGGGGTGCTGATGCTGATCGCGCTGCTGCTGCTCCTCTTTGTGGTGCGCCCGCTTCTGCGCCGCATTGTGACGCCGGATGAAAAGCAGCCCCAGGAACTGGTCATCGCACCGGATGGCACGCTGGTGGCCGAGAGCGAACTGCCGCAGCAGCAGGACGACGAGGATGATGGTGTGGTCATCGAATGGCTGGAGGAGGCCAAGCGTGAAGGTGCCATGCAGGCCTCGTCCATCGCCAAGGTGGGCGCAATGATCGAAGATTATCCGACTGAAGCCGTGACGATCGTGCGCGGCTGGCTGGAGGAGGCGGCGTAATCCATGGCGCAAAGCCAATTGCAGAACCAGCTGACCGTCAGTGACGATGGCATTGAGCGGGAGCTCAAGGGGGCCGAGCGTGCTGCGGTTCTCTTGCTGGCCCTTGGCGAAGTCCATGGACGGCAGATCTGGGCCCGTCTCGACGAGATCGAGGTGCGCCAGATTTCTGCGGCCATGGCCAAGCTGGGGCCTGTCACCCCGAACATGCTGCAGGAGCTTTTTGCCGACTTCGTGCGGCGCCTGAGCTCGCGCGGTTCGCTGATGGGCAACGTGGATGCGACAGAACGCCTGCTGGCGGCCTTCCTGCCGCAGGACAAGGTGTCGGTGATCATGGAGGAAATCCGTGGTCCTGCCGGCCGCAACATGTGGGAAAAGCTCTCCAACGTGCAGGAGAACGTTCTCGCCAACTATCTGAAGAACGAATACCCGCAGACCGTTGCCGTGGTGCTGTCCAAGATCAACTCGGACCATGCCGCGCGGGTGCTGTCGATCCTGCCGGAAGATCTGGCGCTTGAGGTGATCAACCGCATGCTGCGCATGGAGGCGGTCCAGAAGGAGGTTCTGGAGAAGGTCGAGATGACGCTTCGCAAGGAGTTCATGTCGAACCTGACCAATACCAGCCGCCGTGACAGCCATGAGATGATGGCGGATATCTTCAACAACTTCGACCGGCAGACCGAAGCCCGCTTCCTGGCGGCGCTTGAAGAAGAGAACCGGGAATCGGCGGAGCGCATCAAGAACCTGATGTTCACCTTCGACGATCTGATGAAGCTCGATGCGGCCAGCTGTCAGACCCTGCTGCGCAACGTGGAGAAGGACCGCCTCACCATTGCGCTGAAGGGGTCTACTGATCAGGTGCGCGACTTCTTCTTCTCCAACATGTCCTCGCGGGCGGCGAAAATGCTCCGGGATGACATGGAAGCGCTTGGGCCGGTGCGCCTGCGCGACGTGGATGAAGCCCAATCCGCCATGGTTGCGACAGCAAAGGATCTGGCTGCGCGCGGCGAAATCATGATCGCGAAGTCGAAGAGCGACGACGAGATCATCTATTGATGACAAGCGAGGTCTAGAGCGGAAGCATGTCACGCTTCACGACACCGTCGAAATTCCTGTTCAGCACGGATTTTGCGGCTCCGGAGGCTCCGGCTGCCGAATTGCCGCAGGAGCCGGTCGTGCCGGTGATGCCGGTTGCCCAGCATGAGGCTCTGCTGGCGGCCGCCATTGCCGATGCACGCAGCAAGGGCCGGGCTGAAGGCATGGAAGAGGCGCGTGCCGGCGAGGAGCGCCGTCTTGCGGATGAGGCGGCCCGTCTTGTGAGTGTGGCTCAGCAGGTTTTCGACGAAATCGATGGCTTCCGGGAAGAGATCGAGCGGGACGCGATTTCACTCGCCTTTCTCGTCGCGCGGCGGCTTTGTGCGCATCTGATCGCGCGCAGCCCGCTGGGAGAGATCGTGGCGCTGGTGTCCGAATGTCTCGGCCCCTTGCGGGAGGCCCCGCATCTGGTCATCCGCGTGGCGGTCAAGGATGTCGATGCGTTGAAGAAGCGTATGGATCCGCTGATTGAGGAAAAGGGTTTCGAGGGGCGTCTCGTCATCCTCGGAGAACCTGAGGTCGAGCGCGGCGATTGCCGGATTGAATGGGCCGATGGCGGCATCCTGCGGGACCGCAAGGCTATTGAGAAACAGATTGACCAGATCATTCGCGGCTATTTCCAGGCCAAGGCTGCTGCCCGTGTGCGGCCTCAGGCGCGTGAGACATCCGCAACCGGGGAGACTGAGGCATGAGCAATACAGGTGATGGCGGAATTCCGCTGGATGAACTTGAAAGCCCAGGCCGGCGCCGGGAAGACCGGGGCGACATCGGCCACGCTTCATCGGCGGCCGATCTGGAAGCTGTTTTCGATGTGCCGGTGCGCATCTCGGCCGTGCTGGGCCATTCCAAGATGCATGTTGCGGACTTGTTGAAGCTGGCATCGGGAACGGTGCTGGAGCTGGACCGCAAGGTCGGCGAGGCCATCGATATCTATGTGAATGACCGGCTGGTCGCCCGCGGGGAAGTTGTTGTGGTCGAGAACAAGCTGGGCGTGACCATGACCGAGATTATCAAGACCGACCGCTGAGAGCGGGCAGGAGACGAAGATGCGCTTGCTGATTGTTGGGACGCTTGGCGGCCAGCTTACGACAGCCTCGAAAATCGCGATGCAGCGCGGCGCTCAAGTCACCCATGCGGATGACATCGAGGGGGCGCTGAAGGTGCTGCGCTCCGGCCGGGGCGCCGATCTGCTGATGGTCGAGGTGAAACTGGATATCGGCTCGCTGATTGCACGGCTGACGGACGAGCGCATTCATGTGCCGATCGTTGCCTGCGGCACGGATACGGATGCCCGCGCGGCTGTGGCGGCCATCCGGGCCGGCGCCAAGGAATATATCCCGCTGCCGCCTGATCCGGATATGATCGCGGCGGTTCTGTCCGCCGTTTCGGAAGAGCGCGGCGACCTGATCTATCGCGACGAAGCCATGGCTGCCGTGGTGAAGCTGGCTGAACAGGTGGCTCCTTCCGATGCTTCGATCCTGATTACCGGCGAATCCGGCACGGGCAAGGAAGTCATTGCCCGCCACGTGCACCGCAGCTCTTCGCGTTCGGGCAAGCCGTTCATCTCCATCAATTGCGCAGCAATCCCCGAGCATCTGCTGGAATCCGAACTCTTCGGCCATGAGAAGGGCGCCTTCACCGGGGCCGTTGCCCGCCGGGTCGGCAAGTTCGAGGAAGCTGATGGCGGCACGCTGCTGCTGGACGAGATTTCCGAGATGGACGTGCGCCTGCAGGCCAAGCTTCTGCGCGCCATTCAGGAGCGGGTGATCGACCGGGTGGGCGGCACACGGCCTGTGCCGGTGGATATCCGTATCATTGCCACGTCCAACCGGGATCTGGCGGAAAGCGTGCGGAAGGGGACCTTCCGTGAGGATCTGCTCTTCCGCCTGAATGTGGTGAACCTGAAGCTGCCGCCCCTGCGCCAGCGCCCGGCCGACATTCTGGAACTCGCCGACTATTTCGCCCGCCACTATGCGCAGGTGAATGGTGCCCCGGTGCGGCCCATCAGCCCGGATGCGCGCCGGGCTCTGACCTCCAATCCCTGGCCGGGCAATGTGCGCGAGCTGGAGAACACCATCCACCGCGCGGTGCTGCTCGCCATCGGGCCGGAGATCGGCGTTGATGCGATCCGCATGCCGGACGGGACACCGCTGGCTTCGGCACCGCGCGGGCCGGTGGAGCGGGCAGCGCAGGCGGCCGAGGCCGTCAACCGCTCGCTCGTCGGGCGGACGGTCGCCGATGTGGAGCGGGATCTCATTCTCGATACGCTGGACCACTGCCTTGGAAACCGCACCCATGCGGCCAAGATCCTCGGCATTTCGATCCGGACCCTGCGCAACAAGCTGAACCAGTACACGGATGAGGGCATCCATGTGCCTGGGCCGGGCGAAGCTCGGGTTTGAGGCGCTTGCAGATTTTGAGGACGCTGCATGAGTGAAGCATCAGCAAATGGCACCGGCGCACCGCCGCCGCCCGTAGGGCGCGGACCGGGGACTGGCGCCGCAATGCCGAGTATGGGCGATATCTGGCGTGCGCTGAGGCAGGGCGATCTGGGCCTTGCCATCGGAGTGATGGTCATTCTCGTCCTGCTCATCGTGCCGATGCCCTCGGTCATGCTGGACATGTTCCTGGCCATCTCGATCATCTTTTCGGTGATGATCCTGATGACCGGCCTGTTTATCCAGCAGCCGCTGGAATTCTCGTCCTTTCCGACGGTTCTGCTGATCGCCACCATGCTGCGGCTGGCGCTCAACCTTGCCTCGACGCGCCTGATCCTCGCCAACGGCCATGAGGGCACAGCTGCGGCCGGACATGTGATTCAGTCCTTCGGCAACTTCGTGATGGGTGGCAATTTCGTCATCGGCATCATCGTCTTTGCCATTCTGGTGATCGTGAATTTCATCGTCATCACCAAGGGTTCGGGCCGTATCGCGGAAGTGGCGGCGCGTTTCACCCTGGATGCCATGCCCGGCAAACAGATGGCGATCGACGCTGACCTTTCTGCCGGCCTGATCGACGAGGGAGAGGCCCGCCGCCGCCGCAAGCAGCTGGAAGAAGAATCCACCTTCTTCGGTGCCATGGACGGTGCGTCCAAATTCGTGCGCGGTGATGCGATCGCCGGTCTGCTGATCACCTTCATCAACGTGATTGCCGGGATCATCATCGGCGTGGCGCAGATGAAGCTGAGTTTCGGCGAGGCTGCGCAGAACTACACCCTGCTGACGGTGGGTGACGGGCTGGTATCGCAGATCCCGGCGCTGATCGTCTCGACCGCTGCCGGTATTCTGGTATCCAAGGCGGGTGTGGCCGGTTCGGCCGACAAGGCCATGGTGGCCCAGTTTACCGGCTATCCGAAGGCGCTGGGCATGTCCTCTGCCGTCATGCTGACACTGGCCTTCCTGCCGGGCATGCCGATGATCCCCTTCGTCTCGCTGGCGGCGCTGGCTGGCTGGCTGGCCTTCAAGACCGGAAATGTGAAACAGCAGAAAGTGGCGGCGGAAGTCGCCAAGAAGGTGATCGAGGAAGCGCCGAAGCCGCCTCCGGAGCCGCCGATCACGGATGCTCTCAAGATGGATGAGCTGCGTATCGAGCTGGGCTACGCCCTGCTGCCCCTGATCAATGGCAAGGAAAGCGGCGGCGGCGATCAGCTGACCGAGCAGATCAAGGCTCTGCGCCGTCAGATTGCGGCGGACATGGGTATCATCATGCCGCCCGTGCGCATCCTCGATAACATTCAGCTTGGCGCGAATGACTATGTCATCAAGGTCAAGGAAGTGGATGCGGGCAAGGGCTCGCTCTATCCCAACCGCTACATGGTCATGGATCCGGCCGGTGGTCAGGTGAAGCTGCCGGGCACGCATACGATCGAACCGACCTTTGGCCTGCCCGCCACCTGGGTGGAGGCTGCCTACCGTGAGGATGCCTCGCTGCGCGGCTATACGGTGGTGGACCCGGCAACCGTGCTCTCGACCCATCTGACCGAGACGATCAAGGGCAATGTGGCGGAACTGCTGACCTATGCCGATGTGCAGAAGCTCCTGAAGGAGATGAAGGGCGATCAGGCCAAGCTGGTGGACGATCTCATCCCGTCGCAGATCAACGTGTCGGGCGTGCAGCGCGTGCTGCAGACCCTGCTGAGCGAGCGTGTTTCCGTGCGCGATCTGGGCACCATTCTGGAAGGCATTGCCGAGGCGGTTGGCTTTACCCGCAACACAAACACGATTGCAGAACACGTGCGCAGCCGGCTGGCGCGCCAGATCTGCGCGGCCAACATGGCGCCCGGCGGCTATCTGCCGCTGATTGCGCTGAGCCCGCGCTGGGAGCAGTCGTTCCTGGAAGCGATCGTCGGGGAAGGTGAAGACCGTCAGCTCGCCATGCAGCCCTCGAAGCTGCAGGAGTTCGTGACCCTCGTGCGTGATGCCTTTGAGCAGGCGGCCACCCAGGGCGAGGTCCCGGTTCTGCTGACCTCACCGCAGACACGGCCCTTTGTGCGTTCCATCGTTGAACGCTTCCGGGCACATACAACGGTGATGAGCCAGAACGAGGTTCATCCCCGGGCAAAACTGAAGACGGTCGGGTCAATCTGAGGCGAAGCCGGAGAGTTGAAAGTCTCCGGCTTTGTGCGTGTCACTACACCAGAATATTCAGCCGGGACATGGCATTGGCGGCGCTGACGTTGTTTCCTCGAATGGCATTCGATGCCTGTTGCTGCACAACGCCGGTGTTTATCTCGAAGAAGGCTTGATTGAGCTGGGAGTTGAGATTGATTGTCCGTTGAACGGCACGCCTGCGCACCGTCGCCCATGCGTCATTGTAGTCTTTGAGACTGGGCTTTTTGTCGCTGCGATTGGGATTGTTTCCGATCTTTGCCATGGAAACAGTCTTGGCGCATATGGTTAACGAAAGGTAAACCTGCCGCAACTTGCGTGATTTCCGTCCTTTCACAATACCGTTATGACAGCTGCGAACAGAGCGCAGGCAGGTCTTGCATCCGGCTCGTTTTTCCCCGACACCATGCCGCTTCTCTCGGTGCCGGATGATGCAGCGCTGCACCAGCTGGCACGGGGGCACCATGATGCCCGCCGCGACAAGGACCTTCTGATGACCCCACTCAACATGAACGGCTACACCTACCTGCCCGATAGCAAGATCGCGCTGGTGGTCACCTTTCTGGAGATGACTGGAGCGCCTGCAGGACTCGCCGCACCAAAGGCGCCTGCCGGTGTGTCGCTGGAGCGGTCTCAGGCAGCCGATCTGGATGGTTTCCTCAGGCTCTTCCGCAAGGTGGGCGAGGAATGGCTCTGGTTCTCCCGGCTCGTCATGCCGCGCGAGAAGCTGGCCGCAATTCTCTGCGAACCCTCGCGTGAGGTCTGGATTGTCCGCAAGGACGGAGTGGATGCCGGGCTGCTGGAACTGGACTTTGCCGATCCGCAGGACGTTGAACTGTCCTTCTTCGGGCTGACGCGGGATGTCATGGGGCAAGGGCTTGGCCGCTGGCTGATGCAGGAAGCGCTGTGGCGCGCCTGGTCGCGGCCGCAGACGAAGCGCTTCTTCGTTCACACCTGCACCGGCGACAGTCCGGTGGCGCTGGGCTTCTATCAGGCGAGCGGCTTCCGGCCGTACAAGCGGGCGATTGAGGTGATTGATGATCCGCGTCTTGCCGGTCACCTGCCCGAAACCGCCGCTCCGCATGTGCCGGTGCTGGGGCGCCTGGCGGACCGGACTGATACCGGCTTCAGTGCCTGATCTTGTCAGCGAAGGCGGCGGCCAGTGCCGGGCGCGAGGCTTCGATTACGCCGCGCTCGGTGATGAGCCCCGTGACGAGGCGCGCCGGCGTAACGTCAAAGGCGGGATTTGCGACTTCGGAGCCATCCGCCACTATGGAGACGCGGCGGATGGTGCCATCCGCGCCGCGCCCTGCGATGGTGGACACTTCTCTGCCATCCCGTTCCTCGATGGGAATGCCCGTCAGGCCGTTGCTGATGGAGAAATCGAGGGTGGAGGAGGGCAGGGCGACGTAAAAGGGCACATTGCAGTCCTTCGCAGCCAGCGCCTTCAGATAGGTGCCGATCTTGTTGCAGACATCTCCGTTTGCAGTGGTCCGGTCGCTGCCGACGATCACCATGTCCACGGCGCCGTGCTGCATCAGGTGTCCGCCTGCATTGTCGCAGATGACGGTGTGCGGCACGCCGTGCTTGCCCAGCTCCCAGGCGGTGAGAAAGGCGCCCTGATTGCGCGGGCGGGTTTCGTCCACCCAGACATGGACGGGAATGCCCGCATCATGCGCCATGTAGATGGGGGCTGTTGCCGTGCCCCAGTCCACCGCCGCCAGCCAGCCGGCGTTGCAATGGGTGAGGATGTTTACCGGTTCGCCGAAGCTTTTACGGGCGAGCGCCGTCTTGATCAGGTCCAGCCCATGCAGGCCGATAGCCATGTTGGTGGCGACATCCTCGTCGCAGATCCGCTCGGCCACCTGCAAGGCCTTCTCGGCGCGCAACTCCGGTGCCAGATGGATGAGAGACCGGCGGGAAATATCAACCGCCCAGGCGAGGTTGACGGCCGTCGGCCGCGTATCGACCAGCATTGACGCGGCCCCGTCGAGCGACGCATCGCCCGGATCTGCCTGCATCGCCAGCCACATGCCATAGGCGGCCGTTGCGCCGATGAGGGGTGCGCCGCGCACGCGCATGGTGCGAATCGCTTCGGCGGCCTCCGTCACGCTGGTGAGTTCCCGCGTTTCGAACGCATGAGGGAACAGGGTCTGGTCTAGAATGGTTACACTCTTGCCGGATTTGCTCCGCCAGATGGTCCGGTAGGGGATGCCATTGACTTTCATGGGTGAAATCCTGCTGTTCCGGTTTTTTGCAGCGCGGCGTCTGGCCGTGCGGGCCTGAATATATTAATACTTGTTAACCACAGCTGCGACATTGCCAGTGGAAGAGCGGTTCCCGGCCAGTTGCCCCGGTTTCCAGTAGGGCGCTGATCCGTAAAAGTCCGCTTAAGGCAAAAGCAGCAAACGACTCGGGACAACACATGGCAGATCAGAAGACCACAAGACCGGCCGCGACCGTGGTGCCCCATTCCAAGGTTCGCAGCCTGCGCGAAACCCTGCGCAAGGTGCGCCTTGGCGAGGCCGAGCGGGCCGATGTGGTCATCGATCTGCAGGACACCGAACGGGTCCGCCTGAAGATGCTGGCCGAGGAACTGCAGGATGTCTTCAAGGAAGTTCCGGAGGATGACGACCAGTTTTCCTTCCAGATCATTCCGGGCTCGACGCCGCGCCTGTGGATCGATGTGACCAGCCATATCGTTGTCGCCGGCGACCTGAAGACTTACCGCTTCCTGAAGGATACCCGTCTCGGACGTCTCGTCATTCTGGAGACGGCCGATATCGACGACATGGCGGACTGCGTGACGGAATATATCGCGGAACGCATCATCGAGCGGGAGCGGGCGCTGGAAGGCGACTGGCTTGACAAGCGCATGAAGGCCGCGATCGCTGGCAATTCAGCCCGTCCTGCCGGTGCATCTGTCTGGGCGCCTGTTGCCCTGTCGTTTCTCGTGGGATCTCTCGCCGGAGCCGCAGGCCTGATCGCCTTCGCCTGGTTTGCTTATCCGATGCTGTGACGGGCGGCCTGCTGCTGTCAGGGTGATGACACCGCAGGCTTTCTTCTCTTTCGTCATGGCCGGGTTTGCCCCAGCCATCTACAAATCTTTGACTTGTATAGATTCTTGGCGCAAGGCCGAGGATGACGATGGAGAGATCAAAGGTTGTCTGCAGTCTGAAGGCGGCTTTGCCGCCCCGCCGGAATCGCGATTTCCCGCTCTGCTATCGTGCTGATGCCTTCGCCGGCGTGCAGAAAGCCGCGTTCCTGCATGAGGCAGCGCCAGCTGCCGTTTTGCCGGGTGATGCTGAAGAGATTGTAGCGGGCGCCGGGATGGCGGCCGCCGGGAGCGTGGCTGGCGGAAGGCACGCCGATGACCGGGACCGGGCCGTTCAGGCCGTCAATGGAGGTCAGGCTGTCAATATGAGTGTGGCCATGCAGCACGAGTTCTGCCCCGCTGCGCTTGACGGCGGAGCGCAGGCGCGAGGCATCCTCCAGGCGCTTGTGCCAGCGTGTGGCACCCTTGAACGGGGGGTGGTGAATCATCACCACACGGAACAGGCCTTCTTTGCCCGTTTCCTCCAGCATCTCCTGCAGCCGGCGCGACTGCGGCACGCCGATGCGGCCGGTGGCAAGGCCCGGTGCGCTGGCACGGGCGGTTGAAACGCCGATGAGCGCCAGTTGTCCGCGGCGGCGCAAATAGGGAAAATGCGCCTTGATGCTGGTGCGGCTTTCCGGCTCTGCCGGATGGTCGCCGACCATATAGGGGCCCCAGGCCTTGAAGGCGGACTTCAGCGCACCCGGCACATAGGCATCGTGATTGCCCGGCACCAGCGACATCAGCTCCGGCGGCGCCACCGCATCCAGCCAGACTTTTGCGGCTTCGATTTCCAGGGGGAGGGCGATGTTGACGAGATCACCGGTCAGGGCAATGTGATCGGGCGCCCCGGCCAGCATGTCTTCGACAAGGCCAGCCAGATAGCCGCCGCCCATGGCCTTGTTCCGGTTCCGCCGCCAGTTCACATAGCCAAGAATACGCTTGGACAGGAGCTGCAGCAGCTCTGGCTCGGGGAGTGGGCCGAGGTGCGGATCGGAAAGATGGGCAAGACGGAACATGCCTTTCCTTCCCCCGTGTGCCTTGACCCGTCAAGCAAAAAGCGCCCCGGTGGGGCGCTTTCGGCGGCTTCGCTTCAGGTCTGTGCCGCGTCCGGGCCGCTGAAAGGGCCTGCTGCGCAGCGTCCAGATTGCCAGTATCAGTTGGCAGCGAAGGTAGTCAGAGCAGCGCGGATGCGCGGGTTGCTCATGTCAACTGCGGGCTTCCATGCGAAGCGGCGGTTGCGAGTACGGCGCGCGAACAGGGCGGTAAACATGTCGGTCTCATCTGGTTGTCCGATGGGAGCCTCGCACAGATATTGCGCAAGTGACTGCCTATTTCTTCATCGGAATGACCTGAATATAGTCACTCTTCGCGGGCGCACAACTCATGGAAGTGGCGGGCTGCCCTGCATTTCCTGCATGACAGGTGAACAGGTTTTTACCGCGTTTTCCGGGAAGGGCTTGCCCTGACCACAATGTTCAGCATACTGCCGCGCATGTACAAGGTTCTGCGTATTTTGCCGCCAGTTCTGCTGCGCCGCGTCATCCATTTCGCCAATCTTTTCCGCAGTGCTCATACGCTCGGCGTCCGCGTGGTCATCCGCGATGCCAATGGCTATGTGCTGCTGGTCAAGCACACCTATCTGCCCGGCTGGTATCTGCCGGGGGGCAGTGTGGATGTGGGCGAAACCTTGCAGCAGGCGGCCGTGCGTGAGGTCTTCGAGGAGACCGGCATCGTGGCCCAAGCTGAACCGCACCTGCTCGGGATTTATCACAACCGTGAGGGCTCCAGCCGCGACCACGTGGCCCTGTTCGAGATCCCTGTCTGGCAGCCGCCTGTCTCCTCACCCGTCCCCAACAAGGAAATCCAGGAAGCGCGGTTCTTTTCGCCGAATGCGCTGCCGGTGGACATAACCGGTGCAACGCAGCGGCGTGTGGACGAGATTTCCGGGCGGCTGCATCCCAGCGCCTACTGGTGAGCCGGCAGCTCCCGGCAGCTCTTGCAAAAACTGCTGGACCATCCTGCCAGCTTCATGATACTCGCGATCCATTCCGGTTGCAGTTGCGCCGGAAGCGGGACGACTCACAATGATTTCGAGCCACGAACAGCGACGACGACGGAGCGCACGGGACTTTTTCCCGATCGCACGCGCGCGTCTTGTATCTGGCTGCTGACAGGTCCGTCCGTTGGCATCTTCAGGGCAGGGCGCCAGAACGCCATACCATGCACCTGAGATGTCATCTGCCATGAAGACCGAGAACTGGTTCGTCCGTCTTGAAACGCCCTCCGACGAGGCCGCCATTGAAGCCCTGCAAGCCGAAGCCTTTGGTCCGGGGCGTTTCGCCCGGACGGCCTTCCGCATCCGCGAGGGCGTGCCCCATTCCGCAGAACTGAGCTATGTCGGCACTGCTGACGGGTCCATCGCCGGGTCTGTGCGTCTGACGCCGATCCGCATTGGCGAAACGCCTGCCATGCTGCTGGGGCCGCTCACGGTTGCGCCCGAGTACAAGAACCGGGGCCTTGGCAAGCTGCTGCTGCGCACGGCGCTGGATGAAGCCCGGCGGCTGGGTGAGACGGCTGTGCTGCTGGTGGGCGATCCTCCCTATTACGGCCCGCTCGGCTTTGCCCCGGTGCCCTTCGGGCAGATCACCCTGCCGGGACCGGTCGATCCGGCCCGCCTGCTGGTGGCTTGCCTGACAGATGCTCCCATGCCCTCCGGCGCAGTGCGCGGCGGCCGGTAAGCGCGAGCCCTGTTTCGGAAATCAACTATCGATTGAAGTTTTATATAATTTCAACAACGGTATGGGTCCCGCCTTGAGAAAAGCCATCTCAAGGTATACCGTGTAAGGTAGTTTGATGCAGCCGCCAGTTAAAGTGCTTCAAGCTTGTTTCTATGTGTCGAAATCCGGCCGCCAGCCTGTCCGGAAATGGCTTCTGGAGATGACGCGGGAGGACAGGCCGACGATTGGTGAGGATATCAAGACGCTGGAGTATTGCTGGCCGGTTGGTATGCCAAGGTGCCGTGCCATCAAGGGCGTCAGGCACATGTATGAGGTTCGTTCAAACATATCTGATGGCAGGACCGCTCGAGTACTTTTCCTGCTGAATGGCGGGCAGATGGTCCTGTTGCATGGGTTTTTGAAATAGAGTCAGGCCTTTCCCCAGCATGAACTGGAGGTAGCAGTGGGCCGAATGAAAGAGGTGCTGAGCCGTGTCTTGCATTGAGGACATAAACGCTGACAACCCGCATCTTGGAGACAGCCTCGACAGTCTGCTCGAAGAAGACGGTCTGCTGGAAGAGGGGACGGCGGTTGCGATCAAGCGCACGCTGGCGCTCCAGCTTCTGCACGCCATGAAGACGCAGAAGATCACCAAGTCCGAGATGGCCCGCCGGATGCGCACCAGTGCCTCGCAGCTGGAGCGCATCCTTGATCCGTCGAATGACAGGGTGCAGCTCGACACCTTGCTGAAGGCCGCTGCTGCTGTCGGCCGGAAGCTGACCTTCAGCCTGACGTAAGCCAACTCCCGGTGAGCATCACTCACCGGGAGTTGGACAAGCCTGTTCGGCGCCTGAGCAATTTCAAGGCGTGATGCGTAAGTATCGAAAGCCTTGGTTCAAGCCCCTTACCTTCCCTCGCGGTACCAGGCGAGGGACAGGGCGCCGAGGAGAAGGGCGAGGCCGAGGAGGCCGTTGAAGACCGGGTAGCGGTCGATCCCCTTCAGCACGCTTGCCTCAGATGTCTTCAGCCCCATCCAGCCGCTGCCTGAGAAGCCGTCGGCCCGGTTCATGGGCACGATGCGCGGCAGGTTTACCTCGCCGCCCGCATCCGCCAGCCGCACCGCCGCGCCGCCTGTCTGGGAAGCAAGGGGGGCGAGTTTGGCCGTCGTGGAGATGACATCGGCAAATTCGCGCGGGTTCTGCGGTCCGACGTGGATGAGGGCAGTGCGCTCGCCATCCGTGACGGTGTAGAGCCCAAGGCCGGTGACACGCTGGCCGCTGGTCCACAGGCCGGGCTCTTCCTGCATCAGTTCAAGCTGCTGCTGCGCGCCGGACGGGTCCGTCAGCGTGACGGGGGATACGCTTTCGCCAAGTGTCTGACGCTCGATCCGCAGCATCGGGCCGCGCAGGGAGAGGCGCAGCGCCTCTTCCTCCAGATCCGGCTCCTTCATCAGCCAGTGACCGAGGCGGCGCAGCAGCGGCACATAGGGGCCGCCGCCTTCATAACCGCGCGCCCAGAGCCAGACGTGGTCGGACAAAAGCGTCGCCACCCGGCCTTCGCCCTGACGGCTGAGGACCAGAAGCGGCAGATCGCTGGGGCCGGTCATCAGCTGTTCGCCCGCATCAACCTCCGCCTCGACGGCGCGGAACCAGCGGCTCCACTGCGGCGGCTCGGCGCCGGCGCCTGGCAGGCCACGGGTCACCGGGTGACGGCTGCCAAGCTCGGAAACCTCCGGATAGAACGGGCCTTCAATGACATTGCCGGTGGGCCGCGCCGGCAGGACCGGGGCCATGGGCGTGCGGTAGATGGTAGCCGCTTCCGCATAATCGGGACCGCCCGCGATCAGCAGCGCGCCGCCTGCCTGCACATAGCGGGCGATGTTGTCGAAATAGAGCATCGGCAGCACGCCACGGTTCACGTAGCGGTCGAAGATGATCAGGTCGAATTCGTCGATCTTTTCCGAAAACAGCTCGCGCACCGGGAAGGCGATCAGCGACAGCTCGTTGACCGGTGTGCCATCCTGCTTTTCCGGCGGTCGCAGGATGGTGAAATGGACGAGATCTACCGAGGCATCGGATTTCAGCAGGTTGCGCCAGGTACGCTCGCCGGCATGGGGGGAGCCGGAGACCAGCAGCACGCGCAGATTCTCGCGGATGCCGTCCACCGTTATCACCAGACGGTTGTTCACCGGCGTCAGTTCGCCGGAAAGCGTATCCGTTTCGAATTCAAAGATGTTCTGCCCGCCGTGGGTGATCTGCACGGGAATGTCAGCCGTCTGGCCGGGCTGCACCCGCAGTTCGGCCAAGGGCTGCCCGTCGCGGCGCACGCGGATGGTGGCAGGCTGTCCGGCACCTTCCAGCGTGCCCGTGTCGCGCACCGCCACGCGGACGGTCTGTTCCGAGCCGACAAGGCCGAAGCGCGGGGCGCGGACCAGCGCCAGCCGCCGGTCGCCCTCATCAGGCCGTCCGGTCACCAGCGCATGAAGCGGCGCCTTGAAGCCGAGCGCATCGGCCGTGGCGGGAATGTCGTGCACCTGACCATCGGTGATCATGATGACCCCGGCCACCCGGTCGGGCGGCACATCCGAAAGGCCGCCGGAAAGGGCGCTGAACAGCGCCGTGCCGTCATCCTGCGAGCCGGGGCTCACTTCGATGCGGCGCAGCTCGAAGCCGGGCAGGGCGGCCAGCCGCTCTTCCAGTTCGCGGGCGGCCTTGTCGGTGACCTCCGCACGGTTTTCCAAAGCCTGGCTCTGGCTCTTGTCCACCACCAGCGCAACGACGCTTGAAAGCGGCTCCCGGTCTTCCCGGTCCAGCGCCGGGCTGGTGAGGGCGGCAAGAGCCAGCGCCAGCGCCAGCGCCCGCAGCCATGTGCCGCGCACCCGCATCAGAAGGCCTGCCACCAGGAAGCCCAGCACCAGCACGGCAGCGCCGCCCAGCACCGGCCAAGGCAGGAAGGGAGCAAAGGAAAGGGACCAGTTCATCGCCGCGTTCCCCTCACTGTCCCAGCCGTTCCAGCAGCGCCGGAACATGCACCTGATCGGCCTTGTAGTTGCCGGTCAGGCTGTACATGACGATGTTGACCCCGGCGCGGAAGGCATATTCGCGCTGCAGCGGATCATCCGGCACCGTGGGGTAAAGATAAGTGCCATTGGCATCCACGGCCCAGGCGGCGGCCATGTCATTGCCGGTGATGAGGATGGGCGACACGCCGTCGCCCGCACGCACCGGCCGCCCGTCATCTGCCGGGGTGTCTTCGCTGGCCTCCACCCAGAGCGGGCTTGTGGCATAGCGGCCGGGGAAGGTTTCCAGCAGGAAGAAGGTCTTGGTCAGCACGTGGTCGAAGGGCACGGGCTCCAGCGGCGGCACGTCGAGGCCATCAAGGATCTCGCGCAGCTTGGCCGTCGCTGGCGTCGTGCCGAAACCGCTGGCGGAACTCGCCAGATTGTCGCGCGTGTCGAACAGGATGCTGCCGCCATTGCGCATGAAACTGTCGATCCGCGCCATCGTGCGCTCATCGGGCTTGGCGGCGGAAGGATCGACCGGCCAGTAGAGCAGGGCGTAGAAGGCCAGCTCGTCCCTCGAAATATCGACGGCCATCGGCGTGCCGGGTTCCAGTGCGGTCCGGCCGGCAAGATAGCGCGACAGGCCTTCCAGCCCGGCAGCGGATGCCGCGTCAATTTCTGCATTGCCGGTCACCACATAGGCGAGCCGTGTTTCCAGCGTTGCTTCCAGCGCCTTTACATCGTCAGCGCTCTGCTGCGCCCCGGCCGGTGACGGCTGTGCCACAAGCGAAAGGGCGAGGGCGGGCACCAGCAGCAGCGCGCCTGCCGTGCGGACCGTCCGGCGCAGGCGCAGGCGGCTGATGAGGCCGGCCAGCAGCAGCACGATCAGTGCGTCCAGTACCATCAGGCCGAAGGCGGAGAGGAACAGCGGCGCCCTGAGATCTGCCGGTTCACTGTCCGCATAGGGGCGAAGGTCCGCGTTGGGGGAGAGGGACATGTCGAGCGGCACGAGCTTGGCCCCCTGATCCAGAAGATTAAGCGCCCGGAAGCCGTCATCTGCGCCATAAAGGCCCGGCGGCGTGGTGCGGCTGGCCTTCGTGCGGGCAAAGTCGGCCACGGCAATGGGGGAGACATCGGCACGCGGGCTGGAGAGAACGCCGTAACCATCCAGCAGGCGCAGCGGCGGCAGAACGTTGCGCACGGCTGTGTCAGTTTCAAGCGCGGCGCTGGTGCCGGTTCCTTCCGTCTCTGCAGAGGGCGCCGCGGCTGCCGGATTGGACAGGGCCACGATCCGCCGCAGCATCTCCACATAGACGCCGGAGAGCGGCAGGTTGGACCAGCCAGTGTCGGCCGTGACGTGGAACAGCACGATGGCGCCGGTGCCGCGCGACTGGGCGGTGACCAGCGGCGTGCCGTCGCTGAGCATGGCCCAGCTGTGGTCCGGCAGATCGGCTGTGGGCTCAGCCAGCACCTGCCGGGTCACTTCCACCTCTTCAGGAATCGTGAGCCCGGCAAAGGGCGACTGCTGCGGGAAGGGCGCCAGCTTCTGCGGCTGCTCCCAGGAGAGGCTGCCGCCCAGTGTGCGGTCTCCGGCGCGTAAGCGCACCGGCAGCAGGCCATCCGTGCCGCCAGCGGTTCTGGGCCCGGCAAAGCGCACCAGCAGCCCGCCGCCTTCCACCCAGCGGCCAAGCTCGGCTGCGGCATTGTCCGGCAGGCGGCCGACATCGGCCAGCATCACCACCGAGACGCCTTCGGCGAGCAGGTCCGGAACGGATTCGCTGAGGTCTGCCGTGCGCGGCGTCTTGAGATCGGCAAAGGGGGCAAGTGCCCGCTGCAGGTAGTAGAGCGGCGAGAGCAGCGGTTGCGACTGGTCGGCACCCGCACCGGAAATCAGCGCAACCGTGCGCCGCCGCCAGCTGTCATCCAGCAGCTTGACTGCGCCCGAAGCGCGTTCGCCGCTGACTTCCAGCCGGGCAATGTCATTGCGCAATTCGCCCGGCAGGGAGAAGGAGGCCGTTGTCTCCGTCGCGCCGCCGGCAAAGGCGGCATCCGTCTCGCCAATCGTCAGGCCGCGCATGTCGGCGGCGCGCACGCGGACGGTTGCCGGGCCTTCGCCAGGCTTGCGGATCACGGTCACGGTCAGCGCATCGGCATCGCTGCTGAGGCCGGCAAGGCCCATGGGGGTCCTGAGGCCGGTGTATACGGTGAGCGGTTTGGCTCCCAGCATCGAACCGAGGTCACGCTGGAAAGCACCCGGCGCGTCATCTTCCAGCCCGTCCGAAATCCACACTGCCTGCTCAACCGGATTGTCCTGAAGGGCCTTGCGCAGGGCGGTGATCAACTCAGCGCGCTGGTGGGCGTAGGCGCGGGGCTCCAGCGCCCGCAGCCGCTCACCTGCGGCAGCCGCGGTGGAGGGCGTGAGCGTCTGGCTGGGGCCTTCGGCGGTGGCGAGCAGCATCACCGGCGTGCCGGATTCCGCCGCCGTATCAAGGATCTGCTGGGCCGTGGCGGTCTGCCGCTCCCAGTCCCGGGCGGAGGTCCAGCCATTGTCGATGACGAGCAGCAGCGGCCCGCCCTCAAGCGCCAGCCGTTCAGCCGGACGCCAGACCGGGCCGGCGAGGGCGAAAATCAGCAGGGCGGCGAGCAGCAGGCGCAGCGCGGTCAGCCACCAGGGGCTCTTCTGCGGGGTTTCCTCGTGCTTCTCGATTTCCAGCAGCAGCCGGGTGGGCGGGAAGGTGACCTCGCGCGGGCGCGGCGGGGTCAGCCGCAGCAGCCACCAGATCACCGGCAGCAAAGCGAGGGCGGAGAGGATCAGCGGTGAGGCAAAGCCAATGGGAAGGCCGAACATGGATCACCGCCCTCCCATGCCGGAGGCCAAGGCGCCGGGTTGGCCGGACAGGCGGCCATGCAGCGCCAGCAGCGGCTCGGTGGCAGGCCGGCCGGTGTGGTGCACGATATGGCTCCACCCGGCGCGCCCGGCAATTTCGCGCAGTTGCGCCTTGCGGGCGGCAAGCCGCGCCTGATAGGCCTCGCGCCAGCCTTCGGCCCGGCCCGTGGTCAGCCGCAGCCCGCCTTCGGGATCGCGGAATTCCACACGCCCGTCGAAGGGAAAGCTTTCCTCGATGGGATCGAGGATCTGCACCAGATGCCCGCGTGCGCCGGTCGAGGCCACACGGCCCACCCATTCGGCAATTGATGCGATGGGATCAAGGAAATCGGCGATCAGCACCACATCGGAGAAGCGGCGCACGGCGGTCGTTTCCGGCAGTGCCTCGGTTCGGGGGGCATGGGCAAGGGCTGCTGCCATGCGTTCCGGTGCGTCGCGGCTGGTGAGGGGGCGGGTGAGGCCGGGCAGGCCGACACGCTCGCCGCTGCCGGAAAGCATGCTGGCGAGAGCCAGCATCAGCACCAGCGCCCGGTCGCGCTTGACCACCGGAGCAAGCTTCGAGCCGAAATTCATGGAGGGCGACAGGTCCGCCCAGAGCCAGATCGTGTGGGCAGCCTCCCATTCACGCTCGCGCACATAAAGATGCTCGTCACGGGCAGACCGGCGCCAGTCGATGCGGCGCGCAGGCTCACCCATGGAAAAGGGGCGGAACTGCCAGAAGGTTTCGCCAGGTCCCGCGCGGCGGCGGCCATGCCAGCCGGCGGCAACCGTATTGCCCACCTGGCGCGCTTCCACCAGCAGCTCGGGCAAGGCTTCGGCCACGGTGCGGGCGGAGGCGAGCATGCCCGGCCCCAGCCCGCTGGTCTGTGTTGTGTCTGCTGCCGGTGCCGTGCTGGTGCCTGCCATTCAGGTCCTCCCGGCTCAGCCGATACGGGTCTTGAGGCGCGAAATCACCTCGCGCACGGTGTGGCCATCGGCGCGGGCGGCAAAGGTCAGCGCCATGCGGTGCTGCAGCACAGGTTCGGCCAGTGCCAGAACATCATCGATGGAAGGCGCCAGGCGGCCCTCGATCAGGGCGCGGGCGCGTACGGTCAGCATCAGCGCCTGACTGGCGCGCGGGCCGGGGCCCCAGGCGATAAGCCGGGACAGATCATCGCCTTCACCCTGTTCTGCCGGGCGGGCGGAACGGACCAGCTTCAGGATGGCATCGACCACGCTTTCGCCCACCGGCATCTGGCGCACCAGCGCCTGCAGGGCGATCAGCTCTTCCCCGTTCAGCACGGCAGTGGGCTTGGCCTCGGCGGAGCCGGTCGTCTCCAGCAGGATGCGGCGCTCGGCTTCCAGCGTCGGGTAATGCACGTCGATCTGCATCAGGAAGCGGTCCAGCTGGGCTTCCGGCAGCGGATAGGTGCCTTCCTGCTCCAGCGGGTTCTGGGTGGCGAGCACGTGGAAGGGGCGCGGCAGATCATGCGGCTGGCCGGCCACCGTCACGTGATATTCCTGCATGGCCTGCAGCAGGGCAGACTGGGTGCGCGGGCTGGCGCGGTTGATTTCGTCGGCCATCAGCAGCTGGGCGAAGACCGGGCCGGGGATGAAGCGGAAGCCGCGCGTGCCATCGGCGGCCTGCTCCATCACTTCCGCGCCGAGAATGTCGGAGGGCATCAGGTCGGGGGTGAACTGGATGCGCCGGGCGTTGAGGCCGAGCACCGTGCCCAGCGTTTCCACCAGCTTGGTCTTGGCAAGGCCGGGCACACCGACCAGCAGCCCGTGGCCGCCGGCCAGAATGGTGACGAGCGCGCGGTCCACCACGGCTTCCTGGCCGAAGATCACCCGGGCCATATCGGCGCGCGCCGCACCAATGCGGGCGACCGCCTTTTCGGCCTGCTCAACAATGTTGACGGAGCTGGCGGGCGTGGTGGTGATTGCGCTCATGGAAACCTCTTCAAGCCGTTGTCCGTGTCCTTGCCCGGCGGGAAAGGGAGGGCGTTCCGTCTTTCTTATACCGGCCATCCTTGCGGTGGCCTGATGCGGCAGGCAGATCGCTGCTGCATCCGTTCACTCTGACAGTTTATCCGGGCCGGTATAAGCCTTTTTTCCGTGCGCCGGGTTGTGCACAGGCCTACGATGCTCCAGATCAGTGTAGATCACACCGCGCCCCGGTGGCGGAACCATGGCAGAAACAGCAAGGCGGATGCAGCGGCCCGATTGATGACAGACGAAACCCGGCTTTCCACTTCTGCAGGCCCGGCGCGGCCGGCTGACTCGCTGGCGGCGCTTATTGCCCGTGCGGGCGGCGGTGATGGCAAAAAGCCACCGGTAGATCGCTGGAATCCGCCATTCTGCGGCGACATCGACATGGCGATCCACGAAGATGGCTCCTGGTCCTACATGGGCTCGCCCATTGGCCGCGAGGCGCTGGTCAAGCTGTTTGCCTCGGTGCTGCGGAAGGATGAGGACGGGTGTCACTATCTTGTGACCCCTGTGGAAAAGGTCCGCATCCGCGTCGCAGATGCGCCGTTCCTCGCTGTCGAGATGCACAGCCTCGGACAAGGCGACTCACGGACGCTCACGTTCCGGTCAAATGTTGGCGATGTGGTGGCTGCAGGGCCGGAAAATCCGCTGCGTTTCCGGCTGGATGAAGAAAATGATGGTCTTGTGCCCTATGTTCTGGTGCGAGGGCGGCTGGAAGCACGGCTGACACGTCCGCTTCTCTATGATCTGGCGGAGCTGATCGAGGAAAAGGACGGGGTGCCGGGCGTGTGGAGCGGCGGCGCTTTTTTCCCTCTGCCAGAGGGGGCATTGGGCGGGACGGAACGGGGAGGCGCAGACCAGTCATGAGCGTGATGGACGCAATCGGGTCCCGGACCGGACGGACGCCAGGCGCGGCAGACGATCTGTTTTCTCTTGAAGGTTTCCGCTCCCGTGCGCTGCGGCGCTTGCCATTTGCCGCCGAGCGGGACACGGGCGATCATATTCTCAATCCGGACCTTGGGCCTTATGCCAAGTGGACGGGGGAACCGCGCGAGGCTGCGGTGCTGATACCCGTCCTTGCCAAGCCTTTGCTGCAGGGGGGGGAGCCGGGTGAGGCCTCGGTGCTTTTCACGCTGCGCACGCCGCATCTCAATGCCCATGGCGGGCAGATCGCCTTTCCCGGCGGCAAAATCGATCCAGAAGACGGCAGCCCCGAAGCTGCTGCCCTGCGCGAGGCGCAGGAGGAAATCGGGCTGGATCCGTCGGCCGTCGAGCCCTTCGCCCGCCTGTCGCCCTATCTCACCGGGTCCGGTTACCGGATTACGCCGGTCGTGGGCCTCGTGCATGAACTGCCACCGCTGACGGCCAACCCGGGCGAAGTGGCGGATATCTTCGATGTGCCGCTCGGATTTCTGATGCGGCCTGAAAACCACCAGCGCCAAAGCCGTGAATGGCAGGGCCGCCCGCGCTACTTCTATGCCATGCCTTATGAGACCCGGTACATCTGGGGTGTCACGGCCGGTATCGTTCGCTCGCTTTATGAAACGGTCTATGCCTGATGTTCCGCATTACACTCACCCAGGCCGGTTTCTTCCTTTTGCCTTTCGCGGTCTATGCCCTTTGGCTGTGGTTCTCGAAGAAAACGGAGACGGCCAAGGCCTGGAGCCGGGGGCATATCTTCTGGCTGACTGTTGCGGGCGGGCTGCTGGTCATTGCCAGCTTCGTGGTGATGGCCAGCTTCAAGGAAGGCCATGAGGGCCAGACCTACCGCCCGGTGGAATTCCGCGATGGCGTTCTGGTGCCGGGCCGCTATGAATAGGGCCTGAAACGCGGACGCCGAAAGCGACTGACATCATGACCTTGCCCCGCAAGCTCCCCGATTCTGCCGTGCCATGGCTGCGCGGCGCTGCGATCCAGCGCGTCTTCGATGCCCTGCAGAAGGATGGCGACGAAGTGCGGGCCGTGGGCGGGGCGGTGCGTAATGCGCTGCTGGGCGAGCCGGTCCGTGACGTGGACATGTGCACCACTGCCCTGCCGCAGCAGGTGATCGAACGGGCGGAAGCGGCCGGGCTGAAGGCTGTGCCCACCGGTATTGATCACGGCACGGTCACGGTGATCAGTTCCGGCGAGCCCTTTGAGGTAACCACCCTGCGCGAGGATGTGGAAACCTTCGGCCGCCACGCGGTGGTGCGCTTCGGCCGGGACTGGGCGCATGATGCGGCCCGGCGCGATTTCACCATGAATGCGCTCTATTGCGGCGCTGACGGCACGATCCATGATCCGCTTGGTGGCGGGCTGGAGGATTGCCTTGCCCGCCGGGTGCGTTTCATAGGCCGGGCGGAGGACCGTATCCGCGAGGATTATCTGCGCATCCTGCGCTTCTTCCGCTTTCATGCCACCTATGGCGCCGGACCGACGGATGATGAGGGCCTGTCCGCTTCCGTGCGGCTGCGGGATGGGCTTGGCCAGCTTTCGGCGGAACGGATCGGCGGGGAGATGAAGAAGATCCTTGCCGTCAGAACCTGCCCGCCGGTGATCGCCGTCATGGAAGGGACGGGCATTCTGCCGCTGCTGACGGGTGGTGTGGCCCGTCTTGCCAGCCTTGCCGCGCTGAAGTCTCTCAGTGATGAACTGCCGGAAGCCGGCTCGTCCATTCTGGCACTTGCCTGCCTCACTGGTTTCGTGGGCGAAGACGCCGGGCGCATCGCCCGCCGCTGGCGCTTGTCTAATCAGGAGCGGAGTGTGATGTTCCGCGCCATCGAAGGGGCCATTTCCCTGCTGAAGGCGTCAGATCCTGCGGCCGTGCTGAAGGCGCAGATGCTGGCCTGGGGGCGGGAGACGGCGTTCGATGCCCTTGTTCTCGCCCAGGCCCGCACCCGTTCGGCCGCTCGCGATGAAGCGGGCTTCGCGGGCCTGCATGAGCTGGCCCGGAGCTGGGACATTCCGGTGTTTCCGGTGACGGGCCATGATCTCATCACCGCAGGCGTGCCGAAAGGCCCGGCGCTGGGCGCTGCGATGGAACACCTGCGCCGCCTCTGGGCCGCCTCGGACTACCGGGCAGCCCGCGATGAGCTTCTTGCCGCGGTTGCCGCAAAATGATGGCTTACGGCCACTTCACCACGGGCGGCATGGAGGAGAGGATCGAGGCGACGTTGCCGCCGGTCTTGAGGCCGAAGATCGTGCCGCGGTCGTAGAGAAGATTGTACTCCACATAGCGCCCGCGCCGGATCAGCTGTTCCTCGCGCTCTGCCTCTGACCAGGGCTTTTCGAAGTTCGCCCGCACCAGTTCCGGATAGATGCCGAGGAAGGCAAGGCCGACGTCCTTGGTGAAGGCAAAATCCGCGTCCCAGTCGCCGGAGTTCAGATAGTCGTAGAAAATGCCGCCAATGCCGCGCGGCTCGTTGCGGTGCTTGAGGAAGAAATACTCATCGCACCACTCCTTGTATCGGGGGTAGTCAGCGTTCTTGTGCCGGGCGCAGGCCTCTTCCATGGCCTTGTGGAAGGCGATGGAATCCGGGTCGGTCTGGGTGCGGCGGGCATCGAGCACCGGCGTCAGGTCGGCGCCGCCGCCGAACCACTGGCGCGTCGTCACCACCATGCGGGTGTTCATGTGCACCGCCGGAACATGCGGGTTCTGCGGGTGGGCGATCAGGCTGATGCCCGATGCCCAGAAACGCGGGTCTTCCGAAGCGCCGGGGATCTGGCCCCGGAATTCGGGCGAGAATTCACCATGGACGGTGGAGACATGCACACCCACCTTCTCGAACACCCGGCCATGCATCATCGACATGACGCCGCCGCCGCCCTTTGCGCCGGAGCTGTCAATACGCTCCCAGGGAGTGCGGACAAACCGTCCTGCCGGCTGATCCGCCAGCGGGCCTCCCTTGGCGCCGATCTCGTCCTCCAGATCCTCGAAGACCTGACAGATCCGGTCACGCAGGCTGGCGAACCATTCTGGTGCAACCGTCTTCTTGGTCTCGATATCTGCGGGCACGGGGCCGCCGCGTGTGGGGTCGGCTGCCTTGGTCATGGGCGCTCCTTCGTCATTTCTGTTGCCGCCATGCGCTTGAGCCGGGGCGGCTGATTCTGGCTCTTCTTATCAAGCCCCTGCCGCGATTTGCAAAGCGGTGATCTGTCCTGCCGGAGGTCAACGGGAGGGGATTGGAAAGGTTCCGGTCTGGCGCAGGGCCTCGCCCAGCACCATGGCAGCGGAGACCGCGACATTCAGCGAGCGCATGCCCGCAGCCATGGGGATGGTGATCCGCGCATCGGCGCGGTCATGCACGGCATCGGGCACGCCCGCGCTTTCACGGCCCAGCAGCAGCATGTCGTCCGGCCGGAAGGCGAAGTCCGTGTAGGACAGGGTGCTTTTGGTTGTCAGCAGCACCAGCCGCCGCCCGGCGGCCTTGCGTGCTTCCTCGAAGGCGGCCCAGTCGAGGTGGCGGATGAGGGCGGCCCGCTCCAGATAATCCATTCCGGCCCGCTTGAGCGCGCCGTCGGACAAGGGAAAGCCAGCCGGCTCGATCAGGTGCACGCGCACATCAAGGCAGGCGGCCATGCGGATCATGGTGCCGGTGTTCTGCGGGATATCCGGCTGGTAAAGGGCAAGGTCTGGCATGGCCACGCAGTGCCCGGTTTTCCGCCGTTTGTCCAGCGGCTGGGGCATGTCCCTTGATGCCTGCGGCAAGTCATTACAGCAATTTAAGCCCCTTGCGGCTGGCCATTCCCGCAGCGGGTGCTAAAACCCTGCAAGGGGACATCTCGAAACCGGACCAAGCCTTTGAACAGAATTTTGCGCTGCCTTGAAGGCTGGATTGACCCCTTCGTTTCTGCGCCAGCCGGAAAACTGCCCGTCACCGCAGGCGCCTATCTCTGGTTCCTCGTGCGCCAGTCGCCCTGGCCCTTCGTGGCCATGCTGCTTCTGGGCGGGGCGACTGCTCTGGTGGAGGCAGGGCTCTACAGTTTCATCGGCATCATTGTCGATCTGCTTCAGACCACACCGAAGGACGACCTCTTCACGCAGAACTGGCAGCTTTTTGCAGGCATGGCGGCCGTTGTGCTGGTGCTGCGCACGGTGCTGGCCTTCTTCACCGCAGGCGTTGAAGAGCAGACCGTGGTGCCCGGCTTTTATGCCCGCGTGCGCTGGCAGGCGCATCAGCGGATCATGGACCAGAGCATCGCCTTCTTTCACGACGAGTTTGCGGGCCGCATTTCGTCCAAGGTCTGGCAGGCCGGGCAGGCGGCGGGCGAGTTCATGGTCACGCTGCTGCAGGTAGTCTGGTACATCGCGGTCTATGCTCTGGCGACGCTGCTGCTGCTGGGCGAATTGAACTGGCGCCTTGGCGCGGCCATTCTCGTCTGGCTGGCGGTCTTCTCGGTGATCGCCCGATATTACGTGCCGCGTATCCGCAACCATTCCCGCGCGGCTGCCCATGCCGCCTCCGGCGCGACGGGCCGGCTGGTCGACACCTACAGCAATATCCAGACGGTGAAGCTGTTCAGCAGCCGCGAGAGCGAACAGGCCAGTGTGCGGGCGATTTTCGAGAGCTACCTTGCGGTGCTCAAACGCTTCACCCGCAACCTGACCGAAGTGCGCTCGCTGATGTCGCTGCTGAGCAGCGTCATGATGGTGAGCATCGGCTGGTTCTCTCTTGTGCTGTGGCAGGATGGCATCCTGACGGCCGGCGATGTGGCGGTGGCGCTGGGGCTGGCGCTGCGGCTCAATCTTCTGCTGGGGCGGATGCTGGGCCAGCTCAACTCCTTGTTCCGCTCCTTCGGCACCTTGCAGGACAGTGTCGACATGCTGACACGTCCCATTGCCGTCACGGACCAGCCGGGTGCTCCGGCGCTGATGGTCAGCGCGGGCGCGATCGTTTTTGAGAAGGTCAGCTTCCACTATGGCAAGCGCGGGGGTGTCATTGATGATCTGAGCTTTGCGGTGAAGGGCGGGGAGAAGATCGGCATCGTCGGCCCCTCAGGCGCGGGCAAGTCGACGCTGGCCAGTCTGCTGCTGCGCTTTCATGATGTGGAGAGCGGGCGCATTCTCGTGGACGGTCAGGATGTCCGGCAGGTGACGCAGGCCTCGCTCAGGGCGCAGATCGGCATGGTGGCACAGGACACCTCGCTGCTGCACCGCTCCATCCGTGAGAACATCGCCTATGGACGGCCGGATGCCACCATGGCGATGCTTGAGGATGCGGCACGGCAGGCCCATGCGCTGGAGTTCATCCTGAACCTGAAAGACAGCAAGGTCCGCTCCGGCTTCGAGGCGCAGGTGGGCGAGCGGGGCGTGAAGCTGTCGGGTGGCCAGCGCCAGCGCATCGCCATTGCGCGCGTGCTCTTGAAGAATGCGCCCATTCTGGTGCTGGATGAGGCGACCTCTGCCCTGGATTCAGAGATCGAGGCTGCCATTCAGGACAATCTGATACCGCTGATGCAGGGCAAGACGGTGCTGGCCATCGCCCACCGCCTCTCCACCATTGCGGCCATGGACCGGCTGATCGTCATGGACGGGGGAAAGATCGTCGAGGAGGGTACCCATGAGGCGCTGCTGGCACGTGGCGGGCTCTATGCGGATCTGTGGGAGCGCCAGTCCGGCGGGTTCCTGCCTGCCGGGGAGATGATGTCTGTCGAGGAAAGGTGACATCCGCCTTGCGTGATCCGGCAGACGTGAAGCCACGTAAAATTTCCCAGAAGGGGGACCTCCTTATGGGCCAGATTATCACCGCCTACCTTGCGACTGCTGCCGTATTTCTTGCGATTGATGCGGTCTGGCTTGGAAAAGTGGCAACGCGCTTCTATTTCGACCGCATCGGGCATCTGATGGTGGACAAGCCCAATCTTGGTGCGGCGGCAGTTTTCTATCTTTTCTATGTCGGCGGTCTGGTTTTCTTTGCTGTACTCCCTGCATTGAAGTCTGAAAGCATCTGGACTGCCGTGATCTGTGGAGCGGTCCTAGGTTTTATTGCGTATGCAACCTACGACATGACCAACTACGCGACCCTGAGAGACTGGCCGCTGGAGGTGGTTTTGGTAGATATTGCCTGGGGTTCCGCCCTCAGTGCTGTGTCTGCGGCGGGCGGGTATGCCATCACGCATAAGCTGTTGTCCTGAGCGTTTTATCTGATTGCGTGAAGAAAATCTTTACGCTCGCTCCCTAGTACTATTTCCCATGGTATCGGACCGAAGAACGTTTCTTCTGACCATCGGGAATGGACATGCACGATAATGTAGGTACGGGCATCCGCCTTTCGATCCTTGGCCGCTTTCTTGTTCTGGTTGTGACGTCGGCCCTGATCATGGTGGCCGGCACGGGTTACGCGTTCTACGTATTCCGTGAAGCGCTTACCTCTGCTCTGGGTGACCCGTCGCAGGCGCAGGCCTTTCTCGGCCCGCAGGCCTCCTCCCTGCTGGATGGCCTGATCATCGATCAGATGCTGCAGATCGTTCTTGTCTGCTCGCCCATTGGTATTGCCTTCCTGGCACTGGCCGTGGTGCTGGCTCTGGGCGTCGCCCGGCCGCTCAACCGGCTGCAGGATGGTCTTGATCTTCTGTCCCAGGGGCAGCTGGATGTGAATATTGACGGTGCCAGCCGTAGCGATGAAATCGGTGCCATTGCGCGCTCCGTTGTCCAGTTCCGTGAAAAGCTGGCAGCCCGCGCCAAGGAGGAAGTTGAACTCCAGGCGGCCCAGCAGACCAAGATGGAACAGGAGCGCCGGGAACTGATGCACGACGTGGCCAGCGATTTCGAACGCTCGGTCATCAGCGTCGTGGAAGCCCTGACCAGCACGGCGCATGCGGTTGGCGGCAATGCCCTCGATCTGCGTCAGGCGGTCGGCAACTCCTCCCGCGCCGTGGATGAGGTCTCCACCGCAACGGCAGAGGCCGGCCGGTCGGTGCGTGTCATGTCCCAGTCTGCCGAGGAGCTGGCAGTTTCCATTTCCACCATCGGCCGTGATGTCGAAAACGCTTCCCAGATCGCCAGCGCTGCCGTGCTTGAAGCCCGCCAGGCCGATGAAATCGTCGGCCGCCTGTCGGAGACGGGCCGTCAGATCGGCGAAGTTGTCGAACTCATCAGCCAGATTGCCAACCAGACCAACCTTCTCGCCCTGAATGCCACCATCGAGGCGGCGCGTGCGGGCGAAGCGGGCCGTGGCTTTGCTGTGGTGGCCAATGAGGTGAAGGCACTGGCCGGCCAGACCACCAAGGCAACGGAAGAAATCACCTCCCAGGTGGCCTCCGTGCAGTTCGTCGCAGAGCAGGCGGTCGGGGCGATCCGCTCCATCACCGCGACCATCGAGCAGATCAGCCAGATTTCCGAAGCCGTTCATGGCTCAGTTCAGAGCCAGATGCAGGCGACCGGTGAGATTTCCCGTTCGGTCCAAGTGGCCAATGCCAGCACCGAGCGCGTGGGAGGCAACATGAACCGCCTTGCGGAAGCGATGCAGGCCAGCACCTCGGCCACGGATGAAATGCACGCTGCTGCGGGTGAACTGACGAAGCTCTCCAGCAGCCTGCAGACGCAGGTGAGCCAGTTCCTGACCAGTATTCGCGCGGCCTGAGGAGTGCAATCCAAGGGATGGTGACATGCGGCGGACGGGTTCCGCCGCATTTTTTGTCCGCCCGCAGACGGAGGGCGTGCCTGAAGGCGGCCCCGGAGTTCGTCAGGGGAGAGCGGCCAGTGGTTTTTCCGAAAAGACAAATGAAAACAAATAAATCCGGCGTCTGTCAGGTTCACTCTGATCCGGATAGGAACTGGAGAAGGGGCGAGGTCTCTCAGGTACTGGTTGCGTTGTTGCCTCATGGCAACAGGCGGGAGGTAAAGCATGTTTGAGCTGTGCTTGGGGCCTTGCGATTTCAACCGAACAGTCTAAGAAAGTCAGGCGCGTTCTGCCGCGCTGTCTATTGCCGTCAACCGAGCTAACAGAGGAGGGGTGTTCATGACAAATACGTCACGTGTCCATACGACCGTAGCCCCTGCTCTCGCGGGCCCGTTTCCGATCTCCTGCCACCCGGCAGCCTGAGACGGCGTTTCAAAACATTTCAGCTGAATAGCGACTGGCTCCAAGCGTAACCGGACCATTCCGGTGCTGCGCGTCTTTCATTTGCGCGTCCCGCCAGCTGTGCCTCATCAGTCCGATTCCGTCTGGAGCAGAACCATGTCTGTTCGTTATCCTTTGGATCCTTTCGATCTGCCTTATCCGCCGGACCTGCCGCGTCCGGATGACCTTGCTGCGTCCTTGCCGCGGGTGACGCTGTCCTGGCGCCAGCGCCTGGCCCTTGGCGGGGCGGCTGTTGCCGTCTTTTCCGCTGCAACGGCTGGTGCCGCCATGCTGATTTTCCTGCCGGTTCTCCTCGCTGACCTGTGGTCGCTGGAGGCTGTGCGCATTGGCAATGCGGTGCAGAGCGCAGCGCAGTACCGCACGCATCTGATAGAGCTGTTCCTTGGCACGCTGGTGCTTGCCGGTGCGCTGGTCAGTTTCGTCTTTCCGCTGGCCTTCGGTGGCCGCCGTCCCTATTGGCAGCGCCTGAAAATCAGGCGTCTGCGCGGTTCTGCCCGGTCCGCGGGCGAGGGGCGTAAATCTCTGGAGTTGAACAATGTTTTCCAGATTTGAACGTCTGATCGATCCCTTCGCGGACTTTAAGCTGGATGTGCCGCCGAAGGGGTTTGGGGCCTTCTGCTGGTACTATACCAAGCCGCTTTGGCCGCTGCTGGCCGGTGTCGGTGTGCTAGGGGCGATGATCGCGATCTTTCAGGTCGCGATCTTTTCCTTCCTGGGCGATCTGGTCAACTGGCTGGGCGAGGCCAACCGGGCGACGTTCTGGACCGACAACTGGGTGAAGCTCTCGCTCATGGCCGGCGTCATCCTGCTGGGCCTGCCGTTGACGCAGGCCATGTGGGAACTGCTGTTCCATCAGGGCGTGATCGGAACCTATCCCATGTCCGTGCGCTGGCGCGTGCACCGCTATCTGCTGCGCCAGAGCATGACCTTCTACCACAACGACTTTGCCGGCCGCATCGCCAACAAGATGATGCAGACGGCACTGGCCGTGCGCGAGGTGGTGACTCGGATCGTCGACATGATGGTCTATGTGCTGGTCTATCTGACCAGCGCGCTGATCGTCATCGGTGATGCCAACCTCTATCTCGCGATTCCGCTGGTGGTCTGGACTTTTGCCTATGTTGGCGTGCTGCGTGTCTTCATTCCCCGCCTCAAGGCGATCTCGCAGGAGCAGGCGGATGCCCGCTCGGTGATGACCGGCCATGTGGTGGATGCTTACACCAACATTGCCACGGTCAAGCTCTTCTCTCATGCACGGCGTGAGGAAGAATATGCCCGCAATTCGATGATGGGCTTCATGAAGACCGTCTTCGGCCAGATGCGCTATGTGACGCTGCTGAACATCTCGCTGAACACGCTGAATACGCTGCTGCTGTTCTCCACAGCCGGACTGTCCATATTCCTGTGGCAGCATGAGGTGGTCACTACGGGCGATGTGGCGGTGGCGGTGTCCCTCGTCCTGCGGATCCAGGGCATGTCCCAGTGGATCCTGTGGGAAGTTGCGGGCCTGTTCGAAAATGTCGGCACGGTGCAGGACGGCATCGGCACCATTGCGCGTGAGCGGGAGGTGCAGGACGTGCCTGATGCAGCGCCCCTTACGGTCACCAAAGGCGAGATCGTCTTCGACAAGGCCTCCTTCCACTATGGCAAGGTCAAGGGTGTCATCGATGCGCTGGATCTGACGATCCGCCCGGGCGAAAAGATCGGTCTCATCGGCCGTTCCGGTGCGGGCAAGTCCACCCTCGTCAACCTGCTGCTGCGGTTCTATGACCTTGAGAGCGGTTCAATCCGTATCGACGGGCAGGATATCGCCCGTGTCCGCCAGGATGACCTGCGCGCTCATATCGGTGTTGTTACGCAGGATACTTCGCTGCTGCACCGGTCCATCTATGAGAACGTCGCCTACGGCAAGCCGGAGGCGTCGGAAGCGGAGGTGATCGAGGCTCTGCGCAAGGCCCATGCCCTTGAGTTCGTTCAGGGACTTGAGGACAAGGACGGGCGCAGCGGCCTTCAGGCCCAGGTGGGTGAACGCGGCGTGAAGCTGTCCGGCGGACAGCGCCAGCGGATTGCCATTGCCCGGGTTCTGCTGAAAAATGCTCCCATCCTGCTGCTGGACGAGGCGACATCCGCCCTGGACAGCGAGGTGGAGGCAGCCATTCAGGACAGTCTCTTCGATCTGATGGAAGGAAAGACGGTGATTGCCATCGCGCACCGCCTGTCGACCATCGCGGCCATGGACCGCCTCGTCGTCATGGACAAGGGCCGAATCATCGAAGAGGGGCGTCATGAAGAACTGCTGACCCGGGGCGGCCTATATGCACAGCTGTGGTCGCATCAGTCTGGCGGATTTTTGCAGTCAGCTGCAGAAGTTTGATCCAGATCAAACGATCCGGCTTTCAATTGGGGCCTTTTCAGGGCATCAAAAAGGTGATGACGGCATCCCAAGCGGTGCGACATTTAGCGTTCTGGCCGAAGGTCATCTGGACAATGCGGCAGAACGGTGCAAAAAGACCACCGCTTGGTGTGGTGCGGGCGATTGCCGCACCCGTTTGCCGTTAATGCCCGCGCCGGGCAGCCGACCGTTCCGGAGGGGAGGGCGAGGCTGCCTGCCTGTGGGCATTCGGTATACGTTAAACAGGTTTCGAGAGGACGCGACCTTGGCTCATACGGATTCGGCGGAACCGACCCGCCGTGATTTCCTCTATCTTGCGACCGGCGCCATGGGCGTTGTGGGCGCGGGCGCTGTCGCCTGGCCCTTCATCGACCAGATGAACCCGGACGCTTCGGCTCTTGCTCTGGCCTCCATCGAGGTGGACGTCTCCGCCGTCGAGGTGGGGCAGTCGATCACCGTGAAGTGGCGCGGCAAGCCGGTCTTCATCCGTCAGCGTACGGACAAGGAGATCGAAGAGGCCAAGGCTGTGCCGCTGTCCGAACTGCCGGACAAACTGGCGCGCAATCTCAACCTGTCCGATACCGCCGATGCCTCCGACGCGAATCGCGCTGCCGAAGGCAAGGAAGCCTGGCTCGTCATGGTCGGCATCTGCACCCATCTGGGCTGCGTGCCGCTGGGCAATGCCGGCGACTTCGATGGCTGGTTCTGCCCGTGTCATGGTTCGCACTATGACACCGCAGGGCGTATCCGCCGGGGGCCTGCTCCGGAGAACCTCCTCGTACCGCCGTTTGCGTTTGTTGAAGACGCCAAGATCAAGATCGGTTGACCGGTAGACCCCAGGAGACAGCCATGGCTGGACATTCCAATTACGTTCCGCAGAGCGCGGCGGCGAAATGGCTTGAGAGCCGTCTGCCGGTCATCTCGCTCGTTCGCGGCTCTTTCGTCGATTTCCCGACCCCGAAGAACCTCAATTACTGGTGGACCTTCGGCGGTATTCTCTTTTTCGTGCTGATCTCGCAGATCATCACCGGCATCGTGCTGGTGATGCACTACACGCCCAGCACCACGGCAGCCTTCTACAGTGTCGAGCACATCATGCGTGATGTGAACTTCGGCTGGCTGATCCGCTACCTGCATTCCAATGGCGCGTCGATGTTCTTCATCGCCGTCTACATCCACATCTTCCGCGGTCTTTACTACGGCTCCTACAAGGCTCCGCGCGAAATCTCGTGGATCCTGGGTGTGATCATCTTCCTCATCATGATGGGCACCGCCTTCATGGGCTACGTCCTGCCCTGGGGCCAGATGTCCTTCTGGGGCGCCACCGTGATCACCAACCTGTTCTCGGCGATCCCGCTGGTGGGTGAAACCGTGCGCACCTGGCTGTGGGGCGGCTTTGCCGTCGACAACCCGACGCTGAACCGCTTCTTCTCGCTGCACTATCTGCTGCCGTTCATGATCTTCGGCGTTGTCATCCTGCACGTGTGGGCCTTCCACACTACGGGCAACAACAACCCGACGGGCGTGCAGCCGAAGTCCGGTCAGGACACGGTTCCGTTCCATCCGTACTATACGGTCAAGGACGCCTTCGCGATCGTCGTGTTCATGATCTTCTTCTCGTGGTTCGTCTTCTACGTGCCGAACTACATGGGTCATCCTGACAACTACATCGAGGCGAACCCGCTGGTGACGCCCGCGCACATCGTTCCGGAATGGTATTTCCTGCCGTTCTACGCGATCCTGCGTGCGGTGCCGGACAAGCTCGGCGGCGTTCTGGCCATGTTTGGCGCCATTGCCATCCTGTTTGTCCTGCCCTGGCTCGATACGTCCAGGGTCCGCTCGGGCGTCTACCGCCCGCTGTTCAAGCAGTTCTTCTGGATCTTCGCAATCAACGCGGTGGCCCTCGGCTATCTCGGTGCGATGCCGGCAGAAGGCATCTACGTGATCCTGTCGCGCATCTGCACGATCTACTACTTCGCCCACTTCCTGATCATCCTGCCGCTGCTGGGCTTCCTTGAGAAGCCGCTGCCGCTGCCGGCCTCGATCTCCGAAGCGGTTCTGGCAAGTGGGGCCGGCAAGCCTGCCGCTGCTGCTGCAGCACCGCAGACGAAGTGACGGAAAGGGTCAGGAGTTTTTGAAATGAGCACCATGATCAAGACCGTCCGCGCCCTTGGCGTCTCGCTGGCCGCAACCATCGCTGTGGCTGTTGCCTCGCCCGCTTTCGCAGCAGGTGAGGGGCCGCACATCCCGCGTGAACAATGGTCCTTCGCGGGGCCCTTCGGCACCTTCGACAAGGCTCAGCTGCAGCGCGGCTTCAAGGTCTACCGTGAGGTTTGTGCCTCGTGCCATGGCCTGAAGTTTGTGGCATTCCGCAACCTGGCGCAGCCGGGCGGGCCGGGCTTCACCGAAGATCAGGCAAAGGCGATTGCGGCGGAATACACGGTTCAGGATGGCCCGAATGACGATGGCGACATGTTCGAGCGTCCGGCTGTTCTGGCCGACCGCTTCCCCTCTCCGTTCCCGAACGAGCAGGCGGCCCGTGCCGCCAATGGCGGCGCATATCCGCCGGACTTCTCGCTGATCGCCAAGGCCCGTGCTGCCCACCGCGGCTTCCCGTGGTTCATCTTTGACGCCTTCACCCAGTACAACGAGCAGGGCCCGGACTATGTCCATGCGCTGCTTGTCAGCTACGACGAGGAAGTGCCGGAGGGCGTGACGGTTCCCGCTGGGCAGCACTACAACCCGGCCTTCATGGCAGGGTCCTTCATCGGCATGGCCAAGCCGATCTCCGATGAGCAGGTCGAATACACCGATGGCACGCCGATGACGGTGGATCAGTACGCCCGTGACGTCTCCGCCTTCCTGATGTGGGCCGCCGAGCCTCACCTGGAAGAGCGCAAGAAGATGGGCTTCCGGGTCATGATCTTCCTGATCGTCTTCGCGTCGATGCTCTACTTCACCAAGAAGAAGCTGTGGCGCAACGTCGAGCACTGATACCGGCACCTGCGGGGTGACCGCAAATGCTGAGAAGGGGGCCGCCCGGTGGGGCGGCCCTTTGCATTTTCCGGGGCTCTTGCCGGGTTTGACAAGCACCGGCAAACCGGACCTAATCGGGCCGGTCTGATTTGGGGGTGCCGATGACTGAGGCGGTTCTGGGCGTGATTGGCGGGTCGGGGATCTATGATCTGCCGGGCCTTGAGGGAGCGGAATGGATCGGGGTTGAAAGCCCCTGGGGCGATCCATCCGATGCGGTCCGGATCGGGCACATTGACGGTCTCAAGGTGGTGTTCCTGCCGCGCCACGGCCGTGGACACATGCACCCGCCGTCGCAGATCAATTACCGCGCCAACATTGATGTCATGAAGCGCTGCGGCGTTACGGACCTCATCTCCGTTTCGGCTTGCGGCTCGCTGAAGGAAGAACTGGCACCCGGCACCTTCGTGCTGGTGGAGCAGTTCATCGACCGGACTTTTGCGCGGGAGAAGAGCTTCTTCGGGACGGGCTGCGTGGCGCATGTGTCGATGGCCTATCCGGTCAGTCCCCGGCTGGTCGATCATGTGGAAGCGGCTGCGCGGGCGGAAGACCTCAAATACCGGCGCGGCGGCACCTATCTGGCCATGGAGGGGCCGCAGTTCTCCTCCCTTGCAGAGAGCCACCTCTACCGCTCCTGGGGCTGCGATGTGATCGGCATGACCAACATGCCGGAGGCCAAGCTCGCCCGCGAGGCGGAGATCTGCTACGCGACGGTGGCCATGGTGACCGACTATGACAGTTGGCACCCGGACCATGGCGAGGTCGATATCCAGCAGATCATCAAGGTACTGCATGACAATGCTCACCACGCCCAACAACTGGTGGCGCGCCTTGCCCGCGCTCTGCCGCGTGAGCATGAGCTGTGCCCCGTTGGTTCCGACCGGGCGCTTGACTATGCGATCATGACGGCGCCAGAGCGGCGCGACCCGGCCTTGCTGGCGAAGCTTGATGCCGTGGCAGGCCGGGTGCTTTTCGACAAGGGATGACCGCTGCGGCGCATTGGCCGTGGGCAAGGTGGTTATGCCTTTGCCCCCGGCGATCGCGTCTTGATATAAGATCTGGCAAAGGCCCTGCTGCCGGGGCTCTGCCCTGGGCCCGTGGCCAATCAAGTTACGACGCGCCCTGAGAGGACGATATGGACATTCCCAGCGTTTCCGAAGAGCTTTTGCAGGCCATCCGGACCATCCCTGACTATCCCAAGCCGGGCATCTTGTTCCGCGACATCACCACGCTTCTGGGCAACGCCCGTGCTTTCCGCCGGGCGGTGGATGCTTTGGTACAGCCCTGGGCCGGTTCCAAGGTGGAGCAGATTGCCGGCATCGAGGCGCGTGGCTTCATCCTGGGCGGAGCCGTGGCGCATCAGCTGTCTGCCGGCTTCGTGCCGATCCGCAAGAAGGGCAAGCTGCCCTGGCAGACGGTCAGTGTTGCCTATTCGCTGGAATATGGCCTTGATGAAATCGAGATGCACAGCGATGCCATCAATCCGGGCGACAGGGTGATCGTGGTTGATGACCTGATCGCCACCGGCGGCACGGCAGAAGCTGCCTGCAAACTGCTGCGCGGGCAGGGGGCGGAGATTGTCGCCGCCTGTTTCATCGTTGACCTGCCGGACCTGGGCGGGCGTCAGCGGCTGGAAGCCATGGGCGTGCCGGTGCGCACGCTGCTGGCCTTTCCGGGGCACTGACCATGGCAGGGCAGACGGAGTGCGGACCGGAGTTTTCGCCTGCGTTCAGGGCTGCCTTTGCCGACCTGCTGCACTGGCGGCGTGATGTGCGCCGCTTCCGCAAGGACTATCTGCCGGATGGCCTGCTGGATGAGGTTCTGGCGCTAGCCGACCTTGCGCCATCCGTTGGCAACAGTCAGCCCTGGCGCATCGTCCGGGTGGAAAGCCAAGCCCGGCGGGACGCGGTCACGAGGCTGTTCGAGCAGGAAAACAACCGTGCCCTTGCGGCCTATGAGGGCGAAAAGGCGGAGCTTTACGCAAGGCTCAAGCTGGCAGGCCTGCGCGAAGCGCCGGTTCAGCTGGCGGTCTTCTGCGATCCGGACCCGGAGCAGGGGCATGGGCTTGGCCGTGCAACGATGCCGCAGACACTTGCCTTCTCGGCCGTTGGCATGGTCCAGTGCCTGTGGCTTGCCGCGCGCATGCATGGTGTTGGGCTCGGCTGGGTGTCGATCATCGATCCACAGGCCGTGAAGACAACGCTGGACGTGCCTTCCGGCTGGGAGCTGATCGGCTATCTCTGCCTCGGCTTTCCCGAGGAAGAGCATCTGGTGCCGGAGCTGGAACGGGAGGGCTGGCAGGCCCGCACGCCGCTCGAAGGGCGTATTTTCATCCGTTAGGAGGAGCCTTTGGCAGTTATCATCAGGCCGATTGAAGACAAGGACCGGGCGTCGCTCGCACAGCTGCTGGAAGAGCGGTGGGCAGGTGTGGAAATCCTGCTGGATGGCGTCATGGTCGATGCCTCGGCACTGCCGGGCTTTCTGGCGGAGGACGACGGGCAGCTCGCCGGGGCTGTCACGGTCATCCGCCGGGAGAGCGAATGGGAAATCCTGACCCTCGATTCGCTCAGCCGCTGGGCAGGTACGGGTACGCAGCTGCTGGATGCGGTGGTCAATGATGCGCGCTGTCATGGCATGACCCGGCTGATGGTGCGCACATCGAATGATAATCTGGATGCCTTCCGCTTCTATCAGCGGCGTGGCTTCCGGCTGGAGCGGATCGTGCAGGGCGTCATTGATGAGGAGCGCCAGCTCAAGCCCGAGATCCCGCTCGTGGGTGAATACGGCATCCCGCTGCATGACGAAGTAGTGCTCGGCCGCAGCCTTTAGACATTGTACCAAGGCTTTCGATGCTGACGCACCACGCCTTGAATTGGCTCAGGCGCCGTACGGGCTTGAGCAGCTCTTGATGGGCCACGCTCATCGAGAGTTGGGGCCAGGCTGCGGCAATACGAAGCTTAGGCCTGCCGCGGTCTGCGCCGGAGGTAGACCTTGCTTTCGAAGCTGAAGACCAGTTCGCCGTTCTGGTTGGTGCCCTCATTGCGGCCGCGCAGCAGGCCCCAGTCCGGGCGCTGCGGGATATCATCCTTCGCAATCACGACGCTGGCGTAGGTGATCGTGTCGCCGGCAAATACGGGCTTGATCCATTTGAGGTTTTCAAAGCCGGGCGAGGGGCCGCGCTCCACCGGCGTTTCCCCGCGAGCAAGCGTGGCCGCGTCCAGTTCCTGCATGGTCAGGATCAGACGGCGCATGAAGGCGGAGGCCGTGTGCCAGCCGGAGGCGCAGAGGCGGCCAAAGTGTGTAGCCGCTGCACCTTCTTCCGTCAGGTGGAAGGGCTGAGGGTCGAAGGCGGCGGCAAAGCGGACGATGTCTTCGGCCGTGAAGTGGTGGGAGCCAAGCTCGACGCGCTCGCCCAGCTCCATCTCGTCAAACCAGGTTCTCATGCGCCCGCCTCCGCTGCTGCCTCACGGCAGGTGAAGAGGATCGGATTTTCCAGCACCATCACGGTGTCACCGTTCTGATTGAAGACGGAAAACGCGAAGGTGACGAGCCCAAGGCCGGGCCGCGAGCGCAAGGAGCGGCAGCTCAGCACCTTGGCTTCCGCCCTCAGCGTGTCACCCGGATAGACCGGCCGCCTCCAGGTGAGCGTGTCGATGCCCGGCGCGCCCTGACCGGCGGACTGCGCCAGAAGCCCGTCCACCAGCATGCGCATGAACATGGAGGCGGTGTGCCAGCCCGATGCGGCAAGGCCGCCCAGCAGCGAGGCCTTGCCGGCCCCCTCATCGAGATGGAAGGGCTGAGGGTCGAATTCTGCAGCAAAGGCGATGATTTCGTCTTTCGTGACGGTCTTCGTGCCGAGGGGGATGGTCTCGCCGGGCGAGAAGTCTTCGAAATAGCGGTGGACGGTCATGGGACTTGTTTTATCTTGCCATGACCGCCCGCGCCAGTGGTTGATGGGGCTCATTCCGCTTCTGGCAAATGCTCCTTTTAGTGGAGCTTGAATGCCAGTGGGTCAGACCATGCGCCAGATCCGGGCGGCCGCCACCCGCTCCGGCGATTGGCCTCAATCGTAATACATCTCGTTGTCGTCCAGATAGACGTTCGAGGCTTCGCAGATGTCGATGGAGACAGGATCATCCAGGACTTCGCTGCCGTCCGTTCCAAGCCAGCCCACCTGGAAAGTCTGTTCGCAGGGGCCGGAATTGGCGTGGAAGGTGGCGCGCAGGTCTTCGCCCGGGCGAAGACGCTCACTGAGCCAGTTGTCGCTCCAGCCGTTGCCATCGTTGGTATAGAAACCAACGACCGTGTTGCTGTCCGTATTGTTGTAGATCTGGAAATAGCCTTCCTGACCGGTTCCAGCCGCCAGAAGCGGTGCGGTTGCGGTCAAGGTTGCGGCAATTGCCGCTGCAAGAAAATTGAAGCTTTTCATCATGCTCCCCACAGAGCCATGAGCAAGTTGCGACTCTCCGCAGCCCGCAGGCTCCATGAAAAGCAAGATCACCGCTGCGGCAGCCTGTAAAGCAGACGCTTAGTGTCGATAATCAATATACATTGATATAATGCAATTAATGGGAGCATATATGAGTAAAAAGTGATCAGGAGTTGCCGATGAGTACGCCTGCCGCGAAGACAAGTGAGCCGCCGAGAACCACCTGCAGGGTGGCACGCCAGAAGGGAGTGTCCATGTAGTGGTTCTGGATCCAGGCAATCGCCCATAGCTCGATGAAGACCACGGCTGTGGCCAGGCTGGTGGCTGTCCAGAAATCCGGAATGAGATAGGGCAGGGCGTGACCAAGTCCGCCAACCGTCGTCATGATACCGGACGAGAGGCCGCGCTTCAGTGGAGAGCCGCGCCCCGACAGCACCCCATCATCATGCGCAGCTTCCGTGAAGCCCATGGAAATGCCCGCACCAACGGAGGCGGACAGGCCGACGAGGAAGGTCTGCCAGGTGTCCTGCGTCGCAAAGGCTGCGGCAAAGATCGGGGCCAGCGTCGAGACCGAGCCATCCATCAGCCCGGCAAGGCCCGGCTGCACATAGGTGAGAATGAACTGGCGGTGGGCGGTCTTGTCTTCCTCGGCCCGCACATCCATGGGGGTCAGGCTCTCGCTCAGGGCCTCTGCACGGCTCTCGTGGCCGCGTTCGGCCATGGCGAGATCGCCCAGGAGCTCGCGGGTGGCGGCATCGCTGGTGAGCTTTGCAGCTTCCTCGTAGAAGCGGGCGGCCTGATCCTCCATCTGTTCCGCCATCGCCCGCACTTTTTCAAGGCCGAGCGGGCGCACCAGCCAGTCGGGCTTGCGGGCGTAATATCCGCGCACATGCTCGCGCCGGATCAGCGGTATCGTGTCGCCAAAGCGCTTCTGGAACAGGGCAATCAATTGCTGCCGGTGGCCATTCTCCTCTTCCGCCATGGCATCGAACACGGCGGCAGAGGCCGGAAAATCATCCCGCAGCCCGTCAGCATAGGCCTTATAGATCCGGCTGTCGTCCTCTTCGGACGAAATGGCAAGCGCAAGGATTTCGGCCTCGCTCAGCGATGAAAAGTCGCGGCGGCCGGAATTCATCAATCTGAACAGCATCTTGCGCTTGCTTTCCTGAACGGGGACCGAGACATCAGTCTAACCCCGCTCCGCCCGCCCTGGCCATAGGGGAAAGCGCGAAGATAGGTCTCTCCTGGCGTGGCATTTCGACCCGGAGGGAGGAGGCGCACCGGCCAATTGGCTGCCTGTTTTTTGAACAGAAGTATTCATACGGTCTGGCTTTCTGGCTTCATGAAAAAAATACCTGCATCCGGAACTGCCTATTTGTTTTTCTTTTGGCTTAATGTTAGGCAAAGAGTTGCAAGTGTCCGAGACAATGGATGAATTTATTCTGAAATTGATCCGGATTTCCGGTTTGTTAGTGATTTTTGACAGTATATCTTCCTGGTTTCTGGCTCTTCGGAGCTGAGCGGCAGGTAGATATTTAGATGGATCAGTTGATTGCCGATACGGAGCGTGCCCCGGCGCTGTCCGACATCGTGGAACGAACCTCCGAGGTGCGTGAACTGACCACCACCAAGGTTGGCCAGATCCGGGACGTAACGGGGCGGCTGCGCATGCTGGCGCTCAATGCCATGATCGAGAGCGCCCGCGCAGGCGATCAGGGCCGCGGCTTTCTGGTGGTGGCGCAGGAAGTGCGCGAGATTTCCACCGCTGTCGAGGGCATTTCCAGCGCGCTTGCCAAGGAACTAGCGGGCGAAATTGAGGCGCTGGAAACGCTGACGCGCCAGATGGCGCTGCAGGCGCAGGGCTCGCGCCTGACGGATCTGGCACTCAACGCCATCGAACTGATCGACCGCAACCTCTATGAGCGCACCTGTGACGTGCGCTGGTGGGCAACGGATTCGGCCGTGGCTGGCTGTGCGGAGAATTCCACGCCGGAGGCGGTTGCCTATGCAGCGAGCGGCTGGGCGTCATTCTCGGAGCCTATACGGTCTATACGGATCTGTGGCTGTGTGATCTCAACGGCCGGGTGATCGCCAATGGCCGCCCGGACCGCTTCAAGGTTGCCGGCGCGGATGTGTCTTCCCGCAGCTGGTTCAGCCGTGGCCGGTCCCTGCGCTCCGGCGATGACTATGTGGCCGACGAAATCTCCCGCGAGCCGCTGCTCGGCAATGGGCAGGTGGCGACCTATCTTGCCAGCGTGCGCGAGGGCGGGCGCAGCAATGGCCGTCCGATTGGGATGCTGGCTGTCCACTTCGATTGGGAGCCGCAGGCGAAGGCGATTGTCAACGGCGTGCGCCTGACACCGCAGGAGCGGGAGCGCTCGCGCGTGATGCTGGTCAGCGGCAATGGCCGTGTGCTGGCCTCATCGGATGGTAAAGGCGTGCTGAGCGAGCAGTTCCAGCTCCAGACCGGCGGCCAGGAGCATGGCTTCTATGTGGACCGGGACGGCGCCACCGTCGCCTTCCACAGGACGCCGGGCTATGAGACCTATGCCGGCCTTGGCTGGTACGGTGTCATCCGCCAGAAGCTGTGACGGGCCTTCAGGCTGATCACACGACTTCGACAGTGAGTGGTGCAAAGCCCTCGACGCGGGCCTCCAGCCTGTCGCCGCGCACAACAGGGCCGACGCCGGACGGTGTGCCGGTCAGGATCACGTCGCCGGCGGCCAGCGTGAAATAGTCCGACAGATAGGCGATCATCTCCGGGATCTTCCAGATCATCTGGTTGAGATCGCCGCTCTGCCGAAGCGTGCCGTTGACGGTGAGCGTGATCGCCCCAGCCTGCGGGTGGCCGCAGATGCTTGCCGGGATCACGGGGCCGATGGGCGCGGAATGCTCGAAGGCCTTGGCCGTGTCCCAGGGGCGGCCCATGTCCTTGGCCACCGCCTGCAGGTCGCGGCGGGTCATGTCGAGGGCCACCGCATAGCCATAGACGTGGAAAAGCGCATCGGCCACCGCAATGCCGCTGCCTCCGGACTTCAACACCACCGCCAGTTCCACCTCGTGATGCACATCCGCCGTCTGGCCCGGATAGGGGAAGGTGCCGGAGGCGTCGAGATTGTCCGGGTTCTTCTGGAAGAAGAATGGCGGCTCCTTGCTGGGATCGTGCCCCATCTCCACCGCATGAGCCGCATAGTTGCGGCCGATGCAATAGACCCGGCGCACCGGAAACAGCGCATCAGTGCCTGCCACGGGCAGGGCGGGGATCTTCGGAACGTCGATCACAAAGCTCGTCATGATGCGCTGGTCTTTCTGGTGCTGGCGTCAGGTGTTGAACTTGAACAGCATCACATCGCCGTCCTTGACGATGTAGTCCTTGCCTTCGTCACGCGCCTTGCCGGCTTCCTTGGCGCCCACTTCGCCGCCGAGGCTGATGTAGTCGTCGAAGGCGATGGTCTGGGCGCGGATGAAGCCGCGTTCGAAGTCCGAGTGGATGACGCCAGCCGCCTGCGGGGCCTTGGTACCGCGGGTGATGGTCCAGGCGCGGGTTTCCTTCGGGCCTGCGGTAAAATAGGTGATCAGGCCCAGAAGGTCATAACCGGCGCGGATCAGGCGGTCGAGGCCCGGCTCTTCCAGGCCGAGTGTGTCGAGGAATTCCTTCTGCTCTTCATTGTCGAGCTGGGAGATTTCCGCCTCGATGGCTGCAGAGATGACCACGGAACCCGCGCCCTGCGCCTTCGCCATTTCGGCAACCTTGGCGGACAGCTCATTGCCGGTGCCGGCGGAGCCTTCTTCCACGTTGCAGACGTAGAGGACGGGCTTGGAGGTCAGCAGGTTGAGGCCCTGCAGGATCTTTTCTTCTTCGGCATCGGCCAGCTTCAGCGTGCGTACCGGCTTGCCGTCCTGCAGCAGGGCGAGGGCAGCTTCCATGATCGGGACGATGGCCTTGGCTTCCTTGTCGCCAACCTGCGCCTTCTTCTTCATGGGGGCAAGGCGGCGCTCAAGGCTTTCCATGTCGGAGACCATCAGCTCGGTCTCGACGGTTTCCGCGTCGGAGATCGGGTCGATTTTGCCTTCCACATGGGTGATGTCATCGTCAACAAAGCAGCGCAGCACGTGGACGATGGCATCCACCTCACGGATGTTGGCGAGGAACTGGTTGCCGAGGCCTTCGCCCTTGGAGGCGCCGCGCACCAGGCCCGCGATGTCCACGAAGGTAATGCGGGCCGGGATGATTTCCTTGCTGCCCGCGATCTTGGCAATCGCCGTCATGCGCGGGTCCGGAACGGCCACTTCGCCGGTGTTCGGCTCAATGGTGCAGAACGGATAGTTGGCAGCCTGAGCCGCCGCCGTGCGTGTGAGCGCGTTGAAGAGCGTGGACTTGCCGACGTTGGGCAGGCCGACGATGCCGCACTGGAAACCCATGGGAGATCGCTTTCGGTTTGATCGAAGATTTAAGCCGCTTCTTGCCCGAGGGGGCGGGCAAGGTCAAGCATTGCGAAGACGGAAGGCGGGTCAGTCCTGACCGCTGCTCTTGCCCAGCAGCTTCTTCAGCATCTCGGCCATGGGGCCGGACGTGGGCAGGGCAGGGGCCTTTGGCTGGCGGGCCTGGCGGATGTGGCTCTGCCCCTTGGCTGCCGGGCGCGGCGCGGGCGGAGTGGTGGCGTCGCCGGTTTCCGCAGCCTTGCGCTTTTCAGGGCGCTGCGCCTTCTCCGGCTCCAGCTGCAGGGTCAGCTTGTTGGCAAAGGTGCTGTCCTGACGTTTGGCCAGCAGCTCCGCATGACTGGCGATGCCATCAATCAGCAGCTCCAGCCATTCACTGTCCGCCTTGGAGAAATCACCCAGCACATAGTTGGAGACAAGCTTCTTGTCGCCCGGATGACCGATGCCGAGCCTGAGGCGGCGGTAGGCGTCGCCGATATGAGCGGTGATGGAGCGCAGGCCGTTGTGGCCGCCATGGCCGCCGCCGGTCTTCATGCGGAACTTGGCGGGCGGCAGGTCCAGCTCGTCATAGATGACGAGAATATCCGCCGGCTCCAGCTTGTAGAAGCGCATGGCCTCGCCAACGGAGCGGCCGGATTCGTTCATGTAGGTCATGGGTTTCAGCAGCATGACCTTCTCGCCGCCGATGGTGCCCTCGCTCACCTCGCCCTGAAAGCGGGCGCGCCAGGGCGAGAAGCTTGAGTGGCGCCGGTGAATCTCGTCCACGGCCATGAAGCCGATGTTGTGCCGGTTGCGGGCATATTGTCCGCCCGGGTTGCCGAGGCCTGCGATGATCTGCATGGCATGTCCGTAGCTGCGCAAACGGGAAATGGCGCCAGCCTTGGGGCCGCGCGGTGTCAGCGTCCGCTTACAGCAATGGGCCGCCCCTGTCGAGACGGCCCACTCTCTGGCTGCTTTCTCATGGCCTTGCGGAGCGTTGCAGTGCCGGGGTGCGCACTGCCGGAACGTTGTAACTTACTCCCCTTCCCGCAAGGCCTCTCGAATGCGAGCCTGCTCACCGGCGACGTGAGGCAGCAGTTCGCTGCCGCCCGATCCCTGCTTCTCCGTCAGGAATTCGGACATCCGCTGGTCAAGTTCGGTCAGCCGCTGGCTCCGTCGCCCGGCGGGGCGGATGGGGCCGAAGCCATGCATGGCAAACCAGAAGGCTGGAAAACCGGTGCTCATGCGCGCACCATCCCGTTCCCCCGAGGTTCCTTGCGGAAGAATTCCCGTTCCACCTGCGTGATCTGCTCCTTGAGGCGGAGGCGCAGTTTCTTCAGAGCTGTGAGGCGGATCGTGTCGGTGTGAGGGCGGCGGGCCTCCCGCTCGATCTTGGCATCGAGAATGGCATGACGAACGCGCAAGGCGACCAGTTTCTGGTGCATGTCTTCCTCCTTTCATTACCCAGCGTCTCTCATATGAGGTGCTTCGCCCGATTATAAAAATACATAGACTGTATGACCTTGATAGATATTATCTATTCATGCCTTACCGTCCGTCACACCGTCAGCTTGAGTATCTCGTCGCCGTTGCCGAGCATGGCCACTTCGGCCGTGCAGCACGCGCCTGCCATGTCTCCCAGCCCACCTTGTCGGCGCAGTTGAAGCTGCTGGAGGACCGGCTGGGGGTGGTGCTGATAGACCGGGGCGGCAGTGCCGTGCAGCCGACGCCGGCCGGACACGCCCTGCTTCCCTACGCCAGAACCGTGCTGGAAACGCTGGATGAATTCGTCCGCGAGGCGCAGGCGGCCGACAAGGGGCTGGGCGGACTGATCCGCATGGGTGTTGCGCCCACGGCGGGGCCATATCTGCTGCCCGGTGTCATCGAGCTTCTGCAGGAGCAGGTGCCGGGCCTGCAGCTCTACATCCGGGAGGAACGGCCATCGCTTCTGGAAACGGCCGTGCGGGAGGGGAGTGTGGATTGCATCCTGACGCCGCTGCCGGTCCGCGACACCCGCCTTGCCAGCGAGGTGATATGCTGTGAGCGGATTTATCTGGGTCTGCCGCAGCGCCATCCTCTTGCAGAGCGGCCCGGGCTGTCCGTTTCAGACCTTGAGGGCGAGCGGATGCTGACGCTGGGGCGCGGACACCGGCTCTATGATCAGGTGCAGGCGCTGTGCACGGCGTCCGGCGCGGTGATGAGCGAGGACTACGAAGGCACCAGTCTCGACGCCCTGCGCCAGATGGTTGCCATCGGCATGGGGCTTTCGTTGTTTCCGGCCGCCTATGTGGCTTCAGAATTTGCGCGGGAGCGGCAGGTGGTGCTGCGCAGCCCGGGCGACTGGCCCATGCAGCGGCATATCGTGCTGGCCTGGCGTGAAGGCTCGCCGCGTCAGGCCCATCTTCAGCGGCTGGCGGACCTAGCGCGCGAGGGCATCGCCGCTTCCAGCCTTGAGGGTGTCAGTGTCAGCCTCACGGAGGCCTGAAGCAAAAAAGGGGACGCAATGCGCCCCCTTTCGCGGAAAATTCCGGCGAGCCTGAAATCAGGCTTCAGCCGAACCTTCTTCTTCGTCCTTCAGGCCAGCCGGAGCGGCGATCGTGGCGATGGTGAAATCGCGGTCGGTGATCGTCGGATGGCAGTTGGCCGGAAGGTTGACGGCGGAGATGTGGAGCGACTCGCCGAGCTTGGCGTTCGCGAGGTCCAGCTCCAGGAACTCCGGAATGGCGTTCGCCGGAACGGTCATTTCAACCGTGTGACGGACGATGTTCAGCACGCCGCCGCGCTTGATGCCCGGGCAGGTTTCCTGGTTCAGGAAGTGAACCGGAACGTTGACCACGAGGGTGGAGTTGCCAGACACGCGCAGGAAGTCAACATGGGTCAGCTCGTCGCGGACCGGATGACGCTGGTAGTCCTTGGCGATCACCTGGTGCTTTTCGCCGTCCACGACGATGGTGGCGATGTGGGTCAGGAAGCCGCCCTTGTGCAGGGCCAGAGTGGTTTCCTTGAGCGGAATGGAAATCGGCAGCGCGGCCTTCTTGTCACCATAGATGACGGCGGGGATGAGACCTTCGCGACGCAATGCACGAGCGGCCCCCTTGCCCACCCGGTTCCGCACAGATGCCTTCAGCTCGTAGCTGGCAGCCATGACAGTACTCCTTCGGATGTAAAAATGGACCGGCGCCTCCCTGACCCGTTGGTCAGAGGGACGGAATCGGCCCCTGCGCCGCCTCCAGGGGTGCGGACGCGAGCGGGTCTATAGCCGAAAGGCCGGGAAAGCGCAAGCAATGCGCCCCGGATTGCTGGCGTTTTCAGCCTTTCAGGCGCCGGTCTGTGTTTTCCACGAAGGCCGGATCAACCTTGCGGGCAAAGGCGTTGCGCCAGCCTTCGGCGAGAACCTCCATGGCCGCCAGCTCTGCGGCCTCTGCCGCATCAAGGCGCGGATTGAAGCGCGCAGCGATCACGCGGCTCAGCGGCCAGTCCGGATGCTGCCGCTCGATGAGGCGGATCGTGCCGCCTGCCGCCACGCTGCCTTCTTCCAGAACCCGGTAGTACCAGCCGGTGAAACCGGTTTTCTGAAAGGCAGGGGCCATGCCCGGCAGACCGGTGTGCATGTTCAGCTTCCAGCAGGGCTGGCGGCCCTGACAGATCTGCACCGTCGCGCCGTCCATCTTCAGGATGTCGCCAAGGCACAGGCTCTCTTCGGTCAGGCCGTGGCTGGAGATGTTTTCGCCAAAGCAGCCGGGCTTGAAGAATTCTGCCTGCTCCGGCCATGCGGCAGCCCAATGGGGCATGTGATCGGCAGCATAGTGGTGCAGTGCCTTTTCCAGCCCGCCATGAACGGCCGTGTCTGCCTGCTCATCGCCGCAAAGCCCTGTCTTCGACAGCCAGAGCCTGTCCTGCGCCGCCTGCTTGCCTATGGCACTCGGGGCCTTGCCCTCCCAGCGGTCCCTGGCTTTGCCCGTGAAGACGCCAAGGATGGTTGCTTCCAGATGCTGGGTCATGTGCCGTTCGTCCCGTGTGGCCCGTCGAGGGCCCGACGGTTCTCCGGATTGCGGCATTTGTCCAGACAAAAAAGGCACCCGTCACCGGATGCCTTCTCATGTGCCTATGAGATTTCTGCCCTGTTCAGTTGAACAGGCTCGAAACCGATTCTTCCAGCGCCGTGCGGTTGATGGCTTCGCCCATCAGCGGGGCGATGGAGATGGCGCGGATGTTGGCGGCGGCCTTGATGGCGGCGGTCGGCTCGATGGAGTTGGTGATCACCAGTTCCTTGAGCTTGGAGGCAGAGACGCGGGCAACGGCGCCGCCGGACAGAACTCCGTGGGTGATGTAGGCCGTAACTGACTTGGCGCCCTTGTTCAGCAGCGCTTCTGCCGCATTGCACAGGGTGCCGCCGCTGTCGACGATGTCATCCACGAGGATGCAGTCCATGCCATCGACGGTGCCGATGATGTTCATGACCTCCGATTCGCCCGGACGGTCGCGGCGCTTGTCGACGATGGCAAGCGGCGCATCGATTCGCTTGGCCAGTGCACGGGCGCGCACCACGCCGCCGACGTCCGGAGACACGACCATCACGTTGTCCGTGGCGTAACGCTCCTTGATGTCGCGGGTCATGACCGGCGCGGCAAACAGGTTGTCGGTGGGGATATCGAAGAAGCCCTGGATCTGGCCTGCGTGCAGGTCAAGGGTCAGGATGCGGTCGGCGCCGGCTTCGGTGATCAGATTGGCCACCAGCTTGGCGGAGATCGGCGTGCGGCCCGAGGCGCGGCGGTCCTGACGGGCATAGCCGAAGTAGGGGATCACTGCAGTGATGCGGCGGGCCGAGGAGCGGCGCAGCGCATCAATGATGATCAGCAGTTCCATCAGGTGGTCATTGGCGGGGTAGCTTGTGGACTGAACCACGAAAACATCCTCACCGCGGACGTTTTCCTGAAGCTCGACGAAAATCTCCTGGTCAGCGAAACGCCGCACCTGGCAGGCAGCCAGAGGAACATCCAGATATTTGGAAATTTCTTCGGCAAGCGCGCGATTGGAGTTGCCCGCGACAATTTTCATGGGCGACTGGTCCTTTTGTGCGACGCGGCAACGCCGGACCCGGAAGGCCCCTGCCTCACGTCTTCAGTTACGCGTCCATGTCACGCACCAAAGCGGTGCGCAGCACCCTGAGTTTTGCTTGTCTCAGGCGGCGGCGTTGTAACAACCCCGCTGCCTTCCGACAACACCACAAAAGGCCATCCGGCTGCTTTTTTCTGCTGCGTTGCACCTAAGGTGAATACTTAGACGTGCAATTGATGCTTCAAAGGCTCAATGCGTGTTTACCCATGCCTTCAGCTCAAGCACCGTACGGGCCGCGATTCGCCTCAGGGTGGACACATCCACAGCGGCCCAAGGATCACCGCTCACGCCGGAGGTGGCCTCGGTGCCGGAGATGCGCGTCAGGCGCACGCCATTGGCATCAAAGACGTCGAAAACGAAAAAGACCGAGCCGCCAGCCGCCGTTCCGGTGGCCGTCAGATATCCTTTGACGCGGTAGGTCGGCCTGGCGTCGATGCGGCGCACCAGTTTCAGCTGCTCGGCGCCCGCCCGGGCGCCGATCTCCTGCGCCAGTTCGTCCGCCGTATTGCCCGGAGCGCCGGTAAAAGGCTCAAACGCAAAGGTGGCCTGGCTTGCGGGAACCTTCGGGGCCGGTGTGAGGGCCTGGTTTGCCGGCACGGACGGGGCGACAGTCCTTGGTGTGGGCGCTGTCTGGTTGCAGGCCGCAACGGCGAGAAGAAGGGTCGCGGCGCAAAGCCTCTTGGCCGTGGAGGACATGAGTGTCGTCATCTGTTCCCGAATACCGTTTCTGGTGGCGGCGGCCGCAGTCGCCTGAGCGCCGGAAATCCTGTGTGTGGACAGGTTTAGCTTGCCTTGACCGGAAGGTCGAGAGGCAGTTCCGAAAGAGAAACAGGTCCATCCACGCCAGTCAGATAGGTCCGGCCCAGCGACATGGCCGTTTCCGTGCCCGAATCGGCCAGAATCATGTGCATGAAGATGACCATGTTCGGTTCAACGGCTGCATCATTGCCGCTGTAGGCCATGGGCCAGTCCATCCAGCTGGGCGTGAAGCGGGCTCCGAGCGAATAGCCGCAGGCATTGAGCCGGTGGGGCAGCATGTTGCGGGCATCCATGGCACCGGCATGAGCGTCGAAGATCTCGCCGAAGGTGCAGCCGGTCTGAAGCTTGCTCTCAACGGCGGCGAGCGCCTCGCAGCAGGCTTCGTGCATGACCATGTGGCGGGGCGTGGCGGCGCCGACCGCCACCGTGCGCATCAGAGCCACGTGATAGTGGCGGTAGGTGCCTGCCAGTTCCAGCGTGATCTGGTCTTGCGGCGATAATTCCCGGCGGCCGGATTTGTAGCGGCACAGCAGGGCATCTCGGCCCGAACCGATGATGAATTCATTGCCCGGATAGTCGCCGCCGCCCTCGAAGAGGGCCGTATGCATCGCTGCAAGAATGCGTCCTTCATCCGCGCCGGGGCGGATTTCGTCGAGGCCGGCCAGGTAGGCGGCATCTGCGAGTTTTGCTGCCTGCCGCACATAGACCAGTTCTTCAGCGCTCTTGATCGCCCTGAGGCGCGGGATGATGTGCGAGGCATCCGACAGTTCGGCAAAGCTGCGCAGGGCTTCGTCCAGCTCCCGGCCCAGCTTTGCGGTCAGCCCATGGGTGTCATATTCGATGCCGAGCCGGGCTCCGAGCAGGTCCATGTCGAAGAGCATGTCCTTCAGCTGCCCCACCGGGCTGGCGCCGCCCCGGTCCACCCAGATGCGGATATCGGAGATGTTGGAGGTGTGCCTGGCCTGCCGCTCGTCGGCCGAGCGTGTCAGCAGAACCTTGCGCCCGTCGGCGGTAACGGCCAGGCACTGGAAGAAGCAGAAGCCGAAGGTGTCATAACCCGTAAGCCAGTAGGAGCTTTCCTGTGCGAACAGCAGCATGGCATCCAGCTTTTCGTCTTCCATCCGGATCCTCAGCCGCTCGAACCGGCTCTCGAATTCCGCGTCGGTGAAATGCAGCGCCATCGGGTCAGTCTCCTGTCAGCACGAGTGCGGAAATCTGGCGGCCATAGTCCGGCTCCTTGCGGTGCGTGGTGCGCCGGTAGGAGAAGAAGCGGGCCTCGTCGGTATAGGTGCACAGACCAAGGCTTTCGGCCCGGCCCGCGCCTGCTGCCTGCAGACGGGCGATGATGAAGGCCTGCAGATCGAACATGAAGTGGTTTTCGCGCCCCGAAGTGCCGAAGAAGCGGCCGCAGCCGGGCGCTTCCGCCTCGAAACGCTCGCGGAACTCCGGCCCCACTTCATAGGCGGCGGCCGAAATGCAGGGACCAAGCACGGCGGTGATGTTCTCCCGCCTTGCGCCGAGCTTCTCCATGGCGTCGAGTGTGTTGTCGAGAACGCCGGTCAGAGCGCCGCGCCAGCCCGCATGAGCCGCGCCGATGACGCGGGCCTTAGGATCGGCAAACAGCACGGGGCCGCAGTCGGCGGTGGACACGCCGATGGCAAGGCCAGGGGTGGCGGTGACCAGCGCGTCTGCCGTACGGTTCTCGCCTTCGGTAAAGGGGCGGGTGACGGTGATCACATCGGGCGAATGCACCTGATAGGGCGAGACGAGCTGCTCCGGTGCCACGTCCAGCATGGCGGCAACGCGGGCGCGGTTTTCCAGCACATGCGACCGGTCATCATCGGACCCGAGGCCAATGTTGAGGCTGCTGTAGATGCCGGTGGAAACGCCGCCCTGCCGGGTGAAGAAGCCGTGGCGGATGACGCCGGGCAGGGTCAGAAGGTCTGCGGTAATCATCAAGCCTCTCCGGAATTTGCGTCAGCGTGCGGCGGAAGAGCCTCACTGTCAAACGGGGCCGGAACAAGGCCCGGTTGCGCAATGCACAGCACCTTGAAAAGTTCGCCCATTTCCTGAGGCGCCGCCAGCCGCTCCACCTCGCTGCGGATGCGTTCCTGCGTGGCGGCGTCCTTGCAAGCGCCCAGTTGCCCGGCCCGCTCAAGCAGCCCCATGCGCAGCAGGAATTCGCCCTGTGTCAGCGGTGAGGCTACGGTTGCTCCGCCGCGCCGGGCGGCAGCGGCCAGAACCTCGAAATCCACATGCGCCGTCAGATCGGCAAGGCCGGGTTCGGCCAGCGCGTCCTGATAGGCGTGGCGGCGCAGCGCCTGCAGCGTGTCGCCGGGCGCAGAGCGCAGGTAGCCGTAGTCGATGAACAGCGCTGCCCCGCCATGCGCCGTGATTCTGGCGGCAGCGTCCTGCGCAACGGCGGCGGAGAGCGGCGAAGTTTCGAGAATGGCGCCAAGCGGGGCGTTTGCAGCGGTTTGAGGAATGGCGGCCAGCGGCAGGCGGCCGGGACCCGTGCCGAAGGCGAGGTCTCCTGCCTCATTCAGCCCCACCATCCGCTCGCGCCAGCCTTCCGGCGTTCTCACATATTGATGGATGGGCAGCGCATCGAAGAATTCGTTGGCAATCAGGATCACCGGCCCTTCGGGCACCTCGTGCAGGCTGTCATGCCAGTGCGGCGCAAGCGGCGCATTGGCAAGGGCTTCGGCTTGCCGGGCCTTCAGCCGGGGGCTGATCTCAACGAGATGAAGGCTGGCAGCGCGCAGGAAGGCCGGGCGCAGGCTTGCCATGCGCAACAGATCCGCCATCAGCGTGCCGCGCCCGGGGCCGGTCTCCACCAGCCGCAAGGTCTGCGGCGCGCCCATTGCCTCCCAGGTGGAGATCACGAAGGCGCCGATGAGCTCGCCGAACATCTGGCTTACTTCCGGCGCGGTGATGAAGTCGCCCCTCGCGCCAAACGGTTCTTCGGCCGTGGTGTAATAGCCGTGCTGCGGATCGGCGAGGCAGGCGGCCATATAGGCGGCCACCGTCATCGGGCCTTCCGCCGCGATCTGGCGGATGAGCTTTTCTTTCAGCGGCGAAGCGGGCAGGGCGTCTCTCCTCATGCGGGCTTCGCTCTGCGCCAGCTCCAGACCATCAGCGCGATGCCGGCGAGGATCATCGGGCCGGACAGCAGCATGCCCATGGTGAAGCCGCCGGGCAGGAAGCCGATCTGCGCGTCGGGCATGCGGAACTCTTCGGCGATGGAGCGGGTGATGCCATAACCGGCGGCAAAGGCACCAGCCAGGAAGCCCGGCTTCTGCAGCAGGCCAAGGCGGTGCGACATGAGGCGCAGGACGAGGAACAGCAGCACGCCTTCCAGCGCTGCCTCATAGAGCTGGCTCGGATGGCGCGGGATGTAGCCGCCGGAGGGGAACTCCACCGCCCAGGGCACATCCGTGGGGCGGCCCCACAATTCGTCATTGATGAAGTTGGCGAGGCGCCCGAAGAAAAGCCCGATGGGTGCGGCAATCCCGGCAAGGTCAAACAGTGTCAGCAGCGGGATGCCGCGGGCACGGGCGAACAGCACCATGGCCAGCACGGTTCCGGCAAAGCCGCCGTGGAAGGACATGCCGCCGTTCCAGACGGCGAAAATCTCCACCGGATTGGCGAGATAGGTCAGCGGGTCATAGACCAGCACATAGCCCAGCCGCCCGCCCACGATGATGCCGACGGTGCCCCAGGTGACGAAATCGTCAATATCCACAAGGCCGGGCCGGGGAATGGCCTGCCACAGCCTGTCCTTCTGTACCGCAAGGCGCATGTAGCGCCAGGCCAGCAGGATGCCCACAATGTAGGACAGCGCGTACCAGCGCAGCGCGAAGGGGCCAACCTCGAAGATGACCGGGTCAACGGCGGGGAAGGGCAGGGCGAGAACGGGCATGCAGGGTCCAGTGCTGTTGATCCGGGGCGATTTGCCAGCGGCACCAGACCTTGCGCATTCCCCCCGGTGCGTCAAGGCGCTGCATTGCCGCCTTGAACTTGGGGCAAAAGGTCAATACCTGTGTGACACGGCCCGCAGTGCCTCGCCGGATTGGTCCGGAGAGCAAGCGCAAGGGGGGGCCGTCACCATCTTCAGGAGTGCGTCATGACCCAGGGCCCGAACAGGATTTTCGACGATTTCGCCAAGCTCATGACTGACGCCGCCGGTGTGGCGCAGGGAGCCCGCCGTGAGGTGGAGACCGCTTTCCGTGCCCAGGCTGAACGGTTTCTGGCCGATATGGATCTGGTGAAGCGCGAGGATTTCGACGTCGCCCGTGACATGGCGGTGCGCGCGCTGGACCAGATCGAGGTTCTGGAAGCCCGGATCGCGGCGCTGGAAGCAAAGCTGGCTGAAGCCGAGGCAAAGCCTGCCCGCAAGGCCAAGTCCGAGGGCTGATCAAGTCCGAATGGCTGCAATGCAGCGGCGGCGTGAGGTGTTTCCGCCGTCACAATGCCGTGAAGCGGCCTGCACCGGTGCATGGAAACAATCGTCCACAGGATTTGATCAAAACCTCAGGGCGGTTTCCTGCTGCATTTGCGAAGGAAGTTTATATACTGATTCCAAACAGGGATTCGCACGCGTCCCGAAATGGGTCCTGTTTTCACCCTGCCGCCACCGGCGGTTTGCGCGGCCTCTGTTCAGGGGAAGACGCTGGATTTGCGGAAATCCGCCCCTTATCCGGCTCCCGTAAACGGGGAGGATCGCCATGAGCCTCATCGAAATCGACTTTGAACGCCCCGACAATCCCGTCGATCTGATCGAACACGTGGCTGCGCTCAATGAGTGGGCTTTCGAGCGTTCGGATGATGACGAGATCACCATTTCCATCGGCGGATACTGGTGCGACTATCATATCTCCTTCTCCTGGATGGAGGAGCTGGAGTCCCTGCATCTGGCCTGTGCCTTCGATCTGAAGGTGACCGAGCCGCGCAAGACCGAGGTGATGCGCCTCCTCTCGCTCGTGAACGAGCAGATGTGGATGGGGCACTTCGACCTGTGGAGCAAGGAAAACGTCATCATGTTCCGCCAGTCCCTGCTGCTGGCAGGCGGTGCGGAAGCTTCCGGTGCGCAGATCGAAGGGCTGCTGGCCAATGCGCTGGAAGCCTGCGAGCGCTATTATCAATCCTTCCAGTTTGTTGTCTGGGCTGGCAAGACAGCTCAGGAGGCGCTGGAGTGCGCCCTGTTCGAGACCGCAGGAGAAGCATGAGTTTTTCAGCTGAACGCCCGTTTGCCGTTGTCGGCGCGGGCAAGATGGGCGGCGCAATGATCGCCGGATGGATGGCCCGCGGCGTTGATGCCGCCAGCCTTCTGGTCGTTGACCCCGCGCCGTCCGCCGCTCTTGTGGCCCAGTTGGACAGCCACGGCATTGCCCATGCGCCGAAGGTGCCGGATGGCGTCAAGGCGGGTATGGTGCTGCTGGCCGTTAAGCCGCAGATCATGGGCGATGTGCTGCCGGGGCTGAAGCCTGCGGTGGCTGACGATACGCTGGTGCTGTCGGTTGCCGCCGGCACGCCGGTGCGCACCTTCGAAGCCGCATTCGGCGATATCGCCGTCATCCGCGCCATGCCCAACACGCCTGCCATGGTGGGAAGGGGCATTACCGCGCTTTACCCAAACGCCCGTGTCACGGCAGAACAGCGCGAGACAGCCGGGCAGCTTCTGTCGGCGATTGGTGCCGTCGAGTGGCTGACCTCGGAAGCGCAGATCGATCTTGTCACCGCCGTCTCCGGTTCGGGTCCTGCCTATGTGTTTCTGCTGGCCGAGTGCCTGGCGGAAGCCGGGCGGCGCGCCGGTCTTCCGGCGGATCTGGCTGCACGGCTTGCCGAAGCAACGGTGAGCGGGGCAGGGGAACTGATGCATCAGTCTGACGACTCGCCCGCAATCCTGCGGCAGAACGTCACTTCGCCCAATGGCACGACGGCTGCGGCTCTTGCCGTGCTGATGGCTGAAAACGGCATGCAGCCTCTGATGGATGCAGCTGTCGAAGCTGCTGCCCGCCGCGCCCGGGAGCTCGCCGGTTCCTGACGGTGCTGCCGCATTGCTTGCCTTTGCCTCTTCCATGCGCACAGGATGTGCCTACCTATAAGGGGAATACATCCTGCCAAGGCATCCAAGAAGGAGGCGGACATGGCACCGGAAGCAGAAGGCACCGCAGGCAAGACCGGGAAGAGCGGCCGCAAAGCCACGCCACGTCCCGATGACCGGACGATGGCCGTCGAGGCTCTTCTCGGACTGCTCGCCACCCGGTCCTACGCAGATATTTCCCTGACTGATATCGCCGAAGCCGCCGGGCTGAAGCCCTCGGCTCTCCGGCAGGCTGTTTCCGGCAAGAGCGAGCTTCTGGCTGCTTTTGCCGGGCAGGTGGATGCCGCCGTGCTGGATGGCCGCGATGACAGCATGTTTGACCAGCCGCCGCGTGACCGGCTGTTCGACGTGCTGATGACGCGCCTGGATGCGCTGGCCCCCCATAAACCTGCGCTGACCCAGCTGCGCAAGGATGCCATGCGTGATCCGGCGCTGGCCATGTGCCTGAACGGTATCGCCGTGCGCTCGCAGGGCTGGATGCTGGCGGCTGCCGGTGTTTCCATTCCCGGCATCAAGGGCCGTCTGGTGCAGCAGGGGCTGGCGGTTTCCTTCGCCCGTGTGCTCGAAACCTTCCTTGAGGAGGAAGACGAAAGCCTGCCGCGCACCATGGCTGCCCTCGACAGGGAACTGGACCGGGGCGAGGATTGGCTGCGGCGGCTGGGAGCGGTGGAACGGGTGACGCGCCCTGTGGCATGTGGCCTGATCAAACTCGCCGGCAAGGCGATGTCCCGCCGCAAGTCCCGGCGCAGTGAAACTGGTCCTGACGATGCCGGAGAGGCAGCCGCTCAGCCGGTCTGACGTCCTCTGCCTGTCTGCAAGGGCTTGCGCGGTTGCGCCGGGCGCGGCACTGTGAAGATCCTTTCGCATGGAATTTCCGGAGACCTGCCATGACCCCGAGCGCTCCTGCGCAGCCGATCAGTTTTGACGATTTCCTGAAGGTGGATATCCGCGTCGGGCAGGTCATCGAGGCTGCGCCCTTTCCCGAGGCGCGCAAGCCGGCGATCAAGCTGGTGATCGACTTTGGCCCGGATATCGGCATCAAGAAAAGCTCCGCCCAGATCACCAGACACTACACCCCGGAAAACCTCGTCGGCCGCCGGGTCTTGGCGGTCGTCAACTTTCCCCCGCGCCAGATTGGCCCGATGCGATCCGAAGTCCTGACGCTCGGCGTGCCGGACGCCGACGGCGAAGTCGTCCTCATCACCCCCGATCAGGACACCCCGCTGGGCGGGCGTTTGTTCTGAGCCTTACCCCGGAATGCGGAAGCGGGCCCTGAGGCCGCCGATGGGGCTTTCTTCCAGCTGGATGTCGCCGCCGTGGCTGCGGGCTATGTCGCGGGCGATGGCAAGGCCAAGGCCGCTGCCGGAGGCGTCCTGATTGCGGGCTTCGTCCAGCCGGTAGAAGGGGCGGAAGACGTTTTCGCGCTCCTCTTCCGGAATGCCGGGGCCATCGTCGTCGATGATCACGGTCAGCCAGCCGTCCATATGGCGGCCCTGGATATCGACATGGCTGGCATGCCTTGCGGCATTCATGACCAGATTCATGAGGCTGCGTTTCACGGCATTGCGCCGTAACTCCACCTCCGGCTCGCCGGTGAAACTTGAGGAGACGCTCGCACCGGAAATCTCGGCGGCTTCCTCCAGTTCCTCCAGCATCAGGGTGATGTCGGCCGTCTCCACCGCCTCGCCGTTGTCGCCGCGTGTGAAGGCGAGATAATCCTCCAGCATGTTGCTCATCTCGTCCACGTCACGCTTGAGGCCTTCGGTCTCCGGTGTTTCGGGGATGAGGGCAAGCTGCAGGCGGAAGCGGGTGAGGATCGTGCGCAGGTCATGGCTGACGCCGGCCAGCATGGTGGTGCGCTGGTCGATCTGCCGCTCGATGCGCCGGCGCATTTCGATGAAGGCCTGTGCGGCCCTGCGCACCTCGCGTGCGCCGCTGGGGCGGAAATCATCCACCGGACGGCCCTTGCCGAAGCCTTCCGCCGCATTGGCCAGCCGCTCGATGGGCCGGATCTGATTGCGCAAGAACAGCATGGCAATGGAGATCAGCACCAGCGAGCTGCCGGCCATCCAGACCAGAAAAATATGCGAGTTGGAGGCATAGGTCTGGCTGTGGCGAGCCACCACGCGCAGCACCTTGTCCTTGAGCTGAATGCGGATCTCGACGAAGCGGGAGCGGCCGATGGTGTCCACCCAGAAGGGTTTGCCGATGCGCTGGGAAATCTCGCGGCTGAGATTTTCTGCGACCAGATCGAAGAAAGCCCTGGGCCGGGGAGGGGGTAAGGGCTCCGGCGGCAGGATGGAGACGGACATGTCCAGCGTCCGGCTGCCCATTTCCTCGATCAGCCGGTAATCCGCGTCCTGAGGGTAATTCTCCAGCGTGTAAACCAGCGCCGCGATCTCGCGCACCACCGCCTGTGACAGACGGAAGGTGACCTGCTGATAGTGCTGTTCCATGATCACGAAAGCGAGCACGGATTGCAGCAGCACCATGGGCGTGACGATGATGAGCAGCGCGCGGGTGAAAAGCCCCTTGGGCATATGGCGGTAGATCCGTCCGGCCACCCTGTCATAGATGAAGGCGACAGGAGCCAGCAGGGGGTGCAGCAGCTTTCCCGCCAGTTTCGCAGCCGGCGCCAGAAATGCGCCAAAGCCTGCGAAAAGGCCGCGGAGGCGGGCGCGCGCTTCAGTCACAGGCCAGCCTGTAGCCGATGCCGCGCACCGTCTGCAGATAGACCGGGTTGGCCGGATCATCCTCGATCTTGCGGCGCAGCCGGTTGATCTGCACGTCCACCGTGCGCTCGCCAAGGCCGCTGTCATCACCGACGATCTTGTGCCGCGGCACGGTGGCGCCGGGCTGTTCGGCGAAAATGGTCAGGATCTGGCGTTCGCGGTCGGTCAGGCGGATCTGGCTGTCGCCCCGGCGCAGTTCGCCGCGCTCCGTCACGAAGACGAAGGGGCCGAAGCGGATTTCCGGCTGGCGGTCCATCCTGCGGGTGGCGCCGCGCCGCAGGATGGCAGCGATGCGCAGCATCAGCTCACGCGGGTCGAATGGCTTGGGCAGATAGTCATCCACCCCGGCCTCAAGCCCGGCGATACGGTCTTCCGCCTCGGCGCGGGCCGTCAGCATCAGGATGGGCACAGGGCTGTCGGCCCGCAGCGAGGCGGCAAGATCCAGCCCGTTCTCGCCCGGCATCATGATGTCGAGGATCAGGAGATCAAAGGCAAGGCCAGACAGGCAGCGCCGGGCCTCGGCGGCGTTGGCGGCTGTTGTCACCCGGTAGCCGTTTTCCTGCAGCACCCGGCCCAGCAGATCGCGGATACGGCTGTCGTCGTCAACCAGCAGGATGTGGATGGCGTTGTCGTCCGGCACCCGTGTCATTGCGTCAAGCCTCCGTATCGGCAAGTTTGGGCGCAGGGCCGCTGCTGCCGGTCTGGGGAATGTTGGAGAGCATGCGGGCCACTTCGGGCCGCCGCTCCGGATCAATCATCTGGAACAGGAACTGGCGCACGATGGCGGCATCCTGTCCGGGCAGGGCATCCACCGCTGCGTTGATGCGTACCGCCTGTAGCGCATCCAGCTTGCGTGACAGTTTATGGCCCTTGTCCGTGGTGTGCAGCAGCCGCTGACGGCGGTCCGTTTCGCCGGGGCGCTGGTCGATGAAGCCTTCATCGACCAGCTGCTTCAGCACCCGCCCAAGACTCTGCTTGGTGATGCGCAGGATGGCGAGCAGATCCGACACGCGGATGCCCGGATTTCTGTCGACAAAGTGCAGAACCCGGTGGTGGGCACGGCCAAATTCGAGCCCGGAGAGCAGCTGATCAGGGTCTGCAGTGAAATCCCGGTAGGCGAAGAACAGCAGTTCTATCAGGTCATAAGGCGTAGACCCGGCGTTTCCGCTGCCTGAAACGGGGGGGCTGTCTTGGGCCATCTGGGGCGCTGCAGGTGCTGTCTTGAAATTTATGTCAGCCATATTGACTTATTTCTGATCGATTGTTACCTGTAGCGGCACCTTGACGAAATGTTCGGTCGCATGCGCCCCCCGTGCCGGGTGTTTGTCCGGATCGTGCATAGCCCTCATTCCCTTAAGAGAATCCGGGCTGGCAGTCTCCTCAAATGAGGATACTGTTTGTTACGGGTGCATGCAAAACCCCAGTATCAGGCCAAAGGCTGTTCTGGGTGTGCATCCAGAAAAATGGATACAAGAAGCAGATTGCGCCGGGCGACAAGGCGCGGGAGACAAGAACAATGGCTGGTATTCCCTTTGATCAACGCGATGGTGAAATCTGGTTCGACGGGAAGTTCATTCCCTGGGCCGATGCCAAGGTGCATGTGCTGACGCATGGCCTGCACTATGCCAGCGCTGTATTCGAAGGGGAGCGGGCCTATAACGGCCGGATCTTCAAGAGCGCCGAGCACACCGAGCGCCTGCATGCCTCCGCTGAGGTGCTAGGCTTCGAAATTCCCTTCTCTTCCGAGGTCATCAATGCCGCCAAGGAAGAGCTGCTGAAGCGGATGAACCTCGTTGATGCCTATCTGCGCCCGATTGCCTGGCGCGGGAGCGAGATGATGGGCGTGTCGGCCCAGCACAACACCATTCACCTGGCCATCGCCGCCTGGGAATGGCCGAGCTACTTCAAGCCGGAAGAGCGGCTGAAGGGCATCCGCCTCGACATGGCAAAATACCGCCGGCCGGACCCGGCCACCGCGCCGTTCAAGTCCAAGGCGGCCGGCCTTTACATGATCTGCACCCTGTCCAAGCATGAAGCCGAGCGCAAGGGCTATGCCGATGCGCTGATGCTCGACTGGCGCGGTCAGGTGGCCGAGGCGACCGGTGCCAACGTCTTCTTTGTCAGGGACGGCAAGATCCACACGCCGAAGCCGGACTGCTTTCTCAATGGCATCACCCGCCGCACGGTGATCGGCCTTGCCAAGGCGCGCGGTTTCGAGGTGATCGAGCGGGTGATCATGCCGGAGGAACTGGACGGCTTCGAGCAGTGCTTCCTCACCGGCACTGCCGCAGAAGTTACGCCGGTCTCGGAGATCGGACCGCACAGCTTCACCGTTGGCGAGATCACCAAGACGCTGATGCTGGACTATGACGCGCTGGTGCGCGCAGACCCGGCAGGGCTCAAGGCGGCGGAGTGACGCCTCAACCTGTTTGGTAAGTGAAAAGGGCGGCTGCATCTGGTGCAGCCGCCCTTTATGACTCTACCGCCTGTGCTTACCGCCTCAGTGCGGTTTTGCACCTGACGGATGCTGGGCGTGGAAGAGTTTGCCCTTCTCGGCCAAGAGCACCCAGCCGGTCGCAATAAGGCCATAGACGGCGCAGGCCAGGGACATCGGCAGCAGGGTTCCATCGAATTTCTGGCCGATGATGAAGCCCAGAATGGCGCCGCCCAGCGTTGTGGTGAAGCCAATGGCGGAGGAGGCGGTTCCGGCGATGGCGCCCAGCGGCTCCATGGACATTGCGTTGAAATTCGCGCCCATGAAGCCGAAGCTGGCCATGTTGATGGCCATGCACACCGTGAAGATGGCAAGGTTCTCAACACCCGCCAACGCAAGGGCAACCTGCAGCAGGCCCATGGCTGTGAAGACCAGCACCGCACCATGCGACAGGCGCCGCATGCCGATGATGGTGACCAGCCGCGAATTCAGGAACGAAGCCACGGCCATGGTAATGGCGACAGCGGCGAACACGACCGGGAACCACACGCCGAGATCGAAGATATCGACATAGATCTGCTGCGCCATGGAGATGAAGGCAAACAGACCGCCGAAGATGAAGGTCGTCGCCATGGTGTAGCCGACGCTGATGCGGGTCGTCGCCACCTTGAGATAGGCCAGGGAGATGGAGCCGGGCGAGAAGGACTGACGGGCGTCCTCAGGCAGCGTTTCCGGCAGGCGGAATGCGGTCCAGACCAGCATGAGAACGCCTGCGCCCATGAGGGTGCTGAAGATCCAGTGCCATTCGGCCACCAGAAGAATCAGCTGGCCGATGGAGGGTGCAACAATCGGCACGGCCATGAAGATCATCATCACCAGCGACATGACCTGCCCCATGCGGCGGCCGGAATAGCAGTCGCGGACAATAGAGACCGCGATGACGCGGGTTCCGGCACAGCCGATGCCCTGCAGCACGCGGGCAATCAGCAACTGGTCGAGATTGGTACTGAACAGGGCAAAGACGCTGGCCGCGGCATAGAGCGCCAGGCCACCGACGAGAATGGTCTTGCGGCCGAAGGAGTCCGACAGCGGCCCGAAGATGAGCTGCGCGCCGCCGAAGCCGATCAGATAGAAGATCAGGATCTGCTGTCGGTCATTCTCGTTGGCAATGCCGAGCGCGTTGCCGATGTCGGGCAGGGCGGGCAGCATGATGTCCATCGCCAGCGCATTCAGCGCCATCAGCGCGGCAACCATGGTGACGAATTCGGCGAAGGGCAGCCCAGGATGGGGCGTCTGGCTTGCGCCAGTGTTCCGGGCAAGATCGGACATAAACAAACCTTAGGTATGGTGCACAGCGGTCTGAAACGCGGCCCGCAGCCTGCGTTCCGGCGTGCAAAAAGATCAGTGTTGCCTATCAGTGGTCCAAATTGACCGGTCGGTCAACCCAGGGGCTTCGGGAAATTTCACGCTTTTGGCTGAATGCCGTTCCAGCGGTCCAGCGCGGTTTCATCCTCGGCCTTGGCTGCAACCCAGCCGCCTGTTCCGCCTTCACGCAGGATTTCCTTCTTCCAGAACGGGGCCCTGGATTTAAGGAAATCCATCAGGAAATCAGCGGCTTCGAACGCTGCCCGGCGGTGGCGCGAGGCGGCGGTGACGAGCACAATCTGCTCGCCCGGCAGAATACGGCCATAGCGGTGAATGACGGTGAGGCCGGTCAGGGGCCAGCGCTCCAGTGCCTCGCGGGCGATGCGCTCCAGCTCCTTCTCCGCCATGCCGGGGAAGTGCTCCAGCACCAGCGCTTCCAGCCGCCCGTCCTCGTCACGGCACAGGCCCGTGAAGCTGACGATGGCGCCCACATCGGCGCGGCCTTCGGACAGCTGCCGGGATTCGGCCGCGGCATCGAAGGGGCCGGGCTGAACGATGACGCGCAGGACCGGGCTCATCTTCAGCCCCCGGTCATGGGCGGGAAAAAGGCAATCTCGCGCGCGCCCGCAATCGGAGCGTCATGTTCGGCATGGGTCTGGTCGATGGCGGCGCGGATCAGTTCCGGCTCGGCAAAAGCATGCCCGTGGGCGTCGTCGATGGTCTGCAGCCAGTTGATAAGGCCGCCCACGGTGGTCACGCTGTCCGGAAGTGTGATCTCTTCCTGTTCCACGCCGGTCCGCTCGCGCACCCAGGCAAAGTAACGGATGATCATGCGCCTCTCCTTCTTCGGCAGTCCTTGAGAGACTACTCCTCGATCAGATGGCCAATGCCAGCCCGGAAATAATCGTAGCCGGTGTAGAGCGTCAGGACAGCCGCAATCCAGAGGGCGACTAGGCCGGATAATTCGGTTCCCGGCAGCACCTCTTCCCCGGCGGGGCCAGCCAGCAGCAGGGCAAGGGCCACAAGCTGCACCGTGGTCTTCCATTTGGCCAGTTTCGTGACCGGCACGCTGACGCGCAGCTCTGCCAGAAACTCGCGCAGGCCGGAGACCAGAATTTCGCGGCACAGGATGATGATGGCGGCGATCAGCGACCAGCCGCCAATATCCCCCTTGGCCACCAGCAGCAGCAGGCAGACGGACACAAGCAGCTTGTCGGCAATCGGGTCCAGCATCCGGCCGAGCGCGGACTGCTGCTGCCAGGCGCGGGCCAGATAGCCGTCGAAGAAATCGGTCACGGCGGCGGCGATGAAGATGGCCAGCGCAATCCAGCGCGCCGTGTGGCCATCGAAATAGAAGCATCCCACCACAGCAGGCACCGCCAGGATGCGCGCATAGGTCAAGAGGTTAGGCAGGGTCAGGGCGACGTGTCTGGCCATGTGAAGTATCTGCTTCGCGTCTCGGGCGGCGGGTCAGCCGGACACAAGCATGAGGGCGCGCGGGTGTCAACGCATCTGGCGGATGAGTGACTTTGACAATGCCGGAGAGGGCGCAAACGTCTTTGAACTGGTGCCGGCAAGAATGGAACGGTAAGCCTGTCACAGCAAATTGATGGTGGGAGACCTGAGGGCATGCGCCTGAACGAATTGGGACAGCCGATTGGAGAGCCGGTGAATGGATGGATGGGCGCGGCAGCGCCGGTGGCTCAGGTGATGCAGGGGCGCTGGTGCCGGCTTGAGCCGCTGATCGCTGAGCGCCACGGCGCGGAGCTTCATGCCGCATGGTCCGCCGACAGGGAGAACCGGGTCTGGACCTATCTGGCCTATGGCCCTTTCGCCGAAGAGGCGGAGTGCATCGCCTTTCTGAAGACGATGGAAGGCAAGGCGGATCCGATGATGTTCGCCATCATCGATCAGGCCAGCGGCAAGGCCATGGGTGTTGGCAGTTATCTGCGTGTGGAGCCTGCAACGGGCTGCATCGAGGTGGGGCATCTGAACTTCGCCCCCGCCCTGCAGCGCACGCCGCTGGCAACCGAGGCCATGTATCTGATGATGCGCAATGCCTTCGAAGGGTTGGGCTTCCGCCGCTACGAATGGAAATGCGACGATCTCAACGCTCCTTCGCGCGCGGCTGCCGCACGGCTCGGCTTCACCTTCGAGGGGATTTTCCGGCAGGCGACCGTCTACAAGGGCCGCAACCGCGATACGGCGTGGTTCTCCATTCTCGACAAGGAATGGCCACGGCTGAAGGCTGGTTTCGAGGCCTGGCTTTCACCGGATAATTTCGACACCGATGGCCGGCAGAAGCGCAGTCTGGCGGAGTGCCGGGGAGACTGAGGGGGTAGGCGAGAAGCGCGCTCTTGCTGAGGCCTTGCCAACCTTGGGCGTCATCCCGGACGCAGCGAAGCGAAGATCCGGGACCGGTGAGTCACGGTCTTTCGGCTCTAGCTTCTTGAAGCAATGGGCACTTCGGCTCACCGGTCCCGGATCGCGCGATGCGCGTCCGGGATGACGATGGAGAGGTAGGGGCTGAGAAACAAGCTGCGCTTGAGCGAGCTTTCCCTCTCCTTCAGCTCTTGAAAATCAGATCACCCTGCTGGTCGATCATGAGCTTGGCCTTACGGATGGTGAATTCGGCGGCTTCATCGCGGGTGGGCAACTGGTCGGCGCGGATGAAGGTGTGTTCGTGCGGTTCGCCGTCGATCTCCTTCAGGATACGGCCGGCGATCTGCCACTGGCTGCCGGCCTGGCGCGGCTCGGCAATGATGCGGCAGTTCTTGTAATCCTCGGTGGCCACGGGGGCAGGGGGGGCTTCAGCGGAAGAGCCGCCCTTGAAAAGTGATCCGAACAGTTTTCCCAGCATCTGCCTGTCCCGTCCTTGCGGTTTGAAGTGATTTGCGCCCGTTATACCAAGGCTTTCGGTGCTGACGCATCACGCCTTGAACTTGCTCAGTCGCAGCGCGGCCCGAGGTCACGGTCGACCCAGTGGCGGCGGCAAAGGGAAACATAGGACTCTTCGCCGCCAATCACCACCTGTTCGCCTTCCTCGACGATCCGTCCGCTGCCGTCAAGCCGCGCGACCATGGTTGCCTTGCGGCCGCACCAGCAGATGGTCTTGATTTCCTTCAGGCTGTCGGCCAGCGCCAGCAGGGCCTTGCTGCCCGGGAAGAGCTTGCCCTGAAAATCCGTGCGCAGGCCGAAGCACATGACCGGCATGCCGAGCCGGTCGGAGGCATGGGCCAGCTGCCACACCTGGTCTTCGGTGAGGAACTGCGCCTCATCGACAAACACCGCGTCAATGGGGGCGGCTTCATGGGCCTTGCGGATATGGTCGAGCAGGTTGTCGCCGGCGCGGAAAATATCTGCCTCTGCCACAAGGCCGATGCGGGAGGAAATACGGCCGACGCCCGCCCGGTCATCCACCGCAGCCGTCAGCAGCAGGGTGCGCATGCCCCGTTCCACATAGTTGTAGGAGGCCTGCAGCAGCACCGTTGATTTGCCGGCATTCATGGAGGAGTAGTTGAAATAGAGCTTGGCCATCGGTCCTGCGCCGGTCTGTTCGCATCAGCGGGAATCGGTCCCGCTGTCTGTCACACTCTTGCCATCCAGCCGGTCAGACACAAACGGCAGGCGGCAGGCTGCGGGCATAAACTGTGGAAGGCAGAAAGTGACGGGCTTTCTCAGGGGATGGCGATGTCCACGATCAGCGGCACATGGTCCGAGCCCACGTCCCCGCCGATGGAAACATTCCTGATCGTGATTTCATCCGAGACGGCGGCATGGTCCACCGCCGAGCCCAGGATCCAGCGGAAGCGGTAGTGGTAGAAATAGCGTGTGATCACGGGCACCACGGCCGGGAAGCGCACACGCATGCCGGCCTGCTCCAGCAGATTCTCGAAGTGGTTCGAAAGGGGGGAGGTGTTCCAGTCGCCGATCATGATGGCCGGTTCGGAGGCGGGCAATGCGTCGATCACACCGGCAAGCGCTGCAAAATAATCCTGCCGGGACTGCCAGCGGCAGGGCGAGCGCGGGCTGTCCGGATGCACCGCAATGAAGTTGAGCGGGGACCCGTCCACATCGATGATGGCCGAGAAGATTTCCCTGTTGCCGTAACGCCGTGGCGACTTGCAGGCGCCCTCAACCGGTATGATTTTGCTGGATTTGACCGGGTACCGGGAGAAGGCGATCATGCTGCCAAGATCGCCGATCAGGAAATTCTCGAAATAGGGGCCGAGGCCGATCAGGGGCGTGTCATCCCCCTGGCGCTTGCGGTAGCGCATCTGATGATGCCACTCGGCCTCCTGAAACACGAGAATGTCGGGATGGAGACTCTCCAGATAGGCCATGAATTCCGGATCACCCAGATAGCGCACTTCCAGATTGATCGAGACGATGCGCAGGTTTTTCGTGCCGGGGATGCGGGCTTCGGCAAAGCCGGGAGCAACGATCCTGTAGGTCTGGTAGAGCGAGACACCCAGCGCCAGCGACAGGGTGACGCCCGTCAGCAGGAACAGCCGCCGCAGGGCTTTGCCTGCGCGCGGCGGCCCGGCAAGGCGCCGGCAGATGGCCGCAAGAAACACGGCCACAAAGCCGCCGCCGATCAGCTGCGGCAGGAAGAAGCTCATGTTGTCGGCAACCCAGACGTCCGGCGCAACGAAGGGCCCGAAGGATAGAAGGCCGAACAGCAGGGCCACCAGCAGGCTCATGACGGAAGCAAGGCGCAGAAGCCGGACGAAAATCGAGGTCTTGCCGCCGGTTTGATCTGTCATCGCGCCTGCCGTCTCCTGTTGCACTGCAGCGTGGGCTGGCCCGTCCTAGCACAGACGGTTATTCGTGGAAATGATCGTAGACCAGCTTTGCGACTGATTCCGAAATACCGGGCACCGCCATCAGATCGTCAATGCCCGCCTTTGAAACGGCCTTTGCTGTGCCGAAGTGGCGCAGCAGGGCGCGTTTGCGGGCCGGGCCGACGCCGGAAATGTCATCCAGCGGATTGCGGGCAATGTCCTTCTTGCGCCTGGCCCGGTGGGTGCCGATGGCAAAACGGTGCGCCTCGTCGCGCAGGCGCTGGATGAAATAGAGCACGGGATCGCGCTCCGGCAGCATGAAGGATGGGCGGCCTTCCATGAAGAACTTCTCGCGCCCCGCATCCCGGTCCGGTCCCTTGGCGATGCCGACCAGCGGCACACCGGTGACGCCCAGTTCCGTCAGCATCTCCCGCGCCGCATTGAGCTGGCCCTGACCGCCGTCGATGAAGACGAGATCCGGCCATGCGGGCATGTCGGCGTTGCCGGCCTGCACGCCATCCTCCTCCTCATCATCCTCAAGGCCGGTTTCTTCGGCGCTCTCCGGTGCCGGATCATCGGCTGCGGTCAGCGGCGTGCGCGCATGCTCCTTCAACAGGCGGGAGAAGCGGCGGGTCAGCACTTCGCGCATCATGCCGTAGTCATCGCCGGGGGTGATGTGCTGCGACTTGATATTGAACTTGCGGTACTGGCCCTTGGCGAAGCCCTCCGGTCCGGCGACGATCATGCCGCCGACCGCATTGGTGCCCATGATATGCGAGTTGTCGTAGACCTCGATACGGCGCGGGGCAGCGGGCAGGCCGAAGACTTCAGCAACGCCCTGCAGCAGGCGGCCCTGGCTGGATGTTTCCGCCAGCCGGCGGGCAAGCGCTTCGCGGGCGTTGGTGAGCGCGTGGTCCACCAGTTCCTTCTTCTCGCCACGCTTGGGAACGGCGATTGCCACCTTTCGTTCAGCCCTCTCGGAAAGGGCCTGCGACAGCAGGTCCATTTCCTCGATTTCATGCGACAGCAAGATCAGACGCGGTGCGGGCTTGTCGTCATAGAACTGGGCGAGGAAGCTTTCCAGGATGGCCGCCTCCTCAAAAGATTTGTCGGCCTTTGGGAAATAGGCGCGGTTGCCCCAGTTCTGGCCGGTGCGGAAGAAGAACACCTGCACGCAGGTCTGCCCGCCTTCCTGATGGATGGCGACCACATCGGCCTCATCGACAGTCTGCGGGTTGATGCCCTGATGCGACTGCACATGCGACAGGGCGGCCAGCCGGTCGCGGTAGACGGCGGCATGCTCGAAGTCGAGCCGCTGTGAGGCGGCCTCCATCTGGGCGGCCAGTTCCTTCTTCACCGCCTGGCTGCGGCCGGAGAGAAAGCCACGCGCCTCTGCTACAAGCCGGGCGTAATCCTCGTTCGAGGTCTCGCCCGTGCAGGGGCCTGCGCAGCGTTTGATCTGGAACAGAAGGCAGGGCCGGGAGCGGTTCTCGAAATAGCTGTCCGTGCAGTTGCGGATGAGGAAGGCCTTCTGCAGCGCATTGATCGTGCGGTTGACCGCGCCTGCTGAGGCAAAGGGGCCGAAATAATCGCCCTTGCGCCGCCGCGCACCGCGGTGCTTGACGATGGCGGGCGCTGCATGGTCGCCGGTCAGCAGGATATAGGGGAAGGACTTGTCGTCGCGCAGCAGCACGTTGAAGCGCGGCCGCAGGCGCTTGATCAGGTTCGCTTCCAGCAGCAGGGCTTCGGTTTCCGTGCGGGTGAGCACGAATTCCATGGCGGCGGTGGCCATGATCATCCGCATGATGCGGTTCGACTGCCCTTGCAGGCGGGTGTAGCTGGTGACGCGCTTCTTCAGGCTGCGGGCCTTGCCCACATAGAGCACGTCGCCATTCTCATCCAGCATACGGTAGACGCCGGGCCCCATGGGCAGGCGGCGCACGACATCGGCAATCACTTCGACGCCCTTCTTGCCGCTCGTGTTCTCGTCCTGCGCAGGGATGAAGGTAACTTCCTGCGCAGCCGGGGCCTCAACGGTTTCCTCGGCCTCTTCCGGGCGGTCCATGGCTGACGGGCGGGATGTCATGACTTCACTATACCTCGGCCGGGCACGAAGGCCCGGCGAATCTTCACCAACATGGCGCCATTCTAGATGGCTTGTGCCGTGACGCTAATATGGGTGCATCCGGCGCCGGGAAAACGCGGGTGAATTACTCCCCGACGCCAATCACATCCGCCGTTTCCCAGGCGAGGTGCTGGCCGCCATCCAGTGCCAGCATCTGGCCGGTGACGGAGCGCATGGCCCAGAAATGGCGGACGGTTGCGCCAAATTCCTCCGGGGCCGGGCCCCGCTGCAACAGAACAGCCTGCTGCTGACGGGCGAAGTCCTCGCCGCTCTGCCGTTCGTTCCGGAAACTGGGGCCGGGGCCGATGGCATTGACGCGGATGCGCGGGGCCAGGGCCTGCGCCATCATGCGGGTCTGCTCCCACAGGGCCGCCTTGGAGAGCGAGTAGCTGACAAAGCGCGGCGTCGTCTTCCAGACGCGCTGGTCGATGATGTTGACCACCAGCCCCTCGGACGGCGCAGGCAAGGCGCTGGCGAAGGCATCTGTCAGGAACAGCGGCGCTTTTACGTGAATGGCAAAATGCGCATCGAAAAGGGCCGGGTCGAGAGCACCAGCCTCGTCGGGCTGGAAGATGGAGGCATTGTTGACAAGAAGGTCCAGCTGACCGGCAGCCTTTATGGCCGCAGGAATCAGGCCAGCCAGTTCATCCGGCCGGGTCAGGTCCGCCTGGAAGACATGTGCGGTGCCGCCGCCTGACAGGATCGACTGCTTCAGGGCATCTGCCCGCTCCAGCCCGTGGTGGGCATGGAGGAGCACTGTCCAGCCATGCGCCGCCAGATCGAGCGCGATCGCTCCGCCAATGCGGCTGGATGCGCCGGTAATGAGTGCCGTTCCGGCCGCCTGTGTCATTCGTGCTTGTCTCTTGTTCAATCAGGTGCTTTGAATACGGCGCATTGGTCAACGCGGATCAAGTTTACCTAACCGCTGATTGCCTTCGGTTTTTTGCATTTTGCAACGGCGGGCAGCTTATGCCGGGTGATTTTACCCGATGCTTACCATCCCGAAAGAACCCCGGGCTTGCCACGGTTTTTCCATATTCTGCCAAATTTTCCGACACAAACGGGGGGCATACCTCGATGTGGGTGAGGATGGGGATAGCCGCCACGACAATCGGCTGTCTTGCCCATGAGGTATGATCCTCGACTTTGAACCTGTATTGCGTGGAGCAAAAACATGAAGAGTCTCGCAGTTGCTGGTGTGTCCCTGGTTGCGCTCGCCGCAGCGGCTCCGGCATTCGCTGCCGACCTCCCTGCGCCGGCCGCACCGGTGATGTATGATCAGGCTCCGGTTTCGGACGCTCGCTTTGACTGGTCCGGCTTCTACTTCGGTGCGAACGCAGGCTGGGCTTGGGGCGAGTTCAAGAATTCGTCCGCTCTGACGGGCAACGTCAAGAGCAGCACCAATGGCCCGACCATCGGTATCCATGGTGGTTACAACTACCAGATCACGCCGAACTTCCTGGCGGGTGCTGAAGCTGACTTCCAGTACCGTGATCTTGACAAGCGCAGCTCCGGCAATGGCGTTTCGATCAAGAATTCGTCCAACTGGAACGGCTCGCTGCGCGCCCGTGCCGGTGTCGTGTTCGACCGTCTGATGGTCTACAGCACCGGTGGTCTGGCGATCGCCAACATGGAAACCAATGTTGCCGGCACCAAGCGCGATGAAACGAAGACCGGTTGGGTCCTCGGCGCCGGTGTTGAAGGTGCTCTGACCAACAACATCACTGCCCGCGTCGAGTATCTGCACTCCGACTACGGCCGTGACAACTTCGACGTTGGCGGCGTGAGCCAGCGCGTGAAGCTGCAGGACAACGTGACCCGCGTTGGTCTGAGCTACAAGTTCTGATCCCGGCCATTCCGGACGATCAAGACAAAGGCCCGGCGGACATTCCGCCGGGCCTTTTGTTTCTGGTGCTGTTTACAGGTCAGGCAGGCAGAATCCGGGTCTTTGCGAACATCGGAACATGCGCCTCGAAGCCATCCAGCCAGGTGACGAGATGCGGTGCCTGCTGGCGCCAGGCGCCCTCGAAGCGAAGGTCCAGATAGCCAAGCGCGCAGGCAAGGGCGATCTGACCGGCATCCACCCCGTTGGTCACCTTGACCGGAGCGGGAGGGGCAGCCTCCAGAGAGGACAGGGCGCGGGAGACTTTCTCCGCCTGATAGCTGAGCCAATCGGCCGAACGTTGTTCCTCCGCGCGGAAGCGGGTTTCATAAACCTGCAGGATGCTGGCATCCTGCATGCCGTCGGCCAGCGCCTGCAGGCGCAGAACCTCGAACCGGCCTTCGCCTGCCGGGATGATGCGGCCGCCACCAGCGAAAAAGTCCAGATATTCAACGATCACGCGGCTGTCATAGAGCACTGTGCCGTCTTCCAGGATCAGTGCCGGGATCTTGCCGAGCGGGTTCTGCAGGCGAATCGTGTCCGCCGGATTCGTTGTGTCGGTAGCTTGTATCTCGATCTTGTCGAAGATGCCGAGAACGCTTGCGGCAATCTTGCACTTGCGGCCAAAGGGGGAGGCAGGCGAGGAGCGCAGAATGAGCATCGGGCTGAAATCTCCTTTGTGGGAACGTCAGTTGTGCATGCCCTTGGCGCAGGCGCAAGGCCACTGTGCATGCCTTCTGCTTGCCACGCTCCGCAGCGGGCGTCCCTGTCAGGGGGGCGGAACGTCGAGGCTGGAGGCACGGCAGCCGCTGCGGTCAACGGAGGGGCAGGCCCGGAACTCGAGATCTTTCGTCAGGCAGATGCGCAACTCTGTCAGGATACCGCGGTTGCAGGAGACGGCCATACCTTCCCGGGTGAGGCCCGGATTCACCGCAGCAAAGGCGGCCTCGGCGCCTTCGGGACTGATCCTGCCGCGGCGTGTCATACGGGTGAAGGTTTCGGGAATGCGGATCTTTTCGAAGGCCTGGCGGGTCTTGGAAAAATAGTCTGACGGCGGCAGGCCGGAGCAGGTGCCATGCTTGCGCCACTGATGCTGGATGAGGCCCTGGCTCGGCATGATGTCCAGCATGGACCGGATGTCACCGGCAGAGGGCGGAAGGTCACGCGGCAGCGGACAGTAATCAGGCCATCCCCTCTCGCGCTGCGGCCAAAGGCCATGGACGATGAAACGGTAATTTTTGCCATCGCCGCATTGCTGCGGGTCCGCGCGCCGCCGGTTCAGTTCGCAATAGGCGGGCGACCATGACAGGGCGAGGACATAGAAATCGAAGGCTCCGGGCCTGTTGCTGTCCTGTGCATCTGCCGTGATGGGCAGAAGCAGCAGAACTGGCAGGAGCGCGAAGCGGGCGATAGCCCGCCGAGCCAGCACAACAGGCCCTTGCGTGGCGGCGCTGCCGGTCACCGGGTCAGGGCCTGATGGCCTCGCAGCGGCCATCATAGACATACCACTTGTCGAGACCGGGCAGGCAGGCCTGTACACCCCATGTTAGTCCAAGGAGGCCTCGGCCTTCAGCGATGCGGAAATAGACGTTGTGCGAACGGCCGTCAGACAAGGTTGCCTGGCCCGAGCAATAGCGCTGGGCGAGCAGGCTGCCGAGCGGTTCGCCATAACCGGTCTGCTCTATGCGGCTGATCGACTGGATGGTGATGCCGCCCCGGTAGTCAGCATCGGCGGCGGCAATATGGGCCATGGCGGCATGGAGGACAGCCGGCGACTCGCAGGCAGGAAGACGGTCCTGTGCCGGAGATGCGGCCGCTGGGCGGGCAGCACCCAGCACTGCAACAAAGCCTGCGGCTGCCAGTACGATGAAACCTGACTTCAGAAATGCGCGCATTTCGCGGAACCTTCCCTTGCAAAACATGCCTGGAAAATCCGCGAAACCTTGCGGGAAGCCTGCGTCCCCGTCAAGCAGTGTTTCTCATCCCCGCTCTTGGTGAACCTGCCGCACGAGGGCAGCTCAAGCCGGTGCGGCGAAAGTGCAAGGCAGTCTGCGCCGGCTGGAAATGTCCTGCTGTCATTCGTCCAGAAGCTGGAAGATCCGGGCCGATGCTCCCGGCCCTTGGGCCAGAACCTCTGCCAGCCAGGGCAAGGTGTTGCGCATGTCGTCCGCCAGAGTAAAGGGCGGATTGATGATGGTCATGCCTGACCCCTTCATCGGACGGTCGGGCGAGCTGTACCCGGCGTTGAGCTCCAGGACCAGCACATCGCGCAACTCCGCCTCTTCCAGCGTCCGGTGGAAGCGCTCCACGCTCTTGCGGTCCTTGAGCGGATACCAGGCCAGATACATGCCGCTGCGCCAGCGCTTCCAGGCCTTGATCATCCCGTCCGCCATGAGTTCGAACTCGTTGGTGACTTCGAAGGCCGGATCAATCAGCACAAGGCCGCGCTTTTCCTTGGGCGGCACGAAACTGCCAAGCGCCAGCCAGCCGTCCAGATGGATGGTCTTTACCTGCCAGTCGCCTTCAAACCGGGCGGCGAGCGTCTCGAAATCGGCGGGATGAAGCTCTGTCAGCGTCAGCCGGTCCTGCGGGCGCATAAGGGCACGGGCAAGGGCAGGGGAGCCGGGGTACTGGGTGAGTTCGGCACCTGGATTGAGGCCCTTCACCACATCGAGCCAGTCTGCCAGCACGGGCGCTGCCTTGGCCGGAACATCCGCCGCCAGCACCTTGGCGATGCCCTGCTGCCATTCGCCGGTTTTCTGCGTCTCTTCGGCGCGCAGATCATAACCGCCGATGCCCGCATGGGTGTCGATGATGCGGAACGCCGCGTCCTTGCGCTGCATGTAGGAAATGCAGCGGGCGAGAACGAGATGTTTGAGGACATCGCCGATGTTGCCGGCGTGATAGGCGTGCCGGTAATTCATGTGGTGGTCCTCGTGTCGAAAGATGCGGTGCTCAGATGGGCTTTATGGGGAAGAGGCGTGTCTGGCAAGGGGAGCTTCGCGGCCCAGGCCCCGGACAGGGGCACAAGGCCGGGCGCTGCTTGTCGCTTTGCGTCTCCGGCTCGTCTCAACAGCCCGTGCCGGAGCGGCTGTCAGCACAGCAAGGGGGGCTGCCGCTGAAAAGAAAAACGGTGGCCCTCCGGGGAAGGCCACCGCAATCTCACCGGACCATGGGGCCGGCATCAGGCCAGATCAGCCGTCGTAGCCTGCGTCGTCGTCCTGCTCGCTGGAGGTGGCTTCACCTTCCAGAGCCTGCAGGTTCACAGCCTTCGGGCCCTTGCCGCGGCGATCCGGCTCGGTCTCGAAGGATACGCGCTGACCGCTGTCCAGAGCCTGGAAGCCCGAACGCTCCACAGCCGAGATGTGGACGAAGACATCGGCGTCGCCATTGTCCGGGGTGATGAAGCCAAAGCCCTTGTCGGCCTTGAAGAACTTCACAGTACCCATCTGGCGCGGGCCGCGCTCGACCGGACCGTCGAACTCGGGACGCGGACGGCGCGGGCCACCATCTCCGTCACGGCCACCGCCGCCGCCATAACCGCCGCGTCCTCCGCCGTAGCCGCCATCACGGCCGCCGCCGTAGCCGCCGCGTCCACCGCCGTAGCCGCCGCCTTCACGTCCACCGCCGTAACCGCCGCCGCCGCTGCGTCCACCGCCGTAGCCGCCGCCGCCATCACGGCCGCTGCCGTAACCGCCACCGCCTTCACGGCCGCTGCCGTAACCGCCGCCGCCTTCACGGCCACCGCCGTAACCGCCGCCGCTGCGTCCACCGCCGTAGCCGCCACCGCCATCACGGCCGCCGGCAGAAGCGTATTCCTCGCCACCGCCGTAACCGCCACCAAATCCGCCACTGCGGCGGGGGGCGTTATAGTCACCACCGCCGAATTCACTGCCGCCGCCGAAATCGCTGCCGAAGTCCTGCGGACCGCCGAACTCACGCTTGCCGCCGCGCCGTCCGCGCGAACGCCGGTCCGAATCGCCATCGTGCATTGCTGAAACACCCTATTTGCGTGCCGTCTTCACGGCTCCGACCCATTCCTATCTCTCCCGCACCGAAGTGCGGACGTTCCATGCAGCCTGCTGACCCCGCAAGGCCAACGGACTTGCCACTGCCAACAACATGGTATTGGGAAGAAACAACGCTGCCGCAACCCGATCCAATCCGCCGCAGAATTATCATAGCTGTGAAAAACGGCTTCCGGCAAGCGAATCCTTACCGGGCAATGGTCTAAAGGTCGCAAATGCCGCAACGTGATTTGGGCACCTGCGCTCTTGCTGCCCAATTTACGGGAGAGCTGCCGCCTTCTGCCTTCCAATCAGGCATTTCAAGCTGTGTTCCGCCAATCCGGAGATCTGCTGTCCAGCTCGCCATCTGATCTGCGGCTTGCGGGGGGAGGGGCTGCAGGTTACTGAAACTGCAGATGCCAGCTTTCAGGAGCCCGAAATGACTTCAACCGACGGTGATGCGATGCAGGATGGCCTGCCGCCCGTGCAGATTGCCGTGATCCCGGTGACGCCCTTCCGCCAGAATTGCTCCCTCATCTGGGACCCGCGCAGCATGAAGGGTGTGGTGGTGGATCCGGGCGGCGACGTCGAGATCATTCTGGAGACTGTGGCAGCTTACAAGGTCGAGGTTGAACGCATCCTCATCACGCATGGCCACATCGATCACATCGCCGGTGCAGCGGATCTTGCCGATGCGCTCAAGGTTCCGATCGAGGGGCCGCATCTGGCGGATCAGATGCTGATCGACCGGTCGGAAGGTCAGGCGCAGCAGTTCAACATGCCGCCGTTCCGGAAGATCGAACCGGCCCGCTGGCTGGACGAGGGGGACACGGTGGATATCGGCGGGCTGGTGTTTCAGGTGCTGCATTGCCCCGGCCATGCGCCCGGTCATGTGGTGTTCTTCAATGCGGAGCTGAAGTTCGCCATTTCCGGGGATGTGCTGTTTGCCGGATCTGTCGGCCGCACCGATCTGCCGGGGGGCGACCATGCCACGCTGATCCGCTCGATCCGGGAAAAGCTGCTGCCGCTGGGCGATGACGTCACGTTCCTGCCCGGACACGGCGACCCGTCCACCTTCGGTCACGAGCGCCTGACCAATCCGTTCCTGCGCTGACATGAGCCAGATATGAAAGAAGGGGCCGCGAGGCCCCTTTGTCATGTTCACAGAAGCGATCTCAGCTTCTCGAGTTTCTCGTTCACGAGCCAGCCGTAATAGTTTTCCTGGGGCCAGGTGTTGCCGCTGCGGCGGAACTGGGCTGCCCGGTTCCAGGGGTCGCCCAGATTATAAAGAGTTGCCGTGATCCCGGGATTGTTGGAAATGTCCACATCGCCGACGATCCGGTAGGCCTCGATCGCATCCTGGATGATCGCGGCCATGTAATGCAGCGAAATGTTCGGATCCATCGTTGCCTGATAGACATCGCGGGCATTATCGGCGGTCAGGCGCTGCAGCCGGCTCTGGCGGGCGACCCGGTCTGTCATTTTCAGCACTGTGAGCGGGCTGAGCTGGCCGAGGCCGAAGCTCTGGCCCGAGAAGAGCGGCTGGAAAAAGGTCTCGTTGAAATTCGTGCGGGGATAGCGCGTGCCGTCCACGCTCTTGCCGCGGAAGTCGCTGTCCCAGACCCGTTCGTAACAGGTCCACAGCTTGTTGCTGTCGTTCTGGATGGCGCCGGTGTTGCAGGCGCTGAACTGCGGCTTCTGGACGAAATCCGTCACATTAACGCCGCCATGGGCGAAATTCAGGCTGACTCCGGCATAGGACAGGGCCTTGACGTAATAGCTCTGGGCGCTGTCGAGGCTGTCATAATTATAGGTGTGTTCGCCAACGATAGCACCGATCATATGGACCGGGTCGATGTCATACCGGGCGGCAACGCGCTTGATATCCGAGATCAGAGCCGTGTCACGGCGCAGCACGCCCAGAACGCGCTCAAATTTTGCGTCATAGGTCGAGCGCATGGCTGCCGTGCGGCGGGCCGAGGCGAAAGGTATTGCGGGCTGCTCCGCATTGCGGTTGCCGGGAGGCACGCTGCGCGGAGCGGCAGAAGCCTCGGCAAATGCACCAAGGAGAACCGAAGCCGAAAGTCCTGCCGCTGCAAGCTGACGCGCGGCAAATTTCACACTGCGTCCCGCCAGACGCAATCCGTTAAACATGCTCATGCCTGACTCCAGGCCCCCGCCGGCAGAAATAGACGGGGCTCTCCGCAAGATACAAGTCCAAAACAAGGAAACTCACCGGAGCAGCCGTGGAACCGGAAAATGTGTTGTTTCCAGTCCACAATGCAGTGCTCTCAGGCGTGCGAACCCATACGCGAGGCCAGCGCCCGAATCAATGTCTGCGGCCGTTTATACCGCATCATCCAGAGCTTTGGCGGCAAGGTTTCTGGCAGGTGTTGCGGTTTTATATCACGTCTTTGTGTGCCGTTGCGTCAGTCAGGGGAAAAACGGAGGCACTGCAAGGCCTTGACGGGAGGTGGGGGCTTTGGTGGAGCAGCCGTCAGCGGCGTGCCGGCCTTGGTCCCATGCGCAGGCGCACCGGTGCCGGTACCTGCATCAGGTCCAGAAACTCCCGGTGCAGACGCAGGCCGCAGAGCTCGCGCTGGATCACCACATGCCAGAGTGCTTCGGCAGCCTCCTCCAGCCGGTCCTGATGACGTGATCGAAGCCTTGCGTCCTCCGGGGCTTCAGCAAGACGCCGGGCGGCGCCCTCAAGCCGGGCCAGAGCCTCATCCAGCTTGCGGGTCAGGCGGGCGAGGGTTCCCGCTTTCTCTGCCATCACCTCTTGCGCAAGGGCGGCGGCGAGCGGGTCCTTGTCTTCCGTCCTGTACTGGCTGGGCGGGCGTACGCTCATCGCGGCCTGTCTCCCGGTGGGGGCATTCTATGCGCCTGGGCGGGGGCGTGGCCCGTTGCTCCGCCGTGGGCCAGCAGGACCGACTTGCGCCAGAGCCATGCCATTGTAGCCAGTTTCAGCAGGCAGGGAACCGCGGCATAGGCAATGCTGAGCGCAAGCCCCGTCTGCGCCGTCAGCGGCTCACCGGGCTGATAGCCTGCAAGGCCCAGCGCGGGCAGGGTGATGCCTGTTGCCAGCGCCAAGGCGCCCTTGGTGAACAGCGCCATCACGGCATAAAGACGGCTGGCGGCCCCTTCGCTGCGGCTGCGGGCAATGTGGTCGGCAAGGATCGAGGCCGGCAGAGCCAGATCCGCCCCCAGCGCAAGACCCGAGAGCAGGCAGATGGCCGTGTAGGCTGCGATATCACCCTCGACGATGAAGATGGCCCAGACGAAGGTGAGCACGCTCAGACCCATGGAAGCGGCCCAGGCCTGCAGCTTGCCCATGTGCCGGGACAGAACCTGCTACAGCAGCATGGATGCGGCACCGGAAAGGAAATAGGCCAGCAGGAACAGGCCTGTGAGATCTTCCGCGCCCAGCCGGTCGCGGATGAAAAAGATGACCAGCACCGCCGGAATGGCGCTGGCGAAGGTGTTGGCCAGATAGATGGCGAAGAAGCTCCGCCGCCACCGGTCACCCGTCACATCCTGCCAGCGGAACGCAGGGCTGGTGCCTGCGGTCTCCTGGGCCAGCGGCGCATGGCGCAGCCAGCGCAGAAGCAGTATCAGCGCAAGCGCCAGGAGCGGCAGATAGAGCCAGGCAAGCCGGGAGAATGCCGCTGCCTTGCCTGCGCCCTGATCCAGCACCGTTGGGGCAATGGAGGCCAGCAGCAGGCCGATCAGCCCCAGCGCCTCGCGCCATCCGGCGATACGGGTGCGCTCGTGTTCTGTGGCGATCCACAACCCGCCGAGAGCCTGCAGGTTGATGGCGACAATGGAATAGCCGGTGGTGCAGAGCAGGATGGACAGGGCGAACCAGCCGAGTGCTCCCCCTCCTGCAGGCGGTGTGAACACGATGAAGAAACCGCCGCCCAGCAGCAGGCTGCCCATCATCAGCACCACCCAGCGCAGATGGGAAAAGCGGTCGCTGAGGCTGCCGATCAGTGGATCCTGGACGGCGTCTACCAGCCGCAGCAACAGAAGCACGGTGCCGAGGCTGGCGAGCGGGACACCAAGTGTTGCTGCATAGAAGTCTGGCGCGTGCAGATAGACCGGCAGACCGGCAAAGGCGAGCGGCAGCGCCATGAAGCCGTAGGTGAAAAGGGCCCCTTTGCCCGGAACGGCATTGGTTGCGGGCAAGGGACTGTTCATCAGCGGGCGGATCCGGTCAGGCTGGCCTGCAGGCTGGGATTCGACGTGTTGTCGCCCAGCCAGATGGCAAAGAAGCGGCGGGAGAATTCGGTATCATTGATCATGCCGATCTGCTGGCCATCCTTGTAGAAGATTGCCTTGCCGGAGGCATCCCGGACGCCGGTAATGGAAGCGCCTTGCGAGACATCCGGAAAGATGGCGCGCATCTGGTCGCCCCATTGCTTCAGCTTGGCCTCGTCCCGCAGGCCCTGACGGCGCATTTCATCGACGGAGCGCTTGGCAATGTCCGCGCCCTTGAAATTGCGCAGGTAAGTCAGTTTCAGTGCGAAGGGTTTCGACGGCGAATAGCGGCCCTGGGGGGCGTAGAGTTCTGCGTCAAAGACGCGGAAGCCGAAATAGGTCATGCGGCCCTGGCCGACGAGTTCGGCGGACGGGACAAGCCGGGTGGCCGGACCGGCGTCGGCTGCTGCCGTGCGGGGCATGGCCGTGACGGCCAGCGCCAGCAGCAGCCCCATGGCGAAGGCCATGACGATACGGCGCGACTGGGTGCCGGTGAAGCCGCCTGCGATGGCGTGGGACATGCTGCGCGCACGCGCGGCGCGGATGGCGCGCTGCTGATCTTGCGGCGGGGTGATGGTCATGAATTCATCCTCCTGTCTGCCATTCCGTTTCAGGCCTTTACGCAATGCAGCGCGGGCCGGATTGTTCCTTGTTTGAACAAGAGGGCAGGCGGAGTTTCACGGGAGCGTGATGCCGGCTCTGCCGGGGGGCATGACGGCTCGAAAAGACATAGACGCCGCATGGGCTTGGCCAACTCCCGGTGAGCCAAGTTCTTTGGGAGCCGGGATCAGAGGCCCTTCTCGAAGATCTCGCGCGCGCGGCGGCCCTGGGGGGAGTTCTGAAAGCAGATATGGAAGTCCGGAGTGCCCAGGAGCCGGCTGTTGAACTGCAAGTTTCCAGCGGCGTCCTTGAGGTCCTGCGTGTTGGCGGTCAGGTGTTCGTAGACCTTGAGATCGATCACCGCAGCGGCAATTTTCCCCTCGACGAGATTACGCAGGTTCTGCTCGTCGCTGGTGGCTTCAACTGCGTGAATTCTTCCCGTTGCGACCAGAAGATCAAACATGTCCTCATTTTTGTAGCCGCGGACCGTGCCGATCCGCAGATCTGCGAGATCGCCGATTCTGTCCCATGTCACGGGCTTGCTGCGGTGCTCGGCCAAGCCCAGTGGGCTTTTGTCAAAAGGCTGCGAGAAAAGACAACGGTGACCGTCCGCTTCTGCATCCGCCTTGAGGGAATAGTACGCGGGAAAGACGCCCGCATAGGCCGGGTTTTCAGCCACAAGCGAAACTGCCCGGTGCCACGGGTGAACCTCTATGATCACAGCCTGCCCGGTCCGGCTGAAGGCCTGCCTGACCGCATCTGCCACGGGACCGGAACCATCTGCGAAAACATGAGGCGGCCATTCCAGTGTAGTCAGCCGCAAGGCCGGTTGCGCCTCTGCACAGGCTTGGCCCTTGGCTAGCAGTGCAATCAGCACTGTCAAGATGGCGGAGTATCTGAAATACCGCCGTCCCTTGCCCGCCAGACACCCCACCATGTCCCCTCCCACAGTGCCAGATCGCTCGTGCAGCTTGCTTTGTTCCGATTAAGGCCCGGTAACCGGACGATCTACTTTCTCCGGATCTACGGAATTTCCGCTCAGGGCGTCTTTCCAAGTAACTGCATCGACTGCGAATTCACGAAGATATGAAATCAGGGTATTCAGTAATTTTGACGAGGTGCTCAGAACGCTGAGGCGCAGACCGGAATACCTGGATGCTGACAATTTATGCAGGGATTGATGGAACGCATCAGCGTCACCTGCAGCAGCTTCAAGGCTCAAATAAAAACGGAGTTAAGTCAACTAGCGCTGGGGAGCAGGCGGGCAGGCCACATCACCCGCTCTTGGTGCCATGCCGCCCCCAGCAATCACGTTGGATGAGCCGGTGGCGCTACAGCCTTCCTTTGGCGCCGACAGCCGCACAGCGGGCTGTCCCTCGATGAAAAGCTCCGGCACGGTCTCGAACATGCCCGCCGGGCATCCGGCCACATCCGCAAGCCGCAGCGCCGGGCGCCCATTGATGAACACCGACCGTGCCCCCGTCACCGCACATGCCGGCAGCTCTGCCCCTGCCGCCAGAACCGGGGCAGGGATGAGAGAGGGCAGGGCGAGGGCCGCAGCGAGGAGGAAGACGAATGATTTCACTCTCCCGGCCTTCCTGTCTTGCGGGAGCGCCCCTTGCGGCGTTTTTCGTCTGCCGGATCTTCGTAGGAGCCGATGCCGGTCTTGCCGCGCCGGGTGAGATGCGGGGCGTCCTCTGCCTGGATGACGGGCTTCTTCGGCAGAGGGCCTGCATGGGCGGGCACCTCGGTGCGGCCGACGGTCATTTCGTCCAGCGAGTTCTTGCGCACCTTTGAGCTCGGCGCTGGCATGCTTGAGGACTTGGCCGCCCGGGCGCGGTCGGCCGCCGTTTCCTTCTTCTTGCCGCTGGCGCCTTCCTTGGTGCCGCCTGCGCCATAGAGCCGTTCGCCCCGATAACTGCCGCCTTGCTCTTCCACCTCGGACTGGCGGGCCAAGGGATCGCTGCTGAGGGCAAGCTCGGTTGCCTGCAGGCGGCGGATTTCATCGCGCAGCCGGGCGGCGGTTTCGAAGTCGAGATCTGCGGCGGCTTCGCGCATCTGCTTTTCGAGGCTTTCCAGATGGGCCTTGAAATTGTGCCCGACCAGATTGCCGTCCTCGGCAAAGCCTGCATCCACGGTGACGTGGTCCTGCTCGTAGATGCTTTCCAGAATGTCGCCGATGGAGCGCTTCACGCTTTCCGGGGTGATGCCATGCTCGGTGTTGTAGGCAATCTGCTTCTCGCGGCGGCGGTTGGTTTCCGCCATCGCCCGCTCCATGGAGCCGGTGATTGTGTCCGCATAGAGGATGACCTTGCCATCCACGTTACGCGCCGCACGGCCGATGGTCTGCACCAGCGAGGTTTCCGAGCGCAGGAAGCCTTCCTTGTCCGCGTCCAGAATGGCGACCAGGGCGCATTCGGGAATGTCGAGGCCTTCGCGCAGCAGGTTGATGCCCACCAGCACGTCAAAGGCGCCAAGGCGCAGGTCACGGATGATCTCGATGCGCTCCAGCGTGTCGATGTCCGAATGCATATAGCGCACCCGCACGCCGTTTTCGTGCAGGTACTCGGTCAGATCCTCGGCCATGCGCTTGGTCAGGGTGGTGACCAGCGTGCGGTAACCCTTGGCAGATGTCTCGCGCACCTCGCCCAGCAGGTCGTCCACCTGTGACGAGGCGGGGCGCACCAGAACCGGCGGGTCGATGAGACCGGTGGGGCGGATCACCTGTTCGGCGAAGACACCGCCGGATTCGTCCAGCTCCCACTTGCCGGGCGTGGCCGACACGGCGATGGTCTGGGGCCGCATGGCGTTCCATTCCTCGAAGCGCAGCGGCCGGTTGTCCATGCAGGAGGGCAGGCGGAAGCCGTATTCCGCCAGCGTCGCCTTGCGCCGGAAGTCGCCCCGGTACATGGCGCCGATCTGCGGCACGGTGACATGGCTTTCGTCGAGGAATACCAGCGCGTTGTCCGGCAGGTATTCGAACAGGGTCGGGGGCGGCTCGCCCGGCTTGCGGCCGGTCAGATAGCGCGAATAGTTTTCGATGCCGGCGCAGGAGCCGGTGGCCTCCAGCATCTCCAGATCATACATGGTGCGCTGTTCCAGCCGCTGGGCTTCCAGCAGGCGGCCATGGGCGTTCAGCTCTTCCAGCCGCTGCTTCAGCTCAGCCTTGATGGAACGGATTGCCTGCTGCAGCGTGGGCTTGGGCGTCACGTAGTGCGAATTGGCGTAGATCTTGACGCTCTTCATCTCGCCGGATTTCTTGCCGGTGAGCGGGTCGAATTCGGTGATCGATTCCACCTCGTCGCCAAACAGCGTAATGCGCCATGCCCGGTCCTCAAGGTGGGCCGGGAACAGTTCCACCGTGTCGCCGCGCACCCGGAAGGTGCCGCGCTGGAAGGCCGCGTCGTTGCGCTTGTATTGCAGCGCCACCAGATCGGCCAGCAGCTGGCGCTGGTCGATGCGCTCGCCAACTTCCAGCGCGAAGGTCATGGCCGTATAGGTCTCGACCGAACCGATACCATAGATGCAGGAGACGGAGGCGACGATGATCACGTCATCGCGCTCGATCAGGGCGCGGGTGGCCGCGTGGCGCATCCGGTCGATCTGCTCGTTGATCGAGGATTCCTTCTCGATATAGGTGTCCGTCCGCGGCACATAGGCCTCGGGCTGGTAATAGTCGTAGTAGGAGACGAAATATTCGACGGCATTGTCCGGAAAGAAGCTCTTGAACTCGCCGTAAAGCTGCGCCGCAAGCGTCTTGTTCGGCGCCAGGATCAGCGCCGGGCGCTGGGTGCGGGCGATGACCTGCGCCATGGTGTAGGTTTTGCCCGAGCCGGTGACGCCCAGCAGAACCTGCGTCTGCTCGCCGCTTTCAAGGCCGGAAACCAGCTCCGCAATGGCCGTGGGCTGGTCACCGCGCGGCTCATAGGCGGATTTCAGCACGATCGGTACGCCGCCTTCGGATTTCTCCGGCCTTTCGGGCCGGTGCGGCACCCACAGTTCGCCATTCTTGTGCAGCGGATTGCCGCTTTCGATCAGCGCCGACAGTGCCTGCACTGTGGCCGTGGCGCCCTGATTGCCGGAGAGCTCCGGCAGGGCGTTGCGGCCCTTCTTCTTTTTGTTCTCCTTGAGATGCAGTTCAAGCTTCTCGGCCTCTTCCAGCGAGATATCGAGCCCGGCCACCGGATTGAGACCGCCCGCCGCCCTCTCTCTCGCGCTCCCGGCCTTGCCGATGGAGGTGCCACGCGAGGACCGGCTGCCGGTCTCCGCCTTGCCCTCGCGGCGTGCGGCCTTGCGTGGTGCCGCATCTGCCGCTGGTGCGGGTAGCTCAGCTGGAAGCTTCTCCGCCGCTCCCGCGATCTCTTCCGCCCAGTCGGCAATCGATCCCGACAGGCTGACGGTTGACAGAGGCGCGCCCTCAAACGCCGCCTGCAGCGCTTCGCCAAAGCCTTCCGGCTGGCTGGAGGGGGCCGGAGTGGAGGGGGAGGCAGGCTTCTTGCTCATGCCGTGCAATATGGGCCGAAACCGCTGCCGGGGAAAGGGGGAGTTGCGGCTTTGTTCTGACCGGAAATACAGACTGTAATCGGGCGTGACCCGAATTTGGCGGCCGAGCTGGGGAAAAGAAAGTTGTTCGTATTTTGTTCTTTTTCTGATATTCACGGTCCATGTATGCTTGCGCCCGCACGGCGCCACGCCGTCTTGAGGATACCGCATGAGGAATCAGCTGACATCTCTGGAACTCTGCGCCGGAGGCGGCGGGCAGGCACTTGGCTTGGAGATGGCGGGTTTTGATCATGCTGCTCTGTTCGAGAATGACCCGCACGCCTGCCAGACGCTGCGTTTGAACCGGCCGGAGTGGACGGTTCATGAGCATGACCTGTTTCAGGACTTCGATTTCGAACAGTATCAGGGCGTGGATCTTCTGGCCGGTGGCTTGCCCTGTCCGCCCTTCTCAGTGGCTGGCAAGCAGCTGGGCGAGAAGGACGAGCGCAATCTCTTCACGCGGGGCGTGGAGATTGCAGAGCGGGTTAAGCCGCGTGCCATCATGTTCGAGAATGTGCGCGGCATGCTGGACCCTTCGTTCCAGTCCTACCGCGAGTTCATCGAGCTGCGTCTGCGCAAGATTGGCTTCAAGGTGTTCTGGAAGCTGCTGCAGGCCTCCGATTTCGGCGTGCCGCAGCTCCGGCCCCGTGTGGTGATGGTGGCGTTGCAGCGCGAGTTTGCGGACAACTTTACATGGCCCGAAACAAAGGTTCCGGCAGCCACTGTGGGCGAAGCGCTGCATGACCTGATGGCCGCAGGCGGCTGGGCAGGGGCTGCGGCCTGGAAGGAGCAGGCCTGCCGCATTGCTCCGACGGTGGTTGGCGGTTCCAAGAAGCACGGCGGGCCGGATCTTGGCCCGACACGTGCCCGGCGGGCTTGGGCGGAGCTGGGGGTCGAGGGGCGGACGATTGCCGATGAGTGTCCTGCGCCGGACCATGAGGGAATGCCCCGGCTCACCGTGCGGATGGTCGCCCGGATTCAGGGCTTTCCGGACAGCTGGGAATTTTCGGGCCGCAAGACGGCTGCCTACCGGCAGGTCGGCAATGCCTTCCCGCCGCCTGTGGCCGCTGCCGTTGCCCGCTGCATAGCCGTGGCTCTGGGCATGCCCGCGCTGGCAGGGCGTGAAGCGGCGGAATGATCGGCGATGGCTCCCCGGCCGATCTGCGGCAGCAGGATCAGCAGAAGCTGAAACTGATCGCGGATGAGATTTTCCGGCTTGCTGGCGGCGAGGCGCAGTTCATCCGGATCTTTCCCGAGCTGATCCGCGAAGCCGTGGAATACGTGATTGATCCGGTGCGCACGGCACGCACGCGGGTGTCCGACCTCGACAATGTGGAAAAGACGTTCATCGGCCTGAAGGTGGAGCATTTCCTGCGCGATTTTCTCGGGGTTCCCAAAGGCCTGCGCGACTTCCGCCTGCTGGGTGAGGACGTGGACGTGAAGAATACCGTCCGCGAAACCTGGATGATCCCGCCCGAGACCTTCCGCAATGCCGAGCCCTGCCTGCTGGTTATGGTGGCAACGGAAGAGCGCCGCTGCTCCATCGGCATCATGATTGCCCGCGAGGACTATCTGAACCAGCCGAACCGGGATGGAAAGCGGAGTGTCCGGCGGTCCAGTTTCGGGCATATTCACTGGATGATCCGCGATGGCCAGCTGCCGGACAGCCGCTTTGAAGGGCTGGACATGGTGCGCTTCCGCGAACTGCGGGCCGTCAACGGCGGGACGAGGCGTGTGGTGCAGTTCTTCCGGGAGAACACCGGCAAGGTGATCCACCGCACGGTGCTGCAGGCGCTGCTCTTTGACCAGAAGGACTACATGAAACGTGTTCGCGGCAATGGCGGCGCGCGTGATATCCTGATGGCAGAACGGACGGCGCTGTTTTCAGGCCTGTATCACAGTGCTCTCATCGCGGCACTTGCGCTTCCCGCCTGTGACAGGGAGGAATTTATTGCGCGCCGCTGTAATGAGGCGGAGTGGGATATGGTGCTTGCAGGCGGCTATCTGGCGGCAAAAGACTGAAGTCACGTCAGCTCACGATGAGCCTGACTCATCGTGAACTGGTCAAGCCCGTGCGGCGCATGAGCCCTGGCATCAATGGCAGACAAGCTTTCACCCGAGCGGCGGTCGCGCAACATGGCGGCGATCCGGTCGAAGAACACGAAGCCGGAGATGATTGTCCGGTCAATGGTGCACGGGCTGGGCTTCCGCTACCGCCTGCACCGCAAGGATCTGCCGGGCAAGCCGGATCTGGTGTTCGGCCCGCGCCGGAAGGTGATTTTCGTGCATGGCTGCTTCTGGCATTTGCATCCTGACCCGGACTGCAAGGATGCCCGCATTCCCCAGTCCCGCCGCGGCTACTGGCTGCCTAAGCTGACCCGCAACACCGAACGGGACCGGGACCATGTGCAGCAGCTGGAGGCCATGGGCTGGCAGGTGCTGGTCATCTGGGAATGCGAGGTCCGCAGGCCGGATGACCTGCGGGCGAAAATCAGCGCCTTCCTCTCTCCCTAATCACCGCTTCATCGACACCAGCGAGAACATGGCGCCTTGCGGGTCGAGGGCGTTGATGATCCAGGCGCCGCCGGGGACTTCCTGCGGGCCGTGGATGACCTTGCCGCCGGCCTTGGTGACGCGGGCGATGGCGGCGTCAAGGGCTTCGACGTTGATATAGTAGTTCCAGCAAGGCTGCGGCATGTCCGGCATTTTGGTCATGATCCCGCCGATGCCCTGGCCGTTCAGGGCAAAGCACTGGTAGGTGCCCATTGGCCCCATGTCGACAGCCATGTCCTTCTCCCAGCCGAACATCTTGCTGTAGAAGGTGAAGGCTTCCGCGCCATCTCCGGCATAAAGCTCGTTCCAGCCGAAGGTGCCGGGAAGGCCCATGGCCGGTTCCGGCGGCAGAGGTTCATCCGGCATGTCCGGCTTGAACAGGCTGAGGACGGCGCCATGCGGATCGGCCACGACGGCAAAGCGGCCCACCTGCGGAACGTCCTCCGCCGGGCGGACAATCCTGCCGCCGCTGGCGGCAAATTCGGCGGCCTTGGCATCCACATCGGCAACACCCACATGGCCGCTCCAATGGGGCGGCACGCCTGAGCCTGCCAGTTCGTCCGGCAGGGCCAACAGGCCTGCGCTGGGCATCGGCTGGCCGGGAACGGTCAGAAGCGTGTAGTCGAAGCCCGGCATGCCCGAATCCGAGACCTGCCACCCTACCACGTCCGAATAGAACGCAGCGGCTGCTTCCGGATCCGTGGTGATCAGCTCGTGCCAGATGAATTTCCCGATCATGGGAGTCTCCTCATTGCGAATTAAAGGGGGCGGGCCGTCAGGCTGGAGCCAGAATGTGGGTCATGAACTCGCGGAAGGTGCCATCCGGCTGCTGCACGCTGCCGGTGAAGCTGCGGGTGCCGTCCGGCAGGAAGCGGATCACATCGCGGTAAACGGCGCTTTTGCCGGGCGTGTCGAAATCCGGGCCATCGGCTTCCAGAACCAGCGTCTGTCCCTCATCTTCCAGCCAGCCGCGGTAAATCCAGAGATAATCCATCATGGAGCCGGTCCAGGTGCCGGTGTAGCGGCCAAGGGCAGGGTCGTAGCCGATGGTCATCAGCATTTCCGCCGGTTCACCATCGGGCATGAGGCCGCGCGTTTCGATGATGGCCCAGAGATCTCCGAGCATGCGTCCGGTTTCGGTCCAGCGCTTCGCCGGATCCTCGGGATCATAATCCGGGTGACCGGTGGACGAAATCATCCGCCATTCGCCCGCGAGCCTGCGCAGGATCTTGTGATGCTCTGTTGCGGTTGAAGGTTGCATGACGGGCCTCCTCTCCCGGTTGCTGATTGGCGCCGTCCGGCACGAGCGCGCTTGCGCGCCGGATCAGGGCGCTCTATCCCCGAAAACTGCCGATTGACGATATAGGTTGATATCAACATAAATAGGCCATGTCAAACACCCCGCCCGTTCCCTATGCCAAGACCCTGCAGGTGAAGGACACCTGCCTGTGCCTTTTCACCCAGCGTGCTGCCCGTGCACTGGCGCGCCGCTTTGATCTGGCGCTGAAGCCCACCGGACTGACGAACCAGCAATTCTCCCTGATGATGGCGTTGAACCGGCCGGAGGCTCCGGCGCTGGGGCAGGTGGCCGGGCTTCTGGGCATGGACCGGACCACGCTGACGGCGGCGCTGAAGCCGCTGGCACGCAAGGGCTGGGTGGAGGTTCTGCCGGATCCGAAGGACAGGCGCGGCAAGCGGCTGCATCTGACACAGGCCGGGGCGCAGACGCTTGCCGCTGCGGTGCCCATCTGGGATGAGGTGCATGAGGCCCTTGAAGCAAGGATGACGGCCGATCCGCAGGTCCTGCGCGATGGGCTGGCGGAAATCAGTGGCTAGGCGCCGCTTTTATGCCCGTCCGAATGGCCGAGATCCCGCTCCGGCCAGACGAGGTTGCGCAGGCGCTGTTTCAGCACCTTGGCCTCGGGGAAGCCGCCGTCTTCCTTGCGCTCCCAGATCTGCGTGCCGTCGCAGGTGATGACGAATACACCGCCGGTGCCGGGCACGAGGGTGACGGAGCCGATTTCCTCGGAGAAGGTAGAGAGCAGTTCCTGGGCCAGCCAGGCGGAGCGGAGCATCCAGTTGCACTGGCGGCAGTAGGTGATGGTGATGGCGGGCTTTCCGGTCATGGCCTGAGTATGCGGTGAGTCCGCCGCTCCGGGAAGAGGGTGTGGAAACTGCGTTTGCGGCTGGCCGCTTGCCGCCGGGGACAGGATGGAGCAGAAGGGAGGCACGTTGCTGCCCGCTCCGCTTCCGTGGTTCCCGTTCATGCCTGATCTGCCGCCCCAGCCTTTGCCTGCGCCCCTTGCGGCGGCTCTTGCGGCCTGTCCGCCGCTGGCCGGGGCGTTGCGCCGGGAGGCGGGAGACCGGCTGCAGGTGGCGGCTGTCTCCGGCCTCAGCAATCACGTTTACCGGCTGACGGGGGAGGCGGGCAGCTTTGTCCTGCGGGTGGAGCGGGCGGAGAACCGGGGGCTCGTCGACCGCCAGACCGAGGCTGAGTTTTCGCGCGTGTCCGAACGGCTGGGACTGGGGCCACGTGTCATTCTGGCGGTGCCGGAGCAGGGCGTGATGCTGATCGAGGCGGTGCCGGATGCTCATCCGCTTGCGGCGGCGGATGTTGCCGGGGCTGAACTTTTGGGGGCGTTGCTGGCGCGGCTGCATGGGGCGGCTGCCGCTTTCGGCGGGCTGGCCCGGCCGCCGGTCTTCGTGCCCTCGCAGCGGCTTCGGGAGATGATCCTTGCGGCGGAGGCAGACGGCGCTGCACCGGAAGATCTTGCCTTTCTGCGTGATGCTGCCAGTGACCTTGCAGCAGTGCCGCAGGTGTCGCCCGCCCCATGTCATTGCGATCTGGTGCCGGGGAACATCCTCAGTGATGGCAGGCGCTTGTGGCTGATTGACTGGGAATATGCGGGCTGGTCCGATCCGGCCTGGGATCTGGCCTATGCAGTTCTGGAATGCGGGCTGGACGCGGCTGCCGAGACGGCGCTTCTGGCCGCCCATGCCGCAGGCCTTGCCCATGGCGAAGACCCTGACGTGATGCGGCAGCGGGTGGCCGCGATGAAGCCGGTTTGCGATGGCATTTCCGCGCTCTGGGCGCTGGGGCAGGCGGCGCGCGGCAATGATGCGGCGGATTTCAGGGCATTTGCAGCACAGCGCCTGGCGCGCGCGAGACACAGCGCCAACGTCTGAGCGTTGCGGTCACTGCGGCGGATTGGCCTCGAATTCCTGTTGCACGCACATGGCATGGCTGGTGTTCATCTGGCTCAGCAGGCCGGTATCTTCCGGATTGCCCAGAAGCTTGTCCCACAGGCCGTCCGATTTCATGGCGGTCAGTGTGCAGGAACAGATACGCGCGCAGGCAGATTGTTCGACACCGCCCGCCGTGCAGGTCAGGGTGCAGTTTTCCTGAAAGTCATGGGAGGTTCTGTCCTCGATGACTCCGGTGGTTGCCACGAGCCAGAGGCTGCCGAACAGCACAGGTTGATGGATCAGATAGACCGCCAGCGAGTGGCGTCCACCCCGGCACAGCAGATGGCTGAATGCGGAGCGCGGCTGCCAGCGGGAGGCCCAGAATTTTACGTCAGGCTGACGCAGCATGTGCCCGGCAGCAACGCCCAGCAGGGTTGCGCCTGCCCAGGGCACCAGCGGCACCCAGTCCACGCTGGAAAAGCCCGGATCGCCAAGTCCTGTCCAGAGCCACAGCGGCCCGTCGAAGGCAGGGCCAGCTGCCCAGAAGGGCAGGGAGAAGACCAGCAGCGCGGCGGCAACGGACGCAAGGGCGGGCAGGCGGACAAAGGGCAGGGCCAGCAGGCAGGCAGTGGCAATGCAGTGGAGAATGCCGAAGCGCACCATGCTGGCGTCGAGTGCAGACCATGTGCCGGCGCTGACAGCGGCTGCAGCCACCAGGATCACGGCTTCCCGCCGCCAGAAGGCGCGCCAGCGGATGCCGTTGCCATGGGCCAGGGTGAGGCTGACACCGGCCAGAAACAGGAAGGTGCCTGCAATCAGCCGGGCATAGGTCTGCCAGCCGCCATCCTCGTTGACGGGCCAGTCCACGATCCCGAACCAGGACAGATCCCAGGACAGATGATAGGAAACCATGGCCAGCAGCGCGAGGCCACGGGCAAGGTCCAGCCCGTGAAGGCGCAGCGTGGAAGAACCGGTACTTGGAGAACTGGGTGCCGGGCTGGCGGTCATTGCGGAGATCCGTTTGAACTCCGCCTGCCGTGCACGGGGCTTCTGGCAGGCTGCCGGAGCGAGCCGGGCAGGTGCCTGACGGTATGCCTAGCCAAGAAAGGCGGACGCCAGAACACTGGCAATGGCTGAAACTGCGATAAAGCCCGCTACATAGGGCCAGGGTGAACGCGGACTGCTGACGAGGCTATCGGTATCATAACGATCCTGAATGCTCATCTCAGGGCTCCTCCCGGTTGGGTTTGGTCCATATGTGACGTCCCTAGGAACGTTGCATATGGTTAACGTCCGGTTAAAGCCCTAATTGTCCCTCCGGTTCCGTTGTCCTGCATGTTTTTTCCGCTGCTGTGGAAAAGATCCTAAAAGCCGAGTGTTTCCAAGCCGTTTTCCAGATAATCGGCGAGCAGGGGCAGGCCGATCAGATAGCTGGCGGCGCCTTTCATACCTCTGGCCCGGGCCTCCTCGACGGCCTGATCGAAGTCGCTGGCATCAAAGTCGCCGCGGCCGACCCAGGCAATGGCGACCAGTTCGGCCGACTCATCCACGTTCAGGTCAGAGATCAGTTCCCGCAGTTCCTCCTCGCTGAGGTCGATGGATTCCTCTTCCGCAAGGGCGTTATGCATGTGGAGGTCGGAGAGATGGTCCTCATCAAAGTCGATGCCATTGCCGCGGTCTTCCTCGAACGCGTCGTTGAGGGCGGCAGCTGCGGAGCGGGCCTTCTGCACCAGCATGCGGATTGTTTCAGGCGACAGGGTCAGTTCAACGGCCATGGCAGAACTCCATGTGTCTTTCACTCCCTCATTAAGTCATTGGATGAACAGAGACGCAACGGGGCAGGCCCGGAGGCGGCTGGTGCAATGCGGCACGCGGCCAGGTGTGTGCCGGACATGCGAAAGCCCCGCAGAGCGCGCTCCCGGGGCTTTCGCATGAATGCACAAAGGATCTGGCCGGAGCTTCACCCGGATCGCAGAGCCTGCAGGTGGCGCAGGTCCTTGCCGGCCTGAGCGGGGGGCTGCATGTCCTGTTGAAGAGCATTGTTCTGCCCGGGCTCATGCGCCGATGGCGAAGAGCCGAGGAAGGCAACGGCAGCGGCGAGCATGACACCGAACACAATCGCCATGCCGAGGGGGCGCAGGCTCGCCTCGTCTTCGGGACCCGTCTTGCGTGCAGTGCGGATGGTGGCCATCGGCGGGGCATCCATCCGGGTGTTCCCTGCTTGTGCCTGCCGTTCCGGTTCCTGCGCAGACGAGCCTGTGGCTGTGCGGTCAGCTCCGGTCATCGCAGATCCTCTCCGTCACGGGGAATGCCTGCCGCAGCGGGCGCGCCTCCAGATCCTGCAGCAGTTTCATGCCGAGGCTGAGGGTCAGGGAAAGCATGCCGGCGAAGGCCGCTGCCAGCGTCAGCATCAGGCCATCTTCTGAGGGGGACGCGGTCACCGCATAAATCGCAACGGCTGCAACGCCAGCACCGCCGGCGGCAGTGAAGGGGGTGAGCCGGAAAATCTCCTTGAAGGAGTTCTGTGGGTCGAGCATCGTCTGATCTACCATTCCAAGGCCCTTTCATCAGCGCCCAGACGGGCAGAAACTGGCCTGAAAATGCGACGGCCTGCGGCCCGGAAGCGGGCGGGTTGCAGCATTTTTCATGGCCATTTCGTGGCGGGAAAAGTTTTAGTTTGTAGCGATCATCTTCACTGGATTTTTGCCCTTGCAGGCGATACCGGAACGTACTGGATGTTTCGGCGCGGGGATGGGCCCGCCAGGGACGGGCAAGAGGCATGAGCGGATCAAGCGAGGCGGCAGCAGTGATGCAGGCGCCGGACCAGAAGCTTTTGCAGACTGCGGCTTCCGCGGTGCCGGATGCTCACGCCGGACCGCATCTCAGTCTCTCCGGTCTTTGGTTTCTGATCGCTGATCCATCCGCCAAGCGCCTGATGTGGCTTGAGACGGCGACAGTCCAGATCGAGGGCAAGGGTGCCGGACTGAAACAGGCCGCCCTGTCCGAGGCGCTTTCTGCGCTCGCACCGCAGACGCAGAAAAACCTTCTCAACCTGTTCAACACCGTCATCCGGAAGGGCAAGTGCGGCCCCATTGATGTGGGCACGGATGCGGAGAGTGGCATTGCCGGCATCAGCCTGACCGGCTGGCGTTACGACGCCGGTGATGGGCGCCAGTTTGTCATCTGCCACCCGTCCACGGTGGCAGCTGGTGGAGAAGGCGGGCATGTGGTGCGCGGTCTTGCGCCGATCCTGAAGCACTTCGTGGAGAATTCCGGCAAGATCGTCATGACGGCGGATAATTTCGGCTATGTCCGCTATGCCAGTCCCGGCTTCTTTCACGCCTTCGGCATTGACGACCCGGCGCTTTGCATCGGCCGCAACATTGCCCACATCCCGAAGCGTGTCGGCAAGACGCTCGCAGCTCTGATCCAGACGGTTCTTGCCCGCTCGTCCAGCGCCTCCGGCAAGGGGCGCTTCAAGATGCCGAATGGCGACACCATGGTGATGCACTATTCGGCCCTGTTCTTCCGCCTTTCAGAGACAGCGGGGGGGGTTGTCTTCACGGCAGAGCCGGATGGCCACAGCGAGGCGGATTTTACCCGGATCTTCGATGTGATGACGTCGCCGGTGATCGTCGTCGACACCAAGACACGCAAGATGCTGGCGGCCAACAAGGCAGCGCGCAAGGCCTTTCAGCTGACCCAGCAGTCGATGGACGAGCATCCCATCACCGAGACCCTTCTGCATCCCAAGAGCTACGGACTGCTGCTCGAAGCTGCAAAGAAGGCCAACAACATTCCCATCGCCGTGGTGGTGAACAGCCTTGACGGCTCGTCCAGAAACAAGCGCATCCGTGCGCTCTTCATCGACAACGGCGAGGATCCGCCGCATCTGGTGCTGGAAACCCGGGCCTGAGGGGAGAGGCCGGGCGCCTCCCGTTTTTCGAACATTGGTCTGCCTTCCGTCCTGGTGGATTTATTTTTTGGCACAAAAGTTGACGCAAGCCGCAGATCTGCCGTGCTTGGGCCTTGCGGCTGTTCTGTTGTCGGCTTAGGGTCCGCGCGCTCGAAATCACCATGTCTCCTATGGAGGACCCTCATGGGCTTTATTGCCGATGCTCTTTCGCGTGTGAAACCGTCCGCAACGATTGCGGTCACCAACAAGGCGCGTGAGCTGAAAGCCGCCGGCCGGGACGTTATCGGTCTTGGCGCTGGCGAACCGGACTTTGATACCCCGGAAAACATCAAGGCTGCGGCGATCAAGGCCATCAATGAGGGCAAGACCAAATACACCGCCGTGGACGGCATTCCCGAGCTGAAGGAGGCGATCTGCGCCAAGTTCAAGCGCGAGAACGGCCTGACCTATACCCCGGCACAGGTGACGGTCGGCACCGGCGGCAAGCAGGTGCTTTACAATGCTCTCATCGCCACCGTGAACCCCGGCGACGAAGTGCTGATCCCGACGCCGTACTGGGTGAGCTACCCGGACATGGTGGAGCTGGCCGGCGGCACGCCGGTGATCGTGGAGGCCGACAAGAAGACCTTCAAGATCACGGCCGAAGCGCTGGAAGCTGCGATCACGCCGAAGACCAAGTGGTTCATCTTCAACTCGCCGTCGAACCCCTCGGGCGCCGCCTACACGCGGGCCGAGCTGAAGGCGCTCACCGATGTGCTCGTCCGTCATCCGCATGTGTGGGTGATGAGCGATGACATGTACGAGCACCTCGTCTACGACAACTTCGAGTTCACCACCCCGGCGCAGGTTGAGCCGTCGCTCTATGACCGCACGCTGACGGTGAACGGTGTCTCGAAGGCTTATGCCATGACCGGCTGGCGCATCGGCTATGCAGCCGGTCCCGTGCAGCTGATCAAGGCGATGGCGACGGTGCAGTCCCAGTCCACGTCCAACCCCAGCTCCATCGCCCAGTATGCGGCCGTGGAAGCGCTGAACGGGCCGCAGGACTTCATCCCGAAGAACAACGAGATCTTCAAGGCCCGCCGCGATCTGGTGGTGTCCATGCTGAACCAGGCCAAGGGTCTCGTTTGTCCGGTGCCGGAAGGCGCGTTCTACGTGTTCCCGTCCTGCGAAGGCTGCATCGGCAAGACCGCGCCGTCGGGCAAGGTCATCGAGACCGACGAGGACTTCGTGACCGAGCTGCTGGAAGCTGAAGGCGTGGCCGTGGTGCAGGGCTCGGCCTTCGGCCTTGGCCCGAACTTCCGCATTTCCTATGCCACCGCAACCGAAGCCCTGGAAGACGCCTGCCAGCGCATCCAGCGCTTTTGCGCTAACCTGCGCTGAGCCGTCGCTGACGGTAATTGATTGAAGAGCCCGCCGGTGTGAGCCGGCGGGTTTTTGCTGTTAAAGTCCTCACCGTGGTCATCCGGCCAAGCGCAGCGCGAGCCGGGATGACGGTGGAGGGGCTGCGGAGGCGCCCACAAAACTCTGCTTGCATGAACTGCCAGAGCTCTATTGCTTCAGCGCTTCTTAGTCTTCCCGTAAACATCCCGGTACTCCGGAGCGGTGGGGCAGCCGGGCTGGGTGCAGGGCAGGGCGAGTTCCCCAGCCCGTTCGCGGCGGTGTTCGGCTTCGATCTGCTGGCGCTTGTCGAGGCCTTGCGTCTGCTGCTGCTGGCTTTTGTCCAGAAGCATGCGACCGGCCTGGCCGCGCATGGATGGGGCGGCGGCAGTGCCGTTGTCGCTGGAGCGGCGCAGGGCGGAGGTCTGGGCCTGAGCTTCGGAGCCTGTGTCAAACGGCAGCAGGGCTGCCGCCAGAAGCAGGGCGGTGGCCACAACGCCTTTAAGCGTCTGGATCTGCATGCTGACTTCGGCCTTTCGCTGCCTCGTCCGGTTGTCTCTGGCCTTGTTGTGGCCCGCAGATGCGGCAGGGGCAAGGCCGTTTGATGCTGCAGTGCCGCACATCTTTTGCTTGCAAATGGCGCCCGCGCAGCGCGACGATACCTTCAACAGCGACGTGATGGCGTCAGACGCGCGCGGAGCTGCAATACTCAAACGCCGCAGGGCCTGGCCCGGCTCCGGAGCGTCCGGACAAGACGGCTCATGTCCCTGCAGCGGGTGGACGGCGCGCAGACGCGGCGTCATCTCCTGCCGCGATCCTCGCGCTGGCAACACAAGCCAACGGGAGACGGCAGCATGAGCGGCATTCAGGAAAGCACCAGCAGCGGCAGACGATCCGGCCCCCGCTGCGTCGCGATTGCCGGGCCGTTCGGAAGCGGCAAGACAACCCTGATGGAAGCCATATTGGCGCGCACGGGGGCAATTTCCAGACAAGGCAGCCAGGGAGGCGGCAACATGACGGGCGATGCCTCGCCGGAGGCGCGGGCTCACGGCATGAGCATCGAGATGAACATCGCCGGAACGGAGTATCTGGGGGACCATTATACCTTCCTTGATTGCCCCGGTTCCGTCGAGTTTCTCACCGACATGGAAGGCGCCCTGTGCGGCGCGGATCTGGCGATCGTGGTGGCGGAAGCCGACGAGAAGAAGGTTCCCGCGCTGCAACTGATCCTCAAGATGCTGGAAGAGCGCGGTGTGCCCCGGCTTCTGTTCCTCAACAAGATCGACAAGGCCACCCAGCGGGTGCGCGACGTGCTGCAGATGCTGCAGCCGGCCTCCAGCGTGCCTCTGGTCTTGCGGCAGATCCCGATCTGGAAGAACGGCATCGCCGTGGGTTTCATCGATCTTGCCCTGGAGCGGGCCTTTGTCTACCGCGAGCATGCGGAAAGTCTCGTGATCGACATGCCGGGTGATGAACTCGCCCGCGAGGTGGAAGCGCGCTTCTCCATGCTGGAACGGCTGGCCGACCACGACGATGTGCTGATGGAAACCCTGCTGGAGGACATGGCGCCGGGCCGGGAGCGGGTTTTCACCGATCTCGCCGAGGAAATGCGGCAGGGGCAGATCTGCCCGGTATTCATCGGCTCGGCAGAACACGGCAACGGCATCCAGCGGCTGATGAAGGCCCTGCGGCACGAGGGGCCGGATGTGGCGGCGACGCGGGCGCGGCTGGGCCTGAGCCCCTCCACCGAGGCGGGCGTGGTGGTGAAGACGCTGCACACGCTGCATGGCGGCAAGCTGTCGGTGACGCGGGTTCTGGGCGGCACGGTGGCCGAGGGGCAGGGGCTGCATCTGCCGGAGGGCGGAGTGGAGAAGCCATCCGGCCTGCTTTCGCTGTTTGGCCAGCAGACGAGCCGCCGGGGCGCCGCAGGAGAGGGGGAAACCGTGGCGCTGGCGAAGCTCGACGGAGCGCAGACCGGAATGCTGCTGGGGCTGAAGGAGCCGATCCGCCAGTGGATGCCCTTCCGCCGGCCGGAGCCGGTGATGGGCCTTGCCATCTCCACGGCCGATCACAAAGAGGATGTGAAGCTTTCCGCTGCCCTGCAAAAACTGACAGAGGAAGACCCCGCCCTGCATGCGCGGCTGAGCGAGGCGACCGGCGAGACCCTTCTGGAAGGGCAGGGCGAAATGCATCTGCGTGTCGCACTGGCCCGGCTCAAGGGCAAATATGGCCTGACGGTGGAGGCGCGCGCGCCGCAGATCGCCTACCGCGAGACCATCCGCAAGGGCACCAGCGTGCGCGGGCGGCACAAGAAACAGTCGGGCGGGCATGGCCAGTTCGGCGATGTGGTGCTGGAAATCCGGCCGCTGGGACGCGGAGAGGGCTTTGTCTTTGCCGAGAAGATCACCGGCGGGGTGGTGCCGCGCCAGTATATCCCGTCCGTGGAAGAGGGCGTGCGAGAGGCGCTGGGCCATGGCGCGCTGGGCTTCCCGCTGGTGGATATCTCGGTCGTGCTGACGGACGGGTCCTATCACTCGGTCGACAGTTCCGATCAGGCCTTCCGCATGGCGGCGATCACGGCGATGCGCGAGGGGCTGCCGGAGTGCAGCCCGGTGCTGCTGGAGCCGATGGACGAGGTGATTGTCGTGTGCCCGTCCGAGGCGACGGCACGCATCAACGCCATCATCCCTGCTAGGCGCGGCCAGATCCTCGGCTTTGATGCAAGGCCCGGCTGGGCCGGATGGGACGAGGTGCGCTGCCTGATGCCGCAGGCGGAGCTGGACGGTCTGATCGTGGAATTACGATCAGCAACGGCAGGGGCGGGCAGCTTCCACCGCCGCTTTGACCATCTGGCAGAGGTGACCGGCAAGCTCGCAGATCAGATACTTGCCCGCGAGCGGCAGAAGGCTGCATAAAGGAGGTCTCCATGCAGCCCTTCGGGCTGCTGCCAACAGGAGGGGCGAGGCCGGTGCGGACGGGCGCCGGCCTCATCTTCCTGCACGAGTTCTTGCCCCAGTTCTTGCCCCAGTTCTTGCCCGGGTTCCTGCCTGATACATGCCTGACGCCCGTCAGATGCTCAATCCTGCGTGCGCAGGGGCTCGCCAGACGTCACCAGAGCGTTATTTGCATCTTCAGAATTTCAGGCGTTTGCTGTTTGCGCTGATCAGGAGGACAAGATGCATATCATCCGCAAGCCGGGCTGGGCCCTGCCCGAGCATATGGCAACACCGGAGCACCTGTTCTGGAACCGCCGCGCGATTCTGGCGGGCATGGCGGGTGCGGGCGCGCTGGCACTGGGGGCGGGGCTGCCTTCCGGCGCAAGGGCGCAGGATGGTGCCGCAGACCCGAGCGCCAGCCTCTATCCGGTGAAGCGCAACGAGGCCTATACGCTGGACCGTGCGCTCAGCCAGGAAAAGCATGTCACCAGCTTCAACAACTTCTACGAATTCGGCACCAGCAAGAGCATCGCCCGTGCGGCGCAGTCCCTGCCCATCCGCCCGTGGACGGTGACCATCGACGGCATGGTGGACAAGCCGCAGCAGATCGGCATCGATGATCTTCTGAAGGCCATGCCGCTGGAAGAGCGGCTCTACCGCTTCCGCTGCGTCGAGGCTTGGTCCATGGCCGTGCCCTGGTCCGGTTTCGCCCTGTCGGAACTGGTGAAGCTGGCGAGCCCCCAGGCAGGCGCCAAATACCTGCGCTTTGAGACCTTCCAGGACGCGAGCATTGCGCCGGGCCAGAACATGGTCTGGTATCCGTGGCCCTATGTGGAGGGCGTGACCATGGCCGAGGCCACCAACGAACTGGCCTTCATGGTGACCGGCGTCTATGGCAAGCCGCTGCCCAAGCAGAACGGCGCGCCGCTGCGCCTCGCCCTGCCGTGGAAATACGGCTTCAAGTCGATCAAGAGCATCGTCCGCATCACCTTCACCGACGAGCGGCCGAAGACCATGTGGGAAGCTCTGGGGCCGACCGAATACGGCTTCTGGGCAAATGTGAACCCTGACGTCGCCCATCCGCGCTGGAGCCAGGCGCAGGAAGACGTGCTAGGCACCGGCCAGACCGTTCCGACCCTGCTCTACAACGGCTACGCCGAACAGGTCGCCGGCCTCTACAAGGGTATGGAAGGCGAGAAGCTGTTCATGTGAAGCTGTGTGGCTTCAGGGATGTGATGCGGAAGGCTCCGGGGTGTCTGCGAGGCCTTTCTTTCTTTTGATTGAGGCCTTTCCATCGTCATCCGGATGCGCCCCGCGCGATCGGGGGCCTTTTGCGTTCTGGCCGGGGCGACGCTGAGAGCATGGCGCGGTTGCCTGTCCATCTGCACCGCGACCCACAAGGCAAAAAAAAAGCCGGGTCAAAAGACCCGGCAGTTATTTTTGATTTTCCACAGCGTGGAAAATCACCTTCCAGAGGGGAACAGCTGGCTGAATTGGCGTCGCTGGGAGGAGAGTGCGACGCCGCAGAACCAACAGTGATGCTTATATGCAGTGCACAAGCTGATTAAACAAGTGGCACCTGCGCAGGTCAGCCATGCGTTTAAGGAATGACTAATATGTCAGCCCTGCACAATCCTGTCACATTTCTCTCGGGGGAATCATATTTCCTTTTTTGATTCAGTATCTTGGTGTGCGCTTTGTGCAGATTTTGATCTTATGGTCAGATTCCGTGCAGTTTCAAGAATTGCCTGTTTTTTGTGCGAATTCGTTCTGGCTGGTATTTTGATGGATGAGTTCGCAGGAGCGCACAGGCTGCAGCTGGACGCTATTCTTCCTGAAAGTGATATGAAATCAAAGGGATATGATCTTGGAGGCGTTTTCTGCGCTGCGGCATTCTGTCCAGCGGCGGAACGCCGGTCAGTAGGACCAGCGTTCGGCCTTGGCCAGCAGAAAATCACGGAAAGCAGTGATGCGTGCCGTGTTCTTCAGCTCGGACGGATAGACGAAATAGGTGTCGAAGCTGGGGATCTGGTCTTCCAGATGCGTCAGGATCTGCGTCACGCTGGTGTCATTCTCGACGATATAGTCCGGCAGGATGGCCACGCCGATGCCCTGATCCACCGCGCGCTTGATCGCCACCACATTGTTGACGCGCAGCACGATGCGGCGCGGCTCGCCCAGCGGTCGGTGCGCCGTTTCCAGCCAGTTCATGTCGCGCAGATAGGCGGGCGCATGCTCGCCGAAGGTGACGATGCGGTGATTGTCCAGATCCTCGATCGTCTTCGGGGTGCCATAGCGCTTCAGGTATTGCGGTGAAGCGTAGATGTGGAAGTGCACGGTGAAGAGCTTGCGCTGGATCAGGTCCGGCTGGGTCGGCTGGCGCAGGCGGATGGCCACATCCGCTTCGCGCATGCCAAGGTCCAGCTCCTCGTCATCGAAGATCAGCCGAAGTTCCATGTCCGGATAAAGATCGATGAACTCGTTGATGCGCGCCGTCAGCCAGGTGGAGCCAAGGCCCACCGTGGTGGTGATGCGCAGCACGCCGGAGGGCTTTTCGCGGCTGTCGGTGAGGCGCGTCTGCACGGCCTCCAGCTTCATCAGCACCTCGCGGGCTGTGCGGTAGAGGAGTTCGCCCTGCTCGGTGAGCAGAAGGCCGCGCGCGTGGCGGTGGAACAGCGGGATGCCGAGGTCCTGTTCCAGCGCGCTGACCTGACGGCTGACGGCGGACTGGCTCATGTTCAGGCTGTCGCCCGCATGTGTGAAGCTGCCTGCCTGTGCGGCGGCATGGAAAATGCGCAGCTTGTCCCAGTCCATCATGCGCCTGCTTCTCCTCTTCCGCCGCCCCTCTTTGGCGGGGCAGCCCGATTCTGGCTGCTTCAGCCAGCCTTTGCCGCCTCAAGCGCATGTTCGGCCAGAAACTTCTCCGCTTCAAGGGCGGCCATGCAGCCCATGCCGGCGGCGGTGACAGCCTGGCGGTAAATGTCGTCGGTCACATCACCAGCAGCAAAGACGCCCGGCACGGAGGTGCGGGTGCTGTCGGCCTCCGTGAAAATGTAGTCATTCGGCTTCAGCGTCAGCTGGCCGCGGAACAGATCGACCGACGGCGCATGGCCGATGGCGATGAAGACGCCGTCTGCCTTGAGTTCATGCGTTTCACCGGTTTTGACGTTCTTCAGGCGTGCGCCCGTGACGGCCTTGGGCATGCCGCCGCCAAGGATTTCGTCCACAACGCAGTCCCAGACCACGTTGATCTTCGGATTGGCGAACAGCCGCTCCTGCAGGATGCGCTCGGAGCGGAAGCTGTCGCGGCGGTGCACGACCGTCACCTTGGAGGCCAGATTGGCCAGATAAAGCGCTTCCTCGACGGCCGTATTGCCGCCGCCGACCACGATCACTTCCTTGCCGCGGTAGAAGAAGCCGTCGCAGGTGGCGCAGGCCGAAACGCCCGCACCCATGAAATCCACTTCCGACGGCAGGCCCAGCCAGCGCGCCTGCGCGCCGGTTGCGATGATGATGGCATCGGCCAGAAATTCGGTGCCGCTATCGGCAACGGCGCGGAACGGGCGCTTCGACAGGTCCACCCTGGTGATGATGTCATGCACGATGCGCGTCCCGACATGTTCGGCCTGAAGCTGCATCTGCTCCATCAGCCAGGGGCCCTGGATCGGCTCGGCAAAGCCGGGATAGTTCTCCACATCGGTGGTGATGGTCAGCTGACCGCCCGGCTGGATACCCGCAACGAGAACCGGCTCCAGCATGGCGCGTGCGGCATAGATGCCGGCGGTGTAGCCAGCCGGGCCCGAGCCAATGATGAGCAGCTTCACGTGTTCCGTCGCCATGTCCAGTTCCTTAAATCTCATGCCTTGCGCGAGGCCAGCCGGTCCCTGATTGCCGCAGCGATCTGCGGGGTGCTGTCCAGCGGCTCACAGGTAGTGGTTTTGAGAGGCCCCGGAAAGGGGTGAATGGCGCCAATCTGGCGCAATCCAGTCAAAAAGAGATCAAGCCGGTGGTGCCCGCCCGAGGGCATGAACACATGCACCGGCCGCCCCGCCGCCAGAGCCTCGCCCACCATGTTGGTGCTGTCGCCCGTCACGACAATGCTATCTGCCAGCGCCAGCATTGCCAGCAACGGGTTTTCGCCGCTGCCGTCCCAAAGGAAATGGTTTCCTGTTTCTGCCAGCTGCTCCAGCCGGTGACTGAGCGCAGGGGGGGTGCGGCGTGAGGCGGTGATCATCAGGCTGCCGCCGGCCCTCGCCGCATCCGCCAGCCCGTCTGCAAAGCGGTTGATGTCTTCGGCCGTGAAGCTGTGATGGCGGCTGTTGCCGCCCACAAGCACGGCTATGCGCGGGGAGGGCAGATCCCCAAGGCGCGGGTCCGGCTGCGCCCTTGCTGCTGCCAGCTTTTCCGCAGAATGGCGGTGCGGTGCGGTTGGCGTCACCAGAACATTGGCGCCGCGCAGCCGGTCATGCTCCCCCACCCAGATGAGGTCGGCGGCACTCGTGCCTGTGCGCGGATCCTTGAGGAAGACGGTGAAGGTGCGCCCGCCGCTCAGCTTCTTCAGGCGGCGCAGATAGGGCACGGTGCGCCGGCCGGAGGCGATGGCGATGTCCGGGTAGGGCGGTGCCAGCGGGCTGCCGGGCCGCGTCTCGGCCTCTCGCGGGTCAATCGGCCCCCAGGGCATGGCCCAGACGAAGGGCCTGCGCGGGGCAACGCGGCGGATCTGATAGGGCAGGCCAAGGGCTTCGGCGACGCCCATGCACTGGATTTCGTCGCCCGCCTTGCCATCGGACAGAATCCAGATGCTCCGGTCATCCTCAGCTTTTGCGGTTTCTGGATCTTTCTTGAGCATGGGAGCTTTTGTTATAGTCTTGCGGACATGAGCAAAAAATCATAAGCCGCAGGGCATTGGGTCTTGCGGCCACACAAGCACGGACAGACGGCTGGAACAAGGCCGGGTGCGTGCCTGTGAAACGGAACTTTGGGGCAGGCGGCCTTTTTGCCGTGCCCGCCGGGCGCCGCCCGCACTGACTGGAGATTTTCTTGAAAGCACGGCTTGACGCGATCGACTGGCACATTCTGGACGAGCTGCAACAGGATGGCCGGATGACCAATGTGGAACTCGCCCGCCGTGTCGGCATCTCTGCGCCCCCGTGCCTGCGCCGGGTGCGCGCGCTGGAAGAGGCCGGGCTCATCCGCGGCTACCGCACGCTGCTGGACGAAAAGCAGCTCGGCTACGAGGTGACGGCCTTTGCCATGGTCGGCCTGCACAGCCAGACGGAAGCGGACCTCAACAGCTTCGAGGAGCGGGTCAACAGCTGGCCCATCGTGCGCGAGTGCTTCATGCTGTCGGGCGAGGTGGATTTCCTGCTGAAATGCGTCGCCCCGGACCTTCAGACCTTCCAGACCTTCATCATCCGCGAACTGACCGCCGCCCCTAACGTCGACAGCGTCCGCACCGCCCTCACCATCCGCCGCACCAAGGATGAACCAACGGTGCCGATCGAGCGGTGAGGGCGGGCGCCCTATTGCTGAATAGGGCTGCGGCTCTAGCTTCCGGGCGTTGCGGCTGATCCTGCCAGGATGCCGCCGTCGATCGTCAGCTCTGCGCCCGTCATGTAGGGGGCCTCGTCAGAGGCAAGGAACACGGCCAGAGCCGCAACCTCTTCCGGCCTGCCGAAGCGGCGCAGCGGCGTGTCTGCCACCATGGCCGCTTCCCGTTGGGCTCTGTCCGGCCCGTTGCCCAGCATTGGCTCCCACATGGGGGTCATGACGGCGGCGGGGTGGATCGAGTTGCAGCGGATCTTCAGGCCCTGGCCTGCACAATAGAGCGCCACGCTCTTTGTGTGATTGCGTATGGCCGCCTTTGAGGAGGCATAGGCGGCGGCCATCGGAATGCCGACCAGACCGGAGCGGGACGAGATGTTGATGATCGACCCGGCGCCCTTGGCCCGCATGGCGCGGATGGCATAGCGGCACCCCAGAAACGTGCCGTCGAGGTTGACCGCATGCACGGCCCTCCAATCGGCAAGCTGTGCATTCTCGGGGTCATGCGCTGGCGGCGCGCCATTGGCCATGTCCTCAAAGCCGGTGACGCCTGCATTGTTGACGAGAATGTCGAGTTCGGGGAACAGGCGCTCCGCCCGGCTCCAGTCCGCTTCAGAGGCCACATCCAGATGACAGTATGTTCCGCCGATGGCCCCGGCTGTGGCTTCACCGCCTTCGTCGTTGATGTCGGGCACAAGGACGCTCGGGCCTTCACCGGCAAAAGCCTTGGCAATGGCCGCGCCAATACCGCGCGCCGCCCCCGTCACGAGAGCGCGCTTTCCAGAAAGTCTGGGCATGATAGTTCCTTGGATTCCAAAGTGAGGGTGGGTGGTCGCTGGTCATTCGAACAGCTGCCATCGAGAGTTGCCCAAGCCCTTGCTTTGCTTGAGCGACTTCAAGGCGCAATGAGACAGCATCGAAGGTCTTGGCCGAAAGCCAAGCCAGTCGCCACGGTTCGGCGTACGTCCGGTTTACCGGTTGCGGTTGTCCATGTCCGTCACTCCTCAATCTGAGGGAAAGGGGTACCCGGCAGCAGGGCGGGCGTCAAGGGCGGGAGGGCTGGTGGCTTTCAGTAGGCGTTGTTTGTGGCGTTGGTGTGGTGGTGATTGTCCTGAGCCTGGTTACCTGACAGAGCCGCGTGTTGAAGCGGATGCAGGCAGGCCGGTGTTCTGACTGTATTGAAGTCCGTTTTGGCCCGGCTGCCATTGTCTCTTTTTCGCTTTCTCCAGTGACGTTTCTCTTTTTTGTTCCCCTTTTCAATGAGGGTTTTACTAGGAGCGTCCGCCTATGTTTCGGCCCGTTGGGGATGCCATGGAGTGAAACTACGTCGCTTTAGTGTTTGACAATCTTTGCCAATATCTGCCAAATTCCCCCTTACTGAACGGAGGATTTGGACGATGGCGACAATGAATGTATCGCTTCCGGATCCGATGAAGGATTGGGTTGAAGCGCAGGCGGCGTCAGGGCGCTACAGCAATGCGAGCGATTATGTGCGGGACCTGATCCGGCGTGATCAGGAGCGTTGCGGCAAGATTGCCCATATGCAGATGCTGGTAACGGAGGGTCTGGAAAGCGGCATCAGCGGCCAGTCCATGGAGGATATCCTGAAAGCCGCACGCCAGCGCGTCCAGACTGATCCGTCTTCGGATGGCATATAGGCTTACCCGCAAGGCTGCGGATGATATCACGGCGATCTATATCGAAGGGGCAGTGCGGTTCGGCGATGTGCAGGCCACCCGCTATCACGCTCTGCTGCAAAGCGCCTTCGAGTTGATTGCTGCCAATCCTTACCTCGCGCGTGAGCGGACTGAGCTCAGTCCGCCTGTCCGGGTCCATCCGGTCCAGTCGCATCTGGTCATCTACGCCGCTGATGATAATCGTGATGTTTTGATCATCCGTGTGCGCCACGGACACGAAGACTGGAAGCAGAACCCGTCCGGGGAATAGAGGGCAACGGCTTCCAGTTCCCAATGGAGGATAAAACCTACTTTATTCTACCGGCCATGAAGGCGGCCTGCTTTGCCCCCAAACAAAAATGCCCGCGTTGTGCGCGGGCATTCGGGTCTTGCCGGGCGGGAGGGCCCGGAGGTCCGGTCTCTTGGTCAATCCTCTTGATCGGGTCTCTGACCGGCCCCTCTGAACAGGAGGGCCGGTCAGAGACGGATCAGAGGAACTGGACGTTCTCGATCTCGTAGGAGCGGGCGCCGCCGGGGGCGGCGACTTCGACGCTGTCGCCGATCGTCTTGCCGATGAGGGCGCGGGCGATGGGGGAGGAGATGGAGATCTTCCCCTGCTTCACGTCTGCCTCCACGTCGCCGACGATCATGTACTTCTTCTCTTCCTCGGTGTCCTCGTCGATGAGGGTGACCGTGGCACCGAACTTGACGGTGGTGCCGGAGAGCTTGGAGACGTCGATGATTTCAGCGCGGCTGAGCTTGTCCTCAAGCTCGGCGATGCGGCCCTCGTTGTGGCTCTGCGCTTCCTTGGCGGCGTGGTACTCGGCGTTTTCCGACAGGTCGCCGTGGGCGCGCGCTTCGGAAATGGCCTCGACGATCCGGGGCCGCTCGACCGACGTCCGCTCCTTCAATTCCACCTGCAGCATTGCGTAGCCGGCGGCGGTCATCGGGATCTTTTCCATTGGCCGTAGACCTTCTGGTTAAGTGGTCCGCTTGCGCGGACGAAACGTCAAAAAAACACAATCCAGCCGGACGTTTCACCGTCTGGCCGGAGTGCGGATGATTCAGTCCTGATGCGTCCTCCGGCGGGGTCTGTTTCCCGGCCAAGAGAAAAACGCTCCAGATTTAATGCTTAGATCGCATTCTGATCGTGCGGGCCACGACGGCCCGCACGAGACTATGCTCTAGGCGAAGTAGGACTGCAAGGGCCTGACTTCAAGCCCCCCGGTCTTGTAGGCTTCGATGCCCTTGGAAGCGGCCACGGCGCCGGCCAGCGTCGTGTAATAGGGCACCTTCTGCAAGAGGGCAGCGCGGCGCATGGAGCGGCTGTCCGACATGGCCTGCATGCCGTCCGTGGTGTTGATCACCAGCTGGACCTCGCCGTTCTTGATCACGTCCACGATATGCGGGCGGCCTTCGGAAACCTTGTTGATCTTGGTGCAGGTGACGCCATGCTCCTCAAGGTAGCGCTGGGTGCCGCTGGTGGCGATGATGCGGAAGCCGTTGGCAGCCAGGCGCTTGACCGCGTCCAGCACGCCTTCCTTGTCCTGATCGCGCACGGAGACGAACACCGTGCCGCCCACCGGCACGCCCGTGCCGCCGCCGATCTGCGACTTGGCGAAGGCGGTGCCGAAGTTGGCATCAAGGCCCATGACTTCGCCGGTGGAGCGCATTTCCGGGCCAAGGATGGTATCCACACCCGGGAAGCGGGCGAAGGGGAACACGGCTTCCTTGACGGCCACGTGCTTCAGCGGCTTTTCGCTGAGGTTGAACGAGGCAAGGCTTTCACCGGCCATGATGCGGCTGGCGATCTTGGCCACCGGCACGCCGATGGTCTTGGCAACGAAGGGCACCGTGCGCGAGGCGCGCGGGTTGACTTCGAGCACATAGATCTGGCCGTCGCGGATGGCATATTGCACGTTCATCAGGCCGCCGACTTCGAGCGACTTGGCCAGCGCAATGGTCTGGCGCTTCAGTTCCTCGATCGTTTCGGCAGAGAGCGTGTAGGGCGGCAGGGAGCAGGCGCTGTCGCCGGAGTGAATGCCGGCTTCCTCGATATGCTCCATGATGCCGCAGACGAACACGTCCTTGCCATCCGACAGGGCATCCACGTCAACCTCGATGGCGCCATCGAGATAGCGGTCGAACAGCAACGGGTTGGTGCCGAGCAGGGTGTTGATCTGGCCGGTCTTGTCGTTCGGATACTTGGCGCGGATTTCACCGGGCACCAGCTCCGGCAGGGTGCCGAGCAGGTAGGAGTTCAGCGACTCTTCGTCGCGGATGATCTGCATCGCACGGCCGCCCAGCACGTAGGACGGGCGCACCACCAGCGGCAGGCCAAGCTGGCTGGCGATGAGGCGGCCCTGCTCGACGGAATAGGCGATGCCGTTCTGCGGCTGCTTCAGGCCGATCTTGGTCAGGAGGCGCTGGAAGCGGTCGCGGTCTTCGGCAAGGTCTATCATGTCCGGCGAGGTGCCGAGGATCGGCACATTGGCCTTGACGAGCGCCTGTGCCAGCTTCAGCGGGGTCTGGCCACCGAACTGGACGATGACGCCGTGCAGCGTGCCGTTTTCCTGCTCGGTGCGGATGATCTCCAGCACGTCTTCTGCCGTCAGCGGCTCGAAATAGAGCCGGTCGGAGGTGTCATAGTCGGTGGACACGGTCTCCGGGTTGCAGTTGACCATGATGGTCTCATAGCCGGCTTCCTGCAGCGCAAAGGCCGCATGGCAGCAGCAGTAGTCGAACTCGATGCCCTGGCCGATCCGGTTCGGGCCGCCGCCGAGGATGACCACCTTCTTCTTGTCCGAGGGGCGGGCTTCGCTGGCCAGCTTGCCGGCAAAGGGCGTCTCGTAGGTGGAATACATGTAGGCGGTGGGCGAAGCGAATTCCGCCGCGCAGGTGTCGATGCGCTTGAACACCGGATGGACGTCAAGATCCGCACGCAGCTTGGCAATATCTGCTTCGTCCTTGCCGGTCAGCGAGGCGAGGCGGGCGTCGGAGAAGCCCATGCCCTTCAGCTTGCGCAGCATCACCGCATTGTCCGGCAGGCCGTTGGCGCGGACCTTCTCTTCCATGGCGATGATGCCGGAGAGCTGCTCCAGGAACCAGGGGTCGATGCCGCAGATGCTGTAGATCTGGTCCAGCGGCGTGCCGAGGCGGATGGCCTGCGCGACGTTGAGCAGGCGCGTCGGCGTCGGCGTCGAGATGGCGGCGCGGATGGCGTTCTTGTCGTCGCCCTGGCCAAGGCCGGGGATCTCCACCTCGTCGAGGCCGGTCAGGCCGGTCTCGAGGCCGCGCAGGGCCTTCTGCAGGCTTTCCTGGAAGGTGCGGCCGATGGCCATGACTTCGCCCACGGACTTCATGGCCGTCGTCAGCACCGGATCGGAGCCCGGGAACTTTTCGAAGGCAAAGCGCGGGATCTTGGTGACGATGTAGTCGATGGATGGCTCGAACGAGGCCGGGGTGGCGCCGCCGGTGATGTCGTTCTCCAGCTCGTCCAGCGTGTAGCCCACGGCGAGCTTGGCCGCGATCTTGGCGATCGGGAAGCCGGTGGCCTTGGAGGCCAGAGCCGAAGAGCGCGACACGCGCGGGTTCATCTCGATGACGACGAGACGGCCGTTCTGCGGGTTCACGGCGAACTGCACGTTGGAGCCGCCGGTTTCCACGCCGATCTCGCGCAGCACCGCAATCGAGGCGTCGCGCATGATCTGGTATTCCTTGTCGGTCAGCGTCAGCGCCGGCGCGACGGTGATCGAGTCACCCGTGTGTACCCCCATCGGGTCGATGTTCTCGATGGAGCAGATGATGATGCAGTTGTCCGCCTTGTCACGGACCACTTCCATCTCATACTCCTTCCAGCCCAACAGGCTTTCGTCGATGAGGATCTGGCCGACCGGGGAGGCGTCGATGCCCGAGCGGGCGATCGTCTCGAATTCCTCACGGTTATAGGCCACGCCGCCGCCGGTGCCGCCAAGGGTGAAGGCCGGGCGGATGATGGCGGGCAGGCCGATCTCGTCCAGCGCCTTCATGGCTTCCATGAAGCCGGCGTTGCGGTCGTAGCCGGTAATCTTGCCGTTGGCATCGCGGATGGCAGGCGAGGAGGCAATCGAGGCGCGCGGGTTTTCGAGCCCGATCGCAGCCATCGCAGCGCGGAACTTCTCGCGGTCTTCGGCCTTCTCGATCACATCGGCACGGGCGCCGATCATCTCCACGCCGAATTTCTCCAGCACGCCGTCGCGCTCAAGGTCCAGCGCGCAATTGAGCGCCGTCTGGCCGCCCATGGTCGGGAGCAGCGCGTCGGGGCGCTCCTTCTCGATGATGCGCGCAACGACTTCCGGGGTGATAGGCTCTATGTAGGTCGCGTCGGCCAGATCCGGGTCGGTCATGATCGTCGCCGGATTGGAGTTCACGAGGATGATTCGATACCCTTCCTCGCGCAAGGCCTTGCAGGCTTGCGTGCCCGAATAATCGAATTCACAGGCCTGACCGATAACAATCGGGCCTGCGCCAATGATCAGGATGGAGGAAATGTCTGTGCGTTTGGGCATCGTGGCTCGCATCGGCCCGCCGCCGCGCTCTGTCGCGCGTGCGCCTGGGCTCGTCCTTGAGGAATGACACTGGTGGCTGAGCGCGCCTTATAGGCAATAAAGGCGAAGGATGAAACCCCGGATCGCCGTCAATCGAGCGCTTTTGCGTTTCCGTCTTCTTCCGGTACGGGAAGCGGCGGCGCGGCGCGGCTGTTCTGGCCATCAAAATCGCCGATTCCCGCCTGCAGGGCATAGCAGGCGAGGCGGACGTATTTGGGGATTTCGACAGGCCGTCCGTCGCGGTTCCCCTTTTCATAATACTGGATCATCCGCTTCTTCAGGCCCAGCCGCTCGGCGGCGTCCTTCTGTTTGAGGCCGAGTGCGCGCCGCCAGTCGCGGAACTGCTCCGGTGTCATGCCTGCCGTCTTCTTGCCGCTCATCGCCGCTATCCTGATTGATGCTGATTATCTAACAGGCGGATAGCGCACTTGTTGCGCCTCTGGAAGTGCTCAGCTGCGTCTGTCCGGCAAATTTCTGCGGCTCCAGCCGCAGGATCGGCTGGCGGAGGCTACTTTTCTGGTGGCTGTACAATTTCTGCGATCTTTCTGCGGTCTGCATACGTTTTGATTGCACCCTGCCTGTATCGGAATGGTAACCAGCAGGTAAAATACAATTTAGGAAAATCGTTATTAATTTTCTTTCGAATTGATAACGTTAATATGGGGCCCGGCGTGATATCTTGTTTTCGAGGTTCTCGCCGGAGGGCATTGGTGATTATACAGAGGCCCTTCAGGAGCAGATTCTTGTTGGGATTTAAGGATTCTGTCCCTTGTTACACTTCTGGAATGTATAGACATGCTGCGCGAGGGAAAGTTGGGCTCTTCATCCGGAGTGGCAGAAGTTGCCGGGCAGATCATTGAGCCGCTTGCGCGGTACCTGGAACGCAATGGCCTTGCGATTGAAGAGGTGGCGCGCAAGGCCGGTGTGATGCTGCCGCCCGCAAATGGGCGTTACGACCGTTACCTTCCGATGAGTGACGTTGCCTGTCTGCTGCAACAGGCGGGGAAGTTGCTGGATGATCCGTTGATCGGGCTGCGCTCGTCCGTCATGGAACCGGTGGTTCCCACCCATGCGCTCGTGCTCGCCTTGCCCTATGCCCCGACATTGCGCCGCCTCTTCGAGGTGCTTGGTGAAGCGCATGCCTCAATTGTTGATCTGGAGGCCTGTGAGGTCCGGCAGGTGTCCGGACGGCTTGAGCTGATCTGGCGCCATGTTCCGCGGGTGGTGCTGCGGGATCAGCTCAATGACTGTATTGCCGTCCTGGCCTGCATGTACCTGTCTCTGGCTGCGGGGCCAGATTGCTTCAAGAATGTCGCGGTGCGGCTGGAACGGGGCAAGCCTGAGGATACGCGGCTGCACCGGCAGTGTTTTGGGCCAAATGTGCTGTTTGATCAGAACCATTCAGCGATCAGCCTGCCGGCTGAGCTGGCAGACAAGCCACTGCCGGGAGCGTATCCGGTGCTTTTCGAAGCCCTGGTGGAACTGGCAATGCGGCGGCTCGCGGATCGCGGGCGGCTGTCGGGGATCACCGCGCTGGTCAGTGAGGAAATCGCCCGGCGTGTGGGGGAAAAGGATCTGTCTCTGGAGAGTGTTGCCCGTGCCGTCGGTGTCAGTGGCCGGGTGTTGCAGCGCCGGTTGAGCGAGCAGGGAGTAACCTTCCATGAGTTGCATGATGATGTCCGCCGCGGCATCGCGGCCGATCTGCTGCGTACAACGGGACTGCCCATCTCCGAGGTTTCGTTCCGTCTCGGGTTCTCGGCGGTTGGGAACTTTACCCGCGCAGCCAAGCGCTGGTTCGGGATGACACCGAGCGAATGGCGCAGGACTGAGGCCCGCCGCTGACAGGCCCAATGCCACCAGCCTGCCATGCCAGCAGGTGCCGGGTGAGTTGCAGCGCTGCCCGTCAGGATTGAAAAAATGCGTTGCCGCTCGCCAAGCCACGCAAGGGAGGAGAGCCGGTGCAGACGTGTGTGCCTCAGAGGCAGCTACACGCGCAGTTTGTTCCCTTGTTGAATATTCAAGCTCAGGAAAGTAAGGCCCCGGCTGACCATGTGGTGGAACTCTCCAATTTCTGCGTGACGTGGAGAATCAACTTTCCGGATTTTTCAACCTCGCAAGCTTTGCGTGTTTGCGCTGCACAATGTTGTTAAGTGCAGATTTCTTCCTGCAATTGATATCGATTTTACATTCTTAAGAATTAGATATTTATTGCAGGGGGCGTTCGGCCGGGCTGTGGGCTTTGCTGGGCGTCGTTGCTTGTGCTGATTTTGTGGTTTATTTGTATTCTTATATATCGATAATATGTAAATTTCATTTTTCAAATGAATTTATTTATCGTTTTTCTTTTGTTTTTTGATTGATGTTCAGTTGTTTCTCTAAAGTCTTTTTTGTTTTATGAAGGAGTTTCTGTGCATTTAGGGTAACTTAAGTGCTGGGTGATTGAAATTTGGCGCCTTATGAGAAGGAGTATACGTGAAATGGGTGGCATATTAGTGCCCGTGACGTAAGTGAGCGTTGTGTTTGGAGCCTCTCTTGCAAAGGAGTTCTCTTCATGACGCGAAATGCGGAAGGTGCCCCAAAGATCCGGGTTTCCAAGGTGGGAGGAGGCCGGGATCTGCGCTGGCGCATTCATTTGTCACGCCCTGTTCAACCACCAGGCTAGAAAACGATGAACAGCTTAGCACCCAATATGGTCGTCATTCCGGACATCGCAGGTCCGGTCGTGGATGATGGCAGCGAGCCGAAACTCCTCGCGATCTCCGAGATGTCGGAGAATTTCGGCGTGACGCTCCGGACCCTGCGTTTCTACGAGGAAAAGGGCCTCATCAATCCGGTGCGTAAAGGCGCGCGCCGCTTCTATTCCGCCCGTGACGTCGGCCGGATGCGGGTCATTCTGCAGGCCAAGAAGATCGGCCTGACCCTGACCGAGATTCGCCGCGTGCTGAAGCTTGTTGAAAGCAGCACACCCCGCCGCAGCCAGCTGGAGGAACTGCGCGGCATCTGCGCCAGCCAGCAGGAGATGCTGCGCGAGCAGCACGCGCTGCTGCAGGAGCAGGTGGCGGAAGTAGATCATGTGATGCAGTCCCTCGACCGGCTGATCGCCGTGTCCTGAGCTGCAGGCCTTCCGGAATTGAAAGATAACAGAGCCCGGGCGGCAGGCCGGGCTCTGTTTCTTTTGGGGAAAGGACAGCAGCCGCTGGCAGGGCTCAGGATCCCAAAAAACACCCCGGAAGCACAGCTTGCCGGGGTGTTTCTTGCTTCATCTGCTGTGCGGATGGATCAGGCGCTTGCCTGCTTTGCCTCGCGCATCACCTCGGTGAAGCGCTTGAACAGGTAGTGGCTGTCACGCGGGCCGGGTGAGGCTTCCGGGTGATACTGCACCGAAAACACGGGCTTGCCCTTGAGGCGGATGCCGCAGTTGGTGCCGTCGAACAGGGAGACGTGGGTCTCTTCAACGTTCTCAGGCAGGCTTTCCTTGTCCACGGCAAAGCCATGGTTCATGGAGGTGATTTCCACCTTGCCCGTGGTGTGGTCGAAGACCGGATGGTTCGCGCCATGATGGCCCTGATGCATCTTCATGGTCTTGCCGCCGAGCGCCAGCGCCAGCATCTGGTGGCCAAGGCAGATGCCGAAGACCGGAAGCCCCTTGTTGACCAGCGCCTGAATGGTGGCGACGGAGTAGGTGCCGGTGGCCGCCGGATCGCCGGGGCCGTTGGACAGGAACACCCCGTCCGGGCTCATGGCAAGGATTTCGTCTGCCGGAGTTTCGGCCGGGACGACGGTCACCTTGCAGCCCGCATCGGCCAGCAGGCGCAGGATGTTGCGCTTCACGCCGTAGTCGATGGCGACGACGTTGAATTCCTTGTTCTGCTGCTCGCCGTAGCCTTCATCCCAGACCCAGGGGGTCTGCGTCCAGCTCTGGCTCTGGCCGCTGGTCACGTCCCTGGCAAGGTCCATGCCTTCGAGGCCGGGCCATGCGGCGGCCTTGGCTTTCAGCGCGCCGATGTCGAACTTGCCATCCGGATGATGGGCGATGACCGCATTGGGCACGCCAAGGTCGCGGATGCGGGCGGTCAGGGCGCGGGTGTCGATGCCGCTGATGCCGATGATGCCGCGTGCCTTCAGCCACTCGTCAAAGCGGCGGGCGGCGCGGTAGTTGGAGGGGGAGGTGACTTCGGCCTTCAGCACTGTGCCGCGCACGCCGGAGGCAGACGCCATGTTCAGTGTCTCGATGTCATCCTCGTTCGCGCCCACGTTGCCCACATGCGGGAAAGTGAAGGTCACGATCTGGCCGGCGTAGGAGGGGTCGGTCAGGATTTCCTGGTAGCCCGTGATGGCGGTGTTGAAGCAGACTTCTGCAACGGCCTCACCTTCGGCCCCAAGACCCTGGCCCTCGATCACGGTGCCATCGGACAGCACCAGAAGTGCGGTGGCAGGCGGTATGGCCCACGCGTCTGCAGTCGCGGTCGTCATGTCTTGCAATCTCGGTGTTGTTGATGACATCATGGGCACCGAACGCCCGGATATGCCGAACCCGAGCCAGGCGCTAGCCCCGTGCTTCAAGCGCGGGAATGTAGGGGAAGCGTCCCGGCAGGTCAATATTGGTGTTCGGGAATAAAAAAGGCTTTGAATCAAGGGCTTGTTCGCTTGGTCCATTGCATGTGGGCAAATGGCCGGGTAAGAGGGCGTCTTTTAGCGGTCATATTCGTGGTTATTAGGGGCAAGACATGCGCGATGACATCAGTGCGTCCTTGAAGGATGCGCTTGAGGCCGGCGACAAACGCCGCGCTGCCACCCTGCGCCTCATCCTGACTGCCATCAAGGACCGGGAAGCGGCGGCGCGTGACTGCGGCCGCGATGGAATCACCGACGAAGAGGTGCACCAGTTCCTGAAGCGCATGCTGGCGCAGCGCGAGGAATCCCGTCAGGCCTATGAAGAGGCCGGACAGGTGGAACTGGCGGTTCAGGAAGAGGAAGAAAGCCAGATCATCCGCGAGTTTCTGCCCCGGCAGATGGGCGAGGATGAAATGCGCCGCATCTGTGCCGAGACCATCGCCGATATCGAGGCGCAGGGCCTGCGTGACATCGGCCGCTGCATGAACTCCCTCAAGGAACGCTATCCGGGCCAGATGGACTTCGTGCAGGCCTCCTGCCTGGTGAAGGATCTGCTGCGCACCCGGTCCGGGGACAGCTGAGGGGCGCAGGGCCGGATTCTGGTCTGGTAAAGACGGCCCGCCCGGCCCGGTCTGCGGGGAGGCTCTTGCAGGCGCTGCCCCTGCGCCTTAAGTCACTGCTTCCCTCAAAGGGGCACTCAAGGCTAATGTAATCCACTTGCCGCAATTGCCGGATGCCTCCGGCCATGCGGGCTATTCCCGGCTTCCGGACAGGTTTCATGCGTTTCGACAACCGGCTACTGGACGAGATCAAGGCACGGCTGAGCCTTTCCGACATCGTCGGCCGGCGCGTGAGCTGGGACCGGCGCAAGACGCAGCCGGGACGGGGAGACTTCTGGGCCTGCTGCCCCTTCCATCAGGAAAAATCCCCGAGCTTTCACGTGGATGACCGGCGCGGGCGCTACAAATGCTTCGGCTGCGGTGCATCCGGCGATCATTTCCGCTTCCTGACGGACACCGAGGGGCTGAGCTTTCCCGAAGCGGTGGAGCGGCTGGCGGAGCAGGCCGGCGTTGCCCTTCCCGTGGCGGACCCGAAGATTGCCCGGCAGGAGCGCAAGAAGGCCGGCCTTGCCGAGGTCTGCGAGATGGCGGCGCAATTCTTCCAGATGGAGTTCAGCGGCCCGCGCGGCCAGACGGCCCGCGCCTATGTGCAGCGCCGCCAACTGAGTGCTGAGACGCTGAACGAGTTCCGCTTCGGCTTTGCGCCCGACACACGCGACAGCCTGAAACGCTTCCTGGCGGAGAAGGGCGTCGAGGAGCCGGTGATGGTGGAGGCCGGTCTGGTGATCAAGCCGGACGATGGCCGCCCCTCTTATGACCGGTTCCGCGGGCGGCTGATGATCCCCATTCACGACGAGCGCGGCCGGGTCGTCGCCTTCGGCGGGCGCACGCTCGATCCCGAAGGCCAGCCGAAATACCTCAACTCGCCGGAAACGCCGCTCTTCCACAAGGGCGTCATGCTGTTCAACGCCCACCGGGCACGCGAGCCTGCGTTCAAGAGCGGGCAGGCCTTTGTCGTGGAAGGCTATCTTGATGCCATCGCCCTGTGGCAGGCGGGCCTGCGTCAAGTGGTGGCGACGCTTGGCACGGCTTTCACCGAAGATCAGGTGCTGCGGTTGTGGAAGCTGGCGGCGGAGCCTGTCGTGTGTTTCGACGGCGATGCTGCGGGCATTTCTGCGGCGCACCGGGCGATTGACCGCATCCTGCCGGTGCTGCGCAGCGGCCATTCCTTCCAGTTCTGCTTCCTGCCGGACGGGCAGGACCCGGACGACCTGATCAAGGCGCGCGGGATCGCCGGGTTCCATGAGGAGGCCGCCAAGGCGCAGCCCTTGTTCGAGGCCGTATGGGACCGGGAGATCAGCGCCGCCAATCTGGACACGCCCGAACGCAAGGCCGCGCTGGAAAAGCGCTTTGAGGATCTGACCGGCACCATCGCCGACGAGCGGGTGCGCAAGCGCTATCAGCTGGATTTCCGCCTGCGCCTGTCCAACCTTTTCTACGAGCATTCGCGCCGGCAGCGCAGCGCTGCGCTGGGGCAGGGCCAGAGACAAGGCCAGAGACAGGGCTGGGGGCAGGGTGGAGAACGCGGGCGCGGGCGGCCGGGTGATGCGGCTGTTGCCTTGCAGCTTCTGACGCGCGGGCCGGGCGGTGAGGCCATCACCGCGCCGCAGGGGCCGCTGTTCGGCACCGAACGGCTGGTCTGCGGCATGTGCGTGAAATTCCCCGATCTGCTGGACAAACACATTGAGCGTGTCGCCAGCCTTCCCTTTGCCGATCCGCTGCATGCGCGCTTTCGCAATGCGCTCTGCCGCGTGGCGCGGGACTTCAACAGCCTGACGGCGGCGCAACTGGCCGAAGGCGTCGATGACAGCTTTTACAAGATCCTGCATGAGGTGATGACGGCGGACGAAGCGGGCGCGCAGAAGCACGGTGACTTCTCCGGCCTTTACCAGCGCTTCCCCTTGCTGAAGGCGACGCCGCCGGAAGATTTCATCGAGGCGGCTTTCCTGCATTTCCTCGATCAGATCGAGCTGATGGCGCTGGAGCAGGAGCTGAAGCAGGAACTGGCGGCTGCCGAACACGCCTTTGATGAACTGGCCTGGAACCGCATCCGCGGCCTGACGCAGGATCTTTCGCGCCGGCGCGAGGAATGCGCCCGTGAGGAGGGGGAACTGGCTGAACGGGCGAAAAAACTGCGCCATGCAGGCCCGGCCATGGTGCCCGGCCATGGCAATCAGGCGGCCTCGTCCCCACATTAGCCCTGAGGCAAGTCCTCGGGATGGGCTGTTAACCCGGCAAAGGACCGCATTCATGCCCCAGACTGCGTTCTGACTGTGGCTATTGCGCGAATCACATTGACGATTCGCGAATCACACTTGCGAATCGGTGGCGTCGAGCTAAATAGGGGAATTCAGGCAGCCCACAGCGTTCATGATGGCAAGAGCCACGAGCGGAACATTCAGTCGCGCTGCATATCCTGAGGAATTGTCTGCCGGTCTGGCTTTGCCGGAGCGGTGTGGCGTAACTTGTCCGGTTTCCACCCTGCGGCTGCAGGGCTTTCCGGTACGGTTAAGTAGGACTTAAGGGACACCGATTTAAAAGCCGAATCATCGCAAGGTCTTCGAGAGCTGCGCGTTCCCCGCGCGCCGGAAGGCAGTCTGATGGTTCGGATGTGGGCGAACAGCCGGGCACGGCGCCGCAGACATGCGGCGGTTCTGGAGCAGAATATGGTAGCGAAAGCGACGCAGACGGAAGAAACCCAGGAAGCGGCAGCAGAAGGTCAGGATGGCCCGCTGCTCGATCTTTCTGATGCTGCCGTCAAGCGAATGATCAAGGCCGCCAAGAAGCGCGGCTATGTGACCTATGACGAGCTGAATGAGGTGATGCCCTCCGAGCACGTGTCTTCCGAGCAGATCGAAGATACGATGGCCATGCTGTCGGACATGGGCATCAACGTGATCGACAGCGACGAGGTGGAAGAAGCCCAGACCGACGACGGGGAGGAGGGCGGCGAAATCGCCGTTGCCAGCCCGACGGCGCTTGCCAAGGCCGGCTCCGGCCGCGAGCCGACCGACCGCACCGACGACCCTGTGCGCATGTATCTGCGCGAGATGGGCTCGGTCGAGCTTCTCTCCCGCGAGGGCGAAATCGCCATCGCCAAGCGCATCGAGGCTGGCCGCGAGGCCATGATCGCCGGGCTTTGCGAAAGCCCGCTGACCTTCCAGGCCATCATCATCTGGCGCGACGAACTGAACGAAGGCAAGGTTCTGCTGCGCGACATCATCGACCTTGAAGCGACCTATGCCGGCCCGGATGCCCGTGGCGGCCCGGTGGCCGGTGAGGGCGAAGAGGATGTGGACGGCGACGGCGAGCCGCGCAGCCTGGCGGCTGGCGGTGCTCCGCGTGAGGACGGTGCGCCCGGGGGCCTGCCCGAGGATGGCGAGGAGGAAGAGGACGAATTCGAGTCCAACGTCTCCCTGTCCGCCATGGAAGCCGAGCTGAAGCCGAAGGTTCTGGAAACCTTCGACAGCATCGCCGACAGCTACAAGAAGCTGCGCCGCCTGCAGGATCAGCTGGTGGAGAACAAGCTCTCCAACAAGACCCTGTCTCCGAGCCAGGAGCGCCGCTACAAGAAGATACAGGAAGAGCTGGTCGCCGATGTGAAGAGCCTGTCGCTCAACCAGAACCGCATCGATGCGCTGGTCGAGCAGCTCTATGACATCAACAAGCGCCTGATGGGCTATGAAGGCCGCCTGCTGCGCCTTGCCGACAGCCATGGCGTCGACCGCGCGGACTTCCTCAAGCAGTATCAGGGCGCGGAGCTGGATCCGAACTGGCTGCGCAAGGTGGCCAACCTTGCCACGCGCGGCTGGAAGAACTTTGTCGCCAAGGAAAAGGACATGATCCGCGAGCTGCGTCAGGAGATCCAGACGCTGGCAACGGAAACGGGCCTCGAAATCACCGAGTTCCGCAAGATCGTGTCCATGGTGCAGAAGGGCGAGCGTGAAGCACGCATCGCCAAGAAGGAGATGGTGGAGGCCAACCTGCGCCTCGTGATCTCCATCGCCAAGAAATACACCAACCGCGGCCTGCAGTTCCTCGACCTCATCCAGGAAGGCAATATCGGCCTGATGAAGGCGGTGGACAAGTTCGAGTACCGGCGCGGCTACAAGTTCTCCACCTATGCGACATGGTGGATCCGGCAGGCGATCACCCGTTCGATCGCCGACCAGGCCCGCACCATCCGCATTCCGGTGCACATGATCGAGACGATCAACAAGATCGTGCGCACCTCGCGCCAGATGCTGCACGAGATCGGCCGCGAGCCGACCCCGGAAGAGCTGGCCGAAAAGCTGCAGATGCCGCTGGAAAAGGTCCGCAAGGTCCTGAAGATCGCCAAGGAGCCGATCTCGCTGGAAACCCCGATCGGCGACGAGGAGGATTCCCACCTCGGCGACTTTATCGAGGACAAGAACGCGGTTCTGCCCATCGATGCGGCCATCCAGTCGAACCTGCGCGAAACCACCACCCGCGTGCTCGCCTCGCTCACCCCGCGTGAAGAGCGCGTGCTGCGCATGCGCTTCGGCATCGGCATGAACACCGACCACACTCTGGAAGAAGTCGGTCAGCAGTTCTCGGTGACGCGCGAACGTATCCGCCAGATCGAAGCCAAGGCCCTGCGTAAGCTCAAGCACCCGAGCCGCAGCCGCAAGCTCCGCTCCTTCCTCGACAGCTGAGGACGCGGCGGTTCAACGCAATCACAAAAGGCCGGAGCAGCAACGCTCCGGCCTTTTGCTGTTTATGCCGGTTCGACCAGAAGGCAGACGAGGCGGCGTGTAAGCGGCAGGGCAATGAGCAGAACCGGGAAGGCGATGACCCATGACAGGGCCCATGCGGAAGGCCAGTTCGCCAGGAACTCAGGCCCGAAACCGAGGTTCTTCGCCGTTGCCACGGCCGATACGGCCATGGTCATGAGGATCGACAGGACAAACGGCATGAGGACGCCCGCATAGCGGGCCGGAAAGCGCGTAAGCTGAATTGGTGCTTCCTTGTGGAGAAAGCCGCCGTGAGGGCAGATACACAATTGCATCACGAACCTTTGAGGGAGCGCCCTTGCGGACGGCTTCAGCTCTGGATGCGTTGCCTCACGTAAACGCTTACGGCCGCAATGACGGCACCTCTCGATGGGACGCCAAGCCGCACTGCGCAAGCCCCTGCCGCCCGGTGCCGCTCCATCTGCTCTCTGCTCCCCTCCCGCACCTCTCCCCTCGCGCACCACACCTCACCATCATCATCCGGCCAAGTGCAGCGCGAACCGGGATGACGATGGTGAGGTGGAGGAGCTGCTGCATTTGCCGTGGCAGTTGCGGCACGCAAACATCCCCGCCGCGGCGTCCCGGCCTCCGTGCCGGGACCTGTAAGGGATTTTCTGCCTGTGCGTTTTGCCGTTTTGCGGCGCTCTGGAAGTTCGGTTGGCAGAAGAGGCTAAACGCCCTGGGCCCAAGGCAGGTCCCGGACAGGGCCGGATATGGGGGCCGGGACGGCGCGAGGGGTTGGCTTTGTTCATATCTTTATCCTGATGCGGACAGCCACTTCTTCTTCCCAAAAAGATGATCCATCCCCGCACGCCATGCCTCCCTTTTGCCTGCGGGAGCGGGTAGGAAGGGGGGATGGAGCACGAGGTCAGGGCAGACAAGCTGACGGCAGAGAAGATCAGGGCCGGCAGAGGCACGGAGCGCAGGGCGGGTGCGGGCGGGCGTGAGGACCGGGAGGGTCCGGCGCTGGCGCTGATGCTGTCGCTTGCCTTGCACGGGCTGCTGGCGCTGGTGCTTTTCACCAATGTCAGCGAGCCGTTTCCGGACATGACGCCTGAGCCCGAGGTGGTGGAGGTGGCGCTGGTGCCGCCGCCGCAGGAGGAGGTGCAGCCCGAGCCGGAAGCAACGCCAGAACCTGAGCCGGCCCCTGAACCGGAAGCGGCTGAGCCAGAGCCCGAACCGCTGCCTGAAGCCGTACCGGAGCCTGCGCCGGAAGAGGCCCCCGAAGCGGAGCGGGCGCAGCCCGAACCCGAACTGAAGCCCGCACAGCCGCAGGTGGCCGAGGCGCCTTTGCCCGTGGTGCCGCAGCAGCCCTATCCGGTCTTGCAGCCGGTGACGGAGTTTGGCGAGGAGGATACCGGCCCCGAAGTGTCGCTGGATGGCTCTGCGGCGGAAGCGCCCGAAACCGGGCCGGAGCGGCAGGGTGAAGCTGAGCCGCAGGACGTGCCAGAGTCTGCGCCGGACTCTGGGCCGGAGGCTGAAAACCAGAGGACCGAAGAGGCCACGGAAGAGGCAGAGGCGGCGCCGGAAGCAGAGACTCAGGTGGCAGAGGCTGATGCGCTGGCAGAGCTGGCCGCTTTGGCGGAAGCCGCTGCCGATGAAGCGGGGCTGGAGCCAGGCCCTGCCGTGGAGGCGCCGGTGGCTGCCGATGGGGAACTGGCTTCCCCTGCACCGGGTGCGGCAGAAGCTGTGCCGGAGGATTTCGGCACCGTTGGCCCGATCGTGGCGCTTGCCGCGCCCCAGCCCAAGCCGCCCGTTGGGACTGGCAGGGGCGCGGGGCAGGTGGTGGCAGGCGGTGTGCCGCTCAACATGGCGCGCCAGCTTTTTTCGACGCGCGGCAATGGCGGCGTCCGGGCCCAGACGGCCATGCGCGGCATGCCGCGGGAGGAGCGGGCGGATGTGCTGTGCATGACCGAATTGCGCGCCCAGCTGCTGTTTTCCAATCCGCCGCGCGTGCCAGAGCTGCTGCCCTCGTTCCGGCTGGCCGCCGGCACTGTGCTGCAGACCCCGCAGACCGCCTTCCGCGAGCGGGGGCAGTGGTACAATCTCGCCCTGCGCTGCGAGCTCGACGCCGGCATCACGCGGGTTGTCAGCTTCGCCTTTGAAGTGGGCGGCCCGGTTCCGCGCGCCGACTGGGCCAAGCGCCGCCTGCCGGTCAACTGAGGGGGGAAACTGAGGCGGGTGTGTCCGTTCACACCACGAGTTTCACCGCCAGCCCGGTCATCACCATGGCGATCAGCCCGTCCAGCACCTGCCAGGAGGCAGGCTTGGCAAAGAGCGGCCGCAGCAGCCTTGCGCCATAGCCCAGCGTGAAGAAGAACACGATGGAGCCAAGGCTTGCCCCTGCCGCAAAGGCCATTTCATGGCCGGGGTAGTTGGTGGCGATGGAGCCGATCAGGATCACCGTGTCCAGATAGACATGCGGGTTGAGGAAGGTGATGGCGAGCAGCGTGGCAATCGTCGCTTCTAGTGAGGCGCCTTGCCCGGTGCCTGCATCCAGCGCATTGCCGCCGCGCCAGGCCGATCGCAGGGACCGCAGCCCATAGGCCAGCAGAAACGCCGCCCCGCCATAGCGCAGCACCGGTTCGATGCCCGGCAGCACGGCGGAGATGGCCTTGAGGCTGGTGACGCCCAGCGTGATCAGAAAGGCATCGCAGATGGCGCAGGTGAGGCACACCCAGAACACATGCTCCCCCCTCAGCCCCTGCCGCAGGATGAAGGCATTCTGCGCGCCAATGGCAACGATGAGGCCGAGGCAGAGAAAGAAACCGGCAAGGGCAGCAGTGAACAAGGGAGGCTCCGGGATGCGAGGGCTTGTGCTGCTGTTTGACTAGCGGTTTGCGCAGGATTAGAAAATTTAAAGTTTCTGATCCTGATGAAGCTCTTCTAATGCGCCTTGAGGCAAGCCATCTGCAGGCGCTGGCCGCCGTGCTGCGGGTCGGCAGTTTTGAAAAGGCGGCGCGTCAGCTCAATCTGACGCCCTCTGCCGTGTCGCAGCGTGTCCGTGCGCTGGAAGAGCGGCTGGGCACGGTGCTGGTGGTGCGCGGCCAGCCCTGCCTGCCGACGCCTGCCGGTCAGCGCCTTGCCCGCCATGCGGAGGACGTGGCGCTGCTGGAGCAGGATCTGTGGCAGGACATCGGCAGCAGCCTGCCGGATGCAGGCGGCGGCTCCATGCCGGGCGTGCGGGTGGCCATCAACGCCGATAGCCTTGCCACATGGTTCGTAGCGGCCATGCAGGGCGCCGGGGATCTGCTGTTCGATCTGCAGATCGATGATCAGGACCACAGCGCCGGCTGGCTGCGCCGCGGCGAGGTGCGGGCCGCAGTCAGCGCCGATCCGGCGCCGGTGCAGGGCTGCGATGTGGTGCCGCTGGGCGCGCTGGCTTACCGGGCAACCGCAAGCCCGGCCTTCATGCGGCGCTGGTTTGCCGGAGGTGTGGACGTTGAGAGCCTCGCCCGCGCCCCTGCCATGATCTACAATCTGAAGGACGGGCTGCAGGCCGCATGGGTGCGCCAGAGCTTCGGTCAGGATGTGGTGCTGCCCGCCCACTACATCGCCTCCACCCATGCCTTTGTCGATGCGGCGGCGGCCGGTATCGGCTGGGGCATGAACCCGGAGCCTCTGGTCAGGGCGCATCTGATGGACGGTCGCCTTGAGGAACTGGTGCCCGGCACGCCGCTCACCGTGCCGCTCTACTGGCACATCAGCCGCTCCGCCGCGCCGGGTCTGCAGCGCCTGACGCAAGCCGTGCGTGCCGCTGCGGCAGATCAGCTTCTTGCCCCTGTCAAATCAAGACCCTCCAAAACATGAACAGAGTGCCATTCAGGAATGAAATTGCATGCCGAATATGAAACGGTTATGCGTGATTCCAGAAGAATGGCCGGTAGCCATTCGCCAGATACATGCGAGGCACTCATGCGTTTTCTCACCAGCTTTTCGCCTGATCTTCTGAGCGCCTTGCGCCTCATGTCCGGCCTGCTGTTTCTGCAGCATGGCACCACCAAGTTTCTCAGCATTCCTGCCACGCAGATGAGCGGCGTCTCCGTTACCACCCTGCCGGGTATGGCCGGCGTGATCGAGCTGGTGGGCGGCGCCTTGCTGGTGCTCGGTCTCTTCACCCGCCCGGTTGCCTTCCTTGCCTCCGGCACCATGGCGGTGGCCTATTTCCTCGTGCATCATCCCAAGGGTTTCTATCCGATCGTCAATGGCGGTGAACTCGCCGCGCTTTACTGCTTCGTCTTCCTCTATCTGGCTGCGGCCGGCGGCGGGCGCTGGAGCATCGACGCCATGCGTGGCGCGCGCTAAGCCAATCGACGAGGCCGGATCCTGCAACGCCGCAGCCATCTTGCTGCGGCGTTTGCGTTTTTCCCCATCTTGCGCAAAGTCTGACGATGCGTTCAGATGCGAAAGTCGAATCCTCTCCTCGTGAGTTTTGCCATGACCGCCGCCCGCACCGAGACCGAAACTCTGATCAGCGCCTATTACGCCGCCTTCAACCGGGGTGATACGGATGCGATGCTGGCGATGGTGAGCGAGGATGTGGCCCATGACGTCAATCAGGGCTCCCGCCGCACGGGCAAGAAGCTCTTCGCCGAGTTCAACGCCCACATGACCCGCTGCTACCGGGAAGAGTTGACGGACATCGTCATCTTCGCCAGTGAGGACGGCACGCGGGCCGCGGCCGAGTTCATCGTCAACGGCACCTATCTCAGCACCGATGAAGGCCTGCCGGAAGCTGCCGGACAGACCTACCGCCTGCCGGCCGGCACCTTCTTCGACGTCAAGGGCGGCAAGATCGCCCGCATCACCACCTATTACAATCTGGAAGACTGGATCGCTCAGGTCGGCGCCTGATCCGTGCCAGAGCCTCATCCCACACACAGACGTGCGGGCAGGGGCCCGCAGGAGAGCGGGACCATGCATGTCATCATCGTTGGCGCCGGTGTCACCGGTCTTTCCACCGCCTGGGCGCTGGTCAAGCGCGGTGTGGAGGTGACGCTGATCGAGCAGGGGCCCATCCCAAATCCGCTCTCCGCCTCCGGTGACCAGCACCGCATCATCCGCCGCGCCTATGGCGGGCAGGGCGGCTATCAGCGCCGCATCAGCGATGCCTATGCCGCCTGGGACGAGATGTGGGACGATTTCGGCGCCCGCCATCTCGTGGATACCGGCTTCATGGTCATCTCGCAGGAAGAGGGCGATGAGGGCGAAGACTATTGGCGCGGCATGGTGGAGGCCGGTTACAGCCTTGATAAGATGGACCCTGCCGAGGCTTGCGCCCGCTATCCGTTCCTGTCGCCCGAGGGCCTGCGCTTCGTGGCCGTGCATCCGGAAGGCGGTGTGCTGCTGTGCCAGAAGATTGCCGCAGACATGCGCGCCTTCCTTCTGGCAAAGGGCGCAAGGCTGCTGGAACATACGAAGGTGGTGGCCGTTGACCGGGCCGCGGGCCGCGTCACGCTGGAAAGCGGCGAAGACCTGACGGGTGACCGGGTGGTCATCAGTGCCGGAGCCTGATGCTGAAGCTGGCGCCGGAACTGGGCTCCGATCTCACGCCCTACCGCACGGCGGTGGTCTATCTGGAGCCGCCTGCGGACCTGAAGGCATCATGGGAGGCTGCGCCCGTCATTCTCGACGTTGGCGGCAAGGTGGATGGCTATGTGTTGCCGCCGGTGCCGGGCACGGGGCTGAAATTCGGGGCCGGCATCCACAAGGTGAAGAACCCGGACGCAGACCAGAACCGGGGCATCGTGCCGGGCGAGGGAGAGCGGCTGCGCAATTACTTCTCCCCGCCCTTCGGCCGTATCGGGGACTACAGGGTCACGGATGTGGTGACCTGCGCCTATACATTCACGGCGGACAACCACTTCTATGCCCGGGAGGATGGGAGGGCCGTCATCGTTTCCGCCTGCTCCGGCCATGGCTACAAATTCGGCGCCGTCGTGGGTCAGAAGATCGCCGAAGGGCTGATTGGAGGGGATGTGGATACGGCGCGCATCTGGCTGGAGGCGCGCGACTGAAGCTGCCAGTCCGGGCCCGGCTCATCTGGGCCGGGCGGGGTTCATGGTGAGGAAAGCCCTGCACCGGCCGCATGGCAGCTCTGCACGGCAGATTTCATGCGGGCGGGGGCTTGATTTTGCCGTCCGAGCCCGCATCGTGTGGCCACAAGAACAGACATAAATCATATGGGAGAGAATATGCCGGTCACCGTGAAGAGCCTGACTGGAGGAGAACTTCAGGACGCATTGGACGATCTGGCGCGGCTTCGTATCGAAGTGTTCCGCGACTGGCCCTACCTCTACGACGGGTCCATGGACTATGAGCGCAGTTACATCAGCCGCTATGCCGGCACGCCCGGCGCCCTGATTGTCGCCGCCTTCGACAGGGACCGCATCATCGGCGCGGCGACGGGCGAACCGCTGGCGCAGGAGGTGATCCAGTTCCGCCAGCCATTCGAGGACCGGGGCCTCAACCTCAAGGAAATCTTCTATCTGGCGGAATCCGTCCTCTTGCCGCAGTACCGGGGCCAGGGTATCGGCCACCGCTTTTTCGACGAGCGCGAGGCCCATGCCCGCAAGCTCGGCTTTGCCAAGGCGAGTTTCTGCACCGTGGTGCGTCCGGCAGATCATCCGGCCCGCCCGGCGGACTACCGCCCGCTCGACGGCTTCTGGACCAAGCGCGGCTACAAGCCTCTGGAAGGCGCCACCGTCTATTTCCCCTGGAAGGACATGGGAGACACGGAAGAGACCGAAAAGCCGATGCAGGTATGGCTGCGGTACCTGTGATGCCTGCTCTCGATGAGCTTGACTTATCGAGAGCGCGGTCAAGCCCGCGCGGCGCCTGAGCAATTTTAAGGCGTGATGCGTCAGCATCTCAGCGCCTTGGGATGAGAACAGTTTGCTCCGCCTGAAGACGGCGGACCGCTCAGCCGGGAGGACTACTGTTCCAACAATTTGAGGCTCCGGCCGTGACCGGAGCCTCAGTGTCTTTCAGTCCACCAGCTCGTAAACGATGGTGACACTCGCATAGAGCGTTTCCTCGCCCGCCATGACAGGCGCCGGAGCCGGGGCCGCTTCCATCGCCATGGTGGCCATGCGGTACATCGGGCGCACACCGCCGTCGCCGCCTTCGGACATGGACATCACCCGGCCCAGCTTGACGCCTGAGGCCTTGGCAAAGAGCTCTGCCTTGCGGCGGGCATCCGTCACGGCCGCTTCACGGGCGGCATCACGCTTCTCGTTGGCGCCGGTCACCTCGAAATTGATGCCATTGATGGTGTTGGCGCCGGCGGTGACCATGGTGTCGAGCAGCGGCCCGAGACGTTCCAGATCATTCACCCGCACGCTGACCGTGTTGGACACCTGATAGCCCTCGATCTTCGGCAGGCCGGAGGGGCTGGACTTGGTGTAGTCGCCATAGCGGGGCTGGACCGAGAAATTGCTGGTCTGGATGTCTTTGGCCTCAATGCCCGCATCCTTCAGCGCTGTCAGCACCGCGTTGAGTGCTTTGGAGTTGCTGGCCAGCGCATCGGCCGCCGTTTCGGCGTCGGAGGTCACACCGCCCGAAAGGGTGGCCTTGTCCGGCACGGCGCTGACGGAACCGCTGCCCTGCACGGTGATGAAACGCTCGTTCTTCACCGCAGCTTCCTGGGCAAAGGCCGGAGTGAGCGCAGTGCTGACGGCTGCAAGGCCCAGCGGCAGGACAAGCGCCAGCGCGGCAGCACGGGAGACGGCGAGGGAGCGGGACAGCGCGGAGCGGAGGGGGCGCGAATGCAAGGTCATGTATGAAAAAATCCCTTGAGAACCAAAAAGCAAGCCGACATTTGCCCGGAAATAAGGCAGGCACAAGGCGTGACAAGCCTTCAGAAACAAATCCGGTTTCAGGACCGGTCCGCTGGCGCCATGCCGTAAAGCCACCCGGACAGCACGATACAAGGCCCTGCTGAAATCCCGGCGCATCTAGCCGCAGGGCTGCGGTGAAGCCCGCCCCTGACCTGATCGCATGCAAGGTTTGCGCAAGGGCAGGGGTTGCGCAGGGCAGGGCTTGAGGCGCCAGCATTCCGGGGGCTTAAGCGCGCGAGGCATCAAGCTGCTGACCGGGCCGGCCGGACCTGCCCACTGAAGGCGCCAGCCTCAGTCTGGCCTTCAGCTCGCATTTTCTCACCCGGAAACTGCGGACGAAGCCCCCTAAAGACACTTGCAGCGCCCGCCCGCGCTGGTATTTCACAGGTGCTGCGTTTGTAGTCCATATTGGACCACAAAAAAATTGCAGCCCCCGCCTGAGTTGGTATACCACACTCCAGCCCGCACCACGGGCAAGGGCCTGTAGCTCAATGGTTAGAGCCGTCCGCTCATAACGGATTGGTTGGGGGTTCGAGTCCCTCCGGGCCCACCATTTTTCTCGAAGATGCCGAAGGTTTGATTTTGTGCAGGCAAGCGGCTGGCAAGACCGTCGTTTGCCAATGCCTTTGGTGCTTCGGGCTTCCTTCGTTCAACCGCAGCCTGCGCGTGATGCCTGGATGCCTGGACACCGGAGCGGTCAGGAGTTCCCGCCCCGGCTGTTTGTCAGGCGTTACCGCGGCTCGTTCATCAGACCGCGTACGATCGAATAGCAGGCGCCCAGAAGCACGATAGTGAACGGCAGGCCTGTCGAAACTGCCATCGCCTGCAATGCGGCCAATCCGCCTCCAAGCAGGAGGGCGATGGCGAGAAAGCCCTCGAAACTGGCCCAGAACACCCGTTGCGGCGTGGGGGCATTCACCTTGCCGCCTGCGGCGATGGTGTCGATCACCAGACTGCCGGAATCCGAGGAGGTGATGAAGAAGACCACCACCAGAATGATCCCCACAAGCGAGGTCAGTCCGGTAAAGGGCAGTTGGGTCAGCATCTCGAACAGCTTCAGTTCCAGGGCAGCATCTTTCGCCCCGGTGAAGCCGCCGTGAACGATCTGGCTGATCGCCGTGCCGCCCATCGCTGTCATCCAAAGGATCGACAGAATTGTCGGCACGATGAGCACCGCGATCAGGAATTCACGCACCGTGCGGCCCCGGCTGACCCGGGCGATGAACATGCCCACGAAGGGAGACCAGCTGATCCACCATGCCCAGTAGAAGGCAGTCCAGCCGGAGGCGAAATTTTGGTCCTCACGGCCGAACGGCATCGCCAGGGCCGGCAGATACTCGCCATAGGCGGCCACGTTCTGGAAGAAATCGGAGATGATCTGCGTTGCCGGGCCAAATGCGACCACAAAGACGAGCAGGATGGCAGCAAGTACCATATTGATTTCGGAAAGCCTTTTGACACCTGCATCGAGGCCCGCCACCACAGAGAACAGCGCAACGGCTGTGATGATAATGATCAGGGTCACAAGCGTGGGGTCGTCAGTGGGGATGCCAAAAAGGAAGTTCAGACCGGCGGCGGATTGCTGCGCGCCGATGCCCAGTGAGGTGGCAAGGCCGAAGATCGTGGCGAAGATGGCGAGAATGTCTATGACGTGTCCCGGCCAGCCCCATACCCTTTCACCGAAGATGGGGTAGAAGCAGGAGCGCAAGGTCAGCGGCAGGCCCTTGTTGTAGGCAAACAGCGACAGCGACAGTGCCACAACGGCATAGATGGCCCAGGGGTGCAAACCCCAGTGGAAGATCGTAGCCGCCATGCCAAGGCGCACAGCTTCAGCCTCATTGCCTTGAGCGCCTTGTAGCGGTGCCCAGTCTGTCCGCAGTCCGTTCCCGTCAACCGTGACGCCGCCCAGGGCAGCTTCGAAATGGCTGATAGGCTCGGATACGCCGTAGAACATCAGGCCGATGCCCATGCCCGCAGCAAACAGCATCGAGAACCAGCCGGTATAGCTGTAGGACGGGGTGGCGTCGGGGCCGCCGAGACGCACCTTGCCAAGCGGCGACACGATCAGGAACAGGCAAAGCAGAACAAAGACGTTACCCGAGAGAAGAAAGAACCAGTCGAGAGAGCCGGTCAGCCAGTTGCGAACGCCGACGAATACGGGTTCCAGCTCGCTCTGATAAGCCAGCGTGAGGAAGGTGAATGCCACAATGCCAAGGGCGGACACGGTGAAAACCACCTGATGAATGTCGAATTCCAGTTTCCAAGAAATTGCGAAATTATCCTGACCGATTTCATAGTCTGTTTCAATGATCTCGGTCCTTCCCTCTGGCTCGGGGATAGGATCGCTCCCGGTTTGGGTGTCGATCTCGATTTCGCTGAATGGCTTTTCTGTTTTTTCCGTCATCGTCTTCCTTCAGGTTTGGGCGTTATGACATGTGCCCGATATTCCTCCAAGGTTCAGGAGATGATTCAGTGTTTGACTTTACATCATATGGCCCGACTTTTCATAGCCGGTTCTGTGACGAATACGCCGGGATCTGGCTCTGCAGCGGCCAGCTGTGTGTTCTCACTCTTTGCAGACCGCTCCTGCGCTGACGGATGAACAGGAACTGCAGGCGGTGACACAAACAGAGTTCGGGGACCGTGTGCACTGGGCTGCAACTGGTCAGAATGCACGGGTTTCGGGCAGGTCTCCCGGCAGTCAAGATTTATCCGGCTTCGGCTGCCATTGAGCAGACCAGTCCTGCGGCTCTGGCTGGAAGGCAACGCCAGCCGGCAGGACAGCGGGGCGGTTCTTGCAGGCAGGTATGGGGACACTGTTTTCTGGCCTTCGCCCTCTCAGTAAGCTTCACAAGGGCTTCGGCCTGTCTTACGGTTGCATGGCACCTTCGAGGGCAGGAGGGGTGCGGATGTGCCAACCGGGGTCTTCAGTTTGCCGCAGCTTGATCTTCTGACCGCCAATGACCGCCCGGGGCATCACCCCTCGTCCTGGTATGCCGCAACCGCGAGCCGGCGCAGCGGTCATCCGGTGCTGCAAGGCTCCGTTCAGGCCGATGTGGTGGTGATCGGAGCAGGCTTTACCGGGCTTTCGGCGGCGCTGTCGCTGGCGCAGTCCGGCCATTCGGTGGTGGTGCTGGAGGCCAACCGCATCGGCTGGGGCGCTTCGGGGCGCAATGGCGGGCAGGTGGGCTCGGGCCAGCGGCTCGATCAGATCACGCTGGAGGACATGCTCGGCAAGTCCGATGCCCGGCTGCTGTGGGATCTGGCCGAGGAATCCAAGGCCGTGGTGCAGGACCTGATCCGCGATCATGCGATTGACTGCGATTACCGGCCCGGCATCCTCTATGTGGATCACCGCCCTGACATTGCCCGTGACCACGCGGACTATGTCCGGCATCTGGAACAGGTCTACGGCTATGAGGGCAATGAGGTGCTGGGGCGCGATGCCGTGCGCCAGCGGCTGGCGAGCCCGCTCTATCACGGCGGCATCCTTGATCGTGGGGCAGGGCACCTGCATCCGCTGAATTTCGCGCTGGGCATCGGCGCGGCGGCGGTGGCTGCCGGGGCGCAGATCTTCGAGCGCACAAGGGTGACCAGCTATACGGCAGAGCCATCCCGCGTTGTGGTGAAGACGGAAGCGGGCGAGGTGACCGCCAGCCACATGGTGCTCGCCTGCAACGGCTATCTCGGCCGGCTGGAGCCCAGAGTGTCAGCCCGTGTGATGCCGATCAACAACTACATCATCGCCACGGAACCGCTGGGGGCGGAGCGGGCGCAATCGCTGATCCGGGACGGCGTTGCGGTGGCGGACAGCAAGTTCGTCATCAATTATTTCCGCATGAGCGCCGATCACCGGCTGCTGTTCGGCGGCGGCGAGAATTATGGCTACCACTTCCCCTCCGACATTGCCGCCTTCGTGCGCAAGCCCATGAGCAAGGTGTTTCCGCAACTGGCGGACATCGGCATTGATTTCGGCTGGGGCGGCACGCTGGCGATCACGCCCAAGCGCATGCCCTTCTTCGCAAGGCTTTCGCCCAATGTGATCACCGCCTCGGGCTATTCCGGCCACGGGGTGGCGATGGCCTGCCTTGCAGGACGGCTGATCGGCGAGGCTGTCAGCGGGCAGGCGGGGCGCTTCGAGGTGTTCGAGCGGATCAAGGTGCCCTCCTTCCCCGGCGGTTCGCGCTTCCGCTTCCCGCTGCTGGTGCTGGCGATGACCTGGTTTTCCCTGCGCGACCGGCTGGGCTTCTGAACCATGCAGGCAGATGGCAGCGGATCCACCGGCAGTTACTGGGAAGACAGCGCTGCCGGTGCCGCCCCGTATGATCATGCGGATCCGGAGCTGGAAGAGGCGCTGGCGGTGGATGTGGCCGTCATCGGCGCGGGCTTCACCGGGCTGAACGCGGCCTTGCGGGCGCAGGCGCTGGGCGCTTCCACCGTTGTGCTGGACCGCCATCACGTGGGCTTCGGCGCCTCGGGCCGCAACGGTGGCTTCTGTTGTCTTGGCGGCTCCAAGCGTTCGCCGGAAGACATGGTGGAAAGCTACGGCGGGCGGGAGGCGGAGCGCTTTTCCCACATGCAGCGTGAAGCGATTGATCATGTCGCGGCGCTGCTCGGCACCCATTCCATCCATGCGGACCGTTCGGGCAGCGGCGAGGTGGTGCTGGCGCACAAGCGCTCTGCCCTGAAGGCGCTGGAAGAGGAGGGCGCCTTCGTCAATGCCCGCTTCGGCCTCGGCACGCAGCTGCTGGATGAAACCGCACTGGAGGCGAGGGGCCTGAGGGCGGCGGGCACATATGGCGGGCTGTTCTATCCCCATGGCTTCGGCCTTCATCCGCTGAAATATGTGCGCGGCCTTGCAAGAGCATTGCGTGCTGCGGGCCAGCCCATCTTCGCCCGCTCGCCGGTGACGGATATCCGGCCGGAACTGGGCCGCTGGCGGCTGGATACGCCGAAGGGCACCGTCCATGCCCGCCGTGTGATCCTTGCCAGCAACGGTTATACGGACGAGAGCCTGCTGCCCTGGCTGGAAGGGCGGCTGCTGCCGGTGCTGTCCAATGTCATGGTCACCCGGCCGCTGACGGCTGTGGAGATGGTGACACAGGGCTGGACCAGCCCCGTGATGGCCTCCGATGCCCGCACGCTGCTGCATTATTTCCGCCTGCTGCCGGACGGGAGGATGCTGTTCGGCATGCGCGGCGGCATTTTCGGCACGGCTGGGGAAGAGGCGCGGCTGCGCCTTGCCATCCGTGAGGGCTTCGACCGGCTGTTCCCCGCGCTCGCCCATGTGGAGGCGACGCATCACTGGTCCGGGCGGGTGTGCCTGGCGCTGGATCTCAATCCCTATATCGGCCCCATACCGGCCATGCCCGGCGTCTTTGCAGCGCTTGCCTATCACGGCAACGGCGTGGCCATGGGCTCCTATGCCGGGGCGCTGGCGGCGGAACTGGCGCTGGAGGTCCGCTCCCCCTGGCAGCTGCCGCAGCCGGTCCGCACGCCCTTTCGCCGCTTCCCGCTGCCCGCCCTGCGCCGCCACTACCTGCAGATGGCCTATTGGTGGTACGGGCTGAAGGACCGCTGGGGGTGAAAGAGAGAACAGGCCTATAGGGAAGGCCTGTTCACCAACCGCCATTGCCCCGGCCCGCTGCATGGCGTAAAAGGGCGGCCAGTTTCGATCAATTGTCGATCAGATTCCCGGCAAAATTCCAAAACGGAGATGCGAGGCCCCATGGCGCGCCAGTTCATCTATCACATGCATGGCCTCAGCAAGGCCTATAACGGCAAGAAGGTTCTCGACAACATTCACCTGTCGTTCTACCCGGATGCCAAGATCGGTATTCTCGGCCCCAACGGTGCGGGTAAATCGACCCTGCTCAAGATCATGGCCGGTCTCGACAAGGAGTACACAGGTGAGGCCTGGGCGGCGGAAGGCGCCAAGGTCGGCTATCTGCCGCAGGAGCCGAAGCTCGACGAGGGCAAGACCGTTCTGGAAAACGTGATGGAAGGCGTCGCCCACAAGCAGGCGATCGTCGACCGTTACAACGAGCTGATGATGAACTACTCGGACGAGACCGCCGAGGAAGGCGCGAAGCTGCAGGACATCATCGACGCGGAAGACCTTTGGAACCTTGAGAGCAAGGTCGAGATGGCGATGGAAGCCCTGCGCTGCCCGCCCTCCGACAGCCCGGTGGACAACCTTTCGGGCGGTGAGCGGCGCCGCGTGGCGCTGTGCAAGCTGCTCTTGAGCGAGCCGGATCTGCTGCTGCTCGACGAACCGACCAACCATCTGGACGCTGAAACCGTTCACTGGCTGGAGCGCCACCTGCGCGAGTTCAAGGGCTCGGTGCTGATCATCACCCACGACCGCTACTTCCTCGACAACGTTACCGGCTGGATTCTGGAGCTGGACCGCGGCCAGGGCATTCCCTACGAGGGCAACTACTCCGTCTATCTGGAGAAGAAGACCAAGCGTATGGAGCAGGAAGGCCGCGAGAATATGGCCCGCTCCAAGGCCATTGCCCGTGAGCGCGAGTGGATGGGCATGTCGCCGAAGGGCCGCCAGACCAAGTCCAAGGCCCGTATCCGAGCTTATGAGGATCTGGTGGCGGCACAGGAAACCCGCATGCCTACCATCGAGCAGATCCTCATTCCGGTGGGCGAGCGCCTTGGCGCCAACGTCATCGAACTGAAGAACGTGTCCAAGGGCTTCGGCGACCGCCTGCTCATCGAGGACCTGTCCTTCAAGCTGCCGCGCGGCGGCATCGTCGGCGTCATCGGGCCGAACGGTGCGGGTAAGACTACCCTGTTCAAGATGCTCACGGGCCAGGAAAAGCCGGACAGCGGTGAAATCATCATCGGTGAGACCGTGCATCTGGGCTACGTGGACCAGTCGCGCGACAAGCTGGACCCGAACAAGACGGTGTGGGAAGAAATCTCCGACGGCAACGAGATCATTTATCTCGATGGCAAGGAAATCAACTCCCGCGCCTATTGCTCGTCCTTCAACTTCAAGGGCCCGGCTCAGCAGGCCAAGGTGGGCGACCTCTCCGGTGGTCAGCGCAACCGCGTGCACCTCGCCAAGGTGCTGAAGCAGGGCGCCAACGTCCTGCTGCTTGACGAACCGACCAACGACCTCGACACCGAGACCCTGGCCGCCCTCGAAGACGCGCTGGAAAACTACGCCGGTTGCGCCGTGGTCATCTCGCACGACCGCATGTTCCTCGACCGCCTCGCCACCCACATGCTCGCCTTTGAAGGCAACAGCCATGTGGAATGGTTCGAGGGCAATTTCGAGGACTACGAGAAGGACAAGGTCCGCCGCCTCGGCGCCCACGCCGCCGACCCGAGACGCATCAAGTACAAGCCGCTGACGCGCTAAGGCTTCAGCAGCCTCAAGCGGCTGTTTTTGCAAAAGGAAAATCCCCGGGCCGATGGTCCGGGGATTTTTGTTTGGGGGGCGTTCAGTGTGAAACGTGTCCAAAATTCTGGACGTTAGTAAGCGGTGGCTGGACAGCACGATCAGCTTAGCTTGACGGCTTGAAGTTCCATGGGAGCAGCTCGTCGAGGCGGCTTTGCGGATGGCCGTTGGCGATGGCTGTCAGGGTAGCCTTGAGATAGGCGAAGGGCTCGATGCCGTTGATCTTGCAGGTTTCGATCAGCGAAGCGATGCGGCCCCAGGCGATGCCGCCTTCGTCGTGAGCGGCGAAGAGCGCATTTTTGCGATTGAGGGCGATGGGGCGGATCAGGTTTTCGACCCTGTTGGAGTCAATCTCGACGCGGCCGTCGGTCAGGAAGGTTTGCAACCCGTCCCAATGGTTGTGGATGTAGGTCAGCTTTTCGCCGAGCCGGGATTTCGCGGATATCTTGCGACGTTGCGCCTGAAGCCAGTCGCCGAAGGCGGCCACCAGTGGCGCGGTGCGGGTTTGGCGGGCGGAGAGGCGCTGGCCGGGCGAGACGCCGCAGATGTCAGCCTCGACGGCGTAGAGCTCGGCGATGCGGCGCAGGCCCTCGGCGGCGATCTCTGAGCCGTCGCGGTCGAAGACTTCCTTCAGTTTTCGCCTCGCATGCGCCCAACAGTGCGCCACCCGAATGGGCGCACCGCCCTTGCGCGAGGGCTTGGTCAGGCGGTTGTAGCCGGTATAGCCGTCGATCTGCAGGGTACCATCGAAGCCGGTGAGGAAGGTTTCGGCATTCTCGCCCGCGCGGCCGGGGGCATAGAAGTAGACCACTCCGGGCGGGTCCTCACCGCCCCAGGGCCGGTCATCGCGGGCCAGTGCCCAGAGATACCCGGTTTTGGTCACGCCGCGCCCCGGATCCAGCACCGGGGCAGTGGTTTCGTCCATGAACAGCTTGGATGAGCGCTTCAGGTGGTCGGCCAGCCGGTCGACGATGGGCTTCAGATGGAACGCGGCCTTGCCGACCCAGTCGGCCAAGACCGCGCGGTGCAGTTCCAGCCCCGCCCGTGCCAGGATCTGGCTCTGGCGATATAAGGGAAGGTGATCCGCATACTTGCTGACCAATACATGGGCGAGCGTCGCCTCGGTCGGCAGACCACCCATGATGAGGTGGTTGGGCGCAGGCGCTTGCGTCACCCCGTCGGTGCAGGTCCGGCAGGCATATTTCGGGCGCACGGTGACGATCACGCGCAACTGCGCGGGGACGATGTCCAGCCGTTCGCTGCGGTCCTCGCCGATCTTGTGCATGACGCCGCAGCCGCAGGGGCAGATCAGGCTGGCGGGTTCGATGACCTCTTCGATGCGCGGCAGTCCGGCAGGCAGATTGCCGATGGTGCGCTTCGGTGCGGGCTTGCTCGCTTTGTCACCCGGTTTGGCGGCACGGATTTCCTTTTCCGCCTCGACCTCAGCCAGCGCGATGGACAGGTCCTCGAAGGCCAGCTGCCGTTCATCTTCGGTCAGCTTTTCCGATCGCTTGCCATGCAGGGCATGGTTCAATTCGGCAATCAGATGCTCTTGGCGCCGGGTGATGTCCGTCAGCGCCGCCACGGCTTCCATCAACGCCAGAACCGCCGCACGTTGCGCGGCAGGGATGGCGGAAAGGTCGATGGCGGGTGCGGTTTGCATGGGCTGGAGCTACCATAAAACCCCCGCAAAAGCACGCCAAACCAAGCAGTTGATTCACTCTGCCGCAGCTGGCGGGCGTGCCTCCAGCGCCTTGACCTTGCGCCAGTCGAGACCGGCAAATAGCGCCTCGAACTGGGCATGATTCAGCATCATGACCCCATCCTTGATCGCGGGCCAGGTGAAGGTCGCATCCTCAAGCCGCTTGTAGGCCATGACCAGACCGGTGCCGTCCCAGTAGAGCAGCTTCAGCCTGTCCGCCCGGCGCGAGCGAAAGACAAAGACCGTCCCGGTGAATGGATCCTGGTGCAACACAGACGACACCAGCGCTGCCAACCCGTCATGACCCTTGCGGAAGTCGATGGGCTTGGCCGCGACCAGAACCCGCACCAGGTTGGACGGGAACATCATCGGCTGGCCACCAAGGCACGCACGACCGAGGCAATCCGCTCCGCCGTGGCACCCGCTTCCAGACGGATCACTACCGCGCCCGCGACAATCTCGGGCCGGACTGCGGTGTCAGTGTCTCCATTCGGGGCTTCACCAACCGGGCCGACCATCAGTGCCGCAAACTCAACCGGATCCTCCGGCGCAGGCAGCACCAGCCGCCCTTTCCGCGCCAGCGTTCGCCACGACGACACATGGTTTGCCGGCAAGCCGTGCCGACGCGCCACTTCGTTGACCGTCGCGCCCGGCAGCAGCGTCTCCGCGACCACCCGCGCCTTCACCTCATCCGGCCACTTCCGGTTCCGGCGGCCTCGGCCACCAACCGGGAGAACCTCCAATGTAGCCTCCATGGAGAAACTCCGTCCTTATCTTCACTGTGCTCCAATGAGCCAATCAGGACAAAGGCTGGAAGGTGGGCGCCAGGCGCCGCTTACGGACGTTATCAGCCCTTGCGTCCAGAATTTTGGACTTGGTTTGATGTAGCTCGAAGGGTCAGGCAGGATGTCCATAATTATGAACGCAAAGCCTTGTGTGTTCATACAAATGAACAAACGGGTGATCTCCATGCCGCGTCAGAGAAGCTATTCGAGGGGGACCCGCCAGGCGCTTGCGATGCGTGGCAAGCTGATCCGTGCCGGGCGCATCGAGCGCGGCATGACCGCACAGGAACTGGCGGAACGGGCCGGTATCAGCCGTACAACGCTCTCCAGCATCGAGAAGGGCGCAGCAGGGCCTGAAATCGGCATCGTCTTCGAGGCCGCTGCGCTCGCCGGGGTTCGCCTGTTTGACCCTGATGGGCAAAGTCTGCAGAGGGAAAATGCCCGTCTTGACGAGAAACTGACCCTGCTGCCCAAGAGTGTGCGGCCCAGGGTGAAGGAGCCTGATGATGACTTCTAGGGCGGCAGCCAGCCAAGCCTTTGTCTGGATCTGGCTGCCGGGTGCAACGGAGCCGGTGGTGGCTGGCCGCTTCGATCAGGACGGCGGGCGCCTGTTCTTCACCTATGGCGCCAGCTACCGCGCCCGCAGGAATGCCGTTGCCATCTATGAGCCGGAACTGCCGCTGCAGGAAGGTGTGATTGCCCCTGCGCCGGGTCTGCAGATGGCCAGCTGTATTCGTGATGGCTCACCCGATGCCTGGGGACGACGGGTCATCATCAACAGGCTGACAGGCTTGAAGCCAGATGCGGACGGGTGCCTGAACTCAGCGAGCTGACCTTTCTCCTCCAGTCAGGATCAGACCGTATTGGCGCTCTGGATTTTCAGGCATCGGCCACCGAGTTTGTTCCAAGGCTTTCAGCAGGGGCCTCGCGTGATGAACTGATGGAGGCGGCAGGCCTCATTGAAAAAGGCAGGCCACTGCCTCCTGCGCTCGATCAGGCGCTCCGGCATGGCACGCCGATCGGCGGGGCGCGGCCCAAGGCAATGATTGATGACGGGGCGAAGAAGCTCATCGCCAAGTTCGCTGCCAGCAACGATACCTGCAGCGTTGTGAAAGGCGAGTTCATTGCGATGACCCTGGCAGGAGCATGCGGCTTGAATGCAGCGCCTGTTTGCGGGACGCCTGTTTCTCAACAGCTACGCATTGGAGGGCCTGGAGGGCCACAAGGCGCTGCGGGAGGCATTCCTTGCCGCGCGGGAGATGCTGCTCGCAGGCAAGGCTTTCTGAGCTCGCTTCGCCGGAAGGGAGCTGGAAGTGCCTGCTACTGTGGATCCTGTCCCTGGCCGCCGGCTTGCGCCGCTGCACGCCCTGCATGGGCGCCGGCGGCAGCGCTGGCGATCTGGGCCGGAGTAGGGGCCGGCACGAGGTTGCCGCCTGCATCGGCGATGCGGACGGTGACTTCCCGGTGGGCGAAGCGGATACCGTTTTTCTCGAACAGGTCCTGCAACCCGGCATAGACCACCTTGCGCAGCTCAAACTGCTTGCCGGGTTTTGACATGAACTTCACCCGCGCAATCATGGCGCTGTCCTCCATGGAGAGGATGCCCTGCGACTTCAGCGGATCGAGAAACATCGGCCCGTAATAAGGATCATCCAGAAGTTCCTGGCCAAATTTCTTGATGATCTTGCGCATCTTCTCGGTGTCCGTGTCATAGGTGACGCGGAAGGCGAGCTTCATGATGGCCCAGTCGCGCGAGTAGTTCTGCACGTGCTTGATTTCGCCGAAGGGCACGGTCGTCAGCGCGCCGCGGTGGTGGCGCAGCTGCATGGAGCGGATGGAGATTTTCTCCACGGTGCCCTTGGCGCTGCCGATGTCGATGTATTCGCCTTTGCGGAAGGCGTCATCGATCAGATAGAAGGCGCCGGAGAAGATATCCCGGATGAGCGTCTGCGCGCCAAAGCCGATGGCAAGACCGACGACGCCGGCACCGGCAAAGAGCGGGGCAATGTCGATGCCGAGCTGCGACAGGATCAGCATGCCGGAGATCACCACGATGGTGATCAGCAGGAAGTTGCGGAAGATCGGCAGCAGGGTGGAAAGGCGGCTGTCGCCGGTGCCGCCTATCTCCATTTCTCCGGGCGCGTGGGTGGACGCATCCGGGCGCAGGAGGTCCCGCCGCGCCGCCTGCGCAACGGCGATTTCCACCGCCTGATAGGCCATGTAGCCAAGGAAGCCGACGATGGCGACTTCCACAAGATTGCCGAGGATGGAGCTTTGATCGTGGATCGAGATGCCCCAGACCTTGAGCAGCAGCCAGGCGGAAAAGACGAGGGTGAGGATGGCCGCGCCATGGTCGAAAAGCGCGCGGTAGGGGGCTCGGGCTGCCTCTGCCTCCAGCGCTTCGGCTTCGGCCTGTGAGGCATTGGCGGTGGTGTCCGGGGCTTCTCCGGCCGCTGTCTCGGCACGGGCAAGGCCATCCATCAGCACGGCCTTGGCCCTGCGCGTGTCGAGGCGCGGCAGCAGCCGGTCGATCAGCAGCATCAACACGGCCTGCAGCAGCAGCGCGGCGACCAGCACCAGTACCGGCGCGCTGACAAGGCCGGTGGCAAAAGGCCGGTCGAGGAGGATGCGGAAGCTGGCCGTGCCGAAGGCGAAGAGGAAATACAGGATCGCCATCACGTGCCAGATGCTGGCGATGAAGTGGAGGGCGGGATGCACTGCGCTTTCGTCCGGCGCTCCGCCCATGATGGCTTTGCCGACGCTCTTGCGCCAGACAATGGCAATGGTGGAGAGAATGCAGGTCGACAGGGCGGCGGAAAAGACAAGCGCCACCTTGTGCGCACTGGCCTCCAGCCCGAGGGCGCGCATCCAGATGGAGAGCGAGATGACGAAGGCCGAGAGGCCGAGCCCGGTGACCAGCGCCGTGTTGAGCCTTGCGGCGGACTGATCGTCAAAGGCCAGCATGCGGCAGGCGGGTGTGTCCGGCGCAATGATGTTGAACAGGATCAGCCGGATCAGGCTCCAGGCGGTGAAGCCCAGAATGCCGGTCTGCACGGTCACCCGGGAGGCATGCAGATCCTCATGCAGCAGCACGGCCACCAGCCAGGCGGTGATCAGGAAAATGGCCAGTTCCAGCAGCATCACCGTGCCGCGCCCGAGCAGGAAAGCGACCTTGCCCGCACGGGTTTCGGGCGCCGGGGGAAAGCGGTGCAAATAGACCGCCTCCGCCCAGCGGCGGAACAGGGCCTGCAGGGCAGTACCCGCGATCAATGCTGCAGCCAGCACGGCAAGAGCGGACCACAGCCAGTCCAGCGAGCCATCGGGCGACATGGCGCGGAGCGTTGCCGCCATTTTTCCCGGCAGGGTGGGCAGTTCTGCGGCCAGCTGCTGCAGCGCGCCGCGCAGCTGGAAACTCTCCTGCATCGCGTCATTCATGGCGATGGCCGCTGCGCTGCTGCCTGTTGCCGTGTCCTGGGCCGAAGCGGGGCCTGAAGCTGCGGCGCCGGTGAGAGCGGCAGCCAGGCTCACACACAGGATCATGCTGGAGAAGTGGTGCACTGCCGCTGCCAACCCGTGTCCAACTTTGCCCGCAAACGCCATCATTCCACGCCCCCCCAGTTCCTGTAGGCTGCCCGGCATGCCGTTGGGGACGCATGGTAATGCAAGAGAGTTTACGTCTGCTGTCTCTTTGAAGGCCTGCCGCAGCACAGGGCGGCTGCTGCGGCAGGCGGTGTCTCAACTCGTGGGCTTGGCGGGGGCTATGGCTCCCGGCACCCATTGCAGGTTGGCCGGCCAGCTGTAGACGGTCTTGCTGTCATTCCAGCTGCCGGCGGCATTCAGGCAGCCGCCTGTCTCGACCTGGCCGTTCTTCACCCAGATATAGGCGCCGGGGCCTGCACCGGTGAACTGCATCTGCGTCCAGTCTGTCAGGTCCGGCAGGAAGCCGCCGAAGGCTCCGCCCGGGCTTCCGTCCGTGTTGGGCGATGCCTCATAGACCCAGTTGCCGATGCGTATCGGCCCCAATGCGCCGCTGCCTGACCCGATGCCGAACTGGTAGGTGCCGCTGGAGGGTTGATTGCTGCCGCCGCCCGGATTGTCCGTGTAGCCATAGGCCATGCTGTCGGCGAGGACCGAGACGGTGACCGGCTGGGCCGGATCCGCCTGGATGAGTACCTTCAGATTGCTGTCCGCATAAGGATAACCATAGGAATTGGTGCCGTTGTGAATCGCCTGCGCATAGAGGTTGCCATTGCCGCCGGCAAAAGGCGTCTGGCCCGGAAACTGGCTGGAGTTGTTGGGCCCTGTGGGGGTGAAATAGCCCTCGTTGAAGCCGATCATCAGGTTGCGGAACACCGAGTTGCTGATGATCTGGGAGGCGGGCTGGCCCGATGGATCATTCGTTGCGGTGCGGTTCTGCGGCACGACGCGGCCATTGAATATGACCGTGCCTCCATCGCAGCGGTAGATGATCGAACTGCTGAGGTTGACCGCCGTCAACTCGAATGTGTCACCCTGGTCACCCTTGAGGGAGAGGATCACGCCCGTTTTCGGGTCGGCTGCCTGGAAGTTGCCGGTAAAGGTCTCGGGAGAACCGCCGGGCGGGGTGTCGGAAACGATGGTGACGGGGGCATTGGCCTTGACGAGGCTCACCACGTAGGGGGTCATGTCGGGATATGCTGAGGGTATGATGGTGGGCCCGATCACCAGTTGCTGGCCGGAAACCGTGGTGATCACCGCGCCCTGTCCATGTTTCGTCAGAACCGAATTCTTCATGGTGTTGATGAGGGTAGGGGTCATCGGGTCCTTGTAGCCGAGCGAGAAGCTGCTTCCCCCTGCCTCCGTGCCTGCAATGGCGAGCGGCAGGCCGAGCAGATCCACATTCGACATGTTGATCCAGAGGTTGTCTCCCGCCGTCAGGCAGCTGAACTCGATCCATCCGTAATAGATGCCACCGGTCGGGGTGGGCGGATTGGGGAACTGCCCGAGCCCCGCATAGAGCCGTCCCGAATTGATCGTCGTGAAACTGATCGTGGCATTCGTGATCTGTGACAGGGGGGTAATCGTGCCAAGCGTGATGCCGGTCAGACCTGTGACGTCCTCGCCGGTCAGCAGGATGTAGATATCTTCGTCTGGGGCCGTTGGCTTCCCGCGCAGATTGACGAGATTCAGGGTGACGCTGCTGGTGCTCATTCGGATCTCCTTGGAGGGTCTGTTCCTCCTCCGGCAGGACGCAGGGCAGCCGAGATTGTGCGCCTTCGGCGTGCAATTTGCGTGATACTCACTTCACGCCAATTCATTGGCCGCTCCCGCCTGCATGCGCTAAGTATCCGGCCTTGGGTGAGGCCGGAAAACTTGAGGGGCAAGGCGTCATGAGTGTGGAGACTGGTGAGGCCGGGCATGCGGCGCTTGAGGACAGGCTGGCGCGGCTGCAACGGGTGCCCGCGCGCAAGATTTCCGGCAAGACGGCCGAAGTGCTGCGAACGGCGAAGAAGTCAGACTTCGCAACGGTCCCCTGCGCGGCGCTGGATCTTGGCTTTGACGGCATCGAAGGTGACCGGCATGGCGGACGCACCCGGCGCTCGGGCGGGCGCGAGCCTTGGTATCCGCGCGGCACGGTGATGGTGAACGAGCGTCAGCTCTCCATCCTGTCTGTGGAGGAACTGGCGCTGATTGCCTCGCGGATGGAACTGGATGCGCTGCCCGCCGGCTGGATCGGCGGCAATGTGGTGACGCAATGCATCCCCAGCCTCAGCCTGCTGCCGCCACGCACCCGGCTCGTGTTCGAGAGCGGGGCTGTTTTGCGGGTGGATGGCTACAATTCACCCTGCCGGGCGGCTGGCCGGAAGATTGCGGAGCATGTGCCGGAGCGCGAAGGGCTCGATCTGCTGTTCCCGAAGACCGCGCAGTATCTGCGCGGCCTTGTCGCTTTCGTCGAACTGCCGGGGCGCATCCTGCCGGGCGATGCCATTACGGCGCATCTGCCGGAGCACTGGATCTATCCGGGCTGATTGGAGGGAAGGAGTTACTCCCCCTTCTCCAGGTGCTCGAAGCGCAGGCCGATGGCACTGCCTTGCGGGAAGCCTTCCCAGTAGGTGTGGTCCGCGTTGGGCTTGCCATCCGCATTCATCGACCAGACGCCATCTTCGGCATAGGGCATGAGCTTGAGATACTTGCCCTCGTCCGTCTTGCTCTTCAGATTAACGTCGAGAAAGGCGGTGGTGAAATGCTGGAGGATGTTGTTCATCCGCACGCTGTCCCACACCGGATCGGCATAATGCTGAAACGGCGGGAAGCCGATGGCCTCGCTGAAGGCGTAGCTTTCCGCCGGAGCGGGCATGGGAGCGGCGGCGTTGTGGCCCGCATTGACGAAAGTCAGCAGATAGCGGTCGGTGCCCTTGGCCTCCTGCCAGATCTTGCGGATGCCGTCACTGTAGCCGGAAATCTCGTCCTGATTGCCGCCCACGATCAGCGCCGGAACCCGCAAGCCGGCCAGACCGTCCGCATTCATGGCATTGGATTTGCGGGCCCAAGGGCCGACCGCGACAATGGCCTTGAGGCGCGGATCGACCAGCGCTTCATGGCTCTCGCTTCCGGCGAGATGGCGCTCAAGGAACGCGCCCTTGCCATCAGCCCATGAAGCCTCGCGGGCAAAATCGGCAAGGCCTGCGCCGCCGGAAATCAGCGTGCCGTAGCCGCCCATGGAATAACCGATGAGGCCGGTCCGCTCGGTGGACAGAAGCCCCTCCAGCGGGCCGCCCGGCGTCTTGCCCTGCTCTTCCATGGCGTTGAGCACGAACATCTGGTCCAGCGGACGGTTGACCAGTGTCGAGATGAAAGCGGCCCTGTTGTCATAGGTGGATTCGGTGTGGTCGATGGAGGCAACAACAAAGCCCTTGCTCGCAAGGTTCTCCGCCAGCGGGCTCATCAGGAAGCGGTTGCCCGGATAGCCGTGGGAGATGATGACCAGCGGATAGGGCGCGCCGCTCAGGTCCGGTTCGGCGGCGCGCGAGGCGCGGCCGCTGAGTTCGATCATCGTGCTGCCGTCCCGCATCATCGCCTTGAGCGGAGTGGGCTTTGCATCGGCGGCAGCCGGATAGAACACCTCGACCGTCAGCGGCCTGTCATAGAGGACAGGCTCCTTGCCGGGTTCCGAGTTCAGCACATCGATCTGACCCGGATTGGTCAGCTCGATGGTCGTCACGCCAACCCCATAGCTTCCATAGGCCGCAAGCACCGGGGCATCGGGGCGGATGATGTCTATTCTGTTTTCGGCCATTGCAGATCCAAAGGGAACGGCGAGGGAGAGAAGCAGCGGGGCCACTGCCAGCAAGTGCCTGATTTTCATGATGACCTCGAAGGAAATGCAAGCGTGAAAGTGTTCCGGATGCAACTTGTGCCGGGATAGTGCGGCCTCATTGTGCCCGTCCTGTGGCAACGAAAGGGCCGGGCCACGGGGACCCGGCCTTTTCGGCCAGAACGCTTGTTCTGTCCGTCAGGCGGCGCGGACGCCGCTGAGGAAGCTTTCCACCTCGGTGCGAAGCGCCAGCGCGTCGCGCGTCACCGCAGCTGCGGCCTGTTCCACACTGGCGGCGGCGCCACGGGTTTCACTGGCCGCGTGGGAGACTTCGAGGATGTTGTCCGTCACATCCTGCGTGCCGCGCGAGGCCTGCTCGACGTTGCGGGCGATTTCGCTGGTGGCCGCGCCCTGTTCCTCGACGGATGCCGAGATGGCCGCTGCAATGTGGTTCATCTCTTCCACTGTCTTGCCGATGGATTGCACCGCGTCCACGGCCACCCGCGTTTCCGACTGGATGGCCAAAATCTGCGTGGTGATTTCCTCGGTTGCCTTGGATGTCTGCGAGGCCAGTTCCTTCACCTCGGCCGCCACCACGGCAAAGCCACGGCCGGCTTCGCCGGCGCGCGCCGCCTCGATGGTGGCGTTCAGTGCAAGGAGGTTGGTCTGTTCGGCGATGGCGCGGATGAGGTCCACCACTTCGCCAATCTTGTTGGCTGCGTTGGCAAGGCCCTGGATCTGGCCGTCCGTGCGCCGTGCCTCATCCACCGCCTGCATGGCGATCTGCGAGGAACGGGAAACCTGCGACGCAATTTCGGAGATGGAAGAACTCAACTCTTCCGTGGCGGAGGCAACCGTCTGCACATTGGCGGCGGCCTGCTGGGCAGCAGAGGCAACGGCGGTCGAGCTGGAGTTGGTGCCTTCGGCAATGCGGGCCATGTTGCGGGCGCTGCCTTCCATGCTGGAGGCGGACTGGGTGACCGCCTGCAGAAGCGCTGCGGCGCTGGCATCGAAGCTGCGGGTCAGTTCCTCGATATGCATGGCGCGTGCCTCGCGCTGGGTCTGTTCTGCCGCCTGCGACTGCGCCAGATTACGGGCGCGGATCATCGTGTCACGGAAGATTTCCGTGGCCTCTGCCATATGGCCGATCTCGTCCTTGCGGCCGGTGCCGGGGATGGTAACGGTCATGTTGCCGTCGGCCAGCTGGCGCGTCACATTGGTGATGTCCTCCAGCGGGCGGGTGATGCTGTTGGAGAGGAGGAATGTGCCTGCGGCAATCGCCAGGATCAGCGGCACCATCCACATCAGCATCGTGAAGAGTTCCGAATAGAAGGCGGCGCTGATGTCGTCGATGTAGAGCGCGGATGTGATGGCCCACTGCCACGGGTCATAATTCATGGTGTAGGCAAGCTTGGGAGATGCCACCGTCTCATTCAGGCGCGGAAACAGGAATTCGGAGAAGCCGCCGCCCTTGCGCCCGGCTTCGATCTCGCCCTGAACAAAGAGATTGCCGGCAGGGTCCTTGGAGTTCCAAAGGTTCTTGCCTTCGACCGCTGCGCTTGGATGCGCCAGAATGAGGCCCTGATTGGCCGGGCTGGCATCGATGGCGAGGAAATAGTCATTGCCGTTGAAGCGCATGGTGCGCAGCACGGCCTTCGCGTTGGCCTGGGCCGTCTCCAGCGGCACACCGGCTGCCTTGGCTTCCTCGGCAATGGCCTTCACGACGCTCTGGGCCGTCTCCACCTGTGAGCGGATCAGATCGCGCCGGTCTTCGAGCATCGTGCTGCGCAGTGAAAAAATCTGTATTAGCCCGGTCAGTAAAACGGCACTGAGTGCCATCAGCGACAAAACGAGCATCTTCTGCTTGATCGTCATTCGTTCACCCTCGTGTGAAAGTTTTACGGATCAAAACATCAGAATCTTTACATGAAATTAATTGGAAGCTTTGCCATGTTTTGGGATTTTGTTTTTGAAGCTTGAAAAATACGCAGAGTTATTTTTGTTTATGGCGTCTTGTTTGAAGTATTTGGATTGACTTGATTGAGGGGTAGGGTGCATTCTTTTTATTTGTATGCAAACGAAAAAGATCACTGTCAGTCCTGTTGACGTGTCTCTCCATGATCTGCGCGGACGGGTGCCGCTGCGTCTGGAAAAATACCGATGATGGCGGCTTCCGGCAGTTCCGTGTCTTGTAGCTGTGCTTGCCTTGCGGGTTATGCGCAAGTTGTTCCGTAGCGCTCTTCTGTGCCGAGGCTCTGGCCCGGCGTGAGGAATCCCTGCTAGATCGGCGTCCGGAATGCGCCAAAGGGCGCGCCGGACTGTCCGGATGCTGCCGGGGCAGCGGAGATAACAGACAAAGGGGACTGATTGGCTGCCGATCCATCACATGATTTCCGGCGGACCGCGTCCTATGGCGCCGTTCTTCCATGCCGTCGAGGCTGATGGCTGGGTGTTCATCACCGGGCAGATGCCGGCAGATCCGGCTGCCCCGGATGCGCTGCTGCCGGAGGGGATTGCCGCCCAGACGGCGCGGGTGATGGAGAACCTGAAGCTCGTTCTGGCGGGCGTGGGGCTCGGGCTGGAGCATGTGACCATGGCCCGCGTCTATCTGACGGACTTCCATCGCGATTATGCGCTGATGAACGAGACCTACAGCCGCTATTTTGAACCGGGCAAGCTGCCCGCACGCACCTGCATCGGCGCAACCGGTCTCGCGGTTCATGCGCTGGTGGAAATCGATCCCGTTGCGCGGCGGCCGTGAAGCGTCAGTTCCCTGGCTCTTGATATGAGGCGGGGCTCAGTCCCCGTCTGCTTCGGTGATGCGCAGGCCGGAGCCCCAGTCTGCGAGCTGGTCATTGATATCATCCAGCACGAAATGCCGGGCCGAGTCCCGGTCGTAGCCTTCGGCAAGCAGGGTGTCATATTCGGTAGCGGTGTGGCGGATGTGGGAGGTGAGGGCCTGCTGCACGGCAATGGATGGCGGCAGGTGGCGCAGATGTCCTGTCATGGCACCGAACAAAACGGCCTGTGCGTCAAACAAGGGAATGCGCGGGGCCAGCTGGCGCAGCGCCTTGCGCATGTCTTTCTGCCGGCGTGTGCCTCCGGTCCGGGGCACCGCAGGTTCGGTTTCATCCGGCACCGGCCGTGTCTCCTGATCCTCAGTTCAGAGGCAGGGATACCACACCTTGCCGGGCTGCGGGTTGATGATAGTCCGTGTGTTCCAGCCATGCGGCTGCTTCTCTGGCGGGCATGGGCCGGGCAATCAGGTAGCCCTGGATATACCGGCAGCCAAGGCTGTGCAGCCGGTCGCGCTGGGCTTCTATCTCGATGCCTTCCACCACACAGTCGAGGGACATGGAGCGGCACAGGGCAATGATCGACGAGACGATGCCCTGGCCGCTCGGATCATTGATGCCTGAAACGAAACTCTTGTCGATCTTCACCCGGTCGATCGGCAGCCGGTGCAGATAGCCAAGGCTCGAATAGCCGGTGCCGAAATCATCGAGAGCCAGCCTTGCGCCTGTCTGGCGGAGCAGGCGCATGGACTGCTCGGCGCTCTCGTAGCTGCGCATCACCGCCGTTTCCGTGATCTCGAATATCAGCCGGTGCGGCTGGATGCTGCTGCGCCCCAGCAGTGCGAGCAAGGAGAGCACCGTTTCCTTGCTGGTGATGTCGTGGGCCGACAGGTTGAAGGACAGGGAGAGATGCGGTGGCAATTGGCTCATCGCTGCCAGCGCCTTGCCAAAAAGCGAGATGGTGAGGCGCCGCATCAGGCCTGAGCGCTCCGCCTGCGGGATGAACTGATCTGGCGGGACCTGACCGAGAAGGGGGCTGTGCCAGCGGGCGAGCGCTTCAAAACCGGTGATGCTGCCTTTCTGCAGGTCGAGGATCGGCTGCAGAAAGACCTCGAATTCCTCTTCAAGATCTGCGCCTTGCAGGGCGCTCTCGATTGCCCGGTCAGAGCGGATCTGTCTTTCATGTTCCACGGAATAAAGCGTTGCCTGACCGCGCCGTCCGGTCTTGGAGTTGTAAAGCGCGTAGTCAGAACGGTCGAACAGTTCGTGGACCGTGCGCCCGGCATCCGGGAAAACCGCGAGGCCGCAGGAGCAGCCAATCCGGACAAAAATTCCCTCAATTTCATAAGGGGTTGCGATGATGTCGCAGATCGCTTGGCCAAGCGCCTCCAGATCCTCAGCCGGAGCCTCGATGATCATGCCGAACTCGTCGCCGCCCAGGCGGCTGATCTGAAGCCGGGTGCCGCTGCTGACCAGTCCCTTCAGCCGGTCACCCGCTTCTGCGAGCAGAAGGTCGCCAAAATGGTGGCCATAGGTGTCGTTCACCGGCTTGAACCGGTCAAGGTCAAGGACGCCGACAGCAAAGCTGGTGTGCGTTGAGGAGGCGTCCTGGATGCGCTTTTGCAGGGCAGAAAAGAAATGGCGGCGGTTCGGCAGGCCGGTGAGTACATCCGTATGGGCGAGGATGGCGTTTTCCTCGCTCAGCCGCTCGGTCTCCTGCTGCTTCTGCGCCAGCGCCCGCTGCGCCTGGATCACGTTGGTGAAGGCCTTGTGGCCATTGAACAGCACCTGGATCAGCACAAGGCTGACGAGGAAAATATTCATCGAGATGGCGTGAAAGACCGTCAGATCAAGGCGGCTGTAGTAGACAATGTAGGGCACTGTCACCAGCGCCATCACCAGAAGCGCGGCCTGAGGCAGATTCATCAGGCAGAAGATGCAACCGACCACTGTGATGGCGATGAAGAGAGCGACATGTCCGCGCTCCAGCGGTCCGCCATAGCTGTCGAGGGTCAGCGACCAGGTCACATATGCAAGCGCCAGAACGCCACTCAGAAAGAGGGTCCGGCGCAGCTGGTAAAGAGCTTCCTCCGGCGACACGGCATCGGCAGACCGGCGCAGCCAGGCCACGGCCCGCACTGAACAGATGATGAAAAGCGGGAGGGGCAGCCAGATCGTCAGATACTCCGGGGCCAGACCGTAATGTGTAAAAGACACGGCGCCCGCGTTGACCATCAGCAAGGCATAGAGAAGCGGCACCTGCCGGCGCAGTTCCCTGAACTGCGCCGGCAGGATTTCCGGTTGCTGGCCTGACAAAGTCATCCAGTCAAGAAATCGGTGCATCGTTGTCACTCTTCGAACTCTCATCTTCTCCAGAGTTTGAGGTCAAAGTAATAACCTGCATTTAACATGCCCTAGCGTTTTTTGCGATGATATCGCAAGGGTACATTCATTTTCGGTGGCGGCATTTCTTTAGGATTGTTGAATTTCGGCGTGATCTTTCCATTACCGGAAAAGAAGGGGCAGGCTTCGTTGCTGCCGGTTTTCTTCGCGCTGCAGCAATTCGCGAACTTTCTGGGGAAGTGTAATGTCGTCAAGGAATTCGGGGGGCAAGTCACGCAGTTGCGGATGGCACCCGCATCTGCCGGCCGGACGCGTGATGTGCCTTGCAGCAAAAACGGAAAGGGTGCTGGCAAACTGGAAAACGCGATCAAGGAACATGGCTGACCCTGTAAAGAAAGTTTTTTCTTTCTAAATTGAATTCCGGAATATGAAAAGTGAAATCTTTTTATATGGCCGGTCCCGTGCTATGTTCAGCCCATGTCAGACAGAACCCGCACCCGTATTCTCAACGCCCTGAAGGCTGGCGGCCCGCAGACTGCGGCGGAACTCGCCGCATCGCTCTCCGTCACGCCTGTTGCCGTGCGCCAGCACCTCGACGGGCTGCTGCAGGAGGAACTGGTTGACTTCGAAGACATGAAGGGGGCCGTGGGCCGTCCGCGCCGCGTCTGGGCGCTGAGTGCTGCCGGCCATGCCCGTTTTCCGGACAACCATTCGGCCCTGATCCTGTCGTTGCTCTCCGGCCTGCGGGAGCTTTACGGCGCGCAAGGGGTAGAGGACCTGATTGCCTTCCGCGAGAAGGAAATGCAGGCAGCTTACGAAAAGGAACTGACTGGAGCTTCAGCGCTGTCCGACCGGTTGTCCTGTCTTGCGGATCTGCGCAACCGGGAGGGCTATATGGCTGAAGTCGAGCGGGACGCGGACGGCAGCTGGCTTTTTATCGAGAACCATTGCTCCATCTGCGCGGCGGCGTCCGTTTGCCAGGGGCTTTGCCGGTCGGAACTGTCGCTCTTTGCCAGTGTCCTCGGGCCGCAGGCCGAAATTGAGCGCTGCGAGCATCTGCTGTCCGGCGGACGGCGTTGTGTCTACCGCATTCGCGAGCGGGCTGCTGCCTGAGGGAGTGCCTAACTAATTTCCAGCGGTGTTGAAGCCACGCCAAGCCCGCTGAGCGTGACCGCCAGAGTATCCCGCAGACTTTCGAAATCCTTGCGCCGTGGGGATGTGCGCCGCCAGGCCAGGCCCACCATGCGGGCAGGCTGGGGATCCTGAAAGCGGAGCAGGGCAACGCGGTCGTCGCGCACCTCCACATCCGCGCAGATTTCCGGCAGCAGGGTGACGCCATAACCGGCGGCGACCATCTGCATCACCGTGGCAAGGCTGGTCGCACCCAGCGAGGACCGGCGGCCGGAGGTGACGATCTGGCAGTAGTTGAGCGCCTGGTCGCGCAGGCAATGCCCTTCCTCCAGCAGCAGCAGTTCCTCCTGCCGGATCTCGTCAATGCCGATCCGCCGCCGCTCGTCGAGATCGGGCGTGTTGCGCACCGCCAGAAGGAAGCGGTCTTCAAAGAGGGGCAGGGTGGTCAGTTCCGGCTGGCCGAGGGGCAGCGCGGCGATGATGGCGTCCAGTTCTCCGGCCATCAATTCCTGCACCAGCACATCCGTCAGGGTCTCGCGCAAGGTCAGCCGCAGGTCCGGATGGCCGCTCTGCAGCTTGGGCAGGACGCGGGGCAGAAGATAGGGCGCGATCGAAGGGATGATGCCAAGACGCAGTGGCCCGGTGAGAGGCTGGCCCCGGTGGCGGGCGTAGTCCATCAGATCGCGCACATCGGCGAGGATGCGCCGCCCGCGCCGCACCACTTCCTCGCCCTCCGGCGTCAGCCGGGCAAGGCCGGAGCGCCGCTCGACCAGCATGACGCCCAGGCTTTCCTCCAGCTCCTTGATCTGCATGGACAGGGCAGGCTGGGTGACGGCGACGGCCTCCGCCGCCTTGCGGAAATGCAGGTGGGTGGCGAGGGCGTCGAGATAGCGAAGCTGGCGGAGTGAGATCATATGATCAGTTTATCTTATTTAAAAGCCGAATCAATCCTATTGGACCTGATGTCCGGTTTCCGCCAGCATGGCTCTGTGAGTAGTTTCCAGCTACTGGTGCCAGACTGGGCGGTTCTTTTGGGGCCGCCCATTTTTTTATTTGATCAATAAATTACGCTACGTAATTTTCCTCCCGTACCCCCGTTTGGCAAGCTTCGCGCAAGCTTCGCAGGCTGGTGTGGTCGGGTGCTTTGGTTCTCTTCAGCTTCAAATTGTTGAAGTAACAAAGAAAAATTAGTTTATTAAAATTTTAAACGATAGCTGGTAAAACATACTTAGAGAATACGTTTTGGCGTTACTCTTATCTTCAAGAATCGCTATTAGAGTGCTGGCGTGTCCTCGAATGTGGGTTGAGAGATGACAGAAGCGTTGCAGACGGAGCTTGTGAATTTTGGCGGACTATCGTCCGAAGCCAGCGCAGACCGGAAGGCGGAACTCGCCCGTCATGTTGCCGTACTCTTCTCTCTGACCTCAGACAAATGCTCCGACGAACAGGTCGACATATATGACACGGTCCTGTTGCGGCTGGTGAACATGGTGGAAGTGGAGGTCCGGCGCTTTGTGGCCGAGCGGCTGGCGGAGCTTCGCAGGGGGCCCGAGCGCACCATCCGCCAGCTGGCTGGCGATGAGATCGAAGTCGCCGAAACTCTGCTGCGCCGTTCCAGTGTGCTGAAGGATCCCGAACTCGCCGGGATTGCCGATGTCAACAGTAATGCCCACCGCCTTGCCATCGCCCAGCGTGAAGTTCTGTCCGAGGAAGTCACCGACGTTCTGGTCCGCCGCGGTGACATCCGCGTCAAGCGCCGCGTCGCCGCCAACCCGGGGGCCGCGTTCTCGCTGGAAGGGTTCGAGGGGCTGCTGGATGCTGCGGCTGAGGACCATGCCCTGCAGCTGGCGCTGAGCGAGCGCCGCGATCTTGCCGATGCGCATATCGCCCGGCTGGTGGAAGTGGCCACCGAATCCGTCCGCCAGAAGCTGGTGATTGCCGGTGCGCTGGCCGATGCGGAGCAGCTGCCGCAGGCCGCCCGCATTCCCGAACAGCGCATGTCGAATGACTACTGGCTGAGCCGCTACGACTTTGAAGCGGCGCGCACCCGGGTGCTGACCATGATGCGCGACGGGCGCCTCAACGAGAGCAGCCTGCGCTGGCTGGCAGCCGATGACCGGTTTGCCGAAGCCGTGGTGGCTTTCGCCTCCCTGACCAAGGTCAGCGTCACCGAGGCCAGCAACTGGATGGTCCGCCTTGAGGTGGAGCCTTTCCTCATCGTCGCCAAGGCCAACAATCTGTCGTCACTGACGGTGGCGACCCTGCTGAAGGCCGGCCCCTGGCGCCACCGGCTCACGGTTCAGGCCCGCGCGCAGGCGCTGGCGCGCTTCGACGCCATGCGGGTTGAGGACGCCCGTCAGCGCTTTGCCCTGCGGTCCGATCTTCCTGCAGACTGAGTTTCTACAGCGCCTCAAGCTGACCTGGCCCGGCTCGAAGAGATCCGGGCCTTTTTCCAGGATTTGGCGGAAGAGCCAAAGCTTGAACACGGACGTGACCCGTGCCCGCATCTAGCCGTTTGCGGAGCAGAATAACGAGTCGCCAGAATCACTTGGCCGGGGCAGCTGATGCTCTGAGTCCGGTGCTTCATTTTATCCCTCACATGAAGCCTTTCTTCACCTTGTGCCGGAACATGAGGCGTCTCAGGGCTTGCACGTGCGTCTGGTGTGGTATAAAGATATCTTTATATGAAGAAGCGCCGAGTGCGGCGGTATGGTGTGGACGGCATGAGCGGCGATCAGCATCTCTCCATCGAAGACCTGTTGTCGGGCCTGAGGGCGGCCGGTGAGCCGAGCCGTCTGCGGCTTCTGGCGCTGCTTGCCCGCAGCGAGCTGACGGTGAAGGATGCGACGGCAATTCTCGGTCAGAGCCAGCCGCGCATCTCCCGGCATCTTAAACTGTTGGCAGAGGCAGGCCTCGTGCGCCGCTATCCGGAAGGTTCCTGGGTGTTCTACCGGCTGGCGGAGGACGCTGCCGGGGATCTGGCCCGTGATCTTGTCGCCCGGCTCACGCCTTCCGATGATGTGCTGGAAGCCGATGCGGCCCGCTTTGACGGCCTGCGCAAGGCCAAGGCGGAAGAGGCGGCTGCCTATTTCGCCGCCAAGGCGCAGGTGTGGGATCAGGAGCGCTCGCTGCATGTGGCCGAGCGCGATGTGGAAGCAGCGATGCTCCGGGCGCTGGGCAACAAGCCGTTCCAGTCTTTCCTTGACCTTGGCACCGGTACCGGCCGTCTGCTCGAGCTGTTTGCCCCGCTTTACACCACGGCGCTGGGCGTCGATGCCTCGCATGACATGCTCGCCGTTGCCCGTGCCAATCTTGCGGAGCAGGGGTTGACGCAGGCGCAGGTGCGCCATGGCGATATCTATGCCCTCAATGTGCCGCCGGCTTCCTTTGATCTGGTGGCGTTGCATCAGGTGCTGCATTTCCTGGACGATCCGGCCCGTGCCCTGGCGGAGGCTGCCCGTGCGCTGCGCCCCGGCGGGCGGCTGATGATCGTCGATTTTGCTCCGCATGAGCTTGAGTTCCTGCGCGAGGAGCATGCCCACCGCCGTCTCGGCTTCTCCCGCGAGCAGATGGGCCGCTGGCTGCAGGGGCTTGGGCTCGACGTGGAAGACGTCACAGATCTTGTGCCTGCATCTGCAGGCAATCATTCAGCACTGACTGTCACCCTGTGGCTGGCGCGCGACCCGAGGGTCGTGACGGACCTGCCGCACGCCGATCTAACCCGCGAGGTTGCGTAACATGTCCACTTCCACCGACGCCCGCCGTTCGCACAGCAGCGAGAGCGCACCGGTCAAGGTGTCCTTCGAGTTCTTCCCGCCGAAGACGGACAAGATGGAAGCGACCCTGTGGTCAACCATCCAGAAGCTTGAGACCCTGTCGCCCTCCTTCGTATCGGTCACCTATGGCGCGGGCGGCTCCACCCGCGAGCGGACCCACCACACGGTTGAGCGCATTCTCAAGGAAACGCCGATGCTGCCGGCGGCGCACCTGACTTGCGTCGGTGCTTCGCGCGCCGAAGTGGACGCCGTGGTGCAGGACTACTGGGATCTTGGCGTGCGCCACCTCGTGGCCCTGCGCGGCGATCCGCAGCAGGGCATCGGCACGGCTTATGTGCCGCGTGAAGACGGCTATGCCTATGCCAGCGATCTGGTGGCCGGGATCAAGGCGATCGGTGATTTCGAGGTTTCCGTCTCCGGCTATCCGGAACGCCATCCTGAAAGCAAGGACTGGCAGACCGAGATCGACAATCTGAAGCGCAAGATTGATGCCGGCGCGAGCCGCGTCATCACCCAGTATTTCTTCGACAACAACCTGTTCGAGGCCTATCTGGAGCGTATCGCCAAGGCGGGCCTGTCCATTCCGGTGGTGCCGGGCATCCTGCCGATCCTGAACTTCGATCAGGTGGTGAAGTTCTCGTCGGGCTGCGGAACCACCATTCCGGACTGGCTCTCCCGGCGCTTTGCCGGCCTTGATGATGACGCTGAAACCCGCAAGCTCGTCGGCGCTGCCGTTGCCTATGAGCAGGTGATGGATCTCGTCGACCGCGGCATCAGCGACTTCCACTTCTACACCATGAACCGCGCCGAACTGACCTTCGCCCTCTGCCACATGCTGGGGCTGGGGCAGGGGGAGACCGCGCGCCAGGTGGCGTGAGGGCCTGGCCCGCAGTGAGGCATTTGCTTTGTCTTGAGGTCTCTCCGCTCCCCTTCCCCTGACGGGCAGGGTAAGGGCGGGGGGCTCTGAGCCTGAAAGTGTCTGCGGCTCAGGTTTCCTGACTAGACTTGTGAGGGGGCGGTGGAGATTTTCAAACTTCGTTCCGGGAGGAGAAGGTTCTCCGCTTACCATGGGAAGGGGGTAAGACGCCGGGAAATCGAAACGAAACTGCCACCCTCCGCCATGACCTTAACGGTTTCAGACGGGATGTGTGCATGTGGTAGACCTCGAACATGAGCCTGACCGCTTGCCGGGAAGGGCAGTTTTGAACATGTCGGGCGCGGAGCTTCAGGCCTGCGCCGGACGGGAATGATCTTCAGGTCCGCGTGGCGGACCTTTTGTGTGACAGGAACCGGATCACATCCATGCTGAAGAAGTCTGACGTTTTCGACCGCCTCCACGCTGCCGCCGCCAAGCGCATTCTTGTGCTGGATGGCGCCATGGGTACGGAGATCCAGACGCTGAAGCTGGATGAGGCGGCCTTCCGGGGGAGCCGCTTTGCCGATTGGCCGCAGGACCTCAAGGGCAACAACGATCTCCTGAGCCTCACACGCCCGGATGATATCCGCGCCATCCATGTGTCCTATCTGGAGGCCGGGGCGGATATCGTTGAAACCAACACCTTCTCCTCCACCACCATCGCCCAGGCCGACTACGGCATGGAGGCGCTGGCCTATGAGCTGAATTTCGAGAGCGCCCGGCTGGCCCGCGAGGCCTGCGATCTGGTGGGCGCGAAAGACCCGTCGCGTCCGCGCTTCGTCGCTGGTGCCATCGGCCCGACCAACCGCACCGCTTCCATCTCGCCGGATGTGAACAATCCCGGCTACCGGGCCGTGAGCTTCGACGATCTTCGCAAGGCCTATGCGGAGGCCGCACGCGGTCTGATCGACGGCGGCGCAGACATCATGCTGGTCGAGACCATCTTCGACACGCTCAATGCCAAGGCCGCGCTCTTTGCCATTGATGAGGTGTTCGAGGAAAAGGGCGTCCGCCTGCCGGTGATGATCTCAGGCACGATCACCGACCTTTCGGGCCGCACCCTGTCCGGCCAGACGGCGGAAGCCTTCTGGTATTCCGTCCGCCACTCGCAGCCCTTCTCCATCGGCCTCAACTGCGCGCTGGGTGCCAAGGAGATGCGCGCCCATGTGGCGGATCTTGCCCGTATTTCCGATACGCTGGTCTGCGCCTATCCGAACGCGGGCCTGCCCAACGAGTTTGGCGAATATGACGAGAGCCCGGAGCATATGGCGGGACTCGTGGGCGAGTTTGCCGCCTCCGGCCTCGTCAATATCGTCGGCGGCTGTTGCGGCACGACACCGGCGCATATCCGCGCCATTGCTGAAGCCGTGGCTGACAAGGCGCCGCGCGTGCTGCCAGATGTGCCGCGCCTGATGCGCCTGTCCGGCCTTGAGCCCTTCGTGCTGACGCCGGAAATCAACTTCGTCAACGTCGGCGAGCGCACCAACGTCACCGGTTCCGCACGCTTCCGCAAGCTGGTGAAGGAAGGAAACTATTCGGCTGCGCTGGATGTGGCCCGCCAGCAGTTGGAGAGCGGCGCGCAGATCATCGACGTGAACATGGACGAAGGGCTTCTGGATTCGGAAGCCGCCATGGTCACCTTCCTGAACCTCATTGCTGCCGAGCCGGATATCGCCCGCGTTCCCGTCATGATCGACAGCTCCAAGTGGAGCGTGATCGAGGCGGGCCTCAAATGCGTGCAGGGCAAGCCCATCGTCAATTCCATCTCGCTGAAGGAAGGCGAGGAGGCGTTTCTGGCGCAGGCCAAGCTTGTCCGCCGCTATGGCGCGGCCGTCGTGGTGATGGCCTTTGACGAGAAGGGGCAGGCCGACACCTTCGAGCGCAAGACCGAAATTTGTGCCCGCTCCTACAAGCTGCTGACGGAAAAGGCCGGTTTTGCGCCGGAAGACATCATCTTCGATCCCAACATCTTTGCGGTGGCCACCGGCATCGAAGAACACAACAACTACGGCGTCGATTTCATCGAGGCGGCGGGCTGGATCCGTGAGAACCTTCCCCATGCCCATGTGTCGGGCGGCGTGTCGAACCTCTCCTTCTCCTTCCGTGGAAACGAGGGCGTGCGCGAGGCGATGCATTCGGTGTTCCTCTACCACGCCATCAAGCGCGGCATGGACATGGGCATCGTCAACGCCGGTCAGCTCGCCATCTATGACGACCTCGACAAGGAACTGCGGGACCTGTGCGAGGACGTGGTGCTCAACCGCTCGCCGGAAGCGACCGACCGCATGCTGGAGGCGGCCGAGCGCTGGAAAGGCGAGGGCGGCAAGAAGAAAGAAGCCGATCTCAGCTGGCGCGAATGGCCTGTCGCCAAGCGGCTGGAGCATGCGCTCGTCAACGGCATCGACGACTACGTGGTTGAGGATACCGAAGCTGCCCGCCAGACCGTGGAGCGTCCGCTCCATGTGATCGAAGGGCCGCTGATGGACGGCATGAACGTGGTGGGTGACCTCTTCGGCGCGGGCAAGATGTTCCTGCCGCAGGTGGTGAAGTCCGCCCGCGTGATGAAGAAGGCCGTGGCCTATCTGATGCCCTTCATGGAAGAGGAAAAGCGCCTCTCCGGCCTTGAGGGCTCGTCTTCTGCGGGCAAGATCCTGATGGCGACGGTGAAGGGCGATGTGCATGACATCGGCAAGAACATCGTCGGCGTCGTGCTCCAGTGCAACAATTTCGATGTGATCGACCTCGGCGTCATGGTGCCTGCGGCAAAGATCCTGGAGACGGCCAAGGCGGAGAAGGTGGACATCATCGGCCTGTCCGGCCTCATCACTCCGTCTCTGGACGAGATGTGCCACGTGGCTGCCGAACTGGAACGCGAGGGGCTGGATGTGCCGCTGCTGATCGGCGGAGCAACCACCAGCCGCATCCATACGGCGGTGAAGATCCACCCGAACTATGCCCGGGGACAGGCGATCTACGTGACCGATGCGGGCCGTGCCGTGGGTGTTGCCTCGCGCCTCATGAGCGAAGGCCAGCGCGATCCCTATTACGCCGAGATCCGCAAGGAGTATGCGGAGATTGCAGAAGCGCATGCCAATGCCCGCGGCTCCGGCGCGCGCGTGTCCATTGCCGATGCCCGTGCCAATGCCTTCATCTGCGACTTCACCCGCAAGCCGCAGGCGCCGCGCAAACCCGGCATCACCCGCTTCGACAATTTCCCGCTGGAAGAGCTGGTGCCGGTGATCGACTGGACGCCCTTCTTCTCCACCTGGGAGATCAAGGGCCGCTATCCGGCTGTGCTGACGGACAACCGCTATGGCCCGGCGGCCAAGGCACTCTACGATGATGCCCGGCGCATGCTGGACGAGATCGTGGAAGGCAAGCTGCTGACGGCGCGCGGCGTTGCGGGCTTGTGGCCTGCACAGGCGCGCGGCGATGATATTCTGATCTTCGGCAGCGAGGACCGCACGAGCCCGATCGCTACCTTCTACACCCTGCGCCAGCAGATGGCCCGCACGGCCGGCGGGCGCGCCAATGTGGCCCTGTCCGACTTCGTGGCGCCGGAAGGCTCCGGCATTGCCGACTGGGTGGGCGGCTTTGCCGTCACCACCGGTCACGGCGAGGATGAGCTTGCCGCCCGCTACGCCAAGGCGGGCGATGACTACAACAAGATCCTCAGCCAGGCGCTGGCCGACCGCCTTGCGGAAGCCTTTGCCGAGAAGCTGCACCAGATCGTCCGCAAGGACCTGTGGGGCTATGCGGCGGATGAGACCCTCAGCAATGAGGATCTGATCGAGGAGAAGTATCAGGGCATCCGCCCTGCCCCGGGCTATCCGGCCCAGCCGGACCACACCGAAAAGCGCACGCTGTTCGATCTGCTCGGCGCGGAAGAGGCGACCGGCATCAACCTGACGGAAAGCTACGCCATGTGGCCGGGCTCTTCCGTCTCCGGCCTCTACTTCAGCCACCCGGACAGCCATTATTTCGGCGTCGGCAAGATTGAGCGTGATCAGGTGGAAGACTACGCGCAGCGCAAGGGCTGGGACCTGGCCTATGCCGAGCGCTGGCTCGCCCCGATCCTCAACTACGACCCCCGCCGCCGCGCTGCGGCTGAGTGAGGCACGGCATCTGAGGGGCAGGCGGCACCACTTTGCTGCCTGCCCCTTTGCGTTTTCAGCGGCCGCTGGACGATTCGCCCACAGCGATGAAGGAGAAGCTGCGGTTTTGCGGTGCGCCATTCGAGGCGCCGGTGATGGCTGTGGCGCTGGCGGCGGTGAGGTAGGGGAAGACCACGTTGTCGAGCGGGCTTTCGCTCATGGTGCCCCACATCACCTGCGAGCCGGTGATGGCCGGCAGACCGGAAAAATTGCCGTTGAACGAGATCTGGTAGATCCCCGGCCCTTCGTTGATGACGGCGAAATCATAGTCTCCCTCACCGCCGCTGCCGGATGCGATGGTGCCGTTGGCGTTCACGACGCCCCAAATCGTAGTCATGGAATTGCTCCTTGTCAGAGGTGACTGGCAAGAAGGAGGACGCAGCGCGGAGGGCGGTGTGAACCTGTCATACCAAGGTTTTCGGACGCTGACGGATCACGCCTTGAAATTGCTCGGCCGAAGCTTCGAGTGCGGCGGCTTCAGGCCGGAGGTTCACGATGACCCGAACAGACTGTTCACCAGCTGTGGCCTAGTTCTCCGGGGGGGGGCGGGTTTATGTGTAGGCCGACGAACAACCGGTGCTTCACCTCCCCGGCACCTCATCTCGAAGGAGAGCTTTCATGTCCAAGACCATTCTCAAGATTGACGCTTCCGCCCGCAAGGCAGGCTCTGCGACCCGCGATCTCACCGAAAAGCTGGTGAACGGCCTTGCGGCCAAGATCGCTGGCGCCAAGACCGTGACCCGCGATGTGTCCGCCGGCTTCCCGCTGGTTGACGAAGAATGGATCGGCGCCAACTTCACCGATCCGGCAGCCCGCACCGATGAACAGAAGGCAAAGCTTGCCCTGTCCGACAGCCTCGTTGCCGAACTGAAGGCTGCTGACGTGATCGTCATCGCCGCTCCGGTCTACAATTTCGGCATTCCGGCCTCGCTGAAGTCCTGGATCGATCTGGTGGCCCGCGCCCGCGAAACCTTCCAGTACACCGAAGCTGGTCCGGAAGGCCTGCTGAAGGGCAAGAAGGCCTATATCGTTGCAGCTTCTGGCGGCACACCGGTCGGCTCGTCCTATGACTATGCCACCACCTATCTGCGTCACGTCTTCGGCTTCCTCGGCATCACCGATGTGGAAGTCGTGGCGGCCGACAAGCTGGCCATGGACGCTGAGGGCAGCATCAAGGCTGCGAACGAGGCCATCGACGCTCTCGTCGCCAAGGCCGCCTGAGTTCAGGCAAAACTTTAACCCAAGACAGAGTTCCGCAGCCGCCCGAAAGGGCGGCTGTGTTGTGTCAGGGCCGCGCCTCTGATCCGGGCGGCCGGTCTGCTGTCCCGGCATCCGGAGGTCCTGACAGGATACCCGCTCCCGATGAGCCTGCGTCATCGGGAGGTGCTCAAGCCCGTGCGGCGCTTGAGCACCTTCAAGCAGCGATGCGTCAGCGTCTCGGCGCCTTGATATAAAACGCCCGCCGGATCATCACCCTGCGGGCGCTCCACTGGATCCCTGATATTTTCTGGTTACGCTTTTCCAGCGCGGCTGCCGGTTGCTCCGGCCTGCCGGATTTCCATCTGATGCATATCGTCTACCCAGCCAGCATCAGATCTGCAGTCCTCCAGGTCTCCTACAGTGCGCCGATCACAATGGCGCCCAGGAAGACGAAAGCTGCACAGACTGCTATCACGTCAAGATTGCGGACAATCGACATTGTTTTGCCTCCCGATGTCCTTTCCTGCACGTTCATTAATGTAGGCAAGGTGGCCGCCTGCGCAAAGCAGAAAATGTGCTGCACTGCAAAAGCCGTTGCGTATTTTCTCTGATTCAAAGATATAACCCGTTGATTACGCGCATGAATGGCAGTTCTTGTCTGGCTGGGACTGCCTGCCGGGACCGTAGTCCTGCCTATAGGCTGTGCATGGCGCTGAGGAGCGCTGGCGCAGTGTTTGGCAAGGGGACAGGGCCGATTTATCAAGACACAGGTGCGGCGAGATAAATATTTGTGGTTGAAAATCTATTTGTAAGAATTATCATCGGCTTAATAAAAAGGTAACAAGTTCTGCAAAATGTAGTTTCTTGATCTGATGCATGCTTTGGGCGGGCAAAAATGCAAAATTTCGGCAGGCTGGCGGAACTTGCGAGGGATAACACCCCGGAAGGCCGGCGTGCGCTCGTCGATGCGGTGACGGACATGTTCATGACCGCCGCATCCGATCAGGTCGACCATATCAGCCTGCTGTTTGGCGATATCGTGCTCAAGGTGATCGGCAAGCTTGAGGAAGAAGCCCGCATGGCGCTGGCCGTGCGCATCTGCGAGGCTGAGGCGGCCCCGCGCGACTTGATCATGTCGCTTGCAGCAGACCGGATTAACGTTGCTGCGCCGGTTCTGGCCGGTTCACCGGTTTTGACCACCGATGATCTTGTGTCCCTTGCCGAGACTGGCAGCATGGATCATCTGGGCGTCATCGCAGACCGGCGGCCCCTGAACGAGGCGGTGACAAGTGTCATCGTAAGCCGGGGAAACACCGAGGTTCTGGCAACGGTCGCCGGCAACGAGCAGGCCCGGTTCACCGCCAATGTCTTTGAAATGCTCTTGGAAAAGGCCCGGCATCATCCGATGATCCAGGAAGCACTGATCGGCCGCGAGGATCTTCCGGCCGAGGGCGCCCGCAATCTCGTTCCCTACCTCTCCGAGGAACTGAAGAAGCGTATCCTTGATCTGGGGGGAGATGGAACGCTGGTGCAGATCCTGGCGGAGCGGGCCGCGCAGGAGGTGCAGGCTCAGGTGCGTGATCTGGGCAGCGCCCAGTCGCGTGCGAAGATGCTGATCGATGATATGAAAGCCCGCCGCCGCCCGATTGACGATGCGGTCAACCAGTTTTCCAAGACGGACCGTCCTGTGGACCTTGCCCATCTGCTGGCGGAGGTAAGTGAACTGCCCACGGCGATGGTGGCCCGGGTGGTCTTCAACACGGATGATGCGCCGCTGATCATCCTGTGCCGCGCCAACGGGGTGACGGACAATGCCTACAAGAACATCGTCAAGCTGCGGGCCCAGCGGCTGAAGATGAGCGGTCAGGAGATCAACGATGCCTTCCTGCGCTATGGCCGTATGCAGAGGGCTGAAGCGATGCGCGCGCTCGCCGTGATCCGGGAGCGCGCGAAAAAGGCGTCCTGACGAGGGGCGTGACGTCTTGGATCAGGCTGCAGCCCGGCGCAGGGCGGCCGTCATGGCCGCAGCGCCAATCAGCAGGGAACCGCCAAGCCGGTTGAGGGCTTTCATCAGCGAGGGCTTGCGGATCTGCTTGCGCAGCGCAGAGGCGGCGAGCGCATAAACGCCCGCGTTCAAGGCGCCCAGCACCACGAAGGTCACGCCCATCAGCACCAGCTGCGGCGCCACAGGGGCGGCAGGGGCGATGAAATGCGGCAGGAAAGCGATGAAGAAGGCGATGCCCTTCGGATTGAGGCTCGTCACCACATAGGTGTTCCAGAAGATCTTGCGCGGCTCCATGGCGGGTGCTGCCGCATTAATCTGGTCCGTTGCAGGAATGAACGGCGGCTGCCGCCACATCTTGATGCCGAGCCACAGCAGATAGAGCGCGCCGGCCCATTTCAGCATGGTGAAAGCGGTAGCGGAGGCGGCCAGAACAGCGCCGAGGCCCAGCAGCGAGGCGGTGGCCGCTGTTGCATCTCCCAGGGCGACACCCAGGACGCAGGCTCCGGCCGATTTGCGGCCATGCGACAGGGCGTAGCTGATCACCAGCAGGATGGTTGGCCCGGGGATGGCGAGCACAACGAGAGTGGCCGCCACATAGGCGATGTAGAGTTCAATCGTCATTCCACAATCCTTCCCAAACATGCCCGGCTTCCGCCAGCGGGAGAAGCCAGCCACGGCGCATGGCACTTTGCAAGTTGGATTGTGGGGCTGACGGCCGTCTGACAGAAAAAAGAAAGGGAGCCCGCAGTGTGGGCTCCCTCCGGGGATTGGGCTGACGGTCCGTGTTATACCGCCTCCCGATGAGCTTGATTCATCAAGAGCCGGTCAAGCCCGTGCGGCGCCTGAGCAACTTCAAGGTGCGATGCGTCAGCATCGGAAGCCTTGGTATTACTGGCAGAAGCGCTGCTCGCCGCCATGGGTCGTGAAGGTGCCCGTGCGCGGATTGAAGCTGCGGTAGCGCGAGCTGCAGTAGTCGTACCAGGCCGGGCTCCATGGCAGATAGCCGGGCGATGCCTGAGGTGCGCCATAGACCGGTGCGCCATAGACCGGGCCAGGAGCGGGAATGGGAGCATGAGCCGGCGGGTAATAGGCCGGGGGAGGCATGGAGGCGCTGGCGCTGCCGCTCATGGTGCCCAGAAGGATGGCTCCGGCGGCAAGGCCGATCACACCGGCAGCAAGGGCTGCGTCCGTGTTGTTGCGCTTGCGGCCGCGCTCCTCGTGCCGGTCCCGGCCCCGCTCAACCCGGTTGCGGTCTTCCCAGCCCCGGTCGTAGCCGCGGTCATATCCGCGCTCAAAGCCGCGGCCATGGCCCCAGCCGCCGTGCCGGTCACCCCAGCCGCCCGCTTGCGCGCCGGTTGCCAGCGGCGCCAGCAGACTGGCCGAAAGGGCAGCAGTCAGAATGCGCTTGGTCAGGGTGTTCATCTTCCGTCTCCTTTGAGTGAGGGGGCTCGATCCGTGTGGCCCGTTCCTCTGTGTTCCGATGGTGCCAATTTGCCATGGGGGGACTGAATGCACTCTGAGATGCCCGTTCATCTGCCATTCATGTTGGCAACGGCTGCAGCGGCAGCTTTACGGAAGGGCCGGGGCTGTCTTTTTGGCGGCCGGGCGGATAGAATGGCGGGGAGGGAGATTGCTGTTCGGAGAACTCTGGTGACTGAAGCCGGAAAGGAAAAAGCTCTTCTTCAAGAGGTGGATGATGAGGTGCGCCGTCAGGCCCGCTCACTGCTGCGCCTCGCACGCCATGCCGCCCTCGGTGTTCTGGAGGTGGGGACCGGCCATCCGCTGGTCTCGCGGGTGACACCTGTTGCCGCCATGGATGGAACGCCGGTCGTGCTTGCCTCAAAGCTCGCGGCTCACAAGCCGGCCATGCTGGCAGACGGCCGCTGCTCGCTGCTTGTGGGAGAACCCGGCAAGGGCGATCCGCTGGCCCATCCGCGCATGACGGTGATGGCCGTGGCGCGGGAGATTGAACGCGGCTCGCCGGATCATGACGAGGCCCGCCGCCGCCATCTTGCCCGCCATCCCAAGGCCGGGCTTTACCTGGACTTTCCGGATATGAGCTTCTTCCGGCTGGAGGTGGCAAGGGCCAGCCTCAACGGCGGCTTCGGCAAGGCCCATGCGCTGAGTGCGGCAGATCTCGTGCTGGCGGCGGATCTTTGTGCGCCGCTGTCCGGCTGGGAGGCTGGTGCTGTCGCCCACATGAATGAGGACCACGCGGATGCGCTTGCCCTTTATGCGCAGGTTCTGTGCGGTCAGCCCAGGGCGAACTGGCGGCTGACGGGCCTTGATCCCGAGGGGCTCGATCTTGCGGCCGGTGACCGCGTCTGCCGCCTGTGGTTCGACACACCGCTGACGGAGCCCAAGGCCCTGCGTGAGAAGCTGGTGGAGCTTGCCAAAGCGGCGCGGGCGAAGGCGCCGGCCTGAAGGCCTGCCATGGCTGTGAGGCCTTCTGAAATCTGACATGACTGTTGCGTAAGTTTTGCAATTCCCGCCTAAATTGCTTTCCTTCAGGGCAAGGGAGGTGCTTATGACAGACAACAGGATCCAGAGTTTCAAGGTGACGTGCTGGAACATCGAGCATGCGGACAAGCTGCTCGATGATCTGGAGGCCGCCTCAGACGGCGTCCGGGAGGAAGCCGAGGCCCGCCTTGCCGCAGTGCGCGACGAGATCACCGCCCTTGCGGCCGATGTGCTGATGATCAGCGAGGGACCGAATGGAGAGGACCGGGCGAAGCGCTTTTTCGAGAGGGCGGCACCCGGCTACAGGCTTGTCACGCGCGGCTCCGATGACCGCAGGACCTATGGCATGCAAGGCACGGATGCGGTGACCGGCCGCCAGTGGATCTGGTTCCTGCTGCGGGACATTCCCGGCCTTTCCGGTTCACTGCTTCATCTGGACCAGTGGAAGCGCCTGACCGAGGCCAATTCCGGCGGAGAACACAGGGCTGGAAGCTGGGATGTCGCCTTTCCGGAGTTCCGGGACGGCCAGCTCCTGTTCCGCATCACCCGCAATCACAGCCACTGGCGCCATCCGCAGGTGCTGCTGGCCAATGTGGATGGGGTGAGCATCGAATTCATCGGCTGTCATCTCAAGAGCAAGATTACCCGCACTTCCGGCAGGGGTGACGTGACGGATGCCGCCTTCTTCGACAACAATCCGGGGCTTGTGGCTGACCTGATCAACTCCCGCGTCAGGATCACGACTGAGTGCACGGATGTCCGGCACTATATCGATGCCCGCTTTGCCGCAGATGCAAGCGCGCCGCTGATCGTGCTGGGCGATCTGAATGACGGGCCGGGCAAGGAGCGGATCGAGCGCCGGTTCCTCTATCACGACCTGATCAGCACGCTGCAGGGCGAAATCTTCTTTGCCCGCCGGTTCCTCAATCACGCCCTGTTTGACGCACCGGAGGAGGAACGCTGGTCGGTTTTCTTCCGCGACAGGCTTGATCCCGGCCGCAGTCCGCGGATCCTGCTGGATCACATCCTGTTCAGCCAGACCTTCACCGGCAACCGTCAGGTAACGGCAAACAGCTTCCGGGCGCGGCAGGCGGGAGGGCTGGTGGAGCATGACGTCCATCACGCCATTACGGGAACGCGGCCAGCCTTTGCGATGACAAGCGATCACAAGCCGGTCTCGATGCATTTCGACCGGCGGACTCCAGCCTGAAACTTGACGGGGCAGCCCAATGGCTGCCCCGCTTGTCACTGAATCCCTGCCGAGGTCCGTCAGGCCGCCCGGATGTTCTGCAGGAAAGTGCCGAGTTCGTTCTGCAGGTTCCGGGACTGTTCGGAGAGGACGCCCACGGTGGACAGAACCTGACGGGCGCCGGAGCTTGAATCCATGGCGCTTTCCCGGACGGCGCCGATGCTGCGGGTGATTTCATAGCTGCCCTGTGCCACTTCGTGCACATTGCGGGCGATTTCGGAGGTCACCGCATTCTGCTCCTCGATGGCCGAAGCGATGGCCGAAATCTGGCCGTTGATCTGACTGATGGCAGTCACCACGGCCTCGATGGCTGAGGAGGTGAGGGAGGCGCCGGATTGCATTTCGCCGACCTGGCGGCTGATGTCTTCGGTCGCCTGTCCGGTCTGAGTGGCGAGTGCCTTCACTTCACCGGCAACCACGGCAAAGCCCCTGCCTGCCTCTCCGGCCCTGGCGGCCTCGATGGTGGCATTGAGGGCGAGCAGGTTGGTCTGGGCGGCGATGTCGTTGATGAGCTTCACCACATCGTCGATCCTGCGCGCAGACGCAGCCAATACGCCAACCGTTTCGCTGGAACTGCGCGCGTTCTCGGTGGTGGTGCCGGCTGCACCGAGAGCGGCTGTCACCTGGCGGCTGATCTCGCCGATGGAGGCGGCGAGTTCTTCGGCTGCGGAAGCGACCGTCTGCACGCCGCGGCTCGATTCTTCTGCTGCTGCAGCCACCGTGTTGGCCGTGGAGGATGTGTCATTGGCGTTTCTGGCCATCATCTGTGCGGTGGCTTCCAGCTCCTTCACGGCAGTGGCGATGCTGTCCGACACGCCCTTGACCGTCGCCTCCAGGTTATCCGCAAGGCGAAGTGTGGCGTTGCGCTTTTCCTGCTCGATGCGCTCTTCCTCCTCCTTTGCCTGGGCCTGCAGACGCTTGATCTCAATGGTTTTCTCGCGGAAGGCTTCGAAGGCAGCGGCCAGTGCGCCGATTTCGTCGCGGCTGCGCACCTTGAGCTGCACACTCGTGTCATCCTGTGCCAGGCGGTTGAGGGCGTGGACGACATTGCGCAGCGGGCGGCTGATGCCAAAGATTGACAATAGCAAGGCGATACTGATGCCTGCACCCATCGCTATGAGTGACATGACGGTCATGACAGTCAGGCCGTGCGCTTCATGTTCCTTGGCCTGAAGCGTGGATTCTTCCGTAAACCTGTTGAGGTCTTCGGTCAGGCCTGTCAGCTCCCTGTTGAGCTCTTTCTGTTCCCGCTCAAGCCTTACGGAGGCTTCCGATGCTTTGGTTATGTCTCCAGAATTGATCAGGGCAGCGATTCCCCGGATGTGCTCGTCATATGACTGATGTTCGGCCTTGATGCGCTTCAGCTGGGCCAGAATGGTTTCATACTTGGCCTTGTGCTCCGGAGTGCTGGCAAGCTTGGTGCCGTGTTGCGCGACCTCTTCGGCATGAAGGATTTCCTTCTGAGCCGTCTCCGCCAGCTTCATCAGTCCCGGCGACAAAGAGCCTACAGTGCCAGTTGCTTCCGAGGTTTTGAGGTCTCCCGCCCTCAGCAACCGCTCCAGCAGCAATGCCTGCTCCATCTGAAGCAGTGTTACATTCGTGAGGTTTGTGGTCAGGGGAATTGTTTCATCGGCAATCTCTGTCAGCTCCCCGCGAATCTTCTGCATCTGCAGAAGACCTACGGCGGCAATTACAATCATCATCACGCTAAGGAGGCCGGCAAGCCCAAGAATTTTTGCGGCAATAGAATGAAAGCGGCTGATCTGCGAACGCGAAGAGCTCATTTCCTGTGACCCCGCATTGAAACCGGTTGCTGCCCATCAGGACTTTTGCTTGCGATCCTGATGATGGTTTAGTTTGTAGTTTGAGGTGATGATTTGGCTTGAGAATTAATAAATATATAAATTGGACGTAGAGATGTGCGATGTATGTGAGGATTATTCTGCCTTAATTTGATTTCATTGTGAAAGATATCATAGGGAAATCACTTATGATGGTGCTCTCTGTGCCGGGTTCTGCGTCTTTTGGTTGCTTGGTAGTTACATTGGCTTGGCTGCTCCTCAAGGTGTCGCGTTGCTTGAGAGTTCGTACTGTCCGGATGATGTTTGCGGGCCTTTCTGGGTGGAGCAAGGTTCCCGGAGTGTCCTGCAACACTTCAAAAAAGAAACCGCCCGTTGGCGGGGCGGTTTCAATGGCGCATCAGGGGGCATGACCCTGTATGCATGAGGCGGGGGCGGTGCCGGGACCTGCAAGGTTTGGGTCTTGCTCCTCACAAGCTCTCACGCTTGCATTGAGGAAGAAAATCCCAGCCAGACCAGTTTCTTGCCGGGATTTGGTCTTACTCGGTGCCCTGAATAGCGGCGAGCACCCATTCTCCACCCTTCTGGCGGCGGAAGGTCCACAGTTCGGTGCTTTCCTGCGGCTCTTCCAGGCTGCCCGAAAGCACGCGTCCGGAGTTGCGGTCGAGGATGGCGTCGATTGCGGAGAAGCGCATGGCGACCGTTGCATAGTCGTCGTTGCCCTCGCTCCAGGCCTCCGAGAGATCGCCCTGCAGCAGCTTCACATCCGAAACGCTGTTGCGCTTGCCGGAGGAGGCGAGTTCACCAAGTTCTTCGGCGAGGAAGGACATGGCCTCCGGCGTCGCCAGACGGCGCAGGGCGGCATAGTCCTCGCGGCCATAGGCTTCCTGCACCTCGGCCAGCATCTGTTCGAAGCGGTCGAAATCGGCAGCTTCCAGCTCAAGCGGGGTGTCCATGACAGGAGCCTGCACCGGTGCGGCTGCTGCCGGGCCTGCTTTGCCGCCGCCATTGCCGCCGAAGCTGAAGGGGGTGCCCGCATTGCCGCCTGCGCTGGTACGCAGGTCCGGACGTGCGCCACCGGCTGCAGCAGCTGCCGGCTGCTGACGCCGTGCGCCAAGGAAACGCATGACCAGCATTGCGATGCCCGCAATCAGGGCCACCTGCAGGATCAGGCCGAGGAAGCCGGCAAAGCCGCCGAGCCCGCCGCCAAACAGCATGCCGAAGAGACCGCCCATGAGCAGGCCGCCGAGCAGTGCGCCGCCCATGCCGCCGAAAAGCCCGCGTGAGGGCTGGGCTGCCTGCTGCTGCCGTGCGGCTGCGCCCGGTGCCGCCTGCTGGCCCGGTGCGGGCTGCGGCGTCATGGTGCGCTGCATGGGGGCGGCGGTGCCGGGGGCTGTTTTGGTCGGGGCGGGGGCGGAATAGGTGCGGTTGCCACGGCTGCCGAAGCCGCTGCTGCCGGCCCGGCGGGCTTCGGCATATTCAACGGCGGCAAAAAGCGTCGCGATTCCAAGGGCAAGGGCGGCTGTCGTCTTGCGCATCCGGCGGGCGGCAGCAGGCATCAGGCATTTCCTCCAATAGGCTCAGGTCGAGAATAACTTTCGGCATATGGGAGTATGGCGGCCGTATTACCAGTGCAAATGACTATTGCGTGTGTGGCTTATGCGTATGGCAAAAGGGGCGGAACCGTTCGGCGCCGCCCCTTCGGGGAATGATTAGTCCGGCCGGCCCCAGCCACCGGCCGTGGGGGTGATCATGGTCACTGCCTCGCCCGGCTCCAGAACGGTCTGGTCGCAGCCCTTCAGCACCTCGATGCGCCCGTCGAGACGGCGCACTTCCGTGCGGCCAAGCTGCCCGTCCTCGCCTCCTTCCATGCCCTTCGGGGCGATGGTGCGGTGGGAGCTGAGGATGGCGAGATCCATCTTCTCCAGGAAACGCAGGGTGCGGCGGGTGCCGCCGCCTGCGGACCATTTGCCCTTGCCGCCCGAGCCCTTGCGGATGTGGAAGTCCTCCAGCAGCACAGGGAAGCGGAATTCCAGCACCTCCGGATCGGTCAGGCGGGAGTTGGTCATGTGCACATGCACCGCGTCCGTGCCGTTGAAACCGGGACCGGCGGGTGAGCCGGAGCAGATGGTTTCGTAGTACTGGTAGGTGTTGTTGCCGAAGGTCAGGTTGTTCATGGAGCCTTGGCTGTTCGCCATCGCCCCCAGTGCCGCGAACAGGGCGTTGGTGACGTGCTGCGAGGTCTCCACATTACCCGCCACAACGGCCGCCGGATATTCCGGCTTCAGCATGCAGCCATCCGGCAGGATGATGCGGATGGGCCTGAGGCAGCCCGCATTCATCGGGATATGGCCGTCCACCATGACGCGGAAGCAGTAGAGCACGGCCGCGCGGGTCACCGGCTCCGGCGCGTTGAAGTTGTTGGCTGCCACCGGGCTGGTGCCGGTGAAGTCAACGGTTGCCTCGCGCTTGTCCTTGTCGACGGTGATCTTCACCCTGATCACCGAGCCCTGATCGGTTGGGTAGTCGCAGGCGCTGTCCTTCAGGGCGGAGATCACCCGGCGGACGCTTTCCTCGGCATTGTCCTGCACATGGCCCATATAGGCCTGCACCACGTCGAGGCCGAAGTGGGCGACCATCTTGCGCAGTTCCTGAATGCCCTTTTCGTTGGCTGCAATCTGCGCCTTCAGGTCGGCAACGTTCTGGTGGACGTTGCGCACCGGATATGGATGGGAAGTCAGCAGCTCGATCAGTTCCGCCTCGCGGAACCGGCCCTGATCGACAAGCTTGAAGTTGTCGATCAGCACGCCTTCCTCGTCCACCGTGGTGGCAAGCGGGGTCATGGAGCCGGGGGCCGAGCCGCCCACATCCGCATGGTGGCCGCGGCTGGCGGACCAGAACAGGATCTCTTCGCCCGCATCGTCAAACACCGGCGAGACGACGGTGATATCCGGCAGATGTGTGCCGCCGTTGTAGGGGGCGTTGAGGGCGAAGACGTCGCCGGGGCGGATCTTGCCCTGGTTGAGCTTGATCACCGTCTCGACGGACCGGTCCATGGAGCCCAGATGCACCGGCATGTGCGGCGCATTGGCCACCAGCGCGCCGTTGCGGTCGAACACGGCGCAGGAGAAGTCCAGCCGTTCCTTGATGTTCACCGAATAGGCGGTGTTCTGCAGGGTCATGCCCATCTGCTCGGCGATGGACATGAAGAGGTTGTTGAACACCTCCAGCATCACCGGGTCGGCATGGGTGCCGATGGCGGCAGAGCGCTCCAGTGGCACGACACGGCGCAGGATCACGTGGTCCTTGACGTTGATCTCCGCCTGCCAGCCCGGCTCCACGACGATTGTCGCATGCGGCTCGATGACAAGGGCAGGGCCGGGCACCTTCATGCCGGGCTTCAGCCCCGCACGCAGGTAAACGCCTGCCTCATGCCACTGACCGGACGCATAGACGCGGGTGGTGCGGGCGGGCTCCGGTGTGCCTTCGGTGAGCGGATGATCCGGCTCGGTGATGCCGGCGCCGCCACCGGAGCTTTCCACCTCAAGGGCTTCCACCACCACTGGCTTGTTTTCATAGGCAAAGCCGAACTGCTTGCGGTGGGCTTCCTCGAAGGCGGCCATCATTTCTGCGGGGCTCGCCAGCAGCACGGGCAGGGGCGTGTCGGTGCCCTCGTAGCGCAGATGCGCACGAGCCAGCGTTTCGCAATCATCGCCCGACACGCCCTGTGCCTTCAGCTCGGCCTCGGTCTGGGTGGCAAGCTCTGCGCGCAGCGCGTCGAGCGCGGGCATCAGTGCCTCTTCCAGCCGCTTGATCACCGCCTGCTGGCGGCTGGCGCGGATGTCGGCAAGGCCCATGCCATAGGCGGAGAGAATGCCGGAGAAGGGATGCAGGATCACCGTCTCCATGCCCAGGCTGTCGGCCACCATGCAGCCGGACTGGCCGCCCGCACCGCCAAAGCAGGTGAGGGCATAGCCCGTCACGTCATAGCCGCGCTGGACGGAGATCTTCTTGATGGCATTGGCCATGTTCTCGACGGCAATGCGCAGGAAGCCGTCGGCCACTTCCTCCGGCTTGCGCCCGCCGCCGATCTTGTCCGCGAGTTCGGCAAAGGCCGTCTTCACGGCGTCTGCGTCCAGCGCCTCGTCCCGGTTGGGGCCGAAGATCTTCGGGAAGAAATCCGGGATCAGCTTGCCGGTCATGACATTGGCATCGGTCACGGCCAGCGGGCCGCCGCGCCGGTAGCACTTGGGGCCGGGGTTGGCGCCTGCCGAATCCGGGCCGACCTGGAAGCGCCCGTCGCGGTAATGCAGGATCGAGCCGCCACCAGCGGCCACCGTGTGGATCATCATCATCGGCGCCCGCATGCGCACACCGGCGACTTCCGTCTCGAAGGCGCGCTCATAAGTGCCGTCGAAATGGCAGACATCCGTCGATGTGCCGCCCATGTCGAAGCCGATGACCTTTTCGAAGCCCGCAAGCCGCGAGGTTTCGACTGCGCCGACAACGCCGCCCGCCGGGCCGGAGAGGATCGCGTCCTTGCCCTGGAAAAGGTCCGCCGCCGTCAGGCCGCCGGAGGACTGCATGAACATCAGACGCGGGCCTTCGCCCAGCTCTTCCTGCACCTGCCGCACATAGCGGCGCAGGATCGGCGAGAGATAGGCATCCACCACTGTGGTGTCGCCGCGCCCCACCAGCTTCATCAGCGGCGAGACTTCATGGCTGACAGAGATCTGCGGGAAACCCACTTCGCGGGCGATGGCGGCGACGCGCTTCTCGTGATCCGGATAGGCATAGGCGTGCATGAAGACGATGGCGACGGAGCGGATGCCTGCGTTCCAGGCTGCTTCCAGTGCCGCGCGGGCTTCCGCTTCGTCCAGCGGCGTTTCCAGCGTGCCATCGGCGCGCAGGCGCTCGCTCACCTCGTGGACGCTCTCATAGAGCAGTTCCGGCTTGATGATTTCCTTGGCGAAAATGTCCGGCCGGGCCTGATAGCCGATGGCCAGCGCGTCGCGGAAGCCCTTGGTGGTGATCAGCGCCGTGCGCTCGCCCTTGCGCTCCAGAAGGGCGTTGGTGGCGACCGTCGTGCCCATCTTCACAGTGGCGATGGCGCCGGAGGGGATCGGGTCCCCGGCGGCCAGGCCCATCAGCTCGCGGATACCTTGCACGGCGGCGTCCCGGTAGGCTTCCGGGTTTTCGGAAAGCACCTTGTGCGCGCGGATTGTCCCATCGGGCGTGCGGCCGACGATGTCGGTGAAGGTGCCGCCGCGATCAATCCAGAAATCCCACTGACCGTTCATTTTCGTCCCTCTGGGTACGGTTCTTCCATGGCTGGATTTCAAGCTATGTTTTTATCGACATTTTGTCGATAAATTATTTTTGAAATCAACTTGCCGTTTGTCCTTAGCTCGGGCCTCTCCAGCGCTGACGCATTGCGGCCCGAAGGGCTCACCCCCTGTTCGCCATGTTCATGGGCAGCCAGGTGGCCAGTTCGGGGAACACGATCAGCAGCATCACCATCACCACCATGATGAAGAACATCGGCAGGGCAGCACGGGCGATGTAGGACATCGGATGGCTGGTCATGCCCTGCAAGACGAACAGGTTGAAGCCAATAGGCGGCGTGATCTGTGCCATTTCGACCACCACCACGATAAAGATGCCGAACCAGAGCACATCAATGCCTGCCTGACGGATCATCGGTTCCACCACGGCCATGGTCAGCACCACGGAGGAAATGCCATCCAGGAAGCAGCCGATGACGATGTAGAACACCAGCAGCGCCAGCAGCAGCTGGAACTTGGAAAGCTCCATGCCGCCGATCCACCCTGCGAGCGCACGCGGCAGGCCGGTGAAGCCCATGGAAAGCGACAGGAACGCAGCGCCCGCCAGAATGAGCGCCACCATGGCGGAGGTGCGGGTGGCGCCCATCAGGCTTTCGCCGAAGGACTTCCAGGTGAGGGAGCCTTGCGCCAGTGCCAGAAGCAGTGATCCGATGACGCCGAGGGCGGCCGCTTCCGTTGCCGTGGCAAGGCCTGCGTACATGGAGCCGATGACCACCACGATGAGAGCAAGGACGGGCAGCAGAAACCGGGAGTTCTTCAGCTTCTCAGCCAGAGACATGACCGGTTCCGGCTTTGGATTATAGTCCTTCGAAACCTTTGAATAGACGGCGATATAGCCCATGAACAGGGCGGCCAGAACGAGACCGGGAATGACGCCGGCCATGAACAGGCGGGTGATGGATTCATTCGTCGTCACGCCATAGACGATCAGCGTCAGCGATGGCGGGATCATCAAGCCGAGCGTGGCCGAGCCTGCCAGCGTGCCGATGATGGTCTTTTCCGGATAGCCGCGCTTGCGCAGCTCCGGAATGGTCATCTTGCCGACGGTCGTCAGCGTTGCGGCAGAGGAACCGGAGACGGCGGCAAAGACGGTGCAGCCCGCGACATTGGTGTGCATCAGCCCGCCGGGCAGTCCGCCCATCCAGGGAGCAAGGCCGCGGAACATGTCCTGCGACAGGCGGGTGCGGTAGAGGATCTCGCCCATCCAGATGAACAGCGGCAGGGCCGTCAGCGTCCAGGAGGAGGACGCCGCCCAGATGACGGTGATCATCGCGTCACCGGCGGGGCGCGACGTGAAGAGTTCCATGCCGGCGAAGGCTACGCCCAGCAGGGCAAGGCCCACCCACACGCCGGTGCCCAGCAGCAGGAACAGGACGAAGAGAAAAATTACAATCGGAGCAATGGCTTCCATCGGGCTTACTCCGCGTGGGACTGTTCGCCGGTCCCGGCAGCAATGCCGGTGCGGCCGGTGACGAGTACCCGGAAGAAGCTTTCGGTGAGAGCAATGGCAAGCAGGGCAGCGCCTGCGGCCATGGCCGACTGGGGGATCCAGAGCGGCGTCTGATCCTGCCCCTGACTGATGTCATGCAGCTTGCGGGACCAGTAGACGGCTTTCACCGCATACCAGGTCAGATACCAGCCAAGCGCCGAGCCGATGGCAAGGCACCAGGCCTCAACCCAGCGCACATGCCGCCCGGCAAGGTTCAGCAGCAGCCCGACACGGATATGCGTGCCGCTTTTCAGCGCATGGGCAAAGGCAAGGAAAGACGCGGAGGCCATTGCATAACCGGCATAATTGGCGGCTCCTGGAAAGGTGATGCCCAGCCAGCGGGCGCCCATCTGTGCAACGATGATCACAAGGATCATCACCAGGCTGATTGCCGCAAGCACGGCTCCGGCCCGGTACAGGCCATCAAGGACGCGCAGCAGCGCATGTCCGGATCTTTCAAGCATCAGGTTCCCCTCTTCGCCATGGCGCCTGCCCTTCTTTTTTGAAAGGGGCCGGCTTTCCGGCACCTTGCAGCACCAGCCTCTTTGCCCCTTCAGGCACCATGCCGGAAACCTTGCGCGCGGGAACCTGCCATCCGCAAGACTTCGGGAATGGGCCTGTCCGGTATACCCGGACAGGCGGGGGGAATGGACCTGTCCGGAAGTTTCCGGACAGGCTGATTTCATGGATTACTTCGCCTTGTAGGCGTCGATGACGGCCTTGCCCTTGTCGCCGGCTGCGGCCAGCCAGTCGCTGGTCATGGTCTCGCCCACGGCCTGCAGGTCCGCCTTCAGCTGATCGGAGGGCGGGGCCACCTTCACGCCGTTGGCGGTGAGGCCTTCCAGCGTCTTGGTGGTGTAGGCAATGGCCTTTTCGAGGCCGGCGGCTTCAGCCTTGGCACCGCAATCGGTGAAGGCGGCCTTCTGGGCGTCGGTCAGGGCGGCGTAGCTGTCCTTGTTGACGAACACGGCGTTGCGCGGAAGCCAGGCATTCACTTCGTAGAAATTGGTGACGCCGCTTTCCCAGAGCTTGCTGTCAAAGCCAGTTGCGCCGGAGGACATCATGGACTCGGTCACGCCCGTGGCAAAGGCCTGCGGCACTTCGGCAGCTTCAATCTGCACGGCCGCCATGCCGGTCAGCTCGGCGATCTTGGAGGTGGCGGCGTTATAGGCGCGGAACTTCGTGCCCTTCATGTCGGCAACCGAGTTCACTTCCTTCTTGAAATAGAGGCCCTGCGGCGGCCACGGCACGGTATAGATCAGGACGAGGTTCTGCTCGTCCAGCGCCTCGGCGACGGCCGGACCAGCCGCGTCCCACAGCTTGCCACTTTCTTCAAAGGAAGTTGCGAGGAAGGGAATGCTGTCCACGCCGAACAGCGGGTTCTCGTTGGCATGGGCGGACAGCAGGCGCTCGCCGATCGGCACCTGACCGGTCTGGACAGCGCGCTTGATATCGGCACCGCCGAAGAGCGAACCATTCGGATGGGCGACGATATCGATCTCACCGCCCGTGGCTTCCTTCACGCAGGCGGCGAATTCGACGACGTTTTCGGTGTGGTAGTTGCTGGCCGGATAGGCCAGCGGCATGTCCCACTTTTCAGCCATGGCGGCCTGAGCCAGCGCTGCGCTGCAGACGCTGGCCAGAATGGCGGTCTTCATCATGCGTGTCATCCTTACTTCCCCTCAGGTTCTGGCCTCAGGATGCGTTGCCTGGGCCGGTTGGTTCTTCTTGCGTCTTGCGCCTTTTTCCTTCAGGCGAACCGTGCCGGATCAAAGGCGGAAAGATCGGAGTTGGTCTTCTGGCCCGTCAGCATGCCAGACACGAAGCGCCCCGTCTTGGGGCCTGCGGTCAGGCCGATGTGATGATGGCCGAAGGCGGCGATCACATCACGGCAGCCGGGCACTTCGCCGATCAGCGGCAGGCTGTCGGAAGGGGCGGGACGGTGGCCCATCCAGCGGCTGGTCTCGCGCCAGGTGAGGCCGGGCATGGCAGCGCGGGCCTGCCGCTCCAGCAGCGCGAAGGGCGCTTCGCTGGGGCCTGCATCGAGCCCGCCGAACTCGACGATACCCGCCAGCCGGATGCGGCCTTCCATCGGCGTGACCACGAACTTGCCCGATGTCATCATGGTGGGCGCGGCCGGCATGGCGCTGGGCTCGATGAGTTCGAGGTGATAGCCGCGCTCGCTTTCCAGCGGCACGGAGAGGCCCAGCTTTGCCATCAGGGGCTTCGACCAGACACCGGTGGCCAGAACAGCCTTGCCGCAGGCGATGAAACCATCGCTTGTTTCAAGTCCCTCCAGACCGTCCGGACCGATACGGAAATCGAATATCTCCGCACGCCGGAACGTTCCGCCCAGAGAGAGAAAATGCCCTGCAAGAGCCTTTACATAGCGGCCGGGGTCGCTGATCCGGCCATGGTTCTTCAACCGCACCGCAAAGCTGTTCTTCGGACTGAACAGAGGATCATAGTCCGCCAGCGCAGCCCCCTCGATCTCGTCCCACTCGAAGCCGGCCTGACGGCGCAGGTTCCAGCCGAAGCTGTCACCTTCAAAGGCGGCGCGGTCCGGATAGCGGAAGACATAATCGGAAGGTACCAGCCAGCGCTCGGCTTCCGTACCGCCTGCCAGTGCCTGATGCTGGGCGAGGCTGTCGGCATTGAGCAGGGCCAGCCCGCGCGAGATCGCCTCCACCCGGTCGGCCCGGCAGTTGGCAAGATAGCGGGTGAGGAAGGGCAGCAGCTTCGGCAGATAGGGCCAGCGCAGGAACAGGGGGCTGTCCGGGTCCATCAGCATGCCGGGCGCCTTGCGAATGAGACCCGGCACCGTCACCGGCACGATGGCGCAGGCGGCAAGCACGCCGCCATTGCCAAAGGAGGTGGCCTCGCCCGGCTCCTGCCGGTCAATCAGGATCACATTGGCGCCTGAGCGTGCGAGCCAGACGGCGGTTGATACACCGGCAATGCCTGCACCGATGACGGCAATGGGGCCGGAAACGCTCATGCAGCAACAGCCTCAAACGGCCTGCTTGATCTTCCTGTCATGCTGCAAAGCCTCCCAACTCACAGTCCCTGCCGGAACGGTAATTGACGCCGATAAAATGTCAATAAATCATCGCTGTTTCGGCTGGCGCTGTCCTGACGAATTTGCAAGCATAATATCTGCGGTTAAGCCGCAGGAATGCGCGGTCTTTTCATGCCGGTGCATTATCGGGACGGCAAAGTGCCCGGTAAAACAGCAGGTGCATGTCATATCTGCGCAAGCGGCCGGCTTAGGGTCTGTTGCTGGGGCGCGTATCTGTCGGGTAGTTTGCAGCTGCGTTTGATTGTGGGATTTCGCACCGGGGAGATGTGCTGGACCAATGACAGAAAAAGAAGAACCGCAGGAACTGGCTCCGATCGGTCCGGTCGTGTCCGCCGCCCATCTGGCTTCTGGCGCCATGCCGTCGCTGTCGGAGGTGGAGTTCGGCGTGACGATGATGATCAACGCCTATTACCGCTGGATGGTCCGCTGCATGGCTGCTGCCGGTGTGCCGGGCATGAGCCCGCTGGACGTCCAGGTGCTGCACTCGATCAATCACCGGGGCAGGGCCAAGACGCTGGCCGATCTCTGCCTCGTGCTGAATATCGAGGATACCTACACCGTGTCCTATGCGCTGAAGAAGCTTGAAGCCGCCAAGCTGATCGTCTCCGGGCGGCGGGGCAAGGAGAAGACGGTGGCGATCACGCCTGAAGGCGAAAAGGCATGTCTCGAATACCGCCGCCTGCGCGAGGCGCTGCTGGTGCAGCCGGTCAAGGCCATCGGCTTTGACGAGAAGGAACTGTCGCGCCTTGCGGCCATCCTGCGCTCTGTCTCCGGCTCCTACGATCAGGCGGCGCGGGCAGCTGCGGCCATGTAATGAATGCAAGAGGCGGCTGGATGGAGGCTTTCATTTCCATCCGGCCGCCTTTTTTATGCGTATCCGGTTACAGCGAGGCGATGATCTGCTTCACCTGGCCGCAATACTGGCGGCTGCGGGCGTTCATCCGGGTGGCGAAATGGCCGGCGTTGTAGCGCAGGATCGTGCCGCAGGTGTCGCCGCCGGCGCGGGCCTGAGCACCGGCCAGATAGCGCATGCCCCATTCCAGATTGGTTGCCGGATCATAGAGTGCCGACGCCTTGCCCCGGAAGCCGAGACCACGCGCGGTGGCAGGCTTGATCTGCATGAGGCCGATCTCCCCATGGCGGCCCCTTGCGCGGGCGTTGTAGTTGCTTTCCACGCGGATCACGGCGTGGGCCAGTTCCACGGAAACCCCATGACGCCTGGCGGCAGCGGCGATCAGATGATCATAGGCGCTGTGTCCTGCAACGCTGCTGTCATCATCCGCCGTGCTTGCAGCGGCCAGCTTGCCGCTTTCGCTGGTGCCCTGTGTTCCGGCTTCGGTTGCGGCGGTCTTGCTCCGCTTGACGACCAGGCCGCCGGGCGTTTCATCCGTGACGGGACGGAGGGCAGGCGTCAGACGTCCCCCGACCATGACCAGGACCTCGCGCATTTCCGGTTTTGCGTTTTCGCTGCCTGCCTCGCTGGCTTCAGGGGATGGAGCGGCTGCACGGCTTTTGGCATGGCTTTCGCCGGGCATCATGGTCAGGGTCAGCGCAACAGAGAAAAGGCAATAAAAAGCCCGGCGCAGGGAGGTGCGCGTCTGGGTCATGTTTTGTGGCTCCGTGAGTGTCTTCCGGGGGCAGCCCGCGGCTGAGGTCAATGCGGCTTGCCGCGGTTCGATTGGGGGAGAAATGACCGCCGGTTTGGGCCAAAATCGGCCCGCTATCATCACGAAATGTTACAGAAATTAAGGGTAGCCCGTTAAATATTTAAGCGTTTTATAGGTAAATCATGCAGATCTGGGCAAAAGCGGGGCGCTTGTTTGGTGAGAAGCGTTCAGCCATCAAAGTGCCCGTCTTTATCTCAGGATTTGCCCCGGATGTTGCTATGCACAATAGCGTGCCTTGCCGGTTGATGCTGGCTGTTTCCGGCCATTGCCGCTGTCCGCCGGCTGCAGGTCAGAGTTCGGGCAGGGCCGTGAGCAGCTTGTGCAGCGTGGCAATGGTGGAGGCATCGGCGATACCGTCCACCCTTTCGGGGCGGAAATGGCGCTGGAAGGCAGTAACGGCCGCCTTGGTGCGGGCGTCGAACTCCCCCTGCACCGGCACGTCATAGCCATAGATCGCCAGCATCGACTGCAGCGCCTCGATGGGCTGGCCGCTTTCGCCCTCCTGAAAGAACCGGCCGCTGGTGACGGGAACCGGGTCAACATGATGGGCAACGCCGCCGGCGGCCAGAACGTTCCATGGAAACAGCTCGCCCGGATCTTCCTTGCGGCCGGGGGCGACATCGGAATGAGCCAGCACGCGCCAGGGCTTCATCTGGTGACGCAGCATGATGTCCTGGCACAGGTGCAGAACCGCTTCGACCTGTGCCTCGGGGAAGGGACGGTAGCCCCACTCATGGCCGGGATTGACGATTTCGATGCCGATTGAGCGGGAGTTGATGTCCGTCTCGCCCTTCCAGAAGGACTTGCCCGCATGCCAGGCGCGGCGGGCTTCCGGGACGCATTGCAGGATCCGGCCATCCTCATGGACGAAATAATGGGCGGAGACTTCCGCGCGCGTGTCGCACAGGCGCTGCAGGGCTTCATCGGCGGTCTGCATCCCGGTGTAATGCAGGATGATCATGTCAACCGCTGCGCCGTCCCGGCGTTCATTGTGATTGGGGGATGGGTGCACTCTGGCGGGCACGCCGCAATCAGGCTTCACACTCACAGGCCACGCTCCGAACTGATCTTGGCATAGGCCGCATTGAGGGCGGCCATACGGTCATTGGCGATACGGACGAATTCCTGGGGCACGCCGCGGGCAATCAGCACGTCCGGGTGGGTTTCCCGCACCTCGCGGCGGTAATGCGCCTTCACGTCCTCGTTTGATGCATCCGGATGGATGCCCAGAACCGCATAGGGGTCGTTGCGGTCGCGCACATGGCGGGCAACCACCTTGTTGAACTCGCGCTCATCGAGGCCGAATATCCGTGCCACCTCACGCAGAAACTCAAGCTCCTGCGTGTGGATCAGCCCATCGGCCTTGGCAATGAAGAACAGGCCGTCGAGAATGTCGAAGAGGGTCTTGCGGTCATAGGGAAAGAGATCCGCCAGCTTCTTGGCATAGGTATCGAAGCCGGCAATGTCCTGTTTGGCGAGATCAAACAGGCGCGCGACATTGCGTTCCTCCCCTTCGGGGATCTCGAACAGCTTGCGGAAGGCGAGGACCTCGTCGGTCGTCACCACGCCGTCTGCCTTGGCCATCTTCGCAGACAGTGCAATCATGGCGACGGTAAAGCCGACCGTGCATGTTCCTTCCGGCCGGGCAAGGACAAGTTGCACCAGCCGGTCGATCAGCTGCGCGCCGCCTGAACCAATGGCCGAGCCGATGGCTGCGACGATGGCGCCAATGCTGGACCAGATGTTCACCGCGTCAGGCTCCGGGATCGGGGTCCCGTCTGGCCAAAGGCGGGCACCGCTGCTTCTTCCCTACCCGAGTACAGGCACCGGCACGGGGCGCGCAAGCCCCTACCGGCGTACTGATGGCAAAATAACGCGAGGGCAGATTTCATTCACCTGGGCTAAACCATCATCTGCGTATTGTGCTGCCGGGACATTGGTAAACAGGGTAGTCCAGACAGCTATGAAGCGCACAATCAGCCGCCAGGAACTGATGGCCGCAGCAACCATGCTTGCTGTCGTGTTTGCGCTGTCTTTGGGCATTTTCGCCAGCAACCGGCTGCTGTCCAGCTGGCTGGTGGGCGATGCGCTGGAGTCGTCCCTGCGCAACTGGACCGAATCGGATCTGCGCCTTGATGCGGGGCAGGGGCGTGAAGCGGAGGATCTGTCCAGCGCGCTGCTGCGGCTGCGCAGCTTCAGCCAGAGTTTCGTGCCGCATATTGCCGGAGTTGATGACGGTACCCTGCATATCTTCGAACTGACGCGCTTTGCAGACACTGTGATGGCAGATCTGGGCTCATCCGCGATGCGTGCCCATGCAAGGGTGCCGCTTGTGGATGACACTCCGGCGGACGAGAGCAGCAGCATCGTGCCGCAGGAGATGCCGGCCGCAATCGTTGAAGCGGGTATCAGCAGCGGGGCGGTCCGCCGCGCGCTGGAACAGTCCCGGGACGGCGGTCTGCCGCGTGTGACCATATTCTACAGCTGGTGGGGCGCTGCGAAGGATGTGGCGCTGGTGTCTGTTCCCGTTGCTGATGGCAGCACCGTGACCTCCGTCGATCTGCTGGCGCTCGACATTGCCCCTGTTCTGGCCGGGGCCAACCGGACGGTTCTTCTGGCAACGGTCCTTCTTGCCGTTCTGACCGTCAGCTCTGCCCTTGCTGTGGGCCTGCTGCTCTGGTTCCGCTACCGGGATGTGGTGCGGATCAGCCGCAACATGGAATTTCTCGCCCATCATGATCCGCTGACCTCGCTACCGAACCGGGCGCTGTTCAGCGCCAAGCTGACGGAAGCCCTGCGCGTGACCCACGCCAAGGCCAGCAACATGGCGGTGATCCTGATCGATGTGGACAAGTTCAAGTCGGTCAACGACACCTATGGCCACGGTACGGGGGACATCTTCCTGCAGGTGATCGCCGACCGGCTGCGTGCGGTCTTCGGGGAACATCTGGTGGCGCGCCTGTCGGGTGACGAATTCGCCGTGATGGTGACATCCTTCTCCGATGTGGCACGGATCACCAAACTCGCCAGCGACATGATCGCGGCAACCAAGCCGCCTTGCATCATTGACGGTATCGAGCTGCAGATCTCCCTGTCCATGGGCATCGCCCGGGCCAATGACGGCAACTGGCGCTCCTCGCGCATGCTGCATTGCGCCGATCTGGCGCTGTACCGGGCCAAGCACTCCGGCCGCTCCACCTTCTTCTGGTATCAGCCGGAAATGGACGCGGAAGCGCAGCGGCGCAAGGAAGTGGAAGCCGGGCTGATCAAGGCCCTGAAATATGATCAGTTCGACCTGCTCTACCAGCCGCAGTTCTCGCTGCATGACAACACGCTGAAGGGCTATGAGGCGCTGATCCGCTGGGAGCATCCGACCAAGGGCACCATCTCCCCGGACGTGTTCATCTCGGTGGCAGAGGACACCGGCCTCATCGAGGACATCGGTGACTGGGTGCTGCGCCGGGCCTGCCGTGAGGCGGCCGAGTGGCATGACAAGACATTGCGCGTCGCCGTCAATTTCTCCCCGGCCCAGTTCAAGGCAGGGGAAACCCAGCGCAAGGTGGCCAGAGCGCTGGAGGAATCCGGCCTTGATCCGAAGCGGCTTGAGATCGAGATCACCGAAAGCCTGCTGATCGCCGATACCGAAGCGGTCGTGGAAACGCTGGAAGCCATCAGCGCCATGGGCGTGACCATCGCTATGGATGACTTCGGCACGGGCTATTCCTCGTTGAGCTACCTGAACCGCTTCCCGTTCAACAAGATCAAGATCGACCGCAGCTTCATCAAGAACCTCGGCAAGGATGCGGGCACCGATGCCGTCGTCACGTCGATCATCGGCCTTGGCCGCTCGCTCGATGTGCTGATCACGGCGGAGGGCGTCGAAAATCAGGACCAGGTGGTGCTGCTGCGCGCAGCCGGCTGCGATCTGGTGCAGGGCTATCTCTTTGGCCGTCCCGGCGCCGTCAAAGGTCCGGAAGCCATCGACGAGCGCGCTCTTCCGGCAGTTTCTGAGGAAGAGGCCGGTGCCCGGGAGCCCGCAGAGCAGACAGCCTGAGGGCGGCTGCGCCTCAAAAAGCTCCGGGCTGTGGCGCAAGTCACAGGGCAGCCTTTCACATGAGACTAGGTAATCTGATCAGCCTGCGTCAGGATGCAGGCTGACTTTGTGCATCTGCATGTCTGCGGAGACGAACCTTGGATATGGAATTCATGCTCCTGATCGGCTTCGCGCTGGTCTTCCTGTTCGTCAGTTTCATTCTGCCGCTCATCCTCTATGGCACGACGGGCGGCCTGCAGCGGCAGATTGATCTGCAGAAACGCGAAATTTCAGCCCTGCAGCAGATCGTCACCGGCCTGCAGCGGCGGCTGGAGCTGAATGAGGCTGCCGCAAGGGCCGCACCGGAGACGGATGCCGGGTCGGCAGTGCCCGATCAGCCGGAAACCACCCCGCAACAGCCTTCTGCTGATGATTTCTTTGTAGAAGCGGATGAGCCGGAAACCCCGAGTCCGGCGGAGGAAAGCGGACCCGCAGAAGAGCCCGAAAGCGGGGAAGCAGCACGCCCCGCAGGCCCGTTTGCGGCTGCCGCGCGCACATCGTCAGCCCGCCGCAGCGCGGCTGCGGCTCCGGATGACGCAAGGGAGGCGCAGGACGCCAGAGACGCAGCCGCCGCCCGTGAACAGCAGATCGGCGGCAAGTGGACCATCTGGACCGGTGGCATTGCCCTGGCCGCAGGTGCCGTGTTCCTGGTGCGCTTTGCGGTCGAGAACGATCTCCTCGGTCCGCTTGCCCGCATTCTCGCCGGTGCGGCGCTGGGCCTGATCCTGCTGGGGCTTGGCGAGTGGACCCGCCGCCGGCCGGGCACCTTCTCCCTGCCGGGCTTTGCCACGGCCAATATTCCTGCCGTTCTGACCGCATCAGGCACGCTGGCGCTGTTTGCAGATGTTTACGCTGCCTATGCGCTTTACGATCTGATCGGCCCGGCTGGCGCCTTCGTGCTGCTGGGAGCCGTCTCGCTCCTCACCATGTTGGCCGCCCTTCTGCACGGGCCCGCGCTTGCCGCGCTCGGGCTTGCGGGCAGCTATGCGGTGCCCATGCTTGTGTCTTCCGGCAGTTCGCAGATCCTCCCGGCGGTCCTCTATGTGCTGGCCGTTTCGGCTGCCGCGGTGGCCGTCGGGCGCATCCGGCTTTGGCTGTGGCTCGCGGGCCTTGCGGTGGCGGGTCTCTCCGGCTGGGCGCTGCTTTTCGAAATGGCGGCCGGTGCCGGAGACCGGCTGCTGCTCGATCTTTATCTGGCATGCGCCTATGTCATCACGGCGGCGGGCTTCGTCTGGCGCTTCCATGACTTTACGCCGGACAAAGCCGAAAAGCCGGACTGGTACGCCACGGCCGCGCTCAGCGCGCTGGCGCTGCCCTTCCTTGGCCATGTCGGCCTGTCGGACAGTGCTTCACTCTTCGTTCTGGAAACGCTGCTTCTCACTGCCGTGCCGCTGGCGCTCGCCTATGGCTGCAGCGCCCTGCGCTATGCCGCCGTGGTGCCGCTGCTGGTGCAGGTGGTTGCCTATGCCAGCCTTGATCTGCCGCTCAGGGACCTTGGCGCCTATGCGGGCGTGGATGGCCCTTACGGCCCGGTAATCTCGCCGGTACCGTCCGGGACGCAGGCCATGCTGTCCCGCTTCGGCATGCTGGGGCTGGTGAGCGGGGCCATTCTGCTGGCTGCGGGCATTGCAGGCAGCCTGAAATCCGCCTCCCGTGCCGTCCTCGCCTCGCTGGCGGCGTCCGGCAGCCTTGCCCTGCTTGCCGCTGCCTGGTGGCGGGTGGAGGGCCTTGCCGCATCGCCGCTGTTTGCCGTGACCGGACTTGCCCTGTCCGCGGCCTTCCTGCTCCTCGGCGACCGGCTGGCCGCGCTCTTTGCCGTGCGCGGGCCGAAGGCCGGGGATGATGTCGCGGACACGCATCCGGGCAGTGCCGGAGCGGCGGCGGCCTGGTTCACCGGAACACTCTGCGGCGTTGGCCTGTCCATCGCCATCGTTCTGGAGGGAAGCTTCCTGACCACGGCGCTGGGCCTTCTGGTGCCTGCCTTCGTGTTCGTCTATCTGCGCTATCCGGTGCATGGCTTGCGTGTTCTGGCACCCGTCGCCATCCTGCCCTATGTCTGCCGTCTGCTGTGGGACCCGTTCATCGCGGGCGGCCAGCTCAGCATCACGCCGGTGTTCAACCAGCTGCTCTACGGCTACGGCATCCCGGCGCTGGGGCTGGTTCTGGCCGCATGGGCGCTGACCCGCACCCGTGATGACCTGTGGGCCCGCATCCTGCAGGCGATGGCCATCGCTGGTGTCAGCATCACTCTGGCCATGCTGGCGCTGCATGCCATTGATCCGACTTTCACATTCTATTCGGATGCCAGCCGGTTCAAGGCAACGGCGATGATGGTCATTATCGGAGGCTCCATCTCGCTGGGCCTTACCCGCATCGTGCCGGGCACGGATGGGGCGAGGGGCAATCTGGTATTCTCGGGCGGTGCAATGCTCGTCAGCGTGCTTGGCATTTTGACGGGTGGCCTTCTGCTGCTGAGTGAGAACCCGCTGTGGACCGGGGCTCCGGTTGGCTACACGCCGGTGCTGAACTGGGTCACGCTCGGTTACGGCGTTCCCTTCGTGGTCTATGCCCTCTTGGCCTATGCGGCGCGCCCGGTGCGTCCGGCCGGATATGTCTGGCTGGTGACGGTCTTTGCAGGCCTCATGGGCGTCTTCTTCGTCAACCTGACCATCCGCCATGCCTTCAGCCCGCTGATCCTCACCACGGAACCCGTGAGCGAACTGGAAAACTACGTCTATTCCATCGTCTGGCTGGTGCTGGGCGTGGCGGGGGTGGTGGCGGGGCTCTGGCGCGACAGCCTGCGCCTGCGGCAGGTGGCCGGCGCCATTGTTGCGCTGGTGGTGGTCAAGGTCTTCCTGTTCGACATGTCCTCGCTGCAGGGCGTGCTGAGGGCCTTGTCCTTCCTGGGGCTGGGCGCGGTTCTGATCGCCATCGGCTACCTCTACCAGCGCATGATTGCCCGCAAGCCGCCTTCTGCATGAAGGGGACCCGCAAGAAGCGTCCTTGACCGGCTGCCGTTTCCTCCGTATGGGGAGCCGGTCAGCTGGCCGGACGGTCGCTGCCGCAAGTGCCGAAAGGCCGCGGGGGAGGAAAGTCCGGGCTCCATGGAAACACGGTGCCGGGTAACGCCCGGCGAGGGCGACCTCAGGGAAAGTGCCACAGAAAGCAAACCGCCCCGGCCCTTCGGGCAAGGGGTAAGGGTGAAAGGGTGGGGTAAGAGCCCACCGCGCGGACGGTAACGGACGCGGCACGGTAAACCCCACCGGGAGCAAAACCGAATAGGGATGGCACAGGGCCTTCGGGTCCGGGTTGGTTTCCTGGCCAGCCATCCGGGTAGGTTGCGTGAGGCGTCTGGCAACAGGCGTCCCAGATGAATGACCGTCGCGTATGGAAGCTTGCTTCCGTGCCTTACAGAACCCGGCTTACAGGCCGGCTGACACCTTTTCCTCTCCTTGGATCAAGTTCACCGCCTTGCGCGGAAACCGGAGCATTTCTGTCGCAGGCAGCATTTTGTTAACCATGTTGATGTTTGTGGAGGAAGGGGCAATTGCACAGGGCATCAAGCCGTGGAATCCGCCCGATTCCATTGACGCCCATGATCTCCCATGCTATCCCATATTAACCCATGAAGCTGCCTCCGGTTCCGTTCGAGGCGGCTGTTTTCAGGGGCTGTCCCGTGAGTGCCGGGACGCTCGGTTTCGTTTTGCAAGTTTCAGACTTTGCCAGTGCAGCAGGCGCCAGGATGGCGCGTTGAAAGGGGATCATGGCCGGCTTTGTGTCGCATTTTACCAACCGGCTGGATGCGAAGGGGCGTGTTTCGATCCCTGCGCCGTTCCGGGCCGTGCTGGCGCGCGACGGATTTGAGGGCCTTTACTGCATTGCCTCTCCCCATGCGCCTGCCGTTGATGCGGGCGGCAATGAGCTGGTGAATGAGATCGAAGGGCGCCTTGCCGCCTTTGCCAAGCTGTCGCCGGATCATGATGCTCTCGCCATTGCGCTCTTCGGTGCCAGTGAGACGCCGAAGATTGATGCCGATGGCCGCATCGTTCTGAGCGACATGATCCGCGAGCAGACGGGTGTAACCGATCAGATCACTTTCGCGGGTCTGGGTTACAAGTTTCAGCTCTGGGAGCCGGAGCGTTTTCGTGAGCATCGCGCAGAGGCCCAGAAGCGCGCGCTTGCGATGCTGTCGGGCATGAGTCCGGCTGCTGCGTCAGGAGGACCGGCATGATGGCGGGCCGCGCAGAAGGTCACGAGACTGAAGGCGCCGGCGGACCTGTCCGCCATGTGCCTGTCCTCCTTGACGGGGTTCTTTCGGCGCTGTCCGTGAAGCCGGGTGAAGTTGTCGTGGACGGCACCTTCGGGGCTGGCGGCTATTCCCGCGCGTTTTTGGCTGCGGGTGCCAAGGTCATCGGCGTTGACCGGGATCCGGATGCCATCGCAGGCGGCCAGCCGCTTGTAGAAGCCTCGAATGGCGCGCTGACGCTGGTGCCGGGGCGCTTTGCCGATATCGAGGCGCATCTGGCGTCGCTCGGTGTCGAGGCCGTGGATGGCGTCGTGCTGGATCTGGGCGTGTCCTCCATGCAGCTGGATGAGGCCGATCGCGGCTTCTCCTTCATGCGTGACGGGCCGCTCGACATGCGCATGGAGCAGGCCGGACCATCGGCTGCCGATGTGGTGAATACGCTTCCCGCCAGGGATCTGACCCGGATCATCGGTCTTCTGGGTGAAGAAAAGCGGGCAGGGCAGGTGGCGCGCGCCATCGAGCAGCGGAGCAAGGAGCAGCCCTTCACCCGCACCGGTGATCTTGCCGCGCTGATCGAGAAGGTCGTCGGGCGCTCGCCGAAGAAGATGCACATCCATCCGGCGACGCGCACGTTTCAGGCGCTGCGCATCTATGTGAACGGCGAGCTGCATCAGGCAGCGTCCGTGCTGGGTGCGGCGGAAAAGGTTCTGCGTCCCGGCGGGCGGCTGGTGGTCGTCAGCTTCCACAGCCTCGAAGACCGGATCGTGAAAAAGTTCTTTGCCGACCGCACGCGCACGCGCGGCGGCGGTTCCCGGCATATGCCGGAAGAGGATGTGCCGCCGGCGACCTTCGAGCTGGTGGTCAAGGGCGGTCAGGAGCCGGACGAGAGCGAGACGCAGGCCAACCCGCGCGCCCGCTCGGCCCGCCTCAGAGCGGCGCGGCGGACCGATGCTCCGGCGCGCGATCTGGATATTCACGCCATTGGCGTTCCGCATCTGGCGGAATTCAAAGGACTTGGAGGCTGAGCGATGGTGAGCCGTTATCTCAATATCGTCTGTGTCCTTGCTGTGCTGACGGGCGCAGGTGTCGTTTACGACATGAAGATGGAGGCCGAGCACACGTCCGAATATGTGGCGTCGCTCAAGGTCAAGATCGACGAAGAGCATGAAGCCATCCGGGTGCTGCGTGCCGAATGGAGCGTTCTCAATCAGCCTGCCCGCCTGCAGGGGCTGACCGAACGCTATGATGAATTTCTGAAGCTCCAGGAGATGGATCCGGGCAAGCAGATCGTGCAGCTGCAGGATCTGCCGATGCGGCCCGTCATGCTGCCCCCTGTTGGCGGTGAGGCCCCGCTTGATGGTTTTGCGGCCCTGCGGGACCCTGCCTCCACCTCGTCCATCCGATAGGAGCGCTGCAATGACAATGGCAAGCGAGCCCGCCTCCTTCCTGCAGTTCCAGCGCAGCCAGCCCCGTGCGGCAGCGCGCCCGGCCTATGGCTCGGTGTCAACCAGCACCGTCAGAACCCGCATCTATTTTGCGATGGCGGCCTTCGCCATGCTCTATGCCGTGATCGGCGTCCGGCTCGTGCATCTCGCCCAGATGGAAGAGGCGCCCAACGCTGCTTTCATCTCGGCGCAGGATTCCATCGCGGCTTCCCGGCCCGATCTGATCGACCGGAACGGCGAAATTCTTGCGACCGACATCAAGACGGCCTCCATCTATGCCGAGCCGCGCAAGATCATCGACGTGGATGAGGCGCTGGAGGGCATCGGCAGCGTGTTCCCGGAGCTGAACAATGAGAACATGCGCAAGCGGCTGAGCAGCCGCGCCGGGTTTATCTGGCTGAAGCGTGAGGTTACGCCGGCCCAGCACCAGGCCATTCACCGTCTCGGCATTCCGGGCATCGGCTTCCTCTGGGAGAAACAGCGCTTCTATACGGGTGGACCGCTGGCCTCGCATATCATCGGATCGGTCAATATCGACAATCAGGGCATTGGCGGCCTTGAGAAGTATCTCGATGATTCATGGCTGTCCGAACTGCAGAAGCTTGGCTTTGCCACGGACCGGTCGCTGGAGCCGGTCAAGCTGGCGCTTGATTCCCGTGTGCAGTTCGTCGTGCGGGACGAGCTGGTCAAAGGCGTTGAGCGCTATAACGCCATTGCCGGCGTCGGTATCATTCTGGATGTGCACACGGGCGAAGTCGTCGCCATGTCGTCCTATCCGGATTACGATCCGAATGACCGCGCCCAGGCCCTCGACAAGGACCGGATGAACCGTGCCACGGGCGGCGTGTTCGAGATGGGCTCCGTCTTCAAGACCTTCACCTTCGCCAGCGCCTTCGATTCGGGCCGGGTTGGTATGAACGACAGCTTCGATGCGAGCCGCCCGATCCGCGCCGGTGGGCGCACGATCAACGATTTCCACGGAAAAAGACGCATCCTCTCGGTGCCGGAAGTCTTCCTCTATTCGTCCAATATCGGCACGGCCAAGATGATGCTGATGACCGGTGTCGACTATCAGCGTGAGTTCTATGCACGCCTCGGCCTGACCGAGCGCCAGTCCAACGAGCTGCCCGAAAATGCGGCTCCGCTGCTGCCGCGCCGCTGGGGTGAACTGGCGGCCATCACCGCGTCCTTCGGTCATGGGATTTCGGTGACGCCGATGCAGACGGCAACGGCGGCAGCTGCTCTTGTGAATGGTGGTTATCTCATTCCGCCGACCTTCCTGCCGCGGGATGAAATAACGGCCAAGTCTCTGGGCAAGCAGGTGATTTCCGAAGAGACCAGCCGCAAGATCCGTTACCTGTTCCGCCTCAACGTTGTACATCCGGGCGGGTCCGGCAAGCGTGCAGAGGTGCCCGGCTATATCGTCGGCGGAAAGACGGGAACAGCTGAAAAAGTCGAAAACGGCCGCTATTCGCCCAACAAGCGCCGCAACTCGTTCCTGTCGGCCTTCCCGATGGATGATCCCAAGTATGTGGTGCTGGTCGTGCTCGATGAGCCGAAGCCGGAGAAACCGGGCCTGCCCGCAACCGCAGGCATGAACACCGCGCCAATGGTCGGCAACATCATCCGCCGCGCGGCACCCATGCTGGGCGTGATGCCGAAACAGACTGATGGGACAAAGGCAATCGAAGTATCTTATTGAGACGTGATCGAAGCGCCGGAGCGGGACATCAGGGTCGCAGCTGAGAAAGGGTTCCGCACCGGCTTGTGACGGCGCACTACCGGATTTGGCAGACAATGCAGCTAGGAACACTTGCGGCGGGCACAGGCATCGCCGTTCCTGATGATACCCTCGTGATCGGGGGATTGACCTCGGACAGCCGGGCGGCTGGGCCGGGCTTTTTGTTTTTTGCCCTTGGCGGCGTACAGGCCCATGGCGCACGCTTTGCCGCAAAGGCGGTGGAGCAGGGCGCGGCCGCTGTTCTGACCGATGCAGAGGGCGCAGCGCTGATCGAGGCCGGTGGCGGCGTGCCGGCGCCGGTCATGGTGGCCGCGAACCCGCGTCTGGCGCTTGCGAAGATTGCAGCCCGCTTTCATGGGCGCCAGCCGGAAACCATGGTGGCCGTCACTGGCACCAGCGGCAAGACCTCCGTTGCCTATTTCGTCCGCCAGATCTTCCAGCGCTGTGGCCACAATGCTGCAAGCCTCGGCACGCTTGGAACGGTGACAGCCTCCGGCACCAGCTATGGCGGGCTGACGACACCGGACCCGGTCTCCCTGCATGCGGAACTGGCGAAGCTGGCCGATGCCGGTGTCACCCATGCCGCGATGGAAGCGTCCAGCCATGGTCTCGATCAGTACCGGCTGGACGGGGTGGAACTGGTGGCCGCCGGTTTCACCAACCTTGGCCGTGATCACATGGACTATCACGCCACCGAAGAGGAATACCTGCAGGCCAAGCTGCGCCTGTTCCGCGAGCTTCTGCCCAGCGGCGGCACGGTGGTCGTGGACCCGGCGCAGAACAAGGCTGACCGCGTGCTGGCGGTGGCTGGAGAACGCGGCCAGCAGGTGCTGACCGTGGGCGAGCGGGGCAGGGACCTGCACCTGCGCAATGTCCAGTTCAGCGGTTTCAGCCAGGTTCTGACGATCGATACACCGCGCGGGGAATACAAGGTCTCCCTGCCGCTCGCCGGGCATTTTCAGGCGTCCAATGCGCTCATTGCCGCAGGCCTTGCCATTGCGGCTGGTGAGGCGCCGGGCGCCGTGCTCAGGGCGCTGGAGACGCTGGAAGGCGCGCCGGGCCGTCTGGAGCTGGTGGGCCGCAAGGACAATGGCGCTCTCTGCTTCGTGGACTATGCCCACAAGCCCGACGCCGTGGACAATGCACTCGCTGCACTGCGTCCCTTCACCACCGGCCGCCTCATTGTGGTCGTCGGAGCCGGCGGTGACCGGGATGCGGGCAAGCGTCCGCTGATGGGGGAAGCTGCCAGCCGCCGCGCCGATGTGGTCATCGTCACAGACGACAACCCGCGGACGGAAGATCCTGCACTCATCCGCAAGGCCGTCATGGCGGGCGCTCCAGGCGCGCTGGAGATCGGCGACCGGGCGGAGGCCATCGCAACGGCTGTTTCCATGCTGGAAAGCGGGGATGTGTTGTGTGTGGCCGGAAAGGGTCACGAAACGGGCCAAATCGTCGGGAAGACGGTGCTCCCGTTCTCGGATCATGATGCGGTTCGCACCGCGCTTGCACAAGGAGCCCGGTCATGAGCGCACCGCTCTGGACCCTCGATGCCTTTCTGGCCGCAACGCGCGGCGAGGCCCGCGGAGAGCCGCAGGCTGAAATCACCGGCATTTCCATCGACACCCGCACCATCGCGCCGGGCGAGGCTTTCGTCGCCATCGTCGGTGACCGGCTGGACGGGCATGATTATGTGGCCAAGGCCTTCGAAGCCGGCGCCTCGCTGGCGCTGGTTGCCCGGCACAAGCTGGCCGATCTGCCCCGGGACGGCCGCTACGTTGTGGTGGATGATCCGCTGGAGGCCCTGCGCAATCTTGGACGTGCCGCGCGCGCGCGCACCAGCGCCCGGATCGTGGCGGTCACCGGCTCGGTCGGCAAGACCGGCACCAAGGAGGCGCTGCGCCTCGCGCTTGGCCGCTCTGGCAAGGTCCACGCCTCGGCCGCGTCCTTCAACAATCACTGGGGTGTGCCGCTGACGCTGGCGCGCATGCCGGAGGATACCGAATTCGGTGTCTTCGAAATCGGTATGAACCACGCCGGCGAGATCACGCCGCTGGTGCAGATGGTGCGCCCGCATGCGGCGATCATCACCACCGTGCAGGCGGTGCATCTGGAGTTTTTCGGCTCGGTCGAGAAAATCGCGCAGGCCAAGGCCGAGATCTTCCTCGGACTGGAGCCGGGCGGCCTTGCCATTCTCAATCAGGACAATGACCAGTTCGACCTGCTGACTTTCCTTGCCAAGACGGCTGGTGTCGAGCGTATCCAGACCTTTGGCGAAGCTGAGGGCAGCGACGCGCTGCTTGAGAATTATGCGGTGCAGGCCGGGTCCTCCTCCATTCAGGCGCGGGTGCTGGGGCAGGAGATCACCTACAAGATCGGCGCGCCGGGCAAGCACCTTGTCCGCAACAGCCTCGCCGTGCTGCTGGCTGTCTGCGAGCTGGGTGGCGATCTGGCGCTGGCCGGGCTGGCTCTGGCGGAGCTTTCGGCCCCCAAGGGTCGCGGCGCCCAGACGCGGCTGAAGCTGCCGGGCGGCGAGGCAGTGCTGATCGATGAAAGCTACAATGCCAATCCGGCCTCCATGCGCGCGGCTCTCAGCGTGCTTGGCGGCATGCAGGCCGCAGCGCCGGGCCGCAAGATTGCGGTGCTTGGCGATATGCTGGAACTGGGCGATGCAGCCGGGCAGTTGCATGCGGACTTGATTGGCCCGGTCGAAGACAGCGGCGCAGATCTGGTCTATTGCTCCGGCCCGCTGATGCGCGCCTTGTGGGAGCGGCTGCCGCGTGAGAAACGCGCTGTCTATGCCGAGCAATCCTCAGCGCTGACCGAGCGCCTCAAGGATGAGCTGCGCCCCGGCGATATCATCATGATCAAAGGGTCTCTCGGGAGCCGCATGGGCCCCCTTGTGGACGCGCTCAAGCAGGAATATCCCGCAGCGGATGAAGTGGCTTCGGCCTGAGGAATCCAAATGTTCTATCTTCTCGGTGAACTGTCCGGCCAGATTTCTGCGCTGAACGTCTTCAAGTATATCACGTTCCGCACGGGCGGTGCCATCATGACGGCGCTGTTCTTCGTGTTCCTGTTCGGGCCGCGCATCATTGCCGGCCTGCGCCTGCGTCAGGGCAAGGGCCAGCCGATCCGTGAAGACGGGCCGCAGAGCCACCTTCTGACCAAGAAGGGCACACCGACCATGGGCGGGCTGATGATCCTGTCCGGCCTCATCGTCTCCACCCTGCTGTGGGCGGATTTGCGCAATCCCTATGTCTGGATCGTGCTGTGGGTCACCGTCGGCTTCGGCGCCATCGGCTTTTATGATGATTATCTGAAGGTGACGAAAGCCACCCACAAGGGCTTCAGCGGCAAGGCGCGCCTCGGCATCGAGTTCCTGATTGCCGGTCTGGCGGCGCTGGCGGTGACCATGCTGGACAAGGGCGCCTTCGCCACCTCCATCTCCTTCCCCTTCGTGAAGGACCTGCTGCTCAATCTGGGCATCTTCTTCATTCCCTTCGCCGCCTTCGTCATCGTCGGCGCAGGCAATGCGGTGAACCTGACGGATGGGCTCGATGGGCTGGCCATCGTGCCTGTGATGATCGCTTCGGCCACTTTCGCCCTCATCGCCTATCTGTCGGGCAACGCGGTCTTTGCCGAGTATCTGCAGATCCACCACGTGCCCGGCACGGGCGAACTTGCCGTCATCTGCGGCGCCGTGATCGGCGCCGGGCTTGGCTTCCTCTGGTTCAACGCGCCTCCGGCCGCCATCTTCATGGGCGACACGGGCTCTCTTTCCCTAGGCGGCATGATCGGCGCGATTGCGGTCGTCACCAAGCATGAGATCGTTCTGGCCATCGTTGGCGGGCTGTTCGTGCTGGAGGCAGTGTCCGTCATCGTGCAGGTGGCCTCCTTCAAGCTGACCGGCAAGCGTGTGTTCCGCATGGCGCCGATCCATCATCATTTCGAGCAGCTGGGCTGGACCGAGTCCCAGGTGGTGATCCGCTTCTGGATCATCGCCGTGGTTCTCGCCCTCGTCGGCCTTGCCACCCTGAAGCTGAGGTAAGGCGGTCATGATCCCGGTCACCTGCTTCAAGGGAAAAGAGGTAGCGCTCTTCGGGCTTGGCGGCTCGGGCCTTTCCTGCGCGCTGGCGCTGAAGGAAGGCGGGGCGCATGTCACCGTCTGGGACGATGCGCCTGCGCGCAATGATCTTGCCCGCTCAAAAGGCCTTGAGGCCCGCAATCTGGCCGAACTCGACTGGAAGTGCCTGTCTGCGCTGGTGCTGTCTCCCGGTGTGCCGCTGACCCATCCCGAGCCGCACTGGACGGTGGAGCTCGCGCGTGAGGCGGGCGTCGAAGTCATCGGCGACATCGAGCTGTTCTCGCGCGAAAGGGCGCTCGTGTGCCCGGATGCCCCTGTCATCTGCATCACCGGCACCAATGGCAAGTCCACCACAACGGCGCTGACCACGCATCTGCTGAAGTCGCTGGGGCGGGATGTGCAGATGGGCGGCAACATCGGCACGCCGGTGTTCGACCTCGCCGCTCTGACGCCGCACCGGCATTATGTCATCGAGTGCTCGTCCTATCAGATCGACCTTGCCCCCGGCCTCGCCCCTACGGCCGGCATTCACATGAACCTGTCGCCGGATCATCTCGACCGGCACGGGACCATGGAGAACTATGCCGGCATCAAGGAGCGGCTCGTTGCAGCGGCCCGTACCGCCATCGTCGGCGTGGATGATGAAATGAGTGCTGCCATCGCGGACCGGCTGGAAGCGGCCGGGCACGATGTGCGCCGCATTTCCGGCTATCAGACGCAGACCAATGGCGTCTTTGCCCGTGATGGCCTGTTGATCTGCGCGGACAAGGGCGTAGAGACGGTCATTGCCGATCTGTCGCGCGCACCGTCGCTTCGCGGACAGCACAATGCCCAGAACGCGGCGGCGGCCTGTGCTGCACTGCTGGCGCTTGGCGTTTTGCCGCAGCAGCTCGCCGCAGGGCTTGAGAGCTTCCCCGGCCTCAAGCACCGGATGCAGATCATCGCCCGCCATGAGGGCACGCTGTTCATCAATGACAGCAAGGCGACCAACGCGGATGCCACGGCCTGGGCGCTGGCGAGCTATCCCCGGCTTTACTGGATCGCGGGCGGCAAGCCGAAGTCGGGCGGCATCGAGCCGCTGGGCGAGTTGTTCCCGCGCATTGTCCGGGCCTATCTGATCGGCGAGGCGGCCGAGGAGTTTGCCCGCACGCTGGACGGCAAGGTGCCCTACGAGATCAGCGGCACGCTGGACGTGGCGGTGCAGCGTGCGGCGGCGGATGCGGCGCTCGATCCGCATGCCGAGAAGGTGATCATGCTGTCCCCGGCCTGTGCCTCGTTCGACCAGTATCCGAATTTTGAAGTGCGTGGTGATGCGTTTGCCGAAAGCGTCCGGGCCCTGCTGGCGGTGCCGGAAAAGACGGAGGATGCCTGATGGTTTCTCGCGCTGATCGTGGTGTGCTGGCCGAGTGGCTGTGGACGGTTGACCACATCCTTCTCGCGCTTTTCGTCCTGCTCATGATCGGCGGCGTCGTGCTGTCCTTTGCGGCCAGTCCCCCGGTGGCCGAGCGCATCGGTGTGGAGAGCTATTACTTCGTCAAGCGGCAGGCCATGTTCCTGCCGCTGGCGGTCGTCGTGCTGTTCGGCGTCTCGCTGATGTCGCCGCGGATGGTGCGCCGGGGGGCCTTGCTGCTCTTTTGCGTGTCGCTTGCGCTTCTGGTTGCGACGCTCTTCGCCGGCGCCGAAGTGAAGGGTGCCCGCCGCTGGATCAACATTGCCGGTTTTTCGGTGCAGCCTTCCGAATTCCTGAAGCCTGCCTTCGTCGTGCTGGTCGCCTTCCTGCTGTCGGAAAGCGGACGCCGCCGTGAAGTGCCGGGCATGGTTCTGTCCGCCCTGCTTTTCGCCATGTGCGCGGCGCTGCTGGTTGCGCAGCCAGACTTCGGCCAGACCATGCTGATCGGCCTCGTCTGGGGCGGTTTGTTCTTCATGAACGGCCTGCCGTGGATCGCCATCATCGGATTGGGCGGGGTGGGCGTTGCCGGTCTTGCCTCGGCCTATTTCCTGCTGCCGCACGTGACCACGCGTGTGAACAGATTCCTCGATCCCGATTCCGGCGACACCTATCAGATCGACCGTGCCCGTGAAGCTTTCCTCTCGGGCGGCTGGTTCGGCAAGGGGCCGGGAGAGGGCATCGTCAAGCGCGGACTGCCGGACAGTCACACCGACTTCATCTTTGCCGTGGTTGCCGAAGAATTCGGCATCATCGTCTGCATGCTGCTGGTGGCGATTTTCGCCTTCATCATCCTGCGGGGCCTGCGCAATGCAGGCCGGGACCAGGATGCCTTCTCGCGGCTGGCGACGGCCGGCCTGACGCTGATGTTCGGCCTGCAGGCGACCATCAACCTGATGGTGAACCTCAACCTCATGCCTGCCAAGGGCATGACGCTGCCTTTCATTTCCTACGGCGGTTCCTCGCTGCTTTCGACGGCGCTGACGGCGGGCTTCATTCTGGCCCTGTCGCGCCGCAAGCCGCGGCCGCTGCACAGCGACAGCGTGACGGTGGCCCGGGTGCCGCCGTCACAGCTCATTCAGCCGGGTATTCAATGAGCAAGACCATTCTCCTGACGGCCGGCGGCACCGGTGGCCACCTGTTCCCTGCCGAAGCGCTGGCGCATGAGCTGGTGCGGCGGGGCTGGACCGTGGATCTGGCGACGGACGAGCGCGCCGACCGCTATGGCACCAGCTTTCCGGCTAGGGAGGTGCATATCATCGCCTCCGAAACCCTGCGCTCGAAGTCGCCCGTTGCCTTGCTCAAGACGGTTCTGAGCCTTGCCCGCGGCACGCTGCAGGCCCGCCGTGTCATCCGGCAGATCAAACCCGCCGTTGTCGTCGGCTTCGGCGGCTATCCCACCTTTCCGCCGATGATGGCTGCGCGGCTGACGGGGGTGCCGTCGATCCTGCACGAGGCCAATGCCGTGATGGGCCGGGCCAACCGGATGCTGGCCAAGGGCGTCACCCGTGTCGCCACCAGCCTGACGCTGGTCAATCCGAATGCAGCGCTCGCCCCGAAGATCCGCGAGACCGGTAATCCGGTGCGCCCGCCGGTGGTGGAAGCCGCCAGCGTGCCCTATGCGGTGCCACAGGCAGGCGGCACGTTTCACCTGCTGGTGTTCGGCGGCTCGCAAGGCGCACGCTTCTTCTCGGACGTGATGCCGGAAGCGGTGAAGCTTCTATCCCCGGAACACCGCGCCCGGCTGAAGCTGGTGCAGCAGTGCCGCCCGGAAGACATGGAGCGGGTGAAGAGCGCCTTTGAGGCGCTTGGGCTGTCTGCCGAGCTGGCGCCTTTCTTCCGCGACATGCCGGCGAGAATTGCCGCTTCCCATCTCGTCATCTGCCGCTCCGGTGCTTCGTCCGTCAGCGAGTTGTCCGTCATCGGCCGCCCGTCGATCCTGGTGCCGCTACCCAATGCGCTGGATCAGGACCAGAGCAACAATGCCCGCGTGCTGGAAGCCGTGGGCGGAGCCTGGCCGGTGGCGCAGAAGGACCTGACGCCGCAGCGCCTTGCCGCAGAGCTCACCCGGCTCATGGATGAGCCATCCACCCTTGAAGCCGCCGCCGCCGCCGCGCGCGGGCAGGGCAAGCCCGATGCGGTTGCCCGCCTTGCCGATCTGGTGGAAGAGACCGCTGGCGCAAACACAACAGACAAAGGAGACCGCGCATGAAGATGCCGCGTGAATTGGGGCCGGTGCATTTCGTCGGCATCGGGGGCATCGGGATGAGCGGCATTGCCGAAGTGCTGCACACGCTCGGCTACACCGTTCAGGGCTCGGACATGTCCGAGAGCGCGAATGTGCTGCGCCTGCGCGAGAAGGGCATTCCGGTCTTCATTGGCCACAAGGCGGAAAACCTTGGCGGTGCTGAAGTTCTGGTCGTTTCCTCCGCCATCAAGCGCGACAATCCGGAGCTGATCGCCGCCCGCGAAAAGCTGATCCCGGTGGTCCGCCGTGCCGAGATGCTGGCCGAACTGATGCGCTTCAAGCAGGCCATTGCCATCGGCGGCACCCACGGCAAGACGACGACCACCTCGCTGGTGGCGGCGCTGCTGGAGGCGGGGGGCATGGACCCGACCGTGATCAACGGCGGCATCATCAACGCCTATGGCACCAACGCCCGCATGGGTGACGGTGAGTGGATGGTTGTCGAGGCGGATGAAAGCGACGGCACCTTCGTCAAGCTGCCCGCCGATATCGCCATCGTCACGAACATCGACCCGGAGCATCTCGACCATTACGGCGACTTTGCCGGAGTGCGCGCGGCCTTCCGCCACTTCGTCGAGAACGTGCCCTTCTATGGCTTTGCGGTGATGTGCCTCGACCACCCGGAAGTGCAGACGCTCGTCGGTCAGATCGAGGACAAGCGCATCGTCACCTATGGCGCCAATCCGCAGGCGGATGTGCGCTTTGCCGATGTGTCGATGGCCGGCGGCAAGTCGAGCTTCCGCGTGATCCTGCAGAACCGGAGATCCGGCACGAGCGAGGTCATGGACAATCTGGTGCTGCCCATGCCGGGGCTGCACAATGTCTCCAATGCAACGGCTGCCATTGCGGTGGCGAACCGTCTTGGCATTTCTGCCGATGCCATCCGCAAGGGGCTGGCCGGGTTCGGTGGCGTCAAGCGCCGCTTCACCCACACGGGAACCTGGAACGGCGCCGAGTTCTTCGATGACTATGGCCACCATCCGGTGGAGATCCGCGCCGTGCTGAAGGCCGCGCGGGAATCGGCGAAAGGCAGGGTGATCGCCGTGGTGCAGCCGCACCGCTACACCCGCCTCGCCAGCCTGTTCGAGGATTTCTCCACCTGCTTCAACGATGCGGACACGGTGATCGTGGCTCCGGTTTATGCCGCCGGCGAACAGCCGATTGAAGGCATTGACCGTGACAGCCTCGTCTCGAACCTCAAGACCCATGGCCACCGCTCGGCCATCGCGCTGGAAGGGCCGGAGGCGCTTGCGGGCGTCATCGCGGGTCTTGCCAAGCCGGGCGACTACGTTGTCTGCCTCGGTGCTGGCAACATCACCCAATGGGCGCATGCGCTGCCGGGCCAGCTTGAAGCCCTTGGTAAGGGAGAGGGGGCGTGAGCTTTCCCGATCTTCTGGCAAGCCTCGGCTCCCGGTTCGAGGGTTTGCGCGGCAAGCTGACGGCCAATCAGCCGCTGTCCGCCGTCACATGGCTGCGGGCAGGCGGCCCGGCGCAGCTTCTGTTCCAGCCCGCAGACGAAGAGGATCTGGCGCAGTTCCTGTCCGTTCTGCCGGAAGAAATCCCGGTTCTGACCATCGGCCTCGGCTCCAACCTGCTGGTGCGGGACGGGGGCATTGAAGGCGTGGTGATCCGTCTCGGCGCGCGCGGCTTCGGCGCTGTCGAGGTGCTGGGGGAGGGGCGCATCCGTGCGGGCGCTGCGGTGCCGGACAAGCGGCTGGCGGAAGCGGCAGCAGAAGCCGGTATCGGTGGCTTTGCCTTCTACACCGGCATTCCCGGCGGCATTGGCGGCGCGCTGCGCATGAATGCGGGCGCCCATGGCACGGAAACCTGCAACCGTCTGGTGGAAGTCACCGCCATCGACCGCAAGGGCGCGCGTCATGTGCTGACCAATGCAGACATGGGCTACAGCTACCGCCACAGTTCAGCTGCTCCCGGCTTGATCTTCACAAGCGCGGTCTTTGAAGGCCCGCTGGAGGATGAGGCGAAGATCCGGGCGGAGATGGCCGAGGTCGTGGCTCACCGCGAACGCGCCCAGCCGATCCGGGAGAAGACCGGCGGCTCCACCTTCAAGAACCCTCCGGGCAACTCTGCCTGGAAGGTGATCGACGCTGCCGGATGCCGCGGGCTGACCGTGGGCGGGGCGCAGATGTCGGAAATGCACTGCAACTTCATGATCAACACCGGTACTGCGACTGGCCATGATCTGGAGCTTCTGGGCGAGACCGTCCGCCGCCGCGTGCGCGAGCATTCGGGCGTGGAACTTGAGTGGGAAATCAAGCGCCTGGGTCATTTCCTCCCCGGCGAGGAAGTCACTCCGTTCCTGGATTGAGGGGAGGGGCCCCTTCAGCCCCACCCCGGAATTCCACAGCCTCGGACCCCGCCGCTGTTGCTTTTGAATCACACTGTGCAGGCAACAAGGTGTTAATGCATTCCTTAACGGCTTGGTTAACGTTTCCTTACCAATTTGGGCAGCATCTTAGAGGCTAATATTTGTTTGAGTGAGTCGGTGGAAATGGCGGGTAAGCATGTCGCGGTACTGATGGGCGGGTGGGCGCACGAGAGGCCGGTGAGCCTTTCGTCCGGCAATGCCTGCGCCGATGCGCTGGAAGCGCGCGGCTTCAGGGTGTCGCGCGTCGATGTTGACCGTTCCATCGCAGCCCGTCTGGCTGAACTGAAGCCGGATGTGGCCTTCAATGCTCTGCATGGCCCCTTCGGCGAGGATGGCTGCATCCAGGGCCTGCTCGAGATCCTGAACATCCCCTACACGCATTCCGGCGTGATGGCCTCAGCCCTTGCCATGAACAAGGTGAAGGCCAAGGCCGTGATGGCGGCGCATGGGGTGCCTGTCACGGAGCATCTGATCATCAACCGGCGGGATGTGGGGCATGAGCACCCGATGCGCCCGCCCTATGTGATCAAGCCGATTAACGAAGGCTCCAGCTTCGGCGTGCTGATCGTTAAGGAAGATCAGTTGCATCCGCCGCAGGAGCTGACGCGCGATGACTGGCCATATCCCGACACATTGATGTGCGAGACCTATATTCCTGGCCGCGAGCTGACCTGCGCGGTGATGGGAGATGAGGCGCTTGGAGTTATCGACATTGTGCCAAAAGGGCACGGTTTCTATGATTTTGAGGCGAAATATGCGGAAGGTGGCTCCGTTCACATCCTTCCTGCGAAAATTTCACCCTTTATTTACCAAGAAGTACAGAAACTTACCTTAACAGCGCATCGTGCGCTCGGCTGCCGGGGTGTTTCGCGGGCGGATTTCCGCTTCGATGAGCGTCCGGATGGGTCGGGTACCCTGATTTGCCTGGAAGTTAACACTCAACCTGGAATGACCCCAACCTCGCTGGTTCCGGAACTTGCCGCCTACACTGGCCGTGATTTCGGGGATCTCGTCACCTGGATGGTGGAGGACGCAAGTTGCTCTCGCTGAGGCGCAAAGCCGGGATGGTCAGTGCTTATCCGCTGGAAGCGGAGCTGGCGCCGCGCGGGCGTGGTGTGCCGCGGCTGCGGCGGCGCCCTGTCTGGCGGCAGGCGGGCTGGCTTGCCGATCTTCCCCGCTGGACCGGCACCGTATCTGCCGTGGCCTTCCTGGCTGCCACCATCACGTATGGTGTCATTCTGGGCGGTCATGGGCGCATGGTGGCGCAGTCGCTCATCAGCGCGGCCGGTCTGGGTGTCGAGACGGTGAAGCTGTCCGGGCAGCGTGAAGTGGCCGAATATCAGATCCTCGATGCTCTCGGGCTCGAAGAGGGTGATTCGCTGGTGCTCTTCGATGCGGATGCTGCGCGCGAGCGCCTGAAGCAGAACCCCTGGGTCAAGTCCGCCTCGGTCATGAAGCTTTACCCGAACACGGTAAAGGTCACGATTGACGAGTGGGTGCCCTACGCTCTTTGGCAGCGCGGCAATACGGTGTCGATCGTCACCGAGCAGGGTGAAGTGATCACCGACGATGTGGATGGGCGCTATGCCAATCTGCTGCTCGTGGTGAACTACGGGGCCCAGACCCGCGCAGGTGAAATCCTCAAGGCCCTTGAGAGCGAGCCGGAGCTGCGCCCGCGTGTGCGCGCCGCTTATCTCATCGGTCAGCGCCGCTGGGATCTCATGCTCGAGAATGGCATCACCATCCGCCTGCCGGAAGAAGATCCGGCCACGGCGCTGGCTGCCCTTGTGAAGATGGACAGGGAAAGCGCCATTCTGGCCCGTGACATTGCCGCCATCGATCTGCGCCTGCCCGACCGCGTGGTGGTGCGCCTGACGGATGAAGCCGCACAGCGCCGCCGCGACGCGCTGGATGGAAACAAGAAAGTTGCAAGAGGGGGTGCCAACACATGAGCCGCACCGGTTCCACCCTCTATCTGCCGCGCATGCGCCCCCTTCCGGGGCGCCGCGCCGTTGTCATGTCCGTGCTGGATGTGGGCTCCACCAAGATCTGCTGCCTCATCGCCAAGCTGACCCCGCGTGCCGAAGGGTCCGTTCTGGCCGGCCGGTCCCATGCCATCGAGGTTCTGGGCTATGGCTACCAGCGCTCGCGCGGGATCAAGTCCGGCGTGGTCGTAGATATGGACGCAGCCGAGCAGGCGATCCGCCTGGCCGTGGATGCAGCCGAGCGCATGGCCGGCGTGACGGTGGAATCCGTCATCGCCAATGTCAGCTGCGGCCGTCTGCAGAGCGAGATCTTCAGCGCCACCGTGCCGCTGGCCGGTGATGCGGTGAGCGAAGCCGATATCCAGCGCGTTCTGGTGGCCGGGTCGTCACATACGGTGATGGAAGGCCGGGCGGTCAATCACGCGCTGCCGATCTCCTATTCGCTGGATGGCAACCGCGGCATCCGTGATCCGCGCGGCATGCTGGGCATGAAGCTGGGCGTCGACATGCAGGTCGTCACCACCGAAGTGCCGCCGGTCCGCAATCTCGAGCTTTGCATCAACCGCGGCCACCTGCATGTGGAGACGCTGGTGGCGACGCCTTATGCCAGCGGCCTCTCCACCATCGTGGATGACGAGGCCGAACTGGGCGTTGCCTGCGTCGACATGGGCGGCGGCACCACGACACTGTCCGTCTTCGTCGAGGGGCAGATGGTGCATCTGGATGCCATTGCCGTTGGCGGCCAGCACGTGACGACTGACATTGCGCGGGCCTTTGCCATGCGCCTTTCGGACGCCGAACGTCTGAAGACCCTTCATGGTTCGGCCCTGCCGACCAGCGTGGATGACCGTGAGATGCTCACGATCCCGCCAGTGGACGGTGACCTTCCGAACCAGATCCCGCGCTCGGCCCTTATCCGGGTCGTGCGTCCGCGGGTAGAGGAAATCCTGGAGCTGGTCCGTGACCGGCTGACGGCCTCCGGCTTTGCCGGGCGCGTCGGCAAGCAGATCGTCCTCACGGGCGGGGCGAGCCAGTTGACGGGATTGAGTGAAGTTGCGCGCCGGGTGATCGGCCGCAATGTCCGGCTCGGACGGCCACTCGGGGTGGCCGGACTGCCGGATGCAGCCAAGGGGCCGGCATTCGCCGCCTCGGTCGGGCTGCTGATTTATCCGCAGGTCTCCCAGATCGAACAGTTTCAACCGAAACACAGGCGGTCTGGATGGGGCGGCAGCACGGGTTACCTGGCCCGTGTCGGCCAGTGGATCAGGGACAGCTTCTGACGCGGCATCCGCGTCAGGGGAAACTGCCGGAAACGGCGAACTTCAAAGGGAAGAATGCGGAGCCCCCGAGAACCGGGTGCTCCTTTAGGGTCGCGAGGATAGAATGACCATCAACCTGAAGATGCCCGACATTCAGGAGCTGAAGCCGCGGATCACGGTTTTCGGCGTCGGCGGCGCGGGCGGAAACGCCGTCAACAACATGATCACGGCCGGCCTGCAGGGTTGCGACTTTGTCGTAGCTAACACGGATGCGCAGGCCCTTGCCATGAACCACGCAGAACGCCTGATCCAGATGGGCGTGGCTGTGACCGAAGGCCTCGGTGCCGGCTCCCAGCCGGAAGTCGGCAGCGCTGCTGCCGAAGAGGTCATCGACGAAATCAATGACCACCTGTCTGGCTCGCACATGGTGTTCATCACCGCCGGCATGGGCGGTGGCACCGGTACGGGCGCTGCCCCCGTCATCGCCCGGGCGGCGCGCGCCCAGGGTATACTGACGGTAGGTGTGGTGACCAAACCGTTCCAGTTCGAAGGTGCGCGCCGCATGCGCATCGCCGAAGCCGGCATTCAGGAACTGCAGCGCAATGTCGATACTCTGATCGTCATTCCGAACCAGAACCTGTTCCGCATCGCCAATGCCCAGACCACCTTCGCCGACGCTTTCGCGATGGCTGACCAGGTGCTCTATTCGGGCGTGGCCTGCATCACCGACCTGATGGTCAAGGAAGGTCTCATCAACCTCGACTTTGCCGACGTGCGCTCGATCATGCGCGGCATGGGCAAGGCGATGATGGGCACCGGAGAGGCATCGGGCGAGAAACGCGCCCAGCAGGCAGCCGAAGCGGCCATTGCCAATCCGCTGCTCGACGAGACCTCGATGAAGGGCGCAAAGGGCCTGCTCATCTCGATCACGGGCGGTAACGATCTGACCCTGTTCGAAGTCGATGAAGCAGCCACCCGCATCCGCGAGGAAGTGGACGCCGACGCCAACATCATCCTGGGCGCAACCTTCGATGAAAGCATGGACGGCATCATCCGCGTTTCCGTCGTCGCCACCGGCATCGACAAGGAACTGCTGATGGGAAACGGTGAATTCGATGCCATTCCGGCACCGAAGACCGAGCCTGCCGCCCGTCCGGTCATCAACACCGCTCCGCGTCAGCCCGAGCGTCCCGTTGAGCGTCCGGCCGTGACCAGCTTCCAGCAGGATGCAGCTTCCCGCGCTCTGGCCAGCCTCGAGCGTGAACTGTCGATCAACGAGCCGGCTCCGGCCGCTCAGGTGAGCGAGGCTGTGGACGCCAAATCCTTTCGTCCCGCAGCCGAAGCCGTAATCCCCGCTCCGGTCCAGGCCGAAATTCCGGCAGCTCCGCTGCAGCCGATGGTTCAGCAGCCCGTCCAGGCCGCGGTTCCCTTCGAGACCCCGGCTGCCGAACAGCCGATGGCTGCCCCGCGCATGCCGCGCGTGGAAGACTTTCCGCCGATCGCCCAGCGTGAGCTGATGGCCCGCCAGCCGCAGCGCCCCGAAGCTGTTGCTCCGGCGGCTCATGCTCCCGCGCCGCAGCCGATGGCAGCGCCCGCACCCGACATGGAAGAGCATGGCGATGACCGCCGCCCGATGGGTCTGCTGCGCCGTCTGGCCAGCGGTCTGTCCCGCCGTGAAGATCATGAAGAGCATGCCGCGCATGAGGCTGCTCCCGTCATGACCCCCCGTGCTCCGGCTGCCGCTCCCCAGCCGCAGATGCGTCCGGCTCCGCGCATGCCGCAGATGGCTCCCGCCCAGCAGGGCCGCCCGGCCGTTGCTGCCGGTCAGCTCGACATGCAGGGCCGCGCTCCGGCGCGTCCGCAGGTGCACAGCGAGGAAGACCAGCTCGAGATTCCGGCGTTCCTGCGCCGTCAGTCGAACTGAGTCTCCCCTGACCCTTCTTCCCTTGGACGGCCTGACACGGAATGTGTCAGGCCGTTTCCTTGTGTCTGGAAGGTTCCGTAGCGAATTCAATATGTTGATGCCGTAATTCGCGTTACAAACCGTAATAAAGCTTTATTTCGGACTCGGCCTCTCCGGGGCTATTGTGCTGCCAGTTCCAGAAGCGTTAACACGCGGTAGCTAAAGTCATTTCAGTTTTCGGAATGACACTCGGACCGTGGCACCGGCATAGGCAGACCCGAATGACCAACCGTCTTGATTTCCAGACCACTGTGGCGGATCAGGTGACACTGACAGGCATTGGCGTCCATTCGGGCGCGCCGGCCTCGGTGACCCTGCTGCCCGCAGATGCTGGAACGGGCATCGTCTTCCACCGCACGGACGTAAGCGATGATCTGCAGACGGACATTCCCGGCCGCTGGGATCACGTGACCGCGACGGCGCTTTGCACCGTGATGGCTGATCCGGCCCGCAACGGCGTGTCCACGGTCGAGCATCTGATGGCAGCCCTGCGCGGCCTCGGCGTTGACAATGTCATCGTCGAAATGGACGGTCCGGAAATGCCGATCATGGACGGCAGCGCGGCTGCCTTCGTGGAAGCCATTGACCAGGTGGGCCTGAAGCGCCTCGACCGCGGCCGCCGCTATCTGCGAATCAAGAAGCCGGTCCGCTTTGAGCAGAATGGCGCCTGGTGCGAGCTTCTGCCCTATTCCGGCACCCGTTTCGAGGTGACCATCGAATTCGAGACTCCGCTGATCGGCCGTCAGACCTTTGCCAGCGACATGACCCCGGATGTGTTCCGCAAGGAAGTGTCGAGGGCCCGCACCTTCGGGCAGGTCAAGGAAGTCGAGAAGCTGTGGGCGATGGGCTTTGCCCGTGGCTCGTCGCTGGAGAATTCCGTCGCCGTGGCCGACGACCGGGTGCTCAACCCGGAAGGCACCCGCTGGGCTGACGAATTCGTCCGTCACAAGACGCTGGATGCGGTTGGTGATCTGGCACTGGCCGGACTGCCGATTCTCGGCCTCTACCGCTCCTACAAGGCCGGACACCGCATGAATGTGGCCATTCTGGCGGAGCTGTTCAGCAAGACCGGGCAGGGTGTGTTCGAAATTGTCGAGGCTCCGGCATGGCGCGAACATGGCAATGTCGAGCGGTCCGGCCTGGCGGCTGCGGCCTTTGGCCCTGAGGTTTCCTGAGTTTTTTGCACAAGTCATTCGAGTGAGGGCGCCCGGGAGGCGCCCGCTCTTTGTCTACGGTCACAAAAAAGCTCAAAAAAGACGAGACACGGCGTGACGAATGCCGTCCGGTTCCGCTAAAAGCCTTAGTGTGGAACGTGTTTGGTAACCGGACTGTGGCCCCTGGGCAGGGGGCTCATGCATAACTCGGGCAAGGAGTGGTGAGGCGTGCTGCGAAACATGGCAACAGAGGCTGGCAAGCGTTCCGGCAGAAAGACTGCCCTTCTTGGCTCGATCATGCTGGTATGTGCACTGACCCTGTCGGCTTGCGCATCCAAGGACGATGACGACCTGGCGCTGGACGATACACCGGCCGAAGTGCTGTTCAACGAGGGCCTGGCGCTGCGCAATGCAGGCCGCCTGAGCGATGCCGGCAAGAAATTCTCCGAGGTCGACAAGACCTACCCTTATTCCGAGTACGCCCGGAAGTCGCTGATCAACCTTGCCTACATCAATTTCTCGCTGGGCCGCTACGCCGAGACGATCAATGCAGCCGACCGCTTCATCACGCTTTATCCGGGCAGTGAAGATGCGGCCTATGCGCTGTATCTGAAGGGCCAGTCCTATCAGCGCCAGATTCCGGACATCACCCGCGACCAGAAGATCACCGAGCAGGCCGCTCAGACCTTCAGCGAACTGATCCAGCGCTATCCCAACAGCGAATACACGGCGGACGCCAAGGCCAAGCTGCTGATGGCGGAAGATCAGCTGGCGGGCAAGGAAATGCAGGTTGGCCGCTACTATCTGGAGCGGCGCAACTACATCGCGGCGATCAACCGCTTCAAGACGGTTGTGATCAATTATCAGACCACCCGCCACGTCGAGGAAGCCCTGTTCCGTCTGACCGAAGGCTATTACGCGCTGGGTGTGGTGAACGAGGCGCAGACCGCTGCGGCCATCCTTGGTCACAATTATCCTGACAGCCAGTGGTACAAGGACGCTTTCTCGCTGTTGAAGAAGGGCGGATATGAGCCCTCCGAGAACAAGTCGAGCTGGATCAGCCGCGCCTTCCAGGGGGTGAATGTGTTCTGATCCGGATACCGGGTCATCAGGGCGGGGCAATTTCACATGCTGGCGACGCTGTCCATTCGCGATATCGTCCTCATCGACCGGCTCGACATCGAGTTTTCCGGCGGCATGACTGTGCTGACCGGTGAAACCGGTGCAGGCAAGTCCATCCTTCTCGATGCGCTGACACTTGCCCTTGGCGGGCGGGGCGATGCTGGGCTTGTGCGCCACGGTGAGGCGCAGGGGCAGGTGGCCGCCGTCTTCGATGTTGCGGATGCCCATCCCGTTCGCGCTCTGCTGCGCGAAAACGACGTGCCCAACGATGGCGATGTCATCCTGCGCCGCATCCAGACGGCCGATGGCCGCAGCCGGGCCTTCATCAACGACCAGCCCGTCAGCGTCGGCCTTCTCCGGCAGGCGGGGCAGATGCTGGTCGAGGTGCATGGCCAGCACGACGAGCGGGCGCTCGTAGATCCTGAAAGCCACCGCCTGCTGCTGGACGCCTTTGGGGTGCTGCAGGGCGATCTGACGGCGGTTGAAGCGGCCTATTCCGCTTATCGCAAGGCGGAAAAGGCGCTGCGCGATCACAAGTCCCGCATTGAGGCCGCCCGCCGCGAAGCCGATTTTCTGCGCTCGGCCGTGGATGAGTTGAAGACCCTCGACCCGAAGCAGGGTGAGGAAGAGGCGCTGGCGCTGCGCCGGGCCGAGATGATGCAGGTGGAGAAGATCGCCACCGACCTCAACGAGGCCTATGAAACGCTGAACGGCGGCGCGTCACCGGTCCCGGAACTGTCCAGTCTGCTGCGCCGTCTGGAGCGCAAGGCCGATCAGGTGCCAAAGCTGCTCTCCGGCCCGGTGGCGGCGCTGGCAACGGCGCTCGACAACCTCGAGGAAGCCCGTTCGGGTCTTGAAGCTGCCATCCGCGAGACGGATTTCGATCCGCGCGAACTGGAATCTGCCGAGGAGCGGCTGTTTGCATTGCGCGCTGCGGCCCGCAAGTTCTCCGTTCAGGTGGATGAGCTGCCGGCCCTGCGCCAGAAAATGGCGGCTGACCTTAATGATCTGGATGCGGGCGAGGAAAAGCTGGATGCGCTGGCCGCAGAAGCTGAAGCTGCCCGCAGGATCTTTGATGGCCTCGCGGCAAATCTTTCCGCCCGCCGTGCCACGGCGGCCCGTGCGCTGGAGGCAGCTGTTGCCGCCGAGCTTCCGGCCCTGAAGCTGGAGCGGGCGCGCTTCATCGTCGAGATGACCAGTGATCCGGAGAACAGGTCGGCGAGCGGTGTTGATACGGTGGAATTCTGGGTGCAGACCAACCCCGGCACGCGCCCCGGCCCGATGATGAAGGTTGCCTCCGGCGGCGAACTGTCCCGCTTTCTGCTGGCGCTCAAGGTGTCCCTGGCGGACAGCGGTTCCGTTCCGGTGCTGGTGTTCGACGAGATTGACACGGGCGTGGGCGGTGCCGTGGCGGAGGCGATCGGCCTGCGTCTGGCGCGGCTTGCCCGCTCCGTGCAGGTGCTGACGGTGACGCATGCGCCGCAAGTGGCGGCCCGTGCCAATGGTCATTTGCTGATTTCGAAGGAAGCGGTCGCCGAGGACCGGGTGGCCACCCGCATCACCCCGATTGATGATGCGCACCGGCGCGAGGAAATCGCCCGGATGCTGGCGGGCAGCGTCATCACCGATGAAGCCCGTGCGGCGGCTGAAAAGCTCATGGCCCACGCTCCGGGCTGAGTTGGGGGGCTTGCGTGGAGCGTGGGCCATGAAGGTCAGGTGCGGGGGGATTTCACCTGACTTGGAGTGTCTTGCCTCTGCCTTGTACGGGGATTACTCCCGCGTCGTCGGCGTTGTCATCGGGCCTTCCTGAGGCTTGGGCAGTTCGATCTTGCCATCACCCACATTCGGGATATTCAGCTCGATCACGGCCTTGTCCTGTTTGGCGAAACCGCCTTCCGCCGCATAAAGCGCGACGCCGACCAGAGCCACGGCGAGGGCGCCTGCCACAAACCAACCTGCATTGCTACCGGGACGAAGCTTTGCTGAATTATTGTTCGCGGGCATTGGCCTCTCCTTTTTCTGGCTTTAAAAGCTCTGTTCGCAGACAGAACCCGGCAGCCCTGCTTCCGGTTCCATCGGTATATGAACTTTTTGGCCGCCGGGCCTTTGCCCGCCTGCTGATGCCTTGTGGAAGACAGCCATGACCGGGACTGACAGCTCCAACGCCAACACCGCCGTCGAGGCCCTGACGCTTGAGCAGGCCGCAGCCGAATTGCAGCGGCTCGCCAGCGAGATCGCCTTCCACGATGCGCGCTATCACGGCGAGGATGCGCCAGTCATTTCCGATGCGGATTATGATGCCCTGCGCCAGCGCAATGCCGCCATCGAGGCGCGCTTTCCAGAGTTGGTGCGGGCGGACAGCCCGTCGGAACGGGTCGGCGCCGCGCCCGCTGATGGGTTTGGCAAGGTCACCCATGCGGTGCCGATGCTCTCCCTCGACAATGCATTCAGTGATGAGGATGTGCGCGACTTCGTGGGCCGCGTCCGCCGCTTCCTGAAGTTCGATCCGCTGATGGGCGAGCTTGCCGTCACGGCCGAGCCGAAGATTGACGGGCTGTCCCTGTCGCTGCGCTACGAGAAGGGTGTCCTCGTAAGCGCCGCCACCCGTGGTGATGGCTCGGTGGGTGAGAACGTGACCGCCAATGCCCGCACCATCGCCGATATCCCGCATGAACTGCCAGCCGGTGTGCCGGAGGTGGTGGAGGTGCGCGGCGAAGTCTACATGTCCCATGCCGATTTTGCGGCGCTGAACGCGCGCATGGCCGGCAACGGCGGCAAGGTCTTCGCCAATCCGCGCAATGCGGCGGCCGGTTCGCTGCGCCAGCTCAACCCGGAGATCACCGCCTCACGCCCCTTGCGCTTCTTTGCCTATGCCTGGGGGCAGATGAGCGAGGTGCCCTGTGACACTCAGTTTGACATGGTGCGCCGTTTCGGCGACTGGGGCTTTGCCATCAACCCGCGCATGGTCCGCTGCACCAGCGTCGAGGAGCTTCTGGCCGTCTATCACGGCATCGAGGAAGACCGCGCCAGCCTTGGCTATGACATTGATGGCGTCGTCTACAAGGTGGACCGGCTGGACCTGCAGCAGCGGCTCGGCTTTGTCTCCCGCTCGCCCCGCTGGGCGATTGCGCATAAGTTCCCGGCGGAGAAGGCCTATACGATCCTGCGGGATATCGAGATCCAGGTCGGCCGCACCGGCGCCCTGACGCCGGTTGCCAAGCTTGAGCCGGTGACGGTGGGCGGTGTCGTTGTCTCCAACGCAACGCTGCATAACGAGGATTACATCAAGGGCATCGGCACCGATGGCGAGCCGATCCGGGGCGGGGTGGACCTGCGCATCGGTGACACGGTGCAGATCCAGCGCGCGGGCGACGTGATCCCGCAGGTGATTGCAGTGGATCTGGAGCGCCGCCCAGCGGATGCCGTGCCCTTTGTCTTCCCGGACGTATGCCCTGCCTGCGGCAGCCATGCGGTGCGGGAAATCAACAGCAAGACGGGCCGCCCGGATGCCGTGCGCCGCTGCACCGGTGGCCTTATCTGCCCGGCGCAGGCTTCCGAGAAACTGAAGCATTTCGTCTCCCGCAATGCCTTTGATATCGAGGGGCTTGGCGACAAGCAGATTGATGCCTTCTTTGCCGAAGGGCTGGTCCGTAGTCCGGCGGAGATTTTCACGCTGGAGGCCCGTGACAAACTGGCGCTGACCAAGCTGCGCAACCGGGAAGGCTGGGGCGCCGTTTCAGCGAAGAACCTGTTCGAGGCGATCAACGCCCGCCGCCGCATCGATCTTCACCGCTTCATCTTTGCGCTCGGCATCCGCCACGTGGGCGAGGGGAACGCCAAGCTTCTTGCCCGTGCCTATGGTTCTTTCTCAGCTTTTTCAGCGGCCATGGAAGCTGCGCAGGACCGCAGCAGCGAGGCCTGGGCCGAACTCAACGCCATCGACGGCATTGGAGAAACCGTAGCCGAGGCGGTGGTGCAGTTCTTCGGGGAAGACCACAACCGGGAGGCCCTTGCCGCGCTTCTGGCCGAAGTGACACCGCAGGACGCCGAAAAGATCAGTGCCGAAGGCTCGCCGGTTGCGGGCAAGACCGTCGTCTTTACCGGCTCCTTGGAGCGCATGACCCGCGACGAGGCAAAAGCCATGGCCGAACGGCTGGGCGCCAAGGTGGCCGGCTCGGTTTCCAAGAAAACCGACCTCGTGGTTGCCGGCCCCGGCGCTGGCTCCAAACTCAAGACGGCCCGGGATCTGGGCATCGAGGTGATCACGGAAGACGGCTGGTTCGATCTGGTTGGCGGGTGAGGGGAGGCTGGCACAGAGTCACCCCCGGCCAAGCGCAGCGCGAGCCGGGGCCCACTCGCTTGCAGAGAGATGCCGTATTCCCGAGTGCTGCGGCAACGGGATTTTGTGCAAGCCTGTCCGTTCTGCCGCAGCCTCACCACTCTGGGAGTGAGTGGACCCCGGGTCTGCGCTCCGCTCCGCCCGGGGCGGCACGGTGTGTGGGGTGGGGCTGTGCTTCCTGTTGAAGTGATGCACGTGGCGAGTACTCCAGTGCTGTCACTTGTTGAGTGTCAGATAAAGGTCCTTCCAGCCGGGATTGAAGCGCTCGATCAGCTGGATCTTCCAGCTGCGCTGCCAGAGTTTGATGCGCTTATCTGCGCTGATGGCCGTCTCTGGATCCTCAAATGTTTCGTAATAGACCAGCAGAACTGCACTGTGTTTCTTGCAGAATGCTGAGCCGATGCATGTCCGGTGCTCGTGAATGCGGCGGGCAAGATCATTCGTTACCCTGGTGTACAAGGTGCCATTCATCCCGCTGACTGTGGTGTAGACATGGAACGGCACGTTTCATCCATCCTGCATGTGCTAGCAATCATGAAGGGAGGTAGAGGTAAATACAATCGATCTTCCGGATAGGATGATCCAGTGCGTTAGTCCCCTCCCATCCTTTCCCCCATTATATTCCCCTCAAAGCCTCGCTCTTGCCGTGATTGTTGCTATATTGTTCTCCATGAAATGCACCCGAACCCTGGCTGGATGAATGACTGTGCCTCCCGGTTTTTCCGACGACTGGAGCGATATTGACGCCGAGTATGATGCCGGGTTTGGGCCGGGACCTGCGCCTGTTGCCGCCCACTGGCCGCAGGGCGGCGGCATTGCGGCGCGGGCCCTGGCGGCGCGGCAGGGGGCTGGCCAGCAGGGCAGGGCGCCGGAGTATTTCGAAGGCCTCAACCCGGAACAGCGGCTGGCAGTGGAAAGTGCCGACGGGCCGGTTCTGGTGCTGGCAGGGGCTGGCACCGGCAAGACGCGGGTTCTGACCACCCGCATCGCGCATATTCTGGCGAGCGGCCGGGCCTATCCCTCGCAGATCCTTGCGGTGACCTTCACCAACAAGGCGGCGCGCGAGATGAAGGAGCGCATCGCCCGTTACGTGGGCGAGGGCGTGGAGGGCATGGCGTGGCTCGGCACGTTCCACTCCATCTGCGTGAAGATCCTGCGCCGCCATGCGGAGCTGGTGGGCCTCAAGAGCAGCTTCACCATCCTCGACACCGACGATCAGCTGCGCCTGATGAAACAGGTGATCCAGGCCGAGGGGCTGGATGAGAAGCGCTGGACGGCGCGCATGTTTGCCGCACAGGTAGACAGCTGGAAGAACCGTGGCCTGACGCCGAAGGACATTCCGGAAGGCGAGGCACGCTCCTTCGGCAATGGCAAGGGGCGCAAGCTTTACGAGGAGTATCAGGACCGGCTGTCCGTGCTGAATGCGGCGGATTTTGGCGACCTGCTGCTCCACTGCATCACCCTGTTCAAGACCCAGCCGGACGTACTGAAAGACTATCAGCGCCGCTTCCGCTACATGCTGGTGGATGAGTATCAGGACACCAACGTCGCCCAGTATCTGTGGCTGCGGCTGCTGGCGCAGGGGAATGCCAATATCTGCTGCGTGGGTGACGACGACCAGTCGATCTACGGCTGGCGCGGCGCGGAGGTGGACAACATCTTGCGCTTCGAACACGATTTCCCCGGCGCGCTCGTCATCCGGCTGGAGCGGAATTACCGCTCCACGGCTCATATTCTCGGCGCGGCCTCACATCTGATCGCCCATAACGAGGGGCGGCTGGGCAAGACGTTGTTCACAGATGACAAGGATCCGGAGGCCGAACCGGTGACGGTGGCCTCCGCCTGGGATTCGGAGGAAGAAGCCCGCTCCATCGGCGATGAAATCGAGGCGCTGCAGGGCAAGGGGCATCCGCTCAACCAGATCGCCATTCTGGTGCGCGCGTCCTTCCAGATGCGCGAATTTGAAGACCGTTTCATCACGCTGGGGCTGAACTACCGCGTCATCGGCGGCCCGCGCTTCTATGAGCGGCTCGAAATCCGCGATGCCATGGCCTATTTCCGCTGTGTGGTGCAGCCGGCCGATGATCTGGCGTTCGAGCGCATCGTCAATACGCCCAAGCGCGGTCTTGGCGAGGCGACGCTGAAGATCGTGCATGAACTGGCCCGGGCGCAGCGCATTCCGCTGATCGAGGCGGCAATGCAGCTGTGCCGTACGGAAGAGATCAAGCCCAAGGCGCGCAAGGCGCTCATGGATCTGCTGGCGGATCTCGACCGCTGGCGGGCGCAGCTCACCTGCATCAAGCATTCGGAACTGGCGGAAATCATTCTGGACGAAAGCGGCTATACGGCGATGTGGCGGCAGGACAAGTCCGCCGAGGCGCCGGGGCGGCTCGACAACCTCAAGGAACTCATCCGCTCCATGGAAGAGTTCGAATCCCTGCCGGGGTTCCTGGAGCATATCGCCCTCGTCATGGACCGGGATTCGGCCGACGCGGCCGATGCGGTGTCGATCATGACGCTGCATTCGGCCAAGGGGCTGGAGTTCGACACGGTGTTCCTGCCGGGCTGGGAAGAGGGGCTCTTCCCGCATCAGCGGGCACTGGACGACGGCGGCAGGGCCGGGCTGGAGGAGGAGCGGCGGCTTGCCTATGTGGGAATCACCCGGGCACGGCAGCGGGCCAAGATCTGGTTTGCTTCCAACCGGCGCATCCATGGCTCCTGGCAGTCGAGCATTCCCTCGCGGTTTCTCGATGAGCTGCCGGAGGATCATGTGGAAGTGGTCGAAAGCTCCAGCCGCTATGGCGGCTACAGCGGCGGCGGCTATGGCGGGGGCAACAGCTACGGCGTGTCACGCTTCGACAGCCGCGATGCCTTCCAGAACACTTACGCGACACCTGGCTGGCAGCGGGCGCAGAAGGCGCGGGCGGGCGGCGAGGACTACGGGCGGCGCGGCGACATGCGCTCTGCCCGCAGCCGGGCGCAAGGGCCGCTGACCATCGAGGGCGAGCTGGTGGCCCGCTCCGTGGCGGACAAGCCCTCGCAGTTCGAGATCGGTGAACGGGTGTTCCACATCAAGTTCGGCTATGGCGCGATCCGGGCGATTGAGGGCAACAAGCTGACCATCGACTTCGAGAAGGCCGGCGAGAAGCGGGTGATCGACAGCTTTGTCGAGCGGCATTGACACCAAGTTTTCCGATGCCGGCGAACCGCGCCTTGTCATGGCTCGGGCGCCGCACGCCGGATCAGCAGAGAAAAGGCCAGCGCCCTGTCATGCGCTGGCCTAACCCTGCCCCTGTTATTGACGCCGCATGCTGAGTTTCAGGCGGTATAGTCGACGATAAGGGATGTGGAAGACGCTACCGTGTTTGTTCCGGACGCTGAATAGCCGGTCTTTGTCTGAAGTTCTTCCAGCAGTTGCGCCAGAATGTCCTCAGTGGTGTCATCATCTTCGGTCATGGGCGGCATGCCGCCGCCGCCGCCCGGAGGCGGGGGAGGGGCCATTTCACCGCTTTCGAACAGGGAGGCCAGTTCGTCCGCCTGGTCCTGTGTCAGCGTGCCGGCCTCAACCTGTTCAGACAGCAGGCTCTCAAGTTTTGTCTGCATTTCTTCCCGGCTGGGCGGAGCTGATGGCGCGGAGCCGCCGGGCCCCATTTCGCTATCAATTGCTTCCAGCGCGGAAAGCATTGCGTCCATGTCGCTGGACGTGATTTCTCCGGAACTTACCTGCTCCGTCAGCTTGGACTGAAAATACTGCTGGGGAGACTGAATGCCCGATGGCCCAATGGACATCATGGTTGCAGCCTTTCCTTTTGCTTGCAATATAATGAACAGTGAATGGCAAAGGTTAATGCGAAATTAATGAATTATTTCTCGTTCTTTTCTTTATTTTTCTAAAGAAACTACGGAAATCAGAAGAAATAATCGGCGAAAAATAATTGAAATGCGGCGCAGTTGAGTCATATTGCGGCTCATGAAACAGACTGAACATATCCTCGTTGTCGAGGACGACCCCGAAATCGGCGAACTGATTGAGCAGCATCTGACGGGGCAGGGCTGGAAGGTGAGCCTCGCGCGCCATGCAGGCGAGATGGAGCGTGTGCTGCACAGCGCGCGGATCGATCTCGTCGTGCTGGACCTCATGCTGCCGGGCGAGGATGGCCTGAGCATCTGCCGCCGCCTGAGAGGCACCAGCAGTATTCCGATCATCATCGTATCGGCCAAGGCCGATGACTTTGACCGTGTAATCGGTCTGGAAGTCGGGGCGGATGACTATCTGCCAAAGCCGTTCAACCCGCGCGAATTGATTGCCCGTATCCGGGCGATGTTCCGCCGCGTTGAAATGGGGGCGGCGACCCCGGCTGTCTCCGGCAAGAAGCTGGGCTTTGATGGCTGGGTGCTTGACTGCGAGACGCGCCATCTGTTCAACCCCAAGGGCGCGCTGGTCAGCCTGACGCCGGCCGAGTTTGATCTGTTACAGGTGCTGTGCGAACGCCATGGCCGTGTCCTGAGCCGCGAGCAGCTGGTGGAACTCACCCAGGGCATCAACGTCAGCATGACGGGCCGCAACATTGACATTCTGGTGAGCCGCCTGCGCAGCAAGATGGATGCGGCGGGCGCGCGGATGCAGTTCATCCGCACTGTCCGTGCCGGCGGCTACGAGTTCGTTGGAGAGGTGAAGCCAGTTTGATACGGGCCCTGGCATGGTTATGGCCGAAGCGCATTGCCCCGCAGATGCTGCTGGTGATGATCTCATCTCTTGCGGTTCTTGTTATATTTGCAGTCGCTGCGATCACTCTGAGCCGGCCTCAGGGGCCGAATGCGAAACTGTCACTGCATGCCATGCGCGCTGCGGCTGCGGCCGTCCGTCTTGATGAGGCTGATCCGGCTGTCCGGCAGGCTATTCTGGAGGACGTCAGGGGTGACTATCCGGAGCTGGAGCTGACGATCTCGGCGCCGGCAGAGATTGATCAGATGAGGGAGCGGCTGCCGCCTTTCTGGCCGCTCGCACCTGGAGCTGTGACAAAGGGGGTCGAATTTCTCGGTGTCCTGCTGCATGGGGACGGGGCGGACGGATCCGGCGGGAGACCGGATGATCAGGCCAATGACAGCCGGGTTCCGCAACTGGTTTTCCGCTTGTCCGACGGCACGCTGGTCGAAAGTGACATGCTGCCGAGGGACAGGCCACCGATCCTGGGTGATCCCCTTTTCCAGTTGCTCATCTTCCTGATCATCAGTGTTTCCATGCTGCTGATCTGGGCCCTGCGCACTCTGGTGCGGCCCTTGTCCGACCTGTCAAAGGCGGTGACCAGCTTTGGCGAGAACACCACAATCCTAGCGCCGCTCGCCGCGCGCGGGCCGCAGGAAGTGCGGGATGCGGCACTTGCCTTCAACCGGATGCAGCAGCGGATCCACGACCTGATCGAGCGCCGCACCCAGATGCTGGCCGCCATCAGCCATGACCTGCGCACGCCTTTGACCCGCCTGCGCCTCCGGCTCGAACTGATCGAAAATGAAGACCAGCGCCGCCGCAGCCTTGCAGATCTCAAGGTGATGGAAGCCCAGATCGATGGAGCGCTGACGTTTCTGCGGCAGGGCCGCACCGGTGAAGCCTCCGTCTGCATTGATGTTCCCAGCTTGCTGCAAGGCATTCGGGATGAATATGAGGATTCAGGCCATGTGATCGCGCTTGAGGCAGAGGGTGATATCAAGGTTCTGGCCCGGCCCAGTGAGCTTGTCAGGGCGGTCGAGAATCTGGCCGGCAATGCCTTGCGCTATGCGGCTGACGGGCAGGGCGAAGTGACGGTGGTACTCACTTCCAGGGATGGCAGGGCCGTCATCGACGTCATCGATCATGGACCTGGCATTTCCTCTTCCGAGAAGGAGCGCATGCTCCTGCCCTTCGTGAGAGGGGACAGTGCCCGGTCCATCGGTTCGGAGGCGGGGACCGGATTTGGCCTCGGGTTGTCGACCACGCTCTCCATCGTGGAAGCCCATGGCGGGCAGCTTGAGCTGCTTGATACGCCCGGTGGTGGGCTCACGGCCCGCATAACGCTGCCGCTCGCTCCAGCGGCGCCCGAATAGGCTGGCTGTTTGGGGCCGCTGGCGTTATATCGGCCACGTCATTGCCAAGCTGCCGAGGATTTCATGCAGACTGTGAGAGTGCGGATCTGTGCCGCCGAACTGGAAGCCAAGCGTATCTACGGGATCGTGGAACAGGCCTATGAGGACGATGGCAATCCGGTCACGGTCTATGAATTCGTGCCGGACGGCTCGGTCTGGGCGGTCGAAATCCTCATGTTCGGCATGGAGCCGGACGAGGCTGCCGATGAGCTGAAGGACCGCTTGGGCGCTGATGCCTTTGCCGCGCCGGTGGAAGCCGAGGTGCTTGAAGACCTGAACTGGGTGGAGAAGAGCCTCGAAGGGCTGGCTCCCGTGCCGGCCGGGCGTTTCCTCATCCACGGCAGCCATGACCGGGGCACGGTGCCTGCGGGCAGCATCGGCATCGAGATTGAAGCCGCGCTTGCCTTCGGCACCGGGCACCATGCCACCACGGAAGGCTGCCTGCGTGAGATCAGCCGTCTGCTCAGCCACTGGCGTTTCGACAAGATTCTCGACATTGGCACCGGCACCGGAGTCCTTGCTATTGCGGCGGCCAAACTATCCCGCCGGCAGGTAATTGCCAGCGACATTGATCCGGTGGCAACGCAGACGGCAGCGGAAAACGCTGTGCTGAACGGTGTGGGCAATTTCGTGCGCACTTTCACCGCCGCAGGCGTGGAAGACCGGCGCTTTGCCGAATACGGTCCGTTTGATCTGGTGATTGCCAATATTCTGGCCCGTCCGCTGATGCAGATGGCTAAGAGCATCTCGGCCCGTATGACGGCAGACGCGACGCTGGTGCTCTCGGGCCTGCGGATCGAGGACGGCCCGCGCATCCTCTTCGCCTATGGCACGCAGGGCTTCCGCCTTGTGCGGCGCTTTGAAAAGAACGGCTGGATCACGCTTACCCTGACGCGCGGGCGCGGCTGACGGCAGCTTGGACGAGGATGAGGCGGGCCCTGTGCCCGCCTTTTGCATGGGGTGGTGTCAAAGCGAGGCGCTCCCAGGGCGGTCACCCCGGGCGGAGCGAAGCGCAGACCCGGGGGCTACCCGCTTCCAGAACGGTAAGACTTGGCTACAGTGGCGCATCAGATTTCGGACAGGAACTTGCCGCGAAGCTTCAGGACATTTGCAACTCTCTGCAAGCGAGTGGTCCCCGGGTCCTCACTGTGTTCGGCCCGGGGGGACCGCGTCAGAGAACGGCAAGGCCATGCGGCCATCCACAGCTGACCGTCTTGACGTATGGCGCGTTCAACCCGCTGGCCGCCTGTTTCCGTCACGCGCCATAAATCATTGCCCCAAAACGGAAAAAAAAGGCCCTCGAAGGAGCCTTGTCATCCCGCAGTCCGGGCGGCGGATTACTCCGCCGCGGCTGCGATATGGTTTCCGTCTCAGATCGCGCTGGTGAGCGAGCCCTGGCGGCGCAGTTCTTCGCGATCATAGCCGTAAGCTGCCAGCGTGGCATCGTCCAGCGACAGCAGGTAGCCGTTGACATAACGCAGGGCCTGCTTCTCACGCGCAGCGATCATATGATCGAAAGCGCGGCGGATGATGCTGCGGGACGAACGGCGATCAGCGGCGATCATCGTGGAGGTAACAGTCGAAAGTGCCATTTGGATTTCTCCATAAATTCGGTGTGGCTAGGTTCCTCCCTCGTCACGGGCTGAATATGGCCTCATCCGGCCATTTCGAAAAGACATGGAACCGCATGACTGCCTTGCGTTTATTGCATGTGCGAAAAGACTATGCCGCAGTGCGAAAGGAAACGGCTTTTTAACCTTGCTGCATGTGGACGGGCGCTGCCTTTGAGATTGTATGGCCGGGGCGGCGGGTTTAGGCTCCGCTTCATGTTCCAGACTTTTGATACCCCCACCGATCCTTCCGTTGGCCGTCCGCGGCTTCAGGCCCTTCTGGCAGAGCTTGCCCGCCGTGGCCTCGACGGTTTCCTCATCCCCCGCGCCGACGCGCACCAGGGCGAATATGTCCCGCCTTGCGATTGCCGCCTGCAATGGCTGACCGGCTTCGGCGGCTCGGCGGGCGTGGCCGCCGTGCTGGGCGGCAAGGCGGCGATCTTCGTGGACGGCCGCTATACGCTGCAGGTGCGCGAGCAGGTGGATTGCGAGGTTTTTACCCCGCTGCATCTCATCAACGAGCCGCCGCTGAAGTGGATCGAGGCGAATCTTTCCAAGGGCATGAAGCTGGGCTTTGACCCAATGCTGCATACGCTCAACGCAACCCGCCGCCTGCGCGAAGTCTGCGCCAAGGCAGGGGCTGAACTGGTGGCAGTCGAAACGAACCCGGTTGATGCGGTCTGGGAAGACCGTCCCGAGGCGCCGCTGGGCGCGGTTTCTCTCTATCCGTTGGAACTGGCAGGAGAGGCCGTTGCGGACAAAACCGCACGCATCATGGCCTCTGTCGTGGAGCGCGGCGCCGATGCGGTGGTGATCACCCAGCCCGATTCGATTGCCTGGCTTTTCAACATCCGTGGGTCTGATGTGTCCCACACGCCGCTGCCGCTGTCCTTTGCCGTGCTCAAGGCGGCGCAGCGATCCGTGCTCTTCATCGACGGGCGCAAGCTCTCCAACGAGGTCCGCAGCGAGCTTTCGGCCTATGCCGATATTGCCGAGCCGCATCAGTTCCTGCCCGCGCTGGAAAGCCTCGGCAAGGAGGGGCTGACAGTGATGGTGGATCCGGACCTTGCCGGTGAAGCCATCGCCACGAAGATCACGGAGGCCGGCGGCAAGCTGGTGGAGGCCGCCGATCCGGTCCTGCTGCCCAAGGCCATCAAGAATGCAGCGGAGATCGCAGGGGCCAAAGCGGCGCATCTGCGCGATGCGGCGGCCTATTGCCGGTTCCTGTGCTGGCTTGACGAGGAAGCGCCCAAGGGCACGCTGGATGAGATTGGCGCGGCGGAAAAGCTGGAGGCCTTCCGTGCTGAAACGGGCGTGCTGAAGGATATCTCCTTCGACACCATTTCGGGCGCCGGGCCGAACGGGGCGATCTGCCATTACCGGGTGAACCGGGAGAGCAATCTGCCGATCCCGCTGAACCGCCCGTTCCTGATCGATTCCGGCGCCCAGTATGAGGACGGCACCACCGATATCACCCGCACCATCGCGGTGGGGGAGATGACGGCGGAGATGAAGCGCCACTTCACGCTGGTGCTGAAGGGGCATATTGCCATCGCCACGGCCCGTTTCCCGGAGGGCACGACGGGGGCACAGCTTGATACGCTGGCGCGCATCGCCCTGTGGCAGGCGGGCCTTGATTATGACCACGGCACCGGCCACGGGGTGGGGGCGTATCTCTCCGTCCACGAAGGGCCGCAGCGCATTGCCAAGACGGGCAGCCAGCCGCTGAAGCCAGGGATGATCCTCTCCAACGAGCCGGGTTATTATCCGGCCGGGGAATACGGCATCCGCATCGAGAATCTGGAACTGGTGACAGAGGCGCGGGACATTCCCGGTGGCGAGCGGCCCATGCTGGGCTTCGAGCCGCTGACACTGGCGCCCATCGACCGGCGGCTGGTGGATGCGGATCTGCTGACGGTGGCCGAGCGCAACTGGCTCAACACCTACCACGCCCGCGTCCGCCACGAAGTTGGTCCGCACCTCGACGGCAAGACCCGCATCTGGCTTGAAAAGGCGACGGAGCCGGTTTGAGCCGGCTTTGGGGCTTTTACGGGCCTGCCGCCCCTCCCTCGTCGTCCGGCCAAGCAGAGCACGAGCCGGGACCAGTGAGCCGGGGCCGCAGGTTGGTTCAACGGGTCAATAGAGCCGGCAGGCCGGGGCTCACCGGTCCCGGATCTTCGCTTCGCTCTCGTCCGGATGACGAAGGAGAGACCGGGTCTGCGGATGAGGCGGTTCCTCACACATTGATTCAAGCCGCTGAGACGGTGCTGTCCCTGCCTGGTGGCTTGATTCCGGCTTTCCGGTTAATGCACTGAGAAATATGGCCTTTACCGGTGTTCTTCTTCTGCCGCTTTAATCAGAACGGCATTGTAATGTGCCAGTGCATGCACGTGGAACGCCGTGGCGACGGGCACCAGCGGGGCTGAGCGGCGTACCACGGGAAGCCGCGTCTGGCCGGTTTCATCGAATCGTCTCAAGGCCTTGTCGAGGGTTTCGTCCGTGAAGAGCACGGGCATGTCCGGCGTCAGCGGGCCGGTGTCTCCGGTGTCTCTGGGCGCCAGAGGCGTCATGAAGTCATCCACCCGCACTTCCCGCACCAGCATGCGGTGCAGTCCGTCCTTGAGCGGCACGCCGCGCATTTCCAGCTGCCACTGGAAGAAGGAGCGTCCATGCACCGCCTGGGTGATGCCGGTGGCGATGGAAACGCAGAGCAGCAGCGCCATGGACAGGCCGTAGCCGCCGGTCAGCTCAAAGACGATCATGGTCGTCGAGACGGGCGCGCCCAGGACGGAAGCGGCGACCGCGCCCATGCCGAGAATGGCATAGAGCCCGCCGCTGGAGGCCATGTCCGGCACGGCGGCGGCGGCGATGATGCCGAAGGCCCCGCCCGTCATGGCGCCCAGATAGAGCGCAGGCGAGAACACGCCGCCGCCAAAGCGGGAGGCGAGGGTTATTGCGGTTGCCGCCGTCTTGGCCACCAGCAGGGCCAGCAGGAGCGTCAGGGGCAGCTGGTTCTTCAGCGCTTCATCGGTCGCCTCGTAGCCAACGCCCAGCACATGGGGGAACATCAGTGCTATGGCCCCGACCGCCAGCCCGCCCGTGACCGGGCGCAGCCACAGCGGCAGGGGAATGTTGCGTGCCACCCAGTCCGTCCCGGTCAAGGCAAACTGGAACAGGATGGAGACGATGGCGCAGGCAAGCCCCAGAAGCGCGAAGGCGGGAAACTCCCAGTAGGAAGTGATCTGATAGGCGGGAATGTTGAAGGCTGCCACATCACCGAACCACAGCCGGGAGAAGACGGTGCCGGTGACGGCGGCGATGGCGACTGGGGGCAGGGCCGAGAGGGCGTAATGCCCGAGGATCACTTCATGGGCAAAGAGCACGCCCGCGATGGGAGCATTGAACGAGGCGGAAACCGCGCTGGCGACACCGCAGGCCAGCAGCATGCGGCGCGATGAATCCGGCAGGCTGAACAGGCGGCCCAGGCTGGTGGCGATGGTCGCGCCCAGATGCACCATCGGTCCCTCGCGCCCGGCGCTGGCACCCGAGCCGAGCGACAGGGCGGCAATCAGTGCGGAGGACATGCCCGGCCAAAAGTGCAGGCTGCGCCCGGCGCTGGCACGGGCCTCGATCACATCGGCCACGCCGGAGGCCCGCTGCATGGGCTGGACGAAATGCAGGAGCAGCCCCACCACCAGCCCGCCGGCTGCGGGGGCCAGCATCACCACATACCAGGGCACCTGTGCAACGGCCGTCACCACCGCCTCGCTGGAGGTGCCGAGCCAGAGCATCTGGACGAGGCCGATCAGCTCGCGGAAGAAAATGGCCGCCCAGGAGACGATGGCGCCGATGAACAGGGCCAGCACCCAGATGAGCGGTGCCTTGCTATGACGGAAATGCCGGACGTTCAGCCGTAACTCGGCGGCGATGGCCGCGGCTCCGGCCTTGACGGGAATCTTGAGGGGAAACAGCGGGGAGGGGCCTTTGGCCATGGCGTGATGCTCTCCACATCCGGAAACGCAAATGCTGCGGCCGCTGGCCACGCGTGTTCCTTCTTACCGCAATCCCGGTCAGAACTGGATCCGTTTCAACGGCTTTTTGCCGGGAGGAAACAGGTGAGACAACAGAACCGGGATTTGCCCCACAAGACAGCTTTGGGTGGCGGGGCATCTTTGATAGTGTGCGCCAGCACAAGAGGGCTGAAAACCAAGGCCCTCATGACAGGATGAGGAGATGCGCCATGTCTCTGGCGGCCATGCAGGTTCAGGTGAAACGCAACGAGGACGGCATCGCCGCCGTGAAGGCTGCGCTTGCTGCCGGTTTTGGCGAGCGGTGCCTCACCTCCGCAGCCGTTTGCGAGCAGCATGGCCACACCACCACATGGCTGCCGAATCAGGCGCCGGATGTTGTGGTGTTTGCGCAGACGACGGAAGAGGTGGCGGAGATTGTCCGGCTCTGTGCCCAGCACAAGGTGCCGGTCATCCCCTTTGGCACCGGTTCCTCGCTGGAAGGCCACGTGAATGCGCCCGGCGGCGGCGTCTCCATCGATCTCAGCCGTATGAACAGCATTCTGGAAGTGAACGCGGAAGATCTCGACTGCGTGGTGCAGGCCGGCGTGACGCGCTCGCAGCTGAATGCCTATATCCGTGACACGGGCCTGTTCTTCCCCATTGATCCGGGCGCGGATGCCAGCATCGGCGGCATGACGGCAACCCGCGCTTCGGGCACCAATGCGGTGCGCTATGGCACCATGAAGGATGTGGTGCTGGGGCTGACCGTGGTAACGGCGGATGGCCGCATCATCCGCACGGGCGGCCGGGCGCGCAAATCCTCTGCCGGTTATGACCTGACCCGGCTGTTCGTCGGTTCGGAAGGCACGCTGGGCGTGATCACGGAAATCACCCTGCGGCTTTTCGGTCAGCCGGAAGCCATTTCCGGCGGCGTCTGTCCCTTCCCGGATGTGGAATCGGCCTGCAACGCCGTGATCATGACCATCCAGTCCGGCATTCCGGTTGCGCGGATCGAGCTTCTGGACAAGATGCAGGTGCGCGCCTGCAACGCCTATTCCAAGCTGGATCTTGAGGAGACGCCGACGCTGTTCCTCGAATTTCACGGCACGGCTTCGGGCGTGAAGGAACAGGCGGAACTGTTCGAGGCGATTGCGGCGGATTGCGGAGGCGGCACTTTCCGCTGGTCGGCGCAGGCGGAGGAGCGCACAAAGCTCTGGACGGCGCGCCACAACGCCTATTTTGCAGCGCAGGGCCTGCGCCCCGGCTCCAAGGCTGTGTCAACGGATGTCTGCGTGCCGATTTCCCGCCTTGCCGAATGCGTGGCCGAAACCGTGGCCGATATCGAGCGGCGCGGACTGCTGGCACCGATCGTCGGCCATGTGGGCGACGGCAATTTCCACACGCTGGTGCTCGTGGATGTCAACGATCCGAAGGAACTGGCGGAGAGCGAGGCTTTCATCGAGCAGATGAACTGGCGCGCCATCGAGATGGGGGGCACCTGCACCGGCGAGCATGGCGTGGGGCAGGGCAAGATGAAATATCTGAAAAAAGAGCATGGAGACGCACTGGATGTGATGCGTACCCTTAAAATTGCCCTTGATCCGGATAACATCATGAATCCGGGCAAGATCGTGCTCGTGTAACGGCAGGGGCCGCACGCAACAGGCGCCCGAGAACAGGAGAATGACGCTGAATTCGGTCTATATCACGGCGGGTGTGGCTATCATCCTGGCGCTGCTGGCGGCGCTGGTCGGGCCCCTCTTTGTCGACTGGACAGCGTACCGTTCGACCTTCGAGCGTTATGCCGGCGAGGCGCTGGGCCACAAGGTGACGGTGCTGGGCAAGGCCGACATGAGCCTTCTGCCCGCCCCGGCGCTTACCTTCACCGATGTGCGGGTGGGAGATGCGGAAAACCCACTGCTGTCCGTCTCCCGTTTTCAGATGCGCGTCGAACTGCCGTCTCTGCTGAAGGGCGAAATCCGCGTCGTGGAAATGCGGCTGGACCGGCCGCAGGCGAACCTTGCGCTCGATGAGTATGGCCGCCTTGACTGGCTGATGGAGCGCAGCGAGGCCGGCCTTGCCCGGGTGGACCCGAAGAACGTCGCCTTCGACCAGATCGAGGTGAACAACGGCAGTGTGACGCTGTCCGATGCCCGTGACGGCGGCTCGCGCAAGATCGAGAACGTGAATGTGGTGGTGAGCGCCCGCTCGCTCAACGGCCCGTTCAAGGTGGACGGAAGTCTCTCCAGCAATGGCGAGCCCATGTCCCTGCGCCTTGCCACCGGTGAACGCCAGCCCGGCGGCGGCATCCGTGTCAAGGCAGACCTGACCCCGGCGCTGACGCCCGCCCAGCTGAGCGTTGATGCGCTTTTGAGCGACAAGGCCGGTGCGCCGGAGCTTGACGGCCGGTTTACGCTCGCCTCCGTTGCCTCCGATGATCCCTCCATGCAGGAGTGGCGGGTTCAGGGTGACGTGAAGGCCGGCCCGGCTGCAATCACGGTGCCTTCCTTTGAACTTCGCTATGGCCCGGACGAGCGGCATGTAACGCTGACGGGCGAGGGCAATCTTGATCTGGCGGCTTCGCGCCGGTTCCTCATCAAGGCCGGTGCGCGGCAGCTGGATCTGGACCGGATGCTGGGGCAGGGCCCACAGCAGCCTGTGGCCATCCGCACGGCAGGGCAAAGCCTTCTTTCCGGTCTTGCAGCGCTGGCGCCGGACACGCTCAAGGGCGAGGTCTCGCTTGACCTTCCGGCCATTGTGGCTGGCGGCGAGATCATTCAGGGCACGCGTCTGGACCTTGAAACGGCAGCGGGCGGCTGGAAAGTGCTGCGGCTTTCAAGCCGCCTGCCGGGCCGCACGCAGGTGACCACGCAAGGGGACCTGTCCCTGCAAGGCGCGCCGTCCTACAGCGGAACGCTGGTGCTCAATTCTGCCCAGCCGGGCCTGCTGACGGGCTGGCTGCAGGGGCACAACGGGCTTGTCTTCACCGGCCTGCCGGTTGCGCTTGAAGGCAAGCTGGATGCGGGCAGCGGCGGCGTGAGCTTTGCCGTCTCGCGCCTCGATATTGACGGGGCGAAGGCTGCCGGGTCCATCGCCTACACTCATGAACGCAATGGCAAATCCGTGTTCTCGCTCGGCCTTGAGGCAGAAAAGCTGGATCTGGATCTTGTGTCCGGTCTGGCTCCGGCCTTTGGCGCTGATGCGCTGGGCGGGATGCTCGCCGGGGCAGAGATTGACGTGAAGCTTCACGCCCGCGAAGTGTCGATCCGGGGCATCAAGGGCAAGGCCCTGACGGTGGAAGCCGGATATGACGGCGAGCAGCTGAAGATCTCGAAACTTTCCGCCAATGATCTGGCCGGTGCGCGCATCGATGCCTTAGGCACCATCCGGGATCTGACGACCGTTCCCTCGGGCTCGCTCAACGCAACGCTGGAGGCAAGCTCGCTGGCCGGGCTTTATGCCCTCATCGAGAATGCGGCTCCGGATAGTGAACTGACCCGGCGCTTGCAGATCGGCGGTGACTATCTGGTGCCGGCCAAGCTGGACGGGCGTATTGAGGCCAAGCCTTCCGGCCAAGGCAGCGAGATGCGGCTGGTGCTGTCCGGCGAGGTTAACGGCAACAAGATTGGCCTCGACAGCCGCTTCGCCGGGCGGATGGACGCCTGGCGCGATGGCGATGCGGCCTTGACGCTGAACATGTCCGGGCCGGAAGGCGCGCTTCTGCTGCGCCAGCTCGGCTTCGATGTGGCTTCGGAAGAGGGGCTTGGCGCGGCGGAACTGGCGCTGAAACTGAACGGGCAGCCGGGCGACAGCCTTGCCGTCAGCCTTGATGCGAAGGCGGGAACGAGCCGTCTGGAAGCCGTCGGCGACATGGAACTGCCGCGCGATGGCGTGCCGCTGCGCTACACCGCCGGGGTGACGCTGAAGTCGCAGGATCTTTCTCCTGCGGTGCTGATGACCGGTCAGGTGCTGCCAGCTCTGGCGGGGGATCTGACGGCGGACCTGCGGTTTGATCTGCTGGGTGAAGGCGGCAAGCTCACCTTGAGCGACATCAAGGGCGTCATGGCCGGTGTGACCGTGGCCGGACGCCTGACGGGGGATCTGACACCAGCCGCAGGATCGGGCCTTTACCGGATTTCCGGAGCGCTGGACCTTTCGGCCCTCGACGCCCGCCTGTTGTCGGAAGTCATGCTGGGCGCCGATCAATGGGCGCTTGCCGAGGGGAACGGCGTCTGGCCGGGGCAGGCGCTTGGAACGCCCTTTGCCGGGCACATGGATCTTGGTCTCGATCTCAAGGCCGGAAAACTGTGGCTGGATGACCTAACGGCCATTGAGACGGTTTCCGCGAAGCTGCGGATCGTGCCGGACAGCCTGCGGCTGGAGGGGCTTGAGGCCCGCTATGGCGGCGGCAGCTTGAGCGGGCAGGTGGCCCTGACCCGCAATGCGGGCGAGGCGGGCTTCTCCGGAACGCTGCAACTGACCGGCGCGCAGGCCGAAAACCTTGTCTGGCAGCGCTCTGGCCGGGCCGTGGCAACCGGCACGCTGGATGTGAATGCGCAGTTTGAAACGAGCGGCCGGTCCATTGCTGCCCTGGCCGCCGGGCTCAGCGGCGGTGGTACGGTGGCTCTGAAGGATGGTGAGCTGCGGGCGCTGAACCCGGAAGCTTTCAGCCTCATCATCCGCGCAGCCGACTCCGGCCTGCAGCTGGAAGAAGACAAGGTCCGCAGCCTGTTTATCAGCCAGCTGGATGCGGGCACGCTGCCTTTCGCGTCTCTCGAAGGCTCCCTGTCGATGGCGGCCGGCCGGGTCAGCCTGCGCAATCTCAGAGCTGAAGGAACCGCGGCGGCTCTGCTTGGCTCCGGCCAGATCAATCTCAATGACTGGACGGTGCAGGCCGACCTTTCGCTGAAAGCCGATGCGGGCGAGGATGCGGTTGCCGGGGCCGAACCGCAGGCAGCCGTGATCTTTTCCGGCCCTCTGGGCAACCCGGAACGGCGGATCGACACTGGTCCGCTGATGGCCTTTCTCACCTTGCGCGCCTTCGAGAAGGAAGTAGAGCGGGTGGAGCGCCTGCAGGCCGATATCCTCGACCGTGACCGGCTGGCCCGCGAGATGAAATATTTCCGCGAGGCGGAAGAGCAGCATCGGACGGCCGAAAAGGCCGCAGCCGAGAAGGCGGCTGCAGAAAAAGCGGCCGCGGAAAAGGCGGCTGCGGAAAAAGCCGCGGCCGGGAACGCATCAGAACGCCAACCTGAAAAGGCCCCTGAATCCGTTCCTGCTCCCGATCAGCGCGGAAATGCACAGAGTACAGCGCCCTCGCGCAGTGAGCGCGCCCAGACGGGGCCGAAGCCCGCCAATGGGGATGCTATCGGCGACCTGCTGACCTTCGAAGAAAAGATCCAGTCTGCCATTGGAAACGCCGGACGCAGCGGTGCCGCAGGCCGTGATCCGGAGGCGGCCGGAAGCGTCGCCCCCTTGCCGCCGCTGGAGCCCGCGAAGGAAATTCCCGCTGCCCCGCGTGTGCAGGGTCAGCGCTCCGATGCAGGCGCCGGAGGGCCGGCTGACAGCATCCCGGCCAACAAGCCGGCACAACCGGTGCTGGTCACCATGCCCAGCGGTCTCGTTGTCACCTATCCGGCACCCGGCAACTGACACCTCCGGGTAAGAGCGCTGCATCTTGAGAGACCCCAACCCATTCGTTATGCCATGGCTCGGCCATGGCATCCATTCCGTGGCGGTCGTTGCGGAAACAGATGCAAATTGCCGGAACTCCCGCTGCGGATGTGCGCTGGAACGGCATGGATGTCATGATCAGTCATGGCAGGGCGGAGGAATGACGGCGCAAGAAGGGTTTCTCAATCGGCACCCAGGCTTGCGGCGTTCCGTCACCCTTGCTCCGGCACAGCCCTGAGGGCTCTCAGCACGAACACTCTGGCGGCAGAGGACAGGGGCTGATCTGGTGCGCGCCCGGCATCGATCATGCCAATGAGCGCGGCGAGGGAGAGGGAGCGGTCTGCGGCGATCCGGTCGAGTTCGGCCCAGAAATCGGGCTCAAGCGCCAGGCTGGTGCGGTGCCCCTTGAGGCTGAGGGAGCGCTTGACGAAGGTCACGCCTGACCATCCCGGTCCGGATCTTCGGTTTTATCAAAAGAGGCCTTGCGCTCCAGCTGATGGGCGTCCAGCGTCTGCTGCGCCTTGCTGTCGAGCGCGTCCTTGAGCTTGCGCTCCGCCTTGGTGCGGCCGTGGAGGCGGCGGTTGGTTTCGGCCTCGCTCTCCCGTGCCTTCCGGTCGCGGGCCTTGCGCGCCCGCCGCAGGTTGATGATGTCGGCGCCCATGCCTCAGCCTCCCCCCTGATACCTGATCCAACAGGGAGGCCCGGACCCTGTGACCGGATCCTCCGCAGATCTGAATCTTACGGCTTCTTGCGGAAGGCATCCAGCGAGACGACTTCACCGCCTTCGGCCGGCTTTTCGTCCTTGGAGCCCTCTTCCGCTGCGTCCGTCTTGGCGGCCTTTTCAGGCTTCTCGGCTTTGCTGGCGCTTGCCGCCGTCTTGCGTGTGGCCGGCTTGACGTTCTTGTCCTCAAGGGACTTGGCAGCGGCAGCTTCCAGATTGGCAAGTTCGCCGACGGCTTCCACCAGATCGTCCGGAATGGGTTCTGCGGTCTTGCCCGGCTCGAACTCCAGCGCGAACTGGACAGAGGGGTCAAAGAAGCCCTTGATGGCGCTGAAGGGGATCAGCAGCTTCTCCGGAATTCCGCCGAAGGACAGGCCCACTTCAAAGGCGTGTTCGCCGATGGCCAGATCCCAGAACTGATGCTGGAGAACGATGGTCATCTCGGTCGGATACCGCTCCTTCAGGCGCGAGGAAATCCGCACGCCGGGAGCATTGGTGTCGAAGGCGATGTAGAAATGGTGCTCGCCGGGAAGGCCCGTCCGGGCAACTTCGGCAAGGATCTTCTTCACCGCCGCCCGCAGGGCGTCCTGCACGATGATGTCATAACGGAGCAGGTCTTCTGCCATTCTTTATTGTCCGCCGGAATCAAATCAATTTCGGGCACCTTGACCCTTTGCCGGTCAAAAGAAAAGCCCCTCGCGTCACATACCGCCCTGTTGAAAGGCTCGTAATCCCGGCTTTTCGCAGACCCGTCCTCCACGCCGCTTCCGCTCCGGATGCCGGAAAGGGCGCATGCGGGGAATAATGGGCATGCTGCGGCGCTGTGGCAAGAGCATGACGCAGGGGCAATGCCTTGGAGGAGCTGAAAAACAGCGGAAATCTCTGGATTGCTTTGGGAGTTCAAGTGGAGGCTTCTGTTGCCAGGTGCCTCCGAACCCCGCCTGACAGTGCTACCCGTCAGGGCTTTAGGTGGACAACCCGCACCGCATTACGCGGCGAGAGCGACGTCCTGAGCATAGTTGTCGTTTGCAACTACAGATTTGGTCCGATATCGGCGGTACCATGCCGAGCGAAAGAGCAGTCTTTACACCCTCGTCGATCCTATTTCGCCCCCGCCGAAACCCACCTCTGGGGTGGGCTTGGGTGGAGGCGCCGGGTACCGCCCCCGGGTCCGATAGGCTTATTACACAGTCAATTTATCGCCATAGCCGGTGAACCGGCAGGTGGAATATAGGCATTTCGCTTGCCGATTGAAAGGGGGCAGGGCGCCTGTGGATGGAGTGGCTGTCAGGAGCCGCGCGCCGGCAATGAATCCTTGCGCCCAAGCCCACAGCGGGCCAGAACAGGCAGACAGCCGGAACAGGACAGCGGACGGGCAACCACGTGCAGCAATATCACGATCTGATGCAGCGCATTCTGGATGAGGGCATCGACCGGGGCGACCGGACGGGCACCGGGACGCGCTCGGTTTTCGGCCACCAGATGCGCTTCAATCTGGAAGAGGGCTTCCCGCTCGTCACGACGAAGAAACTGCATCTGAAGTCGATCATCCACGAGCTTCTGTGGTTCCTCGCCGGTGACACCAACATCGGCTATCTGAAGGCCAATGGCGTCAGCATCTGGGATGAGTGGGCTGATGAAAATGGCGACCTGGGGCCTGTCTATGGGGCGCAGTGGCGCTCCTGGCCTGCGCCCGATGGCCGGTCCATCGATCAGATTGCCAATGTGCTGGCGATGATCCGCAAGAACCCGGAATCGCGCCGCCTGATCGTCTCTGCCTGGAACCCGGCGCTGGTGGACGAGATGGCCCTGCCGCCGTGCCACACCATGTTCCAGTTCTATGTGGCGGACGGACGGCTGTCCTGCCAGCTGTACCAGCGTTCGGCGGATGTGTTCCTCGGCGTACCGTTCAACATCGCCTCCTATGCGCTGCTGACCATGATGGTGGCGCAGGTCTGCGGACTGAAGCCGGGCGATTTTGTCCACACGCTGGGGGATGCGCATCTTTACGCCAATCACTTCGATCAGGCGCGTGAGCAGCTGGGCCGCGAGTTCCGTCCTTTGCCGGTAATGGTGCTCAACCCGGACGTGACCGATCTTTTTGCCTTCCGCTATGAGGATTTCCAGCTGTCGGGCTATGATCCGCATCCCGCGATCAAGGCACCGATTGCCGTTTGACCGGACGGCGGTTCGACCACGTTTCGCCTGACACCCAAAAGGAGACGCCATGGGCCGTCCTTGCCAGTTTCTGCCTGCCTCCCTGCTCGGCCTCGTCCTGATGGCGGGCACTGCCATGGCAGAACCGCTTGTTATCGCCCATCGCGGCGCCTCCGGCTATCTGCCGGAACATACGCTGGCCGCCAAGGCGCTGGCCGTGGGCATGGGGGCGGATTACATCGAACAGGATGTGGTGCTGACGAAGGATGGCGTGCCCATCGTGCTGCATGACATCACGCTGGATGCTACGACGGATGTAGCGGAGGTGTTTGCGGGCCGGGCGCGGGCTGATGGCCTGCATTATGTCATCGACTTCACCCTTGAGGAAATCCGCCAGCTGCAGGTGCTGGAACGGGCCGGGCGCACCGGCGGCCTCGCCTTTCCCGGCCGTTTTCCCCGGGTGAAAATGGGCCTGACGGTGCCAACCCTGGAAGAAGAGATCGTTTTCCTGAAGGGCCTTTCGCAGACAAGCGGCCGGGAGTTCGGCATTTATCCGGAGCTGAAGTCTCCTGCCTTCCACCGGGGCGAAGGCCAGGATCTCGCCAAGGCGGTGATTGCCGTGCTGGAGGCGCATGATCTCGCCGGGGCCGATGCCAAGGTCTATCTCCAGTCCTTTGATTTCAATGAGATCCGCCGAGTCCGGCAGGAGCTTGGCTACAAGGGCAAGCTGGTGCAACTGCTGGGGGAGAACAGCTGGAACATGGTGCCGGGCACGGATTACGACTGGCTGAAGACGCCGGAAGGGCTGGCAGCCATTGCCGAAGTGGCGGACGGGATCGGGCCATCGCTGACGCAGGTTCTGACGGATGAAAACAAGGACGGCGTGGCCGAGGTGACGCCGCTGGTACGCGATGCCAAGGCCTTTGGCCTTGCGGTTCATCCCTATACCCTGCGCGCCGACCGCCTGCCGCCCTTTGCGGCGAGCTTTGACGAGCTGGTGCGCCTGACGGTGACGGAGGCCGGGGCGGATGGGTTCTTCACCGATCAGCCGGATCTCGGCCTCAAGGCGCTGGGGCGGTGAACTCATGATCAAAGCAGGCGGAAAAATGCTGGAAACGGTGATTGTCTCGGCGGTGGCCGAGAACGGAGTGATCGGCGCGGACAATGCCATGCCCTGGCGTCTGCCGTCTGATCTGAAGCACTTCAAGGCGCTGACGCTGGGCAAGCCGGTGGTGATGGGCCGCAAGACGTTTGAAAGCCTTGGGAAGCCGCTGCCGGGACGCCCGCATGTGGTGATTTCCCGGCAGGCGGTCGACCTGCCGGAAGGCGTGCATCTGGTGCAGAGCCTTGAAGCGGCGCTGGAACTTGCCGGCAAGCTGGCGGCAGAGAGCGGGGCGGAAGACGTGATGATCATCGGCGGCGGCCAGATCTATGCGCAGGCGATGGCCCATGCGGACCGGCTGGAGCTGACCCGCGTTCACGCCACGCCGGAGGGGGATACGGTGTTCCCGGCATTCAGCTCCGGCCAGTGGGAGCTGGTGGCAGAGCGGGCCGCAGAGCGCAGTGAAAAGGACAGCGCGAATGTTACCTTCCAGACGTACCGCAGGAGGACCGCAGCATGACGGCGGCACGGGAGGTGCCGGCGGGCTGGTCCTGCCGCTGGTTTCCGTTCGACGAATTGCCGCTCGCGGCGCTCTACGAGGTGCTGAAGCTGCGCGTTGACGTGTTCGTGGTGGAGCAGAACTGCCCCTATCGGGAGATCGACGGCCGCGACCCCGAGGCACTTCACTATCTTTTGAAGGACGGTGAGGGACGTCTTGCCGCTTATCTGCGCGCCTTTGCGCCTTCTGCGGAAGAGCCCTTTGTACGCCTGGGGCGGATTGTCGTGGCCCCGCATGCCAGGGGGCTGCGGCTGGGCGATCATCTGATGCAGGCAGGGCTTGCCTGGGCCTGGGATCTGTATCCGCAAGCGGACGTGGAACTTTCTGCCCAGGCGCATCTGCAGCGCTTCTATGGCAGTCACGGGTTTGAGCCCACCGGCGAAATCTATCTGGAAGATGGAATCCCGCATGTGGATATGCGCCGCCCTGCCGCGCCCGCGGCGTAACCTTGGGCGTCGCAAAGCCTTGAAAATCCGGGTCATGGAACCCATGTCCCAGATGATAAACCCTGAATCCGGCTGAGTTTGGGAGGCCCCGGAGGCTGCGCGTTGTCAGCGGCCGCTAACCTTCCTATAACCCCCAGCAGGTCAGATACAACAAGTTCAACCAGGGGACAGGAAACCTGCCCCCCGAAGAAGGATGTCTTGATGCCTTGGAGCAACCAGAGCGGTGGCGGTGGCGGCTGGAAGGGGGGCGGCGGAAACGGCGGTCCCTGGGGCGGCGGTGGCGGCAATAACGGCGGACCGTGGGGGGGCGGCCCCAATCGCAGTGGTGGCGGCAATCCCCCAGATCTTGAAGAACTGCTGCGCCGGACGCAGGACCGGATGAAGACGGTTCTGCCGGGCGGCGGCGGCAACTTCGGCGTCAAGGGCATCCTGCTGGCAGGCGTTGTGCTCATCGGCGGCTGGATGCTGACGGGCTTCTACAGCGTGGCGCCGGATCAGGTGGGCGTGGAACTGGTGCTGGGCAAGGTCTCGGGCCAGACCCAGCCGGGCCTCAACTACAACTGGCCCTATCCGGTCGGTGAGGTCTACAAGCCGGAAGTCCTGCGCCTGCAGGAAATGACGATCGGCATGCAGGAACGCATCTCCGGCGGCACGGTGCGCACGGTGGACGTGCCGGAAGAAAGCCTGATGCTGACCGGCGATGAAAACATCGTCGATGCCGACTTCAAGGTGCAGTGGCGCATCAAGACGACGACCGAGGGTGTGGCCAACTATCTGTTCAACATCCAGGATCCCGAAGGCACCGTAAAGGCGGTTGCCGAAAGCGCCATGCGTGAAGTGGTTGGCGCCTCGGACATCGACGCCATCCTCACGGAGAACCGCGCCCCGATTCAGGTTGCCGTTCAGAACCTGATGCAGACGACGCTTGATAACTATCAGGCGGGTATCGACATCGTCAGCGTCCAGATGCAGAAGGTTGACCCGCCGCAGCAGGTCATCGATGCCTTCCGCGATGTTCAGGCCGCCCGTGCTGACCAGGAGCGCATCCAGAACGAAGCACAGACCTATGCCAACCGCATCGTGCCGGAAGCGCGCGGTGAAGCGGCCCGTGTCATTGAAGCAGCGAACGCTTACCGCGATCAGGTCATCGCCGAGGCGACCGGTCAGGCCCAGCGTTTCACCAAGATCTATGAAGAGTACCGCAAGGCGCCGGATGTGACGCGTGAACGCCTCTATCTGGAAACGATGGAGCGGGTGCTTGGCAGCAATGCCAAGATCGTCATCGACCAGAAGGCGGGCGAGGGCATGGTACCTTACCTGCCGCTCAACGATCTCTTGGGCCGCGGAACCAGCCAGCCGCAGCAGCCGGCAGCGCGTAATGGCGGGGGACAGCAGTAATGAAGAACGGTGTTCTCGGTTTTCTCGGGGTCATCATCGCACTCGCGCTGACTGTCCTCTATCTCTCCATCTACATCGTCAACCCGGCGCAGCAGGCGCTTGTTCTTCAGTTCGGCAAGGTGGTGTCCGCCACCCAGCAGCCGGGCCTGCATTTCAAGATCCCGCTGGTCCAGAACGTGGTCTACATCGACCGGCGCATCCTGGACTTCAACATGCCGCCGCTGGAAGCCATTGCCTCGGACAAGAAGCGTCTGGTAGTGGATGCGTTTGCCCGTTACCGCATTTCCGATCCGGTCCGGTTCTATCAGCGCGTCAACAACATCAACGCCGCCAACCAGCGCCTTTCGACGCTGCTGCAGGGCGCGCTGCGCGACGAACTCGGCCGTTCGACCTTCACGGCCGTGGTGCGTGACAACCGCTCGCAGATCATGACCCGCATCCGCACGCTCGTGTCGGCTGCAACGGCTGATCTTGGCCTTGAGGTGGTGGATGTGAAGATCCGCCGTGCTGATCTTCCGGAAGCCAACAGCCAGGCCGTGTTCTCGCGCATGCAGACCGAGCGTGAGCGCGAGGCGACTGAGATCCGTGCTCAGGGTGAAGAGCAGGGCCGCCGCATCCGTTCGCGTGCCGACCGAGATGCAACGGTCCTGATCGCCGAGGCACGCCGCGATGCAGAAATCCTGCGCGGTGATGGTGACGCGGAGCGCGGCCGTATTTTTGCTGAGGCCTTCAGCGAGGATCCGTCCTTCTTCGCCTTCTACCGCTCCATGCAGGCGTATGAAGCAGGCCTGAAGACCGGTCAGACGAGCTTCGTTCTGTCGCCCGACTCCAGCTTCTTCCGGTATTTCAATGATCCGGCCGGGGCTGCAGCAGCAACGGCTGCACCTGTGCAGATGCCGCTCCAGGCACCGGCCGCCGGTGCTGCACCTGCGGGGCAATGAGCGATCTGATAACAGCCATAGCCTTGGCGCTGGCGCTGGAAGGAACCATCTATGCGCTGGCGCCAGGGCGCATGAAAGCGATGCTGCGCAGCGTGCTCGATATGGATGACAGTGTGTTGCGCGGCGTTGGTCTTGCCGCATTGGCTGCCGGTGTCTTCATCATCTGGCTGGTTCGTGGCTGACGGATTTTTTGCCTCCCGGAAATGTCATGGCGCCAGTCCGATTGCTGTCGAACTGGCGCCATGTTTGCATATATCGTTAGAGTGATTTCGTGACCCGGGCATTTGCCCGCCCGATGGTATGGAGGAAAGCGGCCGATGGCCCGTATTTTCAAAGCTCAAACCTTCTCCCGCGGAGCCCGGACGGCAGCCGCAGCGATGCTGGCGGCCTTTGTTGCAGTGTCGCCGGCCCATGTCGCGCTTGCGCAGGGGCCAGCTTCCGTCGCCGATCTGGCGGAAGGTCTTGCCGATGCGGTGGTGAACATCTCGACCGAGCAGACCGTTCAGGCCCGCCGGTCGATCCCCATGCCGAAGCTGCCGGAGGGCTCTCCCTTCCAGGAGTTCTTCGATGAATTCTTCAACCGCCAGAACAACGATGAAGGCGGTGAGGGCGGCAGATCTCCGCGCCGGGTTCAGTCGCTGGGCTCCGGCTTTGTCATTGACGGCACCGAAGGCATCATCATCACGAACAATCACGTGATCGAGGATGCGGACGAGATTACCGCCAATTTCAATGATGGCTCAAAGCTGAAGGCAGAGGTCATCGGCGTTGACGAAAAGACCGATATTGCCGTGCTGAAGGTGACCCCGGTAAAGCCGCTGAAAGCCGTTGAATTCGGCGACAGCGAGGTGATCCGCGTCGGCGACTGGGTGATGGCCATCGGCAATCCCTTCGGCCTCGGCGGCACGGTCACCGTCGGCATCGTCTCCGCCCGAAAGCGCGATATCAATGCCGGCCCCTATGACAACTTCATCCAGACGGACGCTGCCATCAACCGGGGCAACTCGGGCGGCCCTCTGTTCGACATGAATGGCAAGGTCATCGGCATCAACACGGCCATCATCTCCCCGTCGGGCGGCTCGATCGGCATCGGCTTTGCCATTCCCTCGAACACGGCCACCGCCGTCATTGCGCAGCTGCGTGAGTTCGGCGAGACCCGCCGCGGCTGGCTGGGCGTGCGCATTCAGGAAGTGACTGACGAAATCGCGGAAAGCCTGGGAATGGACAAGGCCATGGGTGCGCTGGTTGCCGGTGTGTCCGATGACGGCCCGGCTGCTGCTGCCAAGATCCTGCCGGGGGATGTGGTCGTCGAGTTCGACGGCAGGCCTGTTCCGGCGATGCGCGACCTGCCTCGTATGGTGGCCGACACGGCCATCGGCAAGGAAGTGGATGTTGTCGTGCTGCGCAAGGGCGAGCGGATGACGCTGAAGGTGACGCTTGGCCGCCTTGAAGAGGCAGATGCAGCCGGTGCGGCTGAGGAAGAGAAAAAGCCGGCAGAGGAAGAGCAGAAGACCAGCGAAGTGCTGGGCATGAAGCTGGCGGTTCTCGACGATGCCCTGCGCGAAAAATTCCAGATCAATGCTGAGGTTGAGGGCGTTGTCGTGACCGAGGTGATCGCTGGCAGTTCCGCAGAAGAGAAGCGGATCCAGGCAGGTGATACCATCAAGGAAGTCGCCCAGGAGCCGGTCAAGACGCCCGAAGAAGCTGCTGCCCAGGTCGAGAAGCTGAAAAAGGGCGGCCGGAAGTCGGCGTTGCTGCTGCTGGCCAATCCGAACGGAGAGTTGCGCTTCATTCCGGTGCGGATTGAGGAACAGAAGTAAAATCAGGCTCTTGTCTTATCTTGCCTGATCGGGGCGCGGACATGTTCCGCGCCCCTTGCTTTTGATATGCAACCTCTGAGTGCCCATGTCCCGGAGGGGGCGCCTTTAATGACGCTACGTTATTTTCTTGTTTGACGTATGTTTTTTACGAAACGTATAGCAATTTATACGAGTGTTATCCTGGTCAGGGGCTCGCTTTATCCGCTGCCATGAATTGGGCGGCGCAGGTGGTGTTTTGAGTGTTGTTTGCCTGAGGCAGGAACTCCAGATGGGGTAGGTTCTGGATGCGCTTTTGGTTTTCATTACCTTTGCTCCTGCGATTTCAGCGCCTGCGCATTGCTGTTGCCGGCTTCGGCGGCGTCCTTGTTCTCCTTATCCTGAGCCTCGGTCTTGTCAGCATCCGGCAGATGCAGGCGGTGTCCGGCGGCATGCATCTGATGAGCCAGGCGACAGGTCCGCTCTATGTGGACGCCCTTCGCGCAACGGCCAGCGTCCAGCAGATTGCCGGCCTGTCGCGGACATTGATTGATGAGTGTTTCTTCCGCACGGGCGGAGATCCGGCGCTTGCAGCCTTCAATCTGCGGTCAGTCGATTATTCCGAGCTTGATGCACTTGATATGTCGATCCGGCAGCGCAATCTCGAGACGCTGGGCCAGGATGCGATCCGGGCGCGGGATGATTTCAAGAGAATTCAGGGCGAGGTTCTGGCCGTCTGCGACCAGCATATTCTGAACTCTCAGGAGCGCAGGCGCGTCGAGGAGCGTATCCGCTTCAACTTCAAGCGCATGAATGCGACGCTGGACAGGCTGCTGGAACAGGTGGATGGCGCAGTTGCGCTTGACGAGCGCAGCATGCGCGAGATGATCGGCAAAGCTGATGGTCTTGAGGCTGAGAGGGCGCGGCTCGGTTCAGCCATGGTGGAGAACTGGCCGGTTATTCGTCTTGCCTATGACCTGCGCAAGGAAGTGGAGCGGTTCGATGCCAGTCTGCTGGGGGACAGGTATGCGGCAGGCACACGCAATCTTGGCGAGACGATCCAGAACCAGAATCTCGCAGCACAGGGCATTGGAGCGATTTCCCGCCAGCTGATGCCCTGGCTGGAGGCTCAGTCTTCTTTTCCCCGGACACGGCCGCTGCGCGATGCAATCCGCGCCGTATCCAGCGAGGTGGAGGCCGGCGGTCCGCTGGAGACCGTTCTGCAACAGGCAATTACCATCGACCGGGCCCGGACGGATGTGATGCGCCTGCTGCGGCTTTCTGAATACCGGCTGACGAAGGCGGTGCAAAAACTTGCCATCTGGGCGCGTAAGCAGAATGAGGATACCACGGCGATGATCACCCGGCGCATCGATGCCGGGATGTTCACGATTCTCGCGGTGGCAGCCTTTGCCTGCCTTGCCTGTATCGGAGCCGTGCTTGCCTTTGGTGCTGCCGTGGCGCGGCCGGTCGAACGGCTTACGCGCCATGCCAGAGCCCTGCGGGATGCGGGCGATGCCATCCATCCGGTGCCGGAGGATCTGATCAGGCGCCCGGACGAGATCGGAGAGCTGGGCGCGGCGTTTGACAGCCTGATGCAGTCACTGGAGGCTGCACGGCAGGATCTGCTGGCCTCGTCCCGTCAGGAGGTGAAGCAGCAGTTCGACCGGTTGTCCTCGGCGGTGGAGAGCATTCCGCAAGGGATCCTGATGTGCGGGCCGGATGACCGGGTGATCCTTGCCAATGGCAACTTCCGTGCATTGTTTGATCTGTCCGAGGCGGCGGTTCAGCCCGGCACCACCCGGGCCGGGGTCGTTTCAGCCTGCATCGGGCAGGGGGCGCAGGTGATTGCCGACGAAGGCCCGCAGGATCAGAGGCTGGCGGCCGGGCTGCAGGTGACGCGCAAGCGTATCGTTCAGGTGCGGGACGAACGCACCATCGTGGTCACCATTGCCAGGACGGAAGAAGGCGGGTCAGTCGCGGTCTATGAAGATGTGACGGAGCGCCAGCGGCAGGAGAAGCGCATTGCCCATCTTGCCCATCATGACTCCTTGACCGGCCTTGCCAATCGCATCCTGTTCCGCGAGAAGGCCGAGGAATATGTTGCCCGCAGCCTTGCGACAGGCCATCCGACGGCACTGCTTTATCTTGATCTGGACCAGTTCAAGACGGTCAACGACACGCTTGGGCATCCGGTGGGGGACAGGCTTCTGGTCGAGGTTGCTGCGCGTTTGAGGCAGGCGATCGGCGAAGAAGATCTGATTGCCCGCTTGGGCGGCGATGAGTTCGCCATCGTGCTGCATGGCCGGCGCAGCCCTGCGCAGGCTGCGGAAATAGCGGACCGGATCATCGATGCCATCGGCCAGCCTTTCGATATCAGCGGACAGTGCATCTTTGTCGGCGTCTCCATCGGCATTGCCATCTCTCCGCAGGATGGGGAAGACGCGGACACGCTTCTCATGCATGCGGATATGGCGCTGTACCGGGCCAAGCAGGACGGGCGCAACATCCACCGTTTCTTCGAGATGTCGATGGATGCCCAGATCCAGCAGCGCCGGGAACTGGAGCTCGACCTGCGCTCGGCGCTCGCGGAGGACCAGTTCCAGCTGCATTATCAGCCGCTTTATGACCTCAACCATGGTCAGATTGCGTGTTTCGAAGCTTTGATCCGCTGGCCGCACCCTGAACGCGGCAACATTCCGCCCTGTGAGTTCATTCCCATCGCCGAGGAAACCGGGCTGATCAGCGCTATTGGCTCCTGGGTCCTGAAACAGGCCTGCCGTGAGGCATCCTCCTGGCCTTCGGACGTGCGGGTGGCCGTCAATATCTCTCCGGTTCAGTTCCGCACGCGCACATTGGTCCTCGATGTCCTTTCGGCGCTTGGCGCATCGGGCCTTGCGGCGAGCGGCCTGGAAATCGAAGTCACTGAAGGTGTGCTGCTGCAGGATACCGAAGCGACGCTTACGACCCTTGAAGAGTTGAGGAGCCTTGGCGTGCGTATCGTCATGAATGATTTCGGTACCGGCTACTCGAGCCTCAGCTATTTGCAGAAGTTCCGCTTTGACAAGGTGAAGATCGACCGGGCCTTTGTTCAGGATATTCATGAGGGGGAAGACAAGCGGGCCGTGGTGCGCGCCGTTACCAGCCTCTGCGCCAGTCTCGGAATTGAAACGACTGCAGAAGGGGTGGAGACGGCAGCCCAGATGGAGGCCTTGCGCCGGGAAGGCTGTTCGCAGGCACAGGGCTTCTTCATTGGCCGCCCCATGCCTGCGGCTGATGTCCTGCAACTCCTCAAGGCGAGCGACACGCCGCAAAAGCAGGCCAGCGGCATGCCGGTGCGTATCCCGGCCTGAACAAGGCCCGCCTGAGCAAGATACGCCTCAGGCGGCGAAGTCCTGCAAGCGGTATCCCTGAATGAAGAGCAGCGCCGTCAGGTCGCCGTGATCGACGCGCATGTCCGCTTCCGCCGCCACCTTCGGCTTGGCGTGATAGGCAACGCCCACACCTGCACGGGCGATCATGGCAAGGTCGTTGGCTCCGTCACCCACAGCCATGGTCTCGCCGAAGGCAAGCCCCTTCTCCGCCACCAGCTGTTCAAGCCGCTCGCGCTTGGCTTCGCGGCCAAGAATCGGCTCGCGCACCGTGCCGGACAGCTGGCCGTCCGCATGCTCCAGAATGTTGGCGCGGTTCTCGTCAAAGCCGATGCGCTCGGCCACGGGGCCGGTAAACAGGGTGAAGCCGCCTGAGACCAGTGCGCAATAGGCGCCATTGGCCTTCATCGTGCGCACCAGCGCAACAGCACCGGGCATCAGGGTGATGCGCTTGTCCAGAACATCGGCGACGGCGGCAACCGGCAGGCCCTTGAGCAGGCCAACACGCTCGCGCAGGGCGGGCTCGAACTCGATTTCGCCGCGCATGGCGCGCTCGGTGATGGCGGCGATATGATCCTTCAGACCGAGTTCTGCGGCCAGTTCGTCGATGCACTCCTGCCCGATCATGGTGGAATCCATGTCGGCGATCAGCAGCCGCTTGCGCCGGCCCTCGGCAGGCTGCACAAAGACGTCAACCGGGCGGGTGCCGGCAAGCGCGCGCAGGCGGGCTTCCACGTCACGGGCGGGCAGCTCCAGCCCCACGGAGAGATCGGCGGCAACGCCGGGAGAGAGAAGGGCAGGGGCGTCTGCGCTGTTCAGCAGGCGGGCGGCTTCGGCCAGAAACGTATCATCAAGGGCCGGGAAAGCCGGATTGGAAACGAGCGTGGCAACCAGAGACGGCATCGGGGAACCTCTTGAAAGGGCAGAAGGCCGGAGCAACATGGCCGGAACAGCAAAAACCGCGATCCTGATAGCCGGGCCGACGGCCAGCGGCAAGTCGGCATTGGCCATTGAACTGGCGCAAGCCGCCAATGGCGTTGTGATCAATGCCGATTCCATGCAGCTCTACCGTGAATTGCGGCTGGTGACGGCGCGTCCTTCCGCCGAAGACGAAGCACTGGTGCCGCACCGGCTTTATGGGTGCCTGAATGCCAGCGAGGCCTTTTCGACCGGTGCCTATCTCGATCTGGTGCGCGGTGAGATTGAAGCCGTCCGGGCTGAGGGCAAGCTGCCGGTGCTGGTGGGTGGCACGGGGCTCTATTTCCGGGCGCTGACACAGGGGTTTGCCGAAGTGCCGCCGATTCCTGCCGCCATTCGGGAGCAGTGCCGGCGGCTTGCCACGGAGGGCGGCATTTCAGCCGTTCGCTCAGAGCTTGCCCCGCTGGATGCAGAAGCTGCGGAGCGGCTGATGGACCTGCAGCGCCTGACAAGGGCGCTGGAGGTGGCGCTGGGCACCGGCCGGACACTGGCAGACTGGCAGGCAAAGGCGCACGGGACGCCGCTGCTGGGGCCAGAAGGGCTGGTGAAGGTGGTTCTCGCCCCGCCGCGCCCCTGGCTGCATGCGCGTATTGCGCTGCGCGCACAGATGATGCTGGCCCCCGAAGGCCTTGCTGAGGTGGAGGCGCTGCTGGCGCAGGGACTGCCGGATACGCTGCCGGCCATGCGGGCCATCGGCATTGCCGAAATCGGCGCGCTGCTGCGCGGGGAATGCGGCCGGGAAGAGGCGCATTTCGCCCTGACGGTGGCCACCCGCCAGTATGCCAAACGGCAGGAGACCTTTTTCCGCGGGCAACTGGCCGATTGGCCGCGCAAGGATCCGCAGGCGCAGGACCTGGCTTTGCTGGCGCGTGAAATCCTCAATGATTTCTGATGGTTGTCAAACTGTCAGGGAACTGTCGCCGGATTGTCGTCAAACAGCCCTTTAAAGCGCACAATCGCTCTCTATCTCCTCATCCCGTCAAAAATAACGATGAGGACGAAGGGAGAATGCGCAATGCAGGATACCGTACTGGCGACACGCCGTTTACGCCTCGTACCCTTCACGCCGGACGATCTGGATGAGCTGAAAACGCTTCATGCAGATCCGGAAGTGAACGCTCATCTCGACATCAGCCGCCGCTTTTCCCGGCGTGTGCCGGACGATATCTGGCTGGCGAGCCGTCTGGTTGATTACGTCACCAGCCATGCGTTGCAGGGTTTCGGCATGTGGAAGGTTCTGGCGAAAGACGGCACCTTCATCGGCCGGGCCGGCTTCGAGCCGCATGAACCGACCTCCGAAATCAGCATGGAGATCGTCATCGGCCGTCCGCACTGGGGGCAGGGTCTTGCCAGCGAGCTGTCTCCGGCGCTGGTGAACTGGTTCTTCCTCAACACCTATTACAGCCACCTGATCTGCCTCGTCGCCCGCGGCAATGCGGCGGCGCGCAAGGTGTTGCACCGGGCGGGGCTCAACTGGCGGGAAACCCGCTGGTCCTGCGGTCTGCCCTGTGACGTCTACCAGATTCTCAACCCGTCGCTGCGGCGGCTGGTGGCGAACGGATGATACCAACTCGCGATGAGCCCGCCTCATCGAGAGTTGGTTAAGCCTGTGCGGCGCCTGAGCAATTTCAAGGCCGATGCGTCAGCATCGAAAGCCTTGGCATGCGGCATCACCCGTGCAGGGCGCGGCTGTCCTCGGGGGCTTGCGTGCGGTCTTCGAGGCCATAATCGCGGATGACGGTGGCAACGCGCAGGCGGTAGCCCGCGAACATGCGGGTCCGCCCGGCGGTTTGCGCGTCCCGGTGGCTGGCAAGGCTGCGCCATTCGGCAAGGGCCTCCTCATCGCGCCAGAAGGACAGGGAGACGAACTTGCCCGGTGTCGTCACGCTTTCAAAGCGCTCCACCGAGATGAAGCCGTCGATCTTTGACAACTCGCTTTTCAGTGCGCCCGCAAGATCGAAATAGGCGGAGACATGACCCGCATGCGGTTCGACTTCAAAGATCACGGCGATCATGGCTGGCTCCTCCGGGCTGGCTCTGGCTTGCGAGCATGACACGGTTTGCGGCCGGATCAAGGCTGGAGCGGGCACAGCAGTTTTTCCCTATGGGAGAGCATGAAACGGAAAACCCGGCACCGCAGCTGCGGCGCCGGGCTTTCAGAAAGTCAGGCTTGGCTACAGATCAGCTGGCCTTGAGCGCGCCCGGGTTGCTGGACTGCTGGCGCAGGTTGAGGCGGTTCATCGCCGCCACATAGGCGCGGGCAGAGGCCACCAGCGTGTCGGTGTCGGCGCCCTTGCCGGTGGCAATGCGGCCATTGGCTTCGAGGCGGACGGAGACTTCCGCCTGCGCATCCGTGCCCTCGGTCACCGCATGCACCTGATAGAGCGACAGGGTGGCGTTGTGCGGGCAGATGGCGCGGATGGCCTTGAAGGTTGCGTCCACCGGGCCGTCGCCCGTGGCTTCCTTCGTTTCGTGGCGGCCGTTGATGTCCATGGTGAGAATGGCCTTCTGCGGACCACCGGTGCCGGCAATCACGGTCAGCGCAATCACCTTGGCGCCTTCGCCGGAGGTGGAGATTTCATCCTCGACCAGCGCCTCGATGTCCTCGTCATAGACGTTCTTCTTGCGGTCTGCGAGGTCCTTGAAGCGGCGGAAAGCCTCCTGCAGGGCGTTGTCACCGAGCTCGTAGCCGAGTTCCTTAAGCTTGTCCTTGAAGGCATGGCGGCCGGAATGCTTGCCCATGACGAGCGAGGTGGCCTTCACGCCGACGTCCTCAGGGCGCATGATTTCGTAGGTTTCGGCGTTCTTGAGCATCCCGTCCTGGTGAATGCCGCTCTCATGCGCAAAGGCATTCTTGCCGACAATGGCCTTGTTGTACTGCACAGGGAAGTTCGACACAGCCGACACCAGCTTCGAGGCGCGGGTGAGGAACTTCGGCTCGACGTTGCAGCCATAGGGATAGATGTCGGAGCGGGTGCGGATCGCCATGACGATCTCTTCCAGTGCCGCATTGCCGGCACGCTCGCCGAGGCCGTTGATGGTGCACTCGATCTGGCGCGCGCCGCCAGCCACACCGGCCAGCGAGTTGGCAACAGCGAGGCCAAGGTCATTGTGGCAATGCACCGAGAAAATGGCCTTGTCTGCATTCGGCACGCGGTTGCGGATCTGGGCGAACATGTCGCGGTATTCGTCCGGCGTTGCGTAACCCACCGTATCGGGCAGGTTGATAGTGGTGGCACCGGCCTTGATGGCAGCTTCCACCGTGCGGCAGAGATAGTCGATCGGCGTGCGGGTGGCGTCCATGGCCGACCATTCCACATCGTCGATGAGGTTGCGGGCACGGGCCACCGTGTCGCTGATGATGGCCAGCACCTCGTCCTCGGTCTTGTTCATCTGGTATTTCAGATGGATCGGCGAGGTGGAGACGAAGGTGTGGATGCGGCCGCGCCCGGCAAAGCGCACAGCTTCGCCGCAGCGGTCGATATCGGCATGGATGGCGCGGGCGAGACCGGCGATGACCGAACGCTTGGAGCGCTTGGCAATCTCGCGCACGGACTCGAAGTCACCGTTGGAGGCAATCGGGAAACCGGCTTCTATGATGTCGACGCCCATGTCGTCGAGCAGCTCTGCCACCTGGAGCTTTTCTTCCAGCGTCATGGATGCGCCCGGCGACTGTTCGCCATCGCGCAAGGTGGTATCGAAGATGAGGACCTGGTCCTTGGAGCCGGTGGTGGTCATGGGTGTTCCTTCCCTTGGTGTCTCCCGCCAGCCCTGATGTCATACCCTTGGTAGCGGGGTCTCGGACGGGAGCGATCAGACGTAATCGGGTGAGTTCGCTATCCCCTGAGAGCCCGCCCGCGCATGGGGCAGCCGACGCTCAGGGGCATCTAAGCAGAAGCAGCTTGCCAAGCAGAAGGGCGCGCGCGGAAAGGCCGCTACGCAGAAGCGCGGTGGTCTTGGAGCCAGTCATGTCGCAAGCGGCGATCATGAAATTCAGGGCCTTTCCCGTGCCGGCAGGGCGCCGGACATGCGTTAATTGCAAAATTGTGTAGCGGATGGGGCCGCCTCACGCAAGAGGGGAGTTCCCCTCAAACGAAAAGCTCGCCCCTTGCAACCAGAACGGCCTGCCCGCCGATGCGCACGGCATGAAGCTTGCGCGCGGCAATGTCGATCTCCAGATCGATCAGCGACGGGCGGCCCATGAAGAAACCCTGCTCGATGCGGATGAAGTGGGTGCCGTTGGGAAGCGCGTCGTAGAACTGCACGACACCGGCAAAGGCAGCCGCCGCCGAGCCCGTTGCCGGATCTTCCGGAACACCCATGCCCGGGGCAAACATGCGGGCGTGGAAGGCGCTTTCGGTGGAGCGGGTCTCGCGGCAATAGACATAGGCGTTGTTGTGGTCGTCATGGCCGAAGGCGGCGGCCCAGCGGCTCTGGTCCGGCTTGGAACGGGCGAGCGCTTCCAGATCCCGCACCGGCACATAGGTGAAGGCGGGACCCACCTTGAAGCGGCTGGGCGTGTGATTCTCGAAGCCGATCTCGGATACGTCCAGCGAAAGGGCGGCGGCGATCAGCTCCGGATTGACGGTGGGACCCGCCGGTTCGGGCAGCTTCGGCACGTCGAATTCGGCAAAGGCGGCTGCATTTTCGCGCAGGATGACGGCGCAGCGCACGGTGCCGATCTTTTCCTTCAGCACCACCACCGCATCCTGCTCGCCCTTCACCTCGCCGAAGCGTTCGATGGCGAGAAGGACAGCCGTGCCGACAGTGGGATGCCCGGCAAAGGGCAGTTCGGATTCAGGCGTGAAGATGCGGATGGAGGCGGACTGGCCGGGATTTTCCGGCGGGAAGACGAAGACGGTTTCGGACAGGTTGAACTCGCGGGCAATCACCTGCATCTGCGCGGTTTCGAGGCCTTCGGAGTCCAGAACCACGGCCAGCGGATTTCCGGCCAGCGCCTTGTTCGTGAACACATCAAGCACAGCGTAACGGCGTCCCATCAGCAATGTCTCCTGCAAGCTCCCCTGGCGCGCAGAGGCCGGTTCAAGGTGAGGCCGGACTTTTGCATGGTTTCCGCAGCTTCGCCAGCCCGGCTTTTTCATCTTTGGTGAATGGAAAATTTAAGATTGGGGCAACAGGCGGCGTGCAATGACGCGGGCATAACCGGGCACTTTCAGCCCCTTGAGATCCCCCGTCTTCCTCAGGATGACGATATCGGCCAGCTCCTCCTCCGGGTCTGTGGCTGCATGGGCGAGCATCCGTGCACGCAGTTCCTGCGCGGTAGCAGAAAATGTCAGTTCCTGCCCGATGCAGATGCGCTGACCGTCGAACAGGGCAAAGAGGGCGCCTTTCCGGGCCGTGTTGATATCCAGGCCCGTCTCCTCCAGCAGTTCGCGGGCGATGGAGCCTTCCACATCGACGCTGCTGTCAGGCCTGAGGTCATTCAGATCGAGGTTGCCGGCTGGCGGATAGCAGGACCCGTGATTGGCGGTCTTCGGCCCCATGACGCCATAAAGAAGCGCACCGTCGCTGCTGCGCACGATGGCCGCACCGAACAGGTTGTAGGCTTCCCGGTCCGGTGCACCCCAGTCACGCCAGGCCAGAAAGGAGGAGTAATTCACCTCAGCGCAGCGGGCGGTGAGGGTGCCCCTGTCATGCTGCACCTGCAGCGTATGCAGTTTACGCCCGTTCCACAGGTTCGGATTGGCGCTGGTGAGGCTCTGCCAGTGGGCGGCGATGGCTTTGGCTTCGTTCGCTTCGAAGGACCAGCCCTGCGCACGCGACAGATGCATGGCAATGCCGTTTAACGGCAGGTACTGCGGCTCGAAGCTGCGCTCCATCATCGGAATATGCAGATCCGGGACCATGATGGAGGGGCGCTCGCTCAACGTCCGGTAGCCCAGATGATGGTAGAAGGACGCCGCATGCGGGTCGCTCTCCAGCAGGATGCGGTAGATTTCCTGATCGCGCGCCAGATCCTCGATTGCCGACAGCAGCAGGCGGCCAAGGCCCTGGCCCTGATGCTCCGGCGCAACGAAAAGGAAGCCAAGATAGAAATGGTCCTGCCGCATTTCTCCGCCCGCAAAGGCCGCCATGCGCCCCTCGCGCTCCGCAACGATCAGAAGCTGCGAGGTGATGGTGGCCGGAGAGATGCGCTGCCCGGCGCGGAAGGCATCCATGACTGCTGCCGGATAGCCCCAGGAGGCTTTGGCACGGTGCAGGATCTGCGTCAGTTCCGGAGCATCGGACAAACGGGCACGGCGCAGGCTGAGGCTCGGAAACACTGGAGAAATCCACGTATGAAAAGAATAAAAGGGCACACTATGGCTAGCGTGCCCTTTTGTGTCCCGCAAGGGCGGGATCTGTTTCTTCCGTCAGTGGCGGCCTGCCATTACAGCTTGATGCCCGCTCTTAAGGTTTGATAAACGTGCCATTGCGCAGTTCCGTCACCGCCTGGATCAGCTCCTCACGGGTGTTCATCACGATGGGACCGTGCCAGGCGATCGGCTCGCGGATCGGAGCGCCGGAGACGAGCAGGAAGCGCATGCCTTCCTCGCCGGCCTGCACCACCACCTCGTCACCCGCCCCGAAGATCACCAGCGTGCGGTTGCCGGTTTCGTCGCGGATGTAGATTTCCTCGTTGTCGAGTTCCTTCTCCGTCAGCACGCCGAAGGGCTTGGAAGCATCGGCGAAGCGGCCTGCGCCTTCAAAGATATAGGCGAAGGCCTGACGGCGGGTGTCGACCGGCAGGCGCTTGGCGCGGCCCGGCGGAATGGTGATGTCGAGATACTGCGGGTCGGCGGCAATGCCGTCCACCGGCCCGCGGCGGCCCCAGAACTCGCCGCAGACAACGCGCACGATCGTGCCGTCATCGTCCTGAATGACGGGGATGTCCTTGGATTCCACATCCTGATAGCGCGGCGCAGTCATCTTCAGGTTCGAAGGCAGGTTGGCCCAGAGCTGGAAGCCGTGCATGCGGCCCTTGGCGTCACCTTTCGGCATTTCCTGATGCATGATGCCGCGCCCGGCGGTCATCCACTGCACATCGCCAGCCCCAAGCGTGCCGGTGTTGCCGAGGCTGTCGCCATGGTCAACGGTTCCGGCCAGCACATAGGTGATGGTTTCGATGCCGCGATGCGGATGCCAGGGGAAACCTGCGAGGTAATCGCGCGGGTTTTCATTTCGGAAGTCGTCCATCATCAGGAACGGATCGGTCAGCTCCGGGTCCTGAAAACCGAACACTCGGTGCAGATGGACGCCAGCGCCTTCCAGCGCAGGGGTGGTGCCAGAGATCTGGCGGACGGGACGGATGGACATGGCAGCCTCCGGTTGTCTTGTGAAGTTGAGCCAAAAATAGGCCGGGCCGGGCCGGTGGCCAAGGGCGCTGGACCGGACACAGTGTTCAATGTTAGTGAACGGCGCGGTGAACGATGCATTGCTGCAAAATGCGGCAGAGGGGTTTAAAGCTGACGCAGGAACACTATTATCCAGCCCTATCCTGCCTTCGCGTTCCTCCCTCCTGCACGGACCCCGCCATGCAACCGGCTATTTCCATCGAAGCCCTTTCCAAGATTTATGACAGCGGCTTTCAGGCGCTGAAGTCCGTCGATCTGTCCATCGGAAAGGGGGAGCTTTTTGCCCTGCTTGGGCCCAATGGCGCAGGCAAGACCACGCTGATTTCCATCATCTGCGGGCTCGTGCGTGCCTCTTCCGGGCGTGTGCTGGTCAACGGGCACGATACGGTCAGTGATTACCGCGCTGCCCGGCGCATGATTGGTCTGGTGCCGCAGGAACTGACGACCGAGTCCTTCGAGACGGTCTGGGCGACAGTGAGCTTCAGCCGCGGACTTTTTGGCCTGCCGAAGGACCCGGCCCATATCGAAAAGATCCTGAAAGACCTGTCCCTGTGGGACAAGAAGGATGCCCGTATCATGACGCTTTCGGGCGGCATGAAGCGGCGTGTGCTGATTGCCAAGGCTCTGGCGCATGAGCCGCAGGTGCTGTTCCTCGACGAGCCAACGGCAGGCGTCGACGTGGAACTGCGCCGCGACATGTGGCAGGTGGTGCGGCGGCTGAAGGAGTCCGGCGTCACCATCATTCTCACCACCCATTACATCGAGGAGGCCGAGGAAATGGCCGACCGGGTGGGCGTGATCAACAAGGGCGAGATCGTTCTCGTGGAAGAAAAGAACGCCCTGATGAGCAAGCTCGGCAAGAAGCAGCTGAGCCTGCAGCTGAACGAGCCGCTGGCAGCGATCCCGGAAAGCCTCTGTGCCCATGATCTGGCGCTGGAAGATGATGGCAGGGAACTGGTCTATACCTATGATACCCAGGGCGAGCGGACCGGCATCACCAGCCTGATGAGTGACCTGCGGGAGGCCGGCATCGCCTTCCGCGACCTGCAGACCCGGCAGGATTCGCTTGAAAAAATCTTCGTCAATCTGGTGAGGCAGTCCCAATGAACTTTCGTGCCATTCAGGCCATCTATACATTCGAGATGGCCCGCACCCTGCGGACACTCTTCCAGAGCATTGTCTCGCCGGTGATTTCCACCTCGCTCTATTTCATCGTCTTTGGTGCCGCGATCGGCTCGCGCATTCAGGAGGTGGACGGCATCAGCTACGGCGCCTTCATCGTGCCGGGGTTGACGATGCTGTCGCTGCTGACACAGAGCATTTCCAACGCTTCCTTCGGCATCTTCTTCCCGCGCTTCACTGGCACGGTGTTCGAGGTGCTGTCGGCACCGGTATCCTATCTGGAAATCGTTATCGGCTATGTGGGGGCGGCGGCGACCAAGGCCATGCTTGTGGGGGCGATCATCCTCATCACGGCCAGTCTTTTCGTCGATCTGCACATCCAGCATCCGGTCTGGATGGTGCTGTTCTTCGTGCTGACATCCGTCACTTTCGCGCTGCTCGGCTTCATCATCGGCATCTGGGCCCGCAATTTCGAGCAGTTGCAGTTCGTGCCGCTGCTGATCGTCACGCCGCTCGCCTTCCTCGGCGGCAGCTTCTATTCGATCCGCATGCTGCCGGAGTTCTGGCAGACTGTGACCCTGTTCAATCCAGTCGTCTATCTCATCTCCGGTTTCCGCTGGAGCTTCTACGGTCAGGCGGACGTTGGGGTGGAGCTATCGCTGGCGATGACGCTTTTGTTCCTGGTGCTTTGCCTTGGGGTGATTGCGTGGATCTTCAGGACCGGCTATCGCCTCAAGTCATGATCCGGCTGACAAGGTGAGAGAGTACCCGGCGTGACTGCATCTGTTTCCCATTCCACGGCGGCCCTGCGCATTCTGCGCGCCGGGCTCGCCGGTCTAGCCATTCTTGCATTGGCCGCCTGCCAGAGCGCGCAGCAGGCCTCGCGCCCGCCCGCCATGGCCGCTGTTGCCGCTGCGCCCGCAGTGCAGGCCACGGCAGCTCCTGCGCCGCTGGCGGTGTCACTGGCGCCTGCCAAGGCCGAAGTGCGCGGCAAGTCGGTGCTGGTGGTGGATATGGCAACGGGGCAGGAGCTGGACAGTTTCAACGCCGACGCACCGCGTTATCCGGCCTCGCTGACGAAGATGATGACACTCTATCTGCTTTTCGAAGCGATCGACCGGGGAGAAATCTCTCTTGACAGCCAGCTTCGGGTCTCCGCCCGTGCTGCCTCCCGCCCGCCTGCCAAGCTGGGCGTCGGTGAGGGCGGCTCGCTGAGGGTTGAAGAGGCGGTGCAGGCGCTGGCGATCCGCTCGGCCAATGACATTGCAGTGGCGGTGGCCGAACAGCTTGCCGGCAGTGAGGACGCCTTTGCTGCCGAAATGACCCGCAAGGCCTTGCAGCTCGGTATGAGCCGCACCCGTTTCGTCAACGCTTCCGGCCTGCCCGACACCCGGCAGGTGACCACGGCGCGCGACATGGCTACGCTGGGGCTGGCCCTGCGCCGCCGTTTCCCGCAGCACATGCACTATTTCAGCGCCCAGTCCTTCCAGTTCCGCGGCCGCACCATCGAGGCGACCAACAAGCTGCTGGGCAAGGTTCCGGGCGTGGATGGCCTGAAGACCGGGCACATTGACATGGCCGGTTACAATCTTGTCGCAACCGGCCGCCGTAACGGCCGCCAGCTGATGGTCGTGGTCATCGGCGGGGCAACGGAAGCAGCCCGTGACCAGGAAGTGACCGCGCTGTTCGAGCGGTATTTCGCCTCTGGCACTGCGAGCCTGATGAACTGATCTCAGCTGCCGGACTTCACGCGAGCACCGGGCCCATGAGTTTGATGACAATCACACGGCCTCTCCGCGTCATCCCCGCCAAGCGTAGCGCGAGCCGGGACCGGTGAGCCGGGCTGCAGGTTGTTTCAATGAGTTCGTAGAGCCGGCAGGCCTTGACCCACCGGTACCGGATCTCCGCTCCGCTACGTCCGGTATGACGGTCGAGGGGGGCAGCAGTCTGATGGGCCCGTCAGTGACGGGCCCATCATTTTGTTCGCTACGGCCTGACTTCAGGATCAGTTGCGGGTCTTGTCGACCAGCGCGCCCTTCTTGATCCACGGCATCATGCCGCGCAGCTTGGCGCCGACTTCCTCGATCTGGTGAGCGTCGTTCAGGCGGCGGGTTGCCTTGAACTTGGCGGCGCCAGCACGGTACTCCTGCATCCAGTCGGAGGTGAACTTGCCGGTCTGGATGTCCTTGAGGACGCGCTTCATCTCTTCCTTGGTCTCGGCCGTCACGATGCGCGGGCCGGTGACATACTCGCCCCACTCGGCGGTGTTGGAGATGGAGTAGTTCATGTTGGCAATGCCGCCCTCATAGATGAGGTCGACGATCAGCTTCACTTCGTGCAGGCACTCGAAATAGGCCATTTCAGGAGCGTAGCCGGCTTCCACCAGGGTCTCGAAACCCGCGCGGATCAGCTCGACGAGGCCGCCGCACAGAACGGCCTGCTCGCCGAACAGGTCGGTCTCGCACTCTTCCTTGAAGGTGGTTTCGATGATGCCCGAACGGCCGCCGCCAACGCCGCAGGCGTAGGACAGGCCGAGGTCAAGGGCATTGCCCGAAGCGTTCTGGTGAACGGCCACGAGGCACGGCACGCCGCCGCCCTTCTCGTATTCGCCGCGCACGGTGTGGCCCGGCCCCTTCGGAGCGACCATGAGCACGTCAACGGTGGACTTCGGCTCGATCAGGCCGAAGTGGACGTTGAGGCCGTGAGCGAAGGCAATGGCGGCACCGTCACGGATGTTGGCTTCGATGTGGTCCTTGTAGATGTCGGCCTGCAGCTCGTCCGGGGTCGCCATCATCATCAGGTCGGCCCAGGCGGCAGCTTCTGCCACGCTCATGACCTTGAGGCCGTCGGCCTCGACCTTCTTGGCGGTGGTGGAGCCGGGGCGCAGGGCAACGACGATGTCCTTGCAGCCGCTGTCCTTCAGGTTCAGCGCATGGGCGCGGCCCTGCGAGCCGTAACCGATGATGGCGACCTTCTTGGACTTGATGAGGTTCAGATCGGCATCGCGATCGTAATAAACACGCATGGGTCTTCCTTTCTCCCGTTTATCCCTGCCGCAGGCGGTAAGCCGCTGCGGCGTTTTGCTTTCTCCGGCTTTCAGCGTCAGGCGCCGAACAGCCGGTAGAACCTGTCCACGGCCAGAGCGGCCTGTGCCTCGATGTCCTTCTCGCGCGGGCGCGGCGTATCACCCAGCATCTGACGGATATGCTGGTCGCGCAGCGCAAGGCCGTAGAGCACCTGATAGGCCTCCTCGGCATCATCGAACTTGACGAAGCCGCGGAACCGGCCTGCTTCCAGCAGGCTGCGGGCCCGGGCAGAAATGGTGTATTTGCCCTTCAGCAGCAACAGGCGTCCCAGCCGGGAATCGTCCCGGTTGGACTGGCCGATGGCCAGCCGGTTCAGTGCCAGCGATGTTTCGCCGGAGAGAACCTCCAGCAGCTCGCGCACGAAACCAGTGAGATGGGCCTTGAAGGTCGTGGCGTCGGTGGCGGCGGCCTCGGAAGCAAAATGAACCTTGCTGGCCTGATAGGCGACGACGGCTGCAAGCAGGCCATCCCGGTCGCCGAACCACTTGTAGAGGCTTTCCTTGGAGCAATTGGCGCTGCGGGCAAGGCCTGCCGTCGTCAGGGCCTTTTCGCCGCCCTCGACAAGCAGCTTCAGCGCGCATTCCAGCACAGCCTGCTGGCGCGGGGAAAAGGCGGCTGCCTCATCCGGCAAGCTGTCGTGAAGGTCTGCACTGGCCAAGGAACCACTCCGGAATTTCTGTACCGTACCGTACGGTTCATGGTTCTAGGCGAGCGGGCAGGCGCCGTCAAGAGGGGAAGACGGGGAGGGGAGCGGAAACCGGGGCGGGCCCTTTCCGGCCCGCCCCGTCTCCAGGGTCAGATCACCACCTGCGTGCCGATCTCCACGACGCGGCCCGTGGGCAGGCGGAAGAAGCTGGTGGTGTCGGCAGCGTTTCGGGCCAGCTGGATGAAGACCCGCTTTGTCAGGCTGGTGAGGGGCGGGGCGGGGGCGGGAATGAGCGTGCGCCGCGACAGGAAGAAGGAGGTCGACATGATGTCGAACTTGATGCCCTGCTTCCGGCAGGCCTTGAGGGCCTTGGGAATGTTGGGGTCTTCCATGTAGCCGAAGTTGACCGTGAGCAGCTTGAAGTCGCCGTTCAGCGGTCTGATCTCAACCCGGTCGTTTTCCTCCACATGCGGCACCGGCTGCGTCTTCACCGTCATGATCAGGTTCTGCTGATGCAGCACCTTGTAGTGCTTGAGGCTGTGCAGCAGCGAGGTTGGCGCGCTTTCCTGGTCCCCCGTCATGAAGATGGCGGTGCCCGGCACCCGGTGCGGCGGGCTTTTCTCCAGCGAGGCGGCAAGGTCTGCCAGCGGGATTTCCATCCGGCGGGTCTTTTCGAAGAGCTTCCGGCTGCCGCGTGTCCAGATGGTCATTACGGCGAGAAGCACCGCCGCCATGAAGATCGATACCCAGCCGCCATCCATGAATTTCAGCATGTTGGCGGTGAGGAACGTGGCGTCGATGGCGGCAAAGATCAGTGTGACCAGCAGCACCGCCGGCAGCGGCCAGCCCCAGACGCCGCGCATCACCAGCGCCAGCAGCAGCGTCGTCGCCAGCATCTGGCCTGATATGGCAATGCCATAGGCCGCGGCGATCGCGTCCGACGATCCGAAGCCCAGCACCAGCGCCAGCACGCCGGCCAGCAGCAGCCAGTTGACCTGCGGCAGGTAGATCTGGCCCGATTGGGTTTCCGAGGTGTGGATCACCGTCAGGCGCGGCAGCAGATGCAGTTGCGCGGCCTGCCGTGCCATCGAAAAGGCACCGGAGATCACCGCCTGACTGGCGATGACCGTTGCCACGGTCGCCAGCACCACAAGCGGTGTCTGGCCCCAGGCGGGCATCATCTCAAACAGCGGCTGGCTGATGGAGCCGCCGGTTCTGAGCAGATAGGCACCCTGACCCAGATAGTTGATCACAAGGGCGGGGAACACCAGCACGAACCAGGTGTGGATGATCGGCTTGCGGCCAAAGTGGCCCAGATCAACATAGAGCGCTTCGGCGCCCGTCACGGCCAGAAAGGCAGCACCGGCCACCGCCAGGGCAACGCCGGTATGGGCCTGTGCGAAGGCGACGGCCTCCAGCGGGTTGAGGGCGCGCAGGATGGCCGGATCATCCATGACATGCCCCGCGCCAGCGGCAGCGAGGCAGGCGAACCAGATCAGCATGACCGGACCAAAGACGGCCGACACTCGCCCGGTGCCGTAACGCTGGGCCGCGAAGAGCGCGATGAGAATGCCGGCGGTGATCGGAATGATGTAGTCCCCGACCGCAGGGACGGTGAGTTTAAAACCTTCGACGGCGGACAGAACCGAGATGGCGGGCGTGATCACCGCATCGCCGAAGAACAGCGCCGCGCCGATGACGCCGAGGGAGACGACGGCAAGGCGCATCCGCCCGGCGGCGGACTGGGCGAGAATGGCGAGTGACAGGGTGCCGCCTTCGCCCTTGTTGCCTGCACGCAGCACGATGAGCGCATATTTGAGGGTGACGATCACCGTCAGCGCCCAGACGATGATCGACAGGGAGCCGGTGATCTCGGTGCTTGTGGGGGGCGCGGTGCCGCCATTCGTCGCTGCCCGCAGCGTCTCGCGCAGGGCATAGATCGGGCTGGTGCCGATGTCGCCATAGACCACACCGGCGGCGCCCAGCATGAGCATGCCGTGGCCGGATCTGGGGAGATGATGTTGAGGAAGACTTGCCTCGCCCTCTAGAGGGCCGTCGCTTGGGGTCATTGCTGACACTACCCCTGCTGTTTTTTCCGGCACCGGCTGGTGTCGTGCCGTCGGGATGAGCGGCAGAGCGGACTTTGCGGAACCGGAAACGCGGGGAAGCGTTTCCGGTTCCGGTCAGGGCCATTATTTAGCCCAAAGTTTGTCAGGCGCACAGATGCGGAAGCGGGTATTCTTCAGCCCGGTTGTTCCCTGGAGTTGCCGATGAAGACGCCTGTCCTTGCCCCGTGTCTTACTCTGTGTCTTGCTCTTCTGACCGCCATGCCCGCAGCGGCGGCGAGCGCGGAAGATGTCTATGAGCGGGTCGAGACCATCCTCGGCGATGCCAAGGGGCTTGATCCGTTTCTGGAAAATGTGCGCCGTGCCCTGGTGACGGGCACGGGAGAAGATGTGGCCGCACTTGCGGCCTTCCCCCTGCCGGTCAACAACAATGGCACGTTCCACTCGGTTGAAACGGCAGAGGAATTCATCGCTGCGTACCCCCGGCTGGTGAGCGGCGAGACAAAGGCCATCGTTGCGGAAGCCGCCTATGAGGATCTTCTGGTGACCGATGAGGGCGTCGCCATCGGCGATGGGGCCGTCTGGCTCAGCCCGGTGTGCGAGGACAATGCCTGCGCGAAGAGCTACTGGGCCATTGTCTCGATCAACAATTGATTCCCGGTTCAGGAGACAGGAAATGCGCTCTGCCCCTCTTCTTGCGCTTGTTTGCGCCGTTGCAGCCTCTCTGCTTGCGGCTTCCGCCTCTGCCGCGCCTGAAAACCGCTGCGGCTGGATCGTCAATCCGACACCGGGCAACTGGTGGCTGACCGACCGGGACGGCGACTGGATTCTGGCCACGCAGGGCTCGGACCGGGAAGCGCTGGGCATGGAGAATATCGGCGATATCTCTGCCGGCGATTACCGCGCTGTGAACGGCAACTATGGCTATGCCTGCGGCTGCATGAAGGTGGAAATCGGAAAGGAAGACGGAACGCAGTTCATCACGGCCGTCTATTCCTTCCGCCAGCTCAAACTGGCCCAATGCGACAAGGACAAATCCCTGCCAAAGGTGGAGTGAAACCAGCACCCGATGGGCTTGCTTTGCAGGCTGTTCGGCAAGCCTCATGCGGAGCATTTGCCTCTCTCTCTGCGCGCTCTGATTGGCGGCGGATTACATCTTTGTCATGACCTATCTGTAACTTTGCGCGGCTCTTCTTCGGGTTTACTCCAGTGTCACCTCAGCGCTGACTGAGAGGTGGTCAAGGAGACCAGGATGAAAAGCCGTTTTCTGATTGCAGTTGCTGCCATTTCTATCATTTCAACCTCAGCACTCGCGGCAGGTACGCCGCACTGGTCCTACGAGGGCGCCGAAGGGCCTGCCCACTGGGCGGAACTCGCAAAGACTTTCGAGGTTTGCGAAGCGGGGCACGAGCAGTCCCCCGTCGATCTGACCCATGCGGTCAAGGCCGAGCCTGCGGATATCATGTTCCACTGGAACAAGGATGCCCATTGGACCGTGGTCAACAATGGCCACACCATTCAGGCCAACACCGATGATGGCGGCACCATTGATCTGGATGGCAAGTCCTACGTGCTGCGCCAGTTCCACTTCCACACGCCGTCCGAACACGCCATCGATGGCAAGAAGGCGCCGATGGAAGCCCATTTCGTGCATCAGGCCGAAGATGGCACGCTGGCGGTCGTCGGCGCCATGATCGAGCCGGGCGGGGAGAATGAGCTGTTCAAGGCCGTGATGGACAAGGCGCCTGCCAAAGCCGGTGAAGAAGTGAAGGTTGGCGCGGCGGATGCGGCAAAGATGCTGCCCGGCACGCGGCACTTCTTCCGATACGAAGGCTCCCTCACGACGCCGCCCTGTTCGGAAACCGTGGTCTGGACGGTAATGAAGGAGCCGATCAAGGTGTCTGAAGCTTCGATCAAGGAATTCGAAGCCATCTACGCCGCCAACGCCCGCCCGCTGCAGCCGATCGGCCGCAGGTTCATTCTGGAAAAGTGATCCGGTGATCCGCGCCTGGACCGGCTGTTTGAGGCCGGTTCAGGCGTCAGGGGGATGGTTATACTTCCCCCATCGCCTTGCGGAAGCGCTGAACGCTGGCGGCGAAGCCGTGAATCAGGGCGTCGGCGGTGAAGCCGTGGCCGATGGACATTTCGCGGATGAAGGGGGCGCGGCTAATCAGTGCCGGGATGTTTTCCACCGTCAGGTCATGCCCCGCATTGACACCGAGGCCTGCGGCACGGGCCGCTTCTGCGGTGGCTACCACCTTGTCAAGCTCCAGCTTCGCCCGCTCCGGACTGTCGTAGCAGGCGCCATAGGGGCCGGTGTAGATCTCGATCCGCTCCGCCCCGATGGCGGCAGCCTCAGGTGCCAGCGCCGGGTCCGGATCAAGGAACAGGGACACGGTGACCGCCCATTCGCGCGCCGCCGTAATGGCTTCCTTCAGCAGCGCCTTGTCCGCGCCGAACTGCCAGCCGTGGTCCGAGGTGTTCTGTTCCGGCGCGTCGGGCACGAACAGCACCTGATCGGGCCGCGCCTTTTCCACCAGATCCAGAAACTCCGGCGTGGGATAACCCTCAAGGCACAGTTCCTTGTTGGGGAACCGGTCTTCGATCAGTTCCGCCAGATCGAACACGTCGCTCTTGCGGATGTGCCGCTCGTCCGGGCGCGGGTGCACGGTGATACCCTTGGCGCCTGCCTCCATAGCGATCGCCGCCATGCCGGTGACGCTCGGCCAGGGCAGATCGCGCCGGTTGCGCAGCATGGCGACGGCGTTGACATTCACGGAAAGGCGGGAGGCAGTCATGGCAGGCGTCCGGCAATGGAATGAGGCGGCTGGTGCCGCAGAGTGCCGAAAATCGGCCGGAACGGCGGTCCTGTCAAACCGGATATTGCTGCGGTGACAAGAATTTATTCGCGCCACCGTCAGGGCGGATACCAAAAACGAACGGCGCGGAGCCATGCCCCGCGCCGTTTGCGTCTCATCAGGCTTGAACCATCACACCCGGTTCAGCAGGCGGGCGCGGATGGTGCCGGGCAGGGCGCGGATTTCCTCGAGGATGTCGACCGCGTTCTCCACCTTGCCGTCCACATCCAGCACCACATAGCCGGTTTCTTCCACCGTCTGCATGAACTGGGCGTGGATGTTGAGATTGTTGCGGGCGAACAGGTCGTTCAGCGTGCGCATGGCGCCCGGCACGTTGCGGTGAACCTGGATGAAGCGGGTGGCATCCGTGCCGCGCGGCAGCTGCACCTGCGGGAAGTTGACCGCACCCACGGTGGAGCCAACGTCCGAATATTCAACGAGGCGGCGGGACACTTCCTCGCCGATGCGCTCCTGCGCCTCTTCCGTGGAACCGCCCACATGCGGGGTCAGGATCACATTTGGGAAGCCGCGCAGCGGGCTGACGAACTCGTCGTTGTTCGACTTGGGCTCGGAGGGGAATACGTCGATGGCTGCACCGGCGATGTGGCCGCTCCTCAGCGCGGCGGCGAGGGCGTCGATGTCCACCACCTTGCCGCGGGCGTTGTTGATGAGGAAGCTGCCGGGCTTCATCTTCGCCAGCTCTTCGGCGCGGATCATGTTCCGCGTCTCGGCCGTGTCCGGCACATGCAGCGACACGATGTCGGAGCGCGACAGCAATTCGTCCAGCGTGTCCACCGGCATCACGTTGCCGTGGCGCAGCTTGTCCACCTTGTCATAATAGATGACGGTGAGGCCCATGGCCTCCGCCAGCGTGGCCAGCTGCGTGCCGATGTTGCCGTAGCCGACGATGCCCAGCGTCTTGCCGCGCACTTCGCGTGAACCGGCGGCCGTCTTCATCCAGCGCCCGGCGTGGGCTGCGGTGGATTTCTCGAAAACGCCGCGCATCAGCATGACGATTTCGGCAATGGTCAGCTCGGCGACGGAGCGTGTGTTGGAGAAGGGGGCGTTGAACACCGGGATGCCGCGCTCGCGGGCAGCGGCCAGATCCACCTGGTTGGTGCCCACCGAGAAGCAGCCGATGGCGACCAGCGTTCCGGCCGCCTCGATCACCTCACGGGTCAGCTGCGTGCGCGAGCGGATGCCCACCACATGCACACCCTTGAGCGCCTCGATCAGCGCCTCCTTGTCAAGCGCCTTCGGCAGCATTTCGACATTGTGATAGCCGCTGGCGTCCAGCACAGCCTTCGCCGTGGGGGAAATGCCCTCCAGCAGCAGCCAGCGGATCTGATTCTTCGGCCGGGACAAACCGTTGCTCATGGGCTTCTAAGCCTTCCTTGTGAGACCTTGCGGTCAGCAATCCGATAGGGCGGGCCGGAACGGAAAACGGTCACCGGCCGGAGCCGGTGACCGTATATTGCGTTGCGGCGCGTGCGTCTATGGCCTTGCAGGGTCTGACAGGGCCTTTCGGGGATGCTTACAGCCCTTCGGGGCCGCGCTGGACGGCAGCGACGCCGGTGCGGGAGACTTCGACGAGGCCGAGCGGCTTCATGATGGTGATGAACTGTTCGATCTTGGACGTGCGGCCGGTGATCTCGAAAACGAAGTGATCCGTCGTGGCATCAATCACCGTGGCGCGGAAGGCATCGGCAAGGCGCAGAGCCTCCAGACGCTTCTCGCCATGGCCTGCCACCTTCACCAGCGCCAGTTCCCGTTCCAGCGGCTTGTCATTGCTGCCAAGGCGCGCCTGCACGGTGAGGTCGGTGACCCGGTGCACCGGCACCAGCCGGTCCAGCTGGTGGCGGATCTGCTCGATCACCATCGGCGTGCCGGTGGTGACGATGGTGATGCGCGACAGATGTGCCTCATGCTCGGTTTCCGAAACGGTGAGGCTGTCGATGTTGTAGCCACGGCCCGAGAACAGGCCGATGACACGGGCCAGCACACCGGGCTCGTTGTCCACCAGGATCGATAGGGTGTGGGACTCGATCTTGTCGCTGACTTCGGCCATGAAATAGGCGGAAGGGGCGTTGACGTTCTGTGCGTTCATGAGAGTTCCTTGCCTCAGACCAGTGCCTTGCCTGCCGAACCGATGGCATTGGCCACCGCTTCGTCATTGGCTTCATCGGGAAGCAGCATTTCGTTGTGGGCCTTGCCCGAGGGAATCATCGGGAAGCAGTTGGCGAGGTTCGCCACGCGGCAGTCGAACAGCACCGGCCTGTCGACGGCGATCATCTCGCGGATGGCATCATCCAGCTCGCCCGGCTTCTCGACGCGGAAACCGACGCCGCCATAGGCCTCGGCCAGCTTCACGAAGTCCGGCAGGCTTTCCATATAGGAATGGGACATGCGGTTGCCATGCAGCAGCTGCTGCCACTGGCGCACCATGCCCATGTACTGGTTGTTGAGGATGAAGATCTTGACCGGCAGGTTGAACTGCACCGCCGTGGACATTTCCTGCATGTTCATCAGCACGGAGGCATCGCCCGCCACACAGATGCTGAGTGCATCGCGGTGGGCAACCTGCGCGCCGATACAGGCCGGCAGGCCATAGCCCATCGTGCCGAGGCCGCCGGAGGTGAGCCAGTGGTTGGGCGATTCAAAGCCGATGTACTGCGCCGCCCACATCTGGTGCTGGCCGACTTCGGTGGAGACATAGGTCTCGCGGCCCCTGGTCAGCTCGGCAAGGCGCTGCAGCGCATACTGCGGCATGATGATGTCGCTGTTGGGCGTGTAGGCAAGGCAGTTGCGCGCGCGCCACTGGCTGATCTGGGCCCACCAGGCCTTGAGCGCGGCCGGATCGGCCTTGGCCCCGGACGAACGCCACAGGCGGACCATGTCTTCCAGAACGTGGCCGACATCGCCGATGACCGGAACATCCACCTTGACCACCTTGTTGATCGAGGAGGGGTCGATGTCGATGTGGATCTTGCGGGCGTTGGGGGCGAAGGCGTCGATGCGGCCGGTGATGCGGTCATCGAAGCGCGCGCCGATGCAGATCATGACGTCGCAGTCATGCATCGTCATGTTGGCTTCATAGGTGCCGTGCATGCCCAGCATGCCGAGCCAGTTCGCGCCGGACGCCGGATAGGCGCCAAGTCCCATGAGCGTGGAGGTGATCGGGAAGCCGGTGAGCTGGACCAGTTCGCGCAGGAGCTGGCTGGCGTGCGGGCCGGAGTTGATGACGCCGCCGCCCGTATAGAAGACCGGCTTCTTCGCGTCGGCCATCAGCTCGATGGCCTGGCGCACGGCATTGAGGTCGCCCTTGACCTGCGGGCGGTAGCTCTTGTGCGCTGCTGCCGGGTTGGCCGTCGGGCCCTGATAGATGCCGGTGGCGAACTGCACGTCTTTCGGAATGTCGATCACGACCGGGCCGGGGCGGCCGGAGGTGGCGACATAGAAGGCCTCATGGATGATGCGCGGCAGGTCGTTGACATCGCGGACCAGCCAGTTGTGCTTGGTGCAGTTGCGGGTGATGCCGACCGTGTCGCATTCCTGGAAGGCGTCCGTGCCGATGAGATGGGTCGGAACCTGGCCGGTGATGCAGACAAGGGGAATGGAATCGAGCATCGCATCGGTCAGCGCGGTGACCATGTTGGTCGCGCCGGGGCCGGAGGTGACCAGAACGACGCCGGGACGGCCGGTGGAACGGGCATAGCCTTCCGCCGCATGACCCGCGCCCTGCTCGTGGCGCACAAGGATGTGCTCGATGTCGTCCTGCTGGATGATCTCGTCATAGATCGGCAGTACCGCGCCGCCGGGATAGCCGAAGATATGTTTCACACCCTGGTCTTTAAGCGCCTGGAGCACCATGCCGGCTCCGGTCATCTCCCGTGTCATCGTCTGCTTCCTTGCCTTGGCTTCTTGATCCGAAATCTCTTGATCTTGCCGTGTTTGAAGTGTGTCCGGAGGGCTGGAACGAAAAAGGGCTCCCGAGGAGCCCTTGCTGCGCGCCAGCCTGTTCCGAACGGATCTACCGTTCAGGCCGCGCGCGTTCCTACTACCAGAAGCAGCTGAGAAGCTGCGAAAATCTGCTTCGCCATCGGGCGTCCCGCTTCCTGACTGCCGGTCTTGCTGTAAAGGCCGGTCATGACAAGTTCAAATCCCGCAGGCCACCTTCGGCAGCTGCTGCAGTTGCGCTGCACACTAGTATTGGTGCCGAGGGTTGGTCAAGCGGAAATTCTGATTATTTCGCAAAAGCCCGTTTGCGTTGCCGAAAGTTGCGGAAGGGGCCGGATGGCTTCCCGGAGTGGCTGATTTCTGCGGATTTTTACGGCCTCTGAAAAGTTTTACACAGGCGCCACAAAAACTTCATCAAACCCTCTTGCATGTCCGGGAGGTGCTGGGTATAAGCCGCTCATCCGAAGCGGACAGGCGCTGACGCCGCCGCGACGAGATGGGTGTATAGCTCAGTTGGTAGAGCATCTGACTCTTAATCAGACGGTCCAAGGTTCGAATCCTTGTGCACCCACCATCTCCTTCCGTTGAAAATCAGGCAGTAGCGAAACCGCCCTGCGGCATGTCTCTTGCTGTTTTTGTCTCCGCTATACCATCCGTAAAAATGCGATTCAGATCACGGATCTGCAGGGCGGGGATGTGCATTGTCAGGACAGGCTGGAGCTTTCCGGCATTCTGGTTCTGATGACACGCACGTGGAGCTCCCATGAAATCGCTGTTCGCCACTGGCGCCCTGATCCTTGCGGGCTGCGTTTCTGCTGCCGGCACTGCGCAGGCTGCGGAAACTGACTGCGCTGCCGATGTGGCCTATGCCGCTTCCGTTCTCGGAAAGGCCGCGACTGAGCGCGCCGGTGCAGCGCTTTCGGCGATGACGCCGGTGGAGGAGAATGGCCGCTGCATTCTGCGGGATGTCTCCCTGCCTTTGACCGAAGGGATGGTCAGCTACACGATCGAGGCGGATGAGGTGGTCTGGACCGCGCAATGGGGGGAGGGCGGCCGGGAGATCGCGCCGCAGAAACTCGTGCTGGAGATGACCGGCGCGCGCAACATCCCGATGTTCGAGGGCATGCCTGAGTCGATCTATCAGATGCGGCTGATGGGGGAGAGGAACCCCGGCAGCCTTCATCTCGACTACGAGCTGGACCCGGAGCGCAAGCAGCTGGCGCTGAACCGGCTGGAAATCGACATGGGCGGCGGCACCCGGATGCGAACGGCGGCGCGGCTTGAGGCGTTTGATCTTCCGGCGCTGCTGGCCGAGCCGGCGCAGATGGACAGGGTGGCGCAGATCCGGCTGCATGAGCTGGACGTCAAGATCGAGAACGGCGGCTTCTTTGAATCCATGTCGGCGGTCTGGATCGCATTCCTTTATCCCGCCTACGGTGATACGCCCGAGAGTGCGGTGGAGACCGCAAAGCAGATGCTGACCAGACAGGCTGAGGAACTGCCGGATCAACTGGTGGATCAGGAAAGCCGCAAGGCATTGGCGTCCATCATTGCGTCCGTTCCCCATCCCGCCGGTCTGATGCATGTGAATGTCAGCTCGGCGAAGGGGATTTCGACGCTGGATTTCGCGCCTCTGGCCACGCTGGGGCCAGTGACCCTTGAGGCCCTGCTGTCGTATATGGAGGGTGTGAAGATCACCGTGCGCCATGATGACGTGCCTTCCTGTGTCTGCGAGAGCCGCTGGTAAGCCTGCGCAGTGTGATCAATGACATTTCTTGCGCCCGGTCAGGCCCGCCTGTCCGGGCATAATTTTTGCCCACAGCTGTGAATTAAATCCTCGGTTGTATCTGGTTGCAAAGATCTGGCGCATGCGGAGGGTGCCCATGCCCTCCGCAGCTTTGCGTATTCAAGGTTGCATGCGCGGTGTGCTCTGTCACTTCATCTTATGCGTGCAAGGCGTTCAGACTGATTCCGTTTTCCGGTCTGCCCGAAGACGTCTTTCTGAGTTCAATATTAAATCCTTAATATGCAAAAATATCGTGGTTAATTAAGTATTAAATTATTATTTTGTGGCTATAAAAAATCCAGCTAAGGTTGTCACGAAGGAATTTCTTCTGCGTCTATCCAGACAAGCCCATGGGGTGAGAGGGTCTGCGTCGAAGACTTTCATGGTTGAAACCGGGAATCGCGCAATGACGAGTGTTTTGCCTGCAAACGGATTATGGACCAGCTGGATCGATGACGCGCCTGTGCTGCGGCGCCGGGCGTTGCGCCTGACGAAAGGGGACAGGGAGGAGGCGGAGGATCTGCTGTCCTCCACCCTGATCAAGGCGATTTCACACGTGGAGCGTGCAGAGACGCATATCCGTGAACCGCGTGCCTTCCTGCTCTTTGCGCTCAAGAACGAGTACATCAGCAGGTTGCGCCGCAAGAACTCGGAACGTCAGGTGCGGGATTTCTCGGCTGACATCTATGAGGACAACGACACGGGTTTTGCGGATGTGCGCCCCTCGCAGGAGCACCTGCTCTGGCAGCAGGAAATCCTGCGCCGGGTGATGGCGGTCATGAATTCCCTGTCCGCAGAGCACCGGCGGATCTTCGAGCTGCGCTTCTGCGAGGAGCAGAGCTACCGGGACATCGCCGATGTGCTGGGCATTTCCGAGGCGCTGGCGCGCAAGCGCGTGCAGACCCTGCGCCAGACGCTGAGGGCGGCCCTTGGCGAAACCGGGCAGGAGCACTGGAACCAGCCGCAAGAGCGGGCCACAAAAACCGCCCCCTCGCGGCCCTCACGGACGAAAGCCTGACGCGTCCAGATTTATGTCGGGTCATCGCAAACCGAACAGGAACAGGAAATGGCCGATCAGCTTGTAAATTCCCAGATCACCGATGCGGTCACCCAGACCAATGTGAAGGTGGTGGCCGAAGCGCCGTCCCAGGCCATCGCGAGCCTCTATCAGGTCAGCAGCCATGCGACGGGCCTGTCGATCCAGAATGCGGTTCACAGCCAGCAGGCGCTCAACCAGGTCATGACGGCGGTCGTCTCCAAGGCGGTGCAGCTGATCATGGAAGTGGGCCAGTAGCGCAAGGGCAGCGGGAGCTTCTCTCCAGTCCGTCCCTAGGTGCTCACAGGTGCTCCGGTCCGGCCGGGGCGCGATGAGGGAGCTGTGCCATGGCCACGAAAACGTTTCTGCACCGCCTGCGCCAGTCTGTCTCCGCCGCCGTGAGCGGAGCGGAGGGGAGGGGCAAGCAAAGAGCCTGGCGGGATGGCTGGCTGTCCGACTGGATCCACGGCGGAAAGCCGGTGGCAGGCGGGAAGGGGCAGCCGGATACGCCGGAGATCAGCCTGCAAGGCAGAGCGGTGCCCGTTGAGGCAAAGCCTTCGGTGACCGGACATGCGCCAGCCACAGCTCCGGCCACGGCGAAACCGGCTTCCCGCCTGTCCGCAAGGACGTCTGAGACGGCGCCTGAGCCGGGGGCTCCGGGTGTTTCGCGGCCTGCTCCGGCAGGGGGGCGGGCGGCCAGAAATGCCGGTGAAGGTTCGCCGGGCTTCGTTAACGTTAACACGAGCCCGTCGTGGCGGGCGGGTGTTACGCCCCAGACTTCGACCCCGCCCTCGTCCCAGACCTTGCGTCCGGTGAACGGGCGCCCCGTCAACGGCAGGCCGGTAAACCTTGAGGCGGCCTTTGCCCCGCAGCTTGAGAAAGACCTGTCAAAGGAGAAGAGAATGCCTGGAGATCCGACTGCCCCGGTGGGCGCGACACCGCCTGACACTTCGGCGCTGAACAAGCAGATCGTGCAGGCGGTGAACTTCACCAACTATCAGAATCTGGCGAATGCGCCCGCCATGGTCATCACGCCGCCGGAGATGAGCGTCGGCCAGACGACCGCCATCGCGGTGCAGGATGCCGAGAGCTACATGAACGCCATCATGCAGATTGCGGTGGCCGGGCAGGCGGTGGCCATCAAGAAGGCGGCGCAGGGGCCTGCGGGCGAGTTGATCGCCGTGCCGCTGATGGCAGAAATCCAGGCCATGGTGCAGGCCGCCGTCGCTGTCTATGGCAGTGTCAGCACCACCGCCGGAACCTCGGCCTCCACGGTGATCGGTGATCTGAAGACGGCCGTGTCCTGAGGGGCCGCGGGCTGATGAAATCCTGAAGAACAGGCACGGCAAGCGTGCCGCAGAGGCTGGATCGGCTCCGGCCGTTGGGAAGGTGTGTCATGGAACTGAGTACGGATGGCTTGTGCCGCGATCTGGATGTTCTGATCCAGTGCTTTCTTGAAAACTGGGCCGAGGAAATCGGCCAGACCTGCGGTGCGCCGGGAGAGAGCAGGCTCTTCAACGTCTATCCTCAGGTCATCACGCAGCTGTCCTGGGCACGCACCGCGCTGGGGCAGGCGGGTGAGTTGTTGCAGCTGTCCAGCAGCGGAGAGGTGACAGCCGTCACCACCTGCGAGATGGCGGCCGTGTTCGAAGCGGATGGGGCAGGGGCAGCTTCATGCTGTCCTCCGGTCCCGGACAGCAGTTCCGACAGCCTGATGCGCGATGCGCTTGCCTTAATCAGCCAGTCCATGCGCAGCACCAGCCGTTCGGCCAAGACCCTTAAGGAGAGCGAAAATGACGGACGTAGAGACCGGTACCGGAGTTGAGCCCAAGGCTGAAACGGCGTCCGCGCAGGCCGCTGCCCAGCCCCCGGCGCAGAGTGCTGGAGAGATTCCGGCTGTTCCGGCGCTGCAGGTTGATGTGCCGAAGGTACCAGTGCCCGAAGTGCCGGTGCCCGAAGTGCCGGTGCCCGAAATGCCAGTGCCCGAAGTTCCCGTACCTGAAATCGCGGTTCCGGTGATGACGGCACCGGCGGCTCAACCCTCTTCTACCGCCGCTGCCAGCGCCGGAAGTGTCCGGGGGGGAGGGCGTGACGCCGGGCGGGGCGAAGGCCGTGGTGCGGGGCGCGGAGAGGATGAGGCCGGTGCCGGTGCCGGTGCCGGTGCGGCGGATCAGTCTTCCGCTGCCGCCACCGGCGAGTTCTTCCGCGATCTTGCCGGCAGCGGTGGAGGTGGCAAGGACGCCGGCGCCGGAGGGGCCGCCACAGGGGCGCAGCTGCTGCGCCAGCTGCTCATCGAGCATCTGAAGGTCGCAGCCCTGCAGTCGGGCTACGCCCAGGTGACCCAGGCCCTGCCGAAAGTGCTGGCGGCCGGTATTGAGGCCGGACAGCGCAAGAAAGCCGCAGATCAGGCTTATGAAGAGGGGCTGGCAGTTGCGGTCAAGGTGCTGAGCAGTGCCCGTGACGCGGCGAAAAACCTTTCCAGTTCGATCCAGGGGGAGCAGGAGACGCTGGCCAAGCTGCTCGCCAACAACGAGGAACTGGTGAAGCTGCCGCAGGATGCGGTGAAGGCCCTGAGCGTCATGGAGCAGATCGGCCACAATCTGGCGGCCCAGAAGGCCGGACTGTCGAACCCGATCGTGCGGCAGGGGCTTCAGTATCAGATCGAACAGATGAAGAAGCATCTCACCGGCTCATCGCGCTGATTGAAGCTGAGCATCATGAAAAACTTACGCCTTCGCGATGAAAACGCGGAGGCTTTGCGCTTTATATTTCACGTGTGTTCTTTAATTTAATGAAATCTGTCACGCGGGGTGGCGGTTGGCGTCTTTTCTTGTGCAGGTGATTGGCTGATACCGGCCACGCCGCAGATAAAGGAGATGAATATGGCCGCACCCACTACCGTGAGCCCGATGATCACTGATGCCGTGACCCAGTCCAACGTCAAGGTTGTTGCCGAGTCGCCGGCGATCGCGCTGAGCACGCTCTATCAGTCCATGTCCCACTCGACCGGCATCATGTTCCAGAATGCGGTCGCCGCCCAGCAGCAGCAGAACTCGCTGGCCCAGGCCGCGACCAACCAGGGCATCATGCAGATCTATTCCGTCGACACGACGGCCGCTGCCGGTGCTTCCGAGAAGGTGGCCCAGACGGGCGTGTCCGACAATCTGACCAGCCTTCTGACGGTGCTGCAGTCCTTCAGCTGACCGCAGACCGCAGGGACGCACAGACCAGATTGGGGCCGGCTTCATGCCGGCCCTTTTGTCATGTGCGGACCTGCGAAATGCCGGCACGCTCCCTCACGGGAGTCTGGGATTGACGTCCTATGAGATGTGAAGGGCCGCATGCGGTGCTGGCCCGCCTCAAGGAGTAAAAAGAGATGGCCGATCCCACCACCGTGAGCCCGATGATCACCGATGCGGTAACCCAGTCCAACGTGCAGGTCGTTGGCGATGCACCTGCCGTGGCGCTCAGCACGCTGTACCAGTCGCAGGCCCATTCGCTCGGCATCCTGTTCGAGAATGCGGTTGCCGCCCAGCAGCAGCAGTACACCCTGTCCCAGGCGGCAGCCAACCAGGGCATCATGCAGATCTATTCCGTCAATTCCACGGCTGCGGCGGGGGCTACGGAAAAGGTGGCGCAGACGGGCGTATCCGACAATCTCACCAGCCTCTTGACCATTCTCGGCGCGCTGGGCGGGACCGGCCGCTGATCGGGCAGCCTCCCGCTGGCGCTGTTGCCGGCGTCTGCCAAAACTCCGGCCGGCTTCATGCCGGCCCTTGCTTTGCATCCCGGCTGCACGCAGCCGTCGCTTGAAACGCGGTGGAGCGGGGATACTCTGAACCTCTGTTGGCCGTGAGGTTATCGGGGAGAGGCAGATGGAGGGTGCTGAAGCGGATGGGCCTGATATTTCCGCCTGGGAGGCAGGCAACACCGCCCAGCCCCTGCCCGGGCATCCTGGATCCCTGCGCAATCTGCTCCATGTATCCACCCATCACTCGACTGGCTTGCTTTTTGAGAACGCCCGCAGCGCGCAAGAGAACTTGAGGGCTCTGGAACGGGCTGCCAGATCGGGAGGAGATGCTTCCGGAAGCCTCTATCAGGTGCCGATCGGCTTCAGCCCCGTCCTGATCGCGCCGCAGAGCGGCGTGCCGGACCCGCAGCTCAACCTGCTGACAGTGCTCCAAAGCTTCAAAGGCGGATCTTTAGAGCGGCGCCGGGAGAAAATGCTCACGGCATCCACAGTCTCTGATTGAAAAGAACCCGGTCTGCCTCACACCGGCGGCGGGATGGCGTCCTAAGGGGTGTAACGGGCCTGAAGCTTCGAAGGCCTGCTTGAAGGAGTGAATTACATGGCTGATCCTACCACCGTGAATCCGATGATCACCGATGCCGTCACGCAGTCGAACGTGAAGGTTGTCGGCGAAGCTCCGGCTGTCGCCATCAGCACCCTCTACCAGTCGATGGTGCATTCGACCGGAATCCTGTTCGAGAACGCCGTCGCCGCCCAGCAGCAGCAGAACTCGCTGGCGCAGGCTGCCGCGAACCAGGGCATCATGCAGATCTACACGCTGGACACGACCGCAGCGGCCGGTGCGACCGAGAAGGTGGCCCAGACCGGTGTTGCCGACAACCTGACCAGCCTGCTGACCGTTCTGAACGCTTTCAGCGGCGGCCGCTGAGCCCTTTCCCGGACCTGAGGAGCCGGGATCACTGGAGCGCTGTCCTTCTCTTGCGGGAAGGGCTGCGCTCCCTTTTGCGTTTTGGCGCCGGGCGGGTTTATAAGGCGGATCAGAAGACAGCACGGCGGCAGATGCGCGCCGGATCACTCAGGTTAACCGCATGTATCTCGTCGCCGCTCTTTACAAGTTTGTTCCTCTGGAAGATTTCCGCGATCTGCGCGGCCAGCTGCTGGAGCTGTGCGAAAAAAATGAGATCTGCGGCAGCCTGCTGCTGGCGGCCGAAGGGATCAACGGCACAATTGCCGGAGCGGAGGAAAACCTGCGCCATGTGCTCCGTGTCATCCGTCAGGACCCGCGCCTTGCCGATCTGACCCACAAGGAATCCTGGGCCGAGCGCAAACCCTTCCGGCGCATGAAGGTGCGGCTGAAGAAGGAGATCGTCACTCTGGGGATCGAGACCGTCGATCCGCGCAAGCGGGTCGGCTCCTATGTGGCGCCGGAGGACTGGAACGGCCTCATTTCCAGCCCGGACGTGCTGGTGATCGACACCCGCAATGATTACGAATTCGCCTTCGGCACCTTCGAGGGCGCAATCAACCCCAAGACCCGTTCCTTCCGCGAGTTTCCGCAGTGGCTGAAGGCACAGCAGGCGCTGGAAGGCAAGCCGAAGGTCGCCATGTTCTGCACCGGCGGCATCCGCTGCGAAAAGGCGACCTCACTGCTGCTGGACATGGGCTTCGAGGACGTCTTCCACCTCGATGGCGGCATCCTCAACTATCTGGAAAAGATGCCGGAAGAGAACAGCCTGTGGTCCGGCGAATGCTTCGTCTTTGACGAGCGCATCGCCGTTGACCACAGCCTCAAGGCCACCTGGGGCCGCAACATCCCCGAGGCGGCCAAGGACTTCGTCCGCAAGCCGGACGCGGGGGATCTGTCTGCGAAGGGCTGAGTTTCAGCCCTTCGCCCCAAACCTGTAAGCGGGCAGGCCCGTCAGGCCGGGGCGCAGGTGGAAGAGGCTGCCGGACTGGGGCGCGGCTTCGATGCTGGCCGCATCATCCGGGCGCAGGCTGGTGATGACGAGGTCTGCCAGCTCCGGCCCGCAGAAGCAGGGCATGGTTGGGCGCGGTACGGGCAGGGTGAATTTCGCCAGAAGAGCGCCAGCCGGCGAGAAGCAGTTCAGCACGCCGGCCGAAACGCCTGCACTCCAGTAATTCCCCGAAGAATCGACCGTGGCACCATCCGGGCGGCCCGACTCGTTGGTGAGCTGGGCAAAGCGGGTGCGCTCCGACACGGCGCCGGTCGCTGGATCAAAGCGCCAGCGGTCCACCCAGCCGGGGGAACTGTCGGCGTGATACATGGCCGTGCCGTCCGGCGACCAGGCGAGGCCGTTGGAGACATGCACTCCGTCGAGGATCTGCGTCACCTTGCCGCCGGGAGCCACCCTGTAGAGCCCCGCAACCGGCTGGCGCGGCGAACGGTTGTCCATGGTGCCGACCCAGAAGGCGCCATCCGGCCCGGCCTTGCCGTCGTTGAGGCGCGTATGCGGATTGTCAGCCTCAATGCTGGCGATGGTTTGCTGCGCGCCGGTTTGCGGATCGAACAGGATCACCTGATCCCAGACGGCCACGATCAGCCGCCCATCCTCGCACAAGGCGAAGGAGCCGACTTCATTGGTGAAGGTCCAGGTTTCCAGCTCACGGCTCTGCCAGTCGAGAGCGTGAACGGTCTTGCCCTTTATATTGGTGAAGAAAAGCTTCTGGCGGCGCTCATCCCACGTGGGACATTCGGCCAGCGCGAAGCGGCCATCGAGCAGGCAGGTAATTGCGGCAGTCAAGAAAGGCTCCAGATCCGTGGATGCGTCGTTTGCACGCACTATAGGCGGAAGGAGCTACAGGCGTCGACCTTGCTGTGGTCAGCCGGTGCTTCGGTGGGTACTGTCCAGTGGAAAGGCGGTCTTGCGGACGATGGGCCGGATGGCGAAGGAGGATTTCATCCGCGAAACGCCGGGCAGCCGTGCCAGGGTTTCGCGGTGCAGCCGCTCGAAGTCGTTGGGGTCCTCCGCCGCAAGCCGGAGCAGATAGTCTGCATCACCCGCCATGAGATAGCATTCCATGATCTCGGGCGATTGACTGACCGCCTGTTCAAAGGCCAGGAGCACCTCGTTGGACTGGCCCGTGAGGGAGATCTCGACGAAGACATCCATGCGCCGTCCGAGCTTGCGCTGATCAAGCAGGGCGGCATAGCGGCTGATGATGCCGCACTCCTCAAGCGCCCGCACGCGGCGCAGGCAGGCAGATTGTGAGAGGCCGACTTTTTGTGCCAGATCGGCGTTTGGCATCCTCCCGTCCTGCTGGAGCAGGGTGAGAATACGCTTGTCGATCCGGTCTAATTTCATCGCGCCTCGCAGAATATGCGGATTATACCGCTCAAATTCGCATTATAATGCAAAAATGCCGCTTACGCTGCAAAGAACGCAAGCCTATTCGATCACATCTCCTCTAGTGTCATCGCATAAATCCTTACCAGAGAGGAATAAACGATGCGCATCGGTGTGCCAAAAGAAATAAAGGACCATGAATACCGTGTTGGTCTGACGCCGGATAGCGTCATGGAAGTTGTGGCTCATGGCCATGAAGTTTATGTCGAGACGAATGCAGGCACCGGCATTGGCGCTGAAGATGCAGCCTACGTGGCGGCCGGTGCCAAGATCTGTGTAACGGCGAAGGAAGTCTTCGACATTGCCGAAATGATTGTCAAGGTGAAGGAGCCGCAGGCGGTTGAACGGGCCATGCTGCGCCCCGATCACACGCTTTTCACCTATCTGCACCTGGCTCCGGATCCGGAGCAGACCGCGGACCTCGTCAAGTCCGGTGCGACCTGCATTGCCTATGAAACCGTGACCGATGGCCGTGGCGGCCTGCCGCTGCTGGCGCCGATGTCCCAGGTTGCCGGCCGTCTGTCCATCACCGCTGGCGCCAATGCGCTGCAGAAGGCTGCTGGCGGTTCCGGCATCCTCGTCGGCGGCGTGCCGGGCGTGGCACCTGCCAAGGTCGTTGTGATCGGCGGCGGTGTCGTCGGTGCCCATGCCATCACCATGGCGCTGGGCCTCGGCGCCGATGTAACCGTGCTGGACCGCAACGTCGATGTGCTGGCCGGGCTGTCGCGCACCTTCGGATCAGGCCTGCGCACTGTCTATTCCACCAAGGCTGCGCTTGAGCAGTACGTGCTGGATGCGGATATCGTCGTGGGTGCCGTTCTGGTGGCCGGTGCTGCCGCGCCGAAGCTGGTCACCGCCGACATGATCCGCCGCATGAAGAATGGCTCCGTGGTCGTCGACGTTGCCATCGACCAGGGTGGCTGCTTCGAGACCTCCCGCGCAACCACCCATGCGGAGCCGACCTATATCGTTGACGGTGTGGTGCATTATTGCGTCGCCAACATGCCCGGTGCCGTGCCGCGCACCTCGACTTTCGCCCTTAACAATGTGACACTGCCCTACACGCTGGCGCTGGCCGATCAGGGCGCCAAGGCGGCGCTGCTGGCCAATCCGGCCTTCCTGCCGGGTCTCAATGTCTACAAGGGCAAGGTGACCTGTCAGGCTGTGGCCGAGGCTCTGGGCTACGATTATGTCGCACCGGAAGCAGCCCTGAAGGCCTAAGGCTTTCACGGACTGAATGACAAGACCCCGGTGCCGCAAGGCGCCGGGGTCTTGTCATGGGTCTTGTCATTCGGGGCAGGGGAGGCGGTAATAGATGCCGTCCGGTCCGCGCTTGACGCATTTGCCGGGAGTGAGGGCGCCAATCAGGCCGCCGCCCGCCGCGCCCACCATGCCGCCGGCAACTGCTGCGCCCGCATTGCCGCCCAGCAGCCAGCCTGCGCCTGTGCCTGCCGCCCCGCCAACAGCTGCCCCCGCAATGGCCCGCTCGGTCTGGCTTGCCGAATTGCAGGCGGCAAGTGCAAGCCCGGATGCAAGCAGCAGCGCTGCGGCGGGGAAGGGGAACTGTGGCACGGATCTCTCACAAAACAAGAAGGCCTCCCCCACCGATGGATGGGGAAGGCCTTGCCTGTCAAGTCAAGCCTGAAGCTTACGGGCAGACAACCCGGTACGGACGGCCGTAACGGTCATAGGCCACGCAGTTTTTCGGCGTGGTGGCCGAACCGACGATCGCACCACCAGCTCCGCCGATGACGCCGCCCACGAGGGCACCGCCGACGTCGCCCGTCGCCGCAGCACCAATCACGGCGCCGGTTGCGGCACCAAGGCCACCGCCGACCAGGGCGCGGTCACGCTGGCTGTCGGACTGGCAGGCTGCGAGCAGCAGACCGGCCGCAGCAAGAACAACGAATCTCTTCATCTGATTTCTCCCGAAATTGCGGATATGATTCCGCAACCAAGACCGCCACTGATATTAGTCCAAAGTGACGGGATTGCGGTGATCCATGTCACTTTTGTAACCCATCAGCACTGATTTGGTTCCAATAAATCGCACCGTCCGCCTGACAACGTGACTTCGCAGCCAAGTTCCGTCAAGCGCTACGTAATGCGGCCAGCAAACCGCGTGTGGACGCGTCCTTGCCATCGGCCGGAGCTTCGCCCTTGACCATCGGCAGCAGAGCCGTTGCCAGCTCCTTGCCAAGCTCCACGCCCCACTGGTCGAAGGAGTTGATGCCCCAGATGACACCTTCGACAAACACCCTGTGCTCGTAGAGTGCGATCAGGCGGCCGAGCGCAAAGGGCGTCAGCTGGTCATGGACAATGGTGATGGACGGCCGGTTGCCGGGGAACACCTTGTGCGGAGCCAGCCGCTCCACTTCGTCTGCCGCCATGCCAGCGGCTTTCAGCTGCGCCTTGGCTTCATCCAGCGTTTTACCCAGCATCAGGGCTTCGGACTGAGCGAGACAGTTGGCCACCAGCATTTCGTGGTGATGGGCCAGCTCCGGTTCATGGCCCTTGGCGGCGACGATGAACTCGCACGGGATCACCGTCGTGCCCTGATGCAGCAGCTGATAGAAGGCGTGCTGGCCATTGGTGCCGGGTTCGCCCCAGACAAGCGGACCGGTCTCGGTTTCCACCGTGGTGCCATCCAGTGTCACGCGCTTGCCGTTTGATTCCATGTCGAGCTGCTGCAGATAGGCAGGCAGGCGCGACAGGCGCTGGTCGTAGGGCAGCACGGCGCGGGCGGCGTAGCCCATGGCATTGCGGTTCCACACGCCGGTGAGGCCCAGCAGCACCGGCAGGTTCTGCTCAAGCGGTGCAGTGCGGAAATGCTCGTCCATGGCATGAGCGCCTTCGAGGAATTCGGCGAAGGCATCCGGGCCGATGGCGATCATCAGCGGCAGGCCGATGGCGGACCAGACCGAATAGCGGCCGCCAACCCAGTCCCAGAAGCCGAACACACGGTCTTCGCCTATGCCGAAGGCTGCCACCTTGTCCAGCGCGGTGGAGACGGCGCAGAAATGCGCGCCAACGGCAGCCTCACCCAGCGCTTCGGCGATCCATGCGCGGGCCGTGCGGGCGTTGGTCATGGTCTCGATGGTGGTGAAGGTCTTGGAGGCAACGATCACCAGCGTCGTGGCCGGGTCCAGATCCTTCAGCGTGTCGGCGATATGGGCGCCGTCCACGTTGGACACGAAGTGCAGGCGCGGGCCGTCGTGATAGGGAGCAAGCGCCAGCGTCGTCATCACCGGGCCAAGGTCCGAGCCGCCGATGCCGATGTTGATCACATCGGTGAAAGGCGCGCCGGAGGCACTGGCGATGTCGCCCGAGCGGATGCCTTCGGCAAACTCGCCCATGTCTGCGAGAACTTCGCGCACATCGGGCATCACATCCACGCCATCGACCAGCACGGGCTCGTCCGACTGGTTGCGCAGGGCGGTGTGCAGCACGGCGCGCTTTTCCGTGCCGTTGATCTTTTCGCCCGCAAACATGGCGGCACGCTGCGTCTCAAGCCCTGCCTCGCGGGCAAAGCGGCAGAGCAGGCTGATGGTCTCCGCCGTGAGCTGCGATTTGGAGAAATCGATCAGCAGGTCACCGTCGCGCACACTCAGCTTGTCGAACCGCTTGGGGTCTGCCGCGAACAGGTTGCGCAGGCTGGTGGCCTTCAGGTCATTGGCGTGAGACTTCAGCGACTGCCAGTGGTCCGGAGTGAACATGAAAGCTCCTTAATCGATTTAACATCCTGACTGCGCAGGCATACTGCAAATCATGGCAATGGTATAGCACGCGGGCATGACAGTGCCATGCCTCAGTTTCCGGGCAGCGCAATGAAGGCGTGAAATCTTCTTGTGCCATTGATGTGTCGCCTTCTGCGGCGGACAGTGGCATGATCGGCCGGTCCGCTTTCTCGGGAGGCTTTGGCATGGCTCACAGAATATCGCGCGGGATCGATGTGCTTCTGGCAGAGGCGGCAGAGCTGGTCAGCGTGATTTCCGCCGAAGAGGCGAAGCTGCTGCTTGGCCGTGATGGCTATGTCTTCGTTGACTTGCGCGATGTGCGCGAGATCCAGAGGGAAGGGGCCATTCCCGGCGCCTTTTCCTGCCCGCGCGGCATGCTGGAATTCTGGATCGATCCGGCGAGCCCCTATCACAAGCCGGTTTTCGCCAGTGATGCGACCTTTGTGTTCTTCTGCGCGGCAGGCTGGCGCTCTGCGCTTGCGGCGCGGACGGCCATCGAGATGGGTCTGGAAACGGTCATTCACCTGGAGGGCGGGTTTGCGGCCTGGGCCACGGCAGGCGGTGCCGTCGAGCAAATGGCAAGACGCGCCTGAACCCGGCGCGTCCTGCTGCGATGTGCCCGAACCTCAGACGCCCGGCATCTGGGTGAAGAGATAGCCGCAGTAGCCTGTGTAAAGCACCAGGAAGGCGGCGCCAGCCAGCCGGTTGATCGATTTCAGCCCCAGCAGCATCAGCGCCAGCAGCACGGTGACACCCAGCATCAGCGGAATGTCGAGGCTGGCAATGCTGGGGGCGATTGCGACCGGATGGAACACAGCGGTCGCGCCCAGAATGCCGATGATGTTGAAGAGGTTGGAGCCGAGCACGTTGCCGATGGCGATTTCCGAATGGCGGCGGAAGGCGGCGATGGCGGAGGTGGCAAGTTCCGGCAGGCTGGTGCCGACCGCAACAATGGTGAGGCCGATCACCGCTTCGGAGATGCCATAGCCGCGGGCGATGGATGTGGCGCCGCGCACCAGCAGATCTGCTCCGATGACAAGGCCCGCAAGGCCGCCGGCGATATAGGCAAGCTGCATCCAGAGCGGCATCGGCACGGGCGCGTGCTCGCCGTCCTCCTCTGCTTCCTCCTTCTTGCCGTAGACGGCGGCATAGAAAAGATAGGCGCAGAGGGTGACGAACATCGCCGCGCCCATCAGGCGGGAGACATGGCCGAGGTAGCCGAGCACCAGCGTGAAGGCGGCGGTGAGGGTGACCATGGCGAGGTCCCGGCGGATGCCGGGAATAGCGGTCGGGATCGGGCAGATCACGGCAGCAACGCCGAGGATGAGCAGGATATTGGCTGTGTTGGAGCCGACCACATTGCCGACGGCAATGTCGGGCGCGCCGTCCAAGGCCGCCTTCAGCGACACAAGCAGTTCCGGCATGGAGGTGCCGAAGCCGACAATCGTCAGGCCGATGATCAGAGGCGGCATGCCAAATCGCGCTGCGATGGAGACTGCGCCTCTCACGAGCGCTTCACCGCCCAAAAACAGAAGGATGAGACCGGCTGCAAGATACGTCAGATCCAATGCCATAAAACCACTTCCTTCTGTCAGGTGCCGGATCGGCCGGCCGTGTTCGCTCTGCCGTGAGAGACGAGCGGAACCAAAAATCACAACTGTCTGGAAAACAGTCCGGAAAATCCCAGAGCACTTAAGAAGAACCGGCGGTTTTTCAAGTCCGCCGGTTCATTAGGTCCCGAAATACGGAATATTTGTGTGTATCAGCCTTTGATGGCGGCCGCCTCGCGGGCGCGGGCCTCGATTCCGGCCCAGTCGCCCGAGGCAATGGCCTTGGCATCGGCAATCCAGGAGCCGCCGACGCACAGCACGTTCGGCAGGGAAAGGTAGCCCGGGGCCTTCTCCAGGGTGATGCCGCCGGTCGGGCAGAACTTCACCTGTGCCAGAGGCGAGGACAGGGACTTCAGATAGGAAGCACCGCCTGCCTGCTCTGCGGGGAAGAACTTGAGGCGCAGATAGCCGCGCTCTATCAGGGCCATCACTTCCGATGAGGTGGCAGCGCCCGGCAGCAGCGGCACGTCGAAGTTTTCCGCCGCATCCAGCAGCTTCGGCGTGGCGCCGGGGGAGACGATGAACTTGGCGCCCGCCTTGACGGCGGCTTCGTACTGGGCGGCATCCAGCACGGTGCCTGCACCCGGAATGGCGCCTTCCACATTGCCGGCAACGGCCTTGATGGCCTCCAGCGCGCGCGGGGTGCGCAGGGTGATCTCGATGGCCGGAAGGCCGCCGCGCACCAGGGCCTGAGCCATGGGAACGGCTGCCGCAGGGTCCTCGACGATGAGAACGGGGATGACCGGCGCAGCGGTCATGACAGCTTCAATGCGGGCGGTATCCTGCGGCATTCCTTGGTCCTTCCGGTCGTGGCAGCATCATCTGCCGAAAACATGAGCGCCCGTGTCTGCCGTGCCGACGAGGGCACGGAAGGGGGCAAAGAGATCACGGCCCGTACCGGTCTGGTTGGCCGAGAGATCATAGGTGGCGAGCGGGCGGGCGTTGAACTCCGCCGCATCCACCAGCACTTCGAGCGTACCCTTGATGGCATCGACGCGGATCACGTCACCATCCTGAATACGGGCGATGGGGCCGCCGTCGCAAGCCTCTGGCGTGACGTGAATGGCGGCCGGCACCTTGCCGGAGGCGCCGGACATGCGTCCATCCGTGACCAGCGCCACCTTCAGGCCCTTGTCCTGAAGAATGCCAAGGGCGGGTGTCAGCTTGTGCAGTTCCGGCATGCCGCAGGCTTTGGGGCCCTGAAAGCGCACCACGGCCACCACATCGCCGGTCAGCTCGCCGCGCTTGAAGGCCGACTGAAGGTCGTCCTGCGAATTGAAGACGCGGGCAGGGGCCTCGATGATGTGACGCTCCGCGGCCACAGCAGAAATCTTGATGACGGCGCGGCCTATGTTGCCGTCCAGCACTTTCAGCCCGCCGTTGGCCTGGAAGGCCTTGGGCATCGGCGCCAGCACTTTTTCATCGCCCGACACGGCAGGCGCGGCATCACGGCGGACGGTGCCATCATCGTTCAGCTTGGCTTCGACGGTGTAGCCGTCAAGGCCGGTGCCGTTGACAGTGCGCACATCCTTGTGCAGCAGTCCGGCGGACAGAAGCTCACGGATGAGAAAGCCCATGCCACCGGCAGCCTGGAAGTGGTTCACATCTGCCTTGCCGTTCGGATAGACGCGGGCGAGCAGCGGCACCACGTCCGACAGGTCGGAAATGTCATCCCAGGTCAGCTTGATGCCCGCCGCGTTGGCCATGGCGACAAGATGCATGGTGTGGTTGGTGGAGCCGCCGGTGGCATGCAGGCCGACGACGCCGTTGACGATTGCGCGCTCGTCCAGCACTTCGCCGATGGGGGTGTATTCGTTGCCGAGGGCGGTGATCGCCAGCGCGCGCTTGGCCGCTTCGCGGGTCAGCGCTTCACGCAGCGGCGTGCCCGGATTGATGAAGGAGGCGCCCGGCATATGCAGGCCCATGATCTCCATCAGCATCTGGTTGGAATTGGCGGTGCCGTAAAAGGTGCAGGTGCCGGGACCATGATAGGACTTCGATTCCGACTCCAGCAGTTCCGCCCGGCCCACCTTGCCTTCGGCATAGAGCTGGCGTGTCTTGGCCTTCTCTTCATTGGTGATGCCGGAAGTCATCGGTCCGGCCGGGATGAAGACCGCAGGCAGATGGCCGAAGGAGAGGGCGCCGATGACGAGGCCCGGAACGATCTTGTCGCAGATGCCGAGATAGACGGCGGCATCGAACATGGCGTGGGAGAGGCCGATGGCCGTGGACATGGCGATGATGTCGCGGGAGAACAGCGACAGTTCCATGCCCGACTGGCCCTGCGTCACGCCATCGCACATGGCCGGAACGCCGCCTGCCACCTGGGCAACGGCACCGGCATCCCGCGCGGCCTGCCGGATCAACTCCGGATAGGTCTCGTAGGGCTGATGGGCCGACAGCATGTCGTTATAGGCGGTGATGATGCCGAGGTTCGGCACCACATCGCCTGCAAGGGCGGCCTTGTCGGAAACGGTGCAGGCGGCAAAGCCGTGGGCGAGGTTGCCGCAGGCCAGGGTGGAGCGGCGCGGCCCCTTCTCGCCATCGGCACGGATGCGGTCCAGATAGCGGGAACGGTTGTCGTGGCTGCGCTTGACGATGCGCTCGGTCACCTCTGCGATGCGTGCATGCACGGTCATGGAACTTTCTCTCCCTCAGTTCCGGGGCGGGAGGGGCGCATCAGGCGTCCAGAGCAGATCGCAATCCCGCCGCCCTGCGGATTTAATCGATTTAAGCCGAAGCAGCAACTGCTTCCGGCATGTCATTTGCGATCCCGGTCAGCGTGCCGCCAGCAGGGGCGGGCGGCACGGTTGACCAAGCTCGCCGTGGATCAGGCGTTTTCTTCCGACCAGGTCCGGCCATCGCGCTCGATCAGGGCGATCGACGCGGAAGGGCCCCATGTGCCGGCGGTATAGCCCTTGGGCTGGTCCTTGGTGGCCGACCAGGATTCGAGGATCGGATCGATCCACTGCCAGGCCGCGTCCACTTCATCGCGGCGCATGAACAGGGTCTGGTTGCCGCGGATCACGTCCATGATGAGCCGCTCATAGGCATCCGGATTGCGGACCTTGAAGGCGTCGGCAAAGCTCATGTCCAGCGGTACCTTGCGCAGGCGCATGCCGCCGGGGCCTGGATCCTTGATCATGATTTCCATCTTCACGCCCTCATCCGGCTGCAGGCGGATGACGAGGCGGTTGTCGGTGATGACACCAGCTTCTGAGCCGAAGATGGAGTGGGGAATCGGACGGAACTGCACGACGATTTCCGACACGCGGGTGGCAAGGCGCTTGCCGGTGCGCAGGTAGAAGGGCACGCCGGACCAGCGCCAGTTGGCAATCTCTGCCTTGATGGCGACGAAGGTTTCCGTGAGGCTGTCGTCCCGGCCCAGCTCTTCCAGATAGCCCGGCACGGCACCGCCGGAGGAAGCGCCGGCCTTGTACTGGCCGCGCACGATGTGCTTTTCCACCAGTTCGGGCGTAAAGGGCGCCAGCGCCTTCAGCACTTTCAGCTTTTCATCGCGCACGCTGTCCGCATCCATCGAGGCGGGCGGCTCCATGGCGACGAGGCACAGCAGCTGGAGAATGTGGTTCTGCACCATGTCGCGCAGGGCACCGGCCGTGTCGTAGTAACCGGCGCGCCCGCCAACGCCAAGCGACTCGGCCACGGTGATCTGCACATGATCGATATGCGCGGCGTTCCACAGCGGCTCGAACAGGGCGTTGGCAAAGCGCAGCGCCATCAGGTTCTGCACCGTCTCCTTGCCGAGATAATGGTCGATACGGAAGATCTGGTGTTCCTGGAACACCTTGCCGATGGTCTCGTTCAGCGCCTTGGCCGACTCGCCGTCCTTGCCGATCGGCTTTTCGATGACGACGCGGGTGTTGGCATTGACGAGGCCAGCCTTGCCGATCCCGGCGCAGATGGTGCCGAAGATATCCGGCGACACCGCGAGATAGAAGGCGCGGACCACATCCGGGCGCTCGTTCAGGATCTTGCCCAGTTCCGCCCAGCCGGCATCGGCGGCCACATCGATGGTGACGTAAGTCAGGCGGCCAAGGAAGCGGGTGAGAGCGGCATCGTCGAGATCCTTGATGTGCTCACGCAGAGCTTCTTCCGCCCAGGTGCGGTATTCACCGGAGGAAAATTCGCGCCGCGATGTGACCAGAATGCGGGCCGCATCTGGAATCTGGCCGTCGAGATCGCGGAAATAGAGGGCCGGGAGCAGCTTGCGGTGCGCGAGGTCACCGGTGCCGCCGAATACGACCAGATCGAAATCATCCACTGCGATCACGCGAACGGCCATGCTCCTCGTCTCCCTTTTGGAGTGCGGCCGCAACGGCCGTCTGATTTATTTCGATGAGTTAAATAAAGGAAAATGGGTTGGGCCGCAATGCTAACACGCATTCTCCGGGACGTCTCCGCCCGTTTCGGTCTTTTTGTGGGGCGGAGACGAAAGCCTTTTCAAATCAGGCGGCTAGGCTTACCGGAGGTTCCATGGCACCGGTCATGATCGCCACAGCATCCGACATGGAAAAATCAGCGGGCTTGATGATCGCAGCGCGTTTTCCGAGCCGGTGGATATGGATCCGGTCTGCCACTTCAAACACATGCGGCATGTTGTGGCTGATCAGAATGATCGGCAGTCCGCGCGAGTTCACGTCCTTGATGAGATCCAGCACACGTCGGCTTTCCTTCACGCCGAGGGCGGCTGTCGGCTCGTCCATGATGATCACCTTGGAACCGAAGGCCGCGGCACGGGCCACCGCGACACCCTGGCGCTGGCCGCCCGAAAGCGTCTCCACCGCCTGGTTGATGTTCTGGATGGTCATCAGGCCGAGTTCCGCCAGCTTCTTGCGGGCGAAGTCTTCCATGGCCTTGCGGTCGAGGGTGCGGAACAGCTTGCCCATGAGGCCGGGTTTGCGGATCTCCCGGCCCATGAACATGTTGTCGGTGATGGACAGGGCAGGGGACATGGCGAGTGTCTGGTAGACGGTCTCGATCCCGGCCATGCGCGCATCATTGGGGGAGGTGAAGCGGATTTCCTCCCCATCGAGATAGATGCTGCCGCTGTCCGGCGTCACGGCGCCGGACAGTGCCTTGATGAGGGTGGACTTGCCCGCGCCATTGTCGCCGATGACGGCGAGGATCTCGCCCGGCATCAGGTCGAAGTCGCAATGATCCATGGCGGTGACGCGGCCATAGCGTTTGACGAGGCCACGGGCCTTCAGAATTGCTTCGGTCATGCCGTTACCTTTCTGATCCACTGGTCGATGGTGACGGCGGCGATGATCAGCACGCCGATGAGAAGATAGGTCCACTGCGGATCGGCGCCGGACATGCGCAGGCCCAGTTCGAACACACCGACGATCAGCGCGCCGAAGAAGGCACCGACGATGGAGCCGCGCCCGCCGAAGAGCGAGATGCCGCCGATCACCACTGCCGTAATTGCCTGGATGTTGCCGATGACGCCGGTGGTGGCCGAGGGCGAGACGGAGCCGAAGCGGCCGATCATGACCCAGGCGGCCAGACCGCAGATGAAGCCGACGAGCATGTAGACCGACATGAGCGTGCGGTGCACGTTAACGCCCGCAAGCTTCGCCGCCTCCGGATCATCGCCGACCGCATAGACATGCCGTCCCCAGGCGGTGCTTCGCAGCGCATAGGCAAGCACTGCCACCACGAGGATCATCAGGAAGACGCCATAAGTGAAACTGGCGCCGCCGAATTTTACCGTTGTGCCGAGGAACTGCAGGAAGGGCGCCTGTGTTTCGATGTCCTGCGCGCGGATGGTTTCATTGGCAGAGTAAAGATAATTGGCGGCCAGAACGATCTGCCACATGCCGAGCGTGACGATGAAGGGCGGCAGCTTGACGCGCGAGACCAGCCAGCCGTTGACGGCGCCGATCATCGTGCCGCAGGCAAGGCCGAACATCACCGAAATGGCGGGCGGAATGCCATAGCGGAAAGTGAACTGGCCCATAATGACGGACGTCAGTACCGCGACGGCGCCGACGCTGAGGTCGATGCCGGCGGTGAGAATGATCAGGCTCTGGGCCGCCGCCAGTACGCCGACGATCTGCACCTGCTGCAGGATCAGCGTCATGGCGAAGGGCGAAAAGAACCTTTCTCCGAGATAGGCACCGAACAGCAGGATGGCTGCGAGGAGAACGAGCAGCGGCACGAGCGCCGTGTTCGTGTGCAGCGCATGGTGGAACTGCTGCAGGACGCCTTTCTTATGATCCTGAAACTCGGCGAAATTCTCTTCCCGGCGCGTTTTTACCGCATCCTCGAAGTTGTCGGTCTTGCTCACGGCCAAGCCTCCTCCGGCGGTGAGAGAGACGCCGGGCGCCTTGGGGCGCCCGGATCTTCTCCGGCATGTTTTCTGGTTCTTGTAACGTCAGGGATCAGGCGGGCGAGCCGCCCGATCCGCATGCGCGGGGTCTCAGCCCCAGCAGAGCTTCTTGCCTTCTTCGATGGAGATGGACTCAACGCCATCCACCGGCTTGCCGGTGACGAGCGACACGCCCGTGTCGAAGAAGTCCTTGCCATCGGAGGCCTGCGGCTTGGTGCCGTCTTTGGCCCAGGCGGCGATAGCCTCGATGCCCTTGGCGGCCATCAGCAGCGGATACTGCTGGGAGGTGGCGCCGATGACACCGGCTTCCACATTGGCAACGCCCGGGCAGCCGCCATCGACGGAAACGATCAGCACGTCCTTTTCACGGCCGATGGATTTCAGGGCCTCATAGGCGCCAGCGGCTGCCGGCTCGTTGATGGTGTAGACCACATTGACCAAGGGATCCTTGGCGAGCAGGCTTTCCATGGCCTTGCGGCCACCTTCCTCGTTGCCCTGGGTCACGTCATTGCCGACGATGCGCGGATCGGTTTCATCGCCCCACTTGTTCGGGTCGCCCAGATCAATGCCAAAGCCCTTGAGGAAGCCCTGGTTGCGCAGCACGTCCACGGTCGGCTGGGACACATCAAGGTCGAGCATGGCGATCTTCGCGTCTGCCGCCTTGTCGCCCAGGGTCTTGACGGCCCACTGGCCGATCAGCTCACCGGCCAGGAAGTTGTCGGTGGCGAAGGTCATGTCGGCGGAATCGATCGGGTTGAGCGGGGTGTCCAGTGCGATGACGAGAATGCCGGCATCGCGGGCCTGCTTCACGGCCGGAACGATGGCGGATGTGTCGGAGGCCGTCAGCAGGATGCCCTTGGCGCCGTTGGCGATGCAGGTTTCGATGGCTGCGACCTGGGTGTCGTTGTCGCCGTCCACCTTGCCGGCATAGGAGTTCAGCTGAATGCCCAGTTCCTTGGCTTTTGCGGCAGCACCCTCGCGCATCTTCACGAAGAAGGGGTTGGTGTCCGTCTTGGTGATGAGGCAGGCGCTGACCGTGTCGGCCTGTGCCGGGGCAAGGGCGCCCATGGCGGCGAGTACGGAACCTGCGAGAAGCATCTTGCGGATCATTGTCGTCATCCTCCCTGGCCGTTTGTCTCCTCCCGTTCTGGCCCCGGCCGGTTCAGGCCAGAACGGCTGCCCCTCAAGCTGTCGAGGGGGCTTCCAGACGGAGGGCTCCCACCCCCGCCGATCCCTTCAGGCCGCCGGTCAGGATTTCTGCCCGGGGCGAGAAATTGAAGAACATGGGCAGGCTGGCGGCGCCGAGGGCGCCCGCATCCTGACCGAAGCTGCCATGCTCCACACGCGGCGCATCGCGCGCTTCAGGCGCCTCTTCAACGAGCGACCGGTGCAGTTTCCCGATCAGACGGCTCAGCATGCCGCTGTCGATGTCGCAGTCGATCACGATCAGGGGAATGTCGAGCAGGGCGTGGCTCGCGCGGACTGAAGGCAATAGCGCATCCACGCAATCCTCCAGCCATTCTTCCACTTCGGGCCGCCCGGCGATGACCGCCTGTTCCAGTTCAGCGCGTGACGGGCGCAGTCCGGAGCCTTGCGTCAGGTGCCGTGCCAGCGCGCCGAGGGAGGCGCGGGTCAGCAGGATGTCCCAGCTGCCTTTCGGGCGCGGGGCGCCGGCCAGCTTGCTTGGCGTTACCGGCATCACGGCGACGTCCGCCGCATTGCCCGTTACGCCGCGCACCACATCTCCATTCATGATCAGCCCGCCGCCGATGGCCGGACCGATGAACAGGTAGAGGAAATTGTCCTCCTGGCGGCCAAGCCCGTAGAACAGCTCGGCGACTGCCGCTGCCGTGCCGTCATTCTCGGCGAAAACCGGAAGACCGGTGGCCGCCTCCAGGCTTGCAGCGAAGTCCACCTCGTCCCACGGCTTGAAGTTCTCTGCAGGAAGACCAAGCTGCTGCAGCCATGCGCCCAGATTGAACGGCTGGGCAAGGCCGATACCGGTCAGGCGGCGGCGCTCGGCCGGGGACAGAAGGTCCTGCAGCCTCTCGATGTCCTGCCGGATCATGTCCACCGCTACGGAGGGAAGCGGCAGGATCATGTCGTGGTAGCTGCGCCCAATGATGCGGCCGGCGAAATCAACCAGCACGGTCTCGATCCCGGCGCGGCCGAGGCGGACGCCGAAGCCGAAGGCGCCGCGTGTGGCCAGGCGCAGGATCGTGGCCGGCTGGCCGCGGCCGCCATCGTGCCGCTTGCCGACTTCCTCTATCAGGCCGTCCTGGGCCAGTTCCTGGATGATGGCGCCAATCGCCGCATTGGTCAGGTTGGCTGCACGGGCGAGCTCTGCTTTGGAGGCTTCCCCGGCGCGGCGCAGGATCTGCAGCACGATACGCTCGTTGTAGCGGCGCAGTTGCGCCGAATTGCTGCCTCTCCCGCTTGTGACGTTTCCTGCCATTCAGCGTCCTCCCTGGTGGCTGATAGAAGCCGCCGCCAGCACCGAATAATTTTTGTTGATTTAATTATTTGATGCTTAAGGCGTGCAGTCAACTATTTTCGTTGCTGCACTGCGTCAAACCGCAGCTTTTAAGATACTAGATTCCCTTAGATGTTTTGGGGAGATGGCAATTTCAACTAGGGGTAATGTGCTGAAGCAATCTTCCCCGGCTGCTAGAAATGCCATCCGAAATGTGAAATCCGAATTTGCGTTCAGGTACGGCTGAAGGCCGCCTCTCCAGACATTTCAGAAAAAAAGTCGCAGGTGCCGTTACGTCGCAGGTTGACGTAAACGGAAGGAACGTCAAATCTGTTGGGGACGCCCCAGGCAGGGGTATCAACCTGGAATGCCGCAGGCAGGGAGGTTGCGCTGGTGAGCGCAAGCCGGGAGCTGGGCTCCCGGGCCGGGGTTTTCCAGGTGGCGCAGAATCTCGATTGGAGACCGCCATGGCGAGTGTGGAGGAATGGGTCGCGGCTTTCAGGCCCCGCCCGCTGCATGAATATCTGGATGAGACCGTTGCGGCCTACGGCAAGACCGTGGCCGCAGATTTCCTCGGCAAGACCTGGACCTATGGCGAGCTTGGTGCACTGGTCAACCGGGTGGCTGCGGGGTTGCAGGCGCTGGGGGTCAAGAAGGGCACCAAGGTTGGCCTTTGCCTGCCGAATACACCCTATTACACCATCTTCTACTTCGCGCTGATGAAGGCCGGGGCAACGGTCGTTAATTTCAACCCGCTTTATGTGGAGCGCGAGATCGCCTTTCAGGCGCGGGATGCGGAAGTGCGCATAATGGTCACGCTCGACCTCAAGGTCATCTATGACAAGGTCGAGGCGGTGCGCAAGGATGGCATCCTGGACAGGCTCATCGTCTGTCCGATGGCCGATATCCTGCCTGCGGTGAAGCGGGCGCTGTTCACCCTGTTCAAGGGCAAGGACCGGGCCGCCTGGAAGGCGGACAGCGGCCACGTGCCCTATGCGGCCCTGCTGAACCGGGGCGCCAATCCGGTGCCGGTCGCCATCGATCCGGCCGAGGACGTTGCGGTGCTGCAATATACCGGAGGCACCACAGGCGTGCCGAAGGGTGCGATGCTGACGCATGCGAATCTGTCCGCCAACATCGAGCAGATGAAAGACATTTTCCATGCAGCGGAGAAGGGCAAGGAGCGGATGCTCTGTGTCATTCCCTTCTTCCACGTCTTTGCCATGACTGTGGCGCAGAACCTTGCCGTCGTGCTGGCCGCGCAGATGGTTTTGATGCCGCGCTTCGACATGAAGCTGCTTCTGGATACCATCAAGCGCACCCGTCCGACGCTGTTCCCGGGCGTCCCGACGATCTACACGGCAATCAACAATTCACCGCTCACCGTCTCCTATGACCTGACCAGCGTGAAGCTGTGCATCTCCGGCGGCGCGCCGCTGCCGGTGGAGGTGAAGGAGAAGTTCGAGACGATTACCGGCTGTATCCTCGTGGAAGGCTACGGCCTGACGGAAACCTCGCCGGTTGTCTCGTGCAATCCTCTGGACGAGCGCCGCCGGGCCGGTTCCATCGGCCAGTTGGTCCCCGGCACGCTGGCGGAATTCCGGGCGCTGGACGATCTCTCCAGCACTGTGCCGCAGGGCGAGAAGGGGGAACTGGTGGTCAAGGGGCCGCAGGTGATGAAGGGCTACTGGAAGCGGCCCGAGGAAACCGCCCGCACCATCGAGAACGGCTTCCTGCACACAGGCGACGTGGGCTATGCCGACAAGGACGGCTTCATCTATCTGGTGGACCGGATCAAGGACCTCATCCTCTGTTCGGGCTACAACGTCTATCCGCGCGTGATCGAGGAAGCCCTTTATCAGCACGCAGATGTTGAGGAGGCCATCGTGATTGCGGTTCCTGATGAGTACCGGGGACAGGCGCCCAAGGCCTTCGTCAAGCTGCGGGCCGGTGCCACGGTGACGCAGGAGGAAATGCGCGCCTTCCTCAAGGATCACCTCTCTGCCATTGAGCTGCCGCGCGAGATCGAGTTCCGCGATGCGCTGCCCAAGACCATGGTGGGCAAGCTGTCCAAGAAGGAACTGGTCGAGGAAGAAGCTGCCAGGCGGGCTGCGGCTGCTGCCAATCAGCCGGCCGCCTGACGCCTGACACTGATCCCGACAAGGGGCCCGCCGGATATCAACGGCGGGCCCCTTGTCATTCCTGCGGATATGCGGATCGGGTGTCTTGCCTCTAATTCAGGGTTGACGTTTCACGGTCCGGCACAACATTCTTGTCTGACAAGACAAGCTTCGCAGCCCCTTCAGGCCAATCCCCACGCGCCGCATGGCTGCATCAGCCCATAACAATCGAGGCCGTTTCCAGATGAACCAGATGACGCCGAAGAAATTCGGGATCGGTGCCCCGGTCCGCCGCAAGGAAGATCCTGCCCTGATCACCGGCAAAGGCCGCTACACGGATGACTTTGCCCCCGAGGGCACGCTGCATGCCTATGTGCTGCGCTCCGCCATGGCGCATGCCCGGATTTCCGTCTCCGGTCTCGATGAGGCCCGCGCCCATCCGGGCGTGGCGATGGTGCTGACCGGGGCTGACCTAGACGGCATGAAGCCGATGCCTGTGAAGGCGGTGATGAAGCAGCTGGACGGCACCATGCACTGGTGCCCCGTGCGGCCCGTGCTCTGCACCGATACCGTCCGCCACGTGGGCGATGCCATTGCCTTCGTCGTCGCTGACAGCGTCAATACGGCCAAGTCGGCGGCAGAACTGATCGAAGTGGATTATGAGCCGCTTGATGTGATCGTCGATATCGAGGAGGCGGTTCAGGACGGGGCAACGCTCGTCTGGCCGGAGCATGGCACCAACAAGGCGTTCCGTATCGGCCATGGCGACGAGGCAAAGACGGAAGAAGCCTTCCGCAAGGCCTCGCATGTCACCTCCATCCGTCTCGTCAACAACCGGCTCGTGGCCAACTACATGGAGCCGCGCGCCTGTCTTGCCGAATATGATGCAGACAGCGGCCGCTATACGCTGACGGCGGGCACGCAGGGCGGCCATGGCCAGCGGGACATCATCGCCAAGGATATCCTCGGCATCGATCCGGCGCGGCTGCGCATCATCACCCCGGAAGTGGGCGGCGGTTTCGGCACCAAGATGTTCGTCTACCGGGAATATCCGCTCTGCCTGTTTGCGGCGGAGAAGCTGCGCCGTCCGGTGAAATGGACTGGCGACCGCATGGACCACTTCGTCACCGACGCGCATGGCCGCGACAACATCACCACCGCAGATCTGGCGCTGGATGCCGATGGCCGCATTCTCGGCCTGCGCATCAATGTTCTGGCTGCCATGGGGGCCTATCTGCACCAGTATGGCCCCTTCATCCCCTTCGTCGGCACATCCATGTCCACAGGTCTCTATGATGTGCCGGCGCTCTTCGTGACGGCGACGGGCGTCTATACCCACACGGTGCCCACTGACGCCTATCGTGGCGCGGGGCGCCCGGAAGCGGCCTATCTGATCGAGCGTCTGATCGAGAAGGCAGGACTTGAGACCGGCCTTGGCACGGCGGAAATCCGGCGCCGCAACTTCGTGCCTTCCAGCGCGCTGCCCTATACCACGGCGACGGGCCGCATGTATGACACTGGCGACTTCGCGGGGCACATGGACAAGGCGCTTGAGGTGTCGGACTGGAACGGTTTTGCCGCCCGCCAGGCGGAAAGTGCTGCGCGCGGCAAGTACCGTGGCATCGGTCTTTGCAGCTACATTGAGGCCTGCGCCTTCCCTGGCGGGGAAGAGGCGACGGTGGAACTGAACGGCAATGGCACGGTGACGCTGCTGATCGGCACCCAGACCAACGGTCAGGGCCATGCCACCGCCTATTCGCAGGTGATCGCCGAACAGCTGGGGCTTGATATCGGCCAGATCGAGGTGATCCAGGGCGATACCGACCGGGTGCGTCAGGGCGGTGGCACGGGCGGCTCCCGCTCCATTCCGCTCGGCCTGCCGTCGGTGCTGGAAGCCTCGAAGAGCCTTGTCCGCAAGATCAAGGAAAAGGCCGCCGATCAGCTGGAAACCGGCATTGATGATCTGGAGCTGGTGGATGGAGAGGTCCGTGTCGTCGGCACCGACCGTTCCGTTTCGCTGGCTGCGGTTGCCGCTGCAGCGGGTGAAAAGCTAGCCGGTCGGGAAGAGGTGAAGCAGGCCGAAGCGACCTATCCGAACGGCACGCATGTGTGCGAGCTGGAGGTGGACCCAGAGACGGGCGATGTGGAGCTGCTGAACTACACGATCGTTGATGACTTCGGCGTCACGGTGAACCCGGTTCTGCTTGCCGGTCAGGTCATCGGCGGCACGGTGCAGGCGATCAGTCAGGCCCTGTGCGAGGAAACGGTGTTCGATGCGGATGGCCAGCTGCTGACGGCCTCGCTGCTCGACTACCGCCTGATCCGGGCATCGGACCTGCCGGACATTCACTTCGAGACGAAGAACGTGCCGTCCACCACCAACGCGCTGGGCATCAAGGGCGCTGGCGAGGCGGGCACCATCGGCGGCTGCGCGGCTGTGATGAATGCCCTGCAAATGGCGCTGCGCGATGGGGCAGGGGTGGAGCATATCGACATGCCCGCCACCCCGCACCGGGTCTGGCAGGCCATTCAGGCCGCCCGCGCCTGACAACACAATGCGAAACCGGACAGCGCAGGTGACTGCGCTGTCCACTCATTTGGACCATCGCCGGGTGCCTCTTCCGCCCGGCAGCGTAAAATTCTGTAAGCTGCGGCAATATGGTCTGGAATTTCGAGACCGGTTTGCTACCCTTGTATACAGTAGCATGCATGGTGCGCACGGCGAAGTTGCCGCGGCACCCGCAGATTTGAGTTGAGGCTTGGGACCGGCGCCCCGTCTCTTCATGCCCGCCCCGGCGCCGGATCTTTGGACGATCAAATGGCCATGAGGGAGACGAACGCCCCTGATGAGGATGAGGCGGAGAACCGTGCATTGGCCTCCGGAGAGGGCGCGCAGGTCCCGCCGCAAGCCGCCGTTCTCACGTCACAGAAACCCGTGCTGGGCATCGCTTTGAAGCTGTGCTCCACCTTCACCTTCGCCAGCATGGCGGTAGCTCTGAAGATCACCACGGAAAGCGTGCCGATCGGCGAGATCGTCTTTGCCCGAAATTTCTTTGGCATGTTTCCGGTCCTGCTGCTCGTGGCGCTGCGCGGTGAGCTGACCGGCTCTCTTCATACCCGCCAGCCGCTTGGCCATGTGGGGCGTGCCATGGCGGGCATTGCGGCCATGCTGTTTGCCTTTACCTCGCTGAAATATCTGCCCATCGCCGACTCGACTGCCATCGGCTTTGCCGCGCCGCTGTTCACGGTGGTTCTGGCCTTCTTCTTCCTTGGCGAGACGGTGCGTGTCTACCGCTGGACGGCTGTTGTCGTCGGCTTCCTCGGCATTGTGGTCATCCTGTCCCCGCATATGGGCGGCACGGAAATGAGCGGCGACGCCTGGTTCGGGGCAGGAGCTGCGGCGGCAGGCGCCTTCTGCACGGCCATGGCGATGATCTTCGTGCGCAAGCTCTGCGAGACCGAGCGCACCAGCACTATTGTCATATGGTTTTCCGGTTGTGCCTCGCTGATCTCGCTGGCAACCATTCCGTTCGGCTGGATCTTTACCGATTATGCCTGGGTCATTCCGGATGGAAGAACGGCAGCCTTGCTCGTCTTCGTCGGGCTTGCGGGCGGTGTGGGCCAGATCGTCATGACCGAGAGCTACCGCTATGCGGATGCCTCCACCATCGCGCCCTTCGACTATGCCAACCTGCTGTGGGCGGTGCTGCTCAGCTGGGCGATCTTTGGCGACATTCCGGTATGGCAGGTGGTGGCCGGTGCGCTGATCGTGGTGGCGGCGGGCCTCTTCGTCATCTACCGCGAGAGGGCGCTGGGCAAGGACGACAGCCGGGCGCGCAAAGCCTCCTCGCCGCTGCGGCCCTGACCCAAAGCCTGCGCCCCGGCTTTCATCGCCCGGCGCAGGCTGAATAGTGTCTCAGAATGCCTTGAAGGTGATGATGGTGCGGGTGTCGCGGATGCCTTCGAGGCAATGCAGCTTCTCGTTGACGAAGTGGCCGATGTCTTCGCCATCCTCGATATAGACCTTCACCAGCAGGTCATAGTCGCCGCTCGTGGAATAGATTTCCGAAGCGATTTCGGCATCCGCAATGGCATTGGCGACCTTGTAGGTCTCGCCGAGCTGGCATTTGATCATGATGAAGAAGGGCTTCATGGCGTGCTCCTGAGGGCTGTCCTGTCAAAGGACATGGCCGATCCGCCGCCGCCAGTCAATCGCTGCGCTCTCTTGCCGCCGGCAGAGCATGCTTGCCAAGCCGGGCCGGGCTTGGTAGCTCTTTGCCGTCTCATGGGGGTGCCCGCCGGATGCGCCGGGCTGAGAGGCGATGGTGCCAACTCCTTGAACCTGATCCGGCTTGTACCGGCGGAGGGATTTGGGATGATGAGCGGTCAAACGGCACGCGGCGCAGCGGATGCTGCTGACAGGTCTCACATCACTGCAGATCAGCTGGCCTTGCGCACGGCGGAGGTGCTGGAGAAGATCCGCGCGTCCGTGCCCCGTGTGCATTGCCTCACCAATGCGGTGGCGCAGGCCTTCACCGCCAATGTGCTGCTGGCGCTGGGCGCCATTCCGTCCATGACGATTTCGCCGGAAGAAGTGCCCTTCTTCACGGCTTCTGCGCAGGCGCTGCTCGTCAACCTCGGCACGCTGGACGAAGCGCGCAAGGAAGCCGCAAACCGCGCCATCAGCATTGCAGCTGGCGAGGGCAAGCCCTGGGTGCTGGATCCCGTCTTTGCCGACCGTTCGCCGCCGCGCCTGACCGAGGCCCGGCGCCTGCTGGCGCTGAAGCCGTCCTTGCTGAAGATCAACGCCGGGGAGCTTGCAGCTCTTGGCGGCGGGGCGTCCGTTCTGGAACTTTCCCGCCAGCTGGGGCTTCCCGTTGCAGTGACGGGTGCTGTGGATGACATCAGCAGCGGCACGCAAGGCCTGCGCCTTGCCAATGGCCATCCGCTGATGGGCAAGGTGACGGCGACCGGATGTGCTGCCGGAGCGGTGGCTGCGGCTGCACTTGCCGTGGAGCGGGACCCGGTGGTGGCTGCGGCTGCGGCGCTGTCCATCATGGCGATTGCCGGAGAAAGGGCTGCCGTGACAGCCGCCGGGCCGGGCAGTTTCGTTCCGGCATTCCTTGATGCCCTTTACGGGCTTGATGCGCCGCAGATTGGCGCGCACCTGCGGCTCGCCTGAGCTGCTGCCAGCCTGATTTCAGGAGGAACCATGACTGCCATTGCCCTGACCATCGCAGGCTCGGATTCCGGCGGCGGAGCCGGTATTCAGGCTGATCTCAAGACCTTCTCGGCGCTCGGCGTCTATGGTGCCAGCGTGCTGAGCGCACTGACGGCGCAGAATACGCTCGGCGTCAGCGCCATTCATGACATTCCCCCGGCCTTCGTGCGGGCGCAGATGGATGCCGTGCTGTCCGATCTCAGGGTCAATGCCATCAAGATCGGCATGCTGTCGCGTCCGGATGTAATCCGCGCCGTGGCCGAAGGTCTGGATGCGCATGAAGCCTCCAATGTGGTGCTGGATCCGGTGATGGTCGCAGCCTCCGGCGACCCGCTGCTGGTGCCGGAAGCGGTCTCCGTGCTGATTGCGGAACTGCTGCCGCGCGCGCAGCTGATCACGCCGAACCTGCCGGAAGCTGCCCGCATGCTCAATACGGAGATCGCACAGGGCCGGGAGGCCATGCGCGCTCAGGCGCAGGCGCTGCTGGATCTGGGCGCCAGGGCCGTGCTGCTGAAGGGTGGCCACGGGGAGGGGCCGGAGAGCGAGGACCTGCTGCTGAACCGCGACGGGCGGGAGCAGTGGTTCACCGCGCCCCGCCACGTCACGCGCAACAGCCACGGCACCGGCTGCACGCTGTCCTCCGCCATTGCTGCGGGCCTTGCCAAAGGGCTTTCGCTGCCGGATGCGGTTGCCGGAGCGAAGCTCTATGTGACCCATGCCATCCGCGCGGCCGATGACCTCAAGATCGGCGAGGGCCATGGGCCCGTGCATCATTTCCACGCGTTCTGGGAGACAAGTCATGTCAACTGAGACCAAGCCGTCCGCCTCGCGCCGTCAGGCCCTCAAGCTCGGCGCGGCCAGTGCCGCTTCGCTGCTGGCAGCGCCCGCGCTCGCCAATACCGGCGAGGCCGTGATCGAGTGGAAGATGGTGACTTCCTGGCAGAAAAACCTGCCAGGGCCGGGCACGACCGCCCAGACGATCTGCGACCGGATCGAGAAAATGTCGGGCGGGCGCATGCGGGTGCGGCTCTTTGCGGCCGGCGAACTGGTGCCACCGCTCGGTGTGTTCGATGCCGTGTCAGCCGGTACGGCACAGGTGGCGCACACGGCCTCCTTCTTCTGGCAGGGCAAGATGCCGGCCGCCGTCTGGTTTACGGCGATTCCCTTCGGTCTTCTGCCGCTCGAGCACATCACCTGGATCGAGCAGGGCGGCGGGCAGGCGCTGTGGGACGAGCTTTACGCCCCCTTCGGCATCAAGCCGGTGATGGCGGGCAATACCGGCGTGCAGATGGGCGGCTGGTTCCGCAAGGAAATCAATACGCTCGATGATCTAGCCGGCCTGAAGATCCGCATGCCCGGTTTGGGCGGCGAGGTCATGCGCCGTCTGGGAGCAACGCCGGTCGCTCTGCCGCCGGGGGAAATATTCCCGGCGCTGCAATCCGGCCTCATCGACGCAACCGAATTTCTGGGGCCGTGGAGCGATCAGGCCATGGGCTTCCAGAAGGTGGCCAAGTTCTACTACGCCCCCGGCTTCCACGAGCCGAACGGCACCGGCGAGGCGCTGTTCAACAGGACTGCGCTGGAAGGGCTGCCGGAAGATCTCAGAACGATCGTTCTGGAGGCCTGCAAGGCCGAGAACGGGCGCTCTCTGGCCGAAAGCGAATGGATGAATGCGGGCAGCCTTGAGAGCCTGCAGAAGGACGAGGGGGTGCTGCTGCGCTTCTACCCCGAAGACGTTCTGGATGCGCTGCGCCGCGAAACAGCGGTGGTGCTGGGAGAGCTTGCGGCCCAGGACGAGCTTACAGCCCGCATCCACGCCAGCTACAGCAAGGCGCTGGCGCGGCTGGCGCCCTGGAGCCGGGTCTCCGTACAGCGGTTCCTTGCCGCGCGCGATGCCGGTAAGGCCTGATACCAAGGCTGTCGGCGCTGACGCATCATGCCTCGAAAACGCTCCAGCATCGCGCGGGCTTAACCAATGCTCGATGAGTGAAGCTCATCGAGCATTGGTATGAGGGCACCTTCCTCATTCTGGATCCGGCGCGCAAAAGAACCCATTGTGCGCAGGACATGGCTCGAATCGGGTGGATTGAGCCATTTTCTGCCCGGCTGGGCGGAGAGAGGTGTGACTTTCCTGCAACGCAGGTCTTGAAAACTCGCCAGCGTGAAATCGCGTGATAGGTGCCTATTTTTTAAGCATACCTCTCCGGCTGTTTCCGCCCTGTGTCAATCTGGCCGGAATATGACATATTTTCGACGGTCATGCCCCGCATTCCCTAGGGGAATGTGGGGCGGATAGTATATTTGATGCGCTGCAGCATGGATGGGTGGCATTTCATCGCGGCGTGTTTCCGGATTGAAAGATCTACGAAATTCAAAGATCGTCTTTCCTGAGGAGCGAAGCTGGCAGGGCTTTGAGAAATGCTTGGGAGGGTTTGAGCAACATGATTCGTATCAGCAAGACGCTGGCTCTGTGCACCACCGCCATCGGGATGATCTCTGTTGCGGGGCAGGCTTATGCAGGCGGTTTTGCGCTGCGTGAGCAGAGCGCTTATTATCAAGGTATGTCCTTCGCCGGTAACGCGACGACCGGTCCGTCGATCTCGTCGATATTCTGGAACCCGGCGGCGATCACTGGTGCAGGCTTGGGCATCACCACCGAGTCCCATCACGCGCTGATTGCGCCGAAGGCCGAGATCAATCTGGATTCGACCTCCACTTTGCGCGCCTATGGCAACGGCGGTGACATTGCTTCTGACGCCTGGATCGGCTCCAGCTACACGGCATATAATCTCAACGACAAGGTCTATTTCGGACTTGCCGTGAATGCGCCGTTCGGCCTTTCTACCAAGCCGGATGGTGGCTTACCTTGGGCGGGTCAGACCTATAACGCCGGTTCCAAGGTGTTCTCGATCAACGCCAACCCGATGGTAGGCTACAAGGTCAACGATCAGCTTGCTTTCGGCGCGGGTGTGCAGGTTCAGTACTTCAGTGTGCGGCTGAGAACAGGTACGAATGCTTCCACCACGCCGCCCGTTACGACGCTTGAAGGCGACAACATCGGCGTGGGTGTTACCGCAGGCGTGATCTACAAGCCCTTTGCTGGTACCGAGTTCGGTCTCGGCTACCGGTCGGGTGTGGCTCACGATCTTGACGGGACGATCACGTCGGCCGCTGCAGTTCCGATCTATGCCTCGCTGATCACGCCCGAAACCGTCACCTTGTCTGCCAAGCAGCGCATCACCGACAGCTTCCGCGTGCTTGGCACCGTGGAGTGGGCCAACTGGAGCCGGTTGAAGTCGCCCAAGGTCACGCTTCAGGCCAATGGCGCCACGCTGACCACGCTGAAGTTCAACTACAACGACGGCTGGTTCGCGGCTCTGGGTGCGGAATATGATGTCAACGAGCACCTGACGTTGCGTGCCGGTGCGGCCTACGAGTGGTCGCCGATCGACGACAAGATCCGTTCCGCCCGTCTGCCGGACAATGACCGGATCTGGCTGAGCGCCGGTGCGAGCTACAAGGTTCTGGACAATCTTGCCTTCGATCTCGGCTACACGCACATCATTGGCCGGGACACAAAGCTTGCCATTGTCCCGGGGCATCAGGATTACGCTGGTGTGGTTCTCTCCGGCGATGTCGACTCATCGGTCAATATCGTCAGCGCTTCGATGCGCTACCGCTTCTGACCGCCTATCCAGCGGTATCAAAGACGGCCGGTACCTGCGGGTGCCGGCCGTTTACATTTCCGGGACAAACGTCCGTTCCGGTCATTCATTGAACTGTCGCATTTTTCCGTAAATGTCTTTTGTTCAATAATAAATTTCGCCAGAAAACTGGGTGTCTGCTTGTGAAAAACTTTGCTGTCATAATCCTGATACCTGAATCGCGTCTAAGGGTGGCAAAGGTAATCGGGAGCGCCAGACATGACAGCTCTGCAGGAGGGCCAGCATTACCGGGCCCTGTTCATTTCGGATGTTCATCTTGGGACACGCGGATGCCAGGCAGATCTTCTGCTCGACTTCCTGAAGTACAATGATGCCGAGACCGTGTATCTGGTCGGCGATATTGTCGACGGCTGGCGGCTGAAGCGCAGCTGGTACTGGCCGCAGGCGCATAATGACGTGATCCAGAAGATCCTGCGCAAGGCCCGCAAGGGGGCGCGCATCTTCTATATTCCTGGCAATCATGACGAATTCCTGCGGGACTTCCTCGGGACCCATTTCGGCGGCGTCGAGGTGGCGGACAGTGTCGTGCATACGGCCGCAGACGGGCGCGAGTATCTGGTCATCCACGGTGACCAGTTCGACGTGGTCATCCGTCATGCCAAGTGGCTCGCCTTCTTCGGTGACAAGGCTTATGTGACCGCTCTGGCTCTGAATACCGGCTTCAACCTCATGCGCCGCCGTCTGGGCCTGACGTACTGGTCGCTCTCTGCCTGGGCAAAGCTGAAGGTGAAAAACGCCGTGAACTTCATCGGCCGCTTCGAGGACGCCCTGTCCGATGAAGCCCGCCGGAAGGGCGTTCACGGGGTCATCTGCGGCCACATTCACCATGCCGCCAGTCATGATATCGACGGCATCCACTACATCAACACCGGTGACTGGGTCGAAAGCTGCACGGCGGTTGCCGAGCATCACGACGGAACGTTCGAGGTTATCAGATGGGTGCAGCGTCCGGCCGAACAGCAGGCGGAACAGGGGATGGGGGAGCGCTCCGTCGCGGCATGACATCCATTCTCATCGTCACAGACGCCTGGCATCCGCAGATCAATGGTGTGGTCCGTTCTCTGGAATTGACCGCGAACCAGTTGCTGCGCATGGGGCTGCGCGTTGAGTTTCTGACGCCGCAGCTCTTCCGCACCCTGCCGTGCCCGACCTATCCGGAAATCCGTCTGTCCCTGACAACGCGGACGCGCGTGGCGGCGATCATGGACCAGTTTGCCTGTGACCACCTTCATATTGCCACCGAAGGCCCGCTGGGTCTCATGGCCCGCTCTGTCGCGTTGAAGCAGGGCAAGGTCTTCACGACGAGCTATCACACGCGCTTTCCGGAATATCTGGCGGCCCGCCTGCCGGTGCCGGTGTCGGTGACCTACAGGTGGCTGCGGCGCTTCCATAATGCGGGGCAAGGCTGCATGGTGGCAACCGGCAGCCTGGAGAAGGATCTGGCCGGGCGTGGCTTCACCCATTTGATGCGCTGGTCGCGCGGGGTGGATGCGGAGCTGTTCCGTCCCTATGAGGGCTCTGTCCTGCCGCCGGATCTGCCGCGCCCCATCTTCATGAATGTGGGCCGGGTGGCGGTGGAAAAGAACATCGAGGCTTTCCTCAATCTGGATCTGCCCGGCAGCAAGGTGGTCGTCGGCACTGGTCCGCAGCTCGAATCCATGCGTAAGGCCTATCCCGATGTGCTCTTTACGGGCCCGAAAACGGGTGAGGATCTGGCGCGGACCTATGCTTCGGCGGATGTGTTCGTGTTTCCTTCGCTGACGGATACGTTCGGCAACGTTCTGCTGGAGGCGCTGGCCTGCGGCGTGCCGGTGGCGGCCTATCCGGTCATGGGGCCGCTGGATGTCATCGGCGACAGCGGCGCAGGGGTTCTCGATACGGACCTGCAGGCGGCAGCCCTTGCCGCTCTTGATATTCCCCGCAGCTATTGCCGCCAGGTGGCGCTTGGCTTCAGCTGGGAGGCCAGTTCCAGGCAGTTCCTCGACAATGCCATCGCCGCCTATGGGATGCCTGCAGAGCCGCAGCCGCAGGCTGCCTGAGCTTGTCCCAGCGTGAATTGCCACGGTGACAAGCCTTTTGTTGCCGGGCAAGCAAGGCGTTGCTAGGTCTCGGAAATCGCATATTTCCGGAGACTGGCCATGCATGGCACCCTCTCGCTTGATGATGTGAAGGCCGCAGCCGCACGGCTGCAAGGGCAAGCTTTTGAAACCCCGCTCCTGTCCTTCAAGGTGCTGGATGATGCAGCTGGCCGCAAGGTCTGGCTGAAGCCTGAAAACCTGCAGCGCACCGGCTCCTTCAAGTTCCGCGGTGCCTTCAACCGATTGTCGCAGATCCCGGAAGGGGAGCGGAAGGCCGGCGTTGTGGCCTGTTCTTCCGGCAACCATGCGCAAGGTGTGGCTGAGGCGGCGCGCATTCTCGGGATGCCTGCTGTCATCGTCATGCCGGAGGATGCCCCGGCCATCAAGCTGAAGCGCACGGCGGAAATGGGCGCGCGGGTCGTCACCTACAAGCGCGGCATTGAAGACCGCATCGCCATCGCCAAGACCATCTGTGAGGAAAACGGCGCGACCTTCGTGCATCCCTATGATGACCGGGGCGTCATTGCCGGGCAGGGCACGATTGGCCTTGAAATTGTCCGCCAGTCCGCAGCGCTCGGTCTTGATATCGAAGCCGTCGCAGCCTGCACGGGCGGCGGCGGGCTCACCAGCGGTGTGGCGCTGGGGCTGGAAGAGGGGCTGGCCGGTGCCGTGGTCTATACCTGCGAACCGGCAGGCTTTGACGACTATGCCCGCTCGCTCGCCAGCGGGCGGCGCGAGGTGAATGCCAGTGGCTCCGGCTCGGTCTGCGATGCAATCCTCACCGAAAGCCCGGGCGAACTCTCTTTCGAGGTCCTGACCCGCCGCAAGGCGCGCGGACTGGTGGTGAGCGATGACGAAGCTCTGGCCGCTGTTGCCTTTGCCTTCCGTGAACTGAAGCTGGTGGTGGAGCCGGGCGGGGCGGTGGCGCTTGCCTCGGTGCTCTTCGGCAAGATGCCCGCCGGAAACGGCCAAGTGGTGGCGATCCTGTCCGGCGGCAACATCGATCCGGAAACGCTTGCAAGGGCGCTGGCTGTCTGAGCAGGTCCATCAGGTCTCAAACATGCGAAAACCCCGGTGTGGCCGGGGTTTTCCTTGGATTGTGCTGTTTCCGGAACGGTCAGCTGAACAGGGCCTGACGCTCGCTCTCGGTCAGCATGGCCAGCGGGTCTTCCTCCTCGGAAAATTCCTCGGCTGCTTCCCATTCGGCATCTGCCTGGGTTTCTTCCGCCGGGGTCTCATCACCGCCGCCCATGTCGAACAGCTTGGCGATGTCGTCCTCGCCCATTTCCTGTTCCGGGTCATCGAATCCGGCTTCGCCAGCAAAGGCTTCGTCTGTCTGCTCGAAAATGGCGTCGATCGTGGCTGCATCCAGCTGATCGACATGCTGGTCTTCTTCGATCTTCGCGGGGGCAGGAACTGCCTTGGCGGCGGGCTTTGCAGCCGGGGCCGCTGCAGCCTTGGCCGCCGGGGCAGGAGCCGGAGCGGCTGGCTCATTGCCGAATTCGACGCTGAAGAAACCGCTGCTCTGGTCTTCTGCTTCTCCGTCCATCACCTCATCAACGAAAGACTGGCTGACGCCCTTGCCGGCAAGCTGGGGGCCATTCAGAAGATGCGCATCCGGGCGGGTATCGACCGGGCCGGCGGTATCGTCGGCATTCACATCCTCGATACCCCAGATCCCGATCATGAGGTTGATGCGGCTCTCGAGGTAGCGCAGAACATGCACCACCTTCTGGGTGCGCTGGCCGGTGAGATCCTGGAAGGAGCAGGCCATGAAGATTTCGGTGGCCTTGGCATCGATATCGTCGCAGACCGCTTCGTCGGCACCGTTCTCGCGCAGGGTCCAGGCATATTCCTGAATTTTTTCCGCAGCGTTCAGGATGTCCTGCGTCGCGCCTTCCGTTTGTGTGATGATCGCATCCAGTTCGTGCGAGGCATCCGTGAAACGGTTGCTCTCCTCGTCTTCCTTCTTGATGTTGGAAATCTCACGCTTGGTGCGTTCGATCGCCTCATGCATGTCGGCAATGTCGAGGCGGATGCGGTTGAGATCTGGAACGCTGCGTTCCCGGCGCATTATTTTCTCAAGCCGGGCGATGGCATCAAGAATGGAATTTGTTTCGGAGCTGCGGTGGCGGCGCAGATATTCGGTCAGAAAGCGGCGGCCGCGATCCGATTCCGAAAGGGTCTGTTCCAGTGTGAGATACTCGTGCTCCGGTATCAGGACTGGCGGTTCGGTTTCTGCCATCGTATCGTCTCGGCGTCCTATTCGATGCAGCGGACATTCGATTCGAATGTTCCTCCAACTCATGCGGTATAGTAGGCCCAAGAAGTTAACATCCCTTTAGGCCGTCAAGGTTCGATCCTTCATGAAGATGTTCCAAGTTGGGCTCGCCCCCCGGGTGAGTGCTCTCTATGGTGTCAATTTTGTCGGTACGGGATTATTCCTCCCATTTTTCCCGGTCATTCTTGCAAATAGGTCATATTCAGTTACGGAAGTCTCATTTGCTCTCGCAATTGGCACCTATGCAAAGATTACGGCATCTCCATTTCTGACGGCACTCTCCGACAAGACTGGCCTACGCCGTCTTTCGATCTGCTTTTACTCTTTGATGGGTATGGCTTTTCTTGCGCTCTTTGCCTTTACGTCAAGTTATGTTCTGGCGGTGGTTGCGGTGATGGGGCTGATGGTCTGCTGGGCGCCGATTGTGCCGCTGGCCGATGGATATGCGCTGGATGTCGTGCGTCAGACCGGCGCCCCTTATGGCCGCATGCGCCTTTGGGGGTCTGCGGCTTTCGTGGGGGGCACTGTTCTTGCCGGATGGCTGATGATGCCGCACACGGAAATGCCCTATCTTGCCGGTATCCTCGGCTCGATGGTGGCAACCGTGCTGGTCGCCGGGACGCTGCCTCCCATGCGCAATCCTGAGCGTGAAGCCCGTGAGGCATCCGAGGCTGCCCATGCGGCAGACAAAAAGCCCGCCGTTTTCCGCCAGCCCTGGTTTCTGGCGCTGGTCACGCTCATCGGTCTCTCGCAGGCGGCGCATTCGGCCTATTATGCGTTTTCAACGATTTACTGGACCAAGACGGGCGTGCCGGAGCATCTGATGGGGCCGCTGTGGTCCGTCGGCGTGATGGCGGAGATCCTGCTCTTCCTGTTTGCGGCAAGGCTTCCGGCCTGGCTGACGCCCATGCGCCTGATCATCATCGGGACTGCAGGCTCGGTGCTTCGCTGGGCGCTGTTTACCCATGTGCAGGACCCTGCCTTCATCGTGCTCGTGCAGACCTTGCACGGTCTCTCCTTTGGGGCCGTGCATCTGGGGGGAGTTGCGCTGATTGCGCAGGCCGTGCCCATGCGCTGGTCTGCGACAGGGCAGAGCCTGATGGCAACGTCCACCGGGTTTCTGACGGCGACGGCCACATGGTTCAGCGGGCCGCTTTATGCGGCAGCGCCTGCTTTTGCCTTCTACGCCATGTCGGTGATGGCGGCGCTCGCTTTTGTCTGCCTTCTGCTGCTGGCCCGCCATCCCGGTTTCAGGGCCCGGACGGCGGGCTGAAAGTCTGTGCCCGGCAGTGTCAGCCCCAGAGGCTTGATTGGGGCGGGTAGACGAGGCTTCCCTCGTAAGTGAGGCCACCGTCCCGGTCTGCGGTCAGCAGCAGCGGGCCGTCCAGATCGACAAAATCGGCCGTCTGGGCCACGAGCAGGGCAGGGGCCATGCCGAGAGACGTGCCCAGCATGCAACCGGTCATGATCTTGTAGCCAAGGGCTCTGGCGTCTGCTGCCAGCGCCAGCGCTTCGGTCAGGCCACCGGCCTTGTCGAGCTTGATGTTGACCGCATCATAGAGCTGGCGCAGGCTCGCCAGCTCATGCCGGGTGTGCAGGCTTTCGTCCGCACAGACGGCAATCGGCCGCTCTGCGCTTGCCAGCAGTCCGTCATGGCCGGCAGGCAGAGGCTGTTCGATCAGTTCGACGCCTGCGGCAACGCAAGCCGCCATGTTGACCGCGAAGCAGCTTTCGTCCCAGGCCTCGTTCGCATCCACGATCAGCCTTGCCTCCGGCGCAGCAGCGCGGACGGCGGCGATGCGTTCATCGTCTCCCGCTCCGGCCAGCTTCACCTTCAGCAGCGGACGGGAGGCCGCCTTGGCAGCTGCCGCGCCCATGCTCTCCGGCGTGCCGACGCTGAGCGTGTAGGCGGTGATGAGCGGTTTCAGGGCCGCAAGGCCGGCGAGCGCCGCGGCGCTGGTTCCGGCCGTCTTGGCCTCAAGGTCCCACAGGGCGCAGTCGAGCGCGTTGCGCGCCGCGCCTGCCTCCATATCCGCCTGAAGCAGCGTCCGGCTGATGTCCTGACCGAAGCGCGCTGCCGCCTCCTCGATCTGTTGCATCACGCTGGCGATGCTCTCGCCATAGCGGGCGTAGGGCACGCATTCGCCGCGGCCGGTGAGGCCGCCGCGGCTGATGCTGACGGTGACCACATCTGCATGGGTGCGGCTGCCCCGCGAAATCGCGAAGCCGCCTTCGATGGCAAAGCGCTCATGCGCAGCCGTGATGGTGAGGGGCGATGCCATGGCTCAGGCTTCGCCGTAGATTTCTGCCACCTTGTCCACCACCTTGGCCATGCCATAGCGCACGGGGTCGGTCGCGGGCAGGCCGTACTTTGCGGAAAGCTCCGCCAGATAGGCCTGTGCTTCCGCGTCGCCAAGGGCAGCCGTATTCACCGCAATGCCGATGCAGCGGATATCCGGGTTCGTCAGCTTGCCGCATTGGATCGTCAGGTCGATGACCTCCTGAATGGAGGGCAGGGGCGTCTGCACACCGCGCATGGTGCGGCGGGTCGGCTCATGGCAGACGATGAAGGCGTCGGGCTGTGCGCCGTGCAGCAGGCCGAGCGTCACGCCGGAGAAGGATGGATGGAACAGGGAGCCCTGGCCCTCGATCACATCCCAGTGGTTTTCGTCCGCTGCCGGAGAGATCCATTCCACGGCGCCGGAGATGAAGTCGGCCACCACTGCGTCGATGGCAACACCACGGCCCGAAATGAACACACCGGTCTGGCCGGTGGCGCGGAAGTCGCAGTCATAGCCGCGGGCGCGCATGTCCCGCTCCATGGCGAGGGCGGTGTACTTCTTGCCGACCGAGCAATCGGTGCCGACGGTGAGGATGCGCTTGCCGCTGCGCTTGGAGCCCTTGCCGGTGGCAAAGGTCATGTCGGAGTGGCGCACGTCGAACAACTGGCGGCCATTGCGCTCTGCCGCTTCCTTGATCGCCGGAATCGACCCGAGGCGCACATGCAGCCCGCTGGCCACATCCAGCCCCGCGTCAAGCGCTTCCACGATGGAGGCAACCCAGTGATCCGGCAGGCGCCCGCCTGCATTCACGGCGCCGACGATCATGGTCCTGGCGCCGGCTTTCGCCGCGGCCGGGATCGTCATATCCGGCAGGCCGGCATCCGCCTGGCAGCCCGGCAGGCGATTCTGCCCGATGCACCAGTCCCGGCGCCAGTCGACCACACCGAGCGCCGTCTTTGCCGCCAGCGCATCCGGAACGTCGCCCAGGAACATCAGATAGGGGTTTGCAATATCCATTATGTGATCCGCCTCTATTGATTGTCACCGGCCGCGCGTCTGGACGGCCTGCCTTACTCTCAGGTATAGGGGTTAGTCCTTCGAAGCGGCAAGGGGTTGCGTCAGCACGCATGACATTACAGGTTCAACTGCTCGCTCCCAGATGCACGGCCACCCATGACGGACAGGCCGTGACCGTTGCCCTGTCCGGTGACTGGGTGATCCGCACGGCCATGGAAGCCGAGGCGATCGTGGAAGGTCTTGTCAGCGAGCAGGGGCAGGTCGAGATCGTGCTGGATTTGTCCGGCCTGCGCGCTCTGGACACGGCGGGCGCCTGGCTGATTCACAGGCTGCGCGGGCGTATCGAGTTTTCAGGCACGCGTGTGCGCGTCGAAGGGCTGCGGCCGGAGCAGCAGATCCTCTTGAACGAGGTGGATGCCCACCATCCGCCACCGCCCAGCCATGAGCCGCGGCAGGGCATGCTGATCAATCTGATGGAAGCGACCGGCAAGTCGGTGGTTGAGGCATGGCAGGATTTCATAGCCATGCTGCACATCCTGGGCTCGCTCAGCACGGTTGTCGCCACGGTTCTGTTTCAGCCCAAGCGCCTGCGCGGCATTGCCATTGCGGTGCAATTCGAAAAGTCCTGCATCGGGGCCGTGCCGATTGTTGCGCTGATGAGCTTCCTGATCGGTGTCATCATCGCCCAGCAGGGCGGGTTCTATTTGCGGCAATTTGGCGCAGACCTCTTTGTCGTCGATCTGGCTGGTGTGCTGGTCCTGCGCGAGATCGGCGTTCTGCTGACTGCCATCATGGTGGCCGGCCGTTCGGGCTCCGCCTTTACGGCAGAACTCGGATCCATGAAAATGCAGGAGGAAATCGACGCTCTCCACGTCATTGGCCTCAATGTGACGGAGGTGCTCATCCTCCCGCGTCTTCTGGCGCTGATGGCGGCCATGCCCGTGCTGACCTTCGTCTCCGATCTGGCTGCACTGACTGGCTCCGGGCTCGTGACCTGGTGGTATCTGGAGATTCCGCCAGCGGCCTACCTGAGCCGTCTGGAAGAGGCGATCACCGTTCAGACCTTCATCGTTGGCATGGTCAAGGCTCCGTTCATGGCTTTGATCATCGGCCTCATTGCCTGCGTGGAAGGTCTGAAGGTTGGCGGTTCGGCCGACTCCCTTGGCCGCCACACCACGATGTCTGTCGTGAAGGCAATCTTCCTTGTCATCGTCGTTGATGGTCTTTTTGCCATCTTCTTTGCAGCCATCAACGTATAAGGGCCATGATGAGCACTGCTGACGCCCTGGATGAGACGGTTCAGCCTGCGCGGGAGCGGGAGGTTCTCTTGTCTGCGCGCGGCGTTACGGTCGGCTTCGGCAAGAAGATCATCCTCGACAAGCTGGATCTTGATGTCTACCGGGGTGAGGTGCTGGGGTTCGTCGGCGGGTCGGGGACCGGCAAGTCGGTGCTGATGCGGGCCATTCTCGGCCTTACCCCGCGGCGCGCTGGCCGAATTTCCGTGTTCGGCCAGGACCTCGACAGCGCCACTCCGGACGAGCGCAACTGGATCGAGCGGCGCTGGGGCGTCCTGTTCCAGCAGGGCGCGCTGTTCTCCTCGCTGACGGTCAAGCAGAACATCCAGGTGCCGATGCGCGAATATCTCGGGCTTTCGCAGCGTCTGATGGATGAATTCGCCTTTCTGAAGCTGGAGCTGGTGGGCCTCCCGCGCGATGCGGCGGATAAATATCCATCCGAGCTCTCCGGCGGCATGGTCAAGCGTGCCAGCCTTGCCCGTGCGCTGTCACTGGATCCCGATCTGGTGTTTCTCGACGAGCCGACCTCGGGCCTTGATCCGATTGGCGCTGCGGCCTTCGACGGTTTGATCGCCAAGTTGCGTGAAACCCTGGGTCTGACCGTTTATATGGTGACACATGACCTTGATAGCCTGCACTCGATCTGCGACCGTATTGCGGTTCTGGGCGAGAAGCGGGTTCTGCTGGCCGGCACAGTGGATGAAATGATGAAGAGCGAGCACCCTTGGGTGAAATCCTACTTCCGGGGCGAACGCGCCCTGCGCAGGGTTTGAAAGGCAACTGATGGAAACCCGTGCAAATTACGTGATGATCGGCGGCTTCGTTCTCGGCATTCTCGTCGCGGCATTCCTGTTCATCTATTGGCTGGCGGCTGCTGCCGATTCCGGCAAGAGCATCAATGTGAAGGTTGTCTTCCCGGGCGCCGTGACCGGCTTGCCCGTCGGCGGGCAGGTGCTGTTCAACGGCATCAAGGTCGGCGATGTTTCGGCACTCGACTTTGATCCGCGCGATCCGCGCATCGTCATTGCCACAATCCGTGTCTCTCCCAACGCCCCCTTGCGCAAGGACGTGCGGGCCACGCTCGGCTTCCAGGGCCTCACCGGCGTTGCCTATGTGGATCTGAAGGGGGGCACGACCGGTACCGGCCTTCTTCTGGATGCGCTGAACGAAGGCAAGGAACCGGTGATCTATGCCGACCGCTCCTTCTTCGATGACGTGCTGGAGAATGGCCGCGATGTGTTGCGCAAGGCGGATACCACGCTGGAAGCCATCAACGATGTGCTGCGCGAAAACCAGCCGGTCATCGCCTCCACCATGCGCAATGTCGAGACATTCTCTGCTGCGCTCGCCCAGAACTCCGATGGCGTGAAGGACTTCATGGCCTCCCTCGGCGAGGCCACGGTTGCCTTCAGTTCGCTGTCCGGCAAGCTGGAAGGGCTGGTGATGCAGGGGGAACGTATCCTGGCTGCCGTGCCGGATGACAAGGTTGAGGAACTTGTGGTCAATATCACCGAGTTCTCGGATTCCCTGAAGGCCGCAGGGCCCGAAATCCGCCAGATCATGGGCGATGCCAGCTCCGCCGTGGCCAATGTGCAGCAGTTTACCGAGCGCATGAACTCCTCGCTCACGCAGGTCGAGGCGGTGGTCAATGCGGTGAAGCCGGAAGAGGTGCAGCGCGTGGTGGCAGGCGCTGCGAGCCTTGGCGATGTGCTTTCCAACCGCTCGTCCGACATTGACGGCCTGATCCGCAGCACGACCAGCACGATGGCGCACGTGGATCAGCTGGCCCAGACGATCCGCAGCCGCGAGGACGATATTGTCACGCTGATCGGGGATGCGCAAAGGCTGCTCACCGGCCTGATCAAGACGGTAGATGACACCGGTGAGGTGGTCGCCGCGATCGATCCGGCGCGCATATCCTCGATTGTCGATGCGGTGGACCGGACGGTCAGCGCCATTGCCGGGCAGGGCAACGCCATTGCCGAGACGATCGACTCGGCGCGCAACGCAGCCACCAATGTGGAGCGCATGTCGGCTGACCTTTCCGCTCGCACAGACGATGTGAACCAGATCATCACGGACGCAAAGACGGTTGCCGCCAACCTCAACACCTCGTCTCAGAAACTGGACGTGTTGATGGACAAGGTGAACACCATGGTAGATGGCGACGGCGAAGGCCTGATCACCGAGGCGACGAAGGCGATGACGGCCATCCGCAAGGTGGCGGAGGCCTTTGAAAGCCGTGCGGGCGGTATCGCCGACGGCCTGTCGAGGTTCGCTTCACAGGGATCGGCTGATCTGGCCGCGACGCTGGGGCAGGTCAACCGCACCTTCATTACCCTGCAGCGGGCGATCGAGAACTTCGACCGTGCGCCGAACCGGGTGATCTTTGGCGGGGACGATGTGCCGCGGTTCAATGGCGGGCAGCGGCGCTGAGACCGGCTTCTGCCTTTCCGGGCAGTTTGACCGATGAAGCACTGACGAAACAGGGCCATGGCGTTGAGGCGCTGCGGCCTGGCAAGGAACGGCACAGGCCGGGAAGACGAAGGGCATGACCGACGCTGTAACGCTGATCAACCGCCGCCGCACATTGACGATTCTGGCGCTTGGAACCCTGGCGGTCGGCCTGTCTGCCTGTGCCTCCACAGCTCCCAATGCGCTCTATGGCATTGAGGCTCCGGCGGCTGCCACTGCAGAAGGGGCACGCAAGCCCGTGCAGGTGCTGGTCGCCGTGCCGAAGGCGCTGCAGGCGCTCGACAGCAGCAACATTGCGGTGGTGCAGCAGGGGCCGGTCTACACCTATTTCCCGCAGGCCGCCTGGGCCGATCAGCTTGGCAATGTGGTGCAGACCGGAATCGTCCGGACGCTGGAGAACACCCGCCGCCTGCGCGGAGTCGGCATGCCGGGGGATGGCCTGCTGATCGATTATCAGCTCCAGACCGAGATCCGCTCCTTTGAACTGAATATCGCCGGCAATGCGCGCGGTGTCGTTGAGATTGCAGCCCGGCTCGTGAACGACCGCAACGGCCGGACTGTGGACAGCACGGTCTTCCGCGCCGAGGTGGCCTCCGGCGGCCAGTCTGCCGATCAGGCCGTGCGCGCCATGAACACCGCCGCAGGGCAGGTCTTCACCGAACTGGCGGCCTGGGTCATTTCCAAGGTCTGACCTGCGCCGGGGCCTGAGGCAGGGCACTGGTAACCGGCACTGATACCAACTCCCGATGAGCTTGGCTCATCGGGAGTTGCTCAAGCCTGTGCGGAGTTTGAGCATTTTCAAGGCGTGATGCGTAAGCATCTCAGAGCCTTGGTCTGAAGTGACCCCGGCCAAGCGCAGCGCGGGCCGGGGCCTACTCGTTTGCAGAGAAGATGAAATTGTCTGTTGCCCGGCGGCAGGCCCCTGGCCGCAGCAAGCCTTTGCGCCGGACCTCAACCTCACCGTTCTGCTGTGTCTTGGTGCTCATAGGCCCTGAACAAAAAGCCCGCCAGATCGCTCTGGCGGGCTTTTCTTGATCAGGTCAGACTGGTTCAGTCCAGACGGCCGCTGGCGTGGGCCAGCATTGTGTAGACCTTGCCCGTGTCCGAGGTCAGATAGGTCTGACCCAGCATGTTGTCACGGTCATTGCGCGAGACCTGGGTGAGGAGCTGTTCGAAATCGGCGATGTACCGGTCAACCGCCGTGCGGAATTCCGGATCGCGGCCGTATTTCTGGCGGATCTCATCAAAGGTCTGCTGACCCTGCAGAGTGTAGAGACGGCGCGTGAAGACATGCCGTTCACCGCGCTTGTAGCGGTCCCACAGGTCGATGAAGGTCTCATGGTCGATGGCCCGGGCGATGTCCATGGACAGCGAGTTCAGGCTTTCGACCATGTGCAGCGGCGTGCGGGTAGCCTTGCCGCCATCCTCGTCACGCGAGGCGCGGCGCAGCAGATCGCTTACCCAGCCCTTGCCGCTTCCGGCTTCCGGCGTCTGCTCGGGAGCAGGGGCTGCTGCCGGGCGCCGGGTTGCGGCGATGCGCTGCTCGGGCCGCGGTTCGGGCTCGCTGCGCGGGGCAGGAGCGGCCGGACGGCTCGAGGCGCTGTAGCTGGCAGCCGGGGCTGCGCTGGCTGCAACGGCACGCTCTTGCGGGCGGGAGATATCCAGCGCGTTGGACTGGCGGGCAACGATGTCTGAAAGCTCGCTGAGTGCGCGGATCTGCTCGTTGACGACCTTGCGCAGGGCGGCAGAAGATTCCTCCGCCTCTTCCGGCAGGTTGAGAACGCCCTGCTTCAGCTCCTGACGGGTTGCTTCCAGCTCGCGATGGACCTCGCGGGCAACGTCACGCATGCGGTTTGCCGCTTCACCGAACCGCTCCTGCGCTTCCGTTACGGTGCGGCTCATTTCCTTCATGATCTCGTCCTGCACGGCGCGGATGGCATCGCGGGCGCGCTGACCTTCCATGCCTGCGGTCAGGCGCATGGATTCGAACTGCTCGGCCACCTGACGCGAGGCGGCTTCGGCAGCGGCCGAGAGCATGGCGGCGGCTTCGCGGGCCCGGTCATCGGCCGAGTCCAGCGTTTCCGTCAGCGTGCTCGTGAAGGTGCGCATCAGCGTGTCGACCGTTTCGGTCTTGGCCAGCAGCGTGTCGGCCACCTGTTCAATGGCGGTCTTGCGCTCGGCCACACGGCCCTCGACCAGACGGTTCGTCTCCTCGAGGTGACGGGCTGCGCTGATGAGATCCTGGCTTTGCTGGTCGAAGCGGGTCGACAGGGCCTTGATGTCGGCCAGAACCGTGGCCGAGATATCCCGCAGCGCGCCGACCTGACCATCGATGAGGCTGGTGGAGGAGCTGGTCTCTGCGACGGCACGGTCCACGGCGGAGCGGAACTCGCTGGCGCGGCGGGCCAGGTTCGTTTCCACGTCCGACAGGTTCTGCCCGGCATCGGCCATCACCTGATGCAGCATGCTGTTCGACTGGTCGAGGCGGTCCAGGATGGCCGAAACGTCGGCTTCCAGGCGCAGCTTGGTCTCTTCCAGCACGTGGACGGCACGGTTGCTGCGCTCGTCGAGGCCGTTGAGGATGCGGTCGCCTGCTTCCACCAGCGAACGGGTCGCCTCGAGGCCGCGCTGTGCGAAGCTCTCGGTGACATCGCGGCCCTTGACGGAGATGGCGTCGAGGATGGCGCGGTGGATCTCGGACACTCGGCTGGTGAGTTCATTGGCGCGGGTTTCGATCGCGGCGACCAGATGGTTGCCGTCCTCACCCACGAGCTTGCTGAACTCGGCGCTCTGCGAGGAGAAGGCCTCGTTGAGGGCCGCAGCCTTTTCGAGCATTTCCTGTGCAACGGCATGGCCGCGCTGCGACAGCAGCTCGGCGGCCTGCTGCACGGCGCCGCTGACGCGGCTGCGCACCGAATCCGCCTCGCCGGAGATGAGATTGCGCATCTCTTCCACGGTGCGGGTGAGGGTGACGCGGGCATGCTCGCTCTCGGCGTTGAGGTTGCCGGAGATTTCCGCAATCGTGCGGGCGAGATCGCCGCGCACCTTGTCGCTTTCGCCGGTGAGCGAACCGGAGAATTCGGCCAGTGTGCTGACGTAGAGCGTGCGGGCCTTCTCGCTTTCCACGGCCATGGAACGGGCCGCTTCTGCAACGGCGCTGAGCACCATGTTGCGGATGCGCTCGCCTTCGCCGGAGAGAGCGCCAGTGGCAGCGGTCATTGCGCCGGTGACGCTCTCGGCTGCCTTCTGGCTTTCGCCTTCCAGCACACCGCGCACTTCGCCCACTGCGGTCAGAACCATGTCACGGATGCGTTCGCCTTCGCCCGACAGAGAACCGGTGGCCAGTGCCATTGCGCTGGTAACGGTTTCGGCTGCCTTCTGGCTTTCGCCCACCAGCACGCCGCGTGCCTCGCCCACGGCGCCCAGCACCAGCTGGCGCAGGCGGTCGCCTTCACCCGAAAGCTTGCCGGTGACGTCGGAGAAGGTCGTGCTGACCGTCTCGACGGTGCGGCTGCGCTCTTCGGAGAGAGCGGAAGCGGCCTGCGTGACGGCGTCGAGCACCATCTCGCGGACACGGGTGCTCTCGCCGCTTAGCGTCGAGGTGGCATCCTGCATGGCTTCGGTCAGAACCAGACGGGCGCGCTCGGTCTCCGACGACAGGGTGCCGGTGATGGAGGACAGGCGGTCGGTGAGCACCGATTCCAGCTGGCTGGCGCGGCTGTCGAGGGTTTCTGCCACTTCGAACACCTTGGCGCCCAGCGACACGTTGATTTCCGCAATCCGCTCGGAGAGGGACTCGGTCAGTTCCGCGCTCTGGCGGGCCAGGACGGAGCCTGCCTCGTCCAGGCGGCTGTCGAGTGCCTGCGCCATCTCGGTCTGGCCATCGACGAAGGCCTTGGCGATTTCGCGGGTGCGGGCAATCAGGGTTTCGCTGATCTGGCGGGCGCGGCTGTCGAGGGTCTGGTCGATCCGCTCGGTGCCGGCAATCATGCTCTGGGCGAGATGATCGGCCTTCTCGGAGATGGCTTCGGCGGCCTGGTCCACGCGCTCGCCGATGAGGCGGCCCACGGTGTCGGCCTTGTCGGCGAGGGATTCGCCAGCCGTTTCCACGCGCCGTGCCAGCTCGAAGGTGATCGCATCGGAGCGGTCGGCCAGAACGTCGGCAATGGTGCGCGACTTCTGTTCCAGCGTTTCGCTGAGCAGTTCCGTGCGGGTGCTGATCGCGTCGGACAGCATGACCGTGCGGGTTTCCAGCGCTGCCTCGAAGGCAGCCGTGCGCTGCTCCAGCGTTAGATCCAGGCTGTTGATGCGGCTGTCGAGCGAGGCATCAAGGCCGCTGGCGCGGATTTCGAAGGTCTGGTCCAGACGGGTGATGCTGTCACCCAGCGCCGTGTCCAGCGTGGTGATGCGGCTGTCGAAGGTCTGGTCCAGACGGCCAAGGCGGCTGTCGAGGGCAGCGTCAAGGCTGCTGGCCCGGGCTTCGAAGGTCTGGTCAAAGCGGTTGATGTTGTCGCTGAGGGTCGTCTCCAGCCTGCCGATGCGTGCGTCGAAGGTCTGGTCGATGCGGCTGATGCGGCTGTCGAGTGCCAGATCGAGCCCGCCAACGCGGTGCTCGAAGGTCTGGTCGAGGGTTTCCAGACGGCTGTCGAGCGTCTGCGCCAACACGGTGGAACGGCTGTCGAAGCTTTCGACCAGCTGCGAACCGCGCTCGGTGACGATCTTTTCCAGCTCGGTGAGGTGGGCTGCAAGACCTTCCTGCAGGGCCTGGCCGCGCAGTTCCATGGTCTCGGCGATGCGGTCGCCGACGGAGCTGATGTCGGCGCTGACGCGCTCGCCGCGGGTGCCGATGAGGCGTGCGAGTTCGGTGCCGGTTTCGGCCAGCTTCTGGGCAAGTTCCGTTGTGCGCTGGCCGAGCGAGCTGGAGATTTCCGAGGAAGCTGCCTGCAGCGTCTCGCGGAAGCCGATGGTCTGGCTCTCGATGAGCAGGGCCATTTCGGTGCCGCGTGCGCCAAGACGGGTGTCGAGTTCGGCGCCATGCACGGTGATGGCCGTCTCGATGCGCTCGCTGATGGAGCCAAGGCGGTCCGCCAGATCGCCGCCGCGGCCGGTGATGGTCTCGGCGAGGCTGGAGGAGGTTGCATCGAGCTTGGAGGCGATTTCGCCGCCGCGCAGGGACAGGTCCACAACGATGGACTCGCCGGTGCCGCGCAGGATCTCGGCGACCTCGGAGCTGCGCTCTGCGAGGGTTTCGACGATCTCGGCGCCCTTGATGGAGATGGCGTCGGTAACGGCCTGGCCACGCTCGGTGATGCTGCTGACCACACGCTCGCCGGTGTCGCTCAGCGAAGCATCCAGCTGCGATACGCGGGTGTCGACGGTGGTGATCAGCTCCTCGGTGCGGGCGGAGATGGTGTCGATCAGGCGGCCCGAGGTGAGGGACAGGGTTGCGTTGATCTCGTCACCACGCAGGGCAATGGTCTCGCCGACGGAATTACCGGTGCGCTCCAGCGCCTCGGTGAATTCCTGCGTGCGCAGGGTGAGGGTGGTGGTGATTTCGCCGCCGCGCACATCCAGCGTCTCGACGAAGTTTCTGGCCGTCTCGGCAAAGCGGTCGTTGACCTCCTTGCCGCGGGTGGTCAGCGTCTCCCACATGTCGTTGCCGGTGCGCGACAGGTTGTCGACCAGTTCGCTGCCCGAAGAGGTGAGGCGGGCCACATAGTCCCCGGCGCGGTCGGTGAGGGCGTCGACCAGTTCGGAACCGGAGGCATTGAGCGAGGAGCTGAGCGCGTCGATGCGGCTGTCGACGGAGCTGGTCAGCTCGTTGATGCGGTCTTCCACGGCGCTCACCAGACGGGAGGTGGCCGTCTCGACCGTGCGGGCGATTTCTTCCGATGTGGCGGACAGCTGGCCGGCAAAGCTCTCGTGAGCGCCGGAAATGGAATCGCGCACCCGGTCGGCATTGGCGAGGATGGCCTCGCGCTGGCTGACCAGTTCCTCGATGAGGGCGCGGATCTTCAGCTCATTGTCGTTGTAGGAGCGCTCGAGCGAGGAGACTTCGTTATGGACGAGGACTTCCAGCTCGCTGGCGCGGGCAATGGCCCGCTCAATGCCGTCGCCCATCGCAGCGACTTCGCGGCGGATGGCCTGACCGACCGACAGAACCGATTCCTTGGCCATGTCTTCCGGCTCTGCGAGGCGCAGGGCCACTTCCGTCATGCCACGGGCGACGATGCGCATTTCCTGCGCACGCCAGATCATCATGGCCATGACCCAGAAGAACAGGACCGGTACGGCGATGGCAACGCCGGCAAGCACCAGTCCGGGGGCTGCGGAAAGGCCCGCGCCGCTGGACAGGGCTTCGATCTGCGTGCCGAAGCTGGAGATGGTGAGGATCGACCCGATGACGCCCCAGACCACGCTCAGCACCAGCGCCACCCAGAAGGGGGCAGCCGACGGCCGGCGCTGCAGGGCGAAGATCAGGTTGCCGATGGTGCGGCGGTCGTCATTGGCCGCAGGCGGGCGTCCGCCGCGTCCCCGGCCCCGGCGCCCTTCGCTGGACGCCGTGCTGTCTGCTGCATCAGCAGATCCGCCGCCCGGTCTTTCCGCGCGTGCCGCTTCGCCAAGGGCCGCACGGGCCCCGTCTTCGCTGCCTGCTGCCGTTGCGGGGCCGCCGAAGTCGAGCTTCAGCGCCTCTTCCACTGCCGACAGTGCCGCTTCCGCCGGGTCTTTCACCTTCGGGGGATTTGCCATCTGGATCGCCTCACATCCGAACTCATTACAAATCGGAGGCCTGAGCCACCGAGCACTTTTTCCCGCGCCGTTCCGGGTCTGCCTCCGCCTCGATTCTGACGCAGAAACCGTCCGCCGCTTGGACATGGCAGGACAGGGTGCCGCCGCATCGGCTGCCTGACGCTGAGTCAGGCGGCCTTTTCCCCATCTTGCCGCATCACACAACGTAATGGCACAATCTGCGTTAAGGAACAAGAAACGCCATTGTGAGTCAGCCTGCCAGAGGTGGTGAAACCATGAGACAACGCAACGTAAGGTCGTCCTCAGTCGGGCCGGCAGATAGCGCCGGACCTGAGGCAGCAGGTGCGAAAAAGCCCTCTGCCGCACAGCTCAAGTGGCTTGCCAGAGGCTTGACGCAGGCCGGTGGAAAACTTCCGCTTTTTGACGATGAGGGGCGCACCATTCCCCCTGCCACGATCCGCGCCTGCATGGCTGCAGGCTGGGCAGAGCCTTGGTTTTCCAACCCAATCAAGCCGGACTGGCTCGTCTGCCGTCTGACGGAGGCAGGACGCAAGGCCGTTCTCGCCGCTTCCGGGAAATAGCCCCTGCAGGGCGGCAGCGCCTGCCATTTCACGGCAGCTGCGCGTCCGGAGGGCGGGCTGGAGGAGGCTTGCCTGCACCAATATCTAAAATTCCTTTATGTGCGTTAACCAAAGATTCACTTTGTTGCTCGGAGAGGCGGATTGGCAACGGTTTGAGCTGGGGATCTTAACCTCACCTTTGCGGACAGGCGGGCATTCATTCGGGTAACAGAACCTGAGAAAGCCGGGCCGGGCCCCGGCCTGTGTTCATGAGTAACGGGGTGGCTGGGATGGCGAATATGGCCAGCAAGGGCAGCACGGACCGCTTTGTCCGTCACGGGGGGCATGCCCCGATCGATCTTGCGCAGCTTGCAACGAACACCCTTGGCAACCGGGAACTCCAGCAGGAGGTTCTCAAGCTTTTCCTTGCCCGCTCGAAGACGCTTGTCAGCGAACTCTCCGCCGCCGATGACCGCCAGCACCAGGCCGATCTGGTGCACAGTCTCAAGGGGTCGGCGCGCGGCATTGGGGCGCTGCGCCTTGCCGATGTCTGCGACACGGTGGAAGAGGAGCTGCGGGAGGGGAGTTCCCCTGCCTTCCTGACGCTCGTCAGCCTCGTGGGCGAGACGAATGATTTCATCCGCGAACTGATCGAGGGCTGATCTGCCCTTCTGCCGCGTATGCGGTTCTTGACCTTTGCGTCCGAACCTATATGTCGTGTGGATCAATCTTCCCCCCGCAGGATGGACGCGATCATCATGCCGAAAATCACATTCATCACCGCTGACGGTGCCCGCCATGATGTGGAGGCCTCAAGCGGCGCCACCGTCATGGAAAGCGCCATCAAGCACATGGTCCCCGGCATTGAAGCCGAATGCGGCGGCGCCTGCGCCTGCGCCACGTGCCATGTCTATGTGGACGAGGAGTGGTCCGCCCGCGCCGGTTCCCCGGACCCGATGGAAGAGGACATGCTGGATTTCGCGTATGACGTGAAGCCCAACTCGCGCCTGTCCTGCCAGATCAAGATGAGCGATGAGCTGGACGGCATCGTGGTGCATGTGCCGGAGCGGCAGGCCTGAGGCTTGCCCGGAAACAGGGATGCTGCGGCAGGCCTGAGGCCTGCCCGGAAACAGGGATGCTGCGGCAGGCCTGAGGCCTGCCCGGAAACAGGGATGCTGCGGCAGGCCTGAGGCCTGCCGTTTTGTTTATGTCCTTCAGCCTTTTCATCGTCATCCGGACGCGCTCCGCGCGATCCGGGATGACGATGGAGGGGGAGCGGTTTTGCTGCCTGACCAGCTCCAAGCCTCAAGCAGCCCTCACTCCGCCGGGCGCAGCGTGCGCCGCCAGGGGAGGTCCACTTCGTTGCCAGCATCCGGGTTGAGCGGAATGAGGCGGGAGAGGGCGAGGCTGGTGAGCGCCATGGCGGCGCCCGCCAGAAACACCGCCGCCGGAGATACCAGCCAGAGCAGGCCGAACACCGCCGGAATGAAAACCGCGGCGATGTGGTTGATGGTAAAGGCAACGCCTGCGGTGGGAGCGATGTCGGCCGGGTCAGCGATCTTCTGGAAATAGGTGCGCATGGCGATGGCGATGGCGAAGAACATGTGGTCGATCACATATAGCGCCGCCGCCGCATGGGCGTTGGTGACGAAGGCATATCCCACGAAGACGCAGAAGAGGCCGGAATATTCGATGGCCAGCGACCGGCGCTCGCCAATGCGCACGATCATCGATCCGATCTTCGGGGCAATCAGCATGTTGATGAGGCCGTTGATCAGGAAAAGACCGGCCACCTCATGCACATCATAGCCGAAGCGCTCGACCATCAGGAAACCGGCAAAGACCGTGAAGATCTGCCGCCGCGCGCCGGCCATGAAGGTGAGGGCGTAATAGAGCCAGTAGCGCTTGCGCAGCACCAGCTTCTTGTGCTGGGGCACACCTTCCCGGAACCGCGGGAAGATGATGAGCAGTGCAGCCAGAGCCACGAAGGTGGTGAGACCGGAGATGAGAAAGACGGTGGTGAAGCTGAGATCAAACGCCTTCCAGCCGGCGAGGATCAGCGAATAGGCGATCAACTGGGCGGAAGCACCCACGGCCAGGATCTTGCCCATGCCCGCTGCCGCCGTCGCCTTGGGCAGCCATTGCAGCGACAGGGACTGGGCCATGGTCTCATAATAATGAAAGCCCACCGACATGATGAAGGTTGTCAGGTAGAAGCCCATGGCTGAGGGGAAGTAGCCGGTGGCCGCGACGCCGAGCCCGAGCAAGGCGAGGGAGACATAGGCCAGCGTCTGCTCGCGCATCACCAGCAGCAGATAGACGGCGGTGAAGGCGAGAAAGCCGGGAATCTCGCGGATCGACTGCTGGATGCCGATCTCGCGGCCGGTGAACTCCAGCTCGTGCACGGCGAAGTTGTTGACGAGGTTCCACCATCCGGCAAAGGACAGCTGCATCGCCCCGGCCATGAGCATCAGCAGCATCAGCGGCGAGCGCCAGCCAGTTGTTGCTGTCATCGGGTCTGCGGTTTTCGCGAAGAAGCTCATGATCGGCCATGCCAGAAGGGGAAGGATATCTTGCGCCCGTCTTCAACGGCGCGACAGTGGCTCTTACAAGGCACAGATCCGGCGCTTCTGCGCAAGGTCAGCAAAGGCTGGAACCATGTATTCAGCAAAATAAGCTGGCTTGCCCGGTTTGGCCGTCTGCGGGCAGCATTTCATCGAAAAGCCGTAAAAATTCTTGATCTTTCTCAACGCAGGAAGCCGGGCCGGGAGGCAAGCTTCTCTTGGCTCAACGATACGCGAAGAGGAGACGTGCCATGTTCGACACCATTCTGGTCCCGGTGGATCCGGCTGAACCGAAGTTTTCCGCCCCGGCCCTGGAGGCTGCGGCACGCTTTGCCAATGACTATGGCAGCAAGGTCCGTCTCGTCGCGGTTCTGGCGCAGACGCAGGGGTTCATTGCCAGCTATCTGCCGGAAGATTTCGAAAGCAAGGCCATGGGCGAAACCCGTGCCATGCTGGAGGATCTGGCCAAGGGCATGGGGCTGGCGGACGGGCGCGTCTCGGGCGTCGTGCGCAGCGGCAGCGTCTACCACGAGATCATCGAGGAAGCGCGCTTCATCAAGGCGGGCCTCATCGTGATGGAATCCCACCGCCCGGGCCTTGCCACCTATCTCATCGGCTCCAACGCCGCTCATGTGGTTCGCCACGCTCCCTGCTCGGTGCTGGTGCTGCGTCCGGAGAAGTGAGGTTTCAGCCGTGATGGGGCGTTTTCCGGATCTGCCGGAAGGCGTCCCTACCGCGCCAGATCGCGCGTGGCATCCGTCAGGCCTTCGAGGGTCATGGGATACATGCGCCCGCCCATCAGTTCGCGCATCATGCGGATGGAATGGGTGTAGTCCCAGTGGGCTTCCGGCACCGGGTTGAGCCATGCGGCGCGGCTGTAGAGGCTGGTGATCCGCTGCATCCAGACGGCGCCGGCCTCTTCGTTCCAGTGCTCCACCGACCCGCCCGGATAGGCGATTTCATAGGGGCTCATCGAGGCATCGCCGACGAAGATCACCTTGTAGTCTGCCGGGTACTTGTGCAGCACGTCCATGGTGGACATACGTTCGGAATGGCGGCGGCGGTTTTCCTTCCACACATGCTCATAGAGGCAATTGTGGAAGTAGAAATGCTCCATCACCTTGAATTCTGACCGGGCAGCGGAAAACAGTTCCTCGCAGACGCGGATGTGGTCGTCCATCGAGCCTCCGATGTCGAAGAACAGCAGCACCTTCACCGCGTTGCGCCGTTCGGGCCGCATCTTCACGTCGAGCAGGCCCTTGTGGGCGGTGGCGCGGATGGTGCCGTCGAGATCCAGCTCGTCGGCCGCGCCCGTGCGGGCGAAGCGGCGCAGGCGTTTCAGCGCCACCTTGATGTTGCGGGTGCCCAGTTCAACCGTATCGTCGAGGTCCTTGAACTCGCGCTTGTCCCAGACCTTGACGGCGCGCCGGTGGCGGCTCTCGGCCTGGCCGATGCGGATGCCTTCCGGATTGTAGCCATAGGCGCCGAAGGGGGAGGTGCCGGCCGTGCCGATCCACTTGTTGCCGCCCTGATGGCGCTCCTTCTGCTCTTCCAGCCGCTGCTTCAGCGTTTCCATCAGCTTGTCGAAGCCGCCAAGGCTTTCGATCAGCGCCTTTTCCTCTTCGGTGAGGTGCTTTTCGGCGAGCTTGCGCAGCCATTCCTCGGGAATCTCCGCCTGCGGTGCATCGGAGAGGAGGTCGAGGCCCTTGAAGACCTGGGAGAAGATCCGGTCGAAGCGGTCGAGATTGCTCTCGTCCTTCACCAGCGCAGCGCGGGCGAGATAATAGAAATCCTCCACCCGCCGCCCGGCCAGATCCAGCTCCAGCGCGCGCATCAGGTCGAGATATTCCCGCAAGGAAACCGGCACCCCGGCGCATTTCAGCTCAGAGAAGAACGTGATGAACATGGCGGGAGGTTAGGCCCCTCCATCACGCCTGTCGAGATTGCTTTTGGCATAGCCCGTGCGGCGCTTGAGCAATTTCCAGGCACGATGTGTCAGCATCGAAAGCCTTGGCATTATCCGGCCGGCTTCATCTCCGGGTGCAATGCCTTGCCGAGAATGTGTGTGTCATGGCTGATGACGTGATGGGCGGCGCCGACGATCAGCGGGTCAGGCACGCCAACGAGGTGGATGTCCTTGTCCGGATAGGGTAGGGAGTGGAGGAAATGCTCCATGCAATTCAGCCGGGCGCGTTTCTTGTCGTCTGACTTGACGATGGTCCAAGGCGCATCGGCGGTGTCGGTGTAGAAGAACATCGCCTCCTTGGCCTCGGTGTAGTCGTCCCACTTGTCGAGCGAGGCAATGTCGATGGGGGAGAGCTTCCACTGTTTCAGCGGATCGGTCTGGCGCTCCATGAAGCGGCGGCGCTGTTCTTCGCGGCTGACGGAGAACCAGTATTTGAACAGGCGGATGCCGTCGCGCACCATCATGCGCTCGATCTCCGGGCACTGGCGCATGAATTCCAGATACTGGCTGGCGCTGCAAAAGCCCATGACGCGTTCAACGCCCGCACGGTTGTACCAGGAGCGGTCGAACAGAACCATTTCACCGCCGGAGGGCAAGTGATTGATGTAGCGCTGGAAATACCATTGCGAGGCCTCCTGCTCGGTCGGCTTCTGCAGGGCAACGACGGTGGCGCCGCGCGGGTTCAAGTGTTCCATGAAGCGCTTGATCGTGCCGCCCTTGCCGGCAGCGTCGCGGCCCTCGAACAGGATGACGACACGCTGGCCGGTTTCCTTGATCCAGCGCTGCGCCTTCAGCAGTTCGGCCTGAAGCTTTGCCTTGCGCTGCTCGTAAGGGGCGCGGCGCATCGGTGTGGCGTAGGGGTATTTGCCACTTTCAAACAGCTCATGAATGGCCGCAGGATCATGGCGCATTTCGGCGAGCGTCTTGCGCGGGGCTGCGGCAACGGGGGCGATGGCCGGTTCAAGGGCAGCTTCGGGTGCTGCCACAGGCTCGGTGCCCGGCTGCGGTGCCGTCACCGCTTCTGCCGGTGTCTCTGCAACGCCGGAAGGCGTTGCCTCGGCCTCAGCACTGTCTGCAGTCACCGGGAGAACTGCATCCGCGGCAGGTGCCGGGCGGGTGCCGCGCGGCTTGCGGGTTACAGTGCGATCGTCCATGGGCTTGCCTCCTCAGCCATTTCAACCGATGCAGGCTAACAGAAACATCAAGTGCTGCCTTGACCGGGATCAAGGGAAAAGCGCAAGGCCGTTCAGAGGCAGGTTGCGAAACCGGTCATTCCGCCTTGCCGTCCTTCAGGTCCGCGCTGCTGCGGGTCAGTTCGGACAGGAAATCGGAAATGCGCGGGCCGCGCTGGCCGATGAAGGGGGCGGGGCGGCAAACATCCGTTGCCGCAACGCCGATGCGGGCGGTCAGCAGGCCGTTGATGACGCCTTCGCCCAGCCGTGCCGAGAGCTTGGCGGCAAGGCCATGTCCGAGCACCTGCGAGACGAGGCTGTCGCCCGCCGCCATGCCGCCGGTGACGGCCAGATGTGCACCCACCTGCCGGGCAAGGCGCAGGAAACCGGCCGTGCCCGGACGCCCGCCATAAAGCGCCGAGAGACGGCGGATGATGCGGATGTTTTCCGACAGCACGACCACCAGATCAAGCGCGGCCCGCGGGCTGACGGCGGTGATGACGGAGACGCGCTTGGCGCTGTCGCTGACGATGCGTCGTGCAGCGGCATCCAGCGGGGCCAGGATCTCGCGTTCGGCCAGCACCACCAGGTCGCGCCCGTCAATGACTTCGGCCATATGCGCCTTCAGGGCGGCGCGGCCACGGGCTGTCTCCGGCCTATCCTTGTAGAGTTCGATCAGATCCGTCAGCGCGGCGCGGGCAGCCTTGGCGTCATCTGCCTCTGCTGCGTCCGCCAGCGCCTGCCGCAGGTGGGTGATGCGGGACAGGCGCATCAGGCCGAAGACCTCCCGTACCGCCAGTCCGAGGAAACCGAGAAAAGCCAGCACGGTGAGGGCAAGGCCCATCCAGCCCAGCCAGTCCGTGCGCGCGAAGAGGTCACGGATCAGCGCATCCACCGAGAGGCCGAGGGCCAGCATGGCAAGGCCGAGAAGGCCACCCGCCAGCCAGCGGCCAAAGCGCAAGGGGGCGGAGCGTGGTTCGGCGGGCAGAAGGGCATCTTCCTCCGGCTCACCGCTGGGCACGATGCGCGCTTCGTTGCGCAAGGGCGCGCCGAGCGAACCGTCGTCAAAGCGCACCCGCTCGTCATCAAGGCGGAAGGCCGTGGGGCGGCGGGGCTTGCGGGTCTCCTCGCTCATGCGATGCGGTCTCCGATCAGGAAGTTGAGCGCCCGGTCCAGCCGGATGTGGGGCAGGGACAGCGTCAGCCCTTCGGCGGTCCGCTCCAGATGCGGCGGGCGGAAGCGCACGAAGCGCAGGCCGTCTTCGTGTGAAGAATCAAGGCGTGCATGTGCTTCACGTTCTGATTCAGATTCAAGGCTCTGAACTCTCGCAGAATTTGATTCAAGCGATTGGAAAAGTGATTCCGGATCTGATGGTAAGTCACCGGGAAACATGGCGATTTCGGTTTTTCCATCGAAGCTGTCGCCGTTGACGTGCTCGCCCGGAAGCGGCGTGCCAAGGATGGCCGGAAGCTCTTCGCCTGCATGGCGCACGGTGGCTTCGCGGGTCGCACGGACGGCGGCGAGTGCCAGCACATCCACCTCGGCGCCACTGAATTCGGCATGCTTGATGCCCCGCGTCACCAGCCGTTTCAGGATGGCTTCCAGCCGGTCGTGATCGTCCCGGTGCAGGTGGTCGGCCTTGGTGGCGGCAAAGAGGATGCGGTCGATCCGGCGGGTGAGGATCGAGGCCAGCCAGCTTGCCTTGCCAGGACGGAAAGAGGTGAGCACCTGCCCCAGTGCCGTCTCCAGATCGCGCAGGGCGTCAGGTCCGGCGTTCAGTGCCTGCAGCGCATCCACCAGCACGATCTGCCGGTCGAGCCGGGCGAAGTGCTCGCGGAAGAAGGGCCGCACCACATGCTTGCGGTAGGCCTCGTAGCGGCGTTCCATCATGGCCCACAGCGAGCCTGCGGGTGCTGTGCCGCTCTCCGGCAGGGCCAGCGGGGCGAAGGTGAGGGCGGGTGAGCCGTCAAGATCGCCCGGCATCAGGAAGCGGCCCGGCGGCAGCATGGAGAGGGCGTGTTCTTCTGCCCGGCAACCGGCGAGATAGGCGGTAAAGGCCCTGGCCAGCGCCCGCGCATCCGCTTCGCTTTCAGGGGCTGCCGGGTCGTGCCGTGCCAGCTCCGAGAGATAAGGCAAGGCCAAGGACGCACGCGCGGGCGAGCGGGCCAGCGTCATCGCTTCGGCACTGAACTGGCGGTAGTCCTTTGTGAGCAGCGGCAGGTCCAGCAGCCATTCTCCGGGATAGTCGATGATGTCGAGATGCAGCTTGCCGCGCCCGAGCTTGCGGGTGAGGAGGGAGGCCGATTCATATTCGATGGTGAGCCGCAGTTCCGACACCTGCCGGGTGGACTGGGGCCAGATCCGCTCCTTCACCAGTGCGTCCACATGCGCCTCGTAGTCGAAGCGCGGCACGGCATCGTCCGGCTGCGGCTGCAGCGACACGCGCGTGATGCGCCGCCCGGCAGCGGCATCGAACAGCGGCAGGCGCCCGCCATGCAGCAGATTATGGACGAGGGCGGTGATGAACACGGTCTTGCCGGCCCGCGCAAGGCCGGTGACGCCCAGCCGCAAGGTGGGCACGCCAAGACCGGATGCGCTTTCGGCCAGGTTCTCCAGCGCCAGCAGCGCCTCATCGGCAAGGGAAGAGAGTTTCATGTCTGTCCTGTGTCTCCGGCTTTCATATGGGAAGGCCGGATCCCTTGCGCAAATGCGCCGGAGAGCGGATCACTCCGGCAGAAGGCGCGGCTGGATGAAATGCTGCAGCGTGCAGCTCAGCGGCAGCAGCCCGGACCAGGAGGGGGAAGGGCTTTCCAGCACCGCGAGGGCGCCGGTCGGGAACTTGGTTTCCAGTGCCGTCCAGCCAACGCCGGAGCCGGGAATGGCCAGCTCGCGGACCGTGTCATGGGTGGCCGGATTGTGGGCGATCAGCATCAGGGTTTCCGCCTCGCCGCCCTCATCCCGCAGGAAGCTGATGTAATCGCTCTCGCTGGCCTCATAGATGCGCCGCGTCAGGCGGATTTCCATCTCGTGGCCTAGTACGGGCAGCAATGCGGCCAGCGTCATGCGGGTGCGCAGGGCGGTGGAGCAGAGAATGAGATCCGGCTTGAGGCCTTCCTCCGCAATCCAGCGCGCCATCCGCCGTGCGGCATCCTCGCCCCGCGCATTGAGCGGGCGGTCATGATCATGAAGCCCCGATGTGCTCCAGTCAGATTTGGCATGGCGCAGAAGCAGCAGTCGCGGCAAGGGCGTGTCTCCGGTTGGCATTTGCCGCAGCCATCCTGAGGGGTGCGGCGCCCTCTGGCAAGGCAGCCCTGTGGTTGCACGCAGGAAATCAGTTCTGCGCCTTCAGCATCTCCACCACCGCATTGAAGGCGGGCTCGACGGCTTGCTCGTGGAAGGGCAGGGAGTAATGGATCCAGACGGTGTAGTCGGCATTTTTGCCGGACATGGGCCACAGGGTTTCACACAGCATGCGGTTCTGGTTGCCGCCCGTGGTGAAGGTGATGCCGCTGGCGGCAATGCCGGAGAGCGCAAGCTCCTTGTAGCCAGCCGCCTGATACCCGGTTTTGAACTTGCCTGCCTCGCGCCGTGCCGTGCCTTGCTGAAAGGCGCTGACCACAACTTGAATGCCACCCGTTTCGTCCACATAAATGCAGCTGGCGACGCGGCTGTTCACGGTGGGCATCACCTTGGAACGGGTCAGCCCGCCCACTTCGTTGGGGCACCGGAAACCGGTGAAGTGGCGCATGCCCTGAGCGTCGTTGATCCACCCGGCTTCGTATTCGTTCTGCACGGATGGTGCCGCGGTCTGGGCAGAGGCAGGCAGGGCGGCGGTGCAGCCAAAAGCCAGCGCGGCAGAAATTGCCGCCACGCGGTGCCATCTCGTCAGAGCCGCCCTGAAGGTCATCTCAGCGCTGCTCCCGCCGGGCCATGAAGGCCAGCCGCTCGAACAGATGCACGTCCTGCTCGTTCTTGAGCAGGGCGCCATGCAGCGGCGGGACAAGCTTGCGCGGGTCGCGCTCGCGCAGAGCGTCAGCATCGATATCCTCGTTGAGCAGCAGCTTGATCCAGTCGATCAGCTCGGAGGTCGAGGGCTTCTTCTTCAAGCCCGCCACGTCGCGGATGTCATAGAAGAGGTTCAGCGCCTCGCGCAGCAGCTTGTCCTTGAGGCCAGGGAAATGCACGGCAACGATTTCCGCCATGGTCTCCCGGTCCGGGAAGCGGATGTAGTGGAAGAAGCAGCGGCGCAGGAAGGCGTCCGGCAGATCCTTCTCGTTGTTGGAGGTGATGATCACCACGGGCCGCTGGCGGGCCTTTACCAATTCGCCGGTCTCGTAGACGAAGAACTCCATCCGGTCGAGCTCCTGCAGGAGATCATTGGGGAACTCGATGTCGGCCTTGTCGATCTCGTCGATCAGCAGCACCGGCTTCACCGGGCTTTCGAAGGCTTCCCAGAGCTTACCCTTGCGGATGTAATTGCGGATGTCGCGCACCCGCTCATCGCCCAGCTGGCTGTCGCGCAGGCGGGAGACGGCGTCATACTCATAAAGGCCTTGCTGCGCCTTGGTGGTGGACTTGACGTGCCATTCCAGCAGCGGCGCACCAAGAGCTCTGGCGACTTCATGGGCGAGAACGGTCTTGCCCGTACCCGGTTCCCCCTTCACCAGCAGCGGCCGCTCCAGCGCCACCGCCGCATTGACCGCGACCCGCAGGTCGTCCGTGGCGATGTAATCCCGTGTTCCCTCAAAGCGCATGCGTGCCTCGCAAACTGACTCTTGCGGGCAGAGTAGGGGGGCGCCCGTCCCCATGCAAGCCTTGCCGGGCAGGGACGGAATTGCCGGTTGCGCCCGGCAGTTTCTTCCCTCACCGGCAGGAAAGTTCCGGTGACTTTCTATTCCGGAAATAGTGATCAGAAAAAATATGAAACAAAAACAGTTGCTTATGATCCTGGTTGGAAATGGCACGGCCTTTGCCAAGTCAGAGCAGGAAAAACCTTCGGGTTCCAGTGCTGACGAGGATTCATCATGGGTATTTACGGGGCTATCAACGCGGCAATCTCCGGTTTGACGGCGCAGTCAAGGGCGCTTGAGAACATCTCCGGCAATGTCGCCAACTCTCAGACCGTTGGCTTCAAGCGCCTCGACACAACCTTCTCGGAAATGGTTGCCGGCAGTGGTGGCGGTACCCAGGCCAAGCAGCAGAGCGGCACCACCGCAGCGACCTCGCGTGCCACCAACACGGTGGCTGGCCCGATCGTGCAGGCTCAGGTCGATACCTATATGGCGATCAACGGCCCCGGCTATTTCGTGGTGACTCAGGCTTCCGATGTGGTGGACGGCAAGACCACCTTTGCCGACACCCAGTACTACACCCGCGCCGGTGACTTCGAGCGGGATCAATATGGCTACCTCGTCAACAGCTCGGGTTACTACCTGAAGGGCTTCCCGCTGGATCCGCTGACGGGCAACGCCATCGGTGATGCGCCTTCGGTGATCCAGATTGATGACAAGCCGATGCCGTCGAAGGCAACGACGGAGATGACCTATCAGGCCAACCTGCCGACCTTCCCCAAGACAAACCGTGCGGTCGCAGCCGGTAATACCCCGGGCAGCCAGTACCTCCAGACAGGCGGCTCCACGTCGATCACGACCACGTCCGACATTACCGTGGCGGATCAGCAGGCCTTCGTGGACTCCTCCATCTCTGGCGGCTCCAAGACCATCTATGATGCAAACGGTGCCCCGGTGAGTGTGTCGCTCCGCTGGGCGCAGACTTCGGCGAACACCTGGAACCTTTACTACAACACCGGCGAAACCGCCCCTGCGACGGCGACCGCGTGGAGCCTCGTTGGCGAAGTTGACTTCACCGCATCGGGTGTCATGAACACCTTGACGCCTTCTGCCCCGAACACGGCATCGGCGACGAGCTTCACCATCGCCAACCTTACTGTTGGCGGCGTGAATGCGGGGAACGTGGAACTGTCCTTCGACAATGGCTCGCTGACCCAGTTCAACGATGACGCCGGTATCGTCAGCAGCCTTGATATCCAGCAGAACGGCTATCCGGCCGGTCAGGTTGTCAGCCTGTCGATCGATGAGGCCGGCCGGATCACCGCGTCCTACTCGAACAATCAGCAGCGCGCGGTCTACGAGATTCCAATTGCGACCTTCCAGGCCGAGCAGAATCTGCGCCGTGTCGATGGAGCAGCCTTCGCTGCCACGCCGACGTCCGGTGAGCCGAAATTCGGCGAAGGCGGTGCAGTTCTCGCCAACAACCTCGAATCTTCGAACTCGGACATCGCGACCGAGTTCTCCAAGCTGATCATCACCCAGCAGGCCTATTCGGCCAACTCCAAGGTCATCACCTCCTCGGACAAGATGCTGACGGATGCTCTCAACATGATCCGCTGATCAGGCTGACTGATCGTGCAGGCGGCGCCCAGGAAGGTGCGCCGCCGCTTCCAAAGGACTTCGGAGGCGTGATATGGGTCTGATTTCGGCGCTGAATACGGCATTGTTCGGTCTGAACTACAACCAGAAGCAGATCGACCTGACTGCTGCCAATGTGGCCAATGCCAAGACCGAAGGCTACACGGCCAAGCGGATCACGGCCAATGTCTATTTCGACAATGGGGGCAATGTCTCCGGCATCCTGTCGAGTGACATCAAGCGCCAGGTCAATGAATCCATCCAGATGGCCTATTGGAACAGCCGTGCAGACACGGCCTATTCCACCACCAAGGCCAGCTATACGGAGCGGATGGACGCCACTCTTGGCACCCTTGCGGATGCAGGGTCGTTGCCGTCATTGATGTCCAGGCTCAACACGTCTCTGGCTTCGCTTGTGACGTCTCCCGACAGCTATGCCGCCCGGCAGGAGGTTCTCAGCACCGCCAACCTTATGGCCAAGGAGCTGAACTCGACCTACAGGGTCTTTGAGGACATGCGCAAGGAGGCGGACCGGACCATTGCCTCGCAAGTGGGCGAGGTCAATCAGCTGCTGAAGCAGCTCCAGGACATAGAAGCCAAAATATACAAGTCCCAGAGTGCAGGGGTTTCCGAGGTTTCCCTGCTGGACGAGCGCGACCGGTATCTCGAACAGCTCAGTGGCTACCTGGATATCCGGATCAGCAAGGGCGACAACAACACGGTCAACATCACCACGAACAACGGCGAGGCGCTGTTTCAGGATGGCAAGGCCTCGACATTGAGCTTCACGCCGGCCAGCACTCTTCTGCCCGGACAGTCCGGCAATCAGATCACCTTGAGAGCTCCCGGCGGCCTTACGCAGGACCTGTCCAGAACGTCCAGCTCCGGTTCGCTGATGGCGCTCGTCGATCTGCGCGACAACACGCTTGTCGAGGCACAGGCACAGCTGGATGAGATTGCATCGCAGCTGTCACTTGCATTTTCCAACGTGGATGTGGCCGGCACTGCAACCACGGTCGCCCCCGAAAGCGGTTTCACGCTTGATGTTTCGGGCCTTCAGCCTGGCAACACGGTGTCTCTCAGCTACCGCGACTCTGGTGGTGTTCAGCGCAATGTGACCTTCGTTGCCGTTCAGGATCCGGCACTGCTGCCGCTGGATCCCAACGTCACGGCCGATCCTTCCGACACGGTTTTCGGCATCGACATTTCGAGTGGTGATCCTGCCAACTACATTACCCAGATGATTGCAGCGCTCGGCGCGACGGATCTGGATGTCGCCAACAATGGCTCGGACCAGCTGCGCATTCTGGGCGACACGGGAACCAACACCTCTGTAACGTCGCTGAAGGCGAATGTGACTGTCACCGGCAGTTCCAATCAGGGACTGGGCCTTGCACTCTTTACAGATGGCAGGGCAGGCGAGGCGCTTTACACCGGTGCCCTGGAGTCCGGCGGGCAAAAGACCGGCTATGCCCGGTCGATCATGCTCAATTCGGAACTGCCCAAGGATGCTTCCAAGCTGGTGATCTATGAGACCACGCCGGTCAGCAACTCCGAAAAGGACAGCAGCCGTCCGCAGTTTCTGGCCGATGCGATCAGCAAGACGAACTTCTTCTTTTCCTCGTCGACCGGACTGGGCACCGAGGGATCGCCATTCCGCGGGTCGGTCTCCGATTTCGTCAATCAGGTTGTCGCCTATCAGGGTGAGCAGGCCCAGACCAGCAAGCAGGCCGCCGCATCCCACACGGCTCTGACCCAGAACCTGGCGATCCGGCATGAGGAAGAATATTCGGTCAATGTCGATGCAGAGCTTGGCTTCCTGATCCAGCTGCAGAATGCCTACACGTCGAACGCCCGGGTGCTCAAGGCGGCCCGGGAGATGTTTGAAACGCTGTTGAACTCGGTCTAAGGGGCAGGCAATGGGTATCAGTACGATCACCACATCCAGAGGCTACCTGACACAGCAGCTTAACAGCCTGAGTTCAGCGCTGACGGAAAAGACATCCCAGCTTGCGTCCGGAAAGGTGTCCACCACCTATGGCGGCGTCGGCAGTCAACGCCTCTTGAGCATGGAGTTGAAGCAGAAGGCACAACGGATCGAAGCCTATGAGGAAACGATCACCATGAGCCGGCTTCACATCAAGACGCTCAATCTCAATCTTCAGCGGCTGGAAGCGCTGCGGATCGAGAGCAAGGCGACGATGGATCTGAACAACTTTCAGCTTCAGGCGGATGGCCAGACAAGCACGCAGGCAACGGCTGAAATCCTGCTGGCCGAAACGATCGGCCTGCTGAATGCCGAGGTCGCCGGGCATTATCTGTTTGGCGGCAGCGATGCGAACACCAATCCCGTCCTCGAAATGTCGCAGATCCTTAACGGCGCCGACGGCAAGGCTGGCCTGAAACAGGTGATGAACGAGTATTGGCTGGCCAACCAGGGGCCCGCCGGCAGCGAGGGGCGCCTGACAGTGTCTCCGCTGAACACGGTTCTGTCGGCCGGCGTTCCGGTCAGTGCTGACTTTTCGATTTCGGAAGACGGAGCCCATAACTTCGGTTTCGACATTTCTGCCGTCACCTCGAATCTCTCGAACATGACCCTCACGGCACCCACGGGCGTTGACCCGGACAGCTTCGCGGTCGAGTTCACCGGGCAGCCGCAACCGGGGGAGACGATCTCGATCGAGCTGGCACTTCCGCCTGACGGTGGCAAGTCGGTCAAGATCGAACTTAAAGCGACGCTTTCAAACGCCAAGACGGGTGAGTTCATCATCGGCGCTGATCTTGCTGAAACAGCAGACAATCTGCGTACGGCGATTCAGGACGCTATCAAGGAACAGACAGCAACTTCCCTGCGTGCTGCCTCGGACACCTGGGCGTCCAGCGAGTTTTTCGACACCTTTGGCGGTAAGATACCGAACCGTGTCGACGGGCCGCCGTTTGACACCGCGACGGGACTGGTTTCCGGAGCCGGGACCACGACGATCTGGTATGTCGGAGAGAACCTGCCGACGGACGATCCGCGTCAGGACAAGATTGCAGCCGTTGATGACAATCTGCGCCTGGGCTACGGGGTGCGGGCAAACGAGCAGGGCCTGACGGATGTAGTCAAGACGCTTGCTACGTTCATTGCTGCAGATTTTTCAGGTGGTACGCCGTTGGATGAAAAATACTATTCCGAACTGGCCGCCAGCATGAAGAACATTCTTCAGCCTGTAAGGACGGACCGGTCAGGTATCGTTGATATCACGACCGAAATCGCCGTGGCTTTCAAGTCGATCGAGTTTACGGCCGAGCGCCATCAGATCCAGAAGTCGGGCTATTTGTCGGCAGTGGACCAGATTGAGGGGGTCGACAAGGAGCTTCTGGCCGTGGAGATCCTGCAACTGCAAACCAATATCGAGGCGTCCTACCGCGCCTCGTCCATTGTTCTGAAGCTGTCACTGGCTGATTATATCTGATATCCTACACAATGAGCCTAACTCATTGAGTGGGGTAAGGCCGTGCGGCGTCTGAGCAATTTCAAGGCGCGATGCGTCAGCACCGGAAGACTTGGTATGACGGCGCATCGTTGTGATCGAACAAGGCCGCAGACCGGGGCAACCGGCGGCGGCTTTCTTTTTGTGCGCCGCGTGAGAGGCGTTGTCTTCGTGCAAGATACGAAAAAGCCGCCTTGGCGGCGGCTTGAACATGCGCGGTCACATGACGAGGTGACAAGGGTAGGGCTCTTGCTCCGGGCCTTCATTCCGGCCGGGCGCGCAGGCCTTCCGCGATGCTTCTGTTGATTGAAATCAGCGTGTTCAGCTTGTCCGGATGCGGATCCGCAAGAAGCGCCATCGTGTGCTTGAAAATGAACACACCGAGCGAGGCGATGTTGTTCTTGATCTGATCGGGCAAAGGGTTCTCCGGATTGGTCACAGATGTAACCAGAATGGTCCAAAGCTTCCGATTGTAAGTGAGGGCATCATCGATTTCAGCGAGCGATGAGCTCTCCCACTCATCCTTGATGAGTTGCAGACGGGCCGCAGCTTTCATCAGCAAGGTTGCCTCGAGCTCCCTAGGGGAGACGGCTACCTGGCTCGTCTTCTGGTACGCTTGAGCTGCCTGCTTGTACATGACCGATGAGCGTCCTCTCGTACTCGATGAGCTTCTTTGCTTCTTTCAGAGCCTTATAGAAGGCACCAGCCAATATCGAGTTACTGATCTTAGTAATATAAGGTATCGTACTTGGTGCCGCCAGTATTATGTCATTCACCAAGCTGAAATAGTTATCCTCGATCTTTTCGATGTCCTTGGAAAGGTACATGAGCTGCACAGCCAGATAAATTCGCTTGGCGGGGGAATCTGCCGTGGCTGGCGTTAAAATGTCCTTTTCGCGGAGGATAGGCGCCTGGCCCTCGATGAAGAGACGTGTGCGCTGATTGTCGTTGGTGATGATGCTGTCGCCAACAATAATCCGTTCACCCGGCTTCAGCTCAACCTTGAGAGCCATGCGCTTTCTCCGAAACACAGCATCGTTCAGAAACACTCACCAAAGAGTTAACGATTGCTGACAAAACCTTAATTCGCCTCAGCCTTAGCCAAAAAGGCTGAGGACGCTCTGGTCGGCCTGGTTTGCCAGTGACAGCGCCGTGGACGAGAGCTGCTGCCGGGTCTGCAGAGCCAGCATGTTCGCGCCTTCCTCGTTCATGTTGGCAATGGTCAGCGCGCCTGCACCTACTTCGAGGGTGTTGACGAGCTGTGTCGTGAACTTCTGCCGCACTTCCACGGTCGAGAGGCTGGTGCCGAAGGACGAAGCGGTTGAGCGCAGGGTCGCCAGAGCGCTGTTGATAGCCTGCAGCGTGCGCTCGATATCCGTATCATCCTTGAAATCGGAATCTGTGGCCTGCAGTTTCACGGTGCCATCTGTCGTCGCCAGCGCCGTGACATTGAAGTCGTTGTTGGAGCTCTTGATGTCGAAGGAAATATCGCCAACCAGGCTGATCTGGCCGGCCGAGAAGCCCGCCTTCAAACCCTTGACGCTGTTGAGCAGCTTGACGAGATCGTCAGCAGTCGTATTGGCGGTGACTTCGAGTGAGGCGGCTTCATAGCCATTGCCGTCCACGACCTTGAGAACATCGCCCACCTTGTAACTGCCCGACGACACAAGCTTTGAATCGGCCGTCATTGACGCGGCAGTCAAAGTGGTCGTGCCCGTTCCGATGCCGCCGTTCGTGGCGGTGCCGCCACCGGCGGCGTCCTTGGAGATCGTCAGGTTGAGCCCCACGCCGAGGCCGGAGGTGACGGTGATCTGGTCGGTCACTTCATCGAAGCTGGCCTTGATGCCCCCGAGGTCATTGAGGGCGTTGACATAATCCTGCACGGTCCGGATCTGTCCGGGCCCGCTGCCGACGGTGAAGGTTCTGGTGGTGACGCCATCCGACACGGAGACCACATCGCCCGCTGACCACTGGGCCAGATCCGTCAGTTCTGACGAGGCCTGGAGTCCGGTCAAAGTCAGTGTTGTGGTGCCGCCGGACAAGGCGAAGGAAGCGGTCGCACCCGAGCCTGTTGCCAGATCACCCAGCGCCAGCCCGTCTTCCAGAGAAGCATTCGTGAAGTCGACCGGCAGGATCTTCATCTTGGACGTGCTGTCCTCGTTGAAGAGGATCGAGAGCTCGTTACCCTCGCCAGCGAGCAGGTTCTTGCCCTTGTAGCTGGCGTCACGCGCCATATCCTCAATCTGACGCAGGACACCGTTGTAGCGCTCTGCGTAGACCTTGCGCTCGTATTCGCTCTGGGTCTGAAGGGCCTGATTGGCAATGGCCTTTGCCGACTCGACCAGCTTTGTGATCGATGTGATACCGGTATCTGCCGCCTTCAGCGTCTGAACGGCCTGCCCCATGTTGTCGAGCAGGTTGTTCAGATCCTTCGCCCGGTCATTCAGGCCGGCGGCGGTAAAATATGAGTTGGGATTGTCCAGGGCCGAGTTAACCTTCAGGCCTGTCGCCAGACGGTTCTGCGTCCTGGACATGAGGTCCGCAGTGTTCTTGAGCGAGAGCAGGTTATCCCTGACGGGGCTGGAAAGGACAATGTCGCTCATGGCTTGCTCACCGGTCTCTACATGGGGTGCGACTTAACACCCCGCTCACATGATCTGACTCCAATCATTAACGAAAAGTAAATACGATTTGCACCTGTTAAGATTTTGGTTACGCAAGTTACCAAGTGGTTTCTTTTAACCGCTTGAATTGAAACGGGAAAACTGATGTCTTCGAGCGCCCGGAGACGATGAAAGGGCAAAAGGCCGGGCGATTGGCCCGGCCTTTCTCTGGTTGTCAGGTTGTGAGTCGTGCGTGAACTGATTCTTAGAACAGGGACAGCACGGTCTGGTCCGCCTGAGATGCGAAGGACAGCGAGGTTGACGCAAGCTGCTGGCGGGTCTGCAGGGCGAGAAGGTTTGCGCCTTCCTCGTTGGTGTCGGCCAGGGTCAGCTTGCCGGCGCCTTCCTGCAGCGTATTGATCATGGACTTGGTGTAGTCCTGACGGATCTGCACGGTCGACAGGTTGGTGCCGAACTCCGAGGCCTGCGAGCGCAGCAGCGACAGGGCATTGTTCAGCTTGTCGATGGTCTGGTTGATCGCTTCATCCGTCGCGAAGCCGGATTCGACCGCGGCGACCACGTTGACCCCATCGGTGTCTGCGGTAAAGCTCGTGGCGGCAAAGTCTGCGTTTGTGCTCTTCAGGTTGAGAGACACGTCACTTTCGATGGTCAGCTTGCCCGTCGAGGTGTTGAATGAAGCGTTGACGCCGTTGAAGCGCTTGATGAAGTCGGTCAGATCCTTGACGGAGGTCTTGTCGGTGACTTCAAGCGAGCCCAGCTCATAGCCGTTGCCATCGGTCAGCGTCAGGATGTCCTCGACGTTGAACGAGCCGGAATTCTTCAGCAGCTGCGACCCTGACGTGAAGTTTGCGGCACTGACGCTGATCAGGTCGGATGGAGCCGGTGTGGCAGCGCTGGCATTGGTGTTGTGGAGGTAGACGTTGTCGTTCGAGATGATCGACAGGGAGCCGGTCTTTTCGTCGAACTCGGCCCGAACGCCGGCGACACCATTGATCTGGTCCACCAGGTTCTGCACCGTGGTGTTGGCACCGATGGTGATGTTGGTGAAACCGGTCACGCCCGCGCCGCCGCCGCTTGCTGCGGTGCGCAGCTGCAGCACGTCGCCCACGGCAAGGCCCGTGGCATCCTGCAGGAGTGAACCGGAAGACAGGGCATCGCCTGTCGCATTCAGGAAGGTTGCAGAGGCCTTGCCGCCCTCAATCTGCAGCGAGGCGGCGCCGCCCTTGGCAAGGGCAAGGTCCTGCAGGTTGAGGCCTGTGGACAGGGTGGTGTCGGTGTAGTCAACAGCCGTGACAGTCAGCTTCGAGGTGTTGTCCTCGTTGAAGATGGCGGTCAGGTTGTTGCCTTCGCCGGCCAGCAGGTTCTTGCCCTTGTAGGAGCTGTCCTTGGCCATGTCCTCGATCTGCTTGAGCAGATCGTTGTACTGCTTGGCGTATTGGGCGCGCTCGTACTGGCTCTGGGTCTGCAGGGCCTGGTTGGCCTTGGCCTTTGCCGTTTCCGTCAGCTTGGTGATGTTGGTGATGCCCTGATCGGCAGCCTTCATCGTCTGCACAACCTGGCCCATGTCGTCGAGCAGATTGCTCAGATCCTTGGCGCGGTTGTTGAGGCCCGAAGCGGTGAAGAAGGAGTTCGGATTGTCGAGCGCCGAATTGACCTTCTTGCCGGTTGCGAGCTTGTTCTGCACGCCCGACATGAAATCGGCAGTCTGCTGCAGGGTGAGCAGGTTCTGCCGTACGGCGGCGGACAGAGTAATATCAGCCATCTATGTGTCCCTTTCCTGGGTCCAGCATTTTTACCGCTCTTCCTGAGCGGGATAGCCTGATCATGATTTGGTAACCCTAATTCTTGGTTAACTCGGCGGCATTTTAAGGTTAATGGTTTCTTGCCTGTGCGAGTGCTCCGGCAGGGCGCAGGCTTCACAGTTGAAAGCGTAAAAAAAGGCGGCAGGCCTGAGCCTGCCGCCTTGTTTCGCGGGGGTATTCTTGACTTAGAACAGACGCAGCACGTTCTGGTCCGCCTGTGCTGCCAGCGAGAGGGCAGTGGAGGCGAGGGACTGCTGGGTCTGCAGGGCCAGAAGGTTGGCACCTTCCTGGTTGGTGTCGGCCAGGGTCAGCTTGCCGGCGCCTTCCTGCAGAGTGTTGATCATGGACTTGGTGAAGTCCTGGCGGTTCTGCACGATCGACAGGTTGGTACCGAAGGTCGATGCCTGCGACCGCAGCGTGTCCTGCGCCTTCTTCAGAGAGTTCAGAACGTCGTCAATGCCGCTGTCCGAGGCAAAGCCTGACTCTGCCGAGTTGTTTGTCGAGCGGTCGGCGAAGGAGCCGGAAGCATCACTGCTGGACGACAGGTTCAGCTTGAAGTCGGAGGTGACTGTCAGTGTGTCGCCGGTGAGATTCGTTGACACGCCGTCGACATCCCCGAGGAATTTCTGCAGGTCTCCGACTGTTGTATTGGCCTTGATTTCCAGCTTGCCGAGTTCGGAGCCATTGGTGTCGGTCAGGGTAATGACGTCGCCGACATTGAACTCGTCGTCTGCGGAAAGCAGGCTGCCTGCGGTCAGGGCTGCCGAAGCCGTGCCGTTGGTCAGGGTAATCGTTGCCGTGCCGCTGGTACCGGTGGCGAGGCGCGACAGGTTGAGGCCGGTCGAGCTGGAGACATCCGTATAATCAACTGCCGAGATCGACAGGGAAGACTTGCCGTTCTCGTTGAAGGTCACCTTCAGGTCGTTACCCTGGCCGCCGAGCAGGTTCTTGCCCTTGTAGCCGGAGTCCTTGGCGATGTCCTGGATCTGCGTCAGGAGTTCATTGTACTCCTTGACGTATTTGGTGCGCTCGACCTGATTGGTGGTCTGTGCGGCCTGGTTCACCTTGGCCTTGGCGGCATCGACGAGGCCGGAGATCGAGGTGATGCCCTTGTCGGCTGCCTTCAGGGTCTGGACCGACTGGCCCATGTCATCGAGCAGGGCGCCCAGATCGCTTGCGCGGTTCTCAAGGCCCTTGGCGGTGAAGAACGAATTCGGATTGTCGAGAGCCGAGTTGACCTTCTTGCCAGTGGAGAGCTTCTCCTGAACCGAGCTCATCATCTGAGCTGTAGACTGAAGGGCGTTGAGGTTAGCGCGAACGGCGCTGGACAGACTAACGTTGCTGGACATTACGGTTTTTCCTTCCTGGGAAAACACAATACATGGATCCGTTCTGGATCCCGCAAGCAACAAAGTCAGCTCTAAAGCGTAATGACAAGTTAAGTTATATGGTTATCGGATTTTAACCTTAACGTATGATGAACTGTACTTTATGGTTAATTCGATTTTAATTCCAGATCAAAGGTTTGCGATGTGCCTGGCGTGGGGCTTGGGCAGATATTGCGGGTGAGGGCGGGAGGTGGCCCGGCTGCACGTTCTTGCTGGCGGGCAAAAGGAAAAAGCCCCATGACCTAGGTCATGGGGCTGCACTGGTGCGCCGGATCCTGCTTTTTCAGGCGGTGCGCTGAACTGTGGAGGAGGACTGGGGATCTGCCGGCTCATCGCCTGCCTTGGCGTAGGCCCGCAGTTTGCGCAATGTTTCGCTCGGGATCTGCTGTACCACCTCGCCGGTTTCCCGGTCCATGGCGACATAGATGAATGACTGGCTTTCCGGATCGAGTGTATTCTTGCGCACGATCTCTCGCGAGACAAGTGGCGTTGGTACGCTCTGCTGATTGCCGTTCTCAGCGAGCTGGCGCTGTCTTTCAGAGTTCCCTGACGGTCTCACCGTCTGGGAACCCGGCAATTCAGTTTTAGCTGCGGGCTCGTTCTGTTCCGGAGCCCGCGTAGCCGGGGTTACTGCCGCATAGGCGGTCAGTGACGGCCGGATTGCTCCTGTATCCATGCCTGCCTCCTTCGGGTAACACTCCTTGACCCGATGGTATCACCCGCAAAATACAACGGGGATATGAATCCTCCGTTAACGGAAAGGTTAGACTTTTCGCGGGTGCTGGCAAGTGATTCGCGTCTCTGCGTCAAAGCGACCTGTTGATAGCGATCCCTTCCGCGATCCGGGGCGCCTGCGGTGAAGCGCCGCCCGGGCCGTAGGTCGTGGTCCTCTGCCGGGCGCCAACGGCCTGTGCGACCGTCGTCACCACGGTCGATGCCACTTCCCGCGCCGTAGACAGAACCGCCAGATTGATGCGCAGGACAGGTTGGAATTCCGCATGCTGCCGCCGCAAGGATTGTACCGCAGCCGGAGCCAGATTGCCCAGAGCCACAGAGTGCTCCTTGGCGAAGAGAACGCCTTGGGTGTAGTGGTGTACCAGCACGGCCTTTTCCGGCTGCAGCTCGCCTGCAGCACGCAACTGGCCTTCCCGCACCATATCTGTTTCCTTCTCGATCAGTTCGAGAAGCTTTTCCATGGTGTGGCAGACGGCAAGGCAAAAGCTCTCTGCCTCGGATCTGCTGGTTGGCCTTGCGGTGGAAAAGGGCAGGGCGGCTGTTTCCGGGGTGTGGGCGTTCACTGGTTTGCCTCCTGAAGGGCGAGCAATTCGCGCTCGATTGTGTTGGCCAGGCCGATTCCTCCGGCCGAAGCGATGGTTTTGGACATTTCGTCGATCAGCATTTTCTGCCAGGTGTCGGAGCCCTGTCCGCCGCCCCAGGCTCCGCCTTCCTCAAGGCCGGTGAACATCGACTGCATCATGGTGTTGAGGAAAACGGCCTCGAAGTTCTCGGCCTGCTTGCGGATTGAGTCGGGAGCGATGATGCGGCCGCCTCCCAGACGGGGCAGGGCAGCGGCGCTGGTGAGGGTGAGATCTGACGGCGTCATGGCTTAAAGGACCTCGATTTCGGCCTGCAGCGCACCTGCTGCCTTGATGGCCTGAAGGATGGAAATCATGTCGCGCGGGCCGATGCCGAGCGTGTTCAGCCCGTCAACCAGCTGCTGCAGGGTTACGCTCTCGCTGACGATCGCCAGCTTGTTTCCGCTTTCACTGACCGTCACATCGGTCTGCGGGGTGACTGCCGTCTGACCGTTTGCAAACGGGAGGGGCTGGTTCACCTGCGGATTTTCCGCGATGGTGACAGTGAGGTTCCCCTGGGCGACCGCCACGGTCGAGACCCTCACGTTCTGGCCCATCACGATGATGCCGGCGCTTTCATCGATCACGACGCGGGCCGGCTGATCCGGTTCGATGATCAGCTGCTCGATGTCGGTGAGCAGGTCCACCACATTGCCGTTGTAATCACGCGGCACGGTGAGCTGCACTGTGCCGGGATCCAGAGGCTCGGCGGTGGGGAAGCCGATCAGTTCATTGATGGCGAGGGCAACGCGGCGCGAGGTGGTCAGATCCGGGTTGCGCAAGGCGATGCGCACGGTGGTCATGCTGGCCAGCTTGAAGCCGACTTCCCGCTCGACCAGAGCACCATTTGCAATGCGGCCGGAGGTCGGCACGCCGCGTATCACCGAGGCTGCATCGCCTTGTGCTGCAAATCCGGAGATGGCTACTGCGCCCTGTGCAATGGCATAGGTCTCGCCATCTGCGCCCATCAGCGGCGTGACCAGCAGCGTCCCGCCCTGAAGGCTTTCCGCATTGCCCAGAGCGCTGACGGAGACATCGATGCGCGTGCCCTGTGTGGCGAAGGGAGGCAGGTTGGCCGTCACCATGACTGCCGCCACATTGTTGGTGTTGAGGTCCGCGGCTGTCGTGTTGACGCCCAAGCGCTCCAGCATGGCCTGCAGACTTTGCCGGGTGAAGGGCGAATTGCGCAGGCCGTCGCCTGTGCCTTTCAGGCCGACGACAAGGCCATATCCGATCAGCTGGTTCTCGCGGATGCCCTCGAAGTCCGAGATATCCTTGATCCGCGAGGCGGCTACCGCCGCAGGCGCAAGAGCCGTCAGGAGGACAGCCATGGCAGCGAAGAGGAGACTGGAACGGTACAGACGTGCAAATGGCATGGGAGGGACCCGGCGCATGAGTGGTTTGCACCTGCCTATGCGAAGTCCATGCCAGATTATCCACGCTTCCTAGCTTTGATATAAGATATTGAAAATAAATATATAAATCCCGGACTTTGCCGTGTTCCCGGTGTTTTGATCATATTCTGCCGGGACTCTGCCGGGCAATTCTTGCCGGGAGGACCGGATTTCCCTACCTTCGGGGATGGAAGAGTCTGACCGGGAGCCCCGTAGGGTCAGACAGGCTGTTACGGTGCAGGACCGGCCGGTGCAGGACCGGCTCATGAGACACGGGAAGCGAGGCCACAATGCGCATCACCAACAACACGCCCGTTTCCTCTGTTCAGGGCAAGGGCAGCAAGAAAAAAGCCGGTGGCGGCGGTAGTTTCCTGATCGGGGGCGATGGCGAGGCACATGCTGCCGTGTCGACGTCCTCCTCGTCGTCACTCTCGAGCATCGACGCCCTGCTTTCCCTGCAGGAGATGCAGGTCCAGCCGGATGACCGCGATGCTGCCACTGCGCGCGGGCATTCCATGCTGGATTTACTGGATGCGCTGAAGGCAGACCTTCTGGCCGGGGTGATTGAACCCATCCGGCTGGAGGAAATGATGAGCGCTCTGGCGGACCGCCCCGTCAGCAGCGATCCGGGGCTGGAATCGGTCATCGACGAGATCGAATTGCGCGTGAAGGTTGAGCTGGCTAAGCAGGGCCGGTTTACAAGTTGATGCATGCTGGCTGGCTGCGCGGCTGCGCAAACTTCGGGCGCAATGGATAACCAATTGAAATGAAAGGAATAAAGTTCAACATTTTTTTCGAGTTTGCCCGTTGTCGCTGACCTCCAGTGACTATATATTCCCCCCGTCCTAACGGTAACCGGAGTTTCCGATGACGGTTGAACTTGAGTCTGACTATCGACCTTCCGAGGACGAGCCGTTCATGAATGAACGGCAGCGCGAGTACTTCCGCAACAAGCTGCTCGCCTGGAAAGAGGACATCCTGCGTGAAAGCCGCGAGACGCTGGCGAACCTGCAGGAAGAAAGCACCAATCACCCTGACTTCGCTGACAGAGCCTCGTCGGAAACGGACCGTTCCATTGAACTGCGTGCACGTGACCGGCAGCGCAAGCTGATCTCAAAGATTGATGCGGCGCTGGAGCGGATTGAAGACGGCAGTTACGGCTATTGCGAAGAGACCGGTGAACCGATCTCCGTCAAGCGCCTGGAGGCCCGCCCGATTGCGACCCTGTCCATCGAGGCTCAGGAAGCGCATGAGCGCCGCGAAAAGGTGTACAGGGACGACTGAGATCCCGGCTCCTCGGTAAAATTTCAGCCCCCGTCAGCCGTGCTGCCGGGGGCTTTTGTTTGTCCGGGCTGCCTGTTTTCGGCCGGCTTGCGATCAGCCCTGTCTTTATGGGGAGGCAGGGGGCTGAGGAAAAACGGGCACGGCGCTCGGGGAGCGAGACGCCGTGCCCGTCATTCAGCCAGTCCGGCGTCCGGAACACCGGACTGGCAGGGGGATCAATTCGGGATGCATAAGGTTTTGCCCGGCAAAGGGCTCGGAGGGATCGGACTGACAGGCGGCTGGGGAGTGCAGCCGGTCAGCCTCTGTCAGGCTGGATCAGAAGGGCAGAACGATATCCAGCACCTGCTGGCCATAGCGCGGCTGCTGGACGTCGGTGATCTGGCCGCGTCCGCCATAGCCGATACGGGCCTCTGCGATCTTCTCGCTGACGATCGTATTGTCAGACTTGATATCCTGAGGGCGGACGACACCGGCGACGATCAACTCGCGTACCTCGAAGTTGACGCGGACTTCCTGCCGACCTTCGATCACCAGATTGCCGTTGGGCAGAACCTGGGTCACCACCGCCGCTACGGATGTCTTCAGTGTTTCCTTGCGGTCAACCGATCCAGATCCCTTGAAGGAGGAATTGGCGTTGACGGTTGCAAGAGCGTCAGCGCTGGCATTGCCCGGCAGCACAAACTTTTCGATGGCCGTACCGAGAGCCCCGCTCACGCCGGAGGAATCCGATCCAGTGCGGGAGCGCTTGGTTTCGTTGTCGAACTGAGCCTTGTCGGAAATCGTCACCAGAACGGTGAGCAGATCGCCGACTTGTTTTGCACGCTGATCCTCGAAGAACGCGCGGTTTCCGGACTTCCACAGTGAGTTGGCGTTGTAATGCGCGGGCTGGGGCGTCGGCATTGGCATCTGCACAGGACGGTAACCTGGCATGGTGGTCGGGTCCTGAATGGCATTGAGGGCCGGCGCCTTGCCGACCTGGGCAAGGCGGTCCGCAGAGCCGCATGCGGCGAGCGGCAAAGCCAGAAGTGTCAGGGCGACAGCCTTGTGAATCGGACGGATCATTGTGCGCTCTCCTGGGCAGGCAGGCTGGTGTTGGCGGCAAGTATGCGGGGAGTGCCGCCGAGGCGGACTTCTCCGCGGGCGCTCACGGTACCCCTGACGGTGCGGCGGGACTGCAGATTGATCACGTCGATCATGTCTCCATGTGCGCCTGCAGTTGCGGCCTGGCCTTGCGTAGTCAGTTTCATTCCCGAGATTTCATAGATCAGCGTGACCTTGTCGCCGCGCTGGATCAGCATCGGGCGTTCGAAGTCCGCCTTGCTGAGCTGGCGGCCCGGGCGCTGCTGGATGCGCGCGGCCAGTCCAATGATCTCCTGCGGATCTGTCACGGCCCGTCCCTGCACCCGCTCACGCGGCAGACGCATGGTTATCAGGTCCTGCTCCCGGACAATCGCCCCCTTGTCCAGCGGGCTTGCGAGTGCGACGACGGCCGTCATTTCCCTTGCAACGCCGGTGAGGCTGACACGGCGGTAGCCGTTTTCACTTGCGTAGGACATCACTATGTCGAACCGGCCGTCCGCGCGTGACCAGAGGGCCTGTTCGATCCGCAGGGGATCGGCAGAGCGCGGATCGGCGTGAATGATCTGCGGTGTGCGGGAGAAGACGATTTCAAGGTCATCTGCGGAAATCTGGCCCTCCTGCCGTGCAAGCCGCTCGGCGATGATGCCGGAGAGGCGCTGTGCATCGAAGGAAATCGAGTCACGGCGGACAATGACTTCTGCAAGTCCATCGGTGCCTGCAGACTTGAGGCCTGCCGCACGGGCGCGCTCGGCAACAAGTGCCGCGCTCACATTGCCCGATGTGCCCAGATCAGGCGAGCGGAACAGAGGTTCAAAGCCGGCAGCGCCTGCGTTGAGATAGAAATCACCGATGGTGACAATGTCCGAAGAAGTTACGACCTCCGGCCGCAGAACGGGAGCTTCGCTGCCGCGCTGCCAGACCGGCTGGCTGCTGCCTGCCGCAAGACTTGCGGCGCCGGGCATCAGGCCTGCGAGGGCGGCTCCAAGAAGCGCAAGGAACAGGGGTCTCATCACCAGCCTCCTTTTACCGCAGGTTGGTCGTGGTCGAGTACATGTCGTCAGCGGCCTTGATGATGCGGGAATTCATCTCGTAGGCACGCTGGGCGGAAATGAGATCCGCAATCTCCGTCACGGCATCGACATTCGCCATTTCGAGGAAGTTCTGCTGCAAGTTGCCGAAGCTGTTCTCGCCGGGAATGCCGACCTGTGCGGCGCCGCTGGCATCGGTCTGGAGGAAGAGGTTGTCGCCAATGGCTTCGAGCCCCGCCTTGTTGACAAAGCGGGCGAGCTGGATCTGGCCGAGGTTGACGCTGGCACCATCGACGGTCACCTGCACCGTGCCGTCGGACGAGATCGTCAGGTCGCGGCCATTTTCCGGGATGACGATGCCGGGCTCGATGGTATAACCGTCGACGGTGACCAGCGTGCCGTTGGCATCGCGCTCAAAGGAGCCATCCCGCGAATAGGCCGTGGTGCCATCGGGCATCTGGATCTGGAAGAAACCTTCACCGCGGATGGCAACGTCGGTTTCCTTGTTGGTCTGTTCCAGATTGCCCTGGCTCATGATGCGTGTGGTGGATGCGGTCTTCACACCCGAACCGATCTGCACGCCTGTCGGCACGATGGTGCCCGCGTTCGATGTGTCCGTGCCCATGCGGCGCAGGTTCTGATAGAGCAGATCCTGAAAATCGGCCCGCTGGCGCTTGAAGCCGGTTGTGCGCATGTTGGCAACGTTGTTCGAAATGACTTCAACGTTGAGTTCCTGCGCCTTCATGCCCGTGGCGGCGATATGGAGTGCTTTCATGGTGGTCTCTCCTGTCCGTCTCAGGCCTGCGACTTGCCGAGGCGCTCAACCGCTGAGCGGGACAGGTCATAGGTGTCCTTCATCAGCTTGGTCACGCTCTCGTACTTGCGGGTGATTTCGATCAGCTCTGTCACTGCCGTGATGCCATGGACGTTCGATTGCTCGACGGCGCCCTGGATCACCCGTGTGCGGGCGACGGGCTGCGGATTCGTGTAGGTCATCAGGTTGTTGCCGATGGAAACGGCGTCACGCGGTTCCTGGAAGGCGACAAGACGGATGCGCCCGCGCACGCCGAGCTCCGAGGAAATCGTCCCGTCAGCGGCAATGTCGATCTGCCCGTCCTGCGTGGTGAAGGTGATCGGGCCGCCTTCTGTCAGGACCGGGCGGCCATCCGGCGTGACCAGCTGGCCGGTGCTGTCGAGATGAAACGATCCGTTGCGCGTGTAGGCTTCGCTGCCGTCTTCCATCTGTACCGCAAACCAGCCGTCGCCATCGACGGCCAGATCGAGCGGATTGCCGGTCATGATGATTCCACCGGCCTGAAAATCCGTGAAGGTCCTGGCGTCCTGCACGTAGGAGAGGGTTCTGTCGCCGCGGTTGAAGGCCGTCGCCTGCGCCACCGGCATCAGATATTCCTCGAATTTCATGTGCTTGGCCTTGTAGCCAGACGTGGTCATGTTCGCCAGATTGTTGGCGGTCACATCCAGCTGCCTGCGCAAGGCAACCTGCCGGGACAGGTTAATGAGCTGCGCATTCTCCATGTTAACGATTCCTTTTTGCTCCCCGAGGGCACGCCAGCCTCCCCAGGTCAGCGTGCCACCACCCTTGTAGCAGGGACCGTGCCAGTTTTTATCTTGTTGAAATAATTGGTTATTTTTCTTTCCGTCGCGGGGCAGGGTGCAAATAGGTGAGGAAAAAATGAACCAGTGGGCAACAGTTGCCGGGTGATGGGTTAAGGAGTTGGTAACCACTCGTTAACGATTAACCCTTTAGAAACTATTCACGCGCAGGCATGTGCGGCAAGCTGGCGGGGCGGCAATGGCCGATACGGATACCGACGCCGAAAACGGCGAAGAAGGCGGTGCGAAAAAGGGCGGCAAGAAGAAGCTGATCATCTTCGGAGCGGCCGGGCTTGCTGCACTGCTCGTCATTGGCGGGGTGGTCTGGTTCCTGTTCCTGTCAGGGGGCGGAGAACCGGTAGACCCAACGGCTCCGCCCGTCGTGCAGCAGAAGCCGGTTGTCTTTTACGACCTGCCGGAAATGACCGTGAATCTGTCCACCGAAGGGCGGGCGACCTACCTCAGGGTGCGCATTGCGCTCGAGGTGTCAGATCAGGCAATGGTGGACCGGATCACTCCCTATCTGCCGCGTATTCTGGATGCGTTCCAGATTTACCTGCGTGAGTTGCGTCCCGCTGACCTCGAAGGGTCAGCCGGTTTGTTCAGGCTCAAGGAAGAGCTGCTCCGGCGCATCAATCTGGCGGTTCATCCTGCAAGGGTTGATGGAGTGCTGTTCAAGGAAATCCTGATTCAGTGACGGTGATACATGGCTGACGACGACGATCTGAGTGATGCCGACCTGGCTGATGCCTGGGGGGCCGCGCTCGCCGAGCAGGGGGCCGGCGACGACGACGATGATCTGGCCGCTGCTTGGGGAGCGGCGCTGGAAGAGCAGGGCGTCGGCAACGCGGACGACATGGCGGCCCAATGGGCGGCGATGATCGATGACAGCGAGCCGGAGCTTGAGAATGCCTCGCGCGGCGCAGACCGCGTTCTGAACCAGGAAGAAATCGACAACCTTCTCGGTTTCAATATCGAGGACACGATCTCGCGCGATCAGAGCGGTATCCGTGCGCTGATCAACTCGGCCATGGTGTCCTATGAACGCCTGCCGATGCTGGAAATCGTGTTCGACCGGCTTGTCCGCCTGACCACGACATCCTTGCGCAATTTCACGTCCGACAACGTGGAAGTGTCCCTGGATTCGATCAGCTCCGTTCGCTTCGGTGACTACCTGAACTCCATTCCCCTGCCCGCCATTCTGGGCGTGTTCAAGGCCGAGGAATGGGACGGTTTCGGACTTGTCACGGTGGAATCGAGCCTGATCTACTCGATCATCGATGTGCTCTTGGGCGGCGGGCGCGGCACGACGGGTATCCGCGTCGAAGGCCGGCCCTATACCACCATCGAGACCAACCTTGTCCGGCGCATGCTGGAAATCATCCTGGCGGATGCGGAGCAGGCTTTTGCGCCGCTTTCCCCGGTGCATTTCAGCCTGGAGCGCATGGAGACCAACCCGCGTTTTGCGGCGATCTCGCGCCCGGCCAACGCGGCCATCCTTGTCGAGTTGCGCATCGACATGGAGGACCGTGGCGGCACCATCGAGATCATGATGCCCTATGCCACGCTGGAGCCCATCCGTGACCTGCTGCTGCAGATGTTCATGGGCGAAAAATTCGGCCGTGATCCGATCTGGGAAGGGCATCTTGCGAGCGAGATTTACGCTGCCATGGTGGAAGTGGATGCGGTCCTTTACGAAACCTTCCTGCCGCTCAGCCGCGTCCTGAGCCTCGACGTGGGCCAGACACTGATTTTTGACGTGGAACCTGATGATCCGGTGACAATCAAGTGCGGCAACGTGGAGCTCAGTGAGGGTACACTCGGCAAGGTCGAGGATTCGATCGCGATTCGTGTCACCCGCGGATTGCGCAAGCCGAAGATGACTCTGGCCGCATTTGAACGGGCCATGCAGAAGGAAATGGAAACGTCATGACGTCCCTGCCGCTTGGAATGTTGATCGAGGCTCTGGTGGCTGTCCTTCTGCTGGTCACCATCGGCTATTGCTGGGTCCTGAACCGCCGGCTGCAGCGTCTGCGTGCCGATGAAGAGACGCTGCGCGCGACGATCTCGGAGCTGATCACCGCCACCGAAATTGCCGAGCGTGCCATTCTGGGCCTGAAAGCCACGGCAAATGACGCGGACAAGACACTTGGAACCCGCTTGACGCAGGCCGAGCATCTGTCCAAGGTTCTGGCCGGACAGCTGGGTGAGGGTGAAGCAGTCCTGACGCGCATCAGCCAGATTGCCGAAGCCGCCCGCACCGCGCATATGGCGGAGGATGCCCGCCGCGCTGCCGAGGAAGAGGCCCGTCAGCGCGCGCAAGCTCAGGCCCAGGCTGAAGCCGATGCCCGCCGCCTTGCAGCTGCCCAGCAGACGGCTGCCCCTGCCTACCAGCAGGCGCCTCAGGGCTATGTCGCGCCGCAGCCAGCACCGCGCCCGGCACCTCCGGCAGCGCCCTATGCCGGCGCCTACCGTCCGTCCGCTCCCGCGCCTGCCGCACCGGCTCCGTCTCCTTCAGTGAGCGCGCGGGACATCCGTGCTGCGGCGGCCGAAGCAACCGCCCGTCTTGAACGCTTCCGCAAGAAGTCAGGGGAGGCCGCTGCTTGAACCTTCGCCTGCTTCCAGTTGTCGGCATAGCTGCCAGCGCCCTTCTGGCGCTGAAGCTGCTCGGCCTTGTGCTCGGTGGGCACACGGCCGTGGGCCCGGTCATGGAAGCAAGAGCGCAGGCCCAGCCCGCGCCGCAGCAGGCTGCGCAGCCGCAGGAAGCGCCGTCTGCCGGAACGCCTGCGACTGGTGAGACGCTTCCGGAGGTTCCTGCCGTGCCTGACACCCTGGAGCTTGGAGGGTCAAGTGCGGAACGTGCCGTTCTGGAGAGCCTTGGCGAGCGGCGCAGGGCCTTGCAGGATCAGGAAGGGCAGCTTGATCTGCGGGAGAAACTGCTGCAGGCGACCGAAGAGCGGCTGCAGCAGCGGGTTGACGAACTCAAGTCGCTCGAGCAGCAGATCCAGCAGGGTGTCGAAGAGAAGAAGCGGCAGGAAGAGGGCGAGATTGCAGCGCTGGTGATCATGTATGAAAACATGAAGCCCAAGGACGCAGCCCGCATCTTCGACCGGCTTGAACTTGATATCCTGCTGAAGGTCGTGCGCCAGATGAAGCCGCGCAAGATGGCTGACATTCTGGCGCGCATGTCGCCCGAGGCGGCTGAAAAGCTGACCGTGGCGATCGCCAGCGGCGATGCGAACCAGCTTCAGGGGGCTTCCATCCAGGCCCCGGCTGCACTTCCGAAAATCGGCTCAAACTGACGGAAAGCGCCGAGTTTTGCGGTGCGGCGTAACAGGGTGTTAAGGCCGGTCCCCTAGAGTCACTTCGGAGCTTGTTCCAGAGGATAACCCTGACCTTGTTGAATGTTGTGAGGCATGCACGCCAGTGGGCCTCGGCCAGGGTCCACGCAGTGTTCCGGTATATTCCGGGAGCGGCTGTTTCGTGCCGCAGCCTTGCTGTTCTGTTTGCCGTGTCCTTGCCGCTGATGCCTTTGACCCCGGCCCATGCCCAGACGGCTGAGCCCGTGGACATGGAAGCGCGGGCCGAAGAGGGCTACGGCCGGATGATCCTGACCTTCAAGGACAGGACACTGCTGCCGCATTATGATGCCGCCGTCACAAACAATGTGCTGCGTGTTGCCTTTGAGGCGCCGATTCAGATCAACGTGGATGATGTCCCGCTGCAACTGGGGAACTACGTGGCCATCGCCCGCCGTGACCCGGATGGCAGCGCCATCCGCTTTGCCCTGAAAGACAGATTCCGCATCAACACGCTTGAAGCGGGCGAGAAGCTGTTCATCGATATTCTGCCTTCCAACTGGCAAGGCCTGCCGCCCGGCCTGCCGGATGAGGTGGTGCGTGAACTGGCGCGGCGCGCCGAGGAGGCCATGCGGCAGGTCCGGGCCCTCGAACAGGCGCGTCTGAAGGCGCAGGAGGGGCCGAAGGTCACGCTCCATGTCGGGGATCACCCGACCTTCACGCGTCTGGTCTTTGACTGGTCCATCCAGTTTGATACGGCCTTTGTGCGGGAAGACGACATCGTCCGCATCACCTTCAATCATCCCGCTCAGCTGGATGTTGGCGACCTGCGCGCCCGCCTGCCGCGTGGTGTCGTTGATGCGACAGCCTTCATTGATGAGGGCAAGCTCAAGTTTCTGATGCGTCTTGAGCCGGGTGTCGACATCCGGGCTTTCCGCGAAGAGCAGACCTATGTGGTCGACATCAGTCCGCCGGAAGCAAGGGTGCCGGTGGATCCGGCCAATGCTGCCATAAATGACGCAATGGGGGCCGGAGTGCCTTCCGGAGCATCCGGCATGATCATTGCGCCGGGGAACCGCGACTATACCCCCCGCACGCCTGATGGAGCCCCTGCCTCCGGCATGCCGCAGCCGGGCCGGGACCCGGTGTTCGACGGGGTTGAGGGCGGTGGCGTGAGCCGTCCGAGACCGGGGGCCATCGGCCCGCGGGTGGTGCCTGAAACGCCGGTTGCGCAGAGCAGCCCGGCAACCGGCCTTGAAGCCGCTGAGGCTCCCGTTGATGTGGCTCTGGCTGAGCCCGGCAGCGGAGAAGCGTCTTTTCCGCTGCCCCGGGCCAAGCCGGTCTCCGCAACGGAACTGGCTTTGCAAGGCCCCGTGACGGATGTTGCGCAGATGAATCCGCCTGTGGTCATTCCCCCCCTCGCCGGCGAGCCGGAGACGGTGGCTTCGGTTGCGTTCGTTCCACCGGTCCAGGAACCGGCACCGGCGACTGCACAGCCTGAAGGCGAGGCTCCGCAAGCCACTCCTGTTGCGGAGGGGCCTGCTCTGCAGGCTGGTGACCGGCTGATTGATGTGGCGCCTCTTGATCCGGTGCCCGTGCCGGCACGCCGCTCTGCCGCGCCTGCTGTTCAGGAGCCTGTGCCGGCGGATTTGCCGCCTGTCATTGATGTGACGGGGGTGTCGCAGCCGCAAAGCAATGAAGCCTGGCGGGCAACTGGCGGCAACGATGCTGCGGGCACGCAGGCGCAGAGCATGCCGCCGAGCATCTTTGGCGGACCGGCCCGCTCGCCAGAAAGCCTGCCGCCCGATGCGGCGGAAGCAACCCTTAATTTCGTTGCTGCCGAAGCCCGGCGGATCGGCAACTCGGTGCGTGTCGTGTTTCCTTTCCGGGAACAGGTCTCCACGGCGCTGTTCCGGCGCAACAACAGTGTCTGGATGGTGTTCGATACCAGCTCGGCGATCGACGTGCGCGGCATGCGTTCTGCTCTCGGAGATATCGCCAGCGAGGTCGATATCCAGAGCTACGGTGACTTCTCGGTGCTCCGGGTGAACGTCAGTTCTGCCACGCTGGCGACCCTCGGTGCCGACGGTAACGCCTGGAATCTCGTCATCGGCGACATGATCGTCGAACCCTCGCGCCCGCTGCTGCTGGAGCGCACGGTGCGGATCGACGGGGGATCGGTACTGCGGGTGTCATTCCAGAACCCGCGTTATGTCCGCAGGTTTACCGATCCGGATGTGGGGGACGAAATTCATGCGGTGACCGGCTTTGGCCCTGCGCGGGGCCTGCTCAAGCCGCAGAGCTTTGTCGATCTGGATGCGCTGTCTTCCGCGCATGGTGTTGCGGTCGTGCCAAAGTCGGATGGAGTGCGCGTGCAACTGGTGGGGGATGACGTCATCCTGGAGAAGACCGATGGCCTGATCCTGTCCAGCAGCCACCTGCGGCAGGGGTCCGGTTCCTTCACCTCGCTCGTTGCTGCGGACAGTGTTGCCTCCATCGAATTCTCCAACCTGACGACCTCGGCGCCGGAGGATTTCATCCGCCGCCGCAGTGAGCTGGAAGCGGCCATGGCGGCGGCGCCCGAAGGGCGCCGGCAGGGTCCCAGGCTTGATCTGGCCCGGTTCTATCTGGCGCATGTGTTTCCTCATGAATCGCTCGGCCTGATGAAACTGGCTCTGGAGGAAGAGCCGGCCCTGGCGCAGGATCCGATGTTCAATCTCATGATGGGCGCGGCCCAAACGCTTGCCGGACGGCCGCGTGAGGCACTGCCGCATCTGAGCCGTCATGATCTCAAGAACAATCCGGACGCAGCCGTCTGGCAGACCATCGTTGAAGTCGCGCTTGGCCAGTGGGCCCCGGCCCGCGCAGCACTGGCGCGCGGCCGTTCCGTCATTGGCAACTACCCCGTCAATATTCAGGCCGAGTTCAATCTGGCTGCCGCACAGGCCATGGTGGAACTGAATGACTTCGGCATGGCCAATGCCATTCTTGCGGAGATCGAGCCGGCGCTCATCACCCCGCAGCAGGCCACCCGCTATGACCTTCTGCGCGGCCGCGTGGCCGATGCGTCGGGCCGTTCGCTGGAGGCGCTCACCGCCTTTGATCTTGTTGCCCGCAGTTTTGACCGTCCGCGCGCGGCCGAAGCCCAGTACCGTGCGCTGCGTATCCGTTACCGGGACGGAGAGATCAACATCGACACTGCGATCAACGAGCTTGGCGGCCTTGCGGCCTCCTGGCGCGGTGACGAGACGGAACTGAAGACGCTGCGGCTGCTCGCCCAGCTGCAGGCGGAAAAGGGCAATTACCGCGAGGCGTTCGAGGCGATGAAGTCTGCGCTTCAGGCTCAGCCGGACGCGGAGACCACCCGCCTGCTGCAGGAGGAGATGTCCGCACTTTTTTCCAGCCTCTTCCTGCATGGCAAAGCGGACGAAATGCCTGCCGTGAAGTCTCTTGCGCTGTTCTATGATTTCCGCGAACTGATGCCGGTGGGGCGTCAGGGGGACGAGATGGTGCGCAAGCTCGCCAAGCGGCTGGTTGAAGTGGATCTTCTCGATCAGGCTGCCGGTCTGTTGCAGCATCAGGTGGACAACCGCCTGAAGGGGGCTGCCCGCGCACAGATCGCGGCCGACCTTGGTGCCATCTATCTGATGGACCGCAAGCCGGAGCGGGCCCTGGCGGTGCTCAACCGCACCCGTCAGGCAAACCTGCCTTCGTCCCTGGAGCGGCAGCGGAATATCATCGAGGCGCGTGCCATGACGGAGAGCGGCCGTCCGGATCTGGCGCTGGAACTGGTGCGCAACATGCGCGGGGCCGATGTGGACCGGTTGCGCGCCGATACGTTCTGGAAAGCGCAGAGCTGGCGTGAGGCGGGGGAGCAGCTGGAGGCCATGTATGGCTCACGCTGGTCGGACAATATTCCGCTGGAGCAGATCGAACGGGACGACATCCTGAAGGCCGCGATCAGCTATTCGCTGGCCGGCGACCAGCTCAGCCTGGACCGCTTGCGCACCAAATATGCGAAGAAGATGTCGGACAGTCCCCATGCTGCGTCGTTCGAGGTGGTCACCCGGCCCATCGCGGCACAGGGAGTCGAGTTCCTGGAGGTGGTCAGAGGCATTGCCGCAACGGATACGCTCGACACCTTCCTGCAGGAATACCGGCGCCAGTACATGTCGCCTTCCGCGGACAGTGGCAGCAGCTCACTGGCCAATGCCATGCCGGCCAATGGCTGACACCATATCCGGCGCCCGGGGTTCCTGCCGCATACGGACCGCAGCGGCCTGATCCTCTGCTGAAGCTTCCGGAGAAACTGATTCAGCTCTTAAAGAGATTGATTCAAGAGCTGCGGGAATTGATTCCGGAATTCGCTTTAATCATTTGATTTATATGTTTTTTGCGGGGGCGCTATCCGGCGGCGCCGAAGCTTCTCACCAAACTTCCGGCCACGAGATACCAGCCATCAACAAGCACGAAGAAAATCAGCTTGAAGGGCAGGGAGATGACCACTGGCGGCAGCATCATCATGCCCATGGACATGAGGATGGAGGCAATCACCAGATCGATGATCAGGAACGGCAAATAGAGCAGGAAGCCGATCTCGAAGGCGCGGCGCAGCTCGCTGATCATGAAGGCCGGGATCAGGACCTGAAAGCTCAGGTCCTGTGGTGTTTCCGGCGGGGCCTGACCTGAGAGCTCCTGAAACAGGCCAAGATCCTTCTCCCGCACCTGGGTCAGCATGAAGGCATGAAAAGGCTCGGAAGCCCGCTCAAAGGCCTGATCGAATTCGATGGTTCCTTCCACCAGCGGCTGGATGCCCTCGTTATACGCCGTCTGCAGCGTGGGGGCCATGATGAAGGCTGTCAGGAAGAGGGCCAGTGACACCATCACCGTATTGGGCGGGGCCGTCTGCAGGCCGATGGCGGAACGCAGCAGCGACAGAACCACGACAATGCGGGTGAAGCTCGTCACCATCACAAGGATCGACGGAGCCAGGCTGAGAATTGTCAGCAGGGCCACGAGCTGCAAGGCGCGCTGCGTCACGCCCGTGCCTTCGCCAAAGCCGATGGAAATGTCCTGCGCCAGTGCCGGGGCGGCGAGCAGCACCGCTGCTGTACCGGCCAGAGCAAATGCCGTCAGGCGCACATATCTGGCAGATCTGGTTGCGCCCTTGCGAACGTTCATTTGCGCTCTTGCGTGCCGATTTCGGACAGGAGGCGTGCCATCTCTTCTTCAATGGCGGTCACGCCGGGATTGTCACGGGCGGTCTGAACCTTGATCTCCGGAGCCGCACCCGGTTGCTCTGCCTCGCTGTCCTGTGATGCGTCAGGCTCCGGTGCAGCGGCTTTGGGGGCTTCGGCCTCTGTTGCCCGGGCTGCAGCCGGTGCGGATGCCGAGGACTTGCCCTGCAGATGGCCATCGAGAACATCAGCCAGGGCATCGGCCAGCAGATCGTCTGCCATACCGCCCTGCGCTGCGCTTGCCGGTTCTGCGGAGGGGCGTGCCGGGGCAAGAGGCGCGAACAGGTCTTCTTCGTCTGCTGCAGCATCCGGGGTGGCGGCGCTTTTTCCTTCGGGCTGGGCTGAGCTTGCCGGGCTTCCGGCCTGCTGGGCCGCCGGTGTGTTGTCCACCTGCGGAGCTGCGGCGCTTTCGGTCTTCACCGGAGCCGGCGGAACCTCCGCCGCAGCTTCGCTGCGTGCTTCACCGGCGGCTGCGGTGCCGGCGGGGGCTGCGGCCACTGCCGCGCCTGCCGTGTTCGCCGGGGTGCCCGCCTGTGTGCCGCCGGGAGCACCTGCGCCGCCGCGATAGCTCGCCGCGCGGGCCGGGTCCAGCCGCAGATACGGGTTGGTGGCCAGAGAGCCCAGGCCTTCGCCGCTGCGTTCTGCGGGGCTGCGAACTTCTGCTGCTGTGGCGGAAGGTGAGGCGCCTGCAGATTCCGTGGCATTCTGAGCGGCAGCAGGCTGGGTCCGGGCGGTGTCTGCCGCCGTAGCCTCGCCCGGCACAGGGCTCTGGCCGGCAGCAAGCGGATTCTGGAAAACGGTGCGTGCGCGGGCCGCGGGACCCGAAGAGGGAGGCGTGACCTGACGGCGCGGCTCGGGCTCGGGGGCCGGAGCCTGAACGTCGGATGAGGCTGACCGGGAGAAGGTGCGTGCGAGCCCCGCAACGGCAGCGCCTGCCGCAGCGACCGAGGCACCCGCCTTCTGGGTGAGAGCAGAGGTTGCCGACTGGACTGTGCCGCCAGCGGCGGGCTCCCTCGGGGCGGGCAGGGGATCAGACTGGACAGCGCTTCTGATGGCCGGAGCGGAAACTTCCGGCGCGCGCATGGCCGGGTCGGACGCCCGCAGGGCAGGGCTGGCCGAAGCGGCAGGTGCCGGTACTGACGGGGCTGCGGATGTCCCGGCTGACATGGCTTGCGCTGCGCGGGCGCGCAGGGTCTTGATCGTGTCGAGCGGCGATGTCACCGGCTTGAGTTCCGGACCTGCGCCGCCAGCTATCTGGACGGAGGGCGCCTGGGCGGCGTGAGGCATGGAGGTCTGGGGTGCCTGAGGCGTCTGGGGTGCCTGGGCCTTGGCTGCAGGCGCTTCAGCTGCCGGAGCATGCGGGCGCGGGGCGGAAGGAGCTGTTGCCTGAGGTGCCGGTGCGGCATCGAGCTGCGGCTCGTTTTGTCCGCGCGCACGGGCGCTGGCGGCGAGACTGCCGGCTGCCGCTGCTGCACGGGCGGCAAGATTTGCGGCAAGGCGCTGCGGACCGGAGGCGGCGCTCTGCGGCTTTTCAGCTGCGGAGGGGTGGGCACGCAACGGCGGTGGGGCAGAAGGCGCAGGAGCTGAGGACGGGGCGGCCGCAGCGGGCGAGGGGGCAGACGGAGCCGTCATGACCGCTACGGGAGCCGCAGCAGGGGCAGGGACGGGGCTGTCGCCGGTGTCATAGTCCGGCGCACCATAGCCCGCCAGCTGGCGCTGGTAGTTTGCGGCGACCGGAGTGCCGCGAATGATCGTCTGTTCAACTACCACATCTGTCGGTCCGCCGACGAGAATGAGATGCTCCACATTATCGCGGCGCACCAGCAGCAGGCGGCGGCGGGCATCAATGTTCATGGCATCCATCACCGCGATGCGCGGCTGGCGGTTGCGGCCTGCGTTGATGCGGTTGCCGGTGAATTGCCGCAGAAAATAGACCATCAGGCCGATCAATGCGAAGACGATGGCCAGCGCAATAATGAAAGACATCGCCCGTGCGATGCCGTCTCCGACGCCGAAAGTATCCGCGATCCACTCGTACATACCAACCTCATTACTCTGCGCCGGACTGGCGGCCGCCTCCTTGCCGGGTCAGGCGCCAGATCTCCCTTGCATTCAGCCGCAGGGCAGACTTCTGCCCCGCCTGCGTGATAGATCAGAGCTGCAAATAGCATCTGCGGGCGCCGAGGTATACCTCCCAGTTACCCGTCAGCCTGTTGCAGCGCTTCACTTGCGCCTTTCCAGACTTGCAAGCCGGCGCAATGCGCAACCATCGCCGCGTCTGCCTCCGGCTCTGCCCGGTTGCTGGCCCGGTTGCTGGCCCAGTTGCTGGCCAACTTCTTGGGCCGGTGCTCCTGCGCCGTGCTGGCACTCCATTCCCTCATCCATGGTGGGGGAATGTAGCGGCGGAAGCTTGCGCCGCCCGGTTGCCCCCCGCATGATTCTGACTGGACAAATGTGACCAGCTTGTCTCGCCAGTCTATCGAATCGGCTGAGCCCCTAAATATTAACAGGGGCAGGCAAAAAATGCCGGGTGGTTTTGTTGTTTGCGGCCGTGCTTGAGCGGGTTGTTTACGAGTTTCCACGGAAAACTGCGGCCTTGTTGCGAAAATCATTAACGCGCCATTAACTTTCCGTTAACCCTTTGAGCGGCAGTGTTTGCCGGATTGTTAACGAATGGTGACTCGCATGTCTCTGACCGACCTGCCGATGTTCCGGGCGATCAAGTCCAAAATGCAGTGGCATCAGGCCCGGCAGGGCGTGCTGGCCGAGAATGTTGCCAATGCGGATACGCCGGGATACCGGGCGAGGGAGCTCAAGGCCTTCAAGGTGGACGAGGATCTGAAATTCGCCAATCCGGGGCTTGAGACGGTGCGCACCCAGGCGGGGCATCTGTCGGGCGTGATGCGTGCGTCCTCCGGCGGCGGTCAGATTTCGCCCAGCACCTTCGAGACAACGCCGGATGGCAACAATGTGGTTCTCGAAGAGCAGATGATGAAGGTCACGCAGAACCAGATGGAGTTCCAGGCGGCGGCGACGCTCTACAGCCGCAGCATGAAGCTCCTCAAGACTGCCATCGGCAAGTCTGCCTGAGGCGGGCTTTGAACACTTGCAAAGGAGAGTGCCATGGATCTGACCAAGACGCTGTTCGTTTCGGCTTCCGGGCTTAAGGCGCAGACGGGCCGCATCCGCGTGATCGCGGAAAACATTGCCAATGCGGATTCCACGGGCCGCACGCCGCAGGAAGATCCTTACCGCCGCAAGATTCCGACCTTCACGAACCGTTTCGAGAAGGAGCTGAATGCGGAAGTCGTCGCCTTGGGCCGGATCCAGGAAGACCAGTCGCAGTTTCCCACCCGCTACGAGCCCGGCCATCCGGCCGCCGATGCGGAAGGCAATGTGCGCATGCCCAACGTGAATTCGCTGGTGGAAAGCGTCGACATGCGCGAGGCGCAGCGCTCTTATGAAGCGAACCTGAACGTCATCGAGACGACCCGCAGCATGCTGCAGCGGACCATCGACATCCTGCGCGGCTGATCCTTCGGCTGGCGCATCTGAACCTGAACCCAGAGGATAATCCATCATGGCTATTCCATCCGTTGCCGCGAATGCCTATCAGACGATGGCCCGCCTCGGACAACAGGGGCAGGGGCCTGCCGCCGGCGAAGGGGCTGCCGGTGCCCTTACCCAGACCCCGGATTTCGGCGGCATGGTGCGCGACGCTCTCAGTTCCGTCTCTGATGCAGGGCACAAGTCCGAGGGATTGGCCCTTGGCCTTGTCCAGGGCAAGGCAGACGTGGTTGATGTGGTGACGGCCATCGCAGAAACGGAAGTTGCGCTGGAAACGATGGTCTCCGTGCGTGACCGCGTGATTGCGGCTTACGAGGAAATCATGCGCATGTCGATCTGATGGCAGATCGCAGCGGGACGAAAGGCTGAAGACCAGATGACCGGACCTGAGGTCATGGATATTGCCCGCGAGGGCATCTGGACCCTGGTGCTGGTCGCGGCTCCGGTGATGGTTGTTGGCCTTGTCGTCGGCGTGATTGTTGCCCTGTTTCAGGCTCTGACCCAGATTCAGGAAATGACACTGGTGTTCGTTCCGAAGATCCTGGCGATTTTCGTGACGATGATCATCACCTTTCCCTTCATGGGCAGCATGCTCAACGCTTTCATGATGCGTATTTCCGAGATGATCCTGACGACCGGTCCAGGCTAGAGGGGAGGGGGATGTGACCATCCAGCTCTCTTTCCTGCCGGAAATGGCGGCTGTCTTCATGCTGATGTTTGCCCGGCTTGGCACGCTTATGATGCTGCTGCCGTCCTTCAGCGAGCGGTCTATTCCCATGCGGCTGCGCCTGACACTGGCTCTGGCACTGACCCTGTTGCTTTATCCTATGGCGTCCCGGCTCTATCCGGCGGGCCTGACCGGAAACCTCAACCGTTTCGGGGTGATGCTGGCGGGGGAGTTCATCATCGGATTTGCCGTTGGCCTGTGCGGGCGCATGATCACCGCGGCCCTGACGACCGCGGGCGTCATCATCGCCAACCAGACGGGCCTGTCCTTCGCGCTTGGGTCGGATGTGACCAATGCCGGCCAGCAAGGCGCATTGATCGGCAACTACCTGTCCATTCTTGCTGTCACGCTGATCTTTACCACGGATACCCATTATCTGATGATCGCGGCGCTGCATGACAGCTTCAGCCTGTTTCCACCGGGCGTGGTGCTGCCGGTGGGAGACTTTGCCCGGATGGCGCAGGAGACGGTCTCCGGGGTGTTTTCCATCGCCATGCGTATCAGCGCCCCCTTCATCGTGGTGGGGCTTGTCTTCTATTTCGGCCTTGGCCTTCTCAACAAGCTGATGCCACAGATGCAGATCTTCTTCATCTCGGCACCTGTTGGCATTGCCATCGGCATCCTGCTTCTTTACGCGCTTCTGATCGCCATCATGAACAAGTACCTGGCGTATTTCACCGAGGCGATCGGCAAGTTCACAGGGGGATAGGCCGGCCTGCCGGGTCCCGCCTGCAGGTGGGGGCGGCGGCTGGCTGATCCCATTCAACACGTCCGGGCATTCCGTTCGCGCTTCTGCGGACGGTGGCTTCAGGGGAAACAATGTCTGACCAGACCGACGATTCGGAGAAAACCGAGGACCCCACGCAAAAACGCTTGAAGGAAGCGTTGGAGCGAGGGGATGTCGCAAAATCTCAGGAAGTCAGCACGTGGTTCACGCTCGCCGGAACCGCGATGATCATTGCATTTCTGGCGCCCAGAGTGTTTTCCAGCCTTGGTGGCAAGCTGAAGTGGTACGTGGAACACGCCGATGCTATTCCCGCAGATGGCGGCGGGCTTGTTGCGCTATGGAGCAACACCGGGCTGGTGGTGGCTGCCGCCGTCGCTCTGCCCATGCTGACCATGATGATCATGGCTGTCATCGGCAACATGGTGCAGCATGAACTGGTCTTCTCGGCGGAATCGCTGAAGCCGAAACTCTCCAAAGTCTCGCCAATGTCGGGCTTCAAGCGGCTGTTCTCGGCCGACAGCCTGATGAATTTTCTCAAGGGACTCGTCAAGATCGTCATCGTTTCCACGCTGATGGTCGCCGTGCTCTGGCCGGAGCGGGACATGGCGGAAGCCGTCATGTTCATGGACGAGCTGATGGTGATGGAGGAGACCCGTATTCTTGCGCTGAAGCTTATCGGTGCCATTCTTGCCGTCATGACCATCGTTGCTGCCCTGGATTTCCTTTGGCAGAAGACGAAATGGTTCAAAAAGCAGAAGATGAGCCTCCGGGAAATCAAGGAAGAATACAAGCAGACGGAAGGTGATCCGGCGGTAAAGGGCAAGATCCGCCAATTGCGCATGGAGCGCAGCCGCCGCCGCATGATGAGCGCCGTGCCCCAGGCGACGGTGGTTGTCACCAACCCGACGCACTACTCTGTTGCACTCAAATATGAGGATGGAATGGGGGCGCCTCAGGTGGTCGCCAAGGGTGTCGACGCAGTCGCCTTGCGCATTCGGGAAATTGCGAAAGAGAACAAGGTGCCTATCGTCGAGAACCCGCCGCTGGCCCGTGCGCTCTACGCGGCGACGGAAATCGATCAGTTCATTCCCGAAGAACACTTCAAGGCAGCGGCCGAGGTCATCGGCTTTGTCTACAGAATGCGGAAAACCCGGAGCTGGCGCGATAATTGACACCAGATCGGTTGAATTTAGCTGCGCGGGGCAGAATGCTGCATGAAAGACCGAATCCCGCCGGGCGGGAGGGAGAAGAGTGGTAATGAGCGACAGGGACTCACACATGGCAGAGCCGGTTGTAGACCGTGCAGAGCGGCAGGGAAGCATTGCCGCGCTGCTGCTTCTGGCCTTGGCCCTTCTGGGCGCGGCCGCGGCCTTTGCGGTCATGGGCCGCGAGGCTGCAGAGCCCTATGTCCTTGCCCTGCTTGGCATTCTGGCTGTGGTCGGTGTTTTTTCACTGTTCGCGGCAGCCATCGGCCTGTTGCGCTTTTCCACGCGCGGCCGTGCCAGTCCGCTCGGCGGAGCCTTTCTGGACACATTGGAGGAGGGGGCGGTTGTCACCGACGCTGAAGGCCGTCTGATCTACGCGAACCAGGCCTATGCCATGCTGACGGGCGCTGAAACTCCCGCTGAGGTGCGCACCATCGAACGGGTATTCTCCAGCGATCCGGATGCGGCCGATGTGATGTTCCGCCTGTCCCAGGCCATGCGCGACGGGCGCAAGGCGCAGGAGGAAGTGCGGCTTCCCGCGGCGCTGGACGGCGATGACAGCGGCGCCCGCTGGTACAGGGTGTCCGTGCGGCCCTTGCAGATCCCGCGCAAGGAAGGCGGTTCCGGCCGGCCGCTGATGGTCTGGCAGCTTGCCGACATCACCCGCGACCGCAGCGATCAGGAAAGCTCCTTCCAGGAGCTGCAGCGCGTCATCAATTTCCTTGATCATGCCCCCGCAGGCTTCTTCTCCTGCGATGCGCGTGGACGGATCGTCTATCTCAACGCCACGCTGGCCGACTGGCTGGGCTATGATCTGGCCCAGTTCCAGGCTGGTGAAGTGCTGCTGGCTGACATCATCCGGGGGGATGGCGCTGAGCTGGTGCGGTCTGTGCGCGGCTCTGCCGGTGAGGTGAAGAGCGAAACCTTCGATCTTGATCTCGTCACCCGCAATGGCCGGGGCCTGCCGGTGCGTCTGCTGCACCGGGTTCCCTTTGGCGCCGAAGGCGTTCCCGGCGACAGCCGCACGCTGGTGCTCAACCGCTCGCGCGGGGAAGAGGTGGCCGAGGCGCTGCGGGCGGCCGAAGTGCGCTTTGCGCGCTTCTTCAACAACACGCCGATTGCCATCGCCTCGCTGGACGCGGAGGGCCGGGTCCTGCGCACCAATGCGCCGTTCCTGCGTCTGTTTGGACCGGTCGATATTTCCGGCTCCGGCACCCGCATGCAGGATTTCGTCGCTGAGCATGGCCGGGAGGAACTGTCGCGGGCGCTCTCTGCCGCCGCAAAGGGGATCGGCGAGATCGCGCCGGTTGACCTGCCGCTGGCCAATGCCTCTGACGGGCGCTCTGCCACCTTCTATGTCTCTGCGGTGCAGGACGGGGAAGGGGATGGCGAGATGGCCATCGTCTACGCGCTGGAGACGACACAGCAGCGGGCGCTGGAAGCCCAGTTCGCCCAGAGCCAGAAGATGCAGGCCATCGGCCAGCTGGCGGGTGGCGTGGCGCATGACTTCAACAACGTGCTGACCGCCATCATCGGCTTCTCCGATCTTTTGCTGGCGAGCCACAGGCCGACCGATCCGTCCTTCCAGGACATCATGAACATCAAGCAGAATGCCAACCGCGCGGCGGGCCTTGTCCGCCAGCTGCTGGCCTTCTCGCGCCGCCAGACCCTGCGCCCGCAGCAGCTGGCGCTCAATGATGTGCTGGCCGATCTCGCCAACCTGCTGGACCGCCTGCTGGGCGAAAAGGTGGAGCTGAAGGTGGTGCATGGCCGCGACCTGTGGCCGGTGATGGCGGACGTGAACCAGCTGGAGCAGGTGATCGTCAATCTCGCGGTCAATGCGGGCGACGCCATGTCCGACGGCGGCCGCCTGACCATCCGCACCTCAAACGTGACGGAAGAGGACTCGATCCGCTTCGACAACACGCGCGGCATGCCGCCCGGCGAATATACGCTGATCGAGGTGGAAGACACCGGGCACGGCATGACGCCGGAGATCATGGAAAAGATCTTCGAGCCTTTCTTCTCCACCAAGGAAGTGGGCAAAGGCACCGGTCTTGGCCTCTCCACCGTCTATGGCATCGTCAAGCAGACCGGCGGCTACATCTTCTGCTCGTCCGAGGTGGGCGTGGGAACGGTCTTCCGCATCTTCTTCCCGCGGTACATTCCCAAGGAGCAGCCGGTCATCGAGAAGAAGATCATCGAGGACAACGACAAGGTGAAGGACCTCACCGGCTCGGCCTCGATCCTCTTGGTGGAAGACGAGGAGGCCGTGCGCGCCTTTGCCGCCCGTGCGCTTGCCTCACGCGGTTACACCGTCCACGAGGCAGGGTCCGGCACGGAAGCGCTGGAGGTGATGGAGGAAACCGGCGGCAGCATCGATCTGGTGGTGTCGGATGTGGTCATGCCGGAAATGGACGGCCCCTCGCTCTTGCGCGAATTGCGCAAGACACGGCCCGATCTCAAGATCATCTTCGTTTCGGGCTATGCGGAAGACGCCTTCGAGGAGAACCTGCCGGAAGGCGAAACCTTCTTCTTCCTGCCCAAGCCCTTCACCCTCAAGCAGCTGGCGACAACCGTGAAGGACGTGCTGTCGAGCTGAGGCGGCGGGGGCATGATCTGGCGGAGACGCCGCACATCATGGTCCCGTCTGGCTGGCTGCGAATGCAAGGCAAATGAAAATAAGCGCGGTGTGGAAGCAGCGCGCTTTTTTCTTTCATGCCTCGGCAGGCAAAGGAATGTGCTATCCTGGCCGTCAGCTGACAGGCAGGGCCGGGCAGCCGGAGGTCCGCTCAACGCGGGTCTTCAGCCCCCGCAGGCTCTGCATGGTGTTCGGGTTGCCCGGCAGCACGAAACTCTGGGCAAGGGCGGTGCGGGCATTGTTGACGATGGCGACGTCCTGAACCGCCAGCGTGCGGCAGGCTTCGCCGGTGAAGCGCACACGCACGCGGATCAGGCGGTCGCCGTTGTCGGAGGGGCCGAATTCGGCGTCGAGCGCCGGGTTGGCTTCCGTCATCTTGCGCTCGATCACGACCATGTTGGCTTCATCCTGCACAACGGGCGTGCCCCGCTCGGTGGCGCTGGCGATCAGGGCCATGCGCACCTGCTCCGGGCTGCCGGCGATTGACAGGGATTGCGCACCCTGCGGCACCGTCAGCTGCGGCTGCGGGGCAACTGTGGTCTGCACCGGCCGCTGGGGGGCGCTCGACTGGCAGGCCGCAAGTGCCGCGGCGAGGGCAGGGACGATGATCATCTGGCGCATGGCTGCGATCCTCAAGGTAATCATGTTCAGGCTCCGGCAAGCCTAAACAGGCCACCAGTCCGGTTAACAAACTTAGAACACATCTGGTTCCGTTACTCATAGATCGGGAAGGAGGCTTTGAAAGCTGGCTACGTCACAATCCACGCGGAAATTTGCCGCTTCCCTATATCTTTTCTCCTATATCTTTTCTCATGCCAGTTCGCGATGAGCCCGGCCCGCCGGGTGCAGGTCATGCCCCCGCGTCGCTTGCGCCTTTCATGGCGTGATGCCTTCCGCACCCCGGATGCGCTGGCATCAGAATGTCTTTCCCGTGCGGAAGCCGCCGCCCTTGCCCATGGTGCTTCCGGAAGAGCCGGTTCTGAAGCCACCGCTTCCGCGCGAGCTGCCGCCGCCAAGCCCCTGACCCGAAAAGCCGCCGCCAAACGAGCTGCGGCTGGTGCCGCGGCTGCTGGTGTTCTGGCGCACATGCGCCTTGCGGGCGCGGGCCCAGTAGTCCGCGCCGCTGATGGCGCCCTTGACGAGCTCGCCCAGCAGGATGGTGGTCAGGTTGTCGTCCTTGAACGAGGAACCGTAATCGTCATAGCCGTTCTGCCGGAACTGCTGGGTTACCTTGGTCAGTTCCTCGCGGCGGCGGGAAATGTCGCGCTGCAATTCCTTGTCCTGGCGGATCTCGCGGGTCAGATCCTCGATCTGTGCCTCGACATTCTGCAGTTCACGCACGATGGCATCATCCTCGCGCGAGGGGGTGTCGATGGCCTTGCGCAGAAGCGTGTGCAGATCCTCCCGCTGCAGGGCCTTGGCGAGCTCCGCGGCTGCGGCCTGATAGCCTTCGTCCTCACCATCGGTGAAGGTCTGGAGCCGGGCCTGCAGGGCGGAAAGCTCCGCCTCCTGCGCCTCAAGCTGGCTGTCCAATTGCAGGAGGGCGTCCTGCAGCCCGATGGCCTCTCCCTCAAGGTCCCGCCCGGCAAGCCGTGTCAGCACCTGGCGTTCGGACGCTGCAACCGCATCCGCCGCCTCACTGGCCAGCGCATTGCAGCGGGCCGCATGGGCCGTGAGGCGCGGAGGGATCTCGGTCAGCATGGCATAGTTCGGCCGGGCCGCATCAAACCGGATCAGACCGGCGACCCAGCGGTCGAGCGAACGCACCAGGCCTGAGTGGCTGTAGCCCGTGGTGCCGAAGCCGCGCTGCCACAGATACATGAACAGCGGATCGTTTTCGTAGGCCTTGCCCTTTTCCTCCCGGTCCGCTTCTGCCTGGAGGGCCTTTTCCGAAGCGGCGGTGGCGGTGCGGGCGGCCTGTTCTGCCGCAGCTTTCAGCCCCTTGTGGGTCTCATCTGCGGCAAGGGCCTGGACAAGAGGCCCTTCCAGTGCCTCGATCTGCTCAAGAATGGCGGACCGGGCGGCGGAAAGCCTGTCCCGCTCGCGCATATGCTCTGCCCGCTGGCTTTCCTTGAGGCGGACCTCTTCGGCAAGGCGTGCCAGATCGGCATTGCGCCGCTCCAGCAGCTGGCGCGCTGTCCGTGCCGCGCCTTCCAGATCGGCGCCAAGATGCTCGGCTTCCTCTGTCTCCATGCGGAATTTTGCAAGGTCCCGGAAGCCTTCGCTCATCTTCTCCGATAGGGCCGAAATCGCCCGCGTTGCCCGTTCGATACGGTGGGCAAGCTCGGTCTCCTCGCGGCGCAGATCCGCAAGGGCCTGTTCGATGGCCGAGAGTGTCTGACGTCCGCTCAGCATGGCTCAAGCCCCCGTTCCGGTGTCACCATTCGGTAATGGCTCCCTGTTCCACCGGCTTGCTCCACTCGATGCCGAGCTTGCCGCGCAGCTTCACGCCCAGTTCGGCATCCTGGACGATGCCATCCTGCGCCTTGTCGTCGCGTACCGCATTGAAAACGCTGACCGGTACCCGCTGCGCCCAGATGGTCACGGTCTTTTCCCTGCCGTCTTCCTCCGAAACGATCCGCCGTGGCAGAGGCTTGCCATCGGCACCGATCGCCTCCACCACCAGATAAAAGTTCTCGGCCGACTGGTTCACATCGGGAATGCGTGTCACCCCCGTGGGCACATCCGGGCGGGAGACAATGCGAACGGTGAAGGTGGTGGCCAGCTCGTTGTCGAGTGCGGCCAGCTGGTCGCGCACCCGCCGTGCATCGGCCGCATCACCGCGCGCCAGAGCCCGTTCGCCGTCAGCCGCAAGCCCTGCGGCCTGCACCTTGACCGCATCGTCCAGAGCGGCCGCATTAATGGCTGCGGTCAGCCGCGCAATGTCCTGAGGCAAAGTCTGGCTGATCTCGGCCTGGAGAGCCTCCGCAGCCCTTTCACGCGGGGCCGTGACGAGGAAATGCCAGGCGGACAAGGAAATCACGAGTGCCGCCAGCGCGATCGCCGCCACGCGGGCATAGCGCATGCGCCGGATGTAAAGCAGGGCCAGAAACCGTTGCAGCCCTGCTTTGGGCGGGGCATAGACGAAACGGTCTTCCTTGAGGCTGGCAACACCCTGCTGCAGGATGTGATCGGGCACGTCAATGCCCTGTGAGGCATAGATGTCCCGCAGGCGGGCGATCAGCTGCGCATCACGGTCAGTTCCGCTCAGCTCACGCTGAACAAGGGCCTCATCATGGCGCAATGTGTCGACCACATCCATCGCCATCATCAGCTCGTCGAGCGGCTGTCCTGCGGCCTTCTGTGTTGCGGCCATTCCAATCCTCCGGCCCGCTGGGGCTGGTTCATCAAGTCGTGTGCGCCGGCCGGCCTGTCAAGCCGGCCGGATGGGCTCAGCCCTTGATCAGGGCCTCACCGGCAGCAAGCTTTGCCAGACGGCGCTTGCCATCTTCGACGGCAAGGCGGATCTCTTCGGAGTTTTTCGTCGACATCTCGCGCATTTCGTTGATGATATTGCGCGAATTGACCTGGAAATTGACCACGCTGTCCACCAGCTTCTTGACCGACGCCGCCTGCACGGTGGGACCATAACCGGCTTTCAGCGCGGCCTCCTGCACGGCATCGCCGATTTCGGCCAGTGTCTCGAGGCTCTTGTTGACGCCGTCCTTCATGGCATTCAGCGTCGCGGTGGATTCATGCAGGCCCTGCAGGCCGGTGAAGGAAGCGTTGAGCGCCGTCAGCACCGATTCATTGGTGGAGAAGAAGCTGACCGACTGGGCATAGACCCGCTCCTTGGCGTTGGTCGTCTGCATCAGGCGCGCCATGATCACTTCAGACGTGTTGTAGCCGATGGTCAGGTTGTCGGAGAGATCCTTGGCGACCTGATAGCGCTTTTCCTCGTCCTGCATCTCGCGCATGCGCTCGTCGCGGGTGAGTTCGAGCCTTGCCTTGGCCGCAAGATCCTCACCGCTGAAGGCCGTGACTTCGGCAGTTGCAGCTTCCAGCGACGCCTTGGCGGCGTTCAGCTTGGCGGTGGCGGTGTTCAGCACTTCCAGCGCCAGAACCTCGGCCTGTTTCAGCGCGCCGCGATAGTCACGGTAGGCGTTGAGGATGGTCTGCTCACGCTGGATCTGCTCCTTCGTGTCCTTTGCGACCTCCAGATAGGTCTTGCGGATATCGTCGAAGCGGTCGGAAATGGTGCCGCGGCGCATGTCACGCCAGCGGTTGGACAGGCCTTCCATGAAGGAAATCTTGCCGTCGGCCAGCTGGTCGACCATGGCCTTGGCGTCGTCGCGGATCGAGTTGAAGGCATCCGTGATCGCCTCGTAGCGCTCGCCGATGGTCATGGCGGCGATCTGGGTGCGGACGATCTCGTTGAAGGTGGAGGCCTGACCCAGCGTGCGGGTGATGACGGCAATCTTGTCCGGCGACAGATCGGAAATCTGCTCCAGAAGCGCGTTGATCGGCGCATCGGCTTGCGTTTCGGGCATGAGGCCCAGATCCCTGAGAGCGCCGACGGCCCGGTCGAGATACTGCAGCGGGCTCTTGCTCTGTGCCTCGGTCATCGTCTTCCTCCTGCATCTGCGCCCCGCCGGAGGATCCGGCAGGCCTTCCGCATGTTGCAACCAAATAGGTCAGGCTGATGACAGCAAGTCAACGCAAAGACCTGCGGGGCCATGATAATCCGCCCGCCCTGTCACATGAAGGCGACAGGGCGGGGGCATGTGACGCATCGTTACTTCGCCGCCGCCAGAGCCACGGCGATGGCGGCTGCAAGGCGGGCATTGTTGCGCACCAGCGCGATGTTGGTGACGAGGCTGCGGCCCTTCGTCAGCTCGAAGATGTGGCCCAGCACGAAGGGCGTGACGGCCTTGCCCCTGACGTCGCGCCGGGCAGCCTCGGCAATGGCCGCGTCAATATACTGGCCCATCTCGCCGCGGCTGATCTCGCTCTCTGCCGGAACCGGATTGGCGATCAGCACGCCGCCATGGCCGCCGAACAGCTTGCGCGCTTCGATCAGGCGGGCGATCTCCCCGGCGCTGTCCATGCGGTACGGGGCGGGCAGGCCGCTCTCGCGCGACCAGAAGGCGGGCACTTCGTCCGTGCCATAAGCGATCACCGGAACGCCGCGCGTTTCCAGCACTTCCAGCGTCTTCGGAATATCGAGCAGCGCCTTGGCCCCGGCGCAGACAACGCAGACCGGCGTGCGGGAGAGTTCGTCCAGATCGGCGGAGATGTCGAAGCTCGTCTCAGCCCCCTTGTGCACGCCGCCGATGCCGCCCGTGGCAAAGACGCTGATTCCGGCAGCTTCCGCCGCCATCATGGTTGCCGCCACTGTGGTGGAGCCCGGCCGTCCCGCCGCCACAGCAATGGCAAGATCGGCGCGTGAGCACTTCATCACGTTCTTTTCCTGCCCCAGCCGGTCAAGGTCAGCAGAAGCAAGCCCGATGCGGATGCGCCCGTCGAGCACGGCGATGGTGGCCGGCACGGCACCCGCCGCGCGGATGTCCGCTTCCACCTGGCGTGCCGTCTCCACATTCTGCGGGAAGGGCATGCCGTGGGTGATGATGGTCGATTCCAGCGCCACAATGGGTTTGCCGGCAGCGCGGGCGGCCTGAACCTCGGCCGAATAGACGAGAAGATCCGCAAGGCTTGCGGGCAGGGAGGTGGACATGGTTCTTTCCTCAAGGCTTGCGGCCGGTGCCGGACTATTGGAGGGCGGCACGGCGCTGAAAGGGTGGGATGGCTTGGGCCACGCCTTAAGGGCGTGCCGGCCGGTTGCTGTTCTTATAGACCTGCGGATGCCGGAGGTTCAACGTGAGGCAGAGGCTGAAGGCAGTGCCTCAAGCGCCTCCCAGCTCAGGCCCGCCGCGACTGCGCCGCTGACGGCAAGCGTCATGGCGGCTGCGGCAAGGCCTTTTTCGAGGCTCTCGGAGAGGGGCAGGTTGCGGGCGATGCCTGCAAGCGTTCCGGCCATCAGCGCATCGCCCGCACCGGTCACGTCATGGACCATGGCGGGAGGCGGGGGCAGGAAGCCATGCGCCTCACCTTTGGACCAGAAGAGCGGCTTTGCGCCTGCAGTTATCACCACGGCCCCCAGGCCAAGGGCCCGCAGGGCGGCGCCGAGTTCTTCCTGCGGGGCATCGGAGCTGAGCCCGGCAAGGTGTGCGGCCTCGCCCCGGTTGACGAAGAGGATATCAAGCCGCGGCAGGATGGGGCGAAGGCGCGCCGCCTTGGCATTCGACACCGCATCGGCCGCCAGCAGCCTGCTGCCGGAGGCCTGTGCCAGCGCTTCGAGCACGGTCTGGGACAGGTTTGCCTCGATGAACCAGAGGCCGGCCGCACGTGCTGCCGGCGACAGATCACGTGCGAGCGACGTATCAAGGCTCTCTGTTATTTCCGTATCGACCACGGCAGCGGCTAGTGAGCCATCCGGGTCATGCAGGGCCACGTAACGGCCTGTGGGCATCGCCAGGGTGCGCACGCCATGAAGGTTCAGCTGTTCGCGCCCCAGAAAGCTGCGCAATGCGGCGCCGTCGCCGTCATCTCCCAGCGCTCCGCTGAGGGCCACCGGCACGCCGAGCTTCGCCAGCCCCCGCGCCACATTGGTGGCAACGCCGCCGGGCATGCCCCGCATGGTGGACGGGGTGGAGGTTTCGCGGTGGATGGGCGCCTTCGCATGGGCGATCAGGTCGAGATGAATGGCACCGAAGCAGGCTGCCGGGGCCGCCGTCTGGACTGTTCCGTTCATTGCCGTGTCTCCTTGCCAGGCCCGTTCCGGTGGAATGAGGGAAGGCGCGCGTCTGCCGGCCGCCTCAAAGGGGCGCCGCTGCGGCTGTGCAGGGCGCGAACCATATGCCAGCGATTCTGCAAACCTGCCAGCCTGCTTGCGAAGCTACGTGAAAAGACCGGGCCTGCGGAAGAGCGCGCAGGCGTGAACATAAACGGAACTTATTGATGAAAAACGATAAAAAACAATCTTGTAAAAGATCTTGGCAAATTGGAACAAAGAGGGTACAAAAGCTGGGTTTGAAACGGCGGGTCCATCGTGGAATAAGGAGCCTCGCACATGTCTCAGAGTTCACTTCGCCTTGTAGAGAGCAGCCAGATGGACAAGACCAAAGCGCTGGATGCAGCGCTCTCGCAGATCGAACGGGCCTTCGGTAAGGGCTCCATCATGCGCATGGGCCAGGGGCAGGTGGTTGAGGTCCAGACGGTCTCCACCGGCTCCCTCGGCCTCGATATCGCGCTGGGTATCGGCGGATTGCCGAAGGGCCGTATCATCGAGATTTACGGCCCGGAATCCTCGGGCAAGACGACGCTGGCCCTGCACACCATCGCCGAGGCTCAGAAGTCCGGCGGCATCTGCGCCTTCGTGGATGCTGAGCACGCGCTCGATCCGATCTATGCACGCAAACTGGGCGTCAATCTGGACGATCTGCTGATCTCCCAGCCCGATGCCGGCGAGCAGGCGCTGGAAATCGCCGACACGCTGGTGCGCTCCGGCGCCATCGACGTTCTGGTGGTGGACTCGGTGGCCGCCCTGACGCCAAAGGCCGAACTGGAAGGCGAGATGGGCGACAGCCTGCCGGGCATGCAGGCCCGCCTGATGAGCCAGGCGCTGCGCAAGCTCACGGCCTCCATCTCCAAGTCGAACTGCATGGTGATCTTCATCAACCAGATCCGCATGAAGATCGGCGTCATGTTCGGTTCGCCCGAAACCACGACGGGCGGCAACGCGCTGAAGTTCTATGCCTCCGTCCGCCTCGACATCCGCCGCATCGGCTCCATCAAGGACAGGGAAGAGGTTGTCGGCAACCAGACCCGCGTCAAGGTGGTGAAAAACAAGCTGGCACCTCCGTTCCGTCAGGTCGAATTCGACATCATCTACGGTGAAGGCGTGTCCAAGTCGGGTGAGCTGGTCGATCTGGGCGTCAAGGCGAATATCGTCGAGAAGTCCGGTGCCTGGTTCTCCTACAACAGCCAGCGCCTCGGTCAGGGCCGTGAGAACGCCAAGCAGTTCCTGCGCGACAATCCGGCCATTGCCGATGAGATCGAGCTGGCCATCCGCCAGAACGCCGGTCTTCTGGCCGAAGCCATCACCACCGGTGACAGCGACAGCGAAGACGCTGACGATTGATATCCCTGCCGGTACAGGCTGACGGTGACATATCCCTTACGCCAGATCATTTGGGACCCGCGTTTCGCGGGTCTTCTGCTGTCTGGGGCACGATTACCCTCCGGGCCGGACTTCTGCCCCTTGCGGCAAGCGTCAAATGCAGATGCGGCAGCTGCCTCGCTTCTGGACAGGCCGAAGGGTGAAAGATAAAAGGCTTTGAACTGCTTGCGCGGGAAAGGCCGGGGCAGGGGGCAGGAGAGTGTCCCCGCCGGAGATATCCCGCGCTGCCGATGGATCGAGAGCGAGACCTAGATGAGCGGCGTAAACGAGATCAGATCAGCGTTTCTGGAATACTTTGCCAAGAATGGCCATCAGGTCGTGGAATCGAGCCCCCTGGTGCCGCGCAACGACCCGACGCTCATGTTCACCAATGCGGGCATGAACCAGTTCAAGAACGTGTTCACCGGCCTGGAAAAGCGCGACTACGACCGCGCTGTGACCGCGCAGAAGGTGGTGCGTGCCGGCGGCAAGCACAACGATCTCGACAATGTGGGCTACACGGCCCGCCATCACACTTTCTTCGAGATGCTGGGCAACTTCTCCTTCGGTGACTATTTCAAGGAGCGGGCCATCGAGCTGGCCTGGAACCTGATCACCAAGGAATACGGCCTGCCGAAGGAGCGCCTGATCGTCACCGTCTATTCGGAAGACGACGAGGCGCATGCCCTGTGGAAGAAGGTGGCCGGTCTTTCCGACAGCAAGATCATCCGCATCCCGACCTCGGACAACTTCTGGACCATGGGCGACACCGGCCCCTGCGGCCCGTGCTCGGAAATCTTCTACGATCATGGCGACCATATCTGGGGCGGCCCTCCGGGTTCGGCCGAGGAAGATGGCGACCGCTTCATCGAGATCTGGAATCTGGTGTTCATGCAGTATGAGCAGACGCCGGAAGGCCGCTTCAATCTGCCGCGTCCGTCGATCGACACCGGCATGGGACTGGAGCGCGTGGCCGCCGTGCTGCAGGGCGTCCATGACAACTACGACATCGACCTGTTCCGCGCCCTGATTTCGGCCTCGGTCAATGCGACCGGCGTTGAAGCGGATGGGGCTGCCCGGTCGAGCCACCGCGTCATTGCCGACCACCTGCGCTCCTCCTGCTTCCTGATTGCCGATGGCGTGCTGCCGTCGAATGAAGGCCGTGGCTATGTTCTGCGCCGCATCATGCGCCGTGGTATGCGCCATGCGCATCTGCTTGGCGCGCGCGAGCCGCTGATGTGGAAGCTGGTGCCCGCGCTCATCCGCGAGATGGGCCGCGCCTATCCGGAGCTGGTGCGTGCCGAGTCTCTGATCACAGAGACGCTGCGCCTCGAAGAAACCCGCTTCCGCAAGACGCTGGAGCGCGGCCTTGTCCTCCTCGACACGGCAACCGCCGATCTCTCCAAGGGGGGTGAGCTCGATGGCGAGACGGCCTTCAAGCTCTACGACACCTACGGCTTCCCGCTGGACCTGACACAGGACGCCCTGCGCGCCCGCGGCATCACTGTGGACACGGAGGGTTTTGCAACCGCCATGGAGCGGCAGAAGGCCGAGGCCCGTGCAGCCTGGGCCGGTTCCGGAGAAAGCGCCACGGACACGGTGTGGTTTGCTCTCAAGGAAAAGTGCGGCGCGACCGAGTTCCTGGGTTACGAGACGGAGCAGGCGGAAGGCGCCGTTCTGGCGCTGGTCGCCGGCGGCAAGGAAACGGACAAGCTGACGGCCGGACAGACGGGCTTCGTCATCCTCAACCAGACGCCCTTCTATGGCGAATCCGGTGGTCAGGTTGGCGACACCGGCGTCATGAAGGCCGCTGGCGTGCGTCTCAAGGTCACCGAAACACAGAAGAAGGCCGATGGCCTTTTCATCCATGCAGTGACGGTGGAAGAGGGCACGGTGACGGTTGGCCTTGGTGTCGAGCTGGTGGTGGACCATGTCCGCCGCAGCCACATCCGCGCCAATCACTCGGCCACCCACCTGCTGCACGAGGCCCTTCGCGAAGTGCTGGGCTCGCATGTGGCACAGAAGGGCTCGCTGGTCACGCCGGACCGCCTGCGCTTCGACTTCTCCCATCCCAAGCCGATTGACGATGCGGAGCTGAAGCAGGTCGAGGCGCTTGCCAACGAGATCATCCTGCAGAACGCCCCGGTCGACACACGCCTGATGGCGCTGGACGAGGCAATCGAAAGCGGCGCCATGGCGCTCTTCGGCGAAAAATACGGCGAAGAAGTGCGTGTGGTGTCCATGGGCACGGCGCTGCATGGGCCGAAGGCGGGCAAGGCCTATTCGGTCGAGCTTTGCGGTGGCACGCATGTGAAGCGCACCGGTGACATCGGCCTTGTGCGCGTTGTCTCGGAAGGTGCAGTGGCTGCCGGCGTGCGCCGTCTGGAAGCGCTGACCGGCGAAGCGGCCCGTGCCTATCTCGACGAGCAGGACACCCGCGTCCGCGAGATCGCGTCCATCCTGAAAGTTGGCGCGGGCGAGATCACGGCCCGCGTTGCCCAGCTGCTGGACGAGCGCAAGCGCATGGAGAAGGAACTCTCTGAAGCACGCAAGAAGCTCGCCATGGGCGGGGGCGCTTCCGGTGGTGCAGATCAGCCGCGTGAAATCAACGGTGTCAAGTTCCTCGGCCGCGCGCTGGATGGCATTCCGGCCAAGGACCTGAAGGGCATGGTGGATGAAAGCCGCACCGCGCTCGGCTCCGGCATCGTTGTGCTGATCTCGGTTTCCGAAGACGGCAAGGGCAGTGCCGTGGTTGGCGTCAGCGAAGACCTGACCTCCCGGTTCAGCGCAGTTGATCTGGTGCGCGTCGCCTCCGAGGCCCTTGGCGGCAAGGGCGGCGGCGGCCGTCCGGACATGGCGCAGGCCGGTGGCCCGGACGGGAGCAAGGCTGCGGAAGCCCTGGCGGCCATCGAAGCGGCCATCGCAGGCTGACCGGCGGTCCGTTCCGCCGGAGTGAATTGAAGCCCGGCAGTGCGGCAAAGTGCCTCTTCAGGGGCCCCAGCCGCACTGCCGGTGTGCGTTTGTTTTGAAATAATTGATTTTTTGCCTGTAGCTTTGGCTTGCTTCTGTCCCATGGCTTTCGGTGCCTGCGCATCATGCCTTGAATTTGCTCAGGCGCCACGCGGGCTTGGTCAACGCGCATTGGGCCGTGTTCATTGCGTGCTGGACGTGCCGGGTTGCGTTTCTGGAGGTGCCGTTGGAGCTGCTTTTCTCTGTGCCTGCGATACTGCTCGGTCTTTCCGGCGTCTATGCGGTGTTCACGCTGACGCTGGCGGCAGCTGTCGTGCGCTATCCGGGCTCCACATATCTGCGCCTCTGGTTTGCTGTCTTCCTGCTGGCATCGGCCGGCAGTACCAGCATCGCATTGCGGGGCACAGTGCCCCTTGCCCTGAGCGATAACGTTGGCTTTGGCCTCTTCATCACGGCTCTGGGCTTTGTCTGGCTTGGCATGCGGTCCTTCTTCGGCCGGCATGTGCCCTATCTTCTTCCCGTCATGGCTGCCCTCGGTGTTGTTCCGCTCAGCCATTTCCTTGATGAAAGTCAGGAGCTTGCAGCGCTCTGGCGCCTTGTCTATGCCTTTGCATCCGCAGGTTTCTTCTTCCTGCTGACGGCATCTGAACTGCGGTGCAGCATCCGCGACGAGGGGCTGCCTTCGGCGCGGGCGGCCGCTGGGATCTACACCAGCTTTTCCTTCGTTCACCTGGCTGCACTGCCGCTGCCTTTCCTCTTCCCGGTCCGGTTTGACGGCCTCATCCCCAATTCCGACTGGCTGTTCGGGCTGATCTTCCTGTCACTGATGCACACTGTTGCGGCGGTGTTTCTGGGCATTGTCCTGTCGAACGAGCGCATGGCGAAAGCTTTGCGTCATCTGGCGGACACGGATGAACTGACAGGCCTGCCGAACCGGCGCGCCTTCCTGCGCCAAGTGGAGCAGTCGCTGGCAACGGGGAGCGGCGGCACGCTGCTGATCGCTGACGTCGATCATTTCAAGCAGATCAATGACCGGTATGGCCATCAGTGCGGCGATGCGGTGCTGAAGAGTTTTGCGGCCATGCTGGAACAGCTTGCCGGAGGCGGCTGTTTGCGGCCCGCATTGGCGGTGAGGAGTTCGGCATTTTTCTGCCCGGTCTGACCGGCCCGCATCTGGATTTGCTGGCTGCCCAGCTTTGCCGCGCAGCCGCCGTGTTGCAGATGGAGCATGATGGCAAGGCCATTCCGGTCACGATCAGCACGGGTGTGGCCGATACCTCTGGCCCCAACGCGTCCTTCGAACAGCTGTTTGCTGAGGCGGACCGGGCGCTCTATCTCGCCAAACGCTCAGGCCGGAACTGCTTCCGCCGCCTGCCGCAGATCCGCCTGGTGCATGAGGCCGGTGCGGAGGAGGGCGGAGAGAAGGGCGATGGAAAGCGCCAGCTTGCCTGAATTCGGGCCGGGACGTTCAGGCCGGGGCGCCGGTCAATTCCGTGCAGCTTTCACTTTTGCCGGTCTGGCTCCGAGCCAGACGCGCTGGCTGGCGGCATCGCGCAAGGGCGGGGCCAGAAAGTAACCCTGCGCATAGGTGCAGCCGGCGTCTTTCAGGAAGGCCAGCTGCCGCTCATCCTCAACCCCTTCCGCGACAATGCTGATGCCGAGGCCCTTCGCCAGGTGAATCATGGTTTCCACAATCACCGCATCCTGGCGGGAGGTTGTGACTCGCGTTGTGAATGACCGGTCGATCTTGACACCGGTGACCGGAAACTGACGCAGATGCGTCAGTGAGGCAAAGCCGGTGCCGAAATCGTCAAGTGACAGCTGGAAGCCCAGGTCATGCAGGCGCTCAAGGGTCCTGCCGATCTGACAGGCAGAGCGGTCGATCAGCACGGTTTCCGTGATTTCGAGCACCAGCCGGTCCGGCGTCAGGCCATGCCGGACAAGGCTCTCGCGCAGCATCGCAGGCAGGTTGTCGCATTTCAGTTGGGCAGGACCCAGATTGACCGACAGCGTGCCCGCGCCAAGACCGGCGCGTTCGAGAGCGGCAAAGCTCTGGCAGCTTTTTTCGAAAAGCTCCTGCCCGAGTGCCAGTCCCATTCCGGCATCTTCCGCTATGGCGACAAATTCAAAGGGCGGCATGTCTTCGCCTTGCCGGTTCCAGCGGGCAAGGCTTTCAAAGCCGTGGTGCCGGCCGGTTGAAATGTTGACGATGGGCTGCAGGGCCACGGTGATGCTGCCGGCCAGAATGGCTTCGGAAAGGGCGGTCTTGACCCCGGCCACCCGGTGCAGCCTGCGGCCGAGCTGCTCATCGAACAGGGTCCAGCCGTTGCGGCCGTTTTCCTTGGTCTTGTAGAGGGCACTGTCGGCGTTCTTGAACAGCTCGTCCACCGTAGTGCCATCGCGGGGGAAGAGGGCAATGCCCATAGAGATACCCGGCCGGAGCATCCGGTTTCCAGCCGTGATTTCCTTCGTCAGGGCCTTGTGCAGCGTGTTGGCGACCACCTCACAGGCCTCTTCGCGCTCGAAACCGGTGACAAGCACCGCGAATTCATCCCCGCCAAGCCGGGCAAGGGTATCTTCGCCGCGCAGGGTCTGGCGCAGGCGCTTGGCCACCGTCTTGAGCACCAGATCTCCGGCATCATGGCCAAGGGTGTCGTTGATGGACTTGAAGTGGTCGACATCCAGCAGGATGAGAGCGCCCATGCGGTCCGAGGACCGGGAGCCCTTGAGTGTGCGCTGCAGGGCGGTGATGAGGACACTGCGGTTGGCAATGCCGGTGAGGGAATCCGTCTCGGCGGTCTGGCGCACGGCCACCTCTGCGGCCTTCAGGGCGGTCACGTCGGTCCTGACACCGACAATATTGCCGGAGGCGGACTTGCGCTCGCGCACGTGCAGCCAGCGCCCGTTCGGCAGCTTCTGGATCAGGGCCTTGCCGGGCGGATTGCGGTGGTTGGCAAGGCGTGTGCGCAGCCACTTTTCCTTCTCCTCCGGCGCCGTACCGGCATCCAGATACTGTCCGGCCTCCAGCCCGTAGCGCAGGATGGTCTCGAATTTCTCGCCAAGCCGGATGGCCGGAGCCGAATAGCTGTAGAGATCCTTGTAGGCGGCGTTGAAGAGGATGAGCCGGTCTTCGCTGTTATAGGCGGCAAGCGCGTCCGGAATCGCTTCCAGCACGTCATCAAGAAGTGCCCGTGCCTGATCGGCCTCGTTCTGAGCCGTCATCCAGGGGGTGTTGTTGACCGCCAGTCCAACGGCTCCGCTCACCTGTCCCTCTTTCATCAGCGGGACGAGAACAGTCTCAATGTACTGGCTTCCATCACGCGTCGTGACGTGGCGGCTGTAGCGGACACGCTCTCCCTTGAGCGCGCGCTCGTGATGCTGATGCCACTCGGCAGCCTGGTCTTCGGGCACCCACGTTTCCACGGCACTTTTGCCGGCCAGATCGCCGAAGGCCGCAATATCTACGCTGTTCTGAAAGACATAGACGCCCTTAGCATTCAGGATCCAGGCACCATACGGCAAAGCCTCGAGAAGCTCACACAGGTCTATACCAGCCGTATCGAAATCCATGACATGCATGTCTTGCTCTCGCGCCACCTTGGTGAGGTGCCGGAAACAGCATGCGTCCGCTTTGAAAACGTTTCGTTAAAGCAATGAATAACTATTTCATGAATTGTCAGAAAAACTGAGTAATTATCCTTTGTTATCTATAATTTTCCGGACTATATCCGGATCGGCTATGCTTATTTATGATCTATATTCCCGGCATATGTGCCGGTTTCAGGGGTGTTGACTGATGTTTGTTTTTCCTGTCTGGATGATGGGGCTATCTGAAGCTGCAATTGGGAAAAATTACAGAGGTCAGGAATATCTTATCAGATCAGGCATGCAGCTGATCTTGCTCTCTCAGCCGGAGCCTGATTGGCTCAGTCTGAGAGAGATCTTGGCGTTTCGCGCGGCCTCTCAATTGATGACAGGCAGAAGGCCCTTCGGCAGTTGCTCGTAGAGCGGCTGACCCAGCCAGAAGACATCCGTCGGGCCGATGGCAAAGTCGACCACGTACCAGTAGCCGTCGACCTCGCGCTGCAGGACGAAAAGCCCGGGGCCGTCGCGGTATTCCATCTCCTCGGCAATCAGCGTCTTGCTGAGATCAATCGGCTTGCCACCGGGGCGCTGCGGGTCGAGGATGGCGAAGGCCCAGCCATCGGCAACGCGCATGTGGCGGACGGAAAACTCGACCGGTGCGCCAACGCGCACCTCCATGACCGGGCGGGCCGGGTCCAGAATGGCCGTGCGCTCCTCGCTGCCCCGGCCGGGCTCATAGGCCTTCTCGGCCATGGCGGGTGCCGTCATCAGGGCTGGGAGAAGGGCGCTGGACGCGAGGCAAAGGGGCAGGACAGCCCGAAACAGGGTGGCTGCCAGAAGACGCCGCAGCTTCGCGCCGGGGCTCTGAAAGGATCGCATCGAAAAAACTCTCTGCAAAAGGAGTGCATGACCCCGCCACTCTGGCAGGGCCGGCAGTATCCGTGCCCGGTCGGCACGGAAATTTCCAGTGCCCGGTGCAGGCCCGTGTTGCCTTTGCTTCTGCTCAAACGCAAACGGCCCGGATCAAGCTCCGGGCCGTTCCTCATCTTGTCCTGACAGGGAAGCGTTCAGGCAGCCATGGCCTTCTGCAGGTTGCTCTCGATCTTGTCGAGGAAGCCGGTGGTGGTCAGCCAGTTCTGGTCCGGACCGACCAGCAGGGCGAGGTCCTTGGTCATGAAGCCTGCTTCCACCGTCTCGATGCAGACCTTCTCCAGCGTCTGCGCAAACCTGGCCAGATCCGCATTGCCGTCCAGCTTGGCCCGGTGAGCGAGGCCACGGGTCCAGGCGAAGATCGAGGCGATCGGATTGGTCGAGGTCTGCTCGCCGCGCTGGTGCTGGCGGAAATGGCGGGTGACGGTGCCGTGGGCGGCTTCCGCCTCCACCGTCTTGCCATCCGGCGTCATCAGCACGGAGGTCATCAGGCCCAGCGAGCCGAAGCCCTGCGCCACGATGTCCGACTGCACGTCGCCATCGTAGTTCTTGCAGGCCCAGACATAGCCGCCCGACCACTTCAGCGCCGAAGCCACCATGTCGTCGATCAGGCGGTGTTCGTACCAGATCTTCTTTTCGGCATAGGCGTCCTTGAACTCCTTGTCGAAAATCTCCTGAAACAGGTCCTTGAAGCGGCCGTCATAGGCCTTCAGGATCGTGTTCTTGGTGGAGAGATAGCAGGGCACCCCGCGCTGCAGGGCATAGTTGAAAGAGGCGCGGGCAAAATCGATGATGCTTTCATCGAGATTGTACATGGCCATGGCGACACCGGCGGAGGGGGCGTCATAGACCTCGTGCTCGATAACGCTGCCGTCCTCGCCCTTGAAGGTAATCGTCAGCTTGCCCTTGCCGGGAAAGCGGAAGTCGGTGGCGCGGTACTGGTCGCCGAAGGCGTGACGGCCGACGATGATCGGCTGGGTCCAGCCCGGCACCAGACGCGGCACGTTGCGGATGATGATCGGTTCGCGGAAGATGACGCCGCCCAGAATGTTGCGGATGGTGCCGTTCGGCGACTTCCACATCTTCTTCAGGCCGAATTCCTCAACGCGGGCTTCATCGGGAGTGATCGTCGCACATTTGACGCCAACGCCGTGCTTCTTGATGGCATTGGCCGCATCGATGGTGATCTGGTCACCGGTTTCATCGCGCTTCTGGATCGACAGGTCGTAATAGTCGAGATCGATCTCCAGATAGGGGAAGATGAGCTTGTCCTTGATGAACTGCCAGATGATGCGGGTCATCTCGTCGCCATCGATATCGACGACCGGGTTCGCTACCTTGATCTTTGCCATGGGTTCTGGGCCTCGTCTGGGTTGCGGAAACTGGATTGTGTTCGCGTGTGTACGATTTTGACGCCGGTCAGGCAAGCGGCGATTTCCCGCTGTTCCTGCCACTTGCCGGCGGATATCTGAAGGAACCATAGCCATGCTTCTTGCTGTTTGCACGACAACAGAGACGAAAGAGGAAGCGAGGACGATCGCCCGTGCCGCGGTAGAGGCCGGGCTTGCGGCCTGTGTGCACATGGAGGAGATCACCAGCCTTTACATGTGGGACGGCAAGGTCAATGAGGGCGGGGAGGTACGCCTGACGATGAAAACGGCAGCGGAGGCCTATCCCGAACTGGAAGCCCTCATTCAGCGCCTCCATTCCTACGACCTGCCTGCGGTCTATGCCTTCGAGGTGGTGAAGGGCAGCGCGGCGTATCTGGAGTGGGCGCGGGGGCAGGTGGCAGTTCGGGAGTGACACTCATTGAATTGTACAGGATTCTGTGCATATGTAGTGCGTGAACAAGGAGCCTTTCCATGGATGTCATGACCTACACCGATGCACGTTCGTCCCTGAAGGACGTGATGGACCGGGTGATCCATGACCGGGTCGAGGTGATCGTCACCCGCAAGAAGCGGGAGGCCGTCGTGATCATGTCTCTGGAAGAGTTCAACTCCATTCAGGAGACGCTGCATCTGCAGAAGAGCCCGGAAAATGCCCGCCGGCTGCAGGCCTCGATTGCGCAGCTGACGGCGGGTGAAGGCGAGGAGCGTGAGGTCGATCTGTGAAGCTCGTCTTCTCGGATCACGCCTGGGAAGATTATCTCTGGTGGCAGCAGCCGGGCCGGGAAAAGGGGCTTGAGCGCGTCAATTCACTGATCAAGGAAGCCAGACGGCAGCCCTTTGGCGGAATAGGCAAGCCTGAGCCACTGAAGGGCGACCTGACGGGATGGTGGTCCCGCCGGATCGCCGATGACCATCGCTTCGTCTACCGTGTGTCCGGCAAAGCCGGGGCGCAGAGCCTCGAGATCGCGCAGCTGCGCTATCACTATTAGGTCCCACCGTGTGGTGCAGGCTCAGTTGACCGCTGCAGATATCGCCGGGCCAGGCTCCAGGCCGGGTACGTCTTGAGCCAAATCCTTTTGACAAAGAATTTTACCTGACTTAAGTCAGGTAAATCATGTTGAACGATATCTCCCGTTTCCGCCGTTTCAGCCGTGCCGTCACTTCCGAGGTGGGTGCGCTGGATACGTCGTTTCTTGGCCGTGGCCGCCCGCTGGGGGCTGCCCGTGTTCTCAACGCCATCGGGCATGGCCGCACGGATGTGGCGGCCATCCGCTCCTATCTCGGGCTCGACTCCGGCCTGATGAGCCGTCTTCTCCGGTCTCTGGAGGAGGAGGGCATGATCGAGCTGGCCCCCGATCCGGAGGATGCCCGCAAGCGCCGGGCGCAGCTGACCGCCGCAGGGCAGGAGGAATTCGAGATCTACGAGAACCTGTCCGATGAGCGGGCAGAGCGGCTGCTGCAAAGCCATGCTCACCCTCAGGCGCTGCTGGAGGCGATGGATCTGATTGCCTCGGCTCTGGGGCGCGAGCGTTGGAGCTTCGAGGAAGTGGACCCGCGATCTGAAACCGCGCGCCACTGCCTTGAGCAATATTATGCCGAGCTGGACCGGCGCTTCGAGGGGGGCTTTCAGGTGTCGCTGTCTGCCGATCCGGATGCGCAAAGCATGATGCGGCCCAAGGGGGCGTTCTTTGTCACCCTTTCGGACGGCATGCCTTTGGGCTGCGCCGGGCTCAAGGGCACGGACAAGGGCTATGCGGAAATCAAGCGCCTCTGGGTGTCCCCCGCTGCCCGTGGCCTCGGCCTTGCCCGCAAACTGATGGCGAAGACCGAAGAGGCGGCAAGGGAACTCGGCATCAGCCTGCTGCGCCTTGATACGAACAAGGCTTTGCCCGAAGCGGTCAACTTCTACCGCAAGGAAGGCTGGACCGAAATTGACCGCTTCAACGATGATCCCTATCCGGATTTCTTCTTCGAGAAGCGGCTTTGAGAGGATCAAGCGCCCGCTTGATCCTGTAGTCACCCTCTCCGTTGTCATCCTCGCGCAGGCGAGGATCCAGTACCCCCGGTACTTGCCATCTGCTTAGCCGGGGCTACGGTTCCTGGTCTTGCCGCTGCGCGGCAAACCGGGGTGACCCGAGTGGCCGTAAATTGAAAGCAAAAAGGGCGGCCCGGTGGACCGCCCCTTCTGATGTCAAAGCTCACAAAGCCTTAGCCGATGATGGCGTTCAGCGTGGCGCTCGGGCGCATGACGGCGGCAACCTTGTCGGCCGGGGCGTGGTAGTAGCCGCCGAGGTCGACAGGATTGCCCTGCACGGCGTTGAGTTCCGCCACGATCTTCGCTTCATTGGCGGTCAGGGCTTCGGCGACCGGGGCGAAATACGCCTTCAGCTCCGCGTCCTTGTCCTGTGCGGCAAGGCCCTGTGCCCAGTAGAGGGCGATGTAGAAGTGGCTGCCGCGATTGTCGAGCTGGCCGACCTTGCGCTGCGGGGATTTGTCGTTGTCCAGCAGCTTTTCGATGGCCTTGTCCAGTGCATCGGCCAGAACCTGAGCCTTGGCGTTGGACTTGACCTGGGCCAGATGCTCCAGCGAGGCGCCGAGGGCGCAGAATTCGCCCAGCGAATCCCAGCGCAGGTAGTTCTCTTCCACCAGCTGCTGCACATGCTTGGGGGCAGAGCCGCCGGCGCCCGTTTCAAACAGGCCGCCGCCGTTCATCAGCGGCACGATGGACAGCATCTTGGCCGAGGTGCCGACTTCCAGGATCGGATAGAGGTCCGTCAGATAGTCGCGCAGCACGTTGCCGGTGATGGAGATGGTGTCGAGGCCCTTGGCAATCCGCTCCGTGGAATAGCGGGCTGCATCGCTCGGCGACATGATCTGAAGGTCGAGGCCTGACGTGTCATGCAGCGGCAGATAGGCTTCCACCTTCTTGATCAGCTCGGCATCGTGGGCGCGGTTCTTGTCCAGCCAGAACACGCCCGGCATGCCGGAGAGGCGGGCGCGGCTGACGCCGAGCTTCACCCAGTCGCGGATCGGGGCGTCCTTGGTGAGGCAGGCGCGCCAGATGTCGCCGCCTTCAACCTCATGCTCCAGCAGCGTGGTGCCAGCGGCATCAACGATGCGGATGGAGCCATCGGCCTGCGCCTTGAAGGTCTGCGGGTGCGAGCCGTATTCCTCGGCCTTCTGGGCCATCAGGCCGACGTTCGGCACTGTGCCCATCTTGGACGGGTCCAGGGCGCCGTTCTTCTTGCAGAACTCGATCACCGCATCATAGACGCCGGCATAGGACGAGTCCGGGATCACGCACTTGGCGTCATGTTCCTTGCCATCCGGGCCCCAGCCCTTGCCGCCAGCGCGGATGAGGGCGGGCATCGAAGCGTCGATGATGACATCGGACGAGACATGCAGGTTGGTGATGCCCTTGTCCGAGTTCACCATGTATATGGCCGGGCCATTGTCGAGCGCAGCTTTCAGGTCGGCCTTGATTTCTGCGGCCTTGTCAGCGGGCAGCGCCGCAACCTTGGCTTCCAGATCGCCGATGCCGAGGTCCGGGTTGACGCCGATTTCAGCGAAGGTGGCCGCGTGCTTGGCGAAGAGGTCCTTCAGGAAGGTTTTGACCACATGGCCGAAGATGATCGGGTCGGAGACCTTCATCATCGTTGCCTTGAGGTGCACGGAGAAGAGCACGCCCTTGTCCTTGGCGTCCTGAATTTCCTTCTCAAGGAAGGCGGTCAGGGCCTTGGCGCTCATGAAGGTGGCGTCCAGCACATCGCCTTCGGTGAGCTTAAGGTTGTTCTTCAGAACGGTGACGGCACCGTCCTTGGCCACGAATTCGATGCGTGCCGTGCCGGCGGAAGCTGCGGCAACCGTCACGGACTTTTCGTTGGCGGCAAAGTCGTCCTTGCCCATGGTGGCGACATGGGTCTTGGAGGTCGGCAGCCAGGCGCCCATCGAATGCGGGTTCTTCTTGGCGTATTCCTTCACCGCATTCGGGGCGCGGCGGTCGGAATTGCCCTCACGCAGAACCGGGTTCACGGCCGATCCCTTGATCGCGTCATAGGTGGCCTTGACGGCCTTGTCCTCGTCAGTTTCCGGATTGTCCGGGTAGGAGGGGATGGCATAGCCCTGTGCCTGCAGTTCCTTGATTGCGGCATTGAGCTGCGGCTGCGAGGCGGAGATGTTCGGCAGCTTGATGACGTTTGCGTCCGGCTCGTTCACCAGACGGCCAAGCTCGGCCAGATCGTCGGACTGCTTCTGCGCATCCGTCAGATACTGGGGGAAGGCGGCGAGGATGCGGCCTGCCAGCGAAATGTCCTTGGTGCCGATGGAGATCCCGGCCGGTTTGGCAAAAGCCTTGATGATCGGCAGGAAGGACGCGCTCGCCAGTTCAGGCGCTTCGTCGACCTTGGTGTAGATGATGTCGGGACGTCCGGTGTCGGCCATGTTCAATCATTCCCACAGTTTGAAACGGTCAGGCGGAGGTGCCGGGGCAGCTCCGGGGAGGGCCACCATAGACACGTATACAGTTGTGCGCAATTTCCGGACGCCTGCCCGGCCGGAAATCCGCAAGGAGTTCTAACAAACGCGGGGGAAAAGGCAATCAAGCGAAAACCCTGAGGGCAGCTTGACGCTGCCATGATGCGGGATACCGGGCAGACAGGCGCCGGTAACGGGGACTTCTCCAGCATAAAATTCCTTTCCGGGCTTGGCGGGGCGGTCAATTCATCGTATTTAGACGATGAATTGACCTGCGGGCAGCGGTGAGTCTGGCAGACAGAGGGAGAGATCATGTCCAGTCATGGCGCTGAGCGGCCGGATCACGGCAGCGGCGGAGGGGCTTGTTGTGCCCCGAAGGAGAAAGTCTGCCGGAACGCGGATGCTGCGGCACTGGCTGACCTGTTCCGGGCGCTGGGCCATCCGGTCCGTATCGGCATTCTCAAGGAAATCATCCAGCGTCAGGAGGCCTGCTGCGGCGAGATTGTCGGCTGCCTGCCGCTGGCCCAATCCACCGTGTCCCAGCACCTGCAGGTGCTGAAGGAGGCCGGGCTTCTGACCTGCGACATCCGCGGGCGCACCTGTTCCTACCGGATCAACGAGGCCTTTCTGGCAGGCGGAAACGCTGCCGGTCTGCGGCTTCTGGCGAATGCTGCCAGCTTTTTCAATGACATCACAGCTGCCGCTCAAACCTCTTCAAGGGCGCGGGAGAGACAAGAATGACAAGACGTGCAAATCCCCATGGCCCCGGTTCTGCTTCGGCAAAGGTGAGTGCCGACGATGGTTCGACCATGACCACGCTGGCCAACCTGTGGCCCTATATCTGGCCGGAAGGGCGGGCGGATCTGAAGCTGCGCGTGGTCTGGGCGGTACTGGCGCTGGTGGTGGCCAAGCTGGTCACGGTCGTCTCGCCCTATTTCTTTGCCTGGGCTTCCGACGCGCTGACCGGCGAAACCATGGGCCTGCCGGGCTTTCTGGTGGCACCGATGATGCTGGTGATCGCCTACAACGCTGCCCGCGTTCTGGCAGTGGCTTTCAACCAGTTCCGCGATGCGCTGTTTGCCCGCGTTGGCCAGCACGCGGTGCGCCAGCTTGCCCTCATCACCTTCTCGCATCTGCACCGCCTGTCGCTGCGCTTTCATCTGTCCCGCCGCACGGGCGGGCTCAGCCGGGTGATCGAACGCGGCGTCAAGGGCATCGAGGCGATCGTCCGCTTCACCATTCTCAACGGCATTCCGACCTTGCTGGAATTCGCCATCATGGCGGGCATCATCTGGTACCAGTTCGGCTTTGCCTATGTGATCATCGTGGCGCTGATGATCGCTGCCTATGTCTGGTTCACGGTGCAGACGTCCAACTGGCGCATTTCCATCCGCCGCGAGATGAACGAGAGCGATACGGAAGCCAATTCCAAGGCCATCGACAGCCTGCTCAACTTCGAGACGGTGAAATATTTCGGCAACGAGAAGATGGAGGCCGCCCGTTTTGATGCCTCCATGGCGGTTTATGAGCGCGCCGCGACCCGCACCTGGACCTCGCTTGCCTGGCTCAACTTCGGCCAGTCCTTCATTCTGGGCATCGGCACGGCAGCTTGCATGGTCCTCTCCGCCCGCTCGGTGATGGCGGGAGAGCAGACCATTGGTGATTTCGTGCTGATCAACGCGCTGCTGCTGCAGATCGCTATTCCGCTCAATTTCGTCGGCTTCATTTACCGCGAGATCCGGCAGGGGCTCGCCGATATCGAGGCGATGTTCGCCGTCCTCGCCGTTCCGGCGGAAATCGAGGACAAGCCGGGCGCCCCGGCGCTTGTCATCGGCTCCGGCGCCATCCGCTTCGAGGATGTGGTGTTCCACTACGACCCGGACCGGCCGATCCTCAAGGGCGTCAGCTTCGAGGTGCCGGCCGGAAACACGGTCGCCATCGTCGGGCCTTCGGGGGCGGGCAAGTCCACCATTTCCCGGCTGCTGTTCCGCTTCTATGACGTGACTGGCGGGCGGGTGACCATCGACGGGCAGGATGTGCGTGACGTGACGCAGGAAAGCCTGCGCCAAGCCATCGGCATGGTGCCGCAGGATACGGTGCTGTTCAACGACACTATCGCCTACAACATCCGCTATGGCCGCCCGGATGCTTCCGAAGAGGATGTGCGCGCTGCCGCCCGGATGGCACAGATCGACAGTTTCATCGAGACACTGCCCAAGGGCTATGCCAGCGAGGTGGGCGAGCGCGGACTGAAGCTCTCCGGCGGCGAGAAGCAGCGCGTCGCCATCGCCCGCACCATCCTGAAGGCTCCGCCCATCCTCATTCTGGACGAGGCAACTTCGGCCCTCGACACCCATACGGAGCGGGAAATCCAGTCCGCGCTGGATCAGGTTTCCCGCAACCGGACGACCGTGGTCATCGCCCACCGCCTGTCCACCGTGGTCAATGCGGACCAGATCCTCGTGCTGCAGGCCGGTGTCATCGCCGAACGCGGCACCCATGCGGAGCTGCTCGCCAACGGCGGCCTCTACGCCTCCATGTGGAGCCGCCAGCGCGAGGCCGACGAAGCCGAAGAACGCCTGCGCGCTGCAAGGGAAGCCGATGAACTCGGGGTCATCGTGCGTGGTCAGAAGGCGGGGGAGCCTGAGCGAGTGTAAGCTTGTCTGACGGGACGTTGCTCTCCTCACAGGCCCCGGCACAAGGCCGGGGCGTCGCGGAAGGTGGATCTTGTTCGGTTTGCCCAAAGCCTTCCCACTACGCCGTCCCGGCCTCCGTCCCGGCCTCCGTCCCGGGACCCGTCAGGGATGTGTTTGCGCGTCTCACCCCGCCATACGGTGCCCTGCGTCCTGTGCATAGGCGTGGCCGAAGCGGTTGGCGAGGAAGGCGGGGAGGGGTATGTCTTCCTGGCGGAGGAAGCCCTGCTGCGGCAGCTGGCCGGCCGCGAGCATGTCCAGCACGGCGGCGATGGCGCTTGCGGTGGTGATCTGGATGGCGCTGTAGAGCCGCCCGCCGATGACGCCGCTATAGACCTTGCTGGCATAGGTCTCCTGTACGAGGCGGCCGTTCTGGCGTCCGCTGGCGGTGACGAAGATGATCACCACATCCTGAAGGGTGGAGGGCAGGGCGTTTTCCAGAATGTCCTTCAGCACCTCGCGCCGGTGGCGCAGGCCAAGGTCGTTCAGCAGTGCCTTCATGATGGCGGCATGGCCGGGATAGCGGATGGTCTTGTAGTTGAGCGTCCGCACCTTGCCCTTCAGCGTCTCGCACAGGGTGCCGAGCCCGCCGGAGGTGTTGAAGGCCTCGTAGGTGACGCCATCAAGGGCGAATTCCTCGCGCTCTTCCAGTGCGGGCACCTCGGCCATGTGGCCATCCACAATGGCCTCGCAGGGCTCGATATATTCGTTGATCACCCCGTCCGTGCTCCAGGTGAGATTGTAGTTGAGCGCGTTGGACGGGTACTGCGGCAGCGCGCCGACGCGCATGCGCAAGGTGTCGAGGCTGTCGAAGCGGCGGGCGAGATCATTGGCGGCGATGGAGATGAAGCCCGGTGCAAGGCCGCACTGGGGAATGAAGGCGGTATGCGCCGTCTCAGCGATCTCCTTCACCCGGCGGGTGGCGGCCACATCTTCCGTCAGATCAAGATAATGCACGCCGGCCTTGGCAGCGGCTTCCGCGATGGCGATCGTCAGGTGGAAGGGCGCGGCGCTCAGCACGGCATATTTACCGGAAAGGGCTGCCGTCAGTGCTGCGCTGCCGCTGATGTCCAGCGCCAGCGTTTCGATGCCTGGTTCGCCTGCAAGGGCCGCCAGTTCTGCGGGCGAACGGTCAATCACGGTGACGCGGTAATCACCGGAGCCGGTGAGGAGGCGGGCGATGGTGGCGCCGATCTTGCCGGCACCAATGATGGCAATCGTCTTCATGTGTCGAACCCCTCGGGCCCTTTCCGGGCATTATGAGGTTCAGAATGACTGAAGGACATGTCGATTCACAGCTGCAGATATAGCAGAATAAAGTGCTGATTTGATCAAAATGACGAAACTGATGAACACTCTGACCATCACTGAAGCTGACCGGGCCCTGATCGGCCTTCTGTCTGAGAACGCCCGCATGCCGGTTGCCGAGCTGGCGCGCCGTCTTGGGCTGTCGCGCACCACGGTTCAGGCCCGCATCGAGCGGCTGGAGCAGGCGGGAGTGATCACCGGCTATGGCCTGCGCCTGTCGCAAGCCTATGAGGCGGCGCAGGTGAAGGCGCATGTGCTGATCACGCTGGTGCCCAAGGCGCTGGCGCGGGTGAGCGCGGAACTGTCCGGCATCCGCGAGGTGCGCCAGCTGCATTCGGTCAGCGGCAGCCACGATCTCATCGCCATCATCGAGGCTGCCTCCGTTGCCGAACTCGACCATCTGATCGACCGGATCGGCGAACTTGATGGCGTGGACCGCACGCTTTCGTCCATCATCCTGTCGACGCGCATCAGCCGTTGAAAGGCGATAATGCGCGATTACAGCCGGAGCCGATGTCATTCCCGGTGAAGGCTTGCGGTTTTGAGGTTCAATTGCGGGCACAAAGGCACTAGAAGTCAGGGTGAACGCAGAATGGCGGCCCGCTTGGCCATGGCCTCTGCCCAAAATTCTGAACAGACACTGACCCGGACCGGAAAACCCATGTCGCTTGCCGATACCATCACCAAGACCTTCGTGCCTATTCACCGGGAGGGCTGGCCTTTCATTGCCATCGCCTTCGTGGCAACGCTGATCCTTGGCTGGTTCCTGACCCCGCTGTTCTATATCGGGCTCTTTCTCACGGGCTGGGTCTGCTACTTCTTCCGAGATCCTGCCCGCGTCACGCCGGTAACCGACGGGCTGGTGATTTCGCCCGCTGACGGCGTCGTCAACCAGCTCGGCCTTTGCGTGCCGCCTGCCGAACTGGCGGCAGATCTTGGCACCGAGCCGATGATGCGGATTTCCGTGTTCATGAACGTGTTCAACTGCCACGTGAACCGCGCCCCTGTCGGTGGCCGCATTGCGCGGGTGGCCTACAAGCCGGGCAAGTTCCTCAATGCGGAACTGGACAAGGCAAGCGAGTTCAACGAGCGCAATGGCCTCGTCATCGAGAATGGCGGCACGAAGATCGGCGTCGTTCAGATCGCAGGTCTTGTGGCCCGCCGCATCGTCTGTTTCGTGCGCGAAGGGGAGAGCATTGGTGCCGGCGAGCGTTTCGGCCTGATCCGCTTCGGTTCGCGCCTTGATATCTACATGCCGGCGGGCACCGTGCCGAAAGTTGCCATGGGCCAGATCATGATTGCCGGCGAAACCGTGCTGGCGGATCTGCGCGAAGGCCCGCAGGCGGTCCAGCACATCACCCGCGTCAGCTGAGGAGAAGCCTTTTGGAGACGCCTTTTGCCAGCTATGAACCCGGCCACGAAGACGGCAAGCCGCGCCGGTCAGGGCGTTTCCGCCAGGTGCCCATGCGTCTCATCCTGCCGAATCTCGTTACGCTTCTGGCGCTCTGCTCCGGCCTGACCGGCATCCGCATGGCCTTCGAGGGGCGGTGGGATTTTGCGGTGGGTGCAGTGCTGATAGCAGCCGTGCTGGATGCGGTGGACGGGCGTGTGGCGCGGATGCTCAAGGGCACGTCGCGGTTCGGGGCAGAGCTGGATTCGCTGGCCGATTTCGTCAATTTCGGCGTCACTCCGGCGCTGATGCTCTACATCTGGCTGCTCCAGGAAGTGAAATCTCTGGGCTGGATTGCCGCGCTCGCCTTTGCCATCTGTGCGGCCCTGCGCCTGGCGCGGTTCAATGCGGCGCTGGATGATCCTGACAAGCCTGCCTGGGCGGTGAATTTCTTCACAGGCGTTCCGGCCCCTGCAGGCGCACTGACGGTGCTTTTGCCCATCTATCTGGAGTTTCTGGGTGTGCTGCCGCACTGGCCCGCATTTGCTCCGGCCGTTGCGCTTTACACGGTCACAATCGGCTTCCTGATGATCAGCCGCCTGCCGACCTATTCCGGCAAGAAGGTGGGCATGCGCGTCCGGCGCGATCTGGTGCTGCCGCTCTTCGTGCTGGCCGTGCTGGTGGTGGCGCTGACCGTCAGCTATCCGTTCCAGATGCTAACCGTGGGCACGCTGGCCTATCTCTCGTCGATCCCCTTTGCCCTGCGCAGCTACCGGGCGCATGTGCGCGCGGACAAGACGCAGGCAAAGGCCGGTGACAAGGGGGATGACAGCGGGGTGGATGACAGCGGGCCGGGCCTTGATCATCCCGGCGAAAAGACGGGCAGTGATACGCCGTGACGGCCTGGTAAGGACTTCTCAATGAACAAAGCCCCCATCCACCGGACGGGGGCTTTTGCTTTTGGGGCCTTGGGTCTATTCCGCAGCGCTGGTCATCGGGGAGCCCGGGCTGTTGGCGGCCTGCCGGCCTGCATTGCCGTGCGAACCCGGGCCGGAGCCCGGTTGTCTGCCCGTCACCCGCTGCCAGAGCCGTCTGGCAGAACCAGCCCAGACACCGGGCATGGCGATCATCACCGGGATCAGCACCAGCGTCAGCAGGGTGGAGAAGCCGAGGCCGAAGATCACCGCCGTGGACAATTGCACCCACCAGCCGGAGGTGACGCCGCCGAGGGCGATTTCCCGGTTGAGGAAGTCCAGATTGATCTGGGCGGCCATCGGAATGAGCCCGGCAATCGTGGTGATCGTGGTCAGCATGATCGGTCTGAGGCGCTGGGCCGAGGTTTTCAGGATGGCGTCCAGCGTGGGCAGGCCGTCTTCCCGGAAGCGGTTGAACGTGTCCAGCAGGATGATGGCGTTGTTCACCACGATACCCGCCAGCGCGACAATGCCCGTGCCGGTCATGATGATCGAGAACTTCTGCCCCGTCACCCACATGCCCAGCAGCACGCCAAAGACCGACAGAACCACGGTCGTGAGGGTAAGGAAGGTCTGATAGAACGAGTTGTACTGGGTCAGCAGGATCAGGAACATCAGAAAGAGCGATGCAATCATCGCCTTCATCAGGAACTCGCCGGACTCCTTCTGGTCCTTGTCGGCGCCGCGGAAGGCCAGAAGGACATTCGAGGGCCAGTCCTGCGTCTTCAGCCAGCTGTCCAGCTCCTTCACCTTGTCGTCCGGTGTGAAACCGGAGGCCGGATCGACGGTGGCCTTCACCATCATCGAATAAAGGCCGTCACGCCGGGTGATGGATGAGACCTTCGGTGCCGCCTCGCGCTTGATGAAGTTGGCAAGCGGCACCAGACCAAGCGGCGTCTGCAGGCGCAGCTCGTCAAACCGGTCGAGCGTGCGTTCATCGCGCGGCAGGCGCACGCGGATGTCCACCTCGTCCTCGCTGTCTGCCGGGCGGTACTTGCCGATCAGCACGCCGTTGGTGACAAGCTGCACCATGCTGCCCACCGGCACGATGCTGGCCTGATAGCGCCCGGCATGAGCCCGGTCGATGGTGATGTGCCATTCGATGCCGGGCAGGGGGCGGTCATCCTCCTGATCGATCAGGCCGGGCATGGTGTTCACATGCTCGCGGATGCGGGCAATGGTTTCGGTCAGTGTCTTGTAGTCGGTGGATTTCACCTCAAGCTGGATGTCCTTGCCGGTCGGCGGGCCGCCCTCGATCTTGCGGGTTTCCACCTTGATGCCGGGCAGGGGGGCCGTACGCTCCCGGATTTCCTGAAAGATTTCCACGGCCTTGCGGCGGCAGCAATAATCCTCGAATTCCAGCTGCAGTTCGCCGATCACGTCGGCAGGCTTGTCACGCGGGCCATCGAGCGACGGGCCGCCGCCGCCGCTGCCGCCGGGGGGGAAGGCGGAGGTGACCACGTTCATCACGCCGGCAGTCTGCAGCACTTCCCGTTCAACGCCCATGACGATGTCGCGGGCCTCGGCTGCGGACAGGTTGCCTCGGGCCGAGACCAGCACCACCGCCTGCTTCGGCTCTTCATCGACGAAGAATTCGACGCCCGTGCTGTGGGTCATGAAGCCGATGGTGATGAAGGCGCAGAGCCCGGCCATGGCGGCAAGGGCTACGAGATTGCCGATGGGGTTCCCGGCAAGCAGTTTCAGCCCGCGCACATAGAAGCCGGTGAGGCCGGTAACCTCGCGCACCTCGAAAGCATGGTTGCCGGAGAGGACCTCCGCCTCCTGCCGTGCCTCTTCGGCGCGCAGCGCCGCGCGCCGCTTCAGGATGGCAACGGCGGGGACGAGCAGCCGGTGACTGACAAAACCGGCCAGGATGAAGGCTGCGATGGCAAGGCCATTCACGGCAAGTGCGGGCAGCGCGGCAAGGGCCGGAGCCGTGAGAACCGTCGTCGCGGCCAGGGCCGCAAAGACCAGGGCCAGAACCACCGCTGCATGGTGTGCCATCCAGTGGAACCCGGTGGCGAAGAGGCCACCGGTGACCGGGATGAAGACCGTTGCCGTCAGCAGCGAGGCGGCCAGCACGATGATCACCATGATGGGCAGATAGCTCATGAACTCGCCTGCCACACCCGGCCACATCAACATGGGCAGGAAGGCGGCAAGGGTCGTCGCCGTGGAGGAGAAGATCGGCCAGAACATCAGCTTGGCCGCGCGGATATAGGCCTCCCGGTCCTCCATGCCCTCGGCGATCTTGCGGTCGGCATATTCCACCATGACGATGGCGCCATCCACCAGCATGCCCACGGTCAGCACGAGGCCGAACATGACCATGATGTTCACGGTGTAGCCAAGCCCGGCCAGGATCAGGAAGCCGACCATGAAGGATGTTGGAATTGCAAGGCCCACAAGCAGCGCGGAGCGCAGGCCCAGCGAGCCGACGATCAGCACCATGACGAGAAAGATGGCCGTCAGGATCGAGGACTGCAGCGAGCCGAGAACCTCGAAAATGTTCTCCGACATGTCCAGCATGACGCTGACGCGGATCGTCTGCGGCCAGTCCTTCGTTGCCTCGGCAATGACGGCACGGACCGCGGCATTGTTCTCGATCACATTGGTGCCGATGCGCTTGGTCACATTCAGCGCAATCGCCGGTTCGCCATTGACGCGGATGAAGGAGGTGGCATCCTTGAAGGTGCGGCGGATTTCAGCCACGTTGCCCAGTGTGACGACGCCTTCGCCCGCCTGTTTCAGCGGCAGGGAATAGACATCTTCCGCCGTTTCGAGAAGGCCGGGAACCTTGACGTTGAAGCGTCCCGATCCGCTGTCGAGGAAACCGGCGGGCACCAGCTGGTTGTTCTGCGTCAGGGAAGTGATCAGCTCCTGCTGGGTGATCGCATAGGATTCCAGCTTGCGGCTGTTGATCAGCACTTCCAGCAGCTCTTCCCGGTGACCCGCCAGATCAGCAGAGCGGACTGTGTCCACGGCCTCGATCTGGTCCTTCAGGCGCCGGGCATAGGTGTAGAGCGTGCGCTCGGGGACACTGCCCGACAGGGCAACGGTCAGGGTCGGGGCGAGCGCGAAGTTGGTTTCGGAAATGGTGGGCTCGTCCGCATCGGCGGGCAGCTTGGACTTGGCCTGATCCACCTTGTCGCGCACATCCGACATCGCCTTGTCCTTGTCAAAGGAGATGTCGAATTCCAGCACGATGCCGGCATGGCCTTCCGAGGCGATGGCCGTCAGTTCCTTCAGGCCATCAAGGCCGCGCAGCTCCGTTTCCATGGGCCGCACCAGCAGGCGCTCTGCGTCTTCCGGCGAGATGCCCTGCTGGGAGATGGAGACGTAGAAGACCGGAACGTCGATATCCGGGTTCTCTTCCTTGGGGATGGTTATGTAGCTGAGCGTCCCGCCAAAGACGAGCGCCAGCAGGAGCATGAGCACCGTCTTGGGGCGGCGCAGGATGGCTTCGAGGGCGTTGATCATCCTTTTGCCTCCGCGCTCATAACCGGTTCGACCAGCTGGCCCTCACCGACGAAATCCTGTCCGACGGTGATGACGTCAACTGTGTCCGGCAATCCGGTGATCCAGATGCCGTCATTCTCGCTGCCTGCAATCACCACGGGCAGGAAGCGTACGCGGTTGTCCGCATCGACGCTGCGCACGCCGACGCGCCCGTCATCATCCAGCGTCAGGATTGCCGGGCTGACGCGGTGGGCCTGACCTTGAGACAGTTCCATCCGGGTAACGGCGGTCATGCCATCACGGGCAAGGCCGTCCGGGTTGGGCAATTCCACCTCGATGCGGAACGTCCGGGTGTCGGGATTGGCGGCCGGCGCGATGTAGCGCACATGGCCTTCCATCTTCACGCCGCCGACCAGCTCGACACTGGCCGGCATGTTGAGGCTGAGACCTGAAATATTCAACTCGGACACCTGGCCAACGGCGATCATCGGATCGGAATTCACCACCGTGCCGCAGGCCGCGCCCACGGAAAGATGATCGCCGACACGCGCCATCGGGCTTTCCACCACGCCGGCAATGGGCGAGCGGATGACGGTGCGGTCCAGCTCCAGCTCGGCTTCCTGCAGGCGCGCATCGGCGGCATCGAGGGATGCCTTCAGTGCAGCCACGCGGTTTTCCGTGGCAAAGCCTTTCGAGCTGAGTTGCGTTGCGGCGTCATAATCGGCGCGGGCCTGTGCGAGGACGGCCTTTGCCTCCAGCACGCGGGCCTCGCGGGTGCCCTTGTCGATCACGCAAAGCACATCGCCAGCGCTCACCGTGCCGCCTTCGCGGGCCGGGCGTTCAACAATCCGCCCCGCCGTTTCGGCGCGCACGGAAACCTTGGCGAAGGCTTCGGTGCTGCCGCGCACCTCCAGCATGGCCGAGCGCGGTTCGGCCACAAGCCGGGAAACCTGGACACGGAAGGGCTTCACATCCGCAGCGTTCTGCCGTTCGGCAATGGGCGGGGCGGCATGGGCCTCGTCCCCCAGTCCACCGACCACCAGAGTGCCGCTCCACATCCACAGGCCAACGCCACCGGCAATGCCTGCGGCCAGCAGCACAGAGAAATTAACACGCATGAAATTCGCTCCGTTGGTCAGGGCCTGCTTATTCGGCAGCCAGCGGTGTCTGGATGACTGGAGGGCTTGTTTCCTGCACGGCCTCGCCATCAGCGATGGTCTCCAGCTCTGTGCGGTTGGCCTCCAGATATTCAATTTTCCGGGTCATGCAGTCGATGCCGTAGCCGATGCTCCAGAGCATGCCCTTGTTTGCGGCTGTATCCGGCACCCGGGACCTCAGCTCGCTCAGCTGATTGAGCTTGAGGCGTGTCTGCTCGATCTGCTGGTCCAGTGCCCTGCGTATGGCGGCTCCGCCGGCCTGCTTTGCGCACATGGCCACCAGAAGGAACGGAGAGCGGAAAATGTCGGGCGGCAGCTCCTCCTGCAGCATGTCCAGCAAGGCGGCACGCCCGGCCTGCGTGATGCTGTAGACCTTGCGGGCTGGTTTGCCGGGCAGCTTTTCCTCCCGCATGGTGACGAGACCGTCCGCTTCCAGCTTGGCCAGGGCCGGATAGATCGACCCGTAGCTTGCATCTTCAAAATAGCTGAAACAGCCGGAGGTCGATTCCTTGCGGATCTCGTATCCAGTGGCATCTCCCGCCGAGAGCATGGCAAGGCAGAGGCGGCGTACACTCATCTGGATGGGTCCCTGACATCAGGCCCTGAGACGGGCTTTCGATGTATCATACCGATATATATCGATTGAGTATATAGAGTTCACGAAACGAACTTTAAGAGGGCGGAAAGGTAAAATTCAAAGAGACGTTTTGCCGCCTTTTGGAGGATTGATTGCCAGGGCTGGGAGGGGCATTGTTTCAATATGGCGAAACTGCTTCGCCGCGTGAGGAGGCTCCGTTCATGCCCATTCTGTCCCGTCTGCGCCTCAATCTTCGCAGAGCCAGGTTTCTGCCCGAAAATCCGCTGCTGCGGCTTCTGGCGGTGAATGCTCTGTCCGGCTCTGTTGTGGCGCTTGTGGTGGTGGGTGGTCTTTTTGCCTCCAACGCGGGCGGGCTCTATGATCTGGTCGCCAATGCCAGTGATCCGGCGGTGCCGGTGATCCTGCTCGCCTTCGGCTTTATCATCACGCTGGGCTCAGCCGCGATGGGAACGGCCGTCATGATGCTGCCGCGCGATGGCGGGAATGACAGCGGCCGTGGCCGCCGCGAACGGGCCTGCCGGGGACTGCCGGGCGAGCCGGTGCTGATCCCTGTCCCGGTGCACTCCACCCCGCAGCGGACGGTGCGGCGCGGCTGATTAATCTCTTTGCAGTGCCTGCCGTCAGAACACGGCTTGCCAAAGCGGCCTGTTCCGGCTTCCATGGATCCTGTTTGCGAGTTGATTTGCAAAAGGATTTGAAGGCGCATGGACGCATCCTACCCGCGTGATCTCGTTGGCTATGGCCGCCAGATTCCCGATCCGCAATGGCCCGGCGAGGCCAATGTGGCGGTTCAGTTCGTGATCAATTACGAGGAGGGCGGGGAGAACAACATCCTGCACGGGGATGCCGCGTCCGAAGCCTTCCTGTCGGAAATCGTCGGCGCGCAGGCCTGGCCCGGCCAGCGCCACTGGAACATGGAATCCATCTACGAATACGGCTCGCGTGCCGGCTTCTGGCGCCTGTGGCGCATGTTCACCAGCCGCAACATCCCCGTCACCGTCTATGGTGTTGCCACCGCGCTCGCCCGCAATCCGGATGTGGTGGCGGCCATGAAGGAGGCCGACTGGGAAATCGCCTCACACGGGCTCAAGTGGATCGAATATGCCGACATGGCCGAAGAGGAAGAGCGGGCGCACATGCAGGAGGCCATCCGCCTGCATGAAGAGGTCACCGGCTCCCGTCCGCTCGGCTGGTACACCGGCCGCTGTTCCATGAACACCCGCAAGCTGGTGATGGAGGAGGGCGGTTTCCTCTATGACAGCGACAGTTACGCGGACGATCTGCCCTATTGGGTGGAAGGTCCCTCCGGCCCGCATCTGGTGATCCCCTATACTCTGGACGCCAACGACATGCGCTTTGCGACGCCTCAGGGCTTCAACTCGGGCGATCAGTTCTTTGCCTATCTGAAGGACAGTTTCGACACACTCTATGCCGAAGGCGAGGCGGGCAGCCCGAAGATGATGAACATCGGTCTGCACTGCCGTCTCGTTGGGCGGCCCGGACGCGCTGCGGCTCTGGCGCGCTTCCTCGATTATGTCGCATCACATGAAAAGGTCTGGCTCGCCCGGCGTATCGACATCGCATGGCACTGGCACGCCCACCACGCGGCAGGCTGAATGGCAGCCGGGGAGGGGTGTGATGGGGAGCGGGCAGGACAGGATGAGCGGCGGATTGACCTGTTGGGAGAATGCTGGCTCGTTCGCATGGTACGGCGCTTCAGCTCCCCTCCAGCGGGGCACTGTTCACTTTGGACGCACGGAGAAGGATTGGGCCTTCGCTTTGCCGCAGCGCCCCTCTCCCCCCTTGAGGGGGCATCTCCCCCTCAAGGGGGGAGAGGGGCTGGAGCCTGACTGGCAGTCCGTTGCAGACACTGCCTGCAAGGGGGAGAGGGGCGCTGCGGTCATTTGCAGCGCAGGCCTCGCCCCATGAGCGCCGCTGCATCCCTGCCGCGTTATCACCTGTATGGTGAGACGGAAGGGGCTTCCGAATTTGATTTCTTTCACATTGAAACGATCCGGGCGCGGTCGCTGGCGCTGGGCTGGCAACTGGAACTGCATGCCCATCAGCATCTGGCGCAGATCCTCCATATCTCGAAGGGCGGCGGGCGGCTGATCGAGGCGGACGGGGAGCGGGAGATCCGGGCGGGCGGCATTGCCTTCACCCCGCCGGGCGTGCTGCATGGCTGGAGCTTTTCACCGGAAACGGAAGGCTATGTGGTTTCCTTCACGCCCGACTATCTGGTGGCGGGTGGCGAAAGCCGCAGCGATGCGGAGCGGGCGGCGCTGACCTCGGCTGGCAACACCTTGCTGCATCCGCAAGGGCATGAGACGCGGCTATCCTTCTATTTCGGCGAGATGGCGCGGGAGTTTGACGAAGGCGCGCGGCGTCGGGCCTTCTTCCGGCCGCTGGTGGCGCTCAGCCTGCTGATCGTCTTTCCCGGAGAGATGGCAGGCTCTACCGGCAGGCCGCCCGGCTTCTCCCTGTTCCGTTTCCGGCAACTGGTGGAAGACATGTTCCGCAGCGGGCAGGGGGCGGAGGCCTATGCGGCGGAGATGGGGCTGACGGTGCAGCGGCTCAACCGCTATTGCCGCCTGTTTACGGGCCGCACCGTGGCGCAGAATGTGCGTGACCGGCTCATTCTGGAGGCAAAGCGTCTTCTGGCCTTCTCGGGGCTTTCCGTCTCGCAGGTGGCCTATGACCTCGGCTTTGAAGACCCGGCTTATTTCTCCCGCGTGTTTCGCAAGGAAACCGGCGAAGCCCCCGCCGACTTCCGCGCCCGCCACATGAGCAGCGGCGCGCCGGACAGCCCCCTTTCCGATGCTGCCCGGCAGGAGCCGTCTCAGTAAGGCAGTCCCACGTAGTTTTCAGCAAGGCTGGTCTGGGCGGCTTTGGAGCTGGCCAGATAATCCATGTCGGCCTGCTGGATGCGGGCGTTGAAGGCGCCCAGTTCCGGGAACTGGTGCAGCAGGGTGGTCATCCACCAGGAGAAGCGTTCCGCCTTCCAGATGCGTGCCAGCGCCTTGGCCGAATAGGCATCGATGCCTGCGCTGGACTTCTCGCCGTAATATTCGATGAGGCCGGAGGACAGGTAGTGGATGTCCGAAGCGGCAAGGTTCAGCCCCTTGGCGCCGGTCGGCGGCACGATGTGTCCTGCGTCACCGGCCAGGAACAGCCGGCCGAAGCGCAGCGGCTCGGCGACGAAGCTGCGCAGCGGGGCAATGCTCTTCTCGATCGAGGGGCCGGTTTTCATGTTGGCGGCGGCTTCCTCGCCGAGGCGCAGCTTCAGCTCGTCCCAGATCCGCGTGTCCGGCCATTCCTCCAGCGGCGCATCCAGCGGCACCTGCACATAGTAGCGGCTGAGGGTGTGCGAACGCATGGAGGCGAGGGCGAAACCACGCGGGTGGTTGGAATAGATCAGCTCATGGTCGCAGGGCGGTACATGCGAGAGAATGCCAAGCCAGCCAAAGGGGTAGATCTTTTCATATGTTGTGATGGATTTTTCCGGCACGCTCGCCCGCGCCACACCATGATAGCCATCGCAGCCGCAGATGAAGTCGCAGGCGATCTCGTGTGTCACCCCGTCCTTCTTCCAGGTGACGCGGGGATGATCCGTATCGAAGTCGAGCGGCGTCACGTCTTCGGCGTCATAGATCACCTGCGCGCCCCGGGCCGAATGGGCCTCCATCAGGTCGCGGGTCACTTCCGTCTGGCCATAGACCATCACCGGCGTGCCGGTCAGACCCTTGAGGTCCATGCGCAGGCGCGTCTCGCCGACCGAGAGCGTGAAGCCGTCATGCGGCAGGCCTTCCTTGTGCATGCGCGCTGCCACGCCTGCCTTTTCCAGCATGTGAACCATGCCCTGTTCCAGCACCCCGGCGCGGATGCGCGAGAGCACGTAATCGGGGCTCTTGCGCTCCAGCACGAGGCAATCGATGCCGGACAGATGCAGAAGCTGGGACAGCAGCAGGCCGGATGGGCCCGCGCCAATGATGACGACCTGGGTGCGCATGGAGTTCCTCCTCATTTCTCATGCGGACGGGATCTCCCGCGCTTCCCCGGTGAGGGAAACGGCCTTGCCCGTCCTCTTGGGACCATGATGGCTGCGCTGCCCTCCCGCTTGAATGGACGATCCGCCGCAATCAGTTGGACAATTTGGCAGCAAGGGGCGTCCAGGCTGCTGCTGGCGCTGGAATTTGCCGCTGCTTTCCGCTAAATCCCCGGCCCATGACCAGAAACGCAAATATCCGCGATGAAGCCCTGAGCGTGGACGTGCGCCCGCCGGCCGTCATCCTGTGTGAGCCGCAGCTTGGCGAGAACATCGGCACGGCTGCCCGTGCCATGGCCAACTTCGGCCTGACCGACCTGCGCATCGTCAACCCGCGTGACGGCTGGCCGAGCGAGAAGGCCCGCGCCGCGGCCTCCCGCGCTGACCATGTCATCGACACGGTGCAGGTGTTCGACAGCGTGGAGGCGGCGATTGCCGATCTCACCTTTGTTTACGCCACCACCGCCCGCTCGCGCGAAGTCGCCAAGCCCGTGCGCGGGCCGGATGAAGCGGCAGCCCGGGTCGTGCCGCTGGGCGCCAAGGGCATGGCCACGGGCTATCTCTTCGGGCGCGAGCGCTGGGGCCTCAACAACGAGGAAGTGGCGCTGGCAGACGAAATCCTGACGCTGCCGGTCGATCCCAATTTTGCCTCGCTCAACATCGCCCAGGCGGTGCTGGTCTGCGCCTATGAGTGGCGCAAGACGGCGACTGCCGGTGCGCTGCCCTTCGGGCTTGATGTGGAAGCCAACCCGCCTGCGGCCAAGGACGATATCCTGCGCCTGTTCGAGCATCTGGAAGGGGCGCTGGACCGGGTGTCCTTTTTCCGTCCCGTCGAGCGGCGGCCACACATTGTCCGCAATATCCGCAATATCTTCCAGAAGGCCACGCTGACCGACCAGGAAGTGAAGACGCTTCGCGGCATCATCGCGGCATTGGAAGGCCGGCCCACACGGCCGCGCAAGGACCAGCCGGATGGCGCCCGCCGTGTCAGTGAGGACGGTGCGGGCGAAGAGGCTGCGCGAGAGGATGACCACGAATGACAAAACCGGTGCTCGTCTTTGACTCTGGCATAGGCGGGCTCACGGTGCTGCGCGAGGCGCGGGTATTGATGCCCGAGCGCAGCTTTGTCTATGTGGCCGATGATGCAGGCTTTCCCTATGGCGGCTGGGAGGAGGAGGCGCTCAAGGCACGGCTCATCTCCCTGTTCCGCGATCTCCTGCACCGGTTCGACCCGGAAGTGGCGGTTGTGGCCTGCAACACGGCTTTCACCCTTGCCGGGGCGGATCTGCGCGCCGCCTTCCCGCACATGAAATTCGTTGGCACGGTGCCTGCCATCAAACCGGCGGCGGAACGCACCCGCTCGGGTCTTGTTTCCGTGCTGGCCACGCCCGGCACGGTGAAGCGTGCCTACACGCGCGATCTCATCCAGTCCTTTGCCAGCCAATGCCATGTGCGGCTGGTCGGCTCGGTCAATCTTGCCAGTATGGCGGAGGCCTATATCCGGGGCGAGGGCGTTGATGACGAGGCGCTGACGGCCGAGATCCGTGATTGCTTCTATGAAAGAGAAGGCGCGCGGACGGATATCGTCGTGCTGGCCTGTACTCATTACCCCTTCCTTGCCAATGTCTTCCGCCGCCTTGCCCCCTGGCCGGTGGACTGGATTGATCCGGCGGAGGCGATTGCCCGGCAGGCGCGGCGCATTGTGCCGGCGATAGACGCGCTGCGCGCCGATTCCCGGCCAGACCGGGTGGTTTTCACGTCAGACACGCCGGATTTTGCCACCCGCCGCCTGATGCAGGGCTTTGGCCTATCCTTGCTGGTTTAAGAAAAACTGCAGGATTGCGCGCAAAAACGGCTGAGATGGCCTGCCTGCATTTGACATTCGCCCCTGCCTCGTCTATGCACCCGCGATCCGTGCGGGGCTTTGCCTCGCCGGTCCACGCACCCGTGGGGTTTTCCGGCCGGCGCCGTTCAGCTGGACCCCTGTCGATCCTGTTCCTTGCGAACGGGGTAAAGGAGGGCGCGTTTCCTTATAAAATGAGCCAACCGACACAAGGAAACAGCGATGTCGAAGCGCCACAGCGTAAAGTACAAGATTGATCGCCGCATGGGCGAGAACATCTGGGGCCGCTCCAAGAGCCCGGTCAACAAGCGTGAATACGGCCCCGGCCAGCACGGCCAGCGCCGCAAGGGCAAGCTCTCCGACTTCGGCGTGCAGCTGCGCGCCAAGCAGAAGCTCAAGGGCTACTACGGCAACATCTCCGAAAAGCAGTTCCAGAAGGTTTACACCGAAGCTTCGCGCATGAAGGGCGACAGCTCCGAGAACCTGATCGGCCTGCTGGAGCGCCGCCTGGACGCCATCGTCTACCGCGCCAAGTTCGTCCCGACCGTGTTCGCTGCCCGTCAGTTCGTCAATCACGGCCACGTTAAGGTCAACGGCAAGCGCGTCACCATCGCCAGCTACCGTTGCCGCCCGGGCGACGTCATCGAGGTCCGTGACCGCTCTAAGCAGCTCGCCATGGTTCTCGAGGCTTCCCAGTCGAGCGAGCGTGACGTGCCGGAATACCTGGCCGCTGATCACAGCAAGATGACCGTCACCTTCACCCGCGTGCCGTCCTTCTCGGAAGTGCCGTACCCGGTGCAGATGGAACCGAACCTCATCGTCGAATTCTATTCGCGCTAAGGTTTCCAGCCCAGCTGGAGAAAAGGCCGCCCTCCGGGGCGGCCTTTTTGCATTCTTGGGGGTATAGCCGCTCACGATGCTGGCGTTACGCAAGGTCTACCGCGCATTCCGGGCCGCCCCAGTGCTTGATGCCGGGCTGTGCATTACGCCGGGAGTGAGGCGGCGTTCTTGCCTCACACCTCTGGTACGGGCAATCCGCGCACGAGGTCGCGCAGGCCCTGGGCATAGGCCTGGCGCAGGGTGAGGAGATAGGCGTCATCCTCGTCAAAGGTGTGCAGGTGCTCTGCCGTCAGGCTGTCCTTGCCATAGACCATCAGGTCGATCGGCGGGCCGACGGACAGGTTGGAGCGGATGGTGGCGTCGAAAGAGAGCAGGGCCAGCTTCGCGGCCTCTGCCGGGTCCGTTTCCAGCGTCAGCAGCCGGTCGAGGATCGGCTTGCCGTATTTGGTCTCACCGATCTGCAGGAAGGGCGTGCGCTCGGAGGCTTCCATGAAGTTGCCGGCGGAATAGACCTGGAACAGGCGCGGCTCCTCGCCGCGGATCTGGCCGCCGACAAGGAAGGAGGCGGCCGGATCGCCATAGGGCTTCACGAAGGAGGCATCCCGGTTCAGCACCTCGCGCAGGGTGTCGCCTACCTTCCGAGCCGCATCGAACAGAGTCAGCGACTGGGTCATGTCCCGGTGGAAGTCGCCGCTGCCATAGCTCTGCTTCAGCTGCGAGATCACTGCCTGCGTGGTGGCGAGATTGCCTGCCGACAGCACGGTGATGATGCGCTCGCCCGGTGTCTCGAAGGTGGACATCTTGGAGACGGTGGCGATCTGGTCGACGCCCGCATTGGTGCGGGAGTCTGACGCAAGGATCAGGCCGGTGCGAAGCAGGATGCCGAGGCAATAGGTCATGCGGGGAGCCGACTCGCGCGAGTGATTGTCATTTTCCCTGTCTAACCCATTTGCGCCCCATGCCCAAATGCGGCTTCTGGACGGGTTTCGCTGGCCCTGTGGCCTTGCAGCCCTTTACAAGCGGCGGCTCTGCCGTCTAAGGGGAAGGGCCGGGCGCGCGGCGGCGTTCCGCATGCGCAAGGGCCCGCGAGTTTTTGCCCAGTTTTCGCAATCCGGACCACCACGATGAGTGCCACCGACCTGACCAGCGGCCCCGAGGCGGGCCTCTCCGCCGATGCGGCTGCATCCGCAGCCCTGATGGACCTGCCGGAGGATGACAGCGGCTGCCCGGTGATGCTGCGCAACGCGCCTTCGACGGTGGAGTTCAAGAAGCTGCGCAAGCGCCTCTTGCGCGAAGTGCGCCAGGCCATTGACGATTACGGCATGGTGCCTGCGGATGCCACCGTGAAGCGGCCGAAGTGGCTGGTGTGCCTCTCCGGCGGCAAGGACAGCTACACGCTGCTGGCCGTGCTGATGGATCTGAAGTGGCGCGGGCTGCTGCCGGTGGATCTTCTGGCCTGCAATCTCGATCAGGCCCAGCCAGGCTTTCCGCCAGAGATCCTGCCCGCCTTCTTTGAAAAGAACGGCATCGAGAACATCATCGTGCGCGAGGACACCTTCTCCATTGTCACGGCGAAGATCCCGGCGCACAAGACCTATTGCTCGCTGTGCTCGCGCCTGCGCCGCGGCATTCTCTACCGTATCGCGCGGGAGCAGGGCTGCGAAGCCATCGTGCTGGGCCACCACCGTGAGGACATTCTGGAAACATTCTTCATGAACCTCTTCCACGGCGGGCGCCTTGCCTCCATGCCGCCGAAGCTGGTCAATGACGAGGGCGACCTGATGGTGCTGCGCCCGCTTGCCTATTGCGCCGAAAGCGATGTGGCGAAGTTTGCTGCCGGCATGCAGTTCCCGATCATCCCCTGCAATCTCTGCGGCTCGCAGGATGGGTTGCAGCGCGAGGAAGTGAAGCGCATGCTGATGGACTGGGAGCGCGCCTCTCCGGGCCGCCTCGGCGTCATGGCGCGGGCGCTGGCCCACACCCGGCCTTCGCATCTCCTCGACCGCAGTCTCTTCGACTTTGCCTCCCTGCGCCCCGGCGAGAACAACGGCGGTGAAGCGCGTGACGCGGAAGAGCCCTGCGGCGCCGGCCTTGCCATGACGCGCAATCTCTTCGCGGCTGAGTAGCCGCAGTTCCCGGCAAGACGTGCAGCCCGGCAGTATGCCTCAGGCCCGGAAAGCTGACAGCTCTGCACGGGTCTGACCTGCGCCTGAAAACTCGCTCCTGTCCGGGCCGGGCACAGCATCGCGCCCTTCAAAGCCGCCAGCCGGCTGGTTGCGGATGAGGATGGTGAGCCCGGCATCCGGCTGTTCCCCGGCCTGCACGGCGAGCCCGCCATGGGCCTTGCAGGCCTGCTGGGCATCGATCCTGCCTGCGGGGGCAAAGATGACCAGCCGGGCGCAATCAATGCGGGCCAGTTCCACATCCTTCTGCCCGGAACCGCTGCCCATCAGCACCACAGCCGCCAGAGCGGCCGCAAACGTCAGCGGCAGCACCACGGCCGCCGCACGCAGCGCCTGTACCGCCTTGCCGCCCCTTGCTGCCTTGCCTGCCTGCGGCAGGGGCAATGTCTTTGCCAGCATCCGGGCGGTCCTGCCGATCTGTCTCCGTGCCTGCCGTGCTGCCAGTCTCAGCGCTTTCATCCCCATGGTACCATTCCCGTTCCACTCCGGCCGGCCCTTCGCCAGCCTCATGTTCCGAAGACTGCCCCAACCCCCCTGTACCGCACCGGAACCCGCCGTTCATCTGCGGTTCAGGGAAGAGGGGCGGGGAACATGCGCAAACAAAAAAGGCCGGAAGCGCCACCGCTTCCGGCCTTTTCAAGCACTCACGCCAATTGCATCAGGCGGCTGTCGTGGGGATGCCTTTTTCGGTGAAGACGGCCTGGAGTTCCTGGTTCTGGAACATCTCGCGCACGATGTCGCAGCCGCCGAGGAATTCGCCCTTGACGTAGAGCTGCGGGATCGTCGGCCAGTTGGTGAAGTCCTTGATGCCCTGGCGCAGGTCAGCATCTTCCAACACGTTGATGCCCTTGTAGGGCACGCCGATGTAGTCGAGGATCTGAACGACCTGGCCGGAGAAGCCGCACTGCGGGAAGTTCGGCGTGCCCTTCATGAACAGCACGACATCGTTCGTCTCGACTTCGTTCTTGATCCAGTCCTGGATGCTCATTGCCATGTCCTTCCGGGAGTCTTGTCCCTGATGGGCCGGGCTTGGGCCGGCCTGTGCGTTTTACAATTCAGCTGCGGGCCTGCGCCTTGCGGCACCGGCTGGTCCGCGCCGGTTCAGTCTCAATCCATTCCTCACTCGGGGGCGCTTGTTTGAAGGGCGAGGGCATGCAGCGTGCCGCCCATGTTGCCCTTCAGCGCCTGATAGACCATCTGATGCTGCTGGACGCGGCTCTTGCCGCGGAAGGATTCCGAGACCACGCTGGCGGCGTAGTGATCGCCGTCGCCCGCCAGATCGCGCACCTCGACGGTTGCGTCGGGCAGGGCGGCCTTGATCAGGGTGATGATCTCGTTTGCGTCCATCGGCATGTGGTCAGTCCTCTTCCCTCTGAAGTTCCATCCGCGTGTCGCGGTTCCTGGCAGCGGTCAGCCGGCCGCCATGAAGCTGGGGAACCAATTCTCGTGTGCTTCCTTGAGCTTTGCAACGGATATGGTGAGGATACCCTCGACAGTCAATTCACTGCCGCCCACCACACCAAGGCGCTCCACGGCAACGCCTGCGTCCAGCGCATCTTCCTCGAGGCCATCGGCCTCATCGGCCTTGACGGTGACCACGTAGCGGGCCTGATCCTCGCCGAAGAGGGCGGCATGCGCCGGGCCATCCACCTTCACCCTTGCGCCCCGCTTGCCGGACATGGCCATTTCAGCGAGAGCCACGGCAAGGCCGCCGGAGGAGATGTCATGCACGGCGGAAACGCGGGTCTCGCGGATCCAGCCGCGCACCAGATCGCCGTTGCGGCGCTCGGCAGCAAGATCCACCGGCGGCGGTGCGCCTTCCTCGCGGCCCAGCACCTCGTAGAGATACTGCGAGGCGCCCAGATGCGTGCCGGTGCCGCCGATGAGGAAGATCACGTCACCGTCCTCTGCAAAGGCGGCAGAGGCGCGCACATTCACATCCGGCAGCAGGCCGACGCCTGCAATGGCCGGGGTCGGCAGGATCGCCTGGCCATGGGTCTCGTTGTAGAGCGAGACGTTGCCTGAGACGATCGGGAAGTCCAGCGCGCGGCAGGCCTCGCCGATGCCTTTGATGCAGAAGACAAACTGGCCCATGACTTCCGGCTTCTCGGGGTTGCCGAAGTTCAGGTTGTCAGTCACGGCCAGCGGCTCGGCGCCGGTCGCTGTCAGGTTGCGCCAGACTTCGGCTACCGCCTGCTTGCCGCCCTCGAAGGGATCTGCCTCGCAGTAGCGCGGCGTCACGTCGGCGGAGAAGGCAAGGCCCTTGCCAGCGGCATTGACGCGGATGACACCGGCATCGCCGCCCGGACGGGCTGCAGTGTTGCCCTGAATCAGCGTGTCATACTGCTCGTAAACCCAACGGCGGGACGAGCCATTGGGTCCGCCCACCAGCTGCAGCAGGGCAGCGGCGTAATCGGCAGGGGCGGGAATGCTGGCTGCATCCAGCAGCGGGCGCTTTACCGGCTCCACCCAGGGGCGGTCATATTCGGGGGCTTCGTCACCCAGCTCCTTGATCGGCAGGTCGGCCACGACCTCGCCCTGATGCTTGACGATGAAGCGCAGCGTGTCGGTGGTCTTGCCGACGATGGCAAAGTCCAGACCCCACTTGCGGAAGATGGCGGCGGCTTCCTGCTCCTTCTCGGGGCGCAGAACCATGAGCATGCGCTCCTGGCTTTCCGACAGCATCATCTCATAGGCGGTCATGCGCTCTTCGCGCACTGGCACCTTGTCGAGGTCCAGCTCGATGCCGAGATCGCCCTTGGCGCCCATCTCGACGGCGGAACAGGTGAGGCCGGCCGCGCCCATGTCCTGGATGGCGATGACGGCACCGGTGGCCATCAGCTCAAGGCAGGCTTCCAGAAGGCACTTTTCGGTGAAGGGGTCACCCACCTGCACGGTCGGGCGCTTTTCCTCGATGGTGTCGTCGAATTCGGCCGAGGCCATGGTCGCGCCGCCGACGCCATCGCGGCCGGTCTTGGCACCCAGATAGACGACGGGCAGGCCAACACCTTCGGCCTTGGACAGGAAAATGCCGTCCTTCTTGGCAAGGCCGGCGGCAAAGGCGTTGACGAGGCAGTTGCCGTTGTAGCGCGGGTGGAATTCCACCTCGCCGCCCACCGTCGGCACGCCGAAGGAATTGCCATAGCCGCCGACGCCGGCAACGACGCCGGAGACGAGGTGGCGGGTACGCGGATGATCCGGCGCGCCGAAGCGCAAGGCATTCATGGCCGCCACCGGGCGTGCGCCCATGGTGAAGACGTCACGCAGGATGCCGCCCACGCCCGTCGCCGCACCCTGGTAGGGCTCGATGTAGGAGGGGTGGTTGTGGCTTTCCATCTTGAAGACGATCACGTCGTCATCGCCAATGTCCACGACGCCGGCATTCTCGCCCGGGCCCTGCACCACGCGCTCGCCGGTGACGGGCAGGGTCTTCAGCCACTTCTTCGAGGACTTGTAGGAGCAATGCTCGTTCCACATGGCCGAGAAGATGCCGAGTTCGGTGAAGGTCGGCTCGCGGCCGATCAGATCCAGAATGCGCTGGTATTCGTCGGGCTTCAGGCCGTGGGCCGCGACGAGATCTGGCGTGATTTTGATGTCGTTGGGGATCATGGGCGTCCGCAGTCGTCTGGCAGGGTCGTGCCGGGGATGATGTTCGGGGCCGGTTTAACAGATCATCGGCAGGAATGGGAGACTGTTGCGCGGTTTCCAGGGGCTATTTTGGCCGAAGCGTGAAACCGCATCTGTTTGCCGCCCAGGGCAGGCTGATGCGTGCCGTGCGGCCATCCTCAGGCTCCCTTCTGCCTTCGCTGCAACGGCCGTCGTCACGGGCGGGCAGGGACTGCCGCGCTTGGGTTTTTACGCATGCAAGTAGCTGTAAAATTTAACGATTGCTTCAGTCATTTGCCAATACTTACGAGGAAGATATCCTCGGAGGGGCATGATGTTCGGCTTGAAGTCTGCAGCGCCCGCCATTGCGGTGAAGCAGCCAGAATTTGATGTAGCAGCCCTTGTGGGCGCATTGCGTGCCGTTGAAGGGCACCTCGAGCTTCAGGGAACCGGCAGTTTGCCGGCTGAAGTTGTCTCCGCCCTCGCTTCGTTGAAGATGGCTCTCGACCGGGAGAATGAAACGCAGCTGCAGCAGACGGTCGATTATTCCTTGCAGGCAAGCCGCGCAATGGCGGCGACGGCACGTATCACCGGCGAAATCAGGAAGACGGAAAATCGCGCCCGGGCAATCTCCGGCGGCGTTGATGAGCTGACGGCCTCCATCGAGCAGATCGCAGCAACGGCAAGCGAAGCGGCTTATTCGATGGAGGAGGCTCATTCCGTGCTGGATGGCGGGGCAGCCGCCACCCGTAGCGCCGCCGTGTCATCCCGCCGTATTGGCGATTCCTTTGACCGCATGAGCGAGTGTGCCCGCCAGCTTGCCGCTGCCGCCGAGCAGATCGGCATGTTTGTCTCGACCATTGACGGCCTTGCCCAGCAGACGAACCTTCTGGCACTGAACGCCACCATTGAAGCCGCGCGGGCGGGTGAAGCCGGCAAGGGCTTTGCCGTGGTGGCCAGCGAAGTGAAGCAGCTTTCCGGCCAGACGCAGAAGGCCACGGATGATATCCGTGCCCGTATCGAGCGGCTGCAAGTGCATGTCTCGGAGGTTCTGGACACTGTTTCGGTGGTGCAGGACCTTGTGGGCTCCAGCGTGGAACAGGCTGAAGAAGCCGCCGAGAAGATCGGCTCGGTGCTGGGGCATGTCGGCTCCAACAGTTCCCGCATGAACGCCATCTCCGGTCTGTTGCAGGCGCAGAGCGAAGCGGTGCGGGAGATTGCCGAAGGCATTCATGCCGTTGCCAGCCATTCACAGGCAGCAAGCCGTTTTGCTGATGATGTCATCAAGGCGGTTGGCAGTTCCGAAGCCCTGATCAACACCCAGTTTGCGAGCCTCGAAGGGCGCAATGTGCGCAACTACGTGCTGCACCGGGCCAAATCGGATCATCTGCTGTGGAAGAAGCGGCTTTCGGAAATGCTCGTTGGCCTCAACAGCCTGAAGAGTGCGGAGCTTTCGGATCATCACCAGTGCCGTCTCGGCAAGTGGTATGACGCGGTGTCCGACAAGGCGCTTCGCGCCAATCCCGCCTTTAGGGAACTTCTGCCGGTGCATGAGGCTGTGCATACCCACGGCAAGAAGGCTGCGGATCTGCATGCGAAGGGGGATATGAAGGGCGCCGAAGCTGAAATCGCTGCCATGGAGCGGGCCTCCGACGAAGTCCTGTCCCGCATCGACGCACTGTTGCGGGCCACGCGCTGATCTTTTGCTCTGATCTTCTGTGGAAGGCCCTCCCGTTCAGGGGAGGGCCTTCATTTTATTCGAAGCTGTCGTAACCGGTGCTGGCATTGCGCAGAAGATCGCGGATGATGCCGAGGCCCTTGATCAGCTCTTCCCGCGTGTGGGTGTTGCTGGTGCCGAGCCGGACCCGGTGATAGACGCGGGCGCTGCGCCCTGTCTTGAACTCATCCTCGTCATCCACGAGCACCCCTTGCGCGGCGGCGGCGGTCTTGAAGGTTCCGGACATCCAGGGCTCCGGCAGCTTCAGCCAGATGAAGGGTGTTTGCGGAGACGCGTTGAAGGTCTGTCCGGCAAGAAGGCCCTGGGTGATCTCATGCCGGGCGGCCAGTTCCTGCAAGATTCGCTGCCGTAAGTCATCCGCAGTGCCGGAGAGCACGAGCCGGGCGGCGAGTTCCGCCATCAGGAAGCACAGGCCTCCGGTCAGCATGTTGTGAGCCGTGAACAGCCGCTGTGCGTGACTGGGCGGAGAGGCGATCCAGCCGCCGCGAATGCCGGCTGAGACGGACTTGGACAGGGAGCCCACATGGAAAGTCCGCTCCGGGGCGAGCTCTGCGAAGGGCGGGATGCCGCCTGCATGCAGGGAGCCGTAGACCTCATCCTCGATGATCCAGAGATTGTGCTCGCGGGCGATGGCGATGATCTCTGCCTGACGTGCCGGGCTCATCTGGCCCAGCGTCGGATTGTGTACGGTCGGCATCAGGAAGATGGCACGCGGATGCTGCTGGGCGCAAAGGCGGGCCAGATCCTCCGGAATTGGGCCTTCGTCATCGCGCGCCACGGCCACCGGCTGCCGGCCGGTCAGGGTGACGCCTCTTGCGATGGAACTGTAGGTCAGTTCCTCGAAGACCACCCGGTCGCCGGGCATCGTGGTGGCGCTGATGATGGCCATCAGTCCGCCACGCGCGCCCGTGGTGGGAACAATGGTTTCTGATGCGGGCGTCCAGCCGCAGCGGGCAAGCCACTGCTGGCCGGCCAGCCGCCAGCTGTCCGGAACCAGCCGGGTGTAGCTGGCGATCTCATGCGGCATTTCGCGGGCTATTCCGGATATGACCCGCTCGATCGCCTGTGCCTGCCCGACTTCCGGCGCGGAGGTGCTGTCCAGCCGCAAGGCACCGGCTGGGGCAACGGCGTGACGGGTGCCGCCGAAGCTGGCGTCAGGACTGGCCATCGCCAGATGCGTCCAGGCGGGCGCGCTGACAGGCGTGACAACCGGCTTTTCTTCAAGGGGATGAGACAAGGCAGGGGAGGCGGCCCCGTTCACCGGGCTGGCGGCTTGCGGTGCTGCGCCGCCTGCGAGCACATAGGTGCCGCGGCCCACCTCGCCACTGACCAGACCGCGCTCGCGCAGGATGCCATAGGCACGGCCCACCGTGCCGACGGTGACGCCCAGATCATAGGCGAGGTCCCGCTGCGGCGGCAGCTTTGCTCCTGCAGGCAGGGCGCCGGAGATAATGTCATCAGCGATGCGTTGGGCAAGGCGGACATAGAGCGGGCCTTTGCCCGGGAGGAAGTCAGGGAGCCAATTTGTCATGGTGACAATTCTATAGCTTGCACTGTAAAGTGAGTCAATTCATACAGAATTACGAGGTCAATGAAACGATATTGTATCAATTGTGCCGCTTGGAGAGTGACATGTCCCACGTTCATCAGTGCGAAGAGCCGGAAATTGTCTTGCGTGAAGCGCGTCCGGCGCACCGCTTTTCCGGGCTGCTCAAGGCTGTGATCTCGACGCTGGCCATGTGGCTGACTGTTGGCCGGACACGGGCGCAATTGTCTGAACTGACGGATGATGAGCTGGCCGATATCGGCATCACCCGGGAGCAGGCAGCGAGGGAAGCCGCGCGGCCTTTCTGGATCTACCGGGAGCGGCCGCGCGACTGATGCCTGTTTCGTGCGGTGCTTGCGGTCAGTCCTGCTGCGCTCGTGAATTTGCGAGGATGCACAGCAGTTCGAACATCAGCGAGGAGCCGAGCCATGCGGTGCCGCCGGACGGATCGAAGGGGGGCGAGACCTCCACAAGATCGGCGCCCGCCACATTGACGCCCGCCAGCCGCCGGATCAGCCGCTGCGCCTGAAACGAGGTTATGCCTCCGATTTCCGGTGTGCCGGTGCCGGGGGCAAAGGCGGGGTCGATCACGTCGATATCGAAGCTGACATAGGCCGGTGTTCTCCCCACCCGTTCGCGGGCCTCAGCCATCACGTGATCGATCCCGCGCTCCATCAGTTCCTCGATCATGATGATGCGCACGCCCTGCGCCTCGCCCCACTCGATATCCTCCCCGTCATACATCGTGCCGCGAATGCCGATCTGCACGACGCGCTCCGGGTCCAGCAGTTCCTCTTCGATGGCACGGCGGAAGGGTGTGCCGTGGGTGTAGCGGAAGCCGCCGAAATAGCTGTCGAAGAGGTCGGTGTGGGCATCGAAATGGATCATGCCCAGCGGCCCGTTGCGGGCCAGTGCCCTGAGGACCGGCAGCGAGACAAGATGGTCACCGCCTGCGGTGAGCGGCGTGATGCCGAGATCGACGATCTGGTCATAGAAGCCGGTAATCCGCGCCAGCGCATCCTGCACATCGGCCGGATTGACCGGTGCATCACCCAGATCGGCGCAATTGGCGAGACCGAAGGGATTGACCCTCGTGTGCGGATGCACTTGCCGGATCATGGTGGAGAGATCGCGCAGCTGGCGCGGCCCGTGGCGGGCGCCCGCCCGGTTGGTGGTGCCGCCATCCCAGGGCACGCCGATGAGGCCGATATCCACGCGCTCCGCCTCCGGCGAGGCAATGTTCACATGCGGCAGGCGCATGAAGGTGGGAATGCCGGCAAAGCGCGGCAGCTCGAACCCGGATACCGGCTGAAAGAATGTGTCGTCCATGCTGTGCCCCTTGCCCGTTTTTCCCAGCATGCCCGGTGGGGGCAGGGAAGGACAAGAGGGTTTCAGCGCCAGTCCTGACGCTCAAGGCCTGCCAGATCGTCGGAAAGATCTTCGAAGCGCTTTGCCGCCTGTGCGGCAGCATCGCGGACGCCGAGGGTGTAGAAGGCGCTGCCGGCTTCCTCAGCCAGAAAATCCAGCAGCCGCAGCGCGTCCATGTTGCCCAGATCCACGTCCAGCTCGTCCCGGCAGAAATCCGAAACACGGCTGGCAATCCGGGTCTGCAGGTCACGGGGAAGTTCCAGCTTCTTCATGGATTTCCCCGCCTTGCCCGTTTCAGGCCACCAGCTGGCCGAGCAGGCTTTCGAAGATCTTGCGGCCATCGGTGCCGCCCTGCAGGTCTTCGATCAGGTTCTCCGGATGCGGCATCATGCCGAGCACGTTGCCGGCCTTGTTCATCACACCGGCGATATCGTTGATCGAGCCGTTCGGGTTGCAGCCGTTGGCGTAGCGGAACACCACCTGGCCGTTACCCTCAATGGCCTTCAGCGTTTCGGCATCGGCGAAGTAGTTGCCGTCGTGATGGGCGATCGGGCAGCGCCAGACTTCACCCTGCCGGAATGCATTGGAGAAGGCTGTCTTGGCATTGACCGTTTCCAGCTCGATTTCCTTGCAGATGAACTTCAGCCCGGCATTGCGCATCAGCGCGCCCGGCAGCAGGCCAGCCTCGGTGAGGATCTGGAAGCCGTTGCACACGCCCAGCACATGCACGCCCCTGGCCGCACGGGCGATCACCTCCTGCAGCACTGGCGAGCGGGCGGCAATGGCACCGGCGCGCAGATAATCGCCATAGGAGAAGCCGCCGGGGATGACGATCAGGTCCACATCCGGAATGTCCGTATCCGTGTGCCAGACCGTGGCAGGCTTCTGGCCGGTGATCTGCTCCAGTGCGTAGAGCATGTCGCGGTCGCGGTTGAGGCCGGGGCAGAGGATGACGGCGGACTTCATGGCAGGCTTCCCGTGTGTCGTCCTGGCGGACTGCGGCGGATCGGATGGGCCTCGGCGGCCCTTGCAAACTCTAGAGCAGCAGGAGCACAGCCAGAAGACTGAGCCCTGCCGGCAGCAGGATGAAGATGGCGGCCTTGATCAGGAGAAAGCGGATCGCCTTTTGTGTATCCGGATCCATGGCCGCAGCCTCAGTCTGCCTCAGAGGATTTCGATGGCGTAGTTCTCGATGACGGTGTTGGCGAGCAGCTTCTCGCACATGGCGGTCAGATCTTCGCGGGCCTTGACCGCATCGCGGTCGCTCAGCTCCACGTCGAAGACCTTGCCCTGGCGCACGCCATTGATGCCGTCAAAACCGAGAGCGCCGAGCGCCCCTTCGATGGCCTTGCCCTGGGGGTCCAGAACGCCGTTCTTCAGGGTGACGGTGACACGTGCCTTCATCGCTCTCGTCTTTCCGTTAATCGCCATGGCCAATGCGGCCCTTTTCTGCCGCGCTGCTTACACCAACCAGCCCCGTGACGGAAGGGGCTTCGCCCCAGTCCCTGCAGGAAGTTGCAGATTGCCGCCCGCAAACACAAAAGGCCCCGTCCGGCACAAGCCGGACGGGGCCTTGAGGGTGTTGAGCCTTACTGGACGAGCGTCGGGCCGGAGCCGTTGGGGCGCTCGTTGTCGTTCAGGATGCCGAGACGGCGCGCGACTTCCTGATAGGCTTCCAGCATCCCGCCCATGTCGCGGCGGAAGCGGTCCTTGTCCATCTTGTCGTTGGTGGCGATATCCCACAGACGGCAGCTGTCCGGCGAGATTTCGTCCGCGACGACGATGCGCATCATGTCGCCTTCGAACAGGCGGCCGCATTCGATCTTGAAATCGACAAGGCGGATGCCGACGCCGAGGAACAGGCCGGACAGGAAGTCGTTGACGCGGATGGCGAGCGCCATGATGTCGTCGAGTTCCTGCGGGGTGGCCCAGCCAAAGGCGGTGATGTGCTCTTCAGCGACCATCGGGTCGTTGAGGGCGTCGTTCTTGTAATAGAACTCGATGATGGAGCGCGGCAGCTGCACACCTTCCTCGATGCCGAGGCGGGTGGCGAGCGAACCGGCTGCAACATTGCGCACCACGACTTCGAGCGGGATGATCTCGACTTCGCGGATCAGCTGCTCTCGCATGTTCATCCGGCGGATGAAATGGGTCGGGATGCCCATGCCATTCAGCTGATTGAAGATGTATTCGGAGATGCGGTTGTTAAGCACGCCCTTGCCGTCCACGATCTCGTGCTTTTTGGCGTTGAAGGCGGTTGCATCGTCCTTGAAATGCTGGATCAAGGTTCCTGGCTCAGGGCCCTCATAGAGGATCTTGCCCTTGCCTTCATAGATACGCCGGCGGCGATTCATGGGCACGTACCGTGTTTGCTTGAGAAAATCCATCGATGCGGGAAACTCCTGTGCGTGCGATTTTGAAGTGGCGCAAGTGCTGGCCATTTCCTTCAACATCGACAATTAGCCCCGCATTAGCGGCGCGGAACTTAAACGATCCTTTGCAAAAGTACAATGGAGCCGGGGTAATCATTTGCGGATGCGGCTTACGTGGCGGCAATCTCTGCGCTAGTGCGTTGATTTGCATCATTGCGGGGGATATGCAGAGCGCGGAACAGATACCATATGAATGGGGCCACGCAGGTGGTTGAAGGTTTGCTGCCGGCACAAGAGGAGGCATTTCATGAGCACGTTTGAAGGTCGTGGGGAGAGTTTCGAGAACAAGTTCGCTCATGACGAGGAACTGCGCTTCAAGGCGAACGCCCGGCGCAACAAGCTTCTGGGCCTGTGGGCTGCGGAAAAGCTTGGGCTTTCCGCTGCAGCGGCAGATGAATATGCAAAGGAAGTGGTGCGCGCCGACTTCGAGGAAGCTGGCGATGAAGACGTATTCCGCAAGATCCGCGCCGATTTCGACAAGGGTCATGTGGAACAGTCCGACCACCAGATTCGCCGCACCATGGACGAGCTGATGCACACCGCGATCGACCAGATCCGGAAGGGGATCTGACCTTTCATCCGATACGGCGCATGACGAAAAATCTCCGTGCCACCGGTGCGGAGGTTTTTTGCCGGGTATGGGGACGGCGAACGGATGCAGCCTGATTCTGCCTTGCCGGGTTGTCTGACATCCTGTCTGATGGGGCCAGAACAGGGAGGTCCAGATGGCAGACAGGAAGACACTCGCAGCGCGGTTCAAGGCGGATGAAACGGTGGTGACGGCCTGGTCCGTGCTGCCGGCGCCCGTGGTGGCTGAGGCCATGGCGCGGGCGGGCTTTGGCGCGGTGACGCTGGACATGCAGCACGGCATTCATGATGCGGGCAGCATCCGCGATTGTCTGGCCGCTGTGGCGCTGGGCGGAGCGCACCGGATCGTCCGCATTCCCGTCGGCGGCAATGCCATGGCCAGCCGTGCCGCCGATGCGGGGGCCGAGGCGGTGATCGCGCCAATGATCAATTCTGCGGAAGAAGCCAGAGCCTTTGCCGCCGCAATGAAATATCCGCCGCTGGGCAGCCGCAGCTGGGGGCCCGTGCGCGCATCGATGCTGGCCGGGCAGACCATGCCGGACTATCTCGCTGGCGCCAACAGCGAGGTTCTGGCCTTTGCCATGATCGAAACGCCCGAAGCCATTGCAGCGCTGGATGAGATTCTGGCTGTGCCGGGCATTGACGGGGTGTTTGTCGGGCCGGGCGATCTGTCGCTGACGCTGTCAAAGGCGCAGCGCTCAACCCCCACAGCGAGTCCGTGCGGGAGGCCGCAGAACGGATCATCCGCAAGACCCGCGCCGCCGGGCGCTTTGCGGGCTATTTCTGCATGACGCCGGAGGATGTGAAGGCGGCTCAGGCCATGGGCTACCGTCTGCTCGCCCATGGCATGGATCTGCCGGTCATTCAGGGCGCCTTCCGCGACGTTCTGGCACGGCTTGCTTGATCCGGATCAAGGACCATCCGCTCCGGCCAGCGCAACTTGACGGGGAAGATCGCCGGCATGGGGCAGTGGCGCCCGGACGGCAGGCGCGGTGATCGGGATGTTGCGGCGTGCTTCTGCGCGCCGGTCATCTTTAACCGGAGCCTGTGTCATGTGGAAGCTTTCCGCGATTCTCTTCATCGTCATCGGACCGACAATGGCCGGCATCGGCGCTCTTGTGCCGCTGTCGGTCTATGGTCCCGACCACTTCAATCCGCTGATGCTGGCAGGGGCGGCGGCCTGCGGCCTGCTTCTCGCCATTCCGGCCAGCGTCCTGGCCGGCAAGCACATCCGCGACATGATCCAGCCCAGCAACCGCGTTGCGTGAGGGGGCTGAAGGCTGTCTAGGGAATTTGGAAGGCTTTCCCGCCGCAAAAGGGTTTACCCTCTCTCGATGAGGCTGGCTCATAGAGAGAGGGTTACACTTACATCCGCGCCATGAAATGGGCGAAGGACATCATGCCTTCTGGCCAGGGGCCGTGGCCGCTTTCAAGGTTGATGTGGCCGACATGGCCGGCATCCTGGAACGTGGCGCCCCAGCTGTGGGCAAAACCCTTGGCCACCTCGAAGTCGCAGTAAGCGTCATTCTGGCTTGCCACCACATGAGTGCGGAAGGGCAGGGGCATGCGTGGCACTGGCACGAAGTCGCCGCCGTCAAAGGCGGGCACGAGGCCGGGCCGGTCCCAGTCGGACGGGGCGACGAGGAAGGCGCCCTTCACCTTGTCCTTCGGCAGCACATGGGCGCCATGGGCGACCAGAATGCAGCCGAGGGAATGGGCGACCAGCACCACCGGACGCTCCGCCACCTCGATGGCGGCCAGCAGCGTCTCCATCCAGACCTTCTTCGAGGGCGTGAACCAGTTGTCCTGTTCCACCACCCGCGCGTTGGCCATCTTCTCTTCCCAGCGGCGCATCCAGTGACCGGGAGCACTGCTGGCATAGCCGGGAATGAGCAGGATGTCGGCGTCGGCGATCTTCATGGGTCAGCTTTCCCCAAAGACGCGCTGGAAGATCACGTCCACGTTCTTGGTGTGATAGCCGAGGTCGAACCGGTCGCGGATCTGGTCTTCCGACAGATACTGGCGCACGTCTGCATCGTTGAGCAGTTCGCTCAGGAAGTCCACACCGGCCGAGCCGGAGACCTGATAGCTTTCCCAGACCTTCATGGCGTTGCGCTGCACCAGACGGTAGGCATCTTCACGCGAGGAACCGGCCTGGGTGAGGGCGAGCAGGATGCGCTGGGAATGCACGAGGCCACCGAGACGGTCCATGTTGCCCATCATGCGCTCCGGATAGACCAGCAGCTTGTCGATGACGCCGGTGAGGCGGGCCAGCGCAAAGTCGAGGGTGACGGTGGCGTCCGGGCCGATCATGCGCTCGACGGAGGAGTGGGAGATATCCCGCTCGTGCCACAGGGCGACGTTTTCCATCGCCGGAATGGAGAAGCCGCGCACGAGGCGGGCAAGACCCGTCAGGTTTTCGGTCAGCACCGGGTTGCGCTTGTGCGGCATGGCGGAAGAGCCCTTCTGACCGGGGGAGAAATACTCCTCCGCTTCCAGAACTTCCGTGCGCTGCAGGTGGCGGATTTCCGTGGCCACGCGCTCGATGGACGAGGCGATGACACCGAGGGTGGCAAAATACATGGCATGGCGGTCACGCGGGATGACCTGCGTGGACACAGGCTCTGCCTTCAGGCCCATGGCCTGCGCCACATGCTCTTCCACGCGCGGATCAATGTTGGCGAAGGTGCCGACGGCGCCGGAAATGGCGCAGGTGGCGATTTCCTCGCGCGCATTCATCAGGCGCTTGCGGCAGCGGTCGAACTCGGCATAGGCCTCGGCCATCTTCAGGCCGAAGGTGACTGGCTCGGCATGGATGCCATGCGAACGGCCGATGCAGACCGTGTCCTTGTGTTCGAAGGCGCGGCGCTTGATGGCGGCCAGCAGCGCATCCATGTCCTTCAGCAGAAGATCGGTGGCACGCACAAGCTGCACGTTGAAGCAGGTGTCCAGCACGTCCGAGGAGGTCATGCCCTGATGGACGAAGCGGGCATCCGGACCGACGATCTCGGCCAGATGGGTGAGGAAGGCGATGACGTCATGCTTCGTCTCGCGCTCGATTTCGTCGATGCGCTCAATGTCGAAGGTGGCTGCGCCGCCCTTTTCCCAGATGGTCTGCGCCGCTTCCTTCGGGATCACACCAAGATCTGCCAGCGCGTCGCAGGCATGGGCCTCGATCTCGAACCAGATGCGGAACTTCGTCTCGGGAGACCAGATGGCAACCATGTCAGGGCGGGAATAGCGCGGGATCATCGCGGGTCCTCATTCTGGGAAAACTGGCTGGGGTCTATCAGAGACGGGCGCGTATCTCAATGCGGGGATGGGCGTTGCTAGGTTTGTTTTGCATCCGTTGCCGCCGTCAGCCTGCGGGCCAGCGGGCGCAGCAGGTAGGGCAGGGTGTAGATCGGCAGCTGGCCCAGGCCGAAATAGAGCCAGGCAAGGTCCGGCAGAGTGCCGCCGAGGGCGGCCACCATCAGCCCCATGTTCCGGTTTCCGGCCGAATAGGCGATGACGAAGGCATCGCTGCGCAGGGCCGGGGCAAAGACCAGCAGCGTCAGGCCGGCCTGTGTCAGCGACACCGCATAGGTGAGGGACACGATGCCGAGCGACACCATCGGACGGCTGGCAAAGCTTGCGGCCACACCATCCATGACGGCGATGGCGAAGAAGAACAGCAAAAGCACGTTGCCGCCGCTGATCACATCCTGTGCGGCGGCGATCCTTGCCTCGCCTGCCAGACGCCGCAGCAGCGCGGCCACGGCCATCGATCCTGCCAGCAGGCCGGAGAGCTTGAGGCCCAGTGTCAGGCTGTCGAGCGGCAGCGTCTCGCCCAGAATGAGATAGGCGGTGAAAGGGGCCGTGAGCGGCACCAGCAGCATCGACAGGGCCAGAACCGTGAGGCTGAGCGCGCCGTCGAGTTTCAGGAAATACATGAAGGCAGGCGAGGACATGATGGCCGGGGCTGCCGTGACGATGAACAGCGCCATGGCAAGATCGGGTGCTACCTCCCGCAAGCCCGCCGCTGCGGCGAGGAGGGCGGCGCCCGTGGGCAGCAGAAGCATCATCCAGAGGCTGGCCGCCAGCACCAGCCCGGGGCGGCGCAGCCGGGCCAGAACGGCGGTCTGGTCCACTTTCAGGAAGGCCAGCACCAGCAGCGCGAAAATGGCTTCGGACACAAAGGGCCGCGCCAGGGAGGAGAGGCCCGGCAGCACCATGCCGGCGAAGGCGCTCAGGGCCACCGCCCCCGTGCCCCGGCGGCCCAGCCAGCCGAGCGCGCCTGTGAGGGAAAGGGCCATACGGTAATTCTCTCCTTTAGGTGTTGGCGAAAGAGGCTATAAGCGTCAGAATGTTAAGCAACTCGGGCGGGTGAAGGCAGGGCTGGAAGGGTGGCAGGTGCGCACAGTTGACGTCATCGTGCTCGGCGCCGGCATGGTCGGAACCTCGACCGCCCTGCAGTTGCAGCGACGGGGGCTTGACGTTGCCCTTGTCGACCGCCGACAGCCCGGCGAAGAGACGTCCCATGGTAATGCCGGGATCATAGAGCGCAACGGATTCCTGCCGCCCGGTTTTCCCGGAGATGCGAAATTCCTGCTCAACATCGCGCTGGGGCGCTGGCCGGGTGCCAATTACAGGCTTGGCACGGTGCTGCGTCTGCTGCCCTGGCTGATGGCTTTCCGCCGCCATGGCAGCCGCACGGGCGTGCAGCGCCTTGCCCATGCGATGAATGCGCTGGAGGCCTATGCCATCGGCGAGCACAGGGTGCTGGCGGAAGCCGCAGAGGCGCTGAAATATTACCGGCAGACGGGCACCATTTACGTCTACCGCACGGAGACCGGCATTGAGGCGACGGCGGCCGAGCGTCATTATGCCCGGATCTTCGGCGTCGATTATCACGAGCTGGACGAACTCGACCTCAATGAACTGGAGCCCTGTCTCACGGCGGAAGGCTGCCGCGGCATCTTCTGGCCCGAGAGCGAATCGGTGTCCAATCCCGGCGCCGTAACCAAGGCCTTTGCCCGGTCGCTGGCGGAGAAGGGCGGCGAGATCCTGACCGGGGATGCAAGGCGTTTGACGCGCTCGCACGGGGGCTGGGCCATTACCACGGACAAGGGACCGGTGCGCGGACGCGCCGTTGCCCTGTGTCTGGGGCCATGGTCCATGGATTTCCTGAAAGGCTTCGGTTACCGCTTCCCGCTCGCCGTCAAGCGCGGTTACCACCAGCACTACAAGGCGAGGGCGGGGGCGGGGCTGTCGCGGCCCGTGGTGGATGCGGAAATGGGCTATGTGCTGGCGCCGATGGAAAAGGGCATCCGCCTGACGACGGGCATTGAACTGGCCGAACGGGATGCGGCGCCGACGCCTGTGCAGGTGGAGCGGGCTTTCCGCAAGGCCCGCGAGATCTTTCCGCTGACGGTTCCTGCCGAACCCGGCGCCTGGATGGGCTCACGCCCCTGTTTCCCGGACAGTCTGCCGGTGCTGGGCGCTGCCCCCGGCGAAAGCGGCCTCTGGCTCAACTTCGGCCATGGCCATTGCGGTTTCACGCTGGGGCCGGTCACCGGCCATATTCTGGCCGATCTCATCACCGGCGTGCCGCCGGTCATCGACCCCGCGCCTCTGTCCCCCCTCCGGTTTCTGTAACACCCTTTCCCGGTGGTCTTGAGACACCGGGAAAGGGTCAGATCCGCAGCCGCTTGAGGACCTCAGCGCCTTGGTATCAGAAGCGGATACCCGCGCCAGCCTTTGCGGTGAGGGACGTGCTGCCGTCTCCCTCCACATTGACTTTGACACCGGCGTTGAGCCGCCATCTGGAGCCATCGGTCAGGGTCAGGCTGCCCTCGGCTGCGCCAAAGGCACCCCGGCCGCCAAGCCCGGCATAGCCGCCCGTGAGTTCAAGGGCGGGCGTCAGCAGCATGCCATTGTCCAGAATGAACAGCCGTGCCAGTTCAAGGGCACCGCTGACCCGGAACTGCTCCTCGATGAAGCCATCCATGAGGATTTCGTCCCCGGCTCCATTGCGGACGCCATAGTCCTTGATCTTCTCCGACAGATAGACCGCCCGCAGGGTGGGGGAGAGGGTGGTGGCCGAATCCAGCTGCCATTCGCCGGACAGGGCCGTATCGGCCATCCAGCGGGTGGTGTCGAAACCGCCGTCCCAGAACTGGGTGTCGATACCGTTGGTCGATCCGCCAAGGAAGAGGCGCGTATCCCAGAAGACATTCCGGTAGACCTCGATCGAGGCGTAGGGGCCTGCCAGCCAGCCATTGCCGCTCAGTCTTGCGCCGCCCGGGGTGGGATCGCTCATATGGTCATAATGGAACGACACACCAACAAGCGCCCAATCCGCCAGCAGATAATCCGCACCGGCGGAGAGCATGGCAAAGCTGCCCCAGCGGCCGTCATTCTGCTTGCGTGTATGGGCGGTCGCCGAGCCCTGGATCCAGACGTTGAAGGCCATTGCCTCCGCCTTGAGATCCGGCGTCAGGGCATTGCTGGCCGCATTCATCTGCTCCAGGCTGGTGGCAAATCCAAGGGACATGCCGCGCTCCGAAGGCGTGAACCGCATGCTGACGATCTCGTTTGCCGTCTGCATCCGCCGCCTGTCGCGCAGGTCCGGCACCTTTACTGCGTTCGCAATGAGGCCTTGCCGGGTCCGTACGAACCCCCGCACAAGGCTGTCGATTTCCGCAGCGACCTTTTGCGGATTGTATCCGAGGTTGTAGATCACGCTGCCGGTGTTTGAAATGCCGAGAGAACTGGTCAGCGAGAAGCGCACGATAACCTGGCCGGAATAGGCCGGGTCCGGCGTGAACTTCAGATAAAAGCCTGCCGAACCACCGCCGCCAGCCTGGGCGAACTGGCTGTTCACAATGCGTGCGGTGCCTGCATTGGAGGGCTCAACGGACACAATGTTTGCTTCAATGAAGGGGCCGCCGGTGGCACCTGCGGCGAGATTGACGTTGCCGGGCGTTTCTCCGGCAGGAACGGTCACCACCTTGTCCGTCACGGTCACGGCGCGCGTCTGGACTTCCAGCGTATAGGCGGCCGAAGCGGTCGCGTTGTTGGCATCGCTCACCTGGATGGTGAAACTGTAGCTGCCTTCCGTGTCCGGATCGAGCGGACCGCTCAGCACACCGGTCGAAACGTTCAGAACCATGCCGGGAGGCAGTGCCCCGGCGCTGACGCTGAAGAGATAGGGGCTTGTGCCGCCACTCACCGTGATGGTGGTGGTGTAATCCTCTCCGGCCATGGCTTCGGGCAGAGCGCCGCCTGCGGGCGAGAAGTTGATTGATGCGGGGGCGGCGTTGATCTGCAGGGAATAGGCGGCGCTGCCCGTATCGGTGTTGGCGTCCGTTGCTGTGATTGTGAAGTTCGCAGTGCCTGCCGCCGTGGGCGTGCCGCTGATGTCACCGGTGTTGGTGTTGAGCGTGAGGCCAGCAGGCAGGGCGCCGCTGGTGACGGCATAGGTGTAAGGCCCGGTGCCGCCGGATGCGGAGACGGACTGGCTGTATGCGGTGCCGGCCTGTCCGGCCGTGAGGCTGCCTGCTGCGGGCGACAGGGTGATGGTTACCGGGGCTGCACGGTTGACGGTGACACTGTAGGTTATGGTCGTCGTGCCATCCTGGGCCGTGACCACCACGGTGATGATGTTGCTGCCGACGTTGAGGTTGATGGCGCCCGAGGCATTGCCGGACGTGACGGATGTGCCGTTCACGGTGACGGTGGCATTTGCGTCTGCGACGGTAGGCGTGACGGTCAGCGACGTGACGGCATTACCGACAGAAGCGGTGTAGCTGGGTGTGTCGCTGGCGAAGGCTGGCCACAGCGTGCCTTCGGACAGGACGAGGTCCGATAGGCTGGCATCGGTTGCGCCAGCGCGGGTGACGGTGACCGTGTAGGTCTCGGTCGTGGTGCCGTCTTCGGCGGTGACCACCACGGTGATGATGTTGCTG